>CAVTHB010000001.1:0-79239 GCA_963734475.1 uncultured Nitrospira sp.
TCTATTTCGAAAGTTATATTGTTACTGACCCGGGAGACACACCCCTGAAATTCAAGGAGCTCCTCACCGAGGACGAGTATAAGAGAGGAATACGGAGTTTGGTCCGCGTTTCAAATGCGGTATGGGAGCAGAGGCCATCAGGGAGCTTTTGAGAGGCGTCGACCTCGATACTATCAGCGTGGAGCTCAAGCTGAAGATAAAGGAGGCGGTTTCCATCGGGGTCAAGAAGAAACTTACCAAGCGGCTGAAGGTCGTGGAGGCATTCAGAAGTCCGGCAACAAACCGGAATGGATGATCATGGACGTGATCCCTGGTTCTTCCGCCGGACCTTAGGCCGCTTGTGCCCCTTGAGGGAGGACGTTTTGCAACGTCTGACCTTGACGACCTTTATCGCAGGGTCATAAACAGGAACAACAGGCTGCAGAGGCTCGTGGAGCTAAAGGCTCCGAGCGTTATCATCAAGAACGAAAAAAGGATGCTTCAGGAGGCGGTTGACGCCTTATTTGACAACGGCCGCAGGTCCAAGGTGCTGAAGACAGCGACAAAACGGCCGCTGAAGTCTCTCAGCGATATGATCAAGGGCAAGCAGGGCCGTTTCAGACAGAACCTGCTCGGAAAGAGAGTGGACTACTCCGGCAGGTCTGTTATTGTTGTCGGACCGGAATTCAAATTACATCAGTGCGGTTTTCCCAAGAGGATGGCGCTCGAACTATTCAAGCCTGTTCATTTTCAACAAGCTCGAAGAGAGGGGATATGCCACAACAATAAAGGCCGCCAAAAAGATCGTGGAGAAGGAATCTCCGGAAGTATGGGACGCACTGGAAGAGGTGATCAGGGAAACTCCTGTGCTCCTGAACAGGGCACCGACCCTTCACAGGCTCGGTATTCAGGCGTTTGACCCGGTCCTTGTCGAGGGCAAGGCGATCAAGCTTCATCCCCTCGTCTGTACCGCCTTCAACGCGGACTTCGACGGCGACCAGATGGCTGTCCACGTGCCGCTGTCGATAGAGGCGCAGATCGAGGCCAGGGTCCTGATGATGTCGGTCAACAATGTCCTCTCTCCTGCTAACGGCAAGCCTATCTTGGTGCCGACACAGGACATGGTCCTGGGTATTTATTATCTGACGAAAGAGAGAAAGGGCGGCCCTTGGAGAAGGCAAGACCTTCGCTGACCCCCAGGATGTCAGGATTGCCTATGACGCCGGCCTCTTGAGCGAACATGCGAGGATCAAGGTCAGGATGAACGGCGAGTTCGTAGAGACGACGACTGGAAGGGTGCTTTTCAGTGAAATAGCCCCTCCGAGATCACCTTTGAGATGATAAACAAGGACATGACGAAAAAGGAACTCTCCAAGATCATAGAGTACGCCTTCAAAAAGGCTGGCAAACGGAAGACAGTTGTTTTCCTTGACAGTCTGGAGAAGCTGGGGTTCCATTATGCGACCAACTCAGGCATCTCGATCTGTATGGCTGATATGCACATACCTTCAACAGAAGGCCCCTATGATACACCAGGCTGAACAGGAGGTCATGGAAGTCCAGAGGCAGTATGCAGAGGGACTTATCACCCAGGGCGAACGATACAACAAGGTGATCGACATCTGGGCGAACGTGACGGAGCGTATTGCCGATGAGATGATGAAGGAACTCGGAGCTGAAGATGACAGGATCGCCTCTGAAGAGGAACTGCAGGAGAAGAGGTCTTTCAACAGTATCTTTATGATGGCTGATTCCGGAGCGAGGGGCAGTGCTGCACAGATCAGACAGCTTGCCGGAATGAGGGGACTTATGGCAAAACCTTCCGGTGAGATCATCGAGACGCCGATCACGGCCAACTTCCGGGAAGGCCTTACTCCTTTGCAGTATTTCATTTCCACACACGGAGCGAGAAAAGGACTGGCCGACACTGCGTTGAAGACAGCGAACTCGGGATATCTGACCAGGAGGCTGGTCGATGTCGCCCAGGATGTGCTTATCACAGAGGATGACTGCGGCACGACAGACAGCATAACTGTGGTGTCGCTGATCGAAGGCGGTGAGATCATACAACCGCTTGAAGAGAGGATCTTCGGCCGGTATGTGGTAGAAGATATAAAAGACCCTGTGACAAAAGAACTGATCATCAAGAGGAACCAGGAGATAGACGAGGTCTATACACAGAAGATTGTTGAGGCGGGCATAGACAGGGTGAAGATCAGGTCTGTGCTGACCTGCGTCTCCAAGTTCGGCGTCTGCGCGAAATGTTACGGCAGAGACCTCGGCAGGGGGCAGTATGTCGAGATAGGCGAATCAGTAGGAATCATTGCTGCCCAGTCTATCGGCGAGCCGGGTACGCAGCTCACGATGAGAACGTTCCATATCGGCGGTACTGCATCGAAGGTTGTGGAGCAGACAGTACTGGAGGCGAAGAACTCCGGGACCGTTAAATTTCACAATATCAATACGGTCAGAAACAGGGAGGGTTTCCTTGTTGTCATGAACAGAAACGGCAGCATAGCCATCGCTGACTCCAAGGGGAGGGAGAGGATCAAGTATTCTATTGTTTACGGCGCCAAACTGCTCGTAGAAGAGGGCAAAAAGGTTGAGATCGGACAGCGGATCGTCGAATGGGACCCGTATTCGAACCCCTATTCTCACGGAACTCGGCGGGAAGATCGCATTTGGAGATATCGTTGAAGGAGTAACGGTCAAGGAGGAAGTGGACGAAACAACCGGACTTTCGCATAAGGTCATTATAGATTACCCTTCCAATATGCGGCCGCGACTTTCCATCAAGGACGAACACGGCAAGGCAACTCTGAAAATACCGGGGACGGGCAACCTTGCGCGGTACCTGTTGCCCGCTGGTGTGCATATACTTGTTGACAGAAACGAAATCGTCCATCCCGGAGACATACTGGCGAAGATTCCGAGAGAGACGACCAAGACAAAAGATATTACCGGCGGTCTTCCGAGGGTCGCGGAACTGTTTGAAGCGAGAAAACCGAAGGAGCAGGCGATCATATCCGAGATTGACGGTATAATTGAGTTCAGGAGCGCCCAGAAGGGCAAGCGGGTTGTGATGGTGAAGGGCGGAGAGGTAACAAAAGAATATGATATACCTAAAGGCAAGCATGTGAGCGTTCATGAGGGAGACTGGGTCAAGGCGGGTGAGCCGCTTATGGACGGTGCGGTGAATCCCCATAGCGTGCTTGATATCCTCGGCCCGCAGGAACTGCAGAGTTATCTCGTCGACGAAGTGCAGAAGGTTTACCGGCTCCAGGGCGTGTCGATCAATGACAAGCATATTGAGGTCATTGTCAGGCAGATGATGAGAAAGGTGCGGATCGAAGACTCAGGAGATACCTCATACCTTATCGGCGAGCAGGTGGACAGGATGCTCTTCCAGGCGGAGAATGCCAAAATCAAGGAGGAGAGGTCAAGGCTCAAGTCGAGAACCCCAAAATTAAGGATGAGGACCTGCCCAGGCCTGCGCAGGGCAAACCATTACTTCTCGGCATAACCAAGGCATCTCTGACAACAGACAGTTTTGTCTCTGCCGCATCATTCCAGGAGACTACCCGCGTTCTGACGGAAGCTGCGATCAACGGTTTAGTCGATGAGCTGCGCGGGCTGAAGGAAAATGTGATCATGGGACGGGTAATACCGGCAGGAACGGGAATGACAAAGTACAAGAATACCTACGTGAAAAGCGAGTTTTCAGCCGGCCCTGACGGAAGAGACAGAAGTAGAGCAGTAACAGCATATTTTACAAAGGTCCCTAAGCCCCCTTTCGCTTCAACAGGGCTTAGGGACTTTTTATTTTCAGTCCCTTCCCAGGCGACAGCTTCCCGTATTTAACCCAAAAAATGATATTATTGCGGAGACGTGTGAAAAAAATCTTTATACCGTCACAACTTCACTACTGCTAATTTTCATGCGTCGGTCATGAAAATATCCACTTGTTTGAACCACGTATGTCTTACAAAAGTGGCGCAGATAAAGATTTTTTTCACACACCCACACAACTTTTTTCTCTTATACGTATTTCTTGGGTTAGGGTCCCCTCATGCCGCCGAAGGTTCATTTCTATGCGATATGTTATTATAGAAACATTACTGGTCATGAAATATTCCTGGCTTGTATACTTTATAGAACAACGAATACGATGAAATTCATAGCTGATGCTATGCTCGGCAGGCTCGCAAAATGGCTCAGGCTTTTAGGGTTTGATGTTTTGTATTATCCGGCCATTGACGACAGGCAGGTCATTAAAATCAGCCGGGAACAGGAGCGCACTATACTTACCAGAGATACCCGCATGTTACAGTGCAAGGCTGTCAGGGCCGCGGTGTTCATACGGTCAGATCGCGTCGCCGACCAGCTTCGGGAGATGAAAAATATCCTGGAATTCCAGGACCCGGACCCAGCGGAAAGGTGCGCTGTCTGTAACAAAAAACTGCGCGAGGTAGCTGACAGGGATGAGATAAAAGACCTTGTCCCTGATTACGTATATCACAATTTTAACAGTTTTATGCGCTGCAGCTGCTGCGGAAAGATATACTGGGAAGGCAGCCATTATAAAAATATCCGTGGAAGGGCCAGGGAGATCCTGAGGGGAAACCATGAGGACTAACATAATCCTGTTTGCCCTGGTAGTATTTATTATTTCGCTCATCATAACGCTGAATATTTTTTTCCAGCAGAGCTATCAGAGTGAAATGGCGGAACAGTTTAACCGCCAGCAGCTGATCATCGCAAAATCCATCGCAAAAAGCATTGAGGATGAAATACATTATATCGAAGCAGGCACTGTCTCCCTTGCCAGTCTGATAGCGGAAAAAAAGCTGGACAACAGCAATCCGGAGGGGTGTATAAACAACACCTATGCAGGGGTAAAGGCTGAGATGAGCTCCAATATAAAACTCCTGGACAGCAACGGGAAGATGGTATACAGCTCACTCGGAGAATCCCTCAAACCAAGAGACACGGCGCTGTTTCAGATGATGAAGAAGGCTTCTGTCATGAAGGTGCGGTATGAGGACCTCCTTGCAACGGACAGGAAAATTATAATGATAGCGCCGATAGAAGGAACTGACGGACTGCAGGGGGTCCTGATCATGGAGATCATGATCGATACCATAAGCGAGAAGTTTCTGGCCCCTGTAAAGGCCGGTATCCGGGGACATGCATGGATGATGGACGGCAAAGGCATATTGCTTTATCATCCCACCCAGCCGAACATGGTGGGGAAGAACCTGAACAAGGCGGACGAGTCGTGCTACAAATGCCATACTTCCTTCAACGTGGAAAAGAAGATACTCGAAAGCGGCGATATAGGGTTCAGTTCATATATAGCCCCTTACGGGGAAGACAAGCTCCTGGCATTTTCCAAGGCCAGGATAGGGGACATGTCATGGATTGTCTGCGTCTCTATCCCCTATTCTGAAGTGACGTACAGCATGAGGAGAAGCATGAGGCTCCACTCGCTTCTTGTCATCTCGATCTTTATCGCGACGCTGACCGGGGCGTTTGTGATAGTCAGGATAAACCGGGAGAGGGTGAAGGCGGTTGAGAAATCCATACACCTTGAAACGCAGAGGCATCTTGAGAAAGAGATACTGCAGACCAAGGATTATCTCGAGAATATCCTCGAGAGTACGGAATCCAAAATTATGGTGCTCGACAGTGACCTGAAGATAAAGACGGTGAATTCAGCCCATGAGCGGCTCTGCAACCAGAATAAGGATGATATCGTCGGCAGGGGGTTTTTTGAAACATTCCCGATAGCCACGGACAAGGACAGGGACATGATAAAAGGGGTGCTGCAGAAATGTCTGGCAGGCGACAGCCACAGGATCAGCAATTATTCCTATATGAGGGGGGGCAAGCCCATATACCTGAATATCAGCATCAACCCGCTGGTCCTCCACGGCGAGGTATCGGGGATCATATTGTCCAGCAGTGATGTGACGGAAGAAGTCAACCTCAAAGAGGTCCTCAGAGATTATGCTTCAAAACTGGAAGAACTTGTGAAGGAAAGGACTGATGAGCTTCTCAGCGAGAAGGAAAAACTGGATGCGATAGTCGAGACGCTCGAGGCAGGCCTTTTTCTGGTCAGCGAGAGGAAAAAGGTCACCTGGGTCAACAGGACCCTCAGGGAATGGATCGGGAAAGAAGATATTAAAGATATCAGGCTTAGTAGTGTCTACGGCGGTCATAATATCCATCGGGCCGTCAAGGAAAGCAAAATGATTCAGGAGGTCATGTATCATGACTTCGGCAAGAGAAAGGGTTATTTCCAGGTTTCATCCACTCCGCTTGTCGGCCCTGACGGGCATGTCCAGACACTCGTCCTTATACAGGATATTACGGACATGAAGAGGATGGAGGAACAGATGATGCATTCCGAAAAGCTTTCAGCCCTGGGCAGGATCTCTGCCGGTGTTGCCCACGAAATCGGCAACCCGCTTACATCCATCTCTTCATATGTGCAGATCCTCAGGGAGATGGAGCATGATGAGTTCACAAAGGAGAGCCTTGATACCATCGCAAAGCATATCAACAGGATCACTGATATCGTAAGGCAGATGTCGAGCTTTTCCAGGACAGCGACCTCTGACCTGAAGCCGCTTGATGTTCATCGAACTCGTGGCTTCGACTCTGGACCTTGTCAAGTATGACAAAAGGCTGAAACATATCCAGGTCAACCTTGACATCCCTGAGGAGCTTCCCAGAGTCATTGTCAATGAAACACAGTCCATCCAGGTTTTTATGAACATAATTCTCAACGCGGCAGATGCGATGGCAAGCAGCGGGACTCTTGATATAAAAGCGAGAATGTCTTGACCATAACGTGGAGATATCTTTTTCCGACACAGGGCCTGGTATTCCTGTTGAGCATATGGAGAAGATATTCGACCCTTTCTTTACGACCAAGGAAAAGGGGACGGGGCTGGGACTTGCTGTAAGCTATAATATTATCAAAAGTTATCAGGGTGATATAATTGTTGAGAACAAACCCGAAGGCGGCACAGTATTTAAAGTGAGGTTGCCATATCATGAAAGTTAGTGAGCACAGGATACTGGTTGTAGATGACGAAAGGGACATCTGCAGGGCCCTTGAATTTCTTCTTTCCCGTGAAGGCTATAAGGTAGTCACCGCATACAGCGGACAGGATGCCCTGAAAAAAATCGAGGCTGAAGAGTTCGATCTCGTCATTACAGACCTTAAGATGGAGGGCATCAGCGGCATGGAGGTGCTCGAGAGGGCGGTTGTGCTGCGGCCGAACCTTATCGTGGTAATTATGACGGCCTTTGGAACAGTAGAGTCTGCTGTCGAAGCAATGAAAAAAGGCGCTCGTGATTATATTGTCAAACCCTTTATCAATGAAGATGTGAAAATGACTGTAAAGAGGCTGCTTGAGCACAAAAAGGTCCTGATGGAAAACCTCGTACTGAGACAGCAGCTCAGCCAGCAGTTCGGATACCGCGAGTTCGTGGGAGTTTCCCCCCAGATCCTCGGTGTGTTCGAGCTGCTCGAAAAAGTTATACCGACCAGGTCCAATATCCTGATCCTGGGCGACAGCGGCACAGGTAAAGGTCTGATCGCCGAGATGGTCCACTGCAACAGTCAGAGGAAGGACAAACCCTTTATATCGATAAACTGCTCTGCAATCCCTGAAAACCTTCTCGAGAGCGAGCTCTTCGGCTACAGGAAAGGCGCCTTTACCGGGGCAGCCTCAGACAAGAAGGGGCTCATAACGATGGCTGATCAGGGCACCCTTTTCCTCGACGAGATCGGTGATATGCCGCTTGGTCTTCAGGCCAAGATCCTGAAAGTCCTTGAAACAGGAGAGGTCTACCCGATAGGTGAGACAAAGCCGACATATGCTGATATCAGACTTGTTGCAGCGACCAATAAGAATCTCGAGGAGCAGATAGACAGGGGGCTTTTCAGGGAGGACCTCTACTACAGACTGAATGTTATAGAGGTGAAGATCCCGGCCCTGAGGGAGAGAAGAGAAGACATCGATATCCTCGCCAGGCACTTTGTCGAGAAGTACAGCAAGGAGAACAACAAAAAGGCAGCCGGCATAACCGATGAAGCAATGGAAATTCTGCTCAACTATCCCTGGCCGGGCAATATAAGGGAGCTGCGGAACGTGATTGAGAGGGCGGTTGTTTTGTCAGGCAGCGACAAGATAGGTGTTGCTGAACTGCCGGACAGACTGAAGACAGCCCGGAGCGGAAAAGATGTGCAGACGCTGAAGGCAAAGCTTGAATATTACGAAGAGAAGATCATAAAAGATGCGCTGCAGGCCCACGGCTGGAACAAGGAGGAGGTGGCAGGGGAGCTTGACGTCGACCTCGCTACACTCTACCGGAAGATAAAAAAGCTGGGTATCGAGAAGTAACACTATCCCATAATAAGTAGGAGAGTTAATAGGCACAATGCAAACAAGACTTGACCCTGCCTCCCTGCTTGCACACTCGCCGCAATTAAGACGGCTTTCTGGAATTCAACTTCAGTATGACGTGATGGAAAACATATGAAGAAACACCCTTTCACGTATCTTTATGTTCTAACCGCACTCTCTACCTTCTTTTTTTTCCTGCTAACGTTTTACGACCCGGCATACATTCGTGAAAAGATCGAGGCAAAGACCTTTGACCTGAGACTTGCACTGCGGTCAGCCCTCCGGAAGACAGGTCCGCCGTCTGACATTGCGATTGTGTATATCGATGAAAAGAGTCTGGCTGAAATCGGCCGCTGGCCGTGGAGAAGGGACGTAGTGGCGCAATTGGTCAGGAAGATTTCCTCAGGAGGACCGAAGGTGATCGGTCTTGATATTATGTTATCTGAAAGGGAAAGTGAGGAATCAGACCAGCAATTAAGCATGGCCATCAAGGAGGCCGGAAATGTGGTCCTGCCCCTCTCATTCGTGATCCCCCGAGACCAGACAGGAAAAGGGATTGAGCCGCCTGATTTCGTGAGTGATTCGGCATTTATGAAGATCAAATCTGTCAAGGGAATAGCATGGAGGAGGTGGGCATTCAAGGCCGTGAAGGCGGTCCCACCGCTGCCGGAATTGGCCCGTTATGCTATTTTAGGCTCTGTCAACTACTTCCCGGACCTGGACGGGGTGATGAGATGGGGAGTCATGTATGTCTGTTTGGTGGATGACTGCTATCCTCATTTTGCCCTGCAGGTTGCCAGGACAGCCCTGAATGTCGGCATGAAGGAAGTGGTGCTGTTCGGCGGGTCCGGCATCGACATCGGCGGACATTTTCTGCGGACCGACCTTTCAGGCAGGGTCCTGATAAACTATCAGGAGGGAAGGGAAGGGTTTCCCTCGGTCTCTGCCTCGGACGTGCTCGCCGGCAGGGTGCCGGAGGAATTTTTCAAAGGAAAGATCGTGATGGTGGGAGCTTCAGCCTTCGCAACCTATGACCGGAAAATGACACCCTTTTCACCCGACGCGCCGGGTGTCAGCATAAATGCCTCAATAACCGATAATATTTTGCGTACCGGCTTCCTGAAGAAAAGTCCGGGGCTGATCGAACTCCTCTCTATACTCTTTACCGGGGTCCTGTTGGGTCTCGTCCTTCCCCGGCTCAGGCCCCTGGCAGGCTTCGGGGTGGCCCTGCTTTGCGTGTTTCTTTATGCAGGCACAGGGGTGGCAGCGCTCGTATATAAGGGCGTTTGGATAAACCTCACCTATCCCCTGGCGAATATGTTGATAATATATAACGGGCAGACATTCATACGCTTTCTTTTCGAGGAGAGAAGGGCCAGGGAAATCAGGCGAATATTTTCGAGGTATGTTTCTCCGAGGATCGTTGAGGTGCTCATCGATAATCCGCGAGACTGCAAGGCCGGGCGGCGGCATAAAGGAGGTGACAATCCTCTTTGCCGATATCGTGGGGTTTACCGCGCTGTCGGAGAAGATGGGACCTGAAGATGTAGTCAGGAGACTGAACGAATACTTTAGCGAGATGGTAAAAATCATCTTCGAGTTCGACGGCACGATCAATAAATTTATCGGCGACGGCATCATGGCCTGCTGGGGAGCGCCTATCGAGCAGCCGGACCACGCCGTGCTGGCTGTGAAGTGCTCCATGCGAATGGTCGAAAAGCTGGGGGAACTCCAGCGATAGATGGAGGGCTGAAGGGCAACTCCCAATCGATATCGGGATAGGCATGAATACCGGCAATGTCCTGGTAGGCAATATCGGGGCAGAGGGAAGGCAGATGGACTATACCGTTATCGGCGACCATGTCAATCTCGCCTCGAGGATCGAGGGCTTGACCAGGAAATACCATACCCATATCCTTATATCCGAATACACGCTTTCGAAGATCAGGGCGGATATTGAGAGCGGCCTTTTTTCAGGGGTCGAAATACGCGGACTTGGGAAAGAAAAAGTCAGAGGCAGGGAGCATCCGGTGGCGATCTATGAAGTTCGTCGATCTTCCGGCGCCCGGTCTTTCATAACCGAACCTTCCGAATAAGGTCTTTCGGCGAAATGTGGCAACGGAATGCTGAACCCAAACAATGCGATTTATGCGCAGGGGCATGAATGCCTTAAAAGTCTTTTAATTCAACCTGACCACAGTATGCCAATGCAATAATCAATTCCCGGGATATGCATGCAAAATTTATGCTGATAGGCGTTGGGAAATACATTATGGCATATGCTAAAATTCCTATTGAAATTACCAAATCTCTTTGCTGGTATTTCAGTAGAAGAGCGAATAAAACAGACAGGTGGGGCATGAAATTATTCCTGACATATATATCACTGCTGATTCTCATTCCGTTATCTTCATTTGCGCAGTCTGAAAGAGATAGGTTTTTGCGGCGGTAAAGGTCGGAGACATGCCAGTCATTTCTGGCATCACATCGCTGGCGCAATGAGCCCTCAGCACGCCGCCGGCCTGCTGTTTATTCAGTGCAAATGGCCCAGCGTGTATCTGATAAGCGGGATGAAGCAACATCGCTGATGAGACCGTTGGCAAGATCCGGGGCCTTCGGGGGACCGGCATTATTACACGTCGCAACCGCACGAAAACCGTGGCCGCTTCAGTGAATGAAAAGGTTTTGCTGCACGATATGGTGGCAGCGGACTCGGGCTCAAGGGTGAAGGTACTGTTCATTGATGATAGCATGCTCACAGTGGACGAGAACTCCAGGGTTTCTATCGAGGAATACGTTGCCGGAAGTGAAGACTCCAGGGGAAGATCTATCCTGAACCTGATCGATGGGAGGATCCACGCTGTGGCGGGAAGGAACAAGCTTGAGGTCCATTCGCCGACGGCCGTGGCAGCGCCGCGCGGGACTGTCTTTGCTATGTGGGAAGGTTACCGGGAAGGTGAGCGGGTGACCTTCCTTGGCGTACTGGAGGGGAACGTTGATATCAGGAATATCGACCCTGCCGTCAAGGGAAGGCAAGGCGTTACAGAAGGGTATATGACATATGTCGCTGCCGGACAACCGCCGGTCACGCCATTTCCGATCCCCGATGCTCTGAAGGAGACATTGAATGCAATACCCTCACTCGACATGCCGGCTGCCTCTGATTCAGAGGCGCCTCCTGGGCCCGGCATGAACGTTCCGGCCCCCGGAGACCGGCACTGGCACAAATATGACTGGTATCGTCATGAGAGGAGGGATGATGTAAAGCGGTCGAGTCACAGTCATATCGAGAGGGACACGCACACAGAGGGCCACCGATCACCGGGAATTGGCCCGAAGCATCAACGTGTCCCTGACCGCTATCAGAAACATGTTCCCGGTCGTCATCCGCAGGGGAATTCCTGACCGTTACAGACAGAAGGTTCCGGATCTTCGGCCTCGACAACTGCATGACAACCGCCAGCAAAAAACAGCGCCGGGTTATCAACAACATCAGATCCCTGACCGCCACAGGCGGCAGACTCCTGCCCGTAAGCCGAAACAAAGGCCGGATGGTTACCAGCAACGGTCTCCTGGTCGCCAGCCGCAAGGAGTTCCTGACCGTTATCAACAGACGGCTCCGGATCTTTAGCTGCAGCAAGTGCCTGACGTTATCGAGAACGTGATATTTTAGAACGCCGACTGCGACAGTGGCTCCATTCCTTTAACCCAAATAATGCGTTCAAAGAATTGTGGGGATGTGCGAAAGAAAATTATTATCTGCGCCACCTTTGTAAGACACCGGCGGCCCAGCTCAGGATTTAGACACCTTTTTTCTCAGGGTTTCGAGTAATGATTCAGGCGGCTTGTTTGCGAGTATCTCTCTGAATTGAGAACGATAGTTATTGATGAGGCTTACCCCTTCGATGACTACATCGTAGACCCTCCACGAACCGTCCTTCAGTATCACTCTGTAATAAATTGGAATATTCCCGGCGTTTCTCTGGACTGTGCTCCGGACCTCGAAGGTATTTTTTGTGAGTTCAACCTCGTTGTTAAAGACTATCTTTTCATCGGTGTACGCCATGATTTTATTAGTGTAGGTATCCCTGAGGAGGGTCGTATAGAGACCGATAAACTCCTTCTGCTGCCCGGGGTCGAACTTGCTCCAGTTCTGTGCCAGGGTCCTCTTTGAGAGTTCGGTGAAGTCAAACATCTTTTCCGCGATGGCCTGGATCTTCTCTTTCTTGACCTTTCTGGCGGATTCGGTTTTGAGAGACGGGTCGCGCAGCACATCCAATACCTTGTCAACATGGCCTTTCACGGTTTCAAGCGGGGCCCCTGCATAGGCCGAAACCGGAAAGATCAGGCAAAGAATAAGTGTAATTCCGACGAGCTGTTTCTTCATAATTTCCTCCATAAGAACAATTTTGAATTATTATCCCGAAAAATGCAATTATTTCGGAGGTGTGAAAAAACTTCCTGAATGCAACTTTAACATTCAAAATGTTTTTACTCTTTAGTCTCCTTTTTATCATCCTTCTTTACTTCTCCGAAGGCATATTTACTGATCAGGTCCTCCACATCAATGGGCGAGGTGGTCTCGGTGATAGTCCCTCCCGGCTTCAGGATGTTGCCGGCTCCCCCCGCGATCGATCTTGACGTACTTGTCTCCGATCAGGCCGGCAGTCTTTATTGATGCGCAGGCGTCGTCGTAAATCTTGATGCCTTTACTGATCTTCAATTCAACCACCGCCATCTGCTTGTCCTGGTCTATGCTCATGTGTTCCACCCGTCCGACCTCTATGCCGTCCATCTCGACCGGGTTGCCGACCCGCAATCCCGAGACTGAAGCAAAGCGTGCATGGAGTGGATAATAATCGTCTCCGAAAAGGGAGACCTTGCCGAGCTTAACGGTCATGTATGCCACGCAAAGCAGGCCGATGACAACAAATATGCCGACAACCGTTTCTGTTGAGTACTTTTTCATTTCGCACTACCCTCCTTGGCGCACTGACATGTTGCGATTACTTTCTGGTTCGTCTCAGCCTTTTCCATGATCTCTTCAATGTTATCAGTGGTGCAGCAATCTGTTATTCCTGCAGTCACAGATATGTCAAAGGATGCCTCGGCGCCGACCTTGCACCGGGCCAGTGACTCGATCTCGGGAAGGGCCTTTTCCCGGAGCCCCTGAGCAAAGGCATCCACTAATTGCCCGGCTTCTTCGATGCCTATGTGCGGCAGCATTGTCAGGACCTCACCCCTGCTGTGGCGCGCTGAAAAGCCACCCAACGGCTCGAAATAGGTATGCACATATTCCCCGAAGGCCTTGACGACCTCTATGGCGCCCTGAGGCCCCAACAGGTCAGCCAGACGGTCAAAGTGGACGCTGAAGAGCACGGCAGTGCTTGTAGTATCGACACGGCCGCCGCCCAGTACCAGGGCATACCTGGCCCTGAACACCCCCTTTGAGAGCAGCCCTGTGAGCTCATCCCGGAGGCCATCGATGCTCCTGAGAAATTCATCGATCATGGGATGGTCCAGCTTCGCCAACTCCTCATAGTTGCCGTGGAAGGCGATCTTTCCTTCCCAGAGGAGGAGTATCCGGTCGGAGATGAAGAAGACATCGGGAATGTCATGGCTGATGAGGATGGCGGTGAACCCGAACTGTTTCCTGTAATGGGCGATCATGCTCAGGATCACATTTCTTCTGACAGGGTCCTGGCTGGTCGTTGGTTCGTCAAAGAGCACTATGGTCGGATCTGTTACAAGTGCCCGCGCCAGGGCCACGCGTTTCTGCATGCCGCCTGAGAGCTCTGCAGGGTACTTTTGGGCAGCATCCGTGAGTTCCATCTGTTCGATCCGCGACATCACCTTCTTTTCGATCTCTTTCTTTTTGAGCCTTGTCGTCTGTCTGAGCGGGAGGGCTATGTTTTCAAAGACGGTCATGGAATCAAAGAGGGCGTTATTCTGGAACATATAGCTGATCTGGCTCCTGTATCCTTCCCATTCCTTTTTCTTCATCTCATGAACAGGCCTTCCCCTGAAGAGAATACTCCCTTCGTCAGGAGAGAGGAGGCCGATGATATGCTTAATCAGAACGCTCTTGCCGCTGCCGCTCTTCCCGATAATCGTCGTAATCTGGTTTTCATAAATAGAAAGGTCAACCTTGTCAAGAATGGTCTTTTCCCCAAAGCGCTTGGTGACTTCTCTAAATTCTATCAATGGTGTTTCCACATGCCCCTCTACATCAGAAAAGACGTAACAACATAGTCTGAGATCAGGATCGTTACACAGGCGAATACGACTGCCGAGGTGGTCGAGAGACTGACGCTCCTGGCGCCGTAGCTGTCAGTACGGAGGTGCGTGAAGTATCCATGATAGCAACAGATTGTGGACACAAGCACGGCAAAGACGAGTGACTTTATGAACCCACCCCTGATGTCAACCATATCCACGTATGCACGGATGCGATAAAAGTAGGCGCCTTTATCCACACCAAGGAGGAGAACTCCGGTGATATATCCTCCGAGGATTCCTATAAGATCAAAGAAGGCCGTAAGCAGGGGAAAACTGATGATTGAGGCTGCTATCCGCGGGCTGATGAGATAGCGCTGGGGGTCGATCCGCATGGTATAGAGGGCGTCTATCTGCTCGGATATGCGGAGGTTCCCGATCTCTGCGGTCATTGCAGAGCCTGCCCTGGCAGTGATCATGATCGCAGTGAGTACCGGCCCCAGTTCCCTGATCAGCGTGAGGGCCACGACAGAACCGAGGACCCCCTCAGAGCCGAATTTGTTCAGGGTATAGAAAAGCTGAAGACCCAGGACCATGCCGGTGAAGAGCCCCACGAGCATCACAATATTCGATGATTTGGCGCCGATATAGAAGACCTGCTGAATAATCTCCCGCAGCTGTTTGGGCCTGAATATCTTCAGAAAGGCCAGCGCAAAAAAAATGGCCACAGCGCCGAGATGGTTTATGACGTTAATTGTCCTTTTGCCGAGGCAATGGAAAAAGGACAGAAAAGGGCCTGCCTTTATCGTTGATTCCATATCACTGTCATCTTAACACTTTTTGTTGCTTTTACAAGGCCCCGATCACAGCCGGCAAAGATCAAAATCAGCGGCCTGAGGGGAACGGCAGAGACATCAGGGGAGGTACCTTTCCTCCCTGATGTTTAATGGGGGCCGCACCTGGTTCCGTCAACCAGGCATCACTTGATCGCTATTAACTCTACCTCAAAGATAAGCGTGGAGTTCGGCCCGATGTAGCTGGCCTGTTGAGCGCTGTCCGTAGGCGAGATTGGAGGGGATGAAGAGCTGCCACTTGGAGCCACAGGCATGAGTTTCAGGGCATCTCTCAAACCTTTGATGATGCTGAGGTTGTTGAGCTTGAAGGTCACGGGTTCGCCGGCCTGATAGGTGTTTTCGAATTCAGTCCCATTAACAAGGGTCCCCCGCCAGTTGCACTCCACTGTATCGTTATCTGTCGGCTTCTTGCCGTCACCGGCCTTCAGGATCTTGTACTGGAGCCCGCTGGGCAGGGTCACCACACCTTCCTTAGACTTGTTGGCAGCAAGGAACTCCTCCCCTTCTTTCTTGTTGTCCAGCGCTGCAGTCAGCTTGGCATTGGACTGTTTGACCTTCAGCTGGGCGGCAAAGATATTCAGGGTGGAAAGAAGGTCCTCGTCAGTCATCAGGAGTTTGTCACCCTGCATCGCATCTTTTATTCCTTTTATCACAATATCAGTGTTCAAATCGAATCCCTGCCGCTTGAAGTTTCTCCCTGTCTCGACGCCGATGGCATAACTTTGCTTGTCTATCTGCGTCTTGAGGACCGGCGTCTCTGCAGAGCCGGTCGCAGCATCAGATGTTTGGGCAGTCGCAACCTCCGCAGTAAAACCCGCGTATACTACCAGCAGCCCGACTGCCAATGCTGCCGTCCTTTTCCTCCATTCGTTTATCATAGGCCCTCCTCGGTGAAATTCACGTAATTATATTAACGATTATACCCGACTATTATATTCAGATATCCGGGGAAAGAAAAGAGGAGGGCGGAAGTTATTCCGCCCTCCTCAAAAAACCAACTGACTAACAGCTATGTCTTAGAGCTCACTATCAAACAACTAAGGCGCTATCACCTTAAGAGGCGCCGTCCAAGGCGAGGACCCTTGCCCGCTGACGTTTGTCCTAATACGGTAGTAGTAAGTCCTGACGCCTTTGTCACGTTCTGTGTGACCGTTCTTGCAGTCCCTGCAATCGTAGAGGTATGTCAGTGACGTGACGAAGTTGATATCTCTCGCCCGCTGGAGCGTGAAATTGGTGATCGGTGCGCTTGCGGTCCAGGTCAACTTCACCGAATCGGTTGTTGCGCCCGTCGTCACTACTGCCGCAAAACCTGACGGAGGCGCGATTGTGCTGACGTTCACCACGTTGCTCCATGCGGAATTGGCAGCCGAGTTGTAATGCCCGGACCCGGTAGTAGTACCGCGTGTTCAGCGCTACGGTGTTGTCGGTGTACGTCTTTATCGCGCTGGCCTTGACACCGAAAACAAGTAAGTCCGGCCTGTAAAGTTGGAATTCGTAGACCTTTGGATCTGGAAGCCTGAAGTGTTGGGATCGTTGCTGAGCCACGACAGCAGCACACTCGCCGTTGCCGGCGTTGGGAAAGACACTGCGGCAGTAAGGCCCGTGGGCGCAACCGGCAGCGGAACATTAAACACTATCGGCCGCATCATATCGCCCTCTTCGTGGCCCAGGAGGTGGCAGTGCCACACGTATTCAAAGCCGAAGTCGGTCATCACGTTGGAGATACCGGCAGGAACCGGGGTGCCGGTACTACAGCCGGCTGCAAGTAGTTGGCTGTGGAACCAAGCGGCGTTGTGACGTCCAATAGCCGGACGCTGCGCGGCAGCTTAAACGGCAGCACCTGGTCCTGCGGCTTCACCGCCAGGATGAGGTCTGTAAAGGGGTTCGTCCGAATGCTTTCCTTCCAGCCCAGTTCGTTGGCATCAGGCGGCATGTACGTGTTGGTCCAGTCAACGCGGTTGACCACCTGCAGGTTGGCCAGGTGGAAATGAACGATATGGCTGTCCACGCCGAGGTGCGATACGCGGAAGATGTAGACTTTGCCGTGGTCCCAATAGTCGGACGGCGGGTCAATGTACTGCGCTATGCCGGGCACCTGCGGGGTCGGCGCTGTCGGGTCAAGCGGGACAGGGGTAGTGCCTAACTGCACCCACATCCGGCCGTAAAAGGGTTCGAAACCTTCAGTGATGTTCTTCATGCCGATCGGCAGAGAACCATGCGAGCATTGCAACTGCCTGCGCGCCGTTGCCGTTGCCGCCGGTCAGGAAGACCTGCGGTGCAGTAGTGTAACCGGAGCCTCCACTTGTGAGCGTGATGGCGCCAACTCCGCCTATCGTCACTGCCGATGCTGCAGCAGCCCCTGTGCCGCCGCCGCCGGTTATCGTAACAACAGGATTGGCAGCATAACCTGAACCCGGGTTGGTAATAGCGATGCCGGTAACGCCGCCGGCTGATATGCTTGCCACTGCTGTGGCGGTCACTCCGGCAGGTGGCGGTGCAATCGCAACAGCAGGCGCACTTGTGTAACCTGTGCCTGTGGCTGTCACTGTGACAGCTGTTAACTCCGTTAAGTCCTGCCGTGGCAGCGGCCCCTGTGCCGCCGCCGCCAAGGAATGTAACATTAGGCGCGACAGTATAGCCGGCGCCAGGCAGCGCAGCCATAACAATTGCAACAGGCTGGGTTGTGCCGGTCAAATTAATGGACTGGTCAACAGTCCGGACATAGGTATCGGCGTTGGTTGTGCCAAAGGCAGCGTTATAAGCCGATTCCGGCACTATGGGCGGGTCCTGCGTTGCCCCGTAGGCCTGCGGCAGGGCAGCCTGCAAAGAGGCCAGGTCGAAAGGCACGCCAGGAGTTCCTCCTGTCCCGATCCGTATCTGCATGATCGTCCGGGTGTTTGGACCAAAGCCAGCAGGTGTCGAAGGCGCGCCGCCTACTGCCGTCTGATCAGGATAGTCCGTGGATTGGTCGTTGCGGGGGTCGAACAACGGCATTGGCGCCGGAGCGTCGTTGTACATAATCAGCGTATCGCCGGTCTTGTAGCCGGACAAGTCGAGGATTACGTCGGCCCGTGTTGCCGGCATCATCATGAGCGACTGACTCGGTGACGCTTCAACATGTTAGGCACGCGGCGGCTATATTCAAAATCCACCGGTTGCTGCGGGATTACTGCTACCTGCGGCAGCAGTCCGCCTTCATTGCCGATCTGGATCCACGGCGGGCCTGCAGTAGCCGGATCAGGCACACCGCCGTCTCTTCCGTCCTTCGGCCAGGTCGCCGGGAAACCCGGGGTTGGGGCCGCCGGGACCAGAACGACTTCAGTTCCAACGAAAGGCAACAGCGGCAGCGTTTATGCCGGTGGCATCTGTGATGGATCACTGTAGGGACGACAGCAGGATCGTAATTCGCCGCGCCTGCAACAGTGATCCCTGTGATAACACCGCCAACAACAGTTGCTGTTGCTGAAGTATAGGTCCCGGTGCCGCCTACGATAGTGACAACAGGAGTTGCGGAATAACCGGTCCCTCCGTTTGTAACGTTAACACGCAGGGGGTCTGCCTTGTAGACCTGCAGGTTGATCGAGCGGTCGTTGCAGGCGTTCAGGATGCGGAAGCGGACAGCAGTCGGCGGCAGCTGTAACGTACGGGAATGGGGTGCCGTTGACCATCATCGTATCCACGAAGGTTTCAGGTATCTGCGTGGGGCTTGGCAGAATGAAATTCTTGGGTATCAGCGGCGGGTTCAGCCAGGGGGCATAGTCCCACCTGCCCCATGGCGAGCGCGCCTGAGGGGTCAAAAATGTTCTCGTTCGGCATGTATTCGTGCGGGAACCAGAGGTTTCCGCCTCCGAGTCCCGACATACGTCGCCCAGAGAGGGTCCACCGTCAAGGTCAGGGGCACTGGAGTCGCCGAAGCTGGGAATCCTGGGCCCGGGCGGGGTGGTGGCATCGTTGACGAAGGCCCTGTCCTGGATTACCAGAGGGATTCCATACGTGTAAATGCCTCCCAGATTAGGCAGGACCGCCTTTGGTGTTGTGAAGGCGCCGGAGACATTGGTGCCGATTGATCATGTCTTCCTCGGCCTGGTCTATCAGCAGATAGCCGGCTGCCACGCCCGTCGTAGACGTTCAGACGGGTGATTCCATAGGCGTGGTCGTGGTAGAACATAAGCCTGGCGCTCTGCTGATTTGTATAATAGTAACGTTCCGGTCCCATCTCCGAGGCCCGGAGTGAAACAGGCTGCAGGATTGCCTTTTGCAGCGCAAGGGGATGTGCCGTCCGTTACCATGTCGGGCACGTTCTGGAAACTCGCGCCCTTCTGGTAAACAGTCGGGTCCCCGGCCGGGGTTATCCACTGATGGGGCGTGCCGTCGCTGATCCACGGGGTAGTTGCCGCCGTGGAGATGGATGGTGACACGGTTTTCTGTGTAGTTTTGTCCTGTAATCGGCCCCATGCCTGCACCCATGGTGAGGATGTCAACAGGCAGGGCGAGCTTGCCCTGGGGGGTGTTGGAAAGACCAAGCAGGTTGGTGAACTTGATGCGAACCGGCTTCCCGTTTCCCGTCAGCCCCTGCAGGCTTGGTCGGGTCATAGCTCTTGGCGAGGATCAGCGGCCCCAGGTACTGATTCACATTAGCGATCGCGGGGTCCGCTGTATTGGACTGCGCGGTAGCCGCGGAGCGTGGTGCCCGAGGCAGGCAGGTCTGAGTGCAATTGCAGATTGTACTGTTTTACTGTCAGCTCGTAATAGTCGGACCCCGGGTAGGTTGTCGTGTCCGGGAACGGCCACGGGGATGTACTGTCCGAGATTGTTTTGATTACACGTGCCATCGTGCCCAGCGAGGGACTGACTCGTACCAGTGTGCATCCCGCTGCACCCAGACCGGGCAGCCCGTTAACGAACTTCCTGATGTTCGGGCTGTAGGCAAAGTTGGGCAGATTGTAATTTACCAGCAGGGTTAAACCCTATCGGCCCTGTAGGCACCGCCAGATTCGACTCCGCTGAGACGGCATCACATATTTCGGCTCAACAGGCGAGAAGGTCGGGTCCGCTGCCTGTCGTGCATCTATCTGCATCCTGAAGATGCTGCATGGCCTTGTCCCTCTTCTGCTGGTACGCGTTTTCCCAGGCTGAGGCCTGACCGGCGCACCAGCAAAGTGCGACCGTCAGCATTATCAGCCACCTAAATATTGAACTTCGCTTCTTCATTTTCTTCCTCCTTGTGCCGGACTTTCAAATAGTCCGGCTAAGCTTATTTCTGCCAATACCGTTTCAACGTCCAGACTTGTCAATAGCACATTCAAATTGTCTCTGACACCTCCTTTTGTTTGTTTGATGTTCTTATTACTCTGTGTCGCACACGCGACAGCTCTTCCTTTGCCAAATGCAAATCGTGCCGCTTTCCGTCGGCAACAGTCGTGAAATGTGAGCATAGCACATTGAAAGGTGAATAGATCGTTCCATGATTGCTTATAATTCTATCCCCGAACAGGCGGTAAAGGAATAGGGGTCACTCCGGCTTTTACGTAGGATTATCCGATTTATCTTGTAGGTCAATGTCCTACATGCCGCAGCACTTGCAATGTAACCTGATTAAAGATTTCAAGGCCGCGGTTGAAATCAAAGGTATTCAGCAATTGACTGCTGACTGGAAAATGAGCCAAAGGAGGTGAAAGGTAGGTAGATAGAGTGTGACCGAGGGACACTGCAAGCCAGACAAGGATTGCCAGGCAGAGACCCAGTGAGCGACTGCTGAACTATCAGCCATATAAAGAATTCACATGTTCCTATATTTTGCAGGCGCGTCGGTGTTTTCAGCTCTATGACTTGAGAGATGAAACATCGGAATAGACTGGAAAGATTGACCACTGGTCAATTATTACGAGGACTAACTCTATTAGGAGGAGAAGATGAAAAGCAAGCTATTACATTTATGTCTTATTTTAGTTGCCGGTCTGCTTGTTTGGACTGCCGGCAGCGCGAATGCGAGCTCTCTGGTCACTCAGACAGCCCTGCCGGGGCATGTGTACCGCAGTGGGCAGTGCCGATGCCGGTCTTCGGGCCTGCCGGCCCCATTCCCAGGGTAAATGCCGCTGCAAATCCGTTTCTGACAGTGACGATGAAGGAGATCGACCAGGTGGTGCTGCCCCAGGGCACATTCCCTTGCGCGGCCTTGGGTGCAGGCGCCACAGTCACCTTCGGGCCGACCAGGGTTTGGGCCTACGAGACAAGGAACACGCTCACAGGAGCGCTGCTTGGCCCGGCGAACTGGCCTGCGGTCACGCTCGATGCCGAAAGGTTCAAACCTACCCAGGTGAAATACGTCAACACCCTGCCGAGCTTCAACTCCCTGAACCCCACCGGGCCTGGTCTGGTCCAGGGGCTTATCACAGTGGACCAGACTGTGGATGTGGCTGACCCGCTCGGGACTTCTGCTGCTAACGGCTGTACGATAATCCCTGGTGTCCCGCCATTGGCCGCAGCCTGCATGACCCCGTACGTTGGTCCTGCCGCCTGCGGTCGTCCATCTGCACGGCGGTGAGGTGCCGTCACGGCGCTGACGGTGGTCCGCTTGGCTGGTTCACGCCGAATGGGTTAAAAGGTATGAGGTACAACAGCTTTTATAACGCAGGTCCCGGCACACAGGTCAACCTCTACCCTAACACTCAGGAACCCGGGACCTTATGGTTCCACGACCATGCTATGGGTATGACGCGCACTAATGTTTACAGCGGTCTGGAGGCCTTCTATCTGCTTCGTGACCCTGCAGACTGAGCCCGCAAATCTTCCGTCCGGCGCCCAGGAGATCGAGATGGCGATACAGGACCGCCAGTTCGACACAACCGGCCAGCTCTTTTTCCCTGACGGCAGCGGCGCTGACGCAGCAACGAGCAACCTTAACGGGACACCGCCGAACCCGCTCATCCATCCCTTCTGGATCCCTGAGTTTGTCGGAGACGTGGTTGTTGTGAACGGAGCGCCCTGGCCCTATCTGAATGTGGAGCCGAAGCGTTACCGCTTCCGTCTTCTGGATGGATCTAACGCCCGCGCGTACAATCTGAAATTTGGGACAGCCCCTACGTACGTGATCGCGACAGACGACAACTACCTCGATGCGCCTGTGCTGGACAACAGAGTGTTTATGATGCCTGGTCAGCGGCGCGACGTTATCGTTGATTTCACGGCCTTTGCAGGGACAGACTGTTACAGTGACGAACAATGCGCAAGTTCCCTTCCCTGCAGGACTTTCTCCTGTGCCGTATGTAGACCCGCGCGTGTGCTCCGGGGCACTGTGCCCTGCTGACCAGCCGCAGATGGCACAGATAATGCGGTTTGTGGTGGCCGCGGCAGTAACGACGCCTGACACGAGCTGCAATCCTGCTGTCGCCGGCCAATGCACGCGTCCGAAGCCTATGGTGAAACTGACTGACGGGGCAGGGAATATTGCTCCTGGTGTAGTAATCGACAAGGTCAGACGCATGACCCTGAAAGAGTATCCAGGGTGCCGGAGGGCCTGCAGTCGTCTTTGTCAACAACACCCAGTTTATGGGGACGCTGTCACCCAGCATTAATGCGCTGTTCCCGAAAGACGGCATCAGCGAGAAGCCCCGGCAGGGCTCTATTGAGCTCTGGGAGATCGTCAACCTGACAATGGACGCGCATCCTATGCACACGCATCTTGTACAGTTCCAGCTGCTGAACCGCGAGAACTTTAATACCGACCCGGTGCTTGGATATAATGCAGCCTGGGAAGCCGCGTTTCCGGCTGATACGGCATATAGTCCCCTCTGTACAGGCGGCGTCTTATGCCCTGGCTGGGGCCCGCCGCTGCCCTATAATACTGTTGTCAGAGACGAGGCCTTTCTCGCAGCCTTCGGCAATCCGGCTATTATAGGAGGCAACCCGAGCATCGCTCCTTATCTGTCGGGCGTTGCCACACCTCCTGCTCCTGAAGAGGTCGGCTGGCAGGACACGGTAAGGACAATGCCTGGCCAGGTGACGAGAATGCTGGTGCGGTTTACTCCGACGGACATACCGGTGTTCCATAATACGTCGCTCAAGGGCCTCAATTTCTTCCCCTTTGATCCGACGGCTGGGCCTGGTTATGTCTGGCACTGCCATATCGTAGACCACGAAGACAATGATATGATGCGGCCATATAAAGTTGTAAAGTAGTTTATATTGCAGTACAAGTAAGGAGAGGGCCGTCCGGCCCTCTCCCCACAAAAAGCAAATAACAAATACATGGAGGGACCGGATGGTCGAATTTCGATTATTATCCTTAGCATATTCCTGCTGTTTTCAGTATGCCGGGCCGATGAGCAGCAACAGCCTGATAATGTGAAGTTCAGGGAAAGCTACAGCCTTGGGTATGAGTTCGGCGCCAGCGTGAAGAGGCAGGAGATTGAGGTGGACATTGATGTCCTTCTCTCTGCAGCGCGGGACGCTCTCGAAGGCAGGAAGCCGGCTCTCTCCGCAGAGGAGATTCGCGACGCGCTCAAGGACCTGAGACGAAAGGTGACAGTAGCCCAACAACTGCGTCAACAGAAGCGCGTGGCCAAGAACCTGGAGGAAGGGAAGGCTTTCCTTGAGGCGAACAAGACAAAGGAAGGAGTAAAGACCCTGCCGAGCGGCCTGCAGTACATGGTATTGCTCGAAGGGAGCGGTCCGATACCAAAGGCGACTGACATGGTGAAGGTCCACTATCGCGGCACACTTATTAACGGCACTGAGTTTGACAGCTCATACAGCCACGGCGAGCCCATGATCATCCATGCCGATGGCATGATGCGTGGCTGGACAGAGGCGTTGCAGCTCATGAAGGTGGGGTCGAAGTGGAAGATCTTTGTCCCGACAGAACTTGCCTATGCTGAACGGCCGTTCGGCCGTATCCCGCCCAATAGCGCACTCATATTCGAGATAGAACTTCTGGATGCAGGAGAAGATCTTCTCCCCAGAGCGGCCATGCCCTGATTCCTGCTGATGAAGACAGCCAAAGCCCGGCTGATGGGCCGGAGAAATAATGCGTATAGGGACAGGAAAGACCAACAAATTTGAGCCGAGCTGAAAGGTAAACGCCTCTGAACTGACCTGTCGCACAGTTGCTTTATTGCGTTATAAGTTTACATTACATAATAATTATAACTTGACACTAATCCGATATTTATATAGACTTTTTTATATGCTACTGTCAATCAAGGAGGACATAATGTCTCATAATAAAATTATTTCTTTTTCATTATTTTTTTGTTCGTTATTTCAGTTCTGCCATTGTCCCTCTATGGTGAGGAACATCAGGGGCATAAATCTGCAGGTGTCAAAGGTCCAGGGAGCGAACAAGCTCCGGTTTATCCCCCAATGCCTGAGCCCGGCAAGAAGGTCGCGATCGGAAGCGACCGCTATATCATATACGGCTTCGACAAGAAGCCCAAGCTGGGCACAGTGATTATGAAGGTCCAGGTTTTTACGAAGGAAGGGAAAAAAGACACCTCCCTGGAGGTCAAGGCTGATGCAGGCATGCCTTCAATGAGAGGGGCGCATGAAACAGGAGACCGGCCTTTTACCCTTTCCAACAAGGGTGACTATCTCCTGCCGATAAATATTGTAATGCCCGGAGACTGGGAAATAAGGCTGACCCTCTTAAAAGAAGGAAAGGTCATTTTCAGGGGCAGATACAACTTCGATGTCTAGAGACTCTGCTCATCTGTCTGTCTCTTTTATGTCTGGCCGGCATGGCGCAGGCCGCGGACCACCTGCTCTATTTCGAGGCGCAGGGGGTTTTCGGTTATTCTTCAGAGATCAAAAAGCCGATCTATTACTCGATGAACCCTGATGCAGAGATGCAGAAGCCGAGTATAGGGTTCGACTATATAAAGCGCTTTTCAGGCGAGTCCGGCGATGTGGCAACCCTGGCTGTTCAGGGCCGTCTGGCCGTGACCGTAGATGGAGAGGACAAGAAACTGGAGCCGCAGATATACAATGCCTATCTTAAAGTGAAGACCCCGGGGCCTTATGTCTGGGTCGGGCATAACCGTCCTGCTTTCGGGCTTTCGTCCTATTTCGACAGCCACGGCCTGCTGCTGCGGACCCTCGCCATTCAAGGTTTCGGATATGACCGCGACTGGGGCGCCGGGCTCTACAAAGATTTCTCCTGGGGAGACATTTCAGCCAGTGTCACAAC
Source organism: uncultured Nitrospira sp. (assembly GCA_963734475.1). GTDB lineage: Bacteria > Nitrospirota > Thermodesulfovibrionia > Thermodesulfovibrionales > UBA6898 > JAOUFP01. Next base: position 25,653 of record CAVTHB010000001.1, read on the forward strand.
AGGCACTGGTATGCCGGTTTATATGAAGGGCAATTATATGACAGCTGCCAGGGTCTCCTATGGCGTGCAGAGTCAGGACAATTTTAACGCTGGTTTTTCCCTGGGCTACGGCAGCACACTGGATACTATGGGTTACGAGCTGAGGGACCCGGAACCGCGACGGATGAGCTCTTGCGGCAGCTGATCTGACCATTCTCAGGGACAACCTTGAACACCGCTTTGATCTGCTCGCAGGGAAGTGGCTTGGCGAGTGATACGTATGCATTGTTTTACCGCTTCGGCGTGAATCTCGACCCTGAGGGACGGCTGAAGATAGAGGCCCAGCCGACCTACTGGAAATTCGGGGAAGAAGAGAACTATCAACTGTCCCTCTGTCTTTCAAGCCAGGCAACCTCTGATCTGACGGTCCGGCTGGGGTATACCTACGATCACAATGCTGATGACAACAGGGTGCTGCTGCAACTCTACTATTACATGCCGCTATGAAATCGCAATCCATATCACACCAGAAAAGGGCGATCCGCCGGACCGCCCCTACAGGAATTGGATCGCTTCTCTGATTTTTCTTCTTTTACTGGCAGCATACGGAACAGTCTGGGCTGCGGTGGGTTGCGATCTGAATGACCCTGACCGTGACGTGGCAAGGCTCTTCCCTGAATCAACCGGGTATAAGACAATCTACACCTCGATCGTACAGAAGGGCGGGGAAAAGCTCCTCGCAAGGATCGAAACAAGACTCGGCGACAAATTCCACGGCATTTATGAAACTATCGATGTGCCCTATACAATCTACGAAATATATACCAACAAAAAGAAGATCGGTTACATACACGGTGTAAACCAGAAAGGCCAGTTCGGGGGCATCCAGGTCTTTGCAGTGCTTGATCTCGAAGGCCGGATAAAGGCCTTCTATATACAGAAAATGACGAGCCAGTATGCAAAGGCCTTGCGGGACCCAAAGTTCGGCAAACAGTTTATCGGTCTGACACTCAAGGATTTCGACCATTATGACGTTATTTCAGGAAAGGCCTCCGGCAAGGTGGATGCGATAAAAAATCCCGCACCGGAGGCTGAAGCTGATTTCAGGTCCGCCCTCAGGGCCATGAAAAAGAACCTTATTCTTATGGACGAGTTTGTCTATTCGGCTCAGCCTGCATCTCATCCCGGAGGTCCACAAAAATGATCACAACATTTCAGATAGCCTATAAAAACCTGCTGCGCAAAAGGCTGCGGAGCCTCTTGACCGTCATCGGCATAGCCCTTTCCTCATGGGTGCTTGTGAGCCTCCTCGGTTTCAACCAGGGTTATGAAACCGCGCTCAATAAGGACATAGACAATATGGGCTTTCAGATGATGATCATGGCCAAAGGATGCCCGTATGAGGCCGCCACTATGATGCTGAAGGGAGGGACAGGGCTGAAGTATATGAAGCAGTCCATCTGCGAAGACATCGTCAAAGAGCCGGAAGTGGAGAAGATTGCCCCGATGCTTATGTCGGCTGTCTTTGATCCGAACAAGGGAGAGAGCGGCGGGATAGCCGGATACTTCGGTGTTGAACCCAAGAGCTTCAGCGAAATGAAGACCTTTCTTAAATTCAGGCAGGGCGGCTGGTTTACGGATGAAAACGCCTATGAGGCTGTGATGGGTTATGAGGCAGCAGAACTTGAACAGCGTGAGGTGGGCGACATGATCCTCATGCCTGAAAAGAACGTCCAGTTCAAGGTGGTCGGCATACTGAACAGGACCGGCACTCAGGATGACGGGACCACCTTTGTGCCTCTAAAGACGCTGCAGAAGATCTTTAACAAGCCCGATGAATTGACCACGATAGGCGTCAAGATAAAAAAGGATGTTGACAGCACACGCCTTGAGGAAAAGCTGTATCAGCTCCCGGATGTCCAGATCGTGAGCCTGGCACAGGTGAAACAGACGATCATGAAGCTGATTTCCACCGCAAAGGTGATGGTCCTCTCGATAGCCATCATAGCTGTTCTGATCGCGATGGTAGGCGTAATAAACACGATCCTGACGTCGGTATGGGAAAGGATCCAGGAGATAGGAATTCTAAAGACGATCGGCGCCATGCCCTGGGACATATTCAAGCTGATCTGGATCGAGACCCTGATCCTCTGCACCAGCAGGCGGAATCCTCGGGATAATCCTGGCACTGATACTCTCAAGGGTAACGGACATCGTGATGCGCAGTGTCCTGCCCTATGCCCCAAGCGGCGGGCTTGTGCTCATAGATCTGAAGCTCGTGCTGATGACGCTGGCAGCAATCCTGTGTATAGGTCTTCTCAGCGGCATTTATCCGGCCTGGAAGGCCGGAAGGATCAGGCCTCTTGAGGCGATCAGGGGAGACGTAGGCAGATGAACCAGAAGATTATATCGATAGAAACAAAAAACCTGACAAAGGTCTATTCCCGGGGAATCGAGGAAGTGACCTCGGTAAATAACGTTTCACTCCAGATCAACAAAGGGGACTTTGTCTCGCTCATCGGTCCGTCCGGGTCCGGCAAGACAACTCTGATCAATCTTATGGGCTGCCTCGATAATCCAACGTCCGGTGAACTTTATCTCGGAGAACGCCCGATCTTCGGCAATGCAAAACACCTTTCTGAACGTGAACTCACAAAGATCAGGAGGGAGACCTTCGGTTATATCTTCCAGAATTTCTATCTGATCCCCACCCTGACTGTCCTGGAAAATGTGCTGCTGCCGCTGACATTTTACCGCAAGCCCGGCATGGAGAATGAAGCAATCAACCTTCTGAAACTCCTTGGGATGGAACACCGGAAGGACCACCTTCCGGGCCAGATCTCGGGCGGCGAGATGCAGCGGGTCGCGATAGCCAGGGCGATGGTGAACAGGCCTGAAATACTGCTGGCAGATGAACCCACAGGGAACCTTGATACGAAGAGATCTATAGAAATTGTCCAGGTCTTGAAAGAACTGAACCGCAGCGCCGGACTTACTATCGTCATGGTCACCCACAACCAGGACCTGGCCGGGCAGGCGACACGACTGTTCGAGATGAGAGATGGTCAGATTTGCGAGATCGCGGACCGGGACAGATTTGCTGAAACAGCGCATCAGCGGGTTTGTTGCGAATGAACAGTTGCGGAGACATTACAGGTCCATGTCCTTGAAAAATGACCGGACTGAGCTAAGATAAACTTAGGGAGGCTAGAGGTCAGCAAAAGGTATTTGAAAAAAGTTTGGTGAAGATCAAATAAAAAGATTGGAGGCGTACAATGAAAAGGACATTATTAATAGGACTGTGCATATCTGTTTCTCTTTTTGCCGGTTCGTACTCGTTTGCTGCCGGGGCAGATAATGCCCAGATGGACTCAACGCAGCAGGGCATGATGATGGAACATCTGGAGCACGGGTCAGTAGTGCACAGGCTGATGCTGATGACGAACATAATGTCGCAGGTTATGGGTAAAATGTCGCTGATTCTGCAGGAGAACCAGATCGACAAGATGAAGCGGATTTCCGGACTGATGAAGGACATGTCTGAGCAGACAAGGGAGATGTCCCGTATCATGGAAGCCGGCAATGCCTCGGCAGAAGAGATGATGCAGCTGCAGGACAAAACAATGCAGCTGCAACAAAAGATGTCGGAGATAGAGGCCGGCAAATGACAGGACAAATTTGCAGTAACTAAGGAAGATAGATTCACCGCAAAGACTTCTGAAGTTCAGCTGAGAATATGATTCCTAGAATGCCTGCTTTTCATTCTGCGTCCTCAGCGGTGCTTCCCATTTGTCCGCGTCCATCTCCCTGACCGTCTTTCAAAGGCGAGTCGTCGGAAAAAGTGTTTACATTTGGTTATAATACTGGTAAATTTACTGCATGCATTCCTACGGCTTATCTTTATTGGTTCAATAGTACGACTGCAGATATAAAAACAGGAGGCAGAGATGAAGGACAATATGAGGTTTGTGACTAAGGGCTTGTCAGGTTTAAATCTTCTCAGGCCGGAGACGCATGCAGGCACTTGCAAAGGATATTCCAGAATGTGGCTTATTGTAATGCTCCTGGTCGTTCTTATGGCAGGATGCAACGGAACCAACGCAACGTTGGGAGGTGGCGGGACGACAGGGCCCACAGTGAGTTCAACAGTCCCTGCTGCCGGGGCCACAGGTGTGGCGATTGACACGACAATCACCGCAACCTTCAGCACGGCGATGGACCCTGCAACGATCACTACAACAACCTTTACAGTGACAACCGGCGCAACTGCTGTAACAGGGACAGTGGCCCTTTCTGCCAACGGCCTGACAGCTACCTTCACGCCAGACGCCGATCTCACAGCCGACACACTATACACTGCCACGATTACAACCGGGGCCAAGGACGTTAATGGCAATGCCTTGGCAGCTGACAAAGTCTGGACCTTTACAACAGGTACGGGATCGGCTCCCACAGTGGTTTCCACAGTCCCTGCTGACGGCGCCACAGGCGTGGCTACCACCGCCGTAATCACCGCGACCTTCAGCACAGGCGATGGACCCTTCAACGATCAACCAGCAACAACCTTTACGGTGACAGCCGGCGCAACTGACTGTAGTCAGGGACAGTGACCCTATAATGCCGACAGCTAAACTGCGACCTTTACACCAACAGGGGTGCTTGCAGCCAGCACCACATATACCGCGAGGATTACAACCGGGGTCACGGACATTAATGGCAATGCAATGGCAGTCCGACAAGGTGTGGATCTTTACAACGGTCTTGTAACAGATTAACCAGGATAATAGTACGACTGCAGATATAAAAACAGGAGGCAGAAATGAAGAACAATATGAGGGTTGCAACTAATGGCTTGTCAGGTTTGAATCTTCTCAGGGAGGAGACGCACTCAGGCGCTTGCAAAGGATATTCCAGAATGTGGTTTATTGTATTGCTCCTGGCCGTTCTTATGGCAGGATGCGGCGGGTCCAGCAGCTCAGGAGGGGACTCTGAGCGACCCACAGTGAGTTCTACAGTCCCTGCTGATCTTGCCACAGGTGTGGCGATCGACTCGAACATCACCGCAACCTTCAGCAATGCGATGGACGCCTCAACGATCACCACAACAACCTTTACGGTGACAGGGACCTGATTTAACGCCTGTAACAGGAGACAGTGGCCCTTTCTGCCGACGGCTTAACAGCGATCTTTACACCAACAAGTGATCTCGCAGCCAACACTACATTTACTGCCACGCTCACAACCGAAGTCAAAGACCTTAATGGCAAGGCATTGGCAGCTGACAAATTCTGGAGCTTTACAACAGGTACGACACTGTCTCCCACAGTGGTTTCCACAGACCCTGCTGATTTTGCCACAGGCGTGGCGACCGACGAGATAATCTCCGCAGACGTTCAGCGTGGCGATGGACCCTTTAACGATCATCACCGAAAACCTTTACGGTGACAGCAGGAGAACGGCTAAGCCTGTAGAAGGAATAGTGGCCCTGTCTGCTGACGGCTTAACAGCGACCTTTACACCAACAGCGGCGCTTGCGGCCAACACCCAATTTCTTGCGAGGGTCACAACAGGGGTGAAGGACCTCTTATGGCAATGCAATGAAAGCCGACAAGGTGTGGGTCTTTCAGACCGGACCGTGACAGATTAGCCGCCAGCGGCTTCTGGATCGCTCAGCACTTTTGCGGCTGCGGCAGGGGTTGAATGAGGGGAAGAAATATTGTCAGCGTTCAGCCGTCAGCAATTAGCTGTCAGCGAAAAGCGGAATCTGCGAAGCAATCTTTTGGTCGCTTTTCTTCCTGATAGCTGACCGCTGAGGGCTGAACGCTGATAGCTGATTACTAAATATTTATCTCCCGTCCGCACGCTTTTTTCCCAACGCAGACAGGAAATTATCGAGAAGGACCGGATTGAAATCCTTGCCCGACCCCTCTTTGAGCAAGCCGGTTATTACAGGGACTTCAAGCGCCTTTCTGTAAGGCCTTTCTGTCCTGAGGGCGTCGAAAAAATCCGATATTGCGATAATCTGGCTTATCATATGTTGTTTATTGCCCCTTTTTTTTGTCTGAGGATAGCCCGTTTCCATCGAACTTCATATGGTGCTCATAGGCAGCTATTACGGCAAGTTTCGGCACATCCGGCAATTTCGTCAGGTGCAACGCTCCATAGGCAGGGTGTTTTTTCATCTCATCCCATTCTTTTTCATCAAGTTTTCCCTGCTTGTCCAGCACTTCAGTGGATATAAACATCTTTCCGACATCGTGCAATAGTCCCGAGAGGCAGATATTGTGAAGCACTTCACCCTTCAGGCCAAGAGATTCTGCCTGGAATATGGAAAGCACGGCAACATTTGTGGCATGAGTGAAGGTGTATTCACTGTGAGACTTCACAGGACTTATGACCCGGAGAATATTTGTCTCCTGTTTAAGCGTTGATATGAAACTTATCACCACATTTTCAAGACCTACCATGTCAAGGGTCTTGAATCTCGACATCCCCTGGAATATCTCTTTGACCTTTCCGCGGTTCTCTTCCATTACTGAAGAGAGGTCATAGCCTTCGGCCTTCAGATTCACCTCTACTATCCCCGAGGCTATATGAGGATATGTGCCCGTGATTTTATCGGAAAGGGCCATTTCAGAAATGAAATCCCTCAACTCTTCCGGCGTAACACCTTTGGCTATGGAGATCTTTTCTATCCCCTTCCTTCGAAATTTTGTCATAAAGCCGTTCACATGAATACTTTTCTCTGCAAATGGCGCGTCGTTGACAATAAGTCTCTCACCGAGCACGGCCATACTGAACCTGTCTTCTTTATAAAGTTCATCAAGAATAGCAACAGACCTTTCAGACAGATTGTATACAGAAGGGTGTTCCTTCGAATAGAGCGTGCAGTTCGACAATGCGGTCATAAAATTGGATATCAGCTCAAGAATTTTTTCAGGCATTATCTTTGCCCCCCGCCTGTTCCAAGGAGACGCCGCGTGCCATAAGCCTTTCACTTATGGACCTTATCTCCTCGTTGTCGGATCTCAGGCCGACTGCGAGAAGCTCCTGAATGGAGTCAGGAGGGTATTTCTCCAGTGTTCTGAAAATTTCCACTTTCAATTCCTCAAGATATTCCCTATAGAAAAGACTCCTGCTATTGTAAAGGCCCAACAGCGCCTTTACAGCAGACCTGTCGCCTATGTCGCCAAGGGCCTGCACCGCTTCGGTCTTTGATATTGACGCAACACCGAAAATGTCCCTCTTTTCAAGCATGCTGATAAGATACGGCACTGCTTCTTTGGCCCTGCACGAGCCTGCAAGCCTTACCGCTGCTCTTCTTAAGTCTTCATTATCACTCCTGAGATAAAGCTTCAGGAACGGTATGGCATCAGGAGTATTAAAATGCAATAGTGTTTTTACTGCCTCGATGCATATACTTGTATTTTTATGCTTCACGAATTTTTTTATATACGATACATAGGACCGGCCATCGCATTCCCGCAAAAGGTACAGCATGTTCCTGACAACAAACCATCGTTTATCGTTCAGTTTATTTATGACATAGGGATTAACGTCAGGGCCGATCGCCTTAAGAACAGACAGATAAAACTTTCTCATGCTCGGGTCAGGCTCTGAAAGCAAGGCATTGATCAACGGGGGTATAACAGACCGCTTAAGCGCCTTTGCAAGCCGGAAGGCCCCTTCCCTGTCTTTTCTTCCCCACAGTCTTATTGCATCTATAAACTTTGCCACGAAGTCTTCGGAATGGAAAAAATACTCGATCATATTCGAGGCATCATGCTTGAACCTGCCTTGAAACGAATGAGAGACGACTGCATTGTATACATCGAGTATTTCCTCGAACCTCCCGGTTTCGATAAAAACAAACGTATACTCAGAGAGTTTTGTGATCAAGGCCAGATAATCATCACCGCTTACCCAATCAGACTGCTAAAATTTCGATCATCACCCCCAGCATGGTCCTGTCAATCACATCATCCCTGCATTCCTCTTTTAAGGCCGTCTGTTTCAGTACGAAGCGTTCCGAGGATTTCGCCAGCATCTCACTGAGATCGCGCTGATAATCTTCGCTGACATAGGTCTTGAAATGGTCTTCGTCAAAAAGCTTCAGGATATCTTCGCCCAGTTCAACATCATCTACTACTGCCTTGCCCTTTGAAAAAAAATCGAATTTTCCGATGCTGCCCTGCTTTACCGTTGAAAGTTTATCGATCAGATTTTTCAGGGTGACCGGGATCACTGAGGAATTCTCCGCAAAAACCCTCGCTATCCGGTTAAAGTCGTCAGTCGTCATATCAGCGATCACATGCTCGATCTCGTCGATATTTTCAGTTGTCTGAGCAAATGACCGCGAAAGAAACTGACGTTTCAGGTCAGGGCTAAGCTTATCAATAAATGAAACAAATTTATTGTATGCCTCCTGCTTAATTTCTGGCCTTCTTTGCGCTTCAGATAAGTGGTAATCACCCTGTCATATGCTTCTCCGCCGGCGTCCGCATCCATCGCTTTATTGATGACCCTGGCCACTTCTTCCGGCGGAATATTCAGAAGCATCCCCTGGTCTCCAGCCCCTGCAGACAGCTTCCCTGCAAGCAGGCCATATATATAATCTTCCCAGATGTCCCCGGATGTTTCAGCGTCTTTCCGGGCCCCTTCTACAAATCTGAAACTCTCAAAATCCAGCGGACTTAAGATTATATTGCGGATGTTCTTTGTCTTTGCCTTCTCCACAAGGTCTTTGCCTGTCGGCATATCTTTTTCTGTTATCAATTCGTGAACACCCGTCAGCTCTTCCTTTGACAGACCAGAGGAGAAAGTTATAGCGGAAATTCCTCTGCTGTGAACACTATTTGCAAATTCCCTGAATACAGCGTTTTTTCTGTCAAGCTTATACTCGTCGACCACAAGCGTGTCACCTGCGATTCCAAGGGTTATGGCCGACCGGATTTCAAACAATTTTTTCAGGCAGACGAACGCCCGTTCAATGGATTCTTTTACTATGGGATGGTCAGCAGGGTACATACTTACACTTCGTCTTGATATATTCAGCTCAATGACAGCTTCAGAAAGAAGTTTTGCATCGAGAGGGAGTTTTTCCTGTTTTTTTTCCTGCACGCCTTTGATCTCCGGGATTTCGTGAAAGATCTATTATAGTTTACAACGGATTATAGCAAGCAGTCATCTTGATAGCAACAACTAAAAATCATACCCTTCCCGCAGTATGGAAAATAATAATGTTGATTTTATATGCCCTTTTTCTGCACACTAATACCAGTACAGGTGCAGTATCGCTTAAAAGGGAATCCTGTTAAATTCAGGAGCGGTCCCGCCGCTGTAATCCTGATCCCGGCGTATGCCGGGTTAAGTGCCTTTGCCGGTAACATGCCACTGTTCATCAGCGAATGGGAAGGCTGGCAAAGGTCGGGAGAGCCAGAAGACCTGCCTGTCAAAAGAAGTGAATAGTAAAAAGTGAATAGTGAATAGTAACTAATACCATCACGATTCACGGTTCACTATTCACTGAGTATGCCTTTCCGCGGAGGAAGGCGAGGATGAAGTAAACCAGGGTGCAATCCTCAGAATCCTTTATGGGTTCCGGGGATTTTTTATTTTAAGGAGAAGATAATTTGAGGCGGTATTTTTTGAAAAGAATAATCCTAAAAACAGCAGTTGGAAGAGCTGTCTTTCGCTCAGGAAGCTCTCTTTCTGACGTTCTAAGCTCATTCTGCTACAGCCGTGAAACTCACCCTTCGGGTTCAGACACTCACGGCTGTTTAACGCTCCATTTCGCTAAGAACGCCAACGAAAGGAGAGCTAAGTCGCTCAAGCCAACTCTTCCAACTGCTGAATATAGGATGTTATTTGTTTTTTTGTTTTTTCTTTTCACTTTTCACTTTTCACTTTTCACTGCTTCTTATGCGGGCGGACCGCCTCAGCGCATCATCTCTCTTGCCCCGGCCACAACAGAGATGCTTTTTGCCCTGGGACTCGGAGACAGGATCGTTGGCGTTACGAGTTTCTGCGATTATCCGGAAGAGGCCAGGAAAAAGCCGAAAGTAGGCGGGATGTCCAATCCATCGCTGGAGGCCGTTGTTTCACTGAAGCCGGACATAGTGGTCCTTTCTGTTGACGGCAACCCGAAGGAGTTTGAGGAACGGCTGCGGTCAATGAAGATAAGGACTTATGTGTTTTACTCAAAGAGAATTTCAGAGCTGCCCAAAGGCATAAGAGATATGGGCCTTGCGCTTGGGGCAAAGGAGAAGGCAGAGGCACTGGCTGCTGATATGGAATATCGGATTAATAAGTTGAGGGCAAGCAAAGACCCTTCGCTGAAAAAAAAGGTCTTGTTCATTATATGGCCGGAACCGCTCATCGTCGCCGGACCAGGGAGCATTACGGATGACGCACTCCAGATACTGGGCGCAGACAATATTGCAGGCAAGACCGCGTCAACCTACCCGAAATACTCGATCGAAGAGGTCATTCGAAGGGCGCCGGACATTATTTTCATCGGGAAAGGCCGAAACAGCATGAATGAAGTCTCCGAAGGACTTCTCAGGCGACTGAAGAGCACCCCCGCAGCAAGGAACAATAAAGTGTTTTACGTAAGTGACTACCTCTACCGGCTTGGACCAAGAACGCTGAAGGGCATAGAGGAACTGGCAGGATACCTGCGGCAATGAAGAATATGAAGATAAGGACAGCCCTCATCATCAGTGTGCCCATCATTATATTCGGACTCTCTCTTATCGCAGGGCCAAGGATGATCAACCCGTTTGCAGCTGACGACATTTCCCGCGAGATCCTCTTTTCGATCCGCGCTCCGCGAAGCATCGTTGCCCTGCTTATGGGTATGGCGCTCGGCGCTTCAGGGGCAGTGCTTCAGGGCATCCTCAAGAACCCGCTTGCAGACCCGTATATCCTGGGCATATCGAGCGGCGCGTCCCTTGCAGCAGTATTGGGGATCATGGCCGGGGCCGCCTTTCTCGGCAGTTTCACCATCCCGGTGCTTGCCTTTTCCGGCGCGCTTATTACCGGCGCCATGGTCGGCATCATGGGTTGGAAAAGAGGCGGGCTCTGGCCTGAGAGGCTTCTCCTTGCAGGCGTGGGGCTAAGCTTCTTTTTTTCCGCCCTGCTGATGCTCATAATGAGCATATCGTCGGATGAAGGTCTCCGTAAAGCCATGCTCTGGATCTTTGGTGACCTTTCCATGTCGGAATGGTCAAAGATCCCCTATGGACTTGCCTTTGTGCTCCCCGGCATCCTGATATCGCTCTTCAGGGCAAAGGCCCTTAATGCCCTCATACTCGGTGATGAGTTTGCCCACAGCCTCGGGTTCTCTCCCCACAGGGAACGGTTCATCCTTTTCGTGGCAGTAGGACTTATGACCGCGGCCTCCGTCTCCCTTGGCGGCATGATCGGCTTTATCGGTCTTCTGGTCCCTCATATCATCAGGTCGATCATAGGTTCGGACAGCCGGCTGCTTGTCCCCTTTTCAGCACTCGGCGGCGGCGGTCTCCTCTGTATTGCAGACCTCATCAGCAGGTCTGTGCTGGCCCCCACGGAACTCCCTGCCGGAATAGTCACGGCGATCATCGGCTCGCCCTATTTTCTTTATCTGCTCAGGAGGAAGAATGTCCTCAGCATCTGAACCGAATATCCTCGATCTGAGCAATGTTTCTTATTCCTACAGGAAGCAGGCCCCTCTGATCAGCGGCCTCTCCCTCTCTGTAGGACAGGGAGAGTTTATAGGCCTGCTCGGCGCGAATGGCTCGGGCAAATCTACTATCCTGAAACTGGGAAGCGGCATACTCAGGCCGCACGCAGGCGAGGTCCTGCTCTGGTCAAAACCCCTGCACACATACCGCAACAGGGACCGGGCAAAGCTGATAAGCTACCTGCCCCAGACCCTTGATATCACGGTGCCCTTCACAGTCAGGGAGTTGGTGGCTATGGGGCTATACCCCTATGACATCCCGCCTGCGATGGGCATTGACAGCGCACTTGAAATAGTAGGGCTTCTGGACAAGGCCCAGGCACACCTTACGGACCTGAGCGGCGGGGAGCGGCGGCGGACGTTCATTGCAATGACCCTTGTGCAGGGCGCCGGGCTCCTCATGCTGGACGAGCCCCTCGCAAACCTTGACATTAAGTATCAGTTTGAAATACTTAAATTGCTGAAGGAACTGAAACTGAATAAGAACATATCGATAATCATGGCGCTGCACGACATAAATATCGCCTTGCAGTTTGAGAAGGTGCTCCTGATCAAGGAAGGGAAGATGCTCGGCTGCGGCGCCCCTGAGGCAGTACTGACGAAGGGTATGCTGAAGGACGCCTTTGATGTAAGCATCGAGATAAGGAAACAGGATTCCGGAGAGGCGTATATAAGCTATGGCAGCAATTTTTAGGAGGCGCAATCAAAGAGATGAAATCAAAACAGACAAAAGATAAGACCAAAAGACTAAAGGCCTCTTTTAAATACTTCGAAAACAGGGATTGCAAATATTTCCCCTGTCACAAAATGGATATCCAGGACTTCAACTGCCTGTTTTGTTTCTGCCCGCTGTACTTTGCGATCTGCCCGGGCACGCCGCGTTATAAAGAGAGCAAGGGACTTATGTTCAAAAGCTGCACTGACTGTGATTATCCCCACAGACCTGAGAATTACAAGGCGATCATGGACTGTCTGTTATCGCTGCTGAGGGACCAGATAGATGAGTAGAGTCTGTGCAGGGCCTGAAACAGAAAGTGATCTTTGTCACCGGAGGAGCGAAAAGCGGGAAAAGTTCCTTTGTCCTCAGTGAAGCTGCAAAACATGAAGGACAAAAGGCATTCATTGCTACTGCCGAGGCCCTCGATGAGGAAATGAAGAACAGGATAGAGAAACATAAAGGAGAACGGGGTGAGGGCTGGGACACCTATGAGGAACCGCTTCAGATAGCAGAGACGATCGCAAAGCTGGCAGGCCGCTACAGAGTCATTGTCCTTGATTGTCTCACCCTCTGGCTGTCGAATGCAATGCACAGGAATGCTGATATAGAGCTTGAAATGGAAAAATTTCTGAACATACTGCGACATAAAAAAACGGATTCGCATATCTATATTGTCTCAAACGAAGTGGGCGCAGGAATAGTGCCGGAAAACAAATTGGCAAGGGAATTCAGGGACCTGGCAGGGACTATGAACCAGAGGGTTGCCGGAGTTTCCGATGAAGTATTCATGGTGGTAGCAGGCATACCAGTAAAAATAAAAGGCTGAAAGGAAACTTTAATGAAAGAGACACTGCAGAAAATATCATCTGTCAATACTGATTTTTTTGAAAAAGCACAGACAACGGCTTGATAACCTTACAAAACCGCAGGGCAGCCTCGGCAGGCTTGAGGAGTTTGCCGGAAGACTTGTGGCGATAACAGAAAATACCATGCCGGAACCCGGGAAGAAGGTGGTCTTCACCTTTGCAGGCGACCACGGGGTTGCTGAGGAAGGTGTCTCGGCCTATCCAAAGGAAGTTACGCCGCAGATGGTCCTCAACTTCCTCAACGGAGGGGCCGGAATAAACGTCCTTGCGCGGCATGCCGGCGCTGAGGTCGTTGTGGTCGATATGGGGGTTGATTTTGATTTTACAGACTGCAGGGGCACAGCATGCCGTGCCCCTACACATAAAAAAGGTCATGAGGGGAACAAGGAATATGAGGAAAGGCCCTGCCATGACCAGGGAGGAAGCGGAAAAATGTATCAACGTCGGGATCGAACTTGCAACAGAATATGCAAAAAAGGGATATTGTTTGTTCGGCACCGGAGACATGGGCATCGCCAATACAACTCCCTCAGCCGCTATAGCCGCGCTCCTTACCGGCAAAGTCGGTTTCTGAAGTAACAGGGAAAGGCACCGGTATAGGAGATGATGCCTTAAAGAACAAGATTAAAGTAATCGAGGATGCGATAGCCTTAAATAATCCTGATCCTAATGATCCGGTCGATGTGCTTGCAAAGGTTGGAGGGACCGAGATCGGCGGCATCGCAGGTCTCATTATCGGAGCAGCGGCAAACAGGGTCCCTGTTGTAATAGACGGATTTATATCAACTGCCGGCGCATTAATTGCCTATTGTATTGAGCCGAAGACAAAAGACTACATGTTTGCCGCACATAAATCCGTAGAAGTCGGACATACAGCGATGCTCGAAAAGATCGGGCTAAGACCAATCCTCGATCTGGACCTTCGGCTCGGGGAAGGCACCGGCGCGGCACTCGCAATGCTTATGATCGAGGCAGGGCTGAAAATCTACAGGGAAATGGCAACGTTCGGCGACGCCGGGGTTGCTACAGAGAAAAAGGACTGAATGAGGCAGTTCCTTCTCGCATTACAGTTTCTTACTATCGTGCCGGTAAAGGTCAGCGGTACTGTAACAGGGAAAGACATGTCCGGTTCAGCGGCATTTTTCCCTGTTGCAGGGGCCTTCCAGGGGCTGTTGGCTGTTTGCGCTGCGCTGCTGTCAGCGGCTTTTTTTCCTCCTGAAATAACCTCGGGCCTGGTCCTGCTTGCATTAATCGTCAGTAACGGCGGGTTTCATCTTGACGGTCTTGCCGACACCTTTGACGCACTTGTCCGTAAAATCGGGCGGAGACCATGCAGCAGACAGAGACAAGAAACTTCGTGTAATGAAAGACAGCACAACAGGCGCCATCGGAGTCACAGCGATAGTCATGACCCTGCTGCTCAAATTTCTTTTCCTGAATAACATGATCAGCTCGTCGCTCTCACCCGGCCGTTATGCATTCCTGTTTTTGATGCCGGTATTTTCGAAGTGGGGGATGATACTTAACATGTATCACGGGACATCAGCACGACAGGACGGCCTGGGGAAGATGTTCATCGAAAACATCACCCTTACCTCAGTCCTCCTTGCATCTTTATCTATTGGCGTTTTTTTGTTTTGCAGCCGACAGGTTGTATCTGCACGCGACATTCGGGACCAGGACGATAATACTCTTTATTGTCCTGATTGCTGTTTTCTATATTTTTCGCATCTTGTCTGCCAGGTTTTTCAACAACAGGTTCGGAGGGATTACCGGAGACACCCTCGGGGCAGCAGGTGAAATCTCGGAAATACTTTTTTTACTGGTGACATCATTATGGTTACAACACTTTATTTAGTCAGGCATGGGGAGACAGAAGGGAGCGAAACAAAACGCTACAAGGGGAGTATTGATGTGCCCTTGTCTGAAAAAGGGATCGAACAGGTGAAGGGTTCTTCTCTCTTTATACAGGAATATCTCGGGAAAGCATCTTTTTCGAAACATATGAGTTACTTAAAAGAGATCCACAAATCATCAGATGACAGCGCTGAAGAAGCGGAAGTGCGAAACACAGGGACCAGCTTCAGAGCTGCAGGACTGCAGGGCCTCCGGACTTCAGGCTGTCTATACCTCCAACCTCAGCAGGGCGGTCAGGAGCGCCGGGATAATAGCTGAGCCTTACGGCTTAAAGCCTGTTGAGACACCGGATTTGCGGGAAAGAAGCTTTGGCGTATGGGAAGGGATGACCTTCACTGAAATAAAAGAGAAATACCCTGAAGAGTTCGAGGCCTGGGCAAATGACCCGCTGAGATACAGTCCGGTCGGGGGGGAAAGCACAATCGATGCAAGGGAGAGGATCATTCCTTCTCTCACCAAAATACTGGAGGGCCACAAAGGAGACAACATAGCTGTAGTGGCCCACGGCGGCGTAAACAGGATAATCCTCTGTCACGTCCTTGGAATCCCGCTCGAAAACATATTCAGGATTGAGCAGGACTATGCTGCGGTGAATATTGTCGAATTTTGGGACAAATATCCTGTAGTTAAACTGATCAACGGAGGACACAGATAGTTTATTAAAACTGCCTTGAGCAGATTCAGAAGGTATTTAAGGGGAATTCCGTGCAAGCCGGAAACTGCCCCGCAACTGTAAAGGGAACGAAAGCCAAAAGACAGTGAATAGTAAATAGTGAATAGTGAATAGAAAGAAATCTTTCTCGCAACTAACCACTAAGAACTAATCACTGTTTTTAAAGCCACTTGGCTGTAAAAGCCAGGGAAGGCCGGCAAGTAGGAGGCCCTGAGTCAGGAGACCCTGGATACCTCAAAAACTAATACCCTTCGAGGGAAGAGGAGGTAGGCATGAGACGGTATACAGACGAAATTCAGACCATAAAGATACGCCTCAAAACAATCAACTGACTCTAAAACCGGGAAAATGATTTCAAGACATAAACTTATCAGGAGGATCTATTTAATGAAGAAATTTTGGGTAATATTTCTGTTGTTAGTGCTTGTTCCCCTGGCACAGGCAGAAGAAAAGATACAGATTGAAGAGGTGGTGGTGACGGCAACAAGATATGAGGAAAAGGTAACCGATGTCCCTGCCAACGTCTCGGTCATCTCAGAAGAAGAAATCAAGAATTCGACGGCACAAAATATCCCCGATCTCCTTAGGACCGAGGTCGGCGTTCAGGTCAACGATATCGCGGGAAACCGCCGGGCTTTCACTGTAGATCTGCGCGGCTTTGGAGAGACCGCGACTTTAAATACACTGGTGCTTGTGGACGGCAGACGTGTGAATCAGCCTGACCTGAGCGGCGTTGACTGGACCGAGATACCCCTTGAAAGGGTCAGCAGGATTGAGATAATAAAGGGAGGCAGGGGAAGCGTGCTGTATGGCGACAATGCAGCCGGAGGCGTTATCAATATTATTACAAAAAGGGGAGAAGGCGGGTTAAAAGCAGGAGCTTCACTTGCTGCAGGCAGCTACGACACTTACAAGGCCGATGCTTATGCTGGAGGAACTCTGAAGGACCTCTCTGTATATCTGTCCGGAGATTATCTTACATCTGACGGCTACAGAGACAACAGCAAAACCGAGGCCAAGGATTTGGGCTTTAACGCCGACCTATTATGTAAAGGATTTCATGAAAATAGATTTCAGCAGCGGATATCACAAAGACGATACAAGGCTGCCGGGGGCCCTGAAAAAGAGCGATTTTGCCGATGGCGCGTCAAGGACCGATTCGCTGCATCCTGATGATTTTGCCGATACTGAGGATTATTATCTGCAAGTTAGTGCCGGAGGTTTATTTTTATAATGACAGCGTATTCAAGATCGACACATCCTTCAGAAAAAGGGACTTTCTGTCGTTCAGTTCAGGCGATTAATGGAAATTTTTTGGGCGACAGCGCGATCAAGACGATTGCGGTTTCGCCGCAGGTTATTTTCAAGAAGGACTTTGGCAAGATTAAAAACATCCTGACAGCCGGCTTTGATTATCAGAAGGCGGATCAGGACATCTTGA
This sequence comes from uncultured Nitrospira sp., assembly GCA_963734475.1. Taxonomy (GTDB): domain Bacteria; phylum Nitrospirota; class Thermodesulfovibrionia; order Thermodesulfovibrionales; family UBA6898; genus JAOUFP01. Next base: position 42,969 of record CAVTHB010000001.1, read on the forward strand.
ACGATTCAGATATTCTTCGGCACCATAACCAACGCAAGACTTCGACCTGAAAAAGGAGACTTATGGGTATTATGCACACGATGAAATCAGCCTGACTGACAAACTCCATATTTCCGGAGGATACAGGCATGACAAGGCGAGGTTCAGCTTCGACCCGGGCGACAGTACAACCATGTCAGCGGATGCATATACAGCAGGCATTAATTACATTTTTTATAAAAAGTCATATGCCTATTTAAGTTATTCCAGGAGTTTCAGGTATCCTGTTATTGACGAACTATTCAGTTTTATCACCAATACGATAAATGACTCTCTGGTCCCCCAGACATCAGATGATTACGAGGCAGGTATAAGACACTATTTTAACGATGACTTCTTTGTAAATGTAAATGTTTTCTGGCTGGATACTGACAAAGAGATCTTTTTCAATCCTGATCTACTTATATACAATGAAAACCTCGACGGAATGACCCGCAGGAAAGGGGTGGAGATTTCATTTGATGCAAAGGCTGACCGAATGGCTGACCTTGAAGGGCGGCTATTCATTCCTGGATGCTAAAATTACAGAAGGTGAGTTCAAGGGGAAACAGGTCCCCAATGTGCCGAAACATAAAGCGACTATGACCGCTGTTTCTTCCATTGGGAAGAATATGACCCTGGCCCTCACCGGGATCTATGTAGGGGAAAGGCCGTTTGTCAGTGATTTTAATAATGACTTCAGCGACCAGAAGAGTTATTTTCTCCTGAATACCAAATTTACTTATAAATGGAAGTCTCTAAAGGCATATGTGGATATAAACAATCTGACAAACAAGGAATATTCAGAATACGGGGTAATAGGCGGCTATCCTTTGGAGAAGGCGTTTTATCCGTCACCGAAGAGAAACATCCTGGCAGGGATGTCCCTTGAGTTCTAACAGGGGAAAGCCGACCCGGGTATTTCTTTATAAAGGTCTCATGAAATTGCGGTTGAATATAGTATTTTCGCTCGTGGCTCATGCTGCGATAATCACGACGGCATTCACGGTTGGCCGGGGCTGGACTTTGCCTGTCCCGGCCAATCCCCTGACAGTGTCGCTGGTCAGCGGATTGTCTGAAATAAAGGCCTTGGATGCCCAGGATCAAAAAAAACAGGCAATCCATAGTCCAGCCTCACCCAGCCGGGATGCCGCTGTCAGCCGCCCTCACGATTATGGCGATGCTGTCAAAGGACAAGACCTCTCCTGAAGCAGGTCGCGATGAGAATCAAATAATCTCCTCTGCCGCGGAGGACAACACTGAGGAAAGAAGTCCTAAGGAGTCGTAGGGTGCCAAATTGGACAGTCCAGGGCCTGTGCAAACACGCGGCGTGCCTTCGTCTTCCCTTTCAGCGGGTTATCAGGGCCTGCCAGCGGGCATTACGGCATCAGGAGACCCCGGCCATGACCAGGTCAAAACTCAATCTAAAGGCGCAAATACCGAAGACGGTAAAGCCATCCGGAAAGCCATTGAAAAGGCCCTGGTCTATCCTCTGTTTGCAAGGAAAAGGGGATTGGAGGGTACTGCCTTGACGGAGTTTACAGTCAATGCAAAAGGATATCCGGAAGACATCAGGATCATCGGGAGTTCCGGCTATAACATCCTTGATACAGCGGCAAAAGAGTCCCTGATCAAGGCAGCTCCTTTCACCGTAGGGAAAGGCAGATACGAGATACCGATTAAATTCAGATTGAAAAACAACTGAGATTTTCGCCGGATACGATTCCTGCTGAAATTAACACGGAAAGTAATGTGCATCAAATAAAAAAGCCCTCCATTTTGAGTGGAGGGCTTTTTTCTGCTATTTCGGGATACTACGGCTTCTGGATATAAAGCTCCCAGCTCTCAGCGAGCTTTACAACTTCAATAGGATAGCCTTTGCCCTCTGCAAACCTCGGGAGTGAATCTTCTGCTGATGCAGGCGCATCGCAGAGAATCTTCAGTATCCCGCCGCTCGGCAGTTTTTCGAGCGCTTTTTTAGTCAGAACAAGCGGATAGGGGCACACACGACCTAAAACATCAAGGGTCTGTGTAGGGGTCTGTGATTTTAAATCTGCCATTTTTTGAATCCTCCTGTGTTGTATTAACAGAAAAGAAGATGGTCTACTGATTCCATCTCCTTCTGAATTTCACTGTACGGAACTATCTGTGCGTTGGTTTCGCCGCCAATATCCTCGGCATCCATCAGGAGCGCATCTTCCTTAATGCCGAATTTAGCAAGGTCCTCCTTGCATACCATGACTTTCATGTCAAGGAGCAGGGTGTTCTTCATATGTCCTTCGATGCTTGTTATGCCGTAATGCTTCATGGCCTGCTGGTCCTTGAGACAGTTCATAACGCCATCTCCGATGAAGGCAATAGAAGCCTCGACCAGATCTCCGTCCTTTAAATATATCTCAACTGACTGGCTGGAGATCGCATGGGTCAATGCCAGCCTTGAGGCCTCAGTCTTGTAAGGAAGCGCCCTGACAACGAATAAAAGTTTCTTGGTAGCCATATTAATCCCCTCCTATATGAAGGACCCTGTCAGCTTCAAAGGTGCTGGCAAGATACCAGTCCATGCTGTGACTCTTGACGCCTTCCATGGTGTCTTCTTTGTGATACCCTCTTGCAGCAGCGCATGCCTCACAGGCTGTTATCTGGAATTTCCCGGTAGCAAGAAGTTCCTGTACAGGCTTAGCGAGGTAGGAATAATCCTTGAAAGCCTTCTGGCCTTTTTTGGAAAGCATCGTTGCGTTCCCTGACATCCAAAAATCAACTGTATGCCCCTTTTTTACAGCTGCATCTGACAGCTTCACTGCGAAATCAAGTGACAATGAGCCAACCAGAGATGAAAAGCAGCCAATTGTTAATTTACCCATATCTGCCTCCTTTATATTTTATAACCAGATTGTTTTTTCGTAGTCATTAAAAATAAGATCAACTACATCGCCGTACGTAACTGCTTTTACCCGACTGTCCAGATTTGCGGAGGTAAACCCTCTGCTCTCGAGATCTTCAGTCAGCACGTACAAATTGGCAGTTTTCTCGAGGATGGAAGATGTTTTGCCAGCTTCCTTGGCTGCTGCGTGATAGACTCCGTTGCCGACAAAAATAATGCCCAGTTTTTCAGCAGTTAATCTGTCTATAACATCAGTACCTACTCTGTAATCGCTCATGATAACGCCGAGTTTCATTGTCACACCTCCTAATATATATTGGTTTCGAGGAACAGCATGATTTTATAACAATTAGCAGGTAAATTTGTCAATATAAATTATATTATAACTGCATAATTGTGCGGCAGGAAAGCATCTCTGGAAACCGGCATTGCAAACTGTTACGGGACAAGAAGACAGGGGTGAATCTCATCTGTATTTTTCTGCTGCAGACTGCCTTTACTGACCCACATAATTCATAAATTTGAGACAACTCTAACCAGAATAAGTCGGGAGGTCCGGCTCCGTAAGAACAAAAAAAAGGGCAGGAGCGCTCCTGCCCTTTCATGAAATTACACGGGAGTGTTACATTTCAGTCAGGGTCACTGCTCCGGAGGAGCAAACGCTTGTACATGTCTGACATCCCTCGCAGAGATCTGCCTGAAAAGGATCTGCCTTTCCGTCTTTCATCTGAAATACGGTAACAGGGCAGTTGTTAACACACTCCTCACAACCTTCGCATTTTTCTGTATCGACTGCTACTAAATACATTTAACTGACCTCCTTGTTTTCATATGCCTTAACGGCTTGTTTAATTATATACAATTCTGTTAAAAAAATCCAATCTTATGCTGTCTCCCTCACGGAAATTGCAACTTTATAAAGTACGGTCAGGACCAGCAAGCCTATCGCCCATACACCGGCCGTAATTATACCTTCAGGGAGGGTGGGCCAGTATTCAGTTATGCCTTCGAACATGTTCGGCACAAAACCGCCTATTACCAAACCAAAGCCCTTGTCGATCCAGAGCGAGATGAACAGGATCGAGCAGGCAAAGGCCAGGATCTTCTCGTTCTTCCTGATAGCCAGGAAAGACAAGGAGGGCAAGGGACGTAATGGCAAATATGCTCGACACCCACATGAGAGGGACAAGTTTGTTATGACCATCGACGCCGGCATACAGGTAATGGAACGGGTGCATATGTCCGGGGATATTGCTGTAGAAGGCGGTGAAAAATTCCATCCCGAGCAGGAAGACGTTTGCGAACATCGCATAGGTGACGATCTTCGCCAATGCCTGTATAGGCTCTGTTCCAGGGTCAAATTTCGTAAACTTTCTCACCAGCAGTGCAAGCAGGATCAGGAGCGACGGACCACCGGCAAATGCCGAGGCCAGAAAGCGGGGAGCCATAACAGCGGTCAGCCAGAAATGTCTGCCAGGGACACCGGCATACAAAAAGGCGGTCACGGTATGGATGCTGACAGCCCAGGGCACTGAAAGGTATATCAGGGGTTTTACCCAGTGCGGCGGCTTTAACTCCCTTGCGTTCTGCGCCGAGCGTTGTCCAGCCTATTACCAGGTTGAGCGCAAGATAGCCCATCAGAACAACACTGTCCCAGAACATGACAGAATTCGGCGTAGGATGAAGAATAACGTTCGTAATCCTCATCGGCTGGCCCATGTCAACAAAGATGAACAAAACGCACATTATTACCGCAGAGATCGCCAGGAATTCACCCAGGATGACGAGTTTGCCGAATTTCTTGAAGTCATGGAGATAGTAGGGGATGACCAGCATGACAGCCGAGGCGGCAACACCGACCAAAAAGGTGAACTGCCCTATGTACAGACCCCATGAAACATCCCTGCTCATGCCGGTTATTCCCAGACCTTCATTAAACTGTTTGAGATATGTGAGAACGGCCACGCCAATAATAGCGAGCAAAATAAAAATCCATGTCCAGTATCTTCGACTTCCGCTCAGTGCTTTCTCAAGCATTTTCTCTACCTCCTATCACATAATAAATACTGGGCTGTGTCCCGAGTTCCGGTTTCCTTCTGATAGTATATTTTTCGGCCATGATCTTCCTGACCTCAGAATTCGGGTCTTCAAGATCGCCAAATACGATGGCGCCGCCGGAAACCTCAACACAGGCCGGAATCTTGCCTATTGCAAGCCGTTCAGTGCAAAGCGTGCATTTCTCTACCACACCGATCATCCTTGTCGGATATTCCTTGTTCTCCTCCTTGATAAACGGCTGGCCATTGTCATCCTTTCCCCTCGGGTCTCTCCAGTTGAAGCTTCTCGCCCCGAACGGACAGGCTGCCATACAGAACCTGCAGCCGATACAGCGGTGCATGTCCTGCATTACAACGCCGTCTTTCCTCTTAAAGGTGGCCTTCGTCGGGCATACCCTGACGCATGCAGGATTAGCGCAGTGGTTGCAGAAGAGGAAAAAATTCTTTTCCTTCAACTCTTTGTTCTGAAATTCCGTCTCGGTGGCAGTCGGGAAGGTACGTTCAGAATTATCTTTCCATATCCACTTGACCTCCTGCCTTATTCTGATCTCTTCAGGGAGACCGCTCATGTCAGGCACGTTATGGATGCTGTGGCAGGCGTCTATGCATCTTTGGTAATCTTCATCGGATTTCAGTTTGCTTACATCGACGACAAAACCCCATCTGCTTTGCCATTCAGAGACCTGGGGTCCGGCGACGTCTGCGCTGCCTCGAGACCCTTGGTCCGCAGTCCGTTGAAGACAGCGGTCCCGCCGATTCCCGCTACTGTTGAAACTCCCACCAGTTTTAAAAATTGTCTTCTATTTATACTCATAACTCGTTCTCCTTCGGTGCGATATGGCAAGTCCAGCAATAAGGCGTAACAGCCATATAGTTGTGACATTGGTCGCAGAATTTCTTCTTGTTCGAATGGCAGTTCATGCAGGTATTCTGAAGACTCATCGTTGAAGCTTTTCCCGGAGGAACTTACATAGATCCTGTCTCCGTTCCGTACAACAGAATCCCTCCAGTTGTTTAAGATCTGCATGTGCTCCGGTCTCATGACTTCCTTTGATTCTATGCATTCCTTCTTGCCGTATTTCTGGACCCATTCCTGAATAGCAGGGGTGTCGGTTTTTAACTCCGGCTTTGCGTTGACCTTCCCGATATTATAGTAGAAGGGAAATGTAGCAAACGCCAGAAAGACGATCAGCCCCAGGATTATTTTGCCGCCGTTATACATTCTACTTGCCCTCCTTTCCTGGAAGGGGGTCGCCGCGCAGATTGGTCTCTCTCTCTTTCTCGCCTGTCATAATGAGAGCGTTCGCAACCATTTCGTGTACACCTGTTACCCTGACCCCCGGGACCCAGTAGTCCATGGAGGCTGAAAGGGTCGCCCTGTCAATGGCACAGATATTCGCCAGCATGTTTACCCCGTGCTTTTCCTGTACATATTTCACCGCGTTGGCCCTCGGCAGGCCGCCCCGCATCCTCAGCTCCATATTTTCACTTGCGTTCAGTCCTGTGCCGCTGCCGCAGCAGAAGGTCTTCTCCCTGATGGTGTCCTCAGGCATTTCATGGAACTTATTGCATACATTGTTTATGATGTATCTCGGTTCATCCATAAGCCCCATACCTCTTGCTGTATTGCAGGAATCATGGTAGGTGACAACCAGATCGTCATTTCTGCTCGGGTCGAGCTTCAGTTTGTTGTTCTTTATCAGATCAGCAGTGAATTCTGTAACATGTATCATCTTCGTTGATTTGGAGTTCTCGAACCTTGTCCCGGTAATCGGGGAAACAGGCACTTCCATAAAATCAGTCGGGCCGTTCCAGGTGTCCATATACTGTGTCAGGACCCTCCACATATGACCGCACTCTCCTCCGATTATGTATTTGACCCCGAGTCTTTTGGCCTCTGCGTAAATCTTTGAATTCAGTCTTTTTGCCATTTCGTTTGAGGTGAAGAGAGCCGAAATTGCCGCCTTCCGAGGCATAGGTGCTCCAGGTATAGTCGAGCCCGAGTTCGTGGAAGAGCATCATGTAGCCCATGCAGGTGAAGGTGCCCGGATCAGCAAAGAGGTCGCCGGAGGGCGTTACAAAGAGTATCTCTGCGCCCTTCCTGTTGAAAGAAGGGTTTATCCTGATGCCTGTGATGGTCTCTATGTCGTCTATCATGCCCTCGATGCTGTTCATGATGGCGTGGGGCTCGAGGCCGAGGTGGTTGCCCTTCATATAACAGTTGGCCACAGGGCCTGATATCCAGTCCGTATTCAAGCCGAGCAGGTTGAGGAATTCCCTTCCCATCATCGTGATCTCGGCCTGGTCTATGCCGTAGGGACAGAAGACCGAACAACGACGGCATTCCGTGCACTGGAAGAAGTAATACCACCATTCCTTCAATACGTCGACAGTGAGTTCTCTGGCCCCTGCAAGCCTGCCCAGTATCTTGCCCGGGGTCGTGAAATATTTCCGGTAAACCGACCTCATCAGTTCAGCCCTTAGAACAGGCATATTCTTGGGGTCGCCCGAGCCGATATAGAAATGGCACTTGTCGGCGCAGGCGCCGCATCTGACGCAGATATCCATAAACAGCTTGAAGGACCGGTACTTGGACAGCCTGTCAGCCATCGCCTCGAGGACCGTCCCTTCCCAATCTTTCGGCAACTTCCAGTTTTCCTCTGCCGGTGACCAGTCTCGCGCGTTCGGGAATTCCACTGTCTGAAGGTTCTTCCCTTTCGCTCCCCAGCAGAATGTCCCGGGCTTGAATTCAACTGGCGTATCCATCCACTCCGTTGCAGGAGGAGTATAATCTAGTTTAGACAGTTCTTCTTTAATAGGACCTTTTGCCATCTCTACTCCTTTTCTACTGGTAACCCAGCCTTTTTCATTTTTTCCCTGAAATCGTTTTCATACTCTTCATAGGTATGAACATGGACAGGATAGTTCCAGGGATTGATGTGCCTGACTGCCCTGCTGTTGTTCGCCATATTCCTGGTCGGGCTGAGGAACACTCCACCCATATGCATCAGTTTGCTGAACGGGAAATACGCGAACAACACACAGATCAGAAACAGATGGATGTAAAAGATAACACCAATACCTTCGGGGATTATCGGGCTGAAGCTGACCAATCCCATCGCCAACTCCTTCACTCCCACGATATGCACCTTAACGAAATATCTCATCAGAACGCCTGAGGCAGCTATGCCCAGTATAAGAAAGAGCGGAAAATAATCAGCAGCAAGTGAGATATACCTCACCTGAGGTATCCAGAACCTTCTGATGACAAGAAAGGTAACCGCTCCCAGGATAACAGCGTCGGTAATGTAGAGCAACGGCACGCCGATCTGTAAAAAGCTGTCGAGGCTTTCCATAATCTTTATTACAAAAGGGACATTCAGACTGAAGAACCTCAAATGCCTGACGAGGATAATAAGGAATGACCAGTGGAAGGCAAGTCCGGCCATCCAGAGCCATTTGTCAGACCCGTACGAAAGTTTCGGGCCCTCCCTGAATTCGGTCTTTATGTTCCTGAACAGGGAACGGAAAAACAGCACTTCAAGCAACATCCTCCCGATGACCCCCATAGTGGTGGAAGGGTTCTCAAGCTTGCTCTGCTTGATCCAGGGGAATGACTCCATCTGGCCGCATGTTGTCGGTATACGGAATGGTACAGGCGAACGTCCCCATTGCACAACGCGATAAATGAAACCCGCGATAAAAACCGCAACAGCAGTGTAGGGGATGAGCACTCCGAAAAGAAAATGGAGGTTCGCCATCTTCACTCCTGCAAACGCAAGCAGAACCAGTACTATAACGGTGAAGAAGGGAATTAAGACTCTCATTTGGTTACCTCTTTTCGTTTAAGTTAACAAAATTACTGTCTGGGACGTCCGGCTCTTCTCCCGGCTGCTCACAGATCAGATTTGCTTTCTGCAAAAGCCTGAAAGTCATATGTCTCATTTCATTTGCCTTGATATCGTACAGCTTCTCTCTGCAGCGCATAAAAATGTCGAACGCAAGGAGCCCCAGAGAATCAATGTTTTGATCGAGCAGCGTCAGTTCATCAGAGAGGCCGTTTTCACGGATCTCCTTTGCAAGCTCATCACGTATGATCTTTTTCAGGGCAAAGACGAATGCGATGGCCTGAGACGGGGTAAACTCCTGGATTGCGCGTATTCTTATGATATTATCAAGAAATACGGAAACCTTGTTCTGGTCAATGCCCTGAAGGAGATTTTCGAAGATGCCCTCTGCTCCCTCCGATACACTGTGTGCTACCGGATTGGTAAATCTGTTCTTTTTTTCGCGGAGAAATTTGGCTGTCTCGGCTGGATAGGTATCGAGAATATAATCAATCCACTGTTTTAATATGTCCGGCTTCTTCTCCGACAGGATATTTTTCAGATTGGCAACCATTGCTGGCCGCTCCTTGAGCTAGAGGGTAAAAAATAACAGCAGCGAAAAGAAACAGATAATAAAAAGGATGTAAGGCAAGCGTTACCGGCTGGAAAAAAAATCATCTACGTTCTGTTGCTCCTTCTCCCTTTCTGATTTTATCTGTCTCAAAAACAGTACCCCAAAGAAGTTTACTCAATGGGGTACTGTTTTTTGATCTCTTGTCGAAAAGCAATGCTCTTATACGCAGCCTGTAGGCTTTGGAAGTCCGGCATATCTGCATGCCTGTTTTGCCGGTCCGCCCGGATACAGCTCATAGAGGTATTTTGTGTTGCCTTTTTCAGGCCCCATCGCTTTACCAATTTCTTTGACCAGGATCTTGATCATCGGAGCAATCTGGTACTGTTTGTAGTACTCTCTCAGGAAGGTGATTACTTCCCAGTGTGAATCTGTGAGTTCAATGCCGTCCTGCTTTGCCAGTTCAACAGCCAGGTCCTTGTTCCAGTCATCGAGATTGAGAAGATATCCGTCATCGTCCACCTCAATCTGTTTTCCTTGAAAATCCATTGTTGCCATGTTTTTCCCCCTTTCATAGTTAGGTATTTGACGTTCATCTTTGAAGGGAATAAATCCCAACAAGTAAGTAAAATACAAAGTATTCAACTTAGTTCTAACACTCAGAATTTATCTGATTTTTTGTTTATAAGATCAGGCTATAAACAGTAATACACATACATACCTTCGGTCAAATAAAAAAAACTTATCAGCTAATCATCTTTATTTATTCTTTAAATATTACGGGCTTAACCCTTTAAAAAAATTATTTTCACCTCCCGCAATAATTTTACAGTGCAGCAGAAATCAGCAGGTCCGCACCTCTTATTTTTTCAACCGGACAAAAATAAAACCCGGAGTCGGTCTCCCCCGGGTGACCGCTTCCCTGCCGAATTTATGCCTTCTGGCGTTATAGGTCAGTTCCGATATGTCATAGTCTTCTCCGGGCGTCATGCTCCAGGCCTTGTCAAGATCTCCGTCACAGGCCAGGTTGAGCACATCGATATACGCATCCCCCATATTATGACCTGTACGGTCATACACATATACTGCGCCGCATGCGCATTTCCCGCCGGTAATGGTGCTCCCAAAGCTGCTCCTCATATCCGTTGGTTCTTCTATCGGACTATCGCAAAAAGGGCACCGCAATATGCTGTCCTCGTCATTTCTGCTCATTCAATTCTCCTCTTCTGATAACCTTTCATGAATCTTTGCCGCAATCTGTCCCACGCTCACGGAGATAAAATCTCCGTCGCTGTAGAGCGTGACGGTGTCGCCGTCATTTTTTAGTGCTGATATGACAGGGAGGGTCCCTCTTAATTTGTATGCTCCGGCAATAAGCAGCGCATAAGCACGTACTGCGGGATCTTCGTCCCGCAGAAACGGCTCCAGGAATTCCCCGGAAACACTGATCAAATCAGGACGTAATTCACCGATCCTGAAGATCGCCCGGAGCACCCCCTGTCTCAGCATCACCTCATCATGGAACGATGCGATGACCGGCGCAATATCAGCTAACGTATCAGGACTGTTTCTGACAATTTCTCCGAGCATCTCGGGTGCGCTCGAGAGATTGTTCCCTGACTCATCGCGCAGCATCCAAAGAAGCCTCTGCGCCAGAGATCTTATCACGTCAGGGTTTGTTTTGGCTATTTCACCTGCTATCATACCTGACACCTCTATGGCCCTCCAGCATAAAATATCGGTCTTGTCATAGGTGATACCGATAAGAAGCCTGAAAGTAGCTTTGGTATCTTTTTTCGCCATCTCCACCATCTCGTCATATTTTTTTTCTTCCAACAAGGGGATGATTTTTTTTCTCCGCACCTTTACAACCTTTCTTTTTATATAAATATGCCTGCCTCACAAGACCGTCGGCCCATTCAGGGGAGCCGAGGGCATGCAGATGAGTATAGGTAGCCAATACGTTTTTATAGCATAATCCATCCATTTTATCTATTATCCCCTGTCCCCGTTTCATCAGGAATGAGAAATGTGTCCCATCCTTCATTTCTCTGTCAATGACTCTCGAGTAATGGAATTCATGGCCTTTCAACACTGTGCCCTGGGTATAAAACGGGTTTTCAGCGGATATTTCCACTACTGTATAACCATGGGCCTGCGGTTTTTTTTCGAGACAGAAGGTAAGCGGGAATATCCCGGACATAGGATACGTTTTATTTTCCAATAACAGTGCTTTCCCAAGATACATTAACCCGCCGCACTCCGCGTATACAGGAAGGCCTCCTTCCACTGCATTACGGAGAGACTTCTTAAACGCAGTATTTTTTGCAAGCGCAATAGCGTTCGTCTCCGGAAAACCGCCGCCGATATACAGGGCGTCTATATCAGGCAGTTCCCTCTCTTCCATCGCACTGATCTCCACAAGCTCCGCCCCCCTTTTTTCAAGTTCCTCAAAGTTCTCAGGGTAATAAAACTGGAACGCGGAATCCCTGATAATGCCGATTCTCACAATGGGGTCAGGGGTCGGGGGTTGGGGACCGGTTTTCTTCATCCTGCTGCTCCCTGCTCTCCGGTCTCCAGGCCCTGTTTTAATGGGGACCGCCCCATGTGCAATTTCCAAAATGCTGTCAAGGTCAATATACTGCCTGGCAATATCTCCGGCGCGGGACAGCGCCTCTTCTACTTCAGTATGTTCCTGAAAAGGCGTCAGGCCCATATGTCTTTCCGACAATAAATTTTCTTTGAGTTTCGGGACCGCGCCAAGGACAGGTACCCTGCAGTATTTCTCTATCGTTTCCCGGATGATCTTTTCATGTCTTGCTCCGGCAATCTGGTTCAGGACAACTCCCTTTATGTCGACCTTCCTGTCGAATTTCTGTATGCCAAGAAGGACAGCAGCAGCGGTCCTCGTCATCTTCGTGCAGTCAAGCACAAGCACTACAGGGGCTTTCAACATCTTTGCAAGTTCAGCAGTACTGTAAGTCCCGGCAGAGTCCAGCCCGTCATAGAGGCCTCTGTTGCCTTCTATTACAGCACAATCGGCATTACCGAAATGCCCCTGGAATGAATACAGTATCTTCTCTTTACTTATTAGAAACGGATCAAGGTTATAACAGGGCCGGCCGGCAGCTGACGAGAGCCAACCCGCATCAATATAGTCCGGCCCTTTTTTGTAGGGAACTATTGAAAGCCCTCTTTCACGCCATGCAGAGATGAGTCCGAGGGAGACGGTCGTCTTCCCGGATCCGCCTTTAAGCCCCGCAATTACCAGCCTTGGATATCGAGATCTCATTACTTCTCCTTTTTTACAGACAGCTGTGTAATTATAGCCGAGCATCGAATTTAAGATAAAGTGTAAATAGTAAATATTTGCTATGCTCAAGTGGCTATGACTGACAGGTGCAAGTTCTCAGATGCTCACTGAAAACTTCAGGCATTGCAAAAGGCTTGATACACAGCCTTTAGCCAAATGCCTTAGAGTCAATAATTGGATTCTATGCCTCAAAAGCCGTACAATAATGCATGAAATATCTAAAATATATCACTGAGAAATCATGCGTAAAATGAAGAACGAAAAAAAGCAGAAAGAGCCCCATACAGCTTCTAAGAACGTAACCGGCTGCATAAGATGCGGGACATGTTGCCTGAAGGGCGGTCCTGCCCTGCACGAGGAGGACAAAGATATTCTCCTCGCCGGACATATCGGACGCGAACGACTGATAACCATCAGAAAAGGCGAATTGGCGTTTTCTCCCCTCAGCGGAAAACTTGAACCCATTCAAAAGGAGCTTGTTAAGATCGCAGGGAAAGGAAAGGGATGGAGTTGCTGCTTTTACGACACAGAGAAGGCTTCCTGCGCTATTTACATCCACAGGCCGCTGGAATGCCGTCTTCTTAAATGCTGGGACACTGAAGAGCTTTTGTCTGTTATAGGCAAAGACACGCTTGTCCGCGCCGATATTCTAAGCCCGGACGATCCTATTATGAAGTATGTCGAGACACATGAAACGGAATGTTCTCTCCAGAGGGCGGAAGACCTCATTTCAGCGCTGCTGAAGAAAAAAGACGATCCGGAATCACTTGCAAAACTGTCCGCCCTCATACATGAAGACCTTGCAATACGCTCACGGGCCATAGTTGAATTCGGACTTTCTGTCGAAGCCGAACTTTTCATCTTCGGCCGCCCGCTGTTTAAAATCCTGAACGCCAGGGGCTTTCAGACCATTAACTTAACGACAAGCTAAAAATGCACAGAAGGAATAGTCCCCTCTGTGCATTTTTACGTTAAGAAGTGATGTTCAGGCTTTATTACTTTAAAAGACCTTTTTCCCTGAGATACTCGTCACTCGGGATCTCAACAGAGCTTGCGCCGCCGCCGTAGGAATACATAAGTCTTCCTACATCGATCATTGCTCTCATGGCCTTTTTGACTTCATCCTTTTCGATCCCGTCTGCAGCGTTTATCCCGTTGATAATGTCCTTTTCTTTCAGTTTCTTCTTGCCTTTTGCTGCCAGTACGAAGGCATAAATCTTCTCTTGAAGTTCAGCTGTTTCCATATACCTTACCCCCGTGATTAACTTTATACTGTTTATAAGCAGGCAGCCCCGCAAAGCGGGACTGCCTTTATCCTTAAATCCTTACGATATTACCACTTGAAGGCTGCAGAAGTCCTCAAGGTATCTCTCATGAATGTGAAGTCATCGATTGAGTGGAATGTGAAGTCGATGCCGGTAAGAGAGAAGAACCTCTCCCAGCCGATCCTTTCGATCCATTCGCCCACCCTCTCATGCTTCCGTGCGTTTGCTGCGTATACCTCAACGATATGCTTTATTGCAGCAACAACCTTCGGCCATCTTGGCGGCTCATTCGAGATGTAAGGTATAACGAGCTTCGAAAACTTGGGGCTGGTCCTTAAACTGCTGATCTTTCCACCAATAACGATCGCAATACCGTCTCTCTCAGGGTCCTTGATGCTGATCGGCGGACATACAGTGAAGCAGTTACCGCAGAACATGCACTTATCAGGATTGATCTTGACACTCTTCTGCTGCAGGATCAGGGCTGATAGCGCGGGTAGGACAGGACCCGATAACCGTAGGAAGCTCGCACATGTTTTTGAAGTTTTCGTGGTTTACTGTAGGGACCTTTGTATGGACTGCAACAACAGCAATGTCAGAGCAGTGGACAGCGCCGCACATATTAACGCAGCAGGCGACTGCAAGTCTGAGCTTGTTCGGGAGCCTCTTGGTCTCGAAATATTCAAAGAGTTCGTCCATCATGGACTTCACAAGACCTGAGGCGTCGGTACATGCGCTGTGGCAGTGTACCCATCCCTGGGTATGGACAACGTTGGTTATGCCATAGCCGATACCACCCATCTTGAAGCCGCGGGCAGTAAGATCTTTCTTGAGCGGCTCAAGCTTCTTTTCATCTGATACGAGAAACTCGACATTGTTTCTTGTCGTATAGCGGAGATGACCGTCACAAAATTTTTCTGCTATTTCGCAATGTTCACGGATTGTATCTGTAGCCAGAAGTCTCGGAGAGGCCACTCTCACTGTCCAGAGCTTGTCTCCGCTCTCCGCGACGTGCACCATGGTGCCGGGGGTAATAACTTCATGATATTTCCACTTCCCGTAATTCTTCTTGATTACCGGCGGCAGAAACTGCTCAAAATTAGGTGGTCCTACATCTGTTTTTCTCTGTGGTAATGCCATTTTGCTTTATCCTCCTTAAATTAAATTATATAATTTATTTAGAATTTGTATTTGCCGGTTTTCTTCTCTTCGGCTTCGTTTGCCTTGTAGGCAGCAATGTCATCTTCAGTATAGAACATGAACGGATCTTTCCTCGGCTCCTTGATCTGCTGAGGCGAAGGCGGCACACCGATAGCCTCGAGGAAGGACCTCATGCCTTTTATTTCTATGACCTCGCCGATCCTCTCTCTCGGCTTTCCATTCTCATCCCACCAGTCCCAGATATTCCTGATAAGCTCTTTCAGCTCGGTATATGGCGGCTCAAGCTTGATGAACGGGACGACAACCCATGAAAGCAGGGATCCGACAACGATCGGGGCCTTACTGCCGATACAGATGGTAGCTCCTCTTTCGCCGCTCGGCCTCAGGGCCTTTGTCATCTTGGCTATGCAGTGCATGCACCTGCTGCATTCAGCGTTGTTGATCTTCATCTCCTTGCCGTCGTAGCTGATGCACTGGGTCGGGCACATATTAACGATCTCTGTATTGATGTTCATGCCGTTCTTCGCGTAGTTTGCAACTTCCTTCTGGTCAATCTTGATGTCGCCCTTCCAGGTGCCGATAATGGACATGTCGGCACGTGCGATCGCTGCAACGCAGTCGCAGGCGCAACCCGAAGACTTAATCTTGAATTTGTAAGAGAACGACGGTCTGTGCATCTCATCCTGGAATTCCTGGGTAAGATTATACGTAAGACCGAGGGTATCGTAATTTGACCATTCGCAGCGGCCCGGGCCGACGCAGCAACTTGGTGTCCTGAGCGCGGAACCTGAACTGCCGAGGTCCCACCCGCGGGAAGAATACTCGGCAAATATCGCTTCGAGTGCTTCTGTCTTTGTTCCCAAAAGAACGAGGTCGCCGGTTGAACCATGCATGTTGGTCAATCCGCTGCCATACTTGTCCCAGATATCGCAAATCTCTTTCAGCGCCTTGCTGGTGTAGAAAAATCCGCTCGGCTGGTTAAGTCTTACTGTATGGAAATGTGCTGCACCAGGGAATTCATCTCCGATCTCTGAATACCTGCCGATAACTCCGCCACCATAACCAAGAACTCCGACAATACCACCATGCTTCCAGTAACCCATTTTTGTGTTGTAACATTTCTCAAGATGTCCAACTGCATCGTTTGCCATCTCGTTTTTCTTCCCTGCCTTCTTCATCTCTGTGACAAAGCTTGGCCAAGGACCTTTTTCCAACTCGTCAATCAACGGCGTAGAATACTTCTTCATCGAATCCTCCTTTATGAAATGATTTTTGTAAGCCTTAATTTGCAAGAATTGCAGACGCTACAAAGATTAAAACACCTATTGTCTAATGGTCAAATAAAAAAAATTAATCATCAAATCATAATTACTTATTCATCTGTAATTCAAAGCTTCACGGGAATCTGTTTGAACGGCCACAGCCGCAAATAAGGGAAAACCGTTTTTCTATTTACAATGACCCCTCTGACAGTGCTATACTTAACGTGTTTTGGTTCTTTTTTTCACGTAAATTTAAGTGAATATTTCTGGAGGATGAAATGCGAAAAATATCACTACTGGTCGTGTTCCTGCTCCTGGCATCATTCAGCGTTCTCTACGCGCAGGAACTGCCGGTCGTCAATTCAGTTGAAATTAAAGGTCTCAAGCGTATAGAAGAAGGGGCGGTCAAGGCAAAGCTTTCCCAGAAAATCGGGGAACCCATTTCACAGGAAAAGACCAATGAAGACATTAAGTCTATCTTTAAAATGGGGTATTTCGATGATGTAAAGGTAGAGATCGAACCTTTTGAGGGCGGCGTCAAAGTCTTCTATATCATCAAGGAAAAACCTACTATCATCAAGGTTGAATTCCAGGGGAATAAGGAACTGGATGACGCGAAACTGAAAGAAAAAATCACCATAACCCCCGGTTCTATCGCTGATACCGTGTTGATCCAGGATAACGCAATAAACATCGGCAAACTATACGAAGAAGAGGGTTACTGGCTTTCAAACATTGTGCCGGTCGTAAAGAAGATCTCTGATTCTGAAGTCAGCCTTACCTATCAGATAGACGAGGGAACAAAAGTAAGGATCAAAAATATCCTTTTCGAAGGCAATAAAAACATCTCTTCCAGAAAGCTAAAGAAGGCGATGGACACGAAGGAATGGTGGCTCTTCTCGTTTATAACGTCGTCAGGATACTACAAAAAGGACCAGATGGCTACCGACATAGAAAAAATTAAGGACGTCTATTTCGACAACGGATATATCAAGGCAATTGTCGCTGAACCCGAGATAACGGTCGACAAGCCCCCCAAAGGCATGACGATAAAGATGCAGATTTCCGAAGGCGACCAGTATAGGCTCTCCTCTATCGATTTTGCGGGGAACAAGGTCTATGACCGTGAAACCATACAAAAGAGAATAAAACTGGTGCCGAATGTAATATTCAGAAAAAGCCTTCTCGGAAAAGACCTGCGCTCCATCTCAGACCTTTACTCCGAAAACGGATATGCGCTTGTGTCGGTCGTGCCTGATCTCTTGCCCGATGACAGCAATAAAACAGTTGCGGTCAAGCTGAATATCGACGAAGGTGATAAATACCGGATCGGCAGGGTCGAAATCTCAGGCAATACGAAGACCAGAGACAAGGTGATCAGGAGGGAGATCAGACTCGCGGAAGGAGATACCTTCGACAGCTCAAAACTGAAGAGAAGCTATGAACGGATAAACAATCTCGGCTTCTTTGATACGGTCGAAATGGTCCCCAAGCCAAAATATGAAGAAAAGGCCGTTGATCTCGAAGTCAAGGTCAAGGAAAGGCCAACGGGCTTCCTGAGCGTGGGCGGCGGGTACAGTTCCGTAGACAAATTCATCGCAACCGCCGATCTTACCCAGGGGAACCTTTTCGGGAAAGGACAGTATATAAAGTTAAAGGCCGAACTGGGAGGAGTCAGTTCTTTCTATGAACTTTCCTTCAGAGACCCGTATTTTCTTGACTCGCCTTACGCTCTCTCTACGGGTATTTACCATACTACCCGTGAATATATTGAATACGACAAAAAAGCTACAGGATTTTATGTGGGGCTTGGGAAAGACCTTGCCGAGTTTTGGAGGGCAGACGTTTCATATAATTTTGAGAAGGCAACAATTTATAATATTGCAGACGATGCATCAAGAGTAATAACGGACCAGGAAGGCACTGCGACAACCAGCAGCATCACTCCCACAGTGGTCAGGGACAGCCGGGACAATTATTTAGACCCCTCCCGGGGTTCCAGAAATTCTGCCACCTTTACTTTTGCCGGGCTCGGCGGGAGCAATGCTTTCATAAAAGGACTGCTCGACTCAGGATGGTATTTCCCTCTGGGTGAAACCACGGTTATGTTAAGGGGCCGCTTTGGGTATGCGCACGGCATATTCGGCAAAGAACTGCCGCTTTATGAAAATTTCTATGTCGGGGGTATCGATACTGTAAGGGGGTTAGGCTTCGGAGATGGAGGCCCGAAAGACAGGAAGCGGAAACAGATCCATCCGGACGATCCGGCTTCCCGTTACTTTCAAAACAGATATCGGTGATCCGATAGGAGGCAACACCGAGCTTATCTTTAATGCCGAATATATTTTCCCGATCTTTCCTGAAATGAAATTGAAAGGGGTGACCTTCATAGATGCAGGCAAGGCCTATAAAGACTTCCAAAATTTCGGGAGCCTGCGTTATACTTCAGGATTAGGGGTCAGATGGTTATCTCCCATGGGACCTATCCGGCTGGAATGGGGTTATAATATAAAGAAAGAAGAAGGTGAAAGTTCGAGCAAATTTGAATTTGCCTTCGGAACATTTTTTTAAAAAATATAGATTCAAAAATAAAGGAGAATAAGCATGAAAAAATTATCATTACTCTTAGTCGTCCTCATATTATTGGCAGGCACTCATGCCTATGCTGAAAACGTCAAGATCGGATCAGTAGATCTCGTGAAGGCGCTGAATGATTCGGATGCAGGCAAAAAGGCCAAAACAGACCTTGAATTTCTGATCAAGTCAAAACAGGCTTCTCTCGACGAAAAAGGGAAAAATATCGAGAAGGTAAAGAACGAAATCGAGAAGCAGTCTTCTGTGCTGTCAGCAGATGCAAGGAAATCAAAGGAAGAGGAACTGGAGAGGATGATCCGCGATTATCAGCGGCAAGTGTCCGATTCGCAAAACGAGGTAAAAAAGAAAGAAGGGGAACTCACCGGCGATATCCTTAAGGAGTTGCGCGATATAATCCAGAAAATAGGCGTTGCAGAGGGATATACCATAATACTGGAAGGCGGCGAAGGACAGATTCCATATGCGAAAAAAGAGATAGACCTTACCGAGGCCGTAATCAAAAAACATAATGAACTAAAAGCCAAACCAAAAAAATAACAGCGGTATTTCAGCAGGCAAGATGCACAGACATTAAGAAAGCCTCCTCCAAAAAGGAGGCTTTCTTGACATACGGCACAATAAACATCAATAAAAAATTGGGACAATAAGCCAAAGATGAAACTTAAAGATTTTGCCGGGATCGTCAAAGGGACCATACAGGGCGATCCTGAAACAGAAATAACCGGCGTCTCGGGGATTATGGATGCGAAGGCAGGGGACATCACCTTCGTCTCCTCAGCAAAATACCTGGGGCAGGCACGTGAGAGCAAGGCTGCCTGCATCATCGTAAAAGAGCCGATACCCGACCTGAAAACTCCCCAGTTATGCACACCTAACCCTTATTTTGCTTTTGCAAAAGCAATAGAATGTTTTTATCCAGGCCCGACTTTTCAGGCAGGCATTAGTGACCTGGCGGTAGTTTCCAGCCGTGTTTCACTTGGCAAGAATATCTCTGTTTACCCCTTTGCATTCCTGTCTGACGACGTTTCCATAGGGGACGGCACAATCATTCTGCCGGGAGTTTTTGTAGGGGAAAAGACCAAAATCGGGAAGCACTGCATAATCCATCCCAATGTGGTTATCCGCGAAGGTGTCTCCATCGGCGACCGGGTAATTATTCATTCCGGAACAGTAATAGGCTCGGACGGTTATGGATACACTTTCGAGAGGGGTGAGCATTACAAGATACCGCAGGTGGGTGGGGTGATCATAGAAGATGATGTGGAAATTGGCTCCAATGTATCTGTCGACCGTGCGACACTCGGAAACACGGTCATCGGAAGGGGCACAAAGATAGACAACCTTGTCCAGATAGCGCACAATGTCAAGATCGGGGAAAAATCCCTTATCATGGCCCTGACCGGCATCGCAGGCAGCTCAGAGATCGGCAGCTACGTTACAATCGGAGGACATGCCGGAATCGCGGACCACACTGTGATCGAATCAGGGACCATGATCGCTGCAATGTCAGGTCTGTTCGGACATGTGGCAAAAGGGGTATACTCGGGAGCGCCGGCCATTCCGCATAAAGACTGGCTCCGGTCCCAGTCATTGTTTGCGAAGCTGCCGGAAATGAACAAAAGGATAATAGAACTTGAAAGGAAAATACAAAGCTTGGAAAAGGGGGATTCTGTATGATGAACGTAAACGAAATAATGGCACTATCTGCCTCACCGGTATCCCTTTCTCCTCGTCGACAGGATCACTGACCTGCAGCCGGGGAAAAGCATAACAGGGATAAAGAACGTTACATTCAATGAGCCGTTTTTTCAGGGACACTTTCCAGGTCAGCCGATCATGCCCGGCGTGCTGATCATAGAGGCTATGGCACAGGTTGCAGGAGTAATGGCCTTCCGTTCAGGTGTGGAAGGCAGTGGCAAGTCGGTCTATTTCATGAGCATCGAGAAGGCGAAGTTCAGGCGCCCTGTTGTGCCAGGTGATCAACTCAGACTCGAAATCAAGGTCCTGCAGCAGAGGGGCAATGTATGGAAGTTTTCCGGCGCTGCTACTGTAGACGGCAAGCTCGCCTCTGAGGCTGATTTCACCGCTATGGTAACAGACAAGGAGATCTCATAGGATGAAAACACGGATCCACTCTACTGCAATTGTAGACCCGAAGGCAGAAATCGATTCCGGTGTTGATATCGGTCCTTTCTGCGTCATAAAGGGCGCGGTCAAAATCAGGAAAGGAACGAAACTCCTGTCTCACGTTATAGTAGAAGGTTCTGCAGAAATCGGTGAGAACTGTACGATACATCCCTTTACAAGCCTCGGGTTCCCGCCACAGGACTTAAAATACAAGGGGGAAAACACAAAGCTTGTCATAGGCAGCAACAACACCATCAGGGAATATGTTTCAATACACAGGGCCTCTGTTGGAGGCGACGGAATAACGGTCATCGGCAACAACAATTTCTTTATGGCCTATGTGCATGTCGCCCACGACTGCAAAATCGGCAGCAATGTCGTATTGGCAAATGCAGCTACCCTTGCAGGTCATGTACTTATTGAAGACAAAGCTGTGTCGGCGGGCTGGTGGCAATCCACCAGTATACCCGGATAGGCAGTTATGCGATGGTGGGAGGGTTCAGCGGCATCGGACAGGACATCCCGCCATATATGATCGCCTCGGGCGCGCGGGCGAAGCTGTACGGCCCGAATACCATCGGGCTTAAAAGGCACGGCTTTTCAGACGCCGCGATAAATGCGATCAAGAAAGCATACAAGATCCTTTTCAGGGAAAAGAGGACCATGAAAGATGCGATAAAAAAGGTCCGTGACGAGATGTCCGGCATTCAAGAGGTGACCCACCTTATAGAATTCATAGAAAAAAACAAGCGCGGCATCTGCCGCTGATGAAAAAAGTGGGCCTCATCGCAGGCATGGGTGAATTGCCCATAGCTATAGCAACTGATGCACGTTCAAAAGGCTACAATGTTATTGCTGTAGGACTCGAACCTCTTGCCGTCAGGACGCTTGAAGAATATGTGGATGAAATACGCTGGATTAATGTCGGCAAACTCGGCGAGATCATAGAATACCTGAAAAAATCCGGGGTGAAAGAGGTAGTAATGGCAGGGAAAGTGCCCAAGGAAATGCTCTATAAAAGTAAAATATCCCCTGATCTCAGGGCGATCAAACTGCTTTTTACTCTTAGAGACCGCAGTGATGACTCTATAATGCTGGCTATCGCAAAAGAGCTGAAGAAAGACGGGATGACACTCCTGAATACGACTGATTTTTCCACCCGGCTATTAACTCCCGAAGGGGTCCTCACCGATAACGGACCTACAGAGGAAGAGTGGAAAGACATAGCCTTTGGCTGGGGAATCGCAAAAGAAATGGGCAGACTCGACATCGGGCAGACGGTCGTAATAAAGAACCAGGCGGTCATGGCCATAGAAGCGATAGAAGGCACAGACGAAGCAATAAAGAGAGGCGGAAAACTTGCCGGCAGCGGCGCGGTAGTCGTAAAAGTGAGCAAGCCTCAGCAGGATATGCGCTTTGATGTGCCTGTTGTAGGACTGGATACTATAAGGTCGATGCTCGAAGTTAAAGCGAGAGTCCTGGCGGTAGAGGCAGAAAAGAGCATACTTCTTGAAAGAGAGAGGCTGGTCAAAGAAGCCAACGAAGCAGGGATGGCAGTTGTCGGCTTCAAAGATAACTACGCGCAGTAATACTTCACAGAACTATTTCCACGGCTTATAGAATTTCAGTTTTCCTAATAAACCTATAAATTACTTAAATTGACAAATAGAGAATTTTTTGTTTATATATAGCCTGTTATTTCAGCTTAGACTTTATTATATGGTTATATCGATATAATGTTTTATAGTTTTTCAACTCCCAAAAATATATAATACTTACGAAAAGTTTTAGCTGTTCGTTAGAGCAGCAATCACATATATATAGAGGTGCTTATGTCAAATAGTAGGTTTTTGTTTATTGTCGTACCCTTGCTATTCCTGGCTATCCTCGTACTGCCAAATCCTGGGGCCTGCCAGGAATCAGCAAACTGTCTTGCGTGTCACAGCGCCATGAAAGGAAAAATCAAAAACGCAGGCGGCGCAATGGTCGAACTCAATATTGACGCAGACAAGTTCGGGGCTTCGAAACACGGCTCTCTCTCCTGCACTGACTGCCACATGCGTTTCTCCGACAATCCGCACTCAACACCAAGCGGTGATGTGCCGCAAGCCGTCCTTGCACTTTCTTCAAAAATCTCGTCGAAATTCAAGATTGACCCTGTTGCAGGCGCTGCCTGCAGCACCTGCCATGAAGAGATTTACAAAATGGTATTGGGGGGCGTACATGGGAAAAATATCGTCGACAAGCATCAGTCGGACGGGGCACTCTGCTTAGACTGTCACGGCTCCCCTCATTATATAACCTCGGTAAAGGACGAAAGCTCACCAATGAGCCGCGGGCGCCAGGTCGAAACATGCGGCAAATGCCATGGAGACAAAAAGATCATCGAAAAGTACAAGCTTGAAGAAAATGTCATGGAAAGCTATCAGAGAAAGCTTCCACGGCAGGAAGCTTTTCCTGGGGCATACTAAAGCACCTGTGTGCTCCAGTTGTCATAGTTCTCATGACATACGTTCAAAGAGCGACCCTGCATCCCCGGTATTCGGGAAAAACAAACTCGTGACCTGCGGGAAGTGCCATAAAGGCGCCAATGAGAAATTTGTGCCGGCAATTACACACAAACGTCCGGGGCCCATACCTCATTATGGAGAGAAGTTATTAATAATTCTGACGATCGGTGTTTTTGCTTTTATTGTCATACATGTTCTGCTCGAGGCATTTGCAGACATAAGAGATGCTATCTTCAGGAAAAAGGAGGAAGAAGAATGAGCGAGACCACTACAGCAACACAGGAAGTCCCGGCAGAGATAGAAAGATTCGATATCATCTTCAGGATACAGCATGTCCTGATGTTCACAACGTTTCTCCTCCTGAGTTTCACTGGATGGGGACTGAAGTTTGCCCATGAGCCACAGGGCTTGTCGAGCATATGGATCAGGGTCTGGGGAGGCGCGGAAACCGCGGGACTGATACACCGGATTGCCGGTGTCGGAATGCTCCTTGATTTCATATGGCATGTCATCTACCTGGCCTACCTCTTTGCAACAAAGCAGATGACCATAAACCTGAAGACAACGGTCATCCCGCTGCCCAAGGATGTGGTGGACGTTGTCAAAAACTTTATGTACTTTCTGGGCCTTTCGAAGGAAAAGGCGCGGTTCGGAAGATTTTCCTATGCACAGAAATTCGATTACTGGGCGGTCTTCTGGGGTATGTTCATCATCGGATTTTCGGGCTATGCCCTTGCCTTCCCGATGCAGGTATCTTACATCATCCCTCAGGCTGCCTCGGACTGGATATGGCAGCTCCTCTGGCTGATGCATAGTGACGAGGCGCTCCTTGCCATCGTGTTCATACTGTTCTGGCATTTCTACAACGAACACCTCAAGCCGGAAGTATTCCCGATGAGCTGGATCTGGATAACAGGGAAGATATCGACGGAGAAGTTAAAACATCATCACCCTATCGAATACGAATTCCTTTTTCCGGAAGCAGCGAAAAAGAACAAGAAACATTAGGGGGAATAATGTTAAGAGCCATAACTATACTTTCTCTTGTACTCATGCTGTTTTCCTGCAAATGGAAGACAGATGAGCGGCCGGTGGTCAAGGAAAAGGAATCACCGGTAATCTCATCGTTGAGTGAGTCCGGACTCCCGTGTTTCAAATGCCATGCTTATCAGAAATTCTCCCAGGACGAAGCCGGCAAATTTTCACACTCAAAACACATAAGCTTCGGCGTACACTGCAACCAGTGTCATATTATAAAACCCCATAAAGAAGCTAACCTGAACAAGGATATCTGTAATGGTTGCCATAACCTGACGAACTTCACCTTCGCCGGCGCCGGGATGCCGGTTGTTTTTTCACACCAGGGCCATGCCAAGAAATATTCCTGCAGCGAATGTCACCCCAAACTCTTCAACATGAAAAAGGGTACTTCCAGGATAGCCATGGACCTGATGTATCAGGGCAATTCCTGCGGAAATTGTCATAACGGGAAGAAGGCCTTTGCCTCTACAGACTGCACAAAGTGCCATAAGATGACCGCATTCAAGAAAGAACTCTCTTATCCTTCCGGCGATCAGAGTCCGGCGATCTTCAGCCACGAGTTCCATACAGCCATGTTCGG
Source organism: uncultured Nitrospira sp. (assembly GCA_963734475.1). Lineage (GTDB taxonomy): Bacteria > Nitrospirota > Thermodesulfovibrionia > Thermodesulfovibrionales > UBA6898 > JAOUFP01. The sequence goes on from CAVTHB010000001.1 coordinate 68,177, forward strand.
ATGCGATAACTGCCATACCTCTGTCTTTAAGTTCAAAAAGGGCGGATCCGGCATGAAGATGGATGACATATACCAGGGCAAATTCTGCGGCAAATGTCATGATGGTCAAACTGCGTTCGGTTCAACGGAATGCCAGAAATGCCATAAGTAATATCCAAAAAAGCAGGTGCGTCCTATCATAGAGGCGCACCTGCTTTTTTATTCCCCGAAGACCGGAACGCAGCAATCGTATCGGCAGTTTCAGGGTGCCTTTCCGATCAGCACAGAAGACTTTGAATGTATAACGACATTCCGGGAAACACTGCCCAGCATCCCTTTGATTCCCCTCAGCCCCCTGCAGCCGATTGCGATAATGTCAGCCTTAATCTGTTCCGCAGTTGAAAGTATTTCGGAGGCAGGGTCCCCAAATTTGGTAAGAAACTGAAGATGCTTATACTTGCCGGCAAGATAATTTTTTGCATCTTCGAGTATCTTCTCTGATTCCGCAAACTCCTGTTTCCTGCGGTCTGCAACCGCGTCCTTCATGCGGTCTTCGATCTCGATCGCAAATCTTTCCGGGATATCATAAAAAGCCGAGTTCTGCACATTCAGGACAGTTATCTCGAAGTCATCGTAGAAAGGCATAGCAGCCAGAAGTCTTGCTGTCGCAACCGCGGATTCTGAGCCATCGGCAGCAAAAAGTATCTTCATCTTCCTCGGAGTGTCCCACTCGGTGCGCTTGACGACAAGAACCGGTTTTGGTGAATTGTTCACTACAGCTCTCGTGACACTCCCGAGGACGAGCAATTTTAACCCCCTGACCCCTCTTGCACCCATAACGATGAGGTCGGCATCAGAAGCAGCAGCAGACTCAACGATCGTTGAATCAGGATAACCCTCTTTCTCTTCCACACTCACCTTTGCCTTTACCCCTTTCAGAATATCAGAGGCAGAACTGAGTATCTTTGGCGCGACTCTCTTGATCACCCTCATGATCTGGGCGTGATATTCATCCTCGTACGGAACTTCACTTACAACATGCAAGATAATGATCTTGTCCTCAGGGCTCAATTTTAAGCGCGTCAGGAACAGCGTCGCCACATCCGAACATTCCGAACCGTCAGTTGCCAGCAATATATTCACCCTTTTCCACCTCCTTTGTCTCTGGTTCCATCTTATCACAGGATATCGTTACACACAATTTGGATGGAGGCAGGCAAGTCGCTGCATATCCGCCTGCAAGTAGACAAGGCAGTCCCGGCAGCTTCTCAATGCACTGGGAGAAGTGGAAACTTGTCAGCCTTTTTTTTCATATTGCAAATCACGCCGGAAACACTAATAATAAAAGAAAGGCAGAGTTAATCATATAAAGCCTTAGTCAGACCTTAAGGAAGAGGAGATGCAATGAAATGTCCCCGCTGCGATGCTGATATATCCACTCAGAAGAAATGCAGCAAATGCGGATTTAATGTTGCCGACAACCGGGATGAGTTGGAAGTCGAATATAAAGACTTCAAAACCTCGGAACTTCTCGAGATCCGTCACAAGAAGCAGACTACGCCTCCGGCCGCAGAGACAAAAATATTCATGGAACAGCCTGGAGAGGACGTCATAAAGAGAGAGATACCTGCAAACCCTTCGCCCGAAGCTAAGAAAAGTTCATTCCCCATTCTCACAGTTGTCGTCCTGATACTGGCGCTCATTATCGGAGGATTATTCCTCGTTCGCCTTCTGGTTCTGCAATAAGAAATAGGTTGTGTCCCTCTGGCAGGGTAAAATTAAGAAAAACGGAAAAGTGGCCTGCGATCAAAAGACTTCAACTAATACAGGCCCATCGCCGTTCTTACAAGCCCCATCGTCTCCTGTGCGGCCTTTCTCGCCTTTTCCGTCCCTTTATCCACTATCTCCGCAAGCTGACGGGGATTTTGAATAAGCTCCTCCCTTTTTGCCCAGATAGGTTCAAGCACCTTGAAGACATTCTTGATAAGCACCTTTTTGCAGTCTATGCACCCTATACCTGCTGTCCTGCATCCAACTGCAACCTCATCCTGCTCTTCCTTTGAAGAGAAGACCTTATGGAGCTGAAATACCGGTGAAAGCTCGGGATTCCCTACATCCGTGCGTTTGATTCTCGCAGGGTCAGTGGTCATTGTCTTTATCTTGCTTTCCACCTCTTTCGGTGTGTCGGAAAGATAGATCGCGTTGTTGTAACTCTTTGACATCTTCCTGCCGTCGACACCAGGCACCTTCGGGAACTCTGTCAAAAGCGCATCAGGTTCGGGGAAAACCTCGCCGTAGAAGTTGTTGAATCTCCGCGCAATTTCACGCGATATCTCAAGGTGGGGCACCTGGTCTACGCCGACGGGCACATACTTTGCCCTGTAGATGATGATGTCCGCTGTCTGAAGCAGCGGATAGCCGAGGAAGCCGTATGTAGCGAGGTCCCTTTCCTTCAGCTGCTGCTGTTTCTCTTTATAGGTCGGCACCCTTTCGAGCCAGCCGAGGGGCGTTATCATCGAAAGGAGCAGATGGAGTTCCGCATGCTCCAGTATCCGGGACTGGAGGAATATGGTGCACTTATCAGGGTCAAGGCCGGCTGCAAGAAAATTTATCAGAAGATCTATTACCGAATCATGCAGCGCTTCAGGATTTGCATATCCTGAGGTGAGCGCATGCCAGTCAGCCACAAAGTAATAGCAATCGTATTTGTCCTGCAACTTCACCCAGTTCTGGAGCGCGCCCACCAGGTTGCCGAGATGGACCTTTCCGCTTGACTGCATTCCGCTTAATACCCTGTCCAATTTTCCTCCTGAAAAAATTCAAAAAGCCTGTTATTATCCCTTTATATAAGGCCCACTGTCAAGAAACCCGCCACGATTATGAGCTGGAAAAATCAAAAAATAAAGGATGTCTGAGAGTCATTATGGACACCGGGAAAAATAAAAGGGGTCATGAATCTCATAACCCCTTGATTTTTATGGTGCCCCCTGCAAGAATCGAACTTGCGGCACCAGGTTTAGGAAACCTGTGCTCTATCCGACTGAGCTAAGGGGGCTTTCGGGACAGGGATTATTATACAATAAATCAGCAGAAAAAATGAAAACGTGACAGGATTATCTGCCGGGGCCACTGTTCATTTTCTTGATTTTCCGGATGTCGTTCGCTATATTCTCCATAAGACATCTTTCCGGAAATCTATTTTACCAGACGGAGGCTGATTTGGACATTATAGATATCATAAAAAGCAGAAGGAGCGTGAGAAAGTTTACCCCGGAACCTGTTGCAGATGAGATCATTGAAAAGATTCTTGAGGCAGGCAGATGGGCGCCATCCGGCCTGAACAACCAGCCCTGGAGGTTCGGGGTTGTAACGGATGCAGGACTTAAAGAGGAGATCTCGAAACTGACCCACTACGCCAATATAGTGCTGGCTGCTCAGGTATTGATAGCAGTATTCCTTGATACCGAAAAGAGCTATCACCGTGAAAAGGACATCCAGGGAATAGGGGCCTGTCTTCAGAACATGCTTCTGGAGACGCATTCCCTCGGCCTTGGGGCGGTATGGCTTGGCGAGATCATCAAAAGTAATGAGGAGATAAAGAGACTTCTTGGTCTTGGCAAAGAGCTCGAACTCATGGCTGTCGTTGCACTGGGACATCCCGATGAAAAGCCGAAGAGCGTAAAAAGGAAGCCGCTAAAGGACCTGGTGATTTTCAGAAAATAAATTTCAGAAGATAAAAAATCAGCCCCTTGTGATGCGCCGGCTGCATCCGGTATTTGATGCCCTGGTGCGTGTCCCTTGCTTCAAGCCTCTTTTCGATGTCGCTCAGCATCTTATGTCTGCTCCTTCCCCAGTCAGGGGCCACGAGGATGCTGTCGGGGGCTGTTGCGAAGAGCCGCTGAAACACGATGTCCGGCGAGGTCCTCTCAATGAAATCTACGATGAAGTCAACGTATTCCTCGTACCCGAAGGTGTAAAAGGGCTTTTCTTTGTAAAGGTCGGCAAGCGGCGTGTCTTTGACGACCTGGAGCTGGTGTACTTTTAAAAACCCTATCCCCAGCGAGGATATCTCCTCTGCCATGGCGAGCATCTCCTCGCGCGTCTCAGTCGGAAAGCCGGCGATGAGATGGGCGCCTATGTGGATCCCTCTTCCTTTTGTCATGTCCACTGCCCTCAGGAAGGCAGAGTAATCGTGGCCACGATTTATAAAGGTCAGGCTCTTATCGTATATCGACTGCAGCCCGTATTCGATCAGGATGAAGTGCTTTTCAGCCAGCTCCTCGAGCATACTGATCTTTTCCTCGTCGACTGCATCAGGCCTGGTCCCGATCGCGAGACCGATTATATCAGGCTGATTCAGCGCTTCGGTATATAGTTCCCTGAGGGTTTCAAGCGGAGCGTAGGTGTTTGTATAGGGCTGGAAATAGACGATGAATTTGTTGGCCTTGTATCTTTTCCTGATATGGTGTATGCCGTTTCCGATCTGCTCGGCAAGCGAAAGCGTGGGCTTGCAGGAGTTCGGCCGGAAGCTGTCGTTGTTGCAGTATATGCAGCCGGAAAGCCCGAGCGTGCCGTCCCTGTTAGGGCAGGTGAAGCCTGCGTCGACATTCACTTTGTATACGGTGAAGCCGAATTCAGTCCTCATGAATGTACCGAAGGATTTATATCTCTGCATAATTGATTATCAGATTTTGGTGATTGCTATGTCAAATCAAGCGGTCAGAGACGGATCAAGCTGTATCGATGAGAGGTGACTCCAATGAATGACTAGTCGCCGGTAGTCCATAAGCCCTTTTTGTCTATGGTATAATAGCTGAACCGCTGCAGAGCGGTTATGAGAGTTTAATTAGCATACGGAGGATGAAATGAGCAATACAGAAGATAAAGAGGTCGAACAACTGGAGGGGTCATTAGGAGGATATAAGGAAAAGATTGTCCCTGTAAATAAAGGGTCGGTGACCTGGGACAAGGAGCTTATCTTTAAGGGCAGGACGCAGCGGGGCGAGGAGATAGACTTTGATGCACATGTCCAGTGGGGCTGTACGCCGACGGAAAGCCTGCTCCTGAGTGTGGCGGGCTGCATGGCGATCGACTGCGTCTCCTTCCTTCAGAAGATGAAGGCGGTCATATCGAAATTCAAGGTGGACATAACAGGGGAAAGGAACCCGACCCCGCCCCAGTATTACACGAAGATAGAGATGGTGATCCATATCTCGGGCGAAAACATTACGCCGAAGAAGATGGACAGGGTGATTTCCCTTTCACAGGAGAAGTACTGCTCTGTTTACCATTCGCTCAGGAAGGACCTGGAGGTTAACGTAACGTACAGTATTGAATAAAGAGGTTCGCAGCTGGGTTTGTGGGGTTGTCTCCAATCTCTAATCCCCAACAACTACCCTTGCGTAAGGTCTTCAGTAAATAAACGTTGCAGGGTCTTTCAACTGATGACATCTGTTGCAGAGGTGCTGGGCCTCTTTCTTTCCCATTGACCAGACATGTGCCTTGTGGCAGTCCTGACAGTTCAGCCCTGCCTTTGTCAGATGAAGATTGTGCTGTCCGACCTTGGCTTCATTGCCGTGGCAGTTCTTCAGACAGTCCTGGTTCGAAGGCTTTATCTTGCCGTGCGGATGGTGGCAGTCAAAGCAGTTCAGCGACGACATGATGCCCTTTGTCGGCAGGTCCTTGTGGCAGTGTATACATCTTTCCTTGTTCACCATCTTGGGGGCCTTTTCGCTGTAGCTGTGGCATTTCAGACACGACAGCCCTTCCATCCCCATGCCGTGGATCAGTTTGTCTGCATGGCATTCAGAGCATGCCTGCTCGTCCGGGAGAAAATTGTGGAGGCTTCCTGTGTGGCACTTGCTGCAGCTTATCTTCTGCATGAAGACATGCTTGGCATGACCATAGGACTTGCTGAGGGTGACCGAGCCCTGCTCAGCGTCTGAAAGATGACATCCCCTGCAGGTGTTCCAGGGAGAAACACGGCCATGCTGCTGCTTGATAGAATTGCCCCCCTTGATCACATAGGCGATCAGCATCCTGTTTTGCTCCAGAATGCTCATCGTATGGCAGGTCTGGCAGGTGAAGTCCCTGTGCTTGCTCATCTGCCAGGACTTGAACGCCTCTTTCATCATATGACAGGATATGCAGAACTCGGGGTCTTCCCGTGTATGTTTGTAATAACGTAAGCCTACGACTCCGCCGATTATCGATATGAGCAGGAGAAGGATAACGATCGCCTTCTGGTTTTCTTCGATAAACCTCATACAAAACGATGTCAGGCGTGAGTTATTGGCCATTTTTCCTTCTCATGATTTGTCCGTCAGAAGGCTGAAAAATTTATAGAGAAAAAAAGAGAAAATAAACCCGAGAAAAGCGCCGAATGCCGTCAATATGCCGAGGACAAAAACGAAAAAAATATTTACAAGGATGCTTTTCGAAGTAACACCGAGAGAGAAGAAGGTGTTGAGATCTTTTGCGATAGCGTCACGCCATGTCCCCTGAAAGGAATCGGCATACATTGAATCCATCAGCAGCGTTATCGCAAGACTGATAATCCCTCCGATAACTGCGCCGCTGAGAAGAATTTTTTTGGCCTTTCCGGGATCGCGCATGTAATTTTATTTATTCATCATATCCAGGAAATCCTTGTTTGTTTTCGTCCCGGTAAGCTTGCCAAGCAGAAACTCCATGCTCTCCACTGTGCTGAGAGGGTTGAGTACCTTCCTCAGGATCCACATCCGTGAAAGCACTTCCTTGTCTACCAGCAGCTCTTCCTTTCTGGTGCCGGAGGCATTGATGTCGATTGTCGGGAATATCCTCTTGTCAACGAGCTTCCTGTCAAGGTGCAGTTCCATATTGCCGGTCCCCTTGAACTCTTCGAATATGACGTCATCCATCCTGCTCCCTGTGTCGACAAGGGCTGTTGCAAGGATGGTGAGACTGCCGCCGGTTTCGATATTACGCGCAGCTCCGAAGAACCTTTTGGGTTTCTGGAGCGCGTTTGAGTCCAGACCTCCTGAGAGCACCTTTCCGCTTGTAGGCATTATCGCATTGTATGCCCGGGCAAGTCGGGTTATGCTGTCGAGGAGAATGACCACGTTTTTCTTGGACTCGACGAGACGCTTTGCCCTGTCGATGACCATCTCTGATACCTGGCAGTGTCTTTGGGGAGGCTCGTCGAAGGTCGAGGCTATTATCTCTGCCTGAGATACCTGACGTTTCCAGTCCGTAACTTCTTCAGGCCGTTCGTCTATCAGCAGTATTATCAGATGGATGTCCTTGTGGTTTTTCTTGATCGCCTTTGCGATCGACTGAAGCAGCACGGTCTTGCCGGTCCTCGGCGCAGCCACGATCATGCCCCTCTGTCCCATGCCGATAGGAGTGATGAACTCCATGACCCGTGTTGAATAATCAGTCCGGTCGTATTCGAGCTTTATTCTTTCGGTCGGGTAATAGGGGATGAGGTTATCGAAGAGAGGCCTCTTGACGTTTTCTTCAGGTGATTCGTGGTTTATCGCCTCGACCTTCAAAAGTGCGAAATATCTTTCCGATTCCTTCGGAGGTCTTATCTGGCCTGATACCAGGTCTCCTGTCCTGAGGTTGAACCTCCTTATCTGAGACGGCGAGACATATATGTCATCAGGCCCCGGAAGGTAACTGTAGTCCGGCGACCGCAGAAAACCAAACCCGTCAGGAAGGATCTCCAGCACCCCTGCTGAGAAAGCGTTTCCGGTTTTTTCTGTTTGTGCCTGGAGAATCGCAAAGATCAGGTCCTGTTTTCTCAGGCCTGATGCGCCCTCGAGCTTCAGTTCCTTGGCAACAGAGGTGAGTTCTTCGATAGTTTTTTCTTTCAGTTCGGAAATTGAGATATTTCCCATTATTTTGCTCCTCATTTGGGTGATATACTTTTAGGGTATTTGATTCCCGGGAGGTTTTGTCCTGTCCATGCGGGATTTTTATTTATTAAAAAGAAGAATTGAACTAATTCTAAAATACTAGAAGAAAAACATTTTGTCAAGAATGCCTTTACAAAAATTCTGTCCAAATGGTAGATTTTCAAAATGAAGTACGGAGAGAAGGCCATAAAAAGTGTGCGTCTTGAGATATGGGAGAACCCGCATCCGGAGAGAGATTACGAGATAGATATCAGTTTCCCCGAGTTCACCTGCCTCTGCCCGAGGTCAGGCTATCCTGATTATGCGAACATCAAAATCAAATATGTTCCCGATGAAAAGATCGTCGAATTAAAGTCGCTGAAGTTGTATCTTAACTCTTACCGGAACCTTTACATCTCCCATGAAGAGAGCACGAATAAGATTTTTGACGAGCTGAAGAAGAAGCTGAAGCCGAGGTCCCTTGAGGTGGTCGGCGATTTCAACCCGAGGGGGAACGTCAAGACGGTCATAACAGTTTCGACCGGCTCAGAGTCCGGTGCAAAGTAGTGCTAAGTCCGCGCTGCTGATCTTGCCCTTTCGATAAAGAGCCTCATTTTTTGATGGTCTTTTTTCCCTTTTTCAAGTTCGACCCCGCTGCTGACATCGACTGCGTACGGCTTGACCATCCTTATCGCCTCTGAGATATTCGCCGGCGTAAGTCCTCCGGCGAGAATTACCCTTCCGAAGGCTTTAGCCTCTAGAGCTATGTCCCAGTTAAATACCTGTCCGGTCCCCCCGAGTTTATGCGGCGCATACGTATCCAGCAAAAAGGCTGATACAAGGCCCTGGTATCTTTTGAGCGGCTCAAGGCTCTCGATGGATTTTATCCTTATGCCTTTTATCACTTTTCTCGTCAGGAGGCACGATTCCGGGGGTTCCTCTCCGTGCAACTGAATAACAGAGACGCCGGTCTGGTCGACTATCTTAAGGATTTCTTCCCTGGGTTCATTGACAAATACACCCACAGTCGTAGTAAAGGCAGGCAGTTTGGCAATGATCGCCGCTGCTTTTTCTGGCGATATATTGCGCGGGCTTTCTTTGAAAAATACGAACCCGAGGGCATCCGCTCCAAAGTCAATCGCAGCGCTCGCATCTTCAAGATTTGTCAGACCGCATATTTTTATTTTTGTCATGTAAAAGAAAGTGGCCCGGCAGCATACGCTGTTGCCGGGCTTCCGTCCTATATTACTGGTAGTTTCATCAGGGCTTCCCTGATCTTCTCCGCAGGATATTCATAGTCCTGGAGCTTTCCGTCGTGATAATCTGCATAGGCCTGGAGATCGAGGTACCCGTGGCCGCTCAGGTTGAAGAGGATCGTTTTTTGCTTGCCCTCCTGCTTGGCCTGGAGCGCTTCATCGATGGCCCCGAGGATCGCGTGAGCGCTTTCAGGCGCCGGGATGATCCCCTCTGTGCCGGCGAACTGCAATGCCGCCTCGAATACCGGTATCTGGTTGTACGCCCTTGCCTCGATAAGCTTGTCGTGATAGAGCTGTGAGATAAGCGGCGAGTCGCCGTGGTAACGCAGCCCTCCTGCATGAATGCCGGGTGGCATGAAGTCATGGCCGAGGGTATACATCGTCATCAGGGGAGTAAGTCCTGCAACATCGCCGAAGTCATACCGGAACTCGCCCTTGGTGAGTGTGGGGCATGACGCCGGCTCGACTGCCATGATGCGGACCTTCTTGCCCTGGATCTTGTCGTGCACAAACGGAAAGCCGATGCCCGCCAGGTTGCTTCCGCCGCCGCAGCAGCCGATCACGATGTCGGGATAGTCGCCCGCAATCTCCATCTGTTTCTTGGCCTCAAGCCCGATCACGGTCTGATGAAGGCATACGTGGTTCAGCACCGAGCCGAGGGCATAGTTGGTATCATTGTGCGTGGCCGCGTCTTCCACAGCCTCGGAAATCGCGAGACCGAGGCTGCCCGGGTTGTTCGGGTCAATTTCGAGGGCCTTCCTTCCCGAGTTTGTGACTGTCGACGGGCTTGCATGCACCGTGGCGCCCCAAGTCTCCATCTGGATTCTCCGGTAGGGTTTCTGGCCGTAGCTCACCTTCACCATGTACACCGTAACGTCAAGCCCGAAAAGCTTGCCCGCAAGCGCCATGGATGCCCCCCACTGTCCGGCGCCCGTCTCTGTAGCGATGCGCTTGACGCCTGCCTTCTTATTATAAAAAGCCTGGGGGATGGCGGTGTTCGGCTTGTGGCTGCCCGCAGGGCTGACGCCCTCGTATTTATAATAGATCTTTGCCGGAGTGCCGAGCGCCTTCTCGAGCCGGTGCGCGCGAAAGAGCGGCGACGGCCTCCAGAGGGTATAAATGTCGAGCACCTCTTCGGGGATGTTGATCCAACGTTCTGTTGTCATTTCCTGTTCGATAAGCGCCATAGGGAAGATCGGCGTGAGGTCATCAGGTCCTACAGGCTGTTTTGTTCCGGGATGAAGGGGAGGTTTTGGCAGGTTTGGCATATCCGCCATGATGTTGTACCACTGTTTGGGGATTTCCCTGTCAGGCAGCATTACTTTTGTCTCTCGCATCTTTTCCTCCAAATGTCTTTTTTAGCTAAAAGGAAGCCTTTGAAAGTCTATTTTACCACAATATAGACTTCCGGAAACCAGCTTACCCTCTTCCCCGCAAGACGTCAATTTTCCCGGCAATGTCCTGAGATTCCATCAGGAATGTGCCTACAAGCATCGCATCTATGCCAGCTGCTTCAAGTCTCAGCACATCATCTCGGGTTTTTATGCCGCTTTCGCTCACGACAACCCGGTCCCCGGGGATTTCCTTTTTCAACTCAAAAGTTGTGTTGAGCTCGATAGCAAGGGTCTTCAGGTTCCTGTTGTTGATGCCAATGACGGGGGCATTGATCCTGAGAGCCATTTCAAGCTCGGCAAAATCATGGACCTCAAAAAGAACAGAAAGCCCCAGTTCCCGGGCGAGGTGAAGAAATTCTTCCGCCTGTTTCAGTTCAAGGATGGCTGCTATCAGTAAGACAGCGTCAGCCCCCTTTGCCCGCGCTTCGTATATCTGATATTCATCGAAGATAAAATCTTTTCTCAGTACAGGACATGAAACGATCTTTTTTACTCCTTCCAGAAACTCCAGTCTGCCCTGAAAAAAATCTTCTTCAGTCAGTACGGATATTGCGCTG
>CAVTHB010000002.1:0-329434 GCA_963734475.1 uncultured Nitrospira sp.
TCATCTGGACCGGCAGGATAGCGAGATTAACAGCATGCGACTGATTCTGGAGCGGCACGCCGTCCAGTAGAACGCTAATTCTTGTGTAGTCGGCGCCATGAATAGAGGCATAGCCGGAAGTCCCAGGACCCGAAAAATCATACATCTCAACGCCGGTCACAAAATACAGCGCTTCGTTGACTGTGTGGGCATTCATCAATTCGATGTACGCTGCCGTAACAACCTCCACGCTCTCTGCGACACGCAAGATGGATTTCAGGCTCCTCGTTGCAGAGACAACGTAGAGTTCGTCCTCGTCGAAGTACATAAGGAGGACCTTCCTCTCATCCTCCGACATCTTCATAAACTCCTTTTTGCCCTCTTCGGACATGGCTATGGCGGATGAGGCAAGAGTGAAAGATGATAGAATTGCGATCAAAATAGCTACAAGTCTGTTACTCAGCATTAGACCCCCCGTCTTTTTCAAAGGCATCAGCCTTAAATTTCATTAAGTATATGCAACCGTTTATTATTTTGTCCATGGGTTCGTGACAAATTCGTGAACAGACTGAAGACCCACTCTCAAAGCCCTCTGACGGCGGATTCAGCCCCGCGTATCCTAAGCTATTTTTTCCGGGCATGTAAATCCCCAAAAAGTAGGGAACCTGAATTGTAAACCCACCCCTTCACCCCTCCCAAGAGGGGACCTTATTTATTTCGACCCACCCATCTTTTTAATTCCCCTCCCTGGAGGGGTGGCAGTCAGGCCGGGGTGGGTTGTCCCTAGCGGTTCACATACCTGGGTGGGTTAACCACGCTCTTCCAGAATCAGCTTTTTCGGCAGTCTGATCGTGAAGGTCGTGCCTTTGTCGCTGGTCTCGACCTTGATGTCCCCGCCGTGGGAGACAACGATCTTGTGGACTATCGCGAGACCGAGGCCTGTGCCGCGCTCCTTGGTGGTATAGAAAGGAAGGAATATCTTGTCCCTGATGCTTTCGGGAATACCGTGGCCGGTATCTGCAATGGATATACATATATAGTCATCCATGAATCCGCTGATCTTCAGCTCTCCGCCGTCCGGCATGGATTCTATCGCGTTCTGCAGGAGGTTCGTACAGGCCTGCCTCAGCAGGACCTCATCAGCATTAATACGCGGCAGCATCGCTATATCGACTGAGACCTGCATCCCCTCTGCAGGGTCTCCGAGGGAACTGAGACATCCTTCCAGCAGGTCCTGCAGGTCAACCGGGGCGACCATCAGGTCTGTTGGCTTGGCAAAGGAAAGAAAATCAGTGATGATCCTGTCCATCACCGCGACTTCCTTTGCTATTGATTCGACAGCGGGTTTCATCGGATCTTCCACCTTCTTCGAAAGCATCTTCGTATATCCTGATATCACTGCCAGCGGATTCCGCAGCTCATGGGCGATGCCTGCGGACATCTCGCCCAGGGTCGAAAGCCTGTCCCTGAGGTCCTTCCGGGACTGGAACGCCTTCAGCTCCGTAAGGTCGGTAAAGACAAGCAGCTGGCCGATGTTCCTGTCTGTGCTGTCCTTCAGCGGCGAGATGTTCAGACCCAGCCAGATCCTTTTTCCGCTGCCGGTGAGATAACTTATCTCTGCCCTTTCAACAGTCTCTCTCCTGCCGAGCAGCTCAGTTATCGGGCTGTGAAAGACTTCACCGGCATTCTTTCAGCAGGACATCGGCTTGCTTCATTTCCAGGATATGCTCTGCAGCAGCGTTCATCTTCTTTATCCGCAAGTCCTGGTCAAAGCTCACCACTCCGCTGGGCACGCTCTGGAGGATATCTTCATTGTATATCTCTATGGACCCGGCCCTTTCCTCGGCAATCTTCCTGAGGTCCTCAAGCTCCCTTTCCTTGTCCTTGAGCTTCGAGACAAGATCATGGAAGGTGTCGACCACAAAACCCATCTGTGTCACGTCCCTGTTCTTCGCCTCTATTTTTTTCCTCTGGATATCGAGGATGACCCTGATCAAATAAAACATAATCAGGATTACCAGGAGTGAAACAATAGTTATGAGGATCACGGCAGGCATAATCATGGCAGAAGCAGTTCGTTAACCACAGAGGCACAGAGACACGAAGAAAAAAATGGGTCATCAGGAAAATCCTGTTTCACAAGCGAGGGGGAGGATAAGTCCCGGTCTTTTCTCTTAATTTTCAACTCTGTGCCTCTGTATCTCTGAGGTTGACTTTCTTTCACGGATCATCGTTCCGGTCTCAGTAGAGATACCATATAAGTATCTCCTGTCCAAAAAAAAGGGAGATGAGCGTGCCTATGGCAAGGAACGGGCCGAAGGGTATCAGCGAACCCTTCTCCCTGCCCCTGAAGGCCATGAGGACTAACGCCGATTATAGCGCCGAAGAGGCTGCCGAGAAATGTTGTAAGGAGGACCGCCTTCCAGCCGAGAAAGGCCCCCACCATGGCCATCAGTTTGATATCACCGCCTCCCATCCCCTCCTTCTTCAATATCCTGAGGCTCAGAAAAGCCACCGCATAAAAAAAAGAAAAACCGGCGGCAGCGCCGATTACCGAGGCCATAACTCCAAGGGACGTTGCCCTGAGAAAGGGGTCGGGAAGAATAAATGAACCAGCGACAAGACCTATCGGTATTCCGGGCAGCGTGATCCTGTCGGGGATTATCTGGAAATCATAATCAATAAAGGTAATGACGATCAGCGAGGAACAGAGGACAAAGTATATCGCGGAACTCCATCCCAGGCCGAACCTCCAGAAGACGAGCAGATAGAAGAAGGCGTTGAGCGCCTCTACAAGGGGATATCTTCGCTGAAATCTTTGCCTTGCAGGACCTGCACCTGCCCCTCAGGAGAAAATAACTGAAGATCGGGATGTTATCGTAGAAGTTGATCGGGTTGCTGCAGGAGGTGCACCGGGAAGCCGGCCATATGATCGACTGGTTGCGCGGGATCCTGTAGATGCAGACATTCAGAAATGAACCGATCACTGCCCCAAAGACAAAGAGGACCAGGTAAAAGGACATCTACCCGGTCACCCTGCTGATTTCCGAGGCCTTGTGCCGCAGTTCAGCGATATTGCTGTCGAGTTTCTCTATCTCAGCAAGCGCTCCGGCAACAACGCTGTCCAGAAATACAATTTTATCGCCGTGCGCCTTTCAGTTCGACCACCCGCTCACCTATCGTCACAAGAAGCTCCTGCCGCTTCCTTGTCATCTCGTCAGACTGATAAAGGAGCTTGAATATGGCGATTTCAATATTCACCCTCTCGGAAAAAAGTGTTGCGAACCATTTTATCTTTTCCACTCCCTCTTCTGAAGTTTTCATATACCTTTTTCAACATAGATCCTCCTTGACACTCATGAAAAACAGTTAACCGCAGAGAACGCGAGAGTAATGAAAAGATTAATACTCAACGCTGCATTAAGATTCTTATAATCTCAAATTCTATTTCTCTGTGACCTCTGTGGTGAATTCACTGGTTTCATGTCTATTTCTCTCCTATCCCGTCCTGAAAAGATCTTTCTTCCCTTTCCAGAATACCTCAACCGCTTTTTTAAGTGAAGGGAATTCTCTCAGTTCAGGGTCCTTCTCTATCAGGCCAAAGGCCTCTGCCTTTGCCTTCTCTAATATTTTCATATCTCTTACGATATTTGCAACCTTCAGGTCAGGCATGCCTGCCTGCCGCGTGCCCAGAAATTCACCCGGCCCCCGGATGGCCAGGTCCTCCTCAGCGATCCTGAACCCGTCATTGCTCCTGAGCATGATATCGAGCCTGCGTCCGGCTTCCTCTCCATAGGGCCTGTAAGCTACCAGGACACAGAGCGAGCGGTGCGCTCCCCTGCCGACCCTGCCACGCAATTGATGGAGTTGAGAAAGTCCGAACCGTTCAGCGTGCACTATAAGCATAAGCGTTGCAGAGGGGACGTCCACGCCGACCTCGATCACTGTTGTGCTCACCAGGATATCAATTTCTCCCTGCTTGAAAGAGCGCATGACATTTTCTCTTTCCTCTGTGCTCATCCTGCCGTGAAGCAGGCCTATCCTGTATTCCGGGAATATCCTCTCAAAGCCCTCTTTCCCCTGCACCGCGTTCTTCAGGTCTGTCTTTTCAGACTCTTCAATGGCAGGGTAGACAACATACGCCTGACGGCCTTTTTCTATCTCTTCCCGCAGAAGCCCGTAAATCTCTTTTTTTCTGTCCGCTTCAAAGAGTCTTGTCATAACAGGCCTTCTGCCGGGCGGCAGTTCATCGATGACTGAACAGTCCAGGTCGCCGTAGAGGGTCAGCGCCAGTGAACGGGGTATCGGTGTTGCGGTCATAACGAGCAGGTCCGGGCCGGTCCCCTTCTTCCTGAGCAGGGCCCTCTGCATAACGCCGAATTTATGCTGCTCGTCAATGACAGCGAGTCCGAGTTTTTTGAATTTTACTCCTTCCTGTATAAGCGCGTGCGTACCGATGACAATCCTGGTTTCACCGGAAGCTATTCCTTCAAGCTGCCTGGCCTTGGGACCGCCTGTCAGCAGTTCCGTCTTCAGTCCGAGTTCTTTCAAAAGACCGTGCATGTTTATGTAATGCTGGCCTGCGAGTATCTCTGTAGGCGCCATCAGGGCTGGCCTGATATCCTGTCTCGACCGCGTCGAGCATCGCCAGCAGGGCGACGATTGTCTTGCCGCAGCCGACATCTCCCTGGACCAGCCTGTTCATCGGCCAGGGTGATCGCATGTCCTTCCTGATATCAGCCAGCGTCCTTTTCTGTGCGTCCGTCAAGGCAAAGGGCAGGACTCTTCAAAAGTCGCCTTCCTGAGATCTCCTTTGGAGCTAAATGAGATACCTTTATTGAGTCTTGTCCTTTTTTTCAATGCAGCCAGCCCAAGCTCAAAGAAAAAGAGTTCATCAAAGACGAGTCTTCTGTGATATATGCTTGTTCCGCTGTTGAGACTGTCTATGTCCGGACAAGGAGCCGGACCGTCCTCCGGAAAATGAAGCTGCCTTATACTCTCGGCCAGCTCCGGAAGATTATTCCTTTTGATAATCGGGGGAGGAAGAGGATCATGGAGCTTCATGGCATGTTCGTTCACAATAAGAAACATGGTCTTTCTGAACTGTTTCTGGCTGATCCCGGCGGTAATGTTGTAAACAGGCACCAGCCTCTTCGTATGGATGAAAGAGTCCGTGTCATCAGAGACGAGTTCATACTCCGGCGATTCCATCTCAAAAGCTGCCTGACCGGTATTTTTCACAAGGCCGCTGAGTACCACTTCCCGGCCCATGGGAAGACCCTTTTGCAGGTAGGGCTGATTAAACCATTTCGCCTTTATGAAACCCGTGCCGTCATTGACCGCAATCTCGAATATCTGAAACTTCCTCATGCGGGTCCGTATGCTGTTGCTGAATACGATCTTACCCTGAACAGTCTCAGATGCCTCCCGGGACTGAGTTCCGCGATCTTCTTCAGAGCTCTTCTGTCTTCATATCTGCAGGGCAGGTAGTAAAGCGCGTCCTGTATGGTCAGAATGCCGAGGCGTGAAAAAAGTTTGGCCCTCTGCGGGCCAATACCTTTTATGTCTTTTATGGAATGTTCGTGTGGGTCTTTATCCATCAACAGATGGCGTATCTTTTTTTCTTGCTTCCTTTTTTAAAGAGTCTTCAAGGGCCTTATCAGTCTCTTCCATCCGGATTTTGGAATATTCCGTATCGCTGATAATATCAATGTCCCAGCCCGTAAGCTTCATGGCGAGCCGTACGTTCTGTCCCCTTTTCCCTATCGCGAGCGACAACTGCTGGTCGTTGACAACGACCATAGCGGTCTTATCTTCTTCGTTAATGCCGATCTTCTCAACACTGGCAGGGCTCAGAGCACTGGCAATAAGCACCCGGGGATCGTCGTTCCAGGGGATAATATCAATCCTTTCCCCCCTCAGCTCACGCACGATCGTCTGCACCCGCGTCCCTTTCATGCCTACGCATGAACCCACAGGGTCTACAGAATGGTTCTTCGAGTAAACAGCTATCTTTGTCCGTTCTCCCGGTTCCCTGACAATGTCCTTTATGACCACAAGACCCTCGTGGATCTCAGGCACTTCCATCCTGAATAGTTCACCGACGAGCTGGGGAGAACTCCTCGATACAACAATCGAAGGCCCCTTTGTCGTGATCTTCACGTCCTCGATGATCGCCTTTACCGTGTCGCCGCGCTTCAGATTTTCATTCGGCAGCGTGTCTTTAAAATGGAGGACCGCCTCTGTCTTGCCAAGGTTGAGGAAATAGGCGCCTTTTTCCTTTCTCATGACTATACCGCTTATGATCTGTCCGACCTTGTCCTTGAAATCGTTGTAAATTACGTCTCTTTCAGCTTCCCTTACCCTCTGGAAGATGACCTGTTTGGCTGTCTGGGCCGCGATCCTTCCGAGGTCCTGAAGATCAAGAGGAAAGTCTATTGTATCACCTTCTTTTTTGTCAGGATCTATCTTGGCCGCATCCGCCAGCGAAATTTCCTCCAGGGGATCAACAACCTCAGCAACGATCTTCTTTGATTCATAAGAAGTTATATCACATTTCGTCCGGTCAATCGTAAGGTGGATATTCGTTCTGCCCCCGTATTTTTTCCTCATCGCCGAAAGGAGCGCGGATTCGAGGGCCTCGACAAGGGTCTCCTTGGATATGCCCTTCTCCCTGCTTATCTGTTCAATAACGTGACAAAGTTCTTTGGTCATCATTTCAGCTCTATCTCCAATCTTGCTTTAGAGATTTGATCAAATGGAATTTCTATTTCCTTATCATCAAAAGACAAAGTAATATTCTCTCCCTCCACCCTGGTGAGTCTCCCGGTGAAGACATTCTGTTCCTCAATCCTCGTCTTTGTAATAATTCTCACCAGTTTGCCTATGCTCCTCTGAAAATCCTTCAGCGCCTTCAGAGGCCTGTCCAGCCCGGGAGATGAAACCTCCAGGACATACGCCATCGGGACCGGGTCTTCTACATCCAAAAGCGCTGAAAGCGCCCTGCTGAATTTTCCACAGTCATCCAGAGTAACACCGTTCTCCTTATCTATAAATATTCTTATGAGCAGCTTCCTCGAACTTCCGGCCAATTCAACGTCCACAATTTCAAAGGCATATTGCACTGCAACCGAAACAGCCAGTTCTGTTATCTTTTTCTTTATATCTTCCATATAAAACAAAAGAGTGGGACTGCCCACTCTTTAAATGCGAAAAAATTACAATCAACTATAGGTATTAGTATATCAATTGTCTGTCTAAAATGCAATTTTATCTTTTTCTGCCGAACTTCAACACTCTGAAATAACCGCAGAATAATTACAAAGTCATTGCTTTAAATCACTTGCAACACTTATGCTTTAAAATAAGTTACGGCTATATGAAAGAATAACTTTATGTCTCAGGAATTGTCTGTATGCGGACACTAACTTATAGAAGTCGCCATTACTATTCGCATCGATTCACTATCACATGTTCCCGCATAATTGCATTTTTCGCATTGCTGAAACAGCGCATCTGAAAAAAAGTTGCGATAATACCGTAAAAACGCAATAATAACAAGCAATATGTTACTAATAGCTGTCTGACAGAAGAAGCGCCTTCATAATTAAGAATGGATACCACGGACTATATCAAAAAACAGGACCGATGGAAAAGCGAAGCTCCGGGGACCTCTCTCTCGACCTCATTCCTGACCCCTTCATTGTCCTTAAGTCTGACGGAGAGATATTTGATCTGAACCGAAGCTGCTGTCTCCTGCTTGGGGCAAAAAAGTCACAGTTATTGAACAGGAACTTTAAGGAACTCAAGAAATTCAGCGGATTGTGGAAAAAAGTAGAGCAGGCTGTTCTTGAAAAAAAGGAAAAAACTGAACGCATGTCCTTTGACAGCAGGAATTTTGAAATATACATTCTTCCCTTTAAGACAGGGCCCAAAGCCTATCAGGTGCGCATTATTTTTAAGGACATAACAAATTTTTTAAGGCTCGAAACCGAACTCCTCAAGAGAAATAAGGAGCTTATTATAATGAATAACCTTTCGAGCGCCTTTATCTCGTCCGACAACCTTGATCTTGTCATGGAAGACCTCATGGACAAAATATTTCTGATTACTGATTTCCATACAGGCTGGCTTTTATTGAAAGAAAACAGCAGGTTATCGCTGAAAACAAGCAGGGGCATTTCTTCGGAAATCAGGACAAGCATCGAAAAAGGCGCACTTGCTTCATTATGCTGCCAGCACAATTGAAAATGAGAGAGCCGCTCTCTGTCATAGAAGCGGCTGAACTGTCGAAGATCCCGCTTCCTGCATGACCAGGGCATTGTTTTCCTGGTCATCGTCCCCTTAATAAGCGAAGGAAGCCCCACAGGACTTCTCTTTCTTGCGAGCAGAGTGGAAAGAAATGTTGATCTTGAATTTGCGTCCCTTATGGCGCTTGTAGGCAATCATTTAACCCATATCATAGGCAAAATAAAACTGTTTCTGGAAACCAAACGCCTCTCCATGACCGATGCCCTTACCGGCCTGTACAATACCAGATATTTTTATAAGACCCTTGATATTGAAATCGCAAGGACCAACCGTTACGGCAACCCCTTTTCCTTAATGCTGTTCGACATTGACAACTTCAAACTCCTTAACGATAGTTATGGACACCAGGCCGGTGACGAGGTGCTTCAGGAACTGGCCCAGATCCTGAAATCCATATCACGAGAAACTGATACCAGCGTGCGTTACGGCGGTGAGGAATTTATCATCGTCCTCCCGAATACTCCCGGAAGAAGAAACAATTTTTCTTGCCGACAGGATCAGAAAGGCTGTCCAGGACCATAATTTTATTGTAAGCTCAACGGAGAAAGTAAACATTACGCTGAGCGGCGGCATAGCGTCCTATCCAAAAAATGCAGGAGATGCAAAATCCCTGTTGAACGCTGCTGATACGGCCCTCTATGCTGCAAAAGCAGCAGGGAAAAATGTTATTTTCTGTTATGAAGGATACAACCAGTGAAAAAAGTATTCAGCAGGCCGAAGAGCCTTAAAGACATCACCTTTCCGGTACTGTCCGGGCTGTGGTCACAGTCTGGTCCACCGTCTTGTCGCAGAATCTGTCGATCAATTGAAAATCCGCACCAGGGTCATAGGCATCGCTCCTGTCGGCTGCGCGGTCTTCGCCTATGACTATTTCAATTTTGATATGCTTGAGGCCGCACACGGAAGGCCGCCTGCCGCAGCCACCGCGTTAAAAAGAGTGATGCCTGACAGGATCATCTTTTCTTATCAGGGCGACGGAGACCTTGCCGCTATCGGGACATCCGAAATAATACATGCAGCAAACCGCGGAGAGAACCTGACAGTCTTTTTCATTAATAATGCCACCTACGGCATGACAGGGGGACAGATGGCCCCGACTACCATCACCGGACAAAGGACAACGACAACTCCTTCGGGAAGGGACACAAAAACCTCGGGATATCCGCTCCGGATATCCGAACTCCTCGCAACCATCGAGGGGGTCTCTTTTGTTCAGCGTGTGTCCGTAGACTCATATAAAAACCTCATCTCAGCAAAAAAAGCGATAGAGAAGGCGTTTCTTTATCAGATGAACAATAAGGGCTTCAGCTTTGTCGAGATCCTCTCTCCCTGCCCCACGGACTGGGGAATGCCGCCGAAAGAGGCCCTTGAGTGGCTCAGGAGAAACGCTCATCCCTGTGTATCCTTTAGGGATCATAAAAGACATTTTTACTGAGGATCATTGATTGGAGATCCAGGATCATCATAGCAGGCGCAGGCGGACAGGGAATCCTGTTTTTGGGGAAAGTCCTTGCCCAGGCAGGCATGGTCGAGGGAAAGCAGGTGACCTGTTTTCCTTCCTACGGGGCTGAAATGCGCGGAGGCACTGCAAACTGCACGGTGATACTTTCTGATAACATGATCGGTTCCCCTGTAGTCCTGACTCCTGACATACTTATAGCGATGAACAGGGCGTCCCTCGAAAGGTTCCAGCCTGAACTGAAGAATAAGGGTCTTCTTTTCTTCGATTCCTCGCTGATAAACAGCATTGCCTTCAGGGACAACATTCTCCCGGTCGGCATTCCGGCAACAAAAATAGCGGATTCTATGGGGAACACCAAGGCCGCTAATATGGTCATGCTCGGCGGTCTGATAGCAGTAACAGCCATACTTAAAAAAGACCACCCTCGACAAACTCTTTTCTTCCCTGCACTGCGTCAGCAGAGAATAAAGCAGCAGAGATCAATAAAAATTCAATTCTGGAAGGGATTAACTATCTTGAAAACAAGAAAAGCCGTTATTTCTGATATCAAAGAAATCCAAAAACTGGTCAATGAATTTGCACGCAGGGAACTGATGATCCCGAGGGCCATGAACGAACTCTACGAGAATGTCAGGGATTTCGTTGTTGTTGAAGAAAAAGGAAGCATCAAGGGAGTATGCGCCCTGCACGTTCTGTGGGAAGACCTTGCCGAAGTCAGGTCGCTCGCGGTCCGGAAGGAGTACCAAAAGCTGGGGATAGGCAAACAAATGGTGAAACGATGTCTGAATGAGGCAAAGGCCCTCGGAATTAAAAGGGTCTTTGTGCTCACCTATCAGCCTCTCTTTTTTAAGAAGCTGGGTTTTGAGGATACGGACAAGTCAAGCCTGCCCCAAAAAATATGGGGAGACTGCGTCAGATGCCCGAAATTCCCTGAGTGCGACGAGCATGCCCTGATCATCAACCTGGAATAAAGCGTTCAGCCCTCAGCAATAAGCTGTCAGCACAGGCAACGACTCAGTGAAGCGAGATATACCCGTCCGGCGCCAGGCTGGTTGCCAGCATCACCATGTTTATATTGCGATGGGCCTTCCAGGCAGCGGATTCCCTGTTTTTCGGCTCAAGCCAAAATGAATTGATCGCCTCACGAAGCGGAACATACTGCATCAGTCTCTCCAGATGTGATTGCACAGACCTATATTTTTTGAAACACCGGATCTGCTCAAGCAATCCCTTCAGTCTTTGAGCGGCCTCCAACCCTATGGACAACCCAAACTCCCGGAATGCCAGACGGTGATCAGCAGGCAGTTTTAAAGAGGCCTCCCTCACATAAGCGTCCAGACCTATTAAGGATGAGGCCGCAACAGTCTCCAGGAGATCGGGTTGTGATAAAATTGTCCTCAATAACCAGTTGGGCTATTTTGTAGGCGCCTGTCAGGAGACCGCCAAGACCAAGAGGGTCATCAGTGATCAGACTTTTCCCTGTACAAATGTCTGCCATATCGGCAATCTCCGCACTGAGGTCCGGCCAGGCTGATCGACCGGAATATTTGCGGGCGGTTGCCTGAAGTTCGCTGTAGGTTATCAAACCATCAAGAGGATCATGCTGGCTCATGGATGCCACGAGCGGATATGAGAGGTCAATGCTCATCTTCCAGTAAATACGTTTTTGTCCACCGCCTTTTGGATTGTAGGTAAACCTGGCATGCGCCGTCTTTCGCAAGCTCTATCGCCCACCTGTTATAAGTTGCCTCCCCGGTGGCCACACTCATGCGGTCGAGGCTATGCATCCATTGAGTCAGGTAATGATAATACTGCCCGTCCCTGTCCCATTCCAACTGCTCATCAAAGTGCTCACCGGGTCTTCGCTCCTTCAGCTCTTTGCCGATCCTCAGACCGCCTATGGCAGGATGTTCAGCGCCCTCCTGCTCATCGAGG
The DNA here is from genome assembly GCA_963734475.1 of uncultured Nitrospira sp. Lineage (GTDB taxonomy): Bacteria > Nitrospirota > Thermodesulfovibrionia > Thermodesulfovibrionales > UBA6898 > JAOUFP01. The sequence continues at coordinate 11,687 of CAVTHB010000002.1, forward strand.
CCGCTGATCCAGCCGGAACGTCTATCATCAGCACGGTGCCGGCCCAGTACAGCATGCACCTGATCAACGAGGCGCGAGGCGAGATGCCTATAATGCCCATCTCCCGTTTGACGATAAAGTTCAAGGAAGTTACATACGGCAAAGGCGTCGGTCCATAAGTATCGCTGGGGAGAGGGCCGTCTGTCAGAAGTCCGGTCGACTTCGGCATATTCCGTCATAATTTCATTTACCAAGGGGTCTCTCATCACAACCATTTCATCCTTGACCAGTTTTTCAACCTACTGGTCTTCAATCGCGAGGCAGAAAATGTCCAGACCTCCTTAAACAGGAGGAGACCTTTTACAAATATTATATCAGCGATTTTCAGCCTTGGAAGGTCTTCAGGGACTTTTTACTATTTCTCTTCACCCTTCACTATTCTCATCCCGCCGCTGTTCTTATCGTTCGTGATTTTCTGTGATATACTTCGCTTAATTGACAGGCGTCGTCTGATGAGATCACCGTCAGTGAACCAGCGGTTTTATCCTGCTGGTTTAAGGCTGTCCGAAACAGCGTCCCTATGATGAAAGCGGTTGTAATAGACAGATACGGCGGCAACGAAGTGGTGCATGTCAGGGAAGTTTCTTTGCCTTCCCCCGGACGGAACGACGTGCTCGTCAAGGTCCGCGCGGCCTCTGTCAATCCTGTTGACTGGAAGATACGTTCGGGAATGACAAAAATCCTTACCGGTTTCACCTTCCCCAGGATATTAGGCAGCGAGTGCGCCGGAGATATCGCAGAGACAGGCGCAGGCGTGGCCGACTTTAAAATAGGCGACCAGGTGATAGTCTGGCCTGGAATCAGCCGCCTGGCCGCGTTTGCGGAGTATGTCATTGCTGCCGCGCAGAACACCTCTTTGAAGCCGCGTAATATAACCTTCGGGCAGGCCTCAACCCTACCGGTGGCAGGACTCACGGCCCTCCAGGCCCTTCGTGACCTGGGCCATATTGAGCCGGGGAAGAAGGTCCTGATAAATGGCGCTGCGGGCGGCGTAGGACATTTCGCGGTGCAGATCGCCAAGATTTTCGGCGCCGTCGTCACAGCTGTCTGCAGCAGTGCAAATGCCGATTTCGTAAAAGACCTCGGGGCTGACAGAACAATAGATTATGCGAGGGAGGATTTTACGAAGGGAGAGGAGCGCTATGATATCATTTTCGACGCGGTGACAAAGCGCACCTTTGATGAATGCAGGCGAGTGTTGACGCCAACCGGGATATACATAAATACACTTCCTTCCTTTTCGGTCCTCATGAACCAGTTCATTACAGGCTTGCTGATTAGGCAAAGGGCGGCCTTCGTCATGGACAGGCCCAATGCTGCAGACATGGAGTGGATGAGGACAAGGATCGAAGAAGGCAGGATCAGGATCGTCATCGATAAGGTCTACCCGCTTGAGCAGATACGGGAAGCCTTTGCTTACAGTGAAACAGGCAGGGCAAGAGGAAAGATAATAATAGAAATTTGAAGGCGATCGGCGGACTCAGGAGGTCAATAATGGATAGGGGAAAAGTTGCCATTGTCACAAGAGGCGGTCAGGGGATCGGCAAGGCTATCGTAAAAAGATTGCTCGAAGACGGCCTGCGGGTGGTCATTGCCGAGGTGGATGAAGAGGCTGGCAGGGAGATACTTGAGGAATATCAAGGCCTCGGAGAATCTGTTTTCATGCGTGTCGATATCTCGAAGGAGGCTGACGTAAAGGCGCTGGTCAGGGAAACAGTTGCGTCTTTCCGGCGTCTGGATGCCCTCATCAATAATGCCGGGCTTTTCATCGACAAGCCGCTGGCTAAGGTGAGTCTTGCGGAATGGAACAGGGTGCTCAGCGTCAACCTCACCGGGGCTTTTTTGTGCGCCAAGTATGCAGCGCCTCAGCTTGCAAAGACCGGAGGCTCCATCGTCAACATAGCTTCTACACGCTCGCTCATGTCTGAACCTTATACAGAGGCCTACTCAGCCTCGAAGGGAGGCATGGTTGCTCTTACGCATTCCCTTGCCCTCAGCCTTGGGCCGGATGTGCGCGTCAACTGCATCAGCCCCGGATGGATCGAGGTGAGAGGGTGGAAAAAGAGACGAGCCAGGACGGCGGTAAGGCTATCGGAATTGGACCATATGCAGCACCCGGCCGGCAGGGTCGGCAGGCCGGAAGATATCGCCTCCCTGACTGCTTATCTCATATCCGCCGAGGCCGGTTTTATCACAGGGGCCAATTATGTCGTGGATGGCGGGATGACACGAAAAATGATCTACGACTGAATGACCCCTGCCTCAAACTACCTGTGACTCAGGAGGCGCGCTACCCGCCCGAGGACGAGATCAGGCAGAGAGTCCCTGTTCTCCTCTGTCACCTCATGTATTTCGATATCTTCCCTGCTTTTGATCCGCGCAATGAAATCATCGCCGCCGAAGGTAATAGTACCTATAACAATATTTTTTGAGCCGAGCGCGTCGAGCACAGCCTGTTTGAAGACGTCTGAGAAACACTCCATCTTCCCGATCTCGTCGAGGATTATGATGTCCCTGTTGCGGGGCGCAATCGACGGCGCAGCGAGCGCTTCGATGTTTTCGATGCAGACCCCGTACCGCCGTATATGAAAATCGGACTTGATGTCCTGATGGGCAAGGCAGCCTGATTTACCCCCGATAGTCTTCATGACAAAGCCTACGCGTCTGCCTTCCGACCGCTCTTCCTCGGTGTAGAAACCCTTCGCCGGACAGGGCAGGCGTGCAATCACCTTTTTGATGACCGTTGTTTTTCCGGATGCAGGAGCTCCTGTGAGGAAGATGTTTTTCCTGAGATCCGTCATGCTCTAATTGTACTCGATTTCCAGCATCATTTGCGGCCAGCTGCCTGTGCAACACAAAGAATCGCGTCCGCATAATAGCGGCAAAGAAGATTTCTTCCTCTCGATTGAACTTGGCCCTGGGTCTCGGCATCGTTCATTATACTTCCCACGACCCCTGCACCCTCAGCGGCCTGATTCGTATTAGTACATACGGTGGCGGAAGAGCCATCCGGCTGCGGTAAGATTCACCGCGCCTATCGCGGCCATTGGCCAGAACTGGCTGATCAGGAGATGGAATGAAGCGCCCTCCAGGAACACTCCCCGCAGGACCACCATGAAATAGCGCATGGGATTTATAAGCGTAATATCCTGTATGATCTGCGGCATGTTGGCGATCGGTGTGGTGAAGCCTGAAAGGATGATGGCAGGGACAAGGAAGAGAAAGGCTCCGAGCAAGCCCTGCTGCTGCGTTACAGCGAGGGACGAGATCATGAGTCCCACCCCGATGGCGGAAAGCAGGAAGAGGGCCACTCCTGCATAGAGAGTGAGGACACTCCCCAGAAGCGGCACTTTAAACCAGAAGACCGCTACCAATATGATGACCGTGGCCTCGAGGGTCCCTATGATGAACCCTGGAAGCGCCTTGCCCAGGAGTATCTCGGCCGGCCGCAAGGGTGTAACGAGCAGCTGGTCAAAGGTGCCCTGCTCGCGTTCCCGGGCTACTGACAGGGCCGTGACGAGCATGGTGACGACAAGAGTGAGGAGACCCACTATGCCCGGCACTATGAACCAGCGGCTTTCCAGGTTAGGATTGAACCACGCACGCGTCACCAGCCGCGCCGGAGGGGCGGAGCGCCCGTGCTCCGCGGCCCATTTCAGATTGAAATCCTGGACAATGCTGTTTATGTAATTGAGCGCGAGCATCGCGGTATTTGAATTTCTCCCGTCGATAATGACCTGAAGGGAAGCAGGTCTGCCGCGCAGGAGGTCGCGGCTGAACGTGGGACTTACGTGCAGCACCAGGAGCACCTTCCTGTGCGTCAATGAGAGGTCTTATCTCTTCTTCATGGGTGATGACCACAGACTCGCGGAAATTTTTCGAGCCCCGGAAGCCCGCGAGCAGGTCCTGCGCCGCCGCTCCTCTGTCTTCGTCGTAAACCGCGTAGGGCACGTGTATAAGATCAAAGGTGGCCGCGTAGCCGAAGACTATCAGCTGAAGGAGCGGAGGGACCACCACAACGACACGGCTCTTCTTGTCCTTTAAGAGGCTCAGGAATTCTTTGATCATGAGGGCAAATATTCTCTTTACCATTTTTCCCCCTATTCCAGCCGTTTGCGGGATTTCCGCCGTATTATTCCGAAAAAGACGGCTGCCATAAGGAGAAGGGCCAGCGCGTTGGGCAGGACCACCTGCCAAACATTCCCCGCGAGAAATACCGTCTGAAGGATCGAGACAAAGTAGCGGGCCGCGATAACATGTGTAAATACCTGGATCGGAAGCGGCATGCTGCCGATGTCGAAGATGAAGCCCGACAGGATAAAGGCGGGAAGAAAAGTGACGATGATCGCAACCTGTCCGGCAACGAACTGGTTCTTAGCAAGAGTTGAGATGAGAAGGCCCATGCCCAGGGCAACCAGTAGGAACAGAGAAGAGGCGATGAAGAGGACCGGCAAAGAACCCCTTAGCGGCACTCCGAACTGCCAGACCGCCATGATTACCGAGAGCACCATGCCCCCCATCCCGAGGATGTAATAAGGGATAAGTTTTCCCAGGAGGATCTCTTTAATTGTCACCGGTGTGACCATGAGGGCCTCCATGGTTCCCCTCTCCCATTCCCGGGCCATAACCAGGGCCGTCAGAAGTGCACCGGTGAGGGTCATGATCACCGCGATAAGACCGGGCACGAGGAAATTGCGGCTCCTCAGTTCACTGTTGAACCATACACGCTGTTCAACCTTGAACCGGAATATCGAGTGCTCTTCCCCGCGCTTCCGACATGTGGAGGAGCCAGGTCGACCACGCCCCTTCCACATATCCCGAGATAAGCCTTGCGTTGTTCGCATCGATGCCGTTGACAATAAGCTGGACCGGCGCGCCATCGGACTCCCTCACACGGCGGCTGAAGTCCTCCCGCAGATGCACAATACCGTCGACGAGCCCTTTACTCATCGCGACCTCCGCCGCTTTCATGTTCGGAAAGCTGAAAGGGCTGAAATAACGCGACTGCCTGAACTCTCCGGTGAAACTGGCGGTGTCCGCGTCCGGCTGCTCAACAACCAGCGCGATTGGAACATGCTCCGCATCGAGAGATACCCCATAGCCGAATAGGAGCAGCAGGACTACCGGCATCAAAAAGGCGATGGCTATGCTGCTCGGATCGCGCATCACCTGCAGAAACTCCTTTCGCACGAGACCACGCAACCTCATCGCAGCGCCTCCCCGGGATGACACCATATCCTTCACTGGCCCGGTCCTGCCTGCTCGTCCGCCATGATGAGACTGATGAAGGCGTCCTCCATTGAAGGCGCAGGATTTTCGCTGGTAACGGCGCCGGCCTTGATGTCACCTGGCGGGCCCAGGGCAAGGATCCTGCCTGCGGACATGATTGCCAGACGGTCGCAATACTCTGACTCCTCCATAAAGTGCGTAGTCACAAGTACTGTGACTCCCTGGCCGGCAAGATAATTGATGCGGTGCCAGAATTCCCGCCGCGCGAGCGGATCAACGCCCGAAGTCGGCTCGTCGAGAAAGAGGACCTCAGGTTCATGCATAAGGGCGCAGGCCATCGCCAGGCGCTGCTTATGGCCGAGTGAGAGGTCCAGGCTCCTCGCGTCCGCGAAACCGGAAAGCTCGAATTGCTCAAGGACAGAGGATATCCTCTCCGTCCTGCGCTGCCCGGTCAGTCCATAGGCGCTGCTGAAAAAATCCAGGTTCTGGCGCACACTGAGGTTCCCGTAAAGGGAGAACTTCTGCGACATGTAGCCGATCCTGGCGCGCGCCGCAGCGGCCGCGCGCCTCAGGTCCATGCCGTCCACGAGCAGCCGCCCGTCACTGGCCGGAAGAAGACCGCAGAGCATCCTGAAGGTGGTGGACTTTCCGGCGCCGTTCGCCCCCAGCAGTCCGAAGACCTCCCCCCTTTTCACATTAAAGCTTATGCCCTTGACCGCATAAAAATCCCCGAAGCGGCGCTTCACATCCAGCACCTCGATTATGTTCTCTCTGTTCCCTGTTTTCACAAAGACCGGGGCTCGACTCTCCGGCAGTACCCTTCATCCCCTCGCCTGCCCGGCGCTCCCGGAGCATCGCGATAAAACTGTCCTCAAAGCGGGGAGGCACCGGTTGGATTGACACATCTTCAATGCCCGGCAGCAGTGTACCGGCCTCGGGAGGCAAGGCTTTGCCAGTCACCAGACGGACGTGGTCCCCTTGTATGACAGCGTCGATGACCCCGGGGGCCACTGCAAGTCTCTCCTGCAACTGGCGCTTTTTCATGTCTCCGGCCCTTACAGTAAAGGTTCGGCCCTTTATCCGCGCTCTGAAGTTCGGCCGGAGGGCCTGAGCCAAGTACCTGCCCCTCGTGGAGCATTACAACTTCTCCGCAGTGTTCCGCCTCGTCGAGATACGCGGTGCTGAGAAGGACTGTCATCCCCTCCTCCTTCACAAGGCGCGATACGATCACCCAGAGTTCCCTGCGGGAGACAGGGTCCACACCCACAGTCGGTTCATCCAGAAGCAGGAGGCGCGGGGGACGTATCAGGGTGCAGGCGAGGCCGAGTTTCTGTTTCATTCCACCGGAAAGACGCCTTGCCAGACGTGATGTGAAGGGGCCCAGACCGGTCATATGCATCAGTTCCTGATATCGCTCCGGTCTCAACTCCTCCGGGACCCCCTGGAGGTCGGCGTAGAGGTCCATATTCTCCTGCACAGTAAGATCTTCGTATAAGCCGAACCTCTGGGGCATGTACCCTATCGAAGCCTGCACCTTCAGGGATTGAGCGGATGCATCCATTCCGAGGATAGTCACTTCTCCTGAATCAGGCACCATCAGCCCGGCCAGGATTCTCATGAGGGTAGTCTTTCCAGCGCCATCCGGCCCGACCAGACCTGTAACGACTCCGGGCCGCATCTCCATGCTCACCTGCTTGAGGGCCTCAAAGAGACGGCCGCCCGTTCGGAAACTCTTACTCGCCTCCCTGACAGAAATAACTCTTTCTTCTCCGGAAAGAAGCTGGTCCTCCGATGATGCGGGAGGCATCAGCGGTCCTTACAGCGGTCTTTTTCCAGGGTCCTGCCGGCATCAGGCTGATTGAAGGGAACGATAACGGTTGCGGGCATGCCCTGCCTGAGCTCATTGTCAGGGTCGCAGGCATATACCCGCACCTGATAGACAAGACTTGTCCGGACCTCACTGGTCTCGACCGATTTCGGGGTAAACTCAGCGGTGGGGGAGATGAACCCTATCCAGGCCTTGTAACGCTTTCCCGGATAGCTGTCCGTAGTGACCTCGGCGGACATGCCCAGACGGATTTTTCCCATGTCAGGCCCCTGGACGTAGGCCCTCACCCAGACCGGATCGGTCAGCGCCAGGGTAAAGACCGGTGTCTGGGGTGACGCCATGTCACCCGGTTCCAGAATGCGCGTCTGTATTACCCCGTCGGACGGCGCATAGAGATAGGCGTATTCGAGGTTCCGCTTTGCGATCGACCAATGCTGCTTCGTAGGCCTTGAGGGTCTCGCCGTGCTGCGGCGATATCCTCCTTGCGCGGACCGGCAACAGCAAGCTCCAGGGCCGCCTTTGCCGCCTTCAACTGCGCAGTCGAGGAATCAGCCGCAGCCCTCGCGTCGTCCCTTTCCTGTCTGGAGATCAGCTCTTTTTCAGCGAGCATGCTCATCCGACGGAACACGACCTCTGCATTTTTCTGATGGGCCTCTGCAGCTTCAACATCTGCCCGCGCCTTCCGGATGTCCTCCGGCCTGGTACCCGCCACAAGCGCGGCCAGGACTTCCTCCTGGGCCTTTACCTGTGCCTCCGCCTGTGATACCTGATGCGAGAGACGGAGTGTGTCGAGAGTTGCCAGAAGCTGGCCTTTCCTGACCCTGTCTCCCTCCTGAACAGTCATTCCGGCGATTCTCTCGTTTCCGTTGAAGGCAAGCTCTACCTGGCGGATGTCGACATTGCCGTAGAGAAGCAGTTCATTTGCCGGGGCCTTATGGAAAAAGGAGCGGAATAGGAGCGTCCCCCCGCCTGCTGCCAGGACAACAATCAGTACAACTGCAAGCAGTCTTAGTTTTTTCTTCATAATCTCCTTATTCAAAGTCTGTCCATGTACCCTTTTAGTGTCATTGTCCGGCCAGCATCTTCCACCTTACCCGTAACATCAGGCCCTCCTAACTGCTCAGCGTTACAGTAAAAAAGCCTTTTTCACAGTGTAAGTGTACCATCAATGCCGCACTTTTTATAGCAGTCAGCGGAGGCAGAAAGGAAAAGTCACCGCAAAAAGACAATTTTTCTCTAGAGTTAAGAAATGCGAGGCAATGAATTTTTTCTTGACAATAATTATTCTTTCTGATAATATTTATCAGGAGATAAGTTCTATGCCTATAAAAATCTATAACAAGTATAAAAAGTGCGGAATCAAGCTGACTCCTCAGAGACTGGCGATTTTCGACTATCTTGAAGGAAATACAGGACCATCCTTCAGCCGATGATATCTACAAGGCCGTACAAAAGGCATTTCCAACCATGTCGTTCGCGACGGTGTATACAACACTCGAGACTCTCAGACAGCGGGGCATGCTTGCAGAGCTTACTATTGACCCCGCCAAGAAGCGGTTTGACCCGAATACCGAGAGGCATCATCATCTTATCTGCACCGGCTGCAGGAAGGTGGTTGATGTACATAGGGATTTCTGTCTTGATCTTCCTGCCGGGGTTGCTGATGATTTTGAGGTGACCGGCAATCATATCGAGTTTTACGGCACATGTCCCGCTTGCGGGACGAAAAATATCAATACGTTTTCAGGAGGACAGTCATGTGTGTAGATCATTCGTTTGTCTGTAAATGCGGCACTGGCAGCACCAGTCTTAATTTCAAGAATGAGGTCATGCCTCCGGAGGTAGTGAGCAGGCTCTACTGCCCGAAATGCTCCGGAGAGACGTCGTTCAATCCCGAGACAATGCTCAGGGACAACGGCTGGGTCATCGAATATGACATGGAGATCGCCCGGTTTATGGGACAGAAGCTCCCGAAGGCCGACATAACACCGGAATTTCTCTTTGACGAGGGGTACTGCACCTGGCGTGGAGTGTATCCTACCGACCATATCGATTCAGTCAGCGAACGGGAGGAACTGGTCAGGCTGTCAAAAGTGAACCCCAGGAAATACCTTGAGGAATTCAAGAAGTGGGGCATTGAACGCATGGAACGCCTTGCGCAGGAAGGCTGGAGGAAGGCCAATGTCCAGTAGCGGCAGGTCCAAGGAGAAGAGCCCCTGCAGCACAAAGAACATTCCGGTGCCGCAGACCGTGACCTGTCCGCACTGCGGAGAGGAAGCGGAGATATGGACTGACGAGCCGTCTGCCGACTGTCCATCCTGCAAGCAACGCATAATGCCCACAGCGTAAACAGCATAACAGTGCTGAATCAAAAAACTATCGAGGAGGAGAGATGGAGATTTCTGTCGAAAAAATACCGGGCGGCTTCAGGGTCGACGGTCTGGATCTGAAGAGCGGCAAATGCGGCTGCACCTCTGTGCTGCCCTGTTGCTACAGCTGGTCCAAGTTGAAGAGGAACGGAAACACCTTTGTCTTCACAGGCAAGGCAACCGGGAATGATACAACTGATAACTACCAGTGGAAGTATACGGTAAAAAAGGGGGATTTTGTTGTTGAGGTATCCATGGATGACGCGCGGGACAAAACCATATTCTCCGGCTATTATCCCCCGCTGCTTGAGGAGTGGACCAGCAGGGGATGGGAGGTCGTGTCGAAGGAAGGAGACAGGGAGGACGGCGTGCTTTGGCGATGCGCGGCCTGCAAGTGGCTGTACAAGGAAGGCGAGCAGGCCGCCAGCTTTGAAGATCTCCCGGACGACTGGAAATGCCCGGTATGCAAGGCCGGCAAGAATGCATTTGAAAAAATAGGATAAAAGAGGAGGCAATAGTATGTGGGAATGCAGTGTATGCGGATATGAATATGATGAAGCTGCTGAGGGGACCCCTTTTGAGAATCTGCCCGAGGACTGGAAGTGTCCGGTATGCAACGCACCAAAAGACGCGTTTGAAAAAAAATCATAAAAAGGAGGAGTAAATATGTCAATGACGGAAAATTATCTGCAGGAGGCCTTTGCAGGCGAGTCGCAGGCAAACAGGAAGTACCTTGCCTTTGCCAGGAAGGCAGAGGCCGAAGGTTATAAACAGGTTGCAAAGCTTTTCAGGGCCGCGGCCGAAGCGGAAACTATCCATGCGCACAACCACCTAAAGGAGCTTGGCGGCATCAAGTCAACAAAGGACAACCTTGAAGCTGCGATAAGCGGCGAGACGCATGAATTCAAGAGTATGTATCCGAGATGATAAAGGCTGCCCAGGAAGAGGCAATCAAGGGAGCGGAGAGGAGCTTTACGTATGCGAATGAGGTCGAAAAGCTCCACGCGGCCCTGTACATTAAGGCACTTGCAAATCTCGGCAAGAACGTTGAGACGGATTATTATATATGCACTGTATGCGGCAATACAGTCGAAGGCGAAGCCCCTGACGAATGTCCTGTCTGCAAGGCGAAAAAACAGGCCTTCAGAAAGGTGGACTGATCAATCCGCACGACTTTATCTCTCTTTATCTTTTCAGACGGGCTGCAACCGCAGCCCGTTGCCGTCTGCGGCTGATTTGATTTAGCGGGCGCCTTGAAGGTGTGTGTACTTGCGAGGTCGATCCAGCGCATTGTTTCCGCCTTTTGACACCGTACAGAGACCTGCGGCATTACACAAATATCGTAAAATGTGTAAAATAAGACGCAATGCCCAGAAACCGTCATAAGAGGTCGAAAAAAGCCGGGCTTCCTCCGGGTTCACTCGTACACATAGGAGAGAAGAAATCCGGGAGCGCCAAAATCACCATTATGGATTATGACGAAGCGAATTTTCAGGAAAAGGAAACGGACGCGGTCAATGAATGCATCCTGTTCAAAGACAAGCCTACTGTCACCTGGATAAATGTAGAGGGCGTTCACAGCGTTGAAGTGCTTGAAAACCTCGGCGAATGCTACGGGTTCCATCCCCTTGTACTTGAAGACGTGATGAATACGGACCAAAGGCCCAAGATCGAGGATTATTCCGAATACCTCTACATAGTCCTGAAAATGCTTCGCTTTAATGACAGCAACGGCGGCACAGTCTCAGAACAGATAAGCCTTATTGTTGGACGGAATTTTCTCTTTTCCTTCCAGGAGGGCATTGAAGGAGATGTCTTCGGGCCTATCCGGGAGCGCCTGCGGAACAACAAGAGCCGGATAAGGAAGATGGGGCCGGATTACCTGGCCTACTCGCTGATCGACGCGATTGTGGACAACTACTTTTCGATACTCGAAAAGCTGGGAGAAAAGGTCGAAATCCTTGAAGAAGTGATTGTGAGCAACCCCGCGACCGAGACGCTCCGTGAAATCCATTTTCTGAAGAGAGAGATGATCTTTTTGAGAAAGGCGGTCTGGCCCCTGCGGGAAGTCATCAACTCCATGGAGAGGGGTGAATCCCCGTTGGTCCTGGAGAGCACAAGGGTGTACCTCAGGGACGTTTACGACCATACGATCCAGATTATCGATACTGTCGAGACCTTCCGCGATATGGTATCCGGTATGCTCGATATCTATCTCTCCAGCGTCAGCAACAGGCTGAACGCTGTGATGAAAGTCCTGACTATAATCGCCACGATATTCATGCCCCTTACCTTTATCGCGGGTGTATACGGGATGAACTTCAGGTATATGCCGGAACTCTCCTGGCGGCTCGGGTATCCGGCCTTTTGGGTCGTCATCCTCGTCATCGCTGTCATTATGCTTATTTTCTTCAGGAAAAAAGATTGGCTTTAATTGTTCATAGAGAAACTGCCGAAAAAAATAAGTCATGCGCCGCCACAGAATATGATCCTGATCATGGGATTTTTCCTCAGATTCCTTTAATTTGAGCATAGGACATATTCCCAGATAGTCATGAGTAAAGAGGTGAAAAGTTGAAAACATGTCCCCGGTGCGGAAAAGAATTTAACTTCCTGCAGCGCGCAGTTGGTGAATATAAGGAACATCTGCGTACTTGCACCGGCGAGGAGAAGAAGAAGGACCTCTCAGGCCTTGCGGCCCAATGCAGAGGATGCCCGGCCGGCTGTTTTGAGAACATAGGCCGCCCTGAGAATGAACCCGACCGCGGCTGAATTTCTCCATGGCGTCAGATGCCCTTCTTTCCTGCTGCCGGAAGCTGGATCGCTTCAACTTGTGCGCTTTCCATTAATCCAAAAAATGCGTTTAGCAGGGGCATGGATGACTGAAAAGTATTTTGCAGCAACACCTTATAAATGCCATAAGCAATCTCTGGATAAGCATAATAATATGCAGCATACGCTTGTTGATTGCATTATGGCATATGGTAATATCCTGTTGAAATTAAAAGACTTTGAAGGCATTTATGCCACTGCTTATCAATAGCAATAGCATTTTTTGGGTTAATCCCGCGGTTAACTTTTTACTTTTTACTTTTGACTGTTAACTGTTCCCGCTTCACTGACTTTCATGAAATTATTTTAACCACATCTTAATCTTGTTTTAATCTTACGAACGTATACTGGGCTAACACTAATGTGACTGAAGACCCCTGCTTCAACGGTCTCTTATAGCAACCGTAACAAGAATGATTAATAAGGGGGTAAAAATGAAAAACGAAACAATCATAAGCGTGCCATACGTAACCGCGCAAATATTTCTTCTTCTGACTGCCCTTCTCCTGACTTGCGTATCACCCGCCCTTGGTGCGCCAGCTGTGCGGCCACAACCAGCGGTTCAGGTACCGGCCCACAATATTGAAATACTCAAGATACTTCCTGTCCTTGAACTCAAGATTGAGGACAGAAAACTTCTCGAAAAATCGAAAGAGAAGATTTTTGCCATGGATGATCGTGAGCTGCACCTTGTAGCGGCCCTCTGCGAGAAGATATCGGATGAGAAAAAGGCGGTCAGCTCCGATATTGCCTTCTTGCTGGTTACAGCCCTAATAGTACTGTCCTGATTTTCAGTCACCCGAAGGTCCGTTCCGGACGAGGAGGATTAAAAAATGCAAGCACTGAAAAGTATATCGCATATCTTTTATCACATTGTAGTTGTTGTCCTGAGTGCAGCGGTGGCACTGTCGCTGCCGTTAACTGCCCGGTTTATAGCGATGAAGTTTCTGGACTACTGGGCCTTGATAGAAAACGAGAAGATATTCCTCGTATCTGTAGAGGTCGGGGCCGCTGTTCTTCTCATTATCCTCTTCAACTTCTTTGTAAAGATTATGAAAAGCAGAAAGCTGTCCAGTCTGGCTGAGGAAGCCGGCCTTCATGCCCTGGGCCGGGGCAGCGGGCTTATAGAGCAAACAAGGAGAAAGAGGCTGAAAGAAAAACACGGCGTAGCCAGGAATGTCATGCTGATAGGTTCAACAGGCTTTACGACTTTTGTAGACCCTGAGGGTGATTTACACCAGGTCCTCAAGAAATGCCGGGGAGCGAAGATCATGCTCCTGGACCCTTCGGGCGAAGGCGCAAATTCCCGTGCCAGGAGCATTCAATCACCTGATATCACTCTGGAAAGTTTCCGGGAACAGATCGCCAGAAGCATTGAGTTTCTGAAGGGGCTTAAGGAAGTCCAAAAGGATATCAGGTTGAAGCTCTACCAGGATGTTCCCCTTCTTAAACTTGCAATACTGGGGGACTATATATTCCTGCGGCATTATCACCAGGGGGTCGACGTCAAGCGGTTGCCTGAGTTTGTATTCAGACACCAGAGCAATCCCGGCTGCCTGTACAACCCTTTTTATCAATATTTCCTCGACCGGTGGCATGATCCTGCCCTTCCTGAATATGAACTGGAAACGGATGAGCTCATATACAGAAACAAGGCAGGCAACGAGGTGAGGAGAGAGAAGTTCGAATTATCCGCTTTGGCGCAGGCATAACGCGGGGCATTTGTGACTCCTCTACCCCGAGGAGCAGGCGGGTGAGATACGTCCTGCAACCTCACCCCCTTTTTATGCGTCAGGGTGAATTCTCAGTACCTTGGCGCCGCGGATCTTCCGTTCCTTAAGCTCCAGCAATGCCCTGTTTGCCTCAGCCAGCGCATACTCCTGAATTTCAGGCCTGATCGGAATCCCGGCGGCAAGTTCCAGAAATTCCTCAACATCTTTTCTCGTAATGTTGGCTACGCTCTTTATCTCCTTCTCCATCCACAAATCACGGGGGTAATCAACTTCCAGCAGGGCTTCCTTGTCCCATTCCTCTTTACGGATGGCATTGATGACAAGCCGGCCGCCCTTCTCCAGGCATCTCAATGCCTTTACAACCGGCTTCCAGGCAGGTGTGGTATCGATTATGGCGGTCAACTTCTCAGGCGGAACATCTTCAGTATCTCCCGTCCAAAAAGCCCCCAGTTCCCGGGCAAATTCCCTTTCAGCCGTTGTTCGGGAAAAAACAAAAACCCTGGATTTCGGATATTTGTATCGCAGAATCTTCAGGACAAGATGTCCTGAGGCCCCGAATCCTGTTAGACCTATGTTCTCGCCATCCTCCAGTTCCGTCAACTTCAGCGAGCGATAGCCGATAGCCCCGGCGCAAAGAAGCGGGGCTGCTTCTGAATCAGAGAAGGTCCCGGGGATTCTGTATGCGAAATCTTCGGGAACAACAGCATATTCAGAGTACCCTCCATTTGCATCTTTGCCGGTCGCCATAAATTCAGGGCATAAATTTTCTTTGCCGCTGAGACAGAACCTGCATTTCCCGCATGCGGAATATATCCAGGCTATGCCGACCCTTTCTCCGGGGCTGAACCTCACTGCCTTATTCCCCCTGCGTTCGACCCTTCCTATAATCTGATGGCCCAAAACTATCGGGAAATGCAGCGGAGCTGTTCTTCCCTCTATCTCATCAAGTTCAGTATGGCATACCCCGCACCGTGTGACCTTTACCAGAATCTCTTTCTCGGCAGGGAACAGGCAACGGCATGTCGATCAACTCAAGCGGTTGTCTGTTTCTTTCAAGATCCGTAATCCGATTCAGCACCATTCCTTTCATTCGTGTCCGCCTCTCTTACCTCCATGATATCCTGTTACGAACAATAATGGTAGATCAGGGCCCATATCGCATTATAGGACGCCCTCCGCCGGGAGGGAGGGGGTGGGGAATACGCAGCAGTCTCCGGGAACACATGGCTTTGTCATGGATCTGCTATCATTAAGGCAAGGCATCTTTCGAATTTTATTTCACGGCTTCCGGGAGGATTCATTATGCTTATTGTCAGTTACCGCAAGGGGGGAAATTTCAGGGCTGGAATCGCTGACGGTCCTCATCTTATAGACGTCGCGTCATTGAATCCCTTGTCTCAGCTGGACATTATTACTGTCCGCGGTCTCCTCGAAGCCGGGCCAGCACAGGTAGCGCAGACCCTTGACCACGCGAAGGCCGCGTTTCTCAGCGGCAGTGAGGAGCTTATGCAGATAGGGATGGTAGAACTCGGACCGCCTGTGCCCGACCCGGACAAGATCATCTGTCTCGGCCTGAACTATCCGGAGCACGCCGTGGAATTCAACGCGGACATTCCAGCAGCCCCGACGCTATTCGCCAAATTCAGGAACGCGCTTGGCGGACCTGAGAGTCCCATTGTCATTCCCGGAGCAAGCGACAAAATCGACTATGAAGGCGAACTGACGGTCGTAATGGGCCGGCGCTGCAAAGAAGTCCCGGAGCAGGACGCCCTGGCCTATGTTGCAGGTTATACAATCATGAATGATGTCAGCGCCCGGGATCTCCAGATGCAGACAAGCCAGTGGACGGCCGGCAAGACGCCCGATACCTTCTGCCCGATGGGTCCCGGCATCATGCCAGCCGCTGAGGTCCCTGATCCCCAGGCCCTGGAGATTAGCACGAGGGTCAACGGCATTCAGCTGCAGCATGGCCACACCAGGGATATGATCTTCCCTGTGTCGAAAATTATAGCCTTTCTCAGCTCGTTCATGACCCTTGTCCCGGGTGACATCATAGCCACGGGGACTCCGTCGGGAGTGGGTTTTAAGCGTCAGCCGCCCATATTCCTCAAGCCCGGAGATCTGGTTGAAGTAGAGATCAAGGGAATTGGTATAATCCGTAATCCCGTTGCCGGGCCACTTTGAGGAATATATCGTCCGGCGATGCTGCCCTACCCCGGCAGCTTGTCTGCAAGGACTTCGACCTTCTCTATAACAGGCGGCTGCGCCAGCATTTCTGATGCCTTTGCCATAAGCGCGGCAGCCACACGGCCGGAGAGATGGGCCTGACGTCCTGCTTCGTCAGGAAAAGCATCGAAGATGCCAAAGGTCGACGGGCCAAAGCGGACCGCAAACCAAGCGATGGTCGCGGGCTCCTCCAGAACTACCGCGAGCCCCCCGCGAAGAAAGTCTTCCACTTCGCTCTCCTTTCCGGGTTTTGCCTCGAGTCGAACAAAAAGCGCTGTCTTCACCATAAGTTCCTCCTTCTGTCTATCATGAACTGCTGTAGTCTTGATCTGATTCTATCAGCTTTCCCCGGCCTTGCTAAGCCGGTCTTTCAGCATTTCCGGAATTCCGAAGGATGCTCGTGCTAAAAAGATTTTTTATTTAAATTTTTTTAAATTGACTCCTTCCCATCTCAAACAAATCTGCTATAATCAAGCGTTATCTCTGTTTGCTGTTTGAAATCAGGGTCTCAGGGAGGGACGCTTATGCCGGGAGAGACAAAAGCCTCAGCGATGAATGCACACACTGCACCATTTCCTGAAGTAACTGCCGGCATACAGGCCCCGACACGACCAGAGAAGGAGGCCTCCCGAATACCTGTCGGGTGCTCTCAGGGTTTGACCTGCTGCCCAGGAGCTGAGATGATGAATATATGACAAGAAATAAGGCCGCAGGCAGCGCAGGTGAGTTCGGGAAAGAAATAAAAAAGTCCGGACGGGGAAAAGACCTTCTTCAGGAGATCATCGACGCCGCGAAGAACTCTCATCTCGTTTTTCTGGACAGGGATTTCAATTTTGTGAGGGTGAACGAAACATACGCGAGAACTTGCGGATTTGCACCTGAAGAGATGATCGGCAGGAACCATTTTGATCTTTTTCCCAGCGAGGAAAATGAAGCCGTCTTCACCCGCGTACGTGACACCGGCATCCCGGCAGAGTTTCATGACAAGCCGTTCATCTTCCCGAATCAGCCGGTACGGGGTACCACCTACTGGGACTGGACCCTCACCCCGGTCAAAGACAACTCAGGCAATGTTGAGGGCCTGGTCTTCTCCCTTTTCGAAACAACAGACCGCAAAAAGTCGGAGGAAGCGCTGCGCAAGAGCGAACAGCTTTACCGCGCCATCGGCGAAAGCATCGATTTCGGCATCTGGATCTGCGAACCTGATGGCCGCAACATTTACGCAAGCGAATCTTTCCTGAAACTGGTTGGACTAACGCAGGAGCAGTGCTCCAACTTCGGCTGGGGCAGCGTTCTGCATCCGGACGACGCTGAGCGCACCATCGCAGCGTGGAAGGAATGCGTTCGCACCGGAGGCTTCTGGGATATCGAACATCGCTTCCGCGGGACAGACGGCCAATGGTACCCGGTCCTTGCCCGCGGTGTGCCGGTAAAGGACGAACACGGCGACATGCAGTATTGGGCCGGGATAAATCTCGACATCAGACAGATCAAGAAGTCCGAGCAGGCCCTGCGGGAAAGCGAGGAACGATACCGGCTGGCGCTTGACGCTGCGCGAATGGCGACCTGGGATTGGAATGTAGCTTCCGGTGAAATAATCTGGAACGAGACGCATTATACGATGATGGGGTATAAGCCGGGGGAGGTCCAGCCATCTTATCAGGCGTGGGCTGACAGGGTACACCCTGATGATGTCGGTGCCGCCGAATCCAGGATCAAGCAATGCATGGCCGAGGGACAGGTCTACATATCCGAATTCCGAACTGTCTGGCCGGACGGGACTATCCGGTGGCTCGAAGCCCGGGGAGATTTCGAATATGATTCGAAAAAACAGCCGCTGCGCTGTTATGGGGTCATGCTCGACATCACCGAACGCAAACAGGCAGAGGAACAGATCAAGGCGCTTAATGAGCAGTTGAAGCACCAGGTCGCTGAACTTGATGCTTCCAACAAAGAATTGGATGCCTTTTCCTATTCAGTCTCGCACGACTTGCGCGCACCGCTCAGACATATATCAGGCTTCATCGAAATTCTGTCTGAAGACTACGCTGAACAACTTGACGCCCAGGGCAGAGACTATCTGAAGCGCGTCTATGCCGGCTCGGAAAAGATAAGCAGGCTTATAGAAGACCTTTTGTACCTTTCTCATATCTCCCGGCAGGAGTTGGACCGGATCGAGTTTAATATCAGCATGAAGGCGTCTTCGATTGTTGAAGGTTTGCGCGCGACCAGTCCCGACAGACAGGTAGAGGTCAGCATACAGGAGGGGCTTGTCGCCTTCGCTGACCCCCGATTGACAGAAGTGGCCATTGCCAACCTCCTCGAAAACGCCTGGAAATTCACTTCGAAGACTGATAACGCCCGCATCGAGTTCAGCGCTTTTGAACAGGACGGAAAGACTGTTTATTGCGTGAGGGACAATGGCACAGGTTTCGACCCTCAGTACAAGGAGAAGTTGTTCCGGACGTTCCATCGGCTTCATTCCGGCAAGGAATTCGAGGGTACGGGGATAGGTCTGAGCATTGTCGAGCGGATCGTCCGACGCCATGGCGGAAGAATTTGGGCGGAGGGCGAAACAGGCAAAGGGGCCGCGTTCTTTTTTACATTAAACTGATATATGAATACTACAAAGACCCATAAGATTTTGATTGTCGACGACGATCCGGATGACACTGATATAACAAAAAGAGTACTCTCGAAGGCGGGCTTCAAAATATTGGTCGGGGTTGTGGAGAGTGGAGAGGCCGCGCTCGAACTGCTGCAGAAAGAAGACGATTTGCCTTCGCTGATACTGCTGGACCTCAAAATGCCGGGCATGAGCGGCATTGATACCCTGCGTCTGATACGGTCTGACAGGCGGTTGAAAAGTATCCCCGTAATCATAGCGACCAATTCCAATCTCGAATCTGACAGGAATGCCTCTTACGCCGCAGGTGCCGACGGTTTCATCCAAAAGGATTTCGACATAGGCAAATTCGGCAGGGACATCAAATCTATTTTGGAACGCTGGCTGAAACAGTAGGGTTCCTTTTAGACATAATTCATAACCAATGGTGAGAGTAAGGCAAAATATAGCATCCTCGCTCGTTCTCGCTGCGCTCCGGGGGCTTTTGCCTCTGAGTGCATATATATCATGCTGTTGGAATACCTGCCTGCCGGCAGGCAGGTCGGCAAAAGAATCCGCCCGGATACCCAAAAGTCAGCTCAGGCTTTCGGCGCTGTACCGGGCGATGAGGCCGGTGCGCACTGCGTGCCGGTAAACACTCGCGAAGAACAAACAGGCAAGTAAGATATACATCACAGCAAGGCACCCGCCCCAGAAAAGTCTGCTTCCGGAAACTGTTCCGCCCGAGATTATTGTTCGCATCCCCTCAAATACATAGGACGGCGGCAGCACACGCGAGATATATTGCATCCAGAGCGGCAGCGTCGAAATAGGATAAAAGACCCCGACGAAGGGCGAAATGAGCGCAGGGATGGGCCAGATGAACCACTCCGACGCAGGGCCGAGTCTCAGCACTGCTGCGCTGGCGAAAATACCGAGCGCGATGCCGAAGAGGAAAAGGACAAAAAGGAAAGGGACAAGCATGATTCCATAACTCGCGAATGACAGGCCGAACAGCACAGTCGCAAAGACCAGCATGAATATGAGGCCGATGAGGCTTGTGGCAATGCTCGACAGCACCAGGCCCCCGACATACTCCCATATCGAGAGGGGAGTCGCAAAGATATTGAGGAAATTGCGCGACCATACATCCTCGAAGAACGCCGTTGTTACCCCATGCATGACTCGTGTGAAAAAATCCCAGAGAAGGACAGCCCCCAGGAAGATCGGCACGAAATTGAGGCCTGACGCCGTGACCAGATTCAGATATCTGGTGATGAAACCCCATAACACAATGTCTATGGCAACCCATGCGAACAACGGAAAAAGGCGGGACAGGCTCCCGCGTATGAGATAGAAATGACGGAGCACTATGGCTGCGATACGGTTCAAATGCATTTTTTCAGCCTTCCTCAATCCCTTCGCGGGCAAGGCTTATGAAAAGTTCCTCCAGCGACTCTTTGCCGTGCTCGCCGGGCAGGGTCTTCGGGTCGCCCTCGAGCAGGATCCTCCCGCGCGAGAGAAAAAGCACGCGGTCACAGACCTCCTCTACCTCGTACATGTTGTGAGAAGTCCAGAGCACTCCGCCCGGCCCCTGCGCGGCAAACCCGCGGATTTTCGTCCGGATCTCCCGGGCCGTTGCAGGATCGAGCGATGCCGTGGGTTCGTCAAGGAGAAGAAGGCGCGGATTATTGAGCAACGCCTTTGCAAGACCTACCCGCGTCTGCTCGCCGGAAGAGAGCACACCGCATTTTACGTCCCGGAACTTCGCCAGATCGAACTGCCTCAGCACCGCCTCGATCCGGTCGGCCAGTCCGGTCACCCCGTAAAGGAGACCAAATATGCGCAGGTTTTGATAGACGGTCAGGTTGCCGGGCAGCGGGGCGTAAACAGCAGCGAAGTTTGTGCGCTCGAGGGCCTCGGAACGGCGTCTTCGCGATATCGGTCCCCTCGATAAGAATAGTCCCCATGTCAGGTTCGAGAACGCCGAGGACCATGTTGATGGTCGTTGTCTTTCCGGCTCCGTTTGGCCCCAGGAGACCGACGATTTCATTACGGCCCACTTCAAAGGATATGCCGTCTACCGCCACAAGGTCGCCGTAGCTCTTGCGAAGGTCTGTTATTGAAAGCACGTTCGTCAGCATGAATATCCTTATCATACCTCATTTCAGCCGACTCGATAACCCTGTATGACAGAAGTGGAAAAGAGCTGATGAATGACGCCGAATGGAGGCAACTCATTGAAGGCCGGAAAATAAGCCAATCCGCGGGATACAGAGGTGTCCGCCCTTGACCCGAAGCATTGCAATTCACGGACCATGACCTATTGAGAGAAAGAAAAAGACGGAGCGATTCTCAGGTCCTGTGACCTGAAGAATCACTCTTTGCACGGCACTCAGGACTGCGAGGCCTGCACAACGTCAAACTCGTGGGCGCCGCCGGTAATGTAGTTTTCAAGGTCTCTGATCGTGATATTTTGTTCAGAGATCATCGAGTTTACTACATCGCCGATCGTAACAATACCCACCAGCGACCCCTCGTCAATAACAGGGATATGGCGGATGTGCTTTGCGGTCATGATGGCCATGCAATCATTGACAGTGTGAAAGGGACTCACATAATACACGAGGTCAGTCATCAACTCGCTGACCAGGGTATCTTTTGACGACCTGCCTTTCAGTATCACCTTCCTGGCATAATCCCGCTCGGAAAAGACACCTACCAGCTTGCCTTCACTGTTTTGGACGAGCAGCGCCCCGATGTCCTTGTCGGCCATGACCCGCAGCGCCTCATATGCCGTGGCATCAGGTCTGATCGTCCAGACAGATCCGGACTTTCCCTGCAAGATCTTTCTGACAGTATTCATAAATGTTCACCTCCCTTCTCTTCAGGTCCAACTGCTCGCTTAAGGAAAAAACAGCCGAACTACCGCTTATGCATCCTTCGGCAGTCCGGCCATCTTTCTTAAGACGATCCATCGTTTTTTCCCCTTCCTACGGAGGGTTAAGTTCGTTGTCTCCTTGATTTATGCTAGCACCCGGCAGCCGGCTCGTCAACTTGAAGTTTCTGCAATCAGGCATCCTATATTTGTGGATTCACGATATTATCAGGACCACTATTCGTCACTTTCACTAAAAACTTTAAAGACCTCCCCTTTGACTCTCACCCGGGTTTGCGATATCCTTTTATCAGGAGAGAATAGAACAATCAGGTTTAATTCGAAAATACTATCATCAGGAGGTGTCACATGCCGGTACGAAAGGCAGAAGCGGTTTGGGAAGGGACATTAACGAAAGGCAAAGGGAAAATGAAGTTTGGAAGCGGCGCGTTTGAAGGGAATTATTCATTCGCATCCCGTTTCGGAGACGGAACAGGTACAAATCCCGAGGAGCTTATAGGCGCTGCGCATGCAGGCTGTTTCTCCATGGCTTTTTCCCTGTTTCTTGAGAACGCCGGATTTACGGCTGAACATATCCGGACCACTGCAAAAGTCCATATCGACAAGGTCGGGGAAGGGTTTAAGATTACTGTTATCGAGCTGGAGACAGAGGCCAGGGTGCCGGGAATCGATGAAAAAAAATTCCTCGAACTGGCTGAGGCAACGAAAACCGGTTGTCCTGTGTCCCAGGCCCTTGCAGGTGTCGAGATCAGGCTGAAGGCCATCCTGATACCATAATCCGGAAAACAGCAGTCAGAAGCCGGTCAAGGGAAGTACGGCTGTCTGAGATGGATGACAGGTCCAGGCCCTTCATGAATTTGCCGCCTGAAACCTGTTTGCTTCGGGCTGTGAGGGTCAGAATATTGTAATCGTGCAGCCCCTCTGGTCGTGATGCGCCCCGGAATGGCCAGAATGGGGAACACGCTGGACAGGGGGGCAAGCATCGCTGAAATCCTGGAAGCGCAGACCTTTATGAAATTAATTTAATCTTTTTCTAACCCAATTTTAATCATCCTGACGTATATTTGGGCTTGCAAATAGTGCGGCTAAAGACCACTCTTCAGCGGTCTGGCGCGGGTTCTGCAGTAAGAACGATAAATAACGGGAAGGAACTTTCTGAATGAAACATCAGGATATGATGGATTCACTGCTGTCTCTGGGGATGCAGCGTGGAATGGTCACCTGCCAGGAGTTAAACGACGCCTTTCCTGCAGAGTTCCTGCCGCTTGAAGAGGTGGAGCTGTTCCTCCGCCTGCTCGAAGGACTCGGCGTCAAGGTTATTGATTCATTAGGTTCGCGGAAGAAGAAAGCCCGGCGTAATCGGTCACAAAGCAACAAAGCCGTGAAACATAAATCATAAATCGTGAAACGCCAAACGTGATACGTGAAGCGGCCGCCGCAGACTGCAAAATTTGCCTGGGCTCTTTACTTCTATGGGTTGACTTTGTAAAAGTATAGACTTGGGTGATCGACGACCTTCATCGTCTCTCTCAGATATCGAGGCAGGAAAAGAGGCAGGCGGTTTCCCGCCTGCCTTTTATGAACAGTGTTACTGGACTGACCTGACAATAACTCCGGTAATATTAGACGAGCCGACAACTATCGGTGACGGTATCGATTCAGCAGGGGTCGTAAAGGTGTTGCCTCCTGAGCACCTTAATCGTATAGGTCCCCGGTGCAACGCTGCTGAAGGTCGAATTGCCGGTGGTGGCTGCGGATGCCTATCAACTTGGTCACTCCCGACAACTGCAGGTAGATATATCCGCCTCCTATCGGCATCCCATCCTGCTTCGTAAGGGTACCGGTGACGCTGTACATCGACAAGAAGTGCTGCCTACGGTTACCGACGCATTCGGTGACGAGGACCCCAGTCCGCCGGTGTCCTTTACTGTGCTTGATAATGTACGTGCCTGCAGTCGTTTCGCTCCAGGTACCGGAAACTCCGGTATGGTCAGGCCCGGGTCTGCAGTGCTGTTTTCCGCAGTTCACTGTGACGGTCAGGGTGCACGGCACATCTCGTCGTTCCATAGATCTGTCGCTGATCGTCACCGTCATGCCGCTGACCACAGGGGTAGGCATCATTGCAGTAGGCGCTGTGTTTGAAGAGACTGCACTCACTGTGCGGATGGGAGGGATGCGTGTGCGCACCGATCGTGTCGGTTACCTTAACAACCACGAGGTAGTCGCAGGCTTTAGCATACGTGCGTGAAGTGGTTGCGCCGACGCCTGTCGTAGCGTCACCGAAGTTCCAGTCATACGTACAGGGAGCACTTGTGCAGGCTGATGCGGACACATCGAAGTTAATCTGGTTGTTCGCTGTACCAAGGGTCCGTACGAACGGAGCTATAATGGGGATTAAGGTAGTTATAGTCTAGGCATGGACCAAAAACTCGCCAGGCATAAAACTAATAATCTGCCGGGCGTCGCTGCGCCGCTTCCGCCATGACACTGCCCGCATGCAGCATCAACATCCAGGTATTGTTGGGAACATGGGGTAAATGTTGATACTGTCAAGATAACTGTCCCGGGCAGCATATGGCGTATGCTGCAGGCCGTATTGATCCCCTGGACGCTGGTCCAATCACCCGCCAGGGGGGTGCCGGGCCCTGTGGGATGGTTAGTGGAAGTTTGTTCGGATGACACGTCTAGCAGGTTGTTTCATTGCAGGTGGCGGGAGGTGCTGCCAAATCGCCTTTGTGACAGAAACTGCAGCCACAGTCAACGGCTGTTGTCTGCTGCGCGCTGGCTGTAATCAGTCTAGATATAGAAAAGCGGCGAGCAGAAAAAAGAGTGGCGACTTTTACTCTTCACATCTCCCCCTCTCCCAAGACTAATGCTCTCTGTGAATCTTTTCCCTCGTAATAACATCATAATTACCCCTTTCTTTAAATGTTGATCGTTTAATTTCCCATTTTTTCCTTCCAAATGCTTAAAATACAAAAAGCCGTGCATACCACAGGATTCTCGTCCTTCGGCCTCCCGGCTTCTTAACTTCTAAGACCTGGTGCTTTCCGCCCCCATCCTCGCAAAGGGTTCGGCTTTGTCGGGATTGAGTTCTTTCTATCAGCATACCGCATATCGGGTGAATGTCGTGAATGTTATTAACCTGTCACCTTTATCACTATTCGCAATTCACTGACGTAATGTTAAGTAATAAAATGTAGTATGCTCTACAAAATCCTCGCTGACATGGTTGTCATAGTCCACTTCCTCTGGATATTGTTCCTGCTGTTCGGCGCGTTACCGGGCGTCCGATACAAGGCCATAAAAATCTTTCACATTTCGGGCCTTCTCTTTGCCTTTGTGATTCAGGCATTAGGCTGGTACTGCCCGCTGACCGATCTCGAAGTCTGGCTGAGGGCAAAACATGACCCCTCACTGGCATACACAGGATCATTCATAATTCATTATGTGGAGGGAGTTATATACCTTCAAATCTCCCCGCGGCTGATCTTTTCCCTCACCCTCCTTCTCATAGGCTTCAATGTATGGTTCTATCTAAGAAAAAAAGTTAAGTCTTAATTTCCTGATGGAAACGATTCACGGTTAGCCTTCTACTGCCTACAGTCGAGAGTTGGTTTGTCAATATGCGACAGCGAGAGTATTGGACATGTTTTATCCGGATTGTCTACCGGTTGCCCCGAACGGTTAAAACTTGACAGACAGGACATTTTCTGATAATTAGAGAATATCAACAAAATATATTGGGCATATTATTGGGCCGTTTTATTACGGATCTGCTGAAAGGCAGATAAGGGACCCCACCCAAAGTGAGATACCATGACATATTATCCTCAATATTCAGACCAGAAACTTCAGCGTAAAACCAGAAAAAAAAAGACTGCATCAAAGGAGGTTTCAGTATCAGAATTCAGATCCATACCTGAGGATAAAGTCTGCTGGCTCTGCTGCCGTAATAACGTGGAAGTAGATGACCAGCTAAACAGGATATCTGTCAACAGGACTTTATCAGCAGAATTTGTGTCACTGACTATGGGTAAAGATAAAGTTCAGGTGCGGCTTTGCCCGGTCTGCTACAGTCTTTTTGAGAATCTTAATTCTGCTGTGTGATACGAGCACACCCTTCGGGCTATAATTCGATATAATTGGAGTCGTCCTCCCGATTGAGGTCCTTCCAGATCTCTGAAGAGGGCTTTTTAAAGATAGCCTCGGCATCTGCACCTGCGATCTGCCAGGCTCCCTGCAGCACCTCCCGTTCGAGCTGCCCCGCGCCCCATCCCGCATAGCCTGCATAGGCGCGGAAGGTTGTTTCCGCAGAAGGCTTTTTAATGAGCTGCTCAAGGACGCTCCTGCTTGCACTCACGTATACGTCCTCGAATATCCATTGGCACCCCTCAGGCTTATTCCTGGAACGTAATAGTAGTAGCACCTGGTTCATGCCGACTGGCCCCCCGATATAAGTGAAATGCTCTTTTCCAGGCTGTTCCTTAATTTCCGGGACAAGATCAGAAAGTTTTATCGTTGTCGGCAGGTTGACAATCAGGCCGACCGTGCCGTCTGCATCGTGGTGGATCAATAATATGACCGTTTCCAGGAACCTCGGGTCTTTGAGCTGCCTGCCGGCAATCAGAAACTTCCCTTTTGATAACTTCCTGATTAACCCCGGATTTCCGAGCGAAACGGAGTCGCTCGAGGCCGGCAGAGGAAGGAGGTCTGAATAAACTGCTTTCTCCGGTACGATGGCCGCCGCATGCCGGATCTCTGTTATAGGTGCGCTCCTCGCTGTAGTAAAGCAGAGCGAAACAAGGGCGAACAGAAGGCACAATAAATATCTGCTGAAATTTGTCATTACATCGGTCCTCTATGTATGACATTATAACAGGGTTAAAGAGGGCGGGCTAGCCAGGGCATAAGTTCCATACAAAGGCTACATACCCCATTTTTTGATGAGAACCTATCTCAAAATCGACATTCTATGTTGAACCTCCGGTATGTCATTCCGGCGCCCTCCGTTGTCAGGACCATGTCTCATTCCCCTTCAACCCGCCAGCCCTTGCTGATATATCTCAGCTTCACCTTTATCCTCTCCGTTTTCTTTAAGTCTATACCCTGTACTCCATTCCGGCTTTTCCTGAATACTTCCGAGCAGACTGGCTCGTTAGGCTCGAGGCCCTCGATATATGTGACCGTCGCGGCGCTCTTCTTCCTGTTGACAGAAACCGCCTCAATAGATTTGATCTCTCTCTTCGCATAGACGCAGTCAACAGTCAGATTACGACTCGACAAATACTTTACGAAGTCTCCAAAAAACGGTTTTCCCTTTTCAGTAGTAGCATAGAAGTCGCCGCAGCAGGTTTGGGCAGGTATGTCGACAATATACCCGCTGCTTTTCAGATAAGCCAGCATTTCCGGGCTCTTTTCCCTGAAGTTGAACTGCATGGAGACAGCGACCGGATATCTGAAATGAGCCCTTATAATCCGGGCCGCTTCCTCATCCGAGAGAACGGGACCGGCATCGCACGGAACCGGAAGATTCCAGATAAGTATGACGAATAAGAACGTTAATAAGGTCTTCACTATATTCCCTTTCCCACCGCTCACTAAAGTACGCAGCGTCTACCGCTTTTTCAAAGGAATTGCCATTCCACGCCTCTCCTGATCACAGTTTAGCAGGGATTGCCCTCTATTTCTCCCCTTTCAGTCTATCAATATAGTTTCTTATCCCGGCCGCCACTTCTCCAGGCTCAATGACATCTGCAAAGCATTTTCTGCCCGCGCACAGGTACAGAGACTCTCTTAAGGGATAGCCCATAGACTTGATGGCAGCCTCGTCCTTCTTCAGCGAAAGCACCTTTACAATCTTCCGGGGGATATAGATCGCATTAACCGCGTCCAGGAACCGTTCAGGCCCGGCATCGGTTATCAGCAGGATTTCGAGGGGCTCAAGGAACTGCCATTCCAGGGCTGTCCCGCAAAAACCGGCAGCAGGCCCGATCCTTTCACAGTCGTCTTTTGTGCGTACGATAACGCGGCCGGCAAGCTCGCTGAGTTTGGCGTCTTCCTGATATCCTGAGATCCTCAGCAGAAAAACAGCTGCCCTGAGATTCGAAACAGCGCTGTTGTATGCAAGGAGCCCACCCGGCTCAGAAGGTCTGACCGGCAGCACATCCTTACTCGTCCTGAATAAGCCCTGCTGAATGTCGAAGAACTTATCCGCAAGGAGACGGGCCACGTCCCGGACAGTGTCGATGTATCTGCTGTTTCCGGTGGCGTTATACAGATCGATAAGCGCACTGCCGAACAGTACGTTGTCAGCGAGCAGACCCGGCAGATGTTTGTCACCGTCACGATAATAACGAAAGACACCTTCGTTTTCAGAGTAGAGCTTCTCCATCATGAACGAGGCCGCCTTTTCAGCCTTATCCAGATATTCCTTCGATCCTGTCGCGCCTGAGGCTGCCACCAGAGCTGCGATCATCTGTGCGTTCGGACCGGCATAAATCGTGGTATCAACACGTGGAGCCGGTCCCAACCTCTTTTTCGCGGTGTAATACCCTTCGTCCGCATCCTGGCTACCGTAGAAAACCCCTGTTTTACGGTTGTAGAGATCATTCATGATATAGCTGATCGTCCCGTCAAGTATCTTACGGTAGCTGTCATTGCCGAGGACCAGGAAGGCATAGGCATAGTTTCTGGCGACCTCTGCGTTCAGATCCAGCATTTTTTCATAATGGGGTGTTGACCAGTCTGACCGGGTTGCGTACCTGAAGAACCCGCCACTGATATTGTCGTGTATGCCGCCCTCCGCCATCCTGTCGAGCGTCAGAGTTATCATTTCTTTTGTCTCTTCGTCTCTGCTCCTGCTAAATTCCGAAAGCAGAAAATCGACAGCTTCGGGGTTCGGAAATTTCTGCGGCCCGCCGAAGCCGCCGTGCTGCCTGTCGAAGGCAGACCGCAGGCTGGCGACAATCTTTTTCAGATCAGCCCTGTCAGGTTTCGCTTCTTCAACTTTTTCAGGTCTCTTTTCTTTCTGCTCTGCTGTGCCGCTGCTGTTATTCTTATACAGCTCTGCGGCCTTCTTCAGCCAGGAGACCATGTCCTCCTGCGGGATATAGGTGCCGCCCCGTACGATATTCCCCTCCGGCGTAAGCACGAGGGTGCCCGGCCAGCCGCCCTGGTTGTAAAGACCGTCTATGTCAGGACGCATATCAGCGTCCACACGCACCGGGATGAAGTTTTCATTGATATAAGCTATGACATCAGCGTCGGAGTATGTTGTCTCATCCATGACATGGCACCAGTGACACCAGACTGCGCTCAGGCTAAGGAGGACAGGTTTCCGGAGCCTCCTGGCTTCTGAAAAAGGCTCCGTACCCCACTGCTGCCAGCGAACAAGGGCGGCCTTGTTAGGCCTGGGCGAGAACCTGAAATCAGACGCAACTGCGGTCTGGCTGATAAAGATAAGGACAGACAAAACAGCTGCCACGAATTTCTTCATACTATATTTTATCCCGCCGGTAACCTTATTGCTAATTTCACCTTTTACGTTTACGTTTCGCGATTCACATGTCATTTTTCTGTGATAGAATGCAGGAAATGATCTGGTATAGATATTTTGCCTTCTCGTTGCTTACAGTCCTGACGTTCTTGTCCTGCGCCAGGAGTTCGCAGTTTTCGCCGGTGAATGTCACTTCAGCGGACATCGCGATAAAAGGCTATGATCCTGTGGCTTATTTCACTGAACAGATGCCGGTAAAGGGCAGCGCGGACTACGAATACATCTGGAACAATGCAAAATGGCGGTTTGCGACTGCGGAGCACCGCGATCTTTTCAAGACCGATCCGGAGAAATACGCCCCGAAATATGGCGGCTACTGCGCTTATGCTGTAAGCAAAGGCAAGATAGTGGATATCGACCCTGAGGTATGGACTGTCTTTGAGGGAAGGCTGTATCTGAACGTCAGCAAGGACGTACGGAATTTATGGGAGAAGGACAGGGAAAAGTATATCCGGAAGGCAGACGAAAACTGGCCCCGCATGCTCCGGGATAGAAGCGGTCCTAAATCAAGGTAGCTCAGCAGCTTTCAGAAGAGGAGACAGAAAATGAAATGGATCACCCGTGAAAGGGTCAAGGTAGACAGGGTTGCCTGTCCCTGGCTAATCAGAAAATTTATCGACAGGGAGGCAGAGTTCCACTTCGTCCCTGCTGAAAAGTTGAAAGAAGAAGCCCTGCGGCTCAACGCTCTCCTCTTTGACGCGCCAGGGGCGGAACTGGGACATCAGGGCAAGGAGTGCTCTTTCGAGGCGATTATAAAGAAGTACAAGTTGACAGACAATACAGCCCTTGTCCTCCTCAGCAGGATTGTCAACGGCGCTGATACGGATAATGCACTTTACCATCAACCGGAGGGCCCCGGGCTCAAGGCCATTGCAGAGGGGTTCCGTCATCTGGGTTTCAGAGACGACCACGAAATAAACAGGGCTGAATGGATCGTATACGATGCGTTGTATGCGTATTGCGAGGAAATGATAAGACAGGGCAGACCCGAAGGCGCTGCCTTATAGGCCGCGCCATGCCTTTTGATTTCGCTTTGAGGAAGCTCGCTCTGGGTCATGATGGCCGCCTCCTCTTTACTACGCGAAGCCTTCGTCTCTTTGCTTACGGGTTCCTCTCAGTAGTGCTCATGATCTACCTGGTCCAGGTCGGACTGACTGAAGCGCAGATCGGCCTGTTATTCACCCTCACCCTGATTGGGGATGCCATAATTTCCCTTTGGCTTACAACCGCGGCAGACCGTAAAGGCCGGCGGCGTATGCTTATAATCGGGTCTCTGCTGATGGTCTTTGCAGGCGCATTGTTTGCTGCAACAGACAATTTCACACTGCTGCTTGTTGCCGCGACAATCGGCGTGATCAGCCCGAGCGGATACGAAGTAGGTCCCTTTCTCTCGATTGAGCTGGCTGCGTTATCTCACCTTGTTCCTGATAACCGGCGCACGCAGGTCTTCGCCTGGTACAACCTGGCTGGCTCTTTCACAACAGCGCTCGGCGCACTGTTCGGTGGTATTATGACGCAGGCATTGCAGTGGTCAGGCATGACACCGGTCGGAAGCTATCGCGTGATTGTCCTCGCGTATGCATCAGTCGGACTCTTGCTCGGTTTTCTATTCATGAGGCTCTCGGCGGCTGTAGAGGTCTCCCAAAAAATTGACTCTTCAGACACAGCCCTGAAGTTTACCGGTCTTTTAGGTCTTCATCGGTCAAGGAGGGTCGTCCTCAAACTGTCCGCATTATTTTCGCTCGATGCCTTTGCCGGGGGTTTTGTGCTGCAGAGTATTGTGGCTTACTGGTTTCACATCCGTTTCAATGTTCAGCCCGCCGCGCTCGGCGGCATTTTTTTCGGGGCGAATGTCCTCGCGGGTCTTTCGGCACTGTCTGCATCATGGGTGGCATCCCGTATAGGCCTGATCAGGACAATGGTCTTCACGCATATCCCTTCAAACATCCTCCTGATGCTCGTCCCTCTCATGCCGAACCTGCCGCTTGCTGTCGCCGTATTGCTCCTGCGTTTCAGCATCTCGCAGATGGATGTGCCGAGCCGCCAGTCTTATACGATGGCTGTCACCAGCCCGGCTGAACGCTCAGCAGCCGCGGGCGTGACCGGCGTTGCAAGGACTACCGGAGCGTCGCTCTCGCCCGTGTTTTCCGGCCCCATGCTTGCGAGCCCTGCGCTGCTGAACCTGCCTTTTTTTCTATCCGGAGGACTCAAGATAGTTTATGATCTTCTGCTCTATCGCAGTTTCCGCAATATAAGGCCGCCTGAAGAGAAGGGGACAGGCGATAAATCGCCTTAGCCCAGGTAATATTCTGCTTTTGATTCGACTTCCCTGTTGATTTCCCGGTCTATTTTTTCCGCACTTAAGGATTTGGGATGCTTGCAATAGACCTGTATATAACCATGACTGTCATTTGTAACAGCAAAAACATCTGCCCCTGCGTTTTCCATGGCCTGAGCAACCAAAACGGCATGATAATCATCCTGTGCTTTTCTCTGAGTAATGATCTTCTCCATGACATACCTCCTTAGAAAAATATTTAATAATAAATTTGCAAGAAATATGCCAATTGATAACTGTGTGGAAAGACAGGTTTCCTTAATTTTCCATGGTCGCAAATGCCTGGCTTTTAATCAGCAGATGCCTGTTTAACAGGCATTAAGTATTACTTAACCCTCTCTCCATCTTCCTGAAGTGTCTCTCGAATATCTTTCTGAAGTGAAAACCGTAAATGGAAAAAGTGACGGCCATCGGCAGGAGTTTCGGTTTCCTGAAGAGGGACCAGAAGACGAGTCTCCAATAGTAGAAGCGCTCCTTTCCGAACACCCCCAATATGAAGACTGACTTTAATCCTGCCTTCCAATAGCTGTACCGCATCTGTACCACCTTTTGTCTGCATCGGCCGGTAATCCTTCATAAAGCCTTTGACTCTTCTGTAATAATGCTTTGGAGAATAAATCGTCTCTATGATATGCCTGTACCCTTTGATAAGCTTTTCATAACTCATCTTCGGGACGAAGTTCATGGAAAGGTCCGTGTTGTCGCCGGTAGATGTCTTTAACATCCTGTTCTCCTTGACCAGCCGCTCGTAGAGTTTCGTGCCCCGCGGCGCGTTCAGCAGCCCGACCATGGCTGTCACAATCCCGCTCTCCTGGATAAACGCTATCATCTTTTCGAAGATCGAAGCAGGGTCCTGGTCGAACCCGACAATGAACCCGGCCTGTACCTCCAGCCCGAAGTCCTGTATCTTTTTAACACTGGCTATAAGGTCGCGGTTCCTGTTCTGCGCCTTGGCGCATTCGATCAGGCTCTCCTCGTGCGGCGTCTCTATGCCGACAAAGACCGTAATGAACTCGGCCCGCGCCATCATCCTCATGAGCTCCTCGTCGTCAGCCAGATTGATGGAGGCCTCGGTCGAAAAGTAAAAAGGCCGCCCCCGCTCCTCCATCCATTGTATAAGCGACGGCAGTACCTCGTCCTTAAGCTTCTTTTTATTGCCTATGAAGTTGTCGTCCACAAAGAAAACCCCCTCCCTCCATCCGAGGGAGTATATCTTCTCAAGTTCAGCGATCAGCTGTCCGCTGTCCTTTGTCCTGGGGACGCGGCCGTAGAGCGAGGTGATATTGCAGAATTCGCAGTTAAAGGGGCATCCCCTGGAATACTGGATGTTCATGGAAGAATATTGCCGCATGTCTATCAGTTCCCAAAGGGGAATGGGCGTTTTCGTAACGTCGGCCTTTTCAGCGGACGTATAGATATGTTTCGGCCTTCCCCTTCAGATCGTCCAGAAAAGGCCGCAGGGTTATCTCAGCTTCATTGAGCACGAGGTGGTCCACGTCTGCGAACTCTTCGTAGTCATTGGTAAAAAGGGGCCCGCCGGCCACAACCTTGACACCAAGTTCCTTGCATCTGGCGACCACGGTCTTTGACGGATTCCTTCTGAATGGACATGGCGCTGAGAAAGACATAGTCGGCCCACAGGAGGTCCTTGTCCTTGAGCTTCCGGACATTCATGTCCACAAGTCTTTTGTCCCATTCAGGCGGCAGCATGGCTGCAACAGTAAGCAGTCCGAGGGGCGGATAGGCCGCCTTTTTCGAAGATGAACTTCAGGGCGTAGGAAAAACTCCAGAAAGTATCAGGGTATTCCGGATAAACCAGCAGGATATTCATAAACAAACTCCTTATGCGAGGATAAAACGGTTAATAAATGGAAAACTACGATTGGACGGCACGACATGCTGCAGTGAGATAAATGTACTTTGCAATCGCTTCTCTTCTTTCTTTCAGCATAGTATAACATTATGAGCCAATAATAGCGTAAAAAGTGAAATGTTAAAAGTGAAAAGTGAAAATACGTGAATAGTGAATAGTAAAAACAGAAAACGTGAATCATGGAACCTATGATAAAATGCATTTTATGAACGATGATTCGACCAACATCGGACCGGTAGAGCCGGACAGTCCGGAGATTTCTGAGGAAGTAAAAGAATAAATCCCGGCCCTATGCAATAAATGATCCGCAGAAGGGAGTAGTCCATGCTGTTAATTGTCCATGGCGGCGCCGGGGAACAAAGGCCGGCGAAGAAGGCTTTGAAGGCCCTTGCCTCAGCGCTCTCGAAAGGATACGAAATGTTGGAAAAGGGCGGGGAAGCCCTGGACGCCGTAGTCCGGGCTATAATCGTACTCGAAGATTCAGGCATATTCAATGCCGGAACAGGCGGCAACCTCCAGCTTGACGGCATCAGGAGACTGGATGCCTCCTTAATGGAGGGCAGGGAACTGAAAACAGGTTCTGTAATAGGCGTTGAAGAGGTAAAAAATCCCGTCAAACTCGCCCGTCTTATAATGGACCTGCCCAATACAATGCTGACGAATGTTGGTGCAAAAAGGATCGCGACGGCATATAATCTTGCCCCGCTGCCCGGACCTGACAAGAGGGCACTTGAGAAGCTCGAAAAGATAAAGAAAAAAGAAATAGACGCGGTCCGTATATTTAAAGACCATTTTTCTACTGTCGGCGCGGTTGCACTCGATAATGAAGGAAACCTCGCCTCAGGCTCATCCACCGGAGGCATACAGGCAATGCTGCCCGGAAGGGTGGGAGATACACCCGTCATCGGCGCGGGCGTTTACGCCGAAAACCCGCTGGGCGCTGTTTCATGTACCGGCCTGGGCGAATATATAGTCAGACTTTCTCTCGCAAAAGAGATATGCATGAACCTTGGCAGCATGCCGCCTCGTGCCGCCTCCGGTCTGTCCTTAAAAAGACTGACCAGGATGGGCGGCGCTGCGGGGGTGATCGTCCTGGATAAACACGGGCGATTTTCGATAGCTCATTCGACCCGGTTCATGGCCGCAGGGTACGCGGACAAAAAGGGGATCATAGTCAAGGAAGGTTTTTGAATCCACCCGTCGAAAAAGCAGCAGGCAGCAGGCGCTTTGTCTTAAACACCTGCTGCCTGACAGCATTCCGGCCTGTTATTTGTGCATCGAAGGCGACGTCATATAGTCCATATGACAGACCCAACAGTTCCATATCCAGTAGTTATCGCCCTGGAATTTCGCCGGAATGGAATGGTCCGCCTCGTTCGTCGATGTGTATTCGGCATGTGTGCTGTTATGACAGGCCTCGCAATAGATCCGGCCGCTCATTTTCGCGTTCCAGGTGTTATTGAGTACTGAGTTTCTATAGAGTGTGCCAGGGTTCTCCTGGTGCTTCTCGCCATGACAGCCGCCGCACTGAGGTTCGTCAAGCCATGGACGACGGCCGTCCGCGAGACCCTTTGCCATTCCGTTTATATCTCCATGACAATTGCTGCAGGTCTGTTTGGCGTGATACATCATTCCCCTCAGGCACTGGGTCTTCGGCCCGGGATGGCAGTTATAGCAGTCAGGGAAAATATAATTCGTTGAGAAGTTCATCTTGTCCTTATGGAAGCCGTGCATCGCCAGAGACAGGTTCTTCACACCGGGCTTCCCAGGAAGGCCGAGCGCGTTGTCAGCATGGCACTCGGCGCAGAGGTGCACAATGCCGTTTTCCTTGTCTTCCACGAGGGTGGTGCCGCTCCTTTTGTCATGCTTACGGAGGATATTCAGATACGGATTCTCAAGCCCGTGACAGTTCTGACAGTTCAGCTCTGTGGAGACCGGGACAACAACGTCGGCCGTCACAGTTTCACCTGTCAAGTCGTCCTTGACTGTGATAGTGGCTGTTCCATAAGGGTCCCAGGTGCCGTCATCATCATATGGCGTGACCGGGATGCCGACCGCCTCAAAGCCGAGCTTGTTGGCGTCTACAGCCATTGTGACCGGCAAGTGGAGTGCCTGTGATTCCTTTATTCTTCTCGACGACCCAGCCGTACTTCGCTCCCCAGCCATACTTCTTTGCGTAAGTCCAGAAGTTCGTGTGCAGCGAAGAATCCTTCTTCTTCGGAAATTCATACGAGACAGTAATACCGCTGGTTACAGGACCCATACCCGCGCTTGATCACCTGTACATGGACAGTATTGAACGGCGGGAGAATTAGAAAATATGAAAAATCGTCCTGGGTGCAGTGCATGCCGAGATCGTTCCAGGCAAGGATGGTGTAGTTTCTGCCACTAAAGGGGTCGGCCTTTTCCAGCTGTCTGTGTGATTGGGTGAGGTACCAGTCAACACTCTGCGCTACCCCGGACGACACGCGCACTAACCGTCTGGTCTTTTCATACCCGCCCACAGACGCCTCCAGGGTATGGTTCCCGTCAGATAATGACAACGTATAAATTCCATTTGCGTCACTCAAGGTTTGCTTCGTTCCTTCACCGATACTGACGCCGCCCAGGGGAGCGCCGGAAGAGGCGTCCCTGACAAGTCCCTGTGACTGTGCCCTTTAAATCGCTGGAGCCACCCCCGTTCCCTCCTCCGCAGGATAAGACAGACAGCATCCTTGCAACAAGCAGAAATAAAGAAAAGTGCCTTAAACCACTTCTTCTTCATCACAAGACCTCCGTTGATATGATTGCGCCTTTTCCCCCGCGTAAGATTCAGCAGTTCAGGACTGCTTTATTATTTCTTGTATAAATGCTAACAGCAATGTGAAGCTTGTCAAGGGATGTCAGAGGGCCAGAATTGATTCTTTCCTGAGTTTTTTCAGTCCTTTTTCAAGTCGATATAAGATGATGGGCAGAAAAGCTGTTTAAACACCGGCAGAAAAATTAATTCAGCAGACTATTCAAAGTCCAATTCAATGAATCGATATCATAGGGCTTTGTCAGGCATGCCTTGAACCCTGCTGCCTTATATTCAGACATCGCAGAACTTTCAGTATATCCGCTGGATACGACAACCTTGATGCCAGGGTCAATTTGAAGAAGTTGTTTTATCGCCTCTTCTCCTCCCATCCCCCCGCGAACGGTAAGGTCCATTATAACGATGTCGAAGGGTCTGCCGGTTTTCATCGCTTCTTTATACCCGGCAATAGCCTCTTCGCCATCTTCTGCCAATTCCACCTCATGACCAAGCGATCTGATCATGATCCCGGCGATATGCCTGACAATATCCTCGTCGTCCATCAGAAGAATCCTGCCTTTTCTTAAAGCCCGCACATCTTCAGGAACATCTACTATCGACGTTTCTACAACATCTACGGCAGGAAGATAGATAAAAAATGCAGTGCCTTCACCAAGTTTAGACTTGACGTCGATAAACCCGCCATGGTTCTTTACAATGGAATAAGAAGTCGCAAGCCCCAGGCCGCTGCCTTTGTCCTTTGTAGTGAAATAGGGATCAAATATCTGAGGCAAGTACTGCTCTGGGATCCCTATCCCCCTGTCTTTTATAGATATTACGACATAGTTTCCCGCCTGAAGTGCGGTAGGCAGCCCCTCCTGACGGGAACTGATGTTATCAGCCGTAACGGTTATTGTACCCCCAAAGGGCATAGCCTGTTCCGCATTCAGTACGAGGTTCTGTATTACCTGACCGATCTGTCCCTCGTCAGCCTCGACCAGCCGAAGCTCTTTGTCAACCTGGAGCCGGTAATCAACCCTGGAGCCGCTGAGCGCAAACTTCACGGAGTTCTCGATAAGGGACTGCAGCGCAATCCTCTTCTTAAGCGGTTTTCCGCCTTTCGAAAAAGTAAGTAGTTGAGAAGTCAGGTTAACTGACATCTGAAGCGCCTTTTCCGCCTGTTCGAGCAGATCGAGACTTTTCTGCTTTTGATCATGCATTCTCTTGGCCATGGAGATAAAGCCGAAAACGCCCTGAAGGAGGTTGTTGAAATCGTGGGCGATCCCGCCGGCGAGGGTCCCGATGGCCTCAAGCTTCTGGGTCTTCAGCTGTTCCTCCTCAAGGAGATGCTTTTCAGTTATATTGTTGACTGTCTCGATCACGGAGGTCACAGCTCCTGTACTGTCCTTTATGGGAAAGGCCTTTGTCTCAACATACAGGATGGAACCTTTGGCATCAGGATGCTTGTGGAGGGCAGCATGGGGTTCTCCTGTCGCAAATACCTGGCGGACAGCGCACTCCTCACCCTCGTCATAGCACGGTCCCGGCATCTTATGTGAGACTTCGTAACAGTGCCGTCCGATTACCTTATCACAAGGCTCGCCAACCTGCATGCAGTAGGCCTTGTTGGCGGTCAGTATATAGAAGTCACGGTCAATGACGATAAACCCCTCATCCACAGTGTCAAGGATACTCCTGATAAATTCTTCGCTCTGACGGAGCTTTTCTTCCGCCTCCTTGCGAGCGGAAATATCCACGATAGAGACCAGCGCATGAGAACCCTGGGCTGAAGTATCAGACAGCAGCGACCAGCGCAGCAGGACCTTCAGCTCCCTCCCGGTAAGGGTCTGATTGACCGCTTCGCATTCATAAGTTCGGGTGCCATCCGCAAGCGCGACCATGATCTCCCGGAATGACCCGAAAGACTTCTCAGTGAACACCTGGGAGAGGTTCTGCAGCAGGGTAGACTGATCAGGGGCCTTATAAAGCCCAATCGTAGCCTTGTTGACAGAGATAACCCTGACCAATCCAGCGCCTTTACGGACTTCTTCAGGATGATCAGCAAAATATGAGCGAAAATCCGAGATACCGGAAGAGCGAAGCGTGTTGATATGATTCTCAAGAGCAGAGAAATCCTCCTCCCACAGTGAGATGGGGGAGTCTTCGAACAGACTGCGGTACCGTTCCTCGCTCTGAGACAGCGCCTCCTCAGCCCGCTTCCGTTCGGTAATGTCGACAGTTACTGAAAGTGCCGAAATGATCTCGCCCCTGTCGTTGCGCAGCGGGACTGTCTGCGTATACAGCCAGATGGGACGGCCCTTCAGACCCTTCATCATGAACTCCAGAGTCCCGGATTTGCCTTGAAAAACATCGTGCGTCAGCCTCTGAAATGCCGTGCGATGCTCTTCGGATACCAGGGAATCCATGTGAAGTCCCCTGCACCTGGTCCATCGAAGGCGCCTGAAGCATATCCAGCCCTGCCCTGTTCATCCTCTGCAGAGTCCCGTCCGCAGTGATCAGATTCACTCATGTAGGCGCGGCTTCAATGACCGTTTCAAGGAATTTTTTGCTCTCCCGCAGCGCCTGCTCGCTTTCCTCCATAGACTGATATGCTCTCCTGACGGCCCTCAGAGGAATAGTGCGCAGGATAATGAATACTATGATCCCCAGGAGAAAAGATAGTGCGGTTGCTATAGCTGTGTTGGCAATAAGCGGCACCAGGGACCGCGAAATCTCGATACGCGCAACACGGACACCTGCATCATATATATCCTGGCCTCCTGTGAGAAGAGGAGGAGAGAGGGGTTCGGACATTTTAGCGACGATATCCCCCTTGCTGTCCCTGATCAGGCGGGTCTCCGGCAGATCATGATGCCGGCGGCGCTGCAGCAATTCCAGCAGCCGTACCTCCTCAAACTCCCACATTTTAGGGTTTGCCATGACCAGTCCCTCAATTCTCCTCGCAGTGATGTCAGCCTCTGCATCGATGCTCCCTTCCATGTACTGTTGAGAAATCGTAAAATAGGCAGCAGGGATGGCAATTGTAAAGATAACAGCAACGATCACGGCTATTACCGATGTGGTATAGGTTATGGAATACTGGCTGGATTTCATATGCCGGCTTTGTCTCCGGCAGCTACTAGAACCCCGATCTTTTCAACAACCGCACGCCCTTTTCCCGAGTATATGAAGTCCAGGAATTCAGCAGCAGCCCCGGGAAGCTTTCCTCTGGTCACAAAGTTCAAATCCTTTGCGAGCGGATATCTGCCGTCAGCCAGGGCCGCTGTTGTCGGCATAACGCCGTTGAGTGAGAGGATGTTCAAAGGTATTTTGGTCGCCATAATACCGGCGAGTCCTGCTGTCCCAATGCTGTCTTCAATCTTCGATACCGCCTCGTTGGATTCCGGGTCAGTCACGGCCAGGATCATGCCGCGTCGCCTTTGCGCCTCGGAAACAGCTTTGTCCATTCCCGGGGACAGCCCCCGCAGGATATTCGTGTCAATGTCCTCCAGCGGGCGGAGCACAACACGGATGTTTTCACCGTTTGGCCATGTCCTTGACGCGCCGGAGTAGATAGCGATAAGTTCTCTGGTCAGAATATTCTTCTGGGAAACACTCTTGTTTGCGACTACAGCCAGAGGTGTCTTGCCGAATTTGCTGACTTTCGCTCCTTTTGCCACTTCGTCAGGCTTAAGAGGCCTGCTGGTTACCGCAATATCCAGATAGCCGGCCAGCAGGGCCTTTATCGCTCCTGAGCTTCCTAATGGCTTATGCATTTCGAACGTGACCCCGCGATGGGTTTTTTGATAGGCTTCTATCAGAGGTTTCATCATCTCCAGTCCGGTCCCGGACCCGTTTATGCGGACCGTTTCTCCGGCAAAGACATTAGCCTGACCGCCGAAGATCAGTATATTAAGCAATATAAAGAAGAATGATCTGTTAAGGAATCCCGGCCAGTGACGCATAAATTATCCTCCCTGATTTTTCCGAGTACAAACCATTTGCCTAAAGGCAGCAAGTTGTATATATTTCTGACCACTTTGGTTTCTTTTATATTATATACAGCCGGAGGGTTCTGTCACAATTACATTGAAGACTCCATGGGGAAGAGCGCAGGGAATCTCAATCTAAAGTATATTTTTTATTATCTCGTTCGCTTGCCCGGTGGCAGGACCACGGGGGATATCGCTCGCTGTCCATTTAGTACTCAGTTGACCATACGGTATATCATGAAGAGTGCCAGCGGATCGAGATGCTTGATGGCAGCCCGGTAAACAGCGATGCTCGCGCAGCCGCAGCGGCTGCAGTCCGCTTTGCTCCCATAGGTGCAGGGTTTCAGCGTTCCGTCGGAATTGTAGCAATTGCATACCTTGCTGACCGGGCAGCGTTCGAGGCTGTTCCACTCAGAAAATTCCCCGCTCTGCCTGAACTGGTCTGCCATTGTCGGCGTCAGGCCCATTATGCGCCAGTATTTCTTCCTCAGTCTCAGTAGTTCGTCCAGGATCCTGTCCCGTTCTGCCAGGGTAATCGAGAGGCCGCTTTGGTCCCCGGTAATATGGGGCGTGTAGAAGCTGAACCCAACACCCTTGACAGGCATTCCGCTCAGTTCCTCCAGGAACTCTTCGAGGTTGTGCTGGTTCTGACTGGTGATCGTTGTGTGGACAACAGGTTTGCGCGGGGCCTTTCTGAGGTTTTCCACGGAACAATCAAAGGCCCCCTTCCCCCTTATGCTGTCGTGGACCTCCCTTGTCCCGTCGAGGGACAGGATCCACTGGGCGTCGAATGGTGCAAAGCCCTGCGTACCGTTGGTAAAGATGAGGGGGTGGTCAAAAATCCTGGAGGCGGCCTCGCACATCCTGGGCCGCAGCATCGGCTCCCCGCCGTAAATGATCGCCGCGGTCATTCCCCTGGCGCGCAGGCCTTTCATGAAGGCAACCATGGCATCGTCGTCCAGTTCTGCCGGACGCTCCTCTTTCCACCAATAGCAATGTGAACATTTAAGGTTGCAGGTATTGGTAATATCTATCGCAGCCGTGGTCTTGGTGTTGGTAAAGGCCCACGTGTAGAGGAGCCTGGCCTTTTTGTGGATCTTCATCTCGATTGACCACTTGAAGCGACAGGGGCCACATATACCTTACGCGTATATGCTACAGCAATCTCGCCGGCTGTTTTTTCCATGGTGTCGAAAAGCTTGTCCGCGAAAAGGTCCTTAACCCTGCCGGCCGGGCCATGGAGGGTGATGGAATTGTTCAGCAGCCTTGTTTCGACATTATAGAGGTGCAGGACCTCGTAAGGAGCCCCTGATAGCTTTTTTCAGCAAAAGTGTTCCTCACGATATCAGAGAAAGTCAGCGCCTCATGCCAGTTGCGCAGCAGATCAAAGACCATATTGACGAGGACAGCAATTCTCTTTTTTCGGACCTCAGCGATATCCTCATACCTGATCTCCATCGAAAAAACAGGGGTGGACATTTTTTTCAGAAACTCTTTATCAACCTTTTTTGTTATTTCGAACAGATCGTCGACATCCAGGTCAGTTCGCTGCTTGTCCCTTTTCAAACCCGGCTGCGGCCTGCTCCATGATTAACCGGTCCTTTTCTATCTCCTTCAGAACATTGGCGTCCA
The DNA here is from genome assembly GCA_963734475.1 of uncultured Nitrospira sp. Lineage (GTDB taxonomy): Bacteria > Nitrospirota > Thermodesulfovibrionia > Thermodesulfovibrionales > UBA6898 > JAOUFP01. The sequence continues at coordinate 53,616 of CAVTHB010000002.1, forward strand.
GGAAATGCTGAAAGAGGGAAAGAAAGAGCTTAAAAGGAAGATGCTCATTCAGACGCATTATACAGAGGCCGCTGAACTCCTGCATCATCTCTCTGTCCCTGTCACACATTACCTTAACCTTATGCATTCTTCACCGCCTGGTATTTTTCATCAATGCCTCTCCGGACCGGAAACGCTGCTGACAGCCCGCTTCTCCGCATTGTCAATGTGCACTTTACTCATACTATTTAATGAAAGTATAGCAGGCTTTTAATGGGTTGAATACTATAAAACCGTCGTCGCCAAAGGCAGAAGTCCCCGGCGTCTGCTATGCTCACTACAGCCTCAATTCGCTTCCGCCCGGGGATACTGTGCTGCTTGTCCGGAGGTACTGAAACGCTTCGCATCACCTCGTCGGAGCGCTGCAGGCAGAAATATCTCGTGCGTCCTGTCTGCGAAGGAGTGAAACAGGACATAATTAGCGGCAATCCTGTTCAAATTCGACTGTAATCAGCCGGGAACGGTTGAAATAGGGTAAATAATGCTGAGCTGTACTGTTGCACAGTTAAGCAACTTGCAGTACGATATACTTAAGGAAAGACGTAAATCTCTCTTTGCTGGTAGGTATAGGCAGAAAAAGAGAGATGGGAGAGAGGTGAATAAAATGAAAACTTTATTCGCTATGTTGTTGATATTGGTATTTGTTCTGGTGCCGGTTATGGCAATGGCCCAGAACTATTCAGCAGGTGGAAAGGCGCCTATTGCGCAGCCTTTGGTCCGTGAAGGGACTGTCGCGGTCAGTATGGTGAAGGTGCTTAACCTGGGGACAACCACCAAGGAAGTTGAGGCTGAGAGCCTTCTGATGGCTGCAGGCATAGCACCCCGCAACGGATGGATCTCTGATTATCCTATGACCCCGGATATCGTCAGCGAGTTGAGGACTGCTGTCGATAGTGCGGCAGGCGCGGGCAGCCTGAAGCTCGGAAAGGCCGAGGCAGCGTCAGGCGTTCGATGGGCTGCTGACACAGTATAATCTGGAGGTAAAGCCTGCTCCTTCAGACAGGGTTACAGACAGCGGACAGGCCCCTGCATATCCTGACAACTCGGATCTCAACAGCTACTATTCCGATGAAGGACCACCACCAGTTACGTATTATGCTCCACCGGAAGATTATGCTTATCTGTATTCGTGGGTGCCTTATCCGTTTTGGGGCTGGAACACCTGGTTCCCGGGGTTCTTTGTACTCGGGGACTTTGACAGGTTTGTCGATGTTGACGATCATGTCTTCGTAGTCAGCAACCATTTCTTCGACAGAGATGATCACAGGTTCAGAAGAATTGACGCTGACGACAGGTTCCACGAATTTCATGAAGGGAGATTCGATGACCATGGAAGACATTTCGTTAACAGTAGAGTAGTAGGCCCTTCTGAAGTCGGGAAAGAAGCGGAGAAGGCCTTCATAGCTGAACACAACCATGTGAGGACGGATGTTGACCACAGCCGCGGAAGCTTCAGCGGCAACCGCGAGATGAGAAGAGAAACGCATGAAGGAAACAGAGAAAACACGCCGTTTCTTTCTTCGACCGGCAAGACGTTTAATTTTTCACCCGGCAGAGAAGGAACAGCTGTTGCGCCGGGACGGAACTTTAACAGGCTGGAGGAAAGGTCCTTCAGGCAGTTTTCACCGGGGACCTTTAATTCAAACCGCGTTTTCACACCATCGTCCGGCGTAAGAAGCATCAGCCCATCCTTTGCGCACGGGGCCTTCAATCAGTCCTTTGGAGGTATGAGGGGCGGAAGGATGGCCGGCTTCTCAGGCGGGTTCGGAGGAAGGCATGGGAGGTGACACTCTCTCCGAAGGTATGGCAGATAAGTTGAAGGCAAGGCAAGAACGGGCAACCGGAAAGTGTAGACCGCCAGAAGGTCTTCTTCCGGAGATGTCCGTTTTGCCTTTTCAGGCCTTCCACCTGCCTTCACGATTTAGTTCTTCGAGCTTTTCTCCTTCATCTTTGAATCAAATCTTTCTTTATTGATTAGAAATCGTTCGTGTCTCCCTTTTGAGATCAGTTCTACTCCGTCGTGCGCCTCTACTTCGAACAATAACCGCCTGCCGTCAACCTCGATCAGTCTTACTTTTGCAGTTACTTCAAAGCCCGGCGGGGTAGCTGCAATGTGACTTACATCAATATGTGTGCCTACAGTCTGTTCAAAAGGCCAGTCGAGATAAGGGTTTATCGCCTTAATGCAGGCCCATTCCAGAAAGCCGACCAGGAACCCCGTTGCAAATACTTCCGGCATCTCCTGAAATTCGCCTGACTCCGGATACAGCGCAGGTACGGTCTTCGACTCCGGAATATGAAACCTGAATTCTGAGCTAATTCCGGGTTTCAAGGTATCTTTCATATCCTCTCCCTCTCTCCTACCGGCTGGGCTTGGGAGGCTCCGGGGCACCGGCCTGCTTTTCTGTCTTTGACAGCCTGGTTTGAAGTTCCAGTATCGCTTTGGCGGCGTTGTCTGTAAGGTTTTTGACCTCATTCTCCCTGGCGCCCAGCTTCTTTTTCTCCTCATCGAGTTGCGCCTGGAGTTTATCTTTATCGGCAACAGCCTTAGCCATGGCCGCCTCCGCAGCAACGGTTCTTTTTTCTGCATCAGCGAGTCTGATTTGCAGTTCGTTCAGGGCCTTGACCGCGTTCTCCACAAGGTTTTTTATGTCAGCGCTGGTGTCGACTTTGATAACACCCGATTGCGGACCCAAGGCTTCCATTTCTCTTTCTGCATGCGGCACAAAGGGGCTTTCAGGGAACTGTTTCGCGAGGTCTGCAAAAACTTTTTTTGCCTCATCGTATGACTTTACCTGGACCAGTGACTTGCCCAGCCAGTACATGGCAGCGTCTTTCGAAGAGCTCTTAGGAAACTCCTTAAGAAATGAATTAAAGGTCTCAACAGCTTTTGCGGGCTGATGAGCAAGGACATATTTATAGCCCTTGTCAAAAACCTGACTTTCCTTGCTCGCAGCGTTCGCAGTAGAAAAAAACAAGACGGATACAAGCACAACGACAAAAGTAATCAGTAAATTTTTACAGATGTTTTTTCCCATAATGTCCTCACCCATTCGTTAAAATTATTTGTTGTTTTCTGTTCATAAATTTGCCTGTATATCTCCTTATGAACATCTTTTACCGGCTTAAAACTCTCCTTGGTCTTGCTTATTACTTTAAAGATGTAGACGCCGTCTCTGACCCATATCGGGCCGCTCGTCTCACCTTTTTTCATCGAAAAGGCCCTGCTGTCCAGTGCCGGGTTCAGAGCCCCCCTCGTGAACTCCCCTGAACTGCCTTCGATTCCGGCAGCGCCTTTGATTTTTCCATGGTGATCTATTATTTTTTCAAAACTTCCTCCTTCCTGAAGTTCGGCCGCCAGCCTCAATGCCTCCCTTTTCAATTCCGTAATTTCGTTTATAGACGCATCGTGTTTGAGTTTGAGCAGCACGGTTTTTATTTCGACTTTTTCAGGACTCAGCAGATAATCTTTTTTATGCTCAGAGTAATAATCTTCAATCTCTTTGTCGGTTACGGTCACCTTTGACTCAACCTCCATGTTAAAAAGCTTCATTGCCCTTATTTTGCTCGCTATCCCTGTTTTATACTCGTCAAAAGTCATACCTTCTTCTGCCAGAACCGCCTCAAGGTCTTTCTGGGATATGCTGTTCTGCTTCTTGAATGCCTCAACCTCCTTTTCCACTTCACTGGCAGCAACCTCGATTCTTCCATGTTCAGCAGCATGACGGATAATCTTATCTGCTATCAGTCTTTTCAGCAATGTATTGTCGACCACATCCGCATTTTCAATGCCTGAAATCCCCAGGATAAAATGCTGATAGTCTGACACTGTGATCACTTCGTCTTCAACAGTGGCGAGCACTTTATCAACTGAGGCGCCTAAAGAAGGGGACGCCGCAATCAGGAAGATCACTGCGACAGACAGCACGAACGTGTAATTTACTGAACATGAACTGTTTTTCATAGATAAGATAAGACTGAAATCTCAGTGAAATGAATATACACAAAAGAGGGCATTTCAGGCAATAAGGTAGTGCGGGTTCTCTGTCAGTCACTGTCAGGAAAGTCGAAGAAGGTTTCTTCGCTCTCTTCTGTCAGAAAAAACAACCTGTATTCGTTGCTGTCCATGTCCTCAACTATCATCATTCTGGTATGCTCTGGTGTTTCGGGTTCTTCCAACAGATACTTCCTTCCCGGTTTCTTCTCGCCCTCGAAGAATTTATTCCAATACTCCGGGCCCCAGCCGGCCGCCGCGCCGCCGCCCAGTCTAAAATAGAACTCTTTGAACTGCTCCCTGGTAACCTCTTTCATGACGTATGCCGTTATTTTTCCAGGCCGTCAACCACAGACCTGTATTTATCATGGATCATCTTCCGGTCGAAATCCCGGAATTCCGCAAGCATAGCCTGGTCCTCTGCTTCGGAGAAGTACGCCCGTGCGGCCGGGAAGAAAGTCCTGTCCTCTTTTTCGATATGCCTGGGGTAGAAATCCACAAGTGTGCGCAGGCACCTGACAATATCTCCAAGGGCAGAGGCTTCACCCTTCCGGTATCGAGTGTTTGCCTCGACCAGGGCTTTCGTTGTACTCCGGCCTAAAACATGTTCTTCAATCAGTTCATTCATCACCCGCCGGTCCGCCTCTGACAACTTTTTGTTGTTCAGGTCCCTGAACAAAATATCCTCTTCTTTCCCGTGGTGAGTGCGGTCGGCATAGGTCCGGATAAAGTCAACGGCGTGGTCAACAAACAGCGGGTCAATTTTTCCGGTTTTCTCCGCCCGTACCAGGGCATATTGAATTACAGCGAGCATCCGTTCAATGAGCCGGTGCTCTATCATGAGTGGTCCGCGTGCCTGCATATGCTGTCCTCCTGTTTAATTATTTGCGACGGAAAGCCATAGGGCGCCCAACCAGCCTTGAGCAAACCAGCCTGGCTTCAGGTATCAAAAAAATTATGGAAAATCTATTTATCAGATTTTCCAAACAGGGTCTTTTTGCCCTTGACTCGCAGGGGCCTTATAAGTGTTCGGTGTACGGTATTCATTTTTTCATATTCTTCTTAGCTGTCTTAATGAAATGTCCGAATGCCCTGTCTTTTTTACGTTTATCCGCATACGACATCTCGTGGTACTCAGATTCCTTTTTAAGCTTCATATAGCTAGAATAGCGCTCTTGACTCAACTCACCGTTTGTAATTGCAGTAAGAACTGCGCAGCCTGATTCCTGAGTATGGCTGCAATCAGCATAGCGACAAACCCTGGAAAGCTCACTAATATCTTCAAACCCTTTGTTTACACCGTCACTGGCGCCCAGAAGGCCTATCTCTCTCATTCCAGGTGTATCAATAATCATTCCTTTATCAAGAACAATGAGTTGCCTGCGCGCTGTTGTATGTGTGCCTTCTCCTGTGCCACTGACAGCTTTAGTATCAAGAGCATCCCGTCCAATCAGGTGGTTGATCAGTGTAGTTTTGCCAACTCCAGATGATCCAAGCAGGCAATATGTGCGTCCCGACATTAATACCTGCTGTAATTCATCAAATCCGGAGCCAGTTATGTTGCTAAGTGCAATAACTCTGGTCGTGATGCCAGCATGTCTAATAGCCGCAAGCTTCTGTTGCAGCTCATCGTGGGAGATCAAGTCCGTCTTGGCAAGAATGACAATCGGCTCAACATGTCCGTCAGCTGCCATTACTAAATACCGATTCATTCTAGGTAGATTAAAGTCAAAGTGACATGACTGAACAATGAACGCAATGTCAATGTTAGCTGCAATCATCTGATGGTCTACTTCTACGCCAGCACGTTTTCGGCGCAAAAACGTTTTCCGTGGAAAGACCCCATAGATGATTGCCGAAGTGCCATCATTGTGATACTGCACGGTGACCCAATCGCCGACACATGGCAGCTCATACGATGACTCAACATGGAAAAAGAACTTCCCCGCAAGTTCAGCAGGAATCTCTCTAAGTTCATTCCTTATAATGTAGGAATTCCGGACAACTGCTGACACGCGAGCAATGCTTTGATCTTCGTGTCGGATGTCATCGACATGTGCTTCAAACCATGGATCAAAACCTAGGTCACTCAATTTCATCATATTGTGTCAGCTTACTCTTGCCTGACTATATCGACCGAGATCTCCACCGCCGGAATCGTTCCTCTGTTCTCAAGCCAGTGTGTGGTGTTCCTATCCTCGGGCCAGCCCACTCCCGGCCCATAGTCCGTAGCGACTCCATTTCGATGGTCAGTGATCGTTCCTTGCAGTATATAGACGGTGCCTGGTCTGTCTTTATGGTCGTGAATCGGGCCGAAGACGCCCCCAGGCTCGATGGTCACCATACGCATTCTAAGTTGGCGCCCTGCCATGCCCTCGATCTCAGGGCCAAGGTCAACCGTTGCAAGTAACTTCACCGTAACACCTTTCGTCTCAGGTGCCGCCTGCTCGTTTCTCATCGTGCTCTCCTCTCTGTACTTTCAGGGCCTAACGACCGTGCTCAGGCGCGCGGGAGCAACAAGGCCGGAACTGAAAAAAATGACGGCTAATCCCGCGTCGCCCGATTGTTGTGTGGTCTTTTAGTTTTGCCATATTCCCCGTTGTCTTTCATGGCTGTAATTTGTCCGTATCAGTGGATGATAATAGGTTTTATTTAATTTCGTTGTTATTATTCATATGCCTTACCATTTTGAGGGTAATCATGTCCCGGACCAGCATAAGAGTACAATAGCCCGAGAGAGCGCTCAAGATAGGATTTGCACGCTGAATTGCAGATAAGATAAGTATAGCACCTGCCCCAAGCCATTGTAGTTGAATCGCTCGTTTGCCTGATTTACTGTTCGCCATAACTTCGCGCACGTCAAGGGCTGACCCGGCGTCCAAAAAGGCGTCTGTATTTTCAGAGAGACCTCGCCGCTGCAAAATACCGCAAGGGACGCCAAAGAGAATGCCAACAAGAATAGTGATGACAGGTTTCGACTCAGATATAAAGAATGAAATCACAATTGCCGTAGCCCAAAGAATAATGAACACAATGTTTGATCGTGTATTCAATGTGAAATGCTTTTTGTCCATCGTTGTCATTTATACTTTTCCTCTTGGATGCCGTACTTTAATTGCCCCACAACGCCGGTCATCAGCCGACCCGGCCACAGACGCAAGACTGAAAACGAAAAGCGGTTATTCCGGGTCGGCTGGATGACTTTGTTGGCCCTTTTTTCTCTTCATTCTTCCGTGAAGTAATCTGTATCCATTCTTTTGATTTCGTATTTTGCCGTCGTAGCAGTGCCAAGGTTATAGTCGATCATTAATTCGCAGAGAGTTTTTCCGTCGATAAGAATAACTTTGGGATCAATGCTTTCGACGTACCTGATAGCGTCGTCAGAAAAGCGACCAGTTGTGATGAAGACGCCCTTCTTTGCTCTTTTGCCGTGAAGGGCTCCGACAAATTTCTGGATTTCTGGACGTCCGACAGTGCCGTCCCATCTTTTTGCTTGAAGATAGATTACGTCCAGTCCAAGTCTATCTTCTTTTATAATTCCGTCAATGCCTTCGTCTCCGCTTTGTCCTATAGATTTACCGGCATCGACACGGGAGCCGCCATAGCCAAGTGCTACCATGATGTCTACGACGAGCCTTTCAAAGAATTGCGGCGAATTGCCTTTAATTTTTTCCAGTATTTCCGCTGCTAAATCTCCTCTTATGTTCTGATATGCTTTTTGAAGTGTCTCTTCTGGAGTTTCAAGCTGTAATGTCTCTTGCTCTGTGCTTTCAATTGAAGCAGCAGCTCTCATTGTGTGAAATTCGACAAATTCAGGATATTGATTTAGGATTTTTACGTCGATACGTTCGTAGCCCTTTTTAAGGAGATCGAGGCCTCGATCTGTAATCTTAAAAAATGCCCGGCGGGGCGCTTCAAGAACTTTGGCCTGAACAAAATAGCTCTTTGCCCAAGCTATGCGGTTGTCGTATTTTGTCTGCGCACCGCTGGGCAGTAGTTCTTTCATGTCTTCTTCTGATAGCTTCATGTTTTGTGAAATTAATTCTCTTGCCTCTTTCATCGAATGTTCTTTACCATCTGCCGCAATTTCCAGTAATGGTTTGAAGAAGGACTGAAAATCAGGAACCGCCATTTTTTATCTCCTCAATTTGTCGTAATTTATTCGGGCCAACGATACGGCTGAGCCGCCGGGGCAACCGGCCTGAGCCAAAACCAAACCGGCATTATTCCCGGTCGGATCGAGCCGCGTGTTATGTTTTTCTGTCCTTTTTTAATATCCGCTCCCATTTTTTCTTTTCAATGAAGTCCGAAATGTCGTCCATAAGAATAAATATGAAGAGTAAAATGCTCAGAACAATGCCTATTAACAGGAATCCGCGTGACAGATAAGACAATGTTTCTGGATCGCGCCATGGCGACGTAATAGTTGGGTGTTGTATGGGCGGTAAATTGTTGTAAATCCATGCCAAAAGCGAGCAGACGATGAACGGCACCAAGGCTATCAGATATTTTCTGAATTTTCTTTTATTTATTTTGAACATAACGAAAAAAATAACCCGCTGGCGCAACCACCCACATTGAAAACCAAACCGCGCTTATTGCCAGTCGGGTTGATTTTCTTGGTACGCCCGGCATGGGCGTGAACTTATGGGGTGTCAGCCTCGGCTGATCCGCCGTGAGGCGGAAAAGTCCCCTGTACGAGAACCGAAAGGTGTTCATGATTATGGATACTAACAAAAGTACTAGCCGAAGGCAAGGGCGGGAGGGCGACCGACCGTGCGAAGGAAGCTGGAGTGCAAACGTGCGAGACGACGAACAGAAACCGCATATAAGGCTTAGTCTCCGGGCGAGCCAGCCAATCATGGCAAAGCCCATAGGTTCAGGAGATAGGGTAAATGCGGCGTTTGTGCACGGAAAGTTCACGTTCTTATCCGGGGAGATCTGCGCGTCACGCGATAGGAGGTTCATGAGACTAGTACCGGAAAGGTCAAACCGGTTGACCAAAGACCAGGCATATGCCGTTGCTGTTGACGGATATGAGTCCCTGCAAAGGGAGACACGAAGCAGACAGCAACTCATGAGCAATTCTATAGCGCCCTTCGTGGAGACACGGCGGGTAAGCACGCAGAAGTCAGCAGACGGCATAGTACTTCCGAGGTTCTGGAAGGAAGGCCTGAACGCAGAAAAGAGGATGACACTATCATGAGCTCTCATGCGGCTATGAGTCCGAACGGAGGAGCCGAATGATGAGGCGCGTCATGGAAGACAGTCCCCTCGATCCTGTCACAGTGGAGTATGTTGTCAAAGGAGACAACGTTCTCAGTGCATGGAAGCAAGTCAGGGCAAACAAAGGTGCTCCCGGTATCGATGGTATTACGATTGAGGAGTTCACCGCGTATGTCCACGAGAACTGGAAAGGAATCAAGGCGTCTTTGGTGGAAGGGACTTATATTCCTCATCCTGTAAAGCGAGTCGAGATTCCCAAGGACAACGGCGGCACCCGTAATCTCGGTATCCCCGTTGTCATGGATCGTGTCATACAACAAGCGATCTGTCAGGCTCTCACCCCTGTCTTTGATCCCCATTTCTCTGAATCCAGTTTCGGGTTCAGGCCGAACCGTTCGGCACATCAGGCAGTGAAGAAGGTATTGAAGCTGATTCACAGAGGATATGCCTATGCTGTGGATATTGACCTTGAGAAGTTCTTCGATATGGTCAACCACGACGTTCTGATGAACCGGGTCGCCCGGAGAGTCAGAGACAAAGGCATTCTTAGTCTGACCGGCAAGTATCTTCGGGCCGGTGTTGTAGTAAACGGCAGGCTCAATGCAACGTCCAAAGGTGTTCCTCAAGGCGGGCCTCTTTCGCCCCTCCTTAGTAATATCCTTCTGGATGATCTCGACAAGGAGTTGGAGAAAAGGGGGCATCAGTTCGCAAGGTATGCTGATGATCTTACAATACTGGTAAAGTCCAAACGGGCCGGAGAGCGAGTGATGGAAAGTATCAGCCGTTTCCTTGAGCGTAAGCTCAAAGTCCGGGTCAACAGAGACAAAAGCCGGGTGGTGAAGGCGGAAGAGAGTTCTTTCCTCGGCTTCACGTTTACCCGTAAAAGGCTTACTGTCTCTGAGAAATCCCTCATCCGCTTTAAATCCGAACTGCGCAGTCTTACCGGCCGCAGTTGGGGAGTCTCGATGGATTACAGGTATTACAAAATCCGCCTTTATGTTCGGGGATGGATGAACTACTTCGGCGTCGCTATGAAATATAACGATGTCGTCGAACTGGATCATTGGCTGCGTCGTCGTATCCGTATGTGCTACTGGAAACAGTGGCGCAGGATAAGAACGCGCATCAGAGAACTGATGAAGCTCGGTGCATCTAAAGTGCAGGCGATTTGTACAGGGATGAGCAGAAAGGGCTATTGGCATCTTTCTAAAACACTCTCAACGAATTGCGGCTTATCAAATGCACATCTTGAAAAGCAGGGACTTATCTCCATTCGTACATTGTGGATTAAGATTCACTATCCGGCCAAGGCCCGATGATCTCTGCGAACCGCCCACTGCGGACCCGCATGGTGGGTGGTGTGGGGGCTGGGGGTTAACTACCCCCGGCTACCCGATTTAACTGCGGGCTTATTATTCTTGTCATTTGAATTCGATTTGAGTTTGGCTGACGTAATTAGCATCGGCATAGGGTGTATTTGCCCGGCAATGTGCGATGGTCGGGCGTTGTGAGAATAGTTCGGAGAATGTTTTTTTGTTTGAAACTTTGAGTATCAATTTTCCGCTCTGAACATATGATTCTATATTCAGGTCGTCACGCGTACTTAATGACTGGTCCCACACCGACGTTTGGGCCTTGTATATTAATTTATCTATACTTCCTTTTACTTCTTTAGATTGTGGATATTTGAAAAGATAAACGCCAAAATTATATGTACTTTTGTCCTCTTTTCCAGTCAATGAAATTTCCCAAGTATATTCTTGATAATTATCCTCAGTTTCGCTTCTGTTCCAAGTCCAAGTCTCTCTATTCGGAAGTTGAAACGAGAATTCGGCAGTATCTCCCCGAACGATTGCAGTACATTTAGTGTCGTTATCTGCTGATTGTGCCCAGGCAGAGCCGAATAGCATAAGCGCGCAAAATGTGATGAGCCCGATAATTTTCATTTATTATCTCCTTGCAGTTAACGCGACGGATGAACTGCCGCATAGGTCAGTTATCGTGCGGTCTGTTCCATCCGATTGTTCGGCCTTGCGTCTCTGCCGACAAATCGGTGGAACTCTTCCGTTGCGGCTCTTAATAATCCGTCGCGTTCGGCCTTGCGGCGCATTTCGCTAAATTCTAGTTCGGTTTTTGTCATGTTTTTCATTAGTAGTTATAAGTGGATTGTCAGTTAAGTTTTTCTTTATATTGATGTCTTTATTTATCTGCGCTTAGGCGCTCTGCGTAAGCAAGCGCCGTGCGCCGCAAGGCCGAACGAGGGCTTTCAGCCGCCGAGGCACAGTCCAAAAATCGAAACCAAAAAACGATTATTCTCGGTCGGCTGGAAAGATTTGTTATGGGGTCGTCTTACTTTCTTGTTCACGGAATTTATCTTCAGGTATATCTGTTACTTCGTTTTTCCTTAAGATATCCCTTGCCTTTTCTAGGATGCTTCGCAAACCGTTAAAATCAGGTGGTTCCAATGCAATAGTGGTAACGCGGCCGCCTATAAGTATACGCTGTTTATCAGGCGATTTCCTCAGTTCCACCGTAAAGCCGCCTCTGCAAGAGAAATAAAAACTTTTTTCAGATTCGTTTGGGCCAAGAGGCTGTTCTTTGTGCAATGTAGTCATTGAAATAACCGCATTTAACAGACTGTCGATTGCGTTTGAGTCTAAATAAGCGAAGTAAAAATCCATGCCTCTTGATGTTGGCGTGTATACTCTAAGGCCTCCGAATTTTTCAGGCGAGCCAAGCTCACGGGTGATAATAGCTTCGAAAGCTATTGGGGGCTCTTTCAACTCGCCAAGAGGGAAAATATCTGTTATAAGAAGTTTTTCCTTTTGTGCTAAATAGATCTCAAGTTTCGTTGCGGGTTCTCTATATACCCCCCCGCTGTAGCCAGCAAAAGCGATGGTCGGTATTAACATAATCATTACAGCCGAGATAATAGCATATTTGGTTTTCAATCTTATCTCCTTTGTCATTATTTTATTTTGCCCATAACGAAAAAAATAACCCGCTGGCGTAATTGCTGAAACTGAAAACCAAATCGCGCTTATTGCCAGTCGGGTTGATTTCATTGTTCGGTGCTCAGTTCTCTTGTTCTCTTAAGTAGTTGTTCCGGAGTGGAGTCAAAGTTCTCTGCAACATCTGGCGACGAAACCGTATCGTGGAGTGCGCCACCGATGTCCGCAAAAATATGATGAAAAGGTTCTGGAAGATTCTTCTCCAACCATAGATCATCAAATGTGAAGAATCCGTCAACGGCTCGGCAATTTGCATCAGTGCGACCATTGGGAGAGGCTAAGTATTCGAGTAAGTCGATCATGCCTTTTATTAATGCCTTTAAATTAAGGTTTTCATTAGATAAGGTCAATTGGATTGCTTTGATAAGATTTTGTGCTATTGGATCAGCCTCGGCAAGTTTCATCGCCGCTATTTCATTATCTTTCATTTATTATCTTCACCGAACATATATTATACAGCTGAGTGTATATTAATATTCTGCCAGCTTTCATATTAATATACGATTCATATAGATATGTCAACCGAAAAATCATTGAAAGACAACCTCTTCTGGGAGAAATATCTCGTCGTAGTCGCGGGCCACTCAATCCCTGCTGCGAAAGCGGAGTGGTATCTGAAATGGGCAAAAAAGTTTGCGCTGTCATTGCCGGGCTTACCGCTGAAACGCCGCAGCGCAGACCAGGTAAAGACATTCCTGGATGAACTTGCCGCAAAACCGAACGTGAAAGAGTGGCAGACGCAGCAGGCCTCCGAGGCGCTGAGAATACTTTACCAGGATTTCCTCGATGCCCCGTGGTCCCGTACGTGGCCTTATACGCCATCTACTGCACAGGTCGTGAAAGGTCCGAAAGATACCTCTTATGCCCCCGCTGAAATACGCCCTGCGTTCCGCGATGAATCCCTGCCGCAGGAGATTGCGGTCCTCTATAAAGACATCTTCAAACGCCTTAGTACCGAAATACGCACCCGCCACTATTCCATTCGGACGGAAAAGTCTTATGAACATTGGGTCAGGAGATTTATCGCCTTTCACGGCCTTTCTTCGCCCAGAGATCTTACCCCGGCGTCCGTAAAAGAATATCTTGAATATCTTGCCGAAGAACGTGAAGTGTCCGCCAGCACCCAGAACCAGGCACTCAATGCGCTGGTATTTCTCTATGATCAGGTCCTCCATGAGCCTATTGGCCCTATCGGCGAGTTCACGAGGGCCAAGAGACCGCAGCGCATACCGGTCGTGCTCAGTGCGGAAGAGGTTGTCCGCCTTCTTGAAAACCTGACCGGCACTAAAGCCCTTATGGCCGGTCTGCTTTACGGCAGCGGGCTGAGGCTTATGGAATGCCTGCGGTTGAGGGTGAAGGACATTGATTTTGCTCAGGGTCAGATAGTTGTGCGCGACGGTAAAGGGCAGAAAGACCGCGTTACCGTGCTTCCCAAAAAGTATGAACAAACATTGAGGGAGCACCTGTCACAGGTGAGAAAACAGCATCAAAAGGACCTTGCCGCCGGCAGCGGCGACGTATACATCTGGCCCGGCCTCGAAAGAAAATACCCGAATGCCCAGAAGGAATGGATCTGGCAGTATGTGTTTCCTGCAGAAGGCCTGTCTGTGGACCCCCGCAGCAAAAAAGTCAGGCGGCATCACATGCACGAAAGCATTCTCCAGCGGGCGGTCAGGGAAGCAGGCATTAAGGCGGGCCTCACCAAGCCGGTCAGTTGTCACGTTCTCCGCCATTCCTTCGCCACCCATCTTCTCGAAAACGGATACGACATCCGCACTGTACAGGAATTGCTCGGCCATTCCGATGTGTCGACCACGATGATTTACACCCATGTTCTTAACAGGCCCGGGGTTGCCGTAAAAAGCCCTGCGGACAAATAGATATAATCTTCACCTGATTTTTCACAGGCCTGCCTTTCGGCTTTGTAGAATTCTCCCCGGGCTGATTGCTGATCGCTTACAGCTCAAAAAAGCAGGCCTGCCTGCCGCAGGCAGGCTACCGCCGACCAGTGTCCAGTCCATCGCCGGACACTACCATGTTCCTGCAGCGTGACTTTTTTGAGTTCCATACTTATTTGAAAAGGGGGAATTTGATACTGTTTTTATCCCCTGGCGTAAGTGTAATAAAAATGCTGACCGGAGTAAAGAAAAAAATGCATAAAAAGGCAGTGAATAATGAAAGGTGAATCGTGAATAGTAGAAAAATAGCTCTCAGCTTTCAGCTATAGGCAAAGAGGCAAGAGACAAGAAACAGAAAAAGGCGGATAGCAGACTGGATAACACATCATTGCGAGCTTCAAAGATTTCACTTTTTGCTCGCAGCTGTTTGCTGAAAACTGAAAGCTCCTCAAGTTGCATTCCCCCCCTAATTCCGATATTCTAAATGAAGACATGGCCGTAATACATTATAAAAAAAGGTTCCTGAAGGGGCTGTTCATAGCCCTGAGGATACTGATCTCATACAAGCTTGTCGCCGGTCATCGGGATATTCCTCTCCCACGAGCGGAAGGCGGAACGGCTCAGCAGACTCCACAGGAGAAACGCGGCCCTCATAAGCAAAAAGGCCCTGGAGATGAAGGGCGTCATGATAAAGGTCGGGCAGTTCCTGAGTTCGCGGATAGACTTCCTCCCGGACGAATATATCGAGGAGCTCTCAGGTCTGCAGGACCAGGTGCCGCCTCATGACTACGCTGCGATCAGGCAGCGGATAATCGACGACCTCGGCTCGGCCCCTGAGGAGATATTCTCTGAGTTCGATAAAGTGCCGATCGCAGCGGCCTCTCTCGGCCAGGTGCACAGGGCCGTGCTGAAGGACGGACGGGAAGCGGCTGTCAAGGTCCAGTACCCGGGGATAGAGAAGATTATCGAGACGGACATCAAGATGTTCGAGGTCCTCATCAATCTCCTGCACGGCAAGATGGGCTGGATCAATCTGAGGGTGCTCCACGAGGAGTTCTCCAGGATCGTGCGGGGTGAACTGGATTACGGCCAGGAGGGAAGAAACGCCGAGAGGTTCAGGATGAATTTCAGCGCTGACGAGCGGGTCGTCATACCCCGGGTGTATTGGGAATTCTCAAGAGGCAAGGTCCTCACCCTCGAGTTTGTGAGCGGGACCAAGATAAGCGAGTGCGCGGTGATCAAGGCCTCGGGCGTAGACTGCAGGCTGCTGGTCAACCTCCTTGCGGAGACCTATTCCAAGATGATCTTTGTCCACGGCTTTTTCCACGGCGACCCTCATCCCGGAAACATCTTCGTGGGCCCGGGGCCGACGCTCATCTTCGTGGATTTCGGGATGGTGCAGGCGATATCCGACTCCACAAGGAGAAATCTGCGGCTGTATGCCCAGGCCATTGTCGAAAACGACACGCCCGGCATTATCGACGCGCTCGAAAGGCTGGGGTTTCTCATCGAAGGCGCTGACTACAAGACCATAGCAGACGTCACCCAGGACCTGATCGACAAGTACCGCTACAGCACCCCGGAAGAGCTGAAGTCCCTCACAGTGGACGATATAGGCGACGAGATCAATAACATCCGCGGGCGTCATCGATAACTTCCAGGTGCCCAATTACTTCATACTGCTCGGAAGGACGATCGGCATGCTCAACGGCATGGCCTACCGCCTCAATCCTGAGGTGAACATAATCGAGATCGGCAAGCCCTATATCAAGGAGTTCCTCAGGGGCATCCAGGCGGACAGCGTAAACCAGGCCTTCGACTTCGTGAAGAAAAAGGTGCTGGAACTGGTTGATCTCCCTACCCAGGCCCGTGCTTTCCTCAAAAAGGCCAACAGGGGAGAACTCTCCTTCAAGATGGGAAAGGCCGAGATGAAGGGCATCACCGGCCAGCTCACGTCCGTCTCCGACGTACTGCTCCTCGTGATCCTGACAGTGAACGCCTCCACAGCCGCGCTTTTCTTTGCCTTGATGGGGAGGCAGACGCCGTCCCTTCTGGCCGCAGGTTCAGCCGTGCTCCTCAGTTTTGTCTCGGTCTTCAGGCTGCTGAAGAGATAACAAAGACGTGAATGTGAATCGTGAATGTGAACAGTCAAGTTGTCGAGTAGTTGCGTCTTGACCACTTGACTACTAACGTTTGACTACTTCACTGTTTCACGTTTCACCATTCACATTCACGATTACTCCGTTTCCTCGCCTCTAAAGGCTCATACACGCAGCCCATCAGTCCGCAGTAATGGCCGACATATTCCGACTCCGGCCTGTAGAGGGCCGGCTTCTCCTGGGCCTCGGCGAATTTTTCTTCTATGATATGGCTGCACCACCCGGCTATCCTCGATATGGCAAAGAGCGGGGTCATCATGTCCCGGGGAATCCCCATCATGTGATAGACCGAGGCGCTGTAGAAATCCACATTCGGCTTAAGCGTTGTCTTCCCCCTTCTTTCGAATTCAGCAAGCGCCGCCTCTTCCACCTGAACAGACAGGTCATACCAGTTCGGCTGTCCGAGTTTTTCGCCCAGAAGCCTGGACATCTCTCTCAGTATCTTCGCCCTGGGATCTGTTGTCTTGTATACTGCGTGGCCCATCCCCATTATCTTCTGTCCCTGCTCCAGCTGCCTCTTCACCCACCCTGCGACGTCTTTTTCCGCTTCAAGCTTCATAAGCATCTCCATGACCCTGGCATTGGCGCCTCCGTGGAGACTCCCCGAGAGGGCGCCCACTCCGGCCGCCACCCCGGCGTACATATGGGCCCTCGTCGAGACGACCTCGCGGCAGGCAAAGGTCGAGGCGTTGAAGGTGTGGTCAGCGTGCAGCACCAGGCAGACGTCGAGGTCCCGGCTGATCTCAGGGTCGGGTTTTCTGCCCTGCAGCTGCCAGAGGAAATTCGCGGCATGAGACAGTGCTGCATCAGCAGGGAGCGGTTCAAGACCGTTTCTTATCCTGTGCCACGCAGCCATGAGCAACAGGTATGCGGGAGATGAGTCTGATCGCCTTACGCAGATTCCCGTCCCTCGTCTCATCGGACAACTCCGGGTCCGAGATTGCCAGCAGCGGGACCACCAGCTGAAGCACGTCCATGGGGACCGCCTGCTTCGGCAGCTTTCTGAGACACTCATAGATAAAGCCGGGAATTTCCCTGCGCCTCAGCGATCTGACCCTCGAATTCCCGCAGTCTTTCTTCATCCGGCAGTTCTCCGTTGAGCAGAAGAAAGGCGGTCTCAGGATATGAAGACCTCTCTGCCAGCTCCTCTATCCTGTAGCCCCGGTAGATCAGTACCCCCTGCTCCCCGTCGATATAACTGATCTTCGTATCGGCAACAGGTACACCACGCAGCCCGGTATTTTTTACACGCACTGTCTCTTTCATTTCAGTAACTCCTGTTTCACAAAATTCAGGGTGCCCCCAGCGAGGAGATGTCTCCTCTGACGTTCCGAGACATCCAGAAGAGTGGTGACCGTATAGCCATCCACTTCCACCGGTATCTCCTTATCGTCCTTCTTCTATATGCTTCCTCACCCCAGGGAATACGACCCTCGATCCTTTGCTGAACCTCTCGTAATCCGACGGGTCCTTAAAGGTGAGCGGGAGGATGCCCCAGTTGCAGAGGTTGGCCTTATGGATGCGGGCGAAGCTCTTGACGATCTTGGCGCAGACTCCGAGATAACGCGGCCCAAGGGCGGCATGCTCACGGCTTGAGCCCTGGCCGTAATTTTCACCGCCGACCACAACGACCGTACCCTTCTCTCTGCATTCCCTCGCAAAATCAGGGTCGATCTGTGAATAAATAAATTCACTGATCGCCTCGATGTTCGAGCGAAGCGGCAGGACCTTATTTCCCGCCGGCATGATAGCGTCAGTCGAGATATTGTCTCCGACCTTAAGCACTACTTCGGCCTCTATCTTTTCCGGAAGGGGGGCCAGGTGCGGCAGCGGCTTTATGTTGGGCCCCCTGACCACCCGGGTCTTCCGCAGTCCGTCTGAAGGGAAGATTATCGAGGCTGCGTCGATAAGGTACTTCTTCGGGTCTTTGATGCGTGGATACGCCATTTCCACTGCAAGGTCACGGGGGTCTGTTATAACGCCCTTCAGGGCTGCCGCTGCAGCTGTCTCAGGAGAGCAGAGATAGACCCTGTCGTCTTTTGTTCCTGAGCGGCCGGGGAAGTTTCGCGGGAATGTCCGGAGACTCACCTGTCCGGAACCCGGGGCCTGTCCCATACCTATGCAGCCGAGACATCCGGGCTCATGTATGCGTGCGCCTGCCTTCAGGAGATTGATTAAGCCGCCTTTTGAAGCCACGTTTTCGAGGACCTGGCGGCTTCCGGGGTTTATGTTGAATGTTGTATCCGGATGACTGTGGCGTCCTTCCACGATCCTGGCCACGACCATGAGGTCCCTGAAAGATGAATTCACGCTGCTGCCGACAATGACCTGGTCGACTTTCGTGCCTGCAACTTCACTGACCCTGACCACATTCCCGGGCGACGAAGGGCAGGCGATCAGAGGCTCCAGAGCGGAAAGGTCGATCTCATCGTATTCGTCATATTTCGCTCCCTTGTCAGCAGACAACGCCGACCAGGCATCACCCCTTCCCTGGGCTTCCAGATAGGCCCTTGTCTTCTCATCCGAGGGGAAGACCGAACTCGTGGCCCCCAGTTCAGTCCCCATGTTCCCGATCGTCTCCCGGTCTGTTGCGGAGAGGTTTTTTACTCCGGGACCGTAGTATTCGACCACCTTGCCGACACAGCCGCTGACCCCATGCCTGCGGAGCATTTCGAGGATTACGTCTTTGGCGCTCACCCAGTCAGGGAGCTTCCCCCTGAGCTTCACCCCCAGCACACCCGGACAGATGAAAGAATAGGGATAGCCTGCCATCGCGAGGGCAACGTCAAGACCGCCCGCGCCTATGCCGAGCATTGATACGCCGGCTGCGCCCGGGCGTATGGCTGTCAGCGCCCAGTATTATCTTTCCGGGGACCCCGAAACGCTCCATATGGACCTGATGGGAAACGCCGTTGCCTGAGATGCTGAAATGGACCCCGTACCGTGCGCTGGCGGTCTGGAGAAATTTGTGATCATCGGCGTTCTTGTTGTCTGTCTGGAGGATATTGTGGTCCACATATTGCGCAGCGAGTTCAACCCTGACCCTGTCGAGACCGAGGGCCTCGAATTCAAGCATCGCGAGCGTTCCTGTCGCGTCCTGCAGAAGCGTGTGGTCTATCCGCACTGATATTTCGCTTCCGGGAGTGAGCTCCCCTTCCACCAGGTGGTCTTCGAGTATTTTATGGGTAAGGTTCTTTGCCATTTATTTCACTTTATCACAGAAAACTCACTGCGTGAAACGGGAACCATAAAAGACGGTTAAGTGGTCAAGTAGTCGAGTGGTAACGACCCAACGACTCAACGATCCAAACACTCAACCACTCAACCACTCAACAGCTTGGCACACGCCGCAATTTTCATTCAAAAAAAATTACACCGGGGGGTTTCAATAAGAAATAATTGCTATATAATGTAATGAGAAGTTATTGAATCTTAACGAGGAGTTATAAAGAGACCTATGAACGCTTACGACAATGACCAGCAGCCCGACCCCATCCAGGAGACCAGAAGAAGGTTCCTGAAGATCGCCATCGCTGCCCTGACATTCACGAGCGGCGTTGTGCTGGGCCTGCCTTTTATCAGGACCATATACCGTTCCGCTCCGGTGAAGAAAGCGGGCTGGAGCGAAGTGGCGAAGCTGGAGGCCCTGCCCCAGGGCAGGCCGGTGAGCGTCAAATTCCCGACCCAGTCCGAGGACGCCTTTGTCCGCGGCAGTGTTGTCCGGTCTGTCTGGGTAATAAAGCATTCAGGGACAGAGCTGTCTGTCTTCTCCCCTGTCTGCACGCATCTGGGCTGTTACTTCGCCTGGAACCAGAACGCAGAAAGGTTTGAGTGCCCCTGTCATGCCAGCGTCTTTTCGATGGACGGAAAAGTGCTCGGCGGACCTGCCCCGCGGCCGCTCGACACTCCTGCCGCACAAGGTTGAAAACAATACCCTCTTTGTCAGGTGGGAAGAGTTTAAATCCGGCGTGACTGAAAAAATACAGGTATAGGAGGAGATGCCAGTGATAGACCGCGTATGGAAATGGTTCACTGTGAGATGGCCCTTTTATCCCCTGAAACATCTCCTCCTTGACGAAGATATAGCAGGAGGGGCCAGCTATGCATATACACTGGGGTCCTCCATATTGGCGGTCATCGGCCTGCAGGTCGCAACCGGGATCATACAGCTCTTTTACTTTGCCCCCACCATAGACCATGCCTATGACAGCGTCAGCTACCTGAGGACCGAGGTGCCTTTCGGCTGGCTTGTCCACAACCTGCACTATTGGGGCGCCAATATCATGGTCGTTCTCGTTGCACTGCATATGATGCGGGTCTATATCTGGGGCGCGTATAAATCACAGCTCACCTGGCTCATCGGCATCGGTCTTCTTATCACGACAATGGCCCTGACCTTTACAGGCGCTCCCCTGATCTGGGACATGAAAGGTTTCTGGGCAGGTGAAGTAGGTTCGAGCATCACAGGCACAGCTCCGGTCTTCGGCGGGATCATGAAGACCATCCTGCGCGGCGGGGAGACCATGGGCCAGCTCACACTTACGAGGTTTTTCGCGATCCATATCGTCATCCTTGTCCCTGCCCTGTTTTTCCTGATCGCAGCGCATGTGGCGTCGTTCCGCACGACCGGCATCGTGGGGTCATGGAACAAGGAAAAGAGGAAACAGACCGGGCTGTTCTGGCCGGACCAGGTCTTTAAAGATACTGTTGTCCTGTCGATAGTCATCTTTATCCTGCTTACGCTCTCTGTTTACTATCCGGCGCCTTTCACCGGGCCTGCTGATCCGTCCAACACAACCTATCTTCCGAAACCTGAATGGAATTTCCTCTTTCTCTATCAGGCGCTTAAATATTTTAAAGGCCCGTTCGAGACAATAGGGACGGCAGGAGTGCCGACAGTGCTTATCGGCGCTGCTGGTGCTGCTGCCTTTCATCGACAGGAGACCGGAGAGAAACCCTGCCCTGCGGCCGCTTGCAATGATATGTCTTGCTGTCTATGCGGGCACTATCCTTTCCCTTACGATCATCGGGTATCTCAGCCCGGGGTATGCTGAGATGCCTGCCTCTCCGGCCAAGACCGCATCTCAACAGGAGACTTCCGCAAAGACAGCGCAGCCTGTCGCTGCTTCTCCTTCAGCGTCTTCTTCGAATGCCGATGCAGATGCCTGGGGCAAAACTCTTCAAATCAGTCGGGTGTATCGCCTGCCATAGTATCCACGGCGCAGGAGGTTCGGTCGGGCCTGAGCTTTCCGGGGAGAGGTCAAAAGGCAGGGACAGGGCGTGGCTGGTCAGGCAGATCAGGGATCCGAAGGTCCGGCAATCCGAACTCCATCATGCCTGCCTTCACCACGCTTTCGGACGGACAGGTGAATGATCTTGCCGACTATCTGCTGGGTCAGACGCCGCCGGCAGCAGGTCACCGACAAGACCGCAGCTCCGTCAGAAAAACCTGCTCAGGCAGCAGCAGCCGCGCCTGAAAAGGCCTCGGCTGCACCGGAAGACTCCAGTAAAGAAGTCCGGAGAGGCGGCGACCGCTTCTGAAGAGAAGCTGCCCGGTCATGCCGCCTACACCATCGGAGACGCTGAGAACGGCGCAGTTCTCTTTAAGGAACGCTGCGCCTCCTGTCACGGACAGGAAGGAAAAGGCGGGGTCCTGAACCCCGGCTCTCATGACGAGGTCGTGCCGGCCCTGAATCCGATCGACAGTCTGTTGTTTAGCACTGACCCCAGGTACTTTGCCACGGAATATCGATATTTATATTCAACACGGCTCGGTCCCTGAGGGCCCTGCCCCGGCGCTAAAGATGCTTCCGTTCGGGGACAGCAATGCCCTTACGCAGGAGGAGATAGCAAACCTCGAGGCGTATGTCCTGAGCTTGAACAAGGTTGACAGGGCAGCGCTCATTGACCCCGGGATGCAGCCGCTCTCGTTTTTCTACCTGGCTGCTGCTATCTTCGCCGCAGTCGCGCTCATACTCGGCGGGATCTGGAACAAAAAATACAGGCATCGTTGTGAATAACTCCAAAAATTCACCGCAGAGGCCGCAGAGGGCACAGAGATAAAAATGAGAGTTATTAACAGCCTTAAAATAGAAGACACTTTACTCAGAAAATCTCCCCTTCCCCTCTTTGCCAAAGAGGGGCTTTATTCCTCCCTTTGGAAAAGGGAGGTTGGGAGGGATTTTATAAAACAATGTTGTTACTATTTTAAAACTGTTAATAATTTAACAGGCTTATTAAAAACATTTTTTGCTGTTCTCTGCGCCCTCTGCGGTGAATATCCTTTCGTTTCCGGCCAGGCCGGATCATGGAGGCCGGTGACCCTATGACAGAACCAGCTTCTACCCTGGCCGGGCTTTGGCCGATGGGTCTTTATTTTATCGCGGTCCTTCTGCTGGTCACTGTCATGCTGGGGCTGTCTCATTTCCTGGGTCAGCGCCACAGGGAGAGGGCCACGGATGATCCGTATGAATCCGGAATGGTTTCGACCGGGCCGGGCCGTATGCGGCCTGATGTGAAATTTTATCTTGTCGCGATGCTCTTTGTCATCTTTGACCTTGAGGCGGTCTTTATCTTCGCCTGGTCTGTATCGCTCCGCGAACTCGGCTGGCCCGGATATATCGAGATACTGGTATTCATCGGTGTCCTCCTTGCCGCCCTTGTCTACCTCTGGCGGCTTGGGGCGCTTGACTGGGGACCGCGGAAATTCAGAAAAGAAATGTAAGCGCTCAGCCGTCAGCAATCAGCTTTCAACTAAAAAGCGAATATACGCGGGCCGGTCTTCCGTTATTCTATCCCGCTGAAAGCTGAATGCTGAGGGTTGACAGCTGAACCAGTCAATAAATAAAGACTTAGAAAGGACATCAACTTTATGAAACAGCAGACCAATAATCCTGCTGTATCGCTTCACAGCGTAACAGAGACGCCTGACAATGACGCCGGCAGCAGCGGGGTCATACTTTCACGCCTGCAGGACCTCGTGGCCTGGGGCAGGAAGAATTCGATCTGGCCCTTCAACTTCGGGCTCTCCTGCTGCTACGTTGAAATGGCGACGAGCATCACCAGCAGATATGACATCTCCCGCTTCGGCGCAGAGGTGATCCGCGGGACACCGCGCGAAGCTGATCTGATGATAGTAGCCGGCACTGTATTTATCAAGGCCGCGCCGATGATCAAGCGGCTTTATGAGCAGATGATGGAGCCGAGGTGGGTCATTTCAATGGGCTCCTGCGCGAATTCAGGCGGGATGTACGACATCTACAGTGTTGTCCAGGGCGTGGATACATTCCTTCCTGTTGATGTTTATGTCCCGGGCTGTCCTCCCAGACCTGAGGCGTTCATGGAAGGTCTGCTTCTGCTCCAAAAGGCGATCGGTCAGGAAAAGCGGCCCCTGAGCTGGGTTGCAGGTCCCCAGGAGACCATCAGGCCGGACCGTCCCTCCTTCAGGGACATGGGCCGTCAGAAAAGACAGGCGATTACAGAACTGCGGTCTCCGGACAAGGTATGATGACTGAAAATTAACCGCAAAGCGCAAAGAGACCAAAGAGAAAAATTCGAAATTATGTCGGGAATGCTTATTTAACCTCTGCGAACGTTCCGGCAGCGGAAGACAAATTTTTTCGCCTCCGGCAGTCAGGGGTGGGTCTATAGACTATGAATAACAATCAGACAATCAGCAATGAGCTGCAAGGGAAATTCGGGGAAGCGGCTTTTTCAAGTCCAGACCACCAAAGACGATGTCCCGACTTTTTGGGTCCCGGGAGACTCTGCTGTCGAGGTTTTAAGGTATCTCAAGACAGAGGCAGAGCAGCCTTATCAGACACTCTATGATCTCACAGTGATCGATGAGCGCGTCCCGCACACACAGGGATGAAATGCCTGACAGTGATTTCAGCGTCGTATACCATCTCCTGTCATACGGCCGCAACGAAGACGTCCGTATCAAGGTCGCGCTGAAGGGAGATTATCCTTCCATCCCTTCAGTGACCGGGCTCTGGCCTTCTGCCGGATGGTACGAACGCGAGGCCTGGGACATGTTCGGCGTGACCTTTGACAATCATCCGAACCTGCGCAGGATACTGATGCCGTCGACGTGGTCCGGACATCCCCTTCGCAAGGAGCACCCTGCACGGGCCACGGAGATGGGCGTATTTGAACTTCCTGAGGAAAAAGAGGAGACAGAGGAAAAGGCGCTCAGGTTCCGTCCTGAGGAGTGGGGGATGAAACAAAAACACGACGGGACTGAGTTTATGTTCCTGAACCTCGGGCCGCAGCATCCCGGCACTCACGGACTGCTGCGCATTGTGCTGCAGCTGGACGGGGAGGAGATCGTCGATGCTGTCCCTGACATCGGCTTTCATCACCGGGGGGCTGAAAAAATGGGGGAGCGCCAGACCTGGCATACCTTTATACCCTACACAGACCGGATAGACTATCTCGGCGGCGTCATGAACAACCTCGCCTATGTGCTGGGCGTCGAGAAACTCAGCGGGATAGAAGTCCCTGACCGCGCGAAGGTGATACGCGTAATGCTGGCGGAATTGTTCCGCATGGCAAGCCACCTGGTCTTTTACGGCACCTTTGCCCAGGATGTGGGCGCGATGTCCCCTGTGTTTTATACCTTTAATGACCGTGAAAGGATCTTCGATATCGTCAGCGCAATAACCGGCGGCAGGATGCATCCGGGCTGGTTCCGCATCGGCGGTGTTGCGCAGGACCTGCCGGAGGGATGGGAGCGGCTGGTGCGCGAGTTTATCGGGTACTTTCCCGCAAGGCTGAAGGAATACGACAAGATCGTCATGAAGAACAGTATCCTGAAGGCCAGGACAAAGGGTGTGGGAAGCTATTCCCTTGAAGAGGCGATCGACTGGGGGGTCACAGGACCCGGCCTGCGCGCCTGCGGCCTGGAATGGGACCTCCGCAAGAAGCGGCCCTATTCAGGCTATGACCAGTTCGAATTCGAGGTCCCGACTGCTCAGCACGGCGACTGCTACGACCGCTGCGTTGTCCGGGTGGAGGAGCTGCGGCAGAGTCTGCGCATCATTGAGCAGTGCGTAAACAATATGCCCGCCGGGCCTTTACAAGTCAAAACATCCTTTGACCACGCCGCCGCTGAAGGAACATACAATGCGCGACATAGAGACGCTCATCGATCATTTTCTGAATGTAAGCTGGGGGCCGGTCATACCGCCGGGCGAGGCCTTCTCAGGGATCGAGGCAACAAAAGGCATGAACGGATACTATCTTGTCAGCGACGGCAGTACGATGCCCTACAGGGTGCGCATCCGCACCCCTTCCTTTGCGCATCTGCAGATGATACCCAGGCTGGCCCGTGGGACCATGATACCTGACCTCATGGCAATCCTGGGGAGCATCGACTTTGTGCTGGCGGACGTGGACAGATGAAAGCGAAGAAAGCAGTTAACCACAGAGGTCACAGAGAACACAGAGAATGTCACAGTTGACGGATCGAATAACAGGACTTACTGCAAAGTCTGTCATACTCGCAGGACGTTAATAGAGCATCGATTTTATCAGAAAGCTTCGTAGGCAAGGCGCGCAACTGACTGCAGGAATGACGGCGTACTTACCGGTACGTCGCAGTGACGAGTCTGTGAAGCGCTACGCAGCATACGGACTTTTCAATACGAAGCCGTCATAGTCATGGAGGTTGATATACTTTGCTGACAGACGAAGAGAGGAACGAGATCATGGCTGAAATCAGCCGGTATCCCAACAAGCGGGCCGCCTGCGTCTCCGCGCTGAAGATCGTACAGCGCTACAGGGGATGGGTGTCGGATGAAATCAGGGACATTGCGGATCTTCTCGAAATGTCAGTCGAGGAACTCGACGGGGTCGCCACGTTCTTCAGCCACATCTACACAAGAGCCCCTGGGCAAGCATTTAATATTCATCTGCGACAGCATCAGCTGCTGGGTGACCGGATACGACAGCCTGCGGGAGCAGCTTGCGGACCGTCTGGGTATAAGGCCGGGGGAGACAAGCGCTGACGGCCAGTTCACGCTTATACCGATCGCCTGCCTCGGCATCTGCGATAAAGCGCCGGCCATGATGATCGATGAAACTCTCTATGCTGGTCTGGATCCGGAGAAGATCGATGAGGTCCTGAAGAAATATGAATAGAGAAAAACTTCTTCTCGAACGTCCCCTTACAGGGGCGATGCGGCCTGACAGACGACCTCTGGACCTGAAGGAATACGAGGACGCAGGCGGCTATCAGGCGCTGCGTAAGGCCCTGACCATGACGCCGAAAGAAGTCCAGGAAGAAGTGAAGAAATCGAACCTGCGCGGCCGGGGTGGCGCAGGGTTTCCGACCGGCCTCAAATGGGCGACCATGGCGCCTGTCGAAGACCAGCGCAGACCGCGATATCTCATAGCCAATGCGGACGAGATGGAGCCCGGCACCTTCAAGGACCGCATATTGCTCGAGGGCAACCCTCATCAGCTTATCGAAGGGATAATTATAACTTCCTATGCGATCCAGGCGGACATCGCCTATATTTTTCTGCGCTGGGAATACAATGTCTCAAAGCATATCCTTCAGAAGGCGGTCCTGGAGGCGCGGGAAAAAGGCTACATCGGGAAAGACATTCTGAATTCAGGTTATTCATTGGACGTCCTCGTTCATGTCAGCGCAGGCCGCTATATCTGCGGCGAAGAGACCGCACTGCTCAGCGCGCTGGAAGGAAGACGGGCCGTCCCCCGGCCGAGACCTCCTCATGCAACCCTGGTGGGACTCTGGGGCAGGCCCACTGTCGTCGACAATGCAGAGACGCTCTGCAATGTGTCGCACATAATAAAAAACGGGGCTGACTGGTTCAGGGGCCTTGGCCGCACCAGCGACGGCGGAACAAAAATGTACGGCGTCACAGGGAAGGTAAAACACCCGGGCGCATGGGAGCTTCCGATGGGAACACCGGCGCGTGAGATATTTGAGGAGCACGCAGGCGGCATGGCTGATGGTTACGGGTTCCGGGCCCTGATCCCCGGAGGCGCCTCTACAGAATTTATTCTGGATGAGCATCTGGACGTAAATATGGATTTCGATTCCCTGCAGAAGGTGGGCAGCCGCATGGGCACAGGCACGATGGTTGTGCTGGATGATAAAACCTGTCCCGTAGGTTTTGTCCTGAACCTCGAACGCTTCTTCAGCCGCGAGTCCTGCGGCTGGTGCACACCCTGCCGCGAAGGGCTATGGTGGACAGAGCGTCTCCTCGACGCAATAGAAAATGGAAAGGGAGAGCCTGAGGACCTTGAGACCTTGCAGTCTTTGACCCACACCATGGGAATAGGCCGTACGTTCTGTGTGCTGGCCCCCGGTGCGATGGAACCCCTGCAGAGCGCCTTAAAATACTTCCGCGAGGATTTTGAAAAGCATATTACAGGGAAAAGGTGTCCGTGGAGATGAGGAGATTGTCATTTAAGTGAGTTCATAGAAAATTCTGATACATTCGCCTTTGCAAGCTGTAGGGGCGTCATGCCTTGTCGATATGCAGCGCCTTGGATTATTAATATCTTGCGGCGCATTACAGGGAAAACAGCCAGATTCCGGACAAGCCGGAATGACAGGAATAAACAGCGGATAACAAATGCCAACGATCTTTATTGACAACATACCATACAAGGTGAAGAAGGAGGGCCGCAATCTCCTCCATGCCTGTCTTGATCTGGGGTTCGACATCCCTTACTTCTGCTGGCACCCTGCCCTGCATTCTGTGGGCGCCTGCAGGCTCTGCGCTGTGAAGCAGTTCAGGGATGAAAACGATACCCGGGGCAAAATCATCATGTCCTGCATGACCCCGGTGACAGAGAAGACCTCCGCATATCCATTGATGATCCGGAGGTCAGGACCTTCCGCGCAGGCATTATCGAACTGCTGATGCTGAACCACCCGCATGATTGCCCGGTCTGTGACGAGGGGGGCGAGTGTCACCTGCAGGACATGACAGTTATGACAGGCCATGTCTACAGAAAAACCCGGTTCAAAAAACGGACCTACCGGAACCAGTACCTCGGGCCTTTCCTGAACCATGAGATGAACCGCTGCATACACTGTTACCGCTGCGTCAGGTTTTATCGTGATTACGCAGGCGGCCGCGACCTGGAGGCCTTTGCCTCTCACCACCACGTCTATTTCGGCCGTCACGAAGACGGTGTTTTGCAGAATGTCTTCAGCGGCAATCTGGCGGAGGTCTGTCCGACAGGCGTATTCACCGACAAGACGTTCAAGCGTCATTATACCCGCAAATGGGACCTGCAGACTGCGCCGTCCATCTGCGTCCATTGCGGGATCGGCTGTAATACAATACCAGGTGAGCGTTACGGTACACTGCGCAGGGTCCGGAACCGCTATCATGAAGAAGTCAACGGCTACTTCCTCTGCGACAGGGGCCGCTTCGGATATGAGTTCGTCAATCACTCCCGCAGGATCAGGCAGCCGTTTTTAAGCAGGCGGACAGAGAAAATCACCGGGCCTCAGGAGGGAACAGTCACGAAAGAGGACCTGTTCAAATATCTGTCTCATCTCCTCCACTTCGGAGGCAAGGTCCTCGGGATCGGCTCTCCCACAGCGTCTCTTGAGGCGAATTATGCCCTCCGGACCCTTGTCGGGCCTGAGCATTTCTTTTCAGGCATGTCTGAATCAGAAGCGGATCTGCTGGCGGAGATCACAAAAATCCTGCGTTCAGGACCTGCCCATTCGCCTTCGTTGCGCGACGTGGCAATGTCGGACGCAATACTTGTCCTCGGTGAAGATGTAATAAACACAGCGCCGATGATGGCCCTTGCTTTGAAACAGGCGGTGCGGAACAGGCCCATGGAGAAGGTGAAGGGCCTGGGGATCCCGGAATGGAATGATGCCTTTGTGCGCATAGCCATGCAGGATGAAAAAGGACCTCTCTTCATCGCAACGCCTGACAGCACCGGGCTGGACGAACTGGCGGAAGAAGTCTTGCGCGCAGCGCCGGATGATCTGGCGAGACTGGGCTTTGCAGTGGCCCATGCAATCGATGCGGATGCGCCGGAGGTGACGGATATCGATGGCCAGCTCCGTGCCCTGGCAGCAACCATCGCCTCTGCCCTGAAAGACGCGAAGCATCCTCTTATAATATGCGGCACGAGCTGCGGAAACAAGGCCCTTATACATTCAGCAGCCAATATTGCCCGGGCCTTATGCAAGACCGGCAAGCCTGCTTCTCTTTCCTTCATCATGCCTGAGTGCAACAGTCTGGGCCTCGCTCTTATGGAGGCCAAGGGCATCCGGAAGGCCTTCAAATCCGCTGCAAAGGAAAAAGCCGAGACAGTGATCATCCTCGAAAACGACCTCTTCCGGAGGGCTGATGAAGAGAGCGTCAACAGATTTCTTGATAGGTATAGCCAACATCGTTGTTATCGCCTCTGTCAGTAACAGGACCACTGAGAAAGCGGACGCCCTGCTCCCTTGCGGGACCTTTGCCGAGTCCAGCGGCACCCTGGTCAATAATGAAGGCCGCGCCCAGCATTTCTTCAGGGTTTTTGTACCGGAGGGAATGCCTGAGGGGAAGATAATGGAAAGCTGGAACTGGCTTTGCGGCATGCTGTCTGTTACAGAGAATACGCGGGGAGGCAGCTGGAAGACTGACCATGATATCGCGGCCGGCCTGGCAGATGAACTGGAGATATTCAAGCCCGTGTCTGAGGCAGCGCCGCCGCCGGAATTCCGTGAGACAGGACAGAAGGTCCCCAGACAATCCCACCGCTTCAGCGGACGCACAGCGATGCTGGCCAATAAAACAGTCCATGAACCAAAGCCGCCTGATGACCCTGACTCTCCTCTCTCTTTTTCAATGGAGGGTTTCGGCGACAGACCTCCGGCAGCGCTTATACCACGGTACTGGTCTCCGGGCTGGAACTCTGTCCAGTCGCTCAACAAGTTCCAGTCCGAGGTAGGAGGACCGCTTCGCGGCGGAGACCCCGGACAACGGCTTATTGAGCCGAAACAACCGGATCCTGCGCAAATTAATAAAGACATTATTCTTCGATGATATACCAGCTGCCTTTATTGCGCGGAAGGACGAGTGGCTCTTTGTTCCGCTCTTTCATATCTTCGGCTCCGAAGAACTGAGCAGCCTGTCTCCTGCAATTGAAGAACTTTCTCCCGGGCCTTATCTTGCGCTCAATGAGGATGATGCGCAGAAACTCGGATTTGCAGACGGCGATATTGCAAATGTCGGTCTTAACGGCAAAGCTTACCGCTTGCCGGTCAGGATCAGACCCGCGCTCCCAACGGGGGTCGCGGGGCTGCCTTTCGGCATACCCCCGCTTGAAGGCCTTTCCCTGCCTTCATGGGGAAGAATCTCTAAAGAGGAGGCAGCCGGATGATCGATAATAGCGATACCATGCGGTCACTAATTCTTGTCGCAGTGGTCCTTGGAGGCGCGCTGACTGTCGGCGGTCTTCTCATCTGGCTTGAACGCAGGCTCCTGGGACTCTGGCAGGACCGGTACGGCCCGAACCGCGTCGGTCCCTTCGGACTGCTTCAGGCAGTTGCGGATGTGATAAAAATTCTTATGAAAGAGGATTGGGTTCCTCCTTTTGCGGACAGACCGGTTTTTGTTATAGCTCCGGCGATAATAGTTGTCACAGTGCTCATGTCCTTTGCAGTCATACCGTTTGGCCAGGGGATCAGCATAGCCGACCTCAACATCGGGTTGCTCTTCTTTCTCGGCATGTCGTCTCTCGGCGTATACAGCGTGGTCCTTGCCGGATGGTCCTCAGGCAGCAAGTACTCGCTGCTTGGAGGCCTGCGCGCCTCGGCCCAGATGATAAGCTACGAGGTATTTATGGGACTGTCTCTCTGCGGGGTGATCATGTCCGCCGGTTCCTTCAATCTCAGGGAGATCGTCGAGGCCCAGAGAGGGCTCTGGTTCTGCGTGCCCCAGTTCCTCGGTCTTGTAGTATTTTTGATCGCCGGACTCGCAGAGACCCACCGTCTGCCCTTTGATCTCCCTGAGGCGGAAAGCGAACTCGTCGCAGGATATCATACGGAATATTCAGGCCTGAAATTCGGCATGTTTTTCCTCGGCGAGTACCTGGGCATAACGCTTGTCTCGGCCCTTATCACCGTCCTCTTCTTCGGCGGATGGCTTGGACCCTGCCTTCCTCCCGGTGTCTGGTTCTTTCTCAAGACCTTTGTCTTTATCTGCGGGTTTATCCTGCTGCGGGCCTCGCTGCCCGAGACCCCGTTATGATCAGCTGATGGCGTTCGGCTGGAAGGCGATGCTGCCCTTGTCGCTGTTGAATCTCATAATTACAGGAGGCATTATCCTTGCGTCAGGCTAATCGAAAAGAATTCTCTCGGCAGTGCTAAACTGTCCTTCGCTCGGATTGCCCTTTGCTGCAGTTCTAGCTCATCCCGCTGGAGGCGGGAGACTCGTCTGGAATGCTTTATTCACTCACGCCTGTATTCCCGCTCCATCTCACAGGAACGGCAACGAGAATGAGGGCAAAGTCGCTCACAGCTCAGCTGCACCGGGTAGTTCATTGAGGAAATAAAATGCTGAATACGCTCAGATCAATATGGACGGTTTTCCTGCATATGTTTCATCGCAGGGAGACAGTCCTCTATCCTGAAGAGCGGCCTTATCTGCCGCCCCGGTGGAGGGGCCGCATTGTCCTGACCCGCGACCCGGACAACAATGAACGGTGTGTCGCCTGCTACCTCTGCGCAGCAGTTTGCCCTGTTGACTGCATCGCCCTCCAGGCGACCGAAGACGAACACGGAAGACGCTATCCTGAATTCTTCCGCATCAACTTTTCCAGGTGCATCTTCTGCGGCTTCTGTGAAGAGGCCTGTCCTACCTACGCCATTCAGCTCACGCCTGATTGCGAGATGGGCGAATACAGCCGTCAGAACCTGGTCTATGAAAAAGAAGACCTGCTCATCAGCGGGCAGGGGAAATATCCCGGTTATAATTTTTATCGCGTTGCAGGACTTGCCATCAAAGGAAAGGACAAGGGTGAGGCTGAGAACGAAGACCCCCCGGTCGATGTCCGCAGCCTGAACCCGTGAGGAGATATGACATGAACAAAGCCAATTGTCATTCCACGCTTGACCGGGAATCCAGATGAAATGGATCCCCGACAAGCCGTGCGGAGGCAAGCGAGCATGACACTGTTTAATCTAGTTCGGGTAAATGAGAGTTACTGACTTATGAACACTCTTTTATACATATCAGGTTTTGTGGCGGTCCTCTCGACGCTGATGGTCATCACGCGGACGAACGCGGTGCATGCGCTGCTTTACCTGATCGTATCTCTTCTTTCCGTCAGCCTGGTCTTCTTTCTCCTGGGTGCGCCGTTTGCGGCCGCCCTGGAGGTGATTGTCTACGCCGGGGCGATCATGGTGCTCTTCGTCTTCGTGATCATGATGCTCAATGCCGGCGCAGACGCGGCAAAACAGGAGAGGCAATGGCTGAGTCCTGCCGGATGGATAGGACCGGCCTGCCTTTCCGCTGTCCTCCTCGGAGAACTGGTCGTATGTGTTGTCCGGAAGCAGCGCAAAAATAATCGGGGCCGGCATGGTGAGCCCAAAGCAGGTCGGCATCTCCCTTTTCGGCCCCTACCTCATCGGAGTGGAGCTGGCCTCCATCCTCCTGCTGTCCGGACTCATAGGGGCCTATCATCTCGGCCGGCCGGATAAAAAAGAAGAGAAAAAAGAGAAAGAAAAATGAAGCCAATAACGACGGTTAATCGCGCAAAGACGCAAAGTTCGCAAAGAAAGGCACTTATTTACAAAGATACAGGGACGAATCTATCCAACGAATGGGGTAGTTTACATATTTCCTGTTTTTACTTTGCAGACTTTGCGTCTTGCGGAACTGCTTTTATAGTATGAGGAGTTGGCAATGACAGTGTATCAGGTGAATTCGCTTTCCTGTTACTTGCGGACTTTGCGTCTTTGCGCGAAACTGCTTTTTATAGTATGAGGAGCTGGAACATGACCAGTGTATCAGGTGAATTCGGCCTCCTTCTGGCAGGCTGTTACTCTTTGCTCTGGGTCTGACCGGTGTCCTCATCCGCAGGAACATCATCTTCATCCTGATGTCTGTTGAGATCATGCTGAATGCAGCCGGTCTCGCCTTCGTTGTTGCAGCAGCACGCTGGCACCAGCCTGACGGCCAGGTGATGTTTATCTTTATACTCGCGATGGCAGCTGCAGAGGTGTCTGTAGGACTGGCCCTGGTACTGCGGTTCTTCCGCTGTTTCAAAACCCTTGACGCCGACGCTGCCGGAAGGATGAGGGGCTGATATGCTCGAACTGCTCTGGCTCATACCTGCCCTGCCCTTTGCCGGTTTCTGCGCCCTGGTCATGGCAGGTCCGCGTCTTCCCAGACAAGGCGTTGCCTTTATAGGGGCGGGTTCTGTCGGTCTCTCCGCAGTCATGGCAATACTTGTCGGCATATCTTTTATCAGTTCGCCTCCGGCAGGCGGCGCTTTTTCCCAGACCCTCTGGACATGGATGGAGGTATCGGGCCTTAAGGCAGGCATCACCTTTGCCCTGGACGCGCTCTCTCTGATTATGATACTCGTGATCACCTTTGTCGGCTTCCTCATCCATCTTTATTCAGTGGAATATATGAGGGAAGATGAAGGCTACAGCCGTTTCTTCAGCTATATGAATCTTTTTGTCGGCTCCATGCTCACCCTGGTATTGGCAGACAATCTGCTCCTGCTCTATCTGGGCTGGGAGGGCGTGGGTCTCTGCAGCTATCTCCTCATCGGGTTCTGGTACAAAGACCCTGAGAACGGCCGCGCCGGCCGCAAGGCCTTTATTGTCACCCGCATCGGAGATGTGGCCCTGGCGGTCGGGATATTCCTCCTTTACACGCATTTCAGGACCTTCCAGATCCAGGATCTTATGCAGCAGGTTTCTCTCCAATGGAAGACCGGCTCCCTGCTGGCGACCGTGGCTGCCCTGCTTATTCCTGGGAGGCGCCCTCGGCAAATCCGCGCAGGTGCCTTTGCAGACCTGGCTGCCTGATGCCATGGCCGGCCCTACGCCTGTGAGCGCTCTGATCCATGCGGCAACCATGGTAACAGCAGGCGTTTATCTTATCGCCAGGACGCATGCCCTCTTCAGCCTGTCTCCTGCAGCGATGACTGCCGTGGCTGTAACCGGCGCAGTTACCCTGCTCCTTGCCGGCTGCAGCGCGCTTGTGCAGCGGGACATTAAACGCGTTCTGGCCTATTCCACGATCAGCCAGATCGGCTACATGTTCCTGGCGCTGGGCGTCGGGGCCTGGTCAGCCGCGATCTTTCATTTTATGGTCCATGCCTTTTTCAAGGCCCTCCTGTTTCTGGGTGCAGGCGTTGTAATCGCCGCTCTGGGGCATGAGCGCGACATGTTCAGAATGGGCGGACTCCGCAGACAGCTTCCCGGTGGTCTTCTGGACCTTTCTCGCAGGTTCCGCATCCTTAAGCGCAGTCCCCCTTGTCACTGCCGGTTTCTACAGCAAGGAGTTCATTCTGTCCCAAGTCCTGACATCGCCCTCAGGGGGCACAGCTCTCTGGCTGGCAGGCTTGACCGGAGCCTTCCTTACCTCGCTCTATACCTTCAGAATGGTCTTTCTTGTATTCTTCGGCCCGGAGAAAACAGGGGTGAACGAGAGCAGGTCTTTGTCCCTGAGAATCCCTTTAATCATCCTCGGCCTGCTTTCCATAACAGGCGGTTTTTTAGAAACGCCCCGGACGCTGGGGGGATTATCTTTTTTTACTGACTTCGTGCAGAAAGTTCTGCCGTCCCTTAATACACTTAATTCGCTTAATTCCTTAAGCTCCGAAGTTTCATTTCAAATTACAGCCTCCCTCGTATCCCTTGCAGG
This sequence comes from uncultured Nitrospira sp., assembly GCA_963734475.1. GTDB lineage: Bacteria > Nitrospirota > Thermodesulfovibrionia > Thermodesulfovibrionales > UBA6898 > JAOUFP01. The sequence continues at coordinate 88,824 of CAVTHB010000002.1, forward strand.
TGTATGGTCTGCGTACATGCTGTTCCTGAGACACCGGGCATTTACGGAAAAGGCGGCAGACTCCCGGGCAGGCAGCCTGCTGCGGCGCTTCTGGCATGCCGGCTGGGGCTTTGACTGGTTGTACGACAAAATAATTGTCCGGCCTTTTCTCTGGACTGCGCGGTCGAACAAGGATGACTTCATCGATCTGGCCTATGGCGGGACCGCGTGGTACACTGAACAGGCCCACCGCCTCCTGAGCTTAACCCAGTCAGGCAGTCTGCGCTGGTATGCAGCCATACTCGCCTTTGGCGCTGTTGTATTCGTCGCTCTGGTGGTGTCTCTATGATACTCGTCTGGTTCATCCTGCTGCCTTTACTGGGGGGAATCCTGGCCTGGTATGCCGGTCAGCGCAATACAGAGGCAGCCCGCTGGATATCTGTTGCCGCGCTTTCGCTCGACCTCGTGCTTGCGCTGGTCGTCTGGTATCTTTATTTCGGGACAGCCGGCTCGGGGAGAGATGGCGCGTGGCTCATTGCTTTTGAACGTCAGTGGATACCGCAGTTGGGCATTGGTTTTCACCTGGCCCTCGACGGGCTCAGTCTCCTGCTGGTCATACTCACCCTCTTCCTCGGTCTCCTGTCTGTCATAAGTTCATGGCGGGAGATACAGGAACGGGTCGGTTTCTTCCATATGAACCTCCTTTGGACCCTGTCGGGTGTCCTCGGCGTTTTTCTCTCGCTCGACCTCTTCCTCTTTTATTTCTTCTGGGAGCTGATGCTGCTGCCGATGTACTTCCTCATCGCGATATGGGGCCATGAGAACCGGGCCTATGCCTCGATGAAGTTCTTCATCTTCACCCAGCTGAGCGGTCTGCTGATGTTCCTTGCCATACTGGCGCTCTATTTTATTCACGGCAGGGGAACAGGCATCTATACCTTTGATTATTCCCAACTGCTCGGGATTTCGCTGCCCCTTTCAGTCTCGGTCTGGCTGATGTTGGGGTTTTTCATCGCCTTTGCAGTAAAACTGCCGGTCGTTCCCTTTCACACATGGCTGCCTGATGCCCATACTGAGGCCCCGACTGCCGGCAGTGTCATTCTTGCGGGCCTTCTCCTGAAGACCGGGGCATACGGGATGATACGTTTTATGGTCCCCCTGTTTCCGGAAGCAACGGCCTTTTTTGCGCCGGCGGGCATGGTCCTCGGAGTCGCGGGTATACTTTACGGCGCGCTTCTTGCCTTCGGCCAGAAGGATTTCAAAAGACTCGTGGCCTATACCAGTGTGAGCCATATGGGGTTTGTACTCCTCGGCGTGTTTGCATGGAATGAACTCGCGCTCCAGGGTACTGTACTGCAGATGCTCTGCCACGGCATCAGCACGGGCGGACTCTTCATTATTGCCGGCCTTCTACAGGAACGTATGAGGACTCGTGATATTGAACAGATGGGTGGTCTCTGGTCTTCGGTGCCGAAGATGGGTGGTCTGGCCATGGTCTTTGCGATGGCGTCTCTCGGACTACCCGGACTCGGAAATTTTGTCGCTGAATTTCTGGTGCTGATCGGAGTCTTCCGGAATAATGCGGCCATTGGGGCCATTGCGACAGTCGGTCTCGTTGCCGCGACAGTCTATGCGCTCCAGCTGCTGCAGAAAGTCTTCTTCGGAAAGCCCGGAGGAGGAATTGAAGCTGACCGATGTCTCTGTGCGTGAAATGTCAGCTGCCATAGTCATGATCGCAGCCCTCCTTTTCCTCGGCCTGTATCCGCAGCCTGTTCTGAACACAGCAGCACCGGCCCTAAAATCAATTGTGGCTGGAGTCAGCGCCGAGGACAACAATTTAATCCGGCAGGCAGGGCAAAATCAGCCCGGCAGGGAAGAGGTCAACAGGCAATGAATTACGCTGAATTCATGGCCCTCATGCCCCTGGTTATTATTGCCGTAACAGCTGTCGTTACAATGCTCACGATATCCGTCTACAGGGACCACCGGTTGACTGCCGCACTCTGCATGTCCGGTCTGGCGCTTGCTGTCTGCTCCCTTCCCGCCATCTCTTCGTTTCTGCCCCGACAGGTGACTGCCCTGCTGGTCCTGGACAGATATGCTCTTTTCTTTATGGGCCTGCTTTTCTCCGCGACTTTCGCAATCGCCTCATTCGCGTACGGATATCTCGAAAAAAGGGCGCTGGTAAAAGAGGAGTTCTATCTCCTCCTGCTCCTTGCTGTCCTGGGCGCTGCTGTTCTCGTTGCGAGCAGTCATTTTGTTTCGTTCTTTCTGGGCCTTGAAACACTGAGTGTTTCTCTATATGCACTGCTCGGCTATCAGCGTTCGGATGAACAAGGGATAGAAGCCGCTGTGAAATATCTCGTGCTGGCAGCGGTCTCTTCAGCTTTTCTTTTATTCGGCATGGCCCTTCTTTACGCGGAACTCGGGACCATGGAATTCAGCAGGCTGGCTGCTCTGTCTTCAGGTGCAAGCGCATATAACATCCTGCTTCTTGCAGGTACTGTCCTGGTCATTACCGCTATAGGCTTTAAACTCGCGCTTGTCCCCTTCCATATGTGGACCCCGGATGTGTACGAGGGTGCGCCTGCTCCGGTAACTGCATTTGTGGCCACTGTCTCCAAAGGGGCAGTCTTCGGCCTGCTGCTCCGTTATTTCATCAGGCCGGATCTTACGCTGAACAGTTCTCTCTTTACAGTATTCAGCGTTATCGCAGTCACATCCATGTTCGCCGGCAACCTTCTCGCCCTGTTACAGGACAATGTCAAACGCATCCTGGCATATTCCTCGATAGCCCATCTCGGTTATCTCCTCGTGGCCTTTCTTGCAAGCGGCGAGCTCGTTGTGACCGCTGTGACGTTCTACCTGGTCGCCTATTTTGTCACTCTCCTCGGCGCGTTCGGGGTTGTTATCGTCCTCTCCACTGCAGAAGCCGAGGCAGACACCCTCCGGCATTTCCGGTCGCTCGCATGGCGCCGCCCATGGATGGCCGCCGTCTTCACGGCCTTCATACTGTCTCTGGCCGGCATCCCCCTGACAGCCGGATTCATCGGGAAGTTTTATCTGCTCTCTGCAGGGGTCAGGTCATCACTCTGGTTTCTCGTCATAATGCTCGTGTTCAGCAGTGTGATCGGGCTTTTCTATTACCTGCGCATTGTCCAGGTCATGTTTCAGACTCCAGACAGTGAGTCAGAGGACAAAGCCGCACTTGTCTCGCATCCGGCGCCGCTGGGCAGCCTCACGCTGGTAGTACTCTTTTCAGCTCTTATAGGACTGGGCATATATCCAGGTCCGCTCATTGAGATTATACGTAAGCTTACCATTAGCCATTGAGTAATATTAATTGCACGTGTCAATAAATGCTTCATGTTATGATAAAATTAAAGCGATCTGGGATGGGAGGTAATAAATGAAGAGAATTATAGGTGTAGGAGTTGTGGTCCTTGCTTTGGCCGGGTGTGTCACTACCACATCCGGGGTACGCACCGCCAAGCCGGAACCTGAGGGGTGGTATGCCGAAGGCAAGACCAGCGGGCAGCTTTCTAAGGACCTGGATGCATGCAGGATGAGATGTTTAGGAACTTGAACCCCGATATCATGCGAGGCCTTCTGTATGAAGGTCAGAGGATATACCTGGCGGTAATGGAAAACACGCTGAATAATGACTAAGCCCCGGTTCTGCGGTTTTTTTGCTCGTACATATTTTTGTCGGCCCTGATAATAAGCTCTTCAAGAGACTGCGGGTGCTCAGGATCGTAATATGCTGTGCCAACGCATGCCAGCAGCTGAAAGTCATGTTCTTTTTTTTCATTGTAGCTCTTCAGACAATCTCTGAAGCGGCCTATAATGGTCTCAATGCTGTCTTCAGCGGCTTCAACCGGGAAGACCACAAATTCATCGCCGCCGATACGGGCAATGGCATCAGAGTGCCGGAAACAAATTTTGAGCAGATTAGCCAGTTCGATTAATGCCAGGTCTCCCGTGCTGTGACCTGATTTGTCATTGATCAGCTTGAGCCCATCCAGATCAAGATAAAGCATAAATGTTCCTTTTTTGTTCCGGTCAGCCAATTTCAGGAACTGATCGGCTACAGTAAAGAACCCCCGCCTGTTGAACAGGCCTGTAAGTTCATCAGTAACAGACAAGGTATGCAATTTATTTTCCAGCAGCTTAAGCGCACTGATATCTTTTGAAACAACCGTTACAGACGCGATTTCCCCGGCGGAATCTATGACCGGACTTAATGTCTGAAGAAAATATTTGTCGTCCCTGCGGCTTTTATGTTCTCGCTGTATTGATTTGCCTGTTGAGATCACTTCATTGAAATCCGTGGCAAAGCACCTTATCTCACTGGGCAAATGATACTCCTTATATGAACGTCCGAGATATTCCTGCCCTGTAAACCCCATTCTCAGCGCGTGCTTTCCGTTCATATAAAGATATTTGAAGTCTTTATCTACCAGATATATGGAGTCATTGGTAGACTCAATTAAAGAACGATATTTCTCCTCGTTTGCCCTTAACAGATCCTCCGTCCTTTTCTGGTCAGAAAAGGCTTTGGCCGCAATAACACCAAACACAAGAAAAAATAGACAGGTAAACAGACGAAAAGCGACTTCCTGTTTGTTGCCGAGCAATATTTGCATAAATGGCTCATCGACGAATGCCAGCTTAGCCATTAAAGCATCGAAAAACCAGAAAGTAAGGCCGGCAAAAATCGAAAAGGTGATTATCAGATATCTGATTTTCCTGATCTTGTTCATATTCAGCAAACTGAGTATACCATATTTTAAAACTGTATAAACCGCTTATGCCACCCATGTTACAGGACTTTCACTTCCTATCCTGCTTTACCCGATCTGCTCCGGTGAAAAAAAAGAGGTGGAGAGAAAATCCTCTCCACCTCCTGGTCGCTTCAGGAACTAACTATACAGACTGAAAGGCTTAGTGGTCCGCTGACACACCTGAACGGTAACAGGTAACCCGCGTAGTACGTTTTAAGACATCGTTCGCGGTGTTGCTGTTCTCGGATGAATTGACACTGGCAGTCCAGGTAATCGGCCATGTACCCCTCTTTGTGCAGACAATTTCGGTCTGGAACCTGAAATTCGTCGGATCAGAATTCGTTGCCTGCAAGTCCTTTGTAACACTCGGATGGTCTATGCTGACCCTTATACCATCAGAGGCAGTCGCCGTTAAGGTAACAGTCGCATTGGCCGTATCGGCCGTTGTAGTGGCCTGTCCGATAACGTTCATTTCGAGCTCTCTGCCCACCCTTGACGTAATAGTACCCGGAACTCTGAGCGCCACGAGGGCAACATCGTCGACAGACTGCTGAACAGCGCTTCCTGTCAGAGCGACTGAAGCATTGCCGCCATCGCTGGTGATAGCAAGCGTGGCACCGGGATCAGTGCCCACAACGGTCGGAGAATATGTCACAGTAAGTGTCGCACTTCCGCCCGCGGCAACGGGAGCCAAAGATGCAGGTGAGAAACTGAAGACAGCCGAGCCTGAGAGTGTAATATTAGTGACACTCAGCGGCGCATTGCCTGTGTTAGAAACTGTAACTGTCTTTGTTGATGAAGCTCCTACAGTCACATTACTGAACGACAATGATGCAGGCGATACACTCAGGACCGGCTGTGAAACTACCGCCAATCCGGTACCTGTTGCACTGACCGATGCATTGCCGGCTGTGCTGACAACACTTACGGTTGCGCTCTTCGCACCTGCTGCCGCAGGCTTGAAGGCAAGTGTGAAGGTCTGGCTTGAACCGCCATTGACTGTGAACGGTGCGGCTGGAGCTGTAAGAACAAAGTCAGTGGTATTGCCGTTGGTGATGCTGTTAACTGTCAGGGCAGTACCGCCTGTGTTTGATATTGTCACTGTCTTGACCGCCGAAGTCGTGCCTACCGTCTGATCAGCGTATGTAAGTGTAGCCGGTGACACACTAAGCGCCGCTGCTGTCGCTGCTCCAGTACCTGTTGCACTGACCGATGCATTGCCGGCTGTGCTGGCAACACTTACGGTTGCGCTCTTCGCACCTGCTGTCGCAGGCTTGAACGCCAGTGTGAAAGTCTGGCTTGAACCGCCATTGACTGTGAACGGTGCGGCCGGTGCGGTAAGAACAAAGTCGGTGGTATTGCCGTTGGTGATGCTGTTAACTGTCAGGGCAGTACCGCCTGTGTTTGATATTGTCACTGTCTGGGTTGCAGACGTTGTGCCGACTGTCTGACTGACATACGTCAGCGTCGCAGGTGACACACTAAGTGCCGCTGCTGCCACGCCGGTACCGCTTGCGCTGACTGACGCGTTGCCGCCATCACTGGTTATACTGATGGTTGAGCTCTTTGCTCCTGCCGGAGCCGATGGTGCAAACGTAACGTTCAGTGTTGCACTGCTGCCGGAAGCAATAGGTGAAAGACTTGTGGGTGAGAAAGAGAACTCAGCATTTGATGATGTGATACCCGTTACGTTGAGGGTGCCTGCTCCTGTATTCGATATCGTCACTGACTTTGCTGCTGAAGTACTGCCGATCGTCTGATTGCCGAAGGCAAGCGTTGTCGGTGATACGCCGAGTACAGGCTGCGGAGGCACGGCACCGGTGCCGGTGGCACTCACAGTAGCATTTCCGCCGTTACTGGTTACACTCATGGTCGCAGTCTTTGCGCCTGTGCTCCCCGGCTTAAATGCCACGGTAAAGGTCTGACTTCCGCCGGCTGCAACATTAAACGGGGTGGAAGCCGCAGTAAGAACAAAGTCGGCTGCATCGCTATTAGTAATGCCTGTCACACTGAGGACCACGGCACCGGTATTGGATATTGTGACTGTTTTTGCTGTTGAAGTACTGCCGGTATTAAGACTGCCGAACGCGAGAGACGTCGGCGAGACTGCGAGTTTCGCAGCCGGAGCCGCGCAGGCGGGATCGTTCTGATCATATAACAGATTCCCGTCGTTGTCCAAACCTATGGTCGTGGAGTCGGCCAGCCTTCCCTCAAACCCTGCGGCAGTGGAACTGCAGGGATTGTTGACCGCAGTCGTCCCGCTCGCCGTCCCCATGGCTGCAGAATATACCGGCCGTAGTACATTTTCGGGGTCGGGTGCTGGATCGCTGTGACAATCATAGCACGTGTCAGCACCGCTGTTTACATGGTGCGCCCTTAGGCCGGGGCCGTCGTGACATCCCGAACAGGACAGGTTAAAAGGTGCAGTTCCGCTGGATTGATACATGTAAACCGGTGTTCTGGAACTTCCATAGTGGCAGGCATTACAGTTTCCGTTGAGCATGCCAGGAGGACTCTGCGTCGATGTGTCTCTGTGCGTATTATGAAGACCACCAGGCCATGCAGGATTCGCAGCCTTTGCAGCTGCCAATGAATTGTATGGGCTTGCGGTAAAAGCCCCATGACAGTTCGCGCAATCCGTGTAAGTTGGATATGCTCCCGCGATCGGTATCATGAGCGCAAGCACAAAAAGTGAGATCAAGGCCAAATATGTTATCCACTGCTTAGTCATAAAGTAATATCTCCTTCTTTCAGCTTATTGTTTCAAATTCTTCGCTTTATCGCGAAGCGTGTCCACTACTTATTTATTTCATCACCTCCTGCACAAGATCAGAATATACCGCTTCTGAAACACCGCTTTGAAAGTTAGGTCCTTACCATGCAAAGCGCTTACCGGCATTATTGAATCCCAGTTCTATAGCCAGCGCCCGCAATAACGAACATGTGGGACAGGAAATGTCAGCTGCAGCTTATATATTGTTTAGATACAACGCTTATATTAAATGATGGATATTAAGATCAGGTTAACTTTAGGTTAATAAATCTTAATCATTGGGTATGATGGCGGTAATAGTGGCTGCAGGTACTCTGAAACGCCCTGCCAACAGGGGCTCAATTAAGGTCTTGCAGACTTTCTTCACACACAAAGTATTCCGGGGAAGGAGATCAGATCTTCTTTGCCATTCTGAAAAATTTACCGAACTGCCCCGGATATGTCCTCCGGTCTTTCTTCAGGGTTGGCTTTTCAACAGCAGGCCATTTCCCTTCCTGCGGTTCGGGTCCTTCTCCTGCAGCCTCGGAAGGCGGCGGTTCGACCATGACCGGATTCTTTCTTATGTCTATACCTTCTACATTCCAGGTAAATTCAATCGGTATGCCGTTTGGATCAAAGGAAAATATCGAGTGGATAAAACCATTGTCTATCACCTCCGACACCCAGATATCAGCTGCGTTGAGCATGTCCTTTAACTCCCAGAGTTCGTCTTCGCTTTCAAGACCAAGGGCTATGTGATCAAAGGCGAACGGTCCTGCGACAACCCTGCCGTGATCTTTCTCCTGGACCGGCTCAACCTTCGGCCATTCAAAAAAAACTATTGAACAGCATTCTGATATTTCAAGGATGTACTGTCTGTTGCCGGATTCTCCAATGCCTGCGATCAGCCTCAGGCCGAGCAGGTCCCGCCAGAAGCGTATGCTTTCCTCGATCTTCCCCGTAGCCAGGGCGATATGGTTGACGCCGTTGTATTTCATGGCATACCCTCACTCACATTATGATTATAGTATATTTGGGAAAAGCGGAAAAGAACCTGGCTCTTGTTGGAGTAAACTCTGATTTGTCAGCTTTTTCAGACTGCTGATCATCAGTAAAACTCTTTCAGCGCTGCCTCTATTTTCGAGATATCAAAAGACTGCTTTACAAGGGGACTGGCCTCTATAACAGATATCCGCTTTTCATAGGCAGGCCGGTTATTTCTGAAAAGTATACCCAGGGGAATTCTGTCACCCCATTCAAGTGACCTCCTGAACGCCTCAGTCCTGTCTTCGGGATTATAATCAGGCTCCAGGTGATATACCCTCTGCCGGTACCATTCATAGGTATTGATCTTGTTGAAGGTGACGCAGGGCTGGAGAATATCGACGAGACAGAACCCCTTATGGTACATCGCCTCTTTTATGAGACTTTTCAGGTGCTCACCATCGCCCGCGAACCCCCTTGCCACAAAACTGCAGTCTAGGGCTATTGCCAGGGCCATTGGATTCAGCTGCTCCGAAAATACCCCAAGAGGCTGGTTTTTTGTCCTGATGCCTTCAGCACTGGTGGGCGAGGCCTGACCTTTTGTGAGGCCGTATATCTGGTTGTCATGCACAAAAAGCTTGATGCCGACATTCCTTCTGATCGTATGAAGGAGGTGATTGCCGCCTTCGCCATAGCAGTCTCCGTCTCCTGCCACAGCAACAACCTGCATTTCGTGGTTCGCAAGTTTCAGTCCGGTCGCAACCGGAAGGCTTCTTCCATGAAGACCATTGAAGGTATTACATTTCAGATAGTGAGGGAATTTCGCTGCCTGACCAATGCCGGACACGATGGTAAACTGATGTGGTTCGATTCCGAGTTCCACAACGGCTTCCTTAAATGTCTTGAGTATGTTGTAGTTGCCGCAGCCCGGGCACCAGGCTGGAGTTCTGCCTTTATAATCGTCCAAGTTGGACATTTATCTCTCCTGTTAAAGCTTCAAGGATAAAGGGTCTTCCATCGTATCTGTTGATTCTCGCCGCGCACTCGTAGCCTGTCTCTGCTTTAAGTAGACGGGCAAACTGTCCGGTTGCATTATTCTCTATGCAGATACCGAGTTTCACGTTTTTCAGGATTTTCAGATAATCAAAAACGTCAGTCGAAGGAAAAGGGTATAGTTCGCTGAAATGAAGCACCGCAATTTTTTGTTTGCCGGAAAAAAAGTCGACAGCTTCTTTCATCACTCCATAGGTAGAGCCCCAACCCACAAGGACCACCTCAGGGTCATGATCTCCGTACAGCAGCGGCGGAGCTATCTCCCTTATTATATGAGGGAGTTTCCGGAATATCCTCTTTTTCGTCATAGCTACCCTTGTCGCAGCATCTTCGATAATATGCCCTTCCTCGTCATGCTCATCACTGTCAGTTACCACAACATGCCTTGCATCGCCCGGAACAGCAAGTGGAGATACCCCGCTATCGGTGAAGGCATGCCTCTTGTAGTCAGAGAGTTTCTTAAATGCGTCGCCACGCAGTCTGTAATCAGTGAACCTCAGGCTGCCCGTGTCAAACCCGTCATATGTCCATTGGGAATCCGCAAGATACTGGTCAGTCAGGATAATCACAGTTATCTGGTATTTTTCCGCAAGATCAAAGGCCTTGTTAGTAAGAAAGAAGGCCTGCTCAGGATTGCCCGGAGCAAAGACGGCCCTCGGGAATTCGCCGTGAGCTGTGTAAAGAGCGAACTGCAGCTCTCCCTGCTCTGTCCTTGTCGGAAGACCTGTTGCAGGTCCTGGTCTCTGCCCGAGCGCTATAACCAGCGGCGTCTCTGTCATAGCAGCAAGAGACAGTCCTTCCACCATCAGGGCAAAGCCGCCTCCTGAGGTGCCTGTCATCGCCCTTGTCCCGGCAAAAGAAGCTCCCAGTGCCATGTTGATGGCAGCGATCTCATCCTCTGCCTGTTCAACGATTATCCCGCAGTCCGTTTCTTTTCCGGCAATATAATTCATGATGCCGGTTGAAGGGGTCATGGGATAGGCAGAATAAAATTTACATCCTGAGGCCACTGCGCCAAGGCCTATCGCATCATTGCCGGCTATCAGCATCTTCGGCTTTGACGGAGGAGCAGCAACGAATGAGCAATTGCTGCATTCTTTTACCGCATAGTCATGGCCTGCCATCGCTGCAGCTGTATTTTGCTTTATTACCTCTTCGCCTTTCTTTTGGAAGGTGTCCTTCAGTATCGCGATAAGCACTCCGGGGTCCATACCTATCATCCCCAGCACAGCGCCGACAGCCACTGTATTGGCCATAATTTTATTGCCGCCGTGATCTATGGCCAGTTGAACGAAAGGAATATCGAGAAAATGAGGCCTCTCATACTTCTGCTTTAATGAAGCTGAATCATAAATTATCTGCCCGAACTCTGAAAGCTCTTTCTCATAATTGCTTACGCTTTCTATATCAAGGGCAATAACTATATCCACACTGTCGCGCGAGGCCATGACAGGATAATCGGCAAAACGCACCTGGAAAAAATTGTGGCCGCCTCTGACACGTGATTCGTAATCCTGATGGGTAAATACATGATAGCCTTTGCGCGAAAATACAAGGCCGAGGGTATTGCCGATAGTCTGTATCCCCTGGCCGGCCTCGCCGCCGATTCTTATTGTGTAATCCACAAGTCCTTCAGGACTGCTTCGTGAAGCTTTTCCTGAAGGCGTCCAACCACATTATATGGCTCTTTTCCTCGTTGATGATCTCGTCCACAACATCCTTTTCCTTCACCACGTCGCGTACAGTATGGAAATAAAGCAGGGTTTCCTTCTCAAAACCCAGGGCAAAGTCCACCGCCTTCCCGACAGTATGCACGTGTTTCAGATCAGGAAGCGACTTATGTTTGCCGAGAAAAAATTCAGATTCAACTATCGCCCTGAGATACTGGGAGGCCTCTTCCCATCCTTCTGGTTCGGGTGCTCCAGCCAGTTCCTTGAGTTCCGAGAACCTCTTCTCGTGCACCAGTTCCTTTGAGGCGAGGGTTTCGAAAAGCTTCTTTAAGCCCGTATCTTCCTTAAACCTGTCTGCCATGGTGGTATAAAACTGATAACCGAGTTTCTCTGTCTGAACAGCCTGTTCGATCACTTCACTTATAGAATATTTCTCCATGTTTCCTCCCTTATATAGATAATACTTAAAGTCTATTCGATATTCCGGACATCGTCAATACTTATAATGCCTCTATCCAGGAGAAGCCTTAAAAAAATAAAGCCTCCACAGGGCATTGCATCGCCTTCCAGCAGTATGTAGTCACAATCACTTTCATAAAAAGGACAGGCCGGGCAAAGGCTTTTTGCGAGGTCCTCTCCCGTCAGGGCGCCCGGGCTTCTGCCGGACGTTCTCAAAAGGGATATGCTTCCCCATCTCTATCAACCGCTTTACAACAATAAAACCCCTGCAGGCCAGCTCCTCCTTTTTTGCCGGCTTGTAATAGGAACAGAAATTTGCGCAGAGATTTTTAACCAGGTCCATTTTCCAATCATAGCAAATAAACTCCCTGTTGTATAATGAAAACATGCGGTATTTCTTGTCTGAAAATTCTGTTTTGAAGTGGCTCGAGACACCTTCTCTCTATCAGATCAGAACAGATGAACTCTATGAACTGGATGACGCGTCCTTCGTGTTCCTGAAAAAATGCGCTTCGGAAGCCGGATGTCGGAGCGAAGATAGGGAATTTACCGACTACTGTCTTGCCGAAGAGCTCCTGACCACAAAGCAGGTGCCTGCAAAGCAGCCTCCTCTTATCAAATCTCCGGTGCCCTCCCTGCGTTATCTTGAACTGCAGATCACCGACCAATGCAATCTCCGGTGCAGGCACTGTTATATCGGAGAGAAACCACCGCAGGAACTCTCTTTAAACCGTATAGCGGAAGTCCTGCAGGCGAGTTTGAGGAGATGCAGGGGTTGAGAGTAATGGTCACCGGAGGAGAACCGATACTGCACAGCAACTTCGAAGCGCTGAATGATCTTCTTCCTGATTTCGCAATAAGAAAGGTATTGTTCACCAACGGTCTGCTGCTCGATAAAGACCTGCTTGGTCGTCTCAAGGTCGACGAGATCCAGATTAGCATAGACGGCCTCGAAAAGGCGCATGACTGCTGTCAGGGGTAAAGGAACGTTCAAAAAAGCTCTAAGCGCTCTCAGGCTTGCCAAAGAACAGGGGTTCGAGGTCTCTGTGGCAACTATGGTCCATGCAAAAAATCTCGGGGATTTTGACGAAATGGAGAAGCTCTTTGCCGGTCTTAAGATCAGGGACTGGACCGTTGACGTACCCTGCATTGCCGGCCGGCTCAAGAAGAACAGTGCCTTTCAGGTCCCGCCGGAAGTCGGGGGGAAGTACTTACAGTATGGACACGGCGCAGGTCTCCATTCCGGGACAGCGGGCTTCGGCTGCGGGCTGCACCTGCTCTCTGTGATGGCGGACGGCAAGGTGACAAAGTGCACCTTCTATGCAGACCGTCCTGTCGGCTCAATCAAAGAGGGCCTCAGAGCATGCTGGGAGAAAACAGTCCCAATCCCTTTGAAAGACCTGGCCTGCGACTGTGCATATCTGGAAACCTGCAGGGGCGGCTGCAGATACAGGGCTGAACTGCTCGGAGATCCTCTGGGGAAAGACCTTTACAAATGTTTTCTTCATGATATACTAAAGAAAGCATAGACTGGACAAGAAGTTCGGTTATTTCCTTAAAAGGAGGTGTCAGGAATGACAATCAAAAAGGTTTCCAAAAAGGTCGCTACCACCTGTAAATGCAAGAGCTCCTGCTAATTAAACATATTTAGTCAGACCCACAAAAGGGCGGAAAGTGTAAATACCTTCCGCCCTTTATTTTGCCTTATGAGTTTTCGAAAAAAAGAATAATCGCCATTAATCGCTTAATAAAAAAGAAAGTTGATTGGCAGGTTCTGTCATTCCCGCTTGTCGGGAATCCTTCTTAGAAGACTTTGCCGGAAAGATTCCGGACTAGCCGGAATGACAGAATAATATATCGGCCTTTTTCAGGCTTTCAATAAAATAACAGCCTCTCTCATAACCCTCTATTTCTTTACAATTTCAAGTCTTTTCTCAGCCGCGCTCCAGTCGATATTTTTGAAAAAGGCCTCAATGTAGTCAGCCTTCTTAAGACCATAATCCAGCATAAAGGCATGTTCAAAGACATCCATAATCAATATGGGATTGCAGCCTGCAAGATGGGAGACATCGTGCTCATTGATCCATATATTAAAGAGCCTTCCAGTAAGATTGTCCTGATAAAGCACCACCCAGCCGATACCCCGCATCGACCCCACAGCCCTGAAGTCCTTTTCCCAGACTTCAGAAGTGCCGAAATCACACTGCATCTGTTTGCCGAGAGGGCCGTATTTGTCCAGAGCCGTCTTCCCCCCGAGGTTTTCAAAATAATATTCATGCAGCCTCATGCCGTTGAACTCCCAGCCGAACCTCCTCTTGAGTTCCGCAAATTCCGGGGTCCCGGTCTTTCCGTCCTTGAGCATCTGATCGAGCGTTTCATTTACCTTGTTTGTGTTTGTTACATAGCCCTGATACAACGTAAAATGATTCTTTAAGAGCGTTTCGCTGAGTCCGCTGATCCCTATCAACTTACTGTAATCCTTTGCTGTGTATGACATCTCTTCCTCCTTGTTTCAGGTTCCTGTTCAAATCCCTTGGAGGGATTTCATGTATCCGGTTTTCTGATTATCCGGTGATCTTTTTTAATTCCCCTAAGGCACGCTCATAGTCAGGATGTTCCGTCACCTCCGGCACGATCTCAATGTATCTGATCACGTCCTTTTGATCGAGGATAAAAATCGACCTGCTGAGCAGACGCAGTTCTTTTATCAAGACTCCGTAGGCATTACCGAACGACGCATCCCTGTGGTCAGAGAAGGCCTTCACTTTATCTATACCAGCGCTGGCACAGAACCGCGAGATGGCAAACGGGAGGTCCATACTGATATTGATCACAACAACATCCGCGGGCAACTTGGCTGCCTCGGCATTGAACCTTCTGGCCTGAAGGTCACACACAGGGGTATCGAGCGACGGGGTAACGCTTATGACCTTGATCTTTCCTGCAAAATCCTTTAAGCCGAACTCTTTCAGCTCTCCGTCCAACACCTTAAAATCAGGGGCCTTCTCCCCTGTTTTGCGCACGGTGCCCGTCAAAGTCAATGGGTCGCCATGAATCGTGACAATACCTCTTCTATCCATCGCACACTCCTTTATTAATAAATCTTATGCTTAACAAATTCGCTAATATCCAGCCTGTAACCCCCCAAAACAGCACCTTTAATAGGTTAAGCCTATCACACGGTTGGATCTTGTCAAGCGACTGGCAGGTGTTACAGGAGAAACGGATAATGAGTAAAAAACCCAGGATGGCTTATTCCGCCATAAAGACTAATCGGGATGTATTTTCTGCCATTTTTTTCTTGACAGCCGGTTTAACGTAAACTAAGATGAAGCAAAGGATGCAATAAATCTATAATAAATATTAATAATATTAATGATACTTTAATGATTAATCTTCCAAAGCAGCCGGAATATCCACTCACTATCAAAGACCATTTTATCATCATTACTTCAGAACATTTTATATAAAGAGCTGTTGAATTAAAATTTCTATTGGAGGTGAGGTATGGGATTATCTAGAAGGGATTTCTTAAAGCTGACCGGGGGCACAGCCGTTGCCGGCACCATTGCT
Organism: uncultured Nitrospira sp.; assembly: GCA_963734475.1. GTDB lineage: Bacteria > Nitrospirota > Thermodesulfovibrionia > Thermodesulfovibrionales > UBA6898 > JAOUFP01. Next base: position 104,078 of record CAVTHB010000002.1, read on the forward strand.
TCCGGCCTTGTTCCTCAGGAAGCATCCGCTGCAGAAAAAGAACTGAAGCTCAAGGGAGCAACAGAGACGAAGACCGTATGTCCCTACTGCTCGGTCGGCTGCGGCATTCTTGCCTATACTAAAGACGGCAAGCTTATCGACGCTGAGGGAGACCCCGACCATCCCATAAGCGAGGGGACCCTCTGCTCAAAGGGGGCCTCGGTCTATCAGGTTGTCAACAATCCTACCAGGCTTACCAAACCTATGTACCGCGCGGCAGGGGCAGCTGCCTGGAAGGAAGTCGAGTGGTCTTGGGCCCTCGATGAGATCGCGAAAAGAATCAAGGATACACGGGACCGGACCTTCAAGGCAAAATCAAAATCAAAAGTAAAGGAAAAGACGCCCGACGGTCAGGAAGTCGCCGTTGAGAAGGAATTCCTCGTAAACAGGACTGACGCTATCGCCCACGTAGGTAGCGCTGCCCTGGACAACGAGGAGTGCTACATGCTCCAGAAGCTCCTCAGGTCGTGGGGGCTTGTATATATAGAACACCAGGCCCGAATATGACACTCCGCTACTGTTGCGGCTCTGGCAGAGTCGTTCGGTCGCGGTGCGATGACAAATCATTGGGTGGACCTGAAAAATGCTGATGTCGTCCTCGTTATGGGTGCAAATCCGGCAGAGAACCACCCTATCTCGATGAAATGGATACAGAGGGCAAAGGAACAACGCGGCGCCAAATTGATTGTGGTCGATCCCAGATTCACGAGGACCGCGGCAAAGGCGGACCTCTATGCGCCGATGCGCTCGGGTACTGATATAGCCTTTCTCGGCGGCATGATCAAATTCATCCTCGACAACGATATGTACTTCAGAGAGTATGTGGCCAATTATACAAATGCCCCGTTTCTCGTGAATCCGGACTTCAAGACCTGTACCGATCTTGATGGTCTTTTTTCAGGTTATGACCCGAAGACGAGAAAATATGACAAGAAAAGCTGGGCCTTCCAGCTCGACGCAGGCGGTCTGCCGAAACAGGACCGTTCGCTGAAAGATCCGCACTGCGTCTTCCAGCTCCTGAAGAGGCAGTACTCGCGCTACACTCCGGAGAAGGTTTCGGAAATCACAGGAACTCCGAAGGACGTGCTTTTGGAGGTTTACCGGCTCTATGCTTCCACCGGGGCACGTGACAGGGCGGGCACGGAATGCTACGCGATGGGCTGGACCCAACATACCATTGGCACTCAAAACATAAGGGCAATGACGATTATTCAGATGCTTCTTGGTAATATGGGCATTGCCGGAGGCGGTGTGAATGCCCTCAGGGGTGAATCAAACGTGCAGGGCTCCACCGACCATGGGCTCCTATTCAATACCCTTCCCGGTTATCTCGCGACGCCGGCCGCTTCATGGGAGGACCTGGCAACGTATAACGATAAGAACACCCCGAAGACAAAGCAGACGAAAAGCGTCAACTGGTGGGCAAACAAGCCCAAGTATGTGGTGAGCTATCTGAAGGCGATTTACGGCGATAAGGCCGTTAAAGAAAACGACTTCGGATATCAGTGGCTTCCCAAGCTCGATGAAGGGCAGAACTGTTCCTGGCTTGTCCTTTTCGACCAGATGTTTAAGGGAAAGTTCGAAGGTTTCTTTGCCTGGGGACAAAACCCTGCGTGTTCCGGCTCGAACGCCGGCAAAGTGCGAAAGGCCCTGGCCAAACTGAAATGGATGGTGAACGTAAACCTGTTCGACAATGAGACCGGCTCTTTCTGGCGCGGCCCAGGGATGAAACCCCAGGACGTACAGACCGAGGTCTTTATGCTCCCGGCCTGTTTTTCAGTCGAGAAGGAAGGCAGCATCACAAACTCGGGGAGACTGGCACAGTGGCGTTATAAGGCGATCGAGCCCATAGGACAGTCAAAGCCCGACTCTGACATCATGAACGAACTTTACTTCAGGGTCAGCCAGCTCTACAAAAAAGAAAAAGGCGCATATCCCGATCCGATCCTCAACCTTACCTGGGATTATGGGGAAAAGGATGCGGCCGGGAAGATTAAGGAGATAGACATCCACCAGGTGGCGAAGGAGATCAATGGTTACTACCTTGAAGACATCTATGACAAGAAGGCCACGCCGCCGAAGCTCCTCGGCAAAAAGGGACAGCTCTGCGCGACTTTTGTTCACCTCCAGGACGATGGGACTACAGCCTGCGGCAACTGGATATATTCGCAAAGCTATACCCAGAAGGACGGCAAGATCATCAACATGATGGCGCGGAGGGACAAGTCTGACCCCACCGGACTGGGGCTTTTCCCAGGATGGGCATGGGCATGGCCGGTAAACAGAAAGATCATATACAACCGCTGTGCCGTCGATCCCCAGGGCGTGCCCTGGGATCCGAAACGGCCTGTGCTTAAGTGGAACGCCGTAAAGATCAACCCTGCCAGTAATAAGCCCGGAGTTTGGGAGGGCGACGTGCCTGACGGGCCTGCGCCGCCGGAGGCGGACAAGGACGGAAAACTGCCGTTCATCATGAAACCGGACGGCGTCGGATCGATATTCGGGCCGGGGCTTTCTGACGGGCCTTTCCCTGAACATTACGAACCTCTCGAATGCCCGATACAGGAAAACCCTATGTCGAAACAGTACAACAGCCCGACAATAAAGCTCTGGTACAGCAAGGAAGATCAGAAGATCGCTCCCGAGGACATCTTCGCCTCCTGCGACGTCAGATATCCGTTTGTGGCTTCTACATACCGTGTATCCGAGCACTGGCAGACCGGGCTGTTGACGAGACACGAGCCGTGGCTGCTCGAAATGGTGCCTCAGGTCTTCCTGGAAATGAGCAAAGAGCTGGCAGCGGAGAAAGGGATCAAAAACGGAGACAAGGTGCAGGTCTCATCGGCCCGCGGCGAACTCTGGGCCAAGGCGATTGTCACGGGCAGACTGAAGCCCTTCAAGATCGCAGGCAGCACAGTACATCAGGTGGGGCTGCCCTGGCATTTCGGGTGGCAGTGGCCTGCAGACGGCAGCGGCGGCGACAGTGCAAACCTGTTGACGCCGACAATTGGAGATTCCAACACAATGATTCCCGAGACGAAGGCCTTTATGGTCAACGTCGAAAAACTCTAGGGAGGACGATATGGAAAACACAAAACCAAAAGGCGTTCTCGTGGATTTGACAAGATGCATCGGATGCAGGGGCTGCCAGGTGGCCTGCAAACAGTGGAATGAGCGGTCGGTCAAGAAAACCGTGACGTACGGTAATTTTACGAATCCGCCCGAACTCAATTCGGAGTGTTATACGAATATCAGATACGTTGAGCAGGACAGCGGCGAAGTGCCTGTCTGGAGTTTTGTTAAAAACCAGTGTCTTCACTGTAAGAACCCTGCGTGCGCTTCGGTCTGCCCGGTCGAGGCGTTGAAAAAGACCGAGGCGGGACCGGTAACCTACAACTTCAGCCGCTGCATAGGCTGCCGTTACTGTATGCTCGCCTGTCCGTTTTATATCCCAAAGTATGAATGGGAAAAGGCCATTCCGTGGGTCAGAAAATGTACCTTTTGCTCCGACAGGATCGCAAATGGACTAGTCCCGGCATGCATCAAGGTATGTCCTACGCAGACGATGTACTATTCGGATCTCGACGGGGCAAGGGCCGAGGCGGAAAAGCGGATTTTGCAGAACCCCGGCAAGTATATCAACCACATCTACGGGAAGGAAGAGGCCGGCGGCACATCGTGGATCTACATTTCCGGCGTGCCCTTCGAAACACTGGGATTCAACATGACGATCCCGGCCCAGATGCTGCCGGACCTGACATGGGCTTATATCAAGAAAATTCCTGCTGTCATCGGCGTTGTCCTGACCGCGGGCGTGATAAGTTGGGCGATCACGCGGCGCAATGAAAATATGGGCAAGGAGGAATAAATATGAAATCAGAGCATGAAATAAAGATGTGGACACCATTCACCATACTTATGTGTGGTTTCATGGGGATCGGCGGGTTGATTCTTCTGGTGCGTCTTTTCAAGGGACTCGGTGCAGTAACCAACCTCAATGACAGGTTCCCGTGGGGACTCTGGATAGGCATTGACGTACTTGGGGGGGTGGCGATGGCGGCCGGAGGGTTCCTGATCGCAGGCGCGGTATATATATTGAACATGAAGAAGTACAGACCCATTGTCAGGGCGTCGATACTTAACGCCTTTTTCGGTTATCTGCTTGCAGCCACCGCCATTACCCTCGATATCGGCCTGCCCTGGAACATCTGGCATCCTATTTTTATGTGGCAGATACATTCCATCATGTGGGTAGTGGCGATACATGTGGTCCTGTACACCTCCACCCTCGCGACCGAGTCCAGCCCAATGTTCTTCGAAAAATTTGGGATGGAGAAGGCGGCAAATTTCATACACAAAATTATCGTGCCGGTCGTGCTCTTCGGCGTGCTACTTTCGACCCTGCATCAGTCATCGCTGGGAGCTGTCTATCTGATAGCTGTCAGGAAGCTGTCTCCTTTGTGGTACAACTCCCAGTTTCCGTGGCTGTTTCTCATCTCTGCGGTCATGATGGGCCTTTCCATGGTCAGCTTTGAAACGATATTGAGCGAAAAGTTTTTCGGGCATAAGGCTGATATCAGCATCCTTTCAGGCCTCGCACGAGGGGTCCTGATCACCGGTGTCATTTATTTTCTCGCGAAGCTCTGGTTCCTTTTCAAAGGTCCTGGCATAGCCGCCGCCTTCAACGGGAGCATGGAAGCGAACATGTATCTTCTTGAGATAGTCATAAGCGTTGTCGGCCCCATCATACTGCTTTCGATGAAGAACGTGAGGGAGAATGTAAAGAGTCTTCTTTTTGTTAACGTACTGGTTATAGCCGGCGTACTTCTGAACAGGCTCAATGTCTCGATCTTCGGCGTTTACAGGGACCAGGCCGCGACCGGCTTCAGCTACTTCCCTACCTGGATGGAATTTGTCGTGACCCTTGCCTTCATCTCTTTTGCGGTAGTCGGGTTCAAAGTATGCGTGAAGTATCTCAGAGTTTTCCCAGAAACTGAAGGTCAGCATTAAGATTAATAACTCAAAGAGGCGGGGCATTAAGCCGATGTCCCGCCTCTTTTGTCAGTCAGGGAGGATCCGTGATGAAGAAAACTTTTTTGACAGTCCTGCTTTTGTTCTCCTTCGCTGTGGCAGCTGCCGAGATAAATCGTATCAAAGTACCGATCTCCGACTCGCCGCAGTTTGGACCGCCTGATGCGCCGGTCACGATTATAGAGTTCCTCGACTTCCAGTGACCGCACTGCAAGGCGGCCGGGCCGGTCGTCGCGAAACTGCTCGAAACATTCAAAGGTAAAATAAGACTCGTTACAAAGAACTATCCTTATAAATACCGGGATTATTCCTTCATCGCCGCGGAGGCGGCCCTCGCGGCTCGTGACCAGGGAAAATACTGGGAGATGCATGATCTGCTTCTGAAGAAATCCCCAAAACTCGACAGGGAAAGTCTCATCAGCTACGCCAAGGAACTCGGGCTCGACATGAAGAAGTTTATCGGATCAATTGACGCTAAGAGACACAAAGACGAGATCGACAAGGACATTAAGCTTGCCCTTTCCCTTGATCTTTACAATACTCCGACTTTCTTTATCAACGGGAGAAAGATCGTCGGTGACGTGCCGTATGAGTACCTGAAAAAGGTCGTCGAGGAGGAGTTGAAGGATGGGAAGAAACAGAAATAATATAAAGTTGAGGTTGCTTCGTCGTGCATGAGACCGGGATTTTTCTTAACCTTAGCCTTGACCTTGACCTTAGCCTATTCTTCCCATGCCGCCGATTTTGAGCCGCTCAGGGATGTCCCTGTGCCCGCTCACAACCCCCAGACGCCCGGGAAGATAGAACTCGGCAAGAAATTATTTTTCGACAGGAGGCTCTCAGGAGACGGCACGATGAACTGCGTGACATGCCATAACCCCGAGATGGCCTTCACCGACGGGCTCGACATATCGCTGAGCTACCCCACAACGAAGAACTGGAGAAATTCGCCGGCACTTGTCAACGTCGCCTACCGGACATACCTGTTCCACGACGGAAGGGCTAAGAGCCTCGAAGAGCAGGCGCTCTTTCCGATGATGTCCGCCTTCGAAATGAACAAGAACCTGGACTATCTCGAAGAGCATATACGGTCGGTTCCGGAATATACCTTGGAGTTCAGGAAGGTCTTTAACGGAGAAGTAACGCGGGAAAGAATCGCTATGGCCATAGCAGCTTTCGAAAGGACCCTCATCTCTGCGGGCGCCCCTCTCGACAGGTATTTAAAGGGAGAGGGAAACGCGCTTTCAGAGGATGCAAAAAAGGGGATGACAATCTTCAAAGGCAAGGGACTGTGTATCGACTGCCATTTCGGGGCCGATCTTACGGATGATAAATTTTACGCCCTTAACGTGCCGGAAAATCCGAAGCTGCTCCACGATCCAATGGTGACTGCTACGATGCGGTTTGTTGCCAAAATCTACAATTATGAAGATTACCGCAACCTTAAAGAAGACCCCGGAAGATATCTTATCTCGAAGGACAAGAAAGACTGGAAGGCATTCAAAACGCCAACTCTGCGGGAAATATCAAAGACAGCCCCATATATGCATAACGGCGTCTTCAGTTCACTGGAGGAGGTCATCGATTTCTTTGACCAGGGCGGCGGGACAGGAAATACTGTCCTTAAACCGCTTGGGCTGACCCCTGAAGAGAAGAGACAACTGAAGGCCTTTCTTGTCGAAGCGCTCACAGGAGAAGAGGCTCCTTTCAAGTATCCCCAGGTGCCCTGAAGAAGATATCGCCCTAAATAAAGCTATCAACCACTGAAATCACAGAGAATACCGAGAGAAAAGGGAAACAGGCGGGGCAAGATTAGTTATCTTCTTCCTGCAGCAGTTTGTACTCTATACTGTCAACGAGGGCCTGATATGAGGCTTCGATGATGTTCTCCGAGACGCCTACTGTGCCCCATCTGTTGTCCTTGTCACCGGACTCGATGAGGACACGTACCCTGGCGGTCGTACCCTTTCCAGCAGTCAGAACACGGACTTTGTAATCATGCAGCTTCACTTCCTTCAGCTGAGGATAGAATTTTTCGAGCGCTTTCCTTAACGCATTATCAAGGGCGTTTACAGGGCCGTTTCCGGTCGCGGCTGTATGTTCAATATGCCCGCCGGCCTTAAGCATGATCGTGGCCTCACTCAGAGGGTCTTCTCCCTCTTTTCTCTTTTCAACGATCAGCCTGAAGCCTATAAGTTCAAAGAACTTCTTATGAAGTCCCAGGGCCTTTTTCATGAGCAGCTCGAAGGAGGCCTCAGCGCCTTCAAACTGAAAGCCCTGGTTTTCGAGATCTTTCAGTTCCCTGACAATCTCCTGGACCTGAGGAGAATCAGTCGATAATTTTAATCCGAACTCCTCGGCTTTCTTCAATATGTTGCTTTTGCCAGCCTGGTCCGATATAAGGATCCTCCGAGTATTTCCCACCTGCTCAGGATCTATGTGCTCGTAGGTGCCCGGGTGCTTTCTGATCGCGCTGACATGCATGCCGGCCTTATGGGCGAAGGCGCTGTCCCCTATATAAGGCTGATGTTTGAAATGCCTGATGTTGGCTATTTCATCCACGAACCTCGACACCTCCCTAAGTTTCTGCATCTGCTCCCCGCTGAGGCACTGCTTGCCGAGCTTCAGCTGAATGTTCGGTATAATCGAGATAAGGTTTGCATTCCCGCACCGCTCGCCAAAACCGTTAATCGTCCCCTGCACCTGTGTCGCGCCGAATTCGACGGCGATGATCGAATTCGCGACCGCGCAGTCGATGTCGTTGTGCACATGAATGCCGACCGGCGTCTTAAAGGTCTTAACCACCTTTTTGACCGTCTCCTGCACGACCGAAGTGATAGTCCCGCCGTTTGTGTCGCAGAGGACAAGACAGCCGGCGCCCGCATCCTGTGCGGTTGCAAGACACTTCAGGGCATATTCCGGGTTGTTCGCATAGCCGTCGAAAAAATGCTCCGCGTCAAAAAATACGGTGTCCACATGTTTTTTCAAATAGGCCACAGAGGCATATATAATATCGAGATTTTCCTCTAACGGGACCTTCAGGGCCTCCTTTACGTGAAAATCCCAGGTCTTCCCGAATATAGTGATAGTAGAAGTCCCGGATTCGAGGAGGGCCTTCAGGGTCTCGTCTCTCCCCGCTTTTTTCTTCGGCCTGTGAGTGCTGCCGAAGGCCACAACAGCAGCATTCTTCAGACGTAACTTCTTCGCCTTTTTAAAATAGTCGATATCACGGGGGTTGGAACCCGGCCATCCGCCCTCGATATAATGCACCCCGAGTTCATCGAGTTTTTCCGTGATCCTCAGTTTGTCCTCGACAGAAAAGGAGATGTCCTCAGACTGTGCGCCGTCCCGCAAGGTTGTGTCGTATAGTTTTATGTTTTTCATATCTACATCCCGTGTATTTTGTCACATCCTACATGGCAAGACCGAAGGCCTCATGGAGCACCCTGACGCTCAGTTCAGTAAATTTAAGGTCTATCACACAGGAGACCTTTATCTCGGAAGTGCTGATCATCATGATATTGATGTTATGGTTTGCAAGCACCTGGAACATCTTTGCCGCAACTCCGGAGTGCGACCTCATGCCTACTCCGATTATCGAGACCTTGCTGATATCTTCTCTCTTGTCGACCCTTTCCGCTCCAAGTTCCTTCGCAACCGCCTCCGTGACTTCCAGCGCCTTCTTCGTATCGGTCTTCGGCACGGTAAAGGATATATCCGCAAATTTGCCGTCGCTGCTTATGTTCTGTACTATCATATCGACCACAACGTTGGCTGCCGCGATAGTGTCAAAAAGCCTCGCCGCAATCCCTGGTTTATCAGGGACATTCACCACTGTGATCTTTGTCTGGTTTTTATCATAGGCGATGCCTGATACTACAACATTCTCCATATCTTCGTCCTCCTCAACAACAAGCGTTCCCGGATTGTAATTAAAACTGGACCTGACGACAACAGGCACCTTATATTTTTTCGCAAATTCAACAGACCGCGTCTGCAGCACCTTCGCCCCCAGACTCGCCAGTTCAAGCATTTCTTCATACGAAATTTTTTCGAGCTTCCGCGCTTCAGGGACAATATTCGGGTCGGTAGTATAGACACCGTCCACATCAGTATAAATCTCGCAGAGGTCCGCATTGACAGCAGCCGCGACAGCAACTGCCGAGAGGTCCGAACCGCCCCTCCCAAGAGTGGTCACATCAGACTCACCTTCGGTTACGCCCTGAAAACCTGCGATCACAACCGCGTAGCCGTCAGCAATAGCCTTCTTTATCCTCTCGCCGGTGATCTTCGAGATCCTCGCCTTTGTATGGACCGTGTCGGTGATGATCCCCGCCTGCCGGCCGCTGAAGGCGCGGGCTTTGTGGCCCTGGGCCTCGATCGCCATCGCGGTCAGGGCGCTGGTCACCCTCTCGCCCGAGGAAAGAAGCAGGTCCATCTCCCTTTCACTCGGGGTCGGGGATATCTGATGTGCAAGTCCGATCAATTTGTCTGTTTCACCTGACATCGCGGAAACAACAACGATAACGCTATTGCCTTCCTTGATCGTCTTCGCAACACGCTCCGCGACCGCCTTTATCCTTTCAACATTCGCAACAGATGTGCCGCCGTATTTTTGAACAATCAGTGACAAGTGAACCTCCCCAAATCTTTATATCAAAAACAGTTTAACCACCGAGTTCACAGAGACTTGACATAACAGTAATTCACTGAGTTTTTTGTCTAACTTTTTTGGTTATTACTCTGCGCTCTCTGCGGTAAATGCTTTTTTAAGTTTATAATTCCTTAATAAAATAATCCATCAGTTTATGGCCTTCTTCGAAAACCAGTATGTCATCTCTCTCGTTTATCGATTCATCGTACGCAACGTCTTTGTTTTCTCTTATGACACGGCTGTCAAATAGTACAAAGGGGACCGGCTCAGCAGTATGGGTCCTCATGGCCAGAGGTGTGGGATGGTCAGGCAGCAGCAGTATACGGTATTCAGCAAAACCTTTCATGCCGTCCATCACATTGCCTACGACCAGCTTGTCAAAGTCCTCGATGGCCTTGAGCTTATGCTCATAATTGCCGGAATGCCCGGCCTCATCAGGCGACTCGACATGCAGGTAGACAAAATCCACTTTTCTTAAAGCCGCTATCGTCGCGTCGGCCTTTCCTTTATAATTCGTATCAAGCCATCCGGTGCATCCCGGGACCTCCAAAATCCCGAAGCCGGCATATATGCCAAGCCCTTTTGTAAGATCTACCGCAGAGACAAGAGCGCCGCTGATTGCATATTTCTCATAAAACTTCGGCATTTCCGGTCTTCTGCCCTGGCCCCAGAACCAGACGCAGTTTCCCGGATTCTTCCCGTCTTTTGTCCTTTCCAGGTTGACCGGGTGCCTGTCAAGGACACCGACTGACTCCTGCATAAGGTTCCTGATGACCTGCTCGCCGGTACCGACAGGAAGGTAATCGATGATCTCCTTGCCCAGGATATCATGGGGAGGCACGCATTCAATGTCATCGCTGCCGTCAGCCCAAACCATGAGGTGCCTGTAACTTGTTCCGGGGTAAAACCTGATCTTGTCCGAACCAAGCGTTCTGTCGATCTCCATAATCAACTCTCTGGCTTCCGGAGTCGTAATATGGCCGCTGCTATAGTCCTCCATGATGGCCCGGGTTCTGTCGTTGTTATACTTCAGGGTGACAAGGTTGCACCTGAAGGCAACAGCGTCTGCCGCGAGTTCTATTCCGATGCTCGCGGCCTCAAGAGGTGCCCTCCCTGAATAATACTTACGGGGATCATAACCCAGGATGCTGAGGTTAGCAACATCAGAGCCCGGGTGCATGCCGCTGGGGACAGTCCTCACCCTTCCGATTAAGCCTTCCCTTGCAAGCTTATCCATGTTGGGAGTGTGGGCCTTCTGAAGAGGCGTCCTGCCGCCCAGTTCGCGCAGCGGCATGTCGGCCATGCCGTCACCTACTATCACAACATATTTCATAGAATTCCCTTAATTCCGTTCCAGACCATCAGTTTATTAAAGTTCTCCTTCTCCCGAACTACTCTATTACATCGCCTTCCGCAAGTTCAATATCAATACCTTTTTCCCGCAGCCACTGTACGCCTTTATCAATATCTTCCTCAGTTCCCTCGAGTTCAAGGACCATTTCCCCGACTGTTTCCGTGACCCGGGCCCTCCTGATATTAGGCACAACATTAAACTGCTTTGCCATAGTAAAAATAACCGGTTCCTTAATAAGATTCTGCGGAAATGTCAGTCTGACTCTCCTTTTCATAACCTCTCCTGCCGGCTTCCGCCTGCAATTGCAGGAACAATGGATACCTCATCACCATCTTTCACCATCGTTTCCTCTGTGCTGAGGAAGCGTATGTCCTCGTCATTGAGATATATATTCACGAATCTTCTTATCTTCCCGTTCTCCGATATCCTCTCGGCTATCCCGGGATATTTCCTGTCGAGTTCGTTTACCAGCGAAATGATCGAACCAGGGACTCCTTCGACCTCTTCCTGTCCCTGCGTAAGTCTCTGCAACGGCGTCGGGATCCTCACTTTAACTGCCATATATCTGCCTCCTTGAACCTCTTTATTTTTGAATTTTTTTCAGGACCTCTTCAAACGAGGCCAGATTCGGTTTTATATAATGAGGGGAAACCACATGCCCCTGCAGGGCCTCCTGGGTCTTAAGGCCGTTTCCGGTTATACAGATCACCGTAGTCCCTTCCCTTTTTATCTTTCCAGTCCCGATCAGCTTTTTTGTACTCGCCAGTGTAACGCCCCCGGCTGTCTCGGCAAAGATCCCTTCTGTCCTGGCCAGCAGCTTGATCGCGTCAATGATCTCCTGGTCGCTGACGTCCTCTGCATAGCCTCCTGTGTCCCTGACAACCTGTGTCGCATAGAAGCCGTCGGCAGGATTGCCGATAGCGAGCGACTTCGCTATTGTATCCGGTTTCACCGGCCTTATGACATCAGTACCCGACTTTACCGCAAGAGTGATCGGTGAACATCCACTGGCCTGGGCCGCAAAGACCCTCGTGCTGAGGTCCTTCAGGATACCGACCTCCCTGAACTCCTTGAAGCTCTTCCATATCTTGGTAAGCAGGGAGCCGCTGGCGCAGGGGACCACAACATTGTCCGGCGCCTTCCAGCCAAGCTGCTCCAGGATTTCATAGCCCAGGGTCTTTGACCCCTCAGCATAAAAAGGCCGGATATTTATGTTCACAAAGGCCCACCTGTATTTGTTTGCCACCTCGCTGCAAAGCCTGTTGACCTCGTCGTAGTTGCCGTCTACAGCGATCAGGTTCGGCTCATACACGAGCGAAGCAACAATCTTGCTCGCCTCAAGCGAAGCAGGGATAAAGATATACCTTTTGAAACCCGCTTTTGCTCCGTGCGCGGAAACGGAATGGGCGAGGTTTCCGGTTGAAGCGCAGGCGACCGTATCGAAACCGAATTCCTTGGCCTTGGTCAGCGCAATAGCGACGACCCTGTCCTTGAACGAGAGAGTCGGGTGCACAACCGTATCGTCTTTTATGTAAAGTTCGTCAACACCCAGCGCCCTAGCGAGGTTGTCAGCTTTCACAAGCGGAGTATAGCCTGAAGTCAGTCCGACCTGCGGGTCGCCGTCAATAGGGAGTAGTTCCCGGTAACGCCACAGGTTCTGCGGCCGCTTCTCTATAATTTTTCTGTTAATCTTTTTTGCTATACTCTTATAGTCGTAAGACACCTCGAGGGGGCCGAAACAGAATTCGCATACATATATAGGCTCAATAGGGTATTCCCTGCCGCATTCCCTGCATTTCAGACCTTTTATAAGTGCCATATTCACCTCACCGGTATTGAAGTTTTTATTTTACTTTAAATGGCGGATAAATTAAAGACATAGATATAAATAGGGTGAGGGAGAGAAGAGATTTCTGACGAAAAACCGAAGATGCAGTTTCCGTGGTCCGCGGGACAGCGGATTTAGCAGAGACCTGAAACCAGGTCTCCCGCAGCATGAAATAAGTTTCCCGGCTACTGGCTATACTGGATATTGTATTTTTTCTGGAGATCGGGTCTGTTCGCCAGGTTCTCGACCTCTCCTGTCCTGATATCGACGTCAAAATAGAAACCTTTTGGGAGCGCGCCATCCATGGCGGTAAAGCTTACCAGATATTTCTCATCATCCATCTTCCTCGCCTTCCAGCCTATAATCTGCAATTTCCCGGAATTGTCTTCAGTCCATTTTTTTATTATGGAATCGGTGGAAGTGTTGCGGAAGACCGCCTGAGACTTCTTTACCCGCTCGATGGCTATTTCTTCAGTCATCCCGGTGCCTGTATCCAATAAACTGCCGGGTGCAGACTGCAGGGACTCCTCAGGGCTTTCATTTTGCGGAACACTGGCCGCCTGTCTTTCATCTGCTTTTTCTTCAGGTGCAGCCGGCAGATTTGCTGCCTCATTCTTTTGTGGCAGTCCTGCAGCGGGGTTCTTCTCAGACTTAAACACCTTTGCAGATAACACCAGAACACCTACAAGTATTATGAAAACTGCGCCGGCATATAGTGATATTTTCAAAAAACTGCTTTTTTTCACTTCAGAAGGATCGGCAGACAGATTCTCCTTTAATATTTCATAAGCCCTGTTTATTTTTTTCAGCCTCTCTTCAGCCTTTTTTCTCGCTGCAGTATCATGCGCAGAACGATCAGTCTGCCATACCGTCAGCAGATATTTGTAAGCCTGCCGCGCCTCTTCACCTGATGAGCCCGGCTTGATTCCGAGTATTTTGTACATCGAATAGCCGCAGTTACACTCCGGGGACAAATTTTCGTGCTGGTTGCCGCATTCAGGACACTTCCATCCCATAAGCCACCTCTCTAATTAGGTCAGTACGTAAGCGACCGGTTAACGCAGTTGCCAGACCAAGTGGAATATCGTCAGGCATCCATTAAAAAATATCATACGTCACAACAGCGCCAAAGGGCAACCATAAAAGTGTGAACAATAAACACTGCCTTGAGGATAAGGATGACGTACAAACATGAAGAGAGCAGGCTAAAAAATGCTTACGTAAGCTACCTCAGAAGGACATACAGGGCGCCAAGACCGCCGTCGCATTGTCTGGCAGTGACGAAGGCGATAATATTTTTCCGGTGACGGACTGAAAGCCATTTAACGAGTGCGGCTTTCAGCACAGGACCTCCTGGGGAACGGAGTCCCCTTCCATGAATTATCTTGATGCAGCGGTGACCTTTTATCCTGGATTCTTTAAGAAAATGTCCGACCGCGTTTTCAGCCTCCTCAAGGCAAAGACCGTGCAAATCCAGATAGTCCTGTACGGAATACTTCCCCTCATGGAGCTTTCTTATGAAAGCACCCCTGCAGTCCCGATTGATCCATTCAACATATTCCGGCGTATCCGGAAGGAAAAGGGCCCTCTTTCCGGAAATGATGTCTTCAAGGGCCGTCACCACCTCTTTGTCAGGAGAGCTCTCTCTGCGTAAAGTTATCTCCTTATTTTTACGGACAGGCAAACTTCTGAATTCCTTTATCTCCCGGACTTCCTTCATCGCATCGTAAAACACTTGATCATCAGCAGGCGGAAGATCCTTTTTTGCCGCAGGGCGTTTGCGGACCATGCTCAGTCCTTTGCCTTCAATAATCTTTTTCAGGTCTTCGAAAGGCTGGAACAGAAAGATTTCGGGTGTTGGTTTTTTTGCTCTCATGCTGCCTGATCCTTTGCAATATTATAACAGACCGCCGGACAATTTCACTCTTTGCATTACAAAAAGGCAAAACGAATTTGCAGGCGTTCAGCCGTCAGCAATAAGCTATGGGCAAAAAGCATAATTTACTCAGCACAGATGTGAGTCAAGGCCTTGGCTATTCTCTTTTTATCCTTTCTTGACCCAAAAAATGCATTTAGCAGGGGCATGGATAACTGAAAAGTATTTTGCAGCAACACCTTATACATGTCATAAGCAATTTCTGATAAGCATATAAATATGCAAGAAACGCATTATGGCATATGGTAAGATCCCGTTGAAATTAAAAGACTTTGAAGGCATTTATGCCCTTGCGGATAAAAAACATTCGCATTTTTTGGGTTGATGAAAACTGACCGCTGAAGGCTGATAGCTGGAACATAATATGAATTTGCTTATCCTTTAAAATATTCCGGGTACAATTTTTTTGCGCAGTCCGGGCATAGACCGTGGCTGAATTTCGCTTCAGAATGCTCTTGTATATAGCTTTCAAGCTGGTTCCAGGAACCCTTGTCATCACGAATTTTCTTGCAGGAGGAACATATAGGCAATATCCCGAACAGTTTCTTAATTGTGGCAAGTGCCTTCTGCAGCTCCGCAATCAGCTTCTCCCTTTCCTGTTCCATCTTCTTCCATTCTGTAATGTCCCTGAATGCGGTTACTGAAGCAATAGTTTTTCCACCCGCAACGATAGGAGCGGTAATAACCGATATTGGCAAAAAAGTGCCATCCTTCCGCGCGAAGACTTCATCGGAAGAACTATAGCGTTCACCAGTCCTTATGACGTTATGCATTTTGCATTCCGACTCCGATAAGAGCGACCCGTCAGGCTTTTGGAAATGGATAAGATTATGAGGACCCTTCGCGTTAAGTTCTTCAACCGTCCATCCAAGCAGACGAACCGCTTCAGGGTTCATAAAGGTAACACGGCCGGACTCATCCAGCGTATATATCCCCTCAGCCAGATGCGAAGTAATGTCCATTAATTTGCGTTCGCTTTCTTTCAGGGAGGTCTCCGCCTGTTTTCGCATTTCGACCATGGTGTTAAAGGATTTCCCTAATCTCCCTATCTCGTCATTTGAATGGACCACGACCCTCTGTTCCAAATCCCCGCCGCCGACAGCCTCCGCCACTGTTGTAAGCGCTGAAAGAGGTCTAGCTATCAGCCGGGAGAGAAGAATTGCTATGACCACCCCAATACTTGATACAGCAAGAACCATCCATGATATCAATTTAATAATTGAATTGATCTCATCCCTGATATTCCTCTCTGAAAAGCCCACATGCACAACGCCGGCCTCGCCTTTCAGCAAAGGTACAGCGATGTCTATAAGGTCCTCTTTCTCCGTGAGGATTCTCTGAACGGAATATTTCTGCCAGGAGCCTGCGCGGTTCACCGCCTTCAACTCAACCGGAAAACCGTTATCAAAGGTGTGCGCCAGCACCTTGCCAGTGCGGTCCAAAACAAAGATATATGCCACGTCTTCCTCGCTTTTCATGAAATCCTTTGCCATCAGGTTAAGCTCAAAGTACTTCTCGGTCAGAATGGGATCGATGCTGTTTACCGCCATATGCCTGGCTATCGATATCCCTCTCTTTTCAAGTTTTTCAAGGAGATTTTCATAGAGCACTGTCTTGGCGAAAATCATGACAGTCAACCCGAACAGGACTACCACCCCGGCTATTCCAAACAATATTTTACTTCGCAGCCCCGCAGTTCTTAACATGTGCTTATTTTTTCTTCTGTGCCTTTGTTTTTTGTTTTTCCAGCCAGGACTTCATTTCCCTGACTGAATCATACGAACTGTCGTCAATGACAACGAATTTGTCTATCATCATTTTGCGGAGAAGTTCTCTGCCTTCATTATCAAGATGGGCATTTAAGAATATCTGTTTAAGCCTTTCCTTTATCTGAGGGTCCAGACTCTTCGGTACAACCACAGGCGGAATTGAGTAGGGAGGGGATTTTAAAATAATTTTGGTCTTTGAAGTAAATTCAGGATTGGTACGGTTGATATATTCCCATATCAGACTATCTACCGCTGCACCATCAACAATACCCTGGGCAACCGCTTCAATAGATTTATCATGCTTAAAGGTGAAAATATATCTGCTGAAGAAGGTATCCGGTGTTTCATTCATCCTCGCGAGCATATAGGTTGGAACGAGTTTGCCGGTATTGGAAAGGGGATCACTGAAGGCGAAACTCTTGCCTCTCAAATCTTCAAAGTTGTTTATCGCGCTGTTTTTGGCCGCAATTATATATGAATAATAGACCGTTTCACCATAGGCCTGGGGGGCAACCAAAAGTTCCAGCCCGAACTCCTCGTGTCCGTCGACATAGGGACCGCTGCAGACAAAGGCAGCGTCAAGCTCTCCAGTCCTCAGCATATCATTGATCTCTGCATAGTCGTCCCTGTCTACAAAATCAACTTCTTTCCCTAATTTTTCTTCAATATAATCCAGGAAATGCCGGTAATAAGCCAGACCTTCTTTGGGCGTAATCATGCCGCCGACCGCAATCCTGATGTGTTTTTCACTGTCCTTCTCCATGGGCTCTGCGGTGGTTTCTCTTTTAACCAGGCTTACCTCCTTCGGCCCATCCTTATGATTGCAATTTGTGATTCCAGCTACTGCCAGCAGGCACGCAATAAAGAATATTTTCCTTAACACAATCGGACTCCGCTTATTATTTTAAGATAAGTGCTATTAAGTAAGCATTACATAGTAATACTCTGACATAGAGTGAAAGGAAATGCAAAGATGCACGACAGCATATAACTGCAACCCGGTTAAGCGGGATCTTGATTCAATATGGGCTTGCTGCAAAAACCGCGGAAGTCAAAAATCAAAAGGGGACAGGTACAGTCCTGCCCCCTTTTGATTATAAATGGTCGGGGCGAACCGATTTGAACGGTCGACCACTCGCACCCCAAGCGAGTGCGCTACCAGGCTGCGCTACGCCCCGATTCAGCTGAGTTGACTTAAGATATCCTTCAATCTTTTTTTAACAAAGTTTACAACGTCGGCAGGTTGTTTGAGTACTTTCTCTTTATTTTCGCGGACCACAATAGGCTCAGGAGCCTGGGCTGTCGCATCTCCGAATTTCTTTCTGACTCCTTCAATTGTATACCTTTCCTGATAAAGGAGCTTCTTTACCTGTAATATTAATTCAACGTCCTTCTTGACATATACCCGTTGTCCTGACTTGTTTTTTCTGGGGCTCAGGAAAGGAAATTCAGTCTCCCAGTATCTCAGCACATACGATTCAACGCCCGATATTTTGCTCACCTCGCCGATCTTATAAAACAGCTTATCAGGGAGTGGCAACGGCGTCTTTATTGTTTCGGTGGCTATCTTATGCATTTAATTTTTCGATTTCGTCTTTCAGTTGATTGCTTATCTTAAAGGTTATCACTCTTCTGGGTGTAATTTCAAGGTCAGCGCCGGTTTTGGGGTTCCGCCCCCTGCGGGCCATCTTTTTTCTCACGTGAAAAGTCCCGAAACCGGATATTTTCACTGATTCACCCTCTGCAAAGGTCTGTTTCATAGTGTCAAAAAGTATCTCGACGATGTCCTGAGCCTCTTTCTTAGACAGACCAACCTTTTCGAAAATTGAATCAACAAGATCAGCTTTTGTCATTTTACAGTCTCCCCTAGGAATTTTCTTCATTATATTAAGGAGATAGCGACTTGTCAAGCAAATTTTGGTTTAATTTCAATAATTTACCATAATATTACTCTGTTTTCTGTATAGTTGCGTATGTGCTATTATATATTTTACTAATTCTGGAGGACAAAATGGCCTATAAAGATTTAAGAGAATTTATCAATCTTCTCGAACAGAAAGGGCTTCTTCAGCGCATTCCGGTTGAAGCAGACCCGATACTCGAAATTTCCGCGATTACCGATCGTATGTGCAAATCCCCCAACGGCGGTAAGGCCCTGTTCTTTGAAAAGGTGAAGGGGTCTCAATACCCGGTAGTTACAAACCTCTTCGGTTCATTCGAGCGCATGGGACTGGCGCTTCAGATAAAAAATCTCGATGATGTTGCGGAGCGGATAGAAAAAGTGCTGAACCAGGCGCCGCCCAAGACGTTAATGGAAAAGCTTTCCCTGCTGCCAAAGCTTTTTGAGTTCTCGAAATATCTGCCCAAAAGGGTAAAGAACGCGCCCTGTCAGGAAGTCATTGAAAGGGACCAACCTGACCTGAGCAAATTCCCCATAATTAAATGCTGGCCTGGTGACGGACAGCCGACAGATGAAGGGAGGTTCATCACATTTCCCATGGTATTTACAAAAGACCCTGAAACAGGCCGCCCGAACTGCGGCATGTACAGGATTCACATATACGATAAGACCACAACCGGGATGCACTGGCATATACACAAGGACGGGGCAAGACACTACGATAAATACAAAGAAATGGGAAAACAAATGCCTGCCGCAATAGCGGTCGGGAGCGATCCAGCTGTTATATATGCTTCGAGCGCGCCGCTTCCCGAGGCCATAGACGAGATGCTGTTCGCAGGCTTTTTGAGAAAAGAGCCTGTTGAGATGGTGAAGTGCATCACCTCGGATATCGAAGTGCCTGCAAACAGCGAGCTTGTCATTGAAGGGTATCTCCAACCCGGCGAAATGCGCATGGAAGGGCCTTTCGGAGACCACACGGGTTTTTATTCAGCAGCTGATCTTTACCCTGTATTCCATGCGACCTGCATTACGCACAGAAAGGACATGATATATCCTGCAACAATCGTAGGCAAACCGCCCATGGAAGACTGTTATATGGGAAAAGCCACTGAACGCATATTCCTTCCACTTATCCGGCTTGATTTTCCGGAAATAAAGGACATAAACCTCCCGATGGAAGGGGTTTTCCATAACTTCGCGATCATAGCGATCAAAAAAAGTTATCCCGGCCATGCAAAAAAGATCCTTCACGGCCTCTGGGGCAAGGGACAGATGATGTTCGCAAAGCTCCTGATAGTAGTGGACGATGATGTGGACGTGCAGGATCTTTCCTACACTGCCTGGAGGGTCCTGAACAACGTTGACTGGAAGCGCGATACTGTATTTGCCGACGGCCCCCTCGACGATCTTGACCATGCGGCAAACTGGCCGAGATATGGCTCGAAGATGGGCATAGACGCGACCCGCAAAACAAAAGAGGAAGGCATGATGCGGGAATGGCCGGATGAATTGTTTATGTCGGAGGAGATAAAAAGACTGGTCGACGCCAGATGGAAGGAGTACGGGTTTTGATTGGCCTTGCCTAAAACAGTGAAAGACCCAATAAAATTTTAACGAACTCGTATAAAGTCGTCATTCAGACTTGTCCGGAATCGGCTGTTTTTGTACCGTATAGGCAAAGAAGGATTCTCGCCCCGGCGAGTCGCCTGAGGAGACCGGACAAGCCGGAATGACAGTTTCAGAGTATTATAGTACTATTTACGAATTCATAAAATTTGGATAATTCAGAATTTAATATTTTTACTTTGCGTACTTTGCGCGATGCGACCGTCTGTAGTTTATGGAATAAGGGGTTATGGAAAGAAATTTCATTAAGTGGCTCGTAAACACGATAGCGCTCATGGTCGCCATAAAGCTCGTCACTGGTATCGTATATACCGGTGAATGGTGGGGCATACTCGTGGTCGGGTTAATTTTCGGGTTGATAAACACCTTCATCCGGCCTTTCATAAAGCTTTTTGCGTTGCCCCTGCTCATACTTTCCCTGGGACTTTTCACTTTTATCATCAACGCCATGATGCTCAGCCTGACCTCCTGGCTTTCAGAGACATTTCATATCGGTTTCCACGTAGAAGGTTTTAAGGCGGCCTTCTGGGGGTCTTTGATCATCAGCCTCACCAGTATGGTGCTTTCGTGCCTCATACCTTCAGACGACCGGGCATCCATTAATCTGAGATAATTTTTCTGAGTATGCCGGCTCCTCTGCGTACTAAAAGCTTCCCGCAAGAAACGTCGCAGACAACATAGATTTTTCACTCAAAAGGCCTCGATACTCATATCGCGACCACCAGGCTGCGCCGTAAAAAAAGGGCCCGATAAAATCGGGCCCCGCCTGTAGTGACTTTACCCAAGCTCTCCTAATAGGTTATTGATGGAGTGGGGCTGGTATAGATGGAATACCCGAATGCAAAGGGTTTATTATCGGACTTTCGGAAGGCCCTGACCTTGTACTGATAAGTATCTCCGGAAATCACTCCTGTATCACTGTACGAAGTTACGTCCTTCGCAGTAACCGCAATACGCTCCCACGCGCCGGACCCGTCTTTTCTGAAGACATGGAAGCCGGTTTCGTTAGCGCTATTGTCTTTCCATGTAAGTTTTATCTCACCGGTCAATTTGCTTGCCCTGATACCGGTAGGTTTGTACGGGATGATTGCCTGCTTGGTAGCAACCGAACAGACTCCGACTTCGCACGCCTTCAAGTAATATGAATAAGGCGTTGAAGAAGCATTTCCGGATGCTGTGCTGTCGCTGTAAGATGTCACGCCGGCCGCAGTAGTGGTTAGAAGCGTAAATGCAGCAGCGCCGGTCTTTCTGAATATTTTGAATTTCGTTCCACTGCTGGCATTGTTTGTCCACGTAAGTTTTACGGTATCTGCAGAAACAGTTCTCGCCTGCAGATCCGTTGGCACATTCGGCGCAACAACAGGTCGTTTGTCGCGCACCGGCCATACGTACTTTAATGTATCGACCTTGTGGCCATACCCCACGTTGCCGCTCCAGATATCGACAAACCAAGCCGAATTTGTATTGTAAGCACTGGTCGTCGATGTCCAATATTCGTCTAACTGAACCATAAAAAAATCGTTTCCCCCGGAAGGCAGGGCCGGACTGCTTTGAGAATAATCGATCAGACTGCGAAGCTCGTTCCTGTTCGGAAGCCTCCAGTCCCCTGCGACCGAACCGTCAGTTAAATCGCATTGACCGCTTTGAAGGCCGTTCGATCCGGATAACGCCTCGTCCCATGTCAAGGCTTCAAAACAACTCGCGTCCCAGAGCCATACAAGACCCGTGAGGTTGTCGGTCACAGTCCCGTCACCGTTATCTTTGAAACGCTGAGATGGCCAAGCGACCCCTTTCTTCAAATTACCATCATCTCCAGTTGCGTAAGAAGTTGTCTGACCCGTAGCCGGGAGCTGGACTAAGCCGCCGGACCCTCCACCGCGCACCGGCATGGCGTAATAATAGTTATAGATCTTGAGTATGTCATACACTATACCCGGCCACATATAGGCTACCAGCACGCTATCGCCGGTGGGGTCAGAGGAGTATGTTGTAGAAGACCAGTAGTAGTCGGGAAATACATTGCTGAAACCCTGAGTATTCAGCCACGCAGCCATGTCAGGCATCTCCGCATTGACGAGGCTGGCAATTTCGTTGACATTCGGGAGCCTCCAGTCAGTGAAGCCGCAGAGACTAAGGTCATTTGCATGGGATATGGCGCCAGACCATGTCCTGGTAGTGCTGTACGGGCTCTTCACCCACATCAGCCCGGTCAGACTGTCCGTAACACAATCAACCCCGAGTCCTGTACCGGTTATAAACCGGGTGGAGGGCCATGCAACACCTGTCTTTTTGTCTCCGTCCTGGCCTGTGCCCGCGCAACTGACTTCATCAAAGGGCGACACACCCCTGTAGCACTTAGTCTGGCCTGTCTGGGGTAACTGGACAGTGCCGGCCTGTACGTCGACACCAAAGATAAGACATAGGAGAAACAATGACAGGATCCACAACGCTCTCCGGGTCATAAGCTCAAGACCGGTCCTTACCTGACGGCAGTAGACAGGCTTTCCAATTCTTATCAATAGCCATTCTTTCATTGAATCAATCCTCCTTACACTGTTTTTGGTCTTGCGTCCATTCCTGCAACTTTCCTCATAACGCCCTCAGGGCGGACATTTGCCGCAGACTGAGGTGAAAAGCGCTGTGCTCAGATAGCGGTCGCCCCTGTCAGGGAGGATCACAACAATCGTCCCTTTGCCGATCTTCTCAGCCATCTTCAGGGCTCCCGCTACAGCAGCCCCGCTGCTCATCCCGCAAAAATACCTTCCTCCAATGCGAGCCTTCTGGTTGTATCAAAGGCCTCT
The DNA here is from genome assembly GCA_963734475.1 of uncultured Nitrospira sp. Classification (GTDB taxonomy): domain Bacteria; phylum Nitrospirota; class Thermodesulfovibrionia; order Thermodesulfovibrionales; family UBA6898; genus JAOUFP01. The sequence goes on from CAVTHB010000002.1 coordinate 127,019, forward strand.
TCATCACCTACTGTTATCTTTTCATCGGGAAACGAAGGATCATAAATCTTGGGCACAATCGATTCATTCATATTCTTGAGGCCCTGCACCCGGTGACCAAGCACAGGCTCCACCCCAACAACACGTATACTGGAGTTGAACTCCTTAAGCCTCTTTCCGGCCCCCATCAAGGTCCCTGTCGTACCCATACCGGCAACAAATACTGATCGATATCGCCGGCTGTCTGCTCTATTATCTCTTTTCCTGTTGTTTCATAATGCGCCCTGATATTGGAAGGGTTATCGAACTGGTTCGGCATAAAATAGCCGTTATTGGACTCCTCCAGGATCCTGTGCGCAAGTTTTATCGCCCCATCAGTCCCCTCTTTGCCGGGACTGAGGACAAGTTCCGCGCCAAAGGCCTCGAGGATCTTTCTCCTTTCAAAGCTCACGCACTCCGGCATCACCAGTTTAACTTTATAGCCTTTTGCAGCGCCGACCATGGCCAGGCCGATCCCTGTATTCCCTGAAGTCGCCTCAAGGACCGTATCGCCTTTCTTAATGAACGCCTGCTTCTTCAGCATCCTTGATCATGTAAGTAGGCTATCCTGTCCTTTACAGAACCGCCAGGATTGTTCCCCTCGAGTTTCACGAGGATTTTGACCTTCGTAAAGGGGTTTATCGCCTCTAAGGCAACAAGCGGGGTATTGCCGATGCAGTCAAGAATTCCCATATGTCTTCCTTCTCCTGAAAAAATTAACTAAAGATATATACCTAAACAAAGCAGTTAACCCCAAAGTTTGCGGAGAACACAGAAGAAATCACGGATCTCGAGAAAAGGCTTGTTCACCCTAACGGTGGATTACATCTCCATTACAAGTCCTTGTTGTTCTTTGCCAACTTAATCCTTTGCGCGATCAACCACAATTTAGAATAACAGATTTCCGGAGTTCTTTGAAAGTTTCCTTTTTGCCTGCTCCACTCCGTCCTTGATTTTTGGTCATATGCGTGATAGCCTGATAACAAATACGAAAGGAGGCCCACATGTTTCAAGACGATGACAACCATACGGGGACCGTACTCATTTCCTTCCTGATAGGGGGCATAATCGGCGCCGGCGTTGCTCTATTGCTCGCCCCTCAGACAGGCAGAAAGACCAGGAAGCAGATACTGGATGCAGCAGACGACGTTCGGGACTATGCCTCAGACTATGCAAAAAAGCTGAAAGAAAAAATCTCGTAATTCTGCTTTCCGTTGATTCAATCACCCTCTCCCCTCCAAAAGGGAGAGGGTGACTCGCTACTCACCATTCACTTACTCTCACGGGTTATCTGGCTGGTTTAAAATAGAGGACAGCAAGCGGAGGAATAATTATATTGATAGAACAGGGCTTCCCGTGCCAGGGGGTGTCTTCTCCCTGCACACCTCCGGCGTTTCCGAGGTTGCTTCCCCAGTATTCGCGCGAATCGCTGTTCAATATCTCCCTGAAATAACATCTTTCAGGCACGCCGATCCTGTACGCAAACCTCGGGACAGGAGTGAAATTGCATACGACAACAAGATAATCGTCTTTATTCCTGGCATATCTGATAAATGATATTATGCTGTCTTCGGAATCGCGGAAGTCTATCCAGTCAAAGCCCTGATAATCAAAGTCCACTTCGTGCAAGGCAGGCTCGGAAGAATAGATCCTGTTAAGGTCGCGGACATATTTCTGGAGCCTGTTATGCTGCCTGTGACTGGTGAGATGCCAGTCGACGCTCTGTTCAAAATTCCACTCATCCCACTGGCCTATCTCTCCGCCCATAAAGTTCAGCTTTTTCCCCGGCTGGCCGTACATATACCCGTAAAAAAGCCTCAGGTTGGCGAACTTCTGCCACATGTCACCGGGCATCTTGCTCAGCATGGACCTTTTCCCGTAGACAACCTCATCATGTGAGAGCACCAGCACAAAGTTTTCAGTAAAGGCATACAAAAGTCCGAAGGTGAGATTGTTCTGATGATATTTCCTGTGGACAGGGTCCTTTGATATATATTCGAGCATGTCATGCATCCAGCCCATATTCCATTTCATATCAAAACCCAGTCCGCCGAGATAAACAGGTCTTGTCACACCCGGCCATGCCGTGGACTCCTCGGCTATCGTCAGTATTCCCGGAAAATACTGATGAGTGATCTCGTTGAATTTCTTTATGAAATCGATCGCCTCCAGATTTTCACGGCCGCCGTATATATTCGGGACCCATTCTCCCTCGTTTCTGGAATAATCAAGATACAGCATGGACGCCACCGCATCCACCCGCAGGCCGTCAATATGATATTTTTCAAGCCAGAAGAGCGCGTTGGATATAAGGAAATTCCTGACCTCGTTCCTGCCGTAGTTAAAGATCAAAGTCCCCCACTCCTTGTGTTCCCCCTTGCGCGGGTCCTGATGTTCGTACAGCGCAGTACCGTCAAAAAAAGCCAAGACCATGCCCGTCTTTCGGGAAATGCGCAGGAGACCAGTCGAGTATGATGCCTATGTTGTTGCGATGACAGACATCGACAAAGTACATAAAGTCCTCGGGGGTGCCGAACCTGCTTGTGGCCGCAAAATAACCGATGGTCTGATATCCCCAGGACGCATCAAGCGGATGTTCGGCCACAGGCAGAAGTTCTATATGCGTATAACCCATCTGCTTTACATACTCTACGAGGGTATCAGCGAGTTCAGTGTATGTAAGAAACCTGTTGTCTTCCTCCGGCACCCGCATCCATGATCCGAGATGGGCCTCGTATATCGATACAGGAGACTCCAGCCAGTTGGTCTGGGTGCGCCTTTTCATCCATTCCTCATCACCCCAGCTGTAACTGTCTATGTCGCATACTATTGAAGCGCTCTTCGGTCTGTATTCGAAAGCAAAACCGTAGGGGTCGGATTTTTCGGCTTCATAGCCGTTATATCTGGACTTTATGTAAAATTTATAGACCTCTCCGTTGCCCAGACCAGGCACAAAGATCTCCCATATGCCTGACAGCCCCAGGGAACGCATCTGGTGCCTTCTGTTGTCCCATTGGTTGAAATCTCCGATAACGCTGACACTTGAAGCGTTCGGCGCCCATACAGCGAAATGAACACCTCTGACACCGTCGATCTCAATAACATGAGCGCCCAATTTCTCGTATTTATTGTAATGACTGCCCTCCCCCATCAGGTGCAGGTCGAAATCAGTCAGTATACGTCCGAAGGCATAGGGGTCTTTCACTGATGACGTCCGGCCCTCAGGAGATCTCATTTTAATATGATAGGGGAAAACCTTTTCCCTGTCCAGTCTCAGGAGATAGAACCCCTGTTTATGGATCTTCTCCATGGGATATTCCCTCCCGGTTTCATCATCAACGATCCAGGCTGATTCGGCTTCCGGCAAAAATGCCCGGACCTCAACCCCTTTTTCGTGTTTCTCTTTCCTCAGATGCATGCCGAGGATCGAAAAAGGGTCCCCGCATTTCCCTGCAACTATCCGCCTGATATTTTCCTGAAGACCCATATGCATTCCTTTCAGAGAAAAAAATTAAATACATCGCCGCTCTATACAATTTACCATGCCGGGGGAATTATAGAAAGAATATTAGTGCCAAATACTTTCACAAATCAGTTGAAAAAACCTTCTTAAAGAAACATACAGCAGAAGCGCAGAGACCCGGGTTGAGGCACCTGACGCCAACGGACCAGGAAAAAACTACTGCTGCTTTTTGGTCCCTTCCCGGGCTATTGCGATCTTTCCGCTTCTCACAAATTCCTTGATGCCCATAGGTCTTAAAAGCTCCAGTATCGCGGCAATCTTCTTTTCGTCCCCGGTGATCTCTACAGTATAGGTTTTCTGGCTCGAGTCAACCACCCTGCCCCGGAATATCTCGGTAAGCCTCAAGACCTCTGCCTTGTCTTCGGAGCGGGGAGCAACTTTTATCAGGACCATTTCCCGTTCGACATGGTCAAGTTCGGTCATGTCCACGACCTTAATCACGTCCACAAGCTTATTCAATTGTTTATTTATCTGTTCGATTATCCAGTCATCACCGCTCGTAACAATGGTCATTACCGAAATATTGGGATCTACTGTCTCTCCCACGGAAAGGCTTTCAATATTATATCCTCTGCCGCTGAACAGATCCTGAAATCCTGGAAAGCACACCGAATTTATTTTCAACAAGCACTGATATTGTATGTCTCATAGCTCTCCTCTTTTTGTTCGTGATGAGTGATGAGTAATGAGTGATGGGTAATGACAGGACCTCTAAGTGTCCTTCACTTATCACCCATTACTCATCACTCATCACTGTATTATTTGACTGCCTTGAGTTTCTTCTCTGTTTTTTTCTTCTCTTCCAGAAAAAGCATCTCATCGATCGCCGCCCCTGCCGGCACCATGGGGTAGACCTTTTCCTGCCAGTCTATGGCAAAGTCCATAAATACCGGCCTTTTAATGCTGAAGGCCTCTTTTAAAACAGGTTCGACCTCGGAACGTTTTGTGGCCCGCAAGCCGACCGCGTTATAGGCCTCTGCGATCTTTACAAAGTCAACGCTGGCATCAAGTCTTGTATGGGCATATCTTTCCTGAAAGAAAAGCTCCTGCCATTGCCTCACCATCCCGAGAAAACCGTTGTTCAGTATCGCGACCTTCACCGGAAGTTTGTTGATAACAGCAGTTGCAAGCTCCTGTATGTTCATCTGGATGCTGCCGTCACCGGCTATGTCGATAACGAGCTTGTTCGGAAAGGCCAGCTGGGCCCCTATCGCAGCAGGCAGGCCATATCCCATGGTGCCGAGGCCTCCGGATGAAAGCCACGTTCTGGGCTTGTCATATTTATAGAACTGGCAGGCCCACATCTGGTTCTGTCCGACCTCTGTAGCGATTATCGCATCACCCTTTGTAAGCTCGTATATTTTTTCGATAACATACTGGGGTTTGATGATATCCGTGTCCCTGTCATAGGTGAGAGGCCTCTCGGCCTTCCAGGCTGCGATCTGTTTCAGCCAGGCCTTTCTGACCTCATGCCAGGTTTCCTGCACCTCTTCTTTCAGTACCTTGTTCAGAGTGGTCAGGACCTTTTTGACATCACCGACAATAGGAACATCGACCCGGACATTCTTCCGGATCGAGGTCGGGTCTATATCGATATGGACAATCTTCGCATTGGGCGCAAAGGCGCTTATCTTCCCTGTCACCCTGTCGTCAAAACGCATCCCGATTGCGACAAGAAGGTCTGACTCCTGTATAGACTTGTTCGCATAATAGGTGCCATGCATCCCCGGCATCCCGAGGGAGAGTTTGTGAGACCCGGGAAAACCTCCGAGCCCCATAAGCGTCATGGTAACAGGCACATCAGTATATTCAGCGAGTTCCTTCAATTCCTTTGAAGCGCCGGACAGGATCACCCCGCCGCCCGCAATGATCACAGGTTTCTTGGCCTTTGCAATCATATGCGCGGCCTGGGTGATCATGTACTTGTTCCCTTCATACGTCGGGTTATAGCTCCTTAATTTAATACTCTCAGGCCAGACAAATTCAGCCTTCCCTGTGGTAACGTCTTTCGGAATATCGATAAGCACAGGACCCGGCCGTCCTGTCGTAGCTATGTAAAAGGCCTCTTTGATAGTATAGGCGAGGTCTTTGACGTCCTTAACAAGGATGTTGTATTTTGTGCAGGGCCTCGTAATGCCGATGATGTCGGCCTCCTGAAACGCATCGTTGCCTATAAGCATGGTAGGGACCTGTCCTGTGATTATCACAAGCGGTATGGAATCCATATAGGCCGTGGCTATGCCGGTGACCGTGTTAGTGGCGCCGGGGCCTGAAGTGACCAGAACAACGCCCGCTTTTCCGGTCGCCCTCGCATAACCATCCGCAGCATGGACCGCCCCCTGCTCGTGCCTTGTCAGGATCAGGTGAAGGTCTTTTTCATCATGCAGATGATCGAATATATTCAGCACAACTCCGCCCGGGTATCCGAAAATATGTTTTACGCCTTCTTTTTTCAGCGACTCTATCAAAATTTCTGCGCCGGTCATTTTCATGTCTTCTCCACTCCTTCAGGACCCGCATATGCAGCCCCGGTCCGATTTTTTGCTATTTTAGCATATAGAAAGATACATTTCACCACAGAGGGCGCAGAGAAGTACGACATCATTAAACGGAAGCTGCCTCGCCTCTCGGCCCTTTGTGGTTTATCTTTCTGACAGTTAAACTACTCATACTGTATATAAGGCTGATATTTCAGCAGAGAAAAAAACAATTCGCAAGCTCTAAAACAACAAACCTGCCATTCTTTACGGCCTCGCGTCTTTGCGCGAACCGGACTCTTTCCCAGCGTTAAGCAACTGCGACTATTTCATTATCGCGCCTTCATCCGCTGAACTCACAAACCTCGCATACCTGGCAAGATACCCCTTATTTATTTTGGGGGCAGGCTTCTTCCAGGTCTGCAATCTCTGTTTTATCTCCTGGTCCGTGAGCGCGACATTCAGCTTTCTCCCGGGTATATCGATCCTGATAATATCTCCGTTCCTGACAATAGCAAGGGGACCGCCTTCCATCGCCTCCGGCGAAATATGCCCGATGCAGGGCCCTCTTGTACCCCCCGAAAACCTGCCGTCTGTAAGAAGGGCCACGGATTGACTCAGACCCATACCCGCTATCGCCGAGGTAGGAGAAAGCATCTCTCTCATGCCAGGGCCGCCCTTAGGGCCTTCATACCGTATTACAACTACATTGCCGGGCTTTACCTTCCCTGAGATAATGGCCTTCATGGCGTCTTCTTCGGAATTAAATACTATGGCAGTGCCCTCGAACACCATCATTTCCTTACTGACCGCGGATTGCTTGACTACAGCCCCTCCGGGGGCAAGATTGCCTCTCATGATGGCAATGCCGCCCTCTTTGTGATGTGCCTTCTGGAGAGTTCTTATAACGTCATCGTCGAAAATTTCAGCTGATCCGGCTATCTGCGTTATGCTCTTCCCGCTGACCGTTATATTGTTCTTCAGCTTCGGCTTTAATCTTTTCAAGACCGCAGGGATTCCTCCGGCATAGTCCAGATCTTCCATATAATTCGGACCGCCCGGGAGCATATTGACGATATGAGGGGTCGTCTTTGCCAGCCTGTCAAAGGTCTCAAGCGGCAGTTTAATTCCGGCGTCATTCGCTATCGCAGGGATATGAAGGACCGTATTGGTGGACCCTCCCAGGGCAAGGTCGACCATGATGGCATTTTCAAAGGCCTTCATATTCATGATCTTCCGGGGAGTGATATTCTTCTTTACCAGACTCGACGACCCGCCTGCCGCTCTCAAACGCGATCCTCCTCTTCTTGGCCGATACAGCGAGGGCAGTAGCACAGCCCTCCAGACTCATCCCAAGGGCCTCGGTAACACAGGCCATGGTGTTCGCCGTATACATGCCCTGACATGAACCGGCGCCGGGACAGGCGCACATTTCAAGCGCATCCAGTTCTTCCCTTTTTATAAGACCCTTCTTGAATTTTCCCACGGCCTCGAACGTATCACTCGTAAGATTAAGTCTCCTGCCTTTGTAATGACCGGAGAACATCGGACCGGCAGTAACTACGATGGAAGGGACATTCAGCCTCCCGGCGGCCATGAGCATGCCGGGAGTGATCTTGTCGCAGTTCGTCAGCAGGACAAGACCATCAAGCTGATGCGCCTCGGCAACAGTCTCAACCATATCGGCAATCAGTTCGCGCGAGGCGAGCGAATAGTGCATGCCGCTGTGTCCCATAGCTATCCCGTCGCAGATGCCGGGGATACCGAAAAAGAAGGGATAACCGCCCCCCGTATGGACCCCTTTTTCTATAAACCGCTCCAGATCTCTCATACCTATATGCCCCGGGATAAGGTCTGTAAAACTCGTCGCCACGCCGATAAACGGCTTTCCCATCTCTGACTTCGGGATGCCGGTGGCATAAAGCAGCGCCCGGTGCGGAAGACGTTCAATTCCTTCTTTTATGATCTTGCTTTTCATGCAATAAACCCCCTCTTGTATACACGCGCAAATGAGAACTACAGGGAAACAGGCAGCAGAAAAATCCGCCTGACTTTTTCCGCTTCAGCGCATCGCCTGTCCGGACTGTTATCTCTTAATGGACGGTCTGTTTAAACTCCCGTATCATTTCAGCCATCATGTCTTTTTTCAGCAGTTTCTGCTTCTGCAATTTTTTTCTTTCTATTTCTTCTTCAGGAGTGAGATACACTTTTCGATCAATCTCTGCCAGCAGGGTGTCCAGTTTGTGGTGCTCCTCGCTTACTTTTCTGAACTCTTCTTTTTCTTTCAGCAGTCTTTCTCTAATTTCTTGTTCTTTCAAGGCTTCCTCCTCCTATTTCTCGAGTGATTTTTACCTTCATCTCTATCCTCTCGTTGGGGTTGTCCCTCCTGTCTCTCGGCTGGCTTACGATCTTGTCCACAACGTCCATCCCTGATACTACTTCCCCGAAGACCGTATACTGCCTGTCAAGAGAAGGGGCGTCCGCAACACAGATAAAGAATTGAGAGCCTGCGCTGTCCGGATTGGCAGACCTTGCCATCGAAAGTATGCCCCTCTTATGGGGCTTACTGTTAAACTCAGCCTTTACAGTATACCCCGGCCCGCCCATGCCGTGCTGCGATTTGTCAGGGTTTTTTGAGTTCGGGTCCCCGCCCTGGATCATGAAGCCCGGAATAACGCGGTGGAAGGTAGTGCCGTCATAAAAACCTTTTTTTGCAAGTTCAATAAAATTATTCACATGATTAGGGGCTATATCAGGAAAAAATTTCACCTCGATATTGCCGAATTTTGTCTCAATGACCGCCTTCGTCTCTGCCATCTTTGCCAACTCTCCTTTGGTAAATTTTTTTTCCTTGGCTTCAGCCGATACATTTTGAATGAGAAATCCCAGGCACAGGACCACAAAAAAACAGCGCATTAACTTCATGAAAAGTCTCCTCCTTTAAAGGCAACTCAAAAGTGTCTGAACCATAACTATAATATTACCTGTTTCCTCAAGATTCCTCAATGATCTTTTCTGCAAGCCTGGACGAATTTTCGATGCAATCATTTACCCCTATGCCCCTGTATGCATTCCCGGTCAGATACAGTCCCTGATATTTCTGAAGTATAATATCGATATTCCTCAAACGTTCGAGGTGGCCTACCGTATACTGCGGAATGGCCATCTCATGCCTGAATACTCTCACAAAATCCGGGTCTGACCTGATATCCATAACAGCCGCCAGTTCGCCTTTGACAAGATCAACAAGCTTCGTCTCATTTTCCCGCGCAAGATCAGAAGCGCGCGCTCCGCCCACCATGCTCCGCAGCAGCACGTAGCCTTCCGGGGCCCTGTTCGGAAAGATACTGGAATCGTAGAGCGTGCCGAGGATTTTTCTCTTTTCCGTCGACGGTATCAAAAAACCGAAGGCGTCAACCGGAGATGAGATCTTTTCCTTCCGGTAACCCAAACATACCACAGAGAGAGAGGGATAGGGTATTTCGGCTAAAGATTAGACAGCGGTCTGTCCATGTCCCTGAGCATCGCCGATACAGCGTAAGCCGGAGAGGCCGACACCACAATATCAGCATCCATACTTGAACCATCAGCAAAAAAAAGCGAATACCCCCTGCCTTTTCTGTCAATTCCCGTTACCCTGGCGCCAAGCCTCAGTCTTTGCTCCAAGGAAGTCCCTTATGGCGTTTACCAGCTCCCCCATACCGTCATAAAAAGAAGTGAGCGTGCCGCCCGGGCCGGCCCCGACCTTTTCAGCGCTGCCTTTTTTCTTCTTTTCCCTCTGTAAGCTGATCATGCCTCTTATCAGCCCCCCGTAGCGGACTTCGAGGTCATAGACCTTCGGAAAGCAGGCCCTCAGGCTCAAGGTTTCAGGGTTGCCTGCATAGATCCCTGAGGCCATCGGGTCTATGAGCTTCTCATAGGCATCTTTGCCCAGCCGTCTCCTTGCAAAGGCTGCAAGGGTCTCCTCTTCCCTGGCATTCCCCGGTATGACCAGTTCCGCCATTAAACGGAGTTTTCCATACAGACTCATCAGACCGGAGCCAAGAAAGGCCGGAGGCGACTCGGGAAGCCTGTGCAGCCTGCCCCCGGAAAAGATAAATCTTTTCCTTGACGCATCGTTGCTCCTTAACGGCTTCAGGGAGACCTTTTTGAGACAGCTCAAGGGTCCTGGGTTTGTTGTCCAGAAAACCGTTTACTCCGCCCTCGCATAAAAACCCCCCGGTCTTTTCAGTCCATATCTTGCCCCCGGGTCTTTGTTCTGATTCAAGGACAGTTATATCCAGATCAGGGTCTTTTTCGAGCAGAAAATACGCTAAAGACAAGCCTGATATCCCGCCGCCGATTATCGCTATTCTGGCCATCCAGCCTCCTTCATTCCCTTAACAACAATCTGCTGCAAGGCGGAAATAAAAAGCGGTGAGGTATTCAGTGATCTTACCCTTTCCAGTCTCATGCCCAGTTTCTCAGCCATCCCTTTGTATAATATATCAATTTCATACAATGTTTCGATATGATCAGAGACAAAGCTTATCGGGACCACAAGAAGGTTCCTGGTCCCCTTCTCCGCGAGTTCCTCCAGCATCTTTTCAGTGGAAGGTTCAAGCCACTGCACCGGGCCGCTCTTCGACTGGTATGAAAGTGACCACTGTATATCGATTTTATTGACAATCTCTTTGATCGTGGCCTTTATCTGATCGGCATAAGGGTCTCCCTCCTCGATAAATTTTACCGGAAGGCTATGCGCGCTGAAAAGCACGTGCACCTCAGGAAGTGATGAGTGTGAGTGTTGAGTGTCGAGTTTGATTTCGAGTCTCTTATGTCTTTAACTCTTTACCCATTAGGCGTGACTCGTTACTTTCTTTAAAAGCCTCGAGACCTTTCTTAATCTCATCCACGAGCGCATCTATGTATAACTGATTGTCATACCATGATTGAATACTGAATATCTCCAGCGGATATTTCGAGATGACTTCACCTAATTTTTTAAGCGTTGAACCCGTAGTTGCAACGGAATACTGCGGATAAAGACTGAGGACGATAAGCCTCCTGACGCCGTCTTTAAAGATTTCAGGAATAACGTCTTCTATTAAAGGGTGCCAGTAGCGCATCGCCACATAAACCTTTACCGCTGACTCCCTGCCCCCTGCCCCTTGCCCCTTGTCCCCCGACTTATTCAGGCCTCCTCAAGGGCCTTTGCCTGGGCAAAGGTGATGTCGCAAATCGGGGATTTTCCGCCTATCAGGCCGTAGAATTTCTCGGTCTTCCCTCCTCTGAGGGATGAGATGAGCCATGCGATCGGTTTTTGCAGAAAGGAAGGGCCGAGCCTGATGATCTCCCTGTCGGAAAAAAGATTGAAGAGAAAGGGTTTCACAGCCCGCAAAGAGTCAGGCCCTCCGAGATTCAGGAGCAGCACACCGGTTGGTCTGCTTGTTTTATCTTTCAAAGTCAGTCTTGATAACCTTTAAAAATATTGAAAAGCACATCAACCACCTGTCTGACTTTTTATTTTAATACTTATCAGAGCAACACGCGTCAGCTATATCTTTATGCCTAGTCGTTCCTCCCGTACTTGTGCACTGCCTCCACCATCGCGATCGCGCTTTCAACCGGCGTCTCCGGCAGGATGCCGTGTCCGAGGTTGAAGATATGTCCATGGGCCGTGTGCGCCTTGCCGAGGATCTCCTGCACCCTCTCCCCGATATATTCCTTTGAACCGAAGAGCACACAGGGGTCGAGATTGCCCTGGATAACAGCCTTCTTGCCGAGCCTTTTTACCGCAAGCGCCATATCAATTCTCCAGTCAATGCCGATGACATCGGCGCCGGACTTCTTCACGATCTCGAGCAGCCCGGGACAATCGTTTGCAAAATAGATGACAGGGACGTCCAGCTTCTTAAGGGCCTTGATCGCGGTCTTCACATGCGGAAAGATCACCTTTGCATAATCATAGGGCGACAGTATGCCTGCCCATGAATCAAAGATCTGGACAGCCTGGGCGCCGGCCTTGATCTGGGCCGACAGATAATCAATGACCGTCAGGGTAATTTTTTCGAGCAGCGCATTAAAAAGTCCGGGGTTCTGGTACATCATTTTTTTTGTATGGCTGAAATTCTTGGAGCTTCCCCCTTCGATAATGTATGTAGCAAGGGTAAAAGGCGCTCCGGAGAAACCTATCAGCGGCACCTTGTCCGCAAGCTCGCGCCTCAGGATCTTTATCGTTTCCAGCACAAAAGGCATGCTGTCTTCAGTGTCGGGTATGACCAGTTTGTCAACCGCGGCCTTGGTCCTTGCCGGCTCGCCCAGTATCGGCCCCTTTTTGTCGGAAAACTCAAGATGCATGCCCATCGCCTCGACAGCGATGAGGATATCTGAAAAGAGTATAGCGGCATCCACCCCGAGGATATCGACAGGCTGCAGCGTCACTTTGGCCGCCAGTTCAGGCGTCTTGCAGAGCGTCAGAAAATCGACCTTTGAGCGGACTTCCTGATATTCCTTCAGGTACCTGCCTGCCTGACGCATAAGCCAGACCGGCGTATAATCGACTTTCTCTCCCCGACATGCCCTTAGAAATGTATCGTTCATTTTTTCACCTTTCCTGATTTTTTTGGTATATAACTGCAAAATGGTTCTTCTTCCATATAATCGCCGTACATGGAGTATGCCCTTGCCCTGCACCCCCCGCAGACATTCACATACTCACAGGAGCCGCACTTGCCCTTGTAACTCTTAAAATCCCTCAGGTCCTTAAACAACTGGGAATTCTCCCATATGTCCTTAAACGACTGCTGCCTCACATTCCCCGCAAACTTGGGGAAATAACTGCAGGGCTGGACATTGCCGTCAACATCGATAAGGCATATCAACTGGCCGGCAAGACAGCCCTTTGATCCGCCGGTCGAAAATTTCAGGGTGCGCTTCTTGAAGGTCTCCTTGTCCGCCTTCGACCGCTGCAGCACCACCCGGTAATAATGGGGAGCGCAGGTCGGCCTCACGAGCATAAGGTCCTCTTCCTTTTCCATATCATAATGCCAGTCGAGGATCTTGTCGTAGTCCTCCTTTGAGATCAGCTCCTTCATGATATCTTCGCCCCTGCCTGTCGGCACGATCATGAACATATACCACGCTGTAGCGCCGAGTTCCTTGGCAAGTTTGTATATCTTCGGGATCTCTTCCTGGTTTCTCTTTGTGAAGGATGAATTTATGATGAATTCAATACCGTGTTTTTTAAAGAGTCTTGCAGCGTTTATCGTGCCGTCAAACGCGCCCTTCTGGTTTCTGAAGTCATCATGGACCGCAGAGTTTGAGCCGTCAAGGCTGAGAGAGACTATCCTGAGGCCCGAGGCTTTTATGTTTTCGCATATCTCATCAGTAACAAGGGTGCCGTTCGTCGCCAGACACATCCTCAGGCCCTTATCAGTGCCGTATCTCGCTATTTCAAAAACATCCTTTCTCAGGAGCGGCTCGCCCCCGGAAAGAACAACGACAGGCTGTGCATAGCTTACAATATCATCGATGACCCTGAAGGCCTCTTCAAGCGGAAAATCAGGATGTCCCTTTGCTTCGAGTTCCGAAGAAGAACGACAGTGAACACACCGCAGATTACATCTCCGCGTTATCTCCCAGGCGATCCATTTAGGCGCAAATTCCACTATTACCTCCTTAGCGACTGTCTCATTATGTAATGGTAATTAACGCTCAGAGTGTTCAGCCGCAGCGAAGAGTGCCTGTACAGTACTGCAAGGCGATAGCAAGTCGGGAATCCTTGCTAGAGTTCCAGTCAGCCATCTCAAATGACCGAAGCCCTGTGGCTCAATCACATTTGTCTGAAACACCTTCTACATTCAGTCTATCCACCAACTCTCTTACACGTAATGACCGTTATTATACCTTTGCTTCTGCTAATTTTCCATCAAAGAGGTCCTTCTCCATGGCTGCAAGCAGGGGTCCAAAGGTTTTTTTGTTCCGGGCAGAGATGGGAATCGCATGAAAACGCTCCGCGAGGGTCCCCGCCTCTTCGGCGCTCAGCCTGTCTGTCTTGTTGAATACCAGCAGCCTTTTTTTATCCAGAAGATTCAGGTCCGAGAGGACCTTTTCCACTGATGCGATATGCTGTTCGAACCTCGGACTGGAGGCATCGACAACATGGAGGAGAAGGTCGGCGTCTTCGAGTTCTTCAAGGGTCGCCCTGAATGCGGTCATAAGGTCCTTCGGCAGGTCCCTGATGAAGCCGACAGTGTCGGTGATGACCACCTCCCGCTCCCTCGGGAACCGCAGCCGTCTGCTGGCCGTATCCAGCGTCGCAAATAATTTGTCCTCTACAAAGGTCTCGCTTCTGGTCATTGCGTTCAGCAGAGTGGATTTCCCCGCGTTTGTATACCCGATGATCGAGACTATCGGGATCTCCTTTGCGACGCGCCGCGCTTTTCTCTGTCTCCTGGCCTCACCCAGCAGCTTCAATTCCTTCTCAAGCAGGTTGATCCTGTCCCTGACACGCCGTCTGTCGATCTCGAGCTTCATCTCACCGGGGCCTCTCCCGCCGATCCCGCCCATCAGCCTCGACATGGCCGTACCCTTGCCGGTCAGCCTCGGCAGCCGGTACTTCAGCTGCGCAAGCTCCACCTGGACCTTGCCGTCCCTGCTGTGGGCGCGTCTCGCAAATATATCCAGGATAAGCTGAGAACGGTCGATGACCTTCAATTCAGTGATCTCGCCTATCGCCTTTATCTGCGACGGAGAAAGGTCCTGGTCGAAGATCAGCAGGGTCGCGCCCCTGTTCATGGCGGTGATCACGAGTTCCTTGATCTTGCCTTCACCCATGAGATACCGGGGGTTTATCTCCTTCGGCCTCTGGATGACCGTATCCAGGACCATGACATCGCTGGAAAGCGCGAGTTCCTGCAATTCAGCAACTGAATCTTCCTGATCATACCTGGATTTCACAGCTACACTCACCAGGATCGCCTTTTCCTTTGCGGACGCTGCCGCCCGCATATGTCCCTGCATGCTGGTTTCGACAGCCCTCGTCTTTTCAACCTCCTGCTCAAAATCTCTTACGAAGGCTTCAAAATCGAATTGTATGTCGTAAATATCTTCAGGAGGAAGGACCCTGAACGGCTTTTTATGATCATGTCCGTCAAGATGCGCTATATGGAGCGCTGACGGCTGTCCGTCCTTCAGCCCGATGGCAGCTATAATATCAAACCTCAACAGTGCAAGGTCTGTAAGGTCGTCCTGGTTGAGCGGTTCGTTATTCAGGTGGGTATGGATGTACCTGAGTCCGCGGAGCGGTCTTCTGCCGAGGGGATAATCCTCAAGCGGCGGCAGAAACACACCCTTGGAATCTCCGATAATCACATGCGTAACAGAACCTTTCCTTGAGATCATGACCCCGATCTGCCGGTTCAGTTCCGTTGAAACAGCGGCAAGGTATTTAGCCAGTTCGACGGTTATCAGTTCCCGATGCACACGGCGGCGATAGATCCTTTCGAGCGCATGGATATGACTTCCCTTGAGTCCTGACAATTTCCCGTAAAGCGGCGGTATATAAGCCTCCATTGAAAAATAGTTTAGCTATCAGCCCTCAGCAGTCAGCTTTCAGCGCGAAAAACCAAAAAAAAGAGTGACTAAGGCCCAAACTTGCTCAGGGTAGCGTATATTCTTTTTGCTGATAGCTTATTGCTGACGGCTGAACGCTTGCAAAAAATGATTATGTGCTATTCTACCATAGAACCCGGCGGTGAAACCGGGAATAAGGTCTGGCATGCTAGCGACTTTCTTTGTAAGCGTTCAGCCGTCAGCAAGCAGCTGTCAGCGAAAATGGGATAATACGAAGCACTCATGCGAGTTAGGCATAGCGCTGCCAGCCTTTTCTTGCTGAAAGCTGACCGCTGAGGACTGATAGCCGAACATATTAACTTTCTTTTAACCGGAAAGTGAGGGCAGTGAGATGAAGATTATCGAAGAACTTAATATCGGAGACAGGACAGTCCGTCTGGTCCAGGGGGACATCACGGAAAGGGACACCGACGCTATCGTCAATGCGGCGAATTCCCATCTCCAGCACGGCGGCGGTGTGGCAGGGGCCATCGTCAGAAAAGGCGGACAGATCATCCAGGACGAGAGCGACAAAATAGGCTTCACCCCTGTCGGCCATACAGCGCTCACCTCAGCCGGGAGACTGAAGACAAAATTCGTGATACATGCGGTCGGTCCGAGGATGGGTGAAGGAGATGAGGAGAACAAACTGAAAAATGCGGTGCTGAACAGTCTCCTCCTCGCCTCACAAAAAGGCCTCCGGAGTGTCTCGATGCCTGCGATAAGCTCAGGCATCTTCGGTTTTCCGAAAGACCGGTGCGCAAAAATCCTGGTGGGAGAATCAGTCGCCTTTCTGAAAAAACAGGCCGGAAACAGCCTTCAGCTTATAGAATTCTGCATCTACGACGACCTGACACTCGGCTACTTTAAAAAGGAATTCAAAAACCTGCATAAAGGCTGAACCAGAAGGCGGTCGTTAACCACAGACGGGCGCAGAATAAATGAGGAGGAATTTTATAATATTATGATTATATATTTTAAGGCTATTAACAGATGAAAGATGCAATACAGAAAAGTAATTGTTTTGTCGGCAGTTGTCTGCGTTTGTCTGCGGTCAAATGTCTTTTCCAAATTAGCTGTTCAGCCGCCCGAACGTTTCGGATTGTAGCCCATTTTTGTCAATGCGCTGATGAGCGCGTCGCGGTGATCGCCCTGGATTTCAAGAGACTCGTCCTTGAGAGTACCGCCTGTGCCCAGGCCTGTCTTCAATTGCCTGAGCAGCGCTCCCTGTCTTTTTCCGGAATCTGCAGGCCCTCGATTACTGTAACAGACTTTCCGCCCCTCTGCTTCCGTTCGAGCCGGACAATCACATTCCGGCTGGAGAGCAGACTTCTGCTGAGCAGGATTAAGCGCGGGCTTGGCGTTGTCTCCGCCAGGTCTTTCCTTTCCGGAGACAAGCCTGTCGGTAGAGTAGACTAATTTCGATTTTTCGTCAGTCATACGGAAATCTTTCAGGACAGACTTTCTCTGCAGAAGCAACTCATGAAGTACACGGCTTAATTCTTCAATCTGATACGGTTTGGACAAAACAGCCTGAAAACCGAAATCCCTGTAATTTGACAGGGTATCATCGTCAGAGTATCCACTTGATACAGCCGCCCTGACTGCCGGGTCTATTTCAGCAAGGGTCCTGATAGTATCTTTGCCGCCCATGCCGCCGCGGATAGTCAAGTCCAATATAACAGCATCAAAGGGTCTGCCCATTTCCCTTGCAGCCGAATATATCTCCACCGCCTGTTCCCCGTTTTCTGCGAATTCGACCTCATACCCCAGACTTCCCAGCATATAGCCCGCCACTGTTCTGACAGCAGTTTGATCATCCATGACAAGAAGTCTGCCCTTGCCGCTTAAAAGGTCTTTGTGCAGCAGCCTTCCCGGGCGAAAGTTGCTGCTCAGAGGCAGGGAGATAAATGGAAAATGTACTTCCCTTGCCGAGTTGCGAACTCACCGTTATCAGTGCCGCCGTGTCTCTTGATGATCGAGTAGGAGGTCGCAAGGCCGAGTCCGCTGCCTTTCTGCTTGGTTGAAAAATATGGGTCGAATATTTTGGACAGGTAATTGTCAGGAATACCCAGGCCGGAGTCTTTGATAACAATCAACACATATTTACCCGCAGCAAGCGGCAGACCGCTTTTTTCGTCGATCGAGACATTTCGCACTTCCATTCTGATCTCCCCCCCGTATGGCGTAGCTTCAATAGCGTTAAGAACTATGTTATGCATTACCTGGTTTATCTGGCCTTCGTCCGCCTCGATCGGCCATAGATCCTCATCTATGCAGGAAAGGTAATTGACATTCGAACCGCTCAGGGCGAATTTTACCGCATCGTCTATAATGGACGTCAAGGCGATCACCTTCCTGACCGGCTCACCGCCTTTTGAGAAGGTAAGGAGCTGCTTGGTAAGGTTCGTAGTCTGATACAGGGCGGCTTCAGCCCCTTCGAGCATGGCGTATGCCTTCCCCTCCTTGTCTGAAAACATCTTTGCCATGGAAATATTGCCGAAGACCCCCTGGAGAAGGTTGTTGAAATCATGGGCGATTCCGCCGGCCAGGAGACCGACCGCCTCCAGCTTCTGTGTGCGCAGGATCTGTTCTTCAAGGAG
Source organism: uncultured Nitrospira sp. (assembly GCA_963734475.1). GTDB lineage: Bacteria > Nitrospirota > Thermodesulfovibrionia > Thermodesulfovibrionales > UBA6898 > JAOUFP01. Next base: position 145,234 of record CAVTHB010000002.1, read on the forward strand.
GTGCCTGTCGGTGATGTTATTGATCACTTCAATCGCTGAGGTGACATTGCCGGATGCATCTTTTAATGGAAAGGCCTTTGTTTCCACGTAAAGGGCTCCGCCGTCCTTACCCGGATGCCTGTGGACACAGGAATGGGGCTCCCCGGTCTCGAAGCAGAGCTTGACAGCGCATTCCTCGCCGGACTCGAAGCAGGGTATGCTGCTTTTGTGGGAAATCTCGTGACAGTGCTTCCCTATGATTTCCTGAAGGGGCATATTTGCCTGTTCAGAGTAGGCGTTGTTGGCCAGAATGATCCGGTAGTCCCGGTCTATAACGATAAAGGCCTCATCCACGGTGTTGAGGATGCTGCGTATGAACTGCTCGCTTTGACGAATCTTTTCCTCGGCAAGCTTACGTTCTGTGATGTCCTGCCCGGTCCCGCGCAGGACGGAAAGCTCGCCTTTGGCATCAGGCACGAGATCGGCGCGGGCGTGGATGATCTTGATCGGCTCACCGGGAATGACGAACCGGTACTCCAGGTCAAAGGGCTTCTTCTCCCGCAGGCATGTCTCTACGGCCGCCTTCAGGACAGGCTGGTCGTCGGGATGGATCCGGGCAAAAAAAGTCCCAAAGTCGGCCCGGTCCTGTGTGGGATCGAGACCGAGCAGATGGTAAAGCTCGTCGGACCAGTAGATGTCACCCGTCAGCGGATTGTGCTCCCAGCTTCCAAGGTGAGCGATGCGCTGGGACTCGGCAAGCTGCATTTCGCGTTCCCGCAGTGCGTCCTCGGCCTGCTTGCGCTCGGTGATGTCGCGGGCCACTGCCACCATGATAATCTGCTCCCCCTAAGACCATATACGTCACGTTTACTTCCACCGGAAACATGGTCCCGTCAGTGCGTTTATGTTTCCCTTCCAGTATCAGAGACCCCTTGCTTTTCACTTCTTTTACATGGGCGTCCCATACAGCCTGGTCCGGAAAGGTAGCTTCAATATCAAGGGTCCTCATGTTAAGCAGTTCTTTTCTTTCGTACCCCAGGTTGCTGCATGCCTTATCATTAACGATCAGGAAACGGCCTGTCGCAGGGTCATTGACGAATATCGCATCATTCGATTGATTCAGCAGGTTTCTGAAAAGCAGCAGAGCCTCATCTGCTTCTTTGCGTTCGGTGATGTCGCGTATAATGCTGAAAATGGCCTTTTTGCCGTTGTAATCTATAAACCTGGCATTTATCTCAACAGGCATTATCGTCCCGTCTTTTTTCACGTGCTCTGAATCGACCACAGCATGACCCTGCTCTATGACAAGAGCTATCTTCCGGCTGACATCGCCTTTGAACCGGGGAGAATGGAGTTCGGATACATGCATCGAAAACAGCTCGTCCCGTGTGTATCCGAGGCGTTCATGAGCGGTCCTGTTTGTATCGATGAAGTTTCCTTCGGGGGTGAGGATAAAAACAGCGTCATCAGCAGAGTCAAAAAGTATCCGGAATATATTTTCACTCTGCCTGACAGCTTCTTCGGCCCTTTTCTGCTCTGTTATATCACGCCAGATAGTATGGAAGACGGTCTTCCCGGACAGGGTCAATACCCGGGTAATGACTTGAACGTCCCTTATCTCTCCCTGCTTGGTCTTGTGTCTGACCTCGTGTTCGGCTTTGCCCCGGCTCAAAACCCCGTTAAGCTTTCTTTGTATCTCTTCATGACTTTCGACCGGGTCGATATCGGCAATGCAGAGCTTTGCAAACTCTTCTTTTGAATATCCCAGCTGGAGATGGGCTGTTTCGTTAAAATCGAGTATGTCCCCATTAGTATCAATCAGCAGGATGCCGTCGGGAGACTGTTCGAATAAGGCCTTATATCTTGCTTCTGCTTCACTGAGTGCAGGGACAGCTTTTTTTTTCATATTCGGCAGTTGTTTTGCGATCCTTTTACCAGGTCATAGCATGAAGTATTTTCTGATCTCGGACTCGATTGTACCATACGGCAGCAGAAAAGGTTTGTCCGTTATGGTCACTTTGATCTCTTCAAGAGAAAGACAGAGGTACTCACCCTTTATGCGTCCCAGGGGAGTGCTGGCCGAAAAAAGATCCGCGCTCGGTACCGCCGTCAAGACTGCCCCCGCTGGAGTGCAAGAGTTGATTCAACCTGCTTAAGTACCGCTTGCTATCTCGTCAGAAATCCTGATGGTAAAACAATGTGCCATATGTTTGTTATTTTAATCTGTATTGGAAAAAATAACCATAGCGTATTGTGGCACTGACACGTTACACCCTCCTTAAGAGCCCCTTTTTGACCACGAAAATGCACTTCTAAGCCCGAAAATCATATCACTTTTCCCGGTTTTCGTCATAAATACAATCAGTTAGCTTGGTCCAACCCCGCGCGGCGCGCGGAGCCGGGAATATTGATCCAGGAATAAGATTATGACAGAATGAAATGTGATCAATGGGGACAACGCAGAAATTGGAATGGACCAAAAGATTAAGCTTGGAATAAGCTCCTGCCTTCTTGGCGAAAAAGTCCGCTATGACGGCGGGCACAAGCTCGACCATTACCTGAAGGATACACTCGGCCGGTTTGTCGACTGGACGCCTGTATGTCCGGAAGTGGAGTGCGGACTTACGGTCCCGCGGGAGGCGATGCATCTGACAGGCTCTCCGGATGCGCCGCGGCTGGTCACTGTAAAATCCGGGATTGATCACACCGGATGGCATGAAGGCATGGGCCGCGCACAAGATGACAGAGCTTAAGAAGACAGACCTCAGCGGCTTTGTCTTCAAAAGCAAATCTCCGAGTTGCGGGACTCTCGGGAGTAAAGGTCTATGATTCTCACGGAGCGCCGGCCCGGAGGGGAATCGGCATCTTCCCGAAAATATTTATGGAGCATTTTCCTCTTGTACCGGTTGAGGACGACGGCAGGCTCAATGACCCTGAACTGAGGGAAAACTTTATCGAGAGGGTCTTTGTCTACCGGAGATGGCAGGAATACATAAGAACAGACGGTTCGATAAAGGGGCTCGTGTCATTCCATACAGCCCATAAGCTGCTCCTGCTTTCGCACAGCACCCGGCACTATACATACCTCGGCCGCCTGGTGGCTGACGCAAAAAACAGAAAACCTTCTGATCTGCATTCGGAATATGTCAGTGACCCTGATGGATGGTCTGCGTCTTATCGCGACTGTCAGGAAAAACACTAATGTGCTGCAGCATATCGCCGGGTATTTCAAAAAGAAGCTTTCTCCTGATGAAAAACAGGAACTCATCGGGATTATCGAGACCTATCACAGGGGGCTGGTCCCTCTGATTGTGCCGATAACAATCATCAACCATTACGCAGGAAAATTCGAAGACCCCTATCTCAGGAGACAGCACTACCTGAATCCGCATCCGGTCGAATTAATGCTGCGGAACCACGTTTAGTCAACATAATTCATACACTATGGCGAGAATAAGGCAGGATATAGCATCCTCGCTCATTCTCGCTGCGCTCCGAGGGCTTTTGCCTCTTGAATTCATATATACGTGCCATAGGAATATCGGCAAAAGAATCCGCTCGAATCTATATCCTGCCTTATGCCGTGTAAGTTGTCTGAAATTATGAATTATATGGATTAGATTGAAGACATACGTTTTCGATTCACCGGTTATTAATGTCCGCGTACAAACTGCCATTCTTGTTCTTTGCCGTCATTCTCGCGAAGCGGGAATCCATTGTCTTAAAAAGTCTGGATCCCCGGGTCAGCCCGAGGATGACAAAATTCTTATTTTATGGGCACCCGCTATTTCAGCTGTCTGCCTTCCGCCTCTGCCAATCCTGTCTTTGCCCCGGCAAGTCTCTTCATGTACTTCCGGGCCTTCACGATGTCTCCGCCGGCAATTGCCTTGAACAGATCGCCCTCAAGCTCCATCACCTCAAGCCGTCTGTAGTAGTCGAGGTTCTCCATGAAGTGGGCAAGCACTATCTTGCCGGTGAGAATGGGGTGGTTGTTGGTGACGTTGTACGCCTTGAACATGATGCCGTGTTCCAGTTCGACCTCAAGACCTGCGCGGAACTGCTCGAGGTCTATCTTCATTCCCTGAGCGTCTAATTCCTTAAGGATCCTTGTCGCCTCGCTGCTGGTTATCGCAGGTTTTTTGAGTCTGCTCCAGTCCCTGATACCGAGTTCCCTGCAAACCCGCCTGACTTCCTGAGCTGTTACGTATTCCGGAATGTTCATACATCCACCTCCATGAGATTTTTTCGTATTCATAATAATCACTAAGTCACCGATTTTCAACTAGCTGTAAACTGTATCTCTAGTATTCCTGTCGTTAACAGTGCTTTAATAAATGGGCACTTAACAGACTTCATTGCGCCATTCGGAATCGGCTGTGCTCAAATATCGATGACCGACGGAATGCTTGCCGATGCGAAACAAAGATCTTTCACAGACTCTAATCATTGTGGCTTCATCTTCTTCTCTTACCCCAGGAGCGCCTTTAAACCCCTCACCGCCCTTTCAGGGGAGGGATAGACAGGTATGCGGGCCCGTTCGATGAGTCCGGTCAATCTTCCCTGAAATATTCCCCTCTGTAATATGACAGACAAGAGGTTTGTTGAGAGACAGCTTCGCGGCCTTCAGCTTGTCCGCCAGGTCCCTCTGTTATTCCCAGGACATTCGGCAGCGCGATGATCAGAAAACCGTCGTAATCGTCCTTCAGTTCTTCCAGGGCAGTCGCATAGTCGTCATCCTTCACCTGGGCGGTGAGATCAACAGGGTTGTTTATCCCGTAGAAATGAGGGAACACCTTTGCGAGCCTCTCCCGGGCATGTAAAGGCAGCGCAGAAACCTCCAACCCCTGCCTCATGCACTCATCAGCAGCCAGGACACCCGAGCCGCCGCCGTTCGTTATAATACAGACACGGCCCCCCCGGCCTGCCCGCTGATAGGACAGCGCCTTTGTCGCATCCATCAGTCCGTCGAAATCCAGCGCCTCCCTGATGCCGAAACGCCTCAGCACTGAATGAAAGACCTCGTATCTTCCTGCCAGTCTTCCTGTATGCGAAAAGGCCGCAGCCTGCCCGCTCTCTCCCTTCCCGGACTTCAGGATGATCAGCGGCTTCTTCTCCGACAGCTTTCTTGCCTTCTCGATAAACCGTCTGCCGTCACCCACAGACTCTATATAGGAGACGACCACATCAGTATCTTTGTCAGCGGCAAGATATTCGTATAGCTCTGCCTCATCGATGTCCATGGCATTGCCATAGCCGACGACCTTCGAGACTCCGGTGCGCGCTGTTCTGGCTGCTCCGAGAAGACAGCTCAATATCGCCCCGCTCTGGGAGACGATAGCAACGTTCCCCTTCCCCGGCCTCTTCAGTCTCTCCTGGGAGATAAAAAAAATATCGAGCCTTTGATGCGGATTATAGAAACCCATGCAATTCGGTCCCAGTATCCGTATGCCTGACTGCATCGCTTATTCCTCTTCACCTCGTTCTGGAGTTCCACTTCGCCGACCTCGGCAAAGCCGGAACTCATGATCACAGCGCACCCGGTCTTGCCTTTCAGTCCTTTCAGAATGCCCGGCACTTCAGGCGCAGGCCTCATGATTATCGCAAAATCGAATTCTCCGGGAATGTCCGCTGCAGAGGGATAGGCCTTCAGGCCCATTATCTCACGGTACTTCGGGTTTACAGGATAGACCTTCCCCCTGAATTTAAGAAGGTTCTTCAGTATAATGCCGCCGAGCTTTGTTTCATCGTGGCTGGCGCCTATAAGCGCTATGGCCCGGGGTGTCAAAAAAACAGTTCATTGGGTTTATTGAGTTTATTGGGTTCATTGAGAAAAAAGTAAGCGTTCAGCAATCAGCGATAAGCTGTCAGTCAAGACACTATTTGAACAGCCCTCACACAGACGGTCAGGTATGATGACCTCTCTTTCGCGTTCCCTGCTGAAAGCTGACCGCTGAAAGCTGATAGCTGGGTCAGAGGATCTCATGCACTCTCGATAAACAACAGGGCCGGGTCTTCGAGATAGGCCATGACCTTGGAGAGGAACAGCGATGCGTCGACGCCGTCCGTCACCCTGTGGTCAAAGGTCAGCGATAGCGGCAGTATCTTCCTGATGACGATCTGTCCGTCCTTCACCCAGGGTTTTTCGGATATCCTCCCGCTTCCGAGTATCGCCACATCAGGATAGTTGATGACCGGTGTTGCAAAGGTCCCTCCGAAGTGTCCGTAGTTCGTGATCGTGAAGGTGCTGCCCTTCAGCTCCTCCAGCGTTATCTTCCTCTCATGCGCCTTTTTGCTCAGCTCCTGTATCTCTTCCGCAAGCTCAAGGACCGTCTTTTTGTCGACATCCTTTATCACCGGCACCATCAGACCCTCGGGCGTATCGACTGCTACGCCCATGTTGTAATACTTCTTTAAGACGATCTCCTCTCTCTCTTCATCGACCGAGGCGTTCAGCCTCGGGTGTTCCGCGAGACTGTGCTGTACCGCCTTTATTAAAAAGGGCAGAAAGGTCAGATGGATGCCCTTCGCCTGCAGGGCCTTTTTTTCTCTCTCCCTGAGTTCCCAGAGTTCTGTAATATCAGCCTCATCCATGCCGGTGACAGATACGGTCGTCCTCTGGGAGACCATAAGGTTCCTCGCAATCGTCCTCCGCAATCCTCTTAAGGCCACCCTCTCTACAGGCCCGGCCTTGTCTTCCGCCGGCGGCTTCACTCCTCCTCCGGAGGCCTTTTTCAGGTCCTCTGCGGTAATGCTGCCCGACGGCCCGGACCCTTTCACTGTCTCGATACTTGACTCCCAGTTCCCTGGCCAGAGCCCTTACTGCCGGGGTCGCCATCACCCCTGGCGTTTCCTTCTCTTTTCCTTTTTCCTCAACCTTGGCTTCAACTCTTTCTTCTATCAGTTCCTCTTCTTCAGGAAGGACCCCGACTACAGAGACAGACTTCGGCCGCTCTTCTTTCTTTTCTTCTGCCACAGGCTTCTTCTCCGCAGGCTTTTCTGCTTGGCCTCAGGTTCCTTCTTTGCAGCCGGCTTTTCTTCAGCTTCGGCCTTTGGTGCAGGGGCCTCTCCCTCCAATGGCGACCGTCATCAGGGTCTCGCCCACCTGTGCTATTTCGCCTTCCTTCTTTTTTATCTCGAGCACCTTACCCTTTCTTGGAGACGGGACCTCGACCACAGCCTTGTCAGTCTCTATCTCAAGCACGGTCTGATGCTCTTCAACGCGTCGCCCTCTTTCACTACCCACTTGCGTATCTCTCCCTCTGTTATACCTTCACCAAGGTCCGGCAATACAAAATTAAATGGCATGTTCGCTCCTTTTCTTTAAGGAATTCTTCATTAAAAGGATAGCACCAGTAAGGCAGGTCGTCAATGCAGAGACCCAAAATTTCCGTCCCGCGCCTTTCTCTTCGACTGACATAAACAGAAACGGAGGATTTGAATCCTCCGTCTTTGCTCCGCATATAATTATTGTGGATGAAGCAGGCCGTCTACGGCCCGATGGCGTATTTCAGGGCGCCTTCGTTGTAATCAAAATAACTAATATGGATAATATCTTTGCTGTCTATAGCCATCGAGGTAAACCCGCCCGACGATCCTAATGATTGATCAACCGTAGTACTTACCCAATTCCCTCCCTCATTGGTAGTATATCTGAGGGTTTTGTAGATTTGGTCAAAATGACTTATATGGACATAACCACCACTATCTGTCACTATTGAAGTGTACAAACCTCCTGGATCGTCAATAATAGTTTTTACCCAGACACCCGTGGCGTTTGTCGCATATTTCAATGCACCGTTATCGGCGTCATAATAACTGATATGGGCCTTCCTGTTGCTGTCTACGGCTATCGAGGTGCACAAACCTGCCATCCCTGACTTATCAATCGTTTTGGCCACCCAGGTCCCCGTGGCATTTGTCGCGTACTTCAGGGCACCGTTAGTGGCATCAAAATAACTGATATGGGCCTTCCTCTTGCTGTCTACAGCTATTGAGGTATATTCACCTACGTATCCTGAATTATCAACCGTTGTCATCACCCAGACGCCTGTGGAGTTGTTGGCATATTTCAGGTCGCCGTTGGTAGAATCATAATAACTGATGTGGACCTTCCCGCCGCTGTCTAAGGCTAACGAAGTATGCGAACCTACGTTTCCTGAATCATCAAGCGTTGTTTTCGCCCATATCCCGGTGGAGTTTGTAGCATATTTCAATGCGCCGTTGGTAGAATCATAATAACTGATATGGGCCTTCCCACTGCCGTCCACAACTATTGAGGTGTAGCCGCCAACATTCCCCAAATTATCAACTGTTTTCGTCACCCAGGTCCCCGTGGCATTTGTAGCGTATTTCAGGTCGCCGTTGGTCAAGTCGAAATAACTGACATGGACCTTTCCCCCGCCGTCTATCACTATTGAGGTGTATGCGCCTACATCCCCTGACTTATAAAATGATTTCTTCACCCAGGTCCCGCTGGCATTGGTAGCATATTTCAGGGAGGAATCTGCCCAATCAGTATAACTTATATGGATCTTGCCGCCGCTGTCCAAGGCTATCGAGGTGTACTCGCCCACGATGCCTGATGAACTGTCGACCGTTTTTTTCACCCAGGTCCCGGCGGCGTTTGTCGCGTATTTAAGGGCGTAATGCCAATCGTCAAAGTAACTGATATGGACCTTGCCGCTGTTGTCTACGGCAATAGAGGTGTGCTCGCCTACGCCCTCTGAATTGTCAACCTCAGTTGTAACCCATGGCCCTGTGGCGTTTGTCGCATATTCAAGGCCGCCGCCTGAAGCATAATAACTTATATGGACTTTCCCGCCGCTGTCTACCGCTATGGAAGTGTCCTCACCTACGTACCCAGGACCATCAACCTTCTTCTTCACCCAGACCCCTGTGGCGTTTGTCGCATATTTCAGGTCCTCGTTGGTCCAATCATAATAACTGATATGGACCTTGCCGCTACTGTCTGCAGCTATTGAGGTATACCAGCCTACTTCCGCCGAATTATCAACCGTCCTCTTTACCCAAGTTCCCGTTGCGTTTGTAGCGTATTTCAGGGAGGTGTTGGTTCTGTCGAGATAACTGATATGAACCTTGCCGCCGCTGTCCACGGTAATTGCGTTATACTCACCGACGTCAACTAAATTATCAACCATCGCGGTCACCCAGGTCCCCGTACTGTCAGTTGCATACTTCAAAGCGCTTTTGGCTTCATCGTAATAACTGATATGGACCTTCCCGCTTCCGTCTACGGCCATTGAATTGTATTTGCCTACCTGGCCCGAATTGTCAATGATCGTCTTCACCCATTTGCCGGACTTGTTATTCATGTAGATAAGATATCCGCCCTTGACAAAGCTCATATGGACATATCCGTTCGAATCGACTTTAATGGCTGTGTCTTCAACAAGGCCACCATCAATCGTCCTCCTGGACCAGGCCGCTGTTGCCTCCTGCGGCAGACATGCCGCCACTGCTGCAAGAGTGAGGAATAAGATCAAAACATAATTCCCTCCACGACGCAGATAATCGTGCAGTAGCCTGCTGATAATTTTCATGCCCCCTCCTCTGATGGAAAATAATTAATTGCGCTGTAATAATATGGCTCTTCTCAAGATTGCGCAGAGTAGCATAACCAAAAAGAAATTATCAAGATGGAAAGGAACTCTGTGGCTAACTGCCTTCTTGCCTAAAAAAAATCAGATCGTCCTTTTAAAGGTCAGTATCGCCGTGGTCATCATCACGGCGGTGAAGCAGATGAGAAACAGGATGTCTCCTGAGATGACGGAAAGACCGGCGTTCTTAAAGAGGACCGACTTCAGAGCATCCACTGCATAGGCCTCGGGGTTTACCTTTGCGAAGGACTTCAGCCAGCCCGGGAAGCTCGCGATAGGGTATACCGCGCCGCTGGGGAAAAAAAGTATGACGTTCAGAAAACCGCTCAGGATGCCGACTATCCTCGGATGTCCGACCCTTCCAAGGATAACGAACATGAGGCTGAGCAGACAGAGGGTGGTGAGGATGATGATAATTAAAATGGACGCCCACTGATGCAGGCCCCGCGAAAAGGGGATGCCGGTGATCAGCATGCTCACGGTAAAGATAAAGACAGCGATGAGCGTTGTGATCGTCAGCCCGCTGGTGATCAGTCCGCCGACAATGTGCGATTTTGAAAGCGGGGTAAGCAGATAACTCTCGTCCATGCCGAGAAAACGGTCCATCACCAGGTTGAAGGCCCCTGTTGTCAGCGTCCCCAGGAAGATCGCCATGATCACCACGCCGGGGACGAGCGACTGATAATAGTCCACCTTGCTGAAAAGGTCTATGTCCCTGAGAAGCGCCTCACCGGTGTCCTCTCTGATCGCCACATAGTCTGTATTGAGCGACCGGGCGGCGCTCGCAACAAGATTTCTGATGTTCTCGGACGATATCGCGTCCACATTGTCCAGCAGGAGGCCGACTTCGGGCCGGGCCTTTGCAACAGACCTCTTGCTGAAATCAGCAGGGATGATGACCGCAGCCTTGTAGACGCCTTTTTTCACGCCTTCATCAGCCTCACGCTGGTCTTTCAGAGACCGCAGCACAAACGTCTTCGGTCCTTCCTCGATCGCGTGGAGGTTCTCTATGAGACGTCTCGCAAAAGGGCCTGCATCCTGGTCCACAACCGCCACCGGCAGGGCCAGGAGTTTTCCCTGGAACGAGTTGCCCAGGATCACGAGATAGATGATCGGCATCAGTATGCTCATGGCCAGGACAACAGGGTTCCTCCTGAATTTCTTCAGGTCCCTCTCTATTACCGCCAAAAGCCGTATCATGTTTTTGTCATCTCTTTTCTATAATCCGAAAAAGTAAGTAGTTAGTAGTTAGTAGTTAGTAGTTAGTAGTGAGAAGAAAAGAACCTTTTCTGACTTTTTACTATTCACTATTCACATTTTCTCATCTTCCCAATTTCTGCGGTATTCCGGGGCCGACAAAGAAGCTCACCTTCTTTGCCTCCTCTTCCCGTATCGTCTTTCCGGTGTAATGGATAAAAACGTCTTCAAGCGACTGTTCATGGACCGTCGCCGACAGCACAGTGCCACCGGATGACCTTGCCTCATCGATAAGCATCGGCAGGTTTTTGGCGCCGCTGTCGACAGATACCCTGATATCATTGTCCTCGACAACTACTTTGTGCACAAACGGGAGGGTCCTGATCTTTTCAATGATATCTTCAGCCGCGTCGTCAAGTGAGAGCGAGACTATGTCGTTGCCGGGTATCCCGGCCTTAAGTTCGTCCGGAGACCCGATGGCTATTATCTTTCCTGAGTCAATAATGACCACCCTGTTGCAGAGCGCCTCAGCCTCTTCCATATAATGGGTCGTGAGGAATATCGTCAGGCTATTGTCCTGCATCAGCTTTTCGAGCAGTCCCCATACGACCCTTCTGGATTGAGGGTCGAGCCCTATCGTTGGTTCGTCCAGAAAAAGTATCTTCGGCTTATGCACAAGCACCCGCGCGATCTCAAGCCTGCGCCTCATCCCGCCGGAGTAAGTCGCAACAAGGTCGTTTGCCCTCGAAGTCAGGCCTACCATTTCGAGGAGATAACTTATCCGCTCCTTTCTTTTTTTCGCAGGGATGGCGTAGAAACGGCCGTAGATGTCCATATTTTCATAGCCGGTAAGGTCCAGGTCGCTCGTCATCGCCTGGGGCACAACGCCTATCTCTCTTCTGACAGCGGAAGGCTCTTTCGCAACATCGCAGCAGGCCACAACAGCGCTGCCGGTAGTTGGTTTAAGGAGGGTCGTGAGCATCCTGATCAGGGTCGTCTTTCCTGCTCCGTTCGGTCCGAGGAAACCGAAGAATTCACCTTCCGCAACCTCGAAACTCACATTGTCCACAGCAGTGATTGAACCGAACTTCTTTGTTATGCCTGAAACCGTGATGGCTTTTTTGCTTTGCATGTTCGGCTATTTTTTCTTCGGTATCTCTACCGAAACAGTCATGCCCGGTTTCAGGATCCCCTCTTTGTCATCTACTTTGATCTTCACCCTGAAGGTCTTGATGTCCTGCCTGCCGCGGGTCACGTCGCGCTGGGTCGCAAACTCGGCATACCTGCCTATCTCGTAGACCTTTCCCCTGAATATCTTTCCGGGCATCGACTCCACTGTCACCAAGGCCTCGCTGCCCAGCACAACATTACTTACCAGCGTCTCTTCTATGTCGGCCCTGACATACAGGTTGTCAAGCTCGACAATCGTAAGGATGACTGATCCGGGATTTACGGTTTCGCCTTTTTCCAGGGCCTTGTATACGATCGTGCCTGAAACCGGGGAGTAAATAGTTGTGTCCGCGAGTTTTGATCTGCTGAAGGCAAGGCCGGCCTCTGCCTCCTTCAGCATGGCCTTGGACGAGTTCAACTGACTGATTGACGCCTCAACCTGTGCTGCCGCCGCATTCCTGCCGGCAGACGCTGCATTAAGTTTCGCTGCCGAGGCCCTCTGCGCTGCCACGGCCGAGTCGTAAGCTGCAGCTGCCTGGTCATAGGAAGACTTTGAGACAAAATCTTTTTTGAAAAGCTCGGCAGCGCGGTCCCTTTCTTTCTTTGCCTCTTCTGCCTCGACACGCGCCTTTTCGAGATCAGCCTCAGCGCTCTTTATCCCGGCCTCTGTGTTCCTGAGATTGGCCTTTGCGTTTTCGATCCCGGCCTCTGTGTTCCTGATGTCCGCCCTTGCGCGCTCAACGCCTGCCGCAGCCTGTTCCACGGACGCCTCGAGATCACTGCTTTCAAGCCTGACAGCCACCTGACCCTGTTTGACGCTATCGCCTTCATTACAGCATATTTCAGAGATGCGTCCCTGGACCTTTGACGCAAGGTTCACTTCAATGCCCTCTACAATACCCGAAGTCCTGACAGCATTGTCTTCCCTGCCCCTCTGACTGTAGAGGAAGAAGGAGACGCCTGCTATAAAAAGAATGAGGATGCCTGCGATCAATTTTTTTTTCATAATCCGAAAATACCTTTAGAGAAAGTCTCGAAATTTGTAGGTCAGCATTCATTTCCACGATAAAAAAGTAAGTAGTTAGTAGTAAGCAGAGAAGAACTTTTTGTACTTTTCACTTTTTACTACTTACTACTCACTGTTTATTTTTCACCATTCACATTTTTACTTTTCACGGTCTTACCTGACTCCCATCGACTTTTCGAGACTCGCGCGGGCGATCTTATAGTTAGCCAGGGCCTGGTTCAGGTTGGTCCTGGCGTTGCTCAGGCCGGTGTTGGCATCAGTCACCTCTATAGGGTTGCCGACGCCTGCCGCGTACCTGCCATTGGCGATATCAACATTCTCCTGCGCCTGTCTCACCACGAGCTCGGCAATAGGGATCCCCTCTTCCAGGTCAGTGAGGGCCTGAAATGCCTGCTGCACCTCAAGGAGTACGTTTTGCCGGAGCGTCTCTTCGTTGGCAGTCACAATAGACACGTTGGCCTTGGCCTCCGACACCTGGTATTTCGTCAGAAAACCATTGAATACAGGTACCGAAACGATCAGTCCTGTGCTCCAGCCGTCGCCGCTGTCGAAATGCTGGCCTGCCCATGTATAGGCGGCATTACCGGTCAATACAGGAAAATAACCTGTTTTTGCGACCCACACCGACTCTTCAGCCGCCTTCTTTTGGAAGGCTATTGACTTCAGCTCAGGCCGGTTTTCATATGCCCTGCTTATTGCCTCCTGGAGACCGATATTGTATTTCACAAAAGAAAGGTTATCTTCGATCTCATATTCAGGGGCGTCAGGCACACCAAGTGTGTTATTGAGCGTCACCCTGGCTACCTTCAGACTGTTTTCCGCCTTTATTTTGGCCAGCCGCGCATTTCCCAGGTCTACCTCTGCATTGGTCACGTCAAATTTCGGTTTGGTCCCCACCTCGTAAAAGGCCTTCGCCTGGTCCAGATGCTGCTGGAACTGGGTCACTGTATCTCCAGCCACTTCCAGGTTGCGCTTTGCATTCAGCAGAGTATAATAGGCCTGCTTGACGTTGAATATCACCTGGTCCTCAGTGTTCAGAAGGTCTGACTTTGCAGAATCAACATTGAGTTTTGCGATACTTACCTGGGTCCTTGTCCTCCAGAAGTCAAAGATCGTCATGGTAGCAGTAACGTCCGTTGTATACTCCCAAAAGGAGTGGGTGCTCGGCCCGGGACTGCAGAGATGATGCCTGCCCGGACCCGGATCAACGGCCGGGTCCCCGGACCCGGAGTTGAGACTGAACTGCTGGTCGTCATCGAGGTGTTCGTTGAAGGCTGAAAGCGACTATACCCTGCCGAGGCATTCACCAGAGGGTAATAGGCCTGATTCTGCCTGGCCCTTTCTGTGCATTAAACACCTCTACATTGCCCTGGGCCGCATAGATACTGGGATGCATTTTGAGGCCGATCTCCACGCACCGTTCAACAGTAAGGACCTCTCCCTTTTTAATAATCTCTTCAGCGCTGACAACAGCAGGTAAAACAATGACGAGTACTGCAAGAAAAAAAGAAAGTCTTTTCATAATATAGAATCCTCCAATGCTCCTGAATATTTATCCTTTACAAAACCCTGATTTCACGGATTACGTATGTATGCTCTAAGTATTGTACACGAATTTTTCCTAAGCTTGTACCCCTTTTGCCCTGCGGCGGTCCTTGTATGCCTTGAACCTCTGCACCACCGCCTGCTGGACCCGGTCCATATAGTAGTAAACCACCGGAGTGATATACAGTGTCAGAAGCTGGGAGACCAGCAATCCTCCGACAACCGCAAGCCCGAGAGAACGGCGTGAATCAGCCCCTGCGCCAAACCCGATGGCAATCGGCAGTGTGCCCATAAGGGCCGCCATGGTGGTCATCATGATCGGTCTGAAACGGACAATCGCGCCCTCGAAAATCGCATCCATCGGCGCCTTCCCCTCATTCCTCTGGGCCTCCAGGGCAAAGTCTATCATCATAATAGCGTTCTTTTTCACGATACCGACAAGCATGATGATCCCGACAAAGGCGTACAGGTTCAGGTCCTTGCCGAAGAGCAGCAGGGTTATAAGGGCGCCAAAGCCGGCCGCCGGCAGACCGGAGAGGATGGTCAGCGGATGGATGTAACTCTCGTACAGGATACCGAGCACAATATAGATCACCACAATAGCGAGGATCAGGAGAGCAGCCAACCCTTTGGTGGAGGCCTGGTAGACCTGCGCAGTGCCCTGAAATCCGGTGGTGATGGAGGCAGGCAGCGTCCTCGCCTCTTTTTCGACGGCAGCCACTGCGTCACCGAGCGGAATACCGGGCTTGAGGTTGAAGGAGATGGTGACTGCGGTGATCTGTCCCAGGTGGTTCACGGATAATGGCCCCAACCCCTTGCTCAGCGTCGCCAGGGAAGAGAGCGGCACCAGCTGTCCGGCATTGGACCGCACATAAAGCATGCCCAGGGCCGAAGGGTCGAGTCTGTACTGCGGGTCCAGTTCCATGACCACCATGTACTGGTTCGAGGGTGAGTATATGGTCGAGACCTGACGGGTACCGTAGGCAGAGTAGAGGGTGTCCTCAATCTGCTCGGCGGTAATACCGAGGCTGGCGGCCCTGTCGCGGTCGATCTCCAGATTGACCTGGGGGTTCTTGATCTGCAGGTCGCTGGTCACGTCCTGGATCATGGGCAGCCCCCGCAGCTTTGCCTCGAAGGCGGCCGAGTTGGTGTACAGGTCTTCTGTATCAGGGCTCTGCAGCACAAACTGGTACTGGGCCTTGGAAAGTGTGGCCTCCAGACGGATAGGCGGAGGGTTCTGCATGAACATCATAATGCCGGGGACCCCCATCACCTTCGGACGGAGTCTCTGTATGATCTGGTCAGCATTCAGCTTGCGCTCTTTGCGCGGCTTAAGCTTAATGAACATGAAGCCGCCGTTTGATGCCACCCGCGAGCCTCCTGCGCCGACCGACGACATGAAAGCCTCGACATCAGGGTCCTGACGCACTATATCCGCCAGTTTCTGCTGGTGTTGTTTCATGTCCTCAAAAGAAGCGCCCTGTGCCCCTTCGGTGATCGCAAAGATCGCTCCTATATCATCGGAAGGGAGCAGTCCCGTAGGCATCTTGGCAAATAGCCAGACCGTCGCCACTGTCATGACAAATATCACGGCGATAGTAATGCGGCGGTAGTTGAGCACACGTCTGAGCGTCCGCTCGTAAAGGTTGCGCATGCCGTCAAAGAACCGCTCCATAAAGTTGTACAGCCGGCCATGCCGCTCCTCACCAGGGGGTCTGAGGAAACGGCTGGAGAGCATGGGGGTGAGCGTCAGGGAAACCAGCCCGGAGATAAGTATCGCCACTGTGATGGTCACAGCGAATTCGTGGAGCATCCTGCCGAGCATCCCTGCCATAAAAAGGACCGGGATAAAAACCGCAACCAGGGAAATAGTCATCGACAGGATCGTAAAACCGATTTCCTTCGAGCCCCTGAAGGCCGCCTCCATCGGCGTCTCGCCGTGCTCCATGTGACGGACGATGTTTTCAAGCATGACAATCGCGTCGTCCACCACAAAGCCGACCGACAGGGTCAGCGCCATCAGGGTAATGTTGTTCACCGAGAAACCAAGACCGTACATCGCCGCAAAGGTGCCGATGATGGAGAGCGGCAGGGCGAGGCTCGGAATGATTGTGGCAGAGAGGTTCCGCAGGAACAGGAAGATCACCATAATGACCAGCCCGATCGTCAGCAGCAGGGTGAACTTGACGTCGGCAACCGAAGCTCTGATCGTTTCCGTACGGTCGAAGAGGGTGTTCAACTCGACAGAAGCCGGCAGTTGACTGCGGAAGATGGGGATCTGCTTCTTGATGCTGTCGACCACCTCGATGGTATTGGTCCCTGGCTGACGCTGGACAGCCAGAACAATGGCACGGTTCGACTTGCCTGCTGTGTTGTACCATGCAGCGACCTTGTCGTTCTCCACGCTGTCAGTCACCTTGGCGATGTCCTGCAGACGCACCGGAGATCCGTCGCGATAAGCCACGATCATCGGCCTGAACGCCGCGGCATTGTAAAGCTGGCCGGTTGCCTCGATAGTAAAAGCCTGCCTGGCGCCCTGGAGACCTCCTGTAGGCAGGTTCACGTTCCAGTTTCCGAGGGCGGCTGAAACCTCATCCAGGCCGATCTTCCGGTTTGCCAGGGCCTGCGGGTCAAGCTGTACCCTCACAGCATATTTCTGTGAGCCATAGACCTGCACCTGGGCCACGCCGTCGATCATGGAGATGCGCGGTGAAATAATGGTGTCGGCATATTCGTTCACATCCGAAAGCGGAAGTGTCTGCGAGTTGAGGGCCAGGTAAATGACCGGCTGGTCAGCAGGATTGACCTTCTGGTATGACGGCGGACTCGGCATGTCCCTGCGGGAGCTGACGGGCCGACTTGGAGATGGCTGCCTGGACATCCTGTGCAGCAGCATCGATGTTGCGCTCAAGAACAAATTTGAGGGTTATGACCGATATCCCCTGACCGTTGGTCGAGGTCATGGAATCCAGGCCCGCGATCGTCGAAAACTGCCGCTCCAGGGGGGTTGCCACCGCGCTGGCCATAGTCTCCGGGCTGGCCCCCGGCAGGTTGGCAGTGACCTGAATAGACGGAAAATCGATGTTCGGCAGGTCATTCACCGGAAGTATGCGGTACGCAAAGATCCCGAAGATCATCACGGCGAGCATGACCAGGCTGGTCATGATCGGCCGTTTTATAAAGAGATGGGAAATATTCATTTTGCCTTGTCCTTTGCAGGGGCCTGCAGGCTGCTGGTTTTGACCAATGTTTTTCGCTCCCTGTTCGTTGCTATTTGCCCTTGCTCTTCGCTCTTTGGCCCTGCGGCTGTTTTATTGCTATCTTGCCGCCGGGGATAATGCGGACCTGACCGTCGGTGACCACCTGCTCATCAGGCGCGACCCCTTTTTCAATGACCGTCAGCGCCCTCGTATTCAATTCCTGCTATAACCGGACGAAGCTCGGCCGTGTCCCCCTTCACCACATAAACAAACTGGCCCTGCTGACTGGTCTGCACCGCAGCAGAGGGAACAACCGTCGCGTCCTTCCGGACCGTAAGGGTCATGACCACATTCACAAACTGGCCCGGCCAGAGACGCCTGTCCTGGTTCGGGAAAGAGGCCTTCAGCATTATGGTCCCGGTCGCCTTGTCCACTGCGTTGTCAATAAAACTCAGGCTGCCGCTGACCGGGCTTTTATCTTCCGCCGATAAAAAGGCCTCAACCCCGAGCTTTCCTTCGGCCATGTATTTCCTGATCTCAGGGAGTTCCTTCTCAGGCACGGTAAATGTTACATTCACCGGCTGTATCTGGTTGATGACCACCATAGGCGTATCAGCGTTAGCCTTGACGAGATTGCCCTCATGGAGCAGAAGGCCGCCGGCACGGCCGCTGACAGGCGCGTAGATATGAACAGTATCCGAGCTGGAGTTTCGCATTTTCTACCTGCGCCTGATCAGCCTGGACCACAGCTGAAAGCGCATCGGCATTCGTCCTGAGCTGCTCATACTGCTCCTGTGACACGTATCCCTTCCTGGCCAGCTCCGCATAGCGGCCGGCATCCTTTTTTGCATTTTCGAACTGGGCCCTGTCTCTTGCAAGAGTGGCCTCAGCCTGTCTTAATGCCGCCTCAAAAGGCCGGGGGTCTATCGTAAAGAGGAGCGCGCCTTTTTGGACGTCCTGCCCCTCGGTAAAGTGGACCTTGTTCAGGACACCGTCTATCCGCGCCTTGATGCCCACAGTTGTATAGGGCTCGACATTACCCATCGTGCGCACCTGCACAGGAACGTCCTCCCGGGAGGCCGTCTCAACGGTCACCGGCGCAGGAGGCGGTCCGGACTGCTCTGATTTTTTACCTGAACATCCGAAGAGAAGAAATACTCCCAGGCCGGCCAAAAAAATGCCGGCAGCCAGGCCCTTCCATATGCCTCCTGTCCGCTGGTCCGCAGACTGATGGCAATGCCACTCTTTTGATCCTGATTTTTCATAGATAACCTCATTCTCCCTAGGTATATAACATCTTGAGTCCCCTCCTTAGCAAGGAGGGGTTGGGGAGGTTTTGGCAAATATTCCAATACCCCTCCAGACCTCCCCTTGTAAAAGGGAGGCTTTTTAAACCCGTAACTGACGCCTTTTACCTGTTCGTCAATTTTCTCTATTTAAATTCTTACCAATATTACGCATTCCTGTTGCCGGGCTTTTCAGGACAGCTTTCGTGTCAGACCTTGAGAGCCCCCGGATAATAAGATCACCGAGACCTTTTTCCGTAATGGCACTTTCTCCTTCCAGTACCATGGAAAGCACCACTCCCCTCAGTGCCGCCATAATAAACCTTGCCGCCTCTTCTGTATTGCAGGTCCTGAATACACCTTCATTGATCCCGTCCTCAAGGACCTTCATCAGCAGCTCAATCTGGCTGCGCAAGAACTTCCTCTTTATCTCCCTGCCAAAAGCATAGCCATGCTCCCTGATGTTTATCAGAATCAGCTCCTTGTTTCTAATTCCGTATTCGAGATGCAGCGAAAGAAAGGTCCTAAGCCCTTCCTCCGGCGACCCCGCCGATGAGACTGCCTCCCTTGTCGTAAGCACCTGTTCCCCGATCCGGTCCTTGATCAGGTTAAGGTAAAGTTCTTCCTTGTTCCTGAAATAAAGGTACACGCCGCCGACACTGATGCCAGCGGTCTTCGCGATGGCCCTGATACTGGCGCCTTCGTAGCCGTTGGCTGAAAAGACCTTCATGGCCGCAGTGAGGATTTTCTCTTTTGTTTTTAAGCCTGAACGTTTGTTCACCTGAACCATGGTTCAGTATAAACACTCCTGAAAATCAAGTCAACCGGAGTCGCCCTACCAGCCGGTTTGAACCGGTTTTCTCTCCTTGGCAGGCCGCGCGGGAAGACCGGGGAAGTCGGCCATTGCTTCCAGCTGATTTCATAGACTTTACAGTGGCATTCTCATAGATATATATTAAAAAGCTACTCTATGAAAAAAGTAATTATTGCAGAAGATCTTAAAACAGTTCTCGAAAGGGACCGGAGCTTTTTTAACAGGACCGGCATCATAACAATCGGGGCAGCTTCGAATAACGAAATCCTTGATCTTCACAGGGCTGAAAAAGCGGCCCTCATCATTACGGACCTCGACCTGCCGGGGATGAGCGGTGAAGACCTGTGTTCGCTGATACGCCAGGATGACGCCTTGCGCAGCGTGTCCATTATTATTGTCTGTTCTGAAACCGCGGAAAACCTTCAGAGATGCACCCAGTGCGGGGCCAATGCGTTTGTCACAAGCCCGGTCAATACTGCCGTGCTGCTGCAGGAGGCGCACCAGTTGCTCCACGTCACACAGAGAAAGACCTGCAGGATGCCGCTGAAGGTCAGGATCGAGGGGAAGGCAATGGGAAAACCCTTCGCAGGGTCAATAGAAAATATGAGCACAGCAGGCCTGCTCTTCCTCACTGAAGCGGTCCTCTTCGAGGGTGATCCAATAAATTGCTCGTTCGAACTACCGGACTCCGGGCGGATTAATTTGAGCGCTGAGGTTGTGCGTACAGCTGCCCCTCCGGACAGCCCCTCTCTCAAAAAGCGTTACGGCGTCCGGTTCACTGACATCGGCGACGCAGATGCCTCAAATATTGAAACCTTTATCAATACTAAAACCCGGCCTCATCTCTCGCGCTGTTGATATTTCTGCGCTGACTTCACTCACGATTCCCAAAACTCTCAGCCGGCAGGCTTGCAAGCTGGAAAGCTGTCTCCCCTCGCCTTCACATTTCACCATTCACACATCCGCGCGCAGACATTGCATTTTGCGGGGTTACCCGATCATCCCCAACAAGTCTATCGTCAGGATAAAATTCTCGCCTTCCTCATCCCTGACCAGATTATAGAAATCGCACAGCCCGCAGTCTCTTGTATTTCTGCGCAAAGGATCCCTGGACCTCTCCGCTGCACATGGTCCCGGCAACAGCCCAGCAGGCCCTTCCGGCACTAATGCCGTTATGCACGCCTTCAAGTATGGTATTCATGGAGGCAGGACATACACCCAGTTCAAGAGCCCTATCCCCTCCCAACTCTCTCCCGCACTTTTTGAATTCCCAGCAGTTCACTATCCCCATAACACACCTCCCTTTTATTCAGAAACCTTTCAGAGGGTGAATTTTCATGCATCTAATTAATTCATACCAAGAACAGGGCCTTATGTCAATTATCTATTTCCAGACATCAACATGTCTGTATTTACCGCTTCAGGTCTCCGAAAAACCAGTGGACCCGAAGACCGGGACGTAATTGCCGGACAGGGCATATCATAATCGACCATTAGGCACTCTCCTTTTCGTCTTTCTTTACTGCGGCTATAAAGACAACAAAGAGAAGCGCTGACAAACCCGCTGTGATCGCCCCGAAATAAAATGTTGCTGCCGGCGATACATGGTCCCAAAGCCAGCCGCCGATAAGACTTGCCGGCAGCATGGCAAGACCTGCTATTGTGTTGTAGACCCCAAAGGCGGTCGCCTTGAAATCCTGGGGGATTATGGTTGCGAGGAAGGCCTTCTGAATGCCCTCGGTCAAACCCATAAAAAGGCCGTAGAAACCGAAAAGAATCCAGATGCGCCTTTGTATTGGAGACGACCCCAAAGCCGTAATATAGAATTGCAAACAACACAAATCCTGAGAGGATTACCCTCTTTTTTCCGAACCGGTCAGCCGCCACGCCCGCTGGAAGGGATGATAGTGAATAGATGAGATTGAACAGCAGATAGACCACCGGGATCATGACCGTTGGAACACCCACCTGCTGCGCCCTCAGTATCAGGAACACATCACTTGAATTTCCGACTGCAAACACTGTTGCGATTAAAACAAAAAACCTGAACCTCCAGTCGAAATGTTTAAGAGTCAGTTTCGGCCTGGCTGAAATTGCAGGGGTTTGATTTGTCTGACCATCGCGCGCTATAAATCGTGCCCCTGCCCTCTTTTTTTCTTTGATGAAAAATATTATCAGCAGCACCGCAATGACTCCTGGGATCATCGAGAGCCAGAAGACCTTGCGATAATCGTTGGAGAAAATTCCAAGAAGGAAAAAGGCCAGCGCAGGTCCGACCACGGCGCCCATGGTGTCCATTGAGCGATGGAACCCAAAGGCCCTTCCAAGGTAGGCCTTGTCAGCCGATTCAGCGATGATCGCATCCCTGGGCGCGGTGCGCACACCCTTGCCGAAACGGTCTATAAACCGCGAACCCAGCACCTGGTGCCAGCCCGTTGCAAGGGCGACAAAGGGCCTGCTCAGTGTTGAGATGCCATAGCCTGCAGCCATAAGCCACTTGCGGTTTCCTATCCTGTCTGAAAACCAGCCTGAAAAGACCTTGAGCAGACTGGCGGTTGACTCGGCAATGCCTTCGATGAGGCCGATAACAGACTTGTTTACGCCAAGAGTGTTTGCGAGAAAAAGAGGGACAAGGGGGTATATCATCTCCGAGCTTATGTCCATAAAAAAGCTGACAAACCCGGCAACGGTCACGTTTTTACCAAAGCCGAATATTTTCTTTTCTTTTTTCATTAAAACGTCAGTTTTTTTGCGGTGAGATGTCACAGTAGCATGTCAAAGTACACCCGGAGTGCGATTTAATGCTGAGACTCGATTCTATAAATCGTGTTGTATAGGAGTATTGACTTTGCAATTGCTTTCTTTAAGGGTCTCAAGGTAAAGCTCCAGAGACTCTTTGATGTTGCTCATTGTTTCCTCGTATGTCTCTCCCTCGGTTACACAACCCAGAAGGCTCGGCAAATAAGCTGTGAATCCGCCTTCATCCTGAGATTCAATCACGGCATTGTAGTTATAATCTTTCATCTTTTAAGGCCTCTTACTCAAATTTGTTGCGACAATCTTCTCTTGAGCACTTCATAGAAATTTTCCCGTTTACCGATCATGACAATAAGGACAATTTTCTTTTCGGCATCTACCGTATACGCAATTCGATAATCGACATTGTTCTTCCGGAAATGATAGCTGAACACGCCATCAAGATCACCATAAAGCTCTTCCCCTGAACAGGGGTTGTCTAATAAAACGTCAAGATGTTTACTGTAGATATCTCTTACGACAGGCTTATCCAGTTTTTTCAAATCGGACTTTACCTTGGGGTGATACGTATCCCTATAAGACATCCCTGAACGCTTCCTCTCTTGTTAGAGGTTTGACCCTTTTCGACTTAACATCCTTGACTCTTCTAACAATCTCTTTAGCCTCACCTGACAACAAGAGAAGCAGCATTTCCTTATCAGTCTTGTTCAGCTTCCTAATAGAATTCGCAAGCTCTTCAACTTTTAACTCAACCATGACACCAACACCCATTGTATACCTCCTTTCGTATATGCATTATTTTACTCCCTAATTCGACTTTCTGGAAACCGCTTTTTTATTGCCACGCCGAGGCTGCTTCAATTTCTCCGGCGATGGCAGCAGGCTTGTGTACTTATGATAAAGCTCAAAAAGAAACGCCACCCGCTCGGCGTCTGTAAGGATGGTCCGCGAACCGCCCCTGCCAAAACCATATGCAGCGTCAACAGCCTTGTCGAGCGCCTGATGGGCCTTGCGCAGGTCCGGCGGCATGGCAATCGGGTCGTAGAGGTCGGCGAGTGAAGCTTCGGGATGTGCGGCGCGGGCGTCGAGAATGGACTGGGATTTTTTCTCGAACTCCAGCACTGTTCGGCTATCTGACAGACTCGGACTTGCCAACAATAAGGTCGACATTGAGCCCGCTCGTTGAGTTCTCAAAAAATTTATCAACCTCTTCAATTGCTTCATAAGAAAGATACCTAACTTCCTTGTCCAAACCAAGCTTCTTAAAAGAAGGCCTCTTTAACTGATCAAAAACTCGGTTCTTTTTAGCAGTTGGGGCTACTATAAAAAGAGGATAATTTATATTTGGCGCTATAACCTTTAGATCCGCAAAACGTAGAAGTCCAGAATATATTGCTGTAGAATGCTCAACTTCAAATGCAGCATCAATCCGGAACTCCTCTTTCCACACAACGTCGATATTTTCAACATATCTTGCTGGCATATCTATGCCTGAAGAAAACTCAGACTCAAAATCTCTGAAGTCAAACTCTCTTTGTATCTTCGATTGGTCATTACGTGGCACCCAGACTTTTGACCCGGTTTTTAAGCCCAGATGCACAAGTTTCCACTGTATCCTGACGTGATCTGAGAGCTCCTTCCCCTTAAGAATCTCTTCTATGTCTTCCTCCTGTAGCTCCATGACCGCATCTTCTTTTAGCAGTAAAAGCTCCTCCGTTTTTCTGACTTCATATTGTTGCCCCTGTTTGATACGGAGAAGTATGGAATATAGGTCATCATATTTACTATAGAACTCCTCAAGCTTATTCGACGAAATACTTGTAAAGCCGCGAGGAAGATAGTTCTCCTGATAACCAAACAATCTGTTGAATTCTATGAAGGGCAACTCGATCTCAAGGGGATTCGCAATAAAGTAGATCAGGCTCCAAACAGCCGCATTATCCCCTGTTAGCCCCTTCCAAAGTTCTCTTGATAAGTCCGGGCTGATAGTGGTGGCAAAAAGTTTCCCCAATAATTTAATAGTGCCGCCCTCAACAATGAGAATATCATCGCCAGGCTTCATCCCCTCAAAGCGGGCACGATTTGCATCCGAGTCCCGCGAACCCCATGTGGTAATAGGCTTGTCGCCAAAAAAAGTCCTTAGTTTGCTTTGTAGATTGCGATCAATATAGGGGATAATGCGATTTTGAGGAACTTTCTTTTTTATCGTGTCCTGATAATGAACCATCTGTTCGTAGTTGCCCGTCGCCATATAAGCTATGAAAATATTTCTCATATCACCAAGTAGTAAACTGCCGTAGCTTAGAGTTCACTATATTTCCTCGCTGTATTCTTGGCCTTCTCTGCCGGATATTTCTTCTCATTGACCGCGATCTTTTTCATTATGATATCTCTGATGTCTAAATCATGCTTCTTAGCCAAGAGAAAGGCGAAGATTAAGACATCTGCCAGTTCCTCTTTGAGTTTTTCGACATTGACATCCTCAGCCTTTTTCCAGAGATATAGTTCATTAAGTTCGGCAGCCTCGATAGACAATGCCAAGGCCAGATCCTTCGAATTATGAAACTGCTCCCAATTTCGTTCATCCCGGAACTTGATCAGGCGGTCGGTGATTTCTTCTATTTCGGTTTTATTTTTTTTCATGCAGTTTCTTTGCTGCCTCATATTCCTTCTTGAAATCCAGACCTGTATTCAAAAACGGGTCTATTACCTGAAATGCTGCATACATGTAGGCCAATAATTGAAGTCCTGTGAATTCTTTACCGGGAATACTCTTTAAAGCGTACTTCTTGTCAGGATTAGCCTGGGTCGATCCCCTGCTGGCCAAGTAGGCCGATTTCAAAACCAATCTTCTGGATTTCGGCCAGTTCCATGCCTTCAAAATACTGTATGGCACTCAGACAATACATGGTGACAGCCATTTGGCCGGCGGGTTCCTGTTGAATGCCTGAAAATTCCCCCTTGCCCCCCTTTTCCAAAGTCGGGTCTGAAGGTTTGGCAAACTCGATATCTACAACGCTCTCGTCACCAGCAGCCAACCTATTCCGGTATTCATTCTCATCGATCAGACTGAAGTAATTTTCCACTCTGAGTTCTTTCGCCCATTTTAGAATCAGAAGGTGTGCCTCAAGTGACTTGTCATTTCTCAGATATTTCAGATACTCCGCATAGAATTCTTTTGCTAGTTTGACCTGGGGTGATGTCGCCTTAAATAGATGGCTCGTATCATAGCCGAACAAGTCCCTGAACTGAAAACTATGGACCAGACTTAAAATGATATTGGCAGTTCTTATTTTCACCGGGGTGTACTCGATGATTTTCTTGTTTGTTGCCGCATCTATATATTCCTTAAGCAATGACAGAAGAGAAAGGAACTGAAAAGGTCGTAATTGTGAGTAAGTCTTATAGAGAAAATCTTCAATGAACAGATCGACGGGCGTATTATAGGTCTGGCTGTTGATTCCGTTGAAGAGGGAGGTGATAAAACCGACGATAGCCTTGTCATCAAGCCCTTCCCTGTTAAGTTTTTGTATTATCGGCTCATTTTCCCTTATAAAGAGTTCTTTTTGTTCCTTATTCGCAACAAATAGAAAGTTGGCGTTCCTTTTTCGACACTGTATCGAAAAATCGAGGTGGACAAGCTCATGCATCATGAGATGGGCGACGGCCAATCTGTCTTTCTTGAACCGGATCACGTGCTTGTCCCGATCATAATTTTCTGCCATCTCAAACTTGGCCGGTGTCGGAATGGTGTCGTCCTGCATGATATCTATGTTCTTTCCTGATTCAATGGCCAGCCGCTGGGAATACTGATTGAACATTTCAGCCGGATCAATGCTTTGAACTGCTTTTAAGCTTACTTGCTGTGCCATCTCTAAGGCATTGCTGTATACAGGATGTGCCTGGTTTGCATTTCTTCAGTGCCTGAATCGCATATTCGAATGCCTTCTGGTGGTTACCCTTCAAATCCTCAAGCATGCCTAACGCATATATAGTGTTAGGATAACTATCATTAATATTGAAAGCTGCCAGAAGATATTTTTCGGCTTCTCGAACTCTGCCCAACTGCAACAGATTTGCACCGATATTGTTCATTGCTATGTGATCATCAGGCTTCACGACAAGGGTCTGTTCATAATAGGACATCGCGGTGGTGACGTCATTTTTTGAACGGGCGAAGATATTTCCCATCATGGTCAGGGCATGAGTGTTTTTTGGGTCCCAGCGCAAGGCGTCAATTAGGCAGTTTATGGCGTCTTCCTGCCTGCCTTCATCAGAGTATATCTGACCCAATATCCTGTGGTATTCCGAGACCGTGGGGTTCTTTTTGATGAGCTTTTCGAGCATCGGTTTGGCTTTATTGAATTTCCCTGCTTCGCAATGCTTTACTGCAGCGTCAAAGTCTGACTTCTGGCTGGAGATTGCAGAGGTGTCGATCTCAATTGTTACAAGATTATCTTCAATCTCGACCTTTGGCTTATAAGGTCCAAAAGTATAGTAGGCAGCAATTTCTTCTTTTAGGTCGGAGAAGTCTCGTCCGTCCGTCCGTCCGTCCTAGCCTTCGGGAAAAGGTTTAAGAGAAAATCGTCGATTTTATGGATGATGACCATGGAATCCTTATCTTGAGTTTCGAGTCAGCAATATTATACACGATCTGTTCCCCTGCGTCTGTTCCCTTTAAATTTCCAAATTATACCATTTCCGGTTTTCTGCCAGTGGAAAAACTTGCAAATCCCGCCCTATCCTCTTCAATCCAATAAAAAACTCCTGCTCTCAAAATCTGAGGGCAGGAGTCATCAGTCCGTCTGGGATCAGTGCAGTTCCACTGCGCAGTGATCCCTACGATACTAGCAGGACGGGAGCAGCGCCCCCGTCCTGACCGACCACGAAGTGTGGCATCGAAGATTCTCTAATGTCCGCCCTTAAGCAGATCAACCCCAGTGGCGAAAGGCCCGCTGGTCTTCGGTATTTCCGTGGTATGACATTCCGTGCAGTTGTTCTGGCTGGGGATTTCGTTGGCAAGCACAGGGGCCTTTGTAGTGGGTTCAAACTTGCCGTCTGCCCACAGATTCAACAATTCCAATGTTTTCATCGCCATATCGGCCGAGACCCTGGCGCACCTTTCCATCTGCTCGTGGCTCAGAAAGCCGACACCTTCTTTTTTCATCCATTTGCCTACCGAAAGATGACATAGAGGAGAATTACTAATATTTTGTGTTTTTAATTCCGCCTTCGGGTGAGAGGGGACAAAGACCGGAAGGGCGGTATTGGCATAGTAGTTCATTACCTCATTGTTGATCGCCTCTCCTATCTTCGGTCCTGCCGCAAGGGTTGAGGCGACTCCGGCACCGATCAGTGTTCCGCAGGTCCCGCCCCAGCCGGATGTGCCGCCATGCGCAAAGGTCGTCAATTCCATGGGGAAAGATTTATAGGGTCCCCCTACCTTTTTCCTGAGGATTTCAACTATTCCGCTTAAGGTCGCATAGCTGCAGAAGCCTTTGAACCAATTGTCGTGCGCGATGTCTCCTGCCTGCTTGATCTCCGCAGGAGTGAATTTCTTGTACGGCCACGGAAGTGTGGCAGGGCTCTTTTTGGATGCTTCAGCCTTCGAAAGAATACCAAGTCCACCCAGTGTCAGTGCCGCAAGCCCTGCAGCGCCGGCCGCACCCTTGAGCAGTCCTCTTCTTGACAGCTTTTCGTCCACCAATTCTTTAACTTCCATAAGCTGACCCTCCTGAATCATATTCCGGTTTCCCAGGAAACCGCTTGCTAATGCTTCCATTATGACTACTGAACATCTTCATTCGGTAGCCGGAAAAGTTTCTCCTTCCTTGATGCCGAAAAACATCGGGGACTTGCCTACCGGTATAGTTGAAACCACTTCCAGCTTTGCGGTGTCGATTTTGTTTATCGTGTTATCTTCAGCATTGACCATGTAGAAAAACTTTCCGTCAGGCGTGAAATACGAGGCGTGGGCCTGCTTTTTACCGGTCCCTACAGAAATTGTCTTCACGACCTCCTGTTTCGCTACATCGATGACAGTGACTGTGTTGTCCTTGTGCTGTATAACGAATATATACTTTCCATCCTTTGTCATTGCGGGATGCCCTGCTCCCATGCCGGCCCTGATGGTTTTTATGACCTCAAGTTTGGCCGTGTCTATGATCGCCACCGTCTTGCCACCCTCGTTACAGACGAAGAAATACTTTCCGTCCCTCGTGAATTCACCGTGATGCAGCGTACCTTGTTCTCCGGATTCAAGGGGAATCGGGATGTCCTTCACCACGTTGCCTGCTTCACTGTCTATGACGGTCACCGAAGTTTTTCCGCCTTTCTCCGCTTCGTTTACAGCGTAAAGCAGTCTGCCTCCATTGGACGG
Source organism: uncultured Nitrospira sp. (assembly GCA_963734475.1). Taxonomy (GTDB): domain Bacteria; phylum Nitrospirota; class Thermodesulfovibrionia; order Thermodesulfovibrionales; family UBA6898; genus JAOUFP01. The sequence goes on from CAVTHB010000002.1 coordinate 174,205, forward strand.
ATGGAGGTAATGATTTGGGCCGGGTAACGAAATAGACGCCTTGATCTCCCCGGTCTTCGCATCGACTTTCACAATGTTATTGTTGACGTCATCAGAAGCGTAAACAAAGTCGCCGTCTTTCGACCAGTACGGATGCCTCATCATCGCGCCTTTAAAAACACCTTCCGGCTCTTTTCCTATTGAAATTGTTTTTATGATCGCGTCAGTAGCGGTATTGATGAGAGATACCTTTAGGGCATCTTTGTAAGCGACCGCCAAAGTTTTTCCATCAGGGGACAGGCTGAGCTGAAAGGATGTTGCCGGCAGTGCAATAGTCCCAATGACCTCGAATTTATTGCCGTCGATAACGGTCAGTTCTTTGGAGCCCCTGTTGTTCACATAACCTTTGCCGTTTGCGGTGAAGGCCAGGGCATGGGGTGTTTTCCCGGTGGGAAGGGTCTTAACGACCTTCTCCGCGTTCAGGTCAACGACAGATATATTATTGTCCCCTTCGCTCGTAACAAAGGCGAAGCGCCCACTCATTTGATCCGCAAAGGCCACATTGCAAAGAAATAATAAAACCAAAAGAAACCAATAAGACGTCTTTACTCTCATACTCATAATCATCCTCTCTTTCCTGTTATGGATTCATACATGACCCAAGGTCATGTTTTATTCCGCCTTCAATGCCTCAATCGGGTCGAGGCGCGCGGCCTTTGCCGCAGGGTATACCCCGAAAATCAGGCCTATCACCGCCGAGAATGTAAATGCCACTATGATGGCAGGCAACGAAAGACTCAATGGCCATTTAGTGAAATAGACCATACCTGATGAAAGGACTACCCCCAAGATAATCCCTGCGATGCCTCCGCTTGCACTTAGGACAAGAGATTCCACAATAAACTGAAGCAGGAGGTCTCTTTTCAACGCGCCAACCGCCCGTCTCAAGCCGATCTCCCGCGTCCGCTCCTTTATCGATATGAGCATTATCGCAAGAATGCCGACCCCGCCGACAAGGAGGGATATGCCCGCAACAGTGCTCAGGAGGTTCGTGAAGGTCTGTGTTGTTTCCCTCTCACTCTTTAATATCTCTGATTGGCTCTGGATCGTAAAATCATCAGGTTTGTCTCTCAGCCTGTGTTTCTCCCTCAGAATGTCTCTTATCTCTGAGGCCGCCTTCTCTATGTGGTCCGAACTCTTTGCCTGAACATAGATATTGTTGATGTAAGTGAGATTAAAGAGGCGTCTGAGCGCGGTGTTTATCGGTATGTATATCACATCATCCTGGTCCGCCCCCACGAGATCAGTCCCTTTCTTGCCGAGAACGCCGATGACGTCGAAGGAGACCTTCCCTATGCGGATAGTCTCGCCGACGGGATTTCTGTTTTCAAAGAGATTCTTCGCCACTGTCTCGCCGATTACAGCAACTCTTTGGGAGGTCTTGTCTTCGTCGTCGTAAAGAATCTCCCCCTGCCGAGACTGAGGTCCCTCACCGGGATAATCGCCTCTGTTGTCCCGAGGATGCTTGTCGTTGTATTGAACGTCTCGTATTTGACAAGCATCTTCTTGCCCTGGGCAGGGGCAGCGGCTTTAATATTTTGAGCCTCCTCGGTTATCGCCTTGATGATCTCTCATGGTGAGTGTAGAAACGTTCCCGGTTTGGCGCTGCCTGCCTGCGATTGTCTTCACCTGACCCGCTGTCACCATAACAAGGTCTGTCCCCATCGCCCGTATTTTTGAAAGTACTTGCTGCTGAGCGCCGTCACCGACGGCAACCATCACGATTACAGAGCAAATTCCCACAACTATACCGGTCATCGCGAGGGCTGTCCTCAGCTTATGGCTGAAAAGAGCCTTTAAAGCGATCCGCGTGCCTTTGATTAGTTTCATTCAGCTTGTAAAGCGGTCAGCTGTCAGCCTTCAGCGGTCAGCAAAAAAACCGGGAGATAATGCTTCTTCTCCATATTTTTAGAGCTGATCGCTGATTGCTGAATGCTAATAGCTATCCTCTTATCGCATCCACAGGGTCCATCGCAGCCGCCCGTTTGGCCGGTTGAAGTCCGGCGATCAGTCCGACAATCGTTGAAAAGACGATAGCAAGCGCGAAGGGTTCCCATGAGAGCACAACAGGCATTTTCTTGATTATCGCCATGCCCTCTGAAATAATTATGCCCAGGACTGTCCCGAGAATACCTCCGCCGATGGTCACAAATAGCGCCTCTCCGAGGAACTGTTTCTTTATATCGCCCGCTGTAGCCCCGAAGGCCCGTCTGATGCCGATCTCCTTTTTCCGTTCATTGACTGAAATAAACATGATATTGGCTATGACGACACCTCCGACAGCAAGCGAGATCAATGACAGCAGCGCCAGAAATGTCCCCAGCGTCTTAGACACCCCTTTGGCCATATTCGCCATGGACATCGTATTTGTGACCCTGAAATCATCTTCCTGGGGCGGTGATAATATGATGGCGCTCCTTCAGGATTGCTGTGACCGACTTTGAGACCTCATCAAGTCTTGACGCATCGTCAATATACATCCTGATCATTCCAATATAGGTTACGTTGTAAAGCCTCTTCATCGCCGTCGTAAGAGGCACCATTACCCTTCTGTCCATGTCCATGCCCATAGGGCTTGTGCCCCTTCTGTTCAAGACCCCGATGACCTTGAAATTCGTGTTGTTCACCCTGATTGTCTCGCCTACCGGGTCCTGGTCTCCAAATAACTCGCTCACGACGGTCTGCCCGAGCATGCAGTTTTTTGACATCGAGGCGTTGTCTTCGTCGCTTATGAAATCTCCCTTTTCAGCATACCACTGCCAGGCGTCTGCGAATTCAGGTGTTACACCCGCCACCAGAGAGGTCGAATTCTTGTTTCCGTAAATAATGCTCTGTTCGAGATTCATTGTATTTGGAGCCAGTGCCCTTATTCCCTTTATGGATTCTCTTATTGCATTGGCGTCCTCAAGTGTAAGGGTAGTCACCTTTTCGTCGGGAGGCCCGAACATCTTCCCTCCTCCTGCAGAGACCATAACAGCATTGGGTCCAAAACTCTGTATGCCTGCCATGACCTTCTTCTGCATGCCTTTACTGACTGATACTATGACTGTCAGTGTTGCGATTCCGATGATAATGCCGAGCATCATCAGAAACGTGCGCATCTTGTATTTCGAAAGTCCCTTCAGAGAAAGACTTATGACTTTTGAAAGAAGCATTATTCCGCCCTCCTTTCGTCGCTGACTATCTTGCCGTCTTTCATTTTTATTATCCGGTTGGCAGCTTCGGCAACGTCCGGCTCATGGGTGACAAGGACAATTGTCCGGCCCTCCTGGTTCAATTTTCTGAAAATATTCATGACCTCATGGCTTGACGCGCTGTCAAGGTTCCCTGTCGGCTCGTCTGCGAGAATAAGGGCCGGATCATTTACCAGTGCCCTTGCTATGGCAACCCGCTGTTGCTGTCCGCCTGAGAGTTCTGACGGAACATGGTCTATCCTGTCTCCGAGGCCCACGGCCTCAAGCGCCGCCTTTGCCTTTGCTTTTAAATCAACATCTTCAGGTGAATAGATTAAAGGCAGCTCAACATTCTCAAGCGCGGTCGTCTTCGGCAGGAGATTAAACGACTGGAAGACAAAACCTATCTTCTTGTTACGAGTGCGGGAAAGCTTGTCGTCATCCATATTCACTACTTCAGTCCCGTCGAGAAAGTACTGTCCGGCAGTCGGCTTGTCAAGGCAGCCGATGATGTTCATGAGTGTGGATTTTCCCATGCCGGACGGCGCCATTATAGCAACGAACTCGCCTTTTTTGATTTCAAGGTCTATGCCCTGCAGCACATTGACCTCAAGAGAACCATTTTTCTTGTATGTCTTTGTTATACCTTTCAGCTCTATCATTTGTAAGCCTCCCTTATCGATAAATAATAAAATAACATCAGCAAAGTTATATGTTCGTCATTCCACGGCTTGACCGGGGAATCCAGAAAGCCATGGATGCCCGGATCAAGTCCGAGCATGACGGGAATCGGAGCACCATGTTCCAGTAGGGGCAATTCATGAATTGCCCCTTCTCATTTTCAACTTTACGGCTTCGCCTGTTACAACCTTGTCTCCCTCTTTCAATCCCTCTACGATTTCCGTATAAGCGCTGTCCTTCCATCCGGTCTTGACGGCCTTTTGTACCGGCTTGTTATTCTCAAGCACTGTGACGACTTTCTTTCCGCCCTCTCTCTTTATCGATTTATTCGGGACTGCGAGCACATTCCCGCGCTTATTCAAAAGTATCGTCGCATTCACGGTCATGTCGGGCTTCAATTTGCCTTCCGGGTTCTCTATGGAGATGACCGTTATGTAATAGACCACATTGTCCTGGATCGTCGCCTTTGGGTATATGGCAGTCACCTTGCCCTCGAAGTCCTTATCAGGGAAAGAATCGACGGTAAAGGTGGCCTCAAGCCCGGGTTTTATCTTGCCTATGTCCGTCTCATCAACGTAGGCGTATATCTCAAGCCGGTTCAGATCGACAATCGTTACGAAGGTTGGGACATTCAAAGATGATGCCGAAACCGTCTCTCCCTGCTGCGTAGTCACTGAGGCAATGACACCGGATATCGGCGCATATATGTTGGCGTAAGACATCTGTGTTTCGTTGTACCTGATCGTCTCTTTGATCTGATTCGACTGGGCCACGGCAGCCTTGTAGTCTCTTTCCGCCACATCTACCTGATCTTTTGCCACATAGTCTTTTGCATAGAGGTTCTGCATGCGCTGGAGATTCTTCTGATCTCAGGTCCAGGTTGGCCTCTACAACCCCGAGGTTCATCTTTGCCTCGTTCACCTTTGCCTTCAGGTCCTCCTGCTCAAGCCGCGCAATGACCTGGCCTTTCTTCACGTCATCGCCGATATTGGCGTAGAGTTTTTCGACCCTGCCGGATATCCTTGCGCCGACTTTTACCTCAGCGCCTATCTTGGCCCTGATGACTCCCGTTGCCTGAACAGAAGAGGCTATGTCCCGCCGCGTTACAGCTTCAGTCTGAAAGCCCCGTTCCTTACCGTTTCTTGCGGAAAAGAATCTATAGGCGCCTGCGGCAATTGCAATAACGACAACGGCGGCAAAGATTATCAGGCCGCTTTTTTTAACTGACATTTTTATTCCTCCATAGCCTTATAAAATAATTAAAAACAGGGGGTGAATCCCGTCTTGCCTGTGAACTCCCTGATTTTCCTCTGTGTTCTCTGCGAACTCTGCGGTTAACTGTTTTTTCAGGATTATCTAGTTCGCTCCCATCGGGGGACATCCCAACTGTCTCCCCTCTGTCATGGCATTATCTATCAGATCGAGAAACTTCTTTTGTTGCTCTTTATCCAGACCGGCCTTCATGTCGAGCATATGCATGGCTATCATCCGCTGCATCTCTTCCTGCATGCCGCTTATCTCGGCCCCAAGCGCAGCAATGGCACTTCGGTCTGGGTTGTCCTGACGCATCATCGTAAGGAGCTCTTTTCTCTTTAAGGCGACTGCCTGTTTTTTTTCGTCGATTACCGCCCGAAACTTGGTTGCAGCTTCCCTCATGGTCTTCAGCTGGTCAGGTCGAAGGGAAAGCTCCTCAAATAAAAAATGGCCCTTCTGGACCTTGTATCCGAAGGGAGAGGTCCAGTAAGCCGACTGCTTGTAGTATTGATATCCGGCGGCGCCGAGGAATGATATGTTCAATATCAAAGAGGCAAGGAGGAGGAATTTCAGGGTGCTATTTTTCATCCCTCACCTCCGTCATTGCAAGGTACGCCCCGGCCAGCGAACCGGGCGGCGCAGGGTCAAAAACATCAAGCGAAAGCGAGGCCATGACATTTCTCGCTTTATCAGGCATATTGCCCTTTATCAAAAAGCTGCCGGACAAAAAGCCCAAAGCGATGACCACAATAATCACGACCGCCTCCGCAAATCTGGCAAAAACAGGAATTGCTGAAATTTCCGTTATTTTTCCCGAACTTATGTTCGCCATTACCCTCGTGTGAAAGCCGTACGGCGCTTTAAATCCATCCACATTTGTAAACAAATTATGCAATTCCTTGTTCTCCTCGAATTCCGTCCGGCAATTAAGACAGACTTCCATATGGTCTTCAAGTGTTTTCATGTCCTGTTCAGGCAGTTCGCCGTCTATGTAGGATGATATGAGTTTATGCGCTTTTGAGCATTTCATCTTTGCCTCCTGATATTTAAACGAGCCAGTTTCATTTTTGTTCCCTGAATTTTTTCATTAATACTTTCAGCTCTTCCCTCGCCCTGGATATCCTCGATTTTACGGTGCCGATGGAGACATCGAGGACCTCAGCTATTTCCTCATATGAAAGGCCATCAATTTCCTTTAGAATAATTACCGTCCTCAGCTTGAGGGAAAGCTTTCCTAAATTTTTGCGTAAAGCGAGCCCTAACTGCTTTGATTCATAGAGTTTTTCCGGCGACGCCTCTTCAGAGACCGGTTCTGGAATATACTCTTCGTCCTCGTTAGTTTTTATGAAGAGAGATTTGAAGAAGGGTCTTTTCTTGTAGTCCAGGCAGGTGTTTACCGCAATACGGTATAGCCAGGTATAAACCGAAGCTTCCGGCGTGAATTTATTTAGATTCTGGTAGGCCTTTATGAACGTGTCCTGTGCAGCATCTTCAGCATCGTGAGTATTGCCGAGCATATGACGGCAGAGGTTGTATATCCTGTCCTGGTATTTCAGAATAAGTTCTTCAAAGGCGGATGCATCACCATTATTGAATCTTTTCAGGATTTGAAGATCATCTGATTTATCACTCATTTTAAGCTCAGAATACAACTATAGAGATGACTGCAGTTACGAGCACAACATAGAGGATGTCCAACTTTTTTATAAGCGCAGCAAAGGCCGCACATACCAATAAAATCCTGAGAACATCCCACGGCACGGCCAGCGCAAACTTTACCGTCACAAAGAAAAGAAGTCCGACGAAGGAAGCAAGTATCCCTCTTGTCGCTCTCAGGAAATAAACGTACGTTCTCAATCTGTCCATAACGGGTATTATAGCGATCACCATCAGGAAAGAGGGGGTAAATATCGCGACAGTTGCGACAATGGCGCCGGCTGTTCCATAAATCAGATATCCTACAAAGGTTGAGGTGATCACAATCGGGCCAGGGGTCACCTGTCCGAGGGCTATCCCGTCCATAAATGTCTTGCTGTCCAGCCACCCCCTGACGTTTACAATTTCATGAAGCATCAGCGGCACAGATGCAAAGCCGCCGCCAAAGGCAAATAAATCAATCCTCATCATCAACACGGCGAGATTAAAGATCTTTGCATCCAGGAGATAGAGCATGAGAAGGCCAGAAAGCATAATCAGGAGGAGCACGGAGAATTGTTTTACGCTATACCCGTCTGCTTCTCTATCGAATAATGCGGGGACAATGCCCTTGCCGCTCAGAAATACAATGCCGAAGAATGCAGCTCCCAAAATTACAATAAAGGGGCTTGCCCCGGTCCACAGGAAAACGGCGGCAGTCAAGGCAAGAAGAACCTCTTTGTAGTTATTGAAAGTGGTCTTGCTGAAGGAATATGTTGCATGTGCAACAATAGCTACAACAGTAACCTGCAGACCATTAAACAATGAGATAATTCCAGGCACTTCATGATATCTGACATATAGCGACGAGAGTATCAGCATCAAAATGAATGCCGGCAGACTGAAACCTACAAATGATGCCAGCGCACCTGCGATACCCCTGGTCCTAAAACCCACATATGCAGCTGTCTGCATGGCAGTAGCGCCCGGTATGGTTTGACAGAGTATGACCCCATCCTTAAATTTTTCTTCGTCAAGCCACTTATGCCGGACTACTGACAATTCTTTTATATGTGCAACCATGGCAGGGCCGCCGAAGGCGGTTAGCCCGAGTCTGAGGAAGGAATAAAAAAGGTTTTGCAGGGAAGGCTTCGATCCCTGCTGCATATCAACATCTTTTCCGGATACTGTAATTCCTCCAGTTCTGGACCTCAGGCGAAAATTAAGTTTCATCTATACGTCGCATCAGCTCCATGCTCCGATAATTGTGCCCCGAACCATCTGTGTACTGCCGTCAGAAGGTGTATATCGTGCGTAGTGAACGTAATCTGACCACCATTAGGTATTTCGGAATATTCAATGCTCATTTTTGATGCTCCCGCCGCAAGTTCCTTTAGTCCCGGCATAGATGCGCCATGAAGGGATGCCGGATCAGAGAAATCTCCATTTTTGAAACGCATAGCTTCATGTCGGAGGTGTTCCCTTATCAGACGTATCTGTTCTGCATTATTTGGGTCTTTCGCAATTACTTGTTGAATGCCGCCGGTTTCGGTCATTTCAAAAATGTGTGTTGTTTTGCTTATATCAAAGGGCATTACATTATGTGACATGTCGTGGATCATCTTTTGATGATCAGATTCAGCTATGCTTGTTCCCTTTAGGAGCAGCATCAAGGCAAGAAATACTACGATCAAAAAAGGTCTTCCGGACAGCGGATGTTTTCCCTTGTTGTATGCAGTTGTTTTTTTTTGCATTTAACTCACCTCCCTATTGAAACCATATTCTTTAAATTCTCAGCCACTCTCTTCTTAGTGCATTGTCCATGATAACCCCAACAAGAAAAGCCGCCCCCATATTCCACATCGCAAAAGCGGCAACGATGAGCATTACATAAACGTCGGACTTCTTGTCTCCGATGTCCCTCACTGTTATCGCCAGTTCAGAGCCCGCGAAGAAGAGGATTACCCCAAGTATGGCATTGGGGAATATCTTGAAGATAATAGATATTGATTCGCTGAAAAAAAGGGCTATGAAAATGAGTATGCTTCCCAGGATAACCAGCGCCCCGCCGGTCTTTGCGCCGAAGCGGACATGTCCTGCCATGCCGCCTGCGCCGTGGCACATTGGAATGCCGCCGAAGAGCGGCGCAACCAGGTTCATAATGCCTTGTGAAATGGCAATCTTCTTCTCTGTCACCGGTCTGTCAGGGAAAAGTTCGTTGTTCTCGGCAGTGATGGCTATCACCGCGTTGCCGAGGGTCAAGGGTATTTGGGGAAGTGCAAAAAGCAATGTCCCGGCAACGAAATCGTTCCAGGTGATCATGGGGAGACTGAAAACCGGCAGATTAAAGCCGATATGGATCTTGGCCAGTTCCGTCATTATCTGAGGGTCCATGATAACAGCAGATGCAACCCCAATAACAAGAAGCATGAACATGGCCGGTATCCTGGGGTTTGTCAGAAGAAGGTAAGTGACGACCAGTGCTATACCCGCCAGGACTGGCGCTGTCTTCATCCGGTTGACCCCATCGACCATGAAGGTGAGCCCCAGCCCCAGCATGATTCCGCGTACAACGGGTTTGGTTGCAAGTTTGGCTATCGGTCTGATGATCCCCGTAACGCCCGCAAAAAACCAGAAGAGCCCCGTGGCAATGCCTGATCCATAAAGGGCCGCAGGACTTATGCCTCCGGCGATGGCTGCAGCCCCAATGGCTTTCATGGGCTGGATCGGAAGAGGTGTCTTGTAATAAAGCCCGGATGCCAGGAGAGCAATGCCGAACATGAAGAGAAGCCCCAGGGGCGGCATCTTAACGATGGTGATATAGGCAACGACAAAAGGTATCAGTGTGCCTACGTCCCCGAACGCCCCAGCCCACTCCAGCCGGTTATAAAGGTTTTTTGACTTTACCCCCACAGTTGCCTGCCCCCCGGCAACCGTACCCTTAGCTGCCTTGCCGTCCTCTTCCACGATAACACACCTCCTTTTAAATATATTTTCTATTTACCCGCACGTCATAGTCCTTGTCATGATCAATCTTATCTAACCGTCTTTCCCGGCATTTCGAGTTGCCCCGGTATTCTGCTCTCCGTGTACCCCGAGACCGCCTTTTTCAAACTCGCCTTGGATCACTTTGTAAAATTGTCTCCTTTGCTCAGGGACAAGGAGTTGCTTTTCCTGGATTATGTGTTCAATGACCTCTCTCTCCAGTTGACCCTGGAGCTTTGAAATATCTCTGCTTTTGCCCTCAATCTCCTGCATGTCCGGAGGGTCCGCGAAGAGGAGGTCATTTAATTCGAGCCTCCTTTGGCGCAAGGCCTGCCGAATTCCAGCAACCCTCGGCAGGAAGTCTCTTCTTATTTCCTCAACCTGCTGTTTCTGCCCTTCGGTCAATTTAATGAGATCGAGATAGCCCCTGATCGGTTTGCGCCGCACCCTTATAAACCGGCCGGCCAGAAGTACGATGACAGTCATTGAAAGAAGTATTAATAAAAGGTCCTTCATCTGGGCTCTCCCTGGATAAACGACATATAAACGCTAGACAGTGACTCTGGAGGGAAATCATCGAAGCTGCGCAGATAGGCGTTGGATGGAGCATTTCTTCGGCCCAGGTTAAATTCAAGCGGGCTGAGAACAAAAGAGAACGCCGACTGCAAAGCAGAAAGGGCAGGCTTAAGGATATTTGCTTTTACATAGTCACAACGTTTCCAGGAAGAAGCCCTTTGAACCGTTGCCGGAGTGAATGACCGGGAAGGGTGTTCCTCGGGAATTTCATCCAGCAAGTTTATGATATGCCGAAGAGAACTTTCCTCTTTTGCGCACTCAGGACACCTATGGAGGTGTTCTTCAATCAATCTGCGCTCATGAGCCGGCAATTCGTTGTCGATGAACGCCGAGAGTCTTTCACGTACTTCCTTGCAGTCCTTCATACTCTCTTAAACACGGGAATTGACAAAAACTTGCGGTCTGGAGAAAAAAATTAAAGACAGGGGGTGAGTTGTTTTCTAAGACTCTGACGAGCCCTGTGGATGAGCGACTCAACCGCTGAGGTGGAGCATCCCATCATCTGGCTGATCTCACTATAGGAAAAACCGCTATACTTATGCAGCAGCAGCGCAACCCGCTGTTTTTCCGGAAGGTTTTTGAGCGCCTTCTTCAGGGTGGAACTCAACTCACGGTTTTCCAGTTCTCTGACGGGAGATCGGTCTCTTTTCAACCAGGCCCACAAACCCGGCCTCATTCAGTTCAAAGATATCGATGGTATTACGATGTATCTTGTTATCTCTTAATTCGTTGAGGCAGAGATTGGTGGCTATCCTGAAGAGCCACGATTTAAAGGAAGAAAGTGGCCGGTACTCCTTTGCCGTCTTGAACACCCGCAGAAACACTTCCTGGGCAATGTCCTCGGCTGCGGCCCTGTCCCCGGTGTACCTATAGATATAATTAAGCAGGGGATTTTGGCAGCTCTCGACAATCTCACGAAATGCGGAGAGATTTCCTTTTGCAACCTCTGCCATGATTTCAGATTCGGCTTTATCCATAGATCTTATAAATCCAGACGTTGTGACGATATTTTAAACAAACCAATCCGCGCAGTAAAGATATTTATTTAAAAATGACACTTTCCCGTTTCGTGGACGGTTTGCAACAGGTAAATCATCCGATCAAGTCATTGGATGTCAAAAGAAGTCCTTTTTGGCCCGGTGATTTAGTTTGTTTTTCAGCGAAGCACTTTTTGAATTTGAATGGGGCAACATCAAATTTGATGACTCTATTTGATGTTGCCCCAGGAAAGGTGACAATTTTTATGGGGTCGTTAATTTCCCATCATGCCGCTGCCAGTACCGATATGACTGCCAGGGGTACCCGTTCCAGTCATGCCAGTGCCGGTGCCCCTATGGCTGCCATGGGTACCTGTTCCGTTCATGCCAGTGCCGGTCCCCATACGGGTGCCATAGGTACCTGTTCCGTTCATGCCAGTACCAGTGCCCATATGGCTGCCAGATGTGCCCGTCCCATTCATGTGAGTACCTGTGCCTCTGCCTGAGCCTCCTCTGCCCATTGCAAATGAAGTGGTCAGAAGACTCAATGCAAATACAGCTGCCAATACAACTATTAAGCTTTTTCTCATTTGATTCACCTCCCTTCGTCTCTAATGTTTTTAGTCGCGAACACGCAGATAATTATTTTTTGTTTATCCAGTAAATGTGAACTAGCATACTCATCTGTTTTGCTGCTCGGGAAGCCCCGCCGATTAGCGGGGCCTCTCAGGCGAACAGTTACTGAAGAAGGGTTTTTGATACCAGAGTGCCGTTCATATTAAAGATATATAGGTAGGACTTGGAGGTATTGTTGAAAGTCATATTCGGGTAAGTGCTGCTATAGACATCGTTGCCCTGCATCATGCCGTATCCGAAATTGGAAGTGGTGACATACACCATATTATTCTTGATCACAGGGTCGGAGGCATAACGGCCATCCATCTTTACGGCCGTCGGCACTGACGACAAGGTCATGGGCAGCTGAAGCCAGAAAACAACAGACTGCTGTGTTGTCGTCCCCTGATTAGACATGATTGTGTAATCGCTCATTTTTGGGAGGGAGACTGTTCCTACCATGGTCGTGCCGTTGATCATCGGTTTTGACATCAGGCCGCTAACAGACATTTTCAGGGTCTGGCCGGAAGTTGTGAACGCGATCATGTGAGACTCGAAAGAGCTGGATGTCGGTGTTGTGCTCAACGTGGCCGACGGCACCATGCTTGTAACATAGGCGGTGCCGTCTGCATCCACCACCGGCGCTCCCGCCAAGCCGTTCATCATCCCGAAGCCGCCAGTGTTAGTCATCATGCCACCTCCGCCCATCATACCTCCACCTCCGCCGCTCATCATGGCAAATGACCCGGCTGCAGATATAAGAACCATAACTGTTACAAGTAAAAGCACTACCTTAGTCTTATTCATAAATTTCTTCATATTTATTCTCCTTCTAAAAAAGGGTGTATATTCATTTCCGGATTTTGTTATCTCCAATCCGTCTGCCGGCAAAACTATTTCAACCTCCTTGTTTCATATGTGCGATACTCCGCGCTACTGTGAGTTAGTATAGGGACAAAATGAGAAGAAAAGATGAAGAAGATTATTAAATAAAGTTCACTTTTTCAGGACACACTTTATGTCGGATATCTTAAAATAGGGCCGCGTGTTTCAGTATAAACTCTTCAGTGTTTCCACTCAATCGGGGTGTGAAGGAGACCAACTATTGTTCAGGCATTGAACTTCGAAAGATGCAAATTACCATTACAAAGCAAACAAATTCATAAACCGAGGCTAGACAGAGGGCCCTACTGATAAGGTTCCTTATTCCTTTTATTTCTGAACGCATCAACCGTTCCCTTTGGCCGCCTTAAACGTTTGTTTGCTCCGGCAGAACGGGGACACGCTGCCTTTATCTTCCGGTGAAGCTCTTCAGTGTTGAAAACCGCGCCTCCAGGTCTGCCGTAGAACAGGACTTCTGATTTTCCGTTCACCGCAAGCCTCACATCTTCCACCATCTGGCCTGCATTCATCTCAACTACAATGAAGCGCTTCTTCGCGGACGCAATAGCGAGCAATCTGTTTTTCCGGGAAAGGGAACAACGTCACCGGCCTGAAAAGACCGACCTTCCTGCCTTCCCGTCTCAATTCCTTAACAGCTGAAAGCGCTATCCTTGCCGCAATACCGAAGGCAACTACAACCAGTTCGGCATCCTCTATATCATAGGCCTCGTACAGGACTTCCTTTTTCCTGATGAGGGCATATTTCTTCTGCAGATGGAGATTATGCCTCTCAAGCTCGCCGGGGCCCATACACAAGGTGCGGACCACCCGCGGCTCCCGACCCTTGCACCCGTCCAGAATCCAGTCTTTTTCCGGGAGTGCGGGCCGGACATATTTTGTCGGATGAAACGGCTCCATCATCTGTCCCACCACTCCATCGCCCAGTATTATGACCGGCATCCGGTATTCATCAGCCTTATCAAAGGCGCGCATGGTCAGGTCCCACATCTCCTGCACATTCCAGGGGGAAAAGACGATGCATTTATAATCACCGTGCCCGCCGCCCTTTACGGCCTGGAAATAATCGCCCTGGCTTGCGGTGATATTCCCGAGGCCCGGCCCTCCCCTTTGAATATTGACGATGACAGCCGGGAGTTCAGCAGCTGCACAGAAAGGACATCGCTTCCTGCTTGAGGCTTATACCCGGACCGCTGGAGGAGGTCATGGCCCTGACGCCGGCTGCAGAGGCCCCATAGACCATGTTGATCGAAGCAATCTCGCTTTCCGCCTGGATAAAAACGCCGTTTACTTCCGGCATCCTTCTTGACAGATATTCGGGGATCTCATTCTGGGGGGTTATCGGATACCCGGCATAGAACCTGCAGCCCGCCTGTATCGCGGCCTCTGCAAGCGCCTCATTGCCCTTGCTCAAAAGCATTTTTCGTTTTGCCATTCATTCATCCTGATTACTTAATAATTTACAGGGATGCGGTTCGAGAGACATTATAACACAGAACAATTGCCGGCAGGCCCGTCTTCAGCACTGCAATATCATGCACACAGAAGAGTGCTTGGCGCATTCGTGACGTTCTTGCGATGAGCAACAGCGGTGTCAGTGATTCCGGCTGTCAAAATAAGGGCGAGAACTTCCTAGCACAGACAGCTCTTTCAGCTGCATGTTTTCAGATAATATATCGATATTCCAGGGAAGAGTTGACAATTACATCAACTTATGTTTATATGTTAGTATGATACTGAAAAAAGGAGCAAGAGGATGTTAAAGGCTTTTGCAGCATATATTACGTATGACCTGATGGCTCTTCAGAAAGGCTCCCGCATCGCTGACGCCCTTAATTTCTTTATATATGATACGATCAAGATATTCCTGCTGCTCTCTGTCATCATATTTATTGTCTCTGTAATCAGAAGCTATTTCCCACCGGAAAAGACCAAACGCATCCTGTCCCATAAAAAAGAGTTTATCGGTAACATTCTGGCTGCCCTGCTTGGCATTGTCACCCCATTCTGCTCCTGCTCGGCTGTGCCGCTGTTCATAGGCTTTGTGGAGGCCGGGGTGCCCCTGGGTGTAACATTCTCTTTCCTGATCTCCTCGCCGATGGTGAATGAAGTGGCCGTGGTCCTCCTCTGGGGGCTGTTCGGCTGGAAAATAGCGGCGATTTATATGGGCACCGGTCTTTTGGTGGCTGTCCTGGCGGGCTTCATAATCGGGAAACTGAAGCTTGAGAAATGGGTTGAGGAGTATGTTTACAAAATCAAAACCGGACAGGGGCAGGAAATTGTTGCCCAGGCATTCAGGGAAAGACTTCAATACGCAAAGTGGAACACGGCAGATATTCTGAAAGAGGGTCTGGTTGTTTGTTGTTCTGGCTATCGGTATCGGCGGCTTTATTCACGGCTATGTGCCGCAGGACTTTCTCGTCCGTTACGCAGGCAACGGCAATCCTTTTGCTGTGCCGATCGCTGTTGCTCTCGGTGTTCCGCTTTATTCCAATGCAGCGGGCGTAATACCGATCGTCTACGCTCTTATGGAGAAAGGCTTGAGCATAGGCACAGTCCTTGCTTTTATGATGGCGGTGACCGCGTTGTCTCTTCCCGAGATGATAATCCTGAGGAAGGTGCTGAAGATACCCCTTCTTGCTGTGTTTGCGGGGATCATGACAGTAACTATTACTGCGGTCGGCTATTTATTTAATGCGATTTTATAGGAGGCAAGAGATGATGGATATCAAGGTATTAGGGCCGGGCTGTGCAAATTGTCACAAGATGGAAGAGCTGGCAAAAACCGCGGTGAAGGACCTCGGCATCGAGGCAAAGATCGAGAAGATCTCCGAAATTCAGGAGATCATGAAATACACCATGTCAACTCCGGGGCTTGTGGTCAATGGCAAGCTTAAACATTCGGGAAAGCCGCTGCCGGGCCTCGACAAAGTAAAAGCCCTGATAAAGGAAGAGGCTTAGCCATGCAGGATCTGTTAAATATCTTCAAGGCACTCTCTGAAGAAACAAGGCTCAGGATATTGAAGCTCCTCGAGAAGTGGAGAATTATGCGTATGCGATATCGTTGCGGCCCTGGACATGAGTCAGCCTAAGGTCTCTTTTCATCTGAACGTGTTAAAGGAGGCAGGTTTTCTGAAAGACAGCAAACAGGGCAAGTGGACCCATTACCGGCTTGATGACGTCCGATATGTTCAGACGGATCCTGCTGCTTTCAGTCTTGGAGAGGATACCGAAAGAAGCCATAGTCAGCCGGTGATCGAACAGGCTTGATGAATTTCTGCAGGGCAAGACCCTCAAGGGCAGAGATAGTTTCCCTGACAAAAAAAGATGCTGCGGGAGGTGCGGACAGATGACTAAAGATAATGTTTCTCTGCACAGGCAATTCCTGCAGAAGCCAGATGGCTGAAGGCTTTGCCAGGGAATTCGGCAAAGGCCTGATCGAGCCTTACAGCGCAGGGCTTATCGCCGCAGGTGTCAATGCCAGGGCCATCGCTGTCATGAAGGAGGCAGGAATCGATATTTCAAGACAGAAGTCAGAGGAAATAGATATAGACCTGCTGAGAACAATGGACATTGTCATAACTCTCTGCAGCAATGCCGAGGAGGCATGTCCCTACACTCCTCCGGTGATAAAACGCATCCACTGGCCGATAAAAGACCCTGTCGGGACAATCGGGACAGAAGAAGAGATCATGAAGGAGTTCCGCAGGGCGCGGGATGAAATAAGGGAAAAAATAGAGGACTTTATCGGGCTTCTGAAAAAAGAAGGAGAGTAAACATGACCGAAAAAATAGGCAGGAGGCTTTCTTTTCTCGATCGTTATCTTACCCTCTGGATATTCGCTGCCATGGCCCTCGGCGTTGGGCTGGGCTATTTTGTTCCGGGGACTGAAGGGCTGATAAACAGCTTCCAGGTCGGGACGACTAATATCCCTATAGCAATAGGTCTCATCCTGATGATGTACCCCCCGCTGGCCAAGGTAAAATATGAAGAACTGGGAGAGGTATTCAAAAACAGAAAAGTACTGATGCTTTCTCTCGTACAGAACTGGGTCATCGGCCCGATACTGATGTTCCTGCTGGCCATAACCTTCCTTTCCGGATACCCGGAATACATGGTCGGACTTATCATGATCGGCCTTGCCCGCTGCATAGCCATGGTAATAGTATGGAACGACCTTGCCTGCGGAGATACTGAATATGCAGCAGGACTTGTCGCCTTCAACTCCATCTTCCAGGTGCTCTTTTTCTCGGTTTATGCCTATATCTTCATCACCGTCCTGCCTTCATGGCTCGGACTCAGGGGTGTTGTCGTAAACGTTACGATGGGCCAAATAGCAAAGAGCGTCTTTATTTATCTCGGCATACCGTTCCTTGCCGGCATCATCACCAGATTCGCACTTCTTAGAATAAAAAGCCGTAATTGGTATGAGAAGAGTTTCATACCGAAGATAAGCCCGATAACTCTTATATCGCTTCTGTTTACTATTATCGTAATGTTTTCTCTTAAGGGCAGCTACATAGTGAAATTACCCTTTGATGTCCTCCGGATCGCCATCCCGCTGCTCATATATTTTGTGGTCATGTTTCTCGTCTCTTTCTATCTCGGCAGGAAGATCGGGGCAGATTACCCTAAGACGGCAACGCTCTCCTTTACAGCGGCAAGCAACAACTTTGAACTCGCCATTGCGGTTGCCGTTGCAGTCTTTGGCATAAACTCAGGCGCTGCCTTTGCAGCGGTCATAGGCCCTCTGGTTGAGGTGCCGGTCCTGATCGGGCTGGTGAATGTAGCACTCTATTTTCAAAAAAGATATTTCAGCATTGGATACTGCCGGGTAAAGACGACAGAACCCTTATAAAAATCTAATAAGGAGTATATGAGATGAAAATTGCGATTTATGACCCGCCGCTTTGCTGCTCATCGGGGCTTTGCGGGCCGACACTCGACCCGGTACTCGTAAAAATGAACGATGCGGTGCTGGCGCTGAAAAAACAGGGAGTCGAAGTGGAGAGGTTCAATCTCTCCCAGCAGATCAAAGAGGTTATGTCAAACAAGACAGTCGCAGAACTCATTCAAAAAAACGGCAGCAGGATATTGCCGATTACGTTTGTAAACAGCGAGGTCTTCAGGACAGGAGAATATCCGTCTTATGAAGACTTGTGCAAGGCCCTCGGCCTCGAGCCGTTAAAGACAAGACCCATTGTATTGATGGGATAAACAGGAGGTTTCATTATGGTCAAGTTGACTGATGGTGCGATAGGGAGATTCAGGGATTTTCTTTCGGAAAGCAAAAACGTTTCCGGGGGAGTGCGGATATTTGCAAGGGGGGGAGGTTGAGGGCCTTCTCTGGCTATGGACATAGCCGACGGACCCGAAAAGGGAGACGTTACACTTGAGACGGAGGGGATAAAAGTTTTTATGGAGAAAGAGGCAAACAGGCTGCTTTCTGAAGCGACCATAGATTTCTCCGCCGGACAGGGCATCACCATAAGCGGAATGGCTCAGTCATCGTGCTGCGGGTAAGGACAACAGAGCGGGCGACAAATGACTAAATATCTGTTCTTTTCAGGCAAGGGCGGCGTGGGCAAGACAACAATGGCATGCGCCACAGCCATTCATTATGCGGCAGAGGGCAAAAAGACACTGATCGTGACGACTGATCCGGCTTCCAATCTTGCCGATGTCTTCGAACAGGAGATAGGGCATAAGATAACCCCTGTAGGGGCATTGACCCTGCACGCCATGGAGATAGACCCTGACGAGGCGACAAGGGAATACAAGGAACGCATAATCGGGCCGTACAGGGAGATCATGCCGGAAGATATCATAGCCTCGCTTGAGGAGAACCTGAGCGGCCCCTGCACCACTGAAATGGCATCCTTCGACAGGTTTATAGACTTTATGGAAGGTGATGAATACGACGTTATCATCTTTGATACCGCTCCTACCGGACACACCATCAGGCTCCTTGAACTGCCTGTTGACTGGTCCAGACATATAGAAGAATCCGCAAAAGGAAGCGGACAGACCTGCCTGGGCCCCGTGCAGTCGATACAGGATTCAAAAGAAAAGTATGACAGGGCGACGGCCCTTCTCAAAGATCCGGGACGCACCACCTTCATATTTGTGATGAGGCCCGAGGAACTGTCCCTCTATGAGACACTTGAGGGCATCAAAGGAGCTTGAAACTATCGGCATCAAATCAGGCGAAATTATCATAAACGGCATACTGCCTGAGGAGGTCTGCGAAATTGAATTTTTCAGGAAGAAATTTGATTCGCAGCAGAAGGTAATAAGAGAAACGGAAAGCGCCATAGCGAAGCCTAAACGGTATATGCTGCTGAGGGACAATGAAGTAAAAGGGATTAATGCGTTAACGGATGTTGCGGTTGAATTGTTTGCTACACCTGGCAATGGTAAGCATATGTCATTCCCGCAAGCGGAGCGCGCCTGCCTGTCCGGTAGGCAGGTCGGGAATCCTTCTGAGGAGAAAGATTACGGACAAGCCGGAACTACAAAAAAAGATGCGGCTGTCTTCAGGACCGCACCTATTGGACAAAAATCTGAAATAGACCGTCTCTTTCTCCCGTCAAGCCAGACAAAAGCCATCTTTTTTACCGGCAAGGGAGGGGTTGGAAAGACCTCGATATCCTGCATTACGGCTTTATATATAGCCCGAAAAGGGATAAAGACCCTCCTTGTCACTACCGATCCTGCCGCCCATATCGGTGAAGTCCTCGACGTTAAGATTGGAAGCAGGCCGGAGAAAATCACAGACAATCTCTTTGCGGTAATGGTCGACCAGCAGGAGGCCTTCCGGGAGTATAAAGAAAGGGTACTGAGCGATGCGCGGGGCAAGTATTCTGAGGACATGCTTGCGACAATGGAAGAGGAGCTCAATTCCCCCTGCACAGAAGAAATGGCCGCCTTTGACAAGTTCATACAGTACATACAAGACAGGGATTACGAAGTCGTAGTATTCGACACCGCGCCTACAGGCCACACATTAAGACTCCTCGACCTCCCCTTCGATTATGCCAGGCAGGTTGAAATGATGGCGGGGTCCGCTGAAAATGCGGAAGCCAAAGATACTGCACGGAACAGGTTCAGGGATATCATCGATACGCTGAGAGACAAAAAAAGGACAGTCTTCAGCCTCGTGCTCTATCCCGAGTCCACACCGATCATGGAGTCATACAGGGCCATGCTCGACCTGAAAGAGGCAGGCATTGAAACGCAACTTGTTGTTGCAAATATGGTCCTTCCGGAAGAGGCCTGTACCAATAATTTTTTCAGGAGTCGCAGACAGATGCAGTTGAAATATCTCCGGGAGATAAAGGACAGGTTCAATCTTCCCGTGCTCAGCTTCCCCCTGCTGCAGGAGGAAATAAAAGGTCTCAATCATCTGAACATGGCTGCTTCAAATTTTTAGAATAATCAGGAGGCTTTGATGAAAAAGAGGGTTATAGTCTTAGCAGTTCTTTTAATGGTAGTGGCGGTGTACGTGCGCAGTCAGGCATCGGGCATAGACGATATGTTGAATAATGCGAAGCAGGATGGAAGGCTGGTGATGCTTGAGCTCGGGTCTGTCGGCTGCATCCCCTGCGAACAGATGAAGCCGGTAATGGAGAAACTGAGAGCTAATTACAAGGGCAAACTGGAAGTCATCTTTGTCGACGTAAGCAAGGACAAGGATACCGCAAGAAGATTCAACGTCTTTGCCATACCTACCCAGGTGTTTCTTGACAGGAACGGCAGGGAGTTTCACCGTCACATGGGCTTTTACGGCTATGAAGAAATCGAACCTTTACTGAAAAAGGCAGGGCTTTAAAGACCGATGGAACGGAAACTTGTCTGTTACTGTTTTGGATACTCTGAGGAAGAGATTATCAGGGATGTCCTGGTAAATAACGGCTTTTCGTCTGTCCTGGAAAGGATATTGAATGAGAAGACGAAGGGGACATGCCATTGCGCCGCGAATCACCCCCTCGGGAGGTGATGTCTCGCGGATGTCCGCCGTGTCGTGGACAGGGCGAAAGGGCAGCTGGCCTGACGGAACTTCTTTTTACCGGGGCAGCGTGACCGGACAAGGGACTGCCGGTGCAGTATATTGAATAGGCAATGTTATGACTGAGCTGAAGTTTATAAGAAAGGGTATGCAGGAAAAACCAGAGGACTGTTGCGGGCTGACACAGGACGCCCCGCAAGCGGAGTCCGGGGCATATTGCGATACCTGCCTACCGGTCACTGAAAAGGACCGTCCGGCATGGATAAGCGGAGTGATCATGACTGAGGCAGGAGCCGTTCCCAAAGCAGCAACTGATCTCTCTGCGTCTGATTTCTGGGAGCACGCAAAGTGCAGGACCAGCGCGTTCAGAAACAACTATACTGTTACGCCCGGCCTCTACGCAGTCGGTGCGCCGGACAGGAACTCAGACGTTCTCGTAAGCGCCAATTACAAACTCAGCTTCGATACCCTCAGGAAGGCGTTGAAAGGTCTGAGCGCCTGGCTGCTCGTACTGGACACAAAGGGCATTAATGTCTGGTGCGCAGCCGGCAAGGGTAGCTTTGGAACAGATGAATTGGTACGGCTGATTCACACTGCAAAACTGGACAGGCTCGTCGGGCACAGGAGGGTCATCGTTCCACAGCTCGGCGCTCCGGGCATAAGCGCACATGATGTAAAAAAAGCCACAGGGTTCAAGGTCTGCTATGGACCTGTGCGGGCTGAAGATATCGGCGCTTATATCGCCTCGGGGTATAAGGCGACAAGGGAGATGAGGACTGTAAAGTTCCCGCTTATCGACAGGCTGATTTTAACACCGATGGAAATCAATCCTGCAATGAAGAAGTACTATCCCTGGTACGCTCTGGGCATACTCGCTGTAATGGGACTTCAGCCGGGAGGCATTTTTTTCAGGGACGCCGTGGCATCAGGTTCGCCGTTTCTCATGCTGGGTCTGATATCCGTACTGGCCGGCGCACTGCTCACCCCCGCGTTTCTGCCGTTTATCCCCGTCAGGTCATTTGCGGTAAAAGGATGGATAGCAGGGGTGTTCTCCGTCTTTTTGTCTTCAAAATTTATCCCTATGCTCGGGCAATTAAATACAGTACTCCTCATCTTTACGTATCTGTTTTTCCCTTTGGCGAGTTCATATATCGCGCTGCAGTTTACCGGCTCGACCACCTTCACCGGGATGTCCGGTGTTAAAAAAGAATTGAGGCTTTCCCTCCCCCTGTATGTTGTGGGTCTGGTGGTCTCGGTGGTCCTTTTGATCATTTATAAACTCGGCGAATGGAGGGTCTTATGAAATACCTCTCAAACGTTGTAAGTCTTGAATTTTCCCCGGGGCGGTGTGTCGGATGCGGAATGTGCGTCGAGGTCTGCCCTCATGGAGTTTTTGCGCTGAAAGACAAAAAGGCGGTCATCCTGGACAAGGACCGGTGCATGGAGTGCGGGGCCTGCACCGGCAATTGCGCCTTCGGGGCACTTACCGTAGACAAGGGCGTCGGCTGTGCCGCTGCCGTGATCAACAGTATGATAAGGGGCGGCGAACCTTCCTGCGGCTGCAGCGGCAATAACAAAACTAGAGATTGCTGCTGACATGGAAACCCTTTTCAACAACATCCAGCATATCATCCAGAATCAGCACGGACTGGCATTTGTCGCCGTATTTGCCGGCGGTCTTATTTCTGCAGCAAGCCCCTGCGTCCTCGCTGCTATCCCCCTGATCATCGGCTATGTCGGCGGGTATTCTGAGGGGAACAAAAAAAAGGCGGCCCTTTTCTCTCTGGTATTCGTCCTCGGACTCTCGATCACCTTTACCCTGCTCGGCGCTGCTGCTTCTGTCATGGGACAGTTCCTTGGGTTTATGGGAAGATGGCTTTATATCGGGCTTGCTTTGATAGCCATATTGATGGGCCTCCAGCTTATCGGGATTATTTCAATCCCCCTGCCCTTTCAAAAGACAAGGTCGGTCAAAACAAAAGGACTGTTCGGTGCTTTCATGCTCGGCATGTTGACCGGCACAGTCTCATCTCCCTGCGCAACACCGGTACTTGCAGTGATTCTCGCCTATGTCTCGACGCAGGGCGATATGGCTTACGGCGGTTCGCTTCTCTTTGTCTACGCCCTCGGACACTGCGCGCTTATATTTGTAGCAGGCCTGTCTGTTGGACTTACCGAGAGCATCGTCGGTTCAAAAGGAGCAAAGAATTTCTCTCTCTATGCAAAAAAGGTGAGCGGTGTTTTGCTCGTGCTTGTCGGCATATATTTTGGGATAACGAACATATAGGACGATATAAATGAAAAGATTCTCAATAGTCTGCAAATGCTGGTGGCATGGAGGATAACGGGCGCAGGTCTCTGAGAGGTTGGAGTGACGCCTGGAATTTCAAAAACCTCATCCCACAAAATGATTAAACAACGCCAGAGATGATAATCACCCGGCTCAAGGAGGCAGTTATGAGAACAAAAAGAATCATAGGTGTGGTGGCAGCTTTTTCGCTGATTTTAACCTCTTCCATGGCCTTTGCAGGGTGGGGAGGCTGGCGCGGCAGCGGCGGCTGGGGAATGGGATCACAGTATAACAGGATGTACAACCCGGCAACTGTCGAAACCCTGACAGGTACTGTCGAATCAGTGGACAAGGTGACCCCGATGAAAGGGATGTACTACGGTATTCATCTCATGGTGAGGACCGGCAAGGAAACCATTTCGGTAAATCTCGGACCGGGCTGGTACATCGAAAGACTCGATACCAAGATCGAGAAAGGCGACAAAGTTGAGGTCAAAGGTTCCCGGGTGACCATCTCGGGCAAGCCGGCGATAATTGCGGCTGAAGTGAAAAAAGGCGATAGTACCCTTGTCCTCAGGGACAGCGACGGCGTCCCTGCATGGGCGGGATGGAGAAGGTAGTCGGAAATCAATCTACCGATAACAGCTGTGGCCCTGCCTTGAGCCGGGGCAGGGCCATCAGGGGGACCCCGGATGATAGGAAATATCCTGGATGAATCAAGATCGGACCCGGAACTTGCACGCTTGCTCGATGAAGCCCGCGAATATGCAAGCGTTTTCGTGCTTGCCAGGCAGAGACAAAAAGGCTGTGATGGAATGGGTGAGTTGGCCACTATAAAGGAAGAGTTCAGGGATGTCATTGACAAGGTGATAAAATATTGTCAGACGAAGAATTATATTTTTCAAAACGTATCATACGATGTTGATTCAATTGCTGACGAAATCGTCAAAGGGCAGAATCCCTTGTGAAGCTCGAGCTAACACCTATAGGTTTTGTTAAGACGGATGTTAAGGAGATCCCACGTCACTGGACTATTTCCGACGCAGAAGGTGCGATAGTCATTGACGAGCAATACAGGGAAGGCCTTAAGGACATTAAAGCCGGTCAGCGCATTGTCGTACTTTTCTATTTCCATCAAAGCCCGCAGTTTACTCCCGACCTGCTTGTGCAGAAGCCAAGGCACAGTAACGAGCAATTGGGTGTTTTCAGTATCTGCTCCCCGGTCAGGCCTAATCCTCTCGGCATGTCGGTCGTTGAGGTTATGGGGCTTGATGGTAGCGTTATCCGTATCAAAGGACTGGACATGCGGGACGGTACGCCTGTCCTGGACATCAAACCGGCAACGGGAAAAGAGAATATATGCCGCTGATTGAAATTAAGGAACTCACTTTCGACGCAGGTGACAAGAAGATCCTTGATGCTTTTTCAGTGACTATGGACGTGAATCTTGAAAAGAATTCATCCTGCCCATTTCATCGCACACTGCATATTTCCAAATGCTGAGAAGGTACGACATATCATGGACGCGGTGGTTGAGATCGGGGAAGGCGCGGAACTGAGATATTCTGAGACGCATTATCACGGGCTTTACGGAGGCATCGAGGTCATCCCAAAGTCAGTCGTAAAGATCGGGAAAAACGGTCGTTACTTTACGGATTTTACCCTTACTACAGGCCGGGTTGGAAAACCCTGAATATTGACTATTCTGTCGAGGCAGGAGAAAGTGCAGTGGCTGAACTGACAGCACGGGTCTTCGGCCATGCAAAGGACGATATAAATATAATAGGAAAAAGTCGTTCTGGCAGGAAAAACTCGCGGAGTATCATAAAGACCAGGGTTGCTATTGAAGACGATGCGCAAGCTGAAGTCACCGGCATCACCGAAGGAAGTGCGGAGGGTGCAAGGGGCCATGTGGACTGCATGGAGATTGTGAAAGACAGGGCAATAGCAAAAGCGATACCGATTGTAAATGTCACCAATCCGCTTGCAAAGGTGACACATGAAGCTGCCATCGGCAGCGTTGACAAGCGCCAGATGGAGACCCTTATGGCGCACGGACTTAACGCCTGAAGAGGCGGTGGATGTGATTGTGAAAGGCATATTGCAATAAGACTCCCCGAGTCCGGGAAAACATTCGTTCCCCATGGAGAGCAGTCTTGTATTTTTGCGTTCCAGCGTGCTAAATTTAAGTCGTGCTTGTGAAATGGTTTTTTATTTCAGTGAAAAAACCAGCCAATAACCCAGTATCGTTATTGCATCAATCAGTCGGAAATAATCTGACGAGGTCTGCTTAAAGCTTAATGCAAAAAAACACAGTTCTCCTGCTGTCAGCCGTCCTGGTGCTCGGCTTTATTATGGCCGGGTGCGGAAAAACAGAAACTGAAGGGACCCCAAAGACCCGGGCGCCGCGGACGGTACACCTTGTCTCGGTCGAAAAAGGAAGTCTGCCCCGCACAGTTACTGTTACCGGCACACTCGCCGCTGACGAAGAGGTGGTCGCCAGCTTCAAGGTGGCCGGAAGGGTCAGCGAAATTGCGGTTGACCTCGGCAGCAAAATAAATAGGAGCCAGATAATTGCACGGCTCGATCCGACTGATTTTCTGCTCAGGATTCAACAGGCAGAGGCTGCTTTGCGCCAGACCCGCGCACGGTTGGGACTTTCTCCTGATGGGTCTGACGACCGTGTGGATCCTGAAAAAACAGCTCCCGTCAGAGAGGCCAGGGCAGTCCTGAATGAGGCCCGCCAGAACCGTGAACGCTCTGAAAAACTGCATGAAAAGAATTATATCTCAAAGATGGACTTTGACTCGGCTGTATCACGTCTGCTGGTTGCCGAAAGCCGCTATCAGGCGAGTATTGAGGAGGTGCGTGACCGTCAGGCCCTCCTGGGGCAGCGCAAAAGCGAACTTGCACTGGCGCGCCAGCAGTTGGCGGACGCCACGCTGTACGCTCCCATAGATGGCGCTGTAAGGGAGAGAAAGACTTCGGTCGGCGAGTTTCTGGCCGCAGGTTCGCCTGTGGCCGTTATAGTCCGGACCCACCCGCTCCGCCTCAAGGTTTCGGTGCCGGAACGGGATGCCTCAGTCATCCGGGTCGGGCAAATGACCCGGGTCAGGGTCGAAGGCGATCCAACCGAACATACAGGCCGCGTGGTACGTCTGAGCCCGGTCCTTGAGAAACAGAACCGCACGCTGACTGTTGAAGCAGAGGTCGATAATCGGCAGGGCAGGCTCAGGGCAGGATCGTTTGCAACTGCCGAGATACTTATTGATGCGCAGCAGCAGGTTGTTCTGGCCCCAGCCTCTGCGATCGTCACCTTTGCCGGAATCGAAAAGGTGCTTGCAGAGAAACAGGGACGCGCAATAGAACGCAGAATCCGCACGGGCCGTCGCGCAGGCGACAGGGTGGAAGTCCTTGAAGGCGTTGCTCCCGGGGACCTTATCGTGGCAGAGCCAGGCAACCTCAGCGGCGGAGAGCCTGTAACAGTGAAGCAATAGGACCTCTGTGCAGAAACTCGCTGAAATCTGTATACGCCGGCCTATCTTTGCGGCAATGCTTATTTTGGCGCTCTGCGTTGTCGGCGCGAGCTAGTTATGTCCGACTCGGCGTCGACCGCTTCCCCTCTGTCGATCTTCCGACTGTAAGTATCCGCACTGAACTGCCGGGCGCTTCCACAGAAGAGATTGAGACCGAAATCTCGAAGCCCATAGAAGAAACGGTCAACACTATCCAGGGCATCGACGAACTGCGCTCGATCTCCGGCCCGGGTACCTCCGTAGTCATTGTGACCTTCAACCTTGACCGTGACATCGATACCGCAACTCAGGACGTGAGGGACCGGGTCGCAACAGTGCTTAAGAAGCTGCCGGACGACGCTACCCCTCCGCTGATTTCCAAATCAGACAACGACTCACAGCCGGTGCTTACTATAGCCCTTTCAGGTGAACGCACACTTCGTGAGCTGACAGAACTGGCCGACAAGGTCGTAAAGGTCCGCCTGGAGCGTTCTGACGGGGTGGGAGATGTGCAGCTCGTCGGCGGCCTGACCCGTTCCATGAACATCAGGGTTGAGGCGGACCGTCTGGAGGCTTACAGGGTACCGATCACCCTCGTGCGCGACGCCATAGTCCGCCAGAACACCGACTCTGCAGGAGGCAACGTGACCCGCGGCGCCCGTGAAGAGACTCTCCGGACAATCGGCCGGCTAAGCGACGCCCAGGCCTTCAACAACCTTGAAATAACCAGCATCGACGGCGCTCCGATCAGGATACGCGACATCGGCTGGGCAGAAGACAGCGCCAAGGAACAGCGCTCAACAGCCCGTTTGAACGGCATCCCAACAGTCGTCCTGGAGGTACGGAGACAGTCAGGCGCAAATACGGTTGCGGTCATCGAGAGCGTCAAGAAGAATCTCCGGGCCGCCATGGGAGAACTGCCCGCCGGGCTAGAGCTGACCGTCATCCAGGACCAGTCGCGCTATATCTACGCGGCGCTGCACGAGATCAATCTGCATCTGATCCTCGGCAGCATCCTTGCCTCTCTGGTCGTACTCGCCTTCATGCGCAACTGGCGCTCAACCGTGATCGCGGCCGTGGCCATCCCGGCTTCGGTCGTCGCGACCTTCGGAATGATGCGCGCGCTCGATTTTACACTGAACAGTGTGACCATGCTCGCCCTCGTGCTTATGGTGGGGGTCGTAATCGATGACGCCATTGTTGTCCTCGAAAACATATTCCGTTTTATAGAGGAAAAAGGCATGAAGCCGTTCGAGGCGGCAAGGGCGGCGACTGCCGACATCGCTCTTGCTGTCATGGCCACAACTCTTTCACTCGTCGTCATCTTTATCCCGGTTTCTTTTATGTCGAGCATCTCGGGCCGCTTCCTCTATCAGTTCGGTATCACGGCAGCTGTGGCCGTCATGGTCAGTCTGCTCGTCTCCTTCACCCTCACCCCGATGATGAGCGCGCGGCTGCTGCGAGTTTCGAGGCCAGGTTCAGGCGACAGCGAAAACAGTCAAGAAGCGCCCCGGTCCAGGGGAGGGTTTTATAGATGGCTCGACAGGGGGTACAGCAGGGTACTTGCCGGTGCCATGCGCCACAGGCTGGCCGTGCTCCTGATTTCAGCGGCCGTCATCATGTCTGCAATCCCTTTATATAAAATGCTCAAGCAGGATTATCTGCCCGGCAATGTAGACGAAGGCGAGTTTAACGTCAATGTAACGGCCCCCCAGGGCACAAGTCTTGCCGCCATGGACGAGATAATGCTCGCAATAGGAAAAGAGATACGGGACATACCCGGTGTCCAGGTTGTGCTCACAATGGCCGGGGGCGGCTTTATCGGAGGGGTCAGCGAAGGCAGGACATATGTGAGGCTGGCCCCCCACGAGGAGCGTGTCTTTTCCCTTGGACTTCTGGCAAAAAACACCCTTAAAGGCAGCCCTCTCGCCACATTCCGGCACATTACCTCTCAGGCAGAAATCATGCAGGAAGTGCGTAAGCGGCTGAAAAAATTCAGGGACCTGAGGATCTCCGTGCGCAACCTGACGGGCTTCAATATAGGCGGCGGAAGTTCTGAAATAGACTTCGTGCTGCGCGGTCCGGACCTCAATGCTCTTTACTCGTATGCTGAAAGCCTGCGTACCCGGGCGGACACCCTCGGGTTAATGGACGCTGACACGACCCTTAAGCTGGACAAGCCGGAATTGCGCATACAACTCGACAGGGCCAGGGCTGATGATCTCGGAGTCGATCCCGGACGGATAGGCACAGCTATCAGGCTCCTGGTCGGCGGCGATCAGGAGGTGTCACGGTTCCGCGATCCTGCTGTCAATGAAGATTACGACGTTGAACTGCGGTTGCGGGAGGAGGACCGCGGGAATCCGGCCACCATAGGAAGGCTGTTTGTATCGCGTGACGACGGCACGCTTGTGCGGCTTGACAACGTGGCAAGGATCGAGCAGATCAAGAGCGCCTCACGCATCGACCGCCTCAACCGGCAGCGGGAAGTCCGCCTGCGCGCGTCGGTTGCGCCGGGGTACGGCATGGCCGACCGGCTGGCGGCCCTCAGGACTGCTGTGGCGGATATGAACCTGCCCTCCACCTACACGACGGCTGTCTCAGGCCGGGGGCGGGAGCTCGAGAAAACCTTCAGCGAATTCATGTGGGCCTTTGCCCTTTCAATAGTCTTCATGTACATGATCCTTGCGTCCCAGTTTGAGAACCTCATCCATCCCTTCACCATACTGCTGTCGCTGCCGTTGACGATCCCCTTTGCGCTTCTGTCGCTCTGGCTCACCGGCAACACCCTCAACCTTTATTCCGCCCTGGGCATCCTCGTGTTGTTCGGCGTTGTCAAGAAAAATGCCATCCTGCAGATAGACCACATGAACAACCTCCGGGCCGCGGGAATGGAACGCACCGCAGCCATCCTGCAGGGCAACCGCGACAGGCTGAGACCGATCCTTATGACAACGCTCACCTTTGTGGCGGGCATGGTCCCCCTGGCTGCCGGCACCGGCCCTGGCTCGGGGGAGCGCCGTGCGATAGCGGTGGTTGTGATCGGTGGACAGACGCTCTCCCTGCTACTGACCCTTATCGCCACTCCGGTAGTCTATTCTCTTTTGGACGACCTCGGCTTTGCCTTCACAAAATGGCGGCGGCCAGAAACAGGAAAGTAGCCCACACTCTGTCCAGTCAATCTTTGATACTCACATAACACTGCAACGGACTGAGTTTTTGATGGCTGCGGAGACGGCTGCGGAGTCCCCCTTGCAAACACCCGTGATACAGTTCAGGATGAGGCATGTTACGGATGATATTCAGTAAAAATGGAAGAGGACAGAACCGCAGGTTTTTCCTGAAACATTGCGTCTTGTGATGATTCTCAAACGAAATAGTTCCGAGCGTAAATCGATATGATTCGTCGAAGCCTGTCTCTTAAACTCTGCATGTAAATACCTATGAATTATAACTTAAAGTTACAGTTGACAGGCGACTTCGGTTGTGATAAAAAGTATTTAATAGATAGTCCCGAAAAAGCCAAACCGCCTGTGAGGAGGGTACGGAAATCGGCGGGTCCAGGCACAAAGTGGCCGAACCGGCAAAGGATGAAGGATCGTTTTGGTTCACACATGTCCGCAACTATGGAGGAGCCTATGCTTATAAGAGTTGAATATCCAAACGACAAATACGATTTAGTAAAACCTTTTCTTTTTGATAAACTTATTGCAAAGGGCCAAGTAAAAAAGTTCTTTCGTTCCGGAAAATGGGCAACAGCCGAGCAGTATCAGATAAGAAGAAGCAATGTCCAATATGATGGCCCGGAACGACGCAAAATATCCTAATTGGCCCGGTTCAAGCAGAAAGCACATTAACTCCTGGAAGCTTATTTATGAAAAAACTTAACTGCTGAGAGTTCAAAAAATGCGGAAGATAGTCCGGTGGAAAAAAAGTAAAGAGGATTAAAATGATTACGACCATGGAAAAAATATGCTGAAGTATACGGCAGAAGGAAGCCATAGCACTGCGAACACTACAAACCCATTGCAAGATCCTGATGGTCTTCAGACGATCTGTCCTTATTACACCATGGAGAATGAATTGTGCTTAGCTGCCCTGGCATCATCGATGATAGATAAGAACGACTGTTTCATTGGAAGGTATAAGTGTTGTGCGGTCTTCATAGTCAATTTAAAGCAGAGGGAGAAGTCTGGAAGTACACCAAGCCCGACGAAGGCTATGTCAGATAGTTATGCCGTATTTGGCCAAGGGACTCATTCTATTGGTAATCACCGCTCTTAGCTGAACTTAAAGGAAGTTTGATTGTCGGTGTTCTTCCCCCGTCACAAAGTCTGTTTCCCCTGGAAAGCCGCGACGGTTTAAAACATGAATTGCCCCTGTTTTATGAGGCAAGCACTTCCATCACCTTACTTGCCAGCTCTGATAACAGAAAAGGCTTTGTGAGAAAGTTCAGGCCTTCTTCAATCATCCCGGTTTCTTTCAGGATTTTTTCTGTGTACCCGCTAATGAAAATAGCCTTTATATTCGATCGTATAGCAAGCATTTTGTCGTAGACTGGCTTGCTGCTTCCATGCGGCATAATGACGTCAAGTATGACAAGCCGGATTCTGTCTTTATTTGCATGAAATTTCTTCAGCGCGTCTTCGCCATCCTCAGCCTCTATTACGAGGTATCCTAATTCTTCAAGCATCAATTTCGTAGCTTTTCTTGCCAAGCTGCTGTCTTCTACCAGGAGGATTGTCACTGTACCAAATCTATACTGCGAATCTTCAATGTTCCCCATTTTGATTCCTTTCAAGAGGTTCTTTCTATTTAAAAAATATAATGCAGACCCCACTGGAAAAGCAATATATTTTGGGGCCTGCTTTCAATACGAGGCCCCTGGGCGAAGACAGGACCCAAAAAAACAGGTCTATAAACGACAAGGAAAGATGCCTCGGCAAGGGATTTACTCCCGGTTTTTGAGAGTTTTTTTAAGGCCTGACCCCATGGTTACTCCACATTTCTCTCGCAAATTCTCACAGTTGAACGTTATTTAAATATCAGGCTTAGCCGGCGTTATTAATATTCTGCCGGCAAGCATATTTCTTCCGGTACACCTCATAGTTTCATCTTTTTGAATTGCGTTTAGTAGGTGAAGCCAGGGACGTTTACCCGCACTGCCATAATATGTCGTATCAAAGCCCTGCCATCCCGACGCCGGAATGGCAGGGCGGCCTTTACAGCGCTTTCTTTATGGCAAGTCCGATTGCCTGGCGTGAAAAGGGCTTCGGGACAAACGCAGCCGCACCCTTTCTGATAAGCTCTTTGATCCCTGCAAACCCGTTCTGGCTGAAACCGGAGCAAAGCAATACCTTAACGTCAGGATTAATCATTTTCAGATTCTGGAACACTTCCCTCCCGCCCATCTTGGGCATAATCATATCAAGGATGACCAGCGAGATTTCGTCCTTCCTCTCCCTGTAGACGTTAATCCCGGCGCTTCCGCTGTCAGCTAACAATATCCTGTAACCGAGCGTCGTGAGCAGGTCCTTGCATAATTCCCTCACATCAGGCTCGTCATCGATAACAAGGATTGTCCCGGAGCCCTGCAAACTCTGATTGTCAAATGTCTCTTCCTGCCCGGTCAGGCTGGAAACAGGCAGATATATATTAAATTGCGTCCCCCTCAGGGGTTCACTGTAAAGGTTTATATACCCCCCGTGATTATTGATAATGGAATGGACCATGTAAAGACCGAGGCCTGTGCCCTTGCCGACTTCCTTTGTCGTAAAAAAAGGATCGAATATCTTGCTCTGCGTTACTATGTCAATGCCAGTGCCGGTGTCGGCAACAGATAATTTTATGAAACCTTTCCGCACTGAGTCCATATCGCCGGGGATATCGTCTGCGACGCCGATGACCGAGGTCTCAATAAACAATTTCCCCCCGTCAGGCATGGCATCCCGCGCGTTTATCGCAAGGTTGACAATGACCTGCTGGATCTGTGAAGGGTCGGCATTGATGAGAGGTATATCACTGCTGAGCTTCACTATGATCTCTATGTTCTTGGGAATGCTTCTCTGGAGCAGGTCGATGGAATTATTTATGATGTCATTTATGTTTACAGGTTTGGTCTCTATCTTCTCTTTCCTGGTTATAGTCAGTATTTTCCTTCCGAAATCCGCTCCCCTTTTCGCGGACTCATGGATGATGTTTACAGGCTTGTAAAACTGGTCTCCTTCCGAGGTCATGGAGAGCATAATTTCAGAATATCCGAGGATTGCGGTCAGGAGATTGTTGAATTCGTGCGCCATGCCACCCACGAGGGTCCCGACAGCCTCCATCTTCTGGGACCTGATCAATCTTTCTTCCAGTCTCTTTTTTTCGGTTATGTCTATAATATACCCGTCATAGCCCTCCAGGTTACCCTTGCCGTCGATCTCAGGGTAGATGGAAAGGAGTACAACGAGTTCATTGCCGAACTTCCCCATGACACGCTCTTCGACATGGACCACCCTGTTGGAGATTGAATTATATAGGCACTCCTGCCCTTTCTTCTCGCTCATCAACAGGTTGCAGATATTTTTTACAGTCCCGAACATGTCCGTAAATTTACTGTTCGCCTCTATGATATTGCCTTCACTGTCCAGACCGAAGATAGCATGCTCAACCCTCTCAAAAATGGACTTTATCCGCTGCTCCGACTCGACCAGTTTGTCATTCTTCTCCTGGATGGCGCGGCTCATTTGGTTGAACTCCTGAGACAGCTCTCCTATCTCGTCAGAGGCATGAACGGATACGGCAACCGGCAATTCGCCCTCTTTATATCTGGAAACAGATTTATGAAGGTCCAGGACCGGTCTTATCACGATGCGGTTTATGAGAGCGTTGATGGAAAAAATGGCAAAAAGCGCTATGACCAGGGCCAGAAGGATATTATTGAGAACTATCCGCCCGAGCTCCTTCTGAATGTCAGCCGACGACAGGATGATCCTGACGAAGCCGATTGCGACCGGAGGTGAATCCTCCGTCGGCTTATAGAATATCGGGCTGTAAAAATCATAGCTACTTTTGCTGTTTATATAAAAAGGCGACTGATTACCTTTGAAATGATTGATGGCCTCCGGTGCAGGCAGGTCCTTTAATTCTTCGATTGGATAGGCATCAACAGCCTCCCAGATATCGGAATAGACCTGCGCTAGGACCACATCCGGGGCCTTAATAACATATGAGGCTTTCTTTATAAGATCGAGGTCCTCATTGACGAGGCCTTCCTCTGCTGACTTGGAAAGGGAATGCACCAGGGCCATCCCCCTCAAAACCCGCCCGTTTTCCTTGCTGCCGCTGTGTGCGGCTGTAAAGAGGTAGGTTGATATACCGCTGCTTATGACAATAATAACAGCGATAAGGATTGATATCTTTGCCTGCAGTGATAGTCTCATTGTAATAGTTCAGCAGCGCAGCAGAGCCGCAGTGCTTGAGAAAGCAGCAAATTTCAATTCGAAGAAATCTCCTTTGCCTGCTACTGCGCTATTACTCTTCTGTTCTGCTGAACTATTATGTCTCATTTAAGATCAATAAGCGAGACGACTCCTTGTGAGCTTATGAATTTCTGTCCTTTATTGCTCAATGCAAAGTCAATAAACTTCTTCACCGCCGGTTTCGCCCTGCGGGGCACTAAAAGGAAAAGAGGTCTTTTCAACGGGTATTTGTTATTTTTGATATTTTTTTTGTCAGCTGAGACCCCGTTGACTTTTAACATCTTGACATCACGTTTGCGGGCGCTTGAAAACCCTGTGGTTGCAAAGCCCCCTGGTGTGTCTTCAACCATCTGTTCAACAATCGCCGAGGAAGGAAGAAACACTGTATGATCGGTCTCCGCAACTCCCTTACCTTTCAAAACCAGGGCCAGTAAAGAACCTTCCACTCCGCTGAGTCCCTTTCTTGGTTTTGAGACAAAAATTTTTATCGGAGAGTCTTTCCCCTTCAGCTGTTTCCAGTTGGTTATTTTACCTGAGTATATCGCCCTTACCTCATCAAGGGATATATTATCCAGAGGATTTGATTTATGGACGATGAAGGCCAGGGCATCCCAGGCGACCTGTATAAAATCAACATCCGCCGGATCGTCCACTGACTTATTCCTGCACGCGGCCGCAAAATCGACCTCGCCTTTTCTGACATCTTCTATTCCGACTACAGTGCCGCCGCCACGGACCAGCACCCTGACCCCTGTTTGTCTTTCATATTCTTTTGCAAGTTCCTGAAGATAGCCGACATTGCTTACAGAACAACCGCTGCCTGTAATACTTTCGGAACGCGCCGATGGGGCCTTCACAAAAAATACCGCGAGCGAGATTAATAATAAGAAGACTGACCTGTTTTTCATGCAGTGAGTATATCATACCGCTGTCCCAAAAAAGCATTTAATTATGCCGTAAAAAGGGCGTTTAAAAGTCGGACAGCTTGATGCGCCGCCTTTGTGGAATTCTGTGATTTACGATCCGCTTTTCACAATTTGCATGTCCCCGCAGTAATTGCATTTTTTTGGGGTTTACAGTCCGGCACGGCCAGGAAGTTTGCTGCTTCGGCCCTGGCCTTTATAGATATTTCAGGGATGTCCAAGAGCATACAGCCCCTTGTGCCCGCGCTCCAGAGCAACTGGCTTCTGGTGCATGTCATGATCCTGCTTCTCTCCGGACTGCATAGTTATGGAGGGCAATAAGCATTAATGGATAACGAGGAATATTATCCCGGAAGTTTTCGGGTTTGCCACGGGGTTAGCAAACGGTTATAATGAAAAAGCTATACCTTTTTGTGTGTGATGAGGTTTATCAGTGAGAATTGAGATGAAAGCGACAAGAGTTGTTTCGGGCCTCCAGGACAGGCTGTGGATTTTGCCGTCCTTATGCATCCTGACGATAGTCATCGGCCAGCTCTGCGCTGCAAAGTGTGCCTTTATCAAGGGAGATATCCTCGGCATTGACCTGAATATATTCGGCATACTTTTTTATTCCCTGCTCCTTGTATCACTCCTGGTGTACAGTAAATTCCTCCATAAGGACTGGCTTATGAAGGCGGTTGCCGCTGTTGCTTCCGCGGGTGTGGGGGCTGAACTGGTACTCATAAAATTCCAGCTCGAAAACGGCGTCTACTGCCCGAAGTGCCTTATCTCGGGTTTCTTTTTCCTTGTCATGTTCTTTCTCGTCGCCCGGCACCTGAAAAAATGGGTCGTCGTCCTGCTGATCGCAGCCGGACTGCTCTTCACCACTTTCACCTTCAACGGGTCCGTCATACCCTCCTATGGGGCCGAGCAGTACCCTCAGTTCGGTTCCGAAAAGGCGCGGGTCGAGATTATCGTCTATTCGGACTATTTCTGCCCGCACTGCAGAAAGATTGATGAGCAGGTGAACACTATGCTGGTCAGGCTGAAAGACAGGGCCAGGATACGGTTTGTCGACGTGCCGATCCATCCGCCCGGCTCCATCGAATACGGCGAGGTGTTTCTTTATGCCTGGTTTGTTTCGGGGAACAATCTGGAGACAGCTGCCAAGGTAAGGGAGTTGCTTTTTGAAGAGGCTGTAAAGAAAACTGACCAGGCCGGGGTCATCGCCCTGCTGAAGTCAAAAGGCATCAAAATAAAATCTGACCGGGAGAGGGCCCTGTCGATCTTTCGCGGCTTCTATAACGAATCCATGAAAACGGACAAGTTAAACTCAACTCCGACGGTCGTTATCGTGAAGGGTGGAGTAAGAAAAAAATATGTAGGAGGGCAGGAGATCCTTCGGGCTTTGAAAGAGCTCTCCGCTCCCTGATTAAACACCAATTATCACTTCAATCATTGCTGGTTTCGCCGATCATCCGGAATCGCTTGTTCTCCCATTCCTTGTGGCTTCGTTTGACAAAAACATCATGGTTTATTTATGATTTTTTCTTACACTCTGGAGGTTTACATTGTATTTTCAGGACTTGATTTTGACACTGCAGAATTTCTGGGCCAAAAAAGGCTGTGTGCTCCTCCAGCCATATGATACAGAAGTAGGCGCAGGCACATTCCATCCTGCGACCTTCCTGCGGGTCCTCGGACCCGAACCGTGGAGGACCGCCTACGTGGAGCCTTCCAGAAGGCCGACAGACGGCAGGTACGGGGAAAACCCGAACCGTCTTCAGCATTATTATCAGTATCAGGTAATTATAAAGCCTTCACCTGAGGACAGCCAGGGACTTTATCTCGAAAGTCTTTCAGCGCTCGGGATAGACCCGACAAGACATGACATCAGGTTTGTGGAAGACGACTGGGAGTCTCCAACTCTCGGGGCCTGGGGACTCGGCTGGGAGGTATGGCTTGACGGCATGGAGGTTACGCAGTTCACATATTTTCAGCAGGTGGGGGGCATCGATCTAAAACCCGTAACACTCGAGATAACCTACGGGCTGGAAAGAATAGCGATGTACCTTCAGGGCGTCGACAACGTCTTTCAGCTGAAATGGAACAAGGACCTGACATACGGCGATATACATCATATGACAGAGGTTGAAGGGTCCAAATATAATTTCGACTACTCCAACGCGGATATGCTGGCTCAGCATTTCTCTGCCTGTGAAAAAGAGTCCATCAGGCTGAACAGGGCCGGGCTCGTCATCCCTTCCTATGAATTCTGTCTGAAATGTTCCCATCTTTTCAACCTCCTCGACGCGCGCGGGGCGATATCCGTAACAGAAAGAACAAAATATATAGCGCGGGTCAGGAACCTTGCAAAGCTCGCGGCAGAAGCCTATTACAAACAGCGGGAAGAGCTGGGCTTTCCGCTCGTGAAGGATCAAAAATGAGCGGCGCGCAGCCAGCCGAGCCCCAGGACCGGAAGCGAACTCCGGAGACTCCGCTTCTGCTCGAGATAGGGACTGAAGAGATCCCCGCAAGATTCCTGCCCCCGGCCATTTCAAACCTGAAAGAGATTGCGGCAAGGACCTTCGACGAGTACCGGATCGGGTTCAAGACTATCGACACCTACGCAACTCCAAGAAGGCTCTCTCTCATCATTACGGGGATAGAACCCGCGCAGAAGGACAGTCTCAGGGAAGTCTTCGGTCCTTCAAAAAAGGCCGCCTTTGACGACAACGGAAACCCATCAAAGGCAGCGATCGGCTTCGCGACTTCTGTCGGGATAAAGGTCTCCGGGCTGAAAATAAAGATGAAGGGCAAGGCAGAGTATGTGGCTGCGGACCTCGAGGAAAAAGGCCTTGAGACCAGGGCCGTACTGCCTGAGATAGTGAAAAAAATAATCCTCTCCCTGCATTTCCCCAAATCAATGCGCTGGGGTGACGGCAGTCTTCATTTCGCACGGCCGATAAGCTGGATACTGGCCCTTTTCGGCGCTGAAACCGTAAACTTCGAACTCGACGGACTCAAGAGCAGCAATACAACAAGGGGACACAGGTTCCTTTCTCCCGCGGCCTTCCAGGTGAAGGAGATCGCCTCGTATATGAACCTCCTCGAAAACAACTTCGTCATCCTGGATCAGGAGAAAAGGAAAAACAGCATTCAAAAAAACATCTCCGCCCTTTTCAGCGGCCCTGATAAGCAGCCCATAATAGACCAGGAGCTGCTGGAACTGGTCACGTATCTTGTTGAATACCCTGTCCCTGTCCTTTGCAGCTTCAAGGCCGAATACCTCAGGCTTCCGAAAGAGCTTCTGATAACCGTCATGAAAGACCATCAGAAATATTTCGGGGTAGAGGACAGCAACGGCAATCTGCTGAATTATTTTATTGTGATCAGCAATACAAGGGCCGAAAATGCCGAGACCGTGCGGACAGGCGCTGAGCGTGTCATAAAGGCCCGTTTTGACGACGCCAAGTTTTATTATCAGGAGGATACGTCGAGACCTCTTCATGAAAGGGTTGATGACCTGAAGAAGGTGACTTTCCACGACCAACTCGGCAGCACACATGAAAAAGTCGAGCGTATCAGGGCCATTGCTGCATCTCTCTCGGAAAAGATAGCCCCTGCCCTGAAGGACAAGGCCCTGAGGGCGGCTGAATTATCAAAAGCAGACCTGATCACCGGGGTAGTCAGGGAGTTCCCTGAACTCCAGGGCATAATGGGGAGATATTACGCCACCCACGACAAGGAAGACAGTGAAGTGGCCTCCGCGATCGAGGAGCAGTACCTGCCGAAAAATTACGGGGACAGGGTGCCGCAAACCGATACCGGAGCAATCCTCAGCCTGTCCGACAGGCTCGACAACATCTCTTCCTTCTTCTCCATAGGCCTCATGCCTACAGGCTCGGAAGACCCTTTTGCGCTGCGGAGACAGGCCATGGGCCTCGTTTCGATCATCCTTGACAAGGGCTATCGCGTCACACTCTCTGATATATTCGGACAAGCGCTCGGGAATCTCCGGAATGTCGCGTCTGCTGACAAAATACTCGGAAGCATACTCGGCTTCATGGAACAGAGGACTGAATTTATTCTCTCATCTCTGGGCCATGAGCAGGACCTTATTAAATCCGTGATTTCACTCTCATCTGTCCAGCCGCTGAAGTCGATCACGACACGGCTTGAGGCCTTGCAGGCGTTCCGGAAAGAAGAGGTCTTCCCGGATTTCCTGCTTGCGGTAAAGAGGGTTAAGAATATCACTCCTAAAACACCTCTCCCGCCTGTGGACCCTGACCTGTTCGTCCAGGAAGAAGAAAAAGACCTCTATTCCGCCTTCGTTGCGTTGAGGAACGAATGCGTGCCCCTCGTTAACAGCGAAAAGTTCTCTGAGGCCCTGCGCGGTTTCCCTCAAATTACGCCCCGTATCAACACCTTCTTCGACAAGGTGATGGTGATGGACAAGCAGGAAGCGATTAAGACAAACCGGCTGGCCCTCCTGAAGTCCATCTGGGAGACGCTTTCCCTGCTGGCTGATTTTTCAAAAATCCAGTAGGGGCAGCATTCACGACGCCCGGTTTTATTCCGTGGTTTTTCGGAAGGCGTAATATATTGCTCCCCTACTGTTTTTTGTCATCATCATGTGATAACATTTTGTTAGTCGATGAAACGTCCTTAAGGGCGTGATCGAAATTCATTCAGAGGGATAATTTTCCCTTGGAAATGTTTCATGAAACGTCCTACATGAATAAAAATAAAGCACATTGCTTTCCTCCTGTTGCTGGTGTCCCTGGTGTTTCTGTCCGTGGGAGCCAAAGGCGATCAGAAAAAAACTGTCCTCGCCATCAGGGTCAACGGGGTCATCAACCCTGTCTCAGCTGAATTCATAAGCAAAAGCATAAGCAGGGCAAGTGCCATGCAGGCCGAGGCCCTTGTGATAGAGCTCGATACTCCTGGAGGACTTGATACCTCCATGCGCAATATCGTCAAGGAGATCATAGGCAGCAGCATCCCTGTCGTCGTCTATGTATCACCCAGCGGAGCGCGGGCAGCCTCCGCCGGAGTTTTTATCACCCTTGCCGCTCATGTTGCGGCCATGGCGCCGGGGACGAATATCGGCGCGGCCCACCCTGTTTCGATGGGCGGGAAAATGGACACGACCATGGCCGAAAAAGCCACCAATGACGCCGCAGCCTATATCAAATCCCTTGCGGAGAGGACCGGCAGAAATGCGGCGTGGGCAGAGGATGCGGTGAGGAAAGAGCGTCTCTGTAACGGAAACAGAGGCCCTGAAGGAGCATGTCATAGACTTCGTCAGCAAAGACCTCGATACCCTGCTGAAAGATATCGACGGCAGAAAGGTGACCACCACCGCCGGAGAGAAGACCCTGAAGACCGCCGGCGCCGCAGTAATTCACTCAGAGATGGACCTGCGCTATAAACTGCTGAATTTCATCACTGATCCCAGCGTAGCCTACATGCTGATGCTCCTCGGATTTTATGGTCTCTTCTTCGAAATGACCAACCCCGGGACCATCTTCCCCGGCGTCACAGGGGCGATCTTTCTGATACTGGCCTTCTATTCTTTTCAGACCCTCCCGGTAAATTATGCGGGCCTGCTTCTCATCATTCTGGCCATCGTTCTCTTCATTCTCGAAATCAAGATCATCTCTCACGGGGTGCTCACAATCGGGGGGATCATTGCCATGGTGATCGGATCGCTGATGCTCTTTGATTCACCGGCCCCTTTCCTGAGGCTTTCTCTCTCCCTTATCATCCCCGCCGTCCTCGTCACCGCCCTCTTCTTTACCGCGACCTTCAGGCTCGCCTACAGGGCTCAAAAAAGCAAACCCTCTACAGGAAGGGAAGGTCTCATAGGGAAAGAGGGAAAGGCGATCACGGACATAACAAAAGACAGCGGGACGGCTGCCGTGCGCGGCGAGGTATGGTCCGCCTCCTCTGATGACGTAATAAAAAAAGGTGATAGAATAGAAGTCATATCGTTGTCCGGCCTGCAAATAAAGGTAAAGAAAAAGGAGGTAGTCTGATGTCAGCATTTCCAGCGTCATTAACAGGGTTCATAATCGTT
This sequence comes from uncultured Nitrospira sp., assembly GCA_963734475.1. Classification (GTDB taxonomy): domain Bacteria; phylum Nitrospirota; class Thermodesulfovibrionia; order Thermodesulfovibrionales; family UBA6898; genus JAOUFP01. The sequence continues at coordinate 215,303 of CAVTHB010000002.1, forward strand.
GTTTTCGCGGTCGTTTATTTTCTGTCAGCCGCAATCAAGATTCTTAAGGAATATGAGAGGGGCGTCGTCTTCCGGCTCGGCAGGATAATCCCGGTAAAAGGCCCGGGGCTCGTCATCATCTGGCCGATCATCGACAAACTGGTCACGCGTCAGCCTGCGGACAGTCACCATGGATGTGCCTCCGCAGGACATCATCACAAAAGACAATATCACGGTAAAGGTAAATGCCGTCATCTATTTCAGGCCTATCGATCCGATCAAGGCGATAACAGAGGTTGAAGATTTCTACTACGCCACGTCACAGATAGCCCAGACCACCCTGAGGAGCATCCTCGGCCAGAGCCAGCTTGACGATCTTCTTTCGAACAGGGAAGAGTTAAATGCGCAGCTCCAGAAAGTCATCGATTTCCAGACAGAGCCCTGGGGCATAAAGGTCTCTGCTGTTGAGGTGAAGAATGTTGATCTGCCGGTGGAAATGCAGCGGGCCATCGCACGGCAGGCTGAAGCGGAAAGGGAGAGAAGGGCAAAGATCATCCATGCGGAAGGTGAATTCCAGGCCTCTCAGAAACTCGCGGATGCAGCGAAGATTATAGCAACAGAAAGCGGGGCCTTGCAGCTCAGATTTCTCCAGACCCTCACTGAGATCGCGACCGAGAAGAATTCCACTATAATTTTCCCGGTGCCGATAGACCTTATCAAGCCCTTTATGGAAAAAGCGTCCGAGAAAGGCAAATCATAGAAGACCCGGCCAATAAGAGAAACTCCCTTATATGGGCAAGGATTTTCTTCCTGGTATTTTTCCTGGCGGGGATTTTCTTCCTGTACAAAAGCGGTCTGTTCCATTTCTTTATGGACAGGGAAAAGCTTCAGGGGTTTCTCAACTCCCTGGGTCCCCTGTCCTTCATAGGTTTTATCCTTCTCCAGGCCCTGCAGGTAGTTGCCGCGCCTGTTCCCGGCGAAGTCACAGGACTGATCGGGGGGTATTTATATGGCCCGGTCTTAGGGCTTGTCCTTTCCACCCTGGGGCTGACCCTTGGCTCATGGCTCGCCTTCTTTCTCTCAAAGACCTTCGGCAGGCCCTTTGTGGACAAATTCGTCAGCAGGCAGACCCTCGATAAGTATGACTACCTCCTCCATCACAAGGGCGCCTTTCTCGTCTTTGTCCTGTTCCTCATACCCGGCTTCCCGAAGGACCTCTTATGTTATATCCTTGGTCTCGGTCATCTCAGCACAAAGGAATTCCTGGCCATCAGCACAGTCGGAAGATTCGGAGGCACGGTCCTGCTGACGGTCGGAGGGTCTTATCTGCGGCATCACCAGTACCGTGAATTTTCCGTTCTGCTGGGCATGGCAGTCGTCGTGGCGTTCTTTGTGATGTTCTACAAAGACAGGATGGAAAGACTCTTCAGGATCTGGCATATCAGTTCAAGGAGAAAAGCCAGAAAGAACAAATGACCTCGCAGCGGGCTGTCACTTAGCCGTAGCCGTATTGAATCCGAATCGACAAGGACTCCTTCGGCGCAGGGGTAAAGGAAATAGCAATATGAAGAGATTTGAAGTCGTGATTGTCGGGCGGGGTAAGTTGGCTAACGAATTGCTGGAGGGGCTGAATGGAGATGCTATATCTCGTACAGTCTGTTGGGAGAATCGATCAACCTTGTCCCTGGATTCGAGGATCGTTGTCCATGCCGGGTCAGGGCGTGAGTTACCTGAGGTTATCGACTATTGCTCCAATACAAATATATTACTGTTTGAGCTCTCTACCGCAGACTCCATGATTCCGGATAACGTGGACTTTCCGGTGATTATATGTCCGAATGTTAACTTGCAGATGCTCCGTTTCATGGCGATGGTCAGGCAGGCTGCCCGATATTTCAGGGGCCGGACTATAGAGATAACAGAATCTCATCAAGCGACCAAGAAGTCAAAGCCCGGGACAGCGATATACCTCGCGAATCAGCTGGGTGTTTCGGAATCTGAAATTCGATCAGAACGGGACCCCGAACGGCAGCAGAGGATATTCGGCATACCGGATGAATATCTGGCTCGGCACGCGTACCATAAAATTTCGATCACAAGTCCTGAAGCTGAGATTACACTTGAAACCAGAGTCCTGGGAAAGACGGCATACGCGGCCAGTCTTTCTGAAATCATCGGCATTGTAACTCAAATGGACTTGGGATCGGGACGCCACGATATTGTGGATCTGGTCACTGACTAGATTAGTTCGTTATGATTCTAAAGCTGTAACTCAGGAAAATTATTCCACTCTACCACCTGAGCAAGGCAGATCCCCAGGTAAGCCCGCCGCCGAAGGCCTCAAGGAGGGTATATTCCCCCTTCCCGCACCTCCCTGACTGTACTGCTTCATCAAGGGCGATCGGTATGGACGCAGCAGAGGTATTGCCGTATTTTTCAATATTGACAAAGACCTTTTCCGCGGGCAGCCCGAGTCGCTTCGCGGTCGCCTGTATTATCCTGAGATTGGCCTGGTGCGGTATAAGGAGAGAAAGCTGCGACGGGTCAAGGTTGTTTTCTCCGAGGGTCCTCGAAGCCAGCTCCTCGAGCGTCCTCACAGCTACCTTGAAAGTCTCGTTGCCCTTCATCTTCATGAAATGCAGCCTCTTGAGGATCGTCTCCCTTGAGCAGGGATTTCTCGAACCGCCGCCCGGCAGGCAAATAAGGTCGGACAAGCTTCCGTCGGAATAGATGTGCGTGGAACAGATACCGTGCTTCTCTTTCGTGCCCTCCAGGACTACAGCGCCCGCTCCGTCGCCAAAAAGCACGCAGGTTGTCCTGTCACGCCAGTCAGTAAATTTGGAAAGGACCTCTGCGCCGACCAGCAGGATCCTGTCATGAGCGCCTGATTTAATCAGACTGTTCGAGAGATGCAACCCGTATATAAAACCCGAGCATGCTGCGTTCAGGTCAAAGGCAGCCGCCTTTTTTGCGCCCAGCTTCTGCTGAAGGAAACACGCTGTCGAGGGAAAGACCATATCGCCGGAAATAGTGGCCACGATAATAAGGTCGATATCGCCAGGCTTAAGACCGGCCCTTTTCAGCGCCAGACTGGCGGCCTCGTAGGCAAGGTCGGAAGTGGCCTGCGCCCCGTTGACGATCCTCCGTTCCCTTATGCCGGTCCTTTCGATTATCCATTCATCCGACGTGTCGACGATCTGTTCGAGGTCGTTGTTCGTGATTACATTTTCAGGGACGTACGAGCCCGTAGAGATGATCCCTGCCTTAAGCAAGACTGTCCTGTCTGGTCTGAAGATCGTTTTCTATATCGATCGAGATGGCTTCATAAACCCTCTTTGCAGCATAGTCGGCAGCCACCCGCAACGCGTTCTTTATGGCCTTTGACGAAGACCTGCCGTGGCTTATAATGCTCGTACCGTTGATGCCCAGCAGCGGGGCCCCGCCATACTCGTCATAGTCCGTTCTCTTCTTAAAGTTTCTGATCGCGGGTTTCATCATCAGATACCCTATCCTTCCGGTTGAAACACTTGATATCTCACGCTTCAGCATCTTCAGTATCGTCTCGGCAAGCCCTTCGCTGATCTTCAGGGCGATATTGCCGATAAAGCCGTCACAGACAACCACATCAGCCATCCCGTTAAAGATGTCCTTGCCTTCGATATTACCGATAAAATTCAGCTTGGAATTTTTTATTAGCTTGAAGGCCTCTTTAGTGACCTCATTGCCTTTAGTGTCTTCCTCTCCTATACTGAGGAGTGCCACCTTCGGGGCAGGCCGGCCCAGCACCAGTCTGCAATACGTGCTGCCCATCAGGGCGAACTGCAGCAGGTTCCGGGCATTACAGTCGACCGTGGCCCCCACGTCCAGCATTATAAACGGGTCCTTGAGCGTAGGCATGAGCGTAGCGATAGCCGGCCTGTCAACTACTTTTGCGGTACCTAACATCAGCAGGGATGTGCCCATCACAACCCCCGAATGTCCTGCGCTGACAAACGCATCAGCCCTGCCCGCCTTGACGAGGCTTATGCCGACCCGTATCGATGAGTCTTTCTTTTTTCTTATCGCAACAATAGGGGATTCGTGCATCTCCACCACCTGAGAGGCATGCACGACAGTTATGCGGTTTGCGCCGTATCTTCTGTTCCTGAGTTCTTTCTGAACTAAAGCTTCGTCGCCTACAAGTATTACGTCTACGTCCTCACATCCGTTAACAGTCTCAACCGCCCCTTCAACATTTACCGAAGGAGCGTGGTCCCCTCCCATAGCGTCAAGAGCAACCCTCATGATTATTTTTCTACTACTTCAAGCACCTTATTGCCGTTATATGAACCGCAACTGCTGCAGGCCCTGTGAGGAAGTTTTAATTCCTTGCATTCAGGACACTGTCCGAGATTAGGCGTCTGCCCTTTCCAGTTGGCCCTTCTTTTGTCTCTTCTTGACTTTGAATGTCTGCTTGTTGGATTTGCCACTTTACTGCTCCTTTCATTTTTCCAGCAATTTTTTCAAGACCTCGAGCCTTGAATCAATCTTCTTTGTTTCACAATTGCAGGTGTTCGTATTCAGGTCTGTCCCGCATTGAGGGCAGATCCCCCTGCAATTTTCATCGCATAAGGGTTTCATCTGGATGTTCAGCATGACCTGCTCCCTGACCAGTTCCCGCAGATCCAGCTCCTCACCCTGATAAAATCCCATATCCATCTCATCATCAGTCAATTCATGCCTGTCCGGCCCGAGTTCTTGCAACGGGTGATAAACAACATTTACCGGCTCACGCATGACACGCCTGTACTTTTTCAGGCACCTGCTGCACTCAAGCTCCAACTCGGCTTCCACAGTGCCCGTGACAACTATCTCGCTGAAGGCCTTTACAAGCTCAAAATGGGCCTTGACCGGAGAAACAAGGTAAAACTCTTCAGCCCCGAACTTTTCCTCAACGTCTAAGTCCAGACCCTCATCCGGTATATCAGTTATAAGTATTTTCATTTTTAAAGACCTTGAACAGAAGGATAAATTATAGAGATTTTTCCGGACATAAGTCAAGAAAAGCTCCTGTTGAAAACAGCTTGCAACTGAAACTCATATTTTCTGTTGAGAATAATCATGAGTATCGTTAATATAAATATAGTTTTCCTAATTTCAAATCTTCGGGAGGGACTCATGGTAGTCGGAAAGCCGTTTTTGACTGTAGAGCAGATACATAATAAGACCCGCGAACTGGCGGAAAGGATTTCAAATGATTATGAAGGCAAAGACCTGCTCGCGGTAGGGGTCCTGAAAGGCGCCTTCATATTCTTCAGCGATATCGTGAGGATGATCAGAGTCCCTTTGAGCATTGATTTTCTGATCGCCTCGAGTTACCTCAAGTCCGATTCCTCAGGGGAAATCCAGTTGCATTACGATATAAGAGAAGAGATGGCGAACAAAAACATCCTTCTGATAGAAGATATAGTGGACACCGGGATTACACTGAACTACCTCAGGGAAAGGATCTTGCAAAAGGGACCGAAAAGTCTCAGAATATGCACTTTCCTCGACAAGAAAGGCAGAAGGCAGGTTGATGTTCCTATCGATTATGTCGGGTTTGAAATACCCGGCGAATTCGTTGTCGGCTATGGACTGGATTATGACAATAAGTTCAGGAACCTGCCTTATATCTCGACTTTCAGAAAGACCACCTAGTTGTCCGGAGGTATTCAGATGTATGAATTATCGATAGAGACAAGTTTTGCCAGCGCGCATCAACTCAGAGGTTATAAAGGGAAATGTGAAAAACTGCACGGACACAACTGGAAGGTCCAGGTCAGTGTAACGGCGGAGCGTCTGAATGAAATAGACCTCGCCATGGATTTTCACGATCTGAAAAGGATAACCAGAGAGGTTGTCTCCCCGCTTGACCATGCCTTACTGAACGATATTTTCCCCTTTACGGAAAAGAATCCGTCCTCGGAGAATATCGCCAAGTGGATATATGAATCCATAAAGAAAAAGATAAATGACGATAATATCCGTGTCTCAGCGGTAACGGTATGGGAATCCGACACCGCCTCTGCCTCGTACTATGAAGATTGATGCCGCCTTCGCCGAAGAGGTAGTCTCGGAGGCCTTAAAAAGCGGGGCTGATCAGGCCGAAGTCTTCATGAAATCCTTTAAGAACCTTTCCGTGGATGTCAAGGGTAAGGCAGTAGACTCGCTCACCTCCTCGCTGAGTTACGGGTATTCTCTGCGTGTGATAAAAGATAAGCGCCTCGGTTTTTCTTACGCAACAGATCCAGAGAAAAAAAATTCTGTCGTGAAGCAGGCTGTTGAAGCAGCGGAATACTCTGATGAGGACAGCAATCTCGGACTTCCCGTGCTATCCAGGAAGTCAGTGCCTGCAGACATTGCGGTCTACGACCCCGCTGTCGCAGACCTGAAGGAAGGCGACGCCATCGACCTGACAATGCGCCTTGAAAAAGCTGCGTTCGATACCGACAGCAGGATAAAAAAGGTGAGAAAGGCCTCCGGTTCTTTCACCACGGCAGAGACGGTCATTGTAAACTCAGAGGCCGTGATGACAAGATACCTTTCAACAACCTGTTCAGCACAGATAATGGCCATCGCAGAGGACGGACAGGAAAGCCAGACAGGATGGGACTATTCAGGGAGCAGGTTTCTCAGCGGCGTTTCTTTTGAAAAAACCGGGAGGACGGCGGCGGAGCGCTCGGTCCAGCTGCTGGGCGCAAGGACTATCTCAGGGGCACGCACCAATGTCCTGCTCGACAATTCCGTAACAATCGATTTTCTGGGCATATTTGCGTCCTCCCTCTCTTCAGAGGCGTTACAGAAGGGCAAGTCCCTCCTGAAAGACAAACTGGGAAAGGAGATCATCAGTCCCCGGCTCAACATTGTCGACAGCGGCCTTCTCCCGGGCAGATTGGGCAGCAGACCGACAGACGACGAAGGGGTCCCCACAAGTGAAAAAATCCTGGTGCGCAAAGGCGTGCTTCAATCTTATCTTTACAATACCTATACGGCGAGGAAAGGAAACACCTGCTCAACCGGGAACGCGGTAAGAGGAGGCTTCTCCTCACTGCCTTCAGTAGGCATCACCAATCTTTTTGCAGGGCCTGCATCGGAGAAAGATTGCCTTTGCAAAAAAGATTTGTTCGCCTTCCTCGACAGGGGATTATATATAGTGGACGCGATGGGGGTCCATACCGCAAACCCGATTTCCGGGGATTTTTCCCTGGGTGTAACAGGGCTGTGGATCGAAGGCGGGAAAGTACGCTTTCCGGTGAAAGAAGCCGTCATCTCCGGCAATGTCCTTGACTTCTTCAATAAGGTGGCCGCAATCGGCGATGACCTGACATTCTATGGAAATATGGGGGCTCCGGGCATTATAATTTCCGATGTGGACATCAGCGCCTGAAGACCGGAAATGAAAGTTGCAAGATATTACGGCAAGAATGACATAAGGACAGAGGAGATGCCGATTCCTGATATAGGCCCCGGCGAACTCCTTGTCCGTATAAAGGCAAGCGGCATATGCGGCAGCGACGTGATGCACTGGTACCGGGCAGGCAGGGGGCCTGTGGTCCTCGGGCATGAGATCGCAGGAGAGGTGGCTGCCGCCGGGAAGGCAGTCAGCACCTTCAAGGCAGGAGACAGGGTAGCGGCTGCCCACCATGTGCCCTGTAATACATGCCATTACTGTCTTAATGGGCATCATACCGTGTGTGAGACCTTAAGACGCACAAACTTTTTCCCGGGCGGATTTTCAGAATATGTCAGACTGCCTGAGATCAATGTCGACAGGGGTGTGTTACTACTCCCTGATGAATTATCATATGAGGAAGCGACCTTCATCGAACCTCTTGCCTGTGTATACCGGGGTCAGAGGATAGCAGGGACGCGGACGGGCCTTAGTGTTCTGGTCATAGGGAGCGGCATCTCAGGACTGCTGCATATACAGCTCGCCAGGGCACTCGGGGCATCTCTTGTCGTGGCATCCGACCTCAGCGGCTACAGGCTTGAGGCTGCAAAAAAGCTGGGGGCTGACGAGGTGGTCAATGCAGCGGAAGACGTGCCGGCTCTGTTCAGAAGTATCAACAAAGGAAGAGCGGCTGACATCGTAATTCTGACTGCAGGTTCGGAAAAGGCGATTGCCCAGGCCTTCCGGACAACAGACAGGGGAGGAACAGTCCTGTTTTTCGCGCCTGCTCACGAAGGAGCTACAGTCCCTCTTCCGGTCAACGACCTCTTCTGGCGGAACGAGATAACCCTGACATCTTCCTATGCCGCAAATTATTCCGAGCACGCGATTGCCATGGAACTTATAAGACAGAAAAGGGTGAATGTCCTGGATATGATAACGCACCGGCTGCCTCTGTCAGATACCGGACATGGCTTTGGGCTTGTCGAGGCAGCCCGGGAATCACTGAAGGTCATAATAGAGCCGTAGGAAAATAATAAACTTGACGAACTCGTAAAAAGCGTCATTCCGGCTTGTCCGGAATCGGCTGTTTTTGCAACTCATTAGAGAAGAAGGATTCCGGACAAGGCCGGAATGACAGTTTCAAGGTATTTTAAGACTATTTACGAATAAATCGACATCAGGAGGATGAAATTATGGACTGGGGACTTAAAAATCGTCTTTCGAGGATCATCAAACCTGACGGAAGGACCGTTATGCTCGCGGTGGACCACGGCTATTTTCTCGGCCCGACTTCAGGGCTTGAGAACGCGGAAAAGACCATAAAGCCTCTTCTGCCTTACGCAGACGCGCTGATGCCGACAAGAGGGATAATACGCACCTCTGTCGACCCCTCTACCACAACGCCTATGGTACTCAGGGTCTCCGGCGGCAACAGCATCCTGGATGAAGACCTCTCCAACGAGGGTCTGACTGTTGCGGTTGAGGACGCGGTCAGGATCAATGCTGCCGCGGTCGCTATTTCGATCTATGTAGGCTCCCCGAACCAGAAAGAGACTCTCCTCAACCTGGCGAAACTCATTGATGAAGGCCAGAGATACGGGATGCCGGTCCTGGCCGTTACAGCGGTAGGGAAGAGCATGGGAAGGGACGCCAGATATCTGGCCCTCTGCTGCCGCATCGCCGCGGAGATCGGCGCCAATTTCGTAAAGACGTACTATTGTGAAGGGTTCGAAAAGGTCGTCAATACCTGTCCTGTGCCGGTTGTCATGGCCGGCGGGAAGAAATTGCCTGAACTTGAGGCCCTCGAGCTGACATTCAATGCGATAAAGCGCGGGGCCAGCGGCGTTGACATGGGCAGAAACATCTTCCAGGCAGACAACCCTGTGGCGATGATACAGGCGGTAAAGGCAGTTGTCCACGACAATGCAAAACCGAAAGAGGCCTTCGGCCTGTATAACAGCCTGAAGTCTGCACGGTCCATGAAAAAATCAAAGGCCAGAGGAGTTACCGCAAGCAAGGAAGAGTTGAACAGGCATTAGCCAGAGAAAAGCGGTTATAAACAAAGCTCAGATAACTCTCATGTTGCATAAAACAGGACGAAAAGAGAGACAGGTGGGATGAAAAACGTTCGTAGTAGCGGCACCGCAAGTCGCCTCATAATGGGCTATCAGCTTATCCGGGACGTCACCGGATGTGAATTCCTCGTTCACGTGATCTAAACCAAATAATGCCGCCTTTACGAACTTTTTCAGCGCATTTGTCTCTCTTGCAAATGAAACGTTAGGGATAAAACGCAGAGGAAAGTCAATAACCACTGTCACCGGCGGTGGTGCTTGACTTTAACCTGTTCCTGATCGCTGGAAATGAAAAGATCCCGACTGTTCCGCAGGGACGTCAATGCGGGTTTTAATATCTCCGTATATATCTCCTTTCCTATTTTGTCCGATTTTTGTTACAATTGGTGTCGTTATAAATTCCAGACACGATTTAGCGTTATAAAGCCGGAGGGTTGATAAATATGGATTACTTTTTGAACGAAGAACAGATTATGATCAGGGACCTTGCGCGCCAGATCGCGGAAGAGAAGATCGTCCCTGTCCGGGCTGAACTGGATGAAACGGGAAAGTTTCCGTGGGACATCATGAAGGTGCTCGCACAATCAGACCTCTTCGGACTTTTTATTCCTGAAGAATACGGCGGCCTGGGAAAGGGTTGTTTTGAACTCTGCATCGCTGTGGAAGAACTGTCGCGTGCCTGCCTGGGCGTCTCGACTACCTATGCCGCGAATGCCCTGGGTACATACCCCTTGCTGCTTTTCGGCAGTGACGACCAGAGGAAAAAATACCTTCCGGATATCGCGGCAGGGAAGAGACTCGTCGCCTTCGGCCTGACAGAAGCCAACGCAGGCAGTGACGCCGGAGGGACCCAGACAACCGCAAAGCTCGACGGCAGCGAATATATCATAAACGGAACAAAACAATGGATCACCAACGGCGGCGAAGCTGAGATCTACACCATCATTGCGATAACCGACCGGTCAAAAGGTCCGCGCGGTGCATCGGCTTTCGTTGTTGAAAAGGGGACGCCGGGCTTTACCTTCGGAAAAAAAGAAAACAAAATGGGGATAAGGGCCTCCGCGACAACTGAACTGATCTTCGATAACTGCAGGGTCCCCAAGGAGAACCTTATTGGTAAAGAAGGGGCCGGCTTCCTTGTTGCGATGAAGACCCTTGATAGCTCAAGGACAGGGGTAGGCTCCCAGGGAGTCGGGGTTGCGCAGGGCGCTTACGAAGAGGCGGTCAAATATGCAAAGAAACGGGTCCAGTTCGGCCATCCGATCATCAGTTTTCAGGCGATTCAGCACATGCTTGCGGACATGGCAACTTCCATCGAGGCGGCACGGTCTCTTGTATACTCTGTCGCACGGTTCATCGACAGCGGCGCAAAGGATGTTTCAAAGGAGTCCGCAATGTCAAAGGTCTTTGCAACTGATGTGGCGATGAAGGTGACCGTTGACGCGCTTCAGGTCACCGGCGGCACCGGATACATGAAGGAATATCCCCTGGAAAAGATGATGCGGGACGCCAAGATACTGCAGATATATGAAGGCACCAACCAGATACAGAGAAATGTGATCGGACAGGCGATTATCAAAGAGGCCGCCCGCAGTAAATAACACTAAAACGGTGTCCTGGCCGTCCCGGCCTTTTACGGGACATAACGGACACCGTTTAATACCTCACCGTGTCCCTGACATCCCGGAGCTTTAACATAATTTTCATGCGGTCTGCATTGATGCTATAATAGTCCAGTTAAATTCTATCGGAGGAAGATGCGCTATGGAAGGTGTTGTCATAAAGGAACTCTCTCAATTTCATGATCAGCGCGGCTGGCTGGTCGAAATCTTCAGAGAAGATGAGATTGCTTTCAAACCTGTAATGTCGTACGTATCCATGACAAAGCCGGGTGTCTCAAGGGGACCTCATGAACATATGGACCAGTCAGACTACTTCTGTTTTCTCGGTCATTTCAGACTCTATCTGTGGGACAACAGGGAGGGTTCCAAAACCTATCAGGAAAAACTGACCTTCGATGCGCAGGGTAAGCCCTTTACCGCAATCGTCCCGCCGCACGTTGTTCATGCGTATAAAAATATCGGGAGCGAAGACGGTATTGTCATCAACCTGCCTGACAGACTCTTCAGGGGAAAAGGCAAGACATCCGAGGTCGATGAAGTGAGATACGAAAATGACCCCGTATCGCCTTTCAGATTAGACTGATGAAGATACTTGTCACCGGCGCAGCAGGGTTTATCGGTTCAAATTTCGTACGTCATATTATCGCGGTACACCCGGAACACTCGGTAATCAACTTTGACAAACTCACCTATGCGGGCAACCTCGAGAACCTGCAGGACCTGGAAAACCTCCCTAATTACAGGTTTGTCAAAGGGGACATCTGCGACAGGCAATTGCTGGACAGCCTGGACTTCGACGCTATCATAAACTTTGCCGCAGAAAGCCATGTGGACAGGAGCATCCTGGATTCCTTCCCTTTTCTTCAGGCAAATGTTATCGGGACCCAGTGTCTTCTTGAGACGGCCAAAAGCAGAGGCTGCCGGATGCTCCAGGTCTCTACGGATGAGGTCTACGGCTCGCTCGAAAAAGGTCTGTTCACGGAGGCATCGCCTATCAGTCCCAACAGCCCTTACGCTGCCAGCAAGGCCTCGGCAGACCTCCTTGTGAGGGCTTACCATGAAACCTTCGGCATGGATGTCCTGATAACGCGATGCTCCAATAACTACGGGCCCTATCAATTCCCGGAAAAACTTATTCCCCTTGTAATATCCCACGCAGTCGCGGGCAAGCCAATCCCTGTATACGGAGACGGCAAGAACGTCCGGGACTGGATTTATGTGCTCGACCACTGCAAGGCGGTCGATGCTGTTTTTCACCGGGGAAAGGCCGGAGAGGTCTATAACGCGGGGGGCAAAAACGAATGGCAGAATATCGATATCATTATAAAACTTCTGTCCCTCGTTGCGGAAAAAACCGGGCAGGACGCCGCTGTACTGAAGGACCTTATGACCTTTGTAAAAGACAGGCAGGGACACGACAGAAGATATGCCATAGACCCGTCAAAAATCGAAAAGGAACTCGCCTGGAGACCGGAAACGGGTTTTGAAGAAGGGCTTGAAAAGACTGTTGACTGGTATCTTGCCAACCGGGCCTGGTGGGAGCGCATTATCTCGGGAGAATATATGGCTTATTATCAGACCCAGTACGGAGACAGGTTAAGCCGATGAAGCACCCGCTCACCGGGTTTGACGTTTTCTTCGGATGAGGGCGCGTCTCCCTTGATTTCCCCTGTTGCAACATGGTTTTGCGAAAGTCTCAGGAGGTAATATGTTCAAGTGCGTCAAACTCTCTGTCCTTGTGCTTTTCTTTGCGGCAGTCGTCTTTTTCGGTCACTCACTGATACTCGACAGGGCCGGCAGATTTATTTACAAAAAAGATGATCTGAAGCCGGCCGATGTTATAGTCGTTCTCTCCGGGGAAGAAAATGAACGCGTCGAGTACGCTGTTTACCTTTTCCGGGAAGGATGGGCCAAAAAGGACCGGCTCATCATGGCTGGAGGGCCGGGCGTCTGGAAACACTCCTGGGCATCTCTCATGAAGGAGCACGCGGAGCATCTCGGTATACCGGGGAAAGACATCCTGCTTGAAGACCAGTCGCAGACAACAGAGGAGGACGCGAAATACACAAAGGAAATCCTCCAAAAAAACGGTTATAAATCCATTATCCTGGTCACCTCGCCCTATCACAGCAGAAGGGCCTCTGTGATTTTCCGGAAGGTCCTGGGCAAAGATATCAGGATCCTGAGCGCGCCTGTCGAAAACAGCTGGTTCAAGTTTTCAGACTGGTGGAAGAGGAGACGTGACAGGGCAGCGGTATTTAATGAATATTCAAAATTCATTTGGCTCTGGGTATTCGGGGCGCAGTAGACCCCATCTTCAGGGTTTGCAGGCGTTGAGCTGTCAGTGAAACGAAATACGAAGTCAGGAGAGCCCGGCATAGTTTCGCTTCGCCTTTTCTTGCCGGAAGCTGACCGCTGAGGACTGATAGCTGAGTTATAACCAGGATTTTATTTCAACTGACGAATTAGGTCTATAATGGCGGATTTCCTCTATATACATATACCCTTCTGCGTCCGGAAATGCGTGTATTGCGATTTTCTCTCCCTGCCCTTTGATGAGCAGACAGCCGGGAGATATGTCCCGGCTCTCTGCAGGGAACTGGAATTAAAAAGCGATACCGCTGGGAAATTAAAGGCCATCTTTATCGGGGGGGGCACTCCCACACTGCTCCCAGGAGACTGCTTCAGACAGCTCTTTCAATGTCTGAGTAAAAACTTCCTCTTTTCTCGGGAGATAGAGATAACAGTCGAGGCGAACCCCGGGACTGTGACCGCGCAGAAGCTTGAGGTCCTGCTCTCCCTCGGGGTCAACAGGATGAGCCTCGGCATACAGTCTTTCCATGACGATGAACTGAAGATGCTCGGCAGAATCCATACAGCAAATGAGGCCCTTGAAGCCGTAAATTTACTCAAAGGCGCGGGGTTCAGGAACTTTTCGGTCGACCTCATGTACGGCATACCGGGACAGACCTTAAAGGGCTGGAAGGAGACCCTGATGAAAGCGCTCGGGCTTTCTCCCTGTCATATTTCCGCCTATGAACTCACGCCCGAAGAAGGCACACCCCTTTCGCGTCTTATTAATGAGAATGCCGTCCGGATGCCTGAAGAAGGGCTTGTCCTCGATATGTACAATCATGCGATAGACTTCCTGCAAAGCAGGGGTTTTGAACAGTACGAGATCTCAAACCATGCGCTCCCCGGGTTCAGATGCCTCCATAACCTCAACTACTGGGACAGGGGCGAATACATCGGCGCAGGCGCAGGCGCCCATTCATTCATAACGGGGATCCGGTCACGCAATACCGGCGATCTCAGCGCCTATATCGAAGCTATCAATAATGATCTCATCCCGGAGGTCGAGGCAAACAGGATCAGTTCCGATGAAGCCATCAGGGAGTTCATTTTCCTGGGACTGAGGAAGACAGAGGGTATAGACCTGGCACAGGCAGAAAAAATGCATGTGGCTCTTCCGAAGGCATGTAAAGAACTTCTTAGCAGCGGTCACCTTGCGCTTTCTCGGAACTACCTCCGGCTCACCCGCAAAGGCCTGCCTGTTTCCAATATGGTGATCGTGCGCCTGTTCGAAAAATTAGGACTTTAAACAACAAAAAGCGTTTCGCGCAAAGGCGCAAAGTACGCAAAGATCAGCCAGTTATCTAAAACACTCAAGTCATCAGATGGGGTATTCCCTTTGTAAGTATTGGGATCTTTTTACGCCCTTAGAGTCTTTGCGCGAGAAACTGCCTCAGGTCAACAAAGATCAGCAACCGTTCAGCAGTTAAGCTTCTTGAGAAGCCAGGCCATATTCCGGCCAAGGTCCCTGAATGTGACTATCCCCTCCTCATCCTTCATGACCTCTCCGGGATTTCTGCCGAAGCCCAGGTTCCAGTAGCTGGAACCTGGGATAATCATATGACCTATGCCGAAAAAGTAATTAATGCTCGAATAAACGTCTGTTCCGCCGGCCCTTCTGACAGCAACGACAGCAGCTCCGACTTTCCTCTTAAAAAGATAGTCGTTCGCCCTGGAAACAAGGCCCGCCCTGTCGATGAGCGCCTTGACCTCTGTAGAGACGTTAGCAAAATACGTAGGTGAGCCGATGATAATGCCATCCGCCTCCGCCATCTTCTCTACAAATGAATTCAGATCATCGTTCTGGATGCATCGCCTGTCCTTCTTTTCGAAACACTTGAAACAGGCTCTGCAACCCTTGATATTTGCGCTGCCGAGCTGCACAATCTCGGTCTCTATACCCTCCTTCTGAAGCTCTTCGAGCACCAGACCGATAGCCTGATACGTATTCCCTTCTTTCCTCGGACTGCCGTTAAAAGCTACAACTTTCATGGAAAACCTCCCTTGTTCTGATCAGTCTTAATAAAATATGTAATAGTTCAGCAGAGCAGAAGAGCAATAGCGCAGCAGCAAAAAAAAACATTCCCTTGCGCGGTGTTTTCACTATTTGCCGTTTTCTCAAGCACTGCCGCTCTGCTGCGCTGTTGCACTGCTGGACTATTACTAAAATATCTATGCGGTGCCATTCAGGTCGCAATACCTGTCGAAGTCAATACCGATCAAGCCGGCAGCGGCTCTCCACCGCTCACTGACCGGCATGCCGAAGACAATACGAAAATCCGCAGGGGCAACAAGCCAACTGCCCATCATCAGCTCCTCTTCCAGCTGATTTGCTCCCCAGCCGGAAAACCCCAGCGTAAAAATAAACCTCTCCGGGGCAGACCCTGAGGCTATGTCGTAGAGGATATCCTTGGAAGCGGTCATAGCCAGATTTTCCGTAATAATTATGGAATTATATTTATTGTCGCAGGGGGAGTAGATGACATATCCCTGCTCAGGGTTGACGGGTCCCCCGTAATGTACAGGCAGGTCGAGGCGCTTTTTTTCTATTCCGATGGATTGCAGCAGTGGGGTTATGCTGTTCATAACTATCTTGTTGATGACAAGGCCGAAGGCCCCTTCTTTTGTATGCTCGCAAACCAGGACAACCGTATGGGCAAAGTTCGGGTCATCCAGACCCGGTACAGCTATGAGGAAATTGCCCGAGACATTATTTATATTCATTCCCAAAATACTCCTGCTTTAATATAGCATATGCTGCCGGCCTATACTCCACTGAAGACCAGAGGAGAGTTGCTGCGGGCAGAGACTGAAAAGACATTCCCCCGGCATAATTCCGGATAGTCCGCACCAGCCTGACGTGATATAAAAGAAATGAGCTGGTCCATCTCTCCCAAATTGGCCTTTGTTTTCGGTCCTACCAGCCTCCGCCTCCTCCGCCTCCTCCACCGCCGCCGGAGGAACCGCCGCCACCGCTTCCGGAGGAAGAGCCAGGGGCTGAGGACGAAGAGGATATAGCGCCTGCAAGCGAGGCGCCGAAGGAAGAGGCAAAGGCGCCGGAACTCACGGAACCCCATGCGGCCCCGGAATACCAGGCAGGAAAATATCCTCGTTCTTCGCCAGCTGCCGCTGCCCGTGACAGGACGACTGTGAACTGTTCCGCCCATTGCTGCTCCACCCCCAGTGCAAGCGCGTATGGAAGGTACTTTTCAAAGAGTTCAGGTGTCTTTGCCGGAGAGTTCAGCAGATTCATCCTGTCTTTTTCGGTTGCTGAAAGGAAGACCCTGAAACCATCTATGACATCGAGCATGCCCCTGCCGGCGCGGGTCGGGGCCTTGAGGAGATAATAAAACAGGCAATTGATAAAAACCGTTGAGATAAGGAAAAAAACCATTAAGGCGGATGTGGCATATCCGAGCATAAACAGTCCCAAGACTTCACCTGCGGCAAAGGGCAGGAAAAAAGCCGTCAGGAACAGGGCGCCGATGATATTGGGAATGCGGCCGTCACGGACCCGGATCACCTCAAGCCATTTAGTAGCAACCTGAACAGATAAAAGTGTTACACCGATGCTCCAGCCCGAAAGCCAGACGCACATGAAGAGAAATACCGGCAGCCCTCCCTTGGCCATAGCGTCCCTGGAACCGCACAGAAAAATTATAACGATCGAGAGGACCAGGCCGGAGATGAAATAACCCTTGTTGGTAACGAAGTAGATCTTCTCATACTTCAGCTTCAGATAATTCTTAAGGTCGTCAATTGCAGCCCTGATCTTTTTATGGTTCGTCTGCTCGAGGACGATCTCGCTGCCTGAATCGAAAAGTCGCTGCATCACCTTCTCCTCCTCTGGTGAGAGGGGAGCAGTACCCCGGTTGTCTTTGTTCAGTGTAAAGACGCCGTCCTTCTCCGTGATGAGGAGCCGGCCCTTCACCGCCATATTTATGACCGCTGAAGCAAAGGCCTTCTGGTCGTAGCCCATCTTCGTGATAAAGTTCATCACCGCCGGGGTCATGCCGCCTGGGGGCATGTACCTCGTCACGATAGTCCCCGGATCAGGATCTTTCCCAACTTTTATCCATATGATCATATAATAGAAAAGAAGCAGCAGGAGTCCGACAGGTCCTATGAAAACGCCGGGGTTGGCCGAAAGAAAATACCTGAGCCTCTCCACTTTTGAGGGCTCATCCACGTACCCCTTCGGCCAGGAGACCGCTATCGTCAGACCCTCCCCCGCATCGAGTGGCCTGGTCGCGGAAAACATAAGGACGCCGGATTCATCTGCGGCCTCCCGGAAGTCCTCTTCCTTTGATCCCTTGGGGCCGGTATATCCCGCGAAAGAAACAATATGTCTTGAGGCATCACCCGGAAGCCCGACTGAGGCAGAGGCCTCATCGATCGGAAATTCCCAGTCATTGCCGGTGACATTCCAGTAAAGTTCGTCGTATCCGCTGAAAAAACCGAGTTGATGGTCTGTACGGTAGACAAGGATATAAGTGTATTCGCCGGGAGCAAGCAGGGTATCCTGGTCACCCATATAAATACGCTTTCCATTCGACCGGTCCTCCAGATGATAAGGCTCTGACCTTCCATCCCTGAGGACCTCTTTCAGACTGAAACCAACGACATAAATGTTGCCAAGCAAGTCCCTGTAGCTCACTGGAAAGTCGCGGTAGATCCCGTGTTTGATCTTCTCACCCTCTGTCTTAACCCTGATCGTCTCTTTCACTGTCAAAGATGCGTCACGGTGCACGGTGATGGCGCTGTGAAAACTGATTATCTTTTCCTCAGATGACGCAATAGAGGAAAAGGGGGATAATAAAACGATAAAGAATGAAGCGGCAAAGGCAAGTAGTCCTGATCTCTTCTTCATCATAGACCCCCCTGAATAATGCGATCTGGGTCTATTATAGAGTATGCGGCATGGAAAAATCTAAACTGCCGGTCAGTGCAGGGAGCGCAGCCAACAGCATGCGGCAGCAGATGAACATCCGAGCCCGGTCACGTCCTTATCCTCCTGCGCCATTTTTCCCGCAGGGTCATCCAAGGACCGCTCTCAGCTTATTACGGCCTATCTCCTCGACGGTATTGATCAGCGAGTCAATCTCAAGGGGTTTATGGAAGCAGGCCTGAGCCCCCAGCCTGTACCCCTTTTCGATGTTGTCCGCCGCCTCCGCGCCATTGCCGGTTACCAGCACCACAGGCTTTGAAGGATATTTGGCACGTATGACTTTCAGCAGGTCCAGCCCGTTTGCGCTGCCAAGATCGAGGTCAATTACCACGGCAACTGTGTAGTCCTTCTCCATATGGCTGAGCACCTTTGCCGGGTCGTACTCTGTCTCTACCCTGAATCCCTTCGACTGGAAAACGGTCCTAAGAGTCATACAAAAATCAGGGTCATCGTCAACGACCAGGATGCTTTCCTCCCTCCTGAGCAGGGACAGGAACGAAAGCAGCAATTGAATGTCAACCGGCTTCGTCAGACAGGCATACGCCCCCTGCTCCCTGGCTATCGCCCACACTTCGTCCTCTGCGTAGGCACTGACCAGGATGACGGGGAGAGAGGGAGATATGTCCCTGATCATCCCCAGGGCATCAACTCCATTTATACCGGGCATCCTTATGTCCATCAGTACACAGTCGGGATTATAGGACTTCACTTTCTCAACCGCCTCCACGCCGGTATATGCTGCTATGGCCTCCTGACCTTTTACGTTCAGGATATCGCAGATCGTCTTGACCATCCTCCTGTCGTCGTCGACTACAAGTACCTTTATTTTTTCTCCCATTTGTCTTTACCCTTTTTGCTTATCCTTATTTCTATCGCCCTTGTCTGCCGCAGGCAGTATCAGCGTGATGGTTGCACCTTTGCCCACCTGACTGTCTACCTCTATCCTGCCTCCGTTTGCCTCTATGAGATTTTTCACAACTGCCAGCCCCAGCCCTATCCCCCGTGCCTTAGTTGTGAACAGCGGCTGGAAAAGTTTTTTTATATTATCCGGAGATATCCCTTCCCCGGTATCCGAGATTGTGATTTCAACGAAGTCGTTCTCATTTCGTCTTGCGCCGATAATCAGCTCGCCTCCCTCCGGCATCGCCTGCGCGGCGTTTGTTACAAGGTTCTTAAAGACCTGCTCCATGTGCAGCGGGTCGGCGTTGATTGCAGGGAGAGTGTCCGGTATGTCAAGCCGGAGGTCAACGTTGTCCGGAATTACGCATCTTGCAAGGCTGCGGCTTATCAGTGTATTGACCGGGCTCAACTCTGACTGAGGGGTCTTCGCCCTGGAGAAATCAAGAAGGTCTGAAATTATCCGCTGAGAGTTGCTGACCTCGCTTTTGATTATCGCAAGATATTCCCTGACAGTCTCATCGGCATCCGGCATGACGGTCTGCAGAAAATAAACGGCATTGTTTATCACGCCCATGGGATTGCGCAGCTCATGTGCGACACTACCTGAGAGTTGGCCCAGGGTCGCCAGTTTCTCCTGCCGCACCAGTTCTTCCTGCGCGTCAAGGAGCTGTTTTGTCCTTTCTTCAACCTTCACTTCAAGCCCTTCGTTAAGTTTGCGGACCTCTTCAGCAAAACTCTTTCTGGCGGATATCTCCAGCATTAATTCCTCATTGGTTTTCTTCAGGGCTTCTTCGGTCTTATGAATTACCCGAATCGGCAATAAATAAATTATTGCAAACACTCCAAGCCCCAGAGGCAGCATTAATAAGGCCATCAAACCGGTCCTTTCAAGGAGAGGGGTAAGAGAGCGGGAGATCTCTATTTTGCCGACAACGTACCCCGCGTCCATGACCGGGCGTGAGCGCGTTACAACAGGAGGACTTAACTTATCAGAGCTTTCAGCAACTACGACATTTTTTGAATTTATGATACGGCGTGCCTCCGGATATCCTTCCCTCGGCCGCCGGGAAAGGACCTCCACCAGCCTCACCTGCACGAACTCCCAGAATCCGGGGTTCGCGCTGATTATCTGTGAAACAATATCAGCATTGATTTCTGCTTCACTCTCAAGGCTTCCCACAGCATACCGGTAAGAAACAACATAATATCCGAGAGGTATGCCCAGTGCAGCAGCGACAGTAATAAACCCTACAAGACAGCTGATGATCCGGGCTGAGTTCGTCTCCCCCAACTTCATTGCCGGCCCTGCGTGCCCGTAACTGCTATATTGCCGTTATCCTCCAATATCTTCCTGCCTTCACGGGATCTGATAAAATCAATAAACTTTTGAGCAGACGGGGGCAGAGCTGGTTTGGTAACAACAAAAAACCGTTTTACGAGGGGGTATGACCCCTGAGCGAGGTTCTTGAGGCTTGGTTCAACTCCGTTAAACGACAGTATTTTGAGGGAGCGTTTTTCCGAAATAATCTGGGTCAGAGTAGATGCTCCTATTGCGCCGGGTGTTTTTTCGACTGTCTCATCACTTTCCTGGTTCGTAATCGCCATGATCATCCCCGGGCGGGACAAGGCAATTTTAACAGCCTGGCCCATTGCCGGAGAGATATTTGAAACTATTTTGGTATCAACATCGCTGACAGGCCTCAGCACCAGCCGGATTCGCCTGCCGTCAGGCCACATTTGTCTCTTTCCTTTATATATATCTATAAGCTCGCCCGTGGTTAAACCGGAGACGCTATTGTTCTTGTACGTTACAAAAACAAAAGACGACCGCGCGTACTCTGTCTCGATTACCCCCTGACTGCGCTCTTCGTCATTCAACGGCCGACCGCTAAGCCCGATATCTATTGCCCCGCTGGCAGCAGCCTTGATGCCGCCCGTACTTCCCAGACTGGGAAGCACAACGGTCTTTATGCCTGTGTGCGACCTCTCAAAGGCAGCCGAGAGCAGTCTCATAGTCCCCAGCGCACTGCCGACGCCTCCGAGTTTTATCACCTCAGAGGCAGAAATAACCGCCGGGAACACGAAATTCAGAACCGCCATGACTGCAAATAAAGCGCCCAGGCGGCCCCTTTGAAATGTCGGCATAGTCAGCTTATCCTCCAATTATTGAAGTCCTTTTCCGGCGACACCGCATAGGAACTCAATATAAAGCACAAGTTATATACGCCTGCTTAAACATCTGCATTAACAAGTTATATAAAACCGCCTTCCACCCTGACACAAATTCCTGCTTTTTCTAGTGTACCAGAGTAGCAGATTATGTCAATCAATTCATGCACTTTCACAATAAAGCTGGGACCGCCCATTTTTTCTGCCGTCGGACATACATCATTGGAGTGGAGGCCGTATAACCCGTCTTAAAAGCTGTTTCTTCAGACTGGATAATTTTTAAGGCACTGCCTGGCAAGACTTTATTTTAACGAAGCGAAGAGAACAAAAAATATTTACCAATACCCGGCAATCATTCAATATCCGAAAGGAACAAGATCTTCCTGCTCTTTTCGCAGGGCTCCTTTACAGGCAGGATATGCAGAGCAACCCCAGAACTGCGTTACGGAATGAGAATTGTTTTCTACTGTCCTCAGAAGCATGTGAGCCCCGCACACCGGACACGTATAACCCATCTTATTGAGGTCATTTTGCAGGGATGAGCGCTCCTTTGCCGCATCTATTGATTCTGCGATCCTAGCAAAGTCCATCAGCCTTTCTCCGTCTATCAGAGTCAGGGGCTTGTCCGAAGCAAACTTCCTGGCAGCGTAAGAAAAGGACCCGGTGGTTATGAAGTAACCTTTTTCGAGAGCGGGTTCTCTGAGCATCGCGGCATAAAATTCACGCACCATTGAAAGTGGTATCTTCCTGACATAGTATTTCCTGCAGCAGACAAGTGATGTCCGGCCTGATCTTTTTAACCTCAGATCAGAGTCTTCCTCGTCCAGGGTGCGTTTAGCGTCGGGAGAATAATCCAGCTTTTGGAAAAGGCTCATGACGTATTCCCTGAACTCCTTCCATGGCAATTCCTTCAGGTCTGTCAGTGAGCTCCTCCCGCCGGTCATCAAAGGCCTCTTCCTTATCGAACTCCATAAGAAAACTGCTATGGAAAACAGGGAAAAAATCGCGGAATAAAAATAGCTCAACTTTCCAACCAGTGTGTAGACTGATAGGAATACATCCTCGTCGGCCGTTAAGGCTCCCGCCTGTGCTGCATACTCTGTAAGGTAATATCCGAGGGCGAGAAGGACAAGGCTGGTTATTATACCTATAACGGGAAACCAAAATTTCATTGCATCGCTCCTGCCGGTTGTGCTCTTTCTTGTCATGCTATATAGTGGAATAGGACCTTCAGCTGTTAGTTCCGGCCCCTGCCAGTCCTCCGGGAGTGTGTCTTCCTTAAGCTGCTGCAAAAGCAGCAACTTTCATGCCAAATTAAATCGCGCTGAATTGAAAGGATTTTTCACGTCTGACATAATATGACTGGGTAAACTTTACATAGTGATAGGAAAAGTTTACCTACCAGGATAGGTTAAGTCCTGGGGACAGAGATGCAGATTTCAGAAGAGCATGGCCTGTGCTATGACAATATCCGGATTTCGGATATAATTTGTTGTACAGAGCTTGCGCTCATTGGAGGTCAACTAACTTATGAGGAGGTATTCATGAAATCACTGATCCGGACAGCCGGCATTTTGCTTGTGATCGGGTTACTTACAGCAGGATGTGCAAAAGAAGGAGTAAAAGTCGAACAACCCGCGAAAGGAACGACTATTACACTGGAAGATATCAATTTTGAATTCGGGAAGGCCGAGTTAATGCCCGGAGCCTGGCAAGCCATAGGCCCGTTGGTCGAACTTCTCGATAATAATCCGAAGCGCAACTTATTAATAGAAGGCTTTACTGACAGCGTAGGCAGCGAACAGTACAATTTGAGACTTTCGCTGCAGAGGGCAAATGCGGTCAGGGATGCCATAGTATCAAAAGGAATCTCAGCTGAAAGAATTACCACCAAAGGGTATGGTCACCAATTCCCTGTAGAGAGCAACGCAACGCCGGCAGGCCGGCAAAAGAACCGGCGAGTTGAAATAATTATCCTGAATGAAGGAGTGAGCGCTGAACAGGCCGCCCGGAAACCGTGAAATTTGACCCCGAGTTTCCTGTTTCCCAATGGGCTGAAAATCGGCCGCGCCGGCTTGTCAAAATGTTTATTTATCCACATGATATAATGGGGCATGAATAAAGCAAAAAAACAGAACGCCCGATGAATCTGCCGGACCTTGAAAAAGGGGAGCCTTTATGAGCACCCCGAAACAAGCCTCCGCAGCAGGCCCGATGGACAGACAACTGCCGATGCAAATGCGCAGGCAGCCAAACGAGACAACGTGCGGCCCCTCATGTCTGCATGCCATCTACCGCTACTACGGGGAGGCAATACCCCTTGAAAAGGTCATCAGCGAGGTCAGGAGCCTGAAGGCGGGAGGGACCCTGGAGGTCTTTCTTGCCTGCCATGCGCTAAGGCTGGGTTATTCCGCGCGCATTTACACCTATAACCTCACGGTCTTTGACCCCACCTGGTTCGGTCCGGCTGCTCCGGACATCAGGGAGCGGCTGAAGGCACAATTGAAGGTCAAGGCAGACCCGAAACTCCATACAGCCACAAAGGGGTATCTCGAATTCCTGGACCTCGGAGGGGAAATCAGGTTCAGGGATCTGACCACCGCCCTCATCAGGAAGTACCTGAACAGGTCCGAACCCGTCCTGGCAGGACTGAGCGCGACGTATCTTTATCAAAGCCCCCGGGAACTCGGTATGGACGGCAAATGGGACGATGTGCGGGGCGAGTCTGCCGGACATTTCGTTGTCCTCTGCGGCTATAACAGGGAGGAGCGGACCGTCCTTGTGGCCGACCCTCTTGTACCGAACCCGGTCTCTGAAAGCCATATTTACAGTGCCAATATCGACCGGGTCCTGTGTTCAATTCTGCTCGGGGTCCTCACCTACGATGCCAGCCTTCTTATAATCAGGCCCACCAAAAGGTCCGGGGGAACAGCTCATGTCCACCCTCATAATAGTTAACGACCCGGAAGACTGGCCCCTCCAATTCGAGGGAGTGGAACTGGTCTCAGCCAGGACCTATCTGACCGACAGCCGCTACAGCAACATGCGCGACGCGAAGATCTTCAACCTCTGCAGGTCATACCGCTATCAGAGCATCGGCTATTACGTCTCCCTGCTGGCCGAGGCGCGCCACCACAGGCCGGTGCCGACTATCACGACAATACAGGACCTGAAATCCCAGAGCATCGTAAGGGTATACTCCGATGAGCTCGACGAGCTCCTGCAGAAAAACCTCTCACAGCTTCAGTCGAAAGAGTTTGTGCTCAGCGTATACTTCGGCAGGAACCTTGCCAAAAAATATGACCATCTGAGCATGCATCTCTTCAGACTTTTCCCTGTCCCTTTCCTGCGTGCGAACTTCTCATATAACGAAAAAAACTGCAAGTGGTACCTGAAGAATATCGGCCCTGTGGAGGCCAATGATATCCCTCCCGAACACAGACAGTTCGTCGTCGAGGCAGCCCAGGAGTTCATCGGCAGGAGGAGGCCGGCGCGCCGGGTGATACCCATGCGCTATGACCTCGCTATCCTCCATAACCCCGCGGAGAAGGAGCCGCCTTCCAATCCCAAGGCGATCGAGCGTTTCGTAAAGGCGGCCGAGTCCCTCGGTCTCGCTACTGAGTTGATTGTCAAAGAAGATTACGGGCGGACCGCTGAATTCGACGCGCTCTTCATCAGGGAGACCACCAGTGTGATTCACCACACATACAGGTTCGCACGTAAAGCCGCGGCCGAGGGCCTCGTAGTAGTGGATGATCCCGAGTCGATCCTGAAATGCACCAACAAGGTCTTCCTTGCCGAACTGATGGAGAAACACAGGGTGCCGGTTCC
The DNA here is from genome assembly GCA_963734475.1 of uncultured Nitrospira sp. Classification (GTDB taxonomy): domain Bacteria; phylum Nitrospirota; class Thermodesulfovibrionia; order Thermodesulfovibrionales; family UBA6898; genus JAOUFP01. Next base: position 240,593 of record CAVTHB010000002.1, read on the forward strand.
GAAGACCGTGATCGTCCATCGTGAGAACGCAAAGACGATTTCCGGCCTGCTCGGCATGCCCTGCATATTAAAAAAACCCGACAGCTCCTTTTCACAGGGCGTGGTCAAGGCAGATTCGGATGAGGAGCTGGCCGCCTATGCAGAGGAAATGCTTGAACGCTCAGAGCTGATGATCGCCCAGGAGTTCATGCCGACCGACTACGACTGGCGGGTCGGCATATTCGACCGCCAGCCGCTCTTTGTTTGCAAATATTATATGGCGGACCATCACTGGCAGATCATCAAGAGGGACAAAAGCGGCGTAAAGACCGGGGACGGCCTGTCAGAAACTCTGCCTGTGGAGCATGCGCCTGCAGGTGTCGTCCGCGCTGCTCTTCGTGCCGCAAACCTTATCGGCAATGGCCTCTACGGAGTTGATATTAAACAATCCGGAAAGTCTTTTTATGTCATGGAAGTGAACGACAACCCCAACATAGACGTGGGTATCGAGGACGCTGTACTGAAGAAGGAGCTCTACCAGCGGATCATGAGGGTCATATTAAGACGCATAGAACAGCACAAGGAAAAGGGGTACCAGGTGTGAGCAGAAAGATTGCATTGCATCTGTTTGAAGGCTACGGGGTTGAACTGGAATATATGCTGGTCTGCAGCGGCCGGCTCGATGTGCTCCCTGTCTCCGACAAGCTGCTCCGTTCCAGGGCAGGCAGATATGTCAATGAGGTTGAAGAGAACGCGGCAGGCTGGTCAAATGAGTTCGTGCTGCATGTGCTGGAGATAAAGAACAACAGCCCCGTCTCTTCCCTCTCGGGCCTCAGCAAAATACTTCAGGACCAGGTCATACAGATAAACAGTCTTCTTGAAACGTGGGAAGGCAGACTGATGCCCACAGGCATGCACCCCTGGATGGACCCTTCGAATGAAACGCGTTTCTGGAACCACCGCAACAGGAAGATATATGAAACCTACGACAGGATATTCGGGTGCAGGACGCACGGCTGGGCGAACATCCAGAGCATACACCTGAACCTCTCCTTTCATGGTGATGAAGAATTAGGCAGACTGCACGCTGCAGTCCGTCTGGTGCTCCCGCTCATACCCGCCCTTGCTGCAAGCTCACCTTTCGTGAGAGGAAAAATAACGGGGTTAATGGACAACCGGCTTTCTTTCTACCGCGAGAACCAGCGCCTGGTGCCCTCGATCTCAGGAGATATCATCCCTGAGGCGGTATTCACCCGCTCTGAATATGAAAAAAGGATACTGCAGAAGATGTACAAAGATATAGCGCCGTACGACACCGACAGTGTTCTTCAGTACGAGTGGCTGAATTCCCGGGGGGCGATACCCAGGTTCGAACGCAGCGCCATGGAGGTGCGGCTTGCTGATTCACAGGAATGCCCGCAGGCTGATGTAGCGGTCGCCAGTGCAATCGCCTCTGTCCTGAGGTCACTCATAAACGGCTGTTGGGCGAGTTTTCAGGAGCAGGCTGCATGGCCGGTCGGACCTCTTGTATCTATTCTGGAGGGCACGGTTCGTTCAGGTGAGGCAGCGGTCATAGAAGATTCCGGATATCTGAAGGCCTTCCGATATCCGGGGAAAAAGGCCGTGGCCGCAGATCTCTGGAGATATTTAATTGAAGAGAGCTTCGGCAAGGCAGCTGTTTCTGACGCAGAACTCTTGAAACCGCTTCAGCTTATCCTTGATAAAGGTACTCTCGCGCGCCGCATCATGAGTTCCACAGGTAAAAAGCCTTCGTCTGCTGCGCTGCATGAAGTTTACGGAGAGCTCTGCGGATGTCTTGCTGAAGGTAGAATGTTCGGCGGCTGACGCACTTTGCCGGGATTAATCCCTAAACAAGGGCATTTCTTCGCCGCATCTATTTGATAAGGATCTTTCTGCGCAGGCTCTGAGACCGCCTTTCGTGAAACAACTTATACCCGATATTCCTACTTCAGCCCTTCGCTGAAAACAGTTGTCTTGATCTTCTCTTCAGCCTGGAGCCCGGCTGCAAGCCGCGAAGCCTCTTTCCTGCTCTTAAATTTACCGATCAGGACCCGGTAAACAGGCCTGTTATCTTTTGTTGTCCCCTTGTGGATAAAGGCTTCCTGACCTTTTCCCTTGTATGCCTTTGCAAGCGCCTCTGCGCCGGCTTCACTCGTGAAGGCCCCCAATTGCACGGAATAAAATGGTTCCACGCCGGGTTTTACCGCGGGAACAGCCGCAGGCACTTTTTGCGCCGCCTGTTTCGAAACCTGCTTCGGCGCTTGCGGCAGAGCTTCTTTTGTTTCAGTCGGCTTGCCCTCTGCAACCGGTTCTTCCTTCGGCTGCTGCGGCACGGACGGGACCACCAGAGGGGTTTTCTGCTGAACAGCCCTGGGAGCTGCAGCCTTCACAGGCACACGTACCTGAGCTGGAGGGAAAAAAAGTTTGTACGAAACAAAACCACCTGCCACAATAGCTATCGCTGCAGTTACAAGGAGAACAGGGACCATCAGTCCGGATTTTCTCGGTCTTCTCCTTCTTGTATTAAGACGGCCGGCAGGTACACTCTCATCCTCGTCCCTGTAGCCGTAATCTTCACTGGGCTGACCGCTCTCTTCGTCGGAAAGCTCCTTATCCACCGGATTGTGATCAAGTGGATTGTGATCAAGTGGGTCGTGATCAAGTGGGTCGTGATCAAGTGGGTCGTGATCAAGTGGGTCGTGATCAAGTGGGTCGTGATCAAGTGGGTCGTGATCAAGTGGGTCGTGATCAAGTGGGTCGTGATCAAGTGGGTCGTGATCAAGTGGGTCATTAGCCATAAGGTCGTGAGTCATAGTCACAGGCGTTTCCTCTGCAGACTCATTTTCTTCGCTGATGGACAAGGCCTCTTCAGCCAGGGGTTCCTGCGTGGCATGGGATTTACTGCCGAGGGCTTTCTCAGTCTTTTCGATAATAGCCCCAGGGCTGACAGGCATTTCCATGGAATCGACAATACCGTAAAAAGAGGTATATCTGGCATCCAGCGGCCCCCTGAGAGAAGCGAGTACTATAATCGGCACATTTTTGAATGCCTCGCTGTTATGAATTGCCTTGCATATCTCGAACCCTTCAACGCTGTTGGCAGTGGGCTTCAGAAAAATCAGCGCAGGACTGATCTTTCCGGCCATTCCGGAAGTGATTTCCCTGCCGGAAGCCGCAAATACCAGATAGTCTTCCGCTTCAAGCGTTGAAACGATCTTTTCCTCAGTCTCAGGGTCAACATCAATTACAAGTATCGTCTTGTCCAGCATCGCTTCCTCCCCTCAAAAAAATCTTCCGGCTGTCAATTAAGCTGTTCCCAGTATTTTTCAGGCATGTCCTGCGCAAGTTTAAGGGCACCGTCAGACCCTGCGAAAAGCGGATCGGAAACAGCAGTGACCTTGCAGGTGCCGTATTCCTTCAGAGCGTCCTGCAGGTATTCGGCTATTCCCCTGATGAGGCTGCCCCCGCCTGCAAGCACGATGTTGTTTTTGATCCTGACCTGGAACTCGGGATCGAACCTGGCTATCATCTCTGTAGTCGTCTCTACCAGAGCAGGCAGGATGCTCTCACAGGCGCGTCTTATCTCATTCTTGATATCATGCATTACAGGCTTGCCGTTTACAGGGATCACTACCTGCATTTCGTCAGGAACGTCCCTGACAAAACTGAACTGTTCCTTGAACTGACGGACCATGTTCTTGTTGAATTTCGAGCTGGGGTATTTCTCGCTCAGATAACTGAAAAGCTGTTCGTCAATGTAGTCGCCCGCGGTGAGAATCGTTTTCTGGTCTTCCTCGGAGGGGATCGTACCGTGCATTATGCAGAAATCAGTAGTGCCCGCTCCGATATCTATGACCAGGGAGTTATTGAGCAGATTCATGCCATAGGCCACTGCAAACGGCTCTGAAACAACCATCAGCGCATTGACATTTTCAGAGACAGCCGACCTGATCGCGAGCTTGTTTACCTTGAGGGTATCTGCCGGAACTCCGACCACTGCGCATATCTTCTGATCTGCTCCGGGCTTTGCAAGCCCGATAAGATACTTGATGATTTCCTTGACAGCTTCATCGCTTTTTTCGATTCCGGCCTTTATTATCCCCCGCTCAAGCGGCCGGCAGAGATCAAGTGAGAGCCTGTTCAGAAGCGCCTCTGAACCAAACAGCACCGGCTTGCCTACCACCTGCTGCGCGATAAAATCCTTGGGCCAGCCCACATAACTTTCTATCCATTCCCTCGTGTTGTTCCCTGCGGAGATTGAACTTCTCGAGGTGCCGAGATCGATGCCAACAAATAAATTACCCTGCTTCTGTTCATCTTTTTGCTTCATGAGTTAGATCTCCTTTATTTAGATAGTCCATTATGCCGGCCTCCAGATAGCGTGCTATATTCTCCCGATGGCCCTCTGTGCTGAGTTCCTTTTCCTCCTTGCTGTTGCTGAGACATGACACCTCGGCAAGGACCGCAGGCACCTCCACTCCCAGCAGGACGACAAACGGCGCCCTCTTTACACCGAAATCATAAACAGCGCCGTCATGCATTCTGCTGTTTACAAAAAGGTTCTTCTGTATGGCAGTCGCAAAATCTCTGGATTCCTGAAGTTTTAAAGTCTCGCCGATCTTCCCGATCATCTCCCTGAAGTCACTCAGGCCATATTCCGATCCTGCATTTTCCTGCTCAACCAGTTTTTGCATTTTATCGTCGGAAGCGGGACCGAAATAATAGGTCTCGATAATATTGATCGGCTTGGAAGGCAGATAATTGAGATGCACGGATATAAACAGGTCAGCCCTGGCCGCCTGCGCCATGCTCACCCTTTTATTCAGCGGCACAGCGACATCCGCTTCCCTTGTCAGCAGAACACGGTAATGCCCGGTCTTCATCAGGCGCTCTTTCAATCTCCTGGCTATGTCCAGCGCAACGTCTTTTTCCATAGTGCCCATCTTCCCTATAGTCCCTGAATCAGCGCCTCCATGACCGGGATCTATCATGATCGTCTTTACTCCCAGGCCGAACATGCGACTCAGGGAAACACCCTGATTATTGATAAAAGCCTTATAATCCGAAGTGGCCAGCACATCTTCAGCCGCGGTTTTTTCAGACATCACAGCCGCATTTTGGGAGATGATACTTGCTGTCAGCTCTTTTTCAGGGAAAAAGGCGGTATTGAAGAATATCCCGTGAAGCAGGACAGCAGCTATTGCCAGGTAGAACGACAGAAACATTTTCCTGAGAAAAAAAGGTTTCTGTCTGTAAATGGCGGTGCCGCCCTTTCCGATAATCTTCAGATTTTCTTCATATAAACCCCTGAGGATTTCCTTCTTTTGCTTAATTTCACTCTTTCTTGAGAAAATAGTCATCATGGCAATAAAAACACTTTAACAATTTTACAGATAAAATTCAATGATTATAATGTGTTAACAAAATCCCGGACTATCAGCAAAACAGGACTGCTCAGATGAGGCCCTTGCAAAAATCAGAAAATAGCCGAATATATCTTAACAGGTCCTTCTGCAGGCTCACGGGTGACAATCGGGCACTTTTGCGGGAGCGTATGTTGATATAATACTAACATTCGAGTACTAATAAATATATACCCGGCAACTCAGTTTGTTGCAGATTCAGCAGAATAACGAAGCATTTACGATCAAAAGGAAGCGTGCCGAAATGGCCACATGGCAATCATGAAAATAGTTGATCAAGGAACAAATGAAGGGCAGCTTCTAAGATGAAACTTTCTTACGCAGTCTGGCTCGCGGTTGCAGTATCCGTCCTGACAGGCGGTTATTTATACATGCGGACCAGTCTGGAACATAAATCCGCCGGCCCACCCGAAAAAGTCACTATAGCCTATTCCGCCTCTCCGGATTCAGCCCTCGCTCAAGTCGCGCAGGCGCAGGGCTATTACCTGAAGGAAGGATTGGATACGGTCCCGCAAAAGTATGCCTACGGGAAAGTCGCCCTTGATGCGGTGCTGGAGGGCAAGGCGGATTTTGCCACCGTCGCTGAGACGCCTGTCATGTTTGCGATCATGAAGGGAGAAAAGATATCCATCATCGCCACGATCCAGACATCGAACAGGAATAACGTCATAATCGCGAGAAAGGACAGAGGCATTCAGGCCCCGCAGGGACCTAAAGGGCCGGAAGATAGCAGTGACGTCCGGAACCCTCCTCGATTTTTTCCTGGACTCCTTCCTGGCCACGACTGGGATTACCAGGAAAGCTGTGGAGGTGGTCAATATGAAGCCTGAGGAGATGGTCAGATGCCGTGGTGAAGGGTGATGTTGATGCTATCTCTGCATGGTCTTACGTCGTGATAGAGGCTCAGCAACGGCTGGGAGACAATGGTATCACTTTCCTCAATGAGGACATATATACGCAAACCTTTAACGTTATCGCAACGCAGGAATTCATACGCAGGAATCCGGAGAAGGTCGACAAGTTGCTGCGCGCGCTCGTCAAAGCCGAGGAATTTGTCAGTCTGAACCCGCTTGAAGCACAAACCATAGTAGCGGATTTTTGCGGGATAGACAAAGCCGTTGTAGCAAAGATGTGGGCCGTCGAAAACTTCAGTGTAACACTGGACCAATCACTTGTGCTTGCCCTGGAAGACGAATCATATTGGGCGATAAAGAACAGGTTTATTGACAAGATGAAGATCCCCAATTATCTGGACTATATTTACGTTGACGGACTGAAATCTGTCAAACCGGAAGCAGTAAGGATACTCAGGTAGGGTGACAGAGGAATTATGCAAGTCAGAAAAAGACTGCGAATAAACGTTACCGTCTCAGTGCTGGCGGCCCTTATTATTATCGCCATACTTCTGGCAGCAGGTTACCGCATCAAAAAAGCGGTCGAAGCTTCAAACCTCTCCGACGAAATACTCAGCAGCGTATATCAGCGGAGTGAGTTTAGAGGCGATTACATGCAGACTACGAATGAAAGGGCGAAGGAACAGTGGTTTGTCAAACATAAACAGATCGGCCTGCTCCTGCAGTCTGCGTCTGAAAAATTCAGGGATGCAGAAGACAAAATAATCCTGGATGACATGCTCAAAGATCAGGAGTCTATAGGAAAACTTTTTTCAGCCATCGTTGAAAACAGGGAAAAGACACTGCCTGACGCCGATGCCGCCGCTCTCTCCCGGGAGTGTTGAAGACAGACTGACCAGCCAGCTGACCATGAGGAGATACAGTGCAATTTTGGACGCTCACAAGTTACAGGAAACCGGGAACAGATATCTATTTTCCGCCCTTGAGCTGTCGGGCTTGGGAATCATATTCGTAATCGCTGTCTTGACCGCCTCAGCGGTAATCAATTTATGGACCATGAGCAGGTCCATAACGGAACGTATCGGCAGGCTCCGGGACGGGGCCACAGTCATCGGGGAAGGGAACCTCAATTACAGGATCGGTATTAAAGGCGATGATGAGTTTGCCGAACTCTCAGACGAGTTTGACGGCATGACGGCAAAATTGCGTCTCTCCTACCAAAACCTTGAAAAAGAGATCGACGAGCGCAAAAGGGTTGACAGGGAATTACGACGAACAGCCACCCTCCTCAATGAAACCCAGTCAATAGCCCGGGTGGGCGGATGGGAAATAGACCTCAGAGATAACACACTCTACTGGACTGACGAGACCTTTTATATCCATGATACATCGCCGTCCGAATACATACCAACGGTTGAATCTGCAATCGCCTTCTACGCTCCGGCAAGCAGACCAGTCATCAGTGCCGCGGTCAGGGATGCCGTTGAGCAGGGGAAGGAATTCCTGCTCGAACTGCAATTGATCACAGCCAAAGGCAGGTTGATATGGGTGGAAACCACCGGCAGGGTTTTGCGGCAGGACGGCCATGCAGTAAAGGTGCTCGGGGCCTTCCAGGACATCACCGAGCGCAAGACAGACCGAAGCGCTGCGTCTGACCAGCGCCTACCACCGGAGCCTGCTGGAAGCAAGCCTCGATCCGCTCGTGACCATCGACGCGCAACGGGAAGATCACCGACGTAAATGCCGCAACCGAGAAGGTGACCGGCCGTCCGCCGCGAGGATCTGATCGGCACGGATTTTTCCGAGTATTTCACGGACCCGGACAAGGCCCGGGCCGGGTACCAGCAGGTATTCCGGGAAGGTTCGGTCATGGACTATGCCCTGGAAATCAGGCACACGGACGGACACATCACGCCGGTCCTGTACAATGCCGCAGTGTACCGCGACGAGTCCGGGACAGTCATCGGCGTGTTCGCCGCGGCCCGGGACATCACTGAGCGAAAACATGCCGAAGAAAAGCTCAAACTGGCAAATGCCTACAACCGGAGCCTGATCGAGGCAAGTCTCGACCCGCTTGTAACAATCTCCCCAGACGGAAAGATCACCGACGTCAACTGCCGCCACGGAAAGGGTGACCGGACTCCATCGCGACGAGTTGATCGGCACGGATTTTTCCGATTACTTCACGGACCCGGACAAGGCCAACGCCGGGTACCGGCAGGTATTCCAGGAAGGCTCGGTCATGGACTATGCCCTCGAAATCAGGCACCACAACGGACACATCACTCCGGTCCTGTACAACGCAGCCGTATACCGCAATGAAAACAGCAACGTCATCGGCGTATTTGCAGCGGCCCGTGATATCACTGAGCTCAACAAGGCGGAACAGGAGATCCAGAAGCTTAATCGCGACCTGGAGGCGCGCGTAATTGAACGCACTGCCCAGCTGGAAGCCGCCAACCGGGAACTTGAGGCCTTCAGCTATTCGGTTTCACACGACCTGCGGTCCCCGCTCAGGAGCATCGTGGGCTTCAGTCAGGCGCTGTGGGAAGACTATGCCGGCAAACTGGACGCCGACGGGATAGACGCCCTGAAAAGGATAGTCTCGGCGACCCAGAGGATGGGGCAGCTGATAGATGACCTGTTGAATTTGTCCAGAGTGACCCGGACCGATATGAAGCGCGAGCAGGTGGACCTGAGCAGGATCGCCGCCAGGACCGCCGCCAGACTGAAGGAGTCTCAGCAGGAACGACAGGTGGAGTTTATCATCGCCGAAGGTCTTGTTGCAGACGGAGACGAGCGGCTGCTGAATATAGTGCTGGAGAACCTTATCAGCAACGCCTGGAAGTTCACCGGAAACAGCCCGCACGCTGTAATAGAATTCGGGATGGCAGAACATGACGGCAAGCCTGAGTATTTCGTAAAGGACAACGGGGCAGGTTTTGATATGGCCTATGCGGACAAGCTGTTCAGTCCCTTTCAGCGTCTCCACTCGTTAAAAGAATACCCCGGCACAGGCATCGGCCTCGCAACAGTCAAGCGCATCATCAACCGTCACGGAGGGCATGTCCGGATCACAGGAGAACCCGGAAAAGGCACTGTTGTATACTTTACGCTTTCATGAATGAGCATAAAGCGATTATAATATTTTCAGAACAGTACAGGGAGGACGACTAATGAAAAGCAAGATAATTCTGCTCGCGGAAGACAATCCGGATGACGTAAAGTTGACGCTGCGGGCGCTTAAAAAAAGCAATATCCTGAACGAGGTGGTGATTGCTGAAGACGGAGTCGAGGCGCTTGACTATCTTTTCGGCACCGGAAAATTTGCAGGCAGGGACACGAGCAGTCAAACCCCAGTTGATCCTGCTGGACCTGAAAATGCCGCGTCTGGACGGGCTTGAAGTATTGCATCGTATACGCGCTGATGAAAGGACGGCCCTCCTGCCGGTTGTTATTCTCACGACATCAAATGAGGACAGGGACAGGATTGAAAGTTACAAGCTCGGCGCCAACAGCTACATCCGCAAGCCGGTAGACTTCAATCAGTTTGTAGACGCCGTGCAGCAGCTGGGACTGTACTGGCTGGTGTTGAATGAATCCCCTTAAGGGACGGGATGACTACGGGTAAACCGCTTCACATATTAATTGTCGAGGATTCCGAGGACGACGCTCTTCTCCTCCTTCGCGAGCTGAGGCGCGGCGGTTACGACCCTGTTTACGAACGCGTCGAAACGCCGGAGGCCATGCGGGAGGCCCTCGAACATCGGACCTGGGACATCGTTATCTCTGATTACGTCCTTCCCCAATTCAGCGGCCTGGCTGCCCTGAAGATGCTGAAGGAAAGCGGACTTGACCTGCCGTTCATTATCGTGTCAGGCAATATCGGTGAGAGCATCGCCGTGGACGCGATGAAGGCCGGGGCCCACGACTATATCCTCAAGGGCAATCTCACAAGACTCGTCCCTGCCGTGGAAAGGGAACTGCGCGAGGCCACTGTCCGCCGCGAGCGCAGACAGGCTGAGGAGGCGCTGGTCGAAAGCGAGACCAGGTATCGGTCGCTTTTTGAAAACAGCATAGACGCCGTGCTTCTGGCCTCTGCTGACGGAAGCATCCTGGATGTCAATCCCGCGGCCTGCAGCATACTGAACATGACAAAGGATGAGATCCTCGCTGCGGGCAGAGAGGGCATCATAGATATGACGGACCCCAGGGTCTCCACTTTTTTGGAGGAACGGGCGCGTACCGGCAGGGCCCGGGGGGAGATCACCTGCGTACGCAAAGACGGAACAAAATTCCCCTGTGACTTGTCGTCCATCATGTTCACGGACAATCACGGCATCACCAGGGCCAGCACTATAGCCAGAGACGTCACCGAACGCAAGCAGGCTGAAGAAAAGATCTCCCGGATGAACCGGTTGTATTCCGTGCTCAGCAAGGTGAACGAGACGATCGTCCGGACCCACGAGCCCGAGGTCCTTTACAAGCAGGTCTGCCGCATAGCTGTTGAAGACTGCTTCTTCAAGATGGCCTGGATCGGAATTACCGATCCTGTGACGCGGGAAGTCAAACCAGTGTCCAGTTGGGGAGACACCCATGGTTACCTTGGCACGATAAAGGTCATCGCAGGCGATGTGCCTGAAGGCAGAGGGCCTACCGGCAGGACGGTCTTCACAGGAAGTTACCACATCTGCAGTGATATAGAATATGACCCGATCATGCGGCCCTGGCGCGAAAGGGCCCTTAAAAACGGTTTCCGTTCTTCGGCCAGCTTTCCTCTGCGCAACGGTTATGAAGTGATCGGGGCCCTGACAGTCTATGCAGCCACGCCCCAGTTCTTTACTGACGAGGAAATAGGCCTTTTGTCTTCTTTGTCCGAAGACATTTCTCTGGCTATAGATTCCATGTCCAATGAGAAAAGACGGCTGGAGGCGGAACAGGCGCTTCTAAGATCAGCAGAGGAGATTGAAGACCTCTACAATAATGCGCCCTGCGGCTACCACTCGCTGGATAAGGATGGGATAGTCGTCAGGATCAATGATACCGAACTCAAGTGGCTGGGTTACTCACGCGAAGAGATAGTTGGGAAAATAAAATTGTCTGACCTCATGACCGTCGGGAGTTCAGAGGCCTTCAAAAAAAATTTCCCGGTGCTCAAGGAACGGGGCTGGTTGAATGATCTGGAGTTTGAAATATTCCGCAAGGACGGGACAATACTGCCTGTCCTGCTTAACGCAACTGTCATACGCGACAAAAACGGCAACTTTGTCATGAGCCGGTCCACTCTGTACGACATGACCGACCGCAAACGGACAGAGCGGCATATTAAAGCCACAAATGAGCTGCTGAAGCTGTTTTCACAGACCTTTATGAAAAAAGAATACCTGGATAAGCTTGTGGTCATGCTCAGAGAAGTGGTGCGGCTGCGCTTTTGCAGGAATACGGCTGGTCGAAGAAAGCGGCGACATTCCGTTCAGCGCCTTTAGCGGCTTCAGCCGGGAATTCATGGACCAGGAGCGCTGTCTCTCTCCGGTGAAAGACTCCTGCGTCTGCACCAGGATCATAGCCGGGAAGCCCGAACCTGCAGAAGCATCCTTTATGACACCGGGAGGTTCATTTGTCTGTAACGATACCTCCCTCTTGCTTCCTGAAATCAGGAAAGGCCGTCGTCCGCGGTATCGGCGGACCTGCCTGGAGCACGGCTTTGCGTCCCTGTCCGTTGTCCCCATTCGTTACCGGGACAAGGTGCTGGGGGCCATCCACCTTGCAGACAGGAAGGCCCAAAACTTCAGCTCCTACACTATAGAATTCCTGGAGTCTATATCACCTCTCATCGGAGAAGCGCTTTACAGATTTTTTATTGAAGAATCGCTCGTTGCTTCCCGTGAACAGCTTCGGAATCTCTCTGCCCATCTGCAGGCGGCAAGGGAGGAAGAGAGGATCAAGGTTGCCCGGGAGATACACGATGAGCTTGGGCAGAGCCTGACTGCGGCGAGCCTGGAATTGTCCCGCATCAAAGGGAAAGAACAGCTTTCCGGACCGGTCGCCGGATATATAAAGTCAGCTGCAGAGCTGATCGATACTGCGGTCCAGGACATTCAGCGGATCTGCTCTGAACTGAGGCCGAGGCTGCTTGACCACCTTGGCCTGAAGGCGGCCGTTGAATGGCAGGCAGAGAATTTTTCCCGGCGTACAGGAATCAATTTTAATCTGCAACTGGACAGATGGCCATAAAAAACTGCCTGATACTGTTTCAACCGCCATGTTCCGCATCTTTCAGGAGGCGCTCACGAATATCTCACGTCACTCCGGGGCCACTGAAGTCTCGGTTTATATGATGACGGAAGACAACACCCTCGTGCTCAGGGTCAGCGGACAATGGCAAAGGGGTGACGAAGCAGCAACTCTCCGGCGAAAAGTCGTTCGGCATTCTGGGAATGCGCGAAAGGGCGCATGAACTTGGCGGGGCAGTCACCTTCAGCGGCCTCCGGAATAAGGGCACAACAATTACAGTAAAAATTCCTTTAAACACAGGGGGAAACAATGTATAAAATACTTATCGCTGACGACCATCCGATTGTTCGCAGGGGGCTCAGGCAGATACTCGAGGAAACACGTTTTGTCATGAGCGTTGACGAAGCAAGCAACGGCAGGGAAGCCCTTGAGCTGGTAAAAAAAGGAAAGTTCGACATTGTATTGCTCGATATTTCGATGCCCGGCATGAACGGCCTTGAGGTCCTGGAGGAATTAAAAAAACTGAAGCCTTCCCTGCCTGTTTTAATTCTGAGCATCTACCCGGAAGAAGACTATGCGGTAAGGGCGTTAAAGGCAGGGGCGTCAGGATATCTTACAAAAAAGAGCGCACCGGACGAACTCGTCGTGGCCATCAAGAAACTCTACAGGGGGGAGCGCTATATCAGCCCGTCCCTTGCTGATTACCTGGCCTCACATCTTACGGATGACAAGGACAAACCCCTCCATAAGAACCTCTCCAACCGTGAATTCCAGGTCATGCGGATGATGGCCTCGGGTAAAACATTGAAGGAAATCGCCGGAGAAATTAATCTCAGTCCGAAAACCATCAGCACCTTTCGCACCCGGATACTCCAAAAAATGCGTTTGAAGAGCAATGCTGAACTGATCCAGTACGCAATAAAAAACAGCCTGGAAGAATAGACAGTCACCCTGCTTCTTTGAGTAGACCCCGCTAAAAATTCCAGCGGGCATTCCTTAGCAGGCCAAACTGACATTGTTTTCTCCGGGTCAGAAAAACCTTACAAGTAATTACCTTTAACTTGACAAAAAAGAGATACGTTTGCCGATATTATCCCATCTTCCTTTCCTGTAATCTAAAACCATTCAGTTCACAATCTTTCGACTGAAATATATTCTTATTCAGATAACAGGAGGCAGACCATGATGGAAAATATGAGTTGTTTTGACGGATTTGACCCGGCACGACGTTCAGGACCCGTCGCATCTTGCCTATGAAGAAAGCGGGATGAGGGCCTGGACTGATGATGCTGACCCGGAGGAGAAAGATGGCGATGAGGCGTGTGCAGCTTCTTTTCCCGGTGAGACATACGACCCGCTGTCGATGTATCTTGATGAAATCAGCGCCGCGCAGTTGCTGAAGAGAAGCGAGGAACTGGAAATAGCAAAACGCATTCACGAGCGGCAAAGAAAAGGCGATGCAGGCGATCTTCTCCTTTCCGTTTGCCGTAAAAAAACTCCTTCTGTCCGCTGAAATGGTGAAACAGGGAAAGGCTTCGCTCAATGACATTGTCCAGTCAGAAGATGTTCCCGGGAGCATGCCCGGTGAAACAGAAAAACGTTTTTTTGCCTGCATAAGACAGATAGCGAGATTGTATCAGCAGGGAACTGCCTCCACAGCCCTGCCGCCCGCTGACCGGAGGAAAAAGCCTGTTGGCACGAAAAAAAAGAGTCCCGGCATCACCGCCCAACAGACTCTTTGGCACAATAAAATTCCGGCCAAAATTATTGCGCTGAGACTAAAGTTTGATTTTGTGCGCGGCCTTTTCAAAGAAATTGAAGAAGACGTGCGGAGCATCGAAAAAGCCCTGGAGACCATGGACAGGCGGGAATATTGCAGGAAAAAAAGACAGTATGAACGCTTTCTCGGGGCATCGCTTGAGGAAGTAGACCGGCTGCTGCAGGCATTATGCCGAGGCCCACGAGGAGGTCTATACCGCCAAGATGACTCTCGTGCAGGCCAATCTGAGACTCGTGGTGCATACGGCAAGACGCTATGCCGGCATAGGAACGATCGGCATCTCCGACCTTATTCAGGAAGGCAATATAGGGTTAATGAGGGCGGCCGAACTGTTTGATCACAGAAAGGGCTTCAAGTTCAGCACCTACGCGACGTGCTGGATAAAGCAGACCATTACCCGGGCGCTCTCGAACAATTCAAGGATGATACGCCTGCCGGTGCACACGGCCTATGAAGTCAGCAAAATCATCCATGCCTCACGACACCTTATACAGGAGACCGGAGACGAGCCGACCCCCGAAGAATTATCCACACGGGTAAATATGCCCACCAAAAAAGTCCAGAATCTGCTCGGGATATCAAAGGAACCGCTGTCTCTCAGTATGAGCATGGGTGAGGACAACGCCCCTCTGAGCGATTACATCGAAGACCATACAATCCCGTCCGCCCTCGACTCTGTCATAAAAGATGACCTGAGAGACAAAATCAGCAGGGCCATCAGCTGCCTCTGCCCGAAGGAAAAAAGGATCGTCAAGGTGCGTTACGGCATAGGCGAGGAGGAACAGACCCTGGAGGCGCTTGCACAGGAATTCGGCGTTACGAGGGAACGCATACGGCAGATAGAAATGAAAGCGATCAGAAAATTGAAGCTCAGTCTCGCGGTAATCGAGGCTTAAAGGCTTTTATCCCCTTCCGTTGGCATACCCCGGCCGCGCCGGGACGTCTGGTATTCAGCGCCCCGGCCGGCTGAGGGATAGCAAACGGAAATTATTTTTTAGGGGGTGAGTTGCTCCAGCTTTCTTTTACTATCCCCCACACATTGTCCTTTCTTAGCAAGTTCCACGGTCCCATATTGCTTCTCTCCTTCAAGAGTACCCTCAACATAAAGCACAGCTCTTCCTTCTTTGGCATAACCATCGGTGATCTTCGGGTTCTTCGGCATCATACCCGCTATTAATTCCAGCGACTCCTTGATTTCGCTGTCGGACATGTTCTGGGTTTTGTCAGGTACCAATGTGCGGAGAGCGGCGATATCCTTGTCCCGGACCGCCTTGAGATAGGCCCTGTATACCTTGCCCGGCTGTCCGCCGCCCTTGGGAAGCGTCCTCCCGGTCTTCGACGTCCGGCAGGGGCTCCGGCACTTTTGCCTGCAGAAGCGGCGCGGAAAAATCCACCTTGATCGAGTATGGATGGCCCATAAAGTCTTCGGTCTTTTTCGTCTTGAACGAGCCTTCCACCCGGTCTTTCCCCATCTTTTTTGAGACAAACTCTGCCTGTGTGAAGCCGGACATGATGAGGCGGCTGCCGCCGGTAGCGGGATGATCGATCATCTCGTGGATCGGCTTACCGTCTTCATCGAGTTTGAAGAAGGCCCAGCCATGCTTTCCCATAACAGCATCATCAAGTTCCTCGATGTCAGTGAGCGCGTCCTCGTCAAGGGGCTCCTCTGTCAACAGAACAGCGATGACGGTCTTTCCTGCATCAAAGGTGTCAGGCTGGGCCATCGCGTAGGCATACTTGAGGGTTATACTCTTGCCATCGATCGTGAGTGTGCCGGTTGCCTTGCCTGTGACAGCTTGCGTCCCAGCGGCAAAGGACTGCTGATAGTCACCGGAAACTACAAGCAGGCTTAAAATAATTACTGCAAAGATAATGATACTGCTGAAGATATTTGGACCCTTAGCGAAACTGCTCAACGCAAACTGTCGGTTACTCATGTCATGCCTCCTCCAATAACCTATGCGAGAGCGTTATTTTCATGAATACTCATAATGGACTTAAAACCGGTCCGGATAAAAGCCATCCTTTATTGAAATGACCGGACATATGAGGCCTTGCTTATCTTTGTCCGAACCCTGCTTTTTCGCGGACAAAAATATCATACCCCTCAAAACTGAAAAGTGCAATATCAAAAATTAAATTCATGCAGGCAGTATGCGATAATTTGACAAAGGACCTCCGCATTTGATATAAAAAACGGTTCTGTTTGTTTTAAAATAAGGACAAGCGTAAAACCAAAATTCCCGGGTAGCTCAGCCGGCAGAGCAGGTGGCTGTTAACCACCCTGTCGGGGGTTCGAATCCCTCCCCGGGAGCCAACTTTCAGCAAATGTCGTACTTCGCTGTTTAAATGCTCTGCAGCAAATCCAAATCCACGTATTATGCGGACATACAGTCTATCTTGTTCGAAATAACCGTCTCATCAGTCGGGACCCATAAAATCTTTGCTCTTTGCGATGCAAAGACAGTTTTCTTTTTCATTTCCGGCACTGCGTCGCACGACAATATTCTGCGATAAATATTGACAATTTCCACTGAGTTTATTTATCCTATTAGATTCCAAAATTTGAAAAGGAAGGTTAAAAGCGAATCATGAAGACCCAGTTTGCCAAAAAAAGCGATATTGACCGCAAATGGTATGTAGTCGATGCCAAAGATGCAGTCCTTGGGAAACTTGCTGTAAAAGTGGCCGTGTATCTCAGAGGTAAGAACAAACCTGTCTTCACTCCGAATGCGGATACAGGTGATTTTATAATTGTTATCAATGCCGAAAAGATCAGGCTCACCGGCAATAAAGTAACAGACAAGGTGTATTATCACCATTCCGGTTATATCGGCGGCATCAAGGCCAAGACAGCAAAGGAACTTCTCGAACAAAAGCCGGAGCAGATCATCGAAAAGGCTGTTTGGGGAATGCTCCCGAAAAACAAGCTCGGACGGATGATGATAAAAAAATTAAAAGTATACAGGGGAAATGAACACCCGCACCAGGCGCAGACCCCTGAAATTTTACAATAAGGAGATTACATGGCTGAAATTAAATATAACGCTATAGGCAGAAGAAAATCTTCGGTTGCCAGAGTAATCGTCGCTGCAAGGGAGCGGCAAGATAACTGTCAACAACAAACCTGTGGATACCTATTTCCCAAGAGAAACTCTGCGCATGATAATCAGGCAGCCGATTGAACTCATCGGCGCCACAGGCAAACATGATATATCGGCAAAAGTGGACGGCGGCGGGTTGACAGGACAGGCAGGGGCCGTCAGGCTCGGCATTGCAAGGGCCTTGATAAAAATGGATGCTGACCTGAGAAGCAAACTCAAAAAAGAAGGTTTTCTTACAAGAGATCCCGAGAGAGACGGAGAGGAAGAAATACGGCCTCAAAGGCGCAAGGAAACGTTTCCAGTTCTCGAAGAGATAATTTACTGCTTGGAGCGGAAGCTCTGGATATATAAAGCATATGGGCCCGTTCTCAAGACGGGCCTTTTCTTTTGTTAAAAGGTGATTATGAGCATGACAATAAATAATGAAAAAATCAAAGTAGCTATATGCGGAGGAAGCGGGTATACAGGGATCGAGCTTCTGCGCATCCTGTCAGGTCATCCGCAGGTAATTATAACCGCGGTGACCTCGGAAAAATCAGCAGGCAAAAGCGTCAGTACAGTATTCCCGCACCTGCGTAAATACCGCAATCTGACCTACGAGCCCCTGGATAAAACAGGCCTTCTGAAAAAGGCGGACCTTTTCTTCCTGGCCCTTCCGCACGGGGCGTCCCAGGAAGCGGTAAACTTTTTCTTTGCAAAAGGTAAACGGGTCATTGATCTGTCGGCTGATTACCGCCTCTCTGATCCAATGGTGTATGAGGAATGGTACGGATTACCGCATAAGTACCCTGCCACCCTTAAAAAAGCTGTTTTCGGGCTTCCTGAAATCTACCGGCGCAGTATCAGGAAGGCAAAACTGATAGCAAATCCCGGTTGTTATCCGACCAGCGCGATACTGGGTCTGTTGCCTGCAGTCAAAGGCAAGCTCATCGAGGTATCTTCGCTCATCATTGATTCAAAGTCAGGCACTACCGGTGCAGGCAGAAAGGCAGACCTGTCAGTTTCCTTCTGTGAGGTGAATGAAGGGTTTAAAGCATACGGCATAGGGACTCACAGACATACCCCGGAAATCGAGCAGGAACTCTCCTCTGCCGCCGGCAAGAGCATTAAGGTGAATTTCACCCCTCATCTGCTGCCTGTTGACAGGGGTATCCTTACAACAATATATGCGAGACTGTCTAAAAAGACCGATACCGCGGCTGTCCTGAATATATACAAAAAAATGTATAAAGATGAACCGTTTGTCTCTGTTCTGGATGAAGGGGCGTTGCCTAATATAAAAAACGTCAGGGGAACAAATTTCTGCCATATCGGGCTGAAGGTTGTCCCCCGTACAAATACTCTGATCATAGTCTCTGCCATCGACAATCTTGTCAAGGGCGCTTCCGGGCAGGCTGTGCATAACATGAATATCATGATGGGGTTCGAAGAGACAACAGGACTTGAATCCCTCGCGCTCTTCCCATAGGAAATTCTGTTTGAGAAAGCGTTCAGCCTTCAGCAATAAGCTGTCAGCCAGACATAATTCATACGGCTTCGGGAGAAGCCATCGGGGCCTGAAGCAGGCTGTGTCTGCCTTTTTCTGAAAGCTGACCGCTGAAGGCTGATAGCTTAGCTATTACATTCAGTAATGCCAAAATTACGCAAACAGAATATCTTAAACACAAAAAAAGATGAGCGCCTCGTGGGTGTCATCTCCGACACCCACGGACTTCTCCGGCCTGAGGTAATCAGTGCATTTGAGGGCGTATCATTGATAATTCATGCAGGCGATGTCGGCAGACCTGCTGTGCTTGAGGCCCTGCGAAATATCGCTCCGGTTGTCGCTGTCCGCGGGAACACGGACAGAGACGCATGGGCCTTCAGGCTGCCTCTCACAGAAGTTGTCGACGGTCTCAGGTGTCTCGCTTTATGTGCTTCACGACCTGAGCAGGCTTGATCTTAATCCGGCTGTATCCGGCTTCAATGCCGTTATAAGCGGACATACCCACGAACCTGCGATCAAAAAGAAAAACAATGTGCTTTTTATCAACCCCGGAAGCGCCGGACCAAAACGCTTTACCTTACCGGTTTCAATCGCCCTTCTCCATATAAAAAACAATTCTCTGAAGGCGGAACTGGTCACTTTGAAAGTATAGCTTTAAGCTATCAGCCCTCAGCGATCAGCTTTCAGCAAGAAAAAGACAAACAAATAACTGCATAGGACACTTTTGTCGAATTCGCATGTAGCTTCGTCTATCCTGCGTTTTTGCTGACCACTGATTGCTGACTGCTGAACGCTTAATTCAACAAACTAACAGGCGTTGTTAAAAAGTCTGAAAGAAGGTACAAATTTCCCTGATAATACAAGGGGTTCTCCGTTTTGCCTAATTATTAGGCACTATAACTCATTGATAAATAAGAATAATTATACTTCAGCCTGTCTTCAGATATGTCAAGACTTTTAGCCGGAAAAAAGAATAAATGATCGGTATTTTGTCTGCTGTCCCCGGCAATGTTTTCGGATTAAAGCGAAAGGACAAAAAAGGACAGGGGATTGCCCCTGTCCTGCTGTAACAGTTACCAGAATAAATCGTAAGTTACATATTACCCGTTCGTTAGGCCTCAGGAAAAGTCGGCCGCGGATATAGGCCGGCCTGTTTGACGATCCCTTCGATAGCGCTCTCCCACTCAATCGCCTGTATATGCACACCCTTTACTCCCGGGGATCTCGAGCACCTGGTGGATGAGCTCGACAGTGATCTTTATGCCTTCCTGCTCCTGAAGCTCCCTGGCCTTTTTCTTGTCATCACCGGCAGCTGCTTTTGCCTTGTTCATCCTGTCTATCAGCGGCTTTGGTACAGACACGCCGGCAACAGAGGAGTCCATATACTTAAGCATCATCGCGCTCTTCGGGACGATGATACCGCCGAGAATCGCAGTGCGCTCATGAAGGCCCATGTTTACGATCTTGGCCATCTGCGAACGGAAACCCTCGATGTCGTAAATACCCTGGGTCTGGATAAAATCAGCGCCTGCATTCACTTTTTTCATAAGGTTGACCGGTCTGAAATCAATCGGGTCAGCCATCGGAGTCCAGGACGCTCCGATGAAAAACTTGGGCGCTACCTCCAGCGGGTCGCCTCCTTCCTGAAGTCCCTCATCGCGCATCTTCTTCATAATGCCGACGAGCTGGCAGGTGTCCACATCATAAACGTTCTTTGCCCCGGGATGGCCCTTGAGCCTGCCTGCTGAGCTGAAGCTCTGGTGGTCACCCGCTATGCAGAGGCAGTTTTTGAGTCCCAGCGCAGCTCCACCGAGGAGGTCAGCCTGCATGGCTATACGGTTCCTGTCGCGGCAGGTCATCTGCATGACCGGCTCAAGGCCCTGCTGCAAGGCAATGGCAGCAGCAGCGATGCTCGATATACGGACGACCGCGGTCTGACAGTCAGTGATATTAGCCGCATCGCAGAAGCCCTTCAGCTGCCGGGCCTTCTTGATCACTTCATGGGGATCCGCGCTCATCGGGGGGCCGAGTTCTGCTGTGACAGCAGGATTGCCGCTCGCGATTACTTTTTCGAGGTTGCTTCCGCTTTTCATTATTTCTTACCTCCTGAGGTCTCGGACTTCAGGGCTTCCTGCTCCTCGTAGGCCCTGATGTGCTCAAGCGACACACGTCTGGGGCCGCCGTCACGCGAGGTAGACCAGTTGCGCGGCGGGAGGATCTCGGATAGCTTCTCAAGAGTTCCGAGCTGCTTCATCCGTTCCACAATAAGATACCAGGCGCAGTCAACGTCTTTGCTGATCTCGCACTTGCCATTGTTTGTGCCTCCGCAGGGCCCGTTCATAAGGGTCTTGGAGCAGCGTGCTATCGGGCATATGCCGCCGGTCAGGTGCAGGATGCAGTTTCCGCAGCCGGCGCAGAGTTCCTTGAAGTCTCCGGGCGCTTCAACAGCGCCGTAAAAGGAAGTGTTGATTCCGGGATAGACCGGGATACTCCCGGTCCTGTCGGACAGGAAATTTACACCTACACCACAGGCGGTCGAAAGCACAAGGTCATATTTCTTCACTTCGTCCATAACAGGCTCGAAATATTCGGGCTCGCAGTGGCGCATGACCCCCAGGTGGTTTACCTCCATGGCCTGCCCTTCCTGACCGGCACGCATCCGTATCAGGGAAGCAATCGTCTCAGCCTCCTTCTCGCCGCCGGCATGACAGATCGCAACGCAGGTGTTGCAGCCGAATACAAGGACCTTTTTGAAGTCCTTAACCATGTCCCAGATTTCGTCTATCGGTTTTTGTGATCCAATGATCATAGTCTTTACTCCTTTGTATCAATTTCTAATAAGACAATTATGTTTTGGCGACCCGTAAGCCCATCTGCTTTATCCTCTCGGAAAAATCAGCGCATGCGGAAGCATACGGACTGCCGCTGCCGGCGGATGACGCGGAAAGCAGCTCTATCCGGCCGGCCCCAATCCCCAGCTTGTCCAGCATTTCCTGCCCTCGCCTGACCCGTGCATTTACGCGCGATTCAATATTTTTATACTTGCATGTACCGTCGTTACAGCGCACCACAGCCACCCCGTCAACACCCGTTTCAACCGCCTTCAGCAGATCGAGGATATCGATGCGGCTGGTGCAGTGCACAGGAACGGCGCGGATATTCTTCGGCAGATCGAAACCGAGGACGCCGGCGTGGTGCGTACACATAAACGCCACGATGACCGGCTCCTGCCGTTTAGGGTCAACAGCTCCCACAACAGACGGCAGGGAGGTCCGGACCTCCCGTATGTCATAGCTGACCATGCTGATCGCCTCGCCAGGACATTCAGGAGCGCAAAGACCGCAAGCCTGACAGTATTCCGGCCTTATCTCTGACACCGATGTTACCACCGGAGCTCCGTAAGGGCAGATCCGCTGGCAGGTAAGACAGGCCATGCACTTTTTCTGGTCCACCACAGCGCCGCCTCCGCAGCCCCTGCAACGGCCGGCTTCTCTGAGCGCCTCTTCCTCGTCGTAGCCGATCTCGAAATGGACCATAGTGTCACAGCGGACTTCGGGAGCGAGATGTTTGATTTTTGTACGCGGCTCACGGCTGATCTTTTCTATAACCCCGGCAGGCATCTGGGCTATTTTTTCCTTTTCCTGTACAGGGAGTTTGCCTTCTATGGTCTCACCCTGCAGATAGAGATGAATCGCCAGGGCAGCACGGTGGCCGCTGGCCACTGCCGCAATGGCTGAGCCCGGACCTGTCACAACCTCGCCGGAAACGAACACGCTCTTAAGGCTGCTCATATGCGTCTCGGGGTTCCATTCCACCCGACCACGTTCATCGACCTTCACTGCGGTGTCCCTGAGGAACGAAAGGTTCGACATCTGGCCGATTGTAATGATGATGGTATCTGCCTCGAGGACCGTGGTCTGGTCATTGTCAAAGGCCGGGTTGAACCGTCCGTTCGCATCAAAGACAGACTTGACCTTCACGACCTCGAGTCCCTGTACGCTATCTCCCTGCCGCCTGACCGCCTTCGGCCCCCAGCGGTGCTCTATCCTGATCCCTTCTTCAAGCGCCTCATCCACTTCCCACTTCCATGCAGGCATCTCTTCAGCGCTTTCGAGACAGACCATCGAAACGTCCCTTACCCCAAGCCTTCGCGCTGTGCGGGCCACATCCATTGCTACGTTGCCGCCGCCGATGACCAGCACCTTGTTTCCAAGAGTCTGCTCCCGGTTAAAAGCCACATTTTCGAGAAACGGGATGGCCAGCAGAACTCCGGGGCCCTCCACTCCGGGGATATTAATGGAACGGCTCTGTGAAAGTCCGATGGCGATAAGCACCGCGTCATGCTTTTTTGTGAGGTCATCAAACTTCACGTCTTTTCCGATCTCACAGCTGGCTTTCACTTCAATGCCTTTTGACACAACGTCCTCGATATCTTCTTTCAACACTTCTCTTGGCAAACGGTAGGGAGGGATAGCTGAGGCGAGCATGCCGCCGAGCACCGGATGGCGCTCGTAGATCGTAACGCTGTAGCCGAATTCAGCGAGGTCTCTCGCCGTGGTAAGTCCCGATGGGCCCGACCCGATGATTCCGATATTTTTCCCTTTTGTCTTCTGGACCAGTTTGCGCTTGCTGCGACGATAATCCAGAGATTTCTCTATAGCGAACCGCTTTAAATGCCGCACTGCGAGGGGGTCATCCACTGCGCACCTTCTGCACGCCTGTTCGCAGGGATGGTGACAGATCATAGAGCAGACTGATGCAACCGGGTTCACCGAGGTGATGACCTCAAAGGCTTCTGTGTATCTCCCCTGGGCAATAAGCCCCACGTAGGCCTGCACGTCAGTATGTGCCGGGCATGCCGCCCTGCAGGGAGAGTAAGGTCTTGTTTCCTTTATCTCAGCGCCATAGGGCCTGTAGTTTTCTTTTTCCTGGGTCGTCATTATTCCTCCTGCTTAACGATTCCGCTATAAGCGTTTAGCGATAAGCTATTAGCAAGAAAAAAAGAAAAGATCTTTTTACTGCTTTATTTGGACCTTGTTTTATTCTCTGCTGTAAGCAGTCTGCTGAACGCTTACGGCTGAGCGTTTTTTATTATATCATTTTAAACCGGCATGCATCTTGGCCGATTTCACCGTGTTCTTCATAAGCATAGTAATAGTCATCGGTCCAACACCACCAGGCACAGGGGTTATAGCGCCTGCGATTTCCTTGGCAGCGTCAAAATCCACGTCTCCCTTGAGAATAGGGACCATCTTGCCGGTCTTCTCACTTTTCTTCTCTCCGACACGGTTGACGCCTACGTCGATGACGCACGCGCCGGGCTTGATCCATTCCGGTTTCACAAGGCCGGGTACCCCGGCCGCAACAATAAGTATGTCCGCGCGTTTACAGTGGGCCTCGAGGTTTTTAGTGCCTGTATGGACTATGGTTACTGTTGCGTTGGCGCCCTTGCCCTTCTGGAGCATAATATTGGCTATGGGCTTGCCGACGATGTTCGAACGGCCCACTACAACGACCTCAGAGCCCGAGGTCTCGAAGCCCGAGCGCACGATAAGCTCCTGAATGCCTGCAGGCGTGCAGGGAAGGAACTTCACCTCGTCGCCGCCTATCATCAGGCGTCCCACATTGACAGGATGAAAGCCGTCTACGTCCTTGTCAGGATCTATGGCGTTAAGGACCTTCTTTTCATCTATATGTTTCGGCAGCGGGAGTTGTACCAGTATGCCGTGTATTTTCGGGTCCTTATTGTACTTGTCAATAAGCTTCAGCAGGTCAGCCTCTGCAATGTCCTCAGGCTGGTCGTCCTGTACTGAATGGAACCCGATTTCATCCGCAGCCTTATGCTTCCCTGTGACGTAACTGACTGAAGCCGGATTCTTGCCCACAAGTATGGTGACCAGACCTGGCACGACCCCATTCTTTTCCTTCATCTCACTGACTTCCTTTTTGAGTTCTTCCCGTATCTGTGCGGCGATTTCTGTTCCGCTTATGATTTTTGCAGCCATTTGATTCCTCCTTTATTTTTGAGCGAAATAGCAGTTACTGAATATAAATAACCAAAAGTGTACAGAAAAATGAACAAGATGTGAAGCGGCAATGACTCTCTATGCCTTTTTTAAACTATTCACTATTCACTTTTCACTATTTACTGTCTCTTAATCCCTTTTCTTTATCAGTTCAAGCACTTCCTGCCGGGTCGATTCCTTTGACCTGAAAATGCCACGCACCGCAGACGTCACAATACGCGCGCCGGGTTTCTTTATCCCCCGCATGGACAGGCAGAGGTGCTCGGCATCTATGACAACCATCGCTCCTTTAGGCTTCAACTTCCCCATGATCATATCAGCAAGCTGTGCAGTAAGCCTTTCCTGCACCTGCGGCCGCTTCGCAAAAATCTCCAGCGCCCTCGCAAGCTCACCGATCCCCGCGATCTTTCCCGCCCCCGGGATATAGGCCACATGCGCCTTCCCAATAAAGGGAAGCAGATGATGCTCACAGACAGAGTAGAAGGGGATATCTTTTAGGAGGACCAGTTCATCATGGCTCTCACCCTCCAGATGCTTCAGTATCTCTTCAGTCGGGGTTTCAAGTCCTGAAAAGATCTCCTGATACATCCTTGCCACCCGGTCCGGTGTACCCTTAAGGCCGGGTCTTTCCGTGTCCTCGCCGATCCCTTCAAGGATCAGCCTAACACCCTTCTCGATCTTTTTCAAGTTCATTCTTTTTATTTTTCCCTGCATATTTACCCAAAAATTAAGAGATGGATTTTAGCATTTAGCAGAAAAGCATGTCAAAGCATTAACTGCCCGGTAATAATGATTTTTTAGCCGTCACATGCTCATAAGGCCCGTGTCTGGAGAACTCTTTCAGCTCGGACGCATGACAACGCCGATACCTGTCATTGCCTCGTCCACGGCCTCTGATAAGGCTTCGCTCAGTGATTGCGCAAGATTCAGATTGTCTCTTTTTTTCAGCGGCACTTTTTTCGATATCGCTTTACCGTAGATCTCCCCGCCTTCGGGGGACAAAACCTTGATATCAAAATCCACTTCCCCGAATGAATCATCACCTGAATCAGTCCTCTCAAACCGCCTCAGTGTAATATCGACAGCGTAATAACCCGCCGGCACAATATTCAGGGTCTTCACCTCTTTTGAAATGCCCCTGGAATAAAGTGCGTCGCTGAAAGCCTCTCTCATCATTTCCACAGGTGATGCTTCCCATTTGGAATACTTCGAAATATTCAGTTGATACGGCGAAGTTCTGCAGGCTATGAACTGTTGTGAGAGATAGCGTGGAGACTTCACCCTCAGGTTCACCGAAACGCCGGCCGCATTGTCATGGAGCTTTCTCTCAACAGGTACGGACAGGCTGTATATCTTTGTCTCCGGCATGGAACAGGCCGGGAACAGCAAAACCGCCAGCAGTAAAAAGAAATACCTTTGCATCTTAATCCCCCTTCCTTTCCTGATATATGAAACTCCACGGCTTGGCGTTTATCTCCTGAAGGACTTCCTGGAGTTCTCCTGTTGTCTCTGTGAGGGCCTTGAGAAGAGTATCAAGGTTCTGCGACTGCAGGTTGACAGCTGAATCCAGTGAATTTGATGTCCTCTCTATGCTTGAGATCATGTCCCCTGCCTTGTTGAGGTCTTCCCTTGCCTTCTTTATCAGTTGGGCAACTTCGCCCCTGTTGTCTTTTAAAAGTCCCTCGACCTCATTCAGTACTATTTCAAGTTTTTTCGTAGCAGTCTTTAGTCCTGCGGAAATCTGGTCGATGTTTGAATTGGTCGAAACAACAGCCTTATTCAAATTTCCTATGAGGTGTTCCACGCCGTCCAGGTTCTTCTGACTGAAGACTTTGTCCACGTCCTTTATCAGACCGTCTACAGACCTCATCAGACCTTCAGCCCTCTTCATTAACAACGCAAATTCAACTGATTCCTCAGAAGGAATAACGCTCCCCACCTTGATCTTCTCTCCGCTGGTCTGGTCGATTGCCAGCAGCAGGTACAGATCTCCCACAAATCCAAGCTGCGTTATCAGCGCCCGTGTACCCTGATATACAGGGGTCCCTTTTTTCAGGCCGATCTCCATCACGACTGGTTCACCCGGGCCCTTCGGTTCCCTGATAGCCAGTATCCTCCCGACCCTCACACCCCCCAGTTTTACCTGGGCGCCGGTTTCAAGGCCTGAGGTATTCATCACCTTCACATAATAAACATCGAATTTCTCGAAAAGACTGCTGCCGCCGACGAGAATGACCAGGGCCGTAAGGATAAGAAAGGATGCTACTATTATTATTCCTGCCTTGATTTCTTCCTTCACTCCTGTCAAGACCTCCTTGTCCTAATTAATCACCCGCGATGATCTTGAAATAATCATCAGGGGAGTACACTTCTGTCTCCGGCCGCCTCTCAAGGAACATCCTGATCCTGGGGTTTTCCGAAGCCTTCAGCTCGTCGAGCGTCCCTGTGAACAGGACATTCCCTGCATCGAGCATAATAATATAATCCGATATTAAAAATACACTGGCAAGTTCATGCGTCACCACAACTATCGTCATCCTGAATACATTCCTCAGCTTCAGGATAAGCTCATCAAGGCCCGCGGCAGTCACGGGGTCCAGACCGGCAGACGGCTCGTCAAAGAAGAGGAACTCCGGATCCAGCGCCATCGCCCTGGCCAGCCCCGCCCGTTTTTTCATGCCTCCGGAAAGCTGGGACGGATAAAAATTATCAAACCCTGAAAGGTCCACAAGATCGAGCTTCATCCTGACCATAATCTGGATCGTGGCGTTATTGAGTTTTGTATGCTCCCGTATGGGCAGGGCCACGTTCTCGGCGATAGTTATCGAATTCAGCAAGGCAGCGCCCTGAAACAAGACCCCCATCTTCTTGCGCATTTCATCGAGTTCAGGTCCGGTCATTGCAGCGATGTCCTTATCGCCCATGAAAATATTACCGCTGGTAGGCCGCAAAAGCCCTATAAGGTGTTTGAGAAGGGTACTCTTGCCGCAGCCGCTCCCCCCGAGGATAACGGTTGTCTTCCCCTTCGGAATGGAAAAGGAGATCTTCTTGAGGATCTCCCTGTCTCCGTAATGTGTTACAAGGTCTACTACTTTAATAGCGGTTTCCATGTCTTTATCCGTAACTCCCAAAATACGTTAATATCGTGTCTGTGCAGAAAGTGCCCTTGTTTGTCATACCGGACCTGATCCGGTATCCAGAAGGCAATGAAACCACTGGATTCCGGCTCAACACACTGCCGGAATGACAGATTCAAATTCTGACTTCATACATACTCAAGTAAAATAGTAAAAAAGTGTTGTAAAGAAAAGATCAAACACGATCACCAGAAAGATCGAAGCCACAACAGACGCGGTCGTCCGCCTCCCTACCTCTTCCGCCCCGCCGGTAACCTTGAACCCCTGATAAGCGCCTACGAGAGTAATGATAATGCCGAACGCCCAGGCCTTGATCAGGCCGGTAAATATGTCCTTTACCAGCAGCGCGTTCACGGTCTGCTGGTAATAATTATACGGATGGACTTCAAGCAATGTGACGGCAAGCAGAAATCCGCCGAATATTCCTATTATGTCAGAGATGACCGTCAGGGAGGGCAGCATAATCATAAGCGCTATAAGTTTCGGCGTAACAAGGAACCTCACAGGGTTTATTCCCATGGTGGTGAGCGCGTCTATCTCCTCTGCCGCCTTCATCGAGCCGATCTCGGCAGCGAAGGCTGACCCGCTCCTGCCGGAGACAATAATAGCAGTGAGGATCGGGCTGAGCTCCCTCGTCAGTGATACACCTACCAGGTTCGCGACATAGATCAGGGCTCCGACTTTTTTGAGCTGATACGCAGCCTGCATCGCGAGGATTATCCCGACAAAAAGTGAGATGGTGGCCACGATCGGTACAGAATTGTACCCTGCCTTTACCATCTCGGAAATAGTCGCCTTTACCCGTATTGTCTTACCCCTGAACGGTGATATGACTGTCCAGTAAAAAGCATCGTTTATGATCTTCGAGGCATCGTTTATGTCTCTTTGAATCGACATGATTTTTATCCCGGACTGCCTGAAATGTCTTTAATTTCAGACGGCATCTTCTATATCCACGCAGATCTCGAAGACCTTATCGAGCTTTGAAAAACTGAAAATCTCCTTCACCCCCCCGGGCAGCCCGAAAAGACATAACCTGCCGCCATAGGTCTTCATGTGTTTCAGCACCTCGACAAACGTCGCGATGCCGGAGCTGTCGATATAGGTGACCTTATTGAAATCAACAAGCAGGACTGAAACCTTCATGTTGCTGTAGACAATCAACTCCTCCCTCAAAGCAGGAGACGAATACATATCTATGTCCCCTTTGACAGTGATCACCTTGATGCCCTTATGGTCTCTTACTTCTATATCCATAATCTATTCCTCTTTCAGATATTTTATCAGTCTGAGCCTGTTGCCCTTTTTCTTTTTTTCATCGTAGGCAACGACATCAAACGCCCGCTTGATAAAATGTATACCCAGCCCCCCGGGCCTGACATCGTCCAGGTCGCGCCCCTGCAATAATTCTGGTGTGACCTTCTGCCCGCTGTCCTCTATGACAGCCTCAAACGCCTTTTCAGTAATTCTATATTGTACCCGGATTTTTTTGCCAGTGTCTCCTTTGTATGTATGCTTGATTATATTTGCACAGGCCTCGTCGATAGCCAGTTTGAGCGTATTGATCGCCGGTTCCTCAAGCCCCCCTGACACACACAGCCTCGCCGTCACATCCCTGATCAGGCAGAGATATTTCGGAGCAGCCGGCACCGTAATCATTATAAGGTCTTTCAATCCCGTTCCTGGTCCTGGCGGTTTGACCTAGCCTGAAAACCTTATTTCAACAAGGGTCAGATCATCAGCCCTGTCCATCCCCTTCGAAAAACTGTCTATCTTCTCCTGTATCAGATCAAGCAGCTTTTCTTCATGGAGATGATTCTTTACAAAGTCCGTGAGGTCATCAAACCCCATCCTCTGCCCTTCCCTGTTCTTTGCATCAAAGGCCCCGTCTGTCAGCAGGAGCAGCCTGTCACCCTGCTTCATCGAAATGGATACCGACGGATACGCGATGTCCATGATCCCCAGGGGCGGGCCTGCTTCGATGTTCATCACCCTTACCTCCTGCCCGGTTATCCATAGAAACGGGGGATGCCCTGCCGCTGAGACAACGAGATTACCGCTCACGGTGTCGGCAATCAGGTAAATCGCTGTGAGAAAAAGACCCCGCGGCGCCTTTGTCATAAGGGCATTGAGCTGGTTAAGCACGACTGTCAGGAGAATTTTCGACGATGGGCCAGGTACCTGAAATCGCTGATGATCTTTGCCATATACAGCGCCGCTGAAATCCCTTTTCCGGAGATGTCGCCTATAAAGACGCCCGCCTGTCTTTCACCCAGCGCGACAAAGTCATAGAGGTCTCCCCCGACCTGTTTTGCGGGGACGTTTACCGCGGATATAACCATACCGCCCGTCTGAAATACAGGGGATTCAGGCAGAAAACTTCTCTGGATAGTCGAGGCCAGGTCAAGCTCATGCATATGCCGTTCATGTTCAAGGGATTCCTTGTGGAAGATCGAGTTTTCTATAGCAATCGCCACCTGTCCGCAGAGGGTCTGGAATATCTCCAGATCATAGTCGCTGAAAGAGACCTTATGCCTTGGGTTCATTATTTCCGCAACACCTATCAGCCCCCCTCTCCCGACAAGCGGGACAGCCATAAGGCTTTTTGTTGTGAACCCGGTCTGTTTATCGGCATCGCCGAGGAAACGTTCGTCCGTCCTTGCGTCAGCGATCACAATCGGCTGCAGGTGCTGGGCCACATACCCCGCGATGCCCCGGCCCACCTTGACAGTGACCTTCTGTTTCAGCAGATCAGAGGTCTGTTCGTCTGCGCAGATCGCAACCTCAAACTCGAGGGTGTCTGTTTCCCTCTTATACATAAGGATGGAACAGGCTTCCGCGTCCATCACCTCCTTGGCCTTTTCCATAACAATCGTCATGAGATCGTTGAAATCGAGGGTCGAGGATATGAGGGCAGAGACTTCAATAAGCATGCTCAGGTCCTGCATCTTTCTCTCGATGCCTCTTAAGTATTCTTCTTCGACCTGGACCTGCTTTTTTTCCATAGTGACTTATGAAATAACAGATTTCAGCAGAGTTTTCAAGTTAATTATTTACGGCGTACACAGCCGCATTACTTTTCCTTACTTTTTTGTTCCCTGAAATAGCCACTTTCCCGGCTCTTCAAACCCGGGCCAGGACAGCCGAATCCGTTGCGGCGACAACCTGCTTCCTTCTGAACACAACGCTGAAATCCGCCCAATATACTGCCCCTTCAAATTAGCTGTTGTCAGAAGCGGCAGAGAGATTGTAAAATTACTAATCTATGAAAAACCACCCTTTACAGCGGATGTTCGGATGGGCCTTCGATACGGAGAACAAAACCAATCTCGACATATTGGGTGAAGTGCGGCTTTTTAAGGGGCTGAATAAGGCCCTGCTGAGAAAACTTCTGATAGAACTCTTCGAAAAAGAATATCACGCCGGTGAGATAATTTTTTCCGAAGGCGACAACGGAAAGGCGTTGTATATCGTGATGTCCGGAGCTGTTAACATTGTAAAAAAAGACGGGTCCGGCGATAAGATACTGGCCCCGCTCGGTCCGGGCTCATATTTCGGCGAACTGGCGCTTATCAATGAATCCCCGAGGTTTGCCACAGCAGTCGCAGTGGAAAAGACAAATCTCCTCATAATGTATAAATCGTATTTTGACAACCTCATTAAGGGCAACAGCAGGATATCGACAAGGGTCTTGCTGAACCTTGCCGAGTGCCTGTCAGGCTATATCTGCAGCAGGGACCTCAAAGATGCGTTTCCCCGCGACATCAGGGAGCAGTAGGATATGGAAAACAGGAAAGATATCCAGAATGAACTCGTAGAAGGGTTCAAGGTAGTGCACCATAAGATGCCGCTTTGGGTACTGTCGCTTATACTCATTTCCCTGATCTTCATCTCTGCCTACCACGCCTCTGACCTTATCATCATACTCATTTTGTCCGGGGTAGCTCGCCTATATACTCAGCTCAGTCATTAGCAGGATGCAGTCCCTTGGCCTGAAGAGAAAGGTGGCGGTCGTGCTGCTGTATATTGTCCTGTTCGGTCTGCTTATTGGGGGCCAGGCGTTGCTCTCCCCTTATTTGCAACAGGAAATCGGGACTTTCTATCAGAGGGTCCCCGAGTTTTCCCAGCAGATCGAGAACATAATCAAGACAGCAGTCGGCAGATACCTCCAAAGACTACCCCGTAATGGAACAGGTCATCAGAAAGATACTCCGCGAGGCGACGCTCCCTGGCCGGCTTCTCAACCAGACACTGGATTTTTCGGCGGTCTTCGGCTATGCCGCGCCGTTCGTTCTCGGTCTGGTCCTTACTCCATTTTTCGTATTTTTTCTGCTCAAGGACTGGCCGGAGATGCTGAAACGCATTATGAAATGGATACCCCCTGCCTATGTCGAGACAACCGTATCGGCGATGTCCGAGATCAATGTACTCGTGGGGAGGTATCTGAGAGGGCTGGCAATAGACTGCCTGGCCGTCGGCATAATAGCTACAGGCGGCTTGTGGCTTCTCGGCGTCCATTATCCGATCACCCTGGGGATACTGAGCGGATGCGCAAACGTCATCCCCTATCTGGGTCCTGTCATTGCCTGCGTCACCGCGTGCCTGATCGCCTTTGTCCAGTTCCAGAGCATCGGGGCCGTGATCAATGTTCTGCTGCTGTACATTACTATAAAACTTATTGATGACCTGTTCATCCAGCCGCTCACCATAGGCAAGACCCTGCAGTCTTCATCCCATGCTGCTGGTAATAACAATAGTTACCGGTGAAAAACTATTCGGGGTCGTCGGCATGATACTCGCTGTTCCGATTGTG
Source organism: uncultured Nitrospira sp. (assembly GCA_963734475.1). Classification (GTDB taxonomy): domain Bacteria; phylum Nitrospirota; class Thermodesulfovibrionia; order Thermodesulfovibrionales; family UBA6898; genus JAOUFP01. The sequence continues at coordinate 273,450 of CAVTHB010000002.1, forward strand.
ACCATAGCGCAGAAAATTATCACCATTTTCGTTCTGGACCGGAGGAGGCCTCCTGCGAAAAAGGTCCCGGAAACAGCAAACAGGGTAATCGTTTGACCAGAGGCCGAAGATAGCCCGGTTTTTTTCAGGAGAATACGCCTTTTGAAAGAACTCAGGCAGAAACTCCTGCTCGCCTTTTTTCTCCTGGGTTGTGTCATCTCCTTCGGTACCCTGGGGTACATGTTTATCGAGGGCTGGGACCTGCTGGACTCACTCTACATGACCATCATCACCCTGGCAAGCGTGGGATATAAAGAAGTACACGAACTCTCGGTAAACGGAAAGATATTTACGATCGTTCTTATCATAGGCGGGGTCGGTACTGTTGCATACGCTTTGACAGCAGCCGCCAAAGTTATTCTGGAAGGTGAACTGCAAGACGTATTCGGGAGGAGAAGATTGGAAAAGAAGATAAGAGAACTGAAAAATCACTACATCATCTGCGGCTACGGGCGGATGGGCAAAATTATCTGTCATGAGCTCAGTGAGAAGGACCAGAAGTTTGTAGTCATCGAAAAAGGACCTAATCTCACGGCTGATACAAAAGATGCCCTGATCATCCAGGGAGATGCGACCAAAGACGAGGCCCTGAAGGAAGTAGGGATCGACAAGGCCAGGGGACTAATTTCAGTCCTGCCCACTGACGCGGAAAACCTCTTTGTGGTCCTGAGCGCCCGCGGCCTTAACCCCCATCTCCTGATTGTGGCAAGGGCAGGCGAGGAGGGTTCGGAGAAGAAGCTCCTGAGGGCGGGGGCGGACAAGGTGGTCTCGCCTTACCATATCGGGGGGTTGAGGATAGCTCATACGATACTTAAACCCGCGGTCGTGGACTTTATCGAGTTTGCTACAAAGAGCGGCAATATTGATCTTCAGATGGAAGAGGTATCGATACAGGAGTCCTCGCAATTGTCCGGTTTGACGCTTGATGAATGCGGTTTCGGGCGCGAGCTCGGAATCATCATCGTAGCGATAAAAAATGCGACCGGTGACCTCAAGTTTAACCCGACCTTTCGCAGCACCATCCATTCGGGAGACACCCTCATCGCGCTAGGGGAAACCTCGAAGCTGAAGATACTCGAAGATATGGCAAAGACAAAAAAGAAGGCGTAATAGTTAAACTATCAGCTCTCAGCAGTCAGCTCTCAGCAAAAAATCTGCCTGAGGCCAACCACCGCAAAAAGAACTATCTCATCAGAATCCCTTTATTTTTCTCTTTTCTCTATGTGACATCGGTAGTTAAATGCTTTATTCAGGTTGATAAGCCACAGGAAAGTGTCTTTGCTGACAGCTGATTGCTGGAGGCTTAATGCTTACAAAAAGACTATCCGGCGGACCGATAACCAGCTACTGTCCGCAGCGTATAATCCGCCTGTCCGTAACTATCACGTTGACCCCGACATCGTGGGGTTCTGACGGGATTGACTCCAGGACCTGCTCTTCAAAGGCAGGCGCGATGATCGCCACGGCTTTTTGCAGGCCGGAAAGCAGCCTGTCGTAATAGCCCCCTCCGTAGCCCACTCTGCTGCCGGAGGCATCGTAGCCGGCGCCGGGGATAATCACAATATCTACGTCATTGATGCTCATCTGCCTTGCCCCGGCAGAAGGCTCCGGAATGCCCATATATCCGGGCGCCAGCTCTCCGGGGTCCCTGACTTCAAAGAGCAGGAGATCATGCCCGGCTGTATCGACCTTTGGAAGGACAACGCGTTTTCCCGTAGAAAGCGATATTTTTATAAGTTCAGTTGTATCAACTTCTGACCTGAAAGAGGCGAAGAAGAATATTATGCCGGCCTTTTTAAATTCCTCAAGCGATAAAAGACTCTCCCGGATAATCCTGCTTTTGGCCTTCCGCACTTCAGGTGGAATGCGGTCTCTCCTGCCGAGAAGTTCCCTCCTGACCCCGGCCTTATCCTGCATCAAGGTTTTTTTCTATAGCCAGTTTGATTTCTTTCACCTCAGCTACTGTCCCGGGTGAAAAACTGAAAGGGGAAGCGCCCTTGATATCAGCCTCCATAACATCGTGGTTAAAACTGATATGCCCTGCAATTTCAATTTCGCCTATGCCTTTTTTGATGAAATCCAGGTCTTCCGGACCCCGGACCTTGTTCGCGACAACAAAGACCTTTTTCACGCCGAGTTCTCTGGCCATATCCCTCACAACTCCGGCTGTCTGCATGCTCCGCTGCCCTGGCTCGACAACAACGATAAACGCGTCGACAGATCCGGCGGTGCCCCTGGTCAGATGCTCAATCCCGGCCTCCATATCAACAATCACGACCTCGTCTCTCTCAACGACCAGATGCTTCAGCAGCCTCCTGAGGAGCACGTTTTCAGGGCAGTAGCATCCCGAAGAGGCTGCCTTTGATTTCCCCATGATAAGCAGAGTTATACCGTTGATTTTAAATCCGAGCCCCTCGGGAAGGTCATCAACCCTGGGGTTGAGCTTGTATATGCCCGCGCTGCCGGGTTTTGCCCCTGTACGTTCCTCGATAAGCTCGCCGAGTTCTGCGATGGGTCTTATCTTTTCGGCATCCTCCCTGGATACGCCCAGTGCAGAGGCAAGGTTCGCGTCAGGGTCCGCGTCCACAGCAATGACCTTTTTGCCTTCTGCTGCGAAAAGATAACTCAGTATTGACGAAAGTGTCGTCTTCCCCACACCGCCTTTTCCTGTCACCGCAATCTTCATGCAAAGATTCTAGCATTATCCCGGAGACATGTCAAAGGCGGTTTTGTTTGATTTTTCAATGGGTTATACGGTATTATCTCTGCATGGAACTGAAGAAACTGATCGATGATTCAAACAATTATCTTATGCACACTTACAACAGATTTCCCGTTGCCATCAGAAAAGGCCGGGGGATGAAGGTCTGGGACACCGACGGAAAAGAATACCTTGATTTTCTGGGCGGCGTGGCAGTCAATTGTCTCGGCCACTGCCATCCCAAGGTGGTGGTCGCGATACAGAAACAGGCGCAGCGGCTCATCCATATTTCGAATTTTTTTCATATCGAGTCCCAGACAAAACTCGCAAAACTCCTTGTCGATAACTCCTTTGCCAATAAGGTCTTCTTCTGCAACTCAGGGGCTGAGGCCAACGAGGCAGCGATCAAGCTCGCCCGGAGATATTTCAAGGAACTGGTCGGACAGAATAAATTCGAGATCATTACCGCGCTCAACTCATTCCACGGAAGGACCCTCGGCACCCTGAGCGCGACCGGACAGGAAAAGTTCAAGATCGGCTTTGACCCGCTAGTACCGGGTTTCAAGCATGTGGAATACAACAACGTCGCCGCTATAGAAAAGGCAGTGACCCAGCATACCTGTGCTGTAATGCTGGAGCCTGTACAGGGTGAAAGCGGGGTAAAAATTCCGGCAGAGGACTATCTGCGAGAGGTCAGAAAGCTCTGTGACAAGCACGGCCTCCTCCTGATCCTCGATGAGGTGCAGACAGGAATGGGCCGGACAGGGAAGCTTTTCGCCTATGAAAATTCCGGCATCGTCCCTGACATAATGACCCTTGCAAAGGGACTGGCCGGCGGTTTCCCTATAGGAGCGATGCTAGCCTCAGATAAAGTAGCGGCCGCGTTTGAGCCCGGAACCCACGGCTCGACCTTCGGGGGAAACCCGCTTGCCTGCAACGCAGCGCTTGCGACAATAGATGTCCTGATCGAAGACGATTTTATCCTCGACCAGTGCAGAAGGATGGGGATATACTTCAAAAGAAGACTTGAGGAATTGCAGAAAGAGTTCCCCAGCATAGTCGCCGAAGTACGGGGCATCGGTCTCCTGGTCGGGCTTGAACTGACCCGGGACGGCGCGCCACTTGTAAAGGAGTGCATGGAAAGGGGTCTGCTGATCAACTGCACTGCCGGCAATATCCTGCGGTTCATGCCGCCCCTGATCATAACTGAGAAAGAGATAGACCAGCTCATCGATTCACTCGAGCAGATTTTCGATCGCCTTTCATAGGGGGGACCATGAAAAAAGATTTTCTTGCGTTGACAGATTTGACTAGAGATGAATTATCGGCCCTGCTGAAAAGGGCCGCTGACCTCAAGGCCGGCAAAGACAAAAGTGCCTGTCCTTTACTGGGTAAGAATGTCGGCCTTCTTTTTGAGAAACCTTCGACGCGTACGCGCGTCTCTTTTGAAACAGGAGTATACCAGCTCGGCGGAAATACCATATATATGAGCCCGGCGGAAATGCAGCTGGGCCGGGGAGAGACGATGGCAGACACTGCCAGGACCCTGTCCCGTTATCTGGACGGAGTTGTGATACGCACCTACGGCCATCCGGGGCTTAAACAGTTTGCCGAAAACTCTACGATGCCGGTAATCAACGGCCTCAGTGATACACATCACCCGTGTCAGGCACTGGCCGACCTCATGACCATCCAGGAAAAGAAGGGCGGATTCAAAGGCCTCAAAGTTGCTTTTATCGGTGACGGCAACAATGTATGCAATTCACTTATCGAGGCGGCATCTATGATGGAATTCAACCTCACAGTCGCCTGCCCCGAAGGCTTCGGGCCCGACCCGCAAATACTGGAAAAGGCGAAGGCTGCCTCAAAGAGCGAGATCATCGTCCTCATAGACCCAAAGGAAGCTGCCGGAATGGCTGATGTCGTCTACACCGACGTCTGGGTGAGTATGGGTCAGGAGAAGGAAGCCGAAGCAAAGAAGAGTAAATTCCGGGCCTACCAGATCAACGACAGGCTGCTTTCGTGCGCGAAAAAAGATGTCACTGTGCTGCACTGCCTCCCGGCCCACCGCGGCGAGGAGATCACCGACGAGGTCATGGACGGCCCTCACAGCGCTGTCTTCGACCAGGCCGAAAACCGCCTCCATACCCAGAAGGCGCTGCTGGAAATGCTGATTAAATAAAGGATCTTCCGGTTGAACCCAAAAAGGCAATTATTGCGAAGACATGTGAAAAAAATCTTTATAATGTCGCAACTTCGCTACTGATAATTTCCATACGCCGGTCATGAAAATATCCGCCTGTATGCATCACATATGTCTTACAACGGTGGCGCAGATAAAGATCTTTTTTCACATATCTTCGCAACTTTATTATTTAACCCAAAAAATGCATATTGCAGTGGCATGGATGACTGAAAAGTATTTTGCAGCAACACCTTATACATGCCATAAGCAATTTCAGATAAGCATAAAAATATGCAAGAAACGCATTATGGCATATGGTAAGGTCCCGTTGAAATTAAAAGACTTTGAAGGCATTTATGCCACTGCGTATAAACCGCATTTTTTGGGTTAAACGTATTGGGGGGGGGTAAATACTTACGGCTGGTAGGCTGATTTGTCTCCGATGTCGTAGTGGATCGGCATGAAAATCTTCCTGAATGTAAAGAAGACGAGCATGACGGCGATAAGGATGAAACCGTATGCAGCGCCTCTCCCGCTGAAAGCGCCAAGGGCATAAAAAAATGTATACGCGGGCATCAGGATAGCCAGGATATAGCCTTCGATAAGCCTGAAGCAGAACGCCTCTTTCGCGGTCACAAACCCGAGGCATAAGGAAAGAGGTAGCATAAGAAGAGCACCGTAAGGAGGCACCCTGAACAGCGGCATCACCGGGTTCCCATGCCCGATGAAGAACAGGACCGCCAGGCAGACAACCGCCAGGTAATAAATCTTTTTCAGTGTCCGGTAAAACTTCCCTATATAAAGATGGATGAAGAATACGCTGAGTCCGACGCTGAAATATAAAACGAGCAGCAGTATATTCAAACTTAGGCCGGAAGCAATGAAGGGAAAGAGCTGATCGTCAGCGGGCTTAAGACTTTTAAAAACGATAAAGGCGGAAATAGCGATTACCATCGCGGAGAGAAATATACCGGTCCGGTAAAGGATTACGGTTATCCTGTCTTCTTTCGTGAGAGGCTGGAAGTAGGTTGTTTCGCCCATGTCAAAGTATACCATACGGATGAACGCGAAAGCTTGACGGCTTTACGCCCCTACGGGATATTCGTCATACGATTCATGCGTTAATCCGTCCAGTTTTGTCGGTTGACCCCTTTGAAAATTTCAGGGCTGCGACCGAAGGCACGCGTTAAGGATTTTGGGCTGTCTGAGCGAAGCGAGTTCCCAAAATTCAGCGTGCCTGGCCGAGCAGCCCGGCCCGAAGGGTGAGATTTTCGTCGGGGCGCCATTCTTTTGGGTACTTTTCTTGGGCGGGCAAGAAAAGTAGCCGGGGTCAGGGGCAGAGCCCCTTCTGGACTGCATTTATACTCTTCCGTGTCCAGCGGGACTTATGGGTAAAGCTCAGATGGGGTATAGGAGGTGGGTGGGAGTTTTTTATATCTTCCATTACTATTGAGTGAATTTACCGATAAATGTGTATCACACCAGCCTCTCAGCCTGCCCTCTGAGCAATCTTTTTGTGTGATTTTTTTTTAAAAGGCCGTTATAATCAGCAGAAGAACTTGATGACCAGGAGAAGACCATGGCTAAGACAACAATTCAGGACTTTTTAAAGAAGAAATCCGAAGGCAGGAAGATCACGATGCTCACAGCTTATGACTATCCCTTTGCACAGATAGTCGATGAAGCCGGGATCGACGCAATACTGGTGGGTGATTCTCTGGGCATGGTCGTGCAGGGACTCGAAAACACCCTGCCGGTGACTATGGACGAGATGATATATCATACAAAAATGGTCTGCCGTGCAGTCAAAAACGCCCTTGTCATCGGCGATATGCCGTTTATGTCCTACCAGGCAAGCATCGAAGACGCGGTCAGGAACGCCGGAAGGTTTTTAAAGGAAGCCGGAGCTTCAGCTGTGAAACTGGAGGGCGGGGCCGAAGTTGCAGAACAGATCAGGGCGATGACCCGCTCCGAAATACCCGTAATGGCTCATATCGGGCTGACGCCGCAGGCGATCCACAGGATGGGCGGATATAAGGTGCAGGGCAAGACAGAGGAGGCCGCAAAAAGGCTGCTCCATGAAGCCCATATCGTTGAGGACGCAGGGGCCTTTGCCCTTTTGCTCGAGGCCATACCCATTAAGCTTGCGAGGAAGATCACAAATGAACTTTCGATCCCGACGATAGGGATAGGGGCAGGTCCTCATTGTGACGGACAGGTCCTCGTGCTGCACGATGTAATCGGGATGTTTGAACGGTTTGTGCCGAAATTCGTGAAACGTTATGCGAACCTGAAAGAAGAAGCGATGAAGGCGATAGAGACATACCGGAGAGAAGTCGAACAGGGCGTCTTTCCCTCGGACGAACAGAGTTTTAAGTAAATCACAAACTGTTCAGCGGTCAGCCCTCAGCGGTCAGCTTTCAGCAAGAAAAGGCGAACAAAAAACTGTATAGGACGCTATGCCGAACTCGCCTGCGAGCTTCGTATTCCGCTTTTTGCTGACAGCTGATTGCTGACGGCTGAACGCTTGCTGAATTACTTACTGCAGTTACCTGAGAATTTTTTCTCGCTTCGAAACATGCATATGTTATAATCCACCCAAAAATAGCTGGTCGCTTAAGGTAATAGTTGGACAATAACTATGCTGGGCTACATTAGAAAAAGCTTAAGTAAACAAATCCTGGCTGTTCTGACGGTAAGCGTTGCTCTTATCATGCTTAGTGTTGTCTACCTCACGTATTCGTTCGAGACAGAAGAAATGCTGCGCACGCTGGACATAAACAACGAGGAAACAGCATCGGCCGTATACGCCGGAATTAAATACCCCATGTCTGTCGGAGACAGCAGGGCTGTGCAAAGGGAACTGCTGGACATAAAAGAAATCGTGAAGGATATAGATATTTATATCTGCGACGACCGCAGCGCAATCAAGTTTTCTACTGATAAGACTGCTGTCACAGCAGCGCTGGACCATCGTCTTCCGAACAAAGCAGCCATTTCCGCACTTGAAAGCGCCCTGAAATCCGGTGTTGCTCCTGCAAGCGGGTTCATCGAAAAATCGGGAGGCAGGACATACCTGATCCATATACATGCCATCCTCAATGAGGATGAATGCTTCCGGTGTCACGGCAGCGGGAAAAAAGTATTGGGAGCGATCGTCTCAAGAAAAGCTACCGATCGTAATTATGCGGCCATAGCCAACATGAGGAACTCAAGTCTCATAATCACTATTTTGGGGATATTTGCAATCATTGCCATTGCGCATGCCCTGCTGGTGAGGCTTGTAAGCCAGCCTCTCAAGGCGCTTGTCAAGGATATCAAACGCCTCCCTGAACAGATATCCAGAGGCCGATTTTATTTCCGGAAGCGCAATTACCCGCGAAGACCAGATAGGAACCCTCCAGAAGTCCTTCAGTGATATGGCGGTCGAGATATATGAAAAAAACCACGCAATAGAGAAGTCGAACATTGAGCTTGCAAATGCCTACACGGAGTTGGAGGCCTTTGCTTATTCAGTTTCCCATGACCTCAGGGCCCCCCTCAGAAACATAGATGGTTTTTCGAAGATACTGCTTGACGAATATACTGAAAAGCTCGATGACAGGGCGAAGCATTATCTCAGGCGGGTGAGGAACGGGACTGAAAGGATGTCTCTCCTGATAGACGATATGCTGGCATTCTCGCGCGTCGGCAGGGCTGAACTCCAGTTTAAAAGAATCGACTGCGCTGATATCATCAAGCCGATTCTCGAATATTACGTCCCTGAAATCGAAAAGAGAAAGGCGTCGGTAATTCTGCAGAAACTTCCCGAGATAAACTGCGATCCTGTGCTTATGCAGAGCACGTTTGCAAACCTTATATCAAATGCCTTTAAGTACAGCCGAAATGCTGAAAAACCTGAAATCGTCATAGGATATGACAGGGACAGGGAGGCCATATTCGTGAAAGACAACGGCGTGGGCTTTGAAATGAGATATCATGACAAGGTGTTCCAGGTCTTCCAGAGGCTCCATCTCCCCGAAGAATATGAAGGGACCGGGATCGGACTCGCGATCGTCAAAAAGATAGTTGAACGGCACCATGGCAGGATATGGGCCGAAGCAGAACCTGGTAAAGGCGCTGCATTTTATATAGATTTACCGATATTCAAGGAGGTTTGATCTTATGATTAACAAAGCAATAAACATTCTTCTTGTTGAAGACAACCCTGACGATGTTGAACTGACACTGCATGCCCTTAAGAAAAACAATATCGTAAATCCCGTAAAAATAGCCAGGGACGGGCAGGAAGCTCTTGATTATATTTTTTATAAGGGGAAGTATCAGGATGAACAGCATGAACTGCCCAATGTGATACTGCTTGACCTTAAGCTGCCCAAGGTAGACGGCATCGAGGTGCTGCAAAAGATAAAAGGCGACAGAAGGACAAAGCTTATTCCGGTTGTTGTTTTGACCTCCTCCAAGGAAGAGAGCGATTTACTGAAAAGCTACGATCTCGGGGTGAACAGCTATATCAGAAAGCCGGTTGATTTTGACCAGTTTGTCGAGACGGTGCGACAGATAGGCTTTTACTGGATGCTGATTAACGAGCAGCCCCAGCTAAAGTAGGCTGATGGGCGAAGTCTTAAAACAGCTCAGGGTCTTCTTCCTTGAGGACAACCCCGACGATATAGAACTGGAACTCTATGAACTCAGGAGTTCCGGCTACCAGGTTGCATACGATGCGGCAAGGAACAAAAAAGAATTCATTGAGAAACTTCCTTCTCTGGCTGCGGATATCATACTCGCCGATTACTCACTTCCGGATATAACGGGGTTCGAGGCCATAAAAATCATCAAGCAGCAGAGCATCGATGTCCCTGTGGTATTGATCACAGGTGAAGGGAATGAGCAGGCGGCGGTGGACAGTCTGAGGCTGGGGGCGGTGGATTATATTATCAAAAGGAATATATCCGGCCTTTCAGCGCGGGTCGGCAGGGTACTGGAGATATGGGCTGACCGGAAGGCAAAAAAACGCGCTGAAGACGAGGAGATGAGGCTCCAGCAGCTTCTTTTTGAAAAACAGAAGCTGGAGGCCATCGGCAAACTCTCAGGCGGCATCGCGCATGATTTCAACAACATACTTACCGGCATCATGGGCTTTTCCGAAGTTTGCCTTGACAGCGCAGAAGCTGGTTCTGATTTGTACAAGCGGTTAGAGACCATCATCGCCCTCTCGCAGAAAGGCGGCGAGCTGGTCAAACAGCTTCATATCTTCAGCAAGAAAATGTCTATGGAGATGAAAGAGTTGGATTTCAACTCTTTTCTCAGGGACACTATCCTTTTCCTCAAGCGTATTGTTGAAGAGACGATCGAGATACGGTTCGATCTTCATAACAGTCCCCTCCAGGTAAGGTGCGACACCGGTCAGTTTACCCAGGTCATCATGAACCTTATTCTGAATGCCAGGGACGCCATGCATGGCAAGGGGACGATAACGATAAAGACTGAAAGAAGTCTGATGCCGGATGCGGAAACTTCTGTCCCGGGACTTCCACAAAAATACTATATATGCCTTTCTGTCAGCGATACGGGTGAGGGGATCGAGACGGTCGACATCCGGAAGATATTCGACCCCTATTTCACAACAAAAGAACTGGGCCGGGGGACAGGGCTGGGCCTGTCAATCGTGTTTTCGATTATAAAGACACACGGAGGGGACATAAAGGTTTTCAGCGATAAAGGCCGTGGCACAACCTTTAAAGTTTATCTGCCTTTATTGTCTGAAGGCGAAGCTGAAGACCCTTCGCCTTTTTATGAGAAGATACCTGCTGAGGCAAAAGATGATATCCGGGGGACTGAGACGGTCCTTATTGCGGAAGATGAAGAAGTAATCAGGAACATGCTTTCCTCCTTTTTGCAGGCAGCCGGCTACCGGATCATCGCCGCGCGGGACGGGGAGGAAGCTTTCAGGCACTACAGGGCTGCGGCAGAGAAGATCGATATTGTTCTTTCTGACATGCTTATGCCTAAAAAAGGCGGGATCGAACTCTTTCAGAATTTGCTGGAGATAAATCCTGAAGTCAAATTTATCCTCGCCACGGGTTACAGCCTCGCAGACCAGGACAAAAGGCTGCTCCGGAAGATGAGCGCCATCCGGCAAAAACCCTACACTGTAAATAAGGTTGCCAGACTTATCAGGGACATCCTCGACGCGTAGTGTAGTGTTACCACGCTTCTTTACATATGGTTGAGTTGTTTTAGCCGTCATTCCCGCGAAGGCGGGAATCCATTGTGTTCAAGAGGTCCTGGATCCCCGGGTCAAGCCCGAGGATGACAACTTCTTACTGTATACACAGACTCTAAGAGCTGTCAATACGGCTTGTCCGCAATCCTTCTGAAAAGATTTCAGATACCCAGACATCGGGGACAGGCAATCTGGAATGACAAGTATAAGGAAAGTGATTTAAGAAACGCTTACCCTGGCCTTACTGCTGCGCTTCTTCCTGCGGCACGATAACAGGCTCAGCCCTCAGCTTCAGCACGCGGCGGCCTTTCATCGCTACAATAGTAAATTTCATCGTTTCGGTTTTGTATTCGTCGCCGACAGCAGGCAGTCTCTGGAGATTGGAGATAAGAAATCCGCCGATAGTATCGTATTCGTTTGATTCCGGGATTTCGAAGCCATAATCTTCGTTCAGATCCCTTATGGCAAGAGAGGCGTCGATCAGCATAATCCCATTAGGCAAACTCTGGACAGGACTTTCCGTATCGTATTCATCACGTATCTCTCCTACGATCTCTTCAATGAGGTCCTCTATGGTAACGAGACCCGTAACTCCCCCGTATTCATCCACTACGATGGCCATATGCTGTCTTTTCTTCTGCATCTCCCTCATGAGGGAGCTGATCTTCATTGTCTCCGGCACAAAGAGCGCGTTGTGCAGTATCCTGGGAATTGATATCTCCCGCCTGTATGCCATTTCATTGAAGACGTCCTTGTTGTAGAGGATGCCCTTGATATCGGATTTGTCCCGGCCGTATACAGGATAGCGCGAAAAATTCTCCGAAGAGATCGTCTTTATGATGACATCCTGAGATGCGTTGATGTTGAAAGCTACCATAGCGGTGACCGGGACCATGACGCCTTTGACCGAAATGTCGGTAAAACGGAAAACACTGTGTATCAGCTCGTGCTCCGTAGGTTCAAAGATGCCCCTGTCCGTCCCTTCCTCGATAAGAAGCTTGATCTCTTCCTCGCTGATGAAAGAGCGCTCGGAAAAGGCCTTTGCCCCGAAGGGCTTCAGTACGAGGTTTGTACTGGCTGTCAAGGCTGTGACAAAAAGCGATGAAATTTTGGATACGAATGTCAGGGGACCGGCTACAAAGAGACCGACCCTTTCAGGGTTTCTTAAGGCTATGGATTTGGGCACGAGCTCGCCTATGATCAGGGTGAGATAAGAAATCACAATGACCACGATCCCTATTGATATGGCCCCCGCGCCTCGCGCGATAAACGGAACAGGAATGCCTGCTATAAGCGGTTCGAGGGTGGTGACAGATGCGGCGCCGCCGATCGCGGACGAAAGGGCCCCCATCACGGTAACGCCGATCTGTACAATGGCGAGAAGCCTGTCAGGTTCGGACTGGAGCTTCAATAATTTCTGCGCGCGGTAGCTGCCTTTTTCCGCCAGGTTCTTGACGAATGACTTTCGTGAAGTGACGACGGCGATTTCCGATGCAGAAAAAAACCCGTTCAGTACCATGAAAAGCAGAATAAATAGTATTTCGAGTATCATTATTTAGCTAAAAGTATTATACACGAATTTTCTGCATAACAAAACTAATCTTACCTCCCGGACCGCATTTGTCCGCCGCGCCCTCTTTGTTAGATAAATTATATCCCATAACAGCGCAAAGTGAAATTGACTAAATAATCTGATAATAACTATTATAGCTGAAAGAGAAAGCCTTGCTTTCATGCAGTTAAGCCATTTTTTCACGAGAGGTGATAATGCATCCTTTTTTTCTCCAGGCCAAGACCATACCTGATGCGTGGTTTCAGCTCATCTATAACATATTTGATAACGCATATGTGCAGCAGATACAGCTGGGCTCGTTCGAAAAAGAACAGTACAGACTCCAGTATCCGGGTATCGCTGTTTATATAGAACACCCCGGAGAGGACATGATCCCGACTATGCCGCCGGGCTCAGGTCTGCCTGCCCCTACAACACTGGATTATATAGAGGACTATTTCGTGAACTACCTGATGGACCCGAAACTGTCGGAGAACGAGACATATAAATATGCAAGCAGGATCCACCATCCCATGCCCAAAGGCGGGACACAGCTCGAACGGGTTATTGCGATGCTGAAGGAAACTCCGCTGACCAACCAGGCTGTGGTTGAGATAGGAGACCCTGAGGACCATGATGTCTGTTTCGGAAATGACGGCAAGCTCGACCCGCCCTGCCTGAGGCTTCTGGATTTCAAGGCCATCCCTGTAGGGGAGGAACTTATACTCACTGTAAGCTGTTATTTCCGGTCATGGGACCTATGGGCGGGCTTCCCCACTAATCTTGGCGGCATAGAACTGCTCAAAAAACTTGTGGCCTCAGAGGCCGGCCTGAAGAGCGGCCCGATGTATGCCTACAGCGCAGGGGCCCATATTTACGGCTATCAGGAAGATATTGCCCGGCTGAGGACCCTGAGGCCGAAGAAATAATGTATACAGTTCAGCAGTGCAACAGGGCAGCAGGTATTGAGCAAAAAACAAACAGCGACTCTGGTAAGGAGGCCTTCGGTCTCGTTCTTATATCTACTGCTCTATTGCGCTGCTGATCTGCTGAACTATTGCGAAATAATGAACCGGGAGACTATATGGCATATGTGATCGCATTGGCAGGCAAGGGAGGCACCGGCAAGACCAGTGTCGCAGGTCTTGCAGTAAGGTATCTTATGGAGAAAAAAGAACAGGCCTGTGCTGGCAGTTGACGCAGACAGCAATTCATGTCTGCATGAGGCCCTTGGGGTCGAGGTGCATGCAACAATCGGGCATCTCAGGGAAGAGTCTCTCCGGACAATACGGAGCGGCGCTGAGCGGCCGGGCGGGATGTCCATGGAACAGCTCTTTGATTATCAGGTCCAGCAGTCGGTCATCGAGGCGAAGGGGTTCGACCTGATGGTCATGGGAAGGCCTGAGGGCCCGGGATGTTATTGCGCGGCCAATAATATTATCAGAAAGTATACGGACAAGCTCTCCGAGACCTATTCGTATGTTGTGATAGACAATGAGGCCGGGATGGAACACCTCAGCAGAAGGACCACCCACAAGGTCGACCTCCTTTTGATCGTGAGCGACCCTACGGTAAGGGGGATTAAAACTGCGCAGCGGATAGCAGCACTGGTGAAGGAGCTTGACCTTGATATCGATAAATATGCCCTGGTGATCAATCGCGTTGCAGGGGAAGAAGGTCCTGAACTCAAGAAATTTGCCGAGGACCTCGGCCTTGAGGTTGCAGGTCTTGTGCCCCAGGACAAGAATGTTTTCGAAAACGACCTGCAGGGAAAGGCCATTATCTCTCTGCCTCAGGATTCTCCAGCTGTGAAGGCTGTTTATGATATCCTGGACAGTTTCAGAATAGGATAAACCCAATAGATACAGTCATTGCGGGAACATGTGAAAAAAAATCTTTATAATGTCGCAATTTGACTACTGATAATTCCAACACGACGGTCATAAAATATCCGCCTGTTTGAATCAAATACGTCTTACAAAGGTGGCGCAGATAAAGGTTTTTTTTCACACATTCCCGCAACTTTTTCTTTACATGCATTTTGTTTAAAGCGCCCACTGTCGTAACGATCAACTGCTGTTTTCAGGATAAGCCAACCCCGGTTACACCTTTATTTTCCTTAAGAAATCCGCGCTTTCTTCCGGGATCGAGCTGTTGATGTACATGCCTGAGCCGAGTTCAAACCCTGCTGTCTGAGTCAGGCGGGGGACTATGCTCATATACCAGTGGAAATACTCTGATTCGCATTCCTTCGGGTTTTCAGAGCGGATGATGTAATTAAAGTCAGGGTCTTCGAGCCCCACGTAAAATTTCCGGAGTATGGTTTTCAGGTGAGAGGCCAGATCATTGATCTCCTCTTCGGTAATGCTGCTGAAGGCGGCGCAGTGGCGTTTCGGGAATATCCAGGTGTGAAAAGGCGACAGCGCGGCAAAGGGGACAAAGGTAACAAAGTGCTCCGTGTCCAGGACAATCCTCCTCCCGTCGGAGATCTCATCATTCAGGCAGGCGCACATGAGGCACCGTCCGGTGTTGTCGAAATAGCGCATGCCTTCCTCGATCCTGTGCCTCACCTGAAGAGGGGTCACCGGCGTGCCGATAATCTGTGAATGCGGATGGAGAAGCGAAGTGCCCGCCCCTTCACCATAGTTCTTGAAAATGATGACATGCTCAATGCCGGGCGTCTGATATATTGCATCAAGTCTTGTCTTATAGACCCTTATGAGGGTCGAGATGTCGTCGACTGCCATGCCGGAGATAGACATATTATGGAGTGGCGACTCTACAATCACTTCATGTTTTCCGAAGCCGGTGATAAGATGTCTTCTGCCCTCATTTTTTCTCTCTCTCTTCACCTCGGGAGACAACGCTGAAAATTTATTCGGGGTGACCCGCAGCTTCCAGCTCGTCACCGTGAAGGGATACGCATGATTTCCTCAGGGGTCCTCTGTTCATTGCCGGGACAGAAAGGGCATGTGTCAAGATATTCCGGAAGGTTCTTTTTGTCCTTTATCTTCCTGAATTCTTCGGGTCTTTTGGCGCGTTCAGTCGCTATTATGACCCATTCCCTGGTTATCAGATTCAGCCTTAGTTCAGACATCCTGTTATCAGGATAGCATAAAAACAGAGCAATAGTTCAACAGAGCAGAAGACCAATAGCGCAGGAACCTATAAAGGAGATCAACGGTCGTCTTGTGGTTCGCTGCCTGCCTTTTCTCAAGCCCTGCTGCGCTGATTGCGCTGCTGAACTATACAAACGCTACGTTCTGTATTCTGCGTTGATGCGGATGTACTCTTCGGTCAGGTCGCAGGTCAGCACTTTTGATGAAGCGCTGCCGGAGTGAAGGTCCACGGTGATCTTTATGCTTTTACCTTTTAAGGCCTCTGTGGCTTCCCTGTCTTTGTTGTTTGCCAGACCGTTTTTTGCGACCTTAACAGCATTGAAGAAGATGTCGGCCTTCTCTTCCCTGAAGGCAATGCCGGAATATCCCAGGGCAGCCATTATCCTCCCCCAGTTTGCGTCATTTCCGTATATAGCAGTCTTCACAAGGCTGGAATTGGCTATCGAAAAAGCAGCTTTGGTTGCGTCAGCCTCGTTCCGCGCGCCCTTAACATATATCTCGACAAGTTTGGTTGCCCCCTCGCCGTCTTTCACCACGAGCTTCGCGAGTTCATAGGCGAGTCCGTCAAGGGTCTTCTGAAAGGTCTGCAGGTCTTCTGATTTTCCTGTGAGAGGCTTGTTGCCGAGCATGCCGTTGGCCATCATGAGCACAGTGTCATTCGTCGACATGTCTCCGTCTATGGTTATGCGGTTGAAGGATTTACTGACCGAACTTTTCAGGGCCTTGCTCAGCGCCTTCTGCTCAACAGCGATATCGGTGAGGATGAAACAGAGCATCGTCGCCATATTCGGGGCTATCATGCCCGCTCCCTTGCATACCCCGGAAATTGTGCCCGTCATATTGCCGATCCTGATCTTTTTTGTGACAATCTTGGGAAAGGTATCGGTCGTCATAATCGCCTTTGCAACATCCTCAAAAGAAGACCGGCCCAGATCCTTTGTCAAAACAGGCAGGGTCGGCAGGATCCGCTCCACCGGCATAGGAGTCCCTATTACCCCTGTCGAACACGGATAGATCAGAGAGGATTTAATTCCAAGCTGCTTCAGATAGATGAGAGATGATATTATTCGCGTCTTTTGTCCCCTGATCTCCGGTGCAGGCGTTTGCGTTTCCGCTGTTGACTACTATCAAGTCTGCCTTTGCCGGACTTTATCTTCTGCATGCAGATCCTGACCGGGGCCGCCTTTACGGTATTCGTGGTGAAGGCGCCCGCGATATTCGCCCCGTTCTCTGACAGGATCAGCGCGAGGTCCTTACGCCCGGGCTTCTTGATCGCTGCTTCGGCAGTCGAAAAAAGAAACCCTTTCGGTGTTTTGCTGTTAGTTGTTTTTGGCATGATATTAAGATAATGCTATCGCAGAAAATTTGCAATCTTATCCTGCAGCGGGTCGGCTTGGAGGGGATCTACGGGCGCGTGCCCCAAATTTCTATCACCCCCTACTTTGGTAGGATTTTTCCTGTGAAGACAATGTGATAAAGTAATTTCATGTTTTATACAGACACAAATACTGCCTCTTATCCTGCATTTTTTACAGGCAATTCAGAACAGAAATGTTTTTTCAGTATGAGACAGGACATTTCTAAATTGGTGTAAAAATGGTACAATTACCTTGACGGACAGGGCAGCACTGGATTATCTTTTAATCAGTTTAAGCGGTATTAAACTATCATCCGAAGGGGGGACAGGGCCTGTGGCTGAGGCGCTATTTGAAATGGTCCTGATTCAGAAACATTTCATAAGGAGAAGGAGAACGAAATGAAAAAAGGAAAAAACAAAGTCATCAACGCGTTATTGCTGACTGGTTTCCTGCTTTTGCTGCTGGCAGGCACAAACAGCACAGTTTATGCCCAGGAGGGAAGTTTTTTTCTCCCTGAACTTCAACCGTCTTTGTCAGCAGACGGGCAAACCTTATATAATGGTGTACCTCCCCTGGTGGTCGTTGTTGATCCAAATCCCTACATGCAGGGGATCAAGGTCCCGGGGCCTACGGCAGCCGATGCCCTGGCCGCTCCTGAGGCAGCTCGTTTCAACCTTCACGATCACTTATGTTGCAGCCGGCGGTACAGACCCCTGGGGCCAGGTCTGTGTAGCTTTTCCCGCGGAAGCAAAGACCGCCTTTAATGCAGCTGCAGCTATCTGGGCCAATACGCTCAAGTCGTCGGTGCCGATCACAATCAAGGCCTGCTGGGCTGACCTCGGCTCTCCTTCCATACTGGGGTATTCCGGAGGACAGCCGCAGCACGCGAACTTTACCGGGGCACCGAAAACAAATACCTGGTATCAGGGTTCTCTGGCAAATTCTATCGCAGGGAGCGATCTTGCCCCTACAGATTTCGATATGAACATCACCTATAACAACGGATTTTCATGGTATTACGGCACTGACGGCAACCCGCCTGCCGGACAATATGACCTGGTCACTGTTGCCGCGCACGAAATCGGTCACGGGCTCAACTTTTCCGGAACAGCCAAGTGGGTCTCCGGTGGAACCGGAAGCTATGGATTACCGGGATATCCCTATCCCAATATCTACGATACCTTTATGGAAGACGCCGGGGGAACAGCCCTTACCACATACACTAACCCTTCCGCAGCGCTTGGCACCCTTCTGACCTCCAGCAACCTGTGGTTTGATGGTCCAAATGCCAATGCCGCCAACGGAGGTACACGGGTGAAGATGTATGCGCCCTCTACCTGGGCAGGTGGCTCGAGCTATTCTCACCTGGATTACAACACCTTCGCAGGAACAGCAAACAGCATGATGGTCTACGCAGTCTCTTCCGGAGCAGCAAATCACAGTCCCGGCGCAGTAACTACGGGACTGCTGAAAGACCTGGGGTGGCAGACAGACACAGGATCTAATGTTCCAACGCCGCAATCCCCCAGCGGCACGATCACTGACAAGACGCCGACCTACACATGGACCACTGTTACCGGGGCCACCAAGTACCGCTATCAGCTGAATCAGGGCACGACTGTCGTATATACAAAGACTGTTGCAGCAACTGTTTGCGGGGCCTCAACCTGTTCGAACACACCGACAACTGCCTTAGAATTATCTGGCATATAAGTGGAAAGTGCAGGCCATGGTGGGCGGGGTATGGAAAGCCTACAGCCCATTCAAGACCTTTACAGTGACAGTGCCGGTCCCAACGCCCCAATCTCCCACAGGTACGATCACGGACAAGACCCCGACCTACAAATGGACCAAGGTGACCGGAGCAACACAGTACCGCTTCCAACTTATGAAGGGTACAACAGTCGTATACACAAAAACCGTTGCCTCCAGTGCGTGCGGCACAACAACCTGCACAAATACACCCACGACTGCGCTGGGATTATTCGCGTACAAATGGAAAGTGCAGGCTGCGGTGGGCACTGTATGGAGTTCCTACAGTGCGTTCAAAACCTTCACTGTGACGGCGCCGGTCCCAACACCACAGTCCCCAAGCGGCTCGATTACTGACACTACCCCGACCTACAAATGGACGACCGTTACCGGGGCTACCCAGTACCGCTACCAACTTTTGCAGGGTACTACTGTCGTATATACAAAAACTGTTGCAGCCACTGTTTGCGGGGCCTCAACCTGTTCAAACACACCCACAACCGCCTTAGGTTATCTCGCTTATAAATGGAAAGTGCAAGCGATGGTGGGTGGGGTATGGAATGTCTACAGCGCATTCAAGACCTTTACTGTCTCTGCCCCGAGCACTGCCAAGGCCGGTTACTGGCAGTATATGTATGGAGATTTTTATGTGACCCCCGATGAAACCAATGTGAACAGTTTCGCTTTCAGAGTAAATGTAAATGGATGTCCCTACACCCAATACAGGATCTACCGCACCGTACTTGACCCTATTGTTAATAAGAATTTCTCTTTTAACGACATGGGTTACTATGCCAGCGGTACGTTCGATACTGCAACGAGCTCTCATGGCACCGTCGGGTTGAATTCTTACTACATTGCCGGCTGCGGCTATGTTACTGTCTCCCCGGCTGTCGCCTGGACGGCCACCTGGGTGAATTCCACCCAACCCTCTATAGTGGTCGAAGGTCAAAACGGGTCTGTAGTGCAAGGAACGGTCTCACAAAACCCCAGTCGCGCGGGTGTCAATGCGACAGTCAAGCCATAACTGCCGCACAGGAGGCTGAAGCCTCCTGCCGGATCATAACCAATGGGGCTGCCTCCGGGCAGCCCCATCTTATTTTCATATCTAATAATTCACCGCCGGCTCAAAGAAGAAAAACACCCCATTGATTGGAACGATCAGCCGCCTGTCACTCAACCGCATATACTGTCGAAAACCAGGGATATCGCAATTAGTCCTGATAACCTGCATTTTCTGTTCATCGAGGCCCAGGGTCTGCGGTGTAATCTGCCAGACATCTGCCAGGTATCGGCCGGCGTCGACCGTTTCTTTTTGGAAGGTCACATCCCTTACAGACCTGGCCGTTGAAGACGATCTCGGCCTCTTTTATGTCCAGGGGTTTGAAGAGAAAGGCCTTTGCCTCCTGTTCAGCCATCGCGGGGGCCTTTCCGAGGACATAGCCGGAGACGGTCCACAAGACACGCATGGATACACCTACGGCTTTATCAGCAGGGGAGGTCCCTGGCCCGCTGCCCGAAGCTTCCGCGCTTGCCAAAAAAACAGGACCAGCCCATATGGTCATCAGAATTGCACATGTCACAAGCGACAACATTTTTTCGGTCATCATAAACCTCCTTACCGAAAGCCGGATATAACTAAGATATTATCATAAAAAAGACGGCTGGATTGCTATTATGGATAAATAACGTGTCAGTTCTGCAGGCGGCAACCTCTTCGATACAGAGTTTTATCAGTCAAAACTGGGCCACATGGTGAATGCCGCCCTTGAGTTGGATTAATTAAACAAAAGAGTTTCTATATTAGCGTGAAAATGGTAAAATTACCTTGCCCGGCTGCTCAGTGTCGGTTTATAGTTAAATAACACAGCCGGTTCTCACAAAAAATAGAAAAGAAAAAGGGGGAAGTAACGTGGTCAAAAGTTTTTTCAGAATTTTAATGTGTCTTTTTACCGTCTCGTTTTTAAGCAGCACCAGCATACTCTATGCTGCGCCAATAGGCGTCAATGTTGATCCACAGTTGATGGGTCAGCTTCAGTCCTCTTCACAAGCCGGACTCCGGGTCGAATACCATGCATTGACCGGGAAGGTCAGATTTATCGGTGCCGAGCCCGGGGCGCCCGTAAGAAATATGAAGGCAGCAGGACTTTCACAGGCGGATGCAGCACGTTCCTTTCTCCAGCAGTACGGTCCGCTCTTCGGCATAAAGGACCAGGCAACAGAATTGTCGGTCATGAAGAGCAAGAGCGCAGGCGGCGGCCGCTCGTTCATAAGATATCAGCAGCAGCATAAGGGCATTCCGGTAATTGCCGGTGAACTCAATGTCCAGATGGACCCTGCCGGAGGTGTTTTGTCTGTCAACGGGGAGACATCTCCTGATATATTAGTGGATACCACCCCCTCAGTTGACGCCGGGACAGCCCGTCAAACAGCTCTTGCCGCTGTTGCCAAGTGGTATGAAGGCGCCAATCTGCACCTGCTGGCCAAGCCTGAACTCTGGATCTATAACCCCGCGCTTCTGGGCGTTAATGATAATACAAATATCCTGGTCTGGCGGATGGAAGTTGTGGACAACGCAGGGGCCGTCAAGGAACTTGTCCTGGTGGATGCCCATTCAGGGACGATAGCACTGCATTTCAGCGAGATAAAGGACGCGCTCAGCAGAAAAATATATGACAATAATAATGACTACACAAAGGGACTTGATCATACCGGCGCAGTCCCTGACAGGATCGAAGGCCAGACTGCAACCAAAATTGCTGATGTAGATAATGCATACACGTATCTCGGCGACACGTATAATTTCTTTTTCAACAACTTTGGCCGCGACAGCATCGACGGCGCAGGTTTGCCGCTTATAGCTACCGTCAAATATTGCCCTGATGCATATTCATGTCCCTATGGAAACGCTTACTGGAACGGGACACAGATGGTATTCGGCGATACATATGCCTCGGGTGACGACGTTGTGGGCCATGAACTGACCCATGGCGTAACAGAGAATGAAGCAGGTCTTCTTTATTATATGCAGTCAGGAGCGATTAATGAGTCCCTCTCGGATATCTTCGGCGAGTTCATAGATCTCACAAACGGCAAGGGGAATGATGCAGCCGGCGTAAGATGGCTCATGGGAGAGGACCTGCCGATCGGCGCTATCCGGAGCATGCAAACACCGGGGCTTTACGGCGATCCGGACAGAATGACGAGCACCGGTTACGTCTGTGGTGCGGAAAACGACAACGGCGGAGTACATACCAACAGCGGCATCGGCAACAAGGCCGCTTACCTGATGGTAGACGGGCAGACATTCAACGGCTATACAATCACAGGCATCGGCATCCCCAAGACAGCGCAGGTTTATTATGAGGCGGAAACGAACCTGCTGACCTCAGGCTCGGATTATGGGGATTTGGGCACTCTTCTTTATCAGGCATGTCTGAACGTAAAGGGGACCGCAGGCATCACCACGGCCGATTGCACTCAGGTCAAGAATGCCACTCTGGCAGTCGAGATGGACAAGCAGCCGACATACTGTGCTTCCCCTGAGGCCCCTGTCTGCGATACAGGCACACCTTCCTATATATTCTCTGACAATATGGAGAATACTCTACAGCGGCAACTGGACGTTCAGTCCCGTCAGCCCCAGTTGGGGATATACCACCGGCTATGCTACAAGCGGGATATACAGCCTCCAGCTGCCTGATCTTGATTACATGGCTGACATCTCCGTGGCTTCGAAAAACATAGCGCTGCCTGCAGGAAAGACAATCTATATGCACTTCAAGCATGCCTTTGATTTCGAATATGATTATATTAATAATTACGACGGCGGAGTCCTCGAATATTCGACAAACGGCGGATCGACCTGGCTCGACGCCGGGGCATTGATTATAAACAACGGTTATGACGGGATCATTTCATCCTGCTGCACCAATCCCCTGGCGGGCAGGAGCGGATTTGTCGGTTTGAGCAGCGGGTATATGTCAAGCCGCCTGAATCTTTCCTCCCTTGCCGGACAGAATGTAAAATTCCGGTTCAGGGTTGGAACTGATGAAGCTGCCTCATCATATTTTGGCTATGGCTTGATCGTGGACGATGTCAAGATTTATACCTGCCAGACCTCTGTCACTGCTCCTGCGGGCCTGAAGGCGACATCTGTTTCCCCGAGCCAGGTAAATCTTGCGTGGACAAACAAGGCCGGCAGCGGGACGAGCTTCAAGGTTTACAGAAAAGCCGGTGCCGCAGCCTGGACGCTTATCAAGACCACCGCACTGAACGCCACAACATACAACGACACAGGTGCCGCCGGAAACACCTCCACGACTCCGACTTCATATTATATAAAGGCATGTCAGGGGAGCGTATGTTCCGCCCAGACTAAGACAGCGGCAGTCCCCTATAAACCAACTACCCTGAAGGCAGTTAAAGGGACCGGGAAGATTAACCTCACCTGGGCGGACAAAAGCACTAACGAAACCGGGTTCCAGATATACAGGAAAGTTGGAGCCGGTGCCTGGACGTTTGTCAAAACCACCTTGGCCGGCGCAGTGTCCTATAGTGATACGGCTGTCACTTCAGGGAACACCTATTCTTACAAGGTCAGGGCGATGTTTAAATCAGCAAGTCCTATTGCTTACGGATATTCTTCCTATTCCAATATCCCGGCTGCTGTAGCCTATTAGCAGAGCGTCCGCAAAATATTTACTGAACGGGGTCCGGCAAACCCGGCCCCCGTTTTTTAAGACTATTCGTCCTTGTCGGACTTAGTTTCCATTCCAAGTCTTTTTTTTCTTTGCGAACTTTGCGGCTTCGCGTGAATAACTACCCTTTTTAGATTAACTTTAGTGAAAAATCTGGTATAATCTGCACTAATGGAAAACCTGCTTTCTGTCATTCCCCTTGGCGGTCTCGAAGAGATCGGCATGAACATGACCGTACTGGAATACGGCGAGGACATGATTGTCATTGACGCGGGCCTCATGTTCCCGAAAGAGGACATGCTCGGCATAGATTTCGTCATCCCTGACTTCAGCTATGTCCTTGAAAACCGGGAAAAGTTAAGGGGCATCTTTCTGACCCACGGCCATGAAGACCACACAGGCGCGCTGCCTTTCCTGCTGAAGCAGGTCAATGTCCCTGTCTATGGCACTCCCCTTACCCTCGGCCTTGTAAGGGAAAAACTCAAGGAACACAAACTCGAGGGCGTAGAACTTATCTCCAAAAAACCGAGAGAGAAGGTCGAAGCCGGGGTCTTTACAGTGGAATTTATCCGGGTCACACACAGCATCGTCGACGGAGTGGGCTTCGGCATCAGTACGCCGGTGGGAAATCTCGTGCATACCGGAGATTTCAAGCTCGACCCCACGCCCGTAGACGGCCAGTTGATGGACTTTCACAAGTTCTCTGAATACGGTGAACTTGGCACAGTACTTCTGCTCTCAGACAGCACAAACGCTGAAAAGGGAGGATATACCTTTTCAGAAAAGGAGGTCAGGCGCGCCTTTGAGGACATATTCTCGGAGGCAAAGGGAAGGATCATTATCGCCACTTTCGCCTCCAATATACACAGGATCCAGCAGGCGATCGATGTTGCGGTCATGTTCAACAGGAAGGTAATCCTCTCGGGCAGGAGCATGGTTTCCAACGCGCAGATAGCCCTTGACCTCGGGTATCTCAGGATACCGGAAAACACCTGGCTGAAACTCGAGGACCTTAAAAACCTCAAGGACAGTGAAACAGTAATAATAACTACCGGCAGCCAGGGCGAGCCCATGAGTGTGCTTTCACGCATCGCAATCGATGAGCATAAGAACATAAAGATAAAGGAAGGAGATGTCGTCATCCTTTCCGCAAAAGTCATACCCGGCAATGAAAACTCCATCGGCAGCATCATCAATCACCTTTTCAGACGAGGGGCAGATGTTATTTATGAGAAGGTCTCGGAGATCCACGTCTCAGGCCATGCCTCCAAGGAAGAGCTGAAGCTTATGCTCAACCTCGTCAAACCGAAATATTTCATGCCTGTCCACGGCGAACACCGGCACAAGGTCTATCATGCAAGACTTGCCGAAAAAACAGGCATACCGAAGTCGAACATATTCCTCCTGGATAACGGAGGCGTGCTGGAAGTATCGGAAGAGGCAGCAACCCTGAACGGTAAGGTAACTTCCGGCAGGATCTATGTAGACGGCAAAGGGGTCGGCGACGTCGAAGACATGGTGCTGAGGGACAGGAGAAGACTCGCCCACGACGGCATTGTGATCGTAATTTTGGCTGTCGAAAAGCTGACCGGCAGCATAGTTTCCGGGCCGGACATCATATCCAGGGGCTTTATCTTCGAAGAGGCCTCTCAGGAGGTGATGAACGACGTCAGGGAGCTCGTCTACACAACTCTCAAGGACCTCGACAGCGAAATGATCGCTGACAAATCCCTTGTCCAGGCGAAGATAAGGAGCGTCCTGAAAAAATATCTTCGGAACACCATGGAGAGGATGCCGATGATAATGCCGATCATCTACGAGGTCTGAGGCCGCCGTCTTTTTTTGAAACAACCGGCGCCTTTGCCCCGATCGGCAGCATCCAGCGCAGCCTGCCTCCCTGCAGTATACCATGCCCTGTTGATACAGATAAGGTCCGTGTTAGTAATCAACGCATACTCACCTCTTTAATATGGCGTCGCCAAGGAGCTATGGAAGTAAAAAAGGAGATGACCTGTTACGACTGGCGCTCAACAGCTTTTCTTTATAAATCTTTCTCCTGCAGAAGAACTATGCAGCCATCGCAGTAATTTAAATGTATTGTAAGGTTTTGATTAATGGTAATCGGCTGCCGGGCATATCGTTTTAAAGCAGATTCATTAACACCCTGAAACGGCAGCATTTTTGTTATTTGTGGCAATAAGGACTCAAAGGTTACGTTTTTAACGGCTTCCCGAATCATTGCAGCCGCTTTCTCAAGATATTCATCTTGTAAAGCTGTTACTCCAACAAAGGTCTGAAAAGGGTCTACAGATGTATTTTTCAAATTCAGATCAAATTTGGGGTTCTGTTCCTTGACCTCTTCGATGATCGCATTCAGTATATAAAGTTCACGCAGGCTCAACACTCCGTCGAAAATAAGCTCAATGGTTGGCAGTGTTTTAAACAACCTCTCGAAGTGACCTTCTTTGAAACTCTTCTTGTGTTTTTCCTTGTCTCTTATATTTCGGGTAAAGTAAATATACTCTGCCTTTACCCTATCAATCTTCCATCCTGTTGTAGATACTCCCCAAAAAATTGCGCCGGTCATATCAGCGTCCGAAAGGTCGGCAGAATTGAAATTCACGCTCGTGAGGTTGGCTTCTTTAATCATACTTTTATGTAAATTGGCATCAAGAAAGGATGCATTATTGAGATCGGCTCCAGTAAGATCGGCTCCAATGATTTTGGCTCTACTGAGATTGGCTCTACTGAGATTGGCTCCAGTGAGATCGGCTCCACTGAGATTTGCCCTAAAGATATTGGCTCTACTGAGATCGGCTCCTATGAGATGGGCTCCAGTGAGATCGGCTCCACTAAGATTTGCCCTAATGAGATGGGTTTTACTGAGATCGGTTCCATGGAGAAAGGCTCCATTGAGATCGGCTCCTATGAGATTGGCTTTACCGAGATTGGCTTTACCGAGATTCGCTTTACCGAGATCGGCTCCGCTGAGATTGGCTCTTCTGAGATCGGCTCCAGTAAGATCGGCTCCAATGATTTTGGCTCTACTGAGATTGGCTCTACTGAGATTGGCTCTACTGAGATCGGCTCTACTGAGATGGACTCCAGTGAGATTGGCTCTACTGAGATTGGCTCCAATGAGACTGGCTCCAATGAGATCGGCTCCACTGAGATTGGCTCCACTGAGATTGGCTCCACTGAGATCGACTAAACTGAGATCGACTCCACTGAGATGCCATAGACCAGCGGGATTATTTCCTGTTACAACAGCAAGTTCAATAAGTTTTTGCCACGTATCTTCTCTGTTCACTGTTCAATTTTATCATATTTATCAGGGAAAATGATTTGTCGATGTAGGCGACCACGCAGGGCATTCCTTGCATCATCAGGCTTTTCGGCATTTTCCGGAGAAGATACGGTGACGGCCCTCACCTGTATCGATCAAATCAAGATCGACTTCTGCCACGCAACTCCTTTGCCCCGATCGGCAGCATCCAGAGCAGCCTGCCTCCCTGCAGTATACCATGCCCTGTTGATACAGATAAGGTCCGTGTTAGTAAAGAAGTCCACCGGAGAGGGCTCGCTGATGTCCCTTTCGCCAAAAGCTATTGCGTCGGCTTCAGTCCCTATGAGTTGTTTAGTAGAGATGATGACTTCACCTCCAACTAAACGCGTTTTAAAAAGATGAAACTCTGAGGGATACCGTAAGAAATACGCACTCGATGTTGCCGATGTATATATTTTTAAACAATAGCTAGCTTTATTTTCGTGACGGCGCAACGTAAAGGGACTTTTTCCTTGCAGGCAAGTAAAGATCTGATGCAAGGGAATCTGATAAGTCGAAGCGTTTTTCACACTCTTTAACCCATGCAATAATAGTGGAGATAGGCACAGGTTTAGGGAAAAACTGGCATCCCAATACATCTACATGTTCACTAATCCTTGAATCTTCATTCCCCGTCATTAAAGCCTTGTTCTTACTTGTGAGTTTGCATCCTCTATGATGCTGCATCTCAAGCAGTTCCAGCCCTGTCATATTAGGCATGTTATTATCAGTTATGAGAATATCAGTACAACGGTCATGTTGCGGACAAGTATCAGCACCCTCCCTATAAAAAGCACACGTCATGGGAGTATCAGCAGTCAAGACTTCGTATCCCATACTTTCAAAGATATGCCTGAAGACGCCTAAAATCATATCATCATCATCAACTACTATAGCTCTCGGCTTCCGCATCTGCTAATTTTAGCAATTATTTCCGCAATAGTTCAATTCTCCTGTCTCGGCGAGATAGTCGATAGGCGTGCGTCTCGGGAAGATTGTATGGCAATGTTTATTATCATTATGTAGCCGTTACTATTTCGTGGGAGCATGCTCGTGCGGATTACAGGAAGGATCTGATCTTCTGACCTCTTCCATTTCCGTTGAATACCATCCGTAACATACCTGTCCACAAATTATTTCAAAGGGGTTCAGTTCAAGGGGACCTCCTCTTGATCGAGTTCACCTTCTACCACTCAGGCATTGATTTTTGATACTATACAGTTTTCCAGCTGAAACATGCTTTCTGGCAAGACAAGGAAAAAACCGATCCGCAAAGGTTATTACACCGGGGAGAAGAGAGTGGAGAAGGCTGTATTCATAAAAATCTTTCCTTCCAGGGGGCAACGCTGTGTGAGGAAAGGTGATTCCCGGCCGCTGTACTGTCCATAGGCCTGAACAAATAAAATCCCTGAGCGTATTCACCTTTCATATCCTTGAATACATCCAGTTGCTCTATTTTTTCTATCCCTTCGGCAATTACATCGAGGCCCAACTCCCGTCCGAGTGCAATTATCGTTTTTACAATTGCCACATTATTTTTATCAAAGGTCAGTGCATTAATGAAAGAGCCATCAATTTTCAGCCCTTTTATGGGAAAGTGTCGCAGGTAATTTAATGCGGAGTATCCGGTACCAAAGTCATCAATGTCGAATCGGACGTTTAAATCCCTGAATTGCTTCATCAATGCAGCAGCCGGCTCGGGGTTTTCTATCAGAGTCCTTTCCACTATCTCAAGGCGCAGGCAGTTTCCGACAAGGCCGGTTTCTTCAAGAACATTCTTCACAAAGTCGAAGAAGTCAGGCTGAGAAAAGACCTTACTCGAAACATTCACGCTGACCGTTAAGTCTCGGCAAGTCGAAAACTGCGTTTGCCATTCCTTCAGTTGCCGGCATGACTCTCGGATAACGCTCTCTCCGAGAGGAATAATCAGACCGGTTTCTTCTGCAACCGTTATAAATTCGGCAGGATTAATGATACCGCGTTGTGCATGCTGCCAACGAAGAAGCGCTTCAAATCCGGTAATTTTGTTCTCCCCTACCGATATGATTGGCTGATAATACACGACAAAATCATTCTGTTCCACTGCCCTTCTCAACTCTGTCTCGACCCAGAGGGCCGCAGTTGCTTTGGCATGCATTGTTGAGTCAAAGGTCACATGACATGCCTTGCCCCGCTCTTTTGCATGGTACATTGCCGTGTCGGCGTCGCGAAGAAGTTCCTCGGGCCTTGTATAATCCGCCATATTGCTCATCACTATCCCTATGCTCATCGTCGTAAATATTTCACGACCGAATACCGAAAAGGGAGATCGCATTTCACTGTGAAACCGCTCAGCGATGTCGCATACCAAAGATATTTCCTTGGTGTCCTCCATAAGCACTGCGAACTCGTCGCCGCCAAAACGAGCGATCGTATCAATGGAGCGAACATGTCTCTTCAGACGTTGCGCCACCATAATCAACAGTTGATCCCCGATCATATGTCCCAAGCTGTCGTTAATGACCTTGAAGCGGTCCAGGTCAAGAAAAAGAATGGCAAAGGAATAATCCGGATATCTTTTCTTACGCTCCAGCGAATTGCGCAAGCGATCTATAAAAAGAGCCCGATTCGGCAGATTGGTCAAGGAATCGTAAAAGGCCTGACGTGTGAGCAGGTCTTCAGCCTTTTTACGTTCACTGTTTTCCTGGGTCAAGAGCTCATTGACTTTTTCCAGTTCGATAGTCCGTTGTCGTAATTCTTTTTCTGCGGCGAGAGATTTTCTGAAGAGTTTTGCCCTTTCATTGGTTAGATAGGCAAGTGCAATCAAAATAAAAGGGGCGAGCAGTATTAAGGCGCGGAATTTTACGCCCGACCGATCCATCGACAGGAAATACCCTAAGAAGCCTTCACTAAATCCGTCGTATGTGGAAAAGATATCAAGGCCCAGGATAATCAGTGCAAGAATAACTGAATAGAGCGCTATCCTGGATAAAACCACATATGCAGAGTTGTCGCTTATGGACCCTTCTGGCACGAACCCTCCTCCATACTGTTCAAATGTCTTCCCGCTCCACGGTTTTCTCATAATGTCGCTGAACCTACTACCAGGTGAGGAGTAGCATTACTTTATCAGGACAGACTGTCCTTCACTCAAACAGTGGCACCCTCTGTTGCGACAGTTATAAAATTGAGTCCAGCTTTGTAAAAATCTTCACTCCTTTTTTCAACCCACATTACAGCTGCTTT
This sequence comes from uncultured Nitrospira sp., assembly GCA_963734475.1. GTDB lineage: Bacteria > Nitrospirota > Thermodesulfovibrionia > Thermodesulfovibrionales > UBA6898 > JAOUFP01. The sequence goes on from CAVTHB010000002.1 coordinate 303,632, forward strand.
TTGGTATTGAACCGGAAGAGTAGTCTCAAATGTGACAGTCTGCCCTCTGTAAATGGGCTCGAAAGTGAAAATGCCGATTCCAGAGTCACTTATATTGACGCTAATCCCGTGAAGTCTTGTAGCGGCACCGGAATAATCTAAACGGAACTCTATATTTTCCGCATAGTGACGACGTGGATATCTTCTTGTGTAGAGGCTACTATCAAAAGACACAATTCTCACCCCTTTCAGAATATATAAAAGAAGCCTGGGGCGAACTTTATCCGGAGCTCGAAATGGCAGGTATCTGATTCCTTCGGCCACTTCGGCAGCTTCCTCTATCCCAAACTTAAGGACAGGCAGCTTTGTGTCGTCCGGTCTCCCAGACTTTACCCTTTCGGTGGCTACTGGCTTCATTATCGGCCTATTACAAACAGTTGTCAATCATTTTTTATATATAAGCGGTGGCCGGGTTTGTTTGGACAGCTTGAGCCGGTTTTTAAGTGATAAGCTGCTCCGGTTCATGCCGCTACCTGCTTTTGAGATAGTGTACTCCAGTAAACATCATCCGGGGTCCTTCGGTCAAGGCTTTGATGCCGGCGGAGGTTGTAGAATTCAAAATACTCCCTGAGCCCTTTCCTGGCCTCGGTAATCGAGCTGTATGCTTTCAGATAGACATCCTGATATTTCACACTCCACCAGAGGCGTTCTATGAAAACGTTGTCCATCCAACGCCCCTTGCCGTCCATGCTGATGTTTATGTCATGATCCTCCAGGATTTTGATAAATGCTTCCGAGGTGAACTGGCTGCCTTGGTCGGTATTAAAGATCTCCGGCGCGCCGTACTTCACAATTGCTTCCTCAAGCGCCTCTGTGCAGAAGGAAGCGTCCAGGGTGTTGGACAACCGCCATACCAGAACCTTCCGGCTGGCCCAGTCCATGATCGCCATAAGATAGCAGAAGCCCCTTGCCATCGGAATATACGTGATGTCGGTCGCCCAGACATGATTGGCTCTCGTGATCTCCAGTCCCCGAAGCAGATACGGGTAGATCTTATGCTGCGGATGAGGCTTCGACAGGTTGGGTTTCGGATACATAGCTGCAATACCCATCTTCTTCATCAACGTGCTGACATGTCCGCGACCAACCTTGTGGCCCATGTCCTCAAGCTGGTCCCGGATACTTCTGCTTCCCATATACGGGTATTTCAGATGGATCTCGTCGATAAGCCTCATCAGCTCAAGGACTCGATCACTCACCGGCACTGCCTGGTAGTACAGGCTCGACCGGGAGAGCTCAAGTATCTCGCTTTGGCGGGTCAGAGGTAAAGGATGCTGCCTGTCTATCATTTCTTTGCGCTCGGCTCGGCTATGCGCCCGAGCGCGACTGATAAAAAATCGTTTTCCATAGCCAGTTGTCCGATCTTGGCATGGAGGTCTTTAACGTCCGGTCCTGCTTCGGCTCTCTTATCCTTGGAAAAGATTTCTCCTGCTCGTTCAAGTAGTTGCTTTTTCCACTCTGTAATCTGGTTAGGATGTACTTGAAACCGCTCGCCCAATTCAATTATCGTCTTCTCTCCCCTGATTGCTTCAAGGGCTACCTTAGCTTTGAATACTGCCGTGTGGTTCCTTCTGGGTCTTTTACTCATTCTGCTGCTCCTTTCGGTTCTAAAAGGGCAATCAGCCATTGACTCGATGTCTGACACCCCTCCGTTTAGTTTAGAGCAGCTTTATCACTTATGTCTCTGTCCAGTTTTTCCCGACCGGCTCTATAAGCCTGTTTATTTTATAATATTGATACTGCGTATTCTGTTGAATGCCATTCGTAACCTGCCTCACCTAGAATTATATCGTGGGTGTTTGTTTCAGGGGCAGTCAACGGGCTCGGCTTCACCTGCTAAACGCGTTTCAAAAATATGAAACTATGAGGGATACCGGAAGAAACATGTTCAGCCTTGTACCGTGATATACTAAGTGAAGAGACCATAATGTTGCCCCCTAATGGAGACAAAAGAAGACATCAGCGGAAAAAGTCTATCACCCCTTTTGCGTACCGTGGCCTACTTGATGTCTCCGGCATACAGATTGGTATAATCACTAATATAAGCGATTCTGGAATGTGTATCTATTCCGGAGCCAACCACGGCGAAGGTGAAATTATAGAAATCAGGAGCTCATTTCCCGTGTCATATTTGTGGGCAACGGTAAAATGGGCTAAGAAAGATGCAGCGAATCTCTACAAGATGGGACTAATGTTTATTGAATAGGCTGCGCTTCGCCTTCCGATTCTATTTCTTTTCCAAAAATCTGTACTCCTCGACCATGCGCCTTAGCTACAGTTTCAAAAGACAATGCCTGCCCGGAAGATCATCTCTAAATTCAAGGCTGGTGCAAGTGGCCTTAGGTAGGACGTTATATAATATTTTCATGCGAAAGCTCGAAGACGTTCTCACATGCAACGTTTAGTTAACCATTATTCATAGTTCACGTCTAATGTAACATCAAGCCATTCCAGTGCCTCCTCGATGCGCCTGAAAACTGCCGTGTTGAGGCCAGCGCCATCAACAAGAGCCTGATGCACTCGTGAGCTGCCATATGATACATCCCTCGGCGAAACAAAAGCGCATCTCTCGCCTGTAAATATACCGGCAAGTTTTATCTTCTTCTGAGCTATGGAATATGCTTCATCCAAAGAAATGCTCATGCCATCAATAGTTCTGTAATCGACAAGCTTTTTCATCGGCGCCTTATATCTATCGTCCGCGGCCAAGGCTTCAAGATGTCTTATGACATCCATGCCGGTAATCACACCGGAGCCTTTTGCCAGTACTAATTTTTTGTCCATTATGATGTCATACTCAATAGTCATTTTTTATCTCCTGGCACCAAACAAGTCCAGTTCAGCAGACACCTCGTGACGCAACGTCTGTCTGTTTGACAGTTAGAATTTGTTGCTGCTGCTCAGCAACGACATAAAGAACTTTATATAGTTGGAATCTCTTTCCATAATTTCAATTCCCATGCTGCTTTCGAGCGTTTGCTCCGAATCTGCAGCAGAGCCAGTCACTTTGTGAACTCTTCTCACCCTGCCTTTTAATCCCCCGGTTGAGCTGTCGGGCAAATGCACTGTTATGGTAACTACTGACTGCAGAGCGAGGAGGTTATAGGTGCTTATAAGAAGCCCATCCATGGAAACGTTGTCAGAAAGTCCTCTATACGTTTTACCGTTTGCATAAAATTCAACTTCGCAGCTTTTGTGAACCCTCCTGTGCTGTCTCTTTTCCGACGTCGATGTTTTAGGCACTGATGCTCACCACCCTAAGAGAAATCATTAATGAGAGTTCCATGTTCAATAAAAGGCTAACCACTTTTTTTCATTCCTTCCTCTTCAAAATCTCAAGCGGTCTATAAAACATTTTTCAGAATGAAATCCTCTATCCTTTGAGTGTGAGATATCTCATTTTTGTAGAATTGCTGAAGATACGATATGACTTCTATATCAGATTTCTCAGTCATTACTTCATTGAAATAGATCTCAGCAACAGCTTCCTCCAGTTCTAAAGTCATATGTAATGCCGCAAGAAGAGAGATATTTTCTTTCTCTATTTTTGCTTTTATCTCCTCAGCAATATCAATGGATTGCATAATCTGGGGGACAGAATTAAGTACCATCATATCTGGCAGTGCCCCTATATCCTGGAACCCAGCACAGATAGTTAGAATATCAGCATGTCTCTCTTCCTCCTCTGCAAGTTTTTGAAACAATTCTTTTGCCTCAGGAAATAAGGAACAGAGAGAATAATATATTTCCTCGCACAAAGTCTCTACCTTGAGACATGCATTTAGTCTTTCAGAAAGATCCATGTTCCATTTTTTCCCCACTTCAAGATGCCTAAGCAGCTACTTTTACTTATTAATTATAATTTTAGCTTAATTTAATGGAAATTAAATTCTTTTTTTCCATTTCTACTGAATACCATCCGTAACATTCCTGTCCAGTATTGCTGCGTTATAAGGATACGGCAATCCCACGGTATTACCGAATAAGAAGCATGCGACTATTGATCGCGAATAGCAGGAAGGGGAAATATATCTGTTGATCTCTTGAAGGATATAAAGGAAAACTCACCATCAGTTCTTAACACTTATTTTGGGTTTACAATCTACATAGCGGGGGAAGGCTGCTCTCTCATCTCCACTTCCTAACAGACAGTTATTGCAGATTAAAACTACTGCGGTTTTCCAAAAGAAATGTGCTTTGTGACAGGGTGCGAAACACAAAATACACTGGGCGCTATTTTTATAGCTTAAAAATACATAGTTTGCATATTAATTGGGATATAACCTGCACGCTAATTGATTTTTTCCTAGAAATGTGATGAAATCATCTCAATTGGAGGTGGTATATCTGTCAAAATCAAAAGGCGTTTTAATATTCAACAAAAACGAGCAGGAAAGAAATTTTCTCTGTTTTCTGCTTAAAACCGAGAACCTCGCTATTTTTGATACTGGTAATCCTCTCGACGCATTGCGCATAGTACAGGAGGAAGACATAGGATTGATGCTCGTCGGTTCTGAACTACAAGGTATGAGTAAACAGAACTTCAAGAATCTGATAGAGAAACTCCGATCAGGGGTCAGCATCATCTTTATCTCTCCCTTTCCTGAAAAAGTCGAAGAGTTTTCGATCAACATTGAAGAATTTCTTGAACTCATTAAAGACTATCTACAAAAAATGAACTTAGTCGATACTGAGCTCTCAAGAATGAAAACATTTTCTAATTCCATCGTCGATCGTCTTTTGCATATATTTACGGTTAACGATAAGTTCTTCTTCAACAATAATCACCTAGTTTCGGAACTTTCGAGGGAAATTGCTGTCAAGATGGGACTCGAAGAGTCCATTGTTGAGGCCATCTAGATGGCTGCCCTCCTGAGAGATCTAGGCAAACTAATGATTCATCAACAAATACTGGAAGAGAACAGAAGGCTAACCCAAGTAGAATTAATCCCGCTTAAAGCTCATCCTACCTATTCCGTTCAAATATTGAGACAAGTAAACTTTCCATGGAATCTCGACTCCATAATAAGCCAGCATCATGAATATTATGATGGAAGTGGATATCCGTTAGGTCTGAAAGGAAGGGAAATTTCAATCGGTGCTCGTATAATAAGTGTCGCGGATGCCTATTATGCAATGACGACTGATAGACCATATAGAAAAGCGATGGGGAAAGAACAGGCTCTTCTCGAAATTAGAAAGAAAGCCGGCAGCCAGTTTGATCCGGAAGTCGCAGAAAAATTTCTAGCACTAGCACTAGAAGAGTCATTCCAGACACTGAAGGAAAAGGTCGTCCTTATCTTTGAACGTGAGGCAAATATCTCCACAATGCTGAAGTTAAGTGTTACGGTTCAAGAGATGGAATTAGTGCATGCAACAAACAGCATTGACGCTTTTAGCTATATAAGACGAATGAAGCGGAGTCATGTCAATAGGAGTGTAAACAGCATTTAGGCGGCCATCCTTTCCGACACCTTTGATTCCTGTTTTATAACGCCATTGACAAACGTTTTTCCCGAGTAGACATCAGATAACAACCAATACCCTTTAAGGCTGCGGAAACTCTTCTCTGCCACAAGAAGGAGCTTCCAAATCATAGCAGTTGCATTCTGGACTTTCTTGAATCGTTTCGCCGCATTTGTTCTCAGTCGAACTGAGCTGAATGGTGACTCGACAATATTTGTCGTTCTAAGATGTACCCAGTGTTCTTTTGGATATGAGTAGAAAGTGATCATGCGATTCCAATCGCTCATCAGCTTTTTTGTAGCCTTCGGGTAATCTCTTTCGTGTCGACGAACGAATGCATCTCTCAGACGTTCGCACTCCTCTTCTGTTTCGGCATAAGGAATTGTTTTGAGAAATTCCCCGGCCTCAAAGCGCACTCTTTTAGGGAGCGAGTCCAGGACGTTTCTGAGCTTGTGGTTCCAGCACCGCTGCTCTTTGCCATGAGGATGAAGCTCACTCAAGGCTGTCCATATTCCAAGATGACCATCGGCAATCGTCAGCTTTCCAAGTTTGAGCCCGCGGGCTGTGAGATCCCTCAGGACTCCGCCCCACGATTCCTTGCTCTCCCGATATCCGCTCTCACATGCAAGAAACACCTTCCTGCCGTTTGTAAGGGCGCCAATGATTACAAGGAGCGCTGCTTTGTCCTTATCGAGTCCTGCCTTGACGTATATGCCATCCGCCCATTGATACACTACTTCCATGCCCGATAAATCCTCTTTATTCCATGCCTCGTATTCGAGCTGCCATTTTGCCTTCAGCCGTGCAATCGAAGATGCCGATAACGGAGCTCCGTCTCCCAATAAACCTCGCAGAGACAGATCAAAGTCACCCATCGCTAGGCCATGCAGATACAGTTCCGGTAACAGTTGCCCAACTTCCTTCGATCTCCGTTTAAAAAAAGGAATTATCTTGCTTTCAAACCGCCCTTCGGAATTACGAATTCGCGGTCGCCGGACGGTAATTGTCCCATTCATTAGTGACATTCTCTTAGGCTTCCCATGTCCGTTACGATATCCTGCAGTTCCATCGACTGCCAAGATTCTTTCCGATTTCCTTCGCCCCAGGAATCTCTCGACCTCATCTTCAAGAATCTCCTGGATATACGCCTGTGCCTTTTGCCGAATCATTGTCTCCAATACCTCGTACGTCGCGCTTGACCCTTCTTTACTATCAGTGATACTCTTTTTCATGGTGGTGTTTCCTTCCTTTAGTTGTTTGGTCGCAACTTAAAAGGATACACCGCCTGCTTTTCTATTTACACATTTTTTGATTGTACTCCGAATGAAGCCGCAACTAGTCATAACCGATATTGAAGCTCTTGGCCCAGAAGCATTGGTGAAGTTTTATCAGGCCGTTAAGCAAATATATTCAAAAGCGGAGTTCCTTGTGATCGCACCTGACGAAGATTATGTCACGAATATGACAATCGATGTTGATTATATCTTTAGACCGATTAACGTAGCAAATCTTATGAAAAAAATTGGAAATAAGTTGCTCGGTTACTCTCCTAATATCCCTCAGAAGAAGGACATAGGACTTTCGGGAAATATTGAAGACTTCGATCTTTCGGACATCATCCAGATTCTCAGCCTGGGGCTTAAGACAGCCAAGGTGGAAATAATCGGGAATTACGAAAAAGGTACCCTATATATTTCGAACGGGAAAATAGTTCATGCTGCCGTAGGGAATATTACAGGTCGTGAGGCTTTTTTTGAGCTTATGGGCTGGGATGAAGGGAACTTCACTATCCTACACGGACAGCAAACGAATGAGATCAACGTGACATCTGATACTATGCATCTCCTCATGGATGCTGCCAAATTCATAGATGAAAAAAAAGCCACCAGAAAGCAGCAAGTGGAGAAAGATTTCTGATCAAATAACGTCGCTCTCGGTGCTAAAGGCGGGAGTTTCTGAGCTCTCGCAATCCTGCCAGTGGTCTTCCCTTCTGTTCATTGGGAAGGAACTGAATCACTATGCTCTTTCATCTCCATTTAATACCATTCGTAACCTACTTCAAGTCAAGTTGCGTCATAAGTATTTGCTACAAGGGGTAGCCCACCGGAGGCAATTCACCAACAAGTCAACGCAACTGAGAGACTGTCAAAAGTGTTGCATATCAGGAGAAAGGCTCACAACACTGCCCGGCCCTTATTTGACCACGTTCACCTGGGCTGGGCCGCGCTGGACAGTGCGATGATAATCTACCGCCGGCTCGCCGAAGGCCATGGCGTAACCGATCATATGATCATCGGGAATACCGAGCCGCCTTGAGAGGTCTGGCAGTAGCGGGAGAACCATCATAAACAGCCCGTCCCAGACCGTTCCAATCCCACGAGCGTGGGCCATAAGCTGGAAGGTGGCCAAGGCGATATGAGCATCCTGGACCGGGCAGGGCGAGTTCTTAGGGGCGCTTGTCAGCAGCAGATGGGGGGCGCCACGGAAAATGATGTCCTTGCCTTCCTCCTGCCAGCCCTTGAGTGCCATGCCCATATATTGGCCGATAAAGCCTTCCGGCAGTTTGCCTACTTCTTTCAGTTTGGCAAGTCCGCTCATGACCTCTTCCCGTAGCCCAGCCATGACCTTGGCCTCCCTGACAACGGTAAACAACACCGACTGGCTGTTAACCCCAGTGGGCGCATAGCAGGCGATGGCCAGGAGTTCATCAATCAGGGATTGCGGGAGATCTTTGCCGGTATATCGGCGGACTGACCGCCGCCCCTTGATCAGGACTTCCAATTGACCAGGGTCCACCATATTGCCAGATAACTTGGTGCTGGCCTCGGGGTCCTTGCCGAGGACCGAGACCGCCCCGGTCGGACAGATGGCCAGGCAGTGCTGGCAGCGGTAGCAACGCTCCTCATCGGTAATCTTGGGGTAACCATCCATGGCGATGATACCTGCCGGACAATCGGCTGCGCACTCGCCGCACTGGGTACAGAGTTCTTCGTTGATACTAAACTGAATCATAAATTCCTCCTTCGGGACTGATTACTCAGAAAGGATCGATTTTCACTTTTTGTAGATATCAATAATAACTTACACCATTTTAAAGCTATTTAAAAGCGATGGTTTCAGGGGCAGCCCTCGCCGTTGATTTATTGTTTTTTTGACAACAGCACAAGAGGCATTTTGCAGAAGTTGTCCTTTTGAACGTCGCAGACCCGGGCGACTAATTACTAATGCGGGTTTTTATTTCCCATGAAGAATATCCATCCATCTGATGGCTTCAGCGTCACTGATCTTGCCCAAATAGATTTGGGTTGTCTTCAGATCCTGATGCCGCAGAATGATCTTGGATATTATCTCCAGGGGTACACCGTTTCTGCTGGCATACGTGGCCGAGTGCCTGCGCAGGTCGTGGGGCGATATCTTCACATTCAATTTTTTACCTAGGCCTGTGACCAGGTTTCTCATCGTTGTGTAGCACAGTGGAAACACTCTGGCTTCAGGCGACAGTTGACTAGCTGAGATATACTCCGCCAACCTGCCTGCAATATGCTCCGGCATAAAGGCGATTTCGGCGTCTCTTCCGGACTTCGGCTCCTGAATAAGGAGTTTTCTACCAGAGACATCGGAGGCCCTAAGGTTTAGGACTTCTCCTATTCTCATTCCACACCGAGCCTGAAGCTCCAGTATTAGACGATCCCTGACGCTGTGGGCATTGAATATAATCTCGTCGACTGTCTCCTTATCCAGGATCTTTCGAGGACTGTGGTGGACATTTTTGAATGTTTTGACCAAAACTGCCGCACTGCATGGATTCTTGATGTTCAGATTAGACGTCTCAATGACATAATTGAAGAACGCCTTAATCTGAGCATAGCGTAGATGGCGCGTTGCCCTGCTCAGAGTTTCTGTTGATTCCTCAAGGAACTTGCCGATGTTCTCAGATGAGATTGCTGACACCTCATAGGCGCAAAACTTCACCTGAAACTGTTCAAGAAACTTTCCGTAGCTCTTCAGTGTGCTTTTCTTGACGGTAGTCTTTTGATGCTGCCTAAAAAGCTCTATGGCTTCTTGGATAATCATACAACACCTCCTTGTGGTTTGGAGCACTTGCCAGGGTCTGCATAATTTCATTGTATGACAAAATCTGCCTGGGTACGGTGCTGCAGGATGCGGTCAGCGGGAGCTTTAGGGTTGCCCCTTGTAACTGACATCCGTTATAAGATTTGGTATGAGGCATATTACGAATGTTATTCAATAGAAGTGGAAGAGGACAGAGCTGCAGATCTTTCCTATAAGCCGCATCTATGCTATCACCTCCGAGTCCGCGAAGTAGTCTCAGAAATCAACATGGATAAATTGCCATGTTATACGAAGGTTGCCTTTGCTCCGTATTACCACATAATACGAAATCCCCCAAATCGGAGGTCTTGTTTTTATTATTTATTCTTTTTTCCCAAATAATTTTATTGTGCTATATTGAGGTTATAAGCAGAGAAAAACGAGAGTACGCATAGTAATTGTTAGGCATATCTCCTTTGCAAAGAAGCACAACGGAAGAAAACGAAGGGGAAAAGGCATGGCAGGAAAAAAATCAATTGTGATCCTATACACATATCTGGTATTTGCCATCCTATCCACAACTGGCTGCACTCATACAATGCAGATGAGCAAATGCAAGGAAATGTTCTCTGAATTTTATGTTGACCCGGTGGTTGCGCGACAGAATGTCCCACAAAGCTACAAAGTGCGGATTTATCCAAACGGCAAGGCATTGCTACTGGTTTTGGTGCAGGACTGTGAGAAGTGCGTGCTCAAAGGGTTTATCCCAATCAGTCCGATGAAAATGTCGCACATCTGGATAGAACTTGAAGGGCCAGAGGAGGTAGGTCTTGCTCTCCCTGGTACGAAGGGTTCATTGCCTACCAGCTATTGGTATGGGTTGCCGCACCATACGGACAGCACTCTCGCTCATATCGCTTTCTGGCTCGTGGGGATCGATACCCAACTCGTGAAGGAGATAACGATGGGTGGCGATCCAGGTAGAACACGGCAGGGTAGCGTAGTCGAGAATGACTCTGGGTCAGGATATCATTGGACAGAAACGAGTCAACTCTGGCCTATGCCCAATCTTGTGACCGGAAGACGATGGTTTTACAGGCAGTACGGAAGGCTCGTCAAACGACAATCAGAGGGAATTGTTGTCTGCAGGGCCAACTTCATAGGTGAAGGCAAAGTTGTTCTGGAAGCTGAGCCTGGGTCGGCGATTGAGAAGTTGCACTTCGGTACAACGCTTCAGGGTTCTACAAAGGCCGTTGAGATCAACTGTCAAGTGAAAATACAGGTAGGAGTCCACAATAGTGTCAGCGATTAGTAGGAAATTAATTATAAAGAATACCTAACATTTCGCTCAAGAGGTAAGCGGTTCAAAAAACTGCCGCAACCTTAGTTTGGGCGTTGCCTGCCAGCTTCTCCCGTAAATTCTCGCTGCTTCGATCAATTGAAATTCATTTAACAGTCGGTGTTCTTCGCCCTCTGTCATAAAGCATGTACATCTGGAAATTCGCGATAGTTTCAGAAATCAATAACTGAGGGTGAGGAGGGTGAAAGTAGACATTCAGTCCTGCAGGCCATGCCTCTCCGCATATCTGTGCTTAGTCGATGAATGTTTGTATCGGAACTTCGCACCGAGAAAAGTTTTAACTTTCAAATTCGTCGAGGTGACTGGTCTCGTTGCTATGCCAGTGATTAGGCATAATACGGGACGTACTGAATAGTTATCAAAAGATGAAACCCGCGCTGGCTTCTGTGAGGAAGTGAGAGAGATGCAGGAAGACCGTTTTCGGTATCGCCGTGCATTCATTATTTATGTTTCAATGCTCAAACTGCATACCCAAAGGCAGAATGGCGGGGTAATAGCCCTGGTAAGCTTATAGTCAGCAATGGGTTGCTGGCTGCTTGCAGAGAGCTTTGTCTTTATGTAATCCAGGGGACTCGGCACTTCTTTTATATTCGAAAGCTGACACGCCATATCCGGAGGGTCATTGAAGACATTGCCTTCAGATTTTATACTCGTATCAAAACCCTGCACGCTGGAGGATAGTTTATAAACCAATCTGTTATAATTACTTCCATGATAGCGGCGCTTATACTCGGGATAGTACAGGGGATAACAGAGTTTCTTCCTGTCAGCAGCACAGCCCATCTGGTCCTGTTGCCCTGGTTTTTTAAATGGGGCGGAGACCTCAGCACACTTACCTTCGACGTGGCCCTCCATGCAGGCACGCTTTTGGCCCTTGTCCTCTGTTTCTGGAGGGACTGGATCGAGATGCTGAGGCACAAGCGCAGACTTTTTTATCTGATCCTTCTGGCATCTGTCCCCGCAGGGATCGCCGGGGTCCTCTTCAACGACATTATTGAGGAGACCCTCAGGAGTCCTTACATCATCTGCATCGCACTGGTGGTGGTCGGCATAGTGATGTTCCTCTCGGAAAAGATGTTCAAACACAGAAGCCTGGAGAATCTGAACCTCATAGATGCAGTGGTGATCGGCATCTCACAGGCTGTCGCACTGGTCCCCGGGGTGTCACGCTCGGGCATCACAATATCAGCGGGGCTCTTCAGGGGTCTCGACCGCAGCTCGTCGGCACGGTTCTCCTTTCTGCTTTCCACGCCGATCGTCGCCGGCGCAGCGCTGCTGCATGCAAAAAAGATGATGAGCGGGACCGCGCACTATGACCTCAATATCTTCATGGTCGGTTTTGCCGCCTCAGCAGTCACCGGGTTTGCGGCAATAAAATTTCTGATGATCTATTTAAAAAAATATTCCTTAAACGCCTTTGTGTATTACCGATTTCTCCTCGCTGCTGTTATAATTTCAGGGATATGGCTAAAGATCTGAAGAGGGTAAAAGATGAGATACTCGGAGTTGTCTCAGTCTTTTTGAGCATTTATCTGGTCTTAAGTCTGATAAGTTATGCCAAATGGGACCCCTCTTTCTTCACCTTCACCCAGTCTACAGCCAAAAACTACGGCGGTGTTGTAGGCGCATATCTTTCAGACCTCAGCATAATGCTCATCGGTTTCTCTGCCTATTCCCTCCCTGTGTTTCTGGCAGCTTACGGGGTCCGAAGGCTTCTTGGCAGGGAGAAACATAAGGTGTACCTGCTGGGCTCGGTCCTTTTCATCTTTTCAGCTTCCCTCATGTCTTCCCTTTTGCTGTCGACATTCAACGTAACTACGGAAAACAGTCCCGGAGGCATTACAGGGCATTTCTTATCGCAATTGCTCAGGAATTACCTGTCTCCGCTGGGGGCCTATATATGCTCTTTGTCTCTGTTTCTCTCATCTCTCGTCCTTCTCATTCCTGTACCGCTCACCTCTTTGAGCCCGAGAAAGGAAAAGCCAATCGTCAAAGATAAGCCAAAAGAAGCGGCAAAAGGGATCCTCGAAGATGAAATCCTGATTAAAGAGGCCAAAGAGCCGGCGTCTGAACCTGTTTTCACAGAGCCTCCTGAGCGGCCGGAGCCGGTAAAAAGACCAAGGCCTGCGCCAGAGCAGAAAACTGTCACAAAAGAAGGGTATGAACTCCCTTCCGTGGAGCTCCTGAAGTCTTATGATGCTTCATTCGCAAGACCGTCAAAAGAAGAGCTGCTCTCAAACTCCTCCCTGCTTGAGTCCAAGCTCGCTGACTTTGATGTCGAAGGCAAGATCACCCATGTGAATCCGGGGCCTGTAGTAACCATGTATGAGTTCGAGCCGGCCCCCGGAGTGAAGATAAACAAGGTCGTCTCGCTTGCGGACGACCTCGCGCTATCCCTGAAATCGCAGAGCCTCCGGGTTTCACCGATGCACGGAAAGAACACCATAGGCATAGAGATTCCGAACAATCTCAGGGAGATCGTCTCTTTCAGGGAGATCCTCTCTTCCGACATCTTCAGGAAGAGCCAGTCCAAACTCACCCTTGCCCTCGGCAAAAATATCGGCGGCGAATCCATCATAGCGGACCTGACAAAGATGCCCCATCTGCTCGTCGCCGGTTCGACCGGCGCGGGCAAGAGCGTATCCATAAACTCGATGGTGATGAGCATACTCTACAAGGCGTCCCCGAAAGAAGTGAAAATGCTGATGATAGATCCGAAGCTTCTTGAGCTTTCTATATATGAGGACATCCCCCATCTGGTTGCCCCGGTCATTACAAACCCGAAACAGGCGGCAGAGGCCCTCAGAAAAATGGTCTTCGAGATGGAGCGGAGATACAGACTGCTGGCGGAAAAAGGGGCGAGGAACATCGACAGTTACAACCGGAGCTCCCCGGACGAAGAGCAGATACCTTATATCGTGGTATTCATCGATGAGCTGGCAGACCTCATGTTCGCTTCTTCGCGCGAAGTGGAGGATTCAATCACGCGGCTTGCGCAGATGGCCCGCGCGGCAGGCATCCATCTTATCATCGCTACTCAGAGGCCTTCCGTAGACGTTATTACCGGGATCATCAAGGCCAATTTCCCGGCAAGGATATCTTTCCAGGTCTTCTCGAAGATAGATTCAAGGACGATACTGGATTCCCAGGGAGCTGAGAAGCTGCTCGGCAAGGGCGACATGCTGATGATGCTCCCGGGGTCAAAGATCACACGCGTTCATGGCGCCTTCGTTACAGAAGAGGAGATCCATGCTGTTACAAAATTTATCAAAGCGCAGGCTTCGCCCGACTACTCCTTCTTTGAAACCATACCTTCTGAACCCCCGCCTGCTGAAGAGTTGAATGAAGAAAGGGACGAAATGTATTACAAGGCCCTTGAGTTTGGAGAATCCGCAGGCGAGGTCTCCATATCATCGATCCAGAGAAGGTTTAAAATCGGATACAACAGGGCAGCCAGGATCATGGAGATGATGGAAGACGACGGTCTAGTAGGGCCGCCCAAGGGCGCCGGCAAACCAAGAGATTTTATAAGGAGGACACATTGAAGAGAACATTTTTCAGGACAGTCATCACAGCGGTATTGTTCATATGCATGGCAGGCCTCGCCCTTCCTGCGTTATCAATTTCATCCGGGGTTGACGACAATATAGAGAAGATACAGAAGGCGTATGAAAAAATAAAAGATATGAAAGGCGCTTTTACTCAGAAGAACACCATCAAGGACCTTAAACAGACCAACAGCTATAAAGGCGAGTTTTTCATCAAACAGCCGCTAAAGATGAAATGGGTATACACCGGAAAAACCGCCCAGGACATCTTTATAGGAAATAACACTGTAATTATATATAAAAAGGGGGACAAGCAGGCCTATAAGGGCAAATTCGATAAGGAGACCTATGGTCAGACACCGGTCGCGCTATTGAGCGGCTTCGGAAATATCAGGCAGGAGTTCGCTATCTCCGGCAGGGGAAACAGTCTGCTGCTAACTCCCAAAAAACCACTGGGCAACATAACGTCCATCACCATAACCCTCTCTGATGAAGATTTCCCGATAAAGTCCTTCACTATCCAGGACGGCGCTTCCAATGTAATTGAGATCACGCTGAAAGACGTCAAAATAAACACGGGACTGAAAGACTCTACTTTTGAGTTCTCTTTGCCTAAGGGCGTGAATGTATATGAGTATAACCCTTAGCAGAGAGAACCCATGCTCATACTCGGCATAGACACCTCCTGCGACGACACCTCCGCATCTGTAGTGGAAGACGGCAGGAGAATTCTCTCCAACATCGTATCCAGCCAGTCCGATATCCACGCCAGATACGGCGGCATTGTGCCGGAACTCGCTTCGCGAAGACATATCGAGATGATCATACCTGTTGTTGACGAGGCGATAAAACAGGCGGGGGTCCGCTTGACCGACCTTTCCGCTGTGGCTGTATGTAAAGGTCCGGGGCTGGTCGGCTCTCTTCTCATCGGCTGTTCCTTTGCCAAGGCGTTATGCTATTCAAGCCATATTCCCCTTGTAGCAGTGAACCATCTTGAGGGCCATCTGCTGTCCGTATTTCTCGAAAGTCCTTCTCCTGAATTTCCCTTTCTCTCGCTCATCGTCTCCGGAGGCCATACCAGTCTCCATATCGCGGAGGATTTCGGCAGATATACCGAACTCGGAAGGACGCGGGATGATGCCGCGGGCGAGGCCTATGACAAGGTTTCCAAGCTCCTCGGCCTTGGTTATCCCGGAGGCCCTGTCATTGACAGACTGGCTGAAAAGGGAGACCCGAAGGCCATAGATTTTCCGAGGGCATATCTTCCCGAGAGTTTTGATTTCAGTTTCAGCGGCCTTAAGACAGCGGTATTGCATTTTCTCAGGAAAGAAAATCTCCTGGAAAACCCTTTACCCCCGGACTCGCAGCCCCTCCATGATATCGCAGCGTCCTTTCAGGCGGCCGTGGTGGATGTCCTTGTCAGAAAAACAGAGTGGGCTGTAAAGAAAAAATGGCTCAGACAGGTGACTCTCTCCGGCGGGGTGTCCGCCAACAGCGGGCTCAGGAAAAAGATGCTGGAGATGGGAGAGGAAAAAGGGGTAGCGGTCTTTTTCCCGTCCGTGTCTCTCTGCACCGATAATGCGGCCATGATCGCCGCGGCAGGACATCATCACTTTCTGAAAAAGGACTTTGCCGGTCTGGATCTGAATCCCGCGGCCTATCTTTCTCTTTAGAACGCCCCAGGCATTTCGTAAGAATTCACCGCGGAGGGCGCAAAGATCGCAGAGAAAAATCAAGGGTTCCGTGCAAAACCAAGTCAACCCAATTTGTGAGCCTCCTTTTTAACTCGAGCCGCTGTCTTCTCTGCGTCCTCCGCGCCCTCTGCGGTGAAAAGAGTATTTTCCCGGTCCGTCAAATATGATATTATGTATGCGTTGTTTACTTGATTGCAGCGTTCAGCCGTCAGCAATTGGCTGTCAGCGAAAAACGGGAAATACGAAGCTCTCAGAACGAGGTCGATATAGCATTCTATGCGGTCTTTTGTTCACCTTTACTCGCTGAAAGCTGACCGCTGAAGGCTGACAGCTGACCTATTATATTTTATGACCCGAGAGGATGAACAGTGTTCACTTTACAGCCTATTGCTATCCTGCTGAAATACGTACTGCCCCTGGTCGAAGAGACAGGTCTCAACCCTTCTCCCCAGGTGGAGCAGGTAAAGACCGGGATCTCCACGCTGTTTCTGCTGCTCCTCATCCCGATAGCAATAGCCCTCTTCTTTATCCTCAGGGCCATCTACCGGCTCACCATCGGAGAAAGGATGAAGACAACACTTCTCCAAGATTATAAGAAAGAAGCCGAGGCCTTTGAGAAATCCGGAAAATTCGTATCTGCCGCGAACATATACGAAAGCAAACTCCGGGACCGCAGAAAGGCGGCAGCGCTCTATGAAAAAGGCGATGACTATAAAAAAGCTGCATCTCTCTACGATCTGCTTGGAGAAAACGCCAAGGCAAAGGAGATGTACGAGAAAGACGGCAATATCGAAGACTCCGCCCAGGTCTCCATGAGAGAAGGTGAATTTGAGGACGCCGCCAGGCTATATGACAAGGCAGGGCAAAAACGCGATGCAGCGATCGTGATGGAAAGGGCCGGCAGACGCCTCGCGGCCGTAAGGGCCTATCGTGAGGCCGGTGACTACAGGAATGCGGCCCGGCTCCTCGAAGTGGAGGGCATGACCAAAGAGGCGGCCGAGATGTTCGGCCTCTCCCTCAGGGACAAGCAGGCCGACGCCTCCACCATACACGATTTTTATACATATGCCTTTAAACTGGAAAAAGCAGGAGCAACTGAGAAGGCGCTTGAAGTATACGGAGAGATAGACAAGGCTGATCCTACATACAGGGATGTAAGAGAAAGACTCCAGGCCCTGAATCCTCTGTCAGCGCAAGAAGAAGACCTTGCCGGAAAGACCACGCTCAGAAGCTTCATCCGGAGCGGATCTACAGACCCGAAAAACAGTATAAAGCTGTGGCTGCATATCCTCAGGTCCCTTCAGGATGCCTATAAGGCCGGCAGAACTTACGGACTCCTGGCGCCTGACAATGTCACTGTCGACAGCCAGAATACGGTAGCCTTCCTTAACAGAAAACCCTCTTCCGCCTACATCGCGCCGGAAAAGACCAGGGGTCTTGAGCCGGATGTCAGGGCCGACGTATATTCAATGGGAGTCATCCTCTATGAGATGCTGACAGGAAGCCTCGACGGCCTCGGCTCGACAAGGGTTGCCGACCATATCCAAGACCTTCCTGACTGGCTCGATGAGCTGGTTATTCGCTGTATACGGAAGGTCAGGGAAGACAGATACCAGAGCATAGAGGAAATATTCGCTGACATTAAAGCGCTTTCGAAAGGAAAGAAAGACCCGGGCAAGCCTGCTTAAAGCTTCTTCAAATGTTCGTGCGCTTTTTCCCAAATGACCTTGATCGAATCCGCAGAGATACTCTCCCAATGGTGATTGGTGAGCTCAACAACATGGGACTCAGTGGGGAAATGATACTTTTCCACTAGCGTTCTGACCTCCGCATCCACATAGACCCGCCCTTTTGGTATCCAGGCATATTGGGAAGAGCCGGCCTTGTATTCCCACAAGACAGAGCTGTCCTTATACATCCCTAAAAGCTCTTCATAGGAATTAAGCAGTCCCTTCTCTTCAGGCGTACTCACCAAGACCTTTGTCCGGGCTATTTCATCATTAAGTTTTTTCAACAGCTCGCCGAACCCGGCATAGGACAAAGTCGGGTCTTCCACAGCCAGGTCGATCGCTTTTGCAGCACTCCTGATCTCCCTGAACTTTTGCTTATCTATATGAGATGAACAGCTGCAGAAAAAAATAACCAGGGAAAGGAGCGCGAGTGTTAAGGCTAATATTCTTGTCATGCCGGTTTTTGTCGTGTAGTGAAAAATATCAGCGGCCCTTTTTTTTCTTAAATATAATTAGACAGGAAAGCGCCGTTACAAACATGGCAACGCTTATCGCCTGCGAGTACGAGAACCCGGGGAATAGAAACCCTCTCACCTCGTCGCCTCTGAACAACTCTACAACAGACCTGATGACCGAGTAGTTCAGTATGTAAACCAGAAAGAGCTGTCCCTTGAAAGATTGATGCCGCCTCAGGGTAATGAGTACAAGAAAATTCACGAATTCCGCGGCAGATTCATAAAGCTGGGTCGGATGCAGCGGCGTCCCGAGAACCGCAAGGGAATCGGGGTTGGTAAAGGTTACAGCCCAGGGCAGACCTTCCACGGGTTTTCCGTAGCAGCAGCCGGCGCAGAAGCAGCCGAGTCTGCCGATGGCATGGCCTATGGCTATCGAAGGCGCCCAGATGTCCGCTGTCTGCCAGAGGGGGAGCCCCTTTTTCTTAGCAAACCATATGACCGTCGGCAAGGCAAACAGCACTCCCCCGTAAAAGACAAGGCCGCCTTCCCATATCTTCACCATATCCAGCGGGTGTTCCAGAAAGTTTTGCAGGTTCGTTAAAATAAAAAAAAGCCGCGCCCCGATTATGCCGGAAAGCAGGGCATAGAATCCGACATCAATAACATTTTCGTTCGGGATATCCTCTCTCTTCGCTTCCCTGGCGGCAAGCGTAAGGGCCACCAGAAACCCGATAGCGATGAGAAACCCGTAGGTGTGGATGGTGAGCGGTCCTATTTTAATCAATATGGGGAACATCTAGTTTCTCTTGATTAACAGATTGAACATCACGAAAACTATCCCCAGGGAAAGCGCTGAATCAGCAACATTGAAGGCAGGCCAGTGACGGCCTGAAACCGTGACATCTATAAAATCAACGACATATCCGAGCCTCGCCCTGTCTATCAGGTTCCCCATGGCGCCCCCCGCAAGCAGGGAAAATATGCGGTAGTCTTCCTTCGCAGTGATAATCACCCAGAGCATAAAGACGATCGCCGCTATTGAAATGGCAATAAAAAAATTATTGCCGAGGCTGCTGAACATGCCGAAGGCCGCCCCCTGATTGCGCACGTTCACCAGATTCAGAACAGGCAGCAGTTCGACCGACTCCATGGGATGAATAAGGGTCCTGGCAAAATATTTCGTTATCTGGTCAAAAAGGACAACGAAAGATATTATGCAAAGAGGGTAAACTACCTTGTTTTTCATTGCTTAAGGCACCTACTTCCGGTGAACAACATTATAACATCTGTCGCAGAGTTCCGGGGCTTCCGTAAAGCTTCCGACGCTCCCGCTCCAGTTCCAGCAGCGCTGGCATTTGCTGCCCGAGGCCCTTTCAACAAGAACCTGCAGCCCCTGGATATCAGCGCCTTCATACGCTCCGTCCAAACTTTCCCTGGTCAGCTCCAGCGTTGATACCAGAAAAAAAGCGGGCAGAAAGTCAAGATAGGATTCAGCAAGAGACCTGTATTCCTCCGGGAGAAAAATCCTGAGCCTGGCCTCAAGGGAGTTCCCGATGAACTTTTCAGCCCTCTTGAGTTCGAGCGCCTTGTTCACCTCAGCCCGGAGACTGAGAAGCTTTTTCCATCTCTCTTCAAGTTCACTGTCGAGGAACCTCTCCTGGATCTCAGGGAACGAAGAGGAGAATACTGATTCGTCGGCCTTGGGGTCTTTTCCCCCGCCTTTTTGCCTGGTTACATATCCCCAGACCTCTTCGGCAGTAAAAGAAAGCACCGGGGCCATCAGGCCCGTCAGGACTGAAAGGACCTCGAAAAGCACCCACTGGCTTGCCCGCCGTTCAGTCGAATCCGCCTTCGCTGTATAGAGCCTGTCCTTGAGGATATCCAGATATATGGAACTCATGTCGATGACGCAGAAATTATGTATCGCGTGAAAGACCTCATGGAAATCGTAGTTTTCGTAGGAGTTCGTCACCCTCCTGATCAGGCCCTGGAGCCTGGACATCGCCCACCTGTCGATCTCCTGGAGACTGTCGCTGTAGTCCTTATGGTCGAAGTCATAGGTATTCCCCAGCAAAAACCTGCACGTATTCCTGATCTTCCTGTAGGCTTCAGTAAGTCTGTTCAGGATTTCCTTCGATATCCTGATATCGTCCTTGTAATCTTCAGCCGAAACCCAGATGCGCAGTATCTCGGCTCCGAAGTTCTTGATGATCTCCTGGGGGGCAATTACATTCCCGAGGGACTTCGACATCTTCTTGCCCGAGCCGTCGACAACAAAGCCGTGTGTCAGGACGGTCCTGTAAGGGGCCTTCCCCCGCGTACCAACAGACGCGAGCAGGGAGCTCTGGAACCAGCCACGGTGCTGGTCACTCCCCTCGAGGTACATGTCCGCAGGCCAGGTCAGCCTTTCGTCCTTCTCCATAACAGCCGCATGGCTGACGCCTGAATCGAACCATACATCGAGGATGTCTTTTTCCTTCGAAAATTTATTATGTCCGCATTTTTTGCAGGCATATCCCGGGGGAAGGAACTCTTCGGCCTCCTTTAGGAACCATATGTCAGCCCCGTTCTCTTCAACAAGCCTGACGATACCGTCGAGTACAACCGGGTCATCGACAAACTCTCCGCAGTCGCTGCACTTGATGATAGTGATCGGGACGCCCCAGCTCCTCTGGCGGGAGACACACCAGTCAGGCCTGTTCGAGACCATGCCGTATATCCTCTCCCTGCCCCATTTCGGGACAAAGTCCACCCTGCTGATCTCTTCAAGACATTTTTTTCTCAGGTCGTTGTGCTCAACAGAGATAAACCATTGCTCAGTCGCACGGAATATGACCGGCTTTTTGCATCTCCAGCAATGGGGATAAGAGTGTGATATCTTCTCCTCTTTTATCAGCCGGTCCCTGTTCTTCAGCATCTCTATTATCAGTGCGTTCGCCTTGAATACAAACTGTCCTTCAAGCTCGCCTGCCTGCTTTGTGAACTTCCCCCTGTCATCCACAGGAGCATAGATCTCAAGCCCGTACTTCAGGCCTGTCTGATAGTCGTCCTCGCCATGGCCCGGAGCAATATGCACAACTCCTGTGCCTTCTTCGAGAGAGACAAAATCCCCGAGGACAGCCTGTGCTTTTCTGTCCAGGAAGGGATGGTCTGCCTTCAGGCCTTCGAGGTCTTTCCCCAGCACCTTTGCAACCGTCTTCCCCTCAAGCCTTATCCTTTCCTTAAGCGGCCCGAGCCTGCCTTCAGCAACTACATAGACCTCATCACCCTGCTCGACAGCAGCGTATTCAAGGTCCGGATGGAAGGCCAAAGCAAGGTTCGCGGGGAGCGTCCAGGGTGTTGTCGTCCATATTATGACAAACACCTTTTTGCCTTTCAGAGTGGGAAAATATTTCCCTGTATTATCATCGTCAAGCCCGAACTTCACGAATACCGAAGGCGACTCCTTGTCCGCGTATTCCACCTCCGCCTCCGCAAGGGCAGTCACACAGGAGGGACACCAGTGAACGGGCTTTTTCCTTCTCTCCACATATTTATCCCTGACAAAGCTGTTGAATTCCCTGACTATCGCTGCCTCGTAGCCAAAGGTCATTGTAAGGTAGGGTTTTTCCCAATCGCCGAATACGCCGAGCCTCTTGAATTCATCCCTCTGTATGCCGACAAACTCAGCCGCGTATTCCTTGCAGAGTCTTCTTTTTTCGATAATGTCGACCTTGTCCTTTTTGTCCCCCAGGTTTTTGTCCACCTGAAGTTCGATCGGCAGTCCGTGGCAGTCCCAGCCGGGAACGTAAGGGGCGTAGAACCCCTTCATAGTCTTATACTTGACAATGATGTCTTTCAGTATCTTGTTCAGGGCATGGCCCATGTGTATATGACCGTTTGCGTAAGGCGGGCCGTCATGAAGGATATAGGAGGGTTTTGTTTTATTCTTTTCCTGTATCTTCTGATAAACCCGCTTTTCATCCCATGCCTTCAGCATTTCAGGCTCCCTCTGCGAAAGGTTAGCCTTCATCGGGAAGTCTGTAGTGGGAAGATTTAATGTATCCTTATAATCTTTACTCATAACCTTTGAAATTACCACTTGAGCAGTTTCATTGTCAAGCAACAGGATCCACCAAGTTCCCGGGACATCGGCTGACAAAGAGGGATAGAAGCTTCTCAATAAATAATATGGGGCAGGACGTTATGATTGGGAAGAGAGCACTTTCTCGACAATGCTGTCCAGATGTTCCATCTTGTAAGGTTTTGCCAGGACTTCTATAAATCCATATTCCCTGTAATTCGCGGTGATCGGGTCATTGGCGTAGCCGCTGGAGACGATCGCTTTCACCTGAGGATCTATCCTGAGCAGTTCCTTTACTGCTTCCCTGCCACCCATCCCTCCGGGGATAGTGAGGTCCATTATAACTGCATCAAAGGGCTCTCCACCGGCCCTTGCCTCTTCGAACTTCTCGATCGCCTCCCGGCCATCCTTTGTCAGGCAGACCTTGTATCCAAGCTTCTTCAGCATTTCGCCGACTACGTCCCTGACCATCTGCTCATCATCCATGACCATAATCCTGCCCTGCCTTTTACGAAGCCCGACTTGCCTGGACTCCTGTTCAACAGGCTTCTTCTCCATGGCGGGGAGATAGAGGGTAAATGTAGCCCCTCTGCCGGCTTCGGATGCAACTTCAATGTGCCCCTGATGCTTCTTCATTATAGAGTAGCATGAGGCAAGTCCCAGGCCTCTTCCTTTTTCTTTTGTCGTAAAATAGGGATCAAATATTTTAGCAAGATACTCCCGCGGTATGCCGATACCGCTGTCCCTCATTGATATCTTTATATATTTCCCTTCTCGCAGAGGAAGCGCTGTTTCGCGTTCCACAATCAAGTTTTCACAGGATATATCAATAGAGCCGCCCTCTGGCATCGCCTGTTTTGCATTGATGATCAGATTGTTGATCACCTGACTTATCTGTCCGCTGTCCATATAGGCGCTCCAGATATCATCATCAACAGATAGCTTGCACGCCACATTAGAGCCCAGCAAAGCAAATTTTGACATCTCTTTGACGACTTTCACAACAGAGGCCACCTCTTTCACCGGTTCTCCCCCGCTGGCGAATGTGAGCAGCTGCCGGGTCAGTTCTCTTGCCCTCTCTGAGGCCTTCTCGGCCTCTTCCAGCCTTTCATAAACCTTACCCTTTTCTTCCACATACATCTTCGCAACAGAGAGATTGCCCATGATGCCCATCAGTAGATTGTTGAAATCGTGCGCGAGTCCTCCCGCGAGTATGCCAAGAGACTCCAGTTTCTGGTTTTTGAGATGCTCCTCCTCAAGAAAACGCCGCTCGGATATGTCCCTGCACAGGGTATAGATCCTGACCGAATCATCGAAATGCATGACATCAGCGTTTATTTCCACAGGGGTGATCCTGCCGTCCCTGCTCACATAGTCAATCAGAAGGTTCCGGACATGCCCGGTTTCAGCGCACTTTCTCACTTCTTCGACATTGCGCTCAAGATCGTATTCGGCTGTCCATTCGACCACGCTTCTGCCGAGTATCTCATCCGGAGTCTCATGACCGGTCAACCTTGCGTATTCCTGATTCGCGTCTACTACGTGCCCGATGCTGTCGATGATCACAAAACCGGTGTTAGTAGTTTCGACCAGAAACTTGTACTTCTCTTCGCTCTGTCTCAGCGCCTCTTTTGCCATCTTGCCGGCAGTGATGTCCCTGCCGGTGGCCTGGTATTCGACAATATTGTTCCCTTTGTCAAAGATTGCACTGTGCGTCCATTTATGCCACGTTACACGGCCATCCATCAGCACGACGCGGGCCTCTGCAACCATAGACGGATTATTGACTCCAAGGTATTCGATTTGTCTGATAAAAGCGGCCCGGTCCTCCGCATGAATGTAAGTATAATAGGACTTCCCGATGAGATCAGCCCGCTCCGTCTTGAGATATCTGCAAAACGTGTCGTTGATATATGTCAGAATCCCGCCCGACATGTAGCGCACCACGAACTCCGCCTGGTTCTCAACAATGGCCCGGTATCGGCTCTCACTTTTACGCAGCGTCTCCTCTATCTGCCTGCGCTCCGAGATGTCCCGGGCAAATGCACAGTCAAGTTCCATGCCGCCCAGGTTGAGGTAGTTGGCCATGATTTCCACCGGTATAATCCGGCCGTCCCTGGTGCGATGCCTGGTCTCGATCGTATTCTTGCCTTTTATCCTGACAGCCTCCCAGGCTTTTGTCCATTGCTCAGCTGAAAAGTCAGGATCGATGTCGAACACAGTCAGTTTTAGCAAATCCTCGCGGCTATACCCCAACATGTTGCAGGCAGTCTCGTTCACGTCTATGATCCGGGCCTTTGAGTCCAGCCAGTAAACAGCATCACCGGCCTTTTCCACTGTAAAACGGGCCAACTGCAGCGCCTCCTCAGCCTGTTCACGCCCCTTCATTTCGTCAAGAAGGCGTTGATTCATCGCCATAAGGTTCGCGTTCTTTTTTATTAAATAAATGCCTATGGAGGAAACGACAAGACTGACTATCAGGGCATCCACAGAGCCTATGACAAGTAAATCAGGAGATATCTTGCCCCAGAATATTCTGCTTAACAATGTATTCAGGAAAGCAGTAAGGATCTCCGCCAAAACCGTGAAGAGCAAAACAAACTCCAACGCGCCGCATTTTTCTATCTTTTTCGTGAGACTGATTAACATTTATTTGTCCTTTGTTATCGCACTGGGCCTTGTCCTCTTTAATGCCGCGTGTAGCCTTATCCGCAGTTATTTCTTCAGGATTACACCATCGAAACTCTCCCTCTGACCTTCATTATATATAGTCCAACGTAATTTGCAACGGATACAGCCAACGGTGCTTTAGCTCTTCTGCCTGAAAACAGCTCCGGAGATCTGTATTGCTTGTTGCGAAACTGCTTGACAGTAGTGTGCCTCTTGCAATATCATTAATCTAATGATTAGAAATCTTCCCTTTGAGGAAGATAATAATTTTGAAAAGGAGCAGAGAGAAATGATACGTGCGAAGTATATAATGTGTAAAAGGACAGCAGTTTTGAAGAATTCTACGGGGCGAGAAGTTGTCTATAAAATGATGGCAAGCGGCTGCCCTGGGATTCCTGTAATCAATGAACAAGCGGAAGTCATAGGGATTGTAAGCATGTGTGATATTCTGAAGGCGGCCAAAGAAAAGGGTTCAGAAATTGATAAAATTTCCGCTGAGCAGATCATGTCCAGGACGCCGATAACTGCGGATCGGGATATGTCGCTTGATGATCTCGCCAAGATTATGTTTGAAAATAATTATTCTGTCATTCCCATTGTCAAAGGTAAAAAACTCGTCGGGATAGTAAGCGCTCGTGAAATTATCGAGACTTATGTGGAGCCTCATCTCTATAGTACCTTTGAGGAATAGATATTTGTCCTCTCGTTTAATAAGAGGATGAAAT
>CAVTHB010000003.1:0-355560 GCA_963734475.1 uncultured Nitrospira sp.
CGAAAGAATCGAAATCATAAAAGGGCCTGCGTCCTCTGCCTGGGGTTCCTCGTTCGGCGGCGTCATCAATATCATAACTAAATCAGCGGGGGCCGGCGACCACATCGGCGGGAATTTGTATGCTTCAGGGGGTGAGCGGACCACTTCGGATCTGAGGGCAGAATTATACGGCAGAAGTGGCAATATCGGCATTTACCTTTACGGTGGCACACTTAACTCCGACGGCCTCATCAACGGGCATGAGTTCTGGCACAACAACCTTTTTACCAAGGTATCGATTGACGCCGGGAAAAAGACAAATATTGACTTGTCATTTTTTTATCACAAAGGAGATGCAATTCAATGGGATTATATACCGCTCGGGGTGAATATTTTTCATTCCGGGATCAACGAGAATATATATGGCAGGGCTGCAGTAACAAGCGCGCTTAGTCCTAATGTAGACCTCAACCTGGCCGGATGGATGTATTTTCAAAATGACACTGTATATGAAGCCTTTGGCGGGTCCCCCAGGTTGTGGGATGCGAGTGAGAGCTTTGACAAATATGGTATCAACGGCAGCCTCAACTGGAGGGCAGGGCAGCATACGATTGTCGCTGGTACGGATATATTTTATGGAAAGTTTAAGTGGGAACTTAATCCGGGTGAAGACCTGATCCAGAGAAATTATGCCTTTTATGTTAATGACACGATAAATATCGGAGCGTTTGGTATTACCCCCGGTCTTAGATACGACGACACAAATATAGGCGGGAGTATTATCAGCCCAAGTTTGGGCATGACCTGGATGGCCTCAAAAGACATACTCCTTAGGGCGGACGTCTCAAGAGGTTTTAATGACCCTTTGATTTCTGACTTCAATGATTCGGCTAGCTTTGAAGGCAACGATGATCTGGAGCCTGAGACGATGTGGTCTTATCAAGGCGGAATTGAGGCGAATATACTTGATGTAATTAGGACGAAGCTAACGCTGTTTATTCACGATATAGATGATATGATCCTTGACAAAAATCTGAGTGGCGGTGTGTTGACTCGTGTCAATGCCGGAGAGGCAAGGGCGACGGGCGGGGAGATTCAAATTTCAACAAAGAAATATAATGGCTTCACCTTCCAGGGAGGCGCCAACTATGAAAGGATAAAGCTCCTTAATTTTACTACTGACAAGCAGTTTGAAGTTACCAAGGCCTATGGTTTTAATACATCAGTCACTTATGAAGCAAAGGACCTCAGGGCTATACTCCAGGGACATTATATGTGGTGGGATTTGCCTATGTTCTGGGACGCGAGATATGACGGATTCATTATGGACTTTAATATCATAAAGGAAATAATCAAGACAAAAACTACAAAGCTTGAGACCTTCTTCACTGCACATAATATTCTGAACGGGGCAAGTTATACCGATAGTTTTGTAAAAAACCCAGGGCGTTGGATTGAGGGGGGCCTTAGATACAGCTTTTGATGACTGGGCCCTTTTCAAGGGCTAATATCTTTGTTCCGGGAGGTTAAGGATGGCAGTGACAAAGAAGAAAACTGTGAAGTCGGTCAGCAAGGCTGTTTCAAAGAAGAAGTTGGCTGCAGCAATGTGTTGCAAGGTTGGCCAACAATCGACCCCAAGGTAATCTTTTACGTGAGAGGCAGGGGCTAACGCCCCCGCCTACTCGATACGGATATGCTCCTCTCAAGATACTGCAAGATCTACCTTTCGGGAAAGACCTCCCAAAACACACTTCTTTATTCAACAAAAAACGCCGCGATAGCGGAAATGCCTGGGACGGTTGCTGAAGATTTTTCGTCTGACAGGCTTTCTAACTCTGACAAAACTATCCTTAAGAAGATGGGTTTCCTGATAAATGACCCATTGAAGGAAAAGGAAGAACTCCTGAAGTTCGTCGATGACCTCAATGGACTCAACAAGACCCTGAACATAAAGCTTGTTATGAACCTTGATTGCAATCTGGCATGCAAATACTGTTTCGAGGGCACAAGAAAGGGCCGCTTTTATATGACGAAGCAGACTGCGGACGATTTCATCGGCTTTGTAAAAAAGGCGGTCCGGAGCAATAGAGATTTCAGTGAATTGCTCATAACCTTCTATGGGGGCGAACCGCTCTTGAGCAGGGAGCTTATCATTTATATTTCTCAAAAGCTTAAGCCCTTCTCAGAGCGACGGGGGATTCTCTTTAAAACATACTTTGTCAGCAACGGTACTCTTCTGACTAAAGAAACCGTGAGGATGCTCAAGCCACTCGGTCTCAAAGAAGCACAGGTCACAATAGACGGACCGCGTCAAATACATAACAGCTTCAGGCCATACAGGACAGGCAGCGGGAGCTTCGATGCGATAATTAGAAATGTGAAGGATGTTCGGGGGATGATAAAGATTTGCCTGGTTGGCAATTATTCGGGGACCCACTATATGGAATTCCCAAAGCTCCTCTCATATCTTCTGAGAAACGGACTCGGTCCCGGGAAGATCAAGTCTGTCCAGTTTTCACCCATAGCGCAGGAAAGACCGGATTTTGGACCGCCTGATTTCCATGATGGGTGCACGACGATAAATGAGGCCTGGCTCACAGAGGCGTTTCTTCATCTAAGGGAGAAGATACTTAAGAGTGGATACCGCTTTTCAAAGACGTCGCCGGGACTTTGCATGATGGAGTACCGGAATAATTATCTGATTAACTATAACGGCGATGTCTACAAGTGCCCGGGCATGATCGGCAGGGAAGAGTTCAAGGTCGGTGATATCAGAACAGGGATAAGGGACTTCAGAAAATCTCATAATCTTGATAACTGGAAAAATGAAGAATGCTTCGACTGCGCCTATTTGCCTCTTTGCTTCGGCGGCTGCCGCTACATGAAATTCGTCCGCGATGGGAATATGGACGGTGTTGATTGCCGGAAGCCCTATTATGATGCATGCCTGGAGGCCTTGGTCAAACAGGACATGAAATACGGCCTTGTGACCTGAAATTGCGATAGTACCAACTCTCCATGCGGGGATAGAGGTGCAAAGACAACCCACCCCGGCCTTGTGGCCACCCCTCCAGGGAGGGGATTTAAGTCTGTGGACGGATTTGAAGATATTAGTCCGCTTTGCGGGGGTGGATCAAAGATTGACAAGGTCCCCTCTTGGGAGGGGTTCCTTTCCCCTACCAAAGTAGGATTGACGCTTTCCATGAGATCAAAATACAATACAGGCCAAATATAATACAGGAATTCGTGCTTCGTGAAGTCCGAATTATTCTTACTGCGTAGACAAAATTAGCCGTTATTTCGTATACTTCTGAAATTTAAATAAATTAGTGTATAAAATTAGATATTGTGAGGAGCATGGTTTTTAGAAGAATTGTTATTGTTATCCTGCTGATGGTCTTTATTCTCCCTTTTGCCACATCCGCCCCTGCCATGTCCGAAGAGGACACGAAGGAGTTTATGAAGATGTCTGAAGAGGAGAGGAAGGTCCTTCTCATGTACTTTGACGAGGAGGAACTCTACGTTGTCTCGACCACAAGGAGCCTCAAGTCCATAAGCCACGTCGCTGAAAACGTTGAGGTTGTGACTGCAGCGGAAATCGAACTCATGAATGCGCATACGCTTGCAGATGTGCTCAACACGGTCAACGGCGTTGTGGTCCAGTTCGGAGGCGGAAGTCCTACTGTTATAGCCGGGCCAAGCATTCAGGGGTCGTCTTTTGAACATGTCGTGGTTATGCTTGATGGTGTGGCTATCAACACTGCGGGCGATTTTGGCGACCTTTCTCTTATACCTGCTCAGATCATAGATAAAGTCGAGGTTATCAAAGGCCCTGCCTCATCAGCATGGGGTTCGTCCCTTGGCGGCGTTATCAACGTAATTACAAAATCTCCGAGGGACTCCACTGCGCCGGGCGGGATGGTCTCGGGTTCCTACGGTGAAAGAGGCACTATGGATCTGAGAGCGGAGCTGACCGGCAACAAGTCCGGCCTTGGCTATTATCTTTATGCCGGCAGACTGGAGACGGACGGGCTTCGGCCTGCTGAGGATGCTGCGACGGATTACCTTTTCCTTAAGCTGAGTTATGACCTTACAGAAAGGACAAGACTGAGTTTCTCCGGTTTTTATAACTGGGTCAAAAGAGAATTGGGTGATTTTCGCGCCTGGGACCTCTTTTTAAAGGACAAGGAGGAAAACTACCTGGCGACTTTGGATCTGAAGACCCGACTTTCGGAAGGCCTGGATCTGGATATTTCTCTGAGGGCGGAGCGGCTCTGGATGTATTGGACTAGTGAGGTCATCAGCACTGACGATAAGGCGATTGCCCTTGAGGACTTTCGCAAATACGGGGCGACCGCGAAACTCAACTGGAGGACGGGAAGGCATAATATTGTCTTCGGATCTGACTACGACTATAAAGAGGTCTTTGGAGACAATTATCCTGACCCGCCGAAACTGAATATCTTTGCAGTTTATGTAAACGACACCATTACTTTGAATAAGTTATGGATCACCCCTGGTCTGCGCTATGACTATACAGACAGGGACGATGATTTCTGGAGCCCGAGCCTCGGCATTACCTACGAACTCGGAGACAAGACCATTTTAAGGGCGAGCGTGGCAAGGGGTTTTCATCTGCCCGTGCTGGGTGCAACCGACACCGACAGTGAATGGTATAGGCATAATCCTGATCTCAAGCCCGAGACTGTCTGGTCATACCAGGCAGGGATAGAGAGCGGAGTTCTTAAATACGTATGGGTGAAGGCGAATGTATTCAGACATGAAATCCGTGATGCTATGGTGGATAAGGACATTGACGTGGACGCAGGCACATGGACAACTGTCAATGAGGACAAGGTCAGAAGACAAGGATTTGAGTTGGCGCTGAGGTCGATGAAATTTTATAATTTCACGTTCTCTGCTGCCGCTACGTTTGTGGATTCTGAGGACCTCGATACCGGTCGTGACATCCTTGAGTGGCCGGACTATACCTATGACGCCGAGATAAAATACGATGATGAAAAGTCGCTGAGGGCCTTAGTCCACGGCAGGTATGTGTGGTGGAACCTGCCTATTTCCAGCAACGCAAAGTATAGCTCTTTCATTGTCGACGCCAATATCATAAAGACGATATTCAAAAAAGAGGACCGAGCCCTGGATGTCTTTCTTACGGCCCATAACATTTTTAACGGCTCACAGTACTGGAACGATCCTTACAAGAACTCAGGCAGATGGTTCGAGGCAGGACTGCGGTACAAATTCTGATGCCACTTTGAAACAACTCCCTACGAGGAATTGTGAACCCACCCCGGCCTGACGGCCACCCCTCCAGGGAGGGGATTTAAAAGGATGGGGATGAGGTTGGTTTCCCAGTCTTTGCTACAATTTAGGTTAAAATATCCTATGCTGAAGATCGGAACATTGTCCCTCAAATATCCCCTTGTCCTTGCTCCCATGGCAGGGATCACTGACATGCCTTACAGGATGGTATGCCGCGGGCTCGGCTGCGAGCTCGCCTTTATCGAGATGATCAGCGCCAAGGGCCTTGTCTACGGGAACAAAAAGACGGAGAAGATGATCTCCACGCGTCCTGAGGACCGGCCCCTGGGCATCCAGCTCCTGGGCAATGAAGAGGAGTTCGTCCTGAGGGCACTGGATATTATCCAGAAGAATGACTACGAGGTCATTGATTTTAACGCGGCCTGTCCGGTGTCAAAGGTGGCGTCCAAAGGCGAGGGTGCTGGCATGATGAAAGAGCCCCGCAAGTTGGGTCAGATGCTGAAGGCCATTGTTGGGCATACTGATACGCCGGTGACTGTGAAGATCAGGGCAGGCTGGGATGAAGGGTCGGTAAATGCCAGGGAGGTGGCCCTCTACGCTCAGGATGCGGGGATAAAGGCCCTGTTCATCCACGGCAGGACACGGAAACAGGCCTACAGCGGCACGGTTGATTATAATGTAATCAGAGAGGTTAAGGAAGCCCTGGATATACCTGTCATCGGAAGCGGAGATGTTTTTTCTCCACTGCATGTAAAGAAAATGTTCGATGAGACAGGGTGCGAAGGTGTTGCCATCGCCCGCGGCGCCCTCGGGAACCCCTGGATTTTCAGGGAGACAGCCGGATTTCTTGAAACCGGCGTGATCCCCCCAAGACCGGACATTTTTGAGGTGGCTGATGTTATGGCCGAACACCTGAGGGCGATTGCTGCCTGCCACGGCCCTGTGATAGCGCCGGTGCTCTTCAGAAAGTTCTTCGCCTGGTACATAAAGGGGTTCCGTGAGGTGAAGCCCCTGAAAGAGCGTGCCTTCAGGGCAAGGACCTCAGAAGAGATGCTCGAGCTTATAGCTGAATTCAGCAGGCATGAAGGACGCACTGAAAAAGTCGTAACAGCCGGCGATGACATGAAGGAATAGTTTTAAGAGGAAAAGACAGGTGACCAAAGACATTCACTGCAGAGGGCGCAGAGAACGCAGAGGCAAACCATGGAGTTTGTGGAAAAATCTGGCTCATAATAATAGTGGATGACTTTTCCATTTCAAGTCTTTGTTCTTCTTTGAAACCTTTGTGCCCTCTGCGCCCTCTGCGGTAAAGGCTCTGTATTGGGTAAGGGCGTTTGAGGCCCTTGTTTTAAGGGAAGGGTTGTGCTATAAATCAAGGCATCATGTCCTTTCATGAAAATGATATTCTTTTTGAGAAGCGGCTGAAGGAGGAGTTAGAGCTCTGGCTTGAGGAAGGTATCATCAGCGCTGAACAGAAAGAGCGTCTGCTCTCCAGATACCAGGTCCTCGAAGAGGCCGACGAAACAGCAGGTCCGGGCAGACTGATCACGACTGTTTCGATGCTGGGGGCTGTCCTCATAGGCGCCGGCATTATCCTGTTCATCGCCTCGAACTGGGCCGAGATCCCCAGGTGGGGCAAACTGTTCATGATCTTCTCTTCCATGCTTACCTGCTATGGTCTGGGCTTTTATCTCGGCTATGAGAAGAAGAGTTATCCAACGGTCGGCGGGGCGCTGATATTTCTCGCTTCCATAATCTTCGGAGCAGGCATATTCCTTATCGCCCAGATATACCATATAATCGTCCATTATCCTAACGGACCCCTGCTCTGGGGACTTGGGATACTGCCTCTGGCGTATCTCTTCAGATACACGAATGTCCTGGCGCTGGCGCTTATCGATTTGCTGATATGGCTCGGCATGGAGGCAGGCTTTTGGATACCGGAATCCGCATACTTTGGAAATATTATGCCGTACATTACCCTTTATCTTATGGCAGGAATTTCTCTCTGGACGATCGGTCTGATGCACAGGCGGCTCCTTTCACTCAGGGATTTGTCCGGCCCCTACATCGTGGTAGGCATGCTGACTGCGTATTCCATGGCCTATGTTTTGACCTTTGATATCTACAGGACGAGACTCGGGGCCGCAGAACTCGCCCCATTTTATATCGGAATAGTTGGGCTTTTTACCATATCCGGAGCCATCTCTGCCCGGGCAGGAGAAAAAGAAAAAGCATGGGGTGAGGAGGCTGCTGCCCTGACTCTCCTCCTGGCGTCGGCACTTCTGCTGTCACTATTCTTTACAGGGATATCCTATAACAGTCATGGGCAGATGAGAGCAAGCGACACGTTTAACCTTATGACTTTCACAGCAAATATTGTCTTTGCGCTGATTATCACTGGGACCATAATCCTCGGTTATATCAGGCGCTATCCCGCATATATCAATATCGGCCTGCTTTTCTTTGTGCTGGATGTCTTTGCGAGGTACTTTGATTTTTTCTGGAAGCTCCTGCCGCGCTCCCTTTTTTTTATTATCGGCGGGCTTATGCTGCTCATCGGAGGCGTCCTGCTGGAAAAGAAGCGAAAGAAAGTCCTGGCGTCCTTCCATATCCTGGAGAATGATTGATGAGGAGAAAGTTCATATTCATAGTCGTGTTCCAGGTCCTGCTGCTTGCCGGAATAATCGCCTACCGCCAATATTGGGTCGCAACCGGCGAGAGGGTCCTGCTGGAGACCGAAACCGTGGATCCAAGGGACATCTTCAGGGGAGATTACGTGACCTTGAATTATGATATCAGCAGCCTGGACCTTCAGGCTCTCGGGACAGCTGAAAAATTCAGACCGGGGGAACGAATATATGTGCTCCTTGAAAAAGGGCCGGACAATATATACAGGGCCTCCGCAGTC
Source organism: uncultured Nitrospira sp. (assembly GCA_963734475.1). Classification (GTDB taxonomy): domain Bacteria; phylum Nitrospirota; class Thermodesulfovibrionia; order Thermodesulfovibrionales; family UBA6898; genus JAOUFP01. The sequence goes on from CAVTHB010000003.1 coordinate 8,171, forward strand.
AGCAGAAAGCCTCCCGCGGAAGGTAAATTTATCCAGGGCAGGGCAGGGGCTGAACTGCAGTTATCGAAATGGAAGGTCCTGCTGCGGGATGATGCAGGCAAAACACAGAGTTTTGCGCCTCCCTGGTTTTCAGGGGTTGACAAGGGCGACCGTGCAACCTTCTGTTTAGGCGAGAGAAATTCTGTAATGCATTTTTATAAGGAAGATGCTGCATACAAGCCGAAGTGCAGCGCAGGGAAGAGCGTTTCCGGCGTGGTCAGCGATATCAGGGAGACAAAGACCAAACAACTCAGGATCGACTATGGCATCGAGAGTTATTTTGTTGAAGAGGGAAAAGGGAGGGCGATAGAGGCCTTTAGAAATGTAAATAACCTGAAGGTTGAAGTTTCCCTTAGAAAAGACGGCAAGGGAATTATCACCGGTCTTTTCCTGGACGGTAAACTGCTGAGATAAGGTTCTTTCCATCTTTCGCTCTAAAAAAGCAGTTTCGCGCAGAGGCGCAAAGAGCGCAAAGTAGAACCAGGCAATTATCTAACCCAACCCATTTTTTTTTACTTGTTCTACCCTTTCTTTCTATAAGTATTTGAATTTCTCTGCGACCTTTGCGCCTTTGCGCGAGTAAACTGCCCTTTCTAACTTCATCGAAACAACCCCCGCAAGTCTGCTAATATAGATATCTATGAAAATCAAACTGATAATCTTCGACCTTGACGGGACGCTCGTGGACTCCAGCGTCGATATAACGAATGCCCTCAATTACGCGATCGGACCATATGGTCTTGAAAAAATGACGGTCACTAAAACGATCAGCCTGGTGGGAGAAGGCATCACCAGCCTTATCAGTAAGCTGGTCGGTCAGTCTGAGACAGACCGGAAGAACGATGTCCTGAACAGGTTCCTGGACTACTACAGCGCTCATCTCAATGACTTCTCTACTGTGTATCCCGGGGTCCGCTCGACTCTTGAGATGCTTGGAGATTACAGGAGGGCGGTGATCTCCAATAAGCGGACAGATCTCTCAAAGCGGTTGCTGGAAGGACTGGAACTCTCGGCTTATTTTGACTTTATCTGGGGCAGTGACAGTGTTCCGGAAAAAAAACCTTCGCCAGTGCCTGTCCTGGAGATGCTGAAAAAAGTGGGCTGCGGGCCTGCTGAGGCTGTTATTGTCGGCGACAGCAATTTTGATATAGAGGCAGGCAGGGCCGCTGGTGTGAAGACAGTGGCTGTGTCATACGGTTTCAGGGACGCAAGCCTTCTTAAGGACGCGGACTTTATTATAGACAGCATGACGGAGCTGCCCTCCAGACTGGAGGTTTTCAATGCGGTCTGAGACAGAAACGACCCTCGACGGTATCCGGGATATAAAGGTATACCAGCACAAGCAGGGTTACAGGTTCTCTGTTGACGCGCTTCTGCTCTCTTCTTTTGTGAATGTCAGGCACGCGGAAACCATCGCTGATCTCGGGACAGGCTCAGGGATCATCGGCCTGCTGCTGGCCAGGAAATATCCCGGGGCAAAGGTACTGCTTGTGGAACTCCAGAAATCCTTATACGCTCTTGCAAAAAGGAATATCATCCTGAACAATATGGAAGAACGGGTTGAAGTGCTTCTGGCTGACATAAAAGACATGAAGGAGACAGCTCAGCCGCGTTCATATGACCTGGTGGTTTCCAACCCGCCTTTCAGAAAGCCGGAAACCGGCTGCCTCAGCAATGGTGAGGAAAAGGCTGTGGCAAGACACGAACTGCGCCTGGAGTTCGCGGACCTGGCAGGGGCTGCTTCGCATCTCCTGAAGGCGCACGGCAGGTTTACGATGATATTTCATCCTGAAAGGCTCCTCGAGGTTATCGATCTCCTCAGAAGAAACCGGCTGGAGCCGAAGAGGACCAGGTTCGTGCATAATGATCCGAAGACAGGCTCCAAGATAGTGCTGATAGATGCTGTTAAGGACGGCCGGCCGGGTCTTAAGGTGGAAAGGCCTCTTTTTATCTACGATGAAAAAGGTGAATACACAGCTGAATTGAATGAGATGTACAAGGCCAGGGCTGATGGGACCGGGGGTGGAGATTGTGATTGAAGTTGTAATTTGCTGATGGTTCAGCTATCAGCGGTCAGCTATCAGCAAAAACTGGCTGAAGGTAGCATGCTTGTGGCCCCTTGGCTTTTTTAAGGCAGTGCAAATTGTGTTCGTCGCTGACAGCTTAATGCTGACGGCTGAACGCTTGCGTGCTTTGTTTTATGGATTTATTGTATGATAGTGTTACCAATCGGTATGGAAAAAGATATTTTTGAGGTGGGGTTGTTACGGCTCCAGGAAAAGAAATGACTGTATAATGATTAGAAATACTTTCTGCATCCTTGAAGGGATCGGGGAAAAACTTGAGAAACGGCTCTGGAAAGAGGGCATTTTGACCTGGGAGGACTTCACGGATGCTGCCCATTTGCTGGGGTTCAGCAGCGAGAGAAAGAGGAGTTTTGACGAGAGCCTCATAAAGCACAAAGCCGAACTTGAGGCAGGCAACGCCGGATATTTCAGCAGAAAACTGAAACGCCGGGAACACTGGAGGCTCTATGATTCCTTTAAAAAAGACGCTGTCTGCCTTGATATTGAAACGAATGGGTTCCAGCCGAACAGCGGAGGCTACGTAACGGTTGTAGGTCTTTACGACGGGTATGACTACAAATGCTTTGTGCGGGGCGAAAATCTCACAGCAGAAAACATCCAGAAAGAACTGTCTCAGTATAAATGTCTTATAACGTTTTATGGCGCCGCCTTTGACATCCCCTTTCTCTTGCGGAGCTTCAGCGGTATAGAATTTAATATGCCCCACTTTGACCTTTGTTTCGGGGTCAAAAGGCTTGGCTTCCAGGGTGGGTTGAAAAAACTCGAACACGACCTTTGCATCGAGCGGGATGAAGCAGTGGTCGGCCTTGACGGCTATGACGCCGTAAAACTCTGGGAAGCGGCGCGAAAAGGTTCCGGCGAGGCCCTGGAGCTGTTGATCAAATATAATAAAGAAGATACTGTGAACCTCCTGCAGATCGCAAACATTCTCTATGGCAGACTGAAACAATCGACCGGAATAGAGGAATATCTGTCCTGTGGAGTTGCTTGAGAGATTTTTTACTTACCTGTCCGTAGAAAAAGGGCTTTCGAAAAACACCCTGAGCTCTTATGCAGCCGACCTTAAGAGGTATACGCTTTTTTTAAAGGAAAGAGAAAAGGAAATGGTATCGGCACTCAGGGGCGATATCATAGATTTTAGCGAGGGCCTGAGAAACGACGGCTATTCCATCCCGAGCATCTGCAGATATCTCTCCTCAATCAAGGCGCTTTATAAGTATCTGCTCATTGAGAAAATCATTGACAGCGACCCCTCAGAGAATATACATATGCCCAAGAAGTGGGAAAGGCTCCCGAAGGCCTTAAGTGTGTCAGAAGTTATGGATCTGCTTGCGACCGGCTTCAAAGGCAATACGATCTTGCGGGATACGGCTATGCTCGAACTCCTTTATTCCTCGGGCCTGCGCGTCAGCGAACTCGTCAGGATCAAGCTTGGGGACATCCACTTTGACGCGGGTTTTGTGCGGATCATGGGGAAGGGCGACAAGGAGCGCGTGGTCCCGGTCAATACGAGGGCGCTCGAAAAGGTGAAGAGATATATCGAGGAGGAGCGGCCGGCAATGCTGAAGAAAAGGCAATCCCCGTATCTGTTTGTGACCAGGCTCGGAAAGCCGATGAGCAGGCAAAGGTTCTGGCAGACACTTAAGGCGATAGGCAAACAGGCGGGTCTGGAGATTTCACCCCATACTATACGTCATTGTTTTGCCACACATCTCCTCGAAGGAGGGGCCGACCTCAGGTCTGTCCAGAAAATGCTCGGTCATTCCGACATCTCTACCACACAAATCTATACAAAGGTAACGACCGACAGGATCAAGAAGGTCTTTAAGGCATATCATCCGAGAGCGTGAGATGTGACGCGTGAATGGCGAAAGGTGAATTGTGAATTACCGTCCGCCCTTGACTTGGGTGTGTGGCTTTGGCTATCATTTTATCAGTAAGAGGGAGTAGCTGAGTCAGTGGCTATCGTCAACACGGCCTAAAAATCCGGTACCACTGGTTGGATTAACCCGCTGGAAAATTTCAAGCAGAGTATTTTCGGCGTGGGTTAAATTAACAAGCGAGACTTTTACCACGGAATTTGTTTCCGGGGTAAAGGTCTTTTTTATTTTGGGCTGGGTATGTGGCGCTGCGGATGGAACAAGCATTTGAGGGTTCTTTCGAGGGGCGGTCCCGGCATTTGCCGGGCCTGCTATAATTGTAATATCAGCAGTAATGGGAAGCCTTGCTGCAGAGTTATCCGGGCAGAAAGTTGTTAAAAATGGCAAAAACCACGTTCAGCAATCAGGAATCGTCAAAACATAGGGGACCGCAGTCCCGGTTAACTCTATAAGGAAGATATATGCTCTGGCACCAAAAAACAGTTGAAGATGTTATCGAAGAACTGAACACGTCTTTAAAGGGTGTATCCTCAGAAGAAGCACGGAAACGCCTTCTGGAATACGGCCCGAATGAATTAAAGGAGAAACAGAAGAAGACCCCGCTCAGGATGTTCCTCGAACAGTTTATGGACTTTATGATTCTTGTCCTGATTGCAGCGGCCCTCATTTCAGGTTTTATCGGGGAGTTGTCGGACACCATTGCCATTATCGTCATTGTTGTCCTGAACGCGGTTGTCGGTTTTATACAGGAATACAGGGCGGAAAAGGCCATGGCCGCCCTTAAAAAAATGGCTGCGCCGTCTGCGACGGTCATGAGAAACAACTTGCCTGAAACCATAGCTGCTTCAGAGCTTGTGCCCGGGGATGTCGTAATGCTTGAAGCGGGGAGAATTGTTCCTGCTGATATGAGGTTGATTGAAGCCATGCATTTTAAGGTTGAAGAGGCCGCGCTTACCGGTGAATCAGTGCCTGTTGAAAAAAATATCAAGCCCCTGCACGACGAACAGCTGCCCATGGGAGACAGAAAGAATATGGCGTACAAAGGCACGGTTGTGACCTCCGGACGCGGAGCAGGAGTTATTGTGGCTACAGGTATGGCTACAGAGCTGGGCAGGATAGCAGTAATGCTTCAGGAAGAAGAGGAGGGAAAGACGCCCCTTCAAAAAAGACTTGTCACCTTCGGGCAGAAACTTGCCATCGCCGTGCTTGCCATTTGCGCCATTGTTTTCGGTATCGGCCTGATGAGGGGAGAACCGCCTCTGTTAATGTTCCTCACGGCCGTCTCCCTTGCGGTTGCCGCGATCCCTGAGGCTCTTCCAGCGGTAATAACGATATCCCTCGCGCTGGGGGCAAAGAAACTCATCCTTCAACATGCCCTGATAAGAAAACTGCCGGCGGTGGAGACCCTCGGCTCGGTCACATATATCTGCTCAGACAAGACAGGCACGCTTACGCTGAATAAAATGACTGTTGAAGAAATCTATGCGGATGGGAAAATAGTTAAGAGTGAAAAGTTAAAAGTGATAAGTGAAAAACAACTCCCGGTTCTCAATTCACCGCTCCCGGCTCTTTTTACCGCTCTTGCCCTGAGTAATGACGCGCAGACAGGCGCTGATGGAGTGGTCATCGGTGACCCAACGGAAATTGCGCTCTACAATGTAGCAAAGCAACAGGGATTTGAGAAGAAAGAGCTGGAAAAGAGTTTCGAGAGGGTGGCGGAACTCCCTTTTGATTCAGACAGAAAATGCATGACTACATTTCACCGGTGGCCTGACGGCAAGTTCGTCTCTTTTACGAAGGGAGCAATAGACGTCCTGATAGAAAAGGCGGAAAATATTTTAACGTCCGGAGGAGCAGGTCCTGTTGCTGACCGGGAGATGCAGAGGATGAATGAAAGGATGGCTGCTGACGGTTTGAGGGTCCTCTGTATTGCGATGAGAACATGGGATGAACTTCCAGGTGATATGTCTGCCGGTGATGTTGAAGGCAGGCTCACGTTGCTGGGGCTTGTCGCTATGATGGATCCGCCGCGGGAAGAAGCAGGGGAAGCTGTCGCCCTGTGCAAGACCGCGGGAATAAGGCCTGTAATGATAACCGGCGATCATCCAATTACAGCAAGAGTAATAGCGGAGAGGCTGGGCATCATCAAAGATGACTCAAAGGCTGTTATCACTGGAAGAGAGCTTGAAAAATTATCACTGGAGGAATTCGAGGAAAGGGTTGAACATATAAGGGTCTACGCAAGGGTTGCCCCGGAACAAAAATTAAAAATAGTAAAAGCACTTCAGGATAAAGGTCAGTTCGTTGCCATGACCGGAGACGGCGTCAATGACGCTCCTGCGCTGAAGAGGGCTGATATTGGAGTTGCGATGGGCATTACGGGGACAGACGTTTCGAAGGAAGCGGCCCATATGATACTTCTCGATGACAATTTCGCGACCATTGTAAAGGCGGTAAAAGAAGGAAGAAAGATCTATGATAATATCAGAAAATTCATTAAATACCTGCTCACAACAAACTCGGGAGAGATCTGGACCCTCTTTCTGGCACCGCTGGTCGGACTGCCGATACCCCTGCTTCCTATACATATACTCTGGATCAACCTAGTCACAGACGGACTGCCGGCGCTTGCCCTGTCCGTTGAGCCTGAAGAGGGTGATGTAATGAGCAGACCTCCCAGACATCCTAAAGAAAGCATCTTTGCCCACGGGTTGGGAATCCATGCCATATGGGTCGGTCTCCTAATGGGCGGAATCGTACTGTTTGTTCAGTCATGGTCCATCAGGACAGGACATGCCCATTGGCAGACCATGGTATTTACAGTCCTCTGTCTGACCCAGCTGGGCCACGTGCTGGCTATAAGATCGGAAAGAGAATCTTTGTTCAGGATAGGTTTATTTTCTAATAAATACCTCCTTGGCGCAGTCATATCAACCTTTATTTTGCAGATGGCCACAATATACGTCCCGGTTTTAAACCGGATATTCAAGACAGAGCCCCTGTCCGCGAATGAACTGGCTGCCACGCTTGCTATGTCATCAGTGGTGTTTTTTGCTGTCGAGGGTGAGAAGTTCGTAAAGCGGAGGATGGGCGGTCAGGCCGGTACAAAATCATAATTCCCGTCCCTCATTGATCACAAATTCATGCCCGCATCTTTTGCATCGGACCGTATCTCCCTTTTTCCTGTCCTTGAAATGATTAAGCTGTCTGCATTGGGGACATCTTTTGTAATAGCTGAAGATTGACAACAACTCCGTCAAAAGGTAAAGCATATCATATGATATCATAAGAAATATGGAATCGACATTTTTAGAAGTGCTGGTCATAATTTTCGGCTTCTCGGCGCTGATAGTGTACTTTCTCAACAGGTTGAACATACCTTCCGTAGTCGGCTTTCTCCTGGCTGGAGTTATGATCGGTCCTTATGGCATAGGCATAGTCAAAGACGCTCATGCAGTGGAAGCGCTGGCAGAGATCGGTGTCATTCTACTCCTGTTTACGATCGGGATCGAATTCTCACTGACGAAACTTGCAAGAATGAAAAAGGCTATTATCACCGGCGGCGGAAGTCAGGTCTTTCTCAGCATCGGATTCTCAGCTGCTGTAGCTTATCTGGCAACCCGCAACCTGAACCAGTCCGTCTTCTTCGGTTTCCTCATTGCTCTGAGCAGCACCGCGATTGTTTTGAAAATGCTTGCAGATAAGGGAGAGACAGACTCTCCTCATGGCAGGATGATGGTGGGCATACTGATTTTTCAGGACCTCTGTGTTGTCCCTCTGATGCTCTTTATCCCTATCCTGTCCGGTGAAGGAGCAACCTTGACGGAAGTGGGAATAAAAATCGGGCAGGCACTTTTGATTATATCCGGGACGCTTTTGAGCGCACGCTGGATAGTGCCAAAACTGCTTCACGAAGTTGTCGGTACAAGAAGCCGTGAACTGTTCATCACGACAATTATACTCCTCTGTCTGGGGACCGCGCTTCTGACTTCGAGGTTCGGCCTTTCCCTTGCACTCGGAGCTTTTCTGGCCGGACTTGTCATATCAGAATCCGAATACGCGCATCAGGCGACGGCCGATATCCTGCCGTTCAAAGACAGCTTTATCGGTCTTTTCTTTGTTTCTGTCGGTATGCTGATGAATATCGGATATATGGGTAATAACTGTCTTAATATTGCGATCGCGGTTACTTTGATTTTCGCTTTGAAGGTTATAACAGGACTTTCCGCATCCGCGTTGACCGGACTGCCCCTGAGATCCTCAATTCATGCCGGTCTCGGCCTCGCACAGGTAGGAGAATTTTCATTTGTCCTTGCAGTAGCCGGAAAGTCTTCAGGACTGATAACTGAAGAATTCTATCAAGTATTCCTTTCATCTTCTGTAGTGACAATGATGATGACCCCGTTTGTTCTAAGGGCTGCATCGCCGGTCTCTGCATGGATTACATCCAGGCATCTCCTGAAGAGAATTATGAGACTCAGGAGGATTTCCGAGGCAGAGGGGTTTCCCCGAAAGAAGCAGGACCATGTAATTATCGTCGGTTTTGGACTTAACGGCAGAAACCTGGCAAGGGTCTTAAAAGAGACCGGGATTCCCTATGCTGTGCTGGAGATGAACAGTGATACTGTCAGAGAGTTGAAGAAAAAGGGTGAGCCGATTTATTACGGGGACGGATCGAGCAGGGAGATATTTCATAAGATGGGAGTCGACAGGGCCAGGCTTCTGGTCATTGCCATATCGGATCCTGTATCCACGCGTAGAATGGTCGCCATCGCAAGGAGTGAAAACCCGGAGCTTTATATCCTTGTCAGGACGAAATACCTGATCGAGGTGGATGAACTGAAAGCACTGGGCGCAAATGAAATAATACCGGAAGAGTTCGAGACCTCTATCGAGATATTTTCGAAGGTGCTCCATAAGTATAATTTCCCAGGCAATGTGATACTTGATATGGTCGAAAAAATCAGGAGGGGCAGTTACACGGCGTTAAGAAGCATTGAACTCCAGAAACAGCATCTTTTCGATGCTGTTGAGTGGCTCCCTGAAATGGAAATTGAGGGCTACAGGGTCTCCGGAGAATCCCACCTGGCCGGAAAAAGTATCGCTGAACTTCAGGTAAGGAAAAAGACAGGCTCTACGATTATTGCTGTAAGAAGAGGTCCGAAAGTCCATACAAATCCCGCGCCGGATTTCAGGTTTGAGGCGGGAGACATAATACTTTTTACAGGAGACAGGGAAAATATGACCGTTGCCCTGACATATTTTAAGCAAGGTGGGTAATGTCTTCTGCAGGCAATAGCTGCTGCAATGCTTTTCCAGGTTAACTTTTTCTGCTGAAGTCGACCTTGATAACTTTTTGTTTCGATATGGAATGTACCTTTTTCACCACCTGTTTCTTTTGACCAGATTCCTGTCCAGGACCTGAGACTGAAAAATGGGCGTTCAGATCAGGGGAGAAAATTGATATGATGCTATCCGGAGGGATAAAACACTTTTCAGTCCTTGTGCCGAAGCCGAGTGTTGCGGAGATGCCTTCTTCATTCCACTCGAATTTCATTTTGGAATTGAATACCAGTACGAGCCCTTTGTCTTTTTCCTCTGCCAGAAAACCCCTTTCCCCGATCAGAACATCGCTTGAGCAGCTCACCTGAATAAAAACCCTGCCTGCAAGATCGAGCATTTCAAAGAAGACATATTTCTTAAGGTCAGTTAAATTCCGGGCCAAGATCTTCCCCTTTGGCGTCTTTCATGGTTCCGCGCATCTAAAAGCATAATATGATCTTTATGCATATGTCAAAAACCATTTGCCCAAACCAGTCATAAACTGTGACAGGGGCAAAACAAAGTATCCCCTGCTCATTCTTCCGGCATGACGCCGGGCCCCCCGGGATATGTTCTGTATCAAAAAAATCATGAATAAAGCGGGCGGGCTGAGATTGTGCGTGTGCGTATGGCCTGTTTGGCATTATCAGGGCGAAAAAGTTAATATAAACGGATGAAAAAGCAGGATGAAAAACCTTTTGTCGAGATATTTGCTGACGGCGCCTGCAGCGGAAATCCGGGAGTCGGAGGGTTTGGCGCGATCCTGAGGTCCGGCAAGAAATGTATTGAATTGTCAGGAGGCGAGAAGCTGACGACCAACAACAGGATGGAGTTGATGGCTGTTATTACGGCGCTCGAGGCCCTGAAAAGACCCTGCGCAGTCAGGATTACTACGGACTCGAATTATATTGTAAAGGGCATGACAGAATGGATAGACGGCTGGCGCAGAAATAACTGGAAAAATTCGCAGAAGAAAGATGTGCTGAACAGGGACCTGTGGGAAAGGCTCTTAAGTGCAGCAGGGGACCATGTTATAGAATGGGAATGGATAAAGGGGCATAACGGCCATGATGAGAACGAGAGGTGCGACCTGCTCGCCAGGGAGGCGGTTAAGAAATGCAGGAAGGGAACAGAAGATGAAGAAGCCTGAGCTGCTTGCTCCAGCCGGAGACTTTGAAAAACTTCGTACGGCCCTTCATTACGGCGCGGATGCGGTCTACCTGGGTGACTCGAGATTCAGCCTGAGGGGCAAGGCCGGGAATTTTCAACATAAGGAATTGGGAGATGCCGTCGCATATGCCCACGGCCGCAATGCCAGGGCATACGTGACAGCCAATATATTCGCCCATAACAGGGACCTTAAGGCGGTTGAGGAGCATGCGCTGGTGCTCAAGGATATCAGGCCTGACGCGGTGATTGTTTCGGACCCCGGCATTTTCAGCATATTCAGAAGGGTGGCTCCGGAGGTCGATATACATATCAGTACCCAGGCGAACATCACCAATGCGGAAACAGCGAGGTTCTGGGAAGACCTCGGCGTCACGAGGATCATTCTCGCAAGGGAACTCTCTGTTGAAGAGATAATGGAGATTCGTGCAAAGACCAGGATCGCGCTCGAAGTCTTTGTGCATGGCTCGATATGCATATCCTATTCCGGCAGGTGCTATATCAGCAGCTTCCTGGCTTCCAGAAGCGCCAATAGCGGTGAATGTACTAATTCGTGCAGGTGGAACTACAGCCTCATGGAGGAAAAAAGGCAGGGCGAGTACCTCCCTGTCTTTGAAGATGAGAGGGGCACTTATATCATGAGTTCCAGGGACCTCTGCATGATAGACCATCTGCCGCTTCTCGCGGAGGCAGGGATTGACAGCTTTAAGATAGAGGGAAGGATGAAGGGGGTAAACTACCTGGCCGGTGTTGTGAAGTCTTACCGGGAGGCTGTTGATGCTATCGGAAAAGAGGATTACGCGGGACTCTGCGCCGGCTGGCTGGAGGAACTTTCGAGGTCCAGCAACCGGGGTTTTACGACTGGAATGTTTTTCGGCAGACAGCCTGATACGGATTACAATTTCGACGAAGAGAGCTACCGTATGAGCCACGAACTTGTAGGAGTTGTCCTTGAGGTATACGGCGGCGCAGCAAAGGTCTCCTTGAGGAACAGGCTTGACAGCGGAGATGAGGTGGAGTTCCTGTCTTCCGGGCTGGAGGGAAAAAAATTTGTGGTGGAAGCAATGCGTGATTCAGAGGGGTTCACCACCACTTCAGCCAGAAATGAGGAGATAATTTCCGTGCAGGTCCCTGAAGGGGTCAGGGTGAATGACCTGATAAGAAGGGCCAAAGGTTCCGGAGCCGGAAAAGCGTTGATTGTCCCCACTGCCGGAGGCCGGAATTGCTGATCAAGTTCTTTCTTTTCTATCTCTTGTACTGGCTGCTGGGCAATCCCTTTATAGCGATACTGGTTATCCTGATATTATATTTTACTGTTGACAGGACTTTTTTCGGTTTCATACCTGATCCGTTCGAGGCCTTCAAAAAGGCTGGCAGGATCAGGGAACTGCAGAAGACCGTGACGATAAATCCTTATGACGCCAGGTCTTTGAAAGAACTCGGCATCTGTATGATCGAAAAAAAAGATTACCGGTCAGCCAGGGAATATTTTGAAAAAGCAGCTGGCAAACTGTCTGATGACCCTGAATTCAACTATTACTATGGCCTCGCTATTGCGAGGTGCGGAGATATACAGAGAGGCCGGGAACTTGTTGACTCTGCCTTGTTGCAATCTCCTGGCCTCAAATACGGTGAACCGTATATAATGTTTGCGGAGGTCTATATCGATAACGGCGATTTCGGCAGCGCGCTCCCGCTTCTGGAGAGTTTTGAGAAGATCCATTCCTCAAGCTCCAGGGGTTTTTACCAGATGGGATACGCGAAATTAAAGCTTGGCAGGAAAGAGGAAGGTACAGCATATCTCAAGAAAGCGATAGCGGCCTTCAAGTCTTCACCGCGTTTCAAACGTAAGGTGGACAGAAAGTGGGCGTGGAAGGCCAGGGCGCTTTTGCGGAAAACGCTTTAGAGGACAGGTTTTGGAAGAAGGGGGTTAAGAGATGTCAGAAAGATCTATGGAAGAGCCGGAGGATCTGCTCAGGTGCCCTGTATGTGAAGTTTACATGAAAAAAACCGAAGGGTTTATCTGCAGCAGGTGCAGGAGAGGGCCTTTATGCAAAAAACATAAAGTAGCTGGGTCGAGTGAGTGCGCTAGCTGTATCTATGACCGTCGGCGAAAAGACCTTCTGCAGCTCAAGGAGCAGGAGATTAACCTGAAAAGCTTTCTCAGACTCCTTCAGTTTCTCTTCCTGGTGTTTGCTGTTTTTTTTATTGCTCTGAGAGCCGGGCTGGAAGATACGGTCGAGTTCCTGAAGTCCAGTTTCATCACAGACGGTCTGCTATATCTCGGCGGTATCGCTGTTTTCGGCTATATCGTCTTTTATTTTATTCTGTATAGTCAAAGAGGCAGAATTCAGGAAGTAGAATCCGAGCTCAAAAAAATCGAGGTCAGAAGATAGCCTGACATATATATTGATCCCGGAAGAAAATACTTGTCCGCGAATGAGAAGTTTCAAAAGACTCACCACAAAGGTCACAGATAAAAGAATGAGGAACACCAGATGAAAATTTTTTTTTCGGGCATAGGCGGCAGCGGAGTTTCTTCCATAGCTGGTTTTATGGCGGAGAAAGGCCATTATATTGCCGGATCAGACAGGCTCTTTGACCTGTCCTCAACGCACCAACTGCGCCGTTGCCTTGAAGAAAACGGCGTTATAATCTTTCCCCAGGACGGACATGGGCTTGACGGGTCTTTTGATTTTGCTGTTTTCAGTACCTCGGTCGAAAAAGACAATCCTGACTTCAGAAAAGCTGAAATGCTCGGAATTCCCCTTAAAACCCGTCCGGAGTATCTGGCGGAAATTGTATCTGCTTATAGTTCCATAGCGGTTGCGGGGACCAGCGGCAAGTCTACTACCTCAGGTATGCTGGCTTATCTCATGCAGAGGCTCGGGCTAAAGCCCAATTTTATCGGCGGCGGCAGGGTGAAGCAGTTCAGGACCCCGCGAAATTCGGGGAACTATTTTACAGCCGCCTCTGAGACCCTGATTATAGAGGCCTGTGAGTCTGACGGCACTATAGTAAACTATAAGCCTGTTTATTCCCTTATTCTGAACCTTGACCTTGACCACCATTCTATTGCTCAGACAGGCCGTATGTTTGAGCAACTGTCAGACAATACCTCGGGTCTGGTACTTGCTTCTGCCGACGATGAAAATCTGGCTGTGTGCGCTCTCGGAAATGCGCGTTATTTTTCCATTCACAGGGAGTCTGACTATCAGGCGAAGGACATCACCTTTTACCCGCTTGAGACACATTTCAGGCTCAACGGGCAGGAGTTTACGCTCTCACTGCCGGGTGAATACAATCTCTACAACTGCCTTGCATGCATCTCGTTGCTTTTGGAACTGGGCATAAACGGTGAGGCGATTGCGGAAGTGCTCCCTGATTTCTCCGGCATTGAAAGGAGGTTCGACATACATCGCAATGACGGCAAGTATCTGGTAATAGACGACTATGCCCATAACCCCCACAAGATCCGCAGCCTGATGGAGGCGATGAAAAAGGTCAGTGACAAAGTCTGCTACGTCTTCCAGCCGCACGGGTATGGTCCGACAAGACTGATGAAGGCGGGCTATATTGAGACCTTCGCAAAAGGCCTGAGGGACGCTGACCATCTCATCTTACTGCCGATCTACTACGCAGGGGGGACTGTTGCAAAGGATATTTCGAGCGGTGATCTTCTGGCAGGAATACGGGTTGCTGGAAAATCTGCTGAGGTCATTGAATATCGCTCTGCTTTTTTTGATAAATCTGAGAGATGGGATGCCTATGTCGTATTAGGTGCCAGAGATGATTCATTGTCGGACTTTGCGCGGGAGATTGCTGAAAGACTGTAGCGGATGTTTTGTTGCAGCTGCTAATAATGCTTCTTCAGTTCCGTCAGGACCTGTTTTGCAACATTCTTCAGGGTCTCGAAGACGCCGGGGCCTGTCACGGCGACGGCCTCGAAATAAGGGACATTTCTGGGGTTCAGCAGTTTGTTCATGTTCTCGACCGGCGCAACACTGGGTAAATCTCTTTTGTTATATTGCACGGTGTAGGGCAGTTTATCGAGGTCGTATCCCTGCTCGGCAAGGTTGATTTTTAAGTCCTCCAGGCTCTCGATATTGGCCTCCATCCTCTCGATCTGACTGTCCGCAACGAAAACAACTCCGTCAACGCCTTTCAGAATCAGTTTTCTGCTGGCAGCGTAGAAGACCTGTCCGGGGACAGTGTAGAGATGGAACCTGATCTTAAAGCCCTTTATGTCTCCGAGGGCAAGCGGCAGAAAATCGAAGAAGAGTGTCCGCTCTGTTTCGGTCGCAAGCGAGATGAGTTTCCCCTTCTGGTCCGGGTTTGTCTTTTTGAAGACAAATTGCAGGTTTGTTGTTTTCCCGCAGAGTCCGGGTCCGTAATATACAATCTTGCAATTTATTTCACGGGAAGAATAGTTTATAAAAGACACTTGATGGGATACCTACCTGAAAAGATTGTCGATGTCTTCATCGCTGATTTCCGCAAAAGGCGACTCATCCAGTTTGCCTTCAGTTTTTTCATGTTCTGCCTTGCTGGTAATTTCATTGAATATGGATACGAGAGCTTCCGACGCCTTTTTTACCCTGCAGGCGAACAAGTCCCAGAGAGGACCTCTTGTCGAAGATGACAACGAGGATCACTCTCTGGCCGATCAGCGAAATATGGATATTGTCTTTTTCTCCTTCGTGGAAGAGTATCGTGAACTCTTTCTCGCCCAGAAGCCGTGCAATCCCGCCGGTAGCAGCTATGTTCCCTGCAGTCAATGATGCAAGCGAGGTCGTGTCGATGTCGCGGGTTTCACCTGCAGAGGCTATAAGTTGTCCGTTCTTATCGACAAGAAAGACAACCATGGCATTTGTCTGCTGGTGCAGTTTCTGGAGTTCGTCATCGATTTTACGAAACTCCTCTTCGTACATTACAAGATCTGAGCCGCTCATAACTCCTTAGAAAATATCACAACTGGCGCCCCTTTAGCAACCGCATTCTGCCTGTTTTTTTAATTTCTCCCATTCTTTGTCAACTTCTTCCTGGACTTTTTTCAGCAGCCATTCATTCGCAGGGGCGAAAAGATGCTTGAATCTGCCCTGGGGTTTCATGAAATCAGCCACCGGGACCTTGTCTTTTGGGGTATAAGTAATCTTGGTAACACCGTCCTCGATCTCGTAGAGGGGCCAGTAACAGGAGTTTACCGCGAGTCTGCTCAGCGTTATCGAGTCGTTTGTCTGAGAACGCCAGCCGCGGTTGCACGGAGAAATGATATTCATGAATTTCGGACCAATGAACTCGTGTGCCTTTCTGACCTTTTTCATCAGGTCCATCCAGTGAGAAGGCGAGGCCTGGGCAGCATAGGGGATATTATGCGCGGCCATGATCTTTGTAAGGTTTTTTCTCGAACGCAGCTTCCCTGGGATCACGTCTCCTGCCGGGCAGGTTGTGGTATCAGCGCCGAGAGGCGTCGCACTGGAGCGCTGGATTCCGGTATTCATGTAGGCGCCGTTGTCATAGCAGACGTAAAGCATGTCATGTCCGCGTTCCATCGCGCCTGAAAGACTTTGAAAACCGATATCGTAGGTGCCTCCGTCGCCGCCGAAGGCGATGAACTTTACGTCCTCGGGCATTTTCCCCTGCTTTTTCAGCGACCTGTACATGGTTTCAACACCTGAAAGCGTTGCAGCCGCGTTTTCGAATGCGGTATGTATCCAGGGGATCTTCCACGCAGTATACTCGGAGATGCAGGATGAGACCTCAAGGCAGCCTGTGGCATTCGCAGCGACTACCGGATATTCTGTTGCCAGCAGCACCATTTTTACTATTGTAGGGGCCCCGCATCCTGAACACATCCTGTGGCCATGCGTGAAACGGTCTTCTTTTTTTGAAAGCTCTTTTAACGTAAGTCCTGTAGCCATATTATTCCCTCACTCCTAAGTTAGTGAAAAGTTAATAGTGAATAGTGAATAGTTAAAAACCATAAAACTATTCTCTTACAGCAAGATATTCCTTAATAATTCTTACTTTCCCGCCTTTTGCGATCTCGTTAAGTTCATTCAAAACGAGTTCTGCGTGAGAAGGCATATAGTCCCTTCCACCGAGACCGTAGATCTTGTTTATCAGGACCGGTCTTTCTTTCAGATGATAGAGGGCTGAGGTTATTTCCATAAAGAGAGGTCCGTATCCGCCGAAAGAATCCGCCCTGTCCATGACGCATACTGCTTTTGTATTCTTCAGCGCTTCAGCCACTTCTTCATAGGGGAACGGCCTGAAGAGTCTCGGTTTCAGCAGTCCGGCCTTGATGCCTTTGTTTCTGAAATCATCTATTACATCTTTGGAGGTGCCTGCCGCAGAGTTCAGTATCACCAGGGCTATATCAGCATCATCCAGTCTGTATGATTCAAACAGTCCATATTTCCTTCCGCTCAGCTTCTCGAAATCTTTCGCAACATCAAGGACAACGTCCTTGACCTTTGTCATGACCTCGTGCTGGGCCCGCTTGTATTCGTGATACAGGTCGGTGAGGATCAGCGGTCCGTAGCTTTTTGGTTTCTCAAGGTCAAGCAGCGGGAGAAAGTTCCTGAATTCCCCGACGAAATTCCTGACCTCCGCATCTTCGAGGTACTCAAGTCCTTTCAATGGAATGACTTATGATAAAGCCGTCGAGGCATACCATGACAGGCAGTCTGATATCCATGTGTTCTCCTACCCTGAATGCCTGAATGGTATTGTCATAAGCCTCCTGCCCATTCTCAGACCAGATCTGTATCCAGCCCGTGTCCCTTGCGCCCATGGCGTCCGAATGGTCGCCGTGGATATTGAGGGGCGCCGAAAGCGCACGGTTCACAACAGGCATAATGATAG
This sequence comes from uncultured Nitrospira sp., assembly GCA_963734475.1. Classification (GTDB taxonomy): domain Bacteria; phylum Nitrospirota; class Thermodesulfovibrionia; order Thermodesulfovibrionales; family UBA6898; genus JAOUFP01. The sequence goes on from CAVTHB010000003.1 coordinate 25,533, forward strand.
GGAGCCTGTCTCCCGAGGCTATATGCAGCATCTCCCACATCAGGGCAAGGCCCTGTGAAGATGTTGCGGTCACTACTCTTCCTCCTGCCGCAGAAGCCCCGATGCATGCGCTCATGGAGCTGTGTTCGCTCTCTACCAGAATTGACTCTGTAGTGACCTTGCCGTTAGCTATAAAGGACGCAAACCTCTGCATCATGTCTGTTTGCGGGGTAATCGGATAAATCCCGCAGACGTCCGGATTTACCTGGCGGAGCGCATTGGCAACTGCTTCATTTCCTGTAACAGCGACAACCTTTGCCATCTATTTGCCCTCCTCTATCATTTCGATCGCTTTTTTCCCCTTTTTGCCGGGGCATTCAAGGGCGCATATGCCGCATCCCTTGCAGTAATCGTAATCGAATTCTTCTCTTTTGCCGTCTTTCACCTTTATCGCCATATCAGGACAGTAAACCCAGCATAAAAGGCATTGTATGCAGTTTTCCTTGATCCATATCGGCCTGTAGGCCCTCCACGAACCTGTTTTAAACCTGACCGCGCTCCCCCCTTCGAGGACAACAGAGCCCGGGGGCAGATCTTTCCATCCCTTTGGTTTCATCCTTCGCGTACCTCCTCATATCCTCTTTTTGTTGCCTCAAGGTTGCCGTCTATGATCTTCTGTGAGAATTTCTTCCCGAAACTGTTCCTGACATCCTCCAGAAGATGCTCAAGTGTTATGAGCCCGGTAATCTTGCAGACCGCACCGAGCATAGGCGAATTCGGCAGCGCCCGTCCAAAACATTCGATTGCAATTTTGGTCGCATCGAGAGAGAAGACTTTCTGGTCTTTGACCGGCTTTCACCTTTTCTCTGACTTCTTTTGGGTCCTTTGAGGTATTCACAATGAAAATGGTATTGTCCTTGGCGCCTTCAGCGACGTTTATGCTGTCAAGCAGCGTGGCATCAGCCACGGCAACAATATCAGGCTCCTCAACAGGGCAGTGCATCCGCAGTTCTTTTGAACTTATCCTGTTGTAGGCCCGTAACGGTGCTCCGGCCCTTTCAGGCCCGTACTCAGGAAACGCCTGCACATATCTCCCGCCGCTAAGGCATGCGTCTGCAAGCACTTTTGCGGCAGTCACTGTTCCCTGGCCGCCTCTTCCATGCCATCTGATTTCAACTGTTTCAGCCATATTTTCCTCCCGAAATAATTTGAACTCTCATTTTAGTTGATTACCTGCTTATTTTTCAATAAATAGCCTATTTGTTTAATTTATAGATATATTTGACTAAAAACCGCCGCTGTTTTATATTTATTGCACGATGATACAGAGTATGACAGGATTCGGCAGCGCAGAGAAAAACGGATGCAGGGTTGAGATCAGGTCTTTAAACAGCAGGTTTCTTGATATTTATATCAAGGCCCCCTCTTTTCTCAATCAGTTTGACGTCCCCTTCAGGAACCTGCTGAAAGAGCGTTTTGGCCGCGGCAAGTTTGATGTTGCGGTCTCTGTTTCGGAGGGTGTGTCTGCTGACTTCAAGGTCAACAGCGAGATTGCCGGCAGATTATATTCTGTCTTCAAAAAGCTCCGGGAGGACCTCTCCCTGTCCGGTGAGATAGATATTAATATGATAGCGGGCTTTCATCAGCTGTACCTGGAGACAGACATTGCCTATGATGAAGACGCCTTATACGAAGTTTTTGGACAGGCGATGGATAGTCTGATGGATATGAGAAAAAGGGAAGGGGGCTGTCTTGCTGTGGAACTTCTGAAGCTTCTGGATTCCCTGATCGTTATGAACGACCGGATAAAAGGCTTAACAGGTGACGATGTTACCAGGCAGATCACTGAAAAGTTTCATGAAAGACTGAAGGCCCTGCTCGCTGAAAAGGATTTTGACAGCAGCAGGATATTGCAGGAAGCAGCGCTTATGGCTATAAAACTGGACATCTCTGAAGAGATCGCCAGAATAGACAGCCATGAAAAGCAATTCAGGGAAATGCTTTCAGGTAATGATATAATAGGGAGAAAGCTCGATTTTATTGTCCAGGAGTTAAACAGGGAAATAAACACTATAACATCGAAGTCGAGTGACTATGCCATTACCAGTCTGACGGTTGAAATGAAGTCTTTGATAGAGAAAATGAAAGAACAGGTCCAGAATATACAGTAAGAAAATTTGGCGAGTGAAGGCACGGCTGTGCCGGGTCTTTATCAGCCTCTGAGGTGAAGATGAAGAAGAACAATGCAAGTCCTGTCCTGGTGAACATAGGCTTTGGCAATGTGGTGGCTTCGTCCAAGGTTGTTGCGATTGTAACTCCCGGCTCCGCCCCGATCAAAAGGATGCGGGAGGAGTCGAAAAAAGAAGGGAAACTGGTTGATGCGACGCAGGGAAGGCGCACGCGCTCGATCATAATTACTGACAGCAATCATATTATTCTCTCTGCCCTGCAGGCGGAAACTATTACCCAGAGATTTTTGGAAGGGAAGGGGCCTGTTGGAGAAGAGGAATAAGGGCAGCATATATTGTTGTTTCAGCGCCTTCAGGCGCCGGTAAGACCACGCTGTGCAAACAGATTAGCAAAACGCTGGACAACATAAGGACTTCCGTGTCTTTTACCACAAGACAGCCGAGGCCTGGCGAGATACCGGATGAAGACTACAGCTTTGTCAGCGAGGCAGAATTCAGGGCCATGATCGACAGTGGAGACTTTGTAGAATGGGCCCGGGTCCACGGCAACCTTTACGGGACCTCGAAACTGAAACTTCAAGAACTCGCCAGTGCAGGTTATGATGTCCTCCTCGACATCGATACCCAGGGGGCCAGTCAGATCAGAAAAGCCTTTAACAACGCTGTTTCCGTATTCATATTGCCGCCTTCCATGAAGGAGTTGAAGCACAGGCTGGAGGTCCGCATGAGTAATTCTGCAGAAGACATGAACAGGAGGCTGGCGCGCGCGGTCGATGAAATCAGGGAGTATAAAATGTATGATTATGTTATAGTTAACGACTTAATAAAATCTTCGCTGAAGAAACTGGAGGCGATAATAATCGCCGAAAGGCTCAGGAGCAGTAAAATCGATCCGCAATGGATTCAGAATATTTAAGGGAGGTAAAAATGGATATTATTTCTCTACCTGTAGAGTATGATCATAAGAAGATCGACGGTAAGTTCAGGCTTGTTACGATTGCAGCCCAGAGGGCGAAGGAGCTTTCCCTCGGCGCAAAACCGAAGATATCAACGAGGGCGAAGAAGGTAACGTCAATTGCTATCGAAGAAACCATCAGCGGTGTGCTGGAATTTGTTACCGGAGAAGAAGCGGTCATTGCCAGAGAAAAGGCAGGCAAGTTCGATTACAGGAAACAACTCGAGGAAAGCAAGAAGATCGCAGCCGGAGAGGATCTCAGCGAACTTGAAAAGGACCTGAAGGTATATCTGCACGAAAAAGGGTCATACGACAAAAAGGCTTTTGAAGAGCTCTTCACTGATAAAAAGTCCGGAAGATGCCGGGGAAGCTGAAGAATAAATCCATACTCCTTGGGGTTTCCGGAGGAGTTGCAGCGTACAAGACGGTCGAGCTTGTCAGAAGATTCAGGGATGAAGGGGCCTCGGTTACGGCGATCATGACCGAGGCTGCCGGTCATTTCATAACACCTCTTTCTTTAGAGGTCGCCTCTCAAAACACGGTATATACTTCGCTCTTCAGGGAACCCATGGCCCATATTGATCTGCCGTCAAAGGCGGATGTAATGGTGATTGCGCCTGCTACTGCAAATATTATCGCAAAATTCGCCCTCGGAATTGCCGATGACCTCCTGAGCACCTGTCTTCTTTCGTATCAGGGCCGGACAGTGGTGGCCCCTTCGATGAACTGGAAAATGTACGGGAACCATATCGTGCAGGAAAATCTCCGGAAGTTGAATTCCCTTGGCGTTATACAGGTGGGGCCTGAAAAAGGCGCGCTCGCCTGCGGTGAAGAAGGTTTGGGAAGACTTGCCGACATCCCTGACATTATGCGGGCAGTCATTAAAGCGGTTACCCCGCAGGACCTGAGCAATGAAAAAATAGTCGTCACTGCAGGTCCGACAAGGGAATATATCGACCCTGTCAGATTCATTTCCAACAGGTCCTCCGGCAAGATGGGGTATGCTTTGGCAAGGGCGGCAAGAGACAGAGGTGCGGAGGTTACCCTTATCAGCGGGCCGTCGTCACTCCAGAGGCCTTTCGGACTCAAATTTGTCCAGGTAGAAACCTCGGCTGAAATGCTCGAGTCTGTCACAAAGGAGACAGGAGAGGACACAACTGTACTCATTATGTCCGCGGCAGTGGCTGATTTCAGGCCGCAGGAGAAATCTGCAACCAAGACAGAAAAAAGTGAAAATATGACCTTGAAACTTCATAGAGCTGATGATGTCATTTCTCATATAACCTGCAGGGAAAGACGGCCATTTGTGATCGGGTTCGCGGCTGAAACAGGTAGTGAAATTGACCGGGCTGAAAAAAAGATGCAGGAGAAGCATATGGATATGATTGTATTTAACGATGTCTCTGAGCCCGGGGCTGGATTTGATGTGGACACGAACAAGGTTGTGATTATTGACGGAAAGGGTAGAATATTCACGGGGCTTCACAGCAAGGATTTTATTGCGGATATTGTTTTAGACCGGTTCGTCGAAAACAAATCTTGACATTCTCTATGATTTTAGAGGAAAATTTGAGCAGGCTATGTCACTAAAAGAAATTGAAAAAATGAGAGAGAAGGTCGAGAAAGACCCCAATTCCAAACTCTATGTGCCGCTTGCAGAGGAATACAGGAAGGCGGGAATGCTTGACCAGGCCATTGAAGTCCTTAAAAAGGGGCTTGAAAAGCAGCCGGGATATATGAGCGCAAGGGTATCACTGGGTAAAATCTATCTCGAAAAGGGGCAGATGGATGAGGCCCGTGTCGAGTTTGAAAACGTTGTAAAATTGATACCTGATAACCTTTATGCACAAAAAAAATTGGCAGAGATCTACCGGGATACAGGCAAGAATGATCTGGCGATAAAATCTTTCAGAACATTCCTGAATCTTAATCCGATGGATGAGGATGCCTTGAATAACCTGCGGCAACTCGAGAGGGCAAGCACTGAGCCGGTTGAAGAAATAGCAGAGGGCCCTGTTTCTCAGAATTCAGAACAAGCTGCTGCTGAAGAAGAAATTCCTTTTCAGCCGATGAGTGTTGAGCAGACAACCTATGAGCAGGCAGAGACTGATACTGAAGAGCCCGGAGAAGAACTTGACGCTTTTAAGCAATCGCTTTTCGGTTTCAGGGGTGAAGCAGGAGACGAAAACACGGAAGAGACGCTTGCTGCCGAAAAAGAGATTTCCGAAGGGGAAGCGTCGGCGGAAGAGGACGCTGAGGAGTGGTCTTTCGATGATATGGAAGGCGACCAGGCAATCAGTGCAGTTGAAGAGGCCGGTATAGAACCGGATGAAAAAGATAATATAGAAGAGATGCTGGAAGAGGACGCCGGAAAATTGTCCGTGGGTGAAATGGAAAGCGGCCCTGCCGGCGGTGCAGTTGAAGAATGTAGCATAGAGATAGAAGAAGCCGCGGAGGAGGACGAAGGAGAATTGTCCTTCGGGGATATGGCCGACGTTCTGAAAACCGGGGAGTTGGACGAAGTTGAAAAGCCTGAACCGGCAACAGGTGAAATTTGCAGAGTAAAGGCGTCTTCTGAGGCTCACAGTATTATTCCGGATGACAACAGTGAGCTTTTACAAAATGCAGACAGCTTTATATCAGACGGGGATTATCTGGGCGCCATAAATATATACCACCGGATTCTTGCCGCGTCCCCTGATGATAAAAAAACATTCCAGCGTATTGAGGAGCTGAGATCTCTCTTAAAACTGATGGGCAAGGAAAAAGAGGTTCTGATTTCAAAGTTGAACGCGTTTCAAAGCGCTATAAAAAAGAGGGGCGATGAATTTTTTGGACGTTCTTAAAGATACTGTCGATAAGGTGGACGGTGCGGTTTCCTCGATGATTATCGCATCTGACGGAATACCTGTTCAGGAGTATGTGTCCGAAAAAATTATTGACCTTACAGGACTTGGGGCGGAAGCTTCGGCCATGATTAGGGACATAGGCTTTGCAGCGGAAAATCTCGGACTTGGGGAAGCAAGGGAATTTTCCATAATATCCGACAAATGCGGCATAATTATGCGGAAAATCAATGACGATTACTATATCGCGCTCATCATAAAACCTGAGGGCAATTATGGCAAAGGTCGCTTTGTTCTCAAGTCTACAGTCCCGAAAATCGAAGGCGAATTTTAGACCGCTTTTGATCGTCCGTCAAGTTAAAGAAATCGTCCAGGCTGAGTTGAGGAAATGAAGATACTCGTAATACACGGACCTAATTTGAATTTGCTCGGAAGCAGGGAGGCAGATATTTATGGGCATACTACCCTGGCTGATCTCAACTCTCAAATACTTGACCTTTCTCGGGCGCTTGAGATGGAGGCCGAGGTTCTTCAGTCTAACAGCGAAGGCGCGATCGTCGATGCCGTGCAGGCAAAGGAGTATGATGTACTGATCATAAATCCAGCTGCGTATACGCATACCAGTATAGCGATAAGGGACGCGATAGCTGCTGTTGGAAAGCCTGCCATAGAGGTGCATATTTCCAATATATATAAACGTGAAGAATTCAGGAAGGAATCTTTTATAGCCGGGGTCGCCACCGGACAGATCAGCGGTCTGGGCACAGAAGGTTATCTTCTTGCTTTAAGGGCCGCTAAGAAAATCAGCCTGCAATGAATCCTGCAAAGGCGATAGCCGATTCCCTTGAATCAAAGGGGATCGATGGGCTACTCATAACATATATTCCCAATGTCAGGTATATAACCCGCTTCAGGGGATCGTCCGGCTGTGTCCTTCTTACAAAAAATAAAAAGGTTTTCTGTACCGACCCCAGATATGAGGAACAGGCGAAACAGGAAATTAAAGGCTTTGATTTCCTTATAGAGAAAGAGGGGCGTCCCAGGGAAATAATTGAACGGGCCAGGGCCCTCGGAATAAAGACCCTTGGGTTCGAATCAACGGCTTCATATATGTTTTACCGGTCACTTTTAAGAAAAGGGATAAAGATAAAGGCTGTCGGTAATTTTGTTGAAGACCTGCGCAAGATAAAAGACACCGAGGAACTTGTCCTTATCAGGAAGGCGATAGTACGGGCCGAAAACGCCTTTCTTCATTTAAAGAGTTTGATAAGGCCAGGAATTTCTGAAAGGCAGATAGCATTAAGGCTGGAGGAAAACCTGAAAAAAGAGGGATGTTATTCGCTCCCTTTTGATATAATAGTTGCGTCCGGTCCGAACTCGGCGTTGCCTCATGCTAAACCGACTGAAAGAAAAATTAAACCCGGAGATCTTGTTGTGGTTGACTGGGGTGGTGAAGCCGGGGGATACTTCTCCGATATTACCAGATCTTTCCTGATGAAAGGGAGAGACCTTTCCAGGAAAAAAGAGATATACGATACTGTATTGCAGGCTAATATCAAGGCCATTCATTCGGTAGCGCCGGGGCTGAGCTGCAGGATGGTTGACAGTGCCGCAAGAGATAGCATAAAGAAGGCCGGATACTCTGGTTTCTTCGGCCATGGAACAGGGCACGGGGTCGGACTCGAGGTGCATGAACTGCCACGTATCTCCAGACTTGGGAGAGAGTCAGTAAAACCCGGTATGGTATTTACCATAGAGCCGGGTGTGTATATTCCCGGAATTGGCGGAGTGCGCATAGAAGATATGGTCCTTGTTGAAAAAACAGGGTGCAGGGTATTGACTGCGCTCCCAAAGGGACTTGAGATACTACATTAGATTAGTTTTCAGGAGGATAAGATAATTGATTTCAACATCGGATTTCAGAAAAGGCTTGAAAATAGAATTCAGGGGTGATCCCTATGAAATAGTGGATTTTCTGCATGTTAAGATGGGCAGGGGCGGCGCGAATGTCAAGACGAAGATGAAGAACCTTAAGACAGGCGGCGTTGTTGAAGAAACCATACGGTCAGGTGAAAAGTTCCCCACACCTGAACTCGAGGAAAGAAAGATGCAGTTCCTGTATATGCAGGACGGTCTCTACTATTTTATGGACCAGGAAACATACGAACAGCTTCCGCTCACTTCCGAGCAGCTGGGCGATGCAAAACTGTTTCTTAAGGAGAATATAGAGGTAAAGATATTGAATTATAGGGGAACACCGCTGAATGTTGAACTCCCCATGTTTATCGAACTTGTCGTGGCCCAGACAGACCCCGGGTATAAAGGAGACACAGCTTCGGGCGGGGGTAAACCGGCAAAGCTCGAGACCGGCGCAATTGTCAGGGTCCCATTCCACATAAACGAAGGAGACACCATAAAGGTGGACACCAGGACGTCTGAGTATATAGAAAGGGTAAAATAATGGAACTTGAGGATTTAAAGCAGCTTATCGAGCTTCTCAAGGAAACCGATATTACAGAAATCCAGGTCGAAAAAGAAGGAACAAAGGTAAAGATCAAAAGGGAGAAGTTTTTTCAGTCTCTGGATATAGCAGCTCAGCGGGTGCCTTCCGTCAACGAACCTTTAATCAATAAAGACATCGAGGATGAGACGCAGAGACTTATTACTGTTACATCGCCGATAGTCGGGACATTCTACAGGTCCCCTTCCCCTGAGGCTCCGATTTTTGTTGAGACAGGGCTGCGGGTAAAAAAGGGTCAGGTGCTCTGCATTATAGAGGCCATGAAACTTATGAATGAAATAGAGAGCGAAGTTGAGGGCATCCTGGTGAAGGCCCTCGTTGAGAACGGGCAGCCGGTGGAATACGGAGAGCCGCTTTTCCTGATCGAACCTGTATGAAATTATTTAAAAAGATTTTGGTTGCCAACAGGGGGGAGATTGCTGTCAGGATTATACGGGCCTGCAAGGAACTTGACATAAAAACCGTTGCAATTTATTCTGACGTCGATAAGGAATGTCTGCACACAAAATTGGCTGATGAGTCTGTCTGTGTCGGTCCGGCAAGCTCAGCCCAGAGCTACAACAATATCCCGAGTATACTTACCGCAGCAGAGATAACCGACTCCGAGGCCATACATCCGGGCTATGGCTTTTTGTCGGAGAACCCTCAATTTGCTGAGGCATGTCTTTCCTCGGGGATCATTTTCATCGGTCCTTCAGCCGAGTCGATAAGACTTGGAGGGGACAAGTCGAAGGCAAGACAAACAATGAAGCGGCGCGGGGTTCCAGTTCTCCCGGGCAGTGACGGTCCGGTTCTGTCCGAGGACGCGGCATTGAAAATCGCGCGGAAGATCGGGTTTCCGGTGATCATTAAGGCTTCCGCAGGCGGAGGCGGGAGAGGGATGCGCATTGCAAAAGAGGAGACGGAATTCGAAAAAATGTACTATATGGCGCAGAGAGAGGCCCTGACCGCCTTTGGTAACGGCGAACTCTACATAGAAAAATATATTGCGGAGATGAGGCATTTAGAGGTGCAAATTCTGGGCGATACCAAGGGGAATATCATACATCTCGGGGAGAGGGACTGTTCCATTCAGAGGAGACACCAGAAACTGATCGAAGAGTCCCCATCAATTATCGCGACTCAAAAATTCAGAAAGAAGATAGGGGACTATGCGGTCAAGGCTGCCCGGGCGCTTAAATATAGAAATGCCGGCACGGTGGAATTTATCGTTGACCCTGAGAATAATATTTTTTTCATGGAGATGAATACACGTCTTCAAGTAGAGCATCCTGTTACTGAATATGTAAGCGGTGTAGATATAGTAAAAGAACAGATTAAAATCGCGGCAGGATTTCCCCTGGAGTGGAAACAGCCGCAGATAAAGCTTTCCGGTCATGCCATAGAATGCAGGATTAATGCGGAGGACCCGGAAAGGTTTATCCCCTCTCCTGGGAAGATCACATTTCTTTCACTGCCCGGAGGTCCAGGGGTGAGGGTTGATACGGCGATCTATAACGGCTGTGTGGTCCCTTCGCACTATGATTCCCTGATCGCGAAACTGATTGTCTACGGGAGGGACAGGGCAGAGGCCATAGCCAGGATGAAGAGGGCCCTGGATGAGTTCACAATAGAGGGAATAAAGACCACAATACCTTTTCACAAAAAAGTTCTGAATTCGCCTGCCTTTTTAAAGGGGGATTTCAATACAAGCTTTCTGGATAAAATGAACACTCCTGTTCCGGACAAAGACAAAGAGTCTGCCTGAGTTCTAATCCGGACAAGCCGGCAGCGAAAAGTGAATCGTGAAAAGTGAGAAGCAAGGCATCAAAAATGTTCCCCGAAAAAGTCATAATCTCAATTTCCCCCCTATTACCTTCTGTCCGTTGCGGTGTAGGTTTTCTTGAATTATGCCGGAACCTGAAATAATATGGTGCTGCTGAATGTATCTTAACGGACTTTGCCTGATCACGGACAGGTCCTGCAGTGATCTGTCTTTATATGATATGACCTACAGGGTTCTCATTGCCGGCGTGAGATGGATCCAATACCGGGAAAAAGATCTTTCGAGACGGCAGATATACAAAAATGCTCTTAACCTCAGGAAATTGACAAGACCTTTCGGCGCAACTCTCATCATTAACGACCACGCGGATATCGCGCTGGCGGTCGGGGCCGATGGCGTACATCTGGGACAGGACGACCTGCCGCTCAAAGAGGCTAGGAAGATTATGGGTGACAGGATAGTCGGCATATCAACTCATGATCTGGTCCAGGCGATGGAGGCGGAGTCCGGTGGCGCGGATTACATTGGATTCGGGCCGGTTTTTAGTACGAACACAAAAGACGCAGGCGCCCCGAAGGGTGTTGACAATATCGGGAAGATTAAAGAAAATATCAGCATCCCTCTGGTGGCGATTGGGGGGATAAATCCGGACAACGCCGCATCCGTGATGCGTGCCGGGGCTGATGCGGTAGCGGTTGCCACGGCGATCTGCAGGGGAGACGTAACGGCAAATGCTGAGAAATTTGTAAGTTTCTTTAGGCATGCTAAGGCGCTCAAAAATTGAGTGACTTCATTTGAAAAATATCCCCTTAGCGACTCTTTGCCAAAGAAGGGCATTATCCCTCCCTCTGGCAAAGGGAGGTTATCCGCCCATGGCGGCTAAGAGCCTGCCAGACTGGGAGAGATTTATTAATAATCACGAACTATATTATTAGGACATTAATAACTATTACTTACTAAAGGAGCGTAAGATGAAAAGACTTTATATTGTGTTTTTCCTGATCGGGCTCACGGCGTTTGCGGGAAGCAGCTGTCAGAAGAAAAGTGATGTTATCAAGATCGGCATAGCAGGGCCTATGACCGGGGACCAGAGCAAAATGGGTATGGATTTCAAAAACGGGGTTTCTCTCGCTGTTGAAGAGTGGAATTCCAGGGGCGGTCTGCTCGGGAAGAAAATTGATATGTTAATCGGTGACGACCAGCATGATCCGAAGCAGGCTGTCTCAGTCGCCAATAAGATGGTGAACGAGGGTGTTGTCGGAGTCATCGGCCATTTCAACTCGAGCTGCTCGATCCCGGCGTCGGACGTTTATGACAGGGCAGGGCTTCCCATGATTTCTCCTGGTTCAACAAACCCGCAGCTTACTGAAAAGGGGTATAGGGGAGTATTCAGGGTTTGCGGGCGTGATGACCAGCAGGGCAAGGTAGGGGCTGATTTTGTAACAGGCCAGCTCAAACTGAAAAGGGTTGCGGTTGTCCATGACAAGACAACCTACGGGCAGGGTCTGGCTGATGAATTCAAAAAAGCCCTCGGTGATAAGGTAGAGGTGGTTTTTTACGGCGGGATCGTGCAGGGAGACAGGGACTTTAAGGGGGTCCTGACAACTATAAAAGAAAAGGACCCGGAATTGATTTTCTTTGGCGGTATCTATCCTGAAGCAGGTCTTATGGTCAGACAGGCAAAGGAGATAGGTCTTAAAGCTCCCTTTATGAGCGGCGATGGGTCTATCGATCCTAAGTTTATCGAGATAGCCGGAGCGAAGGCAGCTGAAGGTACTTATCTGACTTTCAGCCCTGATCCCCAGAACATCCCGACTGCCAGGGAATTTGTTGAGAGATACAAGGCGAAATTCGGCGAACTTGGGCCATACTCGATATACGCATATGATGCAGCCAACATTATGCTTACAGCGATCAAAGAGGCTAACAGCACTGACGGGAAAGCGATCATGGACAAACTCCACAGTATGGAATTCAGGGGTGCGCTTGGCGCGATCAAGTTTGACGGTAAGGGTGATGTAACTTCGACCTCTTATGTCATCTGGATCACAAAAGATGGAAAGTTTACTGAGTATTGGAAGCCCTGATTCAGGGATCTGGATTATATATGTGTGAGCTTTGCACAAAGCATGGCGACGGGCAGGTCTGGTATAAAAATGCGGCTAATTACTCTAAAGACCTGCTTTCAGACCTGAGAAGAAGGACGTTTATCCGGGAATTTCTTGAAACGACGTTCAAAAGCGGGTTTGATACCCTTGGACGCCTGGAAACTATATATCAAAAAAAGGGCAGGCTGCCTGGTGTCATAAAAGATGAAATGGAAGGACGCGCCCGGCTGGAACATTATGGTCAGGTCCTTCCGATTGAAGAGATCAGAGAGTTGGTGCTGAAGACTGATACCATTGTCCGCATGCCCTGCGCCTGCCGCTGGACCGCGGAAAAACAGGAGGTAAGGTGCTGCTACGGGATCAGCTTCGGGATTGAACCCTGGTATAGGGGTATTGACATGAGTTATTTCGGCAAGGCTCCGGATGAAGGACTCGAAACTGTCAGACGTGAAGAGGCCATAGCCCAGATGGAACAGATGGAGCCCCTGGGTGCGGTACACACCATCTGGACTATGGTGACCCCCTTCATCGGCGCTATCTGCAACTGTACGGTCCGGGACTGTCTTGCAATGAGGACCCTGTCATCCATCCACGTTGAGACCATGGCAAGGGCCGAATATGTGGCATGCGTAGATGAGGTTATCTGCACAGGGTGCGGCAATTGTGAAAACCAGTGTCAGTTTGACGCTATTGGCAGCAAGCAGGAAAGCGGCAGGACAACTGCCCGGATCAATAATTTTAATTGCTTTGGGTGCGGCCTCTGCAGAAAGACCTGCGATGCCGGGGCTATTTCACTTATCCGCAGATGACGGAATAATCAGTTAATGTTTGCAATCCATAATAAATTGCAGGAGGATACCTCCGAAATTGTCTCCCTTTCATTGTCGAAGGTTCTGCTGATGAATGACTCTTCATTCCCCTGGCTGATTCTTGTCCCGGCAAGGGAAGGCATACGTGAGATCTACGAACTCGGTTCCCGGGACCGGTCAGCTCTGATTGAAGAAGTTGCCGCTGCCTCGGAAATAATCCAGGACCTCTTTTTGCCTGACAAGATAAATATAGGGGCACTTGGAAATCTTGTCCCCCAGTTGCATGTCCATATAATCGGCCGTTTCAGAACAGACCGTGCATGGCCAGGGCCTGTCTGGGGAGCAGGCCCTGCAAGACCTTACGCAGAAGAAGAGCTTATCGCTGTTGCCGGAAGAATCAACAAGGCATTTCAGCAAAAGGCCAGGGTACATGGACGCTGATAACAAGCTCTATTCCCTTCTGGCTGTGCTCCATGAGATAAACAAAAGAGATTTGAAAAAGAGGCTGGCGCTGTTCCCTGAAGATCTGCACTACTATGTGACAGTGGCAAGCAGCATTGTGGGGGCCGAAAATGCTAAAAGAATAAAAGAAACACCTGCCGGCGTAACCGAAAACAGCGAAGAGTTTGTTTCAAAACTCCTTGATATTACGAGTTTTGAAGCTAGCGATGCGTTCAGGGAAGTCCTCGGAACCTGTCTTGTTGAGACATTGAAAGGCGAACTGACTTTCTGCTGTTTGAATTGTGCTTTGTTTGAGAAATGCCTGGATGTTGAGAACCTTTCCGTAGGCGGGCTCTTTCACAGGCGTGTAAGTGGTGACGAGTCTGCCGAATTAAGGGAAAAGATCTCCCGGAAGGTTGAAGAAGCCCTTCGGAATACTCCTTACGTCTCGGCTGATGATGCACACAGGCTGTGCAGTGATTTTATCCATCAGTACAATGTCTCAAATGTAGGGGAAGTCTTTGGCCGGTATGCTGATATCGCTGCAGGACTGCAAAGGCAGTACGGGATGAATTATAAGAAGTTCCTCAATCAGATAGTCTCTCTTAATATGTCTTTTTTCGAAACGTTTACGCAAAAGGACAGTCAGTCCTTGTCCGAAAAGTAACTGTGATTAGTCTATTGTCAGCAGAAAGGGAAAAGCACTAATTGTCATGGCTTCAGCCCTTGGGACTCATCTTCAGAGAAAAACCCCAATAATTCTTCCTTAACTTTCCACCGCGTGTGATATAATTTGAAACGGTGTTGCAGTCTGCAATACGCGAGCTGCTGCGAAAATATGATGCTGAGAGCTTAATAAACAGGAGGGTATCGACATGACACAATTGCATCCTATTGCCAGGCTGGAGAAGCTTCTTCTTTCAACAGACGGGTCTGAGTTCAGCGAAGGTGCTGTAAGAGAGGCGGTAAAGCTGGCTAAAATCTGTTCCAGCAAGCTTTTTGTATTGTCAGTAATCGAAGCAAATCCGGAATTTGAGGTGCTTGCGCCGCAGGTCGTCGAAAAAGAGGAAGAACAAACGAGGAAACGTCTGGAGGAGGTAAGGTCAAAAGCGGCAAAAGAAGGTGTTGAATGCGAAATAATAGCACGTCATACAGAGTCACCTTTTCAGGCAATAATTGAGGAGGCCGGGAAGAAGCAGGTCGATATGATAATCATGGGGAGACGCGGCAGAACAGGGCTCAGGAGACTTCTTATGGGCAGCGTCACGGCAAAAGTCATCGGTCATGCTGCCTGTGATGTGCTTGTGGTCCCGAGAGCGGCGCAGATCAGTTACCGGAGAATACTGGTTGCCACGGACGGCTCAAAATACAGCGATGCGGCTGCTTCAGAAGCGATCGGCATCGCGAAGAGATGCAGTTCGTCACTATACGTAGTATCTGTAGTGCCTTCAGAGACCGCTTCTCCGTTTGACATTGTCCATTCCGAGATGCAGCATGAGATGATAGCCCAAAACGAACTCCGGGTTGGAGAAAAGAATGTAAAAGCTGTGCTTGAAATTGCCAAACAGGAAGGGGTCAAAGTAGAAGGTCTCGTTGTCGAGGGAAGACCTTACGAAGCTATTGTGGAAAATGCCAGGGAAAAAAGTGTGGACCTTATAGTTATGGGAAGCCACGGTAGGACCGGGCTGGAAAGGCTCCTGATGGGCAGCGTCACGGAAAGGGTAGTTGGACATGCCGACTGTTCAGTGCTTATTGCAAAGGCTTAAGGGGCCGAGGGTTAAAGAGAGATGGATAATTGTGTTAACGGCGTGCCGGTTATGATAAACTGCTCAGACCTGCCGGAATTTTTTGCTCTTTTATAGGAATTCTGATTTAAACTATATCATGTTTAACATTCTAATAATTTCGGATGAAGCTAAGAATATATACAGCTTATTTAAAGCGGGCGGCTTTTCCCCCGATACCCAGGACATAAAGCAGCGGGGCAATGATGCGGAAGACAGTCGCGCTAAATACGACAGATATGATGTAGCTTTTCTTGACCTTGACCTTGAAGGATGGCACCAACGGCTTCTTGAATTGAGACAGCAGATGCCTGTTATAGCATTTTCCACTCCTGACCTTAAAAAGGCTGTTGATGCGTTGAAGTTAGGCGCGAGTGATTACCTGGAAAAGCCGCTTGAAAGAGACCTTCTGGACGATGTAATCAGCAGGTACAAGAAAGAGATACTCAATCAAAAATGTGGTTTTGATGAAATAACAGGCCTCAGTCAGCCTATCCAGGAAGTTTTTGGAGTGATCAAGAAGGCCGCTGTCAGTGAAAGCAATGTCCTTATTACCGGGGAGAGTGGTACAGGTAAAGAGCTGATCGCCAGGGCGATCCACCGGTGGAGCCCGCGAAACGAAAAAGCCTTTATGACGATTAATTGCAGCGCTATACCTGACACTTTGCTCGAATCTGAACTCTTCGGCTTTGAAAAAGGGGCTTTCACAGGAGCAAACTATACAAAAAAGGGGCTTCTTGAGTCAGCCGACGGAGGGACGGTATTTTTTGACGAGATCGGGGATGTCTCTCCATTGTTCCAGATCAAGATCCTGCGGGTGCTGCAGGAGGGTGAGATTATGAGAATCGGGGGCGGCAGGCAGTTAAAGGTGGATGTCAGAATAATTGCGGCAACTAATAAGGACCTGAAAACAGCCTGTTTGAAGGAAAAATTCAGGGAAGACCTTTTTTACAGGCTTAATGTTATCAATATTCATCTTCCGCCTTTACGGGACAGGGTTGAAGACGTGCCGCTGCTGGTAAGTCATTTTATTCATAAACATGCGCACAAGAGGAAAGACATATTGATCAAAGGCATCACAGAAGATGCAATACAAATTCTAAGAAATTATCCATATCCTGGCAATGTCAGGGAGCTTGAAAATGTCATTGAGCATGCGATTTCATTTGCGAATAACGCTGAAATATTGCCTTCTGATTTGCCATCATATATTTTGCACTCTCCCTCAAGGAGCAGGGCAGCAATCCCGCGTTTGAGAGACGCGCTTAACGGCCTTGAAAAAGAGATAATTGTTTCTGCTTTAAATGAGTGTGGTGGAAACATCTCACGTGCCGCGTCATCATTAGGCATTTACCGTCAACAACTGCAGCGAAAGATAAAGAGCCTCCACATAGCAACATAAAGTTTCACCTGCCATAATCAATTGCACATGTCCAATCCCCTTAACACGAGCGTTTTTATCTCTTGAGTATGCAACAATATACTGCACCACATGCCAAGGCCAAATTAATTAAATCAATTATATCCAATAGTTATACAATGGCATAGATATTGCGAACTATCTAAATAAGTTATTGGGAGCGAAGCTCAAAGATCAAGGAAATCCGACTGGAGGATGCCATGAAAAGATTACTCAAGAAATTCGAAGACATTATGGTGGCTGTTACATTTGCCGAGGCTGGGGAATATGACGAAGCAAAGAAGATTCTCGGGGAGACCGGCGACGAAAAGCAGGATGAGTTGGGCCAGGAAGCTGCGGAGACCGTCTGAAAATGGCTGCAGGTTTTATGCGATCTCACTTGAAAGAAATTAAGCGGGGCTTTGACATCCAGGGAGAATGGAAATATATTGTTGCGGCTTTTCTTGTAACGATATTTATGACATCAATTTTTGTACTTATGCTGCCGAATTCACCGTTAGAGTTTTGGTAAAAGGCGGTAAGTGGAAATACAGGACCGAGGAACAATGAAATATGCATGCACACTTGACTGGAAGTATGTTTTGGTGGTCTCTCTTATTCTGATCAGTATTTTCATGACGGCGTTAGGTTTCATTCTGGAATCGCTTTAAGAGACTCGATCGATAAGTTTTTTTTTGCGTTAGAACACTCATTATAAAGACCTAAAAGGATAAACATATGTGGATAGAACAAACGATTGACAGGCAAAGCCAGCAGAAACTCTATGTTCAGGTTTATTCCATTATCAAGGACAAGATTGAAAAAGGTGATTGGCCTTCCGCCACCCAGATACCGACTGAAGATGAGCTTTGCAGGGCATATGATGTAAGCAAAGCGACAATAAGAATAGCTCTGTCCGAACTCGTACGGGACGGCTATTTGACGAGACAGCAGGGAAAAGGGACGTTTGTAGCTTTTGCCATGCCGAATTTCGGCATGACCATGAAAACCAGTTTAACCGAGGATATGTGCGGGAAGGAGGTGCATGCAAGGAAAGAAATATTAGTTAAAGGAGTAAAGGAGCCATCTGAAGATATCAAGTCATACTTGAGGATAAATGATTCTATATTTTATGTGATGTGTAAGAGAATTGTTGAAGGAAATCCGGCATTCCTTGAAGAATCATTTTTCCCCCTGCTTATTTTCCCCGGAATAGAGAATGAGGACATCTGCCAGAGCTCGTTCTATAAATTGGCTGAAAAGAAGTCCGTCAAAAGGATATCCAAGGTTCTTCAGACAATTGAAAGCACGGAGATTAAAGGAGATGCAGCCGACATTTTGAAGGTGAAAAGCGGTTCTCCCGCGATTCTTCTTCATAGACTTCTTATTGATTCGCAGGGAGGGCCCATAGCATATGCAAGACTCATAGGGGGCGGAAAAACGTATAAGATTCAAACTGAATTCGAGAGAATCAGATGATGTTCACAGCCAAAATAAGGTACAAGGAGGTCCAGTAAAATGAGTATTTTCAGAAGTGTTTTTGAGTTTTTAAAGCAGGGTTCAATTGCCCACGCAAAATGGGACTATGAGGTTTCGATGTCGATCCTGAAGAACAGGAAAAGGATGTGGATTTTGTTTGCAATGCTACTGCCGATCCTGGCGGTGTCGCTGCTTGAAGCCGGAGACATGATCGGGAGCAAGGAGGCTTATGCGCCTGCGTTTTATTCAACCAACATATTCCTGGTTTCCATAGCCATCGGCCTGTGCGCAGGTCTTATAACCGGCTGCATCGGTGCTGGCGGGGGCTTTATCATTACACCTGCACTTATGGCGGCCGGCGTAAAGGGCATACTTGCAGTAGGTACCGACCTTTTCCATATATTTGCGAAGGCGATTATGGGAACAGCAGTACACAAAAAACTTGGCAATGTCTCGACAAAACTTGCTATAGCCTTTCTTGTAGGCTCTGGCGGAGGAACGTTTATAGGAGGCTATATAAACAAGACCCTCTACGACTATGACCCTCTTCTAAGCGAGTCGTTTATAAGTCTGATTTACGCTGTACTCCTGGGTTTTCTCGGGTTCTATGCGCTCATCGATTTCCTAAAAGCTAGAAAATCAGGTGACACGGGTGGCGCCCATGGCAGTTCTTCTTCAGGCCTGACCGGGCTCGCGCAAAATGTCCAGGCTCTTAAAATACCGCCCGTAATAAATTTTGATGAGGACTTTGTACCCGGCGGGAGACATATCTCAGGCGTAATAGTTGCCATGGGCGGAGTAATTGTCGGTCTTCTGGCTGCGATAATGGGTGTCGGCGGAGGTTTTGTGACCTTCCCGATGTTCGTCTATGTCTTCGGTGTCTCGTCAATGACAACGGTGGGTACGGATATACTCCAGATCATTTTTACCGCGGGTCTTGCAGCTGTCGGTCAGTATGCGATCTACGGCTATGTTTTCTACACCCTGGCCATGGGCATGCTCCTTGGTTCGCTCATAGGTATCCAGGTCGGGGCCCTCACAACAAAAGTCGTCAAGGGCATTCATATCAGGGGCTTCTATGCGGTCTCTATCCTTGCAGGGTTTATAAACAGGGCTGCGACCCTACCCAAAAAAATGGTTGAGCTTGAAATGATAAACCTTTCAAAAGATCTTGTCACAACAGTGGAGTCTGTCGGCAATATAGTATTTTGGGTTGTAGTGAGTATATTTGCTGCATGGGTGATCGGCAAGTTTGTAGTGAATATCGGTAAATTACGGGGTGAAGAGGATGAAGAACTGAGCCCTGTGCTGGCCAAGGAGGAGGTGTAACATGATAGTAAGGAATAAAAAAACATTCAGCTTGGGCACTGTCTTCGCCATTTCGTTTATCGGCGTGCTGTTATTGATATTCTCCTCGGTCTTCGGCGGAAAGAACGGCCTTCAGTTTGCCGATGACAGTTTCAACAGGCTTGCCAAGGGTTCGTCCTACTTCATCCCCAAGATCGCAAAAAACAACGAGGCGTTCATGGGAAGGATGTTTACTGTCAGCATAAAGGCGAACAAGGCCGATGACAAGCCGGGAGCTGCTGAAAAAAGAGCTGAAAATATAGGCAAAGTAATGACAACTGCCGGCGCCAAGGTGGAAGTGAACGGCACCTCATTAAAGATCGAAGGAGACTTGGGAAAAGTTCTCGCGTCCGCGCTGCAGGATTCGGACGCCATGTATAAAAACGAGGGGGACAAGATCAAGGCCAGATATGGTACTGACGATGAGAAACAGATGTTCAGACAATGGGCCAACGCCATGTCTCCCATGATTAAGGCATTCCAGAAGGAAAAGAAGATCGAAGAGGCTAAAATGGTATCTGAAGTAATGAAGAAAGCAGTCGAGCCTGCATATAATTTCTACCAGATCGACGGTGAGAAGGTCGTTGATCACGCGGGTATGCTGTCGGGGCTCCTTGTGTTTTATGTCGCTTACACCATGTGGTGGGGTTATGCGATCTTTTACATATTTGACGGAATCGGTCTTACTATGAAAAAGGCAAAGGTTAAAAAGGAGGCCTAGTAAACATGAAAGTGCTTGTCCCTGTTGAAGGTTCAAAATATTCGATGGAGGGCGTAAAAATTGCCTCACATTATGCCAAATCCAATAACGCGGGGATATATCTGATGACGGTTACCCCTTATGTTGCAGATGTCGATCTTGAGCTTTCAGCTGTCGAAAGGGATCGTTTACTGGAAAGCATGAAGAAACGGGGAGAAGACGTTCTTGTAAAGGCCGTGAATCTATTGAAATCCTTTGGAGTCAATTATATAAGGACGGTCCTTTCTTCTTCAACGTCACCGGCGGAGGAGATAGTCAATTTCGCCGGGAGCGAGAAGGTCGACCTTATTGTCATTGGAAGCAAGGGGATGGGGGGTGCGGAACGTTTCTTCCTGGGCAGTGTGGCCGCAAAAGTTGTACGGTACAGCCCCTGTTGTGTTTATGTAGTAAGGCAGCCTGAATGGGCATGAGGATGTGGGGCAGGCTTTTTAAGCTGCCCTTCATTCGTCTGTGCGGCTATAAAATAATCCACTAAATTGCATTTTAAGCTAGCAGCCCTCGGCAGCCAGCTTTCAGAAATAACTGGCGAACAAACGACTATGGAAACTATGCCGTATTATTTGTAAACCTTGTATTTCCCGTGCGTTGCTTGGAGCTTGTTGCTGACAGCCGAACGCTTACAATTTTTCGGGTTAACTTTTCCTGTCTTGGTAAGCTACAATGATCGAACATGAAAATAAGAGATAAACTCTTTGTCGCCTTTGGCCTGTATATGTTTCTTGCCGCTGTCCTCGGCTTTTTTACCTATAAGGAACTCCGGACCATTACCGCAAGATTGGCCCTTGTCGAGATTGCTGATGATATCACCAATACGATTCTGGAGGTCAGACGGTATGAGAAGAATTTCCTGCTGTTCAGGGACGGCTCCAGCTACCAGGAGGTGAGGAGATATCTCGGAATACTGAAAAAGTATATCGATAACATCAGCTCCGAGATAATAAAAGAGATAGGCTCGAATAACAATGAGATGATAAAAAAGGCGATTGCAGAGTATGAGAGCCTGCTTGTCAAACTTTCCGATAATATCAAGCACCAGGAAGAGCTGATGACTCTGGTGAGGAACGAAGGCCGGAGCATTGAACAGAGGCTCAAAGGGAGTGCCCTGCAGACGTTTTTGGTGGTGCGGCGATACGAGAAGAACCTCATGCTCTCCAAGGACGAACCGGCTTATGTCACACTTGAAAACAGCCTTAACTCCCTTAAGTCCGATGGCGAGACGGAAAGGTACAGCCTCCTTATCGAAAAACTCTTTGATCTCTACAAGGATGAAAAGGACTCAATAGAAAAGATGAGATTCAAGGCGAGGGAAATACAGTCCTTTACCGAGAACCTTTCAAAAAAGGAAAGGTCTAATATAAGCGGGATGTTGTCAACGTCGATGAAACTCCTCGTTTTTGCTCTTATTACTATTTTGTTTTTAGGTATAGTTATTAACTGGCGTCTGGCTGTGAGTATTTCTTCTCCCATCAGAAAACTCGAGAAGGTCACAAAGAAGATCGCCGGAAGTGATTTCTCGGAGACCATTGAGGTTACCGGCAGCGATGAGGTTGCATCTCTCCAGATCTCGTTCAACCAGATGGAGGAAAATTTAAGGGATGCGATGTCTGCTCTTGAACAGACCATATCACAACTGCAGGAGAAACAGACCCGGCTCGTCGAGGCTGAAAAACTTGCCTCAATAGGGAAGCTTGCAGCCGGGATTGCGCATGAAATCAACAATCCGCTCACCTCTGTTCTGACATTCTCCAGCCTGCTCCTCGAGCAATGTCCTCCAAGCGATCCCCGGCATGCTAAATTGAAAATGGTCGTAAAGGAGACGACAAGGGTAAGGAATATCGTACGTCAGGTCCTGAGTTTTGCCAAGGAAGCCCCTCTCAGGACTGAAAAAATAAATCTTAACCAGCCTGTTACCGAGATCGTCGAATCCCTGATCGCCCAGGAGGCGTTTCAGGGGATAGAGTTGGCTCTCGACCTGGCTGAGGGTCTTCAGGATATTTTCATAGACCCCGTTCAGATCGGACAGGTGGTTTTAAATATTCTCCTGAATGCCACGCATGCGATTGTCCCCCCAGGCAAGATCTGGGTCGCTACAAGGGCTGAAGGCAATTTTATGGAGTTGAGCATTTCTGATACAGGCAAGGGGATACCAGAAGAAAACCTGCAGAAAATATTTGATCCCTTTTTTACTACCAAGGACAAATCCAGGGGCACGGGCCTCGGATTGGCGGTAAGTTATGGTATTATTAAAAAACACGGCGGGGACATCGAAGTCAGGAGCAAAGTGAATGAGGGATCAACATTTATTGTGAAGCTTCCGATTATAAAACAGTGATGAGTGAAGGGTGATGAGTGAAGAGTGTAAAAACAAAGAAAAACATAGGTAAAGCCACAGTTGAACGGGGTCCCATTTTTGCGGAAATGTCATCTTTACTGTCTGCTCGTCACTCATCACGCATCACTCATCACGCATCACGGCCTTTGAAGGCGGTCACAAATGGACAAATTTAAGGCGCTTGTCGTAGACGACGAGGAGATTGTCTGTGAGGCTGTAAAGGCTATACTTGAAACTGAGCGGATCGACGTCGAAGCAACGATAAGTAGTCTTGCCGCGGTCGATATGATCAAAAAAAATGGATACGACCTTATCATTTCCGACGTTATGATGCCGGAGATGAACGGTTTTGATCTTTACGAAAACATTAAAGAAGCTGCGCCAGACAGCATATTCATCCTCATCACAGCCTATGGCACGATTTCCTCTGCGGTAGAAGCCATAAAGGCGGGGATCTACGATTACATACCTAAGCCCTTTACTCCTGATGAAGTGAGGATCCCGGTGAGAAGGGCGCTTGAGAAAAAGAGGCTTGAGAGGGAAAATATTGCCCTCAGGAGCCAGATTGAAACGAGATATTCCTTCCGGAGTATCATCGGGAACAGTCCTGAGATGCATGAGGTCTTCAGGATCATGAGACATGCCGCCTCGAGTGAGAGCAATGTATTGATTACCGGTGAAAGCGGCACAGGCAAGGAGCTTGTTGCACGGGCTGTACACAGCAACAGCGTCAGGGCCAGAAAGAAATTTGTGACAGTCAACTGCGGGGCCATACCGGAGGGACTTATGGAGTCCGAGCTCTTCGGTCACGTTAAAGGCGCCTTTACCGGCGCGGTGTCTGATAAACGGGGGCTTGTTGAGGAGGCTGACAGGGGCACGCTTTTCCTGGATGAAATAGGAGAACTGCCGCAGGTCCTGCAGGTCAAGCTCCTGCGGGTTTTGCAGGACGGTGATTTTTCAAGGGTGGGAGACCCTGTGCCGCGCAAGGTGAATGTGCGGGTGATCGCCGCGACAAATAAAGACCTCAAAAAAGCTATTGCGGAAAAAAACTTCAGGGAAGACCTGTACTACCGCCTTAATGTAATACCGATTGAACTCCCGCCTCTCAGGATGAGGAAAGAGGACATCCCCATGCTTGTGAATTTTTTCCTTGAAAAGCACAAGGTGAAGGCGGCCGAAAAAAACATTCAGGGCATTTCGAAGGAGGCTATGCAGGCTTTGCTTAATTACCACTTCCCGGGGAATGTTAGGGAGCTTGAAAATGCCGTGGAATATGCCATCGCCTTTACTGCGGGACCTTCGGTCCAGAAGGATGATCTCCCGAAGTACATACTCGAAGACAGGAAACTCAGCGAGGAAGCGCGCTCCATACCGATCATGCCTCTCAGGGATGCCAAGGCTCAGTTCGAAAAGGGGCTTATCATGGCGGCCCTCATAGAGTCAGGCGGCAATATATCGGAGGCGTCCCGTCTTTTAAATATTCATCGTCAGAACCTGCAGCAGAAGATCAGGCTTCTGGGGATAGATTTGACGTCTGTTTCAATGTCGGACTGATTCCCGGAAAGACCATTTATACTGTTCGTATAGTACTAAAGGTAGTTGATTATAAACAGAGTTGTTTACTCAGCGGCGATCACTTTGTTTTCTGATAAATCTTTGTTAAAACTTTGGTCAGTCGTGCTCGCGGGTTTTAAGGAAGGTCACTTCCGGCCACTGTTCGGAGAGCCTCTTAAGAAGCCACTCGCTGGCAAGAAGATAAGTCAGGTTTCCCTCAGCATCAAGGGCGAGATTGTCCTGGTGTGTCTTTTCAAACTCCCGCAGCCTTTTCGCTTCAGTGCAGTGCACCCAGCGGGCTGTGTCGTAGTTGACCGGTTCATACATAGCATCCACTCCGTATTCCGCTGCCATCCGGGCTTTAATGACTTCGAACTGAAGGGCCCCGACAGCGCCGAGGATGAAATCATTCCCCTGTAGAGGACGAAACACCTGCACAGCTCCCTCCTCGGCAAGCTGGCTCAGACCTTTCTGAAGCTGCTTTGCCTTGAGGGTCGATTTCAGAAGCACCCTCCTGAAGTGTTCAGGAGCGAAATTCGGGATGCCGGTAAACTTGAGCGGTTCTTTTTCAGAAAAAGTATCGCCGATTTTGATCGTGCCGTGGTTATGGATGCCTATGATGTCTCCAGGCCAGGCCTCCTCCACGCTGGCGCGGTCCTGGGCCATAAAAATGATCGCATTGGACAGCAGGATGTCTTTGCCAGTACGGTGGTGCCGCACTTTCATCCCCCGGCTGAACTTCCCCGAGCAGATGCGCAGAAAGGCGATCCGGTCGCGATGCGCAGGGTCCATGTTAGCCTGGATTTTGAAGACAAAGCCGGAGAACTCCTCCTCCCTGGGCGATACCACGCGGCTGGTGGTCGGTCTCGGCATCGGGGCCGGGGCTATCTCGACAAAGGCGTCGAGCATTTCGCGCACTCCGAAGTTATTGATTGCGCTGCCGAAGAATACCGGTGTCTGGTTGCCCTTGAGATACTCTTCCAGGACAAACGGGTTTGACGCCCCTTCCAGTAAAGCCACGTCCTCGCGCAGTTCATCCGCCTGGCTGCCGAGCAACTCATCGAGAACAGGGTCTCTAAGATCACTGATAGTGATCAGGTCGTTCGTCAGCCTGTCCTCACCAGGGGTGAAAAGGTTTAATTCCTTACGATAGAAGTTGTATGTTCCCTTGAAGCGCTTGCCCATTCCTATCGGCCATGACAGAGGCGCGCACTCGATCTGAAGGGTCTCTTCGATGTCGGCCAGGATTTCGAGCGGCGACTTGCCCTCGCGGTCGAGCTTGTTTATAAACGTCAGAATAGGAGTGTTGCGCAAGCGGCAGACCTCCATCAACTTGCGGGTCTGGGTCTCGACCCCCTTGACGCTGTCGATCACCATGACTGCGCTGTCCACTGCGGTAAGTACGCGGTAGGTGTCTTCAGAAAAATCCTGATGGCCCGGGGTGTCGAGCAGATTGATATCGTAATCGCGGTAATTAAACCTCATTACTGAACTGGTCACTGAAATGCCGCGTTCCTGTTCTATCGCCATCCAGTCGCTGGTGGCATGCCGTCCGGCCTTCCGGGCCTTGATCGCGCCTGCCAGTCTGATCGCCCCGCCAAAGAGCAGGAGCTTTTCGGTCAGGGTGGTCTTCCCGGCGTCAGGGTGGCTGATTATGCCGAAGGTACGGCGCCTCTCGACTTCCTCCTGCTGCAGGTTTTTCACGATTGAAAGGGTATCGGTATTATTCATGATGTTTTCTTTATGTCCAATGTTTAAAAGGATGTAAGGCCAAATAAGCCGAATTAATTCAACCCTTATTATAGTGAACGTCATGTAATGGTGTCAAAAAATCAGCTGCCATGATTACAGGTAATGGTGAACATAAGGAAGATATGCCGGGTTGAGGCTGTCCGCAGTAATTATTTGCATCCTCACATGCAGTAAAAAAACTGCGTCATTTCTAAAACACCCTGGAATTAAAGAATAAATAATCTGGCACGTGAAATGCTCTTATAGAATCAGAATTTTAATTAATCCAAAGGAGGACAGGAAGATGAAAGTATTAGTCGCTTATGACGGAACATTACAGGCAAAGGAAGCACTGAAGTACGGTGTGGAGAGGGTAAGGGAGAACGGCGGCAAGGTCGTGGCTCTCCACGTATTTAACAGCAGCATGTTTCTGGATTACGATGTATTTGGCGCGGAAGAGGCGGGCAGACTGGAAGCTATGAGGTGTGCAGCTGAAGCCGAAACAATATTGGCCGAAACAGGCAAAGATGTAAATGGTCGTGTAATAGTCGAGGAAGGCAATCCTGAAGAGGAGACCATAAACTACGCCAGGGAAAACAGTATGGACCTGCTTCTTTGCCCACCCCGCTATAAGTCCATAATCAGGAGCTTCAAGAAGTTATTGGACGAACGGGGCAGGAAAGTAGAGGAAAATACTTTCTTTGACGCTGCGGAAAAGCCGAGATTGTCGGTTGTTTCCCAGGGTTAATAACTGAGAGTGAAAGATTGTGACAGGTCCCTTTCCCGATAACAAAAAATTAAAAGGAGAAGTTATCGGGAGAGGAGCTATCTGTACTTTACTTAAAGTGAATTCAAATTAACTGATAGAGAGGCTGACTATGATGGAACATCAAGTATCAACAGAGTGGAGCAGCGCTATGGCGGTTATTCAGATGCTATGCGGGTTCTCCCTGCTGTTCATCTGCTATGCAGGCAAATGCTCTGCCTTTCGCTCTTTTTTGCGGTCTGTTGAAGCATATTTCTACAGTTTTTCGCCTGTAGTCCTGCTGTGTTACATACTGTATAAAGTGTCCAGTATGCACTGAGCTGCTTACTTGAACTTCCTTAAATCGATTTCCCAATATTTCTTTATCTTCTTTTCTGCAGCTACGTTGCGTTTTAATATGCTGTTTTCCACGGACAATGTCCATTTTTTCGCAAGATTTTTCCACAGGAGTAAAGAAAGATCCGGAAACATGAATAGAATTATAAAAATGGTCTGTATCAGCAGGACCCTGCTGTAATTAATTATTAACTGAGGTTCCATGCCTGTTCCTCCGGTTCTTTATTGAGAATGTTATTTTTCCGCAGTAGAAATGAGACGGATATACCTTCTTCTGCATAAGCTGCGGTGACCATGATTTCTTCAAACATTTCCATGAATCTTTTCATGACGTCCTCCTTTGACAAGTATTCTTTATCATAATTTGCAAGAACTGAGCCACAATAAAACCCATTGAAAACAAAGGAGAAAAGTCATATCGTAATAAATGATATGCTGATAGGTGCAATAATTTAAGGCATATAAAAATGATGGCTCTGTTATTTTGGGCCAATTACGCAATGTAATAATTATATGCGGTGAATCAAAATGATGCGCTAATAGAGCTTTGCAGTAATAATTTGCATGACATAATGCAGTGAAAATACTGCATGGAATAATATAACCCACTGATTTAAAGGCATTTTAAATTTGGCACAGAGCATGCATATTACAATTAGAATAAGAACCCAGGAGGGCACAAAATGAAGATACTCGTCTTATATGATGGCTCGATCAATTCTCAGACTGCTTTAAAGTATGGCATCGGTAAAGTCAGGGAAGCCGGGGGTAGTTTGTTTGCGCTTCATGTATTCAATAGCAATATGTTTATTGATTACGGAGCCGGACCGCAAGCCGAGGAGATGGCCAGAAAAGAATCGGCACGGTATGTCGAAGATGCCGGAAGGATCATAGCTGAAACAGGGACAGGGGTAGATGTCAGGCTGTTTACTACGGAAGGAAATCCGGAAGAGGAAATAAAAAAATTTGCCAGAGCAGAAATAATTAATTTGATTATAGTGCCGCCGCGCTACAAGACAGTAGTAAAAAACGCTCCCTGTCCGGTTTCCGTAATTCCGGGGAATATAGTGCTTCCCCTGGATAATTCGGACAGTTATCTTAAGGTTTTTGACAGGGTTGCAAAGGAGGCAAGAGCGGCTGCCTCTAAAGTGATTGTCCTTGGAATAGTGCCGGTCCATCTCTACAGCAAAGCGGAGAAGAAGGAGATTGAGAGGATAAAGAAAGAAACGGAAACAGCGCTGAAAAAGGTGAAAAAAATGTTCAGTAATGAGGGAATAGAGACGAAAGAGATTATGCGGTCAGGCTATCCTGATGAGGAAATAATCAAGATTGCTGAGGAATACCCGGTTGCCATGATCATTGTCCCTGAAAGCGGCGATACTCCTTCGGAGCTGGGCAAGGCAGCACAAATAATTATCGATGATTCAGAAAAGCTCAGGCCGCCGGTTCTTCTTGTGGCGCAGGAATAGAAACAAATAGAAAAGTGAATAGTGAATAGTGAATGGTGAATAGTAAAGAGTGAATAACGGCTGCCTTATAACGGTTCAGCTCTGCGTATGTGAGAGGAGCGGTTAGTCTTCACACCAGCACCATTCGATCATCTCGGCGACAAGCCCTGTCCAGCCTGTCTGATGGCTCGCGCCGAGCCCTTTGCAGGTTTCAGCATGGAAATATTCGTAGAAAAGTATGAGGTCTCTGAAATGCGGGTCATTTCTGTATCTTTCCTCCTCGCCATGCACCGGCCTTTTACCCTGCTCATCCCTGACGAAAATGGCCGAGATTTTCTGTGAAAGCAGACGGGCAACTTCAAAGAGACTGATGTAATTGTTTGAGCCGCTGGGGAATTCAACCTTTAGAGATTCGCCGTAATAAGAATAGTATTTTCTAAGAGACTCTATAAAAAGATAATTGATGGCGACCCAGATCGGTCCCCGCCAGTTTGAGTTGCCTCCGAAGAGGCCGGTCTTTGCCTCGGCTGGCTCGTAGTCCACACGGTATTCATCTCTGTTGAGCCTTAGAATAAAGGGGTTATCCTTATGGTATTTTGATATGGACCTTATCCCGCCTGTAGCCAGGAACTCATTTTCATCGAGCATCTTCTGAAGTATTCTTATCAGCCGCTGTTTCGGAATCAGGGAAAGCAGGATGTCATGGCCTTCGTGGAGATCTTCAATAACCATATATTTGTGGAGGTCTTTCGTCTTATTTCTGAACCAGAGAAGTCTTTTTTGAAAACCCTTCAGACGGCTGAAAAGGCTTTTGCTTATTACGGAAACAGCCAGGAGTGAAGTAAGTCCTACAAGAGACCTTACCCGCAGCGGTATTATATTACCGTCTGCGAGATGCAGGGCATCGTAATAAAACCCGTCCTCCTCGTGCCAGAGCCCGCTTTCTCCGAAGGAATTAAGGGATTCCGCTATATGGACGAAGTGTTCAAAAAATTTTGAAGCCACATCCTCATAGGCAGTATCCTCCCGGGCTATCTCGAGTGCCATATCCATCAGGTTCAGGGAATACATTGCCATCCAACTGGTACCATCTGCCTGCTCAATGTGTCCACCTGACGGAAGAGCCCTGCTCCTGTCGAAAACACCGATATTGTCCAGGCCGAGAAAGCCTCCATGGAAGATATTATGCCCTTCGGAGTCCTTTCTGTTGACCCACCACGTGAAATTCAGCAGCAGTTTCTGGAAGATCCTTTTCAGGAAAATAAGGTCGCCCTTTCCGGTCCTCTTTTTTTCCAAATGGTAAGTTTTCATGGCAGCCCACGCATGCACAGGAGGGTTCACATCGCTGAAATTCCATTCGTAGGCAGGGAGTTGACCGTTAGGGTGCATATACCATTCCCGGAGAAGAAGGATGAGTTGTTTCTTTGCAAAGTCAGGGTCAATCCTTGCCATTGGAACGCAGTGAAAAGCCAGGTCCCATGAGGCGTACCAAGGATATTCCCATTTGTCAGGCATCGATATAACATCCCGGTTGAAAAGATATTGCCATTCATGGTTTCTGCCCAGCTTCCTCGTTTCCGGCGGGGCAGGCTGCCCCTCATCCCCACGCAGCCAGGTATCTACCTCATAGTTATAATACTGCTTGTTCCAGAGAAGGCCGGAGAAGGCCTGTCTCTGCACCTGAAGCACATCGCTGACAGGCGCATCCGGGAAAAATTGTTTATAAAATTCGTCGGCCTCGGAGATCCTCCTGCTGAATACCCTGTCGAAATTCCGTTCAAAAGTATTTCTTTTGATAATCCTGGAAGTCAGGCGGAGTCTGATGGTCCTGGTTCCATTGGCTGGGATATTGTAATGGCAGACCGCGGCGCTTTTAGTGCCGCTCTTCTTTTCTTTGAAGAATTCATAGCTTTGATTGATGACAGCAGCATGGAAGGAATCTTTTACAAAAGGGGACTTATTGGGAATGCCGTATAATCTTTCCGTATTCGTTTCGTTTTCCGTAAACAGGACCAGATCACTATCCTGGATGTGAAGATAATATCTTCCTGTCCGATCATGGGAGGCTTCAAGGACACGCTTGCGCCCGTTCTCGCTTAACACCTTTATGTCAGGCCTGGACTTTACCTTACCGAACACCCAGGTATTCCTGAACCAGAGGGTGGGCAGCACAGTGATCTCAGCAGCGTCCTGCCCCCGGTTGCAAAGTTCTATTCTGATCAATATATCTTCCGGGCCGGCCTTGGCGTATTCAACAAATACGTCAAAATATCTGTTCCCATCGAATATGCCTGTGTCGAGCAGTTCATATTCCGGCTCTAAAATGCCCCTGTCTCTGTTTGCTTCTATGAGCTGTCTGTATGGAAAGACTTCCTGAGGGTATTTATAGAGATATTTCATGTAGGAGTGGGTGGGGGTATTGTCCAGGTAATAATAGAGTTCTTTGACGTCTTCTCCGTGGTTCCCCTCTTTACTGCTTAATCCGAACAGTCTCTCCTTGAGTATCGGGTCTTTCCCGTTCCAAAGGGCAAGCGCAAAGCAGAGGTCCTGGTTGATATCGGATATGCCTGCAAGGCCGTCCTCCCCCCAGCGGTATACTCTGGAGCGGGAGTGGTCGAAGGGGAAATAATACCAAGGTTCTCCGTTGCTGCTGTAGTCTTCACGCACAGTACCCCACTGGCGCTCACTCAGATAAGGTCCCCACTTTTTCCAGAAGACCTTATGACCGGCGTTGTCTGCGAGCCTTTTATCTTCTGCAGAGGTCTTTTTCGTGGTGTCTTTTACTTTATGTCCGCGTTGTTCAGCCTCCGGCGTAATCATCTTGTATTGATTTTATCAGGCTCAAATATATTGTCCATCAAAGTAAATCTCTATTTGGTCAGGCCGAATGCGGAAAGGCCGTGTTTCCAGTGGACTGAAAGAAACTGGAGAAGCTCTCTGTCTTTATTGTCTGATATTATTTTCCGTTTTACCTGTGCCTTCAGACTTCAGCGATGATTTCTATTTTTTACGACTCAGTAGCCTCGCACAGCTATCCATATTGTGTGGCGTCCTCCTCCGTGATGACCGCGCGCACGCACACGGACCTGGTCTGCCATGAAGCCGGCTTGTCTCAGACGCCGTGAAAAGGATGGGTCCGGGACTGCCGACCACACGGCCAGCACGCCGGCGGGGCGCAGTGCCGCGAAAGCGGCATCCAGACCTGGTTTTGAATAGAGCCAGTCATTTGCCTGTCGGGTCAGTCCCTCTGGTCCATTATCCACGTCCAGTAAAATGGCGTCATAGGCGTGGTGTTCTGCCCGGAGTATATAGGCGACGTCAGTTTCACTAACTTCGACGCGGCTGTCTTTAAGCGGATGACCTGCAAGGGCCGCCAGAGGTCCGCGGTTCCACGCTACTAATTCCGGCACCAGTTCGGCCACTAATACTTTGGCATCCGGCCCAAGCAGTCTCAGTGCTGCCGCCAGTGTGTATCCCATGCCCAGTCCGCCTATCAATATTCGGGGACCGGCGCGGCCGGAGATCTCTGCACAGGCGAGTTCTGCCATGGCATCCTCTGAGCCGTGGGAGGAACTGTTCATTAACTCAGAGCTATTTACTCTGATCGAGAACTCTCCGCCGCGCCTGTAGAGGCGAAGCTTTCCGTCGGTTCCGGGCACCTGCGCGCTGCCTAACAGTTCCCAGGGAATCATAAACGCCTCAACCCAATAAAGACAATCGGCCGCGCAAAAAAGCAAAGTACGCAAAAGAAAAACAAGGATTTGTAAAAGGGGCTTGCTTCTGGCGTACTGTAAGTCCACTTATTCGAATAAACAGGCCTTCCTCTGACTTCTGTTCGACTAATTGCCTTTTCCAGTTTCAATGTCCACCCTCAATAATATTCATAGCTGCCTTTACGCCGTCTGCAGCGCTTGATATTATCCCTCCGGAGCAGCCGCTGCCTTCTCCAACGAGATAAAGATTTCCGAAGCCGGCACAACGGCCGTTTTTTTCCCTCAGTGCCTGAACGGGGGATGAAGTCTTGCTTTCAAGCCCCATAATGCTTCCTGTCTCAAAGCCCTTTATCTTTCTGCTGAAATCCTTAAGCCCCTCCCTGATCGAGTTGCTTACTATGGCAGGCAGCAATTCCCACAAGGCAGCAGGTTTCAATCCCAGAGGATAACTTGTCCCGACAATTTGCGATGGCCCCTTTTTGTCTATGAAATCCCGGATACCCGAGAACGGGGCCTCAAAACCGTCTGAATAGCTGTGAAAACTCTCTTCCAGGGCTTCCAGCCAGTCAAGGGCCTCCAGCGGGCTTGCCTGCCTGCCGATGAGTTTGTCCGGATGGACTCCGGCAACACAGGCCGCGTTAGCGAAACGCCCGTTTCTCATATATCTGCTCATCCCGTTGACAATGTTTAAATTTTCATAGGCGGTTGCAGGTACAACAACTCCACCCGGGCACATGCAAAAAGTATAAACAGGGAGATTCCCGTCTCCCTTTGATGTAAGCCGGTATTCAGCGGCCTTAACTCCCGGCAGACTTTTCCGGCCCCATTGGGCCTTGTTTATAATCTCCTGTAGGTGCTCCACCCTGCTGCCCAGGGCAAGGTTCTTTGTTCGGAACTGCACGCCACTCCTGATCAGCATCCGATAGGTCTCATAGGCTGAATGACCGGGCGCGATAATATAATAATCAGCTTCAAGTGAACCTGCCGAAGTTATTGCGTCGAGCACTTTTCCGTCTTTTATCTTCAGCTCTTCCAACAGTGTCTCAAAAAGCACGGTCCCCCCGATACCCAGAAAAGCTTCTCTCAGTCTGAGAACAATCTTCCTGAGATTGTCACTGCCAAGGTGCGGATGGGCCATATATGCGATTTCTTCAGGGGCTCCCGCATTAATATAACTGGACAGGATAAACTGCCTTTCCTTTGATATGTGCTTGCTCCTTGAAGTCAGTTTTCCGTCTGAAAACGTGCCTGCTCCGCCTTCACCAAAGGCGTAATTGCCCACAGGATCAAATACGCCGGTCGACTCAAACTCCCTGATCCCCTGGACCCTTTTATGGACTGCCGAGCCCCTCTCGATGATCGTGGTCTGAATGCCTGCTTTCTGCAGGATAAACGCTGAAAAGAACCCGGCAGGTCCGCTTCCAACAACAACCGCTTTTTTCCCATTTTCCTGATGCGGGATGGTTATGGAAGGGCATATTTCCGGAGCACCCCCCTTAATTTCTTCAGACAAGACTGAAACCCGAACCAGCCAGTGGATGCGGTCTTTTTTTCTGGCATCGAGGCTTTTATTATCTATTTCATATGTGAATTCTTTTATTGCCAGTTCTTTTTCAATGGCTCTTCGCAGCTCGTCCTCATGATAGTCGGTAGACAGCTTTAATGAAATTTCTCTGTAACCCATGGGAATAGTTTAACCTTTAATGTCTGATAACTGAAACAGAAAGGGGTGGCCACGGGGTAGCCAATATTATTTCCAGCTCTTATTGTCTCCATAGCATCAGCAAAAAATGCGCTGACGCAAATGAATCAGGGGTTAATTATATATTATTATTGATTAATTAATTAATTTGATTTACAATTTTCGATGCTTATAAAATCAAAAGCCTTTTCTAAGGGGCTTCTTTACCATCTAAAATGGAAAGCTGATCTCAAACAATTTATATTTGGAAAAATAAATTCGAATGTCGCGGAAAGTTCTTCTGACGCTTGCATGTTTGGAAAATGGCTGTGTTCTAATGAAATAACCAGGTATGCCTCTGCTTTTGAAATACGGCAAATTAATAACTTGCATGCCGAACTCCATGAAGTTGCTGCACGAGCTTGTGAGTTGAAAATATTGGATCAAAATGCCGCCGCGCGAAGAGAATTTAAAAAAATGCAATCAATCAGCATGAATCTCAATTCCCTGTTGCTTAACCTGCTCATATTAAATAAGCAGAAGAACTAAGTCTGACAGGATTTTATAGTAACTTCAGATTTCCGGCGAAGATTCTTTATCAAATGCATTATTTCTTCATTTACCGCGTGTTATAACAGGCAGTCCTCATAATTCACGATATAACCGCTGTCGGATCAAGCAGATTTGAAAGGCCGTTCCAGGTCAAAATCAGGCAGGTAATAGTCGCGGCTTTTGAGTTCCTGTATGAAGGCGTTCTCCAGTCCAAGTCCAAGCGCATAGTCGGTAATCTCATCATATTCATCTACTGTCAGCAGTCGGTTTATCTCCGGGAAATCGCACGCCTTATATTGAGGGGAATACTGAGACATGATGCTGACGTGGATATCAGGAGAAAGGTCTGCCAAAAAACGGAGACATCTGCGACTGTCCTCGCTGTGGCCGGGCATTACAAGATGGCGGACCAGCAAGCCGCGCACAGCGACGCCATCATCATCTATTTGAAGGTTGCCGGCCTGATCCAGCATTTCCCTGAGGACGTCTGGGACGATGTCCGCATAATCGTCGACTAAAGAAAACCGCTTTCCAATCCTGTTGTCCATATACTTGATGTCCGGGAGATAAATATCCACGAGCCCCCGGATCTGCCGCAGGGCACCTGTTGAATCATAGCCGTTGGAATTATATACAACAGGAATAACAAGCCCTTTTCCCTTAGCCTCAATAATGGCATCGGCCATCTGGAAAATCATATGAGACGGCGAAACAAAATTGATATTGTGCGCCCCTTCATCCTGAAGGCGCAGCATTTCGTATGCAAGCTCGTCAGAGGTCAGGGTCCTGTCACGACCCTTCTGGAACCCCTGGCTGATCTGGTAATTCTGGCAGAACACACAGCGAAGATTACAGCCGCTGAAAAAAATGGTCCCGGACCCTCTGGAGCCTGAAATAGGAGGCTCTTCGCCGAAATGCAGACCTGCGTGTGACATCCGGATACCGGCACCGACCCTGCAAAAGCCGGTTTTCCCTTCAAGTCTGTTCACACCGCATTTACGTGGACAGCATTCACATTTAATCAGCTGATTTGTGAATCGTTTATTCATAAAACAGCTCAGCTTTTTCCTTTGACTCTTCTGAACCTGCCGGGGTTCGTGAATAAATCCTTATTGTCCTTGTTCTTCAGAAAAGCTTGTTTAAGTGAAGCGGTGTCCTGAAGGTTTTTGTCGACCAAATCGGTATTCAGCACCTTTATCTCAAGTTCACCATTGGATATCGAGTAACTAACGACATGATATTTCCTGGCGTCCTTGAAGTCTCCATCGGCAGTCCCTATCTGCTGGATCTGTACACAAGGGACGCCATCGATCCTGATAGGGTATGCCCGGTAATACCCCTCATCTTTCCTTGTCGGGTAATGGACAAGATACTCTGTGTCTGAATATTTAAGTATGAGCATCCTGTCGTCAAGGTCAGGGGGCTTGTTTCCTTCAGGGACCTCTTCCCAGAGGCCAATGACCGATGGATCGATTGGGATATTGTGTTCCAGGGCGAGTGGGGCAAGATATTCGCAGCCGGCAAGGAAGAGGGTGAGGGCTAGTACTGCTAATGCAGGGTGTTTCATTTCAGATATCTCCTTTTATTTTAGATAGTATGACATTTCTGGACGTCAGTAGAGACATTATAGACCGGTCCCTGAAAAATCAAAAGAAAAAATGTAACAGTTCAGGTAATTGCATCTCCGCGACCTCCGTGACTCAGCGGCGAGCTTTTATGGAAAATTATTGCAGCTTCTTTATCCTGAAGTATGTGAAACCGGCGTCATAAATCAGTCTGGTTTTGCCGCTGATATTTTGTTTCTTCAACTCGGGGTAAAAGGGAATGTCCTTTGCCCGCTGGGACAGGACCTTTTCGACGCTCAGCAGTTCGATGTCCGCCCCGAATTCCTGAATCAACAGCTGAAGATCACGATAGGATCTGGTCTCATTGGCCAGCTTAACAAAAATGCCGTTGAGGTTCCAAAACCTGGTTTTGGGATAGTTCTTGCGGTAATCCCCGTATTCTTTCGACTTGTCAGAGGCTATGGCTATCGGTATGTTCCAGGACCAATCAGCAGGGTCTCCGAAGTTGCCCCACGATATGGTGTCGAATTCTCCTATGGGCCACCGGGAAAAAATTTCTTTTAATATGGCCCTGTGCAGCGGGACCTGTTCGGAGATTGTAATTGGGCAGTCCCTCCGGACGCTCAGATGCCTTTTTTCTGCCGGCTCCTTCATCTCAACGGCATTCCATTGGATACGGCAGCCTTTGATTTCTACGACAAATGCGTAATCACTTATTTTGTCTGCCCAGCCCGAGGATTCTCTGTCGAGGTATGACCTGACTTTAATCTCTCCGTACTGATGGGGCGCCTCCGCGTTCGCTACCTCAACGCCTGCAATCACCAGTGCAGCGCAAAGCAAGACGAAACCCTGAACAATACACAGACAAGTTTTTATTGGAGATATTATCGACATTGCAGTTCCCTTACTTATTTTCTTCCTTTTTCCCTCTGTTTCGGATAATAAGGCCGTTCAAAAACCGTCTTAAAATCTGGTCTCCGCATTCTTTGTAATTTCTGTGGTCCTCGCTCCTGAATAGGGCAGAAAGCTCTGATTTTGAAATGTCGAAATCAGCCAGCTTCAGGATGTCGATAATGTCAGTATCTTTGAGGTTCAGGGCGATCCTGAGTTTCTTTAGTATATCATTGTTAGTCATTTTATCTCCCGTTATGGGAAAATTATAGGGCATTGTAATTACTAAGTTGCTGATAAGCGGTATAGTTCAGAAATTCCAAAGTGAACTAAGTATAGGATAAACTACGTTATCTCAAAAAATTATATATTATATAGGAACTCCTGCGGCGCACAGAAGAGCGCCGTTTAAATCCGGCGCCGTTTAAATCCCCCTGTGTCCGGCACAGGCAAATTCTAGTGTGTGACTGGCTAACACAATAACATTACGTTTCCGAATTGCCATTGACCGAAAACATACTCTTAACAGGCATTCCCGACAGAACGTAGTGCATTCCGGGAGAAGAGGTCCCCCAGACTCCCAGGTGCTGCTCAGGAGGATGCCCCTTTATCCGTGAGGCGAAGAAGAAAAAGGACGAGACTCCCGATGAGTAATACAGCTGACAAGGTAATACCGATCACATAAAGGATGCTCACGGCAAGATGCGGTTTCATGAACACGATCTTGTGATCGGAATCAGGTTTGCCGGCGGACTCAAGTCCCTTGATGCTCAGGATGTACCGCCCACGTCTCGGGAGTTCATAACTTTTCAGCTCCATTCTGACGGTCGAAAGGCCGGATGTTTTTGCGTGAAACCAGGTGGTCCTGCCCTCGACAGGCATGCCCTCTGCCACGCGCAGTTCGTAGTCGAGGTTCCCGAAGCGGTTGGTCAACAGGGGCCCTTCCATGCAGAGAACAACGCGACCCGCTTCTGGAAACTCAATTTCCTGCTGCTCCAGCAGCGGGACGCTCAGGATATGAGACTGCCTGACCACCCGCACTACACTCATGATGAAGAAGACCAGAAGAGCCGCCGAGACTCCGAAGGCCGGCACGGAGATCCATAACCCAAAACGGTACACAAAGCCAAAAAAGTTCATATTTTCTCCAATCTTAGCCTTTCCTCATTTCTTTGTATGCATTGATCAGCCCATTCGTGGATGAATCATTGGATGTAACCGGACTATCACCGCCCATCTCCGGCAGTATCCTGTTCGCCAGCTGTTTGCCGAGTTCAACGCCCCACTGGTCGAAGCTGAAGATGTTCCAGATGACGCCCTGCACAAATATCTTATGCTCATACATTGCGATGAGGCTGCCGAGAGTCCTTGGCGTGAGTTTCTTAAAGAGGATAGAGTTGGTCGGCCTGTTGCCCTCGAAGATTTTAAACGGCATGAGCTTCTTTATCTCCTTCTCACTCCTCCCTGCAGCCCTGAGTTCAGCCACGACTTCATCCCCTGTCTTGCCCTTCATCAGTGCCTTCGTTTGTGCGAAAAAGTTTGAAAGCAGTATACTGTGATGGTCTCCGACAGGATTATGGCTTATCGCCGGGGCGAGAAAGTCGCAGGGGATGAGTTTTGTGCCCTGGTGTATGAGCTGGTAGAAGGCATGCTGGCCGTTAGTGCCCGGCTCCCCCCAGATTACCGGGCCTGTCTGACTGCCCGCTTTTCTGCCTCTTCTGTCGACGTCCTTCCCGTTGCTCTCCATGTCTCCCTGCTGAAAATAGGCCGCAAAACGGTGCATGTATTGATCATAGGGGAGAATGGCGAGTGTCTGGGCGTTATAGAAGTTGTTGTACCAGACGCCGAGCAGAGAGAGGATGACCGGGAGGTTTCTTTCCAAAGGTGTCTCCCTGAAATGTCTGTCCATGGCATGCCCGCCTTCGAGCAGTTCGAGGAAGTTATTAAAACCCACGGAGCACGCTATCGAAAGCCCTATCGCCGACCAGAGCGAATACCTGCCGCCGACCCAGTCCCAGAAGACGAACATGTTCTCAGGTGCTATGCCGAATTTCCTTACTTCCTTCTCATTTGTCGAGAGTGCGACAAAGTGTTTTTTGATATGGGTTTCGTCCCCGGCTGCTTTGAGGAACCATTTCCTGGCAGTGTGCGCATTTGTCATCGTCTCCTGCGTTGTAAATGTCTTCGAGGCGATCATAAAGAGTGTCGTCTCCGGCGACAGCATCTTCAGTGTTTCAGTGATATCTGTCCCGTCAATGTTCGAGACAAAATGAGCCCTGATATGAGGGACAGCATAGGGTCTCAAGGCCTCTGTGACCATGACAGGGCCGAGGTCTGAACCGCCTATTCCGATGTTTACAATGTCTGTTACGGCCTTATCTGTATACCCCTTCCATTCCCCTGAGATAACGCGGCCCGAAAAAAGCTCCATCTGTTTCAGGACCGCGTTCACTTCCGGCATAACATCTTTTCCCCCGACATACACCGGACTATTGCTCCTGTTTCTCAGAGCTACATGGAGCACTGCCCGGCCTTCTGTCTCATTGATCCGGTCGCCCGAAAACATCTTCTCAATACCGTCTTTGACGTCTGTTTCTTCTGCCAGCCTTAAGAGAAGACGGAGGGTCTCCGCATCGATACAGTTCTTGGAAAAATCAAGGAGGATGTCTTCAAACCACAGAGAGAACTTCCCGAACCTTCCGGGGTCTTCGTCGAACATATCCTTCATCTGTCTGTTCTTCATGATCTTGAAGTGGTCCCTGAGACCCTTCCAGGCAGCTGTCTTCACAGGGTTTATCTTTTTTAGCATGCTCACCTCCATGTGCCGTTAGGGTATATTCTCATAATAAAGTACAGACAGGCAAGACTAAATTCCGTAAGCGTTCAGCCCTCAGCAATGAGCTATCAGCAAAAAGCATAATTTGTGCGGTCATAAACGCGCCATGCGGCCTGGATATTCTTTTTTTCGCCTTTCCTTGTTGAAAGCTGACCGCTGATGGCGACAGCTGTATTATTGAATCCTACCCGCATGCCCTGCCTCTTAGATTGAAGAAGAATTTCAGTGCCTTTTTCACCTTAGCGGAGAAGATCTTTCCTGCAAAGAAGTTCCCTGTGACCCGCTTGTTTATCTCTGCCAGAGTAGGGTAGGGATGCACCGCAGAGGCGAGGCTGGAGAGTTTCACCCCTCCGTTCATTACTGCCACCCATTCGCTTATCAGCTCCCCTCCGTGAGGGCCGAATATCTGGAGGCCGATCGGCTTTTCTTTTTCATCGAGGAGAAGTTTCACCTTACCATTCTCTTCTCCCTCCGCCAGGCTCCTGTCGTTGCCCCTGAATTCTTCCGTCCATACGCTGTATTGAATGCCCGCCTCTCTGGCGCGCTTCTCGTTCATGCCGATGCTCGCGAGTTCAGGGTCAGTGAACGTGCACCATGGAAGGTTGGTGTAATCTGTCTTTCTGGGCAGGTGGAGTATGGCGTTGCTCAGAACGATACCCCCTTCATATCCCGCTGCGTGGGTAAACTGATATTCACCTGTCATATCGCCTGCTCCGTAGATATGCTTATGGTTAGTCCTCAGCCGTTCATCAAGCTCAAGTCCCTTTCTATCAAATCCCACTGATATGCCTTCGAGCCCGAGCCCCGGAATATTAGGTCTTCTACCGAGGGCCACGAGTATCTTTTCAGCCCTGAGGCTTATGGACTCGTCAGCCTTGTTCTTTATGACTACCTCTCTTTCATTGTTGTGATCTCTGACTTCCTGAATAGCAGACTCCAGATGGAACGTCACGCCTTCAGAAGCCATAACGCCCATAACCAGGTCTGCCATGTCCTTGTCTTCTTTGCTCAGTATCTGGTCTGACCGTTGTATTACCGACACTCTTGTCCCGAGACGGCAGAAGGCCTGGGCCATCTCGATGGCGACCGGACCCGCGCCGATTACGATCATGGAGGAGGGGAGGCGTTCGAGTGAGAAGATCTCCCTGTTGGTAATGAACTGAGTCTTCTCAATACCAGCTATCGCCGGGACATCAGGCGAAGACCCGGTAGCGATTACCCAGTTCTCTGCGGAAAAGGATTTGCCATCAAGTTTAACTGTGTGCTCATCGGTAAAGACCGGTCCGCCGAATTCCACTTTAACGCCCAGGCCGCAGAACCTTTCTTCTGAGTCATGTTTCTGGATCTTGCCTATTACAGACTGTATCCTCTTTGCAACGGTCTGGAAATCTACTGCCGCTGCTTCAACCCGAGGCAGTCCGAACAACTCCGCGTTCTTCATCAGGTGATACACACGGGCAGTCCTGATAAGCGTCTTGCTGGGAACGCAGCCATAGTGCAGACAGTCGCCTCCTAGTGCCTTTTCTTTCTCGATCAGGAGCGTTTTTGCTCCGAATTGCGCTGCACCGGAGGCAACGGTCAGACCCGCCGAGCCGCCGCCGATGACGCCTATGTCAAAATCATATTTTGCCATGTCCCTTTCCTGTATTCTTATCTTATCTCTTTCCTTGATTTATACCATGCAATCGTCTTTTTTGCGACCAGGGGCAAGAGTCCGAGCAGCGCGAATGATATTATGAGGCCAGGTGACAGGATGCCTGCGAGGGAATCTATCTTTGCAAGTTCTTTTCCCGCATTGACGTAAACAATAGTAGCGGGCAGCATCCCTGCCTGCGATACCCAGTAGAATGTTCTGAGGGGCATCCTTGCGAGGCCCAGGACAAGGTTAATCACGAAGAAGGGGAAGACTGGAATAAGGCGCAACGTGAAAAGATAGAACACGCCTTCGCGTTCTATACCGCTGTTGACGGTCTTCAGCTTTTCTCCAAACTTTTCCTGTACCCAATCCCGCAGGACGAAGCGCGACACAAAGCAGGCCAGGGTCGCTCCGATACTGCTGGCAAAGGAAACAATTATTGTGCCTCTCAGCAGCCCAAACAGTGCGCCACCTGCAAGGGTCATTACAGCGGCTCCGGGCAGCGATAAGGATGTCACCAGGATATAGATGAGCATGTACGCCCCGATGACGATGACCGTATGATCGGCATACAATGCCATAAAATTATGCTGCGATTGTTTTATATAGGAGAGTGACAGATAATCTCCGAGGTTAAATATTTTATAAGCAGCGACAGCCAGGGCAATAAGCGCGAGAATTATTATCTTGTTTAGGTATTTCTTCATCTGTGTTATGGAAAATAATCAAAGAGAATACTTAGAAAAGCTTTGAATATAAACAAATCGAAAGCGCATACCTCTCTCTGTGCTCTCATAGTATTAGCCTCTGCATTCTATAAATCTACAATTCTTTTTCTCTGTGTTCTCTGTGGTGCATTTCTGAGACTTCATGTCATCTCTTCCAGGTCCTTTAGCGTTTGCAGCGCCAGCATTGCCCCGCCCCAGAGTCCGCTGTTTTCGTCCTTTATGAGGAAGACGGGGATCTTTGAGAGTAAGTCAGCAAGGGTATCGGAACTCCGGAACTCAGTTTCAAAGGCCGGATGGGTAAGCAGTTCAGGTGTTTTGGCCGCCACGCCCCCAGCAACATACAAACCGCCCATAGCCAGGGTTTCAAGAACATAGTTGCGGCAGACCCTGGCGCAAAACATCGAGGCCCATTCGAGCGTCTCCGGATAGATGGAAAATTCCTTCACTACATCAGAGGGTTCCAGATTTCTGCCGGTAAAAAAATAATGAAGATAGCTGAGACCTCTGCCTGAGACAACCGTATTGGCCGTGATGTATTTGTCCTTTCTCTCCTCCATGAGGAAATTCTGATATTCAAATTCTCTGGCGGAAATAAATGGAAAATTTGTGTGGCCTCCTTCTGAGGGCAGCGCTATGTATCCTCGTTTGACAGAAGGCATGGACACAGCTTTTCCGAGCCCTGTACCGGCTCCGATCACCGCTCTGGCTGCGGCTGGGTCCGGAAATCCGGGAAGGATTTGTTCTGCCGCTTCGCCGATCGGCGAACGGCAGGCAAAGGCCTGCGCGATAAAGTCATTGATCAGCATACATTTTTTGAATCCGAAATCCTTTTCTGCTGATGAGATATCGATGCCCCACGCTATCAATGGCGGTTTGCTCCGGACTTTCTTCTCGACAGGGCCTGCAACAGCGATTATAACCATGTCTGAGGCCCCTGGTTCCAAAGAAAAGCTGCTCTTTCTCAGGTTGGCGATCAGATCAGGGAAAGATGCTGCTTCGACCGTGTTTAACCATATTGCTTCGACAAGCGACAACCTGTCTTCGCCGTCAATCCTGAAGTGGCCAAACCTGCTGTGCGTTCCGCCTATGTCTGCTGCGAGGATGTTTTTCATTTATACCTTAGATACTATCATGCCCGGCGTTATTGGTTAACCGTAAATACGCATTTGACCCAGAAGAAGCTGTCACTGCGGCATTATAAAGATTTTTTTACATATCCGCGCAAAAGTGCGTCTTTCAGGTTTATGCATCATTTATACACCTCGATGTAATCGACATAAGAGACCGAGCTTTCCCCTGTGTTGTCGGAGTCGTTCATGATGGCGATGTCTGCAATAGCAGGCGGCTGAACTCCGAAGGCCTTTTTATAGTCTTCGAGGATGTCCGCCTCCTCTGTAATCCATTGTCCGGCCTTTTCCCCGCCAGCTTCCATGCTTATCATCTTTGCCTCACTGGCATAGGGATTGGTAATGATCTTTTCCGGATACGTACTGTTGGCCCAGACATAATTCAGGCTGCTCTGTGGAGGATATTCACCGTAGATTATTTTGGCCAGCCCATACCTGATCCTCTGGAAGAAGGAGGCTGTTTCCGGATCATATTTGAATATTACATAGATGCGGATAGGGTAGTCATCTCCTGCCTTTTTTTCCGGGTCCGCTTTTTTATATGCGTTGCTTATCTTCCATCGCCATTTGATCTTAGGGTAGTCGTACACATTGAATTCCTTCCTGTATATTATCCCTGATGCAGATGCATTGCTTTCAGCCTTCAGATAAGATCCATTCTGTTCTTTGACGACCGTGTATATGCTGTGTCTTTTGATCTTCGGAAAGTATAAGGGCTTCCAGTCATCGAGGCTGTTGAAATCCTCTCTGATGAATACACGCTTCTCCTGGCCAAAAGAGGGAAGAGCAGTGAAATTCATAAAGAGCAGGGTGAAAAGAACAATAGTACTCAGTGAGTCCAACAATACCGGACCAGCAGGCCAACTGCCTGCTATTGTATCGAGCCTATTCAAGTCGAGCCCTGTCCTGCTGTGCAGCCATAGCAGTGGTCATCAACAGCCAGCTGCCGTCCGGACAGCAGGCGATGGTCGAAATCCCTGAGAGTGCGGGGATACGTGTCGGGTAATCTGAGCCCGATCATCTGGTTGAAATCACAGTCATAAAGAGTCCCGTCCCATCCGACATTGACCAGGCGTCTGCACATTATCCCCGTTAATGTTTCAGGGTTGAACGCGCAGCTCAGCTTTTCCATATACCTGTTGAAATTACCGGAGCGAATCAGAAATTCCCGGAAACGGCCGATAGGCATATTGGCAAAGGTATAGAGGGAGTTGAAGTCGACGTCATATTTTCCCTTCAGTTCTTTGCGGTATTCGTCTTCGAGACCGGCCTGAGAAGGCG
Organism: uncultured Nitrospira sp.; assembly: GCA_963734475.1. Taxonomy (GTDB): domain Bacteria; phylum Nitrospirota; class Thermodesulfovibrionia; order Thermodesulfovibrionales; family UBA6898; genus JAOUFP01. Next base: position 70,092 of record CAVTHB010000003.1, read on the forward strand.
GCAGAAATGCCCCCTGCGGGTTATATACCAGGTTCAGCTTCTTTGTTTCTGTGCCGTATCCAAGGCTGTTAAGTCTTTGCATTGCTGCTATGCTTTTCATAAATGTGCCACTCCCCCTGACTTTATCGACACCTGTATCATTATAATAGGGAAGTGACGCGATGATTTCTACGTTGTTTCGGCTGTAGAAGTCAAACAGGTCTTCCATGCCGTTTTCGAGGAATATTGTCAGGTTGCTTCGCGCTATCACATGACAGCCTATATGTTTCGCCTGTTCAACCAGGTAGCTGAACCCGGGATTGAGTTCAGGCGCTCCGCCTGTGATGTCCAGCAGCCTTATATTGCTGTTATCTAATACCCTGAGCACCTCTTCGATCATCTGTTGGTCCATCTTCTCTTTCCTGGCGGGTCCTGCGCTGACATGGCAGTGTTTGCAGGCCATATTGCAGGCATATCCCAGATTCACCTGCAGGATATCTATCCCGTTTGCATGCAGCGGGCCTGACTGGACTGTCAGGACTTTGTCCCTGAAATTCATGAAATAGCAGTTCCTCTTTTCATATCAGTTACATCGATATCTTGTCTGCTGAATTATGGGCCTGTATGCCGTGTATCAGCGAGGCCCCGCCCCTTACAGCAGATGCCACATGCAGGGCCTCGGTTATATGTTCGAGGTTCATTCCCTCTTCAAGACAGGACTTTGTATACGCATCTATACAGTAGGGGCACTGGACAGCATGCGCAACGCCAAGTCCTATAAGGACCTTCTCCCTTTTTGTAAGGGTCCCCGGCTGAAGAGCTGAGGTGTACCAGGCCATAAATTTTTTGAAGAGCTCGGGGCTGTGCTTGCCGATCTCTCCGAAACGCTCCAGGTCTTCATCATTATAATAATCGCCCATTAAATCCTCCTCTCAAGTTACCAACGCCAAAATCTGATTAAATCTTTCTCTGCAATGAAGGTATATAAAAAGTATACAAGATGTTTTTTTCTGTTACAATTATTATGTAAATTGCTGGCGTTCAGCCGTCAGCAATGGCTGTCAGCGAAAAACGAAATATTTGAAATTTATGCTGAGTTCGGCAAGGCGTCCTTATAGGTTTTTGTTTGCCTTGTCTTGATGAAAGCTGATCGCTGAGGGCTGATAGCTGAACCGTTACTGCAAAACATAGTATGCAACGGGCAATGAAAAGGGGGTGTATATGCAGATAGGAATGGTAGGTCTCGGCCGCATGGGTATGAACATGGCGTTACGCTTGCTCCGGGGCAGGCATGCTGTTGTTGCCTATAATCGTACTCCTGAGAAGGTCAAGGAGGTAGTAAAAAAGGGTGCGAAAGGGGCTTACACCTTGGAGGAACTTGTCACTGCGCTGAGACCCCCCCGCCATATCTGGATCATGCTTCCGGCCGGTCTGCCTGTTGATGAAACTATTACAAAGCTTAAGGGTCTGCTTCAAAGGGGTGATACTGTTATAGATGGAGGCAACAGCTTCTACAAAGACGATGTCCGCAGGGAGCAGCAGCTAAGGCCTAGTGATATTCACTATCTGGACGCTGGTGTCAGCGGTGGTATATGGGGCCTCAAAATCGGTTACTGTCTCATGGTCGGCGGGGAGAAGAGGGTTTACAAGCGTCTTGAACCGGTCTTCAAAACCCTGGCGCCGAAGGACGGATATCTGTATTGCGGTCCTGCGGGGGCCGGTCATTTCGTGAAGATGGTTCATAACGGCATTGAGTACGGCATGATGTCGGCCTATGGAGAAGGGTTCGGGATCCTGAATGCGTCTCCGTATGCAGGAGGGCTTGATTTTGCGAAGGTGGCCCATCTGTGGAACCAGGGCAGTGTCGTGCGTTCGTGGCTGCTGGAACTGGCTGAGGACGCCTTTGAAAAGGACAAGGACCTGTCGTTGATCCAGGGATATGTAGAGGATTCCGGTGAGGGTCGCTGGACATTGCAGCAGGCGATCGATACCGGCGTCCCGGCACCGGTTATATCCGCCGCGCTTTTTCAGCGGTTCCGGTCGCGGACAACTGATCCTCTTTCAGACAGGGTTCTGGCTGCTCTCAGGAACGAGTTCGGCGGGCATGCGGTCAAGAGCAAAAAGAAGTCCTAGCCGAAGATATTTTAATTTTAAAAGAATTCACCACAGAGGACGCAGAGATCGCAGAGGTTAAGATAACATTGTTTCCCTGTGAGTGGCCAGACAACAAAATCATCCTCTCCGTGCTCTGCGTCCTCTGCGGTGAAACATCTTCTTTTAATGTATTATGCCGGAAATAATTGATATATGCAGTCTTGATTATCTGATAGGCACACTGGCCACTGCTTACAAGGGGCTTATCACTTCCCTGATCGCAAAAGATTTCTGCATGACCGAGAGTGAAGCTAAAGTTACGCTTAAGGGGACTGTCCTGTCTATGCCTGAGGGGGCTTACCAGGCGTTTCTCATGCAGGGGGGCATAGAACTGGCAAGGGCTGAAATGAGAGGCGGTTTTTTTGAGTTCCTTGTTGACAGCGAAAAGGTCAGATACGGCAGGAACCTCCAGATCGATATTGTCCAGAGAGGAAGGCATATAGGAACCTTTTTGCTCAGCCAGGAACAGTCAGGGAGTATGTACCGGTCGGCCCTGGAACTATCTGAAGATCTTAAGGGTATAAATTTTCATCAGCTTACGGTCTTTCTGCGTGAGAAGCCGGGACTCTTTAAAAGGTCCGAGGAGATAATCTCGAAGGTGCTCTCTACAAAAAAGGACTGGAGAAAGTTTTCTGAGGAGATAAACAGTTTTGCGAAGGACCTGTTCTGGAGTGAGAGAGAGGCGTTTTATTTCTGGTATGGCATACTTGTGGATTATTCGCACAAGGCGGCCGAGGCCGTTGACAGCGCATTCAGGGAAAAGCCGGTAGAAAACTTTCTTTTTCTGATCGAACTCCTGCTGGAGAACGAGTCTGACGAAGAAAAGATACTCAGGGCTGCCGGGGTCTGGCTTCGGAAGATGAAGGAGCCGGTAGACCTTTCCGGCACTCTGCCACAGGTCAGAAAGACCCTGACCGCTCTTCGTTCACGCTTCCCTGACGCTCCCATCGAAGCAGCGCTCCGGCAGCTTCTGCAATCACTGAAAAGGCTTGCAATGAAAGCCCCTGCCATACCTGCGGCCATTATCGACAGCCTCAGGGGGATTGTCTCAGACAGTGATCTTTCAAGGCTTATCGTCTACAGTGAAGAAAAAAGGGAAGTCTTACTGATAGAGGTAAAAGAACTTGAAGCCCTGCTCAGTGCAGGGAGATATACTGAATTGCTCGTAAGGATCAACGAAACGGACCTCTCTTTTTCTTATGATGCGGAAATGACCGATACCTTCTTTGCTGTTATAGAGAATAATATAAGCGGGGAGACCGCGCCGGAATATTTCGATGCGCTTGTTGTCTTTTTATCACTCTTTGCAGCATTGTCGCCGGAGGCATATAAAAGGGGTGTGCTGAACCTCGCGGGACTAATACGCTATCTCATAAGGCACAGGCTTGTAACGACATGCGCCGGCCTGCTGGGCAATATCGAGAGAGCCGGCCCCGGCATAAAAGAGGATCTCCTGCTGAACACTGAAATCGCGGCCTCGATCTGTGACGCGGGCAGTGAGACTCTTACAAAACAATACAGGGCGCTCCTTAGACAGATCGTGGTCCCTTTTCCGAGGATTACCGGCTTCTCGACCGACTCATGGGCCGAGATTGTACCCGGCCCTCACCTGGAAAGGCTGACCGCGTTCCTCTCTATCATCCGGCTGGACAGTGTCTGCTTCAGGGATGTACTGGTGCATCTTATCTGCAACCTTTCCGTAACAGGGGTCTTTATCCCTGATGACAAGCTTTTTCAGCGTGAAGTATCCTCCTATCTGAATTCAGCAGTTCTGGAGGAAGACTTCCTGCTGCATTACATACTTCTCAGGAAATTGCCTGTCTTCTTCAATGAGGTCGGGGCCTCCGGGAAGATAAGGGATTATACTACTGAAATAGATGCCTGGGGCAACGACACTGTCCTCTATTTTCTGAGGAAGCAGGTCCATGTAAATGCGAGCAGTCAGAACATTGTCCTGGTCGAAAAGATAATACAGACCTGGCTGCGCCGGGACCCGGAAATCCTCAAAGACGTTGTGCCGGGGGAGATACTGAACAGGCTCGATGTGTCACTTCTCAATCGATATTCAGCAGCGCTCCGGCCATTTTTTGAAGGCCTGAAAGTTGTTAAAGGCGGGGAGCTCTGCGTGGAAAAACTCCTTTCTCTTTCAGAAGGGGAACTGGAACGGGGTCTGGCAGCCATTGAGACGGAAGAGGAGATCAGGGAAAAAATATTGCTCCTCAGCAGAATATACCTTGAGCTCCAAAAGAAATATTCACTCGAGAACAGGAATATCCCGCATGAAGTTGCGGAGCAAAACGAACTCTGCGCAATGCTGGGCAGGAATATCGCGGGGATGAAAGAGCTTTGCAAAACCGTTATTTCTCCTGAAAAAACGGCGCCCCGGGAATCCCTTTATTTTAAAAGACATATTGCCTTCGGTATCCCCTCGGTTATCGGCACATATCACGAGCCGAAATTCGATGCCCTGGCAGGCATGCTCAGGATCGGCGAGGAGGTAAGGGTGAGCCTTGAGAAGATAATTTCTTCTGTCGGAAGCGGGTCCGCCGCATATTCTGAGGGCGAGCCAGGCGAATGGATAATATGTCTTGAAGGCATGCGGGACCTTTTCAATGTTTATGGACTCGGTAATTTTCAGATAGATGAAATTATCACGGTCCTCAGGACGAACAGGTTTTTCATTTCCCAGGTAATTGATCTGTTGAGGATCTGGCAGGGGGAACTGGCGGCTATGGCAAATTCTCTCTCAAACACTTTTTATGAGGGTTTTTCCGGACTGCTTACTGTATTACCCGGGAATGATCTTCCGGAAATCGAACAACTATACGGAAATAGCGCTTTGCCCGGGACAACAGACGTTTATATCAGGAACATCTTGAGTTCGGCCGCAGGATTCCTTGAACTTGACAGGCTTCTTGAAAAACTCCTGTCCTTATTAAAGCAGCGTGTTGTATCGGCTCGTGATGATATCTTTATGCCGGTCGATACGCTGAAAAAGGAAGAGGAAGTTTTTGTCCTTGACGACCTTTCTGAAGAAGACGCGATGCGTTTGTCTCCTTTGCTCGGCGGAAAGGCGAAGAACCTCGCGTACCTCAAACAACAGGGGCTGGAAGTTCCGTCCGGCGTGGTCTTTTCTGCCGAAAAGACGGAATCCTTTCTGCAGTACACAGGGGGAGAAGACTTCAAGTCAACTTTAAAAGACGCGGTAAGACATATTGAAGACCGGACAGACAAGGGTTATGGAAGTCCTGTTGATCCTCTCTTTCTTTCTGTCCGCAGCGGCTCTTATATTTCAATGCCCGGTATCATGTCGTCGATACTCTTTTGCGGTATGAACAGGGAGACACTCAGGGGATTTATAAACTCCCGCGGGAATGAATGGCTTGCGTACGATTCTTACCGAAGGTTCCTGGAGCACTTCGGTGCTGTTGTGTATGACCTTGGGGGTAATTATTTTGATGCTATTCAGCTCTCTTATCTGAACAGCCTGGGGAAGGGGGCGGTGAAGGAATTGGGTACAGAACAGATGAAAACGCTCGCCGGTCTTTATCTGAACGGCCTGGCAGAACGGGGAATGCCTGTCCCTGAGGATGTATATGAGCAATTGAGACTTTCTGTCGGCGCTGTCTACCGGTCGTGGTATTCTGACAGGGCGCTTAGGTTCAGGAACGCGATGAATGTTTCAGAGCATTGGGGGACTTCAGTTTTGATCATGCAGATGATCTATGGCAATGAAAAAAACTCGGGGGCCTCGGTATTTTTTACAAGAAGGCCGCCTTCGCTGGAAAAGGGTATTTATGGTGACACAGGAGAAAATTCAACTGGAGCTGATCTTGTAAATGGGAAGCAGGTCAACCTTCCTCTGGCTCGTCAGCAGGCTAAACATGGACAAAAAAGCCTTGAAGAGCTCGACCCGGGGTTGTTCAGGATGCATCAGGAGCTTGCAATACAAATTGAGAAGGTGATGAGGGGAATGCCGCAGGAGGTCGAAGTGACCTATGCGACCGGACCGGAGGGAGGGAGGCATATCTATGTCCTTCAGACAAAGAGAATGGAGGTATACAGGGGGTTTACAAAGAGGTTTCAGGACGTCTGCCAAATGCATGCGAAGATCATAGGACGCGGGGTGGGAGTCCATGGAGGAGCGCTGAGCGGAGTGGCCACTTTTTCTTCCAGCCCTGAACGTATCAGAAAATTGCGCATGAGTTCAGGAATGCCGGTGATAGTCCTGAGGGCCATGGCTAGTACGGATGACGTTTCCCTGATGCCTGAAGTGAACGGTATAATTACTGTTGCCGGAGGAGTTGCATCGCACGCTTCTATCCTGGCTCAGAAATTTGACCTGGCAGCAGTCGTGGGCTGTACTGAGATGCATATGTATTCGGATGAAGAAGGCCAACCGTTCGCAAGGATAGGAAAATACCCGGTGAAGGAAGGCACGCTGATCAGTATGGACGGATCAACGGGTATGGTGTATTCCGGTTCCTGCGGGAGCACTTATCCGGAGCGGTAAAAAATGAGATTATGTCATAATTCTGATAAAAAAAGGAGAGGTCATGAAAGCACAGAATATCGCAATTTTACTGTCATTTTGCTTTTCGCTTTTATTCGCCGGGGTTGTTTCAGCGGAGAAACAAAAAAGCATTTCAGAGCTGAATGAATACGGCGGCGAATCTATTGAGATCACTACGGAAAAGGGAGATTTTAGGTTTGATGTTATCCGAAAAAAAATTCTATACAATGATAGTAATGGGATAGTCATGAAAAAGGAAGTGTTTTACACGGAGAAGTTTGCGCGAAAAAGCGGGCATGAAAGACAAATTGACTACTATGGCGGCGACGGGAAAACGTTAAGGATAGAATACTTCTATCCGGACAAGTTGGCAAATGAAGAGGGATATTACAGACAAATTGACTACTATGGCGACAATGGAAAAATGATAAAGGAGGAATTGTTCTACACGCCTAAGTTTTCATCTGAAAAAGGGTTTGACAGATCAATGGTATACTTCGACGAAAATGAGAAAAAAGTGCGCGGTGAAATGTTCCTCACGGATAAGGTCGCAGGCGAAAAGGGATATGAGATGGCGGTTGAATACTATGATGACAATGGAGATAAGACAAAGAAGGAATATTTCCATTTGGACGGGTCTGGCGGTGAAGATGCAGCTAAAGTGGACAAATCTTTTCGTGGTAGCAGCAGAGTTGGCGTTACAAAAAATGAATTGCTGTATACGGACAAGGTAATAAATAAAAATGAATCCACCAGGTCGGCAAATTATTATGACAGCGACGGGAAATTGGCAAGAAAAGAAACTTTCTATTCGGAGAAGAACGCTGGTGATAATGGATATAACAGGGAAATTGACTACTATGACGGCAGCGGGAAGACTTCAAGGGCAGAAATCTTCTATACGGATGTTTTCGCAGGGAAGAATGGTTTCGATAGAGTAGTAATTTATTACAAAGACGGGACACCGACAAGAGTTGAAAAGTATATGAACACGAAACTGGTTAGGAATTCGTCAGTGTCCGATAAACAAAATAAGCGGTCGTCCGGCCGTCGGGGCCGGTAGGCTCATACTGTCTGATATGTGATAAAATTACAACATTACGCAGAACAGTATTAAAGTCTCACAAAAGAGAAATCAGGAAGGGAAAATAATGGAAAAGGTTGAACGTCGGACGGTCTCAGGCGGGGGGCAGGGCGCAGGCCGGAATGGTTTGATTGATAATTGCCAGATAGAGGTCCCGGGACCGTTCTGTCTTGTGATCTTCGGTGCCTCAGGCGACCTGACCAGGAGAAAGATAATCCCTGCGCTTTACAGACTGGAAAGGGACAGGCTGATTCCGGACGATTTCGTGGTCCTTGGCGTTGCCCGGACAGAAATGAATAACAGCTCATTCCGTGAGCTCATGCGCAAGGAGATAAGCAAGGCCTTTCCTGGGGACTTCGACAAGTCTGTCTGGAAGACAATGTCAGACCGCCTCTTCTACACGCATGTCGACTACGAACAGCAGGACTCCTTCAGGAGACTGAGAAGGCGTCTGGACAGCCTCGAAAAAAAGCATAAGACCCTCGGAAACCGCATCCTGTATCTCGCTGTTCCTCCTGAGGTATACGAGCCGATCATTTCGAATATCGGCTCTGCGGGCCTTTCCGTGGAAGGGGCAGGATATACCCATATCGTCATTGAGAAGCCGTTCGGCCGGGACCTTGAATCAGCGAGAAAGCTTAATGCTGTATTGAAAAGCTCCTTCAGTGAAAAACAGATATACCGCATGGACCATTATCTTGCGAAGGAGACGGTGCAGAATATCCTGATGTTCAGGTTCGCAAATTCGATATTTGAGCCCCTGTGGAACAGGAGATATATCGACCATGTCCAGATTACGGTTGCCGAGACCCTGGGAGTCGGGCACAGGGCAGGCTATTATGAGCAGGCCGGTGTCCTGCGGGACATGTTCCAGAACCATATATTCCAGCTCCTTGCCCTTACCGCGATGGAACCCCCCTCGATCTTTGAAGCGGAAAGGGTGCGTGATGAGAAGATGAAGGTCTTCCGCTCCGTAAGGCCCTTTGCCTTTGACAAGCTTGAGGATGTGGCGGTAATCGGACAGTACAGTAAGGGGAAGATAAACGGTGAGGAAGTCCGCGGCTATCGTGAGGAGACAGAGGTAGCGCCGCATTCTGTGACACCGACATTCGCGGCCATGAAGGTATTTATAGACAACTGGAGGTGGAACAACGTGCCGTTTTACCTGCGTTCAGGCAAAAGACTCCTGAAGAGGAAGGCTGAAATCTCTGTTCATTTCAAACCTGTTCCTCATCTGATGTTTGCCGGGACGATCACGGAGGGCATAGAACCTAATACCGTAGTGATGAGGCTGCAACCCGATGAGGGGATCAGCCTTTACTTCCAGGCAAAGTCCCCTGGCACGCGGATCTGCCTGGACCCGGTAGTAATGGATTTTTCATATCAGAAGGTTTTTTCACTGAACGACTACGAGCGGGTCCTGCTGGACTGCATGCAGGGAGACCAGATGCTGTTTGTTCGCGGTGACGGGGTCGAAGAGGCGTGGTCCCTGCTTTCGCCGGTCATAGAAAAGCTGGAAGCAAAAATATATGCGAAGAACCTTTCCATTTATGAGGCAGGATCAGCAGGCCCGGACAGCGCCCAGGATTTATTGAGAAAGGACGGACGTTCCTGGAGACCGCTGTGACAGCTGCTATTATTTCCCTTTATTAGAATGATATCTGTAATCATACCGACACTGAATGAAGAAGCATACATGCGAACCTGTCTTGAAGCCGTCGGACAGGAGGACGCTGCCTGTGAGATCATCGTAGCCGATGGGGGAAGCACTGACAGGACTGTTGAGATAGCCGAAAGCTTTCAGAAAGTGATGGTTCTGAACACAGATAAAGGCAGGGGGATTCAGATGAATGCCGGGGCCGCATCTGCTGCAGGAGAGACACTCCTGTTCCTCCATGCGGACACGATACTGCAAAAAGGCTGGAGCCGGGCGATTGAGCAGATGCTGAAGGACAATACCATTGCGGGCGGCGCTTTTACCTTTGCGATCGATAGTCCCATGAAGAAATACCGGACAGTAGAGCAGTGGGTGAAATTCAGATGCCGCCTTTTTAAACTCCCCTATGGTGACCAGGCTATTTTTGTCAGAACCGTTTTTTTTAAGAAACTGCAAGGATATAAAAACATACCTCTCATGGAGGATGTTGAGCTTATCGGAAGGCTTAAGGGGTTGGGGAGGATAGTAGTCCTTGATGCAAGGGCATTTACTTCGGAAAGGAGATGGCTTAGCAAAGGTTTGCTTTACACAGCCGCAATAAACCAGGCGGTCATGCTGCTTTACAGGCTCGGGATAAGCCCGCATATTCTGGCGAAGATATATTATCGATGAACAACAGGAACTTCCTGGGATTTTTTGTAAAATTTCCGGAACCCGGACAGGTGAAAACACGCCTCGCAAAGGACATCGGGCCTTTAGCTGCTTCGGCTTTTTACCGGAGGATCGCGGAATATGTTCTGAAGAGGACCGCCCCCCTGGATTCCGGCTATCTCAGAATAGTCTTTTATACACCTGAGGAGGAGAAAGAAGGTTTTGAGGAATGGCTGAAGGGTGAAGTTTTTCGGGCACAGAGGGGAGATGATGTCGGAGAAAGAATGGCAAATGCGCTGAGGGAGATGTTCGAAATGGGAGCGGAGAAGGCGATTGTTGTGGGCGCGGACATCCCGGGTCTGCACAGGGGAATTGTCGACCGGGCCTTCGGGCAACTCGATAGCTCCGACATAGTTATCGGTCCTGCCATGGATGGCGGTTACTATCTCATTGGGATGAAATCAGCGCACCCTGAGGTTTTCCTGAATATCGACTGGGGGACGGCAGATGTCTTAACGCGGACCTTGTTCAATATAAAAGAAACGGGGTTGCTTTATCGTACAGTTGAAACCCTGTTCGACGTTGATATTCTCAAAGATTTTCTGAGGGCAGAGGAAATTTTGAAAGATACCGGATACTGAGGTCTTTCCATGGGCCTTCAAACAACACAGATAAGTAATTCAGAAAGGATTAAGTTGTTTTTGACCAAGGTGGGTCGGAATTGAATTTCTAAGTTCTTTTTCCGATGTAGGTGTTTTCCTGGCCTTCCCAGATGTCGCCGGCAAGGTATTCCTTGATATATGACTTCAGGGCCGCGGCACTGTCAGGCCGCATATTCCGGAATTCGATGGCCATGCCGGTCGGCACTCTGAACAAGTCAGCGTAAAGTCCTCTGATATATATAACGTTGCCGCTTAAGTCCAGGGGGACTCTTCCACTCAGGTTCAAGGAGATATCGAGTTTTGCGGAGACCGGATATGGCTCTTTTTTTCTGACATATATACCGCCCTCGGAAAGGGATTCGGCAAAGAGATCCTCGCGTGTGTTATCGAATTTTACTGAAACCCTCTCGTTAAAAGGTATTCTCAGATGCTTTCTTGTAAAACCCATGGGCTTGAATATGCAGTTCTGCAGGCTTTCATGCAAATCCTCTATCTGAACAGGCTTTGCAAGCAAACCACAACTCTCGAACTTCTCCGAGGCATGCAGCGTTTTCGGGTTGGAGGACATCATGACGATACTGATACCGGCGATCTCCGCGTCCGAACGCAGGTAGCGCAGGACAGACATGCCGTCAAGTTTCGGCATCAGGCAGTCCAGCAAGATCAGGTCCGGCTGTGTCTGCTTGATAAGTTTGAGGGCCTCCATTCCGTTTTCGGCGAGGATGACATTAAATCCCATCCGCCTGAGCAGTATGGCCATATACATCAAAAAAGATTTGTTGTCGTCCGCTACGAGTACTTTTTTTCTTTCGATGTCCATTACCGACCCGAGGCCTTTTTGAAAGTCTGACAGCCAGTTTTTCTGTATTTTTAAAACTCTCGACCATGCATCTACCACAACAGGGTCGAACTGGGTGCCGGCGTTTTTTATGAGCACTGAGTTGGCCTCTTCTATACTTATGGGAGAACGATACGGTCTTGCCTCTGTCATGGCGTCGAATGCGTCGGCAACATAAACTATTCTTGCACCAATAGGGATCTGATCGCCTTTGAGTCCGTCGGGATATCCAGTGCCGTCCATTCTCTCGTGATGGTGTCTTATCATAAGGACCACGTCTTCGAAGTGTCTTATACCTCTCAGAATATCAGCTCCCTGGACAGAATGCTTTTTTACGTTATCATACTCATAATCCGAGAGGCTGCTCTCCTTGTCCAGGATACTGTTGTCCGTACCGATTTTCCCAATGTCATGGAGGAGTGAGGCGATTGTGACAGCCTTTCTCAGGGTTTCACTTAGATTCAACTCACAGGCTATCTCCTGCGCGAAGGCAGCGACACGTTCGGAGTGGCCTCTGGTCCAGACGCTCTTGGCTTCGAGAGCGTTGACCATTGCTTTGACGAAGCCCATGAACAGGTCTTCGAGGTCGTGATAGTTTTTTTCAAGCTCGATAAATGTCTTGTACGAAACTTCGTTCATAATTGCCGCTGATAGACCAACTTCCGCAAGCCGCAAAAAATGTGCATTTGATTCCATCCCCCGTGATGCAACGCGAGTTAGTGTCGGTACGCCGTATCATACGGAAAACAGTAAAAAAATACAATAGGGGTGGAGGGCAATAAATTATCCCCGGCAGACTCCGGAGCATGAAGGTTGGCCCGGTGTTTTTTTGCAACTGTAAGATTAATATAGAGCATGTCTTTTTTGGGCCGGGGTTGTATTGAAATTGCTGCATTAACAGGATAACTTTAAGTAAAGGCATTATGATGAGGAACTTCATTAAAAGAAATATGAAACGTCTTTTTATAATATTTTTTGTATATGCTTCATTGGGTTTAATACCGTACGGTCTGAATGCCGGGGGAACAATCCTGATGGAAGAAACGTTCAGGCATGATCTGGAGGTCAGTCTTTTCCCTGAAGAGCACCGCTTCGCTGCGAAGGATACGGTTGCTATTTCAGATATCAGCCATAAGGAGTTTCAATTCCGACTCCATAGAGGGCTCAACCCAACATCTCCGACTCGGGGCGTGAAAATCATCAGGGAAGCCCGGGATCGGGATAATGAACTATTTGAAGCTTACAGGGTGGTGCTGCCGGAGGGACGACATAGCTTTACGCTTGAATACAGAGGGGCCATTTACCATCCGGTAGAGGGCTCCATGGAAGAGCAGGACAGGGGCTTCAATCAGAGTCCCGGCATTATTTCGGACCAGGGGGTGTATCTTAGCGGCAGTTCCTACTGGTACCCTGTATTTAATGTAGCGCTGATAACCTTTAATCTTAAGGTAAAACTCCCGGCTCAATGGGACGCTGTCAGCCAGGGAAAGCGCACGCTCCACCTCAAGACTGCAGACGAAACTCTTGCAGGGTGGACGTCTCCTGAACCCCAGGAGGAGATATTTCTTGTTGCCTCGCGCTTTAAAGAGTATCTTGGGTCAGCCGGAAACGTTACGTCGATGGTCTTCCTCCGGGCGCCGGCTGAAGACCTTGCGGACAAGTATCTGAAGGCGACCGCCAGGTATATCCCGATGTACGACAAACTGATCGGCCCCTATCCATATAATAAGTTCGCGCTGGTCGAAAATTTCTGGGAGACAGGTTTAGGAATGCCGTCCTTTACGCTACTCGGTCCGACTGTAATCAGGCTCCCTTTTATCGTTAACTCCTCCTATCCCCATGAGATACTTCATAACTGGTGGGGCAACAGTGTTTTCCCTGAATATTCTCATGGAAACTGGTCGGAAGGTCTGACCGCCTATCTCTCGGACCATCTCATAGCCGAGCAGCAGGGTTCAGCGACAGAATACCGGCAGACTACTATTCAAAAATATGCGGATTATGTACTCAGTGGCCGTGACTTCCCCTTATCCGAATTCCGGTCCCGACATAGCCCTTCTTCCGAGGCTATAGGGTACGGCAAGTCTCTGATGTTCTTTCATGTGCTGCGCAGGGAACTGGGGGACAGGACGTTTATCGCGGGGCTTCAGGAATTCTACAAAAAGAATAAATTCAGGTTCGCCTCTTTTGGCGACCTCAGACAGAGTTTTGAAGGCGTGTCACAGAAAGACCTTAAAGCTGAGTTTGATCAGTGGGTGAGACGGACCGGGGCGCCGATGCTTAAATTTGACAAAGCACGAATGAAAACAGAAGGGGGCGGCTACGGCCTTGACTTAGTGATAGAGCAGGTGCAGTCTGGTGATATTTATGTATTACAGATACCTGTAGCTGTGACTATGGAGGGAGAGGGGAAGGCTCTGCAGACTGTCGCCAATATGGATAAAAGGCGTGTTGACCTTCATATTGCCCTGCCTTCAAGGCCTTTAAGGGTCGATATAGACCCTGAATTCGATCTCTTCAGAAGACTGGACCGCAGAGAGACTCCTCCCGCCATATCGCAGGCACTGGGGGCGAAAAAAATGCTGGTTGTTCTTCCATCTTCCGCAGACCATGCCATGCTTGGCGCTTACCGCGAGTTTTCGGAGATGCTCCGGCAAGCAGTACCTGCTGAAGTAGAGGTCAGGTTTGATTCCGACATGGAAAAACTTCCTTCCGACCGTGCTGTCACTGTCTTGGGCTGGGAGAACCGTTTTTTAGACGATATGACGTCAATACTTTCAGGGTATGATCTGGCTATGGCCCGCAAGAGCATACGGATCGGCAAAGCAGAGATGACGGATAAAAACCTCTCTGTAGTCGTCACGGGTAGAAATCCCGGTAATAAGGAGTTTGCGGTGATGTTTATTGCCGCGGAGTCAACAGGGGCGCTGCCCGGTCTCGGGCGCAAACTCCCCCATTATCATAAATACAGCTACCTTGTTTTTGGAGGTGATGAGCCCGTAAAGCTTGTCGAGGGAAGGTGGCCTGTACTTGATTCGCCGATGACAGTCTTCATCCCTTCGGCTGAGGGAAAGATAGTGAAGACAGCTATGGCGTCGCTTGCGCCCAGGCCTCCTTTGGCCGTCCTGCCGCCGGATTTTTCCAAAGAGCGGATGCTCGCGACAATCAACTTTCTCACGCAAACAAAACTTGCGGGAAGGGGGCTTGGCACCGAGGGGCTTGATCGTGCCGCAGCATACATCGCTGAAAAATTCAGGGAAGCGGGACTGGAACCGGGAGGCGATGATAAAGGGAGTTATTTTCAGACCTGGGAGGAGGACGTCAGCGGTCTCGGTCGTTCAATAATGATGAAGAATGTTGTGGGGGTGATCCCCGGAAAGAATAAAGAGTATTCGGAGCAAAGCGTTGTAATCGGGGCGCATTACGACCACCTTGGTCTGGGCTGGCCTGATGGGAGCGCTGAAGACAGAGGGAAGGTCCATCCCGGAGCTGATGATAATGCCAGCGGCGTGGCAGTGCTTATCGAACTCGCGGCAGAGCTCAAAAGAAAGTTAAAACCGGAGCGCGGACTGGTTTTTGTGGCTTTTACAGCTGAAGAAGCCGGAAGACTGGGCTCGCGGCATTATGTGACACATGAACGCCGGTACCCGACTGACAAGTGCATAGCTATGCTTAATCTGGATACAGTCGGCAGGCTTGGAAAGAAGAAACTGCTGGTCCTTGGCGCTGGCTCGGCCACTGAATGGCCGCATATCTTCAGTGAGGCGTCATCCGCAGCCGGTGTTGAGCTTGAGACGGTTTCCCGGGAACTCGATTCGGGCGATCAGGTCAGCTTCTGGACTGCAGGCGTCCCCGCAGTTCAGCTCTTCAGCGGGCCTAAGGCTGATTATCATCGTGCTACTGACACGCCTGATAAGATAGATCCCGATGGTCTCGAAAAAGTCGTCTCTATTGCAGATGAGGTCATTGAATATCTGGCGTCCCGGAAAGATGCCTTGACGGCTAACATAAAACAGGACCAAAAGGCGGGTTATGCTCCAAAACAGGTGCGGAAGGTCAGTCTCGGCGTAATTCCTGATTATGCATACAGTGGAAGGGGATGCCGCATAACCGGTGTCATTTCTGACAGTCCTGCAGAGTCAGCAGGTTTGAGGGAAGGGGATGTCATTGTCGGGATAAACTCCGATTCTGTAAGCAGCCTGAAGGAGTTTTCCAATATCCTTAAATCACTCAGTCCGGGCAGCAGGGTAAGAATATCCGTTTTAAGAGATGGTAGGGAAATGACCGCTGAGGCTGAATTGAAGGAGAGATAAGAGGGGATAGTGCCTTGGGTAATTAGAAAAGGCTTGACTTAACACAACATGAAAAGCTGAAATTACAGCTAGTTAGCATATAATACATAAAGTAAAAGTTTAAATATGGATCTCTGAAGTTTTCCTGTATATTAAGTCTTGAGCTGTCTGCTGTCTGCAAGCTTTAACTGAACTCATCCGCCTCCAACTATGCGTCTGGCAGGTCAGGCAAAGAGTATGCAACTTCCCGCTCAAGAAAAGGGCAGCGGAACCTCAGCGAGGCAGCAGATAGTTTCATACCTTCTGTATTCTTGTTGCCGGTCCCGTATTTCGGATCACCTATTACAGGAAAGCCCAGCATATCGAAGTGCCGCCGGATCTGATGCAGCCTGCCTGTTCTTATTATCACCTCGACCGTTGAGGTGTTGGTATCCCGGGAGATAAGACTTTCACCTCGAACTCTGTAAGCAGAAGGTTTTCCGTCCAGGGGGAGGTCTATTGTGCCTTGTCGGCCTTTTTCGCCGAGGTTGCCAAGGACCTCGACAAGATATGTCTTGATTATCCGGTTGCCTTGAAATAAATCCGAGAGCTTTGCTGCCGCGTCTTTGCTATGAGCAAGGAGCATCAGACCTGAGGCCTCCCGGTCGAGGCGATGCACGAGAAAAATCTCCCGCAATGACCGGAAGTGTAGTTCAGCCTGCCGCATCAGGGAACAATGGTCTCCATACTGAGTGCCCTGCGCCAGCATGCCTGCCGGTTTGAACCAGACGCTGTAGTGTTTTTGGTCGCTCAGGCATACGGCCTTCGGCGGCTGAAGAGCCAGGAGCTTCCAGTCATAGTATAATTCGACCTGATCTCCGGGGCTGAGTGATGTCGAGACCCTGCGCACGCGCTTCATCCTGCTGTTCTTTCTTTTCAGCCAGACAGCGCCCTTGTTCATGGCGTCCTTGACCTTTGTCCTGGAGAGACCGGTTTGTGCAGTAAGAAATTCGCTGATCAGGCCTGCCTGACCGGGAGCGACAGTTCCCTTGAAATATTATTCTTTTCATCCGCTCTCATCCCAGGCTTATACTCGACTAGCCCAGCATTGCATTCAGCGTATCTCTAAGCTCCTCAAGGTTGTAGGGCTTTGTCAGGCGCGCCTTGAAGCCGTATTTATTATAATCCGATACAACGGCATCGTCCGAGTAGCCGCTCGATACAATGGCCCTGATGCCGGGGTCGATTGCAAGCAGTCTTTCTATCGTCTCTTTTCCTCCCAGGCCCCCGCGGATAGTCAAATCCAGGATCACGATATCGAAGGGACTGTCCGACTCACTTGAGGTCTGGTATTTCTCGATAGCTGCTTCTCCATGTTCTGTTAAGTCCACATCGTGACCGAGGGCTGTTATGAGTTCTCCTGCGATATTTCGTATCAGTTCCTCGTCATCCATTACAAGGATTTTACCTTTGCGGGCAGGGGCAGTGGCCACAGAAATTACTGAGGCTGCGGAAGCCTCTCTTTCAGCTTCAAGCGCAGGCAGATAGACAAAAAAAGTGGTGCCTTCGCCCGGTTCAGAAGCCACATCGATAATGCCGCCATGGTTTCTGATTATGGAATAGGAAGTCGCAAGTCCCAGTCCGCTGCCCTTCTTCCTGGTCGTAAAATAGGGGTCGAAGATCTTATCGCAGGTACTTGCCCGGCAATACCGATACCGCGTGTCCTGAACAGAAATCTCAACATACTTTCCGTTCTCCAGGAGGTTGGAATGGGTCTTCTTCGGCTCCTGCAGATTTTTTGCCGTGATCACTATCGTACCACCTGAGGGCATCGCCTGATCAGCATTAAGCACGATGTTCTGGATCACCTGTCCGATCTGTCCCTTCGTCAGCCTCTACAGCCCAGAGGTCTTCGTCCGGTAAAGATGCGGTATTCAGCCGTGGAACCGCTCAGGGCGAACTTCACGGAATTCTCGATCAGGGTCTGGAGTCGTATCTTCTTCTTAACCGGTTTGCCGCCTTTTGAGAAGGTCAGAAGCTGTGTGGTAAGGTTTACAGACATATGCAGGGCCTGCTCTGCCTGCTCAAGCATGGCAAGGGAGCGCTCCTTTCTGTCCAGGGTCAGCTTGGCCAGGGAGATATACCCGAAGACTACCCTGCAGCAGAGTTGTTGAAATCATGCGCAATGCCGCCTGCCAGGGTCCCGATCGCCTCAAGCTTCTGTGTCTTCAGCCGCTCCTCTTCAAGAAGGTGCTTTTCAGTAATATTATTTACTGTCTCAATAACTGAGGTAACGGCTCCGGATCTGTCCTTTATCGGAAAGGCCTTTGTCTCAACATACAGGACAGCGTCATGAGCGTCTGCATGTTTGTGGACAGTTGTGCAGGGCTGCTCCTGTATCGAAGACCTTACGCACAGCACAGTCCTCACCTGTCTCAAAGCACGGCCGCAGGACCTTGTGGGAAATCTCGTAGCAGTGTCTGCCGATGACATCATCGCATATCTTGCCTAACTGGCTGCAGTATGCCTTATTGGCAGTCAGTATGCGGAAATCCCTGTCGATCACGATAAACCCCTCATCAACAGTGTCCAGGACGTTTCTTATAAATTGTTCGCTTTCGCGAAGGTCCTGTTCCACACGTTCCCTTTCAAGTATCTCGTACTTCAGCTCCTCGTTGGTCAGGAACAGTTGTTCGGTCCGCTCTTTGACCCGCCTTTCAAGATTGTCATGGGCTTCCCGGACCTTTCCGACCATTGAGTTGAATGCTGTAGCAAGCGCCGCTACCTCGTCGGAACCCTTCACTTCAGCCCTAAGTTCGAGGGAGCCGCTCTCCGTTATACGCTTTGCCGCATCGCTCAATACCATCAGCCTGCCGGTAAGCATCAGCGAAATCGTCTTTGAGACCCACATGGTAACAGCTATGAACATCAGCCCCGCAACAAAATAGATCCCTACAAGCCACCCTGCCTGTATTTTCCGGTAATCGTCTATCTCGAACTGAAACGCCATCTTGTCCAGGGGCGGTTGAAGCTTCAGTCGTTTCTTCATCTGAAAGAAACTTGCCTCGTCCCTTTTGTTCTTTTGCAGTAAAATATTTTGGCTGCTCAGCAGCGACACGCTCCTGTCATTGCTTACATCGAAGGAAGGCAGGGTCTTGTTGAACAGCTCGTCCAGCCTTATCTCCCCAACCAGTATGCCCTCAGGTTTGTTTGTCATGACCCAGATGACCGGAAACGCCATCAGGAGGCTTTTTCCATTGCCGTATTTATCGAGTTCTGCGAATCTCTTTCCTTCCCCGATCGTTCTTTTCAACAGCTCCGGAGAATTGAATGTGCGAGGATTCCGGACATTTGAAGCGATGGGCGTACCCATGAAATCACAGAGGGTCAGTTTGACTGCGATGTCGTGTTCGAGCTTGTAACTTTTCATGAAAGGGACTATATATGTGTCCCGGCCGGTGGTGTCGACGAGTGCGTTGGTAATGATGAGGTTTGCAGAAATGTTGGACATGGACTCAGAGATGGAGTTCATCGTTTGCTCGAGCCTCAGCGAAGCCTGGACAGCATCGGATTCGAGCGTCTGCTGGATATTCTGCCTGACGAGGCGCCTCATGAACCCGAAGGACAGCGACTCCGACTATCAGGAGAATAGACAACGTGAGGGCGATCATCGCAAAATTGACACGATGGTAAATGCTGTTGTTCGTCCGCTCATAATAAGAGAGGAGCTTTGTCCCTGATAACGGAAGGCAGTCGTTCAAAGAAGGTCATTTGATTTTCCGGATAACTCCCGAGGCATCATATCGCGCCATTATCACGTTTCGGATGACTCAACGCGTCATGACGGGTTTTGGTGAACGGCTGTTTGTAGTGCATGATGAGGCCGTCATAATCAGTCACCTCTTCAAGGGCGTCGTGCACCGCAGTCCTGTCTGGTTGACCCCGCCTTGTTGATTGCAAGCGCAAGGATATGCATCAGGTCGTAGGCATGGGCAAAGCCCATGGGAGATTTTATGTCCGCAGGGTCCTTAAGGCCGAAGAGCCGCTGTGCCTCAGCCATTACTGGTCTTTAGTCTTTTCGCTCCTGCTTTCCTGGAGGTTACAGGTTTGTGGAAAAACCAGATCTACCTTTCCAAGAGCAGTCTCCTGCCATTTTGGGAAAATCTCCTCCTGTTATGCTCGCATGGCTGATGATGGGCAGTCGTTGTTTTGCCGGCAGTTGAGCCACTTCTCTTACCAACAGGGAACTCTCGGTCTCGATGGCGATCAGGATGACCGCTTTGCCCCTGACTTGAGGATGGAATCGTATTGTTCGACAAGCGATTTTTCACCGTAATTGTACCATTGGATAGACGTGATCTGCATTTTCGGATTGGCAGCAACGAACTTCTTTATCAGCCTCGAGATTGTTGCGTCCCCAGCTGTTATTACGCCAGTATGAGACCGACCTTGTTGTAACCCTTCTTTCCGGCGTAGGACATCATCGCGTTTGATCGCCCAGGTGTCGGTGATCGACAGTCTGAAGGCGTAATTGGGACTGTAGCCATTGTCTACGACTTTGTCATTGGCTGACCAGGGCAGTCATCATAGGCAGCTTCAATTCGTGGAGCAGGGGGAGGGATTCAATAATGGCGGAGCTGAACTTCCCGCCGAAGACAGCGACAAGGTCAGGCATTGCCGCAAACTCACGGTTGTTCTGGACCGCACGCGCCGGTACGGACCGGTTGTCCTTTTCGACAAGCGCAAGCTTGCGTCCGCCGAGTACGCCGCCCGCCCGGTTTATCTCGTCGATCGCGATCAGCATCCCCTGTTTAATGGCGTCATCAGAGGTGCTGGTTGGATGGCTTGCCTCGGCATTCAGGCCCACGTAGACCTTCCTGTCGTCGGCGTGACTATGAACAGGGGGGAGACAGGAACGCAGCGACAAAAAGTACGAAAAATATCAGGCTTATTTTTTTCATGGCTTTTATATGTAAATTACGCACTATATTCCCACATCCGGCCGGGAAATGCAATAACCAATGTTGCGAAATCAATTGTATTCCCTGTGACGAATTCCAAGGCCTGAAGATGCGTTAGGACGTCAGAACCCGATGGTCTGCGGCGCCCTGGGGCAGGGGATGACGTCACGGATATTGGTCATGCCGGTAATGTATTGCACCATACGTTCGAAACCCAGCCCGAAGCCCGCGTGGGGGGCGGAGCCGAACCTCCGGAGATCAAGATACCACTGAAGGTTTTCCAACGGCACATTCGAGTCGCGCATTCTCTCTTCCAGCACCTCCAGCCTTTCCTCACGCTGGCTTCCGCCGATTATCTCGCCTATTTTAGGGGCGAGCACGTCCATTGCGGCAACGGTTTTTCCGTCCGGGTTAAGTCTCATGTAAAAGGCCTTTATCTCCTTCGGGTAATCAAAAACAATAACAGGCCCGTTGAAGACCGTGTCAGTGAGATAGCGCTCATGTTCGGATTGCAGGTCCGTGCCCCATTCCACAGGAAATTCAAATTGCTCTTTTGCATTTTTTAATTCCTTTACGGCATCGCTATAGGAAATATGCACAAAGGGCGTTTCCGACAGTCTGATCAGATCGGCCCTGGATATTTTTTTGTACTGGTTCTCTAAAAAGGCAAGCTCTTTCTCCCCTTTTTCGAGCGCCTGAGCACAGAGATAGCGGAAGAAATCTTCGGCAAGACGCATGTCGTCACTGAGGTCTGCAAAGGCCATTTCCGGCTCGATCATCCAGAACTCTGAAAGATGACGGGAGGTGTTTGAATTCTCGGCCCTGAAGGTGGGACCGAAGGTATAGACATTACCCAGGGACATGGCCAGAAACTCGGCCTCAAGCTGGCCGCTCACAGTCAAATATGCCCTTTTGCCGAAAAAGTCCTGCGTAAAATCTACAGCGCCGGTTTCCCTGCTTTGGCGGATTTCCGATATCGAGTGATGTTACTGAAAAGAGCTCTCCTGCGCCTTCGCAGTCGCTTGAAGTGATAATAGGTGTATGGACCCAGACGAAGCCGCGGGACTGAAAGAAGTCATGCACGGCAGCGGCGAGGAGATTGCGCAGTCTGAATACAGCTCCGAAGGTATTTGTCCGCGGCCTGAGATGTCCGATCTCCCTAAGAAATTCCAGAGTGTGTCCTTTTTTCTGCAGGGGATATTTCTCAGGGTCGGAATCCCCGAAGACCGTGATTTCAGAAGTTTCAAGTTCCAGCCGCTGGCCCTTTCCGGGTGAGTCCTTCAAAACTCCCTTGGCCATGATGGCTGCCCCGGTATTGCAGCGGACTATTTCCCCGAAGGCGGCTGACTCGCCGGGGACTACAAGCTGCAGGGAATCCTGGGAGGACCCGTCATTCAGCACAACAAAGGCAAAGCCTTTTGATTCACGCCGCGACCTTACCCAGCCGCATACAGTGACAGGGTCACCTGCATTTCCGTTTTGAAGGACCTCTTTTATCAGTGTTCTTTCCACAGTGACCTCCGGGATTATGACTTAACTGAGTTTGTTTAATGGATCGCAAGCGTTCAGCTATCAGCGCTGAGCTATCAGCTAAAGGCGTTATCCTGGTCCGAAATCGCAGTCTTGCAGTCTCAGGAGTCTGTTTTTAAACTTATACTACTGAAAACTGAATACTGAGAGCTGGAACTAGTACATTGTATCATAATGAGGTGTCTGGATAGAGCGGCGGTTTTCATTGCATAATAATTCTGAAGTGGAGTACCGAAGAATATTACTGTCAGGGTAAAAGTGCCGGAGCGAATGCCTCTTCAAAAATCCGGAAACATCTTTAAGGAGATGACTGTGCCGTCAGTTGTTTTGGCTGTGGCAGAGAGAATGCCCCCTTCTATATACTCCAACGCAAAGTCTCTGACACCCCTGGATACCAGACCTTTGGCATCGGCAGGGCAGCCTTTTTCGCAGCCTGCTATCCCTTTTACCATTTTTGGGATGAGGCCTTTTAAGTCCAGACCGTCCAGGTCAACGCCTTTTGAAGAGGCAAAATCCTCTATTTTATTGATCATGGAATCCAGCTCCAGCTGAAAGGGTTTGTCGATAGGGAGTGATAGGGAACTACTTCCAATTTTTATGTCCAGCTCCACCTGAAAACCTCCTCTCTAAAGAATCTTTGAAGCACTGGAAAAGATATAGCCACCGAAATGGCAATGCAAAACGGATTATTCTATCTAATTGGATGAAAATACGCAATGAAAAGGCCGAAGGCTCATTATCTCTCTGCGACCTCCGCGTCTTCTGCGGTGATACTTTGAAAACTTCTTTCACGAAGTCTACTTTATCAAGTATAATTCTAACATAGCTTAATTTTATCTTTTTCAAGGAGGTCATGAGTTATGAAACTTAAACCACTTCAGGATTGGGCTGTAATTCAGAGAATAGAGCCAAAGGAAATGACTGCGGCCGGGATAATCATACCTGAGATGGCCAAGGACAAGCCCACGGAAGGTATCGTCCTGGCGATCGGACCGGGGAAGTTCAAGACAGAGAAAGGCGAAGAGAAAAAGAAAGAGAAGGAGAAGAAAAAGAAATTTGTCCCTACAGTATTGAGACCGGGGCAAAAGATCATCTATGGGGAATATTCCGCCAGAGAGTTCGAGTTCGATGGTGAGACAATCGTCTTAGTCAGGGAAGAGGATGTTCTGGGAACTGTCGAGGAAACCCAAATCGTTGAAAAACAGCCTTTTGCCGTGGAAGAAAAACGTCAACAGCCGGTAGCTGTAAAAAAGAAAAACGAAGTTATGGCAATAGCTGCCCCTGAGAAGGAGAAAAAGAGCGTCTCTGCTCCTGCAAAAAAGGGGAGTACACCTGAAAAAATGACCTCAAAGAAGGCGGCCCCGGATGCAAAGGCGGACGTCAAGAAAGAAAAGAAAAAGGCCGTTGCGAAAAAAACAGATGAAAGCCTTAAGAAGAAAACAGTAAGGACCAGCAAGGCAAAGACGCCGGTCAACAAACCTGCAGCAAAGAAAACAACTGGGAAGCCGATCAAGAAGGCAGTCCCGCTTAAAAAAACAAAAGGTCCTGAAAAGAAAACTGCGGTAAAGAAGGCCGTGACAAAAAAGAAGGTCGTGGAAAAGACAGCCCCCGCAAAAAAGAAGACGGTCCAAAAAAAGCTTGCTGTCAAACCTGTGAAAAAAACTGCGATGAAAAAAACAACGCCGGTAAAAAAGAAGTCAGCTGCAAAAAAGCCATCGGCAAAAGGCAGGGCGAAAAGATAAGGGCTGCCCTGCTTGGCATGGGTAGAGAGTTTCAATGAAGCTCAGAATAGGCCATCTTTCCACGTTTTATCATACTGCCATGCTTCTGATGGCCGACGAACATCTCCAGTCGGATCTTGGTGCTGATGTTGAATGGACGCTCTTTGGCACGGGCCCTTCGATTGTAGCTGCATTTGAAAAGGGTGACCTCGATATCGCTTACGTAGGTTTGCCCCCTGCGCTTATAGGCATTGACAGGGGGGTGGACCTGAAATGCATTGCAGGCGGACATATTGAAGGCACGGTAATATGCGGGAAAAAGCGTTACAGAGGCTTTCCTGAAATAGAGGACCTCGGGGAGATACTGGCCCAGTTTCGCGGAGGAAAGATCGGGGTTCCGGGAAAGGGTTCGATCCATGATGTGATCCTTGCGGACTCTCTCCTCAGGCATCATCTCAATAAAGAAATCGAAGTTGTAAATTTCTCCTGGGCAGACCGGTTGACAGAAGCGGTTATCCATGATGAAGTATCAGCGGCCTTTGGGACGCCGGCGCTGGCTGCTGTTCTGAAACATTATGCCGGGGGCAGGGTGCTCTATCCACCGTCGCAGCTCTGGCCCAACAATCCGAGTTATGGCATTCTTGCGGACAAAAAATTCTTGCAGGATTCGGGGGAGACCGTGGAGAGGTTTCTTGTTCAGCATGAAAGGGCTGCTGCAGCTCTGAGGGACCATGCGAGCGAGGCAGCAGTGACCATCTCCAGGTTCCTCGGCTTTGTCGAGGAAGGCTTGGTCCTGGATGCCCTGAGGATATCACCCAGATATTGCGCAAAGTTGACTGACGGGTATATTTCATCTACGATGACCTTTGCGAAAGTCATGAAATCCATGGGATACCTCAGGAGAGATATCACAGCTGAAGAGATATTTGAGACTTCCTTTATCGATAAGGTCCATCCGGAAGAGAACCACTATGCTTTTCCGGAGCATACGGGTGAGGATGCGAACTCATAAAAAGTCGAAAATTACCGCAGAGTGTGCAGAGCACGCGTAGGACAGAGAAGTATTGCGGGCTGTTAACTGCGGTGAAAATATTTTTTTAACTAAGTCTTAAAGTTTGGGAAAGAGAGGCCAGAGTATGTCAAAAAAAGAAAGAAATCTGCCGAAGCCGGGGAAGACCCCGTTCAGCAGAAAGAGACCTGTAAATGAGGGGCAGGACGATCTGCTGATGGCAGACCAGATGGCTATGGCTTCTGCAGAGGGAAGACTGGATGAGTACCTTGAGCAGGAGATTCCGGAAGGCGAGTATGCAAAAAAACTTGCGAGGATGATGATGGGGATGACCGGGATAGTCCCCCCTGAAGAAGACCGTGCTGGATCTTCTGAGGCAAGTGGAACAGAGAAGCCGGAGGAAATTAAAGCTGCTCAGACTGTGCCGGAAGATGTGGTAAGTGCTGTGCATGCCGGTGACGTAGAGAAACTAAAGGGGCTGCTTGCGCGGGAGAAACAGCGAAGAGATCCTCAACAGGAGGATGAGACATACTCCGGGGAGAAGATCTTTGAAAAGCAGCCACAACCAGAAACTGTGCTTGAGAAGGCGATGCTCGATGAAGTGCTCAAGATTGCTGCTGATAACAGCCTGAACGTCGACTGGCTGATAGCCCGGGCGCTGAAGTTGTATCTGGAGGAGTACCGGAAGACCGGACGGCTATGATTTTTGCTTTCTGCTCAGGGGCCGCCTGACGCCCAGGAATTGCATAACCTGCTGTTTGATCTCAAGATGATGGAGAGGGATGTTGGGCACGTCCCTGTTGCCGGGGACCGCTGGAATGTGAAGGAACAGCAGCTCTTTTTGCCTGCTTCTCAGCACACCCGCAAGTCCCTTCCTGTCTGCTGACTTAATGACGTTTCTTATGCCGAAACCTTTTGCCACAAGAGAGAGGTCGACACATGAGGCGGTCAGTGTAGACTGGTCGCCGGTAGAGCCGTATGCACTGTTGTCAATGGCAATGATCGTCAGGTTGGCGGGTGAAAAATGAGCTGTTGTAGCGAGAACTCCCGGGTTCATCAGAAGGCTTCCGTCTCCATCGATCACAACCACTTTTTTGTCCGTGGTCAGACTGAGGCCAAGGCCAATGGGCGTGGCCATGCCCATGCTCCCCAGCATATAAAAATTTGACGGCTGGTGTTTTATGAAAAAAAGCTCCTTCGAAGGGATGCCGAGGTTGCAGACAACGACTTTATTGTCGAGATAGGGCGCAAGTGTGTGCAGTATCTCAAACCGTGTGTATTTGGGAGAAGCGCCGGATTGTTTATTTATTGTCATTCCGGCTTGTCCGGAATCCTTCTTTTTCAATGTGTTACAAAAACAGCCGATTCCGGACAAGCCGGAATGACAACCAAAAGAGGTCTTCTGTTTTATTGAAGGATTGATAAGCGGTTCCCTACCCCCTGTATGCGCCCATATCGCAGGACTGAGCAGAAAGGCATGCATCCTGTCCTTCGAATAAACATCTCTCAGCTTTTTCCCGATTATTGTAAAATCATCCCTGCTGCTGATTGTGGAATATGCTATCCCGGCCCCTCCGAGGATAAGCGGAAGTCGTTTGCCCATAGGCAGCTGGGCCTCGATTTTTTCCTTGTATACTCCCCGCTGGCTGACGAATATCGCAAGGGGAAGTTTATAAAACCCTGTAAGGGAGAGCAGCGCGTTTATCATATTTCCGACACCTGAACTCTGCACGAACATGGCGGCCCTCCGACCTGAAAGGGCGGCCCCTGCGCTTACACCTACCCCTTCCTCTTCCCTGGTGAGGGGCACGTGGAAAAATGCCGTGGCTACCATTTCAAGGAGATATTTGATCTTTTCGCACGGCAAAGAGGAGGTGAAATCAACACCAGCCTTTTTGAGTATCCCGATCAGTTCTTCTTCTGGGTATTGCATAAGATCTCCTCTATCTCGGTCATGGTTATCTTTTTAGATACAAAACGCGGCTCGACATTATATACTCTTTTCTCCCTTCCCAGCCTCTTTTCTCCGCCGCCCGTGATGTTTAACAGAATGGAATCGACACTACTGACAGCCCTGATATTGACCGCTTCCCTCAGCGCGGCAACAGCAACGCCGGCTGCAGGCACGATATCTATGCCTTCTGTTTCCGCGAACAGGTCCATTCCGGAAAATACGTCTTCGTTTTTTATCCCGTACATCATGCCATTCGTTGCCTTGAGAGCATCATATAACCCGCCGACAAGGGAATATGCGGGATACCGGGTTGACAAAACTCTTGTCGTAATTTTGCCGATCAGTTCAGGTCTTAGATCTTCAGGGGAAAGTTCGCGGCAGTCTTTCCACCAGGCCTTTACCATCGGCCCAAAGGGAAAATTCTGCGCCAGGTGCAGCCTGGGATGCCGCGACCCGAACCTGCCGTCACGAATAAACCGTTCCGACATCTCCCATACCCCGATGGCGCCTGTGCCGCTTCCAACCGCCTGGAAATAGTGGTCCGGGAGCCTGCCCATTTCAGAGACCGCTTTGAGCAATACCGCACCGAGGCCGTCTCTTTTTGCGATGTTCTTTACCCCTCCTTCAAAAGGGAAGCCATAGACGGCAGAGATCCTTTTTGCCACATCGATCGAATCCGCATAATCACCGTCGCCTACAGCAAGGGTAGGAACTCCGGAAGAGCTCTCCAGATACCACATCTCGGTAAGGCACATAGTCGGCACAACGATTATGACAGGAAAACCGGCTACTACGGACAGATGGGCAAAGGCCCTTGCTGTGTTTCCGGCAGAAGCTACGATCAGTCCTTTCACATCGTTTTCCATCGCATTCTGCATAACAACCGCGGCCTCGAATTCCTTGAATGTGCATGTTTCAAGCAGCGCCCCCATCTCAGGCCAGTAGCCGTTGAAGACTATATAGAGGTTTTCAAGGCCGAGATATGAGGAAAGACCCTTTGACTTGTATACGACAGGGCCTGCCTGGGCAAAGCCGTGGGTGTGGACCGGGAGCCAGTTGAAGCCCCATACCCCGTCGCCTCTGTCGTCACTGAACTCCCTCTCTTTGTAATCTGTTATGAGCAGGGCGTCTTTGCAGTGTTCGCAGAACGCGCAGAAGACGTTATTCAGTTCAGCGCCGCACTTTCTGCATCGTATGGAGAAATGGCTCATGGGCTACCTCTTTCGATCAGGCCCGACAACAGCTCCATTATATCAACTATTTTGACCTGTCTTTCGTGTCCGATCAGCGCTTCGTTAACTTTAGCGTAGCATGCCGGACAGCTCAGGACAAGTTTATCAGCGCCTTTGGTAACAGCCTCGTCTATAGTCAATCTTCCCATAGCAATCGCATTTTCATGAAAGACCTTTCTCGCGGCCCCTCCGGAGCCGCAGCATCTGGAGTTTACACCATGTCTGTCGAACTCTAGCAACTCGACCCCGGGTATGCTGCCAAGAATCCTCCTGGGTTCCTCAATGATGCCTACGCCCCTGCTCAGATAACAGGGGTCATGATAGATTATCTTCTCCTTCAATCCCTCGGTGAAGACTAGCCTTTTTTCCTGGATCGCATCTGAAACTATCTGCGAAATGTGTCTGACCTTGAAAGGAAGCTCCGAACCGTAGAAGGCAGGCCAGTCTCTGACCATGATATTAACGCAGCAGGGACATGAACAGATGAGGGTCTTCACTCCCCGTGCCATATATGCATCCACAAGCCGTTTTGTCAGGTCTTCAAGTATATCGAACTGTCCGGTAATAAAGAGAGGGAACCCGCAGCAGACCTCTTCTTCGGGCGGCAGCATCGTGAAGGGTGCTCCGATAGCATCGAGTACAAGCACATCCCCTCTAACCATGGGTTGTGCTTCATATGCTCCTGTACATCCGGCATAATAGCCCAGCTCAGCATTTTCCGATATAGTGACATTCTCCGGGAACCACGGCTTGAAGCGGTCTGCAGCAGGCTTTTTATAGGGATTGCCTGTCTCCCTGACAGCACCTGGAATGTCTGCCTGCGGCCCTATGGGGCCTAGCCCCCTGCGTACCATCTCGGCCCTCAGCATCGGCCATAGCCGCTGCGTAAAAATGCCGACAGAGCAGTTCTGTCCGCAGGCCCCGCAGGTGGTGCATTCATAAACCGCTTTTGTGAAATCCTCGAGCAGTCTTCTGTCAATCTGTCCGGGGCCGAAAAGTCTGGCCTTCAGTCCGTCTGTCGCCCGGATGAATTCCCTGAAAAGGCGTATCTTTTCAGGAGGCGAAACCGCTTGATTCGGCGCTACCTCCTGGACCGGGCAGTGCTTCAGACACTCGCCGCAGAGGGTACAGGCGTCGAGTTCCATTAGCTGCATAGGGGTCAACCCCCGTGTAAAGGAATCCTTATTTTTCATTCATCAGTGACCTGACCGCCTTCTCCCTCTGGCGCGCATCGAGCAGCGAGACCGGTGCCGCTGCTATGTGCGTGGGAAGATACGCAAAAATTATGAGAAAAAGGACAAAGTGCATTATAAAAAGAAGGCTGTGAGGCGCCTCGGCCGGTCTGAAAGTGACCATGCCCAGAGCGAACCATTTGATTCCCGCGAGATCGGGATGGAACCATACTTTCATCAGCAGGCCACTGATGCCGGACAGGAGCAGGAGGGCAAGGAGGAAAAAATTTGAGCTTGATATATAACTTTTTTTCTCGATGACCAGCTTTGCTATGAAGATGTATATGAGGGACAGCGGCAGGAGATATTGCGCGATAATGACAGGTGTCTGAAGCGCAAAAATGCAGGAAGGTACAGGTTCCAGAAAAAAGCGCAGATGCCGGACCATTACGAGAACAAGGCACATATGGAAAAGCCATTCCCCGAACCAGAGGAAGGCGTTCGAGAAGAAAAGCCTCCTGAGTAACAGGATATCGACCGCGGTTGATGCAGCAACGGAGAGGGTGATGCCGGACCGCGCGGCAGCAGCAGGGAGGACCTCATCTTTTCTGAGCAAAAGGGATATTTTCTGGATATAGGAGACGATAAAGAGGACCATAACCAGATAGTAACCCCATGTCAGAACAATGCCCATATCGGCGTACCCTTTCGGAGGTCTCATATGGCTAGAGCCTGGAAAAGGCATCAATTATGGCCTCTGCTGACACATCCGGGCATACAGACCCTACGAGAACCTCATTACTATGATAAACCTTTATCGGTGAGGAAATCTCGTCGACAGCGTGCTGCAGCCCTATAGCGCAAGTCTGACACGGGGTAACGACAGCTTCGGAAGCCGTGGCCTCCGCTTCCCTTATCCGGCCTGCTGACATCTTCAACTGGACCTCGGGATAGGCGAGTTTCAGTCCGCCCCCCATGCCGCAGCAGGAAGAAAACGACCTGTGCCTCGGCATCTCTACCAGCCTTATCCCGGGTATTGCCCTGAGTACCTGTCGCGGTTCATCGTATATATTATTATGGCGGCCCAGATGGCACGGGTCATGGTAGGTGATTGTCAGCGGCACCCCCCGCCTCAGCAGCAGCCGTCCATCGTGAATCAGGATGTTCAGGAACTGTGTGAGGTGTAGTACTTTAGGCGCATCCGCCCAAATACCAGCATAGTCAGAGTGGAGCCCCTTATAGCAGCCGGCACACGAAACTACAAGGGTCTTTATTCCCATCTGTCTTATCATTTCAGCCCTTAGCCATGCCTCCCGCAGGAAATCACCGTCCCCCATGCGTCTTAATTTGCTTGCACAGCAGGGTTCGTCATTGCCGAGGATCGAGAAGTCTATCCCTGCCTCCTGGAGCAGACGGGCAGACTGTACGGCAACCGCCTGCTGTGACGGGTCATAGCTGGCGGTACACCCCGCGAAGTAGAGGACCGGGGCGGGATGCTCTTTCCAGAGGCGGAGAGGCTTCAGGAGAAATCCTGATTCCCATGCCTTATCGGCCCAGAGTCCGCGCTCCTGCTGAGGTCTGCTGTAAGAGTTGTTGAACTCCTTGATGGCAGAGAGCTGTTTAATCTGGCCTGGGGGCTGAGGGAACCCCGCCTTTACGAGGGAAGCCCTTGACTGTTCCCAGAGTTCAGGCGTATTGATGCGCACCGGACAGACAACATGACATTGTCCGCAGGCAGAACATTCGTACAGGCTGTCAATGAATTCCTGCTGTTCCGTGTTGTCGAGACTGTCCCGCACAATCTTCCGGAGGAACTTTATCTTAGACCGTGCCGTAACCAATTCTCTGCTGTCCCGGGCATAGACCGGACACCACTGCCGGCATTCACCGCAGCGGGTGCAGGCATCCAGCTCAACGAGCTGTCTCCATGTCAGTCCTTCAGCGATCCGGTCGCCCTGTGTTTTGAGATGTCCGGCCAATAGATATCCTTTCTTTCAAACTCCGCAGAGGCGTTTAATGCTATGACCATGGGTGCGGAGATGCTGTGTATAAGTTTGCTGTGGGGCAGGTAGACAAGCAGGCCAATTCCGCTGAAAGCATGTAAGCACCAGCAGGCGGTCAGCCAGGGCTGGAGCTGAACTACAGTATAGGAACCCGGTGGTATGAAAAGAGAGCCCATGAAGGAATAGCGAGAGATTTCAGGCGGTACAAGCGACAGTCGCAACCCCTCCAGTACGAACCCTGAAAGCGTTAGCCAGAGAAGGAACAGGAGGAGCCAGACATCTGCCTGTTCAGTGCCCTGCTGCGAAGGCCTCAGGAGAAAACGTCTGACCGAGGCCGCGGCAAGTCCGGTAAGAAGAAAGAGGCCGAAGGTATCACCCCAGACCTTCACCAATATATGACCTTTGGCTGAAGAGAAAAAATGTCTCGCCGCGCTGTATACATCCGCCATCCCGAGGGCAGAGGCGATGCAGGTAGTCAGGGAAAGCAGGGCGAGAGAAAAAAATCCCCAGAAGATGAGCATATGAATACCCCAGCGGGCCGGGGAGAGTATGAAGATCTGACGCTGGAAGAGTATTTCAGTAATACATATTTTCAGTGCAGCCCCCGGGTTCTTCCTGGAGACGGCGCCTGTTTTTGTTCCGCGTGACCACCTCTTCCAGATACGGAAAAAAGAATAATCCATATACCCGTGGGCAAAGAGAGCGGCTGTCCAGAAAATGGCCCACGGTTTAGCATAATGCATCGGCTGGGGGTCGAACATATTCAAAACCTGCAGCTCATGATTTCAATCGCCCGTGTCTCTTTCAAAGACTATACTGACGTCCCTGGGCACAGCAAGCCCTGCCTCAACTTCCAGCGCCTTGAGAATGCCTGACGGGACAGGACAGGCAACATGCTTCAGACAGGTTGCCCCCTTTGTGTATACCGGGTTGTCAAGGACCCTCTTGAAGGCGTCCATAAAGTTTAATTCAGGCAACTCCGTTCCCAGCTTCTCCGCCATTTTGCATTCGGAGGTTATAGTCAGTGTGAAAGTCTTCTTGTCCTTCTTTTTCACCACTACCGTTACCAGCATTCCGCAGGCACCGGGCTGTATCTTTATTTTCGCCATAGTGTCCTCGATTCACCATTCACCATTCACTACTATCCCTTAATACTTGGCGCAACAGGCTCCTTCTGTTCTTCCAGCATAGCCTTAAGGTTAGGGAATTTGTCTTTCATGTGCGGGATATGCATCGCCTGCATGAACTCCTTTTCGAATGCCGGCTCTGTCGCGATCTCTACAAATTCGACCCACCTGGCGCGTTCATCAGCTTCTTTTCTCTTGTTCCTGTTGAGCAGCGCCATCCTCGATCCGTCGCCTGCTGCATTGCCGACGACGACGACCTTTTCGATAGGCACATCAGGGAACATGCCTAGCGTCAGTGACGCCTCCCGGTCGATATGGCTGCCGAAGGCACCGGCAAGTTCAACGCGGTCCAGTTTTGTGACGCCCATTTTCTGCATCATCAGCTTTGCGCCGGCATAAAGTGCGCCTTTTGCAAGCTGGAGGGCCCTGACATCACCCTGTGTTACAGTGATATCCTGGCCTATGGAAGTCTCCTCTGCCCATGCAAGCACATACTCCGGCTTGCCCTCAGAACTTTTCCTGACTCTGCTGGTGTCGGCATCAGGAACAAACTTGCCCGTTTTGTCGATTATGCCTGCCTTGAACATCTCGGCTATTACATCTATGATCGCCGAGCCGCATATGCCCTTAGCATTGATCTTGCCTTCGATATGGGTGTGCCAGTCAGCCTTGCCGATCACTTTGTACTGTGCTTCCTTTGTTGCCGGATCGATCTTCACCTTCTCGATTGCGCCGGGGGCCGCTCTCATCCCGAACTTGATCTGGGCGCCTTCGAACGCGGGTCCTGTGGCACATGAGGTCGAACAGACCCTGTCCTTATTACCCAGAAGAAGTTCGCCGTTCGTGCCGATGTCTATAATGAGCACCATATCGTCCTGGAAATACTGCTCTTGAGCGATGAGCACACCGACATTGTCAGCACCGACGAAACCGGCCTCGATCGGCAGCACATGTATGAATGAGCCTGGGTTGATCCTCAGTCCGAGATCGCGGGCCTTGATATCAAGAGAACGCTGCACCGCGGGTATAAAGGGTGAACGGCCGATATAGACGGGATTGAGACCAAGGAAGATATGGTGCATCGCCGTGTTGAAGACGATCGTAAGGTCGTCTATAGCATGACCGGGATGAGGGCCGTTTTTCCTTATTTCCGAGACAACTTTTTCGATAATCTCATTAAGGCCTGCAATGATCGCATCCTGCATGGTCTTCAGTCCTTCAGGATTTGTCATGGCGTAGGTTATTCGGGACATTACGTCCTCACCGTATGGCACCTGAGGGTTCATCATCGACTCCGTATTGATTACTTTTCCGGTGCTGAGGTCGCAGAGATAACCAACACACGTTGTTGTTCCGATATCAACGGCAAGACCGTAGCACGCGTCGACATGACCAGGCTCAACTTTAATTATCTCCTTGCCCTGCCAGACAGTTACAGTGATGGTCCAATCTCCGTCCCGCAGGGCGTCCTGAAGCTTGAGCAGGACCTGAAAATCGAAGGTCAGATCCTTGATGCCATAAATGTCCGACATCGCGGTTATGACCCGCTCATAGTCGCCTGTACTCATATCGTGCAGAGTGGGGGGGGTGAATGTAAGCGTGTATTTTTTCACCGCAGGGTCAAGCGCGATCACAAGCTCTTTAGCGGCCTTTCGCACTACCTGTTTGCCGGCCCTGGACCTCTCAGGCACAAACACCTTCAGGTCCCCGTGGATCTCGCAGGAACAGGCGAGTCTCACCCCGGGGCCGTCTTCCGGTTTCAGATGCTTCAACTCATCCGGCGTAGGTTGGGCCGGCGTAATATGCGCCATGCCGGATTCGAGATTGTCCTTCTCAGAATAGCCCTCCTCGATCCTGACCTTGCATTTGCCGCAGACCTTCTTGTCCCCGCAAAGTGCTTCGAGGTCAACGCCGAGAAGCTGCGCTGCCTTGAGAATTGTTGTGCCTTCCTCTATTTCTCCGCGCCTGCCTGCAGGCTGGAAAATCACCTTGAATTTACGACTCATTTATATATCCTCCCTGAAATCTTTGTAGTTACTGACCTGGCCTTTATAGAGTTAAAAACATTCAAAGCCGTCATGCCCGGGCTTGATCCCGGCATCCAGTGATTCCGGATTCCCCCGCTCAGGTGGGGAATGACAAGAATGGGACTTTTATAATGACTTTTTACATATATATTTACTCACCGTTGTCCCGCACAAAGTGCGCAACGCAAATAATATCTGAACTACCTACGGCATATCATCCAAAACTTCGGACTACAGGCTTATTTTATTGCCTCCTCCGTTTTTTCTTGAATAGGGGCAGACTGTCACGCAGAAGCCGCAGTTAGGCTTGCCTTCAAGACTCTGCCGTTCCTGTTTGAGCGCTGAGCATTTGTCATAGAAAACCATCTCCTTGCGAGGCTCGTTTACAGACCAGTGGTCACCCCTGATCGCACCTGAAGGACAATGCGTTACACAGAGATCGCAGTCCCCGCACTCAGACTCCCGCATCGGCTCATCAGGATCCAGCGGTGCATTGGTCAGCACGGTTGCCCAGGAGAGTTTTGAGCCGTATTGCCGGTTGATCACAAGCCCGTTCTTCCCGACCCACCCGAGACCCGAACAGGTGGCTGCTGTCTTGTGGCAGAAGAGTTTGTAGAGCTTTGTTATGAGCTTGTCTTTCCTCCTGTCTGAATCAGGGGGTATGACGAGATTCAGGTAGCCTCTTGATCTCAGCCAATCCTCAGCCAGTCCCTGAAGTTTTAAGAGCATTTCAACGGTTTCACGGTTCAGACTCCTGTTGACTGCTATTGCCACACCGCGGTTCAGGTGAAGTATCTCGCTCGACAGAGCTTTGGTAATGTCGCCTATGCCGACGAGGGTAGCACCCTCCTTTTTCAGATACTGCTTGAGCATGTCTGAATTCACGGTTTATTGCTTCGCCGCCTTCTCGTCTCTGAGCTTCTTGAGGAACGCGA
Source organism: uncultured Nitrospira sp. (assembly GCA_963734475.1). Classification (GTDB taxonomy): domain Bacteria; phylum Nitrospirota; class Thermodesulfovibrionia; order Thermodesulfovibrionales; family UBA6898; genus JAOUFP01. Next base: position 105,572 of record CAVTHB010000003.1, read on the forward strand.
CCATCTTGATTGCCTCCTTGAGAGCGTTGCTGGCATCCTCTGCATAACCGTCAGCGCCCCACTTGTCGGCAAGATCCTTGGAAGTCGGAGCTCCACCGATCATGACCATGCAATTGGGGTTCTTTTCCTTGATCTTTTCGATCACCTTCGGCATACCGACCATGGAAGTCGTCATCATTGCAGAGAGGCAGACAAGGTCTGAGTCAGTCTTGAGCTGTTCTTCAACGAACTTGTCCAGAGGGACATCCCTGCCAAGGTCATAGACATTGAAGCCTGCAACGTCAAACATCATCTTGACGAGGTTTTTGCCGATATCATGCACATCCCCTTCAACAGTCCCGATGACAACAGAACCCTTTACGCCAAGGTCCATCTGCTTGCAATGCGGCTTAAGGATCTCAAGACCTGCGTAGAGGGCGTCGGCGCACATGAGGATCTCGGGTACGAAATATTCCTGCGCCTCAAAAAGCCGTCCGACTTCCTCCATGCCTGACACCAGACCGTCAAAGATGGCCTCGTTGGCGTCCAGACCAGCCTCAAGCGCCTCGTTAGCGCCTTCCTTGCACGCGTCCTCATCATACTGTATGACGCCGTTTCTCAATTTCTCGAAGATTTCTTTCTTTTTAGTTTCGTCTGCCATTACTTTTTACCTCCATAATGAATAGTTTCATCCAACATAGCCTTCATATTCTGTGGCGGCACTGTGGGCCAGATGTCGCATCCAGGCCAGACTGCGCTAACACCGTCATCAATGCATTTCCTGACAGTCGACCTGACAAGCTCCTCGCTCCCTGAGACGAGAACATTGTAGGCGTCCATATTGCCAAAGATAAGCGCGTCCTTGCCGAGTTTCTTCCTGGACTCCGCGACATCGTTTTTCTGTTCAACGCTTATGGCTGTGGGACCTGCGTCCATCATGGACGTGACAATGTCGTTCGTCTTGCCGCAGATGTGGAGCACAGAGAAGACCGATATTGACTTGATCACCTTTTGGAGCGGCGGCAGGATGAGACTTTTAAAGACCCTCGGGCTCAGGACATCACTGGTTGCTCCCATTTCCCTGACCGTGATATAGTCCACGCCCGCCTTCTCATATTCCTTTGCGGCAAGTATGAGCGCGTCGGCACAAATATCCAGAAGCTTCGCGACCTTGTCCGCCTTCTTGAAGGAGAGCTTAAGCAGGTCGTTCAATTCCATGATCTGGCCCGCAAGTGTGAAGGGGCCAAGAACGTACGTGCCGACAGCGACATCATTGCCGATGTCAGCCTTAAGCAGTCGTATAGCTTCCCTCATCATCGGGAGCCTTCCTTTTTCAGAAAAGCCGTCAGGAATCTTTATGTTGTCCATTTCAGCTTCATTGTGGATGAGTTTTTCCTTGATAGTCGGATAGAGGATGCCCTCTGCGTGGGGATAGACATTGATCATACAACCCAGAGCCTCCGCCTCGACACAGAGGTCAACAGGCACAACCCCGCACTCATAGCCGAAGAGCTTGTAGGTGGTTGCAGCGGTCTCTGCCATCTGCTTTGCATCAAGGTGGATGCCGGCGAATTTGAAGCCGAGCTTGTTAATACCGGTCTCGGTTATGTTGCCCATCCCGCTGAAGCAGGGGACCCGGTCGATTGGCTCGCCCTTGAAGAGTTTCAGCACTCTTTCTCTTGAATTCATAAATTACTGTCTCCTTTCAAATCTCTCATTTTTTCTTTCTGCCCCCGCCTGTCTGAAGCTTTCCGATAAAGTCGGCAAAGTATTTTCTTATAGGGAGGTTTTCATTTTCAAAGATATCGCCTGTCTCCTCATAGACCAATGTTGAGAGGAGCATATGAGCGCTCGCAACAGCAGGAAAGACTCTGGGGGCTGTAACCGCAGGTCCGCAGAAGTTAAAGTCGCTCCATAAGGCAGACGCCATCCCCTGCACTACCGCGTCCATGGCCTTGAACCCGTCGAGACCCCATTTAGCCTTAATCTCACCCCACATGTGAGTCCCGTTTGAATATGCGCCGCCGCAGGGCAGTCCGTGTTTCTCCTTTATGAGTCTGTTCGCGACAAGAGAAAAAGAAGTGGAAGGCAGGTTCATGACAGAGGTGTCGATGATCGTAGTTTCAAAATCGCCGGCGCCCTGGGCAAGGAGTGCTTCGAGTGACTTCACCCTGCCCGCAGGGGTCTGGTCCTGGTCGTCAAAGGCCTGTATAACAACATGTTTGATCCCGAGGTCCTTCAGCTTCCGGACCTGGCCCTTTATGTCCTTGTCCCAAGGGGTTATGCTGTTGTACAGGAATTTGTCCTGGACCCCGAGTTTTGCTACGTACTCCGTTGCCTTGGCCCTCTGTTCAGCCACCCACATGTCTATGCCAAAGGGCATGTCAGTTGTCTCGAGGTAAAAATCTATATAAATCTTCGCTTCCTCGGGGGAATTTGCCACCATCGCCACCATTCCCGGGATGCCTGTCACCTTTGCCATTTCTTCCTGTTTTCTTATAATTTCGATTGCACGCTGACGGTCAAAATTGCCCTTCCTGTCCTGGACTATCTTGTCCTTGTTATGGAACATGGAAGATATCATCAGCGGTGGATTCTCTCCCGGCTGCCCTCCTATCTTTATGTTGTTGAGGCTGAAAACCTTCTGTTCTTTTTCAAATCTGAACATTACATCTCCTTTTTACGGGGATTATGATAATATAAAATATGCGTTTAACTCAGGGCAGCTTACCTTCGACTGAAGGTCGCTGCCTTTCTTTTTTTCACCAGGTTCAGGCTAAGGCTAAGGTTGAGGGAAAAACTCAGGAGCATACTTGTCTTTCTTTACCTCTACCTTAACCTCAGCCCTTGATCTTATTCTAAAATACTCCGTGATCGAACTTCGGAGGAGGCAGGTACTCCCATTTCTCGCCTTTCCGGTATTTCGCCTCGATATCGAGACATTTCAGGGCATACTCAAAGGCATACGGGATGCCCGGTCCGCCGGGAACAAAGCCGGCCAATATCATGCCTACAGACGCGGCTTCGAATATCTCACCTGTAGTGGCGCCTGCGTTGATTGCGGGAATGACATGGATGATGCAGCGGGGCGAACAGTATGCGACTCCGCCGGACATGAACATCAGTTCCTTCACCTTCCTTGAAAGTGCGCCGTCCCCAAAGATGCTGGCATAGAAGTCAGCAAAGGTCCTGCCGGGTTCAGGGGTGACGGTATTGATGATCTGGAACATCCTGGGAACAAATCCGCACTGTTTTTTCATGTACTCATTAACTTCTTCTACAGTCATTTTCTTTGCATCTGACATTTTCTTTCCTCCTTCTGCTTTGTTTCCGGCCTGAGGCCGCAATTGTTTCAAAAACCTAAAATTCCTATTTGCACCTCCCCGTGCAATGGACTTCGTAACGCCCTTTTTTACCTTTTATTCACCTCCCATCAGGGTTAATAATTTCAATACTTCCAGTTCAGCGCCACGTCGTGGAACTTCATGATATTCTCATAGGGAATCGTCGGTGGTATATCGCAGCCAGGCACGAGGATGAACCCTTTTGGATCCTTGCCTACTGTCTCGATTATCTCCCTGCAGGCAGCTTCGACCTCTGTCACTGTCTTGTTGAGCAGCACGTGGACAGGCGCAACATTGCCTCCGAATGACATCTTCCCGGAAAGGGCTTCTTTCGCTTTTGCAATATCGACCTTCTGGTCAAAAAATATGGTGCTGCAGCCCGTCTGCGGGAAGAGGTCAAGGCGATCGCTGGTATTGCCGCAGATATGGAGTATTGTATGCACGCCCTTTGACTTTGCCCAGTCACTCATCTTCTTAAGCGGGGGCACAGCGAATTTTGCCATCTGCTTGGGATTGATCAGGTCGCCCGAGGCAGTAGGATCCGCAATGCTGAGGGCCTCAACCCCGTCAGTGACAAGGGGTTCATAGAGCTTGATGAGCAGATCAGCGCAGAAGTCGACCATCTTTTCGACAAAGGCAGGTTTTTTAAAGGTATATTTCATGAAGGCCTCCTCGCCCACAAAACGGGCGGCCAGTGTGAATGGTCCCCAGCAGGTCATGGTCACGAGGTACTTGTCGCCGATTTTTTCTTTGACCTTTTTCGTTGCCTCCATCACGTTTAGGACAACAGGGTCCCGGAAGATGTCCTCCATATCGAGTTTTGCGAGGTCTTCTTCAGAGTTTACGATATGTGTGGTCATGTCAGGAGCGCCTATCTCACGGTATTTGACCCCAACACCTTGCTTTCTGCCAAGCGCGATAGCATGGAAGTTATTAAACCCGGACCCGACATAAATAATGTCTGACCTGATCTTTTCAGCCTCGGCAACGCACATTTCGACATTCTTCTCTACATTGGTTGCGAGCTCTTCAAAGGATGTGCCGTAGTCCTTGATGGACCACATGCCGCCTCCAAACAAGGTGACGGGGACGCGCTCGGTCTTCTCCATAGCAAAGGCCTTCAGGATTGTTTCTCTAGGTGTCAAAGCCATTTTTTCTCCTCCTTAGGTTATGTGTGTTTTGTTGCTCTGAGGCATGGTGTATAAAATGTCCCTGAACTCTTCAAGATCAACAGGAGCGCTAAGGCTCAGGGTGCCTGTCTTGAATTCCGGTTTTCCTGTGACGATTATGAGCATGTCCGGAGAAACCGCCTTCATGATCTGCACTGCGTCTTCCACCGGAAGCCCGAAAGATCTGCCGTCGATGATTACGGCATAGTAGGGACTTTTCAGGATCATCTGTACGGCAAGGGCAAGGTGGTCGGCTATCTCTACCTCATGGCCTTTGTCACGCAGAATGCCATAAAGGCTTTTTACAAGGATAGGGTCGTGTGTACATAAAAGTACTTCTTCCATGGCTCAATCATATCAGCAATTCCAGTGCCATCAATGATGGCCCTGCAATAATGGGATTTGTTGGCGGGAAAACTAAAGAAGAGCTGAATAGTGTGGAAAAATGCCCCATATGCATGGGGAATTATTACCCATCAAAAAAGCAGTAAGTGGAAAACAGTAAGCAGTAAGTAGTAAGCAGCCAGTAGTGTGAGGAAATTAGCGAGTAGTATCATTTTTATACTTGCTATTCACTATTTTTTTTACTATTTACTCCTCACTATTTACTATTCACGTCTCACGCTTCAGGTCTCACGACTTGGGTTTGCTGACCGTTATTTCGCCGGATACCGGGGTAGGTCTCTTCAGGCTGTCCACAACAGGGCAATGCGCCACCACCTTCTCAGCGAGTTCGCGTATTTTTTCCACGTCATCAGGAGATTCAATATGGAATTCATATTTCAGGTCCTTGAACCCGGCAGACACGTCGTCTACCATGAAGAGCCCCCTGAGGTCGAGTGTGCCCTCGACATTAACAGTGAGGGAGTTGACGGTAAAACCTTCATGCATGGCAAACTCATAGAACGCCGCCTCGATGCATGCAGCAAAGGCCGACAGAAGGAGTTCGATAGGGTTCGGTGCCTGGTTGTCGCCGCCTGCTGCCTCAGCATAATCTGACTTCACCAGGTGTTCACGCGCCTTTGACTCGGTATAGAGATTTTTTATGTGTTTAGAGGTGACCTTCGGCTTGTAAATGGCGGCCTCAGGTTTTCTTTTAAAGAACTCAATCCTTCTCGCTACTATTTCTTTTAAATCACTTTTCATCGGCCATCTCCTTTATACAGCGAAAACAATTTAAACATCTTGCAACTGGAACTACTAGTTGTTCAGTCGTTGCCCATTTCGCATTGAGTCTGACGCTATCTCAACTGTCAGCTTTTACAAATGACACCCCGGACACAAGGCATTTGACATGACTTTGATCTTGTCATTTAATTCTGCCGCCAAGTCTAATTGGTTTCATGATCGACACATATATGGTTCATTAACTCTAATAACTTACACTATTGTCGATTTGTTTGAAAAGAGCGGCTTACAAGGGAGACTAAAAAAAAGGTTTGGTTCACATCCAAAAAAACGTTTCAAAGAGCCGAAATTGTGTGGGATACCGGAAGTCATATGGTCAGCACGTGGGATGCAAAAAACACTGCTTGTTTTTGTGCTAACGATCTGTGAGAAGATTTTTCCGCTGTAACAGCAAGCAGTGGTCTGAAAGATTTTTTTGCCGGTTGCCGGTCGATGACAGTATGCTCCTATTCACAATTCTTCATAATTCTTTCGCTGGCTCTTCACATAAATTTGCTAATCTTTTCTTAAGAAGAAAGATAAAAATCAAATCCAAAGAACTCAAAAAAGAAGGAGAGGAGAAGAGATGAAATCTATTCAAACGGCATTTAAGTTGATAGTGATTGCATCAGTGTCGACACTATTGGCAGCCGGCGTCGCATACGCTGACAATCGTGGTGGCGGTCAGTATTCCGGTGGCAGTCTTAATCGTAGTGGCGGTCAGTATTCCGGTGGCAGTCATACTCGTGGTGGCGGTCAGTATTACAATGGCGGTCATAATCGTAGTGGCGGTCAGTATTCCGGTGGCAGTCATACTCGCGGTGGCGGTCAGTATTACAATAGCGGTCATAATCGTAGTGGTAATTATTACGGGGGTGATCACTATCGTGGCGGTCACTATTACGGGGGTGATCACTATCGTGGCGGTCACTATTACGGGGGCGGACATTATTATGGTTCAGGCTATTACTATGGTCCTCGCTATGGGTGGTATGGTCCTCGCTATGGATGGTATGGTTCAGGCTATTACAATGGTCCTCGTTATGGGTGGTGGAGACCTTGGCGTTACTACCCGTCTGTCTACCCATACTACTATGCTGACTACTACCCTAACTACTATCCATCCTATTACCCATACTCGCCCACAGACGTAGCGCCTTCATCACCGCCGGCCTACATTGAGCGGGGGCAGGTAGAGGATGCGCCGGCATCCACGAACATTGAGCCGCAGCAATAAGCGTCAGAACCCGAGTCCACACGCACCTGGCTTATTACCCAGGTGCTGTGTGGACTCAAGGTATTCTATTCATTTAGAATCAGAATCTCGACTCTTCTATTCTCGAACCTGCCTTTTTCTGTCTTGTTATCGGCAATAGGATTCGATTCACCGCGTCCGACTGTTGAAATCCGTGAAGGGTCGACTCCAGCCTCCGCTACAAGATATTGTTTCACCGCCTGAGCCCTCTTTTCGGAAAGCCTCAGGTTATAGGCTTCTGTTCCGCTGTTGTCCGTGTATCCGTCAAGCTCGATTTTAGCGTCAGGATATTTTTTTACAAAACCTAACACCTTATCGAGGGCTGCCTTATCGCCTGAGCGAATATTGGCCTGATCGACGTTGAAGTTCACCCTGAGCGTCATCTTGTCTATTATCCTGGCAGTCGGATGGGGTAACGCCGGCGGGGGCGGCGGAGGCGGAAATTTAGCCGGGGGAGGAAACGCATTTCTTGAGGAAGCTACAAATCCCTGATCGCTCAACCTCCCGTATACAGGGACCCGGTTTCCCTTCGCATACATGCACTGAAGATAGGCGTTGTCATAACGCTGTTGAGCCTCATAGTAGGAACCTGCCGCATAACCGCTGCCAGCAGCGCTCCCGATGATCAGCCCGCTCCCTGCGCCGATTGCAGCTCCGGCGCCAAAATCCCCCGTGGCACTCCCTATCGCAGCACCTGCGGCAGCACCCAGGATCGTTCCGGCGACAGCGCTTTGTACAGCCGCGTCCTGACCAGCCTGTTGGGCGGCAGCTCCTCCCATCTGATTGTAGGCAAACTGCCGACATGTTGCATCGTCTTTCTCGAACTGCTCAAAACTCTTGCCTGTTCCCGGCAGAGACATCACGCTTGGTCCTGTCGGGACCGTCGCACAAGCTGCGAGAGATGCGATCAGTATGCAAAGCCAGAAAATTATTAAACGCCGCATGACATCACCTCACCATCCCTTATAGCGGCTGCGTCGAAGCTTTCTTCCGACCGCCAGGGATCTTTGGATATAACGATGAAAGCATTTCAGCTTCTATTTAAAGGCTATGTCAAAACATTGTTCTTGTCAAGAGAGGTGGCACAGTGAGGGGAAAAGAGTGGAAGCAGATCAAGGAGAGATCTTAAGCGTTCAATATATGAAAAATAGCCGATTATCATAAATAAATATTTTGACGTGAAAATGTCATAGTATTTGAATTCAGTGAGTTAGTTTGTTCATACTGAATTATGAGGACGACGATTGTATGCGGACTGTTGGGATCGGGAAAGACAACCTTTATACAGAACTTACTCAGGGACAGCACTGAAAAAGCGGTTGTCCTGGTGAATGACTTCGGCAGGGCCGGCATTGACGGCGAGATATTCTCGATGAGCGGGATTGAGTCGATTGAACTGCCCAGCGGGTGTGTATGCTGCACGCTCAAGACTGACCTTATTTCGACAATAGAAAAGATCATCGCGGTCTTTGCCCCAGAGCATCTTCTGATCGAGCCGAGTGGTGTGGCCTCCCCATCCGGGGTGCTCGAAGCGCTTGATCTGCTCAAAATAACCCCGGTCATGGTAATCGGAATTGTCGATGCAACAGAGTTCATTGATCTCTACGAGGCTGAGATTTACGGCGGTTTCTTTCAGGACCAGGTGGCAAACTCGGACGTGATCCTCATCAATAAATCAGATCTGGCGGATGAGGAGAAAATAACAAAGACGCTAATCCTTATCGAGGCGATCAATCCCCGAGCCGTCACGTTCCGTACCGTGCAGGCAATCCTGGAATTGCCTGTCCCTGGTACCCTGACCGGACAACGGGCTATACAACGGCGCGCGCCTCATCTGCACTTTGATACCTTGTCATTCAGTCTGGACAGGGCAGTAAAGTTTCCTTCCTATAAGAGATTATTTGCAGAGATGAAAGAAGGAGTCTACGGCCATATCTTACGGGCCAAATCTCTTGTCCAAACAGACCAGGGACCTTTCCGTTTCGATCTTTCCTATGGAAATCTGGATGTGGCCTCCCTTGCTTTATCGCCGGAGGAAAACCGGTTGGTCATTATCGGTGAGCATCTGGAAAGAGAAGACATCTCCAGGGCGCTTGCCTGCTTCCCGTAAATTTAGGAGACCGCTTTTTTGAATTCTTCAATGCCGATCCGTCTGATAAGATTCGGCATCCGCTCCTTTCCGTTTGCCAGTCTAGCATAAATCTCAAGGCATTTTCTCAAAAAATCAAGGGCCTGCTCTTCTGAAAGGTCTTCTGCTATCACATCACCAATGCGCGGCCTGCCTCCGGAATTTCCACCGGCAACGACCGACCAACCCTTATTGGTGCCAAAGGCCCCGAAGTCTCTTAGAATAGCTTTCAGCGCAGTTGAGTTTGCAGCCTGATATCCCGATTTTTGTCTTAGCAGGAATGCTGTTTTCTTTTCCGACATAGAGCATTTCGAGCTTCTTCGCAAGTCCGAGTGAATCCTGCTGACCGAACTTGCACCAGGTGTTGCCGGGACAGGCCTGAACATAGTGAATACACGGCCCCTCTGCGGGACCTATGCCCATGCCCAGGTCCTGCCACGCACCATCGATGTCTTCAGGTTTTAAGCCTATAAAAGCTATGCGCTGACCTGATGTGATTTTTATGGCAGGTATATTGTACTTGCGGGCCACCTTTGCCATATTCTCAAGGTTCTCAGGGGTAATGATTCCCATCGGCACACGGGCCACAATCGCATATGTTTTTTTGTCTCTCTGCAGAATCGCTCCAGTTGCTGCCTTATCCATCTTACTCGCTCCTTTATTAGAAGTTACTCGAATATTATATACCATGGCGATACTCAAGCAATCATAATGAGGCTCGGCACAGGGGTGCAATTGACTGCGCCCGCCAGAATAGATAGACGGAGTCTTTGTTCAGTAGCAGGGCAGAATTAAAACAGGGCGTAATGAATCACGCCCCTACGATTGCTGGTGACACTGTGCCTAACTGATCCCGTATTTTTTCAGCTTCAGATAAAGCGTCTTCCTGTCTATGCCGAGCATCTGACTGGCCTTTGACTGGTTGCCGTCTGCTTCATGCAATACTTTCAGGATATGGTCTTTTTCCATGTCTTCAAGTGAGGGGTTCGCAGCGGTTATCTTTACCGGCATGGACGGTCGGCAACGATATATCTTCTTCCCGTATGTTTTCAGAGTCACAAAGAATTACTGCACGCTCTATTATATTTTCCAGCTCTCTGACATTGCCGGGCCAGTCGTAACCATTAAGAATATCCAGCACGGCCGGGTCAAAACCGGAAATTGATTTTGCCAGCTTTTGACTGTATTTTTTCAGGAAAAACCTGGAAAGTTCCGGAATGTCCTCTTTCCTTTCCCTGAGCGGAGGCAGCGTGATATTGATAACATTCAGGCGGTAATAAAGGTCCTCCCTGAAACGGCCTGCCCCGATCAGGGCAGAGAGGTCCTTGTTCGTGGCCGCGATGACCCGTGTGTCGACGGTGAGGGTCTTGTTTCCCCCGACCCTTCTGAATTCTCCGGAATCGAGAAAACGGAGGAGGTTCGCCTGGAGACCGAGAGGCATTTCAGCGATTTCATCGAGAAACAGGGTCCCTTTGTCAGCCACTTCCACTATCCCGTGCTTTGCCTGGTAGGCATTGGTAAAAGCGCCTTTTTCATGGCCGAAGAGTTCGGATTCTATCAGATTTTCAGAGAAGGCCGCGCAATTCAGGGCGATGAACGGCAGTTTGCTTCTTTTGCTGTGCTGCCAGACAGTGTTGGCTATCAGCTCTTTTCCTGTCCCGCTTTCGCCCTGTATCAGGACCGTGGAGTCGGTTGGGGCGATCTTCCGGATCAGGGAAAGTATGTTCATGAACTGGGGACTTTTGGCGATGATCTCGGAGGATGTTTCCTGCCTCACCAGTTCCTGCTGAAGCAGCTGGTTCTTTATTTTCAGCTGTCCGAACTCATACGCCCTGTTGATGATAATCACCAGTTCATCAAGTTTATAGGGTTTCGTGAGGTAGTCATATGCGCCGTGTTTCATCGCCTCGACAGCTGTCTCGACCGTGGCCCTGCCGGTGAGCACAATGATCACCGGAGACGCAGGGTCCTGTCTTGAGTTTTTTCATCAGGGTAATACCGTCGGTCCCGGGCATTACAATATCGAGCAGGACCACATCATACGTATTGCTTTTTATCAACCCGAACGCTGTGTCGCCGTCAGGGGCGGTTTCCACGGAAAACCCCTTTCGCGGCAGTTCTTTTGTCAGAAGTCTTCTCATCGGTTCGTCGTCGTCGACCGCGAGTATCTTAACCATCTTGTCCTTTGGTCGGGAATCTTATCGTGAAGGTGGTCCCCAGGCCTGCTTCGCTTTCGCAGTCGATCGTGCCATTATGCGACTCGACTATCTTATGGCAGATCGAAAGTCCGAGTCCTGTGCCCTCACCTACGGGTTTGGTCGTGAAGAAGGGATCGAATATCTTTTCAATAATATTATCCGGTATCCCGGGGCCGGTATCGCTGACCGATACCTTTATGAAATCGGCATCTTGTCCGGCTGTATCCATCTCCGTGGTTATGACGATACTGCCGGCGGCAGGGGTAAAATACATCGAGTTAATGATGATATTCATAAAGAGTTGACGGAGGTTGCCGGGGTCAGCGCAGATCTTCGGCAGGTCCCTGTTTAGTCTGAGCTCAATATTGTGTTTGAGGCGTTTTGCCCTGTGGTTGACAAGGAGTATCACCTCTTTAATCAATTCGTTTATATCCAGATCACGAAACGTCCCGCCGGAAGGCCGTGCAAAATCAAGCAGGCTTCTGAGGATCCCCTTGCACCGGAACATCTCGTTATGGATTGTCTCAAGGTATTCAGGGAAGTCTTCAAACTCTTTGTTCTCAAGGAGAGACCGCTCTTTTGCCCTGTCGAGAAGGGCCTCAGAGTAGCCGGCTATGATGCCAAGCGGATTATTGATCTCGTGCGCAATCCCGGCAACAAGGGTGCCCAGGGACGCCAGCTTCTCAGAGCGGATGAGCTGCTGTTCAAGCTGCTTCTGAGCTGTGACGTCCTTGAGATAGTGGACGATCGAATATAGTTGTCCTTCTTCGTTTATCAAGGGGTAAGCCCAGAAATGAAAGATGCTCCTGCCTGTCCCCTTTAGTTCGCGAAATGAGGGTTTTTTTGTGCGGATGGTGGCCCCGCAGAGACAGTCGGTCTCGTGTATGCCGATCCTGTCGAGAAGTTCCCAGCAACGTTTTCCTGTCACTTCCACTGACGAGAACCCTGTTGTCGAGAGCAGGGTAAAGTTGGCGCGAAGGATGCGCTGTTTTCCGTCCTCTATCCAGACCATATCGGTTATTGCGTCAAAAGTCTTCTCCCATTCCTTTTTCTCTTTTGATATCTCTTCAAAGAGAAGGGCATTTTCCAGGGCAATGGATATATGTTTTGCAATGGGGACCAGTATATTGAGGTCTTTTTCAGAATATTTTGCAGGCTCGGTGCTGTCGAGGTTGAAGACCCCGAGGGTCCTGTCATGGAAGAGGGGGATGCTGATCGTCGACCTGATGCCTTCCTCGAACAATTTTCTGTCCAGCGGAAACTCTGTTTCTGCCAGGTCATAACTGATCCAGGGTCTGTTATTTTTTACGACCCAGCCCGCGCTTGTACCCTCTATCGGCGCCTTGACGCCCTTCTTCAGAAATGTCTTTATCTGGGTATCAAGGGCAAAGATCAGAAAGTTGTTGTCTTTTTCATTATAGAGGAGGAGGCTCGCCCTGCTGTAGTCGACCAGCTTCTTTATCTCAGCGACCATCATCCTGAAAATGGTCCCTATGCTCAGACTCGAATTAATAATGCCGCTGAGTTCATTAATGAGTTCGATCTGGCCCATCTTGTCCCGGAGTTGTTCGATCAGTCTTGAGTTTTCTATCGCAACCCCTATCTGGCTGCCGATGGTGCTCAGCAATTGTATGTCCATGGCCGTAAAATAGGAAGCGCTGCTGCTTGCTATGCCAAGAACACCCATGACGGTACCTTTTGAGGATATGGGCACCCCGGCTATACTCTCGATATGAAGGTCTTTCCGGGTGATTCTCGGGTCTTTTGACGCATTCTTTACCAGCAGCGGCCTCCCTGACGCGATGACCTTCCTGCTGAGGGCTTCGCCGGGATTCGTACTCTTCCCCGGATATGCCGACCCTGGACTTCAGACAGAGTTCGCCTGTCTTGTCGTCTATGAGGTATATCCAGGATTGCTCTGCCTCCATAATATCGGCCAGCATATCGATCGTCTCCTGCATGATCATGTCTGTAGGTATATGTCTGGTCAGGATCTTCGCAAGGGTATTGAATATCGACAGCTCTTTTGTCCTCTGTGAAGCTTTTTGCTGAAGTTTTTTCTGGTCTGATATGTCCCTGATGACAACAAGCTTCTGATCATCCTTTGGCAGGGGTATGACCGACACCTGCGCGATAAATGTATTGCCGTCTTTTCTCCTGCATGGCGATTCATAAGACCCGGTGTTGTTATGACCACTCAGGGAAGTCGACGGCAGGGGAGGGGATATGCCAAACTGGAAATCATTCCAGTTGCTTTGGGTCGATCAATATGAAATCCCGGATGTTCTCTCCGGAGATATCATCGGCAGAGTACTGCAAGGCAGTGGAGGCGCTATTATTGCACGAAAGGACTCTGTCTTTATTGTCGATCAGAAAGACAGGCATATCAAGAGAATCAAATGTGTCAAGAAGAAAAGAAGCTGCGCTGTCTATAAGGTTGATCATTTTTTATTATAACATGCTGCCCTTAACCGGGGTCTGAGTATAATGTTGCTTATTCACCCCCGGGCTTGACGGAGTCAGGTATTAAGTTGCTGCGGCAGCAGGTTTATCAGGGAACAGGTTTAATCTGAACACCCATGTCCCCCAGTGCGAATTGTATGACGGAAACAGCGGCGATGGCCGCTGTTTCCGCCCTTAGAATCCTGTTGCCCAGGGTAGCGGTGAGAAACCCTTTCGCGGATGCGCTCAAGGCCTCCTTTTCGGAAAAACCGCCTTCAGGTCCGATGAGCAGACAAATCTTGCCTGCAAAGGAAAGCCTGTTTAGAATGCCGGAGAGTTCCTCTCCTGCCCGTTCCCAGAAAATAATCCCTTTTCCTGAAGTCAGCGCGGGGTAATTGAAGATGTCCTCAAAAGAACAAGTTTCGAATATTTCCGGGACCATGGTCCTGCCTGACTGTCTTGAGGCTTCCTCAGCTATCTTTTTCCAACGGGGATGTTTTCTGGTCTCCCTGACCTGGCTTCTTTCCGTTACTGCCGGGATTATAGCAGTCACACCGAGCTCTGTTGCCTTTTGGATTACAAAATCCATTTTTTCGCCTTTAAGAAGCCCCTGAGCCAGAATTATATCCAGACCGGATTCAGTATTCATAATATAATCGCCTGTGACCTCGATGGTCACAATTTTTTTTGACGCGGTGAGAATTTGAGCAGCGTATGAAGAGCCACTTTCATCAGTTACAATAATGCGGTCTCCTGATTTGCATCGCAGCACAGAAGAAAGATAATGCGCTTTTTCATTCCCGACAACAACAGGATGATCTGACAAAGATGCTTTCAGGAGAAATATCCTATGCATTCATTACCAACTAAACTGAGGGTTAACCACAGAGTCCACTGAGGCTGCCGGCAGGAGAATAGTCCACAGAGGTTACTATCTTTTCTTTTTCATTACTCTTTTGTGAGCAGTTTTGTTGTTCAATAAGCATTGAGTTTTCTCTGTGCTCTCTGTGGTGAAAACTTTTACAACATCAAACATAAAACTGAAACGCCGGAAAGACGATAAATCTCAGTTTTCAACGCCGGTAAACAGATCTTTCAGTTTTGTCTTGAAACTCTTTGCTATCTCATCACCATTTATGGATGAAAATTCCTCCAGGAGTTCCTTTTGCCGGTGTGTCAATTTTGTCGGCACCTCGACATATACCCTGACGATCTGGTTGCCCCTTTGGTGGCTTCCGACCCTTGGTGCTCCTTTGCCTTTGATGGTGAAAAGTTTGCCTGACTGAGTTCCTGAAGGTATCTTCAGTTTAGTAGTGCCGTCAATCGTAGGAACCTCAATCTCTGTCCCAAGGGCCGCCTGCGGGAATGATACCGGCACTTCACAGAATATTTCGGTCCCTTCTCTTTTGAAAAAGGGATGTTCTTCGACGTTCAAGACAACATAAAGGTCGCCGTAAGGTCCGCCGAATTCACCGGGCTCTCCTTCCCCGCTTACCCTGAGCCGTGAGCCTGAATCAACACCCGCGGGAATTTTCAGGGAGATACTCTTGTGTTCCTGGGTCCTTCCTGAGCCCCTGCACTTCTTGCAGGGGTGGGTAATCCTTTTTCCTGTGCCCTGGCATTTACTGCAGGCTTTTGAAACACTGAAAAAACCCTGCTGAAACCTGATCTGCCCGGCGCCTTTGCATGAAGGACAGGTCTCCGGTGCTTTTCCCGGCTCAGAGCCATTCCCTTTGCACTCCGTGCAGGTCTCCCATTTTGGGAAATCTATTGTTTTTTCAGTGCCGAATACCGCCTCGGAAAGTGAAATACCGAGGTCATACCTAAGGTCGCTGCCTTTTGCAGGTCTTTGCCTTCTTGTACCCCCGAAATTTCCGAAGAAATCACCGAAAATATCCTCGAAAATATCTCCAAACCCTGCGCCTGAATAACTCCCACCCATGCCTTCGGCAGTTCCGAACCTGTCATAATGAGCCCGTTTTTCCGGATCGCTCAGGCAGGAATATGCCTCGTTGATCTCTTTGAACTTCTCCTCGGATTCCTTATTGTCAGGGTTCCTGTCCGGGTGGTATTTCATCGCCAGCTGCCTGAACGCTTTTTTAATATCCTCGGCAGTGGCGTCCCGGGAGACACCCAGTATTTCGTAATAATCTTTCATTTATAGTTTTCCTGTTTATATAGAATATTATAATCCCCCTTTCCTTTTCGCAGGAAGAAAAGGGGGATTATATTCTGCACTGACTGCACACAGCCCTCTACTGTTTATCTTTGTCTACATCCTCAAACTCGGCTTCAACGACCTCTTCCTCGCCTTCTTTTTTTGCGGTCTGCTCAGGTCCTGCTCCGCCGCCGTCTGTCTGTGCCCCCGCAGCCTTGTATATGTGCTCAGCAAGCTTATGGGAAGCAGTAGTAAGTTTGTCCGTTGCCGCCCGTATTTCAGCCGCATCGCTGCTGGAATCCTTAATTTTTTTGCAATGTTCAAGGGCCTCTTCTATGTCTCTCTTTTCGTCAGCGGAAACTTTGTCGGAATAGTCTTTAAGTGATTTCTCAACGGAATACACAAGGGAGTCAGCATTATTTTTCGCTTCGACCAGTTCTTTTCTCTTGTGGTCTTCAGCGGTGTGAGATTCGGCGTCTCGCACCATTTTTTTGATTTCCTCTTCACTGAGTCCGCTGGTGGCTGTTATCCGTATGGACTGTTCCTTGTTTGTGCCGAGGTCTTTAGCGGAAACATGCAAAATACCATTTGCGTCGATATCGAATGAGACCTCAATCTGCGGCACTCCCCTGGGGGCTGGAGGGATGCCTATGAGTTCAAAATTGCCGAGCAATTTATTGTCGGCTGCCATTTCCCTCTCCCCCTGACAGATTTTTATGGTAACTGCGGGCTGGCTGTCCGACGCAGTGGAGAAGATTTGGCTTTTCTTGGTCGGGATCGTCGTATTTCTTTCTATTATCTTGGTAAAAATGCCGCCGAGGGTCTCGATGCCGAGTGACAGGGGCGTTACATCGAGGAGCAATACCTCCTTTACATCGCCTTTGAGGACCGCTGCTTGGATCGCTGCGCCGACCGCGACAACCTCATCAGGGTTGACAGACCGGTTCGGCTCCTTCCCGAAATAATTCTGGACGATCTCCTGGACCTTGGGCGATCTTGTCTGCCCACCGACCATGATCACCTCATCGATACTCGTCGCCGACAGGTTTGCGTCAGAAAGGGCGTTTTTGCAGGGTCCTGTAGTCTTCTCGAAAAGATCGCCTACGAGTTGTTCGAATTTCGACCGCGAAATCTTCATAAGCAGGTGTTTTGGGCCGGATGCGTCAGCCGTGACGAAGGGCAGATTGATTTCTGTTTCTGTTGCAGTCGAAAGCTCTATCTTCGCCCTCTCTGCCGCTTCTTTTAATCGCTGAAGGGCCATTTTATCATTTTTCAGGTCAATGCCCTGGTCTTTTTTGAATTCTTCGACCATCCAGTCGAGTATTCTCAGATCGATGTCATCTCCTCCGAGGAAGGTATCGCCATTCGTTGACTTGACCTCTATTACTCCATCGCCGATTTCCAAAATGGAAATATCGAATGTCCCGCCTCCAAGGTCATAGACAGCGACTTTTTCTTCCTTCTTCTTGTCCATGCCGTAGGCCAGGGCAGCTGCAGTCGGTTCATTGATAATTCTCAGGACGTTCAGTCCTGCTATTCTTCCCGCGTCTTTTGTGGCCTGTCTCTGGCTGTCATCAAAGTATGCAGGAACAGTTATGACCGCCTCTGTGACTTTTTCTCCGAGATAATCTTCAGCGGCCTGTTTCAGCTTCTGAAGGATCATGGCGGAGACTTCGGGCGGAGAGTATTTCTTTCCGAATATCTCCACATGAGCATCGCCATTCGAGGCCTCGACGATCCTGTAGGGAAGTCTCTGTCTTGCGTGGCCGACTTCCGGAGTATTATATTTTCTCCCCATTAGTCTTTTTATTGAAAAAATAGTATTTTCAGGGTTAGTGATGGACTGCCTCTTTGCAATCTGTCCGACCAGTCTTTCCCCTTTGTCTGTTATTGCGACTACTGAGGGTGTCGTCCTGTTGCCCTCCTGGTTTGGAATTACTACGGTTTCCCCGCCCTGTACAACCGCAACTACCGAGTTTGTGGTTCCCAGGTCTATACCAATTGCCTTACCCATTTTTATTGATCCTCCTCAAAATTGATTTTAATGTCTTCAGATGTATCAGCAGCTTCTTCAGATGTCTGATCCTGAGCCTTTGTTTGTGGTTTTACCGAGACGGTTACCAGCGAAGGACGCAGCACTTTATCACGGTAAAAATATCCTGCCCGGAGCTCTTCAGCGACCATCTTTTCCTCAAGGTCTTCCCGCTTCACCTGCGCCATCGCATGATGGACGGAAGGGTCAAACTCTTTCCCGGCGGCTTCTATCTTTGATACCCCGAACTTCTCGAGGGTCCTTTGCAGTTCTTTAAGGGTCATCTCGACCCCTTGCATCAGCCCCGTTTGGACCTCCTCAGAAGCGTGTTTCAGGGCAAGTTCAAGGTTGTCTATTATCGGAAGTAATTCATAGACGAGAGACTCATTTCCGTATTTAGCCTGCTCCTCTTTGTCCTTGTTGACCCGTCTTTTGTAATTGTCAAATTCCGCATACAACCTCAGGTACTTATTGTTTAATTCTTCGATCTCCGATTTTTCCTGGGTCAACAGCTCCTCAGATTCCTGAGGTCCCGTTGAAGGCGTCTCAATATTGTATTCATCCATGTCCTGTTCTTCCAAGGTTCACCTTTCTGTTGTTTTTAAGACAGTAATTTTGTTATAAACCGGGCAGTAGAGTCAATGATGGAAATCGCCTCCTGATAATTCATTCTCTTTGGTCCGATTATAGCTAGGGTTCCCATAGGCCTGCTCCCTTCCTTATAAGTGGCAGCAACCAGACTGAACTGTTTCATCGCGTCAAGGGGATTTTCAGCTCCGATCAGCACCTGTGTGCCTTCGGAATCAGCGATATGGTCGAGAAGATTTATAATAATATGTTTGGCTTCGAGTGTCTGCAGTAACTCTCTTATTCTGTTAATGTCGCAGAAATCAGGAAGTCTAAGTACCTCGGAAAGACCTGATATATAGACATTGCCCGGGGCTGAGGAAAAGGCGTTCCTGCAGATTCTTATGGCCTCTGAAATCAGATTGTCGCAGAGTACCCTTTCCCTGGACATTTCCTTTAAGATGAGCCTTTTAATTTCGTCAAGCGACTGGCCTCTGAAGCGTGAGTTGATATAGTCGGCGATCCGGTTAAGCTCTTTTTGGGAGATCCCGGGATCTACCGGTACGAGCCTGTTTTTGATCAGGCCTTCGTCGGTAAACAGAATGACCGCAAGCTGGTTATCTCTGTACTTCAAAAGCTCGATCTTGTTCAACGTTGACATGCTTGTATTGGGCGACATCGTTATCCCGATATAGTGTGAAAGTTCAGAAAGCATTTTTGAAGCGTCGTCAAGAAAAGAATTAACGTCCTTTTTTATCAGCTCGAACTTCTTGTTGAGCTCCGCCATCAGGGCATTGTTTGTAAGCTGCCTTTCAGTGCCCAGCGAATCAACGTAGAAACGGTATCCACTGTCGGTGGGAATTCGTCCGGCAGACGTATGGGGCTGACGCAAATAGCCCATTTCTTCGAGGTCTGACATGATATTTCTTATGGTAGCAGGCGAAAGACCGAAATCATATTTCTTTGTTACAACCCGTGAGCCGACAGGACCCGGCGAATTGATGTAACACTGGATAACTGCGTATAAAATTTTTTTGCTTCTTTCGTCTAGCATGTCTTAGCACTCTAACACATAGAGTGCTAATAATTTAGCAGTTATCCGTTTCCGGTGTCAAGAGTACGCGCCAAAGGCTTACCAGTCAAGCTTTCCGTCCATGAGCTTTGCGTACATTTCTTTTGGCAAAAAAGAGCTTCTATGGATATCACCGCAGTAGTACTTCGTCTCAATTGTATCCGTTCTCCGGACTTCTCTGGGATCGAGCTTTTTTGATGCAAGGGAAAAAGTCCACCAGTTGCCGCCATATGTTGCGATGGGAGCAGTATAGAGGTCCACCACGGGGAATACTGATTTTAGCGTCTTCTGGACCTCGATAACGATAGGCTTGTGAAAGTGGAGCGATTCGGAAAGTGTCACGAACATGCCGTTTTCTCTGAGGCAGTTATTTATGGAAGTAAAGAACTCTGCGCTAAAGAGGCTCTTTGCGAACCCGACGATATCGGTGGAATCAACGATGACCACGTCTATGTCCGCGTTTCTGCTTTTTACAAACTCAGCCCCGTCCATGCATTTAATCTCGACACGTCTGTCATTAATCCCGCAGGCGACAGCAGGGAAAAACTTCTTTGATACCTGTATGACCTCCTCATCTATTTCGATAAAATATATTTTCTCGACAGTCTTATGTTTGAGGACCTCCCTGACAGTGCCTCCGTCCCCGCCGCCGATGACAACGACGTTTTTAGGGAAGGGGTGGGAGTTCAGTACGACGTGAGCGAGCATCTCATGATAAAAAAATTCGTCCTTTTCCGTAATCTGAACTACTCCGTCGAGCACGAGTACCCGCCCGAAAAACGGGTTTTCAAAGACAAGTATGTCCTGATAACTGCTTTTGCTCTCATGGAGGATGCTGCTGACTTCATAAGTATACTGTATTGGCGCATATGGGTCTTTTTCAAAAAATCTTATCATCGTAATATTCCCGTCTAGATTAATATAGTCTTTGGGATTGAAAAACCGTTAAATTCAGAAGCATAGGAAATTGTATAGGCGCCGCTGGAGAGAATTAGTATTAGGTTGCCTACTTCCGGTTCCGGAAGCATTATATCCTTGTCAATGACGTCAAAACTGTCGCAGCTTGGTCCTGCCAGTGTCCAGAGTTTCTTCTCCTTTGCTCCTTCCACGATATAACTGTACTTTATGCCCCCGACACTTTCCATTAGACCGTTGAAGACTCCGACATCGATCGAAAGCCAGTTTTCGTCGCCCCTTCTGGCCTTGCCGATCACTTTTGTTACGAAAATGCCGGCGTCACCAACAACAGCTCTGCCCGGTTCTATGAAGATCCTCGTCTTCCTGGGGAATTTATCATAGATGAGTTTGTTTATATTTTTGTTAATTGCGGCGATGTTTACGACATTTTTTGTATAGCGGATCGGATGTCCACCCCCGATGTCAAGGACTGAAAGACGTATGCCCCGTTTTTCCGCCCGGTCCCATAGCATTTTGGCCTTGTCGAGCGCAGAGTTCCAGTTATACATATTTGTGCACTGCGAACCAACATGAAAGGTGATGCCGACTGGATTAAGTCCTTTTTTCTTTGCATACAGCAGGAGCTCTTCGGCGGCATCTACCTCAACGGAAAATTTCCTGCTCAAAGGCCATTCGCTCCCTTCGTTCGGCACGGCAAGCCTGACATATACATTGCAGCCGGGACAGTAGTCCCGTAGCTTTTTTACCTCATCGCGCGAGTCGAAAGCAAAGTAGGAAATTCCGTAATCAGCAGCCATCCTCAGAAACTTGAAGGATTTAATAGGGTTGCTGGTTATGATCCTGTTTTTGTGAACTCCCATTGAAACAAGCATTGCAAGCTCACCTTCAGAAGCGATCTCGAAACCGATTCCCAGACTATCTATGAATTTGAGCACCTCGATATCCGGGTTTGCCTTGACCGCGTAATATACTTCACAGTTTTTTATGTTCCTGCCCATGGAATGGACTTTTTGTCTGATCTTTGCCTTGTAGGTGAGAAGGTACGGCGGTTCAAGTTCTGTGCTCCTGATAAATGAGAGCGTTTTTTGAATTGTTGACCTGGAGGTTATCTCGGTATGTATCTTTTCGACCCTGAATTTTTGTCCCATAATTTTCCTTTATCAAAAAATTTAAACAATTATTTAAAAGAATCTAATAAAAAAATGCAACAAAACCTTCCAGACTTTTGCTGCAGGCAAAAATATATTTAACGCCGAAGGCGGCGAAGAAGGAAACAGAGGGACTTGTTTGTTCCTTATACTCACTTGGGTTTTCTGGCAGCAATCAACCTCTTGGATGCCGAGCGAACGAGTTCAGACACATTCTTATTCTTGTCGAGAAGTAAGAGGTCTTTGATTTTTAGAGTGCTTATCAAGGTCACGGCAATCCCGGGGGGGGTCTTAGGATTTGTGACAAGGGCAAATGAAATAGCGTAATTTTTAAGCCACTCCCTGTTCTTCGAGATTGTACGCAAGGCTTCTTCTGGCACTTGACGCGATTTCGCTATCAGCTCCACTTCAGACTCAGTAATTTTCTGGTTGTCAAGGACGCCAAGCATGACTAGTTTATTGGCATCTTTAAGAAGAATGCTTCGGATATCCCTGCCTCCTTTAAGCGCAAGCTTCAGCCTTTCTCCAACGCTGAGCATCTGTATCCGCTGAAGCAGGTTTTGCGGTTTGGCCTGTTTTCGTTTATGTTCATCTTCTGTCTTTTCCTTGGGCTTGACCGGGAGTTGGAGAATACCTGAAATATGGTTTCTTATCTCTTCCGGGGTATCCGGGTGCTGAAGAAGCAGTTCCAATATCTCAGGTCTGCCCTGGTTAGCACGGGCGATTTCATCAAATACAGCAGGCTCTGCCACATCTTCGATGAGCACTTCAATGACTTCCCTGGATGCAACAGAGAGGTCGAGTCCTATTAATACTTTAGGATCTTCCATTCGAGTTTCTCCTCAGATAAATAAAGTATTCTATGTTGCCTTTCTGGCCGTGGACAGGAGATTCGAAAATGCCGGTGACTTCCAGACCTATGGAGACTGCAAATAGTTTTATGTTTTCGACAGCGGCCACACGCTTTGACTCATCTCTTATTACCCCCCCTTTTTCTACCAGCTCCCTTCCGACTTCGAACTGCGGCTTGATAAGGGCGAGTATCATACCGTTATTATCAAGGAATTCCAGACATTTCGGCAGGACTTTTGTGAGAGATATGAAAGAAACGTCAATGAGTATCAGGTCAGCCAAATCAGGGACCTTTTCTTTTTCGAGATAGCGAATATTAGTTTTTTCCAGCAGGATGACTTTAGGATTTTGCCGGAGAGACCAGTCAATCTGGCCGTAGCCGACGTCTACGGCATATACCTTGCGCGCATTTTCCTTAAGGACGCAGTCGGTAAAACCCCCTGTGGAGCAACCGATGTCCATAATTATTTTGTCCTTCGGGCTGACACGGAAAAAGTCCAGAGCAGCCTTAAGCTTCAAGCCACCCCTCCCAACGTAAGGGATGTCTCCGGCTTTCAGAACAATATCAGAAGCCTGGTCGACCAGGGTACCGGCTTTTACGACCGTAACGCCGTTCACGATTACTTTTCCCTCCATGATCAACGCCTTGGCCCTCTCCCTGCTTTTTACCAGCCCGCTGTCAACAATAACAACATCTAAACGTTCTTTGTTTTTCATATGGTGTCAGTTGCTGCATACCGGTTCCCTCAGAAAGGACAATGCGGCCAGATATATGCCGTCTTCATCGAGACCATATCGTGCGCGAAGGATGTCCGGCTGACCTTGTTCAACAAAGGTGTCGCGAATGCCGAGTCTCCTCACTTTTGCTGTGACGGAGAAATCGTTGAGGCATTCGAGGACCAAGCTCCCGAATCCGCATTGAAGATTGTTTTCTTCGATGGTTATTATCTTCGGTATGCGGGAAGCGATCGATAAAATAAGATCTCTGTCGAGAGGTTTTATAAAACGGGCATTAATAACGGCGGCATTGATTCCATCTCTCTCGAGCAGTTTCGCCGCCTTTAAGGCAGGTATGACGCAGCTTCCTATGGCGAGGAGGGCAATATCGCTCCCGTCCCGGAGTATTTCGGCTTTCCCCAAATTCACCTCCGGACCTTCATGAAGGCTTTCGGGAACTTTTCCTCTGGGATACCGTATTGCCGAAGGCCCCTGGTATTTTATGACGAATTCAAGCATCTGCTTAAGTTCCACCCCGTCTTTAGGGGCCATAAAAACGAGTTGGGGGATATGCCTCAAGTACGATATGTCGAACAGGCCATGGTGGGTGGGACCATCTTCACCGACGATTCCGGCTCGGTCAATAGCGAACACAACGGGCAGCTTCTGCAGGCAGACATCGTGCACTATCTCGTCATAGGCGCGCTGCAGGAAGGTCGAGTATATTGCCACAACAGGCTTTAGTCCCTGAGAGGCCAGACCCGCCGCAAAGGTCACGGCATGCGGCTCCGCGATGCCGACATCATAAAATCTGTCGGGAAATTTATCCGCAAAGCATTTAAGCCCGGTACCTTCTTTCATCGCAGCAGAAACGGCTATGATCCTCCGGTCCTCCGTCGCGAGCTCCGAAAGGGCGTCTCCGAAGGTTTCACCATAGGTGATGCTGGTTTTTGAACTCAGTTGCGATCCTGTTTCGAGTTCAAACGGACCGACGCCGTGAAAACCGCAGGGGTTTTTTTCTGAAAACTCATACCCTTTCCCTTTTTTTGTTATAACGTGGATGAGGGTAGGGGAGGTGGATGACTTTATCCTTTTCAGCGTCTCTATCAGGAGTTCAGTATTATGACCGTCGATAGGACCTACATAGTCAAACCCGAGCTCTTCGAAGAGAAGGCCCGGGAGCAGTATGCCCTTCAACGTCTCCTCGGCCTTCTGCGCCATCTTCGCGACCGATCCGCCGACTTTGGGAATGCCTTCCAGAAAAGATTTTGTCTCTTTCTTGAATTTCCTGTAAAACTCGCCGGTAAGCAGCCTGTTCATGTAGGCGGAAAGCGCTCCGACATTTTTGGATATGGACATCTCATTGTCATTGAGTATTACGATGAGGTCCTTCTTCAGATGGCCTGCGTTGTTGAGACCTTCGAAAGCCAGGCCTCCTGTCATGGCCCCGTCGCCGATCACTGCTATGACCTTGAAGTTCTGCCTGTTCTTGTCACGGCCTTCGAGGATGCCCAGTGCGGCTGATATAGAGGTAGAGCTGTGGCCTGTACCAAAGGCGTCGTATTCGCTCTCTTCGATCTTGGGGAAGCCGGAAAGGCCGTTCTCCTTTCTGATAGTGGAAAACCTCTCCTTCCTGCCGGTAAGAATCTTGTGGCTGTAAGTCTGATGACCGACGTCCCAAACTATCTTGTCCACAGGCGTGTTAAAGACATAATGAAGGGCGATTGTGGTCTCTATTACCCCAAGACTTGAGGCGAGATGTCCGCCGTTGACAGAGACCGTCTGGATGATCATTTTTCTGAGTTCATCGGCCAAAACCCTCAGTTCATCTGCAGACAATTTCTTAAGATCAAGTGGAGAATCAATTTTTTCCAATACCATCAGCTTCTCCTTTTCAGCAGATAGTTAGCTATTTCCCTGAGAGGATCTGCTTTGTACGAGAATGGACTCAGTAATGACACGGCAGATGAGATAAGATCTCCAGCTATGTCCCGGGATTTTTCGACGCCGTAGAAGCTTGGGTAAGTCAATTTCTTTGCCCGCTCATCGGAGCCGACAGGTTTTCCGATTTCCTCAGCATCTCCGTCTATATCTAATAAATCATCTATCACCTGGAACGCGAGACCGATTTTGTCACCGTACCCGGACAACGCATCTGTAATGTCTGCGCCACTCCCGCAAAGTATCGGGCCCATCATAACAGAGGCGCGGATGAGCGCGGCAGTTTTGTGCCTGTGGATAAATTCCAGGGTTCCATGATCAGGTTCCACATTTTCCGAGAGCATATCCTGTACCTGGCCGGCCACCATCCCGTTCAGACCGGAGGCCAGGGCTATCTCTCTTACCGCCCGCAAAAGGTCGGCTTCTTTTAAGTTGCTGGACAGAGAAGGGTCTGAAAGGATGTTGAAGGCTTCTGTGAGCAGGGCGTCACCTGAGAGTATGGCTATTGCTTCACCGAACATTTTATGGTTTGTCGGCTTCCCCCTTCTGAGATCATCGTTGTCCATGGCAGGGAGATCATCATGGATAAGGGAATACGTATGGATCAATTCAAGAGCTGAGGCATAGGGAATGATTTCAGCGGGGTTTCCGCCGCAGGCCTCGTAGGAGGCGAGGGCGAGAATGGGCCTAATCCTTTTCCCGCCTGCAAAAAGCGAATACAGCATGGCCTGCTGCAGAACAGGAGGTTTTCTCTGCACTGTGAAATAACCGCGGAAGAAGGCATCAACAGCGCTTCTTTTCTCTGTTATATATTCATTTAAATTCATGAGCCAGGGCTGTCCTTCCGGGAATTATACTATTCCCACTCAATAGTCCCCGGGGGTTTGGACGTAATATCGTAAACAACACGATTTACCCCTTTTACCTCGTTGATTATCCTGTTAGAAATCTTTCCCAAAACCTCATAAGGGATTTTTGCCCAATCCGCGGTCATTCCGTCAAGACTTGTGACGGCCCTGACAGCGACAACGCTCTCATATGTCCTTTCATCTCCCATGACGCCAACGCTCTTTATGGGAAGAATAACGGCAAAGGCCTGCCATATCGCTTTGTATAATCCTGCGGACTTGATTTCCTCGAGTACTATAGCGTCGGATTCTCTTAAGATATCCAGTCTTTTCCCGGTTATTTCTCCGATGCACCGTATTGCGAGACCCGGACCGGGGAAAGGCTGCCTCCAGCTGATCTCTTCGGGGAGTCCTAATTCCTGTCCCAGTATCCTTACTTCGTCCTTGAAGAGCTCCCTCAGGGGTTCTATCAGCTGTAATTTCATCACCTCAGGAAGTCCTCCGACGTTGTGATGGCTCTTTATAACGGCTGAAGGGCCTTTAAAGGAAACACTCTCGATTACGTCGGGGTAAAGGGTCCCCTGCGCGAGGTATTCGGCATCTTTGATCTTTTTTGCCTCTTCCTCAAAGACCGCTATAAACTCGTTACCTATTATTTTTCGCTTCTTCTCGGGCTCGATCACGTCTTTAAGTTTTTCAAGGAACCTTTCCCTCGCATCTATATATAACAGCTTAATGTGAAAGTGGTCCCCAAATGTCTTTCTGACCTTCTCGGCCTCGCCCTTTCTCAGCAGGCCGTTATCGACGAATATGCAGGTCAGGTTATCCGCAACAGCCCGGTGGACGAGAAGGGCCACCACTGAAGAATCGACCCCGCCGCTCAGCGCACAAATTACTTGTTTGCCGTTGACCTTCGACCGGATGTCCGCCACAGACCAATCTACAAATGAAGACATTTCCCAGGTGGGGCTGCAGCCGCAAATGGAAAAAACAAAATTATTCAGGATGCGCATTCCTTCAATCGTATGCACAACTTCGGGATGGAACTGGAGCGCGAAAAATTTCCTGGCACCGTCTGCCATCACCGCTACAGGAGAGTTGGCGGTATGGCCTATAACAGAAAAATCTTCAGGCATTTTCTCAATCCTGTCACCATGGCTCATCCAGACTTTTGTCTGACGGGATATCCCCTTTAGGAGATCGGCATCGTTGTCTACGCTCAATTCGGCGTGACCGAATTCTCTCTTGGCGGACCTGGCGACCCTGCCCCCGAGGGCGTGGGCCATCAGCTGCATGCCGTAGCATATTCCCAGAACCGGTATGCCGAGCTGAAAAATCTTCATGTCCGGGATAGGAGCGCCATCTTCATAGACGCTGCAGGGCCCTCCAGAAAGGACAATACCCTTCGGATTGAAATCTCTTATCTTTTCGATAGGGGCATTAAAGGGGAATATTTCCGAGTACACCTTTCCTTCTCTTATCCTGCGGGCAATCAACTGCGTGTATTGGGAGCCGAAGTCGAGAACGAGTATCTTATCTTCATGCATAAAGGTTAAACATTTCTCCTTTTAAATATCAGGTGTCACAGGATATCAGCGGTCCATGAGATGCTTTGAACTATCGAACAGATTTTGTCACTACCATTCAGGGCTGTAATTAGGTGCTTCTTTTGTAATAATAACGTCATGCACATGACTTTCTCTCAGTCCCGCATTCGTAATCTGGATGAACCTTGCCTTTTTCCTGAGTTCGGCAAGATCTTTCGCTCCGCAATATCCCATGCCGGAGCGGAGGCCTCCGAGAAGCTGGTGGACGGTATGAGACAGGGAACCTTTATGTGGCACCCTTCCTTCAACACCCTCCGGCACAAGCTTGGGAGTTTCTACCCCTTCCTGCTGGTAGCGGTCTTTTGCGCCCGTAGCCATAGCACCGATAGACCCCATTCCCCTGTATACCTTGTAACTTCTCCCCTGAAACAGCATCATTTCGCCCGGGGATTCGTCTGTTCCGGCAAAAAGGCTTCCTATCATAACAGAAGAGGCCCCGGATGCCAGGGCCTTTGCTATATCACCGGAATATTTTATTCCGCCGTCAGCTATCAGAGGGATATTATATTTCCTGGCGACCGAGTAGCAGTTCATAATCGCGGTAAGCTGGGGTACCCCGGCGCCCGCGACTATTCTCGTTGTGCATATGGAACCAGGGCCTATCCCTATCTTGACGGCATCCGCCCCTGCCTCGATCAAGTCCAGAGTTGCCTCAGGCGTAGCCACATTCCCTGCGATCACTTCTATGGAAAATTTCTTCTTGATAGCTGCCAGCATGGTCATGACTGCCTTTGAATGTCCATGAGCGGTGTCTATCACAAGGATGTCAGCTCCCGCATTGATGACAAGCTTGGCCCTGTGAAGCGTGTCAGCCCCTGTCCCCACCGCAGCGCCGACCATGAGTCTTCCCAGTTTGTCTTTGCAGGAGTTTGGATATTTCTTGCGTTTTTCAATATCTTTAATCGTTATGAGCCCCTTAAGCCTGAAGTCTTTATCAACGATAGGCAGCTTCTCTATTTTATACTTGTTCAGTAGTCCTTTTGCCTCATCCAGTGTTGTTCCGACGCTGGCAGTAATAAGACGCTCTTTTGTCATGACTTCCGAAATCTTCTTGTTGATCTGCGTCTCAAACCGCAGGTCTCTATTGGTCAGTATGCCGGTAAGCTTTCCCTTCACAGTGACGGGTACACCTGATATACGGTATCGTTCCATCAGCGCCATCGCTTCTGAGATAGGGTCGTCAGGGGATACTGTGATCGGGTCAATGATCATGCCGCTTTCGGATTTTTTGACCTTATCGATCTCAAGGGCCTGTTTTTCCGGAGACATGGCCCGGTGAATGATGCCTATCCCTCCTTCTCTTGCGATGGCTATTGCAAGCGAAGCCTCGGTTACCGTGTCCATCGCGGAACTGAGGAGCGGAACATTGAGTTTGATATTTTTTGTCAGATTGGTTTGAAGATCGACATCCCTCGGAAGCACATCAGATTTTGCTGGCAATAATAAAACGTCGTCAAAAGTTAAGCCGGTTTGGATATTTTCAGACATGCATTTCTCCTGAAATTTCCCTTCAGTTTACCATGCCACAATTCAAGAAAGCAATGAAAGTGATTTTATTCTTGACAGTTATGTTCTTTATTATTATATACTCCTAAGATATATTTCTTAAAAAGGTTGTTGCTGAATTAATTTAAAATTTATTTTGCAGGCTCAACAGAAAAAGGATATAATTAAATTGTTTCCGTAAAGCAGGAAACGAATTTTCTTTATGAAAGGGGGTGAAAAAATGCGTATAACGGTATTACTTTTAACGGTTCTTATTGCAGTTGCGTTTGTTGGCAGTGCTTTTGCGGTTCCTCCTGGAAAGACAGTTGAATATGCAGGCGGCGGGATGGGGAAGGTCGTATTTGACGGCAAGATACATGCAGACAAGGGTCTGAAATGCAACGACTGCCATACCAAGATTTTCAAGATGAAGAAAGGCGCCGACAAAATTACTATGGCTGACATGAACGCGGGCAAAAACTGCGGCACATGCCACAATGGTGAAAAGGCTTTCAAATCTAGCGATCCGGCAAATTGTGCAAAGTGCCACAAGAAATAACGCGTTGTTAACGAAAAAGCCCCGCAAAATGCGGGGCTTTTTTATTTGTGTTTTTAAGGAAGAGTCAGATTCTTGTAAGCCAGGATTCGTACTTTCTGTTTTTCCCTTTTACAATATCGAAGAAGGTCTTCTGCAGTTTCGCAGTAATTTTACCGCGTTTGCCAATGCCGATCTTTCTGCCGTCAACTTCCCTGATAGGCGTGATCTCAGCCGCTGTCCCGGACAGGAACGCCTCGTCGGCAATATACACTTCGTCTCTGGTGAAACGCTCTTCTTTTACAGGAATTTTCTGGTCTTTTGCGATCTGCACGATGCTGTCTCTTGTTATCCCCTCCAGTATGGAAGTAAGGGGGGTCGTCTTCAGGGCATTGTTTCTCACAATAAAGATATTCTCGCCGCTGCCTTCAGAGACATAGCCCTCAGTGTCCAGCAGGATTGCTTCATCATAGCCGCAGGCTATCGCCTCTTTTTTTGCCATCTGCGAGTTGACGTAGTAGCCGCAGATTTTGGCCCTGGTCATAGCAGAATTTACATGGTATTTGGTGAAAGAAGAGACCTTTATCCTGATGCCGTTTGTCAGCCCTTCGTCACCGAGATAGGCCCCCCAGGGCCAGGCAGCTATTGATACATTGATGGGGTTGTCTTTAGGGTATACACCCATAGCCCCATAACCTATGTAGACCAGCGGACGGATGTAGCATTCCTTAAGCTTGTTCGCCTTGACAGTCCTTATTATCGCCGCCTTTATTTCCATTTTCGAAAAGGGGATTTTAAGCAGAAAGATCTCCGCGGATGCGAACAGTCTGTCAACGTGCTCGTCCAGACGAAAGATAGCTGAGCCCTTTTCTGTCTTATAACAGCGTATTCCTTCGAAGGCGCCGAGTCCGTAATGCAGCGTATGCGTAAGCACATGGATCTTCGCATCATCCCAGTTTACCAGTCTGCCGTCCATCCATATTTTGTCAGTTTTATTCAGCATGGTGAAATATTTAAGCAATAAAATATGTTTTGTGTCAACTGAAAATGATCAGAGCACTCGTTGTAAAAGCGTTTTACATTTTTTCCGGAGAAGTGACCCCCAGTATGGTGAGGGCATCCTGCAGCACTGTTCTTGTCGCAAGGCAAAGCGCCAATCTGGCCCTGGCAGCATCAATATCATCTGTAATGACTTTATATTTGTGGTAATAAGAGTGGAAAAGTTTTGCCAGTTCCTGCAGATAAAAAGTGATCCGGTGCGGCTCATATGACCGGGCGGCGCTTTCGAGGACCATCGGGTAAGAGAGCAGCTTTTTGATTAGAGACAGTTCCTCTATGTTCGACAGCAATGACAGCCTGATGTCCTGAACCGGACCGATATCGACAGACTTTTCCGCAGCGTTTTTCAGGATACTGTTGATACGGGCGTATGCATACTGGACATAATAAACCGGATTTTCAGCTGAAGTCGCGGTAACAACGTCAATATCGAAATCAAGATGGCTGTCAGATTTTCTCGTGAGGAACATGAACTTTGTATTATCTGAGCCTACAAGGTCTACTACTTCACTAAGCGTTACGAAGTTGCCGGCCCTTTTTGACATCTGAAACGGTTCGCCGTGCTTCAGCAGGTTGACCATCTGGACAAGTATGACCCTGAACTTTGAGCTGTCATAGCCAAAGGCCTTCATCACTGCTTCAATCCGCGGGACATAGCCGTGATGGTCCGCTCCCCAAATATCAATAACGATATCGAACCCTCTGTCTAACTTGTCTTTATGGTAGGCGATATCAGAGGCAAAATAGGTATATTCGCCGTCGCTCTTTATTACCACCCTGTCTTTGTCGTCGCCGAAATCCGTTGACCTGAACCAGACAGCGTTATCTTTTTCATATATGTGCCCTCTGGACCTCAAATCTTCGATGGCGTTTACAACCTCTCCTTTTTCATGTAACTGTCTTTCACTGACCCAGCTGGTAAAATTCTTGACGTTGAATAATGCGAGGTCCTTTTTTATGAGATCAAGCATCCTTTTATACGCCCAGTCCGTTATCTGTTTTTCGCATGCCGAAAACGGCAAGGTCATATATTTTTCTCCGGCGAATTCACGCAGGGCATACGCTTCTTCGTCGATATATTGTCCACGGTAGCCGTCTTCAGGGAATTCAAAGTCCTTTCCGAGGAGCTGCTGATATCTGGCATATACCGATAGCCCCAGCATCTTTATCTGTCTGCCGGCATCGTTAATATAGTATTCCCGTTCGACATTAAAACCAAGCTCTTCAAGAAGGTTGCAGAGGCTGTTGCCTACCGCAGCCCCCTTTGCGTGGCCTATATGCAGGGGGCCCGTCGGGTTAGCGCTGACGAATTCCACAAGCACCCGTTTCCCCTTGCCGATATTTTCCCTGAGAAAGGCTTTTTCGGACAAAATGATATGCCGCAATGAAGTCTGCAGGTATTCCTCTGTAAAGGTAAAGTTAATAAAACCCGGACCCGCGATATCAATTTTTTTGAAGATGCTCTTATCCTCTATAGAGGCGATGATGTCTTCGGCTATTTTCCTCGGCGCTTTTTTTAATAGTTTGGACAGACCCATCGCCAGAGGAGTGGAGGCATCGCCGAAAGCCTCATCCCTGGAGATCTCGATTTCGATCACCGGATGGCTGCGTATGCCAAGGGAATCAAGAGAACTTTCCAATATTTTCAACAAGTCTTTTTTCATGTTTTAGTCCGGAGGTAAAGTTTAAACATCGGTCAGGGGTAATGTCAACGTTACGGGATCAATGGGTTGCGGGTACCTATGAGAGCAAACCTGAAGCCCGATCAGTTATAATGATCATCAGGAAAATGAACTGACAAGGAGAAAAAATTGAAAATTGCGATCATCGGACTGGCGAATTCAGGTAAAACAACAATCTTCAACGCTCTTACCGGGCTGAATGTTGAGACGACGATATATCCTACACTTGCGGCAGAGCCTCATATCGGGATGGTAAAGGTCCCGGACGAGAGACTGGAGAAGCTTTCTGAAATATATAATCCCAAGAAGACGACCTATGCCACAGTCGAGTATATCGACTTCGTAGGGCTTACAAAAGGCGATATCGAACAGAACAAGAAAGTCTTCGAACTTATAAAGGACGCTGATGCAATCCTGCATGCGATAAGGTGTTTTGAAGATGAGACAATAGTCCACCCCCTCGAAAGCATCGGACCGAAGAGGGACGCCGAGACCGTTGAGCTTGAGATGATCTTCGGGGACCTCGAGTTGGTTGATAAGCGTCTTGAGAGGATGGAGCAGGGGGCAAAAAGAGGGAAAAAGCCGGACGAATCGGAAAAGAAACTTCTCTTGAAGTGCAAGGATATCCTGGAAAAGGAAACTCCCCTGAGGGACGTGCAATTTGATGAGGAAGAGCAAAAGGCGATGAGACATTTGCAATTTATGTCTATCAAACCGGAAGTCATTGTTTTGAATGTTGCCGAGTCGGATATTTCTTCTGAAAAGACCTCGTCGTCTGTTGCTGAACTCGAAGAGATGTTTAAAGGCAAACAGGTCAAAATAGTGAGTTTATGCGGGAAGATAGAGATGGAAATTGCACAGCTTTCTTCCCAAGAAGCCGCGGTTTTTCTGGAGGACCTTGGGATATCAGAGCCTGCCCTGAACAGGTTGATCAGGGTTTCCTATGACCTTCTCGGTTTAATTTCATTTCTCACCGCAGGCGAAGATGAGGTGAGGGCATGGACTATCAAGAAGGGACTGAGCGCCCAAAAGGCCGCCGGCAAAATCCATTCCGACATTGAAAGGGGTTTTATCCGGGCTGAACTTGTAGCGTATGATGATTTTATGGCCTGCGGAGGCATGTCCGGTGCCCGTGAAAGGGGTCTTTTAAGGTTGGAAGGAAAGACTTATGAAGTAAAGGACGGGGATATTATCAATTTCAGGTTTAACGTATGAGATGTAAGCGGTCAGCCGTCAGCGATAAGCTGTCAGCTAAAATATAAGTTGCGCGGCCTATAAGCGAGGCAGGGCCTGGGTCATTCTATTTCTTGCCTTTTCTTGCTCAAAGCTGACCGCTGAAGGCTGATAGCTGAGCTCTTACTATAGGATTTGACTTGCAATTGCTTGCTTGTCCTGTATCATGAATGAATAGAATGCTAACGCATGTGAGGTGAAGATGAAAGCAGAAGAGATATTCGAAGCAAGCGTAAAAGTTATGAAGGAGATATTATCAGCGCCTGAGATGAACGCTTCCATACAGAGGGCGAGGAATAGAGCTGAGGATGAGAACGTGGGTTTGCTAATAAAAGAGAGGGAGAATGTCAACGAACTGGTAAGGAAGATAGCAGAGGGTCATGACAGGGAATTGCTGAAATCGGCGCCAGGGGAGCTTAAAGATGCCATGGTATTGAGGTATTTGAAAAACCGTGATATCTTTATGAAGACCTTCCCGAACGGCATTGAAGACATAAGTCCGGACCCGTTTACGCTTTGGGCTGCGATCATGATATCGCCCCAGGATGACTCCCCTGTCTCAGGGGCGTGATATAATCATAAAAACATCAGGAAGAACAGGGCTGTTTTCCCGTGGAAGAAATCGAAGAACTGGTCAGACGATATCATCTTGAAGAAGATACCGAGCATATTATCATTCCTCTGCCGGATAGGGATGGCCATGTTAGACGCTGCTTTCTGTTAAAGCGGAATTTCCTGAACATCCAATTCCCTGACGGCCATGTTTCGGATTTCCCTCTTGCAGAGATTATTGAGGCGACTGTAAAATACCCTGAGCTTTTATTGAGCGAGTCCATACACTTTGTCCATAAAACTCCGGAGGAAAGTGTCGTAACGGAGAATCTTGATAATGAAAATATTAATAACCAGGTTAAGGAAAAAGAATGAAAAAAAAGATTTTGATAAACGCGTTGCATGCTGAAGAAAAAAGGGTCGCTATCGTAAAGGGCGACCTGCTTGTTGATTTTTACGTCGAGGCCTCCGGCAGAGAGCACCTGAGGGGAAATGTTTATAAGGCGACTGTCGCCCGCATAGAGCCCGGGCTGCAGGCGGCCTTTCTGGATTTTGGCCAGAAGAAACAGGGTTTTTTACAGATGAAGGAGATCAAGCCTGAGTGTTTTCAAAAGAAGGTTGAGGGGAAAAGGTCCAGAATCCAGGATGTTTTGGCAAAAGGTCAGGAGCTTATTGTGCAGGTAGAGAGGGACGAGAGGGACACGAAGGGGGCAAGCCTGACGACTTATCTGTCCATTCCCGGCAGATATATAGTTATGATGCCTGGGCAGCAGCGCGTTGGAATATCGAGAAAGATCGAGGACAGAGAGGACAGGGACAGGCTTAAGGAGATATTCAACAGCCTCAAGCTTCCTAAAGACATGGGGTTTATTCTCAGAACAGCCTGCTGTGAAAAGACGAGTGCAGAACTTTCTGATGACCTGAAGTATCTCACTAAACTCTGGAGCAAGATCCAGGCTGAATCAAAAAAAGTTTCTGCGCCCGCGCTGATTTACAAAGAGCAGGATATTGCCGTAAGGACCGTGCGGGACTATCTGACGGACGACGTGATCGAGGTGCTGATTGACGATCAGACGGCTTACAGGAATACTAAGCAGTTTCTGTCAAAGACTCTGCCGTGGCTCAAAATAAATATAAAGCTTTACAAGGACAGGAAGCCCATATTTCTGCTGCATAATATTGAAGAACAGATCGCCAGACTGAATGAAAGGCATGTGTATCTGCCCTCAAAGGGATACATGGTGATCGACAAGACAGAGGCCCTTACGGCGATAGATGTTAATTCCGGCAGGAGCAGAAAAGAAGAGAACGTTGAAGCCACAGCGCTGAATACCAATCTTGAGGCTGCAGACGAAGTGGCCAGGCAATTCAGACTTAGAGATATCGGCGGATTGATAGTGATCGATTTTATCGATATGGAATCTTCCAAGAACAGGAGAGCTGTCGAAACGACGCTTAAGGCGGCACTGAGTCTGGACAAGGCGCATACCGAGATCAGCGGCATATCGAAGTTCGGGATCGTTGAAATGACGAGAGAGCGGATGAGGACGGCCTATTTCGAATCGATCAACAGGAAGTGCGACGTATGTGACGGATCGGGCATTGTTATGACTGAAGAGATGGTCGCCATTACCGCATTCCGGGAAATACATACAAAGGCATCCAAAGGGGGCATCAGGAGCATTATCTGCAAGCTGCCTGTGGAGAGCATGAATTACCTCATTAATATGAAGAGGGACGAGATCTCCCTGATCGAAAAAGAGGACAAGATATCAATCAGGCTGTCGGCCGACCCGAAACTGTTCCCTGGACAATATACTATAACTGTCGAAAAGATAGGGGAAGATAAGCTGGCTGCGAGGGAAGAGAAAAGGGGTGAGCCCGGGGCTCCGCATCCTGCCAAACATAAGGCCGAACGAACAGCTGAACATGGGATAGAGCATAAGACAGAGCAGCAGAATGAAGGCGGGCTGGAACAGAAGGGACAGACACCCGGGCAAAAGCCTGAGTCCGAGAGGCGTTCCAAGCGGTCCAGATCGCGGGGGAGACGACGCTCAAAGCGTGGGCAGAAAACGCTGGTGGTCGAGACAACGGGAGAGCCTGCTGCAGCGCCTATGCAGGCAGAGACCGGAAACAAAGAGGTGTCTGAGAAAGCTTTACCGGCCCAATATGGTGTGACTGCTGACATGTCCCAGGAAGAAAAGGCGATGACCGGGGAAGATAAAAGAACGGGGCCTGAGACAGGAGATGACAGAGATCATCAGGGCGATCACACCGCGGAAGTCAGACCGGAGGCCGCGGGCAGACCCAAACGATCACGGCCGTGGGGGAAACGCCGTCCGAAGCACAAACCGGTCTCCAGCGCCCAGGCAGAGACCTCCGGCGCTAATGCTGAAGAGACGCAGAAGACAGAAGGTGAATCTAAAAACGAAGAGCTGTCGGGGGATTAAAATTAATTGTAATTGCCACTACGTGACCTGACGGATTTTATTACAAAATGCGGTGCCCGTTTGCTGCTTTGCAAGGGTTCACATTGAATGAAGACCGGGATTTTAGAATAAGCGGCATTCTGCAGTTGCAGCAGCATGACGCTGATTCGCAGCCATAAGTTTTGATGACCAGCTCCCCATCGTCAGCCATAGAAGACGGTTCCCGCGGAAGCTCTCAATTGGGAACTCCTAATGCATTGTTTCAAAAAACATTACTTCAGGATCAGGTTCTCAATAATGACCGTTCCGTCACTGATGGTCAACTTCCCGTTGAGCACCGTCCACCAATTCTCTACGGGGTATAAATCCTGATCGCATCCACCCTGCAGTGTAATGGATACATTCTGGTTAAAGTCCAGGTCTTCATAAAAATCTGAAGCCAGGGTCAGAATATCATCTCCGCTTGAGGCCGCATTGTATGCAGATTGTATAGTAGTATACCATGTCTCACCGCTGCTTCCCCAAAGCCTCAGTACAAGATTCTGCTGAAACGTCGCCTGTATGTTATGGTCGGAAGATACGTTTGTCACAGCATAGAGATTTCCGGAAACCTGCGCTGTCACATCAAGAGTGTTGTCGAGCAGGCTCTCCAGGTGATAGCCGCTCCCCGGTGATAGCGTGCATTCGAAACTCCCGTCTGCAGAGACTGTCGTGGGTGTGCAGGTAATCGTCCCGCTGCCGGTGGGGGAGAAGGTGATGGTATAAGTGCTAATCGGCTCAAGTGTTGTTGCTGTCAATGTCGCGCCTGAAGAGACATTGTTTGCTGCGTCGTAGGCGCATACCCTGTAGGAAAAAGCCGAACTGCTGCTGAGACCTGTGTGATTGTAGCTGAGGCCGCTGCCTGAGTAAATCGCAGTACCTGAACAGTCAGCAGGCGGTGTGCCACCCGTTTGATAGACAAGCTTATAATATGAAGCTCCGCCCCCCAAATCTGTGGCAGCACTCCAGGAGAGATTTATGGACGTCGATGCCGGCGTTCCGGAGAGGCTGCCGTCAGTGGGCGCCTGAAGGTCCTGCATAACAGCCGAGCTTTTCACTGTCTCGGTATTGAAGGCGTTATTCCTCGCATAATATCTCACGTATTGCGTGCAGCTTGTCCCGGAGGCACAGACAATATCGAAACCGCTTATGTACGGGGTCGACGGCATACAGGTATTTGTCGTGTCTATGCAATATTTGGGATAACCTGGCTGCAGGCCTGAGCTGCTTCCGTCGTTGACAGAAAGCGTTACGCTCACCGAACCTGAATTTGTCCAGCTGCCGAAGGTGTAGCCCGCAGCCGCGGCTGTGGTGGAAGGAAAAGCAGTATCGAGGATTATCGTATCCGAAGAAGGCGCTGACCAGTTGCCTGCATAGTCCTTGAATTTTACATAGACCGTCTTTGTCCCGCCGCCGGCTGCGTCGAGAGCCCATGATTTAGTCCTCCCGTAAACGTCGGCGGGCGTCGAATAGGTCACGCCGTCATTAGAAAAGACCATCTCTGCACAGCCCCGCTCAGCATCAGAACAGGAAAGCGCAAGTGTGACAGTCGCGGTATTTGTATACGCGGAACCTGTGTTGATTAAAATCGAGCCCATGGGTTGAGTTATATCAGGTGTTGTCGGCAGGATCGCAAAAGAATGATCTCCCCCGGCTCCGATGGCAAGAGCACTAGTCAGACCGCTCACCTGCACCGGGGTTGTCCTTTGATTATGAGTACTGTCTCCGAGCTGGCCATACTCATTATCTCCCCAGGTCCAGACCGTCCCGTCAGATTTCAACGCCAATGAATGATAAGACCCCGCGGCGATTGCAGCCGTCCCTGTCAGACCGCTCACCTGCACCGGGGTTGTCCTTTGATTATGAGTACTGTCTCCGAGCTGGCCATAGAAATTATCCCCCCAGGCCCAGACTGTCCCGTCTGATTTCAACGCCAATGAATGATAATATCCACCGGCCAATGCCGACACATCCGTCAGGCCGCTCACCTGAACCGGAGTCAGCCTTTGTGTTGTAGTCCCGTCTCCGAGCTGGCCATATTCATTATCTCCCCAAGCCACGACCGTCCCGTCGTCTTGCAGCGCCATTGCATGGTAATACCCGCTCGCGATTGCAACCGCACCTGTCAGGTTCACCTGAACAGGGGTCGACCTGTCCGTAGTAGTCCCGTCACCGAGCTGGCCAGAGTAATTAAATCCCCAGGCCCAGACTGTACCGTCTGACTTCAAAGCCACTGTATGGGCAGAACCAGCGGCGATTGCCACCACACCCGTCAGGCCGCTTACCTTAACCGGGGTCGTCTTTTGTGTTGAACTCCCGTCACCGAGCTGGCCATAGACATTATATCCCCAGGCCCATACCGTCCCGTCTGATTTCAACGCCGCTGTGTGATAATACCCGCCGGCGATCGCCACCACACTCGCCAGGCCGCTCACCTGCACCGGAGTTGTCCTGTCCGTGGTAGTCCCGTCACCGAGTTCGCCATAGAAATTATCCCCCCAGACCCATACCGTCCCGTCTGATTTCAAAGCCACTGTATGATTATAACCACCGGCGATTTCCACTACATCCGTAAGCCTGATCACCTGAACCGGGGTTGTCCTTTGTGTAGTAGTCCCGTCTCCCAGCTGGCCATATTCATTATGTCCCAGCGTCCAGACTGTCCCGTCTGATTTCGACGCAACTGTATGATAATATCCACCGGCAATTGCCGACATCCCAGTCAGACCGCTAATCTGAACCGGGGTCGTCCTTTGAGTTGTAGTCCCGTCTCCAAGCTGGCCATAGAAATTATCTCCCCAGGCCCAGACTGTCCCGTCTGACTTCAAAGCCAGTGTATGAGAAGACCCAGCGGCGATAGTCAAGACACTCGTCAGGCCGCTCACCTTAACCGGGATTGTCCTTTGATTTAACGTCCCGTTTCCCAGCTGGCCATAGGCATTATATCCCCAGGCCCATACCGTCCCGTCTGATTTCAAAGCCACTGAATGATAATACCCGCCGGCGACTGCCACCACACCCGTCAGGCCGCTCACCTGCACTGGAGTTGTCCTTTGATTATACGTACTGTCTCCAAGCTGGCCATGGTAATTATCTCCCCAGGCCCATACCGTCCCGTCTGATTTCAACGCCATTGTATGAAAATACCCACAACCGACTGATACCACACCCGTCAGGCCGCTCACCTGAACCGGGGTTGTCCTTGACGTTATGGTTCCGTTTCCCAGCTGGCCATAGGCATTATATCCCCAGGCCCATACCGTCCCGTCTGATTTCAACGCCACCGTATGGGCAGAACCAGCGGCGATTGCCACCACACCCGTCAGGCCGCTCACCTGAACCGGGGTTGTACTTTGACTATGCGTACCGTCCCCGAGCCCATAGGAATTATATCCCCAGGCCCAGACTGTCCCGTCTGATTTCAACGCCACTGTATGAAAAGTACCGCTGGCGATTGCCACCGCATCCGTCAGGCCGCTCACCTGAACCGGGGTTGCTCTTTGTGTTGTAGTCCCATCTCCGAGCTGGCCATCGGCATTATCTCCCCAGGCCCAGACTGTCCCGTCTGATTTCAACGCCACTGTATGATCGGTTCCACCGCCAACTGCCACTATACCTGTCAGCCCGTTCACCTGCACCGTAGTGTCTGAGAACCCCTTGCTTCCCAGCCCTAGTTGGCCAAAATAATCATATCCCCACCCCCACGGTGTGCCAGGAGTGCCGGCAGTATTGCCTACGGATGCGGACGCAAGAAAAACAATGAGGAACAAAAGAAAAAATATCGCCCTTTTCAAAACAGAATAGTTCACGGTTTCAAGCTTCTGTCCCCGGCGAGATTTCTGTGTCGATAAGTTTTTATTCAACCAAACCATAAAATTCCTCATTTCAATTCCCCTCGTAAATCTTCATTTTTACCAGCTTCAGAGCAAATAAACAGCATTCACAATGAGCCTGTGACCACTTATTGCTGGTCTCCCGGCATGAAAAACCGGACTTACCAAAGAACCAACCTTCAGCAGTCCGGCATATTTTACACTATTTAGCAATGAATATAAACCTAGAAATATTGCTGTGTAATATCCTTGTTTGAAATACTGGGTGCGACAAAAGATGCCTATTTGTGGTATCGCTGATGAGCAAGACATTTTGGACTATGCAAAAGGTCAGTTTTGCGTTGAATTACCTGAAATATGTGTTTATCAGGCGCATGCATTATGTGTTAGTCACTTTAAGCAGCCGCTATGAAAAAGGAGCTTTACAATACAGGCGGGAAATAATCTCCAGATGCAAGAACACGGCATCCAACATATATCGGATACCGTGTTCTTAGTTTAATTACGGTCAGAATCGCAAGAATGTCAGGCGACTTTCTTGAGCAGTCCCTTAAGGACTTCATCCTCTTCATGAAGGACTGTCTTCAGTTCCCTGTCATCTGTTTTGCCGATTTCACCCTTCAGATCTTGCTCATACGATGCAAGAACCTCTTTTAAGGTTCTTTTTTCCTTATCATTGAGTTCAAGTACCATACTGTCCTCCTTCCTCCTCCTTCCCCTTCATATCCCCTAATTATATTTTATCACTTTTGCCGGGAATTTCAACCGTCAGAGCTGTCTCCGGACTTGTGAATCGCCGCTTCGGGCGGATTCTCCGAGGCGCATGAAAAGTGAACAGCAAAACGTGAATTGAAAGCCACAGATGAATACAGGAGCATGTCTCTGCTCCTGTAAATTTGCAGGAAAGAACAGTCAGTTGCTAGACATAAAATGCTACAATTAAGAGATGTTAGCCATCACATCATCAACTTTTACTTTAAGTACTTCCATGGTCTTTCGGGTTTTTATTTCAACCAGTTTATCCTTCAGGTTCTTCTCACCCAGGATTATCTGAATGGGTATGCCGATAAGGTCGGCGTCCTTGAACTTCACACCTGCCCGTTCATCCCTGTCGTCCATTAAGACATCTAAACCCCTTTCAGACAATTCCCTGTAGAGTTTTTCAGCATTTTCAACCGTTGCAGGGTCTTTCATATTCAACGGAATGATTTCAACGTCGAAGGGTGATATGCTTTTAGGCCATATGATGCCGTCTTTGTCATGGTTCTGTTCAACCGCAGCAGCGGCTATCCTGGCAGGGCCGATTCCGTAACTGCCCATAATAATTGGCTTTTCCTGTCCGTTTTCGTCAAGGAAGAGAGCCTTCAGGGCGCTGGAATATTTTGTGCCGAGTTTAAAGATATTGCCGATTTCGATAACGCGCTCCACTCTTAAGGTATTGCCGCATTTTACGCAAAGGTCTCCTGAGCCGGCAATGTGAATGTCATGCCATTCAGCCCTGAAGTCTTTCTCGGCCTTGACCCCCTTGATGTGGTAATGAGGCCTGTTTGCGCCGCCGACATACGAACCCTCCCTGAGGCAGGAGTCAGCGACTATTTTCAGGTTGTGCCCCATGGGACCGATAAACCCTGCTTCCACCCCTAGTATCTCTTTTACTTCCGTCTTCTGAGCAGGCTTGTGATGACCGATGGTCTTTGCGAGTTTCTTTTCATGGATTTCCTGGTCACCTCTTACAAGCGCCAGGACAGGACCGTCATCGCTGATCACAAGTATGCTCTTGATAAAATATTCCGGCGGGAGTTTCAGAAAGTTTGAAACTTCCTTTATCGTCCTTTTTTCAGGAGTATGGATTTCTTCCCTGTCCCAGTCCTGCATCTTTATTTGCTGCGGGACTGATAGGGCAAGCTCGACGTTCGCTGAATAACCGCATTTGTCACAGAGCGCCACTTCATCTTCCCCCGCAGGACTGGGGGCCATGAACTCATGGGAAAGGCCTCCTCCCATCATGCCTGGGTCTGACTCAACCATCAGGAATGTCAGGCCGCACCTTTCGAATATCTTGTGGTAAGCCCCGGAATGGAGCTGGTAGTTTATGTCGAGGGCCTCTTCTGATGTATCAAAACTATAGCTGTCCTTCATCAAAAATTCTCTCGTCCTTAAAATACCGCTCTTCGGCCTGGCCTCGTCCCTGAGCTTTGTCTGTATCTGATACCATACCTGCGGCATGTCCCTGTATGAACGGATTTCACGGGATGCAAGCCAGGTCATTATTTCTTCGTGGGTCATGCCAAGGCACATGTCACGGCCAGTCCTGTCTTTGAGTCTGAACATTTCGTCCCCGATAGCGTCCCATCTGCCGGTCTGCTGCCAGATCTCGGCCGGATGCAGGACCGGCAGGGAAATCTCCTGAGCGCCGATCGCATTCATTTCTTCTTTGAGAATATTATTAATCTTGTTGAGCACCTTCCACCCCAGAGGGAGATACATATAAAGACCCGTGGCAAGCTGCCGAACATAGCCTGCCCTTAACATCAGGATGTGACTTATAGACTCTGCATCTGCAGGCGCCTCTCTCAGGGTCGGTATAAACATCTTTGAAAAAAGCATATTTTCCTCCGGAACCGCTGCACCGTTTTAATCCATTGAACAACAGGGATATGCTGTCGTTTTCTGCGGGTTACAGGTGAAGCGTATAGTTATGATTGAATGAGTTTAGAGTAATGAATAGAAAATCTTTAGTCAAGGGATATGCCGCTTTGAAAAATAGAGGGTGATAGTGTTAAATTATTTTACGTAAGTATTTATTACGGTAAGCCGTTAGTGGTCAGCTGTCAGCAAAAAGCATGATATGATAAGTCCGCTGACGGGTCCGGCTTGAGCGGCCTGTAAAGTTTTTTGTTCTTTTTTTCTTGCTGAACGCTTGCAACTAA
Source organism: uncultured Nitrospira sp. (assembly GCA_963734475.1). GTDB lineage: Bacteria > Nitrospirota > Thermodesulfovibrionia > Thermodesulfovibrionales > UBA6898 > JAOUFP01. Next base: position 148,891 of record CAVTHB010000003.1, read on the forward strand.
GGCTGATAGCTGAACTATCACGAATTTTTACTGGAAGGAGTACTTGTGCAGAGAATACCGCTTACCCCCGAGGGATTTAGAAAGATTAAAGAAGAGCTTGAAAAACTTATGAAAGTTGACAGACCGAGGAACGTGCAGGCCATAGCAGAAGCCCGCGCGCACGGCGACCTGTCTGAAAATGCAGAGTATCATGCCGCAAAGGAGCAGCAGTCTTTTATTGCAGGCAGAATAGATGAGCTTAAAACAAAAATAGCCATGGCGCAGGTCATCGACCCGTCCAAGATCAAACAGTCCAGTGCCGGCTTCGGTGCGAAAGTCAAGGTGCTCGATACAGAGGCGGATGTGGAGTATGTTTTCATCCTCGTCGGCACTGAAGAAGCTGATTTAAAACAGGGTAAGATATCACTCACCTCACCGGTGGGGAAGGCGCTTGTAGGGAAAGAAGTGGGAGATACCGCTATTATCAAGGCCCCTGCGAGAACAATAGAGTATGAGATTTTAGAGATAACCTTTGAGTAGATACTTTACAGCTACCATATTAGAAAATATAGCTTTAAATTCCGCTCACAACCTTATTACCCTGAGCCAGCCTGACAACGCTACAGACCCACTCCCGGGCCAGTTTTATATGATCGGGGTGAGCAGGGGAAACGATCCTTTGTTGAAACGGGCCTTCAGTCTACTCAAAATAACTTCTGAGGGATTTCAGCTGTTGTACAGGATAAAGGGCAGGGGGACATCTCTCTTAAAAGAAATGAAAAAGGGGGATACTGTCGAGGTGCTTGGCCCGCTTGGCACACGTTATCCGGTTGCAACGGAAGGGCAGGTGCCCCTGGTTATCGCCGGCGGGGTCGGGGTCGCTTCTGTGTTCCCTTTTCTTCTTGAGCAAAAAGGAAAGGCGATTGTTTTTTATGGCGCGCGTTCCAAAGACGAGATTTTAATGCAGGACGAGCTTAAGGCCATATGCAGGGAGGTATTCATATCCACTGACGACGGTTCACTTGGTACGAAAGGCAATGTTGTTGAGATGCTGGGCGGGTATCTGGACACCAACAGAATGAACCTGAAAAAATATGTTTTATACGCCTGCGGGCCGCACCCGATGCTTAAGGCGGTCTCAAAGATATCCGCTCTATGGTGCGTCTCAGCCTATATCTCAATGGAAGAAAATATGGCCTGCGGTCTCGGGGCCTGCCTGGGGTGTGTGGTAAAAACGAAGACAGGACATAAAAGGGTCTGCAAGGAAGGACCGGTTTTCAAATCAGAGGAAATAGTTTGGTGATGGCATGAACCTTGAGGTCAGCATTGGAAAGCTGAGACTGAAGAACCCGGTAATGACAGCCTCCGGTACCTTCGGCTATGGCGAGGAATATGCCGAATTTGTGGACCTCAACAGACTTGGAGCCGTTGTAGTCAAAGGACTTTCCCTCATGCCCAAGGAGGGGAACCCTACGCCCCGCATCGTGGAAACGCCTTCCGGGATGTTGAATTCGATCGGCCTTCAGAACATAGGGATAGAGAGGTTCGCAAACGAGAAGATGCCTTTCCTGAGGAAATTCAACACTGCGGTGATTGTCAATTTCTTCGGAGATTCGATAGAAGAGTATAGTGCTGCGGCCGAAAGGCTCAGCAGTATAGATGGTGTCCACGGCCTCGAGATGAACATTTCATGCCCGAATAAACAGGCGGGCTGGTGCATCTTCGGGACCGATCCCAGGGTCACGTTCGACGTTGTCAGCGCTGTGAGAAAGAAAACAGGGCTCACCCTTATAGTCAAACTCTCGCCGAATGTTACTGATATAGCCTTGATGGCAAGGGCTGCTGAGGATGCCGGAGCAGACGCCGTCTCTGTAATAAATACTATTACCGGCATGGCCATTGATATTCATACCAGAAGGCCCAGGCTGGCTAATGTCAGGGGAGGGCTGTCCGGCCCTGCTATCAGGCCCATAGCAGTGAGGATGGTATACGAGGTCAGGCAGGCTGTTAAGATACCGATAATCGGACTGGGCGGCATAATGAATTCAGATGATGCGATTGAATTTATTATCGCAGGGGCCTCTGCCGTTGCTGTCGGCACGGCGAACTTTGTAAACCCGGCCGCTACGGTCGAGATTCTGGATGGAATTATAGGGTACATGAAATCGCATGAAGTAGAGGACATAGGTTCCTTAACAGGAACGCTTAATGTTTCATAGGCCCCTCATATCCCTGACGACTGATTTCGGGTATGACGACCCTTTTGTTGGTGTTATGAAGGGTGTGATATACACCATCAACCCCCAGGTAAATATCGTTGACCTCAGTCATAATATCGGACCCCAGAACATACAGGAGGCCGCCTTTGTCATCGGGATGAATTATTCGTATTTTCCAAAGAAATCAATCCATGCAGTTGTCGTGGACCCTGGAGTAGGGTCCGCCAGAAGGCCTGTTCTTGTTGCTGCGGATGAACATTATTTTATCGGACCCGACAATGGAGTATTTTCTTATATCTACAAGCATGCTTCAAAAGACCTTCAGGTCATTCATATTACAGCCGAACACTTCTTTCTGAAAAAGAACAGCCCAACCTTCCAGGGCAGGGACGTTTTCGCGCCATGCGCTGCATGGCTTTCAACCGGAATGGAGATCGGGAAGTTTGGGGAGACAATCACCGACTATCATATTATGCAGCTTCCCGTCCCGGTAAGGCTGTCTGGCCAGCTTATTCAGGGGGAGGTCATTTTTACGGACAGGTTCGGGAACGCCATCACAAATATCACTCAAACTGATATAGCCGATCTGTGCGGGGGGCGGACATACGATATTAAAATGTCTCTTAAAGGCAATGATATCCGGCTGAAAGAATTTTATTCCCAGGCAGAGGGAAGGGGAGCGTCTGCTCTGGTCAATAGTTCAGGACATCTTGAGATATTTATTTTTAGGGGGAGTGCTGCTTCTGAATACAATATCCTGCCGGGCGACGAAGTAAAGGTCTTTCTCTCTTATTAGCCTTCAGCTGTCAGCGCTAAGCTATCAGTTATATTATAAGCTAACGAATTTATCCCGATCTATGATCAACTCTTTGAGGTCCTGCTGTTTGTTGTTGACTTTCCTTTCCTCTGCCGAGAACTGAATGCTGAACTATTACGTCTAAGTCTGACAGGCCTGTACCCTTCAAAAAAATCGGATGCTATCAGGCAATAATACTTGACAGAAATACTACAGTATTATAATTTAGTACATGCTTAGATTATCCACAAAGAGCCAGTACGGCGTAAGGGCTATGTTCGAGATAGCAAACAGCTATCATTCAGGGCCTGTGACTATTAAGGAGATTGCCGAAAAGCAATCCGTTTCCATACCTTATCTTGAACAGATATTGAATACCCTGCGTAAGGCTGGGATTATCAAGAGTGTGAAGGGGCCCGGCGGCGGCTATGTCTTGAGCAAGGAACCTGCCCATATCAGTATTGGAGCGATCCTCAGGGAACTTGACGGCCCGGTCGCCATAACATCATGTCTCGACCCGAAGGAGGGTTGTCTCAGAATAGACGGATGCGTTACACATCTTTTGTGGAAATCGCTCGGTCAGAAGATAGAGGCGTTTCTCGATAATATGACTTTGCAGGACCTGATCGAAGGCCAGCCTTCGGCCACTGTCTGCAGGAGCAGCAAAAAGAAAAAGGGAGAAAGGAAAGAGTCTCTGATCAAGCTGCCGATATGAAATTTATAGAGAATGTAAAGCCCGACGTAACGACTGATATTGTTTATATGATGTGCCCCATGCATCTTCTGAAGCTCCAGGAGCAGATAAAAGAGCTTGAACAGGGGCAGATACTCGAAATTATGACTGATTACGACGGCGCCCTGGAAGATATCCCGGCGTGGTGCGATAAGACCGGCAATGAATTCCTCGGTATGGAGGAGACTGAAGATTTTTATAAGTTCTATATCAAGAAGCTTACGAGGTGATTATGAAAAAATGTTATTTTGATCATGTTGCAACAAACCCCCTGCATCCGGAGGCGCTCGAGGCGATGATGCCTTACCTCAAAGAGGAATTCGGTAATCCCCTCAGTATTTATGAATATGGCACCAGGGCAAAGAAGGCCATTGAGGATGCCAGGGAAAAGGTTGCCTCCCTGGTCAATTCGAAACCGGCGGAGATTATTTTTACTTCAAGCGGGGCCGAAGCGAACAATTTTGCCCTGAGGGGCATTGCCCTTGCCAAACAAAACGAAGGCAAGCATATCCTGGTTTCGAGGATGGAGCATCACTCGATCCTGAACTCGGCGAGGTTTCTCGAAAAAAGCGGTTTTGTCGTGACTTATCTTTCCGTCGACAACAAGGGTCATGTAGACCCCGAGGCTGTCAGGAAGGCGATAACCAAGGATACCGTATTGATATCTGTGACTCATGCCAGCAGCGAAGTGGGGACCATAGAACCCATAAAGGAAATAGTCAGGGTCGCAAAGGAGCGCAATATCATTGTCCATACCGACGCTGTGGCCACGACCGGAAATATCCCGGTTGATGTCAAAGACCTAGGCGTAGACCTTCTCAGCATGGCGGCACACCAGTTCTACGGTCCTAAAGGGGCGGGGGCGCTTTATGTAAGACAGGGACTGAGAATAGTGCCGCTGATCTATGGGGGGATCCAGGAGACGGGCAGGCGGGCCGGGACTGAAAACGTCCCTGCGATTGTCGGAATGGGAAAGGCCGCTGAACTCGCCAAGAAAGAGCTGCAGGACAGGATGGCCTATTTAAAGCCTCTGAGAGACCGCATTATCGATACCATGGCAGGGGTGAAAAATGTTTTTCTGACAGGTGACAGGGAGAACCGTCTGCCGGGGCACGTGAGTTTCTGCGTAGAATTTATCGAAGGCGAGGCGATGCTGCTTCTGCTTGCGGCAAAAGGCATTTTTTCGGCAAGCGGCTCTGCCTGTTCCTCCAAGGCCTTAAAGGCCTCGCCTGTACTGCTTTCCATGGGCGTTCCCGCGGGTCTTGCGCAGGGGTCGCTCGTGTTCAGTCTCGGTTCAGGGAACACTCCGGAAGATGTAGATTATCTGCTTGAAGAGTTCCCGGCGGTTATTAAGAGATTACGGGATATGTCGCCGTTTGCGCAGGGGTGGGGAGATAGTGACAAAGCCGGGGAATGCAAAATTTAAGTCAGCTTTCAGCGGTCAGCAGGCAGCTGTCAGCAATTCCTGAAGACAATGGATTCCCGATTAAGAACTTTGGGAATGACGGCTTTTTTGTGCTTCAAATAATCTATACACAAGATCCGATTAATGGCCTTTAAATGCAGTTTTTAGTTCGCCTTTTCTTGCTGAAAACTGACCGCTGAGAGCTGATCGCTAGCAGAGCAGCTGTCACGAATAGAACTCTTTCTTGTTTTTATACGTTTTCCAGCGGTTGTGCATCCAGAGGTACTGGCCCGGGTATTTCCGGATGATCAGTTCCATGTTCCGGTTCATCTCCTGAGTGAGGCGGAAGATCTCGGCCTTCTCACTCTCGTAATCTTTCGGCCAGATGGGGTCGCAGACAAAGCCTTCAAACTGGTCCCCGCTCTTTTCTGCAGCAGGCCACCACTACGATCGGTCTCCTGTGTGAGATCGCGAGGAGGGCGGGGACAGGGGTTGTCGTTGCCTTCCGGCCGAAGAAATCAACGAGGATCCCTTTCATGGTGCTCTGGTCCGGCAGCATGCCTATGGACTTTCCCTTTTTCAGCGTCTCCTGGAGCGCAAAGAAAGAGTTCCTCTTCGGCATGATTATCTGACCGCTGGCAGCGCGTTTTTTCAGGAGCAGGTTATTGAGATACTCATTGTCCAGAGGCCGGGCGATGATCGCAAGCGGGATGCCCACGAGCCTGCTCACATGCGGCAGGACCTCCCAGTTGCCTATATGCGGGGTCACAAAAATGCATCCCTTTGATTCGTCATGGATCGCCTTCGCCTTTTGAAAAAGGGCCTCGAGGCCGTCGGCGGAATTCCTGATCCGGTCTGCCGCGTCTTCACTGTCAAATACATGCTGAAACTTTATGATCTCCAGAAATGTGAGAAAGAAAGACCTGAAACTGGTCCTGGCTATCTTCCTGATCTCTGCAGGTGATATTGTCTCTGCCGAAGGCGGCAGTGATGTTTCCGATCGCGATATGACGGCGTTTTGCCGACACGAAGAAAAAGAGCGCACCCAGGGCGCTGCTGATAGCCCTGATGCAGGTCATCGGAATTATCCTGACGACTGAGAGGAGCGTGTATACCGCGCCGAATTCAATCAGCTTGAGAAGTTTGCTTTTTCCGTGTTTTTTTTTCTTCAATTTTCAGGTAGTAAGATTCAGGCCTTCTCCACCTGTATGACGACTATAGAGGACTGTCCGCCCATGCCGTAGCTGACAGACATGATGGTGTTGCCTGCGCAGGACTGCTGGCTGCCGGATATCTTCAAGTGAGGAGAACTCTTTATCGGTCTCCTCAAAGTTCAGAGTGGCCGGGACAATCCCCTCTCTGACCGCCTGCATCGCGATAATGATCTCCCCGATGTCGCTGGCGGCCCCAAGATGACCTGTGTATGGCTTTATAGCGCAGATCGGGGGCACCGGCCTTTCCAGTCCCGAAAATATCCGCAAAAGAGGCAAGCTCCGAACGGTCTCCCCTCCGCGTGCCGCTGCCGTGAGGAATGATTAAGCCAAGCGTCTCCGACAGAACATCCTGCATCGCCCAAGGCCAGTTCCATCCCTCTTTTGGTCACCTTTTCCGGAACACTGAGACCTTTTCCCGGGACAAACTCATTATAGTTTGCGACTCCCTTTATTACACCGAGGATATTCGCTCCCCGCCGCTTCGCAGGTCCGTATGCCTCAAGGAAAAGCGCGGCGCCTCCTTCACCGGGTATAAAGCCGTCTCTACGCCTGTCGAATGGCCTGAAAGAACGCTCCCCTTCTCTGCAGCTGGAGAGAAGACCCAGTGTATCGAGTTCATAGAGGGCTATCTCATTTATCCAGCTTCCGTATCCCACGGCAACGGCGATGTCAGCCTTGTCCTGGCGTATTGTCCTGTATCCGAGTTCGATTGTCTGGCCGCCGCACGGCGAAAGGCTTGCGAGGCTGGTGTTCGGCCCCATGAATTCAAGGTAGGCAGAGAGGAAACTGAAGAGGTTGTTCTGAAGCGATTCAAGCAGGAAGAAAGGGTTCACCTTATCAAGCGCCGCGGTGTTGAGCCGGCCGAAGTCAAATCCCCCATGCTTCACAGCCTCTTTTACCGCGGGATGCATATAATCATAGCCCACCTTCGTGAAGTCACCTGAGGCGATAAAAAGCGCCCTCCGTCCGGGAGGCGTCTGTTCAAGAGGGAAGGCCGCTTTCTTTACTGCTTCGTAAGAGGCAAGGAACCCCAGCTGCGCTCCACGGTTCAGGAACTTCGTCTGCCCTGTCAGTTTAGGCGGCAGGTCCTGGGGCAGGGCGGCATCCTTGACCTTCGCGAAATATTGCATGCCGGCAGGAAGACCTTCGGCAGGGTAATGGCATATGCCGGTCTTCCCTGCGTTGACCATCTCCCAGTTCTCCTCACACCCCTTGCCAAGGGGAGTTACAAGTCCCATTCCCGTGATGACTACATCCCGTTCTTCCATATTACAGTTTCAGCTCCCTTGTCAAAACCGCGAAGAACCGCTTCTGCTCCTCAGGCTCTTCGATATCAGCCAGAGGCATAAGCACTCCCTCAATCTCCGCAGCGATCTTCTTCTTTCCCTTTACCGTGCCGAGCGCTGTATAAACGTGGACGGCCGGGTCTTCTCCCTGGACGCGGCTGATCTCAAACTCCACCTGATCTCCGGGGAGGGCAAAGACCGTAAAACCCGCATTTGCGCACCTTGCTGATGAGGAACCAGTCCCTGAAATCGGACGATGCAGCCACCAGCCATCCTGTCAGCTGGGTTATCGCCTCGAGCAGCATAACTCCCGGCATAATAGGGTTCCCCGGAAAATGGAATTCCAGGAAGTCTTCGCTCATCGCGACGTTTTTGATCCCCTTGATGCTCTCACCCTGGTTTCCACTCAGTGATATGATCGATCAATAAATAGCGCATATATTTTCAGTCCCTCCGGTCCGTGTTCTCAGAAGTATATTCCCTTGTCCGTGCATAAAAGTCGAGTCAAAGGCGCTGAAAAAACCTTACAATGACGACTTTGTTCTGATCTGTATTCACCTGACGGAAACATCACAGTCAGTGCACTCCTGTATTATGCTGGTGGATCATAGTAGGTGAACTTAAGTGTGTCGCAGAGTAAGGCTTTTTTCATCACCTTTGACTCTCCGGGCCTGTTAATGCAACTTTAGTGTCATCTCTTTCGGCCAACATAATTACAGTGGCCACTGCAGTGCTCGCTGGTATGGGAGATAGAGACTGTATGCTGGCATATCCGCTTACGTTTGCTGATAGTTGCCGCCCATCCGTTCAATAAGAGCAACGGCCTCCCGGAGGGATGCCGCGAGATCTCGATTTCCCTCAGCGAATGGCCTGTGCCGGTTGGCGACATACCTATGCCCAGGGCCTTCAGACAGGCCTCTTTTGCGGCAAAGCGGCCTGCAAAATGAGGATGAGGGTCTTTCATGGAAAGACAGTATTCCATCTCTCCGGCAGTAAAGATATCAGAGAGAAAGTCCCGGTTCCTTCCGGCAACCTCTTTGAAACGCGCGACGTCGACTATGTCGACCCCCTGGTGTATCTGTATCATGAAATTGTCAAGCCTCCGTCGACGCTGATCGCCTGTCCGCTGACATAATCCGAAAGCTCTGAGGCAAAGAAGAGCACCATTTTTGCGACATCAGACGGCTCGCCGAACCTGCCCGCAGGGATCGATTTCAAAATAGCGTCCCCGGCGAGCTTCCGTGCGCGGCTGCTCATGTCCGTCACGATCATGCCCGGCAGCACTGCATTGACCTGGATGTTTTTTCCTGCAAGCTCCACTGCGCAGGCCCTGGTGAAGGAGATTATGCCTCCCTTGGCGGAGGCGTAATTCGTCTGGCCCCTTCCTCCTTTGATTGCGCTGATCGAAGAGATATTGACGATCTTTCCGGAATGTTTATGCATCATCATCTCTGCAGCGCTTCGGGTGCAGAGGAATACGCCTTTGAGGTTCAGGTCCATGACCTTGTCCCAGTCATTCAGTTCCATGCTGAGAAGGAGTTTGTCCCTGATGATTCCGGCATTGTTGACGAGGATATCGACCCCGCCGTGTGTCTTCCGGACATGTTCGAAAAGCTGCTGCACCTCCTCCGGCTGCGATACATCCGCCCTGAAGCACTCGGCTTTTCCGTCAAGCTCACAGATTTCCCGCGCAGCTGCCTCGGCCTTTTCAGCTGACTTGTTATAATTCAGTATGACCAGCGCCCCTGCCGCAGCAAGGGTCCTGGCGCATTCCCTTCCTATACCCCGCGAGGCCCCGGTCACGACTGCGACCTTCCCTGAAAGATCGATTGTAATGCTCATCAGTCATTCCTCCCGCTCAGGTATTTCCGTACGATAATCGAGGCGTTCTGGCCTCCGAAGCCAAACGAGTTTGAAAGGCCGGCACGCACCAGCATGGGCCTTTTCCCTTCTGTCACATAATCGAGGTCGCATTTGGGATCAGGGTGCGTGAGGTTTATAGTTGGATGTACAACATCATGTTTGGTGCTTAAAACAGTATAAATGAATTCCGGGCCGCCTGAAGCCGAAAGCAGATGTCCTGTCATGGACTTGCTCGAATTGACCGCGAGTTTACGGGCGTGGCTGCCAAAAAGATTTTTAATAGCAAGGGTCTCTGCGGTGTCGTTGAGTTTTGTGGATGTGCCATGGGCATTGATATAGTCGATCTCATCGGGCGCCATGCCGGCGTCTTTCAGCGCCGCCCTCATCGACTGTTCAGCGCCTTTTCCCGCAGGATGCGGCGCAGTCACCTGATAGGCGTCCATGGAAGAGCCGTATCCAGCCACCTCAGCGTAGATGTTCGCTCCTCTCCTGAGGGCATGGCCTTCTTCCTCGAGCAGCGCGAAGCCCGAGCCCTCACCCATGACCAGTCCCGACCTTTTCCGGTCGAAAGGCCTGCATGATGTGAGAGGGTCTTCGGATGATCACTGAAGCAGCGCCCAAAAGGACAAAGAAGACAAGACCTATCGGATTAAACATGGAATCAGCGCCTCCTGCAAGCATAACGTCCGCGTCGCCCGCGCTGGATTGCTTTGAAGGCCATGCCGATCGCCTGCGTGCCGGATGCGCAGGCCGTAGTAATGGTGAAGTTCATACCCCGCAAGGCGAATTTCTTGGCTATCAGCGCAGCGGGCCTGTTTGAGTTATTTCTCATAATAGACTCAGCGTGAACATGATCATATTCCCTGCCGAAACGGGCGAGATCGAACTTCTTTTCCCTTGTGGTCCAGTTCGCAAGGTCTTCGAGCCTGTTGATCGCCAATCCGGACGCAAAGGCAACGCCGTAGCGTTCCCTGCTGCCCTTCGTCAGAGGAAAACTTTGCATCAGACAGGGCCGACCTGGCGGCCCATAGGGCAAAGACGTTCTCGCTCTCGGCGTCCCGGGCGATATCTTCAGGGAGCTCCTCCTGTCATCCTTTTCCAGTCCTCTTTTGTCACCGGCCCCTCCGATCTTCACCGCAGACGCTTCAGCGCCCGGATGTTCAAGGACCCTGATGCCGGAAACTCCCGACAGCAATCGTCTCCCAGTTATCTTTGACCTCAATGCCGAGGGAGGAAACCACGCCCAGTCCTGTGACTACAACCTTTCGTTTATTGGTCATCATGCCTCATCTCAACTGTCTTCCCGCAGTGCTTCCTGGGGGATGCCGCTGAAGTAGGAAAAACGCGCGATCAGTTCATCCCGGTCAACCTTATGGAAATGACTGTAGATGAGACGGTCCACTGAGGCGACCTTTTCGTTGTCAACCAGAACCATCGCTCTTCCAAGGGAGTCCCTCCGCGAGGTCGAAATAAGCTCCGCGCGTATCTCCGCGCTGAAACCGGGCCGAAGGGCCGCAGGAACAGTCACCCCCTCGATAAGCGACATGACTGAAGAGAGCCTGAAATCATGGGAATAGACTGTCAGCCAGCCGAGCAGTTGGGCCATGGCCTCTATAAAGATAACGCCCGGCACAAGGGCCTTCTTCCTGAAATGCCTTCTGAAAAACTCCTCGGAAAGGGGAAAGGTCTTTACTCCAACGATCGACTTCCCCTTTTCAATCGAGCAGACTTTGTCATAATAGAGAAAACGCATCCGACTCCTCAGGCAACTGATTCGAGGATTACCGAGGAACACTGGCCCTCGTAACTCTGGCAGTTGATCATTATTTTTCTGACATTTTTTCTAAGCGGCTTTCCGGTCACAAGGTTAAAGCCCGCGCCCCCCCGTCCTGCATCTTCCTGCCCTATAGCTTCCGGTATAACCGGAGGTATTATACCATTTTCAATAATCAGCATCCCGAGGATTATGTCCACAGCAGGGGCGGCAGCCAGGAGATGTCCGAGTGCCGCCTTTGATGAAAACACAGGGAGATCAGCGCGGTCTGAAAAGACCTGTCTGATCGCCTCTTTCTCACTCCGGTCTCCGTGCAACGTAGCGTCACCGTGCGCGATGACAAGGTCGATATCGTCCGTCCGAAGCGATGCAGTCTCCAGGGCCCGGTTCATCGCCCAGGCAATGGCCCGTGCAGTCGGAGCAGGCCCGTCATCCATTCGTTCACAGGCATGTCCGTACCCGGCAATCATTACAGAATAGGGGACGCCGCGGTTGTCCGCAGAAGAGCGGAGTTCGAGGGCGACAATCCCTGCGCCTTCACCTAAGACGGTCCCTTTATCTTCATCGGCGAAGGGACGGAAGACGGTGCCGTCGTTCCCGGAAGGTTTTTTTAGGACACCTGACAAACGGCCCCTTGCAATGCTCAGGGGAGATACCTTCTCGCTAACGCCCCCTGCAAGCGCCAGTCTGGACCTGCCTTCAAGCACAGTTCCTGAGGCCTTCGGTGACAGCGATCATGCCCCGTCTTCATGAGGGCAGAAGACCGAGTTTTCTCCGCGTATACCGAGGTCGATGGCGACCTGGCAGAAGGTGATATTGTTAAGGATCGAAAGGGGCCAAAGAGGGTGTATCTCCTGATATCCAGCCGCGTAAAAAGCATGATAATCTATACTGCCGTCAGGGGCGAGAGACTTCAGGACAGCGGGCATGAGGTCATCTATTTTATAGTCGATCATCCCCATGCCGGCAAAAAATCCCATTTCTTCCCCCAGCATGCCGGAGTGGACAGGGTGGGCCTGTCATGAACGCCTCACGCCCGGCCATAAGAAGCAAAAACGAATGGAGGTCCATTATGCGGGCGTCACGAGGATGGACGCCGAGGCTGTCAGGGCCGAGGTCCTCCACCTGGGCGGCAACACAGGGAGCCGAAACCCGCAGTGTCAAATCCCCTGACCGGTTTTACACCGGTTTTCCCTGAAAGCAGCGCGTTCCAGGTCTCAGCAGTATCTTTTCCGAGGGAACAGACAAGTCCGGTCCCGGTGATGACTACCTGTGTGTCAGACTTCATCCCTCGAATGCTCCGATGCAGAGGCAGGCGTTCTGTCCGCCGAAACCAAAGGAATTCGACAGGGCCTTCCGGTAGGACTTATGCCTTGCCTCGTTCGGCACATAATCGAGGTCGCACTTGGGGTCCCGGAACTCATAATTGATCGTAGGCAGTATAATCGAACGCTCCATGCCCATCAGGGTGATGATGCACTCGATGGCCCCTGCAGCTGCGATAGTATGTCCGAGCATTGATTTATTGGAACTCACCGGTACGGTCTTTGCCCGTTCGCCGAAGACCCTCCTGATTGCAAGACTCTCCACCAGATCGTTCTGGGTCGTAGAGGTCCCGTGGGCATTGACATATTCGATGGCTTCAGGGGCGAGAGACGCGTCTTCAAGCGCCCCGGTCATGGCGATAAAAGCGCCCTCGGCCTTCGGGTGTGTATCTGTGATCCTGTACGCATCTGCAGAGGACCCGTAACCCAAAAGCTCTCCCAGGATTACGGCCCCGCGTGAACGCGCATGCTCCAGGTCCTCAAGGATGACAGCGCCTGCGCCTTCGGACATGACAAAACCGTTTCTCTTCCGGTCAAAGGGTCTCGAAGCGGTCTGGGGGGTAGCATATTTTTCGGAGAGGGCCTTGATCAATACAAAACCAATGAAACCCATGAAATTGAGGGTGGATTCACATCCGCCGGCGATCATCACGTCCGCTTTTCCGTCCTGGATGAGCCGGGATGCCTCACCGATCGCCTGGGCGCCTGCAGCGCAGGCTGAAACGATCGACAGGCTGCTCCCCCTGCAGTCATAGAGCATCGAGAGGATGGAGGTGGCTGTGTCCGGTTTCCTGAGGTACAATTGAAAGGGAGAATAATTTCCTGACTTTATCAGTCCGGCGATGTCCCAATGCCCTTTGCCGTCATAGAAGCGGAGCAGGTCGCTCATTTCTCCAACAGAGATATTTTCACCGTGGGAACCGAGCGAAACGCCGACCCGCTCGCGGTCTTTCACCTCACTGAGCCCGGCCTGAACAGCTGCTTCAGTGACAGCGGTCCTCATCATCCTGAGGCCGCGCGAAGAATAACGTTCCAGCCGGCCGGCAGCGCGGTCATCGAAACCCGCAATCCATTCGTCCTTGACCTGCCCGCCGATGCGGCAGGGCAGACCTGTTGTATCAAAGGACGTGATATAGTCGATGCCTGAGAGCCCCTTCGATAAATTGTCGAAGGTCTCGGCACAGTTCCTGCCAAGGGGAGTGACCATTCCCACCCCGGTGATCACCACCCGCCGCTTTGTTTTTTTTACAGGCATTTCGTATTTCGCTGTCGGATTAAAAGATATGCTTTTCCTCTTGGACCGAGGTAAGCCATGCCTTGATGAGATCGTCTCCGTTCGTGAACACGGCAGGCTCGCCGCAGGAGCCGCAGAGGACCTTTATCCCGTCGTCAGTCTTCCACGCGGCATTGCCGCAGTTCGTGCATTTTTCAGGCAGGGTGTCCATTATGTCGAGAACGCCCTGCGTCATCGACCCGGCGGTGATCAGGGTCGGGACCGTATCCATGTCGATCCCTTCGGAAAGGTCTCCATAGGTATTCCCATATCTCATTTTGAGCAGGGTGATGGCCTTTGTCGGTGAGCTGTCCGTTTTCGTCTATGGCCGAGCCTTCGCCGAACATCTCCTCGATATGTTCGAGGATGAAGTGACGGGCCATTTTGATCCCGAAGGTCTGTTCCAGCCGGTAGTTTATATCGAGGAAGTCCAGAGACTCTGCGCCCAGGTCCTTGATCAGGGAACTTTCGGGCTTGATCGCGTTTTCGTCCACGCGGAGTGTCTCTACTATGGCCTTCTTCAGTTCTGCAAAGACCGTTTCCTCAGTTATCAGGTTCTGTTTCATGTCTATCCTCCATATGTATTATTTTTTTCTTGTCCGGTACAGTCTGTTGCTGAGCCCCTTGTCAATAACGATCGTCTGGCCCCTTATCCCCCTGCTGGCGTGGTCGCAGAGGAAGAGGACAGTGTCCGCGATCTCATCCGGCTCCACGAAGAGCTCGTCAGGAAGATAGTCGACCTCTTCAGCGTACTGCCGCAGCACCTTGAAGGAATCGGTCTTGACGATGCCGCCGCAGACAGCATTCACTGAAATGCCTTTTTCCGAGAGGCTCTCTGCGCAGTCCCTCACAACAGATTCCATGGCGGCCTTCATGCTCCCGAGGGGATATGCAGGGTTATAAAAACGGCTGCCGAGACTCGAGATAAAGACGATCTTCCCCCGCGACTGCTCAAGCAGGGGCAGCGCTTCCTTGATGCAGAAGATGTTGCCGAGATAATTCACGTCGACCAATGACCTTAATTCACGGTCAAGGAGTCTTTCTATCGGCTTGAAGGGCGCTTTTGCAGCATTCAGGACCAGGAAATCCAGGCTCCCGAAGGTGTCGGTTATCTGTTTGAAAAGCAGCTTCAGCGCTTCGTGGGACGCTATGTCAGCCTGGACCAGCAATACCCTCCGGCCCATCCCGATGATCTCATCTCTCAGTTCTTCAGCATGGGCCTGTGACGAGCCGCCTGCCTTGCGGAAGTTCAGTACAATGTCCGCTCCCGAGAGGGCGAACTTCCTGGCGATGGCGGCCCCGATACCACGGGAACTCCCCGTAATCAATGCAATTTTATTTTTGAATACTTCAGATCTCATAATAGACTGATAATGATACCATAAGTGCCGCCAATTATTACAGTTGATAAGCTATCAGCAATACAGTCCGTTTAGCGCGTCAGCTTCATAAGCTCGTCAGCTTTACAGCAAATGCAATTTATAGCGGGAAGGTTTTCTGCTGTCCGCTGAGGGCTCAGAACTGACGGCTTATTGCAGGCAGCTGATTGCTGATGAGCTTATGACTGATAGCTGAACGCTTATAAAAAATT
This sequence comes from uncultured Nitrospira sp., assembly GCA_963734475.1. Classification (GTDB taxonomy): domain Bacteria; phylum Nitrospirota; class Thermodesulfovibrionia; order Thermodesulfovibrionales; family UBA6898; genus JAOUFP01. The sequence goes on from CAVTHB010000003.1 coordinate 164,349, forward strand.
GAATTTGTGCAGAGCAAGATTCTATAATGATACAGTGCATGATATGATCATATTCAATTTGGAAAGGAGCATACCGGCGGGGAGATCCTGAGGGCCGGTATGATATAAAGCTATGTATAGTGAAAAAGTAATGGACCATTTTACCAATCCGCGTAATGTAGGTGATATGGAGGATGCTGATGGAGTAGGTATTGAAGGTAATCCAACCTGCGGCGATACCATGAAGATATCCATTAAGGTCAAAGACAACCGTATTGTTGATGCCAAGTTCAAGACTTTTGGCTGCGGCTCTGCCATTGCGGTGAGCAGTATGGTAACAGAAATGGTAAAGGGCAAAACACTGGAGGAGGCGCTTGCAATATCCAAAGAAGCGGTTGCAGATGCCCTGGGCGGACTGCCTCCGCAGAAGATGCACTGCTCGAACCTTGGCGCTGATGCCTTACGAAAAGCGATTGAAGACTACAGGAGCAGGCAGAAATAAAAGCTTCGTTGCTGCTGGACGCGGTCAAGGCGCGTGAGAAAACGCTGCTTGTTTATGACATAATCGGTATTTTGCATATCCGGGACCTTTCCTTTACAAAAAAAAAATGAACTGGTACTATATTTTGTTCTGGGAGAGGTGGCCGAGTCGGCTGAAGGCAGCCGCCTGCTAAGCGGTTGTGGGGGTAATTCCCCACCCAGGGTTCGAATCCCTGCCTCTCCGCCATATTAGCAATAACATATTTTCAATCAAGGAGGATTTTATGAAGAAGCAGATTCTGGCAGTTGTATGCAGTCTTTCACTTTTAATCGCAGCAGGAGCATGCAAGAAGAAAGAGGAAAAACCGCTTCCGCAGACGGCATGCCTGGTCAGGGGCAGGGAATGCCGCCGGGAATGCAGCCTGGAATGCCCGGACAGCCCGGACAGCCTGGAGGTCCTCAGGGACAGCCCAATATTGTTGTACCAAAGGGCGAGAAGACGGTTGTTGTGCCGGATTCTGTCAAGGGTAAATGGAAGGCGGTAGTCCTTGTTGTGACCGACAAAAAGACCAATAAACAGCAGGAATTCACGGTCAACCTCAACAGTGACCTTAAAATTCCAAACAGCAACCTGAAGGTTTCCGTCGGTGAATACCTGCCTGACTTCAGGATGGAAGGGCTCACCCTTACTTCGGCTTCCAATGATCCGAACAATCCTGCTGTCGGGGTCAAAGTATCTGAGGGCGGCAAAGAGATTTTCAAGGGCTGGCTGTACTCAAAATTTCCTACAATGCATCCTTTTGAGCATCCGAATTACAGCATTGTCCTGAAGGATGGAGTTAAGAAGGGATAATATACTGCAGGAGAGTGCGCCCTTAGCTCAGCTGGATAGAGCGTCAGACTACGAATCTGTAGGCCGGGGGTTCGAATCCCTCAGGGCGCGCCACCTGAATAGCGGTAACAGTGCCTGACAGCGAAGAGGATATTCTGTTTATGAGGCTGGCTTTGAAAGAAGCCGGCCTTGCTTTTCTTGAAGGGGAGGTCCCTGTCGGCGCTGTTGTCGTTAAAGACGGAAAAGTCATAAGCTCCTCTCATAACCTCAGAGAAATATCAAAAGACCCTTCAGCCCACGCTGAAATACTCGCCATCAGGGACGCCACCAAAATATCAGACAGCTGGCGGCTGACCGGCCTGACGCTTTACGTTACCAAAGAGCCCTGCATTATGTGCGCCGGCGCGCTTGTGAATTCGAGGATAACCCGTCTGGTCTATGGCTGCAAGGACGAGAAGGCAGGCGGGGTCGACAGTCTTTACACCATTCTGAACGACAGGAGACTGAACCACCAGGTCGAAGTCGTCTCCGGTGTGCTTGAGGATGAATGCGCCGGGATACTCAGGGATTTTTTTAAAGAGCGAAGATAGTAAAGACCGTGAATCGTGAGACGTGAATGGTGAAGTTAATAGCAAGTAGTGAATAGTGAGTAATTAATGCGGGCTTGCCCCGGACCCCAGTCACTTTCGCTGGCCACGAAGTGCCCAAAGGCCACCCCACGAAAATTCTTAACGGCCTGCTCGGTCGCGCTCGCTAAATTTTAGAAACTTGCCCCGAGCGGAATATCGTCATTTTCTTATTCGGGGCTTCGACAGTCTAAAATTTCTAACGTTCGCCCTCGGTCGCAGTCCTAAATTTTCAAAGGGGACGTCGTACAGCTCAGCTGATCGCCTTTTCACTATTCACTACTTACTATTCACTACTTACTATTCACTGTTTGCTATAATAGATGATGAACTGGGATTACAGGGTCATAGAACACGACGGGGCCTTCACTGTCCATGAGGTCCATTACAACGACAAGGGCGCTATCATTTCCATCTCTGAAGACCCGATGGGACCGTCAGGGGAGACGCTGGAGGAATTGAAGGCCGACATGGAGTATTTTCTCCAGGCGCTCGACAAGCCGGTGCTCAGGAAAGAGGAGATAGAGCTTCGAAGAGATGGAGGGAGAGGGCGATGAGTGCTTTTGACTTGCTCGTTGCTGTTGTAACTTTTCGCAGTCTTTTTAATACCAGTCGCCAGTCCCTAGTCACTGTCTTTACATGCTTCACGGTCTCATTTCACGCTAAATCGGGGCTTTGCCCCATGCCCCAGCTACCTTTCTTGCCGCCCAAGCAAGGTAGCCGAAAGAATCGCCCAACGAAATTCTTAACGGCCTGCTGTCTGGCTCAGGATCTTTAGAAACTTCCCTAGCGAATACCTTCGGTCGCAAACTAAATTTTCGAAGGGGATTTCACAAGAAGACCAATAGCTGTTCACGGTTTTTTGACCATTCACCTTTCACGTTTCACGATCATTGCCGCCGCCTCTGAATGCCTCCTGTTCAAACCGGTTGTTCCTGTAAGGATGTTGACCGCGGAGCAGTGCTGCTGCGCTCGACAGCAGATAGAGAATCGGAAAGAGAGGCCCCCAGCGTTCGTATTGCCGGATGTGAACATGCTCGTGTTTTCTGCACCTGACCAGGCTGCCGCGGTCCCGGCCAAAGATGACATGCCCGATGACGATGGCCTCTATATGGAGGCGGGACAGCAGGCAGGAGGCTATCGATCCTTCTGCTTCGATGACGCCGGCAACAATGATTACCGTACCTCCGGAAAGTATGACAAAGGGCAGCAGCAGAATGCCGAGGCAGGATATGGGGAGGACCCAGCAGTATTTGATGAGTGATCCCAAAGTCCTGATGAAGTTCATCAGTGTTTCACTTTTCATGTTTTATCAGCCTCAGTGGACCCGCCTGGGGCGAGCGATTCACTATTCACGTCTCACGATGCCCGATTCGCAGTCTCCGCTCGTTTTACGTCTCACGTTTCAAAGGTCATTTGACTTTTCACGTATAACCTTTCACATTTCACGGCCGTTGTTCACGTTTCACGAAAAAAAAGGGCGGGGATTTCCCGCCCTTTTTTTGACTGACTTCTGCCTGTTTTATTCGACCTTCTTCATTTCCGAGCCGCAGGTACATTTGCCGGGGTTCTGGCTGATGGTATCGCACTTGCAGTCAGGCCCGCAGGCGCAGGTATACTTGCCTGTTGTCGGGAAGGAGCGTTCGTCGGGCCATGAATCGGCCTTCAACATCACCGAGCCCTCTCCAACACTCATTACCTTCGCCTTCACCATATCCTTGCCGCAGGTACATTTGCCCGGATTTCTCGACATGGTCTTGCACGGGCAGTCCGCGCCGCAGTTGCAGGCGTAGACCTCGTCGCCCACCTTCAGGTCAATCTTGCCGGAACCGTCGGCGAATGCCAGTGCAGCGCAGAACAGGAAGAGGATTGTTAACAAAATAGTCTTTCTCATGATTTCACCTCCTTTTTTGGTTTTCTAAAGTTACAGTTATAAGGTATATTTTCACTTTATGCCTCAGCCGGGCAGTTGTCAAGGGGGGCATTGTATATATTCTGCTATCGGATGATCTCCCACATATCCTCGAAGGCCGCAGTCATAACATTCCGGAAGCTCGTTATCGAGCCGCCGGACTCACGCATGAACGCCTCGGCATCTTCCTTGCTTTCAAAGGCCCATTTGCCCCTTATCGACATGACCCCCTGCTTCGACCCGCCCAGCACCCAGATCGCCTTCTCCGCGTCGATAAGCTTCCCGCGGTCAAAGGTGCCGGCCATAATCTGTGCAGGCCCCTTTTCCGGGTGAAGCGCCAGGTCGATGCCTGCGCAATGGACACTGCAGAGACCGACTTCCGACCCGTCGCTGTACCTCAGCAGCACCCTGCTGTAGGCGTACTGCTTACGGTCCATGCCGCAGTAGGCACATTTGGGGTGGGTGGTGATGTCGTCGCCCATCTTTTCAAGGGTCAGCGGCTGTGCTTTCTGTATCTCGTCGAACATCCCTGAGAAGACCGCAGCCATCGTCTCTTTGAAATTTGCGACTCTGCCGTTGTGGGCCGTTGAAAACGCTTCGGCCTCCGGTTTCCCTGAAAAGGCCTCCCTGCTTCCGTCGCTGGACCGAGCGACCAGAACGCCTTCTTTGCGTCAAGGAGTTTGCCGCTTCCGTGCTCCCTGACCCAGATCGTCTTTACATCCTGCATCCGGTATGCGGCAAGCATCGCCCCGGCGCAGCGAAGACCGCAGGCAGACCGCGCTGTCCCGTCCTTATATTCGATGCGCACCTCCTGCGGTGATCCAGCTGCCACATCGTCGCATCTGCCGCACCCCGATGTCTCCGCCTCCGAGAGTGTGCATAGACCAGTCAGCACCAGCACCACACAAATGATAAAGACGATCTTCAGTGTATTCTTCATCTGATTCTCCTGGCCTTATTTAATCAATCTGACAACCCAGAGAAGCACGACAGCCCCCACTGTCGCGGTTACGAGGGAACCGATAACTCCGTAAGTAGCGACCCCGAGAAGTCCAAATATATAGCCCCCGGCGAGTGCTCCAAGGATTCCGACAACAAGATCACCGATAAGCCCGAATCCGTGACCCCGCGTCAGCTTTCCCGCAAGCCACCCTGCAACTATCCCGATAATCAGAAACCCGAACCAGTGCATAATGTTCCCCTTTGCTATTGCGCCGGATGGCGAAGCAGCCATGCTTCTCTAACATCAGTCTAGCAGGGGCAAGAGTGAAGTCAAGCGAGGTAAGGCTGCATTGCCTGCCTGATCGCCTGCGGGCCTGAAAGCTTGCCGGCGTCTTTGTAACCTTTCACGTCTCACGATTCACCATTCACGTTTCACCATTCACGGTCTTTACTTGCCATTCACGATTCATGCCTCACGCTTCACGGCCTTTATGCTATAATTGCGCAGGGAATTTTCTTTGAGGGAAAGAGTGAGAAAGACTTAATAATAAGAGACGAACTTACCTCTCTTTTTGCACATACAAAATAATGATTAAAAGGACTAACCTTGCACTGCAAACAGGGCTTGTTGAGTGCACTCAGCCGCGCAGTCCAGGAAGACAGCGTAAGGCATATTATTTGAGGCCGACTTTTTTCCAAAACATAAGGCCAGGGCAAATTCCTGTTATTCCTGCAAAAGTCAATGCAATAACAGGAACGTAAAGGAACCAATGAACCTTCTGAAAGCCTGTTAACCATATCCCGATAAATACTATCAAAGCGATGGATAAGAATTGTGCTCTTAAAGCTGAAGACATTGTGATCCTCCTTTGTCAATTACCTTTTGTGCCTAACACAATTATATCAGGTTTCAAAGATGCGGATTTCAGGAAGGAGAGCAATAATCAGAAGCGAGCAGAGAAGGTCAGCATCGCAGCTGCCGGAAAGCAGAAGGGCGGCCCTTTCAGACCGCCCGATCGAAGTTGTTTCTCATCCGGGGTTTATCTCATTTCCCCGGGGCGGGATCTTTCCCGATTTCTTAGTGCCTCCCGTGCCATCTTCCGTGGCCTCTGTCGTCCCGATCGCCTCTCCAGCCTCTATGGCCCCAATCGACCTCTCCAGCCTCTATGGCCCCAATACGGTACCCGAAATACGGCCATAACCATACGGCCTATAATACGGCCGTAATACGGCGAATAGTAAGCGCGCCCATAGAACGGATACGGCGGTGCCACATAGACAGGACCAGGGTAGTAGTAGGGAGCGGGTGCCCCTATCGAAAGGCCGAAAGGCGGCACAACCACCGAAAAACCGACTGCCGGCCCTCTATACCAGGCGTCCGCCTTGCTCGGGCTGAGTGCCAGCAGAAGTCCGAGGGCCAGAACTGCGATCAATATTGTCGAAAATAGGGTTTTCATCTTTCTCCTCCTTCGCCTTACCAGGCTTGTCTCTGTCTTCTTGATTACAGAGTATCAAAAAAATATGACGCGGCAATGAAGGCTTTATGAAGAATTGTGAATTTGCCCCAAGCAAAGACCGTGAATTGTGAAACGTGAATAGTGAATGGTCAAAAAGGCCGGGACTAGGGACTGGGGGATCAACGGCCCTGATTTGAATCCTCACTTTCACCGGACACGAAAAAATCAGAGGAGAAAGGGCTCACTTCTCCTCTGATTTCCTTAGGCACCTGACTTACTGACTCTTACCCTTTCATTGAATGGAGAGCCAGGCGGTTTCCTTCCGTATCTTCAAAATGCGCTATGAACCCGTACTCTCCGATGCTCTTCTTCGGCATCAGGGTCTTGCCGCCCTTCGCGTTGATCCTCCGCAAGGTTTCCTCGATATCGTCAACGCTGAAATAGAGGACCGCACCTGCATGCGACGGCTCATAGGTTTCTCCCTTTATGAGCATTCCGGCTGATCCGGGAGCATTTTCAGTCCACGGGAAGAAGCTCATCGTATAGCTCGTCCATCTCCTCGGCAGTCAACTCCACCCCGAAAACCTTCTCGTAGAATTTTTTTGCTCTCGCCATGTCCTTTACCGGGATCTCAAACCAGTTAACCGGATTTATCTTTGTTTTAACAGTTGCCATGTTAACCTCCTTCGCTAAATAGCGATTACGACTTCCATCTCACCTTTGTCCTGCCTCCGCAGGGGAGAAAGCCAGGGTGAGGAGAAGTTCGTAACTTTTATTCCTTAATCAGTCTTTACTCTCGTTTCAACTCTCCTCCTACTTTCAATATAGTGCGGTCCCGAAAAATCTTCAAAGCGCTGTTTTGGCTGTTTACCGGCGCATTGGGCCGGGTATCTGAATTAATACTGAATTCATCCTGTTTTCAGAAAAATGCTTAAAAATCGTGAATGGTGAATCGTGAATGGTGAATCGTGAATGGTGAATCGTGAAAGGTGAATCGTGAAAGGTGAATGGTGAATGGTGACTGAATCGTGAATCGTGAGACGTAAATCGTAACTCGGGACCGGGGACCGGAGACGGCCGGCGCAGACGTTGGAATTTTCGTTGGTGTGCATTCTTTGGGTTACTTTTGGTGGGCGTCAACAAAGGTAACTGGGGCGGGGTGCAACCCCGATTAAGGTAAAAGCCGTGACATGCAGGCCTGGAGTCTAATCCTGTTTTATCAAGTTGCCCGTGCGTATTGCCATAAACGCAATCCGGCGCGATAGGAATGTTCACCTACCTTATTACACCAAACGACAGTACCGTTGAGATTTGGGGCTTCCAATCCGTCGAGGATCGATTATTTCCTGCCCGGCTTCAAGAGGATTAAATACCCGCAGACCAAGGCCATCAATGCTTTTATCGACCGTGTAAAGCAATATATTTTTCATCCCGGCAGGATGCATTCAGGCAATACACTATATTTCGTCTAAAATCATGGCGTTTATCCGGCATTTTCCCACCGAACTGTTTTGATAAGTTAAAATTCTTTTCGCATTCGCTGAGCCAGCTGTCCAGTTCTGAAAAACTAAACGGTTTTTTAAAAAATCTGTATCCCGAATCATTACACTGTTTTAAAAGTGCCCTATCGGAATGACCCGACATGAGGGCTTTCATATTCCTGTCTATTTTGCATCCTCTTTGCTCCTGAAACTGAAACAATTCCATCCCAGTGATGAGGCATCGGAAATCCGAAAGCATCAGATCAGCACACGAGGCAGGACTTTTGCAACTGCCGGCAGCCCCATTGACCAAACAGACCACGGGGCTTTCATGTAAAAAGACCTCATATCCCAACTTGTCAAAATAGGATTCCAGCAATTCCAGTAGCATGGTATTGTCATCAAAAATCATTATCCGTGGCTTTCTCATGATCAGTCTCCTCCGTCTCACATACTTTTATAAGAATTCTGGAACTGAAAGATTAAAAGACGGTTAGCTTTAGATTAAAATAATTTAATATGGCCGCGTCATATCCTGAATTTACGGGCAATTCACGGATATTGCCCTTTAGCAAAGGCCCATTTTTATGAGCAGGTAATGAAAAAGCATGGCACCAATGTCGGACTTAAGAGTTGAGGCTTCACCAGCTGCCTGAGGCGCCTCCGCCTCCGGAGCTTCCGCCTCCGCCCGAACTCCCGCCTGAACTTCCTCCGAAGCCTCCTGAGGATGATGCTGACCGCCTCCGAGGACAGCACTGGGAAGGACAAAGACCATCGCGGCTGAAAAAAGTCCGGCGAACAGGGCCATGACAGGGATCGTATTCCACCAGACAAGGCCGCCTGCGCCAAGGCCTGAGATCAGGGAGCAGAGCCATGCAGGGAGCCAACAACGAAGACCAATACAGAGTAATATTAGGACGCCGGAAATGATCATGACCCAGCTGTCCGGAAACTGGTTTTCGAAGACCTCTTCCTTGACGGGCGGCAGTGACCCGCCGTCTATTAGCCTTATAACCTGCTGGACTGCCGCGGTAAGCCCGCCGCCGTAGTCGTCTTTCCGGAACATAGGCTGCATCTGCTCATTGATGATCCTTCCAGCGGTCAGGTCGGTCAGGACATCTTCAAGGCCGTAGCCGACCTCTATGCGCATGCGTCTGTCGTCCTTTGCGACTACTATCAGGACCCCGTCGTCAACTCCTTTGCGTCCGAGCTTCCATGCGTCGAATGTCCTCAGCGCGTACTGCTCAATGGTTTCCGGCTTTACGCTTGGAAGCATCAGCACCGCTATCTGTGAGCCTTTCTTCTGTTCCAGAGATGCCAGTCTCGGTCCGCAGGCCTTCAATATCCTGGGGCGCAAGGGACCCGGTAAGGTCTGTAACAGGCGCATAAGGCGGGATTTCGACGAGCCCGTCTTTGCCTGTTTTTGAAGACTGTTTGGCAGTTGTCCCGGGGGAGGGCCGGGCAGGGACGAAATCTCCCTTGCCGCGCAGGGTATCTTCAATATCGCGGATCCCGTTCTCTATAGCTGCATAATAATAGGCATCGTGCAGATTGTATGAGATTGACTCACGAATGATCCGGCGTACAGCCAGGCTGTTGAGGAGTTTCTGAGACTTTTCAGAAACCGCGATGCGGGCGGAGGACGGGTTCCCGGAGATTACCAGAAGCGCATCAGGCCGGAGATTATCAGGCTGTGAGGCGAGCGTCTTTTCAGCAAAGACCTCGAGCGTTTCAGCGCCCGGATCTGTTATCATCAGGACCTTGACCTTTGGGCCATTGTCCGCCTCCAGTTCCTGTATTATTCCGGAAAGCCCCTCCGGCGCGCCTTCCAGAAGTTTTCCTGAAAGATCGGTCACAGGGGCGGTAAGCCTGATCGGTGCCCCGGAAGAGAACGCAGCCGGAGTAAAGAACAGAACGGAAAACCATGTCAATAAAAAATAAAAGGCAATTATTCTTTTTGCCGTCTTCAAAACCGCGCCCCTCTGCATATAACGAAATTTCGTAATTATAACTGAAATGCAGGGAAGTGCGGAAGTTTAATGACCGTGAAAGGTGAATCGCCCGCCCCGGGCGGGTCCGCCTGAGGCGGATGAAACGTGAACAGTGAATGGTATAACGGACCCAACCGTTCGAAATCTCCGGCCGGGAGTTTAATTGTGTTTTATCAATTTGCTCCGGAGCATTGGCTTAAACGTAATCCGGCACGATAGGAATCTTCACCTATTTTATTGCACCAAATGACAGTACCGTTGAGATTCGGGGTTTCTAATCCATCGAGAATTGTTATTTCCTGACCTGCGTAGAGAGGATCAAATACCCGAACACCAAGACCATCAAAGCTTTTATTGAGCGTTAAAGCAATATATGTTTCATCCGGTGAAGATGAATTCAGGTGATACACTATATTTCGTCTGAAATCATGGCGTTTATCCGGCATTTTCCCACCCAACTGTTTTGATAAATCAAAATTTTGTTCACATTCATTAACCCAGCTGTCAAGCTCTGAAAAGCTGAACGGTTTTTTAAAAAATCTGTATCCGGAATTGTTACACTGCTTTAAAAGGGCCTCATCAACCTGACCCGACATGAGGGCTTTCATTTTTTTGCCTATGCTGCATCCTCTTTGTTCCTGAAAGTGAAATAATTCCATACCTGTAATCTGAGGCATCTGGAAATCTGAAATCATCAGATCAGCACACGAGGCAAGATTTTTACAACCGCCGGCAGAACCGTTGAATAAGCAGCTCATGGGGCTTTGATATGGAAAGACCTCATAGCCCCATTTGTCAAAATATAATTCCATCACTTCCAATAACATTGCATCGTCATCAAAAATGATTACCCGCGGCTTTCTCATGATCGGTCCCCCAGTCAATTGTTATCCGGAATTTTCGGGCCATAGCAACACCCTTTTCTTTATAAGAGTTTGGACCTGAAAGATTAAAATATGATTAACTTGTGATTAAATAAATTTAATATTCTAAGGGCGTCTTTTTTTGATTTTGAAACACAGCGCAAATTTTGTTTTTTCCATGATCCCGGGTTTAAAAAACTGTGAATGGTGAATCGCCACCCCCTGGCGTACAGTCTGCGGAACCTGACTCTCCATGGGCTGTCCGGGGCAGCCTCGAAGGAGCGCACTTCCTGCTTTGCCTGTAACACCTCCGGGTAAAGCCTGAAATTTACGTAGAGGGATGCGACTACGGCAAGGGATATCAGAGTAAGAGATACCCGGTAACGGAGGCCGCTGCTGCCGTGAAAGGAAAGAAGCAGGACCGTCCGGGATCGCTCAACAGCTCCGCCGCCGGCCTAATGCTGTTCTATCAGGCCGCCGGAGAGGCTCGCCGGAAGGAGCCCCTTTATCAGCCCGGATATGTATGATGTTGCATCTGCCCGGTTTTCATAGGAGCTTTCCCTGTCCTTTATCCGTTCCACCTTTTGGGTCTCGAGGTCTATCGTGATAACTTCGGCACAATAGCGGGAGTCCTTCATGACAACACCGTAAGCCCACACTAAACCGTTGGCATCCTTGCCGATGGTACCCCTGCTGACAGGTTTTCTGAATTCGTTTCTTATGATGTCCTCAACCGAGAAATGCGAAGATTTTGATTTCTTTTTCATCAGTTATCCAGATATGACAGCTGGAGTATCTCCTCAACCAGTTCTTTCGCAGTATATTTTCCGCTTCCAAGATCAACAAGGGCTGTGGACATGAAGGCGAGCTGTTTGCCGGCAGGACCGGCATTCCCTACCCAATCTTCCACTATCTCCCTTGTAATATCCCTGTTTACTGTCTGCGCCTTTATCGTAAGGGCATCATATAGACTATCCAATGTAGACATTCGTCACCTCATTATCTTTCTGCTTGTAGTATAACACGAGGAGAGGCAAGGACATGCTGAACCCTATCAGAATCTGCAGGATTTGAACTATTCCGGGGGAGGCGGTACAATGTGACTAGATCTTCACGAGGAGGACGGCATGAGCAAGGAAAAGAGCAAGCAAAAGGCGGGAGCAAAGAAAAAACCGCAGCACACACTGAAAGAAAAGAGACAGGCAAAAAAAGGGAAGGGTGAAGGCAATCCCGTCCAAATGATGCCCAAATGATTCTGCCTCGGGCCGGGCGCTGTTGTAGGAAAGGGTGACTGTCCCTCTATTTCTTTCCGGTATCCTGACCTTATACCCCAAACCCTGGTTACGGACACATCGGTTGAACATGCGCAGGCAATTATCCCTGTTTCCTCATCCGCATCTGAATGACGAGCAGGGTTAGTCCGTCGGCGATCATTATGAGGTTGAGGACCGCGCTCCGGGCGTGCAGTCTGCGGAACCTGGCTCTCGATGGGCTGTCCGGGGCAGCCTCGAAGGAGCGCACTTCCTGCTTTGCCTGTAAAACCTCCGGGTAAAGCCTGAAATTTACGTAGAGGGATGCGACTACGGCAAGAGATATCAGAGCAAGAGATATCCGGTAACGGAGGCCGCTGCTGCCATGAAAGGAAAGGAGAAGCAGGACCAGGCCGGCAGCGCTGACCGCCAGCGCAAAGAGGAAATAGGAGGGGAAGAGCTTTCCGACGATCCCGCCTGCGGAGTCCCTGGAGTATGAGGCGAATATGACGGGTGTAAGCAGGAAGGTGAAAAGGGCCATGCCCCCGACCCAGAGACTGAGGACTATCCCATACAGATATCCTGCTAAAGTTTTCATAATATAAGTATACCCCGGAATTGTGAGACGGGAGCAACAGCAGAAAATAGTAAGTAGTATATAGGGAGTAGTGAAAAGACCGTGAAACGTGAAGGTGAAGAATGCGTTCGCCGCTGGTAACAGGAAGAGGTGCTGCCCATTACACCCCTGGCGTTTTTTATTAATACCTCAGACACTATAATTTTGTTTCAGCTTACACCAGTACGCAAAAAAACTTTCGCAGAAAAATATGCCTCTATTTCTCTTCCAGTATCCGAACCTTATACCCCAGCCCCCGAACCGCGCTGAAAACGGCTTTTCTGTCCAGGAGCAATGGGTCGTATATGACGGAGATTAGCTCTTTGGCGAAATGGACCGAGGCATCCCTGACGCCTTCCCTCTCCCTCAATATCACCTCCATATCACCGGCGCAGCTCGCGCAGGTGATGCCTTCAGCCTGGAGGACCATCTCTCTGGTATTCATCCTTGAAGGGTATCTTAGCCCATTGCTTTCTTTACTGCAAGCCCTTAAGAGCGTGAAAGAGCTCAGGGGCCGAAGGCAAAAACATGCAATTGCAATAGCAGAAGCTCATCTCATCTACCGGAAACCCAATTTGAGCGATATAATAACCCATGCTCAGGATAACGATAATTGCGGCTCTGCTGTACCTTTTATCCCCGGCTTCCCTGGCCGCGGAAGACAAAAAGACCTATTCGAACCCTGTCCTTGTTGATACGTATGAGATCAAAAGGACTAAACTCGCGCCGTATATCGGCACTCTCGGCATTGGCGATCCGACAGTCATATATTACAACGGCAAATACTACCTCTACCCGACCGGGGACAACCACAGCTACGATGTCTATATATCAAACGACCTGGTCCACTGGAAAAAGGGTCCGAAGGTGTTTCATACCAAAGAGCGCGGGGTCTGGGCGCCTGATGTCTTTTTCAATAAGGAAGACAGTATGTTTTATCTCTACTACACGGTCAACGGCAGGATCGGCGTTGGATCATCGGACCGGCCGGACGGGGTTTTCAGAGACCGTGGTCCACTGGTCAGCAAGGGGATCGATGCGCATCTGTTCCGGGACGACGACGGCTCCTATTTCCTCTATTACGCCCGCTACCCGGACTTCGCTATATTCGTCCAGCCGATGGAATCGCCTGTACGGAAGAAAGGCGCGGCTGTTGAACTCATCTCTCCGACAGAGGCGTGGGAGAAGAAGGATATGCCGGTGACTGAGGCGCCTTGGATGATCAAGCATCAGGACGTCTATTACCTCCTTTATTCCGGGGGCAGCGCGGATTCCGAAGACTATGCCATAGGGTATGCGACAGCAGCGAGTCCAATAGGCCCCTTCACCAAATACAGCGGAAACCCGATTGTCCACAAGGGCGGCGGTATCTTCGGGCCCGGGCATCTCAGCGTCATCAGCGATCAGGCAGGGAAGCTATGGATGGTCTACCACCAGCAGAAGGATGAAAAAGCGGGGCTGGAACAGGATCATCTGCATCGACCCTCTATGGTTCGACGGGGAGGGTGTGCTCCATGGAAAGGCCACCCGAGGGACCCGTCAGCCTGCGCCGGTGACCGGTAATTAGAGGCTGCGTAATAGCATGCCACTTTTTGTTTTTTGGCCGTTATTCCAGCGAATGCAGGGACCATAACAATTTCACCTTAAGCACGAATGATATGTTGATAAATATGATGTTAAAACCAAGAGTTACGGATATAACTTAAAGTAGTTTATTATGTTTAATCTGCAACTATGAGCAGCGCAATTCCGGGTAATTTTGTTGACTGCTTTGAGTCCCTGGCGACTTGAGCGCCTGATAACCTACAGCAAAGAAACCGGTTTGGAACAGAGTATCACTGATTTGCTTCCCCCATCTCTGACTTACACCCTCTGGAAATTCTATGTGATCTTTGCGTATTCTGCGGTTAAATGCAGCAAGCGATATTCCTGGTCTTCAATGCTTTTTCCAGGATAAGTGGTAAAATAACAAAACCGGGCAGATTCAGGATAAGGAGGAGTGTCTATGGTAAATGAGACGGCCGGAAGACGGTTCAGGAGAGCAGTAAACGAGGAAAAGCCTTTGCAGGTCGTGGGAGTAATCAATGCATATGCCGCGCATCTTGCGGAAAAGACCGGATTCAGGGCCCTTTACATCTCAGGCGGCGGTGTTGCTGCCGGATCTCTAGGCCTGCCGGACCTCGGGATAAGCACAATGGATGATGTGCTTACAGACGTCAGGAGAGTTACGGACATCACTGACCTCCCGCTCCTGGTTGACATCGATACAGGCTGGGGCGGTGCCTTCAATATCGCCAGGACTATCCGGTCCATGATAAGGTACGGCGCAGCCGCAGTGCATATCGAGGACCAGGTGCAGGCAAAGCGCTGCGGCCATCGGCCGGGCAAGGCAATCGTCAGCAGCGCCGAGATGGTAGACAGGATCAAGGCCGCAGTTGACGCGAAGACAGACCCTGAATTCGTAATCATGGCCCGGACAGACGCACTGGCAGCCGAGGGACTGCAGGCGGCAATCGACCGCCTCTGCGCCTGCGTGGAGGCAGGTGCTGACATGGTCTTCCCTGAGGCTGTGACTGAACTGTCTGTCTATAAGAAGTTTGCCGCGGCCGCAAAAGTGCCTGTGCTGGCCAACATTACGGAATTCGGGGCAACTCCCCTGTTTACAACAGAGGAACTGAGGCAGGCTGATGTCTCGCTGGCGCTCTATCCGCTCTCCGCTTTCAGGGCGATGAGCAAAGCAGCGCTGTCAGTATATGATACTCTCCGCAAGAAAGGCTCCCAGAAGGAGATGGTGCCTGATATGCAGACCCGGGAGGAACTCTATGAATTTCTGGGGTATCATGCGTTTGAAGAGAAACTTGACTCTATATTTTCCAAGGGGGAGGACCAATGAGCCAGGATATTGAGAAGGTGATCACCAAGGTAAAAAAGTCCGTGGCCCTTTCAGGAGTGGTGGCCGGAAACACGGCGGTCTGCACTGTCGGACGCACAGGCAATGACCTGCACTACCGTGGGTATGACATTCAGGAACTGGCGAAGCACGCAACGTTCGAGGAGGTGGCCTTCCTGTTGATTCATGGCGACCTGCCGTCGGAGGGAGACCTTAAGGACTACCTCAAAAAACTCAAAGGCCTGCGGGGAATTCCTGTCAATCTCAGGGAAGAACTTGAGCGCATTCCCGCGGCGGCCCATCCGATGGACGTGCTGCGTACAGCCTGTTCCATGCTCGGCTGCGTTCTGCCTGAAAAAGATGACAGGAATATTCAGGGGACCCGGGACATTATCGACCGGCTGATCGCGTCTTTCGGCTCAATCCTCCTTTACTGGTGGCATTACAGCCAGAAGGGTGTGAGGATCGACGTTGAGACAGACGACGATACAGTGGCCGGACACCTCCTGCACCTCCTGCACAACAGGAAGCCTTCAAAGCTGCATGAGCGCGCACTCGACCAGTCCCTTATACTCTATGCGGAGCACGAATTCGCGGCCTCCACCTTCGCAGCCCGCGTAATCGCAGGTACGCTTTCGGACATATATTCGGCGATAACCGGTGCGATCGGAACGCTGAGGGGACCGAAACACGGCGGCGCCAACGAGGCTGCCTACGAGATACAGAGGAGGTATCGTTCACCTGAAGAGGCCGAAGAGGACATCAGGCTCAGGGTTGCGAACAAGGAGATAATTATCGGCTTCGGCCATCCTGTATATACGGTAAGCGACCCCAGAAACCCGATTATCAAGGATATCGCGAGGACCTTATGCAGCGACGGCGATAACATGAACCTTTATTATATAGCCGACCGCATCGAGGCTGTTATGAAGAGGGAAAAGAACATGTTTTCGAACCTCGACTGGTATTCAGCTGTGGCTTACCACATGATGGGCGTTCCGACTGCGTTGTTCACCCCGCTTTTTGTAATCAGCCGGACCACAGGGTGGGGGGCGCATATCATTGAGCAGAGGATGGACAATAAGATAATCCGGCCGTCAGCCAACTATATCGGGGAGGAAGACCGTACGTTTGTGCCGTTGGCCGAAAGGGGGAAGGGCTGATGAAGCTGTCAGCCATAAGCTTTCAGCGGTCAGCTTCAGGCAGGAAAAGCCTGGAGAAAATGACAAGGGCTGACAGTGTTATGGACTGAGCAAATTATGTTTTTGCTGATAGCTGATTGCTGACGGCTGAACGCTTAGATAATTTTATTTTAATGAACAGAAAATCTCCAGGCATGAATGAGGTGTTTATATGAGTTCATATGTTTCAAATGTCCGTCCGGCCCCTGACAAGGTGATGGTGGACATGGCCGACTATGTCTGTGATTACATAATTGACTCTGACGAGGCCTATGAGACCGCGGGATATTGCCTTATGGACACCCTGGGGTGCGGACTTGAGGCGCTTGAATACCCCGCCTGCACGAAGCTGCTCGGACCTGTTGTCCCGGGTACGGCAGTGCCCAACGGCGCGAGAGTCCCTGGCACGCAATACCAGCTCGATCCCGTTCAGGCGGCGTTTAACATAGGCGCGCTTATCCGCTGGCTGGACTTTAACGACACATGGCTTGCTGCTGAGTGGGGGCATCCCTCCGACAACCTTGGAGGCATTCTTGCCGTGGCCGATTATCTGTCGCGCAAGGCCCTGTCTGAGGGCAGTTCTCCCCTGCTTATGAAAGACGTTCTGACCGCGATGGTCAAGGCCCATGAGATACAGGGTGTGATGGCGCTGGAGAACTCCTTTAACCGGGTGGGGCTGGATCATGTGGTCCTTGTGAAGGTGGCCACGACTGCTGTTGTCTCGCGGATGCTTGGCTGTACAAAGGAGCAGGTGATAAACGCGCTCTCAAATGCCTGGGTCGATGGTCAGTCGCTGCGTACCTACCGGCACGCGCCCAATACAGGTCCAAGAAAGTCATGGGCAGCAGGAGACGCTACAGCAAGGGGTGTCAGTCTGGCGTTGATGGCCCTGAAGGGAGAGATGGGCTATCCCTCCGCCCTTACGGCAAAGACCTGGGGCTTTTATGATGTGCTTTTCCGCGGGAAGGAGTTTTCCTTTCAGAGGCAATATGGCTCATACGTGATGGAGCATATACTTTTTAAGATATCCTATCCCGCAGAGTTTCATTCCCAGACCGCTGTGGAATGCGCCATGTCGCTTCATTCAAAGCTCAAAGAGCTGGGAAGGGGGCCTGAGGACGTAAAGAGCATTGTCATACGCACGCACGAGGCCGCTGTAAGGATCATTGACAAGAAAGGACCGCTCAGCAACCCCGCTGACCGGGACCACTGCATCCAGTATATGGTCGCTGTACCGCTGATTTTTGGCCGGCTCACTGCTGCTGATTATGAGGACAATGTTGCCTCTGACCCGCGCATCGACCGCTTGAGGGAGAAGATATCCTGTGTTGAAGACCCCCAATTTACAAAGGACTATCACGATCCTGAAAAGCGCTCTATAGCAAACGCCCTGACCCTGGAGTTCGTCGACGGCACAAGGCTGCCCGAGGTTGTTGTGGAATATCCCATAGGCCATCGGCGGAGGAGGACCGAGGGCATGCCGCTGCTGGTGGAGAAGTTCAAAAGGAACCTTGCGCGCCGTTTTACACCAGGGCAGCAGCAGACGATACTTGACGTCTGCCTTGACCGGGCAAAACTGGGTTCAATGCCGGTGCAGGAATTTGTGGACATGTTTGTAAAATCCTGATGTTGCTTAAATTGCAGGAAGGAAGAAAAAAGGCATTGCAATAACGACAGGAGCGATTGATGAAGCGATGTGAGTTCTTATGATATCATAGAAAGGTCAATTCTGATTGACTGGGAGTGGCCGGGCGGGCAGATATTCTGTTCGGATTCCCGGGCGGTCTAATCCATGGCAAGGAGGAATTATAGTGGCTGATTCATCAAAAAAGACATCTAAGGGCAAAGTGCAGGCAGGAAAAACATCCCGGCTTTCCATTGCGAAGCCTGTCAGGAAACGGCAGGCCTCAGGTTTTACGGCAAAGTCAGCCAAAGAAATTACCGTGACCTTCCCGGACTGTCAGGGACTGACCGCCCGTGTGGCTGCGGCCGTCGCAGGGGAAAACGTCAATATTCTGGCGGCAACCGGATACTGTGCCAGCGATATGAGGCGCAATGCGACTTTTACCCTTATTGTAAATGACATCGCCAGGGTGGAGAAGTCTCTCGAAAAGATCGGCGCCTATGATATCCATGAATCCTCTGTGGTTGTTGTGGAGACAGCCAACAGGGTAGGGGCGCTCGCGAAGATATCGAAAATCATAGCCGATGCGGGCATCAACATATATTACTTCTACTCGACATCGGGTTCGGCAAAGACCGCCATATGCGTATTCAAGACAGAGGACGACAAAAAAACAATGAAAGTCCTGCGTGAAGCTTAGCCTGATTTCTGGCCGGCTGCTTGGAAGCTGCACTGTCGAGACCTTTGTGATCGTTTCGGGCTATACAGAAATAAAGCGTTCCAGAAGAACGCGAACGGGAGGCAACATGGGAAGGTATGACGAGATTTTTCAGAGGAGCGTGACAGACCCTGAGGCGTTCTGGGGTGAGGCGGCAGGGAATATCAGCTGGTATAAAAAATGGGACAAGGTGCTGGACGATTCAAACAAGCCGTTTTACCGCTGGTTCACTGGCGGAGAGCTGAACACCTGTTATAACGCAGTTGACCGCCATGTCGAGGCCGGCAGGGGGGACCAGACTGCAATCATCTACGACAGTCCTGTGACAAAGCAGGTCCGGAAGATCACCTATAAGGAGCTTCTGGAGCAGGTCTCCCGTTTCGCCGGCGTACTAAAAGGCCTTGGGGTGTTGAAGGGCGATACAGTAGTCATTTATATGCCCATGGTGCCCGCAGGCTGCTGTGGCGATGCTTGCCTGCGCAAGACTCGGGGCTATACATTCCGTTGTCTTCGGCGGCTTTGCTCCCCATGAACTGGCGATAAGAATAGATGACGCAAAACCCAGGGTCATTGTCTCCGCCTCAGGCGCTATCGAGGTCACTAGGCTTATTGAATATAAGCCGATGCTCGACAAGGCCATTGAACTGGCCTCTTTTAAGCCTGAAAAGTGTGTAATACTCGGGAGACCCCAGGTAAAGGCCGAGCTTCAGGCAGGACGGGATTTTGACTGGGACGAGCTTATGGCAAAGGCCGCGCCTGCTGCCTGCGTGCCTGTAAAGGCTACCGACCCCCTTTATATACTTTATACTTCGGGGACTACCGGCAAACCAAAAGGCGTTGTCAGAGACAACGGCGGGCATGCGGTCGCTCTCAGCTGGAGCATGGAAAATATCTATGGGATAAAACCAGGGGAGGTATACTGGTCCGCGTCTGATGTGGGATGGGTCGTCGGCCACTCATATATTGTCTATGGACCTTTATTGACAGGCTGTACAACAGTGCTTTATGAGGGCAAGTCTGTGGGAACACCTGACGCAGGGGCCTTCTGGAGGGTCATTTCAGAGCATGGTGTGAAAGTCCTCTTTACTGCCCCTACCGCCTTCCGGGCGATAAAGAAAGAAGACCCGCAGGGCATATACATAAAAAAGTACGACCTGTCGAAATTCAAGTATCTCTTCCTGGCTGGAGAGCGTCTTGACCCTGATACCTATCACTGGGCCCATGACCTTCTGCAGAAGCCTGTAATAGACCACTGGTGGCAGACAGAGACAGGCTGGCCCATAACAGCTAACTGCGTCGGAATCGAGGAATTCCCTGTCAAACCAGGGTCTTCGACAAAGCCTGTGCCCGGGTTTGATGTCAGGATAGTAGACAGAAAGGGAAAGGAACTCGGGGCGAAAAAGGAGGGGCTGGTCGTGATAAAACTCCCCTTGCCGCCGGGGACCCTGCCGACCCTCTGGAATGCTGATGAGAGGTTTATCGAATCCTACGCAAAGGTCTTTCCTGGATATTATTTTACGAGCGACGGTGGATACAGGGACGAAGACGGGTACGCCTTTATCATGGGAAGGGTGGATGATGTGATCAATGTCGCGGGCCACAGGCTCTCTACCGGCGAGATGGAAGAGATCGTTGCCCAGCATCCGGACGTTGCCGAATGCGCTGTCTTTGGGGTCCATGACAACCTGAAAGGCCAGCTCCCCCTGGGCCTTGTTGTCCTTAAGTCCGGGCAGCATCGTGAAGAAACAGAAATAAAAAAAGAGCTCGTTAAAATGATCAGGGAAGAGATCGGGCCTATAGCCTGCTTTAAGGAGGCGGCTGTTGTCGCTAGGCTCCCGAAGACACGCTCAGGAAAGATCCTGAGGGCGACTATGCGCAAGATCGCTGACGGAGAAAACTTTACAACACCTTCAACGATCGATGACCCTGCTATTCTCGGCGAGATCGAAGACGCCCTGAAGCGCGTGGGATACGCGAAAAAGGAATAATTATCGTGGGGCGAACGTCTCCTCGCCCTGTATTGATTCATGCCGGGGCGATCAGTCCGATCGCCCTGCGATCTCCATGCCGGTTTTTTGATCTAAAGTTTTGAATGTGATATTCTATGAGACGTTTTTTGCGAAATAACGGAGAGGTGCCAGAGCGGTTGAATGGGACGGTCTCGAAAATCGTTGTGGGGGCAACTCCACCCAGGGTTCGAATCCCTGCCTCTCCGCCAGTAAATACAGTCAATCGATCATTTTCCTGTAGATCTTGTCTTCGTACTCCGGGAAATTCTCGAGGTTTATGGGCCTTTTCCTCAGTTCGTTCAGCTTAAGAAGCTTGAAATTCAGCTCCCTTATTTTTTTGAGACGCTCCTGGTTATCGTCGATGGTGCTTATCAGGTCGCGAAGGTTCATCACTTCTTTTCTGATCTCGAGTTCGACTGGCAGGCATCCGGCGTTCTTCAATACCTTATAGGCCATACGCAGGTCCTCCGGTATCCAGGAATCATCACTGAAGGCGAGAGGCTTGCCCATGCCTTCGAGGTTATCGAATTCCCCATTCTCGATCGCCTCACGGATTTTCTGTTCAGCGATTTTAGCGAATATGTCCAAGCTTTAAGTTGTCCTCCCAACAGCGAGTTTCATCCTTTCTTTTTCAAAAGCAGGGAAAGGAAAAAGATAAAGGCCGAGGCTATCACTATGCTTGCGCCCGGGGCGATATCGTATTCATATGACAGTAAAAGTCCTGAGATAACTGAGATAACGCCTGTCAGACAGGACAATACGAGCATAGAAAGCAGTCCCTTTGCGAACAAACGGGCTGTGGCTCCCGGAATGACAAGTAGTGCGGAGACCAGGATTATGCCGACTATGCGTATGGATATGACGATAGTGACAGCAAGCGCTACCATGAAGAGTTTGTTCAGAAGCACAACGCGGACACCGCTGACCTGCGCCAACTCCTCGTTGTAGGACGAGAGAAAGAGGTCTTTTAAAAATATCAGCATAAAACCCGAGGCCAGCACAAAGGCGGCGACTGTCATGAGAATATCTGTCTCTGAAATTGCCAGTATATTCCCGAAGAGGTATCCGAAGAGGTCTACATTGTAGGAGTTGGAGAGGCTGACCAGGGCCACTCCGAGCGCCATGGATACGGAATAGAAGATCCCGATTGAGACGTCTTCGGATATCCTGCCTTTTCTCCCGGTGGACTCGATGCCGATAGCGACCATAATTGAATAGACGATGGCCGTAAAAAGAGGGTTTAGACCGGCAAAGAAGCCTATTGCAACGCCTCCGAAGGCTGCGTGGGACAGCCCGGCGCCGACAAAGGACATTTTTCTCAGCACGATAAAAACCGAGATCAGGCCTGTGAGCAGGCTGACAAGTATCCCGGCCAGGAAGGCCTTCTGCATGAAAGGAAAGCTGAATACCTCAAGCATTATGGCCTCAGCCTCTCACACTTATCGCAGACATCCGTATGCATAAGAAGATCGAAGTTCTTTCCGTAGAGCGATGTCACCACTTTATCGTTGAGCGCACCAAGCGGGTTGCCGTGGTAGTAGAGGTTGATATTCAGACAGGATATTTCATCAACATAGGTCGTAACCGTCCCTATATCATGCGAGACCATGAGTATTGTGAAACGCATCCTTTTCTGAAGACCTTTTAAAAGATGGTAGAAATCTTCCTGTCCGACAACGTCTATACCTGTACTGGGCTCATCCAGGATGAGAATCCTGGGCTCTCCTGCAAGCGCCCTCGCGATAGATACCCTTTGCTGCTGGCCGCCTGACAATTGGCTGAACTGTACATCCTTTACGCCTTCAATCCCCATCATGGACATGCAGTCCAGCGCCTTTTTCCTGTCATTTTGTCCCGGCCACCTGAGAAACCCGGCCTTGCCATATCTTCCCATCAACACGATATCAAGAGCCGACGCAGGGAAGTTAGGATCAATGTTCTGATGCTGAGGAAGGTACCCGAAAAACCCGTCGCCTGATTTCAGCGTTTCAGGAGAAGCGCCGAAGATGGATACCTCACCCGAGGTCGGCATGATAAGGCCGAGGATTGCTTTAATCAGAGTGGTCTTCCCGCCGCCGTTAGGGCCTACTATGCCAAGAAAATGGCCTTCTTCAAGGGAGATATTGATATTTTTCAGGACCTCCTTGCCCTTGATCGAGACAGTGAGGTCCCTGATGTTAACTGCGACACTCATCTCAGCGCCTTTTCCATGACCGCGAGATTGTACCTCATCAGTTCTATGTAGGTTTCCCTGCCTTTCCGGCCGCCCTCTGGATCGAGGAAGAGGACCTTTGCCCCGGCCTCTCTGGCTATTGTCTCGGCAATCTTCGGGCTGAACTGAGGCTCGGCGAAGATAACGCGCGCATTCAAACTCCTGAGAATTTCTATGATCTTCTGTACATGCCTCGGGGTCGGTTCTTTCCCCGGGCTTTCTTCGATGACAGCTGCCACCTTAAGCCCATACCGCCTCGAAAAATAGCCCCAGGCAGAGTGAAAGGTGACATATTCCCTGGTGCTGAATAGTTTTGTTCTGCCTGCTATCTCTTTGTCCAGTTCCCTGAGTTTTTCCCGATAGTCTGCGGCGTTTTTTTTGTAATACCCGGCGTTTGAGGGATCTATCCGGGAGAGGGCTGTCTCAATTTTAGTTATGATCTGCGCGCAGATAAGAGGGTCGAGCCAGATATGCGGATCAGTATCGGCAAATGCGCCCCGGTCCTGATAATTATGGCCATGGCCGTGAGAGATACCCTTAATGAGATCGACTCCTGAAGAGGAATCCACAATCAGGATATTCGCCGGTGCAGACTGCAGCATTCTGTCCGCCCAGAATTCAAGTCCTGAGCCAATTTTTATAAAAAGCCTTGCCTGAGATATTTCACGGACTACCCTTGGCGCCGGCTCAAAGGTATGGGGGCTTGCCCCGGGAGAGAGCAGCAGGGTGACTTCGACTTTATCACCTCCGACCTGCCTTGCGAAGTCCGCAAGAGGAGCGATAGTGGCAACTACTTTTATTTTGCCCGCTGACGCAGGGACCGGGTTAAACAGAGAAAAGCAGAGGGAAAAGAAAACCACTGCTCTGAAGAAAGGTGCTATTTTCTGCATACAGCGCAGACCCCGAAGAATTCCAGACGATGTTTCTCTATCTTAAACCCTATCTTTCTGAATATTTTCTTTTCTATCTCCTGAAGCCCGCACTCCTCCACCTCCTGCGATCTTCCCGCATTTATTGCATATGATGTGGTGCCTGTGGTTTTCAGGCAGGACCATCTCATAACTCTTAAAGCCTTCTCCCAGGTCTACGCTCTGGATTATGTCGAGGGATTCCATAAGTGAGAGGTTCCTGTATATCGTAGCCAGGTCAGGCTTTTTGCCCTTTATCAGGCCCAGAATCTGCTTCGGATTCAGCGGAGAAGTCGCGGAGCCGAGAACATCCAGGATAACGGCCCTTACCCCGGTAAGTGATTTTCCATTGTTTCTGAAGAGCTTTTTTGTTTCTGCCAACATTTAAAGATGATATCATATTTGCAAATCATTTGCAATTTACTGCACGGCAAAATCCGCCACCTAGGGCGGGATATAGCATTCTCGCTCATTCTCGTCCCGGTCTAAAACACCGGGACTCCGAGGGCTTTTGCCTCTTGAACTCATATTCTGCGCCGCCTTTGTAAGATGTCTGTGAGACAAATAAACGGACATTTTATGACTGACGCATTGGAATTATCATCAGCCAAATTGCGACATTATAAAGTTTTTTTACACATCCACGCAAAGTTCTTTTCATGCATGTCTGCATTTTTTTGTCAAACGCAGTTTTTGAGTTAATATAGGTTATGGCTAATACGGAAAGGTTCTCGGCGCTTTCATTCAGAGATTTCAGACTCTTCTGGTTCGGACAGCTCGTCTCTCTTTCAGGGACATGGATGCAGTCTGTTGCCCAGGGATGGCTTGTCTACAGCCTCACGAAATCGCCTTTTTACCTGGGGCTGGTAGCAGCTGCCAGCGCCTTTCCGATACTTCTCTTTACACTCCTCGGAGGCGTCATTGCGGACAGGTTTCCAAAGAGAAATCTCCTGCTTATTACACAGGGGATGTCGATCATCCCCGCGCTCATTCTCGGGGTCCTGACCAGTATGGGAATGGCGACTGTCTGGCATGTTGCGCTGCTCGCGTTTTTACTCGGCACCATAAATGCCATCGACATCCCCACCCGGCAGTCTTTTCTCGCTGAGATGGTAGGCAAGGGACATATTGTCAATGCAATTGCCATGAATTCCGCAGCCTTCAACGGTGCGAGGATAGTCGGTCCCATGATGGCCGGACTGGCAATCTCGTATTTCGGGATATCAGCCTGCTTCTTTTTGAACGCAGCGAGTTTTGTCGCTGTAATTGCGGCCCTTGCGAGCATGAGGATAAAGGGAGAGAGCAAAATCGGGTCCAAAGGCGTTTTGAGCGAGTTCCTGGAAGGGATCGCCTTTCTCAGGGGGAGCAGGGAAATAATCCATGTGATTGTCCTGATAGCGGTTTTCAGCTTGATAGGTCTTCCTTATATCAGTCTGCTCCCTGTTTTCGCGGCAGAGGTCTTTCATAGGGGAGCAGAAGGTTTCGGCTATCTCGTAGGCGCATCAGGCATAGGCGCCCTGACTGCCGCGCTGGCTATCGCGGCCAGGGGTGACATTAGGAATAAGGCGAGGTTTATGTCATTCGCAGGGCTCTGTTTTTCAGTCGCGCTGTTTGTCTTTTCCCTGTCGAAGATATTTCTCTTATCACTGGTCGCAATAATGTTCGGGGGGTGGGGGATGGTCAGTTATCTCGCTACGGCCAACAGTTACATCCAGGTCTCAGTACCGGATGAACTCAGGGGAAGGGTCATGTCGGTTTATTCATTTGTTTTTCTTGGCACTGCTCCGATAGGAAATTCAATCATGGGGATAATAGCTGACAAGGCAGGAACGACTCATACCGTGACAGCGGCGGGCGCGCTCTGCATCATAGCCTCAGGCATCTTTGCAAAGAAATACCTCAGGAAAGGACCTTCTTCATGAGTATTTGCTCTTGAAGTGGCTTTTGGGGTAGTAGCTCAGCTCTCAGCAATCAGCCTTGAGCTTTCAGCAAGAAAGTCCGGCAAAGACCGTATAGGTCGCTAAGGCCCGGATTATTCCATGTACTTCGCATATTCCGGTTTTCTCTGACAGCTGATAGCTGTCGGCTGAACGCTTATCTTTTTTGTATACGATCCGGATATAATATCCGATATGAAGATACTCTCGATAGAAACATCAACGATGCTCGGCGGGGCTGCGATAATCGACGAAAACGCCGGCCTTATTGCTGAGACAAGGCTTAATGTCAAGACAACTCACTCGGAAAGGCTGATGACTGCTGTCCATAATATTCTTGTTCAATCCGAGCTGACTCTGAATGATATAGACGTATTCGCCGTTGCTTCAGGTCCGGGGTCATTTACCGGCTTAAGAATAGGCCTGAGCACGGTGAAAGGTCTTTCCTATGCCACAGGCAGGCCCGTGGTTACGGTCCCGACCCTCGATGCCTTTGCATGGAATTTTCCATACAGCTCCTATCCTCTATGTCTTATGCTCGATGCAAGGAAGAGCGAGGTTTACGCGGCAGTATACAGATGGGAGGAAGACAGTTTCAGCACTGTAATTGATTGTGTTTCGGTCAAGCCCGAGGCCTTGCTGGAAACATTGCAGGGCAGGGTGTTATTCGCTGGTGAAGGGGCGCTGCTCTACAGGGAAAAGATCATTGGAATGATGAAGGAGAGGGCCTTTATAGCACCTAGGGATAAAATGGTGCCTTCTCCAGCCAATGTAGCAATGCTCGGCTTGACTAAGGCGAAGAGAGGAGAGTTTGCGGAGATTTCCCAGGCAATCCCAGTCTACGTCAGAAAATCGGAAGCAGAGGTGAAATGGTCGGAAAAGAGCTGAACGGCCTTGTTATTGATGCTATGACAGTCGCTGATTTGCCCGGGATTCTCGCCATTGAAACAGCCTCGTTCAAAACGCCCTGGACTGAAACTCTTTTTTATAATGAAATATTCAAGACTATATCTGTTGCGAGAGTGGCAAAGATAGGCGGAAAGGTCGTTGGATATCTCTGCGCGAATGTGATCATTGATGAAGGACACATCCTAAACCTGGCGGTCCATCCGGAACACAGGGGGCTTGGGATAGCATCCCGCATGATTCAGGAGGTCCTTGAGATCATGAAGTACGACAACTGCAGGTCTGTTTTCCTGGAGGTGAGGCTTTCGAATGAAGAAGCGCGGAAGATGTATGAGAAATTCGGCTTCGGGCTTCTGGGAACAAGAAAAAACTATTATATTTCACCTGTCGAAGATGCCGTAGTAATGGTGCTGAGACTGGCAAAGTAAGAGATCCCGGTAACTCCTCCAGACCCGCCGGAGTCATGCCGACCAGACGCCTTCGATAATGGAGCCGCACTTCGGGCACAGGCTGTTCTTTATCAGATTTTTGGAGATGCCATAGCCGAAACGTTCGATTAAAATCTCTTTGCATGAGGGGCAATAGGTGTTTTCCCCTCCTTCGCCCGGCACGTTGCCCTCATATACGAATTTAAGTCCGGCCCTGAACCCGATTTCACGCGCCTGCCGGAGCTTCGAAACAGGAGTGCGCGGCTTGTCGAGGAGCTCGTAGGTAGGATAAAACTGTGTTACATGCCACGGCATTGCCGGGTCGACCGAGCTGATAAATTCGGCGATGCCGGTAAGGTCCTTTTCAGAATCATTCAGACCGGGTATGATGAGCGTGGTGATTTCCACCCAGACACCAAGCGACTTCATTAATCTGATGGTCTCCTTCACCGGCTCGAGCCTGGCCCCGCAGATCTCCCGGTAGAATTTGTCGCTGCCCTTGAGGTCTATGTTGTTGGCGTCGAGAAAGGGCGCTATAAGTCTGACAGCCTCTTTGCCTGTATACCCGTTGCTGACGAAAACATTTTTTACGCCTTTTTCACGCGCGATTTTTGCGCAGTCGTAGGCAAACTCAAAGAATATGGTCGGCTCCGTATACGTGTATGAAATGCTCTTGCAGTTGTTCCGGACCGCTGCTTCGACGATCTCTTCGGGGGTTGTATCCTTACCGGGTATCGGCACTGAGCGCTTTCTGGGATATTGGGAAATTTCGTAGTTTTGGCAATGCTTGCATCTGAAGTTGCAGCCAACCGTTGCTATTGAAAGTGAAGTGGATTCCGGCAAAAAGTTAAAGAGAGGTTTTTTCTCTATCGGGTCAACGTTTAACGAGATGATCTTGCCGTAAACAAGGCTGTGTAAAACGCCATCGGTATTTTCCCTGACGGCACAGATGCCTCGTTGATGATTTTTTATTAGACAGTTGTGATTGCACAAATGGCATTGGACTTCTTCGTGGTTCTTTTTTTCATACAGCATTGCCTCTCTCATAATAGCATTATAACAGGTTCCTTTTTTCTGTAAACCTTTCAGGAATTCCGGCCGGCTTATAAATCCCTGGGTACAGAAACTGGGCTTAAAGTGCATTTATTGACTTAAGAGTATATTGACGGATAAAATAGACATTAGTATTAATACGTTAACAGGAGGACCTGATGCCAATTTATGAATATATATGTTTGAAGTGTAATGAAAAGTTCTCATTGCTTCAGACTTTAAAGACTTCCGAAAAAGAGACCGCGTGTCCGAAATGCTCATCAAAAGATGTAAAAAAAATAATATCTTCGTTCTGCTGTTCTGCAGGGTCAGGCGGAGGTATATCTTCAACTATTCCTTCAGGCGGGTTTTCAGGAGGTGGTTGAGGTGTTTCTTCATGCTGAACAGTTGGTTCAGCAAGCAGTTCAGATGGATAAAAAGTCTTGACTTTTTCAGCACTTAGCAATAAAATTTTTGAAAATACTTTAAAGAGGTGAAGGATGGCTTACAAGCTGTTGCTGGCAGATGATAGCATT
This sequence comes from uncultured Nitrospira sp., assembly GCA_963734475.1. Taxonomy (GTDB): domain Bacteria; phylum Nitrospirota; class Thermodesulfovibrionia; order Thermodesulfovibrionales; family UBA6898; genus JAOUFP01. The sequence continues at coordinate 193,159 of CAVTHB010000003.1, forward strand.
ACCATACAGAAGGTAGTCGAACTTGTCCTCGCTGAAGAGGATTTTCTGATAAAATCTGTGAGCAACGGTGAAGATGCCCTCAATCTTCTGGAGACCTTTAAACCTGACATCGTCCTTGCTGACATCGAGATGCCAAAGGTCAACGGGTATAATCTGTGTGACAAGATAAAGAAAAATCCATCGACTTCTCATGTGCCTGTTATTCTTCTTGCCGGGGCCTTTGAGCCCATTGACGAAGAACTTGCAAAACAGGTCGGTGCTGATGATACTGTTATAAAGCCCTTTGAATCTCAGGAACTGATAAGCAAGATAAATGCCGCGCTTGCTGTTGTTTCTGCTGAAGCTGAAGAAGGTATTGAATCAGCTGAAGAAGAGGTGCTCGAAGCTGTCGCGGAAGACGATATGTTTGCGGAAGCTGAAGCTGTCGGTGTGGAGGTTGAGGCCGCCGTTGCGGAAAGCGGCGAAGAGGACCTCTGGTCAATGGAAGATATTTCCGAGGCTGCTGAAGAACCGGCAGAGGAAGCTTCTTCCGTAGAAAAGGGTTTCGATGAGGCTTTTGAAATAATTGAAGATGAAGCTCCCATGGCGGTTCCGGAACTTAAGCAGGAATCTGTACCGGAGGAAAGAGTTGCGCAGCCCGCTGCAAGAGGTCCTGTTATTACTGAAGCCGATATGCCTTCGAAAGATGAATTCCTGAGGCTTTTTGAAAAAGTTGTCGATAATAAAGTCGAAGCGCTTCTGTCTGAACTTGATATAAGAGAGGCACTGCTTTCTGCTCTCATGCCTACCATGAAAGATGCCGTTGAAAAGGTGTTATGGGAAGTAGCGCCCGAACTTGCTGAAAAAGTATTGAAGGAAATTCTCAAAAGTTCTGTTTCGTCCCTTACCAGGGAGGTTGAAAAAGTCATTTGGGAAACTGTCCCTGATCTGGCGAACACCATGATCTCCCGGGAAATTGAAAAGATCAAAGCCGAGTTTTAAGAATAAATCTGAAAAAATATGACGGGGAAGCGGCAGCGCCAATTCCCCGTCTTTCTTTGTTATGCCCGAATTAGAGAAAAGTTATAATCCAGAAGGCGTTGAGAATAAATGGTATGAGTTCTGGTTAAGCAGAAATTATTTTTCGGCTGATCCAGGTTCTGAAGCTGAAGCCTTCTCTGTTGTAATACCTCCTCCGAATGTCACAGGAACACTGCACATGGGGCACGCCCTTAATACCACTATACAGGACATACTGGTGCGGTGGAAAAGGATGTGCGGTTATAGCGTTCTGTGGGTCCCCGGCATGGACCATGCGGGCATTGCCACCCAGAACGTCGTTGAAAGACAGCTTGCTGCCGATGGCCTCGACAGACATCAGCTGGGCAGGGCCGCGTTTACAGAGCGCGTCTGGAAGTGGAAAGCGGAATACGGCGGCAGGATTATACATCAGCTGAAGCGTCTGGGGGCTTCCTGCGACTGGTCCAGGGAGCGGTTCACTCTTGATGAAGGCCTCTCAAAGGCTGTTATTGAAGTTTTCGTGAGCCTCTATGAGCAGGGACTTATCTACAGGGACAACAGGCTCATCAACTGGTGCCCGCGTTGTCATACCGCCTTGTCCGACATTGAAGTGGAGCATGAAGAAGTCGAAGGCAGACTCACATATATTAAATATCCCCTCGCTGAAGCAGGCGCATATATAACTGTTGCTACCACCAGGCCTGAAACAATGCTTGGAGACACGGCGGTTGCAGTTAACCCTGAAGATGACCGTTATAAAGATTTTGTCGGCAAGAGCATCCGGCTTCCGCTGGCGGACAGAATAATTCCCGTTGTTGCCGACAGCGCGGTTGATCCGGCGTTTGGTACGGGCGCCGTAAAGGTGACGCCTTCTCATGACTTTAACGACGAGGCGATAGCGAAACGCCAGAGTCCTCAACTGGAATTTATAACAGTTATCGGACCTGACGGGACAATGACTGCCGAGGCCGGCGGGAGATATGCGGGAATGGACAAGTATGAATGCAGGAAAGCGGTCATCAGGGACCTCGAAGCCGCGAAACTCATAGACAGGCAGGAGAAATATCCGCATTCGATCAGTCAATGCTACAGGTGCAAAACAGTCATAGAACCTCTTCCGGCGCTGCAGTGGTATGTAAGAGTACAGCCCCTCGCGGATGACGCTATGAAAGCGGTCAGGGAAGAAGATACGAAGTTTATACCCAAGTCCTGGGAGAACACTTATTTCTCGTGGATGGAAGGGATTAAGGACTGGTGCATATCCAGGCAGATATGGTGGGGCCACAGGATCCCGGTGTGGTATTGTGATGCCTGCGGTGAGGTCATAGTCAGCCGGTCGGCGCCGCTGAAGTGCTCCAAGTGCGGCAGCGCAGACCTCAGACAGGAAGAGGACGTGCTCGATACCTGGTTTTCCTCGGCGCTCTGGCCCTTTTCTACCCTGGGCTGGCCGGACAAAACTCCTGAGCTGAAAAAATATTATCCCACATCTGTGCTTGTCACAGGCTTTGACATCATATTCTTCTGGGTAGCCCGCATGATGATGATGGGGATGAAGTTTATGGATGAAGTCCCCTTCAGGACAGTCTATATCCACGCCCTGGTCAGGGACTCCAGCGGGCAGAAGATGTCCAAATCAAAGGGGAATGTAATAGACCCTCTTGTCCTTATGGACAAGTATGGCACGGACGCCTTCAGGTTTACCCTGGCTGCCTTCGCAGCCCAGGGCCGTGACATCAGGTTTTCCGAAGACAGGGTGGAAGGTTACAGGCACTTTGTCAATAAGCTCTGGAACGCAGCCAGGTTTATACTCCTGAACGCAGAGGACGTCCCTTTGCCTGAGGAAATTGACGGGCAAAAGCTGGATATCGGCAGCAGGTGGATATTGAGCAGGCTGTCGTTTGCGGCTGAAGATATAGACCGTTCCCTTGCTGATTTCCGGTTCAATGATGCTGCCGGCAGCATATATCAGTTTATCTGGCACGAATTGTGTGACTGGTATATCGAGATGGTCAAGCCTGTCCTGTATGACGAATCGGCTGACAGGCTACCAGTCAAACAGTGTCTGCTATACATACTTGAAAGCACCTTGAGGCTGCTCCACCCCTTTATGCCGTTCGTCACTGAGGAAATATGGCAGAACATGCCGCACAAGGGGGAAAGTATAGTAACCGCGGAGTACCCCAGAAACCTGATCAGGGAAGACCGGGCTGAAGAGCATATGTCTATCATTATGGAGGCGGTCGCCGGCATCAGGACGATACGGGGAGAATTGAATCTCTCTCCCAATCTTCAATTAAAGGCGCATATTAAAACACTCAGCGAAGACGCGGGAGATATTCTTTCCGGGAACCTCACCTATCTGAATAAACTGGCAAAAGCTGACATTGTGGAGATAGGCTCCGGCGTGAAGAAAATAAAGGGGTCCTCTGTGGCAGTGAGAAATCATGTTGAGGTTTATGTACCTCTCGAGGGTCTATTGGACCTGGACCTCGAGATTGAGCGTCTCAGAAAGGAAGAGGCAAAGGTCGAAGAGTCACTTATCTTTCTGAACAAAAAACTCCTGAGCGACAATTTTATGAAGAAGGCGCCGCAGGAGGTGATCGCCAAGGAAAAGGACAAGTTCGAGGAGTGCCTGAAAAGAAAGGAAAGGATCCTCGTAAATCTTAAAAAAATGCATGAAGCCAAAGGGGGCATATAATGGACGAAAAAGAGCGGGAGATCTCTGAAAAGGAACTCGAAATAGTCGAGGGGGAGCTTGTTAAAATAAGCCGGAGCAGCGTCAGGAGCGCAGAGGGCGGACATATAGAAATGGAGCAGGTTTGCGCTTTGAGCGTGGACGGAGAAAAGGTAGAGGTGGCGCAGGGCGCTGCCGTTCTGATAACCGGTGAAGACATTTCGATGAACCAGAGCGTCGGCTTGATAGTGGCAGGGCATAATACGGAAATGAAATATTCCTGCATGCCAATATCTTTAACGAAAGCAAATGCGTCTGTAGAGAAAAGCGCTGCCGGCATGATTGTCGCAGGTAATTTGACGGCTAACAATAGCTCTGCTGTCCTTGTCCTGGCCAAGAACATCGAGGGGGAAATCAATACGTTGTTTGACTGGAAATCGGCGGCAGCTTTCGGGGCTGTCCTCGGCGGCATTTGGGGCATATTTACTCTTCTCAGACGGAGATAAGCATATATATGGATATCCCTTCGTCTGTTATCCAGCTTATACAGCATGCCATCGAAGAAGACCTTGGTCACGGTGATATTACGTCAGCCTTGCTTGTCCCTGAAGGCAGCATGGCGAGGGCCTTATATGTGGCCAAGGGCAATTTTGTGGTGGCAGGCTTCCCCTTCGCAAGAGAAGTCTTCAGTCTGCTGGACCCTGACACGGTATTTAAGACCTACTTTGCGGAAGGCGCCAAAGTAAGGAAAGGAGACGTCCTGGGGGAGGTCTCCGGCAAGACAATGGTGTTATTTGCGGGCGAGCGTGTAAGTCTCAATATTTTGCAGCGGTTGTCAGGGATCGCCACTCTCACAAGCCATTTCGTGGACGCGGTAGAGGGGACTGGCGCAAGCATCGTAGACACGCGAAAGACCACCCCTTGTCTGAGAATAATGGAGAAGTACGCAGTCAGGATGGGAGGGGGTTTAAACCACCGGTTCGGGCTTTTTGACGGAATTCTGATAAAGGACAACCATATCGAAGCTGTCGGAAGCATAACGAATGCGGTGTCTCTTGCAAAAAAAGGCCATCATCTTGCGAAGATAGAAGTTGAAGTAGAGAACCTTAAAGATCTTCACGAGGCGCTTGAGGCGAACGCTGATGTTATCATGCTTGACAATATGTCTGTAAGCGACATGCATGAAGCTGTGATGATCGTGCGAAAACGGGCCCTTCTCGAGGCCTCCGGAAATGTCTCGCTTGACAATGTCAGGGAGATAGCTGAAACGGGCGTGGACCTGATCTCAGTCGGCGCTCTGACACATTCACCGGCAGCCGCGGATATCAGTCTTAAGATTGTAAAATAAGTCAGACGCTTTGTGTCCTGCAGCTCCCTAAGTTGGTTCACGTCTTTACTGACACCACTCACCAATACCCAAAATCCGTTTCTGCAAGACTTCAACCCATTCACTTCATGAACTTCTGACAACTCTGCCCGGCATTAGGCGTGATGTAGAACAATTAATTGACAACAGAAACCAAAGGGAGTATAAGAATAAACAGGCGTCAATTAAATTTTTTGAACAAAGGAGATATCTATGGCAACCTATGTAATTCTCAGCACTTTGACGGATGAAGGCAGAAGAACCATTAAGGAGAAACCCCAGCGTATTCTCGAAGTTAATAAGGAGCTTAAAAAGATGGGGATTACAGTAAAAGAGCAGTACGCTGTTCTTGGCCCCTATGATTTTGTCAATATAGTTGAAGCAAAAGACAATGAGACTGTTATGAAGATGTCTCTCGAACTCGGCGCCAGAGGGTCGGTTCAGCTCCTCACCCTGGCTGCACTCCCTGTTGCCGAAATGGTAAAAAAGTTATTGTAATAAGCAGAATATCCAAATGGATTGCCCAACTGCAAGCTGTGGCACACTGAAGAGCCGCCAGGCTGTTCCTGTGCGCCAGCTGAAGAACTGCGGTGAGAGCAGTACTTTGAATTATCAGTTGATTGCAAAACGTCAGGAAGGCGGATGTTGTTTTAGATGTAAAGGGGCTGAACAGCCCAATGCCTGTCATAAAGACTGAGAAAACTATCGATGCCGTGCAATCAGGCCAGGTATTGGTCGTGATCTCGACGGACCCGGAGACGAGCTCAGATATTTCTGCTCTGTCAGACCGGCTGGGCCATGAATTATTACGGGTCAGAGAAGAGGGTGGTATAGCAGAGTTTTACCTCAGAAGAAAATAACAAGGTTCACGATTGACAAACAGATCCAGACTGATATAATGCCTCTAATGCACGTTATTATATATATCTATATAAAGACTAGAAATTGACCGTAAAAAATCACGAGAGGAGGGATTTAAACATGGGAAGTTTCTTTCGCTCAGTCGTTGCATTGTTTTGTCTTGCCTTATTGCCGGCCATCGCCTCTGCCGTAACGCTGTCCGGTGAATCGAAAACCTACCTGTTGGACAGGGAGGCCTTCAATAATTCAAATTATGTTCCCCTTTATGAGTACCTTGATTTCAGTCTTGACGGGATAGGGCGGTACGATGTTTCTTTTCATTTTGGCGGCTGGCTCTCTCAGGACCTGGCGGACGAGAGCTTCGACAAGAGATTTGATTACGACCTTCAGTATGCCTATCTCAGTTTCCGGAGGGACACGAGCAATACAATAGTAAACCTCGGACGGCTGATGGTATTTGAGGGAGTAGCTGCCGAGCATGTAGACGGCATTTATGCTAAGACCGATTTGCAGTACGGCTTTAAAGTTTCCGCCTATGCAGGAAGTCCTGTGGAAACCGATTTTTTTGACGGCAACGGGGACTTTATTTACGGGGCCCGCCTGAGCCACGGGGTCAAAAACCTTTACGAGGTCGGGTTTTCCTACCTTCGGGAAAATGGCGACGATTCCTTTGATAGGGAAGAAGAGGGGGTCGACCTTTGGTTCCGGCCTGTCAAGGAGGTACAGTTAGTCGGAAAATCTTCCTACAGCTCGGGGGAGGAATCGGGATGGCTGGAGCATTCCTATAACCTTGTACTAGGGCCTTTCAGCGGTTTTACGATAACCCCTATGGTGTCGTGGATTGATTACGGGACCTTTTTCTCTTCGACTACTTCGGCGGCATTCAAGTTTGAGCCTGATATCATAGACCCTGAAGAAAAGGCGCTCATAATCGGAGCAGACGGGCAATATACGTGGAACAAGAAGCTGATAGTTGCTGCCGACTATAAGAATTTTAATTATGATATTGCCGGCTCAGCAGATTATTTCGGCGGCAAGCTGACCTTTAATGTATTTGAATCGAGCAGTGTTGGTCTTGGCTACCACAGGATGGACGGCGACAACGAGCGGTTGAAGTATAACGAATACCGGGCCTGGGTGCATGACCGCGCCGGGAAATTCGATGTTACCCTGGACGGACTTTACGTAGATTACGACGAGGATATTAACGGACGGGATTACGCCGGTTCGGTTTCAGGCGCAGTAGGTTACGATTTTTCAAAGGAGCTGAGGCTTGAGGCCGACGCATCATACTCCAGAAACCCTTATTACGACAAGGATATCAGGGGATTCTTTAAGCTCATCTATAAGTTCAATATAATGCCGCAGGCAAAGAAGGGGGTGTAATCGATGACAAATGTAGTGCTGAAGAATTTTATGCTTTTCATTCTCCTGGTTGTTATACCGGTGGTTTACGCTTGTGCGCCTGAAAAGAGCATCTCCAAATGGCATCCGATGGAAGTAAAAACCCCGGTTATATGCGGCGAGTGCCACAAAGACGCACGGGACGCGTTAGACCATACCTCGGATTTTATTACGAGACACAAATTCGTGGCTGCTCAGCAGAAGAATGTCTGCGATATGTGCCATAAAGAATCGTTCTGTGCGGACTGCCATGCGCACAAAGAAGAATTGCTGCCGAGCGACAAATATAAGGATTCTCCGGAAAGGTCGCTGCCCCACAGGGGGGATTACATTACGCAGCATCAGATCGACGGCAAGGTCAATCCGGCACCCTGTTTCAGGTGCCATGGCCGCAATAACAACCGGAGGTGTATAGCATGTCACAGATAAATAACAGGCTGCCTATTATTGCAATACTAATGGCGCTTTTAATTGGTCTCGCAGGTTGCAGCAGCAGTGGCTCCGGCTCAACTGACCCGGACAACGGAAAGCACCCCGATAACTGGATTTCGGAGCATCCTGAGGAGTTTATGGAGTCATTTCTCTCAGATCCGGCCAAGTGTGAACAATGTCACGGCAGTGACCCTGTATTTCGCGGCGGGATATCGGATGTAAGCTGTTTCAACACCAAATGCCATAATTCGTCCAATGGCGCTCCTATCGGTCATCCTGATACGGATGCCTGGAACAGGCCGGCAGCTCACGGAGCAAGGGCAAAAATGGCGCCGGATGATGAGAGCGGCTTCGCGTTCTGCCAGGTTTGTCATGGGACGAAGAACGCTCCATTTTTTGGAGGAGGGGTCTTTGGCCCGACCTGTTTCCTCGGCTGCCATGGACCAGTGCACTCGCCACATCCCAATAGTTGGCTGCCGGATGATTCATTCACTCATACTACAACCGATCCCGGGAATGCCCCGGTCTGCGCAAATTGCCACTTCCACAGGAAGAACCTGCCTGCTGACGCTGCTGCTTTGCTTCCGCAGTTTGAACCAGCGCCTAATGGGACACCTCCGGGCTGCTTTAACAGCACTTTATGCCACGGCGTAGCGAACCCGCACCCTGAGGGATGGGGAGCCCCGACAGTTCATGGGCCAGTGGCAAAGGATACGCCAAGCGGTACGAGCGGCTTCGCTTATTGTCAGGTATGTCATGGGGCTGATTTCTCCGGCAACGGATCAGGGGTTGCTTGTCAGAACTGTCATGGCGTGCCGGCTCCTCACCCGCAGGACTGGCTGCCTGGAGATGCCTTCACCCATACGACGACAGCGGCCGGTAATGCGCCGGTTTGTGATCAATGCCATCATCACCAGAACAATCTGCCGGCAGATGCAAAAGCGCTTTTGCCTCCGTTCGTGCCTGCCCCGGATGGAACGGTTCCGGGCTGCTTCAATAACACAATCTGTCATGGATCAGTTGGAATACACCCGGCAGGCTGGGGCGCCCCGACTGTGCATGGCCCAGTGGCGAAAGCAGCTCCTGGATCGACTTCAGGCTTCCTCTACTGCGAGGCTTGTCACGGCACAAACTTCAATGGCGGGACGGCTGGGGTGGCATGTAAAACATGTCACGGCATAGCTGCGCCACATCCATCAGCGTGGCTGCCAGGTGACGCATTTGTTCACACCTCAACAGATCCGGGCAATGCGCCTGTCTGTGCCCAGTGCCACAGGAAGATTGACGGCACACCGGGCTGTTTTAACAACACGCTTTGTCATGGTGCGGTGGGAATACACCCACCGGGCTGGAGTGCTCCGACTGTGCATGGTCCAGTGGCGAAAGCAGCTCCTGGATCGACTTCAGGCTTCCTCTACTGTGAGTCCTGTCACGGGACAAACTTCGGAGGAGGTACATCAGGGGTCGCATGCGGTTCGTGTCATGGGATTTCTGCACCGCATCCTTCGTCATGGCTGCCCGGTGATACCTATACTCACACGACAACAGACCCCGGCAATGCCCCTGTCTGTGCCCAGTGTCATACTCTGAATCCCGGCACTCCGGGGTGTTTCAACAACACTTTATGCCATGGAGCTACTGGCAATCCCCACCCGGCCAACTGGCCTACTCCGTCGGTCCACGGCCCGGTGGCAAAGGCTGCTCCGGGAACTACCTCGGGCTTCCTTTACTGCGAGGCCTGTCATGGAGCAAACTTTGGCGGCGGCATATCAGGCCTTGCGTGTCAGTCGTGTCACGGCATAGCTGCGCCTCATCCGTCTGCCTGGCTGCCCGGAGATACATACAGGCACACAACAACCAATCAGGGTAATGCACCTGTTTGCGCTCAATGCCATAGGCGAAATCCAGGGACAGCAGGGTGCTTTAACAACACTCTTTGCCATGGGGGATAGCTTGATGCCTCAGAGAGGGTCTTAGTCAGAGACCGCAGCAAGTGATCTGAATCTGCAGGGGCATGGCATTATGCCATGCCCCTTTTTGTTTCAAACTGTCTAAATTTTGATACTGTATCGTTTCAATACCGAAATAGCATAAGATGTGAAAGCACTACTTTTAGAATAATTCAATAGATAGATTTAAGAAGGCCATTTTGGATGCAAAGTAATTCTGTAAATCAATATATGCTGGTGCTGACTATGCTGATAAAACAGCTAGTTAGAAGACTAACTTAAATAATATAATTAGGTTTAGGATATAATTGATCAATAGCATTAAAGAAATTACTTGAATATTGCATTTTTTTTTAGTTGCAATCAATAAATGGAGAGTTTTTTGTTAATTCCGCCAGCTAAAAAAAAACTATCAAATGGAGACTCCTCTGGAAGCGCTTTGAGGTCACGAACCAGGGTAAGGCCGATTTAATAGACGAAGAATTAAACTTACCCAGTTATTGCCCCGGACTAAACGGTTTGGCTTTCTTGCGTTTTTACCGTATAACCGATTGATTTAATGTAATTTATAAGCTCTTCGTCTGAGACAGGGACAGGCTTGTAAACGATATGACCCTTGCAGCGGAGATACTCTGCTATGCCCTGATCTCCGATAGTGCGAATAAGGACTGTCAAGGGAGTCAGTTCTTCAGATGGACGAGACGAGAAGGGGTAAGCCTGTGTAAACAAACGCAGAATTGAACCTATCCAACCATTCCCACGGCCTAATTGTTCGAGGTCTCGACGGAAGGTCTTACGGGAAAACCTAGTCAATAGAGTACCGTCCTCGTATAGGGCAAAATTGGTCTCAGATACCTGTTTTATGGCAGACCTGGCCCTAGACATAAAGATATCATACTTTACATAATATATCAAGTAAGAGGTTATCTTTTTCCAGTATCATACCCTTTTTTGACACCCTTGCAAATAGGCTTCATAATTTCCCTCAGTTTAAACGATCCGATCTCTTGCCCAGGTTCCAGGTAAATTGTCCGCTTCCTGCCTTTTCTCGTAATCACCGAAACTGTCAACACATTTCCCCCTTTTTCCTCGATGGCTTATTTACGCCATTCCTTCAAATTGTGTGTGAGTTATATGCATATATAAGGACTTATCAGGGGAGGCCGATTTCAGGCCCCCTCGGCCTTCCCGTAAACGGGACCCGACCGGGGAGCGAAATAGGCTTTTAAGACATTCCGCAGGCATCCCGGCTTCCTTATTTGCGTTTCTAGACACTTTTGAGCCTTTACCCATACTATGGCATCCCCTCGAAGCCTTTAGCGCCTCCAACGGCGCATAAAAGATCCGCTCCGCTATGCGCCGACTCGCACCCGCTGTTAATTTCCATGATTTCGCTTGTAAGGGGGAGGGTTTGGCTTTCCCTAGCTGTTACCGTATAACCGATTGATGTTATGTAATTTATTAGCTCTTCGTCGGAAACGGCGACCGCCTTATAAACAATATGGCCTTTTTGGCGAAGATACTCAGCTATTCCCCGATCCCCGATAGTCCGAATAAGCAGAGTGAGGGGAGTGAGTTTTTCAGATGGACGAGAGGAAAACGGGTAAGCCTGGTTAAACAAACGCAAAATTGAGCCTATCCAACCATTTCCACGGCCTAGCTGTTCCAAGTTCTGGCGGAAGGTTTTACGAGTGAACCTTGTCAATAGTGTCCCATCCTCATATAGAGCAAATTGAGACTCAGATACCTGTTTAATAGCATACCGAGCCCTAGCCATGAAGATAGCCTACTTAACATAATATATCTTATCAGACACTAGATCTAAACAGTAAATGTTGGTATATTGTTGGTATCCTGTGCAAATAGAGCTTTTCCTTAGAATGGTATTGGGCTTAACACCCTTGTCTAGGTATTAAGCAGGCGAAATTATTTGCTATATCAGCAGGTTACACCTACGGAATAATAAATCCTTCAAGAAGATTATCTTTAGCCTCTAAAATCTTCACAAATACAAGGCTTCCCTTTTTGGCATTATCGGCGGGTATTGATACTTTTATGTAGTTTCCGGACGTTCCCAGGCTATGACCATCATCATTTTTCTCCTCTATGATGACGTCCAAAACACCATGAAACTGCTTTTGAAAGTATGAGCGTTTTTTATCTCTGCTTAGTTCCATCAATCTATCGACTCTTTTTTTGATGAGATGGTTATGCACCCTGTCACGCATCTTGCCTGCATCAGTATCAGGTCTGACAGAAAAAGGAAAGACATGCAGATATGCAAATGGAAAGGCCTTAAGAAAGTTATATGTATCCATAAACTCATTATCACCTTCCCCTGGAAATCCGACTATAATATCTGAACCAACAGAAATATTATCGATTTTCGAAAATATATTCTGAAGCTTTGATGGAGAACTCAGATGACGTATAATTACGCCTCATTAATTTAAGAATTGTATCGCTGCCGCTCTGAAGAGGAAGATGAAGGTGACTGCAAAGCCTGATATCCTGCATGAGTTCAATAAGCTCATCGTCCACTTCATTTATTTCGAGCGAACTCAATCTTATCCTTTTTATATTAGAAGATTTCAGGATATATTTGATGAGCTGCTTCAAGGATGTCTTGTCAGCGAGGTCCTTTCCATAGCTTCCAAGATGAACTCCGGTGATAACTATTTCATTGTATCCAGCCTCCTCGATCGCCCGTACTCTGTTAAGGACTTCATGTAAAGGAACGCTTTTAGATATGCCTCTGGCAAGTGGAACAGAGCAATATGAACATCTGAAGTTGCAGCCGTCCTGGACCTTCAAGTGAGGTCTTGAACGGCTGAAATGAGAAAACACAAGAACGTTTTCCTTTCCGGTTATGAGATTGACTATATCGTATTTTCTAGTGTTATCGACCAGTTCTACTACACCGGGAATTTTATTGACCTCATTTCTTTTTAAGTGGGCATAGCAGCCGGTAACTATCACTTTTGCGCCTGCCTTAGCTGCCCGTCTGATTAACTGCCTGGAATTATAATCGCTCTTGGCTGTTACTGTGCAGGTATTTACTAACGCAAAAATCAGGATTTTCCTTTAAATCAACGATAGTTACGCCATTTTCTTTAAGTGATCCTTCAATTACAGAACTTTCCGATTGATTTACTCTGCATCCTAGTGTTAGAACAGCAACTTTCATTATTCTGAGGCTAAAGCGGTTTCCAGGGCGGTATTTACTCCATTTAATGAGTGCTGACGGGCCTTACATATCCTGACGGAGATCAGTGATCCGGTCATTTCAGAAGAATCCGGTATGGTTACAATCTTGTTGGACCTTGTCCTTCCTGAAAGCATAAGGATATCTGTTTCTGAAGGTCCTTCTATAAGCACCTCCTGAACGGACCCCTCAAGCTCTTTATTTTTTCTGATAGGTAATTTCTTCCTGAAGTGACAGAATGACGGAAAGCCGTTCAGATTTTATCTGGTCCGGAATTTGCCCGGGCATTTCAAAGGCCTTTGTCCCTTTTCTCTTTGAATATTTGAAGGCAAAAATCCCATCATATTCGATTTCCCTGAGCGCCTTTACCGTACTGAAGATAATCTTCATCAGTCTCACCCGGAAAACCTACGATTATATCGGTTGTTATAGCTATATCAGGCACCCTTTTTCTCAGAAGCCCGATCTTCCTGATATACTCTTCATATGTATATCCCCTGTTCATTGACTTTAATATTAAGTCAGACCCGGATTGGATCGGGAGGTGAATATGCTCGCATAAGCTCTGCAGGTCTGATAGTCGCATTTATTAAATCAACTGATAAATCTCTTGGATGTGATGTAACAAAACGGACTCTGTTTATATTAATAGCGTCAATTTCTTTCAATAAATCAGCAAAACCGATATCACTCCGGTAAGAATTAACATTCTGCCCCAGGAGAGTCACCTCCTGATATCCCTGACGCGCAAGGTCTTTTATCTCGGCTATAATGCTGCTGCTGGGCCGCGATATTTCTCTGCCCCGTGTATAGGGGACAATGCAATAACTGCAAAAATTATTACACCCGTACATTATCGAGACCCAGGCCTTAATATTGCTCTGTCTTTTTGCAGTAAATTCATTTAATGCAATGTCACGGTTTTCTTCGGTTGCGATATCCTGTTTTTTTGAAAGCAGGTCATTGATCATGTGGATATTTTGGGGCCCTAAAACATAATCCACGAAAGGGGCTTTTCTGAATATTCTTTCCTTTGCATCCTGCGCAACACATCCGGCCACAGCAATTTTCAGTTCTTTATTTTTTTTCTTTAAAACCCTTGCCCTGCCCAACTGGCTGTAGAATTTCTGCTCTGCCTTTTCCCTTATCGCACAGGTGTTGAATATGATCAGGTCTGCGTTTTCCGGATCATCGGTAGATGAATAACCGCCTTCAGAGAGTAAACCTATCATCTTCTCTGAATCGTGTATATTCATCTGGCATCCGAACGTGTAAATATATACATTTTTTGACATTTTTAAATTTAACATTAATATATGTTTTTCATCAAATTATTATTAAAAACAATATGTTCAGGAGTGATTTCTTGCAATAATAAACAGACATAATCTAATATTAAAGATGTTCGGTTTTGTGAAAAAAATCATAGGCACGAAGAATGAACGGGAAATCAACAGGCTTATTCCTGTTGTGGAGCGGATAAATTCTTTGGAGCCGGCTATTTCAGCGCTTTCCGATGAGCAACTGAAGAACAAAACCCAGGAATTCAAAAGTCGCTTTGCGGCCGGTGAAACCCTGGATGATATTCTGCCTGAGGCCTTCGCAGTTGTAAGAGAAGCTTCAAAGCGCGTACTGAAAATGAGACATTTTGATGTGCAGCTTATGGGAGGGATTATTCTGCATCAGGGTATAATTGCCGAGATGAAGACCGGTGAGGGTAAGACCCTTGTTGCCACCCTCCCCGTCTATTTAAATGCCCTGGAAGGAAAAGGCGTGCATGTTGTAACGGTCAATGATTATCTCGCAAAGAGAGACTCCCAGTGGATGGGAAAGGTCTATAACTTTCTCGGCCTCAGCGTGGGTGTTATCGTGCACGGTCTCACAGATGAGCAGAGGCAGGTGTCCTATAATTCTGATATTACCTATGGGACCAATAATGAGTTTGGCTTTGATTATCTCAGGGACAATATGAAGTATGATTTCTCCCAATTTGTTCAGCGGGAATTGAACTATGCTATTGTGGACGAAGTAGACAGCATACTTGTAGATGAGGCCCGCACGCCTTTAATTATATCGGGGCCTTCCGAGGATTCAACTGATAAGTACTATAAAATCGATAAGATCATCCCAAAACTTCAAAAAGAGACTGACTATACAGTAGACGAAAAAGCCCGTACTGTAATTTTAACTGAAGAAGGGAATATCAAGGCAGAAAAACTGCTCGGCGCAGGCAACCTCTATGATCCGGCAAATATTGAACTTGTTCACCATATACTGCAGGGGCTGAAGGCTTATGCGCTTTTTAAAAGGGATGTAGACTATGTTGTAAAAGACGGAGAAGTGATTATTGTGGATGAGTTTACCGGCAGGCTTATGCCCGGAAGACGCTGGTCTGACGGCCTCCATCAGGCTGTAGAGGCAAAAGAGGGAGTGAAGATAGCAAGCGAAAACCAGACACTCGCCACAATAACTTTTCAGAATTATTTCAGGATGTACAATAAACTGGCAGGCATGACGGGCACAGCAGCGACAGAGGCCGAGGAATTTGCCAAAATATATAATCTTGACGTTCTCGTTGTCCCCACGAACCAACCAATGATACGAAATGACTACCCTGATATGATTTACAAGTCGGAGAAAGGCAAGTTCAATGCGGTCATTCAGGATATCGAGGAAAACAACGGCAAGGGACGACCTGTCCTTGTGGGGACGATATCTATCGAGAAATCCGAACTTCTCAGCAGCATATTGAAGAAGAGAGGCATCAGGCACTCTGTTTTGAACGCGAAATATCATGAAAAGGAAGCTGAAATAATAGTCCAGGCAGGAAGAAGCAGCGCAGTTACTATAGCAACAAATATGGCAGGCAGAGGGACTGACATCATACTTGGAGGAAATCCTTCAGCAGTTGCGCTGGACATATTGAAGGACAAACCTGAATATACGGACGAAGATATGGCCAACGCGCTCGTTGAGGCGGAAAAGCAGTGCCAGGATGATAAGAAAAAGGTGTTGGAGGTGGGAGGTCTTTATATCATAGGCACTGAACGACACGAATCCCGCAGAATAGACAACCAGTTGCGGGGACGTTCCGGACGACAGGGAGACCCGGGGGCTTCGAGATTTTACCTGTCTTTAGAGGATGACTTAATGAGGATTTTCGGGTCCGATCGTATTTCCGGTTTGATGGGAAAGCTCGGCATGGACGACGATATTCCGATAGAGAACAAAATGGTTTCGCGTGCTATTGAAAATGCCCAGAAAAAGGTAGAGGCCCAGAATTTTGATATCAGAAAACATCTTCTTGAGTACGACGATGTCATGAATAAACAGAGACAGGAGATCTATTCCTACAGAAAAGAGGTGCTGAGAAGCCAGGATATTAAAGATAAGATCCTTCTCATGATCGATGATATTGTCGAAGAGATTATTTCTGTCCATTGTCCTGAAGATAAAGGCAGCGATGAATGGGACATAAAGGGATTGAAAGACGCGCTCTATGGCACTTTTTCTGTTTCAATAACAGAGGTCCCTGATAATTTCCCGGTTTTTTATGATACGATTTTAGCAAAGGTCAAAAACTCGTATGAGGCAAAAGAAAATGAAGTAGGAAGTGAGATGATGCGGTATCTCGAAAGAATGATGGTGCTCCAGGTTGTTGACTCCCAGTGGAAAGATCATCTTCTTGCAATGGACCATTTGAAAGAAGGGATCGGCCTCAGGGGTTACGGGCAGAGAGATCCGCTTGTAGAGTATAAAAAAGAAGGGTTCGACATGTTCGCTGAAATGTCGGAGCAGGATTTCTTCTGAAATAATTACAAGACTTTTCAAGATCCAGGTGCAGAGGTCTCAGGAAGCCGAGGTCACAAGAGCAAGGAGAACAAACCTGAATTATAATAGAGGCGACAGTGCGCCAACACAACCGGTGACAAAAGGGAAAAAGACAGGTCGTAATGACCCCTGCCCTTGCGGCAGCGGGAAAAAATATAAAAAATGTTGCGGTGTCAATGATTAGAATATTTGCTGTTGGGCCTGATTTTTTGACAAAAGAACAGGCAGACAGTCCTTGTTTCAAAGGGCGCGGTCCTGGACAGATTCAAAACGATAAACAACATTGTCTTCAGGCCGGAAAACAAACCTGACCTGATTCTGATCAATAAAAATCAGGCAAAAGAACCTTCATTTAAATCATTTATCGATACGTTCAAAGACATACCCAAAATTGTTTTTTCCTGCGAGCTGACATTTAAAGGGTTCACTGAATGGATAAAAACTCCCTTCACTTATCCTGCTGTCAACCCTTCTTCAAGAGAGCTGGCTTTTCTTGATCAGAAAGGCGCTCGGGGAAAGAGATGTCTCGCTTGAAAACAAAAAGCTCAAGACCGCCCTCGCTAATTTAAAACAGGAATTGGATTTTTTTGAGGAAGTAAGCAAAACTTTAACTTCAACACTCGATCTGAATAACATTCTCTCTACCATAATGAAAAATGCAAAAAAATTAGTAAAGGCTGAAGCCTGGTCTTTTCTTCTGATTGATCAGGAAACAGGCGACCTTGTTTTTGAAAAAACATCCGGCAAAAAAGAGGACAGGAAAAAAATCAAGAAAGTCAGATTAAAAATCGGAGAAGGAATTGCCGGCTGGGTCGCTCAGGAACTGATACCGGTGGTAGTCCCTGATGTCTCTACTGACCCGAGGTTCTCCTCAAGGATAGACAAGCAAATCACTTTAAAGACCAAAACAATCATGTGTGTCCCGATAAAGAGCAAAGGGAATATACTCGGGGTCCTTGAAATAGTGAATAAAACCACGAATGAGCCTTTTACGAAGGATGATCTCAATCTCATACTGAGGATCGTAGACCATGCAGCAATCGCGATAGAGAGGGCGTCCCTCTATCAGAAAATGGAAGAACTTTCCATAACTGATGACCTGACGAAATTATTTAATACCAGATATCTGGACAGGACATTGGAGATCGAAATAAACAGGTCGAACAGGCACCACACATCGCTGTCTTTGATATTTATGGATGTCGATCATTTTAAGACCATAAACGACAATTATGGACATATCGTAGGAAGCAAGCTCCTGGTTGAAATGGGGCAGCTTCTTATTAAATGTCTCAGAACAGTTGATATTGTGGCCAGATATGGCGGTGATGAATTTGTCATTGTTTTGCCCCAGACACCTCCCAGCAGCGCTATTCAAATAGCTGAAAGAATCAGAAGGACGATGGAGCATAATGTGTTCCTCAAAAAAGAAGGCTATTCACTCAAGCTGACCGCCAGTTTCGGAGTGGCCTCCTATCCGGAAAGCGCAAAATCCAAAGAAGAACTCCTGAGACTTGCCGACGAAGCTATGTACAGGGTCAAATATCAAACAAGAAACGGCGTTTATGCTATAGTATAAAATATGGCTTTATTCAACTATGCAACAAAAGAGATAACCCTCAAGATTGTTTACTATGGCCCTGGCTTAAGCGGCAAGACAACCAATATTCAGTATCTGCATTCAGCCCTCAATGCCGAGAGTAAAGGCAAACTGCTTTCCCTGTCCACTGAATCGGACAGGACCCTTTTTTTCGACTTCCTTCCTATTGAATTAGGGAAAATCAAAGAATTTTCAGTGCGGTTTCAGTTATATACTGTGCCTGGACAAGTCCGGTATAACGCGACCAGAAAAGTTGTTCTGAAAGGCGCCGATGCGGTTGTTTTCGTCGCTGATTCACAGCGGGACATGAGAGAGCAAAATATCGAGAGTCTTGAAAATATGATGGAAAATCTCACCTCTAATAATATAAATCCCGATGAAATCTCGGTTGTTCTGCAATACAATAAAAGAGATCTGACAAACATTATGACCATTGATGAACTCAATTCTGACATCAATAAGAATAATGCGTTTAATATCATAGAGGCAGAGGCTATTACCGGAAAAGGGGTAGAAGATACTTTTCGGCTTATTACGCGTCTGGTGCTTAAGGACATAGCCAGAAAGCATAAGATCGAGATACAGCCCGTTCCATTAAAAGAGGTAGTGAAAGAAGAGGTAAAGGAAGAAGTATCAGCGGGAGTTAAGGAGACAGAAGAAGAGCACGTAATTAGCGGGGTACAGAAGCCGGAAACAGAAGTCTTAAAGCTTGAACCTGAAGCTGAGCTGGTTGAGCCTTCGGGCTACGCGTTTGAAGAAGAATTAACGGATCTTCCTGAGCAGGAAACTATATTGGAAGAAAAAATGGAATCAATGCCTGCTGTCGAAATTAATATGCCCGAGAAAGAACCTGATTTAGAAACAGCATTTGCGACCGAGAAAGAGGCCCCTGTACGTGAGACCATGGATATTTGGAAGGCCAAGGAGTCTCCGGCGGTTACTATGGAAGCAATGCCTGCTATCAAGAAAGATAAGTCTGAGCAGGAACCAGATTTAAAAACAGCCTTCAAGATTGAGAAAGAGACCCCTATACGTGAGACCATAGATATTTGGGAGGCCAAGGAGCCTCCGGCAGTTTCCAGGGAAGCAATTCCTGCTGTCGAAAAAATTGAGTCTGGAGAAAGAGGCTGATTTAAAAATAAAATATCCGATGCGGAGAGAGATGTTTATATTCAGGAGGCCTTGGGAATCGGGGAAGTCGAAGGGGTTCCGGCAGTTCCTGATGACAGCCTGAAAATCATTGCCGCTGATATCGCAAAATTAAATGCTTCAATATCAGACCTTAAAGGCGCCATAACTTCTCTCAGGGCAGATATGCGTGATATCAGGGACAGCCTGCGCAAGGCTGAAGAAAAATCAGGCGCAGGGGAAGATAAGAATATTAAGGAAATGAGAAAAGAACAGAGAGAGATGCGCAGTATTTTAAGAGATATTGCTGGCACAATCAGTGAAATCAAAGTAAAGAAGAGCTGGTTTAGATTCTGAAACATCAGGATGCCGGTCAGGCAGTGCGGACGGTGCTCAAGAAGAACCAGTACCGCTAGCGGCAGTCCGGTCTATTTTATCCTCTTTGATATGGTCCTGAATTCATCTGTCCCTGCCTTTTCAAGCAGCTGAAACAATACGGTTTCTGTGCATGTAATCACAGCTTCCGGCGTCCCTCATGAATTCGGCACCGGCAGTAAAGTTTTCCTGAGTCCTGGAACAGGTCGCGTCCTTGACCAAGTGTACCGGATAGCCGGCCTTCAGCAGGTCGATTACAGTCTGGAGAACACAAACATGCGTCTCCATACCCGCCAGGACCACTTTTTTCTGCCTGAAGCCTCAAGACCTTTAAGGAATGACCCTCCCCTGCAGCAACTGAATGTGAGTTTCTCCAATGGCTCATACGGCTGCAGCGCTCCCCTGATTTCAGCGACCGTCGGGCCAAGCCCTTTCGGATACTGCTCGTTCAGCAGGACCGGAATATTCAGCAATTTCGATACCTCTATCAGGTGGAGACAGTTGTCGATAACCCTCTGTCTGTCACTCATTACAGCAGCCAGTCTCTCCTGGATATCCACGAAAACCAGAACAACCTCATTCCTGTCCAACAGAAATTTATCCATCGTTACCTCGCAATGACTATAGAAGTCTTAAATTCAGTCCCTGCTATTTTACCAGAGACACCGCAATGTATTCGAGAGAATTCGCTGCAACCAGTCCACTGAAGGTTAGTGCAGAAGGACGTAAGCGACTGCACCGCCAATATAGCCGATTAAGGCAAGAAGACTGATCCTTCGAACATACCAGAAGAACTCAATTTTCTCGATACCCATGGCGGCAACGCCCGCACTGAACCGATTATCAGGATTGAACCACCAGTACCTGCTGCGTAAGCAAGGAACTCCCAGAGAAAGAATCCGGCGGGAACTGCGACATGGAATACATACCCATGGAAGCGGCAACAAGCGGCACGTTGTCCACAACAGCGCTGACAAGCCCAAAAATGGAAACGATAATCGCCTGGTTGCCCACCACCTTGTCAAGCCATTGGGCAAGCGAAGTCAGGATGTGGGCATGTTCAAGCGTAGCAACTGCCAGCAGAATCCCGATGAAGAATACGAGCGACGACATGTGATACGCTAAGGGCCGACAAAGCGTCAGGTGCTCCTTATCTTCGATCTCTTTATTGCGGTGGATCAACTCACCAGCCAGCCAGATCCGAAAGAGCTATGATGTATCCGAACAAGAAGCGACATAGACGGAGGCAAATGGGTGAAGGTCTTGAAGACGGGTGCGGCGCACAAGATGCTAATCCCCGCGAAGAACATGGAACTCTTTTCAGAATGAGGTCTGTCCCGCATCTGCCATGGTAATTCTCTCGCCTTATCCGGGCTGATAATGGTCTTTCCACGAAGCGTATAACTGATGACCACCAGCGGGACCACCATATTGACTACAGAAGGAATGAAGACGCCCTTGATTATTGCCAGAGCGGTAATTTGACCGCTTATCCAAAGCATGGTAGTGGTCACATCGCCTGGTGGAGAAGAACGCACCACCGGCGTTGGCGGCAATGACTATTATCCCTGCGAAGAACAATCTGTCCTCTCTCCGACCCAGCAATTTCCGGGTCAGGGACATCATCACGATCGTTGTGGTGAATTGTCAAGCGCAGCACTCAGAAAGAACGTGACAAATCCGATCAGCCACAGCAGGGTCGTCATTTTCGTCGTCCTCGATCTTGTCGGTGATCACGTTAAAGCCGTCATGGGCATCGACCACCTCAACGATCGTCATCGCACCCATAAGGAAAAAAACATCGGTGCTCGTTGCCGACAGCATCGTTCAACTGGTCGGTTACATTGCCGGCGAAGACCGCGTAAATGGTCCATAACAGGCCGACGCCTACCAGGGCCGGCGAACTTAATTGACCTTTAGCGGATGCTCAAAGCGATTGCAGCATAGGCTATTACAAAAACAATATTCAGCAGGACCTTCATGGCCTAAGCCCTTTTTGATACTGCTCGTTCAGCTCAGGATCGGAATATTCACCTCATTTCCATAGCGTAATAGGTGGTAGACAGTTGATCGATAGCAGCTCTGTTTAAACGAAAGCTCGTAAGACTATGCATTCCAGTCTTCTCCTCGTTATGCCACGAATACCGAACATTCCGTCAGTTTCGTCCATAGGGATTTTTCCATGGGTCATCATCCATGCCAAATAAGAAGGGACAGGCATTAATGTCCGTCCCTGTCAACGTCATCTCTGCCTTTTCTCAACGCGGAATTCACAATCTCTCTTTCACGAGGTTATCCACCACTGAAGGGTCAGCCAGGGTTGACGTGTCTCCCAGTTCCTCAACCTGGCCCCAGGCTATCTTCCTGAGGATCCTTCTCATGATCTTGCCGCTTCTGGTCTTCGGCAGACCAGGTGCAAACTGGAGCTTGTCAGGCGTCGCAATCGGCCCGATGACTGTTCTGACATGGCCGATAAGTATCTTCTTCAGCTCGTCAGTAGGATTCTGACCGTCCTTCAGCGTAACATAAACATAGATGCCCTCGCCTTTTATCTCGTGAGGGAAGCCTACCACAGCAGCCTCTGCAACCGCCTCGTGGCTCACAAGCGCTGATTCGACTTCGGCTGTGCCGAGTCTGTGTCCCGAAATATTGATGACGTCGTCGATCCTGCCCATAAGCCAGTAATCGCCGTCTTCGTCCACCCTGGCCCCGTCTCCCGTCAGATATTTGCCGATAAACCTGGCGAAATACACCTCTTTTATCCTCTTGTTTTCGGGGTCTCCGTATGTTCCTCTCAGCATGCCGGGCCATGGCTTCTCTATAACAAGATAACCGCCTTCATTAGCGCCCGCAGGAGATCCGTCCTCTTTCAGGACCTTCGGGACAACACCAGGGAAAGGCCTGTTGGCCGAACCCGGCTTCAGGGTCATGGCCCCGGGCAGCGGGGTAATAAGGATACCTCCTGTTTCTGTCTGCCACCAGGTATCCACAATCGGAAGTTTTTCCTTGCCGATATTAACGTGATACCACATCCACGCCTCAGGATTGATCGGCTCTCCAACAGTCCCGAGCAGTCTCAGGGATGAAAGGTCGTGTTTGTTTACAAAAGTCTCGCCCTCCCTCATCAACGCCCTTATTGCTGTCGGCGCAGTGTAGAAGATATTGACCTTGTGCTTGTCTACTATAGACCAGAACCTGCCGGCATCCGGATAAGTCGGTACGCCTTCGAACATCAGGCTTGTAGCTCCCAGAGAGAGAGGACCATAAACTATATAGCTGTGGCCTGTTACCCAGCCTATATCAGCAGTGCAGAAATGAACGTCCTCCTCATGATAATCGAAGATCCATTTGAACGTCAGATTAGTATAGAGAAGGTACCCGCCGGTAGTATGAAGAACGCCTTTTGGTTTTCCCGTTGACCCTGAGGTGTAGAGTATAAAAAGCGGGTCTTCAGCGTCCATCTGTTCAGGCTCGCAGTAGTTTGTGATATCAGGCGCCTTCATTTCTTCATGCCACCAGAAGTCCCTGTTCGGTTCCATATCGATGCCGTCTGTCCGTTTAACGACGATCATCTTCTCTACCGTCGGACACTCCTGAAGGGCCTCGTCGGCATTCGCCTTGAGGGCCACCTGTCTTCCGGCCCTCATGCCCCTGTCAGCGGTGATCAGGAGTGATGCCTTGCAGTCCTGTATCCTGTCCTTAAGCGCCTGTGCGCTAAAACCACCGAAGACGATGCTGTGGATCGCCCCTATCCTTGAGCAGGCAAGCATGGAGATGGCCAGTTCCGGGATCATCGGCAGGTAGATCGTGACCCTGTCGCCCTTCTTCACCCCGTGCTTCTTAAGAACATTCGCAAAACGGTTTACCTCATAATACATCTGCTGATAGGTGTAGGTCTTGTAAGAGCCGTCGTCGGCCTCCCAGATAAGTGCGGCCTTGTTTCTCGTCGTACTGGTGATATGCCTGTCCAGACAGTTATATGATACATTGATCTTCCCGCCCTGGAACCATTTGATCTCCGGCTTCTCGAAATCATATTCGAGGACCTTGTCCCATTTTTTGTACCACGTGAGCTGCTTCTCTGCCATCTCTCCCCAGAAACCTTCAGGGTCTTCAACCGATCTTTTGTAAATGGCTTCATACTCGGCGAAGCTCTTTATATGGGCCTTTGCGCTGAATTCCTTTGACGGAGGGAATGTCCTGTTTTCCGCCATTAAGACTTCGATGTTTTTTTCGTTAGCCATATCAGCCTCCTTATAATATTTCAAACATTATGACAGTAGTTCCCGCATATCGCAAGAATCAAGAAGAAATTATTGCAAGTTCGGTCCCTTGATTGCTTACGGAAGAAAGGCACAGAGACACTCACATTCAGGAGCGCCTCTGTGCTTCAATGAAACAGCTATTTTATCGCTCTCGGATAACGCAGGCTCGCAACCATGTTCTGGACTTCCATAGGAGGTTCCTTTGTAAACTTGGAAACAACGTAGATTACGATAAAGTTAATTGCCATGCCAACTGATCCTATGCCTTCGGGTGAGATACCCCAGAGCCAGTTTGCAGCCACGTTAAACGATGGCGGATTCATGAACTTAAAGTAGATGATATAGGCCGCAGTGAAAACAATTCCGGAAAACATTCCAGCAATGGCCCCTTCCTTTGTGGCCTTCCTCACGAATATCCCCATGATAATAACAGGGAAAAAGGAGGATGCCGCAAGCCCAAAGGCAAAGGCCACCACCTGGGCCACAAAGCCGGGAGG
The DNA here is from genome assembly GCA_963734475.1 of uncultured Nitrospira sp. Taxonomy (GTDB): domain Bacteria; phylum Nitrospirota; class Thermodesulfovibrionia; order Thermodesulfovibrionales; family UBA6898; genus JAOUFP01. The sequence continues at coordinate 217,745 of CAVTHB010000003.1, forward strand.
ATTGATGCCGAAATAACCTGCAATAACAACTGCTGCTCCGGCAGCTGAGCGGGCCCAGATCAGTTCTCCTTTCTCGGACAAATCCGGTTTGACAATGGATTTCATCAGGTCATGGGAGATTGCAGCTGCAATAACCAGGAGAAGTCCGGCAGCCGTAGAAAGCGCCGCTGCCAGACCGCCGGCTGCAACCAAGGCGACTACCCAGTTCGGAAGCTTGGCGATTTCAGGGTTGGCCAGAACGATGATATCATTATCAATATAGAGCTCATTCTTGCTTTTCTCTATAGGCGTCTGTTTTGTCTTGACGACGTTCTCGCCAAACGGTCCTTTTACGAACTTGCCTGCAGCGTCCTTTTCAAATTCAATTTTCCCATCGAAGGCATTGCCCTTCGCAAGCTGCATCTTGCCGTCTCCGTTTTTATCTTTCCATGCAACCAGGCTGGTCTTTTCCCAGTTCTTAAACCAGGAGGGGGCTTCGGAATACGGCCTGTCGTTCAAGGAATGCATCAGGTTAAGTCTGGCGAAGGCTGCGACAGCAGGCGCTGTGGTATAAAGAAGGGCGATAAAAAGCAGGGCCCAGCCTGCTGAAGCGCGGGCGCCTTTGATCGTGGGAGTGGTAAAGAATCTGATGATGATATGCGGCAGTCCAGCTGTCCCGACCATCAGGGCAAAGGTGATCATGAAAACATCTATTGTGCTCTTGGCCCCGCCGGCGGTATAGGCTGAAAAGCCGAGGTCCTTCTGAATAGCATTGAGTTTATCCAGAAGATGTCCTCCTTCAGGGGAGCCGAGGAGCTGCATTCCATTCGCGCTCAGACTGCTCCCGTAACCAAGCTGCGGAATAGGATTTCCGGTCAGCATGATCGAGATGAAGATGGCCGGGATCATATACGCAACGATCAGAACGCAATACTGGGCAACCTGTGTATAGGTGATGCCCTTCATGCCGCCGAGCACCGCGTAGAAGAAAACAATACACATGCCGATTATGACGCCTGTGTTGATCGGCACCTCCAGAAAACGGGAAAATACTATGCCGACACCGCGCATCTGGCCCGCGACATATGTAAATGAAACGAATATGGCGCAGATAAGGGCAACGACGCGCGCGGTCTGTGAATAGTAGCGCTCACCGACGAACATCGGCACGGTATATTTGCCGTATTTGCGCAGATAGGGCGCCAGAAGCATGGCGAGCAGCACGTAGCCGCCGGTCCAGCCCATGAGGTACATGGCGCCGTCCCTGCCCATAAAGGATATCATTCCGGCCATCGAAATAAACGAGGCGGCCGACATCCAGTCTGCGCCTGTTGCCATTCCGTTCAATACAGGATGGATCTGTTTCGCTGCCACATAGAAGTCTCCGGTCGTCTTCGCCTTTGCCCATATCGCGATGCCTATATACAGGGCAAAGGAAAGACCGACTATAATCCAAGTCCAGGTTAAAATACCCATTTTTATTTACTCCTTTCGAACTTTTTTCAGTGACTTAGTATTTTTTTTGTTGACCAGAAAAACCGCTATTTTTCATGCACGTCGTACTTAATGTCCAGATTATTCATCAGCTTCACATATATTGCGATGAGGATTACGAAGATCACCTCTGAGCCCTGATTTGCAAACCAGAACCCCAGGGGGAACCCTGCAAGCTTTATACTGTCAAGCTGGTCCGCCATTATAATCCCGAACAAATAAGATACTACAAACCACACCCCAAGCAGAACAATGATATACATCTTGTTTTGCCTCCAGTATGCCTCATATCTTTCTACATCAGTCATAACTAACCTCCTTTAAATCAGTTTGTAATCAGCTTAGTTTTCCTGCAACTTTCTCTACTTGTTCGCGTGCCCGCTTTATTATGTTCCTCCCCTATTCCACCTCCTTTTAAAGACTTTTTACGGCCTTCCTATCCTGAGAAGGTCTCCGACATTATTTATCCCATACTTTGGAAGAAAACTGATGAACCGCTGAAACACTTGCGCTGTAACAAAGGCATCATCAAGGGCATTATGTGAATTGCTTACGGAAATATTATATTTGTGGGCCAGCGAAAGCAGATCAGTTTTTTCGGCCAGCCCCCCGTGATACGCACAGACATCCTCCTCCTTCTGTCTCATCCATGTATACAGTTTCAGTGTATCGACGGCGTGATTCTGCAGTTGGCTGCCATATAGCCTCTTCATTTCCATATTGATAAAGCTGATATCTATAGTCACAAAATGTCCTACAATAATGCTGCTGCCGCAAAAAGCAAGAAGCTCAGGGAGGAGTGTTTCGATTCCAGGGCATTCAAAGGCCTCGGAAGGCGTAATACCATGGATAAGAACACTTTTAGCTGTGAGTTTTGTCCTTGGTTCAACTACTCTATAAAAGATATCACCTAAAAGGATTCTCCCGCCGACCATTTTCACAGCTCCAATAGATACAATAGAGTCCCTCCTGGGCTGAAGACCCGTAAGTTCGGTATCAAGGACAACATATTCAGCATTCTCTATTAGTATTCTTTTATCCTCACACAACAGACCTTCTCTTTCGAGTTTCAATTTCCCTGGCATCTCATCACCTGATAAGCGGCTTATACCTTTCGATAATTATGTCCTGCATTCTTGATATAAGCCTGAACGCCTCCTTGATCTTCCTTCTTTCCAGGTTGCTCAATTTAGCCGGGTCGATAAAATTATCAGGCTCCATGCCGTCTTCCAGTTGCTCGTACTGATGCCGGATCCTTAGGATCATCATGAACTCAAAGGCCTCTTCAAACTCATCGGCATATGTCTTCACTATCGTGTGCCTGTCCTTTAAAGCATTTATCCTCTCTATAGTGGACGTCTCCTGTATCCCTTTCTCGAGACTGAAAAGTCTTCCCATGTCCACAAACGGCGCTATGCCCTTTATCTTGAGATTAAGCTTGTCCTTATGTTCCCCGCTCTTTTCAACTATGAATGATCCGAAGAAGCCGACAGGAGGTGAATTCTTTATTATTGTGTTGGCCATATACCCGAGAAATATCATCTGCCCTTCCAGCATGGCAGCGACCGAACTCCGGAGTGATTCAGAAAGGGCGAAGTCACCGTGTACCGGCCTGAAATCAAGAAATATAAGGGATTTCAACACTGCCTCGGGCGTCGGCGTATAAATCCAAGTCGAAAAATATTTCTTCCACTGCCTGAGAGGCTGGCACCAGAGCGGGTTGCTTGCCATATAGTCCGCAGGACAGAGCGGAAAGCCGCATTTAACAAGCCCGTCCCTGACAGCCAGAGCGAAGGCCGAAAAATATTCGCTTATCACCTCCGCGTCGCCGGCCCTCTCAGGGTCAGCATAGATAATGGCGTTGTCCTGGTCTGTTTTGAACGTCTGTTCTTTGCGGCCTTCACTGCCCAGTACGATCCAGCAATAACTAACAGGAGGGGTTCCAAACTGCTTTTCAGTGATCTCGATCACCTTTCTCAGCAGCCTGTCGTTTATCTCTGATATGATCCTGCTGATATTGGCCGCCTTTGCCCCTTCCCTGAGCAGGAGGCCTATGATCTTGTTTATCTTGACTGATGCAGGGGCAAGCCCTTCTATGGACTGCTGGCTCTCTATTTCTCTTGCAATCGAAATAGGTGATGTGCCCTGGAGCATCATCAGGTCATGATTGGTAACAACGCCTCTGAGCCTGCCGTTTTCTATGACCAGGAGGTGGTGAATATTGTACCTTATCATCTTGAGCAGGGCCTCGAAACAATAATCCGCCGCATCCACCTTTATAAGGGAGCGGCTCATGATGGTGTGGATGGGGTCCCTGACGCTCCTGTCCTTAGATATCACTTTGTCCCTCAGGTCCCTGTCAGTTACAATGCCGGCGGGAATATCCTCAGAATCAACGAGTACAACCGAACTGATACCGTTTCTTGACATGACCTCAGCCGCGTCTTTTACAGACAGATCCTGGGACGCTGTTATGACTTTTTTGGTTATAAGCTCCCCCACCGGCGTAGTAAACAGGAGCCTGTCTCCTCCATCATAAAGCAGGCTTCTCTTACTTATCTCCCCATAGGTTTTGTCGAGATACTTCTTCAGAAATGCTGTCAGAAAATACTCTGAAAAAGCCGGATAAACCTCTAAAAGCCGGAGTATCACGTTTCTGCCAACGAGGTAACAGGTGGTGTCTTCCGTCGCTACCACATTGGCGCGTGATTTGTCGCCGCCAAGCAGCGAGAGAAAACCGAAAGATTCTCCCTCGCCCCTGGAATCTATTGCTACATTGTCGTCCTTGCCCGGCTTTATGAAGACTTTGACAGAACCTTTTTTGATTATTCGGAGATACTCGCTGGCCGGCCCGTCCTGATAAAGTACAGTGTATCCAGCCGGATAGACTTCCACTGAGATACCTTCCGCAATTTCTCTCAAGATCGGTTCGTCAAGTTCCTGAAACGGCGAAACTTCTTTTAGGAATTCTATGACTTCATCGACGACCATCTATCTTTCCAAGAGCAAAGCATGTGCCTGATCCGGGAAATATGAATAATTAAAGCTAACTCATTGAATCAAAAGAACAAATCCGATATTTAATTAACTTGACTTTAAAGCTCTGAGTTTAGAAGAAGGAAAAAGTATTACAAAAGGTAACAATCGAGTTGTAAATTGCGAAATATACTGATATTTCAAGCGGTTAGTAGAAGTAACCAATAGTAACAACAAAAATAAAGAGCGTGAATTAAGGTAACATTATTGTCTTGAGAAGCATCACTCGGACCGTAAAGGTTAAACCTGCACCCTTTTGCTTCTATCAAAATGTTCCATCAAATTAGATGTCGGGCGACCTGCCTGAATAAATTACAATTTCTTAAATTTCTTTAGCAGATAGGCAGATAGAATGCCGGCAGTGAGAAAGCCCTGCAATGATGAGGACAAAATCATCATGGAAGCAAAACCCTGCTCTCCATCAAAAATCCCCAGGAATAAGAATCGAGTCTCGATAAACATTAAGGCGTAGATTAAAAGCCATAGCCCTGCCCCCAATATAGCCCCTCTAATAAAAGGATTTTCGACAAAACGGATACGCCTGATCCTCAGCAGGTACATAATCGGCAAGATCCCGACGATCAATCCGACAAGAAAGCCCCAAAGATTCATTAAATACCTCCTTAAGCTGGTTGTTATGTTTCCTCAGATATTCGGGGATTGCCGGAAGGTCTGGGAATACCCCATCTTTTTCTTTTTTCCCATAAGGCCTTTCTGGTAATACCCAACATCTCCGAAAGTTTTTGTTCGTTATAGGTATGCTGATATTTTATTATGAACTCCTTGGTATACTCTTCAATCGAGAAGGCGTTTTCAAGAGATTCTACCGCAAAGGAAGAGGTGCCTCTGACGCCTTCAGGAAGGTGCTCAGGGAAGATCGTGTTGCTGTCAGTTATAAGCACAGCCCTTTCGATGATATTCTGCAACTCCCTGACATTACCCGGCCAATAATAATCCATGAGATGTCTCAGTGCGGTATCATCAATGAACTGCACATTCTTGCCGATTTCGTGGGAATATTTATCCATAAAATGCGCCGCAAGGATAATAATGTCCTTCTTCCTTTCCCGCAGGGGCGGCAACCGCAGGGTCACAACGTTAATTCTGTAAAAAAGGTCTTCCCTGAAGGTGTTGCTTTTTACGGCCTTTGCAATGTCCTTATTAGTCGCGGTAATTAACCTGATATCGATTTTTTTGCTCTGGACGCCGCCTATAGGCCTTATTTCATGGTCGTCGATTACACGGAGCAGTTTCGCCTGCAGAGGCAGGTTGAGGTCTCCTATCTCGTCCAGAAAAACAGTGCCCCCGTCAGCCTCCTCAAATAGACCCCTCTTCGAGCCCACAGCGCCCGTAAACGCGCCCTTCATATAGCCAAACAATTCGGACTCAAGCAGGTTTTCAGGGATAGCGCTGCAGTTGATCGGGACAAAGGGCCTGTCGCGCCGGGAACTATTGAAATGTACGGCTCTGGCGAACAATTCCTTGCCTGTACCCGTCTCTCCGAGGAGAAGGACATTACTCTTTGAATCAGCTATTTTCTTGACTTCCGCGATCAGTGAAGTGATCTCACTGCTATGGCCTACGATTTTTTCGAAATCATAGCGTTCCTCGATCTGCTTTTTCAGAATAACATTCTCGGCCCGAAGCGTCCTTTCCCTGAAGGCGTTTTTCACTATCCTCTTTATTTCTTCATGTATTATCGGCTTGATCACATAGTCGTAAGCCCCTGCGCGGAGTGCGCTGACAGCTGTTTCTATGGATGCATAAGCGGTGATCACAATGACGATCTGCTCCGGAGACATTTCTTTTATCCGCCGCAGCAGCTCAATGCCGTCAATGCCCGGAAGGACAATGTCTGTTATAACGAGGTCATATGAAGTCTCCGTGATATGCGCCTGGGCGGCTTCGGCACTGCCAACCGCCTCAACCTGATACCCAGCCCTCATAAGCACCCTTTTCAGAGACTCGCATAACGTCACTTCATCTTCTACAATAAGCAGTCTCTCATTCATTTCGTAGCGGCTCCTAATGCTTCTATCTGATAAAAGGTTTGTAAATCTCGGATATCAGGTCCTGCAGCCTTGATATCAGATGAAAGACCTCGCGAAGAGTCTTTTTTTCAAGGCTGCTCAATCTGTCGGGATTGATAAAGTTGTCCGGTTGCACGCCTGCCTTTATCTGTTCATATTGATGCTGCACCCTCAGGAGCATCAGGAAATCAAACGCATGCTCCAGATCACTCGAATACTCCTTAATTATACTGTGTTTGTCTTTAAGCGCCTGCATTCTTCCGCGTGTAGAAGTTTCGGTCACACCCTTTTCAAGAGCAAAAAGCCTGACAGAATCAATAAGCGGTGTGATGCCTTTTATTTTAAGATTGAACTCATCCTTGTGCTCTCCGCTTTTTTCTACGACAAAAGACTTAAAAAAACCTACAGGGGGCGTATTCTTTATAATCGTATTGGCCACATGCCCAAGAAATATCCCCGCCCCTTCAAGCATTATTTTCAAAGCGTTCCGCAAATCCAGAGCAAGTTGAAATTTGCCATAGAGCGGCCTGAAGTCAAGAAGGATTAGTGATCTTATTACAGCCTCGGCAGTCGGCTCGCTTATCCACTGCATAAAATACTTTTTCCAGATCCTCAGCGGCTGGCACCACACTTCATTACTGGCCATGTTATTTCCGGAACAGAGGGGGAACCCGAGCCTCACAAGGCTGTCTCTCACGAAAAGAGTAAAGGAGGAAAAATATTTCCTTATCTCCTCAGTGTCAGCAGGCGCCTCAGGGTCAGCATAAATAATCGCGTTATCCTGATCGGTCTTGAAGGTCTGTTCTTTTCTTCCTTCACTCCCGAACACGATCCAGCAATAAGGGACTGGAGGCTGTCCGAATTTCCTTTCAGCGATTTCGAGCACCTTTCTTTCCAGCCTGTCGTTTATCTCGGTAATGATCCTCGTGATATTGCTCCCTTTAGCCCCCTCTTCAAGAAGCAGGCCCACGATATTGTTGACTTTCATGGACACTGATTCAAGGCCTTCGATCGTCTGCTGGTGGTCTATATCGTTTGCAAAGGACAAAGGCGATGAGCCCTGAAGCAGCATAAGGTCATGATTGGTCATAATACCTTTCAGTTCTCCATCCTCTACGACCAGCATATGGTGAATATTGTATTTGATCATCTTAAGGACGGCCTCAAAGCAGGAATCGTGTGCGTCCACGCGGATAAGAGAAATAGTCATGATATTTTTGACCGGTTCAGAAAGATCACGGCCCTTTGAAACAACCTTTTCCCTCAGGTCTTTGTCTGTCACGATCCCGGCAGGAAGGTTCCGTTTGTCCAGCACGATAAGTGAGCTGATCCTGTTACTGACCATCGCCTGGGCCGCCTCCTGTATCGTAGTCTCTTCACTTACAGTAACTACCGCGTTTGTGATATCTCCCACACAGGACGTAAATAAAAAGCGGTCGCTGCTTCTGGAGAAGAGGCCCCTGGTCTGCATCTCCCTGTAGGTCCGGTCCACATACCGCGACAGATAAGACATGAAGTATTCTGTAAAGGAAGGACTGACTTCAAGGAGCTTAAGCACCTTTTCCTTGTCCAGGGTATAACAAATCGTATCATCAACAGCGATTACAGTAGTTTTTTGCCTGTCCTTTCCTATCATGGAGAGGAACCCGAAATTGTCCCCTTCCCCCTTATAATCCACCGCAACGTCCTCGCCACCTTCGGACTTCATAAGGACCTTTACGGCGCCTTTTTTTATAATCCGCAGAGACTTGCTGACAGGCCCGTCCTGCCGGAGTATGACAGTATCCCTGGGATAAAATTCCATCGCCACACTTCCGGCGACAGATTTCAGGGTGGCCTCATCAAGAAACTGGAACGGAGGTTCCTTTTTTAAAAAATTTATGACCTCATCAATGACCATCTCTTTTATTCTAAGACATCCGGCGACAGATGGCCAGACTTTCTCTTTGACAGGGGAAAGGAGACGCTATAAGTGTTTTGGAAGATGCTCCGGCCTGATCACGCCATCTTCCGACAGAATTATGGCCCTTTCGATGATGTTCTGGAGTTCCCTCACATTGCCTGGCCACTCATATCCGAGAAAAAAGTCGATCACTCCTGTATCAGTTCTTTCGATAGTCCTGCACAATTCGCGGGCATACTTTCTGATGAAGTGCTCTGTCAGCGGCCGTATGTCGTCTTTACGCTCCCTGAGAGGCGGCAGGTTAATAGTCACTTTCCCCAGTGTATCCAGAAGATCGCTGCCAAGAACCCTGTCTTTTCCTCTGTCCGTGATGTTGCGGCTTGTGGCAGTGATAAATCTGAGATCGGCTTTGACAACTGTCTCTGAACCCGCAGGCCTTATCTCTTTATCCCGAAGCACCTGCATCAACCGGTTCTTCAGCCCGGGTTCAAGATCACAGATCTCGCGCAGGAATACAGTCCCCCCATTGGCCTCCTCGAACAGTCCCTTCCGGGCCGACAGAGCCCCCGCAAAAGCCCCCTTCACATAGCCGAAAAGAACCGGCTCTGCCTCGTCAGCAGGTATGTCTCTCAGGTTTACGGAAATAAACGGTCCTTCTGCCCTGCTGCTGTTGAGATGTATCGCCCTGGCGATAAGCTCCTTGCCTGTACCGGTCTCTCCATACAGAAGGACATCGTTTTGTGAATACGCGACCTTTTTGACCTCGGACATTACCTTCTGCATGGCCGGACTCTCACCTACTATCCGGTTGAGATCGTATTGCCGCTCCAGTTGTCTCCTCAGACGGAAATTTTCCTCCTGCAGCGCCCCCTGTTTAAGGGCGTTCTTTACAATCTGTTTTATCTCCTCGTGCAGGACCGGTTTAACGACATAGTCATACGCGCCGTTCCTCAGGGCCTCGACAGCCGTTTCCAAAGAAGCATACGCGGTCATAATGATGACTATCTGCTCCCTTGACTGGTCTTTTATCCTCTTTAATAATTCAATCCCGGTAATCCCCGGGAGAATAATGTCAGTTATGATAACGTCGTAAAACCCCTTCTCAAAGACCTCGAAGGCCGCTTCAGCGGTGGCTGCCGTATCCACGGCATACCCTTCCCTTGTCAGAACGCGCTTAAGAGAATCACACAGCGTCTCTTCGTCTTCAACTATCAGCAGTCTTTCATTCATAGAATTTCCGTATTATAACACAGAGAACACGTCAGTATTGAAGTCATAAGGCGTGAATCATTCGACAGGCAGCCTTATGGTAAAAGTCGTCCCTTCCCCCCTTCTGCTCTTCACGGTTATGGTGCCGTTATGCTCCCTGATTATTCCATAGCATATGCTCAGGCCGAGGCCGGTCCCCCTGCCCGGAGACTTGGTCGTGAAAAAGGGGTCGAAGATGCGGTCAATAATCGTCTCATCAATTCCGGTGCCTGTGTCACTAAAAATTACCTCGACTGAACTGTCTGTCTTCTTCATGGACACAGTCAACTTGCCTCCCTCGGGCATGGCATCTATTGAATTAAGCATAAGGTTCAGAAAGACTTGCTGTATCTGGTCCGGGTTGATCCTGAAAGGAGGTATTATGTCTATATTCGGCATAAGCTGGACGTTCTTGAACCTCTTGTCGTACTTGACCAGGTTAATCGTCCTGTCCAGGATCTCTGAGATATTCGAAGGGATTTTTTCCTTTGTCGAAATCCTGGCAAAGTCCCCGAGACTGCGCACTATCTTGGCGATCCTCTCTATATGGCTGTTGATCGTCTTCAAGGACTCGGACGAGAATTCCCTGTCTTCACCGGATTCCATTTTCAATGATTTCAGCTCCTGAACGAGAGAAGAGATGGAGGCCAGGGGGTTGCCTATTTCATGGGATATGCCTGCGGTCAGTTTGCCCAGACTCGCCAGCTTGGAAGCCTGCTGGAGTTGCTCCTCCATTTTTTTACTTTCAGTTATATCTTCAAGTATTACAACATGCCCGCCCGAAGGGTCCTTAAAAGGGCTGATATTGATCTTGAACATCTGCATGGGCGCCTGCACCAGCATTTCGTTCAGTTCGCTCTGAGCAAATATCGCTTTCCTGACCCACGGCAGAAGATGGACGATGAAGCGGTCATAAGCAAAGTTCCTTTTAATTCCGGTAATAATCTCCATCTCCTTGTTCCAGTATTTCACCCTGAGTGAAGCATCAACGGTAACGATGCCGACAGGTGCACTTTCGATGATGTTCTCACTGAACTCTTTCAGATAGGCGAGGTTTCTGTTCGCCTCAGCCAGTTCCTGCCTCGACAGCCTTAGGGTGTCGGTCATCTGTTTTATGGAATTCGAGATCTCCCCTCTTTCCTGCTCGGTAAGTGTGACCTTGTCCTCGAATATTATTGTAGAGATGGCGGAACCCAGAGCGCCCGAAAGCACCCTCTCGGCCTCATCCCTCAGCCTGAAGAGTTCATCCTGGGATATCTCCTCCCTTTTGATGCCGTGCCTGCTGATGAACATTTCTATTATGTCCCTTGCCTCTTTCCTGCCTATGTACTGCCCGAGGATGTCTTCGATCTGCCGGATACTGTATATGCCTTTCATCGGCAGCATTCTTGGGGAATAGGATTCGACGAAGAGCAGGGCCTGTTTCTCCTCCTCAGCCCCCTGTTTCGTGAAAATTGATAAGCCGATATATAACACGAGATTGAACAGCAGGCCCCAAAGCAGGGAATGGCTCCATTTGTCAAGACCGCTCAACCCGAAAAGTGCATGAGGATTGAATACAGCGGAGTTAATAAGTGAAGAGAAAAAACCGTCTTCGCTGATTACTCCGGCCTTCAGCAGAGCGGGAATAAAAAGGGTGTAAAACCATATTACAAAACCGGCGATTATCCCTCCTATAGCCCCTGTCTTGTTCCCCCTCTTCCAGTAAAGACCGAGGAGGATTGACGGCGCGAAGATAGTAACAGCCTCGAAGGATTTAAGCCCTATATCAACCAGGGTATAGAATTCACCGATCGAGACAGCAAAAAAATAACCCAGAAACACGCAGCCGAGGATGATAAGCCTTTTCAGGTTCAGTATCATGGCAGGGAAGCCCTTCATCTTATTGAACCGGAAGATGCCGGGCATCACGAGGTTGTTCATGACCATTGTGCTTAACGCCAATGACTCGACTATGACCATGCCCGTGGCCGCTGAAAATCCGCCGATAAACACGATGAGCGCCAGCATGGATTCCTGCTGGCCGAGCGGGACTGTCAGAACAAAACTGTCAGCGTCCGCCTGGCTGCCACCAAGGAGGAGCCCGCCGAAAGCTACCGGCATGACGAATATATTGATCAGAAAAAGATAGAGGGGAAAAAGCCACATGGCCTTTGAAACATGTGAGACATCCGAATTTTCCACCACCGACACATGAAACTGTCTGGGCAGAAACAGTATCGCCATCATAGATAGGAAAAGCAGCGACGCCCACTCGTCATAGCTCACCGAAGTGCCACCCCCGAGAAAGAGGAGATCTCCATAACTTGAATCCTTGATCTTCTCGAAGATATCGGCATAGCCGTCAAAAAGGACGTAAGTGACAAAGTAACCCACGAGGAGAAAGGCGATCAGTTTGACAATGGACTCGAACGCGATCGCGAATATCAGGCCTTCATGTCTTTCAGATGAATCGAGCTTCCTCGCGCCGAAGATTATGGCGAAAATGCCGAGTATGAGAGTTATGAACCATCCGGCAGCAGCGCTCCCCTTTGTCTCTCCGGCAAGTATCGAGAAGGTATTCATAATCGCCTTGATCTGAAGTCCGAGATAGGGCGTTATCCCGATAAGCGCAACAATCGCCACAAGGGCGGACAGGAAAAGCGAGTTGCCATACCTGGACCCCACAAAGTCAGATATGGTTGTTATCCTGTTTTCCTTGGAGATTATGATGATCTTTCTTAAAATGATCCACCACAGCGAGGCCATAAGCGTGGGACCAAGGTATATAGTCAGGAATGAAAGGCCTGAAGTCGCGGCCTTGCCGACACTTCCGTAAAAAGTCCACGAGGTACAGTAAACAGCCATGGAAAGGGAGTAGACATAGGGGTTCGAGACTATACTCTTCCCGGCCTTTTCCCTCCGTTCTGCGTAATACGCGATCAGGAACAACAGGCTGAGATAGGCCAGGATAAAGATGAATAACAGCCAGCCTTCAAACACTGGTATTTCCCGGCTTGCCGCTCTTTTTGATAGAGATGCCTATTATTATGATAAAGATGCCCCATACTCCGAACAGATAATGAGGAAGCGATAGTCCGAATATGACGAGGAAAGGCCAGTTAAAGAGGAGTATCCCGATCAAAAACAGGAAGGGCCATAATTCTTTACTGTTCATCAGTTAAAATGTATCATGATTCAGCGCTCAGAAGCAATAGCCGGCTGCTGTTAATACGGATTAAAGACCGCGGTCAAATATTATCAGCCTGTTAATATGGCGCCCGCATATCCAACGACATTATCATAGTCGCCGTTCACCTCAGCGGAGGTCATGTATTTAACAAGATGAGCTGATTTGGCGCCAAGCAATCTGGACGCGGCAAGCATAATCATGACCGGAAGGCTGCCACACATGGAAAGCTTCTCCTGAAGGACTGAATTATATAGGCCCTCAGGGTCGATATTCAGGATTTTATCTATAGCTGTTTTGTCCTTCAGGCGTGCTGCTCTATCGGCAAGGTAATGACTCATATCCGAACTTGCAAGGATGGTGACGGGGTAATCAACGCTCCGCACGGCACCAGTTATAATTTCAGCCAGTGCCATGCAGTCATCAAATGAGCCTGAGCGGACAGCGACCGGAACAATTCGTACTCCTTTCGAAATATATGTCATAAAAGGGAGTCTGGACTTCAAGGGAATGCTCAAAGACATGTGCCTGCGTATCTCTTGTAACACACGATGCCTTCAGGAGAATGCGGCTGGCAAGTTTTCCATCAATCTCAACTCTGCCTGTGGGCACCTCCCATTCCCCAGCATCCATAATGGATATTTGCGGACCGAGACCTGTGTGATTAGGCCCCAGCATTAAAAAAGTTTCCGGGAAATTTATGGAAGAATACACAGCGCCTGCAACCGCACCTGAGTAAATAAGACCTGCATGAGGCACGAGAATACCCACTGCGTTTTCTTTGGCTGCTTTTTTATTGATATATTGCTCAACCTGCTGGTTCAGCCTTGCGGGATCTTCATAATAGAATTGGCCGGCAGCTGCGGGTGATCGTTTCATGACTTATCCTGATTGTTTGACATCCGCCTGTCTGTTCAAATTCTACGTCAAAACGCCTCATCTATATCATGGTATTCTCTGTCAGAGTAATCTACAAATCTTGTGCAATGCGACATAAATGAGAGAGTTATCGTCGCCGGTCGGTCCATTCCTCTGTTTCGAAACAATAATCTCAGCCTTTCCTTTATTATCATTGCTGTCCTTGTTATACACTTCATCCCTGTAAAGAAAAATAATTACGTCGGCATCCTGTTCTATCGCCCCTGATTCCCTGAGATCGGCAAGGGTCGGTTTTTTGGTGCCGGTCCTTGTCTCAACACCTCTGTTAAGCTGACTCAGGGCTATTACCGGGACCCTCAACTCCTTTGCGAGGCCCTTTAAAGAGCGTGATATTTCGGATATCTCCTGCTCGCGCCTTTCAGCATTTCCCCTGCCGCGCATCAACTGGAGATAGTCGACTATAATCAGGCTCAACCCGTGCTCAACTTTCAATCTCCTTGCCTTGGCGCGCATTTCGAGGACTGATATCGCAGACGAATCATCTATGAAAATAGGGGATTGGGCCAATTTCCCGGCAGCACTTGTAAGCTTGTGCCAGTCGTCCTTTCTGATAAATCCTTTTCTGATATTATTGGAATCCACCATGGCCTCTGAGCAGAGCATTCTGAAGGCGAGCTGTTCCTTTGACATTTCAAGGCTGAAGATAGCAACGGGTTCATTCATGTTGACACCAACATGCTGGGCAATATTCAGACTGAAGGCCGTCTTACCCATGGAGGGTCTGCCTCCGATTATGATCAGGTCGCTTCTTTGCAGGCCTGTTGTCAGTTCGTCAAGTTCTTTAAAGCCTGAAGGGACCCCGGTAACAGTCTCTTTTTTGTCATAGAGCTGCTCAATCATCTGAAAGCTGTCTTTTATGACATCTTTCAGGACTGAAAAGGACGGGCTTATTCTTTTTTCAGATAAATCAAAGATGGTCTTTTCAGCATAATCTATCAGCTCTTCAGCATCCTGTTCAGTTTCATAGACATTGCGCGCAATATCAGTAACAGACCGGAGAAGCCCCCTTACCATCGACTTCTCCCTTACAATTTTTGAATGGAACCTGACATTAGCGGAAGTTGGGATCATCGAAACAAGAGAAGTCAGATACTGGGTGCCCCCCGACGGCGTCGAGATCGTCTTTTTTTCTGAGATGGTCAGTGAGAGTGATGATATCTATCGGCTCGTTCTTCTCAAGGAGCTCAGTCATGGCTACAAAGATTTTTTTATTGGAATCCTTGTAAAAATCATCCTGGGTAATCAGCTCAAACGCGGTGTAAAGGGCATTGTTGTCAAGCAGTATAGCTCCTAATACGGATTGTTCAGCCTCAAGGTTCTGAGGCGGGAGCTTATCTAACGACAGGTTTGGCTGACTCATTCCTGGACAACGTGGACTTTAACCTCTGTCGAGAAGTCAGGATGAAGCTTTATTGTTACAGAATACTCTCCAAGCCTTTTGATCGGCTCGTCTATAACAATTTTTTTCTTGTCAATTTCATAGCCCTGAGCAGCAAGGGCCTCGGCTATATCCATATTAGTGACTGATCCGAACAGTTTTTCATCTTCGCCGGCTTTGGCCTTTATCGTAAGAGAGACAGTCGACATCTGGTCTGCAAGTGATTTAACGGACGCTTTTATTTTCGCATCTTTTTCCAATATTACTTTCTTATTATGTTCAAATTCCTTTAAATTCTTTGTATTTGCCTCCGAAGCAAACTGTTTAGGAAAAAGAAAGTTTCTTGCATAGCCATCGGAAACATTTACAACCTCACCCACACGACCAAGACTTTTTACATCCTCCCTGAGAATTACTTTCATTATGATATCTCCTTAAATGTATTTTAGTACTATTAAGATAACATAAAAAATGATAAAATTTCCCTTCGAGAGGCATCTGTTTTTACGGTTTGAAAACTGATTATAATGCAGGATATATGACAGAGAATTGCAGAATTTCATAATTATATAGAGAAAAAACAAATTAAATGTTTTATAATTCATGCGTTAATTTGTAGAAAGGAGGGTATGAAAAGAATAAACCATTTCTTAATAAAAAAAAGGAGGAGGATCAAGTGAAAAGTAAAAGAATTTGGGTACAATGCATTATTCTTTTGGCAGTTTTAGTCTCTGTAACAGGCTTTACCGTGAGTGACGCCGGTGCGACAAATGGCGATAACCTCATCGCTATTGGCCCTATCGCAAGGGCGATGGGCGGAGTTGGAATAGCAGCTCCCCAGGATGCGATAAGCGCAGTATTTTCAAACCCTGCAGCAATGTGTTTCGGTCCGTACTGCCCTGGCTCTGAGTTTGATTTTGCCACAACGATCTTTATGCCTAAGGCAAAGACCCGCATTAACAATACTGCGATTAATGCCTTCTCCGGAGGAACGCTAAATGGAGATACGGGATGGAAGAAGAGCGATTCTGATCTGTTCTTTATTCCTGCTATTGGTATTTCGGCCCCGATTACTCAGAATCTTCGTTTTGGCTTCGCGGCTTATGGCGTTTCAGGTCTGGGGGTCGACTATCGGGACAAGTTTGATCTTGATCCTTTCACCACTCCTCATAAACAGGACGTTTATACAGACCTTTCAATCATGAAGATCGCGCCTAATATCGCTTATATGGTCACGCCTAATTTCTCAATCGGAGCTTCTTTGCATATTGATATGGGAGTTCTGGATCTCGGTTATAAAGATGGAACGTCAACCGGATGGGGTGTTGGCGGTCAGGTCGGCGCGATTTACAAAACCGGTCCTGTTTCTCTGGGGTTAGTCTATGTTACTCCACAAAAAATAAAACACGAAGGGGTAGCTGATCTGGATGGCGATGGCAATGCCGATGATTTAAAGCTTGAGAGCCCGCAGTCCTTAGGTTTTGGTATTGCGTATGAACCGGTCATAAACGTCTTCCTGATTGAAACAGACGTAAAATGGCTGAACTGGGCTGACGCCGATGGCTACGACGATTTCGGATGGGAAGACCAGTGGGTCTTTAATATCGGCGCGCAGTATAAGCCTATTCCCAAACTCGCTCTTCGCTTAGGTTATAATTATGGGAAAAATCCTGTTGAAGAGCATAATGGCTGGGAAGGGGCACCTCCCGCAAATACTGTAAACGTCCAGGGTAAGCACGTTAACCGGTACCAGTATGAGGTGCTCAGGATTGCAGGCTTCCCGGCAATAGTAGAACATCATATCACTGCCGGCATCGGCTATGAAATATCAAAAACCGTATCTCTTAACCTGGGCTATATGCATGCTTTTAAGAACAAAGTTGAGGAGGATGGAACATTTGCCGGATATCATGCGTCAGTTGATTCCACCCTTTATGAAGACAGCATAGATCTTGGATTGACCTGGAGATTCTAAAATAATGATCAACCGAACAGGGAGAAGGAATATACCTTCTCCCTGTTTTTTTGATTTACGGAACTGCAATAGGCACCGGTGTAAAGGTGAGTATAAATATTGCCAGCGCTATCCACCCGATGATCTTTCTTCGGGGGTCGAGCGGCATTGCAGAATAAACTATCGGCGGATGTTTGAAGCCCAAAATAATGAGCAATACCCCCCAGATAATCCATCCCTCCCAAAGCAATAGTCCCATGATGAACATTACAGCTATGAGCAATTTGGAAATTGTTGCGTGTTTTTCCCCAATAAGGCATAGAGGATATGCCCGCCGTCCAGCTGGCCGATCGGTATAAGGTTAAGCGAGGTAACAAAAAAACCTATCCAGCCGGCCAATGCAACCGGATGGAGAAAAACATCATAATTATCAGGCACGCTTCCCAATATTATCCTTGACAGTCCTTTAAACAACAGGGAATCGCCAAGCGAGATAAAGTTGGCCGCATCAGGTATCGGCATAACCTTAGAGAAAGACAGGCCAATGATCGAGGCTATGACGGATATAATAAAGCCGGCGATCGGGCCTGAGGCGCCGATATCAATAAGTGCGTTTTTTGTAGTTATAGGCGCTTTCATCCTTATTACAGCCCCAAAAGTGCCGAACAAAGTAGGCGCCGGTATAAAATACGGGAGCGAGGCCTCAATCCCGTGTTTTTTTGATGCAATATAATGGGAAAATTCATGGAACAATAGTATGAGCAGCAGGGTAACAGAAAACGGCAAGCCCTTATAAACCTTCAGCGGCTCCGCAACAACATCGACGCCGTCATGCATGGCGCCTACAATCAGTGTTGAAATAAACGTCAGGACAAAAAGCAGAATATTCAGGTAAGGAATTTTTTTCACTTTTCAATAGTCCCTTTCAGGTCGTAATCATAGGCCTCTTCTATTTTTACATTCACAAAATCGCCCTGTTTAACATCTTTATCATGGATGAGGACCACGCCGTCAATTTCAGGCGCCTGAGAATATATCCTCGCTACAGCAATATTATCTTCAGTATCATCGACCAGCGCCTTAAAGGTCTTGCCCACCAGTCTTTTGTTTTTTTCAAGGGAAATTGCGGACTGCACCGACATTATTTTATTGAACCGTTCTGATTTTATCTTCTTCGATACCTGTCCTTTTAATGCGAAGGCGGTGCTCCCCTCTTCTTTTGAATACGTAAATACACCCAGCCTGTCGAACTTTGTTTTTTGCACGAATCTGACCATTGCGTTGAAATCATCTTCAGTTTCCTGCGGAAACCCGACTATGAAAGTGGTGCGTATATTCACATCGGGTATAATATGCCTGATCTTTGCAATGAGTTTTTCAAAATAAGTTCTGCTCCCCCCTCTTCCCATGAGTCTTAATATCTTCCTTTCAGAATGCTGCAGCGGCATATCGATATAATTACAGACCTTTTTTTCAGAGGCTATTGTCCCGATAAGCCGGTCATTGATCGAAGTGGGGTAAAGATAAAGAAGGCGGACCCAGAAATCACCCTTCAGGGAGGCTATATCTTTAATAAGTCGCGATAAATCATAGTCCTTCAGGCCCCTCAGATCAGTGCCATATTCTGTAATGTCCTGGGCTATCAGTATCAATTCTTTTTTGCCGGCCTGTATGAGAGCTTCTGCTTCTTCCAATATCCGGTCCGGGTGAGATACTTTGAAACCTTCCCCTTATCTGAGGTATTACACAGTAGGAACATTTCTTGTCGCAACCTTCCGCGATCTTGAGATATGCGTACGGCGTATCAGTCAGTTTTTCTGAAGGTCCGGCGAAGGACGGTTTAGTGATAATTTCACTGCAGTACGCAATGATCTTGTCCTCATCTCCCACACCCCAGAGCGCGTCTATTTCCGGGATCTCTCTTTTGAGTTCCTCACCATGTCTCTTCGCCAGGCAGCCGAACACAACCAGTTTCTTGTTCTTTCCCCTTCAATGCCTGATAATTTCAATATTTCTTCTATAGACTCTTTTTTGGCGCTCTCGATAAACCCGCAGGTATTGATCAGCATAATATCCGATTCCTCTGGTTTTGAAGAATAAAAAATCCCCCGCTCCTTCAGTTTTTCAAGAAGTTTCCCGGAATCAACGAGATTCTTGGGGCAGCCGAGACTCAGGAGTGAGACCTTACCCACGATACTTCTTTACCGCATTGTAGAGGATAAAGTAACTCACGACCGCCGATACCAGACCTACGCGCAGTGCTGCCGATTATAGAAAGGGAAGCAGCAGGGGACGAAATTCTTTCAGAAAACCAAGGAATGTAATCTCAGTCCAGTCGATCACAGGGATGACTTTATGCATTCCTATGATTTTTGCCCCAATCCATGTGCCAAAGGAATAGATAGGCACAATAGTCCAGGGATTTGTTACAAACACTCCAACGAGGGTAATTACCCGGTTCAGTCTGAATAGCCAGGCAGCCAAGAAGACCAAGGACTGTGTGAAGTCCGAGCAGAGGAGACATGCCGATAAATACACCTACTGCGAAAGCTGTTGCCATTTTATGCGGTGATTCCTTGATTACCAGAATCTGTCTGAGTTTTTCTCTAAAGTTTAAAATGTTGATATCCTTTTATCGGCGCTTTTCTCTTTTGACCCTTTTCATCAACAAGGAATAAACCGGTCTTTATGATTTCTCCGATACAACGGCCTTTGACCTTCTTTCCTGCAGGGGCCGTGAACAGCAGTTCATAATCTTCTCCACCGCCCAATGCAAGATCAAGAGGGGAAAGGCCAAGATGTCCGGCCGCTTTTTTCAGTTCATTTGATAAAGGGATTTTGTCTGCATACACAAGCGCGCCGACCCTGCTTTCCTTGCAGAGCCTTGAAAGGTCTATCATCAGCCCATCGCTGATATCGATCATGGCGGTGGCCATTTTTTTAAACCCGCGAGGGTCTCTTGCAGTCGGCATCAGATGTCTCTCTATGAGAGGAGACACAACGTCCCAGGGCAAAGGGAATTTCTGTTTTTTGCCCAGTTCTATTGCAACTTTTTTTCGGACAATTTTCATCAGTCCGAGCCCGCAGGCAGCATCACCGATATGTCCTGTTACATATATCCGGTCTCCTGCCCTGGCGCCTTTTCTGGAGAGATATTTTCCGGCATATCCCATCACTGTTGCCGACAATACGACCTTTTCTGAAGCTGATATATCGCCGCCTATCAGCGAAATCCTGTATTTTTTCATCGCCGTTTCTATGCCGTCAAAAAATCCGGTGAAAAAAGCAAGCGTGGCATCTCTTGCCCGCAGAAAAGTTAAGAAGCAGATATTCAGGCTTCCCGCCCATAGCGAATATATCGCTGACATTTACAGAAACAAGCTTAAACCCAAGCTGAAAGGGAGTTGTCCAGGAGAGATCAAAATGTACATCCTCAACCATCATGTCGGTGGTAAGCAGCAGGTGAGAATCCTTCGGACGAATTACCGCGGAATCATCCCCGATGCCCAGACTGACGGCCCTGGATTTTTTCCCAAAGCGTTTTCTGAGAATTTCCAGAAGGGAAAGCTCCCCTGCGTCAGAAAGCTTCATAACCAATAGAATCTGCCGTACTAGCAAAGATGAAGGGGCGCTGTAAAAAATAAATAACATCTTTTGCATCCGCCCCTTTTTCGGTTACCTATTTCTTGCCTTTCTTTTTATCTATCAAAGCCACTTTCAGTACCTGGTCCATGGTATCGGCAAAAATAAATTCCATATCTTTTTTAATATATTTTGGAATATCATCAATATCTTTCTTGTTTCTTTTGGGTAAAATTATCTTCTTTATGCCCATCCGTTTGGCGGCAAGAGACTTTTCCTTGAGGCCTCCAATGGGAAGCACCCTTCCTCTCAGGGTCACTTCTCCTGTCATGGCAATGTTCTTGTTGACAGGTTTTCCGGTAAAAACAGAGGCCAAAGCCGTCGCAAGCGTAATGCCGGCAGAAGGTCCATCTTTAGGGATCGCGCCGGCAGGCACATGTATATGAACATCTGTCTGGGCGAACACGTCCTCACTGATACCCAGTATCTGGGCCTTGGAACGGATATAACTGAGCGCTGCCTGGGCAGACTCCTTCATGACATCGCCCAACTGGCCCGTCAGGGTAAGCTGCCCCTTGCCCTTCATGGTCGTAGCTTCTATGTAAATAATGTCCCCTCCGGCCTCTGTCCACGCGAGTCCGGTAGAAACACCGACTTCATCATGCTCCATCTCCTCTTCAGGCAAAAATTTGGGAGAGCCGAGAAAATTATGAAGATTTTTCGAAGTAATCTCAAATTTCTTTTCTTTCCCCTCAGCTATGCGTCTTGCGACTTTTCTGCAGAGGTTGGCTATTTCCCTTTCAAGGTTCCGCACTCCAGCCTCTCTCGTATACTGCGATATCAAAAGTTTGAGGCCCGTATCCACAATATTTACGATTTTGCTGGTAAGACCGTGCTCCCCCAGTTGCTTCGGCAGGAGATATTTCTTTGCAATACCGAGTTTTTCTTCCTCTGTGTATCCTGACAGATATATGATCTCCATCCTGTCCCTGAGAGGACCGGGAATTGTATCGGCAAGATTGCCGGTAGTTATGAACATTACGTTCGTCAGATCAAAGGGCACAGTCAGGTAATGGTCCGCAAACGCAAAATTCTGTTCAGGGTCGAGCACCTCAAGCAACGCTGATGAAGGGTCGCCTCTGAAATCCGTTCCTACCTTATCTATTTCGTCCAGCATAAAAACAGGGTTATTGGTCCCGGCCTGCTTTATGCCCTGTATTATCCGGCCCGGCAATGCGCCGACATATGTTCTTCTATGGCCTCTGATTTCTGCTTCGTCCCTGACCCCGCCAAGCGACATGCGGACAAATTCTCTTCCAAGCGCCCTTGCGATCGATCTTCCCAAGGAAGTCTTACCGACACCGGGAGGTCCGATAAAGCATAAGATAGGCCCTTTCATCTTCTCCTTGATCTTTCTGACGCTGAGATATTCGAGTATTCTTTCCTTGACTTTCTCAAGGTCGTAATGGTCGTCGTTTAAAACTTTCTTTGCAGCATTTATATCCAATTTATCTTTTGTGCTCTTGGCCCACGGAAGTTCCACAAGCCAGTCAAGATACGTTCTTATGGTAGCTGACTCTGCGCTGTCAGGATGCATTTTCTCAAGCCGCTTCAGCTGTTTTTCAGCCTCTTTCAGCACTTTTTCAGGCATCCTGGCTTCTTCGATTTTTTTTCTGAACTCTTTTGCCTCGTCAGCCCTTTCATCAAAGTCTCCGAGTTCTTTCTGTATGGCTTTCAGTTGTTCTCTCAAATAATATTCCCGCTGTGTCTTGTCTATCTCTCCCCTTGCTTCAGACTGGATCTTCTGCTGAACAATAAGGAGTTCTATTTCTCTGCCTAAAATATCACTGACGCGTTTCAATCTCTGAATCGGATCTGATATCTCGATAATCTCCTGCGCCTGATCAGTTTTTAAGCCAAGATTCGACGCGACCAAATCAGCGAGTCTTCCAGGTTCATCAAGGTTCTCAATAACAACCATAATATCAGGCAGGATTGTTTTGCCGTATGAAACAGCCTTATCAAGTTGTTCCTTGACAGTCCTGATCTGGGCCTCATCCTCGATATTCAAGGAAGGAAGCTTTACGTCCTCGATCTTTTCAATATCAGCAGCTATAAAAGGCTCAGACTGGGTAAAATGCGTGACCCTTGCCTTGGACAAGCCCTGCACCAGAACTTTTACTCTCCCGTCAGGCAGCTTCAGCATCCTTATAATCATTCCAACCGTGCCTGTATTATAAAGATCAGCGGACACCGGGTTTTCGATGCTTAAATCCTTCTGGGTCAAAAGGAGTATCATCCTGTTTGAACTGAGAGCGTGCTCTATCGCCTTTATGGATATCTCCCTGCCTACAAAAAGTGGTATTATCATATAAGGAAAAACCACAATGTCCCTTACAGGAAGAACCGGAATATTACCGGGAATCTGAGCTTCTTTATCAACTAAATCATTGTCTTTATCTTTTTCTGCCATCCCGCCTCCTCTTTATTGAATTCTGCAGATGTTGCAGATCATAATCGAAATAATCATTTCTTACAATTTATCTGAGCTTATTTTTTTTGCAACCTTGAGTATATGTTTTTTGAATTCCCCGGAGAGTTCAGGGTTTCTGATTGCAAAATCTATCGTAGCTTTCAGGTATCCGAGTTTATCTCCGGCATCGTACCTCTTTCCTTCAAAAAGAAACCCGTATACCGGCCTTGATTTCAGTAAAGTACGGATAGCGTCTGTAAGCTGTATTTCTCCGCCTTTGCCGGGTTTTGCATCTGCAAGCACCTCGAATATGTCCGGTGTAAGTATATATCTGCCGATAATCGCAAGGTCGGACGGCGCTTTTTCCTGACTGGGTTTTTCAATAAGATTATTTACTCTATATACCCCTTCACTCTCCCTGACGCCATCTATGACGCCATACCTGTGAATTTCTGCCATGGGGACTTTCTGAAGTGCAAGAATAGGACTTTTGAGCTTCTTAAAAAGCGCTATCATATCACGCAAGAGCGTGTCTTCCGGAGGAATGATATCGTCACTCAAAATCACTGCAAACGGCTCCTCTTTAACAAAAGGTTTCGCACACAAAATAGCATGACCAAGGCCAAGGGCATAACCCTGCCGTATATATGCTATATTGATATTGCTCAATCTGTTTATTTCTTCCAGCAGCTTATGTTTTCCGCTTTTTTTCAGATTGTCTTCCAGTTCGAAAGCGCAATCGAAGTGGTCCTCAATAGTCCTCTTATGCTTTCCGGTAATAATCAGGAACTCGTTTATGCCGCACGCAATCGCCTCTTCGACCCCATATTGAATCATCGGCTTATCGACTATCGGCAGCATCTCTTTTGGAGACGCTTTTGTTGCAGGAAGAAATCGTGTGCCAAGCCCTGCTGCCGGGAATATGGCTTTTTTTATACTTTCAGGCATATATTAAACCTCAAATCAAATTTTATTAATTATAACACAGACTTTACTGAAGGACGAAGAATAAACAGGCAATTCCAAAACTATTAAAATAATTGATCTGCAAAAAATTTCCAATACATGGTGCCGGAGACCGGACTCGAACCGGTACGTTGTTGCCAACGAGGGATTTTAAGTCCCTTGTGTCTACCAATTCCACCACTCCGGCAAACTCTTCATTATCAACGAGTCAGAGGGAGTCAGCATTTCTTAACTCTTGAATAACTAAAAAATGGCTAAAACTAAGAACTTCAAATATGTTCCTTAAATGTGCAGAGATTATACCAAAAGAGAGGTATAAATAGCATCCTGTTCTATTTACTGCTGGTCCAGTCATGGAAACAGGCTGCAAATAATTTTATCACCTTTCTTGACATTTCATAATATTCTGATTTATAAAACAATGTTGCGGGCGTAACTCAGTGGTAGAGTGTTAGCTTCCCAAGCTGAAAGTCGCGGGTTCGAATCCCGTCGCCCGCTCCATACCAAAATCTCCGGGCTTGTCCTATAGTTTATCCAGAATCATCTTGGGGACCTTTATAAAGCAGACGCCCTCCGGCATCCTGCAGTTGCCGGCCTTCTTCTGCCCGACGGCATTCCAGAGGAGTTTCTATAAGTGTTATTTTTTCACGCGATTCCTTCAGTATATGCAGATACTCTGCCTGCAAGCAAGCGAAGTTCATCTGCCTGCGAACTCTGCAATTCCAGCATGCCTTCTTTAATCCTCTCCGGAAGTATTGGCAAAGGCCTTGCATTTTCGGCATAAAGGGTCTGACTGCTGCTGCGACAGCACTCCGGCCATGAAATTATAATACCGTATTAAATTGATTAACTCAGGCATTTAAAACTCCTTCAGTATTTTAACACGACAACGCAATTAACCACTGAGATTACAGAGAATCATATCGGGAATCATTCCTTAAAGCCACCGGAAGGATTCCGGACAAGGCGGAATGACAGACAAAAAAAGGCGTCTATATAAACAGACTCTACTCGGTTCATCATCGTATCCGTACTCTGACGCCGTCTCTTATCGATTCATCAGGATAGATAATGACTGTCTCACCTTCAGAAATTCCCGATATGATCTCTGCCGCCAAACCGTTCCTGTGTCCGACCTGGACTTCCCTCAGACGGGCCTTTTTGTCCTTCATCACAAAGACCGCCCATCCGGAGTCCTTGCGAAAGAGCGCGCTTTCAGGGACCTGAAGCACATCGTCACCCTCCCAAACAATAAAGCTGGCCTCGACCCGGTATTCGTCTCCAAGTCTTTGCCAGCTCTCGGGAAGAGAGGTTATGTCTGCAATGACCAATACACGCTGCTCCTCCACTCCAAGGCTCGATACTTTTGTAAAGGCCTCAGGTTCCACTATCGTAACTTTCCCCGTGAGAGGCTTATCCCCTCCCCATCTTTCAAAGAGCACGCTGGTCCCTGGTCTGATATTCACTGCATCCGCAGACAGGACCTCGACCTTGACTTCCAGTTGAGATGGATCGCCGATATCGATAAGCGGGTCGCCCGCATTTACCGCCCCCTCGCTCTCATGGTGTATTTTAAGCACGCTTCCTGTCACGGGGTACGCACTGCGATGACCTTGCCCGTTATCACTGGACCCCTCCGACTTCATAGTAGCGGAGTGTTGCCAGCGCCTTTTCCAGCTGGGCCCGGGCCGTTTGAACAGCAGGCATTTGCGGAGAGAAGGTTGGCCTCTGTGCGTTTGGCCTCTGATACAGACTGGTCAAAAAGGTCCCTGGCGACATATCCTTTCTCAACCAGCGTCCTGTTCCGTTCGAGCTTCTGTCCGGCATACTCCGCATCTGCGGCTGCAGCACGGCTGTTCTCCTCGGCAGTCTTCAGCGCCGCCCTGGCTGCAGAGACAGCTGCTTCCGCTTCCGCGCGACTCCTGGGATCGAGCACACTCGACCGCGCAGGCTCCAGGGAAACGAGAGTCTGACCTTTGCTCACGCGGTCTCCAACTTCCAGTTCCACACGCCGCATATAACCACTGACCGGGGAAGAGACGACGAAACGGTCCCTGACCCGTGTTTTTCCTTCTTCATCGATTGTTACCCTGAGAGGACCGCGCACAGCCTTCTTAACGTCCACAGGCACAGGCTTTGGCATGAACCCATAGACGACCGCCAGGATGACAAGTCCGATAACAGTCACGACAGCGATCCGTCTTCTTATATTCACCTTCATAAGTCTTTTCCTGTCAGAAATTATTCAGTTTTTTTGATTGTTTTTTATGCATCTTACTCCTTTGCCTTCAGGACCGCCACAAGGTCCAGATGATCGAGCCTGTGCCGCACTATAAGGGACGATACAGAGGCAGATACCAGCACAACTGCGGCAGCCAGCGCATAGGTCCCCGGCTCAATCACCAGCGGTATGCGGAAGAGGTCCGACTCCAGAGCTTTCGCAATATAGGCAGAGAGGCCCCTTCCTATCAGGAAGCCGAACGGAATGGCCGCAAGGGTGAGCAGCCCAAGTTCGCCAAGCAGTATGTAGGATATCTCTCCCCGGGTATAACCGAGCACCCTGAGACTGGCCAGTTCGCGGCTCCGTTCAGCAAGATTGATTCTCGCGCTGTTATAGACGACGCCGAAGGCAATTACTCCCGCAAGGAGCGTTGCCACGAAGGTGAAGAAGAGCATGGACTCTGCCTGGGTTTCGTAGAAATTGCGTATCTCGTCTTTCCTTACCTCAGTGCCGGCAACTCGCGGCATCTCGACGAGTTCCCGGTAAATCTCTTTCTGATAGAGTGAGTCAGTGGAAAGGTATGCGCCGGAAACAGCCCTTCCCTCACGCATCAGGCGGTTGAGAGCAGCCAGGTCCATGTACCCCATCACGCCGATATACTGCTTGACCAGTCCTGCAACCTGGACCTGTTTGACCGGCCTGCTGCCCTCAAGGACCTCTATCGTCAGCATGTCCCCTGGTCTGACGCCAAGGATTTTCCCAAGATAGTCGCTCATTACAATGCCTGCGGCAGGGAGAACTACAGGCTTAAGGTCCATGTCGAGCAAAAGATGAAGACGGCTGCCCTGCTCAAGGGCCTGTATAGAGGTCCGGTAGCTGCGGTTCTGGTATCTCATACGCACCGGCACAGACCTGAAGACCTCTGCATATTCAACGCCTCTCATACCCATGAGGTCGTAAACAGCCTTTCTTGAAGTCGGTTCGATAAAGGTGACGGTCATGTCCTCCCTCTGAGAGCGCTTAAACTGAATATCCACCATGTAATCAAAGGCGTCCTGAAAAAAACCGCCTGTAATCATAATAGCACAGGCAAGGGCTATGCCGATGACCGAAAATAAAGACTTTACAGGTTTCCTCTCGATATTGCGCGCAATGATCCGCGAGGGCTGTGAGAGCAGGGAGGCGGGCAGCAGATACTCGAGGACCGTCTTCCGGTAGTGCGCGGGCGGCTCCGCCCGCATAGCCTCCGCAGGCGGGAGTTTTGAGGCCTTCCAGACCGCGTGCACGGTCCCCAGGACAGCAGATGCCAGGGTTATGAGTCCCGCGGTAACAGCTACCTCAGGATGGAGTTCATATTTCAGGGATGGGAAACGATAAAATTCCATATAGATCCCGCCAAGCCCTTTCCCAAGCCAGACACCGGCAGCCGTCCCTCCTGCAACTCCGATCAGAACGATCATGACCACCAGCTTCACATAGTGTATGCCGACCTGCAGATTACTGTAGCCGAAGGCCTTGAGGGCAGCTACCTGTTCACGTTGAGTGCTCACAGTCCTGCTGATGACTATGTTCAGGAGGAATGCAGCAACACTGATGAAGATAGCAGGAAATATGTTCGCGCTCCTCTGGAGCTGCCGGAACTCCTCGTTCAGAAAACGGTTGGACATCTGGTCTTTCCTGCCGTATGAGCCGAGTCCGCCATACTTTGCCAGGACACTGTCCAGACGGACCAGGACGTCTTCAAGCCTGGCGTCCCTGGTCAGGGTCAGCGCGACATCATTGAAGGCGCCGTCCATATCATAGGCCTTTTCGAGAGTGTAACGGCCCATCCAGAGTATGCCGTATCGCTTGTAGTCCGGGCTGATCGCCCCTGGCTTGACCTGGAGCACAAACTCAGGAGAAAGTGCAAGACCGACTATTACAAGAGTCTTCCATCTGCCGTTGATGACCGCTCCGAAGGTATCTCCGGGCGAGAAGCGATGCGCCTCTGCAAAGGCCTCGCTCACAACCACCTCATTTTCCTTCCACGGGTCAACCATTCGTCCCTTTCTCAGGAACAGCCTGTTAAGAAGGGGGGGCGGACCATCAGGGACAGAGACCAGCTTCGCTGTCACCGGCTCATCATATCCCCTGATAGCGAGTTTCACGTCAGCAACGACCCGGGTCTCAACCTTGTCCACACCGGGGATTTCCGCTATCCTTTTCCTGACACTCTCAGGCGCGCGCTTGAGCGAGGCAAAGACCTCCGCGAAACCGTAATCGCGGTAAAAGGCATCACGCGTTGTATTAAGAGTATCCATTGTGCTGATGAACATAACGAAAGTGGCCACCCCGCTCACAATAACGAGGGCGATGCAAGCGCCTGGCCCTTCATCTGCCAGAGGTCCCGCCAGAGTTTCTTGTCGAGCGCCTTCATGAATTCCTCTTCACCAGTGAAGCTCCCGGGGAGATTTCTTCGCGGCATTGCGTGTCATGTCGGATATGAGGCCGTTGCTGAGATGGATGACGCGATCTGCCATGCCTGAGATGTCGGTATTATGGGTTATGATGGCTGTTGTAGCCCCAAGCTCCCGGTTGGCCTTCTCCAGGGCCTCAAGCACCACAACACCGGTGGCTGAATCAAGGGCGCCGGTCGGCTCGTCACAGAGCAGGACTTCAGGGTTTTTCGAGATGGCGCGCGCAATTGCTATCCGCTGCTGCTCTCCACCTGAAAGCTGCGAAGGGAAATGGTCAAGCCTGTCGCTGAGACCAACGATCGCGAGTGCATCCTCAGGCCTCATCGGGTTATTCGCTATCTCTGTCACGACCGCCACATTCTCAAGCGCTGTGAGGCTCGGTATAAGATTATAGAACTGAAAGACAAAGCCGACATGAAACCGACGGTATTCCGTAAGCTCCTGTTCAGTCGCCTTCGTGAGGTCTTTATTGCGATAGGTCACCTTGCCGTCAGTAGCAGTATCAAGACCACCAAGGATGTTCAGGAGAGTTGATTTCCCGCTGCCCGACGGACCCAGCAGTACAACCAGTTCCCCGCTGTAGAGTTCAAGGTCGACTCCCCGAAGGGCCTGCACCTTCACCTCACCCATTTCGTAAATCTTTGTCAGCCCCCGGGTCATAAATACGACCTCGGAAGCAATCCCTGAATTCAAATTCCTCAAATTATTAAGCCCGCTGACATTCCCGTATAGTCCTCGTAAAAAGTATACTTCAAATAAGGAACCGGGGACTACAATTTATTGTTGCATAAGTGCAGGTATAAATGCAGAAAAAAGGTCATTTAATGGCGACAGGAAAACTATATGTTGCTAAAGCATATTCATTGTTTTGCTTTCAGGCTCGCATGGATGATCAGCAGGGCATCGTCTACTCCTGCGCGCCTCTTTACATATCTTGCAATGTCTCACCTATACTTCAATCTTATTAACCGCCACTTTCAACTTGTTCAACAAATTTGTGATTGCAAGGGTATTGACTTTAAGCATGTATAAGGCCCTCTCCGTCCGTTCCAGTTTCCCAAGGCCTTCTTAAACTCAGCTATATTCTTTTTTACGTCCTTGTCTCTGCATGCCACGCATATCCACGTGCTGCCTATCTCGGCCCAATCCGCCACTGAACCGCAATCACATAACCTCTTTTTTGCCATTCGTCTGCCTCCTGTTCCACTATTTAAGACATTTTAGCACAGTGTGCTTCAAAGAGAAGCGACGGTCTGACACTCATCAATTATCCCTGTCCAATCAGCTCAAATAATTCACGCGCATTTTTCGGCGCATAAACTGAGGCGTCGTTATATCTCATAGTAAAGATGAGGGCTATCGGGGGAAAAGCCTTTATTGCAACCGGCGATAAGTATCCATATTACGTAAAGTCCTCATCTGTATCCCAGAAAACACCTTTGTCCTCCGCTTTCAGGCTATAATAGAAAGTCAATTTTCGCCATGAACTATACCGTATTCCTCATATCAGCGTATCTTCTGGGATTCCTCGCTGCAATTCCCACCGGACCCGTCCAGGTCGAGGTAGTGCGGCGGTCGATTAACGGCCACCTGAAGACTTCCCTGATGGTTGTATGCGGCGCCTTTACCGCTGATGTGTTCTATGGTTCCATAGCCTTTTTCGGCATCGCACCTTTTCTGGAAGAAGAAAAAGTGATGGCTGTTTTCTGGTTGGCAGGCGGGGTGATCCTTACAGTACTCGGCATAGTAAGTATCAGGCACAGTTTAAAGAATGAGGCAATCAGTTATAGGCCTGATCACCTGAAAAGGAAAAGATGGGCCTTTCTCGGAGGCTTATCGCTTTCAGCGACAAATCCCATGATGATACTATGGTGGCTTTCAGGCGTAAAGATATTCAAAGATATCGGGTTGATCACCAATTTTACTTCAGAGATCGCGGTCTCATTTCTCTGCAGCCGGCAGCCTTGGCCTTGCCTCCTATCTTGCCGGACTTTCGCTGTTCATCTTCTGGGCCAAAAAATTCATCTCGCAGCGCATCCTGCAAAGGATCAATCTTTTCTTTGGAAGTTTTCTAATATTGGTTGCAATATATTTCATTTACACCTCTTTCCGTGTAATTCTGCATGTATTTTGACGCAAAAAAGCCATTCATTAACCATCTCATAACGGTCATCACAAAGGTAATTATTCAGGTGGTTCGGGTTATCGACGGAGGGAAACTCTTTTTGCATAAAACCCGGCTGCCGACGAAAGGCGGTCTCTGTTTGTTTTTGTTAATGATGAGAGAAAACTTTGGTAGACCAAAAAAGTTTAACTCTAAAGCACGGTCATCCTTAAATCTCGTTGAAAAAATTCGACGAAAATCTTTATTTTACCTCCAACTAAGAAACGCGTTTGTTACTCCTTCGTCAAAAAAGGCGGGGTGAGGATTCACACCCACCCCGCAATTCTTTCTCAGGTTTACGGTATGAAGCCGTCACTCAAAGTTTTGAGAAACGCGACGATCGCGTTCTCCTGGGCTTCAGTCAGGTGAAGGTTGCCTAATTCCTTCATATTCACGTTTACAGGTACCTCGGGCACTGGCCAGCATCCTTGTGCTATCGCATCTTCCACAGGAGTAAAGGCATTTAAACACGGGGGCTTGGCGTCCCGGGTGTTGTAAAAGTGGACTATTTGTTTGAGGGTCTTAAAGTAGCCGTTGTGTGAGTAAGCCTTCGACTGTGTGCCCAGGACCGGGTCCCATTTATCGACGTTGCGCAAGGTGGGCACCTTCATTTTGCCGTTGTTCACAGCTGCGAACTGCTGGTAGTCTATGCGTGATGCAAGGAAGCCGCCCAGACCCAGATCGATCCAGGAAAAGCCCAGAGGGTTGAAGGCGGGCTCACTGTAGAAGGGGTTGTTAGGGTTCCTCGGAACGCCCAGGTTGTCGAATGTGTAGTCGGTGAAAAGCGGCGCCTCACCATTTGCCCCGACGTCGAGGACATGGCATTTTGCACACTTGCCTTTTGACTTGAAGAGGTTCATTCCCTGCTTCTCCTCTTTCGTCAACTTAACCAGTCCGTTGCGGAAAGCGTCGTACTTGGAGCTGAACTGGTTCACTTCCGGCGATGCCTCGTACGCAGCGACTGAAAGGCCAACACAATCATAGGCAGCGCTTACATTTGCCGGGTTGCAGGCATCGGAGCCACAAACATTCGTAAACAGGCCGCCATAGGTACCCCCGCAGATTATGTTGATCACGTCAGCCGACGAACTGAGTGCCTGCTCAAGCGGGTTCAGGGGAGGTCCCTGGGCCTGTTCAGCAGAAGGATTGCCGAGCCTCTCACCGGTTGCCCTGCCGTCCCAGAAATTTCCGCCGATGAAGAGGGCTTCCTTTTTCTGAATCACGAAGTGAAGAATCGGGCTAGGTGTTGCATATGCAGCTGACGGCGGCTTGCGGTTGCCGAACCTAGCGGAGATCGAGCCTTCGTACACGGCGCCGCCTGAGTTGATAGCAGGATCAGGGCCGGTCCAGCCCGACTCGGGGGCATGACATGCGGCACAGGACTGGTTGCTGTTGAAAGAAAGATTTGTGTCGAAGAAAATGGACTTGCCCAACTGCTCTGTTTGAGTCAGCGCTGAAGCACTTACTCCTATGACAGAAACAATAAACAAAATAACTAAAACTACAGGTATTTTCTTTTGCATGATCTTTTTCCTCCTTGATAGACTCCACTCCAGGTCTAAGTACCTTTCTCAATGCTTGCACATATTCCGCTATTGAAATTTTTATATTGCATTATTTAAATCTCCTTCTTGCGGTTGAATCACCTCCTTTATTTAGTTTTTATATCATCATTTAAACCGCCTTTCCTGTCGTTGAATCACCTCCTTTGCATTAGATAGAAGTTGGAATAATTCCGAAGGCTTCACTTCTGGAACACTAGATAATTTCTTACAGCCCAGGTTGACAGTAAAAGGTCACTGCAAATGTCACCACAAGCAAAAAAGCCGAGCTTACCAAAAGGTTATTTCTCCTTCGGCAGCTCGGCCATCTTATTGTTAAGACCCGTCGCTTTCTGTCCCATCCTTACGGACGGTTTAGCTTTGTCTGGATCGCATCTTAACTCCTTTATATCACTAACCTTGCAGGCTGTCAAACTATAACTTTAGTTTTTGTAGCGAGCAAGTAAACTGTCCGTATCTGTAGCACATAAACTGTCCGGTTAAAATTGGATGGCAAGAGAGGAGAGCCATCCATGAAAAGGACAGAAATACTACAGGAGGTACGGAAGATGAGATTTGAGGAGGCATATGAAGGATGGAAAAAGGGGAGATTGACACAGGAGGAGGCTGCAAGACTGCTTGGGGTATGCGACCGCACGTATCGGCGATATCTGGTCAGATATGAGGAGGAGGGGATGGAAGGGCTTGTAGATAGGCGTTTAGGACAAATATCGCACCGTAGTGCGCCGGTTGATGAGATAATAGCCCTGGCAGATTTATACAACAACCGGTATCAGGGATTTACAGTTAAACACTTTTACAGTTGGTATCAGAGGTCTCACGGAGGTCTCAGAAGCTACACATGGGTAAAGAATACCCTGCAGGGCAGGGGGCTTGTGTCTAAGGCTTCCCTCAAGGGAACTCACCGGAAACAGCGACCACGGGCTCCGTATATCGGAATGATGCTGCATCAGGACGGCTCCAAGCATGAGTGGGTACCAGGGAAGTTATGGGATCTGATAGTAACGATGGATGATGCTTCCAGTGAACATTACTCGATGTTCTTTGTCGAGGAAGAAGGGACTCAGAGCAGTTTTCAGGGAGTCAATGAGGTCATCGACAAGCACGGAGTATTTGCCTCACTTTATACTGATCGCGGCAGCCACTACTGGCATACCCCTGAGGCGGGGAAGAAAGTGGACAAGGAGAATCTGACTCAGTTCGGTCGTGCCATGAGGCAGTTAGGGATTGAGATGATTCCGGCTTACTCTCCCGAGGCCCGTGGACGCTCTGAACGCGCCTTTCGTACCCACCAGGAGAGGCTTGTCAAAGAACTCGCCCTTGCCGGCATCACGGAAATTAAACAAGCCAATGTCTATATCCGTGACGTTTATATGCCTGCCTTTAACGAGGAGTTTGCTGTGACCCCAGAGGAGTCAGCCAGCATGTTCGTGCCATGGGTCGGAACACCTCTTCAAGACACCCTCTGCGAACAGTATGAGCGTACGGTTGGTAATGACAATTGTGTCAAATTCGATGGTATGACCCTCCAGATTCAGCCCGATAAGTACCGCTTTCACTACGTTAAAGTGAAGGTCCGTGTTCATCGCTATACAAACAAAACCATCGCCATATTCCACGGACACAGAAAACTGGCGTCCTTTAATTCCAAAGGGAAGGAGGTCTCCAACTGCAATAAAAAAGTTGCCTGATATTCAATAGCTACTGACCGGACAGTTTATGTGCTCCATAACCGGACAATTCTATTTGTTGACAACATCTACAACTTTAGATTTTAAGGCATCTTTCTTGCTGTGCATTGCGAGATACACTCGACGAATGGTGTCCATTAACGCTCGAAATCGCTACAGTTGAGAATCATCACAATACGCAGGGGTTTCAGGAAGGACGTGAGATTCTTACCTCTTTCATTTTTGTTGAATACCCACCATAACATACCTGACTCAATATTATATTTCGGATTTAGGTGCTAAGGCCAGCCCGAAGTCATCATGGATTAAAATCGGTTTGCAGAAAGTTAATCATCAAAAAAGACCGTGACATTGTACGCAGCCTGTTTTGCCCTGTTAGTGGAACGAACATTTTGCCGGTTGCACTGCCGAGTCCTCATATCGAGGAACCCCTCCTTACCGCGGGTACGAATATCACTTTGTCTTTTATTTCCATATAATTATCTTCTGAGCGAAATGCCGTCCTCCTGCATTTCGATAATTTTATCTTTGTACAGTCCGCCGACCGCTTTTTTGAATAATTTTTTGCTCATCTGCAGCGTTTCTCTTATCACCTCAGGACTACTTTTGTCAGACAACGGCAGAAAACCATTATGTTCTTTCAGCTTGCAAGGATGGTTTCCCTGGCGTCCTTTATATCTTCAAGTCCGCCTTTTCTCAGGGTCACATCGATCTTGTTGTCTTCTCTTATCTTCTTTATATAACCTTCCAGCTGTTCTCCGATCGACAGTTCCCGGAAAACGTCACTCTTATAGAGCAAGCCCTCATATCTGCCGTCGATGATCACGTTGACGCCCAGGTCGGTAAAGGCCTCAACCAGCAGCATCACCTCTTCGCCTTCTTTATATGGGATCTTTTCTTTCATTGGTGAATTTGACCTCAAATTAGCTTGCCTTGGTCTCGCTTAGAAGCGCCTCGGGCTCACACAGTGGCATGAATTTCTGTCATTCCGACTTGTTAGAAATACTTCCGGACCTGCCTGCCGGACAGGCAGGCGCGCTTCGTTTGAGGGAATGACACACAAAAAAAAACATTAAAAAATAACGGACGCCCTGCTAAGCCCTTCCTGCCTTTGTTTTGATCCAGTCGATCCATTCAGGAATGCCCTGCCCTGTCTTGCAGGAGACCTCAAATATCTTCAGCTTCGGATTCAGGGACAAGGAATCTCTCCTGATCTTGTCAATATCAACGTCCAGGTAAGGCGCCAGGTCTATCTTGTTCAGCAACAAGGCCGATGATTCCTGGAACATAAGGGGATATTTGAGGGGCTTATCGTGGCCTTCTGTTATGCTGAGGAGCATGACCTTGATATCTTCTCCTACCTTAAATTCAGCCGGACAGACCAGGTTGCCGACATTTTCGATAACAAGCAGGTCTATTTCATTGAGAGGCAGATCGTTCAATACCTCATAGATCATATTAGCGTCAAGATGGCACGCCCCGCCTGTATTTATCTGCACAACCGGGGCCCCAAGTTTTTCAATCCTCTCAGCGTCATCACTGCCGGCAATGTCGCCCTCTATTACTCCAATTTTCAAACCGCTGTCATGCAAAAGCGTCTTCTCAAGGATAGAGGTCTTACCTGCGCCGGGAGCGCTCATAAGATTAATAACAAAAAGCCCTTCCTTATCAAAAAGCCTTCGGTTTTCCAGCGCTATGCGGTCGTTCGCTTCCAGTATTTTCGTCGCAACTTTGACCTTCAATGTCTGATTTCTCCTTTACGGGTTATTTAGCAAGCTATCAGCTGTCAGCAATAAGCAATAAGCAAAAGTATAATCTGCCGGGACCATAAGCAAGTTTGGTCCTTTGTCATTCTTTTTCGACCTTTTCTTTCTGAAAGCTGACCGCCGAAGGCTGACAGCTAATTTCAGGAAACTTCCATGTCCACTATATCCAGTTCCCGGCCTGCTGTCATCACAAAAGAAGAGCTCTTGCAGGAAGGACAGCAGAGAACATATTCTTCTTCAACGGTAAATGCAGAATTGCAATCCCTGCAAAACCCTGTTACAGGAATCTCCGCAATATTCAGGGACGCATTTTTGGCAATGGTATCTGTTTTTATCGCATCAAAGGCAAAACTCAAGGCATCAGGCATAATACCTGATGCCTTTCCTATTTTGATATTAATGGATTCAATTTCCTTAAAACCATCTTTAAGACATTGCGCTGATACTATATCGAGAAGGTTCTGTGCAATCGAAAGCTCATGCATCTCAGCTCTTTGCGTATTTCTCCTTCTCTTTTTCGTAAGCCTCTTTTCCTGCCTCTACAGCCGACTTCAGGATAGACTTCTTTTCATCATAATATCCCTTGCCATCGTCGACGATTGAAGCGGCTTTTTCCTTTGCCTGTCTTACATATTCCGTTGTCTTGTCCTTTACGTCGTCTGTCAGGTCCTTGATCTTCTGTCTTGTTTCACGTCCTGACTGCGGAGCAAATAAAAGTGCAAGACCAGCCCCGACAACACCTCCCAAAAGAAATGATAAAAGCACTGAACCTGAACTATACCCTTCGTCTCTCATTGTCTGTCTCCTTTCTTCATTAAATTGGTCAATAAATAGGTTGATGCGGCAGCAAGACCGGCTTTGAGGCTCATTACCCTGACAGATGCAGCAGAACCCAGCGCGTCCAGGGCTCTGTTGACCGCAAATATCTTCGCGCTGACTTCAGTTATCGAATCGGCCACACCTTTCACATCCCCGGTGATATCATTGACATTGTCGGATATGCTCCTTATGCTTTTCAGCGTCAGCTGGAGTTCGTCCAGCACCGGGTCAAGGTTATTTTCAGTAGTATTTCTCACGGAAATGACCGTCTTCTTCAACTCCAAAAGCAAAGGGATAAGATAAACTGCAATGACTAAAAAAAGAGCTGCTATTATTCCCAATAATATGGTGTTCATCCTGCCTCCTCTAGTGATTATATCATAACTATCAGCCGAAAGCATTTTTGAAATACATATAGATTTTAGTGTTTAATCTATTACAAGTAAAGGAAATTATGTTATTCTTTCATGCTGATGGATGATACTTTTTATATAAAGAGGACCCTTACACTTGCACAACGCGCCAGAGGCAAGACCAGTCCGAATCCGATGGTAGGAGCTCTTCTTGTAAAAAATGGCAGGATAATCTCGGAAGGCTACCATAGGAAGGCGGGCACTCCGCACGCTGAAGTGATCGCTATAGACAAGGCAGGGGAAAATGCTTCAGGTTCAACCCTTTACGTAAGTCTCGAGCCCTGCTGTCATATAGACAAGAGGACCCCTCCCTGCACACAAAAGATCATAGCCTCAGGCATAAGAAGAGTTGTCATTGCCATGAAAGATCCTAACCCCAAGGTCGCAGGAAAAGGGATTGCGGAACTCGAAAAAGCCGGGATAAAGGTAATTTCGGGGATCCTGGAGGAAAAAGCCAGGCATCTCAATGAAGCCTATATAAAGTACATTACAACAGGAACTCCATTTGTTGTCCTGAAAATTGCTATGACCCTGGATGGGAAAATCGCCACCCCTGAGGGCGAGTCCAAGTGGATCACAGGTGAAAAAGCCAGGAAAATGGTGCATAGGCTCAGAGGATCGTTCCGATGCTGTTATGACAGCGATCGGTACTGTCAAGGCAGACAATCCCATGCTGAACTGCAGGGTCTCCGGCTACAAAAATCCTTTTCGCGTGATTATAGACCCTCACCTTGAAACCGGATTGGATTCGCAGGTAGCATCGTGTCCTCCTGAGACAATAATAGTGACAAGAAGCCCGAATGCCGATGTGTTCATTGTGGAACAAGTTCAGAGAAAAGGGGATTACCTTTATTGAATATCAAAGCGAAAGACTTGACCTTAACTGGCTGATGCAAAAACTCGGCAGACTCAACATCACTTCAGTCCTTGTGGAAGGAGGATCTTCCCTTAGCTCCTACTGTCTCGAAGCAGGGATAGTGGATAAAGTCATGTTCTTTATAGCACCCAAGATAATAGGAGGAAGAGATTCATTTCCTGCAGTGGGAGGAAAAACCTTCAGAAAACTGACTGACGCTCACCGTCTCAGGGACCTTAAAACTAAACGGGTTGGTGAGGACCTTCTCATCGAAGGATATATTCAGAAGTAGTGCTTCCCCCTTCTCTGCTTCCCGGCCATATCATTCGCCTTATGCACTTCATGATTTATGGCTGATTTCACTAGTTCAGCCATTTCAGGTAAAAATGCCTGAGCACCTCGGTCATTTTCGTAGTTTCGGGATGCGCGGAATGGATCACCCAGGCAGTCGCGACAGAGATTACCATCACGCCGGCAAAAGGCAGGATTGTAGTACGCAGTACTCCTCCTACCCAGTCCGGGTGGGACATCTTCTTCATGCTTCGGAGAAGACTCGTGGAAAGAACAGCCTGAAAAGCCGCCTCCGAGAGAATCACAGGCGCCTGGTAGATCAGATATATGCCCGCTCCGAATACAAGCGCGAGGAGTATGCCGAGGATGATCAGCACCGCACCATCATCATCGAAGATTCCTGAGGCCGCATCACCTACGCCATCAGCAACGCTACTGACCACACCTCCGTCTGAATCCGAAGCGCCTGCAGTAAAGACCTGCGCAGGCGCTTCAGCCATGGAATCAAACGAGGCTGAAGCACCTCCTCCGCTGAAAGACCCGCCACCGGCGCTGAAGGAAGGACCGCCGGAGGATGGCAGATCGATGGGCAAGTCAGTAATGCTCCAGTCGCTGCTGTTAGAGTCATTGTTCACTAGACTCCTGCTGCCTGCAGAGGAAGAGAGATAGACAAGCCAGAGTTTCACGAAGCCGAAGAAGGCGAGATAAGAGCAGATTACGGCAACCGGGTATCTGATGAGCATATTGTATACATGCATAATCAGGAGTAACTTTGAAACGAGAAGACCGGCAAAGAAAGTGCCGGTAAGGATCATAACCATATGAAAGCGGAGAGAAAAACGCTTTTCGAGAAATCTTCTTAATCGTTCCCTGCTGCGAACCGGTCCGGTCTTTGTCATTTCTCGATTAAAGCATATTTGTCAGGGTTCTGTCTTCATGCCGGGCCGGAGATGCCGGCTGTCACTTAAAGTAGGGTTTTTTGCTAAGGACCTCATCAAGCTGCGTATCCCTTTTGTAGACGTCATTTCTGAACTGAAGAACTCCCTCCTCATCAACCCAGGCCGTAAGATAAAGGAAATTGACATCCAGTGGATGAGGAATCGGGATGACCTGTTCAGTGCCTTTACTGATCGCCGCAGACAATTTTTCCGGCGTCCAGTCGGAGTCATCCCGCATAAGATATTCCGCCAGTTCCAGGGGTTTTTCAATACGGATGCAGCCGTGGCTGAAGGTGCGCACACTCTCCGAAAAAAGACTTCTAGAGGGGGTGTCATGGAGGTAGACCTCGTAATTATTGGGCAACATAAACTTAAGGCGACCCAGGGGGTTCAGCGGGCCCGGCACCTGGCGAAACCGGTATGCCAATGTATTTGCGCTGATCCCGGACCAGTCAATTGTTTTTGGGTCCAGCTCCTTTGTCTGGGATCCCGAACCCACCAATACCTTAATATTTTGTTCAGCAAGATATTCAGGATTGTTTTTTATCTTTTTCAGCAATCTCTTTCCGCGCAATGCTGGCAGGAACATTCCATGAGGGATTTACGACAAGGCTGATAAGCTTTGCCGTAAATACCGGGGTCCGTTGAAAAGGTTTGCCTACAACTACTTTCATGGTGAGGACAGGCTTCCCTTTCTCAAGTACCTCAAGACCGAAATTCGCTATATTAACGACAATGGAATTTTGATCAACATTGTCGGGTATCCAGCGCATCCTTTCCAGGTTCAATTCAATTTGACGTATGCGTTGTTTAAGGGGAACATTGAGGGAATTGAATGTAGCGGGTCCAACAATACCATCGGCTTTAAGTCCATGACGCTTCTGGAAGGCAATGACCGCCTGTTCCAGGTTATCTTCAAAAAAATTTCCACCCTTGACTGCGTCAGCCCCCAGATCGCCTGAGGCATAAAGCCTCTTTCTCAACACCGCAACTCTTTCGGAAACGCTTTTCTTTCTTAAGACTGTACCTCCCAAAACCACCGGCCATTCACCCTTTATTGAAAGTTCCCTGTATCGGGCAAGTGCCTGCCTGAGTCTCTCGTATGAGCCCTGTTCAGGGCGGAGTTTCATCAGTGTCTCTTGTAACTTTTTTTCCCTGAGCGCCTGCTCAAGGACGGTGGAGACATCCACGCTGCGCTGTTTTGCAAACCATTCTGTCTTTTTTGTCGCGGGGTTCGCGCATCCACCTGACAGGTGGCAGCTCAGAGTAAGAAAGGCATCTGTAAGGAGAATATCAAGATCAGCCAACTTTGCCCGGTCAAATGCCAAGTCCTTCTCCACCCCGGCGGTTAATGATTTTATAAGGTTGAGGTGATAGTATTCCGGAGTCAGCCCGTCGCCATAAGCTTCTTCTACAGCCTTTATAAGTGCAGCGGTCTGCACCGGATGGCCATCATGAATCCACGCCGGCTGGTAATATCTGGCCTTGTAGAAGCGTTCCACCAGGACTGAAGAGTATATCTGCTCGCCGGCAAGTATTTTCCTTGAAGAAACCCTCCATTCGTTTGTCTTCTTTTCAATGCTTAAAGCAAGTCCTGCATCCGTTATCTGTCCTGTTTGACTGCTTTCGGAAGAGGCCCCATATGCACACAAAAATACAATAACAAGAAAGAGAGCAAGACTTCCCTGTTTTTTCATACCTGTGTTCACCAGCCGGGTTGCGGCATTATAATTGTTTTGACATATCCCCGCAATAATTGCATCAGGTGCTTACTCCCTTGTCAACTGCCTGTACTTGATCCTGTGGGGCTGGTCGGCAGCAGCGCCCAGCCTCTCTTTTTTGTCAGCCTCATATTCAGAATAGTTCCCGTCAAACCAGACAACCTTGCTGTCACCCTCAAAGGCCAGAATATGCGTCGCTATCCTGTCGAGAAACCAGCGGTCATGGCTAATTACGACAGCGCAGCCGGCAAAGTTTTCGAGCGCTTCTTCCAGAGCCCTCATGGTATTGACATCCAGGTCATTGGTAGGCTCATCCAGCAAGAGCACATTGGCCTCTTCCTTCAGCATCCTGGCAAGGTGCACCCTGTTGCGTTCGCCTCCCGAAAGCATACTGGCTTTTTTCTGCTGGTCGGCGCCTGAAAAATTAAAACGGGCCACATAGGCACGGGAATTGACCTGTTTTTTGCCGAGCTGTATCGAATCCTGATCATCAGAAATCACTTCCCAAATCGTCTTAGCGGGATTAAGCGCTTCCCGGCTTTGATCAACGTATGCCAGCTTTACTGTATCGCCTATCCTTATTGTCCCCGAATCAGGTTTTTCCTGGCCCGTAATCATACGGAACAAGGTTGTTTTACCAGCTCCATTCGGACCTATCACCCCTATGATGCCCCCGGGCGGAAGAGCAAAAGACATTCCGTCTACCAGCACCTGTTCTCCATATGCCTTGGTCACGCTTTCAGCCTCGATCACGACATTCCCCAGACGGGGACCAGGTGGGATATAGATCTCCAGGTCTTTGGAGCTTTTCTCTATGTCCTGTCTTAAGAGGGCCTCATATGAACTGATTCGTGCCTTGGCCTTTGCATGCCTGCCTTTCGGAGACATATTTATCCATTCCAGTTCGCGCTGAAGCGTCTTTTGCCGTTCGCTCTCTGTCTTTTCTTCCTGCTGCAGCCTGTTTTTCTTCTGTTCAAGCCATGAGGAATAGTTCCCCTTCCAGGGGATGC
The DNA here is from genome assembly GCA_963734475.1 of uncultured Nitrospira sp. GTDB lineage: Bacteria > Nitrospirota > Thermodesulfovibrionia > Thermodesulfovibrionales > UBA6898 > JAOUFP01. The sequence goes on from CAVTHB010000003.1 coordinate 259,804, forward strand.
CCTGTCCTCTGTCGAGTTCCAGTATCCAGCCCGCCACATTATCAAGGAAGTACCGGTCATGGGTGACCGCTATAACAGTTCCGGCGTATTCCTTAAGATGATGCTCAAGCCAGGCAACGGATTCCGCATCCAGATGGTTTGTAGGTTCATCAAGTAGAAGTATGTCCGGTTTTTTCAGGAGCAATCTGCATAAGGCCACCCGTCTCTTTTCCCCGCCTGACAATACCTTGACCGGAGTATCTCCGGCCGGGCAACGCAGCGCGTCCATCGCCATTTCGAGGCGTGAATCAAGGTTCCAGGCATCGAGTACGTCCAGCTTTTCCTGCACCTGGCCCTGTCTTTCTATAAGTTTATTCATCTCTTCAGCCGTCATCGGCTCTGCAAACTTCTCATTGATCCGGTTAAACTCCCGCAGTGCGTCGACGGCCTCCTGCGCGCCCTCTTCAACTATTTCCCGCACTGTTTTGGTTTCATCAAGTACAGGCTCCTGTTCGAGCATGCCGATGGTATGCCCCGGCGACAGAACAGTCTGTCCGTTAAAGCTTTTGTCCGTACCTGCTAGTATCCTAAGCAGCGAGCTCTTTCCCGCACCGTTCAGCCCGAGCACGCCGATCTTTGCGCCGTAAAAATATGAGAGATAGATGTCCTTGAGCACGGGCTTTTTATCGTAAAACTTGCTTACTCCTATCATAGAATAGATCACTTTGTTCGGTTCGATGGCCATCTATAGATTCTCCTTAACAAGTTGAAAAGATATTTGCAAGTTATTATTGTAACGTGATTGTTTGCAGAGAAGCAATATCCAGCGCACGGATCCTTTCCATGAAACAACATATATCCCCTCGTCTAAATAATTAACTAGGTGATGGATATAGGAAATTTTTTACATATCTGGTAAAATGTCGCATGCCTTCAAAACCAGAGATTCGTTTAACCTCAAAACTTTCTCCGGAATTCAGCAGCAACATCACTGTGAACAATATCACCTACCATGTTCAAACAGAAGACATGGGCATAAAAACATGCAAAATTATTACAAATATTTACTTAAAGGGTGAAGTTGTATTTAAAATGAAATCAGACTATGCTCATCTGGCGAAGCTGAAAGATTTTTCTGCCCGGCTTGCCTCCGTCATGGAAAAACAGCACAAATCAGCTACAGGCCAGTTCGTTGCCGAAAAGACCGTCAAGCCAAAATTGAAATCCGAATATTTTGGGGAAATCCAGCAGTTGCTCAGAGGAGGAGACGGCAAGTCAGCGCTGAATACCCTCAAGCATGCTCTTGATACATATCCTGGCGATCCTTTCTTTCTATCGTATTACGGCTGTCTTATATCTGTTGTAGAGGACAACCCAAAAGAAGGGATAAAGATCTGCGAAGATTCCATAAGAACGCTCGAAGGCGCCGTGCCCTTCGGCTCTGAGTTTTTTTATCCTATCTTCTACCTCAATCTGGGCAGGGCGTATCTGAAAGGCAATAGGAAAAAAGACGCGGTACAGTCCTTTCAGTCGGGCTTGAAAAGCGATCCCGATAATCGTGATTTATTGTGGGAGATTAAAAAGATCGGAGAAAGAAAGAAGCCGCCTCTATCTTTCCTTTCCCGGAGCAATCCTATAAACAAATATATCGGACTGCTGCTTTACAAATCCCAGGGAAAATAGACTTTCAGGAAACGTAAGCGTTCAGCCGTCGGCTATAAGCTATCAGCTAAAGGCGAAATTTCGCGGACCGTAGCGATCGAGGGCTGCGATAATTCTTTTTTAAGCTTTTTGCGGCTGAAAGCTGACCGCTGAAGACTCATAGCTGAACTCTTTTCAGGAGACTATTATTTGATAAATCTCTCTGTATCTTTCAATCGCTTTTTCAACTATGCTGTCCGGCAGCACAGGTCCGGGATAGGTCTGGTCCCAATCAAGAGTCAAGAGGTAATCCCTTATGATCTGTTTGTCGTAACTGTCTTGTCCCTTCCCGGGTTCATACGTCTTTGCAGACCAGAACCGTGAGGAATCAGGCGTCAGAATTTCATCGATAAGGATCAGCTCGCCGGCATATATTCCGAATTCAAATTTTGTGTCCGCTATGATTATGCCTTTCTTTTCCGCTATTTCTCTTGCCTTTGAATAGATCCTCAAACTCACGTCCCTGAGTCTGGCGGCCATTTCACTGCCGACGATTTTTTCTGTTTCCTCGAATGAGATATTTATGTCATGCCCCTCTTCGGCCTTTGTGCTGGGAGTAAATATCGGAGCTTCAAGCCTTGACGATTCCACCAGGCCATCCGGCAGTTTGATCCCGCAGACAGAACCTGTTTTTTTGTATTCCTTCCAGCCGCTGCCGGAAAGATAGCCCCTGACTATGCACTCCACCGGAAGCTGCTCGGATTTCTTTACCAGCATGCTCCTGCCTTCAAGCTGTTCGCGGTATTTATGGCACTCGGAAGGATAGTCATCAACATTGGTGGCGATGAGATGGTTTTTGATTATATCCTCCATCTGCCGGAACCAGTAAAGCGATATCTGGGTAAGCAGCTTTCCTTTCCCGGGGATACCGTTCGGGAGCACAACGTCAAAGGCCGATATCCTGTCAGACGCTATCATGAGAAGGCTGTCAGCAAGCTCATAGATGTCCCTGACCTTGCCTCTCCTTATAAATTTAATGTCAGGCATATCTGTCTTCAGATATTATTTTTTCCATTTATCTTTCCCCGCTATCGGAGTAATTCAGAATATTTTGAATGATTTATAACTTAAAACAGCTCATTTCTTCACTGAAGAGCACAGGTACGTACTTCACCTCAATTTGAGCGGAATGTAGTCGCTTCTCAGTCCGGGCAAGGACGAAACATACGACGGTCTTATGAGTTTTCCCTGAATGATCTCCTCGATCCTGTGGGCTGACCAGCCTGCCACCCGCGACATCGCAAAAATAGGGGTAAAGAGTTCCTTTGGTATCCCCATCGAGCGGTAAACAAACCCGGAATAGAAGTCGACATTGGCCGACACCACCTTTCCTTTCTTCTCCCAAACTATCTTCGGCGAGAGCAAGGCAACTTTCCTGTATAGATTAAACTCCTTCTCCATTCCGGACTTTTTCGCAATCTCTTCAGCCTTTTGTTCAAGGACCACGGCCCTCGGGTCTGACTTCGTATAGACGGCGTGGCCTATGCCGTAGATCTTGCCTGATTTGTCATTGGTCTTCTTGTCCAGTATTTTTTCGAGGTAGTTGGAAAGTTCATCATCGTCATCCCAGTCTTTCACATGAGACTTTATGTTTTCCATCATGCCCTCGACTGCTTCGTTGGCGCCTCCGTGCAGGTGTCCTGATAGTGAAGCGACACCTGAACAGATCGCCATATAACTGTTAGCACCGGAAGACGAGACCGCCCTGACAGTAAAGGTCGAGTTATTGCCGCCGCCGTGCTCCGCATGAAGTACCAGCATCATGTCGAACAAATGAGCGGTCATTTTGTCGGGCTTCTTGCCGTGCAGCATGTAGAGAAAATTTTCCGCATGGCTGTAGTCATCTCTTGGTTCCAGGAGTTCGGACAACTTTCTCTTATGCCCGACTGACGCATGGTAGTTGTACGCGACTATCGTAGGGAACTTTGCGATAAGGTCGATACACTGTCTTGCGAGATCTTTTATGTCGGTTGAGTTGGGGTTCCTGTCAAACAGGTGCATGGCGGACACTATGGTGTGAAGAGAACCCATCTGGTCGTCATGAGGGGGCCTGTTTAGAATGATTTTTTTTGCTTCTTCAGGCAGGTGTCTTCGCCTGCGCAAGCTCACGGGTGAAGGTCTCAAGACACTCCTGGTTCGGAAGCTCGCTGGTAAGCAGGAGGTATGCCGTCTCTTCAAAGCCGAACCTGTTCTCCTTCTGATGATATTTAACCAGGTCTTTGACATTATAGCCGCTGTAATAGAGTTCGCCGTCAAGGTCAATTTTTTTCTCTGTGCCGTCTGCATGTATTTCTTTCTTGTAGCCGATCACCTGTCCTTTGCTGGTTATTCCTACAAAGACCCCTGTGCCGTCCTCATTTCTCAGACCCAGTTTTATATTCTTTGCCTTGACGAGATCAGGTGATATCTTATCGTGTTTTAATGCCAGTTTCTGAATTATTTTTAGTACTTTTTCCATATGTCACCTCATACATTTAATATTCCAATTATTTATTGTCCTTCTAGAGTGGATATAACAGGACAAAAAAATTGCTGTATAGTTTACCTTTTTTGCGGTTTTTATGCTCAGGAAAAGAGAACACTTACATGCTCCGGCCGACAAAAAATCCTGCGGGAAGAACCGCTGCCCTTATACCGATTTACTCGAAATCTCTCTGGTCAGGAAAGCGCTTTTATTCTATTCACGATTTAACATTCACTTTTCACGCTTCTTCACGACCGCGGTCGATCTTCTCATTTTGCCGCCCCTCGGGATTATCGCAATCCCCGAAGTGTCAATATGGCACCTGAAACGGTCCTTGTCAGGCTCAAAGCCTATCTTTTCACCCTCGTCAATTACATTCAATTTATCCACAATCACGTTTTTGAGACTGCACCCTTTCCTTAATACGACTCTGTCCATAATTATGGAGTTTTCCACGTTAACATCATTTTCAATAGTCACCCCGCTTCGAATAACAGAGTTGCGTGATCCTGGCCTTATGTATTACCGTACCCTCACCAATAATACTGTTTCTTATGTCCCCTCGCAGTATTTTTGCCGCCGGCCCGTCAGCGCCGGAGTGGTGAATCGGCCATAAGCTGTTATCGAGTTCAAACTTCGGGAATTCACCCAGCATGTCCATATGGGCATCATAAAAAGCCGAGATTGTCCCTACATCCCGCCAATAGCCTTTTTCTTCATAGGGGCTAGTTCCAGGTATGTATTTGTCCCAAAATCATAGGCGAATACCTTGCCGCTCTCAACCATGCTTGGAATAACATGGGCCCCGAAATCATGCTGCTTTTTCCTCTGGGCCTTTCCCAGGGACTCTATCATCACATCTTTATTGAAGATATAATTCCCCATGGATACAAAAGCATATCCCGGGATTCTGAGGCATGGGCGTCGGTTTTTTAGGCTTTTCCTGAAAACCGATGATCCTGTTTTCACTGTCAGTGACTATAACGCCAAAGGCCGAGGCCTGCTCAATAGGAACAGGCCTTGCCGCAACCGTCACAAGAGCATCATTTCTTAAGATGGAAATCGATCATCTGCCGGACGTCCATCCTGTATATATGGTCAGCTCCGAAGATAATTACCAGTTCAGTGATCCAGTTCACGCATTACATTGATATTCTGAAACACAGCATCAGCAGTGCCCTGAAACCATTCAGGTCCCATGCGCATCTGAGGAGGAACAACAGTAACAAAATGGTCCTTGATTACTGATGAGAGGACCCAGTTTTTCCTTACATGATCAATAAGTGACTGGGATTTATATTGCACAAGAAGATAGATCGAATAGACATGTGAATTAATCAGGTTGCTCAAAACAAAGTCAACTATCCTGTATTGACCGCCGAACGGCACAGACGGTTTTGACCTGAAAGATGTCAGGGGGAAAAGCCTTTCACCTTTTCCTCCTGCAAGCACAAATGCAAGGATCTTCGGATATGCCATTCTACCTCCGCATTAATATAATTGTAAAAAATAAGACTCTAAATAAAAAACGTTCTCTGACTTTTTATATTATACACATAAGCAGATAATCCGGCATTGCTTCTACGATATTTTTTTATCAATCAGAGACGAAAGACCGGAGAATCTCCGGTCAAGCGCTATTTCTTCAAGAGACAAAGCGGTTTTCTGTATCCAGTTTGGATGTGACTCAACCGTGCCGGGCATATTTTGCTGGTCTTGCGTCCCAAGGATATCGTCAAGACTTACCAGCAGGAGCTTGCAGGGAGACTGGGCAAGATACCGGTATATTGCGATACAAAGGTCATGTGTCATGTGAGGTATCTTCCGAGGGTCTTCCGGGAAATCACAAGGTACAATCCCTTCTGCCTTAAGCGCAGACAGAATAAGACCTTTGTCTCTCTCTCTCACAGGCAACATCGTTCTTCCACGCTTCCTCATCTCCATAAATGCCCAACTGTTTTTTTGTTTCAATATCACGGCCGGCCCAATATCCGTATATTGTCGGAAGATCATGGGTGGTTATCGCGCAAAGGGCCATGGAGGGATATTGCCCGGGAGATTTGAAGGACGGATCAGGGTAGTTTCTCTCAAAATAAAACAGCCTGTAGGAAAGCATCTGAAAAGACTGCAGCATTTCCCTGAAGGCATCATCTATTGTCCCAAGGTCTTCAGCAATGACAATAGTATTATTTCTTTGGCTTTCGAGCGCTATGATTCTGAGGAGGTCCCGGACAGGCTGCAGGAGATAAGCCCCGTCCCTGGCCGGCACGCCGGCCGGTATCCAGAAGAGCCGGAACAGACCAAGGGCGTGATCAATTCTCAGGGCGCCGCCGTATTTCATATTCTTTCTGATAGTCTCGATAAAGAGCTTCATAGCCATTTTCTTTCAGTTTGTGAGGAATGAGGGGAGGAAATCCCCAGTTCTGTCCGTTGGGATTGAAATCATCAGGAGGCGCTCCGACATCAGCATCGCCGATTATTTCCTGGTAGCTCCATACATCACTGCCGCCTGCGATAGCGCCGATGGCGAGATCATGATAAAGACCGATCTTCATACCGATCTCTTTACAATGACGCGATATTTTCAGAAGCTGATCATCTATAAGCCATTGAAGATACTCATAGTACAACACTTCTTTTTCATGTTCCTTTTTGAACGCCCTGACAGCATCCCCTGAAGGATCATGATATGCCTCAGGCCATTCCTGCCATGCATACATGTCCTTCGTATTCCTGAAAAAGTCCCGAAGAGCCATAAAAGTGGCAAAAGAATCCAGACATCTCCCTTCAGCAGAGACGAAGCTCCTGAAGGCCCGGCCGCGCTTAGTGTCCCTTTTATAGTGTCTGTCATAAAAGCAGTCAAAAGCGCTTCTGAGTATCTGCTCTTTGATCTGGCCGGTCTGTTCGTAATCTATCGTTTTGTTTTTTCTCAGTTTCTGCAATTTATTTTTGAATGACCGGCTTTTGATGCGTCCCTGGACTTCGTCAGACTCAATTACTTCAGGTATATCTTCGATATCGAGGTAGATAAAATTCTTGTAAAGCCTGCTTATCGGCGAATAGGGACTGACACCATATGGATAGGTATTTGGAATTGCATGCAGCGGGTTGACCCCCAAAAAATCAGCCTTTATATCAGCCATCATATCTGTCATAGTCCTGAGGTCCCTGAAATCACCTGTTCCCCACGAACGCTTCGATTGCAGGGAATAGAGGTTGACTGAAAGTCCCCAGGCCTTCCCTGACTGCAGCTCCGGAGGAATATAGCAGGTATCAGGAGTGATTATAAGCTTTGTTGTTTTCCTTATTGTTCCGTGTTCCCGTCCGGGAAGGTATTGCGCTCAGTTTACACTCCAGGTCAGCTGTGTAATAGCCGGTATTTCCAGGCGTTTCAGCCGCCAAAAGCACCTTCACATATCTGATGCCGTCTATCGTCCTCTCTTCAAGGATGTCGATGTCAGCAGCCGGAAATCTTTATCTCATATGTTTTTTTGGATTCATCTTCAATGACACACGTCAGCATTATATTGCCTTCTTCTCCGGTCCTGAGCGGAAGGTAAACAGGGATATTGAGGTGAGCGGGCATTAACTGAAATGACAAAAACCGGCTCGACAAAATCCTTCCAGGGCCTGTTTTTCAGGTCTTTGATTGTTTTTGAGATATCGGCGTCAGATTCGATATGCATCTTCATCGCCCGGAGCATCGCCTGTTTCGTTTCAATAGTAGTGGTGTGCAGTTTCCCGAAAATGTCCCAGTATTCCGGGAGAATCCCGCATAGTCCGGAAAGCTCATTAATCATTTCAGATGTCTGCTGATTTATTGCCATATTGAAATACCAAGATCATTGTACCACATTGTTTTAACGTGAACAGTGAATGGTGAGAAGAAATGTCTTGCAAAATGACGTGGATAAGCAGCCATCAGCCATCAGCTATCAGCGAAAAACAGAATATACAATAGCTGACAGACGAGTTCTGTCATAGTGTCATATCAAACTTCTGGTCGCCTTTTCTTACTGAAAGCTGACCGCTAAGCCAGCTGATGCAGTTAACGCTATTGCAACCTCATTGCTTCAAGCCTGGCGATCCTCTCTTCAACCGGAGGGTGCGTGCTGAACAATTTCATCAATACACCGCCGCTAAAGGGATTGACTATCATCATATGTGACGTGGCAGGCGTTGCATGCATCGGTATCGCCTGGGCCCCGTTTTGAAGCTTGCGCAGGGCATTCGCCAAAGCATGGGGATTCCCCTGAAGTCTGGCTCCGCCTTCATCAGCAGCGTATTCCCTTGATCTTGAGATGGCCATCTGTATCAGCATGGCCGCAATCGGAGCAACGATCATCATGACAATGGCGGCTACCGGGCTTCCTCCCTCGTTGTCATCACGTCTGCCGCCCCCGAAAATCATCGCCCATTGGGCCATTTGGGCCATATAACTGATTGCACCGGCAACAGTCGCTGCTATGGTGCCGATCAGGATGTCCCTGTTGCGCACATGTGAAAGTTCATGGGCCATTACACCGGAGAGTTCTTCCTCGGAAAGAAGCTGCATGATGCCCTCTGTTGCCGCGACAGCAGCATGCTTGGGGTTTCTGCCGGTAGCAAAGGCATTCGGAGACATATCAGGGATAATATATACCCTTGGCATCGGCATGCCGGCCTTCTGCGACAGTCTTCTGACAATGCGGTGCAGAACAGGCGCTTCAGCTTCGCTGACTTCGCGCGCCCTGTACATCTTCAACACAATCTTGTCACTGAAAAAGTAGGTCACAAAATTCATGACAAAGGCCATAATCAACGCAAAGGTCATGCCGGACCTTCCTCCCAGCGCAGCCCCTCCCCATACCAGAAGCAATGTGAGCAATACCATTAACATTGCCGTCTTCATATAATTCATATTTTCCTCCTTAATATCCTTTCATATAAAAAACCTTTATTCCGAAGTCATAACTCTCTTTCATTACGCATCGAAACAAAGGCCTCTGTTTGCTTTACTACCTTCTATTATTATTTTAGTTCATAGTCAGCAGGACCGTCAACTGAGGAATCAATTTCAACCTCTCTTACTTCACTGTCAATAATTTCAAAGGCCCTGATTTCAGGCCTCTCTTCGGCCAAAAGGCCTGCAATCACATAAACAGAATCCGGATAAAAGGCAAGTTCAACATCCTTTGCAGAAGGATATGCAGCCGAATGAGGATGTGAATGATAGATAGCGACCATGTCCCTGCCCTCACGTCTCATCTCCTTCATCACCCTGAACTGTTCAGCCGGGTCCATCAGATAGCTCACATTTGAATGTTCGATATTCGTCATCCATATATCTTTTCAACAACCCTGCCTTTGCCGGCGAGCATGCCGCAGGCCTCGTGAGGGTATACGGATCTGCAATGAGTTATTATTTTATCAAGCAGGTCTTGAGGTATGAAAAGTCCGGACATCAGGTCCTTCTGCCGATCATATCCTATGCGGTACTGCAGTAGCCTTCGTTATAATCAATCAGTTCTGTGATGCTAGGATTTTCTCCGCAGACAGGACATGAAGGATTTCTGGGGATTTTTACTTTTCTGAAAGTTGTCTTCAGGGCATTATAAATCAGGAGCTCTCCCTTCAGCACTTCGCCCTTCCCGAGTATCAGCTTCAGTACTTCGGTTGCCTGCAATCCGCCGATGACTCCGGGAAGCACTCCAAGGACCCCTGCTTCCTGACATGAAGGCACCAGACCGGGAGGAGGAGGCTCCTCAAAAAGACATCTGTAGCAGGGGCCGTCACCAGGTATTAATGTGGTGACCTGTCCTTCGAACCGGAGAATAGCGCCGCTCACCAAAGGCTTGCCTGACATGACACAGGCATCATTTACCAGATATCTTGTCGGGAAATTGTCGCTTCCGTCAACAACGATATCATAATCCCTGATCAGGTCAATAATATTGTCCTTGGAGAGTCTTGTTTTCAGTGGAATAATATTGACATCAGGGTTCAGGGCATTAAAAGTCTTTTTGGCGGATTCGACCTTAAGCATCCCGATGCGTATTGACACTATGGGCGATCTGTCTCTGCAGATTGCTCATTTCAACAGTATCATTGTCTACAAGCGCGATCGTCCCTACACCGGCAGCAGTAAGATAATAGCCCACCGGGCAGCCGAGCCCCCCTGCCCCGATTATGACGACTTTTGCATTGATTATCTTTTCCTGTCCCTTGCCGCCCACTTCAGGGAGTATAATATGCCTGCTGTAGCGCAATAGCTGGTCGTCAGTAAAATCCATCAGTCTTTCGCCTTCTTAATCTGCAGAATCCAGTCAGTTTCATTGATCTTTTCTACCTTTAACATCTTCTGCCCATGATCTTCCATAGACTTCGGAATGTTTCTGGACGCCTCTTCACTATCAAGGAGGATCTCGAGTATCTGACCTATCTCCATCGACTCTATCGCAAGCTTTGCCTTTACGAAAGTATATGGACAAACAAGACCCTTTATATTGATGCTTTTGTCAGGGACAATTACTTCCAAGAGGACCTCCGATCACCTCAAACATATCTATTTATATTTCTTATCGAATTATAACTAATATTAAGTATTTTGGCAATTTGTAAGACACGTGAATCGTGAAACGTGAATAGTTAATAGTAGATCTCCCACTCGCACGTGACCAATCAGCGGTTGTATGAGTTGTCTTGAGCGGCTAAGCTCTCTTTCGTTGACGTTCTTGGCGAAATAGCAGCGTTAAACAGCCTTGAGTGCCTGCCTGCCGGCAGGCCGGTCTGAGTCCTTAAGGCGAGTTTTCCGCCCGGCGTCGCTAGGGAACAAGGCTGTAGCGGAATCAGCTTAGAACGTCAGAAAGAGAGCTTTCCCGGGCGAAAGACAGCTCTTCAGACCTCTGAGTACAGAAGTGCGATCATTATTTCAGCCGAGTTCCTTGCCCTCAACCCTTATGACCACAGTCTTGTCAGTGACGATCTGCAGCTTGTTGATCTCTTTGACAGCGGTACGGACGTCTTTCTCCCTTGCGCGATGGGTAAGAACAACGAGGGGAACAGCCTTGCCTTCTCTTCTGTCCTTCTGTATGACAGACGCGATGCTTATGTTGTATTTCCCGAGTATGCCGGAAATCCTGGAAAGCACTCCGGGTTTATCAATCGCTGAAAATCTGAAAAAATACATCGACCTCACATCATCCATCTTCAGGAGATTTTTCCCCTTTTCAGACCTTGAGAAAAGCGGATTTCTTCCGATGGTCTTGTTGACTATGTTACAGGAAATATCAACTATATCACTGACAACAGCGCTGCCTGTAGGCATATCTCCGGCGCCCCGGCCGTAATACAGCGTCGAACCTACGGCATCGCCCTCGACATACACAGCGTTGAAGACACCATCGACCTTGGACAGGAGAAACTCCTCAGGGACCATGGTAGGATGCACCCTGAGCTCAACCTTCCCGTTCGTTTCTTTTGTAATGGCAAGCAGTTTCAGCTTATACCCGAGTTCACGCGCAAACTCGATGTCCATGGATGATATCTTTGAAATGCCTTCCCGGTAAACGTCTTTGAGACTGAACTGGGTCCCGTACGCAAGCGATGCAAGGATAGAGATCTTATGGGCGGAGTCTATACCTTCGATATCATAGGTTGGATCTGCCTCGGCATATCCCAGTTTCTGGGCCTCTTTCAGGACTTCTGAGAACTCGGCATTTTCATCAGACATCTTCGAGAGAATATAATTTGTCGTTCCATTAATTATGCCGTATATCGACTTTATCCTGTTGGCAACCAGTCCTTCGCTGATAATCTTGATTATCGGTATACCCCCTGCGACAGAGGCCTCAAATCCCACCTGCACGTTCGCTTTTTCCGCAGCCTTGAATATCTCCTTGCCATGTGTTGCAAGCAGCGCCTTGTTAGCGGTCACCACATGCTTCCCGTTTCTGATCGCCTTGAGCATGATATCTTTGGCTATGGTGGTGCCGCCGATAAGCTCGACGACAATATGGATGTCAGGGTCTGAGATCAGGGAGTCCGCATTATTTATCAGGACCCCTTTAGCCAGTTTGATACCCCTGTCTCTTTTTATGTCAAGGTCCGCTATTCTCCTGAGGTTTATATCAACGCCTGTTCGTTCTTTCAGAAGTTTCCTGTTTTGAATGAGTGTCTTTGCCGTACCTGTCCCTACTGTGCCGAAGCCTATAATCCCAATGTTAATCATCTGTTTAGTACCCTCTTTATACCTTTCGTGGCCTGCCTGATCCGGTGTTCATTTTCGACAAGGGCGAACCGAACATAATCATCCCCGCCCTCACCAAAGCCGATACCAGGTGAAACCGCAACTCCGGCTTCTTTTATGAGCAACTTGCAGAAATTAAGTGAACCCATCTTCCTGAATCTGTCCGGTATCTCAGCCCAGGCAAACATGGTGGCCTTAGGCGGTTCCATTATCCAGCCTGCCTGTTTGAGCCCTTTTACCAGGACATTCCTTCTCCTTTCATAGACCCTGCGCATGTCTTCAACACATTCCTGAGGACCTCTCAGGGCTATGACACTCGCTATCTGTATCGGCTGAAACATCCCGTAATCCAGATAACTCTTGATCTTTATCAGCGCGCCTACAATCTCTTTATTCCCCACGCAGAAACCCACTCTCCAGCCGGCCATGGAATAACTTTTCGTGAGTGAATAGAACTCCACACCGACATCCTTCGCGCCCGGGACCTGTAAAAAACTCGGCGCTTTGTAGTCATCAAAGACAAGGTCCGCATAAGCCAGGTCATGCAGGACAATAATATTATTCTCTTTTGCAAAATCAACGACCTTCCTGAATAAATCCAGGCCGTCCACGACCTGGGTAGTCGGGTTATGAGGGAAGTTCATTATCAGCATCTTCGGCCTTGGCCAGGTTGTCTTATACGCCTTTTCAATCTCTTCGAAGAAATCTGTTCCAGGGCCTATAGGCACAGTCCTTACCTCGCCGCCCGCAATAATAACGCTGTAGGGATGTATGGGATACGCAGGGGTAGGAGTTAAAACAACATCACCCGGGCCGACAGTGGCAAGCACCAGATGTGACAGGCCCTCTTTTGATCCGATAGTCACAACAGCCTCGGATTCAGGGTCGAGCTCGACATCATAGCGGTTTTTATACCATTCGCATATGGCCATACGCAGTTGAGTTATGCCCTTTGATGCGGAATAGCGATGGTTCTTCGGCTTCCTGGCTGCTTCAATAAGCTTGTCGACAATATGTTTGGGAGTAGCGCCGTCAGGATTGCCCATGCCGAGGTCTATTATGTCCTCCCCTCTCCTTCTGGCCTCCATTTTGAGGTTATTTACAATCGCAAAAACATATGGCGGCAGTCTCTTGATCCTGTTGAATTCAAACATGTTCGAACATCTCCTCTGCATTCATGGAACTTCTCACAAGCGGTCCTGAGGCCGCGTATTTAAATCCCATTTCAAGGGCCTTCAGCCTCAGGTCTTCAAATATTTCAGGCCGGATGTATTCTACCACAGGAAGGTTCTCCTTTGTGGGCCTCAGATACTGGCCTATTGTAACAAAATCGCAATCAACTTTTCGCAGATCTTTCAGTATGGTTATGGCTTCGTCAAAGGTCTCACCGAGACCAAGCATAAAACCTGATTTTGTATAAATATCAGGCGCGATCTCCTTTGCGTTTTCCAGCACGGACAAAGACCTTTTATAATCCGCAGACGGTCTGACCACAGGATAAAGCCGCGCAGTTGTTTCTACGTTATGATTAAACACGTCAGGTCCGGCCTCCAGGACTGTCCTGAGGGGACCCGGATCCCCAAGAAAATCCGGGGTGAGCACCTCTATCTTCACGCCGGACATCCTTTTCCTTACGGCCTTAATCGTCTTTGCAAACTGGCCTGCGCCTCCATCCGGGAGGTCGTCCCTTGTTACAGAAGTAATAACTATATACCTGAGTCCCATCTCTTCAGCGGCAGCGGCGATATTTTCCGGCTCCTTATCATCCACTGCCTCAGGACTGAGAGAGCTTACAGAACAAAAACCGCAATTTCTCGTGCAATTTCGTCCGAGTATCATGAAGGTTGCGGTCGGTTTCGCAAAACACTCACCCCTGTTGGGACACCGGGCCTCTTCACATACAGTAGACAGCGCATGCCGCCTCAACAGATGCTTTATATCATGCTGGTCAGGCAGGTTTCGTGTCCGTATCCATTCAGGCAGTCTCATAGCTTTTAAAGATAGAAGAATTCAAAAAGTTTGTCAATTGAATTCTTTGAAGTTTCCATTCAACAAAACATATCACCGCAGAGAACGCAGAGGGCACAGAGGCTAACAGCAAAAGTTAGAGCTTTAATGCAAAATAGACGTTATTATTTGACGGCTTCTCATCAGTAAATAAAAATTATCTCCCCGCAAACTCTGCGCGCTCTGCGGTGAAAAGAATTACCCTAAAATTGACACAGGGGCAATTCTGTGCGTAAATGTAATTATGTGGGAATATACAGATAAGGTCAAAGAGGCGTTCCTGCATCCCAGGAATACAGGAGAGATCCCTGACGCTGATGCTGTGGGTGAAGTAGGGAGCATCGTATGCGGTGACGCGCTCAAACTCTTCCTCAAGGTGGACAAAGAGACCGGCAGGATCATCGATGCCACGTTCCAGACCTTTGGCTGCGCAAGCGCCATAGCGAGTTCTTCAGCCCTGACCGAACTGGTCAAAGGGAGGACCCTTGACGAGGCCTTAAAGGTCACAAACCAGGACATCGCCGACTTTCTCGGAGGGCTTCCTGACCAGAAGATGCACTGTTCTGTCATGGGAAGAGAGGCTCTGGAGGCTGCGATAGCCAATTACAGGGGTGAATCTTATCCTACCGAGACTAAGGAAAAAGTCGTCTGCAAGTGTTTTGACGTGACAGAAGACAAGATACGCAAGGTAGCAGTTGAGAACCACCTTACTACAGTCGACGAAATAACGAACTTTACCAAGGCAGGCGGCGGCTGCGGAGAATGCATACCTAATATAGAGGCCATCCTCAGGGACCTGTGGTCCATCAAGCTGCCTGAGAAACCCGCGATACCCAAAAAACTCACCAACCTCCATAAGATAGCCCTTATACAGGAGGTCATAGAAAACGAAATCAGACCGGGGCTTCAGGCAGACAACGGAGACATTGAACTGATCGACATCGACGGCAACAAAGTCACAGTCGCGCTCCGCGGCATGTGCACAGGATGTCTCATGTCTGAAGTTACAATAAAAGGTATACAGGAGAAACTCAGGGAGCTTGTCAACAAGGAAATAGTTGTGGAGGCACTTCAGTGAAGCCGGTCTATCTCGACAATAACGCCACAACAAAAGTCGCGCCGGAAGTCATGGAAGAGATGCTGCCTTTTTTTTCGGACCTTTACGGCAATCCCTCGAGCATGCATACCTTCGGCGGCCAGATCCATAGAAAAATCGAGCAGGCAAGGGAATCAGTCGCCTCATTGATCGGGGCGCTGCCCGAAGAGATAATATTCACGGGCTGTGGAACAGAGAGCGATAACACCGCCCTTATGAGCGCTGTTGAATCCTTCCCGCGCAGGAAACACGTAATTACATCCAGGGTCGAGCACCCTGCTGTGCTTAATTTCTGCCGCCACCTCGGCAGAAAAGGATACAGGATCACATACCTGCCTGTTAACAGTCTTGGGCAGCTGGATATGGACCTGCTTTTAAAGTCCATAGACGACGACACAGCCCTTGTGTCCATTATGTATGCAAACAATGAGACCGGTGTTATTTTCCCGATTAAAGAAATAGCCGAACTACTCAGGGAAAGAGGCATCCTGTTCCATACAGACGCTGTCCAGGCCGTCGGAAAGGTCCCTATAGACCTTAAGGCGCTCCCGGTTGATATGCTGTCTCTTTCCGGCCATAAGCTCCATGCCCCCAAAGGCATCGGCGTGCTGTACGTAAGGAAAGGGACCAGGTTTTCGCCGTATATCATCGGAGGACACCAGGAAAACGGGCGAAGGGCCGGGACTGAAAATGTGGCCTCGATAATAGGCATGGGCAAGGCATGCCAACTGGCGCAGAAATATCAGGAAGAGGAGATGCAATACCTCAGCGGCCTGCGCGACAGACTCGAAACCGGGCTGTTGAAATGTTGTCCTGATGTCAGGATAAACGGAGATGTAAACAGCAGGCTTCCCAACACTACAAACGTGAGCTTCGAGTATGTCGAGGGAGAGGCCATTCTGCTCAGGCTTAACGAATACAATGTCTGTGCTTCCTCCGGCTCTGCATGCACTTCCGGGTCTCTTGAACCCTCCCATGTCCTGCGGGCAATGGGGGTCCCTTATACAGCAGTGCATGGATCGATACGTTTTTCACTCAGCCGTTATAATACGCAGGAAGAGATCGACAAAGTAATAGAATTAATGCCCCCGATAATAAAAGAACTGCGTCAGTTGTCTCCTTTTGGCAGGGAAAAACTCTCCTGTCCCTGATAACGTCCTTTCCAGGATTTTTGTATGAGACCCTACGGCGCCGGCTTTATTTCTTGTATTTTAGGGGATTCCGGCAGTTTCTCCGGCTCGGTCGTGTTGACGTCAGGCTCAGCCACCTCCTCATACTCAGGCACAACTATCCCTCGTCTCACCATAATTTTATAGATGAGGTTGGACCGGTGAATGACATATTTTTGGCTCCCAAGGGGATTAAACTTTCTGGGGTTGGGCAGTATCGAAGCAAGCCTGGCGGCCTCCTCAGGACCCAGGGCAACCGCTGATTTGCCGTAGTATTTCCTCGCTGCAGCCTCGATCCCGAAAATGCCCCTGTCGCCCCATTCAGCTACATTCAGATATAGCTCGAGTATCCTTTTCTTTGAAAGGGCCCTCTCCATCCTCCATGTGATTATGGCCTCCCTGATCTTTCTGAGAGGATTTTTTGAGGGCGAGAGATAAAGGTTTTTTGCGAGCTGCTGGCTGATCGTGCTGCCGCCGAGTTTGAATTTCTTGGCCTGGATGTCTTTTTCGATGGCCTTTTGCATTGCTTCGTAGTCGAAGCCTTCGTGGCTCCAGAATTTATCATCCTCAGCGATCAATACGGCTTTTATAAGATAGGGGGATACGGCCCTCAGGGGGACCCACTTCTGAGTGATCCGGTATTTTTTCCCTTCCCTCTCCCATTCCTTCTCTCTGTAAGACATGAAGGCTGTTTTTTTTGGATTTTTTGTCTTTAGATCAGAAACATCAGGATATACGAACTGAAAGGCAATGAATAACAAAAGAAGTACAGGGAGTAACAGGATTGCGCGCTTTAAAAATGATTTCTTCTTCTTTTTCATGAAATATTATAGCTCTATCATTTCATCTTTACTTAACATTGCTGTAATTGACACCTTTTTCCCTGCCTGCAATCCTGAAGATAGTATCGTCCTGAATAAGATCTTCCAGCCTGTCAGGACTGACGTGATTATAAAACACAGGCATGATCATTGACCTGTCATCTGTGGCGCCGAGAAGATAAGGATGCAATGTTTTGTCTTTCATTATTGTATCTGTTATCTTCAGCGTCTTGTAGAGCCTGATATGTGTATTAATGTTTACAACGTCCGGCTGCACCCTCCTGAAAAGGTCAAGACATTCGGTCAATACACTCTCTTCCTCATAGGGAAACCCTGCCAGAAAATCCACGGCAAGGGATATGCCGTTGGACTTTGCATTAAAAACGATCTTCTCAACATCAGACCAATACAGGGAACACTTGTTGTAGGAATCAACTGTCAGGGTTATAAGATAAACACCTGTCTCCTTCATTAATCTGAATAATTTTCTATTATAATTTGTCGGCTTCATATAGACAGCCCAGCGCAGCGCCATCCCCGATAATTTTAACTCACTGCAGAAAGCCAGACAGAAGTCAAGGTCTTCATTAAACTCGGGATCGCAGAGATGAAAGTGATTATAGCCACTGTCAACGAAGCATCTGATTTCCTGCACGATATCATCCGGTCTTTTGAAGGCCACCCTTGAATTGGCTTCAAGACAATAGTTACAGGAAGAACTGCACCCTTTATGAGTCTCGAAGCCTGCTATACCTCCACTTTCATAATACTTCTCATAGTTAATAGAAGATGACCGTCTCGTACACGCGTAACCAGGCCTGCAGTGACCGCGGAATATCCTTTCATCCGGCTGAGAGTCGGCGATCTTAGTCAGGAAGTCCTGAAGTTCTTCCTCAGCCGGTCCCACGAAGGCGTAATCCGCTTCAAGATAGTCGAGCACAGCCTCCGGGTTTGTCAGAAGACCTGTGCCGCCGATAAGCACTTTAATACCGTGAGATGATTTCAGATGCCGGACGATTTCCCTTATATCATTGAGATAAAACTCATTGTCCTGATAGAGAACGCTGTCGACATTTCTGACGTTAATGCCGGCGATGTCAGGATCACATTTATTTACAGCGATATCCAGGTCCCTGTAAATGTCCTCTGAAAAGCAAAGATCGATTATTTCAACCCTGTGCCCCTTTTCCATGAGACATCCGGCAACATATTCAAGTCCTACAGGAGGTACAGGAGGAGACTTAAACCTGTTTGGATTTATGAGAAGTATGTTCATGTCTTATGATAAAACAATCAGGGTATTTCCGTCTTGCCGTCGACAAAGACCGCGCACTACTGATTAGGGATAGTCATTCATATCCGATACCAAGGACAAACCCCATGGTTTTGCTCTCATTTAACATCCTTCCTTAGTGTGAATTCTTTTGCCTCTGATATAAACTGCCTGAGACTGCCCTGGTAATACCAAACCAGACCGCACATCCCATATAACGACAGAGATGCAAAAAAGTTAACGGCTCTCATTAGCTCCAGGGCCTGGGGATTTTTATAATGCCAGTACACCCAGTAACAGCCGTCTATTGAAAACCATGTGTAAAATAACATCAGCGGGAATCGTTTCCACTGACGTTCGAAAATCACACGCATACTCCAGGGTGCTGTCAGATACGCAAGGAACGACATAATAAAGCTTATTGGAATATCCCAGTCAGGTGCCTGGTAGTAGAATGAACCAACAATTAACAATGAAAGTCCGATAAATAACGCGAACAACTTCCATGGCCGTGTGTATTCAAGCAATAGTTTGCCAATGATTTCATTACGGCTCATGGGTTTTGTCTTCTGCCGAAGAGCGAAGTACCGCCCGATTTTGAAGATAATACAACCTGATTGTTGTGATAAACACCACATCCATGCTCTCCAACGGTCATAGGTGCGCCGACAGCAAAGAACCATGTATTTTCTCTGTCCTTCATTTTGAAGCCCAGCGTACCGTTTTTTACTGAATCCGGTTTTCTTGCATAATCGAAAACGACATCATGTTTTCGGGCAATATTCGCAATTTCGTTTACAGCGAGTCCTGGTTTCATTTCACTGCAAAAGTCATCGACTTTCTTGATATCACGATATAAAAACAACGAGTAAATAAGAATTAATATGAACAGCAAACCTATTGTTTTAAGCAATTTCTTTAAGAACTTTAGTAAGAACTTTTTCATAGTGGCATTAACACCCATACTCAGCTGACCTGGCCGGGTCGGGGTACTGGCAGTTTGCGGCTTCGGAGAAGAGACAATACCTGAGCAGCATACAAGACGCACGTAGCCAGCACGATATATGCGCCCCAGTCCCAGCCCCAACCGGGTGGAAGGCTCCCATAGGAGAAGGCGATCAATGCATACAGTGCATTTGGCAGGTAGCCGAGCAAGAGATAGACTTCTGCGACCACGCCGGCCGGTACCCCGTGGAGTCGGTTTTTGAAAAGGAGGCTGACATTACCAGCAGCGGCGCAACAATAGACAATGAGCGCAACAATCTGAATCATGTCCTCAAGACGTGGCGTGACAATATGAAGGGCGTATCTAAGGTACTTACCACTGATTATCAAGACCGGCAGCATGGATATAGTAGAAAGGATGTAAGCAATGACGGTTTCCGCCTGAGACGGCCGAGGTGTGACAAGCCGTCGAACCTGCCAAACTGCGATCGGAATCGCAAGGAGGGCCGGTGGTGCGATCCATAGTAAACCTGTGTCAGTCTTTGATGAAAGCACAAAGAGAATTGCGCCGACGGGGGATTCGTCCCAAGAGAATGGCGTGAATAACGCTAACACACCTACTGCGCCGGATATGAGACCCATTAGCCTAAGCCTGTTAGTCATGGTATGTCCCTACCAGTTATTATCTGGTTAACTACCTAATAACGGATTTGTAATATTAGTCGGATAAGAATCTAAGGCTTTCCTTTATCCAGCAGCTTGAGATTGGCCTGAGCGCTAACATTCTCCGCCAAGCTGCTTATGCTACCGTTGCTGATGCTTGCCTGAAATAACTCTGCAGCTCCCTCCCTGTCACCTTTGAACCACCTTGCCTCACCAAGATAATAGTAGGCAACGCTGCGCCTTGCGTATCGCTCGTCTGCTTTTTCCGTATTCTCCGCCTCACTCAGAACCGAACCCTCCGTCAGCCCGTCCATCCCGAGATAATACTTCGAAATCGTCCTGATCCACTCCTGTGAAGGGTTATTATTCACATACCCTCTCAATTCATTAATAGCATTCTCGTAAGATTGTTGTGACTTTTTCATGGAGGCAATGGTCAGCCATAAATAAGCATGTTCATCTTTCGGATTCAGCTCGATAGCCTTCGTGTAGTCCCGGAGCGCATTTTCGTAGTCGCCTTTCGCCCTGAATGCATTCCCGCGGTTCGTGTAAAAAACATCTTTTGGTTCCAGTTCGATGGCCCTTGTGTAAGACTGAATCGCTGAATCATAATCGCCCTTTTCCTCAAAGAGCCTGTCGCCATGTTTATTGTAGTCATGGGCTGCCTCACTGTATTCGCCTTTTGCTGCATAAGCGTCACCACGGTCCTTGTAGATATCAGGATAAAAGGGTAAAAGGTCGGGGTGTCCCTTTATTATCATGTTATAGTCCTGGACAGCCCTGTCGTAATCTCCTCTTGACGCATATATCTCAGCGCGACTCCCATAGGCCCTGCCTGCCGGCAATTTCAGGTCGATGGCCCTGGTATAGTCCTCTATCGCCTTGTCATAATCACCTTTTGCCTTGAATGCGTCCGCACGATAACAGTAATAAGCGGAATTTCCCGGGTCCAGCCCGATGGCCCTGGTATAGTCCTCTATCGCCTTGTCATAATCACACTTTGCCTTGAATGCGTCCGCACGATACCGGTAATAATCAGAGTTTTTCCGGTTCAGCCCTATGGCTCTGGTGTAGTCCTGAATCGCACGATCGAAATCGGCCTTTTCCTTATATGCGCCGGCCCGATCATAATAAGCAACAGCATCGCTTGGGTATGCCTTTATAACCTGGTCATAGTCATCAGCATCGTGGATTTTCGTGAGGGGCCATTTTTTCACCTGCTTAAGAATATCAAGCTCCCGCGCCTGATACTTCAGCTTTGAAAGAGAAGAGTTCCCGTTAAACTCTAAGCTTGCTGAAAATACGTCCTTATCATGCTTCCTGATATACTCTGCAATCTGATCCGAATTGTCGTGGATGATAAACAAAAACCCTGCATAAAGACCTTTAATTTCACCTTTTCGGACCGAGGCCGCGACAAAGCTATTGTCCATAGCCGCCAGACTCAGCTTATTCCCCTTGATTTTATATTTGATGAAAAAATATAGAGGTTTTTGAGAAGTGGGCTCCTTTTCAGTCTGCTCCTTCAGATCAGGGGCTGCTTCAGGGATCTCGTAAAGGTTCAAATATCTGCTGTCTCCTGCCCTGCTGAAATGTCCGTAATAAACATTTGCTGTCTCACGCTCTCTAAAATTGAAAAGGTATGCCCTGATCGTCCCCTTCTTTTTGTCGTCGATCTCAAAATGCACAACCGCGTATTGCTTGCCGTCGATGCTCAAACCCCACGTCCCGAGAAGCCCCTGATCGAAGCCATGAGGATCCGGTTCCGATATCGGGTTTTTCGACTTGGGGCCGTCATAACATCCCAAAAATACGACAGCGGCAAATACTAAAATCATAAAATCTCTCAATACTGTTCTTGTTCCGCCGAAGGTATTCATTTTCCCTCCATACCTGCCGCGCGACGCTGCATCACAGAAACAGCGCAAAGCCATAATAATCTTCCTTGATAGTTCTCTATCGTCATATGCTAACTATATCAGTGTTTAAACGAGTGAGCTATAGACGGTCTCATTTACCGGACAAAGAACGCCGGGAGCAGGCTTGTACCTGCTCCCCTGACAATAATGAAAATATTGACTGCCTTACAACAGGTGAAGCCAACAAAGCCTTCTACGGAACAGACTAAGGCAGTAAGTAGGGATTGCACGTACCGTCAGTATACCCAGGCCCGCTGACACCGTTTAAGGTTCCTACTCGACCCAAAATATACGCCCCGACCGTGCATTTTTCACCATATACTCCGTTGTTGACTGTCGTTGAATTGGGCAGATCAAAGATTGTGGTCCCCTCGAAATTTCCGAGATCAACGCCTGAGTTTTCTGTAACAGAAATACCATTGTATTTATTTCCATTGATAGAATTATTGGATATGTCAGCGTGGGAAGCACGCATGACCCTGATTCCCTCATTTGTGTTGTTGAGAATTTTATTGCCGATTATGACAGCCGATGACGAACGTGATACCGTTATGCCATTTTGTCCATTAAGTTTGATAGTGTTCGGTTTTGCTGTCGTATCCTGATAGGAAATGAACCCGATGCGGGCACTGGAGCTCTCGGTGACATTAATACCGTGAATCGTATTGTTCTGTATGGTGCTGCCGATTATGTCAGCATGGCTGTTTTGAGAAACGGCAATTCCATACCGGCCCGTATTCTGTATTATATTTGTGTCAATTGTCGCTGTACCGCCACGGTTCACAAATATGCCGTCATAACCGCCCGAAATCGTCAGTTTCTTGATTACAATTCCTCTTCCCTTAATGTCAATGCTGTTTTTGCTTACATCCACGCCATTTATTGTCGCAGTGCCGCCGCCATTAATGGTGATGCGGTTTTTTGATTGACTGATGCTTATATTCTCATTGCACGTCCCGCTGACCGAGAGAATTGTCCCGGATACTGCTGAATTAATAGCATTCTGAAGACTCGATGAACCGCAGTCAACCATAACGGTGGCTGTTTCGCCCACAGCTGGAATAAGCCCAATAACACATATCAAGACGGCCATAATCTTAACTTTAAGCATATTATCTCCCTTCGATATCAGACTGGTTTATTTTCAAAGAGTGGCTTATAACCCTAAGGTCAGAAGCCACTCTTCTCACCGGCCAAATGCAGACGAGTTATTGAGCTATCTCCAGCCTCGTCAACACACCCGCGTGGTCCGAGGGCCAAAGCCCGGAAGGAGTTTTGTCAACCTCGTCGTTGCCGACAAGGTTGACCTTCACTCTGCCGACAGGCGGCCTGCTGGTGAAAATTACGTCGACACGCTCGTACAGACTCGAATACTGATTCAACAGGTCAGTGGACTGGCAGCAGGTCAGACCGGCCGGGGCTCCGGGCCGAAGCGGCCAGGTGTCTGTATATCCTGCACCCACGAACTGCTTGTAGGGTGGCACAATCGTATACGGCCCAACAGTGCTAGTTTTATCCTGCTGCGACGAGTTGATATCGCCGACCACTACAACAGGCGCACCCTGGGGGTTCGGAAGGCCCGCGAGGACAGAGACCAGTTCAAATGCCTGTGCCGACTGAAAAATCTGCGAATACGGGTTCGGATTGCCCGGATCCATTTCCCTTTCTTCCATGTGCGTGTTGACAAAGCGCACTAAACTACTTCCGATCATTGCGTCTACTGCTACAAAGCCGCGTTCAACAGTGATTTCTCCGATAGGACTTGTGATACCTGCAACGACCTGATAATTGCAGCCGTCCATAGACGCCCTGCATCCGCTCAATGCCACGGGCACTATTGAGGTTGCAACATCGCTCCGCGCCAGTATTACGTCACGGTCGGTGAGGCCCAACAGAAGATCGCCAAGGGGGACCTGAATATCCATTTCTTTTACCACCGCTGCAACCCTGTAATGCACGCCCTGGGCAGCAAGTGCGTTCATGAGGTCCTTTAAATGATCGCGAAATGGCGGCTGACTGTTGCTCCCGTTCCGTGTGAAATTATAGACCTCCTGCAGGCCCACAAGATGCGGCTTCTTCTCCACGATCTCAGCCGCGAGTGACCGGGCGCGTTCCGGGAAATTGTTGGCCGCGGCCTGTGCCAGAGCGTCCTGAGCAGCTGAAAGGAACTCCTCAGGTGTTTGCGCTGATATCACCGGAACAAGATCTGCGCCGATAAAAAGGTTTCTGGTCATAACAGTAATTCCCTGGGAAGTCGCCGCGCTTACGCTCATCGGCACGAGAATAAAAACTGACAGACAAAGCAGATACTTTAATCGTTTAAACATAAGTCCCTCCAGTATATTGTTTTTCTTGACGCACTCGAATCCCCTCATTGACAGCCGGCCTGAACCCTTATCTCTTTCCCGTTAAAACCTCCTTTCTCGTACAAAAATGCTTAAGACCTTTCGCCTCCATGAATACCACCCCTCACCAACTGAGAACCGCCAATTGTCCCGATGAAGTAAGGGGCTGTTCATCAGGCTGTTGAAAGGTTTGACTTGTGGGCAGGTTCTCCTTTTGGTCCTGAGGCTGTTCGCTCTGAGAGTCTGTCTTTTTTGCCAATCTGCTTATACCAAAAACAATTAACCCTACAACTATTAAGCCTCCAATGACTGCTATACCCACTTCAGTACTTGATGGGCCCCCAAATTGGCCATCAGCAATAACAAAATCAGGCAGGAATGAAAAATTGAGAAAAGCCAATACCAGAAACCACATAACAGTTTTCTTAATCATTCCGGATCCCTCCTTTTTGATTTTCTGACCACTGAATATACAAACATCATGCCATCAGGAGACCCTTATGCCCTGTTTACTAACTTGCTGTTTTTAAAGCTAATGCCGGGGAGGTTTCCAGGCAGGCGCGAATTAAACTTTCCAAATCTTTGCAGGAGGTGTGAATCTGATTGCGCAGTTAGGGGTTACAGTCCGTATTCCTTGATCTTATTTTGGAGGGTCCTGCGGCTGATGCCGAGGATCCCGGCAGCCCTTGTCCGGTTCTGTCCTGTCTTGTTCAGAGCGTCGAGGATCATTTGTTTTTCCGAAGCGCTGCAGATTCCATCCAGCTTTTCCCTGAAGGAAGAGCATGCAGTGCTTGTCGCCGGGCTGCGGAGTTCCGTCGGGAGAAGTTCAGGGCCGAGCACCTCGCTGTCCGACATCAGGACCATCCGTTCGACCGTGTTCTCGAGTTCCCTGATGTTTCCCGGCCAATCGTACTGCGCGAACGCGGTCTCCACTTCAGGGCTCGCCTGGGTCGCTCGTTCTCCGGACCGTGACGCGAATCTTTTCAGAAAATGATGAAGAAGTGGAAGGATGTCGTCCCTTCGCTCCCGCAGCGAAGGAACGCGGATCGGGATGACGTTCAAACGATAAAAAAGGTCCGCACGAAACTTGCCTGCCTGGACATCCGCCTGAAGGTCCCTGTTCGTTGCGGCAAGAATGCGGACATCAGCTTTAATCGTTTTTATCCCGCCCACGCGCTCGAAAGACTTGTCCTGCAGCACAGTGAGCAACCGGGATTGCAGTTGGAGCGGCATGTCGCCGATCTCGTCGAGAAATATCGTGCCTTCGTGGGCAAGTTCAAACCGGCCGGGTTTGCTCGTGGCAGCGCCCGTGAAGGCCCCCTTTTCGTAGCCGAAAAGCTCGCTCTCCGCGAGGGTTTCAGGTATGGCCGCACAATTGACCTTCACGAACGGTTTGTCCCGTCGCCCGCTTGCCAGGTGAATGTGCTTTGCGACCAACTCCTTGCCGACCCCGGTCTCACCGTAAATGAGCACGGTCGCGTCGCTCGGCGCGATTTTCCGCACCGTCTCGAGGACCAGTCCGGTAGACGGAGATTTCCCGATGACCTCGGGAAAGGATCCGCTGTCTCCGTCAAAATACGCTGACACCATCTCCCGGTTCTTCTCCGACGCTGCCATGGCCTTTTGGACCGCATGCAACAGTTCCTGCTCGTCGATCGGCTTCGTAATGAAATCGTGGGCGCCCAGTTTCATTGCTGCAACGGCGGTCTCAATATCACCATGGCCGGTCAGCATAATCACGGGAATCGCCAGCTTCAGCTCGCCGCTGAGCGTCAGCAGGTCCATGCCGTTTTTAACCGGCATTCTGAGGTCCGTAATGATAAGAGCCAAATCGGTCTGTTCTATGATCTTCACCGCCGAGTCCACATCGGAGGCAGTGAGGATATCATGCCCCTGGCGCTCAAGAAGGCCTTTGACCACGATACTGTGATTGCGATCGTCGTCAACGAGAAGCAGGGGTCTCATAGCATTCCTCTCCGCACGGGGTGTCATGCCGGAAGATAGAGCGCGAATTCCGCGCCTCCGGACTCAGCGTTCTTCGCCTCGATATAGCCGCCGTGCGCTTCGACGATCTTCCGGCATATCGGCAGTCCCATACCCATACCGGATGCCTTCGTCGTGAAGAACGGCTCGAAAATCTCTCCAGCTAGATCGGACTGTATGCCCACGCCGTTATCGAGGAAGGTGATCTTCACCCACGGATGGACATGGGCCGTTTTGATTACCAGTGTTCCGTGTTCGCCGCACGCCTCGAAAGCGTTCTTGATCAGGTTGAGAAATACCTGTCGCAGCGACGAAGCGTCCGCCTGAACAGCTGGAAGTCCGGCTGAGAACTCTTCCGTAATCGCTAAAGGAAATGAGCCTATTTCGGCCAATCGGACCGTTTTCCGGATCGAGTCGTTAAGCGACACAGGACATTTCTCAATATTAAATTGCCGGGTGAGATACCGAAAGTTGACGAGAATAGCATCGAGGCGCTCTACCTCTTCAGAGATGATGTTGACGTATTCGTGTGCATGTCCGGAGTTTTGCTTGCTTAGATCTGCCGCCAGAAGTTTTGAAGCTCCTTTGATCGAACTCAGGGGATTTCTGAGTTCGTGAGCGATATCGGCCGACATCTCGCTCAGAAGGGCAATCTTGATCTGCATCTGAGCAAGGATATCGTACGCTCTGCGATGTTGGAATATGAATACTATTATGACCGAGGAATAGAGCACGCTTCCGGCATGCCCCAATTTGGGGACCGGGATATTGAATATTTGAATAAGATCCGTAAAGCCCATGAGCGTCCCGATGATCATAGCTGCGAAGATATATTTAAACCGGTTTCGCTGCACGCCGGCCGGCGTATTTTTGATAGTCCTGTACAGGAGGACCATGCCGTACAGAATAAAGGGAAAAAGAACCCCGATAAAATATATGTTCCAGGCGATGCTGTCTACGAACCATCTGACTCCGCGATCGAAGATGGCGAGGAAGGAACTCAGGGAGAGCAGCCCGGAAAGGCTGTAAACGACCACGATCAGATTCTTGCGTGACGCGGGTCTTACGAGAGCATGGACAAAATGGAACAGCAACGCCGGCATGAGAGGAGAACCGATCAAGGCGAAGTAAAACCAGAAGCCATTTCCCTTGAAGTACGTCATAAAAATCCCGAAGTTCCAGATTATCGTCGCGACGCAGAGAAGAAGGAATGTCAGGTAGAAAGATGTCCGTGAGGTCCGCGCAAGTATGAGGACGACAAAGGCTGCGTTGATAACAACTGCGGCAAAAGCAAAATACACATTAATCGTATGAAATATCTGTTCCATATGACTTTCCAACACCTCGCTTATCAGGAGGAGTTTTGGATCGGAGTGCGACTGAAAAGGCTTATAAAAATATAAGGTGTGATCGCTAAAGCCATTGATCAACCTCTAATTCTCCAGTCAAATCAGTCCCCTCACTCATTGACATTTCAGCCCTTTTCCGGAATATGCAATATAATATTTAAAAACATCTGCAAAACGCAATAGCAGGAAGAAGGAGATCGGCAATTATTCTGTTGACTTAGGGCATATTTCTGGATAAGGCGGGAGCTTACAGAGGAGATTTATTTCCAATAAATCCTCATACCATAAGGGAAACGTTTTTGTGGAATTCAGAAGAAAGAAACATCTGATCTCATCTTCCGAAAGTTTTGATAGGGAAGGAATGATCCCTGCGTAGCAGGGGGGAAATCAGGAATGCTGCAGCAGTTGCCTGCGCGGTGATCTCATATATAGTCTGCGATCATGTATCTCACCGAGTCGGTTGTTCCGACGCCTGCGTATATGACGCTGTGGAGCATCCTCACTCTTAAGGAGTTGCGGGGAGAGTCTATGGTCCGGCAAGTCTCAATAAAAAACTGAAAGAGGCCTTATTCCCGGTTGATATCTTCTTCCTTTCTTCTATAATGGGATCAGATATGCAGAAAGAAATCTGCGCCTCCACCCACACGGCCGCCATCTGGTAGACTAATGCTATGAAAAAAGCGGGAAGCAGAAAACAGAAACTCTGTCTGGAGTGTCAGAGGTGCTGCAAAGAGATCGGCGTCTACACTCATGCCGACTTTTACGATTGTTCCCTGAAAGAAGTCCTGAAGTTTTATAAGATGCGTGGCTGCAGCGTGGAAAAGGACAAAGGCGCTATTCTTCTCACACTTCCCTTTCCCTGTCCTCACCTGACCCCGGATGGATGCGCCGTCTACGAAAAGAGGCCGCAGTGCTGCCGGGATTACGACGGCATGGAGGATTTCGGAGACAAGTGTCTCTGGTCAACGTTGAAGAAACGGATATCCGCGAAAGTGAACAAAAGGAAAGATTAAACCAGCCTGTCCCCTTTTTTTACCCCTGAAACCTTCCTCGGCAAGAAACTCCATCGAAATCGGACAGAAAGGCGACCTACTCTCCCCTTGTTAAGGGGAAGAAGAAATCACACGTCCTGCGAAAATTACACCGCGTATCTTACCCTGTTTGGCAAGGAGGGGTTGGGGAGGTTGTTTTCGAATAGAGAGTCCAGGGGTCATGCCGGGGACTGAGAGGAAACTACAAGGCCCGTCATCAGGCGACATCGGGGAAGCGGACAAGAGTGCCTTTTTTGGAGCCGTACCGGAAAATAGTCACCCCCTTGCAGCCTCTTTCGTACGCAAGCACATAAGCGTCTGCGACTTCTTCCTTTTTTGCGCTGGCAGGCAAATTGATCGTCTTCGACACGGCGTTGTCAGTATATTTCTGGAAAGAGGCCTGCATATCGATATGGTCCTTATAATTAATCTCGTGGGCTGTCTTAAATAGTCTTTTGATTTCAGCAGGAACACCTTTCACTCCCCGCAGTCTGCCTCTCTGACGGATTTCCGAAAGCAGGGTGTCAGAATAGAAACCCATTTTTTGGGCTGACTCCAGGAAATACCTGTTAACTTCCTTAAGGACCGTGTCCATGATATGCCTCTCATAAGCAATATCAAAGAGGGGTTCGATTCCACTCGAACAGCCGGCTATAATGGACAACGTCCCTGTAGGAGCGATCGTTGTTACAGTGGCGTTGCGCGGGCTTGGCATGTCAGGAGCATCATATATCGACCCATGGAAGTTGGGGAAGACTCCCCTTTCCTTTGCAAGGGCAACAGAGTTGTCACGGGCTGTGTCTCTGAAGAACCTCATAAACGTCTCAGCCATTTTGAACGCCCTTTCACTGTCATACTGAATTCCCAATAAAATCAGCGTATCAGCCCATCCCATGATCCCCAAGCCGATTTTGCGGTTGCCTTTATGCATCAGTTCTACTTCCGGGACAGGGTACTTATTTACATCTATCGCGTCATCCAGAAATCTGACCGCTGTCCGCATGTCCCCTGACAGTGTTTTAAAATCAATTACAGGGCCTTCAGCTTCCTTGATTACGTATCTGCTGAGATTGATCGAGCCCAGGACACAGGCTTCGTATGGGAGCAGTGGCTGCTCTCCGCAGGGATTGGTAGATTCTATAACGCCTATATGAGGAGTCGGGTTTGATCTGTTGATTACATCAATAAAAATAACGCCGGGGTCGCCTGTTTCCCATGCGCTTTTTACAAGCTCATCGAAAACAGTTCTGGCGCGTATTTTCTTCCTCACGCTCCTGTTCCGGGGGTCCAACAACTCGTAATCAGCGTCACGCCTCAGGGCGTCCATAAAGACATCGGTAACAGCTACTGAAATATTGAAATTCTCAAGCTCACCGCCCTTTCTCTTGATCTTTATAAAATCAAGGATATCCGGATGGTCTATCCTCAGGACGCCCATATTTGCGCCGCGTCTGGCACCGCCCTGTTTGATCACCTCGGTGGCAGTATTAAACACCTTCATAAAAGAAACAGGTCCGCTGGCCATGCCGCCGGTTGATTGCACAATATCGTCCATTGGGCGGAGCCGGGAGAAGGAAAAGCCTGTTCCTCCGCCGCTTTGCAGGATCAGCGCAGCATGTTTTAAGCGTGTCGAAAATACCGTTCATGGAGTCTTCAACCGGAAGCACAAAGCAGGCGGCAAGTTGTCCGACCGCCTTTCCGGCATTCATCAGCGCAGGGGAATTGGGAAGAAATTTAAGATTGACCATCAGGTCATAATACTTCTCCGTCCAATAGTCAGTATCGCCGCCGTAGATCTTTTCAGCACCGGCAATATTACGGGCGACCCTCATAAACATTTCTTTCGGTGTCTCGGCGACCCTGCCCGAAGAGTCTTTCAGCAGATATCTCTTCTCCAGAACAATTTTGGCGTTATCGCTCAATTCCATACGATGATTATATCAGATGCCCGGAGTGACACAATGAGAGAAACTGAGACCCATTAATAACGAGTGGCAAAACTATATTCAGAAGTTGAAAGAGCAGGAATGCAGTGAAACGCGGTTGTCAGGATGATTTGTCCTGTCTGAAGAATGCTGCGCATTTGATTTACTGCTTTGCAGTGCATTATGCTGATCGCTGACAGACCCAAAAAAACTAAAAGGCTTTACCCCAGGTCTATGCAAAAAATAGAAGACCGCTTTGAATCAGGAATCAGCTCGCTCATTCGTTCCATCACTTTTTGAACATCAGCCCATGTCAGCCACTTGTCCTTCGGATTTCTCAACAGATACGCAGGGTGAAATGTCGGCATAACAGGCACCCCTTTATATTCAAAAAAGTTTCCTCTTGCAGCGGTTATCCTGATTTTGCTGTTATTCGTGAGGGTCATTAGTGCTATTCTGTCCGAGAGTTATAATGAATTCAGGGGCTATCACCTCGATCTGTTTATCAAGAAAACCCCTGCAGGACAAAATCTCATCTTCTTCAGGGTCCCTGTTCATGGGAGGTCTGCATTTTATAATATTTGCGATATAAACCTCGTCTCTCTTAAACCCCATTTTTTCTATGAGTTTGGTAAGGAGCATGCCGGCCTCTCCGACAAAAGGCAGCCCCTGTATGTCTTCGTCTTTTCCCGGCGCCTCGCCGATAAACATTATCCTTGCGTCAGCATTGCCTGTGCCGAAAACAATATTTTTTCTGCCTTTGGAAAGTTTGCACAGATGGCAGTCGCCTATCTCTTCTCTTAAATTCAGCAGCCTGTCATTCCTGCTGACGGCAGTTCCGCTATTGGCGTCTGAAAAGGCTTTCAGAGAAAGCGGCAGACTGTCAAACCCCAGGGCCTGATAATATTCAAGCATCCTTTTGACATCTTTCATAACATCCGCTTTATGACTATGCATGCTTTCCATAAAATCAATATATCTCAACGTTCTCCCCATTTGAGCTTTGTCCTGAGGACCCTGAAATAATCACGCTCCAAAGGGACCAGCAGTCTTGTTTTGTAGCCGGACTTATTGATTTCTATCACATCACCCGTCATAAGCGAAAACCCGACCTGCCCATCCAGAGTCAGGAAGACATCTCCGCTCATCTTCCTGATAATAATTTCTATTTTAAAATTATCAGGCAGCACAATCGGCCTGTTCGTAAGCGTATGAGAACAGATAGGCGTCAGGACAATGCTTTCAAGGGTCGGATAAAGTATCGGCCCTCCTGCAGAGAGCGAATAAGCGGTCGAACCGGTCGGGGTCGAAATTATCAGTCCGTCTGCCTTGAACGTTGTAACATAATTGCCGTTAATGTTCGTTTCCAGATCAATGATCCTGGCAACAGCCCCTTTGTTGATCACAACATCATTGAGCACTGTATATTCCGTCAATTTTTTGCCATCTCTGTGGACTGCGGCGGAAAGCATCAGGCGTTCTTCTATCGCGCATCCGTCATTCAGCATTTTATTGACAGTGCTGAAGATTTCATCCCGGCTTACTTCCGTGATAAACCCCAGACTTCCCAGATTGATCCCCAGGATAGGGATGCCCTTCTCGGCCACTAATCTGCTGACACTGAGCATGGTCCCGTCACCGCCGAGAACAAGGACCAGGTCTGCGCGGGAGACAATCTCGTCTCTGGAAAACCCGTTGATGTTGAGCGCAGCCGCGGTCTCACTGTCGACAAATGTTTCGCAGCCGTTTTTCTTTATCAGGGGGAGAAGTTCCTGTAATATTTCCTGAGACTCTTTTCTTCCCGGTTTACAGATTATGCCAATCTTTTTCATCTTTTCCTTCAATAGTAATCTCTCTCATATCATTCCCTATGTCTTTAATTGTTACCTTCAGAGAATCCTCCGGCAATTCACCTTCTGCGTGTTCAGCCCATTCAATAACTGATATTGAATGCGGCCCAAGGCAATCCCAGATACCGGTGTTGTCCAGGTCAGCGCCTTTCGATATCCTGTAAAGGTCTATGTGAAAAAAAGGAGGATTGACCGGATATTCGGCGATGATGGTAAAACTGGCGCTCGTTATATCTTTTTTGTCTATTCCCAGGGCCCTGGCGATGCCCTTCACCATCGTTGTCTTGCCGGCGCCAAGATCGCCATAGAGTCGTACGATATCGCCCGCGCTTAATTTCTTCCCTATCTTAAATCCTATCTCCTCGGTATCCTCAGGACAATTGCTTATCACCTTCACCCTGTATGCCTTTTATGATATCGATTTTACCGATGATGCCGACGATCTTGCCTGAACTTATCACAGGCAGCAGATGCATACCCTTCTCCGACATTATTGTAGCTATATCCTGAAGCGAGGTCTCCGGAGAGACTGTAACTACCTTCCGTGAACATATCTCTGAGACTTTTGAGGCCGACATTCTTCGTATTTCCTCTTCAACGCTGCCGCCTCCCAGCGGGATAACAGCATCAAAAAGTCTCAGCATGGTCGGAATATGGATGCGCTTATTCTGACTTATCAGGTCGTTTTCCGTAACAATGCCAAAAATATTATTTTCCTCATCGAGCACAGGTGCGCCGCTGATATTCTTTTCTATAAACAGACGTCCAAGGGCTTCAACAGACGTGTCCTTTGTGACTGTTACTACATCTTTATTCATTATGTCTTTAGCTTTCAGCATACATGTCCCCTTTTTTTAAGTAATTCTAACATGTTATGACATTAAAGTGAATCGTGAATAGTGAAACCTGGTAGAAACTATCGTGAATGCCGTGAAGGAATCATGTCCCCTCAATGGATTCCCTTACTGAAGGCGAATGGTATAGGGCTATCATATTTTACCTATAAATGCCCCCTGCCTTCCCGTAGTCCCTTTGGCGAACCGGTAAGAATAGTATAAGTCCGGACGGCAGAAGGTGCACTCCTCTGAAAGCCAGATGTTCTTTTCAGGCACCCCCATGCTTAAGGCCTGATATTTATTGGCCTTAGGGAGATCAAGGCAATATTTGCCGGCCTTATTGACTGAAGTAATCTCCCGTCCCTGTGGCAGACGAGACTGCATGCATAACGTCAAAATCCACATGGTAACAGCAGCCGCGAATGGCAGGCCCCAAGGCTATATAGATGTTTTCTGCCGAGCAGATATATCTGTCTATTACTGTCTTGATGGTCTTCTTCAATATTGATTCAGCAGTTCCTCTCCAGCCTGCGTGTACTGCTGCCATTATCCCTTTTGTTGTTTCATACAGAAGGATCGGCACACAATCAGCAACCTGCACTCCGATAAGTATGCCATGTTCTTTTGTTATTACAGCGTCTGCGATCAGGGGGTGAAAGGACGATTCAATAACAGCGATCTTGTCGGTATGTTTCTGGATCGGCATGTAAATCCTGTCCGCATTGATGTTCAGTACTTTACTGAGCTGAGCAGGATCAGCGCCCGGAATTTTGCCGGTAAAAAAGGCAGTGACATGCTTTTTCATCAGCTCCGGAAATATGAGCCTATTCACTTTGACTGAGACGAAGGAAGGCCTCCGGAAGCTTTTCAATGATATCTGTTGCAATAAGCGAGTGCATACCTTTTTCTGAGGCCGCAATGTCCCCTGCAAGACCGTGGAGAAAAACACTCAGAATGGATGTGTCCGCAGGGTTCAATCCCTGGGCCAGAAAGGCAGCTACTATTCCGGTGAGTACATCACCGGCCCCCGCGGTAGCCATCCCGGGATTTCCGGTAGTATTTATAAAAGTCCGTCCTCCGGGTTCAGATATAATAGTAGGCACACCTTTGAGGATAAGATAGACCCCTTTTCCCTTTGAGAACGCGACTGCGGAGCTTACCCTGTCCCTCTCGATTGTTCTCTGTCATCTCCCTCCACTCAATCCCGTCCTTTTCTTTATCTTTTCCAGGTCCTTTTCTGAGAAGCCTTGCCATCTCCCCGGTATGAGGAGTAAGGATCAGGGGGCCTTGGTCTTTAAAAGTATGTCCGTATGTCCGGCCAGAGAATTTATTGCATCCGCATCAAGTACCATCGGCGCTGTTACGGACATAAGAAGGGTCAATAACCAATTTTGTAACCTCAGGACCGGTTGATATCCCGGGTCCGAGCGCAAGCACATCAGCCTTACTGTCCAAGAAATCCATAATACCTGCAGAAGCACCTTCTGAAAGGATTCCCTGTCCGCTATCCGGAAGAGGCAGGACCATTTCTTCAGTGACACGCTGCTGATAAATATCCACAAGTGTTTCCGGAACGCCTATCGTTATCATGCCTGCGCCTGACCTGAGGCAGGCCTTCGCAGCCATCAGGGCAGCGCCTGTCTTGCCTCTTGAGCCGGCAACGATCAATACATGCCCGTAGTCTCCCTTGTGTGAATATTTTGGCCTCTCAGGCAATAAGACAGAGGCGTCTTTTTGTTCAATAGTCTCTGTTGTCAGTGAATCTGAATGCAGGAGTTCCGCTGGAAATCCGATATCTTCGACAAACAAATGACCGGTATGCTCCGCCCCCGGATAGAGCAGATGACCGTATTTCGGGAGGCCGAAGGTCACGGTATAGTCTGCCAATACAGCTGTACCCTTGATCTGTCCGTCATCTGAAGATATGCCTGAAGGTATGTCAACAGAAACAACCTGATTGTCCGCCCTGTTGAGAACGTCTATTACCTCCGACAGAGGCGACGACACAGGTTTATTAATGCCTGTCCCCAACAAGGCATCGACTACAATTGCAGCATGAATATCTTTGTCCGTTACCGCAGTACGGAATTCAACGGGCACGCCCATTTTCCCGGCTATCCTGTACTGAGCGAGACAATCAGGGCTCAATGCGTCCAGCTTTCCCATTAAAAGCACCTTGACGTTCCAGCCCCAGTCAAACAGGTTTCTGGCGGCAACAATCCCGTCACCTCCGTTATTTCCACTGCCTGCCAGAACAAGGACCTTTCTTTTGTCGAACAACTCCCTGATCCTTACCGCAACAGCAAGCCCTGCCCTCTCCATAAGAGTTGACCCTGATATCCCATATTTTCTTATGGTCTTTCGATCGATAAGGCGCATTTCTTCAGCATTAACGATTTTCATTTCTTTTCCTCTTGTTCAATGCACACTCAAATCCACCGGGCATGATTAATTCTATCATCATTTCTCAAGCACCACACAGGCGACTCCATATTCCTGTTCGTGGCTTAAGCTTACGTGCGAACATTTTATGGCATTTTCTTCAAAGAAAGTCCTGAGCCTGCCGGATATATTGATAAAAGGCCGCCCATTTTCCTGGTTCAGGATTTCGATGTCTTTCAGGGACACGGCGACCGGGATGCCGACAGCTTTAATAAGCGCCTCTTTTGCGGCAAACCTTACGGACAGGGAAAGAAAGGGGTCTGTCTTCTTGTATGCATAAAGGATTTCTTTTTCAGTGAATATCCTGTCAAGAAATTTCCTGTCCCATCTCATGACAGCTGTTTTCATTCTTTCCACCTTCACAATATCGATCCCTATGCCGTATATCATGCAAGTGTGCCGGCGCCTGAAGGGCCCTTAGTGCCTGCCCTGCGAAATAATTGAGGTGTTAATCAAATCTTTCATTTCCCTTACAGCCCTTTCAAGTCCCACCAGCACAGCCCTTGAGATTATGCTGTGTCCTATATACAGGCCTCTCATCCCCTCAATTTCTACAATTCTTGACACATTCTGATAATTAAGTCCATGACCCGCGTTAACAACAAGACCGAGATCCCTTGCCTTAAAAACAGCTTTTTGCACGCGTATAAGCTCTTTGTCGCAAAGCATCACCCTTTGCATTGGCATAGGCCCCGGTATGTATCTCGACCATGTCAGCGCCTGTTTCTTTAGAGACCTCCACATCGCTCTCCAGTGGATTGATGAAGAGACTGACCTTTATGCCGCTTCCCTTTAGGCGCTTTATCGCCTCTTTAAGCGCTTTTTTGTTGGCTTTTACGTCGAGTCCACCTTCTGTTGTAAGCTCTTTTCTCTTCTCAGGCACGATCGTGACGAGGTCCGGCTTTGTCTTTTTTGCTATGCCCAGCATCTCAGCAGTAGCGGCCATTTCGAGGTTCAACTCTACAGGGACAAAACTCTTCATTACCTCCAGGTCCCTGTCGTTGATATGCCTTCTGTCCTCTCTCAGGTGTATAGTAATCCCGTCGGCCCCGCCGAGTATCGCAAGGGTGGCAGCCATAACAGGTTCAGGTTCAATGCCGAGTCTCGCCTGTCTCAGGGTTGCGACATGGTCTACATTCACCCCGAGGATCATGACGGGTTAACCTGGTTGGGCACAACTGTTACAGCGTCAACAGAAGAAGAAACCACAAAGACCTTGATATTATTTGTATCTTCATCAACAGGAAGCAGGAAAAACCCCTTGAGATCACTATCCTGTTTTGAAAGGAAAAAACCTTTCTCCCACGGCACGTCGCCTTCCAGAAATCCCACAAGGCCCTCCCCGTCCCTGAACTTTACAAAGACCCTCTGTCCTTTGACCTTCGCTATGCCGTATGACTTTCTCTCTTTGTGTTCATTGTCGCCTTCGAAAGATCTTACAAAGAAGACAGCCTTCACATCCCGGATTTTTACCGGATGCAGATCCCCTGTCACCTCTTCTTTAATGTTTACTTCGCTCTGCTCAGGTGAGAATTCCTTTATATACCCCTTAAGCAACTTCCCGTCAATCATTCTCGTAACCACCTTTTCCATATTCACATTCCCCCTCTCCTTTAACATATTCGCGGCAGTTGGTCTCCTGACAGCATGTCCAATATTCTAATACCGCCGATGTTTGTTTTCAAGAGCACTGTCTGCTCCGGAGTTTCAACCACTTCACCTATGACCGCAGCGTCTTTCCCGGCTTCAGTCCTTTTCATTGCTTCAACCAGTCTCCCTGCATCACTTCCGGCAACAAAAGCCACCAGTATCCCTTCATTCGCGATATAGAAAGGGTCGAGGCCCAGCAGGTCACAAGCCCCCCTGACTCCGGGTCTTATTTCGATTGCATCTTCATTTATCAGCACGCACAGGCCCGAGGCAGCGGCAAGCTCTTTCAGGGTAGTAGCAAGGCCTCCCCTTGTCGGGTCCCGCATAACATGGACCTTTTTCGTTTCCCGGAGCATCTCGGAGACAAGACCATGCAAGGGCCGGACATCACTCAGCAGCTTCGGCTCAAAGCTGATGCCGTTGCGCTCAGCCATAACCGATATCCCGTGATTTCCTATGGAGCCGCTCACAATAACTTTGTCTCCTGGCCTTATATTAAGAGGAGAGATGTCAACCCCCTCTTCAATTACCCCAACGCCGGCCGTGTTGATGAATATACCATCCCCCTTGCCTCTTTCAACAACTTTGGTGTCACCGGTTATGATATTTACCCCGATCTCTTCAGAGACCGCCTGCATGGAATTCAGTATTCTTTTCAGGTCATCAAATGGAAAGCCCTCTTCAATGATAAATCCTGCCGTGAGATAAAGAGGTTTGGCCCCGGCCATCGCCAGATCATTGACAGTGCCGCAGACCGAAAGCATTCCAATATCACCGCCCGGGAAAAAATATGGGGAGATGACATAAGAATCGGTTGTGACAGCCAGTTTGCCGGGCGGCAGGTTGTCTATAACAGCCGAATCATGCAGGGACTTCAGACCAAAGGCAGGCACAAAATAATCCTTTATCAGCTGGTGCATCATCCGGCCGCCGCTGCCATGACTTAGCTGTATCAATGGTGTTTCGTTGCCCATGGCCTATCTGCTCTTTATCCCCATATATCTGTAGTATGCAGAGCAACTGCCTTCAGAACTGACCATGCATGCGCCAACCGGCTTTTCAGGGGTGCAGGCCCTGCCGAACAGACCGCAGTCAGTAGGTATTTTAATGCCCTTCAGAACGTCCCCGCAGGAGCAGGCCCTGGGTTCCTTTCCCTCAGGCACCTCAGGGTTTAAAACAGACCTGATATCTCTGTGGTGAAATTGCGCCCTCAGTTCCAGGCCGCTTCCGGGAAGTATTCCGAGTCCTCTCCATTCAGCGTCGGAAGGTCCGAAATATTCATTCATGATTGAAACTGCCTTGAGGTTGCCCTCATCTTTCACGACCTTTGTATACTGATTGTCTATGACCGTCTTTCCGTCTGCTATCTG
Organism: uncultured Nitrospira sp.; assembly: GCA_963734475.1. Classification (GTDB taxonomy): domain Bacteria; phylum Nitrospirota; class Thermodesulfovibrionia; order Thermodesulfovibrionales; family UBA6898; genus JAOUFP01. Next base: position 298,849 of record CAVTHB010000003.1, read on the forward strand.
TTCCAGCAGCATCCTTATCCCGGACAGGATATCATAGGCCTCGAAACCAGTGATGACCCCGGGCTTCCTGAAATCCGCTGCAATAAAGTTGTAGGGGGTCTTCCCGATAATTGTGCTTACATGTCCCGGCAGAATAAAACCGTCTACCAGCACCTCCCCGGAATCAAGCAGGGCCTTCAGGGCCGGAGGAACTGTTTTATGGACGGAATAAATATAAAAATTATCTATGCCGGCATTTTCAGCCTCGGAAATCGTCGCAGCCACGAGCGGCGATGTCGTCTCAAAACCCGTAGCAAAAAAAACAACCTTTTTGTCCGGGTTGTCTTTGGCTATTTTCAGTGCGTCGAGCGGAGAATATACGATCCGTATATCGCTTCCTTCGGATTTGGCATAGAACAAGGATTTGCTGTCACCCGGCACCCTCATCATGTCTCCAAAGGTCGTGATAATAACATCCCTGTCCCTTGAGATTGCAATGACCGTATCCACATCCCTGATAGAGGTGACGCAGACAGGACATCCCGGCCCGCTGAGGAGCTGTATTCCCTCAGGCAATAAATCTCTGATCCCGTGCCTGAATATCGCGACCGTGTGGGTTCCGCAGACCTCCATAAGCCTGACAGGCCTGCTGATGGCGTTTTTCAGTTCCTTAATTTCACTTACGACTTTATTTATCATAATCATCATCTCATAGCCACAAAGTTTACAAACGTCACTCGCCTTTCCGGAATCCTTCTTTGCGATCGCGTTCCTGCGGTAAATATTTTTTCCATATTTTCATCACAGCAATCCTGCCTTGATCCTTTCCCTTGCAATATAAGCCTGTCCGAGTGATATGCCCGCATCATTGCAAGGCACTATCTCATTTACATACACACTCAATCCTTCAGCCCTCAGTTCATCAATTACCCTGCCGAGCAGATAACTGTTCTGAAAGACGCCGCCGCTCAGAACAACTTTCTTTATATTATTTACTAATGACAGTTTAAGAACAACAAAAATAATTGAAGAGGCAACAGTGTTATGAAATTTGGTCGCGATCACACGTTTATCCGTCCGTCTTTCCACGTCCCGGACAATATTCAGTATTGCGTTTGAAAAGTCGATCTCAACAGGGTCTCTGAAGCTGATATCAACCGGATAATCTTCACGCACCCCGTCTATCACCATAGATTCGATTGCAATTGCTGCCTCTCCTTCGAAGGTGTTCCTGTCACAAATCCCTGTCAGGGCTGAAACAGCATCGAAGAGTCTCCCCGCACTGGAGGAGAGAGGAGAAAATTTCCTGACAGATGCGATTTTCAAAATTTTTTCGATAGTGTCCTTTCCGTACTTTTCGAATAAACCCTGTTGGTTCAATAAAATCCAGGACTTCATCTGCCGCCGCTTCTTTCAGATAACTTACAGCCATTCTCCACGGTTCCCTGGCCGCCATCTCTCCTCCGGGCAGGGGGTGTATTTTATATGACCCGCCCTTTTATAACCGTCAATATCCGCAAGCAGGAATTCCCCTCCCCATAAGGAACCGTCTTCACCGTAGCCGTTTCCGTCAAAGGCAACGCCGATGACTTTTTCCCTGAACCCGTTTTCCGCCATAACCGATCCTATATGGGCATAGTGATGCTGAATGGCCGATAATTTTCAAGGCTTTGCCGCTCCCCTGCAGTCCCGCCCCAAGGCCCATCGGGTAGACATATATTCCGGATGCAGATCATATGCAATTGCCTCAGGCTCTGCCCGGTAGACTGACTTCAGGTTCCTCAGGGTCTCTTCAAAGAACCTGAGGGTCTCATAATTCTCCATATCCCCGATATGCTGACTCGGTATGGCGTAGCTTCCCTTCGTTATCGTAAACGTATTCTTGAGATCAGCGCCGCAGCCAAGGACATCAGGCCCGTCTTCGTGCAGCGGGATGGGACCCGGAACATAGCCGCGTGATCGCCTGATAAAAAAAAGCCCTGGAGCAGGTCCATATTTCTGAAGGAGCGGATTATTGCTCTTTCCGGCTTGACCTTGCTCTGCGACTTTAACCACCGAATCGTCCACCCTCATAAAAATGTCCCGGTTATGCACAAGAAAGGCGTCAGCAATAGGCGACAGTTTCAGGTAAGATTCCTCGTTATCATGAATAATAGGCTCTTCAGAAATATTTCCGCTCGTCATAACCAGGACAGATAACTGCAGGCCTTCAGAATTCATCCCGTCCTGATCAGGATAAGAAAACAGGAGAAAGTGAAGCGGGGTATAGGGGAGCATAAAACCTATATGCCTGTTATTCGGTGCAATCGCCTCCGGCAGTGCAATATCGTCACGTTTCCGGAGAAGTACAATCGGTCTGTTATGAGAAAGCAGCACCTCTTCCTCAGTATCAGATACAGTGCAATACTTTCGTATCGTAGCTATATCAGGCGCCATTAAGGCAAAAGGTTTATTGCTCCTGCGCTTCCTTTCCCTTAATTTCGAGACAGCTTCACTGTTTGTTGCATCGCAGGCTATATGAAATCCACCAAGGCCCTTTATCGCCACTATCTTCCCCTGTCTGAGCAGATCCAGGGTCTTTCCAACGGATCATCTTTCTCAACTATTATCTCACCAGACTCCGGGAATGATAAGCTCCAGTTGGGGACCGCAGCGATGACAGGCATTCGGCTGGGCATGGAATCTCCTGTTGCCCGGGCAGCGATACTCGGCAAGGCATTCCCCGCACATCTGAAAGACCTTCATTGTTGTATTGGCCCTGTCATAGGGCACTGTCTTTGTTATGGAGTACCTCGGGCCGCAGTTGGTGCAGTTTATAAACGGATAAAGAAAACGCCTGTCTTTTCTGTCAAGAAGCTCATCCAGACAGTCATCGCATACCGACACATCCGGGGACAGGAGGGTAAATCTGCCTGTGCCTGCGCTTTCCCGTATCGAAAAATCAGAAAAACCAGCCGGTTTTTCAGGAGAAATATCTATGCTCATGATCCTGGCCAGAGGCGGGGCTTCCTGCCGGATCTTCTCGATAAAAAAATGGAGATTGTCTCCTTCGGCAGTCATCACAACACCGTCGGTCGTATTAGAGACAAAACCCTTTATTGAAAGACTATTGGCAAGGTTGTAAATAAAAGGCCTGAAGCCTACGCCCTGTATAATACCCTTAATTGAGATGTTTAAACATTCCATTTTCGATTTCCCGACAATTCTATTATACCGGAAGCTTCTCCCTAAAAACGGCAGTTGACCGCGCAGAGGAGTAAAGTTCGAAAAGAAAAAAAGGACTTGGAATAAAAACAGCATGCCGGTCAGGATAATAACTGTACAGGAAAAAATAATATTTATGATACGCGACCCAGAGTCATGTTGCTACGAGTCAATATGAATAGTTATAATTGTTAAAATAGATCAGCTGGCAGCCCTCAACCGCAGGTTTCGACAGGAAATGGTAAAGCGGGAGCCGCCCGGCCGCTGAATGGCTTACGGGCCACGGAAGTTAAGCTTTTCGCTGACAGCTGATTACTGAGGTCTGAACGCTTGTCGATTATTTAAATATACTGGAGGAACAATGAAAACATTAAGCTTTGCAGGCATACTTTGGCTGGCCTTAGTGCTTATGTCTGCCTCACAGGCCTGGTCTCAGGAAGATTACACCCCTGTAGCCACTGTTTACGGGCAGCAGGTCTGCATAGGCAGATGGATACCGTCGAGCACCGGCGCGCAGGGCGGCACATGCGAGGGCACCCTGATCGGCGTTCAGCAGCTCGCAGCCATTTCGTCAAGACAGAGTCTGGACAGGCTCGACCAATTGCTTACGGTCCTGTCCTCGATGAGTGATAAAATGGATGTCAGCAATGACCAGCTCAACCGGCTCATCGAGGTCACTGCCAATGCACAGCAGGCCGCAAAAAACAACGAGTCCCTCCGCAGGGCGATTGACCAGAGGTTCGCCGCCCTGTCGCTCGAACTCACGGAAGATAAAACCTTCAGGGAAGAGATCTCCAGCCTGAAGAAGGACATTTTAAATGAAGTCGAAAAGCGTTATCCGACAAGTCCCGCGTCCCCGGCGGAATGACCGCTGCACGGCGGCTAGAGCGGCGCTGCCAACTGCGGATATAGGGTGAAAACTCACTTCAGCCGGAGGTTACAGAATGGATATCGTACTTGATGAAACCGAGGTCCGCGTCCTGGGCAGCCTACTTGAAAAGGAAATGACCACGCCGGAGTATTACCCGTTGTCAATTAACAGCCTTACCAACGCCTGCAATCAGAAATCCAACCGCAATCCGATAACCTCATTCGGAGAGACCTCTGTTTCAAAAGGACTGGACAGCCTTCAGCAAAAAGGGCTTGCACGCAAAACACATACAGCAGGCAGCCGGGTCCCAAAATATCTGCACTCTCTCCTGGATAAGTTTGACCTTTCGGGACAAGAAATGGCCATCCTCTGCGAGCTTATGCTGCGCGGACCGCAGACGCTTGGTGAAATCCGTGCCCATGCTGAGCGGATGTCACCGTTTGAGAGTCTGGAAGAGGTTGAAAAATATCTGCAAGGGCTCATGAACTATAATCCTCCGCTGGTTTTGAAGCTTCCCAGGGAGACCGGAAGGAAAGAGTGCAGACATATGCATCTTTTTTCCGGCAGCAGCATTGAGTTCTTTTCTTCTGAACCCGCGGCGCAGGAGATTCCCACTCAGGAGAGGATAAACAGACTGGAAGAGGAGACCGCAAGACTGAAAAGCGAACTGGATGAACTGAAACAGGCCTTCGCTGAATTCAAAGCACAATTCTGATTGTGTCAGGGCTGCTTACTATTCGCTTTTCACGATTCACAAATCATGTATTCGAGGTAGCGAGCAGCCTCTCCTTGTCCCTGAAGAGGACCGAGCACTTTCTGAAATAGGTCTTCAGGACTATCCCCTTGCCGAAAAAGTTATGGACTATCAGGTCCCCGTCGTGGAAAACACCTTCCATGTCGTAAGGGAGTTCAGGCCCCTGAGCGGCGTCTATGGCAGCTTCCCACTGGGCCTGGACCGACACGAAAGATTTGGAACTTATACCCACCTTCTTTGAGGTTTTCGGTCTTGTCTCAGGTGTTCCCTTGAACCTGTGAATGCTCCCGCAGGTTTTACACTTAACCTTGACAACAGCTCCAGCCACGATGGCCAGAACAAAGTGCTCGAGGTTAAGTTTACATTTTGTGCAGTAGGCGTCTATGTCCCCGCCTGTAGAAATCCTGTCTGTCATTTTTATTTCGTACCGGCCTGTTGAAGATGGCTTTGCCGGCAAACTCCCTTCATAAGTTTCTTATATTTCATGCTGAAAATTATCCGGAAGAAATTCGGATGCTGCGAATTAATTCTTGGAAATTTATAATAAGCCAGGCAGCGCAAAAAGCGCAACTTCTATAAGCAAAAAGAACTGTTATAGCCATCTCCCTGAAGGATAATCGCCGCGGATAAGGCGAAGGCCCGCCTGCTGAAGGATCTGCCTGCCCCATTTGTACGGCGCGTAAATCTTCAGAAAGTTCATCAAGTCCCGTATGACTGTCACCTTTTCCCTTCTGCTCAATTTTCTGAAGGCTGTCCTGAAGTCGGCCTCATGTGGGTCCCCGAAGATTATCTGAAGGGGGTTCCACTGGTCTGTGCAGCGTCTCACCTCGGATGAGATCAACCTGCGGTAAACCTCCTGCACGGGCCGGTTTCTCTGCGTCGCTTCCACGATCGACTCCCCTGCGATCGCACCTGAATGCAGGGCGCAGCTCATACCTTCGGCCAGCATATTGAAGAACCCTGCGGCCTGGCCCGTTATGAGTACGTTCCCTCTGCCGAAGATATAACGGTTGATAAGGGAAGGACCGAAATTCTGGGCGCAGCCCTCCAGTTTTTCCGCGGGCTCCAGCTTCACGCCATGAAATTCTTCCAGATATTTTTCGACCTTCTCATGGGCCTTATGCAGGTTGCCCCCTGCAGGAAAACCTACACCCACGATCTGCTGTCTGTTCCTTTCATGGCTCCAGGTATAGTGTCCGAGGTCGGGGTGAAACCAGAAATGGAAGTACTCCCTGTCCAGGGGACATTCGATGATCTTCTGGAACTTCTGGCCGACCATAAACCAGGGTATACTTTTCTGATAGCCCGGATAGACGGCCCTGGTTACGGCTGATTTAGGTCCGTCCGCGCCGAGCACAAAACGCGCGCTGTACAGTACCTCACGCCCCTCTTTGCTGGCCTTCACGCGCACCTCTTTACCATTGTCTTCAAGGCAGATAAAGGTAGTATTATCATGGACAGCCACCCCGCTTTTCGTTATGGCCCAGTAGTCGGAATACTTTCTGTGGAGATGAGGCGTCGGTCCTCCGTTGAAGTCCATTGGTATGGAGATCATACTCGGGAAATGAAAGGTGACCCCCCGGCAGGAAACAGGCTCATGTAAAGCTTCTTCAGGGAGCGGCCCGAAATTCTCGACAAGAAAGCGGTGCCCCCGCGGGGAGAGTATCCCGCTGCAGACCTTGTCCCGCGGGAGCGTTCTCCGCTCAAGCGCCACGACTTCAAGCCCTGCGTCAACAAGGCGTTTCGCTGCCGCCGACGCTGCCAGACTCGCCCCGACTATCAGGACATCGACTTTTTCTACCTTATTTCTCACCATGTCTGTCTTCTGCAATTATCATAGCCACAAAGTTGAAAAAATACATAAGGGCCGCAAGCAGGATGCGAAAAAAAAGGACTTGTATGCGACACCTTCAAGCGCTCTGCCGTGGTCAGCCAAGTGCCTGAATGGACGGCATAGTTCAAAAGATTTGTTAAGGCCTCAACATATGGTCTTTCCCGTCGTCATTACAAGGCCTTTTTTTTCGCATCCTGCTGGAATCACCGGCAATTAGAAATTAGTAAGCTGTCCCAGATGCACGACCGGAACATCCGTTGCCTCTCTGAAGGCGCGGGCGTCTGCCAGGTCTTCGACTACAATGCGTCTCACTTTTCTTCCCTTCAATATACGCTTTGCGCCCTCGACGCAGCCTGCAGCCTTCATGTCCCTTCTACCCTGAAGACTTGATGCCCCTGTAGAGACCGCTGTCCTCTGAAGATCGAGGTTCGTCTGACAACCGGTCTCCCTTCTGAGTCTGTCATAAAAGAGCACAAGCCGCTCGTGGTCAGCGTGATACCCCCTGCTCTCTATCATATACAGGTCTTCAGACCGAAGATGACTGCGGAGAGGACCGGCCGAAAGCAGCGCCTCACCGATTCCGATAATCTTCCTGCCTGGAAGCCATTTCCTGAGAGGACGGTGGAGCAGACCCTCGGCCACAATAAGGGTGCCGGCCAGCTGCAAAGACATCAAGAAGCTGTCGACTCTTGCCGCGTCCAGCGCCAGCCCCGCCTCCATAAACCTTGCTACTTCCTGTCCGTCATCCGGGGCCACCGCTGTTTTGCTGTTGCCTCCCAGAAGAGCCATAACTGCATCGAGCACTTTCTTGTCCCTGCCCAGCACCTCCCCTGCAAGCAGCAACGTGCCTGCCTTCAGACTTTCTCCGTTGCGCCGGGGTTCCATCTTTCCGTCTGGATACCATCTGGGGTATGCACTCCTTTGCCCGTTCAACTCCTGACGCTGATGCATATTCAGATCAGACAGGCCAATGCCTTCAGGGCACGCCTTCTCGCAGGCGCCACAGAGCAGGCACGAGTCTATAGCGTGGCTAATCTCTTCATAGCCCGCCCCTCCCTGAACCGCCTTAGCCCTCGCCTTCCGGGTAAAAGACATAGTCCTGGTCCCGTGCCACACCGGGCATGAAAGCAGGCAGACACCGCAGCCGCTGCAGGCCTCAGGTCCCTTTATCTCTTTCTTCTTTCCAGTCATTAAAAGATCACATCCCTGTTCAATATCATTGCCGGGTCAGCCTTTTTCTTCAGGGCCAGGTGTTTATCGACCAGCGCGTCGCCGAAAGTCTTGCGGATGTAACCCTTCATCATCCCGCCGAAACGGTAGTAGCTCAGCCCCATATCAACTCCTATGTCATAGATTTCGTTTTTAAAGGACTGCAGATAGTCCCTGCTGTAGTTCGTGTCCCTGAGCATGGGTTCGAACTCGCAGCCAAAGGCGATGTCTTTCGCACCCGGAGGAATGCAGGACATCTCGTACCGCTCCGGCCTGTTCGAAAGCTTTATGCCCACGCAGTAAAGTGTATAATGCCGGAAGTATCTGCGACAGACCTCATTGCCGCGTTCCACAGCCTCGATGAACTTCTCCGGAGGGGCCGCCAGGTCAGGTATCACCATCTTGGACCCGCCCCAGAACTTCCAGACAGCCCGCGAAAAGACAACGGTCCTGTCTACAATTTTATTGCCCCGCATATACTCCGGCCTCGTGAATTCAGGGAAAAGCTTCAGCCGCCGGCCGATAAGATAGGAGGCCTCCTGGAATTTCCACGGTCTGAAAAGATAATATCCCGCTGCCCGAAGGCCGAAGTTCGCCTCCCCATGGCCCCTCAGCTGCTTTCTCCAGTGCAGATTGAACTGCCGTTCCCTCTCGTCACTGTCAAAGGCAACGAGCAGGTTGATCGCCCGGTCCATTATCGTGAGTATCCCCGAATAGTCGGCGCAGTCCTCCTTAGCAATAAACTGAAGGTCCTCCATGGCTGTCTTTAAAGATGAGTAGTAAAAGTATTTCATGACGATCGGTGTAAAAGGCCTGATCTTCAGGGTCGCCTCAGTAATGACCCCGAACTGGCCATACCCCAGGAGCACGCGGTCCATCAGTCCTGAGTTCTCTTTTTCGGAGCATTCGACGATCTCACCGGTGGGAGTTACCACCCTGAGGGCCAGACACTGGTCGGCGCTGCAGCCGAGACGCGGGGAATTGATATCAATGCCGCCCACACCAAGTGTGCCTCCCACGGATGAGGTGAGGTTAAGGGGAGCGGAAAGATAGTCGAGCCCGTCACGCCTGAGTTCCTCTGCAAGTTGGTGCCAGAAGATGCCGGCCTCTGTTCGCACTGTCATCCCTGAAGGGTCCACTGAAAGCACCCTGTTCATGGAGCTCATGTCAAGCAGCAGCCCGCCAAAGGCTATCGATTCGCCCTCGGTCGTAAGCCCCCCTCCCCTCGCAGTCACCGGCACCGCGAATATCTGGGCCGCCTTCAAAACCTCAGAGACATCTTCAGATGAAGAAGGTCTGACAACCCCGTGCGGCATCCCATGAGCAAGACCGCCAGCGTCCGAGACGTACAGGGAAGAATCCGCCCTCCCTTCATGGACCGTGACCCCTCTGCCTGCCAGATATTTAACAAACGAGGCCCACTGCTCTCCGCTCCATCGGCCGGGGTTGGTCTGATCGCCTACAGAGGACCACAGCCCGTCAAACAAAACAGGTTTTTCATTGGTAGAGCGGCTTTTGGTCAAAGGTATATTCATTTAATTGAATTGAATCGTGCCAGATCGCCGTAAGCATAGCCGCCTCTTCTTGCTGAAAGGTGACCGCTGAGGGCTTATAGCTGAACTATTACGATTATACTGAATGCAGGGATTACGCATCAAGTTTTGTCTAACTCGTTAATACTAATTGCTCACCGCAGAGGTCGCGGAGATCGCGGAGAGATGATTTTTTATTGGCGGGGACACGCCGCCAAATAAAAAAGGCCTTTTTACTTTCTTTCGCTCTGCGTTCTCTGCGCGCTCTGCGGTGAATCTACGGCTCTTAGTGGCGGTGAAATCTTGCCTTATGATGCGTTTCTTCTTTACACTAGTCTTAAGGTTTATAAACTTGCTCCAAGTGATAAAGTCAGTCAAGACTCATCCACTAAGGAATTGATCACGCATACAAGGAGATGAAAAGAAGATGATGAAGATTCGCCTCTACCAGATGGCGGCTTTAATACTTCTGGTCGGTCTGACCTGTTCAGTCTTCATTTATATATACGCTGAGAAGAGTGAGGAAAATACTCTGATCACTCAATTTGAAAATTCAAAGAGATACAGGCATGATCTGGAACTTACCGGCGGAAAGGGGATCGTGGCTTTAAGCAACTCCATGAAGTGGTTTGAAAGCCTGTGGGAAGGGGAGACCCTCGCGTTCACGCTGGCCGGCCTGTCCGCTTTCACGTCTCTTGTGGTTTTTCTTATCGCCAAAACATCACCTCCCGACACCGAACACAATGGCCCTCCTTAGAGAAGCTGCGTGCCTTCCTGACGAAACCAGCAGACCGCACAAGGCAAAATTACACAGAAGTAGATTCATATTGTGCCTACCCTACGACAACGGCTTTAACGGGGACCATCCTTCCCGGCACTACCAATTAATTCTTGAGGCCATCGCTGAAACATATTCTTATTACTCTTTATGAATCTCCTTCATAACTTTGGCCGCGCAATCAGGACAAATACCGTGCGTAAATTCTGTGTTGGTATGTTCAATCAAATATGCCTCAAGCTGATTCCAATAGCCCTTATCGTCCCGTATCTTCTTGCAGTATGAACATATAGGGAGCATGCCGCTCAAGGTCCTGACATGTTCAAGCGCATCCTGCAGCCGCTGAACCAGCAGATTTCTCTCATCTTCCATCCTGGACTTATAGAGGGCAAATTCAATCGCGATCTGCAGATCTCTTTCCCTGAAGGGTTTCACTATATAGCCGAAAGGACCGGTCACCTTGGCCCGCTGGAGCGTGTTCTTGTCTGCATGGGCGGTAAGGTATATCACAGGGATATTCAGGCTGGCCTGGATCTTCCCGGCAGCATCTATCCCGTCAACTGCGCCCTTAAGTACAATATCCATAAGCACCAGGTCAGGCCTTATTTCCGTTGCCTTTACAACGGCATCATCTCCGTGATTGGCTAGGCCGGCTACAACATATCCGAGGTTTTCAAGGGCTTTCCTGATGTGAAGTATCACTATGCCTTCATCCTCAACTATCAGTATCTTTTCATTTGACAAGACCAATACCTCCGGTTATATTTATGCCTGAAACTCAATTGTAAAGGAAGTCCCTTCGGTTCTGTCCAGTTCTATCACGCCGTCGAGTTGCTTTACAAGGGAAGTTACCAGCTGCATTCCAAGGGATGCTGTATTTCTGAAATCCATATCTTCAGGAAAACCTGTTCCATTATCGCTTACTGAAAGTACGATCCTCCATTCATTGTCGCTGCGCATTCTTATATCAATCCTGCCCTCCCTTCCATCCGGAAAAGCGTGGGCAAGGGCGTTTGAAACCAGCTCATTGATTATGAGCCCGCAGGGTATTGAACTATTGACGTCAAGAACTACCCCTTCAATGTCCACCTCCATTTTTATTCTCTCAGCCTTGTCAGTGTTTAAAGCCAGTAAGTTGCCGGCCAGATCAACAACATATTCCCTGAAATCAATCCTTGCCACGTCTTCGGAACGATATAACTTTTCATGTATAAGCGCTAATGATTCGATACGCTTCTCACTTTCCTCAAATAATACTCTCGCTTCCCTGTCTTTTATATATCCTGACTGAAGGTGGAGCATGCTTGCCACTACCTGCATGTTGTTCTTTACACGATGGTGGACCTCTTTTAAAAGGATCTCCTTCTCTCTAAGGGCCGACTTGATTTGTGCCTCAGCAGCCTTTCGCTCGGTAATGTCACGGATGACGCTGAAATACACCTGCCTCCCCTCATAATTGAGCAGCCTGGCATTGACCTCTACCGGCATAGCGGTGCCGTCCTTCCTCATATGCGCGGACTCGAAGACCGCACTGCCGTGATTGCGGATCTGTGCCAGCCGTTCGGGGACCCCGCCGGCGAAAGCGGGCTGGTCGAGCTTGCTGATGTGCAGGCTGAGCAGCTCCTTCTTTGTGTACCCCAGGCGTATGTATGCCGTGTTGTTGACGTCGATGAAGTTGCCGTCAAAGTCAATGATGAAGATTCCGTCCGTCGAGAAATTAAACAGGTCCCGGTATTTGGCCTCGTTCTGCCGGAGGCGGTCCTCTGCCTCCTTGCGCTCGGTGATGTCCTGCAAAATCCAGATCGAGCCCTTGCTTACCACAGACGGGTCAATGGCCTTGCCGGACATGCTGCACCAAAAAACAGAGCCGTTCTTCCGCCTCATAAGTCTTTCAGTGGAGTATGCCTGACCGCCTGCAAGCACCGGATATGCATCGTTTCCAAATTGTTCATAACTTTCATGAGATGGATAAAATACTTCAGTAGTCAGTCCGCTGACCTCGTCTCTTGAAAGGCCGAACATCTCTTCCATTTTAGAGTTCATCCAGACAAACCGGCGGTCTTTCAGGTACGCTATGCCGGCAATGGCGTTTTCAAGAATCGCATTTTGCTCAGCAGTTTTCTCCACCAGCCCGTCCTGCACTTTTTTGATGTCGGTTATGTCGTGCCAGATACTATGCAAAAAAGGAATGCCTGACAACTTAAGAGTCCGGGTAACTACGTGCACATCCCTCAGTTCTCCTTGTTTGGTCCTATGCTTAACGTAGAATTCAGCCCACCCGGAACGCAGGATATTTTCTATCCGGGCCTTTACATCATCGGCGTTCTCGAAAGGGTCCAGGTCAGCGATGCTGAGTTGTACAAACTCCTCTCTTGTATAACCGAGATCCCGGTGGGCCGCTTGATTGAATTCGTTTATATTCCCTTCAGCATCAATAAGCAAGATGCCATAAGGCGACTGATCGAACAGCACGCGATAACGCTCCTGGCTATCGATTAGAGCCTGTTTATCCACCAGCTGGTTTCTGGAATCCCTGAGCTCCAGGGTCATCCTGTTGAAGGCATCCGCGAGTACCCCGGTTTCATCATTGCCCCTCACGTCCACCCTCTGGTCATAGTCTCCTCTTCCTATGCGATCCGCAGCCTCCTTCAGCAGAAGGATAGGTTCCGATATTCTACCCGCGATTGCGGAGGCTGATACGACGCCGAGAATAATAACCGCGCATACGGCCAAAAAATAAACATAAGCTGTGCTGTGTATCCTGCCGGCCTCATCGTTCAGCCAGCTGGTATTCAGGCCCATTATTACAGAACCGAGAATGAGGTCCCCCGCCTTTATCGGGTAAGAGACTTCAAGCGCTTCCTCCCCGGCTTGCAGATATTTCCTTACGACGCCATCCCTGATATTTTCTGTCTCAAAGACGGCAGGAAGTTCAAGGGTGCTGCCTATTTCACCCCCCGCGCTGTCGGCCATTATCCTGTTATGATTATCCACAATCTTCACATAACGACGATCCGAACTGTTGCCAAAATAGGAGGCGAGATCACTCATGCGGGTAAAATCATTTTCAACCAGCGACGGCGCTATGGTGTACGCAATGACTGCTGCACTGCTGACTGAATCGTTCAGGAACCTCTGTTTAAAGTCCCCTACCCGGCTGGCCTGATTGTAGACATAGATTCCGATAAGCAAGGCGGCAACCAGAATTATTGAAAAAGTAGTCACCGCGTTAATTTTTGTCCTGATCGATAAGGAGCGCATATCGCAGGGCCTTACAGACGGCCTCTTACCTTCTTATAGATCTCAAGGACATCCTGGTAGTCCCTATCTGTCACAGCCACAAATTTTGTTATGCGCAGCTTCTTCAATATTTCTCTACCCCTGGCGTCTTCGTGCATCCTCAGCAGGATATCCCTGAGTTTTTTCTTGAGGGATGGATCTATATCCTTGCTTACCACCACCGGAGGAGTTGTAAACTCGGGAGATTTGAAGATGATTTTTGTTTTGGAAGAATGGAAGGGCTGCACCTTGTCATGATAGTCCCAGATATGTCCGTCGATCACGCCAGCATCCACGACTTTGTCCGCGACGAGACGGATGGTCATGTCATGACTGCCGGAGTAGATCACTTTTCCGAAAAAAGATGACAGCCTCTCATTTTTCTCCATAAGCCAATACGCAGTATAAATGGTTGTTGTCGACAAGGCATCAGAGAGATCAACAGAAGCGCCCTTCAGATCGTTCAACGACTTAAATCTGCTGTCTTTGGAAACGATGAAATAAAGCCGGAATTTCGGTTTGCTGGAGCCCATAATGACGGGCGCTGCTATCGCCTGGAATTTCACGGCTTCTTTTCTCCTGGCGAAGTGGGCATTGCATAGAAAGCCGACATCCACCTGCCTTTCGACAAAGAGGTTATCGACCTGGTTGTAGCTTAGTCCTGAAACAAATAAAGATGTTCTTCCAACCTTCTCCGCCAGGTATTTCGTCAATTCCCTGTAATTATTATATGAAGGATCAGAAGCCACAGCGGAGGTGATCGCGCATCGGAGATCTTGTGCAGCACCGGCGGCTGTCATGGCCAACAGAAAGGCGAGAACAATCACGAATAAATGAAAAATGTCCCTTTTTATCAGTTGCACCCTTTTTCCCATTGCCGCATCAGCCTTGATACCTTATCTGAGCGGTGTTTTATTATACACCGTGCGGGAGATCCTTGTGAAGAACGATTTTGGAGCATTACCTGATAAAGGCGAATATGCAGACTTGCTCGGGTAAACTGCAACAAGTCCTGTTTCTGAATATTGCCCCATGCCGGACTGTCAGGCAGTCAGCAGAAGTTTTCCGTCACGTACACCCTGCCGTCCTCTGAGAAGGCAATTCCTATGCCCTGACACTTGAAATACGGGGTCAGGATATTCTCCCGGTGGCCTTTGCTTTTCATCCATAGGTCGACTACTGATGCGGCGATCTCGTCCACGCTATTCCAAGCGTAAGATGGTACGCCATTACGATAGAGGACGGATTTATAGAGGTTCTCCTGCGCTATGTTCTCTGCCCCAAGACAGGTTTTGTTGCCGAACCTGAGTCTGCATTCAAACCCGCCTGCCTTATACCTGTCCATAAAGCACCTGCCCTCAGGATCATTATGGGAGAAGAAGCCCCTTTCCGACATGTCGCTGCTGTATCTGCGGGCAATATGATGCAGGCTCTCATCCCAGGCGAGCGTCGAAAGTCCCTTCTTCCTTCGTTCCCTGTTTATAAGATCGTGCACCTTCTTTTCAAGTTCTGTAATTTCTATTTCGGGCCCCTGGGACCCGCGGCTGTATCCGGCATTCTTCGGTGAGCCGGCATGCCTTTCTCTTCCCTCAACTGCCGTAAATATGACAAGAGCGAAAAGTCCTGAGAAGATCATCGCATATATCAGAGATTTCATCGTGATAGAATACCGCAAAGTCAGATAAAAAGTCTTGTATGTCGCGCCGCCCGGACAAGAGACATCCTCCATGGTTTCAATCAAATGTCAGGTGTGCACAGTGAGTGGCTTTGGGCCCCGCAGATATTGCCCCTGTCAGGCACATCGACCATGCTACAATAACCTTAATGCAAACACGGCAAGTTTGAGGAGGAATGGTATGAAAAAGATATTTTGGTCAACAATCTCCGAATGTTTGAATTTGGCAATACGTGTAGTTTTTATATCACGGGAATCCCTGCAATATAATTGTTTATCGCTGTCACTCCGCAATCGGCCTTTTTCCTTGCCGAGGGGTGTGATCGTCCTTATCTGCGGTCTGATGCTCCCCGCAGTCCCGCCGGCGCTTGCTGCGGACAAGGTCCCGGCACATTGCACGACTCCTGCCGTGCATACCGTTGCGGCAGACCCAACCGTCGCCCTCGTAAATGGTCAGCCGATAAAGGCATCGCAACTCGACGCATACGCTTCATCTACGCAATTCCCCCGCGAGGAAGCGCTGGAGGCTTTGATAGATATGCGACTGGTGCGCCAGGCGGCAGATATTAAGCAGGTGAAAGCACCCTCCGGCCCGTGGAGCGAGGAAGAGCGCGCCGGAGTCGAGTTGACCCTTGCCAGGGCGCTCGGACTCGACCTTCCGCCGGTCCGCGTCAATCTGGTTGTTGACCACGCATGGGTCAAGGACACGGAGGATGAAAAGACCCGCGCCGCTGACTTTGCCCTTATGGAGCGGCTGCGGGCACTCGTGGAGGCCGGCTCGACAATACCGGAAGCCTTTATCCAACTCCATATCGACGGCTCTGCGTGGCACATTGGAGACCATGAGGAATACCCGTATGAAGTCATACCCGCCGAGGCCCATGACCTTCCTCCCGGCAGCCTATCCCCGATCATTCCCGGCGACGGCGGACTGCACCTCTTCAAAATCTACGAACGCAAGGAGGAACTTCCTCCCAGCAGCGAAATCCACGGCCTGCTTATCGGCCGACTGCGTCAGGACGCGACAATAGAGCGAAGGGATACGCTGTCCCAATAACCCAAAAAATCCATTTAGCAGGGGCATGGATGACTGAAAAGTATTTTGCAGCAACACCTTATAAATGTCATAAGCAATTTCTGATAAGCATATAAATATGCAAGAAACGCATTATGGCATATGGTAAGATCCCGTTGAAATTAAAAGACTTTGAAGGCATTTATGCCCTTGCGGATAAAAAACATTCGCATTTTTTGGGATAACAGTACCTGCTCCGTTTACATCACTTGGCCCACTTTGTGACAGGGATCTGCCGATCTTTGGGCGATGAGGGCTCCTGAAAGTCCGCAATGTACCATAACTCTTTGATTTTAAAGCTGTTTTGACCTGCTCAAAAATTGTGCAAAACGGAGAAAGTCAAGGGCCTGTTGAACTTCTGAATCGTCTTTCACATACTTACTGACAATTCCCTAACTTGTGTTAGGATCTAAAATTGCAAGTTTAATCCTGGGCCATAAACAAATTCACAGGGCCACTGATAATTATGTTATCAGGAAACAGCCATGGCCTTTTTTTCATCTTCTAAATATACAGCACCGGGGATGCCGAATTGCCGGAGACTATCAGGGTCCAGACAGTAGAATAGGAAACAAGCCCTTGACCTATGAGACGCTGAACCTATGCGCGGACTGCAGAAATTCCGGCCCGATTTTTCATCATAGCATTATAAGCAGACTCTTCATCGCAGTCGACCAGAGCATATCGAGGGCCAGATGGTACTCGCAGGTAGTCTCGAACAGAAAATCCGCCCTGGCAGGAAATTCTTCGTCCTCAAGCCAAAGGATAATAATTACGGGTATCCTGGGAAATGGAAAAAGCTGCAAAGAAGCGTCCCCGTAGTCCATCTGCAAACCGCCAAGCTCAGCTCCCCTCCTTATGAAACTTTTTGCATCCCTACCGTATTTCAACGCCAGTTTGTCCAGGGGAAGTACATGTGTACCCCTGAAAAAAAGCTGTCCGCCCCTGAGGTTCACCGGCTGCACAAGCTTTCCGGACAGAGGGATCTCCCTGGCGGAGGTCAGATAGGAGAGTATGGAAAGTCTCGAAAAATATCCCAGTCTGTCAAGGAGCAAAGCGGCCTCAGGCGCACTGCTGTAAATCGTGTTTTTGCCAGGGTCAACAGATATCTCCATGCCAAAGGATTTCAACAGATAAACGCCCGAGACAGCATCGTATTTGACCAGTGCGCTCCTGCACACCTCATCAGGTCCGCGTTCACTGAGAATTTGCCATGCCTTATCTTCGCCGGAGGACATTATACATTATAGCTTTTCGCCCGCCGTTCACGCTAAGAAACACGCAGCCAGCTCTAGAGCCGATCCTGCTTTTCCGGACAATCTTCTTCCCCTTGCTTCTATTTCAGTCTGTGATAGACTCAAATAAAAGCAATAAAAACAGCCTGTAAGTGAATTATTAATCCAGAGGGGGTTGTCATGGAAAAGATATTGATAGCACTGTTTGCACTGTTTTTGTTAACGGTATACGCAGCTTCTGCTTCGGCCAAGGCCTCTGTGGAAGGCAGGGAAGTTCAGTACAGCGCCGACGGGATCGTGTTGAAAGGCTATATGGCCATTGATAAGAACGTTAAAGGGAAAAGGCCTGGAGTGCTTGTTGTCCATGAATGGTGGGGTCTTAACGATTATGCCCGCGGGCGGGCGGATATGCTGGCGGAACTCGGCTACGCCGCACTGGCCGTAGATATGTACGGTGACGGCAAGACCGCTACTCACCCTGACGATGCCCAGAAGTTCTCATCCGCAGTCATGAATAACTTTCCGGTCGCGAAGGCGCGCTTCGAGGCTGCCATGGACTTTCTTAAGAAACAGCCGTCCGTGGACCCGTCCCGGATAGCGGCTATAGGCTACTGCTTCGGCGGCGGGGTTGTGCTGAATATGGCCAGACAGGGTGTTGACCTCAAGGGTGTCGCCAGCTTTCATGGAAGCCTCGCCGCTGTCAAGCCGGCAACTCCGGGGTCGGTAAAGGCGAAGGTCCTTGTGCTGCACGGCGCTGATGACAAATTCACCACCCCGGAACAGGTAGAGGCATTCAAGAAAGAGATGAAGGACGCCGGGGTTGATTTAAAGTTCATTTCCTATGCCGGTGCCATGCACAGCTTTACAAACCCCGAGGCCGACAGTCTGGGGAAGAAATTCAACCTTCCTCTTGCCTATAACGCGGAAGCAGACAAAAAGTCATGGGAGGAACTGAAGAAGTTCCTTGCTGACATATTCAAAAAATAGGCGTCAAGGCCCCGGACAATAATCGGATTTTGGCGTGGAGGTCAAGCTTCGGAAACCTTTTTCAGGTCGCTTAAAAGCGATTGTGTCAGCTCTCTGATCCTCCATTCGGGAAAGATGAACTTCAGGTTATCGACGGTTATCCCTTTAAAGGTTTCTGTGCTGAGTACCTGAAGATGGTTTCCTGACCTGCGGAAGAGGTATACATGCCTCGCGAAAATCCCGTATTTCGAGCCGCTCCAGACAACGCGCTCATATGGCACAACCTCCTCGATCAGCAATTGGAATTTCACAGGAAACACAAAGGGTCTTAAAGAGCAGGTAAAGGTGTCGCCTTTTTGAATTGACGAGTGTTCGGTCACAATATCCTTCAGCACCGTATTCCAATTCACCCAGCAGGTGAGATCAGTAAAGGCCTGCCAGACCTTTTCAACCGGCGCGTTGATGAATATTGATTCTTCTATGACCATTCAGAACCCGGTGACCCCAGGTCCGGACTTCTCTTCAGAAAAGGCGATACTCACCGCTTCTTTAAAAGGGGTCTTCTTTATAGGAATTAATTCCTCGATTTTGCTGTCTCTGCATATAACCTCGTTCTTCAGCCCCTCGATGAGCGGATGGGCCACACCCGAGGGCACCGGAGTAACAAGATCCACCCAGTAGGCAGATAGAAGAGGGGTCAGAAACGGGACCCTGAAGATCAGCCTTTCTGAGATTCCGCGCGCCTTTGCGTACTGGTCCATCATCTCACGGTAGGTCAGTATTTCATCTCCTCCGATATCAAATATCCGGCCTGCTGTGCGTGGTTCCAGAAGACACCCGACCAGATAAGCCAGGACATCCTGCAATGCAATCGCCTGTATCCTGGTATCTATCCACTTCGGACATACCATAACCGGGAGCCGTTCAACAAGATACCTCAGCATCTCAAAGGACGCCCCTCCCGCACCGATAATAACAGCGGCCCGAAGAATAGTAGCAGCAGGTTTTCCGGATGAAAGGATAGTTGCCACCTCTGCACGGCTTTGCAGATGCTCGGAAAGATTGTCCCCGCTTTCGCCGAGCGCGCCGAGGTAAATCAGCCTCTCCAGACCTTCCTTGTCTGCTGAAGAGACGAAATTTTCAGCTGCCAGCTTGTCTCTTTCAGCATATTCGGTATTTCTGAATATGCTTCTTCCGCCCATGGAATGCACAAGGTAGTATGCGCAGCGTATGCTGCGCAGAGATTCTTCAAGACCTTTCCCTGAAATAAGGTCGCCTTGAACAAGCTCTATATCACCGCCCGAACTTCTCATGGCGCCCGCTTTTGCGGGGTCCCGGACAAGAAGCCTCAATCTTATCTTCTTTTTTATGAGTTCAGGGACCAGCCTGCTCCCGATAAACCCGGTGGCACCGACGACGAGGACCCTGTTCTCTGTTGAATGCCTGAACCTTTCCATAAGTAAAGTCTATCACACAGAGGCCTCTTTATTACTTTCAACTAAAAGGACATTCGTAAAAAGCCTTTAAAGCTCGCCTCGACTTTTGATGGTTAGGATAGATAGCGCTGCGTTGTACAACCTGATTTTCAGTTATCAGGTCACTATGGTAATGTATATCAACTGAAATATAAGGGGGACTTTCTCATGAAGACTTCTCGGCAGTCATTGACCATCTTTCTTCTGGCATTATTTGTCTGCGTCATCGGAGCAACAGGCGTTTCAGGGGCCGAGTACGAGGGGGTCACGGCAACGCAGATCAAAAAAACTACTACCGCTTCCAACGGCCAGAAGCTCCAATACCTGGCGTCTGAAAAGCCTGAGGTGACGGTGCTTATTGTCGAGATACCCGCAGGAGGTGAGACAGGCTGGCACCTGCACCCTGTTCCGGTATATGCCTATATGCTCTCCGGCGCCATCACAGTTGAGACGGAAAGCGGGGAGAAACGTGATTTCAGGGAAGGAGAAGCAATAATAGAAGTGATGAATACGCCGCACAACGGGATGAATTCAGGAACGGTCCCTGCAAAGCTTGTCGTATTTTATGCAGGCGAACAGGGAAGCCCTAACACAGTCAGGATAGCTCATAAACCTGAATAAAGAGCTGAACGCGGATCACACTATGCTTCATAAAAGTCAGGGCAAAGACGCTGCAAAAGCCTTACAAACTAGAACCTATCTCAAGATCGACATTCTATGTTGAACCTCCGGTATGTCATTCCGGCCTGTCCGGACCTCCCCTTTTTCCCCTCCTTGCCAAGGAGACGATAGGGGAGACAGGCAGCTTTTGAGTGAAGCCTAATTTTGAGATAGGTTCTATTCAATATTCACTTCCCATTTAGTTTCGCCTTGCGGGTCGGCACTGCGTTCCAGGGGTCCTCGGGCCAGGGATGTTTAGGATATCTTCCCTTCAACTCCTTCCTGACCAGATGATAACCACTGTTCCAGAACCCCTTAAGGTCCCCGGTAATCTGGACAGGTCTGCGCGCCGGTGAAAGGAGGTGCAGGAGCAGCTTCACCCTGCCGCACGCGATCTCCGGAGTATCTGCAAGGCCGAACATCTCCTGAAGCTTGACTGCCAGGACCGGGACATCTCCTGAAGTATAATCAATCTTAATACAACTGCCGCTCGGTACAGCAATAGATACAGGGGCCAGTTCATTGAGGCGTCGCTGCTCTTTCCATGAAAGCCGGCTGCGAAGCCCGGGGAGAATATCAAGCCGACCAAGACCTTCTGCCGACCGTATATTGCCAAGCCAGGGCAGCAGCCACTCCTCAGGAGAAGAGGTGAGGCGCTCGTCCGAAAGATCAGGCCAGTTCTCCTCAGGAAAGTTCCTTTTCATAAGGGAAACCCTGGCCTGAAACTGCCGCACTTCCCGGCTGAAAGCAAGCATTCCCTGGGGAGAGGAGCGGATCGCCTCGCAAACCAGAGGAAGGGATTCCTCATTTGATGGTCTGAAAGGTCGAGAGGAAATAACCAGTGCGCCGAGCCGCTCTTCAATAGCAGCAATTATTTTTGAGTCCCTTCGGTCCCACTCAACCCTTCGCTGAACCTCGATGCGTCCGCCGCATTCCTCTCTGATGATTTCCTCGTCAAGCGGAGCCGCCAGATGCACAAAACCCTCGGCCTGCTCCCGGTCGTCCACGTTGACAGCTATGATGAAAGCACTCTTCATCAGGCTGCTTATGGGAGATAGCCGGACTCCCCTTCCCTGACTCAGCAGAAAGCGGCCGTCGCCCTCCTCTCTCATTTTCGCGATTCTGTCGGGAAAGCCGCAGACCAAAAGTCTCGGGATCAGATCGTACCCCCCCTGGTCTTCAGCGTCCCGTTTCCCTGAAGTCAGGCGCAGGATTTGTTTTGATATCTTGTCGACTGTCCGAAGGGCCCACGGGTCTGCAACCTCAGGAGCTTCCTTGTATTTTCTCCACTGTCGCAGTATATCGACCCTTTCGGATATGTCCGCCTCTTTTGCGTAGCTGAAGCGGCCGGCAGTTCCACGCCGCAGTATGTCGCGCTCTGAAAGTAATGCGCAAAGATCAGCGCCCAGAGAGCTGCAACGTAGCTCCCCTGCCCTTAGCATCAGTCTGGAAAGCCGGGGATGAAGAGGCAGGCGGGCCATTTGCCTCCCCATGGAAGTAACGGAACCGGCCCCGTCAATGGCTCCCAGATCCATCAGAAGGCGCAGCGCTGAATTCCATGCTGTTTCAGGAGGCGCATCCAGCCAGGCAAGGTCCGAAGGGTCTTTCACCCCCCATACCGCGAGTTCGAGAACAAGGGATGAAAGGTCAGAAGTAAGTATCTCGGGAGGCGTAAATTGCGCCATTGTCTGAAAGTAATGCCTGCTATAGAGGCGGTAACAAACCCCGGGGCCAAGTCTGCCTGCCCTGCCCTTGCGTTGTTCAGCAGAGGCCTTCGACACAGCGACGGTAGCCAGCCGGTTCATGCCTGTTGACGGGTCGTAACGGAGCCTGCGTGTCAGACCGCTGTCTATAACAGCCTGTATACCTTCTATGGTGAGGCTCGTCTCTGCGATGTTCGTCGCGAGTACGATTTTGCGCTTTTTTGACGGCAAAATCGCGCGTTCCTGCTCATCAAAAGGCAGATCGCCATAGAGAGGATGGATGGAAAGGTCTTCCCCCCTTCGCTCAACAACAGGCCGGAGCGCTTCGGAACAGGTACGTATCTCTCCGACGCCGGGAAGAAAGATCAGTATGCTTCCGGAGTTCTCCCTGAGCGCCGCTGTTACAGCGCCCGTGATTCTTTCCTGAAGCGATCCCTCCTTCTTTTCAATGAGATAACGATCCTCTACAGGAAAGACCCTGCCTTCAGATGTAATGACCGGAGTTCCCTTGAGAAAGGATGAAATCGGACCGCAATCCAGTGTCGCAGACATAATAAGTAGCTTTAGATCTTCCCTGAGGCCCTGCCGGAGATCGAGGATCAGGCTTAGCGCCAGGTCTGTCTGCAGACTCCTCTCATGGAACTCGTCTAAGATGACCATAGCTACTCCTTCGAGACCAGGGTCTGACTGTAAGAGGCGCATAAGTATGCCCTCCGTAACTACTTCAAGCCGTGTCTTCTCCGAAGTCCTGCTGTCAAACCGTATAGAATAGCCGACTGTTTGGCCGACCTCTTCTCCTAGGGTTTTTGCCATCCATCTGGCAGCAGACACCGCAGCTATCCTGCGCGGCTCAATCATTATAATGCGTCCTTTCTCAGATGGTATGAGATTCAGCAGGGTCAAGGGCACACGCGTTGTTTTTCCTGCACCTGGCGGGGCATGCAGAACCACAGTAGAGCTCCGGCAGAGCGCATCTGTTAGTTCCGGAATTATGCTGTCAACAGGATATGATTTCAAGTAGTTATGGTTATTACTTCAAGTTATACTAGAAGTTTGAGAGACCCGTTTCAAAGACTCTGCAAGGTTCCTTGGCAGTCCTGTATGTAATACAAACTCTCGGCCTTTCAAATTTACGGTAGAGTTTAAAGAGGTTTTCTGCATCGAAATGAACACGTCTTCCTCCTGCGGGCTTGTCTTGGGGCATCCCCGGGATTGTTGATGAGCTACAAGGGCACAATACACCACGCCCGCATCCGTTACAGCATAATATGGCATTCATTGATCAATTGGATTCCGGTCGGCTAAGGTGTTACCGAGAAGAAAGACAATTCAGTCCTGCTCCCGTTACGAAGCCACTGTCCCTTTCAGCATTCCAGCATCGGCTTTCTCCGCTCTTTTCCAGATCTTCTGTCTTTTCCCCGTCTGCGCTCAGGTCCTTTATAGGACACAGCATTATGTTGACGGCGGTCTTCAGGTTCTCTTCGGTCACTCCAGGCAGGCTCAACTGTTTTTTTCACACGGCTTCTCCCCTATATTTCGAGTTTCTTCAGCAACCAAAAGTCAGAATGAATCTCTTCACAAACCGACTGATTTCAATATATTATCATAATATCGTTAAAGGGGTACAGACGTTAATCTCCGAAGTCATCCTGTCTGATAGAAACGGCCCGAATAATCGGCACAGAACTGGTAATCTGAGACTTTTGATAAGAAAAGACAGCGAAATGGCGGTGGAGCCATACTTTGACGGAGCATGTTGAGACAGGTTCTATCAGTGCGGCAGAAATTTACAAAGAATTAATTCAGTCTTTTAGAATCATATCATTGCCCAGAAAAACTATTTCATCCTGGGTGCCCTCGATGGCTTCACATATTCTGGCCATGTTCCGTATAAGATAAGACTTCTTTACCCTTAACTTTTTGTCTGATACTACAGCGATAAGTTTCATCAAGCCGCGGTTGACCTTTTCCCCGTCATTTCTGTCAAATGACAGAGTTATCCCTTTTAGCAGGTCATTTTTAGAATAATAGGCAGCCGCTTTTTTTCTGAACATTTCCTGCGCGTCTTCAAAAAGCCTCGCCATATTCTTCGTCTTGCACATCCCGATAAAATCATGCGTATTAAAGGCGCCGATAAAACTCTGCGGACACCTATCATAGGTAGTCTTGAGAATCGCGGCAGCCCATTGTATTATCTCCGCGTGTTTATCAGTGCCGTACTTAAGGAGATAAGGCTGAATATTTGCTATTCTTATATAACTGATGGAGTACTCTCCCACCGCCGGAAAGACTTCGTCCAATTTTTTTACGATAGAAGCCCTATCAGGAAGCCCGGTCAGATAATCCGGCCAGAGAAAAGGATTGCTCTGTTTCTTGTGTAATTCCTGAATATACTTCTTTGCCTCGACCAGACCCATACAACCCCCTTGAATATTAATAGCCACTTAAAATAAATACCGCATTTAGCAAGGCAATGTCAATTTGAAGTTATGATTATAAGGTCAAAACCCGGGACTATCAGCTGCTTATTAATAAAAAAAGGGGCTTAAAAGCCCCTTGTTTGAGTCTATGAGAAATAAATGCGTTTATTTCTTCTTCACCTGTTTTTCTTTCAGCGCTGCCTGTGCAGATGCAAATCTTGCAATCGGCACTCTGTACGGCGAACAACTCACATAATCAAGCCCGATCTCATGACAGAACTCGACTGATTTTGCTTCGCCTCCATGCTCGCCGCATATGCCCATCTTCAGGCCCTTCTTGACCTTGCGTCCCTGATCGACAGCCATGCGCATAAAGGCCCCCACCCCTTCCCTGTCTATGGAGATGAAAGGGTCTTCCTTCAATATCCCGTTCTCCACATAAAAGGGCAGGAACCTGCCGGCATCATCCCTGGAAAGACCATAGACTGTCTGGGTAAGATCATTCGTTCCAAAGGAATAAAAGTCTGCAATCGCAGCTATTTCAGCGGACGTTACACATGCCCTCGGCAGTTCTATCATCGTCCCTACTGTATACGGGACCTTGACCTTATATTCTTTCTGCACTCTGTCGGCCACTGAAACCACAACATTCTTCATGGCCTCCAGCTCTTTGACGTGCCCCACAAGCGGTATCATTATTTCAGGGATCACTTTAACCTTCTGTTTAGTCAGCTCGCATGCCGCCTCCATGATCGCCTGGGCCTGCATGGCATATATCTCGGGGAATGTTATACCCAGACGGCAGCCGCGGTGCCCGAGCATGGGGTTAAATTCATGCAGGGATTTGTTCTTTGCGTCAAGCTGCGCGAAAGAAACCCCCATTTCCTTAGCCAGCTCTTCGAGTTCTTCATCAGTATGGGGAAGGAATTCATGCAGCGGCGGGTCAAGAAGCCTGATGGTCACGGGCAGACCGGCCATCGCCTTGAAAATACCGTTAAAATCACCCTTCTGGAACGGCAGGAGTTTTGCAATTGCGTTTTCCCTTCCCTCCAGGGTTTCGGAAAGTATCATCTCCCTCACAGCCTTTATCCTGTCAGGGCCAAAGAACATATGCTCAGTCCTGCAGAGTCCGATTCCCTCAGCCCCGAACGCCCGGGCTATTGTGGCATCATCAGGCGCGTCGGCGTTTGTCCGTACTTTCAGTGTTCTGAATATATCAGCCCATTTCATCAATTCCTTGTACCAGAGATTCTGCTCAGGCTCTGCGGGCAGAAGATCAAGCTTGCCTTCATAGACGCGGCCTTTTGTTCCATTCAGGGTTATCCAGTCACCCTCTTTCAATGTCCTTCCGTTTACCCTGATCTCTTTTTTCTGCAGATTTATGTCCAGCGCAGAGCAGCCGACAATGCAGCATTTCCCCCACCCTCTGGCAACAAGAGCCGCGTGGCTTGTCATACCGCCTTTTGCCGTTAGGATCGCCTCTGCCGCATGCATACCATGGACATCCTCTGGAGAGGTCTCGTTTCTTACAAGGATTACTTTCTCTCCTTTCTTTGCCTTTGCTTCCGCGTCATCAGCAGTCAGCACAATCCTGCCCACAGCCCCTCCAGGACCTGCGGGCAGACCTTTTGCGAGCTCAACAGCAATTTTCTCGGCAGCAGGCGCCACACTTGGATGCAAAAGCTCATCGATCTGGTCAGGCTTTACGCGAAGGAGGGCAGTCTGTTTTGTAATAAGCTTTGACTTGGCCATCTCAACCGCCATGCGGATAGCGGCCTGTCCATTGCGTTTTCCGACCCTTGTCTGGAGCATCCAGAGCCTTCCATCTTCAATGGTAAACTCAATGTCCTGCATATCGCGGTAGTGCTTTTCGAGCTTCCTCTGTATGGCGAACAGCTCCCTGTACAGTTTAGGCATGGACTCCTCAAGAGAAAACAAATGTCTTGTATCGGCGGTCTTGCCCGCGTTATTGACCGGATTTGGGGTTCTGATACCTGCTACCACATCTTCGCCCTGGGCATTCGGCAGCCACTCGCCAAAGAACATGTTTTCACCTGTTGCGGGATTCCTTGTAAAGGCAACGCCGGTTGCAGATCCATCTCCGGTATTGCCGAATACCATAGATTGGACATTAACAGCAGTTCCCCATTCCTCCGGGATCTTTTCTATTTTACGATAAGAGACAGCGCGCTTTCCCATCCATGACTGGAAAACAGCTCCAATGCCACCCCAGAGCTGGTCCATATGGTTATCAGGAAAATCTTTTTTTAGGGTATTTTTTATGATGATCTTGAATTCATCGCAAAGCAGCTTAAGATCATCAACTGAAAGGTCGGTATCGTTTTTACAGCCCTTTTCCCTTTTCATCCTTTCCATAACATGCTCAAGCTTATGGCGAATTCCTTCACCTTCCGCAGGCTCTATCCCCGCAGCCTTTTCCATGACAACATCGGAATACATCATCATAAGACGACGATACGCGTCATATACAAAACGCGCGTTGTTCGTTTTTTTGATCAGCCCCGGAATGGTCTTTGTTGTCAGACCGACATTCAGCACAGTCTCCATCATGCCCGGCATGGAGCTGCGGGCGCCGGAACGCACTGATACAAGAAGCGGGTTGACGGTGTCCCCGAATTTTTTCCCTATGATCTTTTCAACCCTGGCAAGAGCGGTTTCAACCTGCCCCTTCAATTCTTTCGGATATTTTCTGTTGTTCTTGTAGTACAGCGTACAGACTTCAGTCGTTATCGTAAAGCCGGGGGGGACAGGAATCTTCAGGTTCGTCATCTCAGCAAGGTTTGCGCCTTTCCCTCCGAGGAGGTTCTTCATATCTGCCTTGCCGTCAGCCTTACCACTCCCGAAAAAATAAACATATTTTTTTGCAGACATCTTCGCCATCAGATACCCTCCAACATATTAAATTTACAGGCAAATAGAGTAACCCAGAGATGCCAAACATTTCAATAGATACTTGACGTTTTATGACTCTATTAATAAATACAATAAATACTAAGAGTAATTATATTTCCCTTGCGCTTCAATTCAAAGGTGAAAAATAAGACCACAGGGTGCTGCATGAGACGTTGCATTTTCATAGCATTTTATCTTTATTCATTCATCTTCAAAAACTGCGAGAAAGCCCGACCCGTTAATCTATCGTCAACAAAGGGCTATTACATGGCAGGGCTATTGACCGGCTGCAGGAAAAAAATGCTTCGCGATATGGAATATACCTATCCGGTATTCGATGCTAAGGAGATTTAACTCTGGAAGAAGAAATATTATTCCTCTATCCGGAATTCTCCGCAGTCTGAAGTTCAATTATATTTGATTCTTCACGGGGCATGCTAGACTTTCCTTCAAAAATACCTCCTTCGGCTACAACAAGTTTCTTACTCATTATCTCGCCGGAAATATGCCCCTTGTTTTTTATCTCAACGATTTCTTTTGCCTTAACATTGCCCTCTATTTTGCCCCCTATTACAATTCCCCTGGCAGAAATGTCCCCTCTGATATGTGCTTTTTCGCCGATAATCACCCAGTCAGCTGAAATGTTTCCCTCCACCGCGCCGTCAACCCTCACAGTACCCTTGGAATCAATACTACCCTTAAAAGCGGAATTAGTGCCGATAAAAGACTCAAGTTTCTCAGTATTTTTATGAAACATCATGTCCTCCCTTCGATAAACGTTAACGGGTTTAAAGCTTTTCCCGCTTTCCATATCTCATAATGCACATGAGGGCCGGTAGAATTCCCGGTGGAGCCTACATAGCTGAGTATATCTCCCCTTTTTACCTTCTGTCCTACTTTAACAACGACCGACCTGTTGTGGGCATAATACGTAGAGAACCCCAGTCCATGCTCCAGGGCCACCAGATTTCCGCTCCCGCCACTCCACCCTGCAAAACTTACGATACCATCTGCCGTAGCTTTAACAGGAGTCCCTGGCCCGGTGGCTATATCCATTCCGCTATGAAAGTCTCTGGCGCCCGTAGTCGGATGTTCTCTGTAACCATAAGGAGAAGATACCCTCCCTGCCACAGGCCATCCTTTTGGAGTAGCCACGTATATATCTCTTTCCTGACTTAAATAATCCTTTATTTCACCGACACTTTCCATCGTTAGCTTAATCTCTTGCTTTAAGGTTTCCATATCGATCGAGCCATTGTCCGATGTATCTATATGTTCAAGCACACGTTCCCTTGTCTTGAATGAAAAAAGTTTTCTGAACTCGTTTTCGGCATTCTTAAGGGATGTCATTGTTTTCTTCATCTCAATAAACTGGCCGGAGTAATAATCGAGCCTCTCCTTCGTCCTGTTATATTCAAGGGCATCAACTGCAATAGAAAAAACATAACCCATTCCTATAAACCAAAAAACTATTGACGCCAGAATGCCGATAGAAGGGATCTTGAGGCTTAAGGCTTTAGCATCACTATGTGGGATAAACATTATGGTAATTGGTGTAAACGCTTTTTTTATCAACAATCTGGCTTTATGCGTAACTCACCCCCTCGATACCGCCTTCGATGCTCCCTATCAGATGAGAATCGAAGCCATTTGTTTTCAATATACGGATAGTCTTTTCAAGGCTTTTCTCATCAACAATCAGGATATACCCGATCCCCATATTGAATGTCTTTTTCATATCAGCATCAGGCACATTACCTGCCTTACGCATCATCCCGAAGATCGGATGAACAGGCCAGGACCCCTCTTTTATAACAGCACCGACCCCCTTTGGAAACACCCTGGGCAGGTTTCCGTCAATACCACCACCTGTAATATGGGCCATACCCTTAATGTCGACCCTGTTTTTTAATGCGTTGCAGGCCTTTACATATATTCTCGTCGGACGCAAAAGTTCTTCCCCTAAAGAGCAGCCCAATTCGGGAATAAATTTCCTGATGCTCATCCGTTTCAGATCAAAGAAGATTTTTCTTACAAGAGAATATCCGTTGCTGTGCAGTCCGCTGGATGAAAGGCCGATCACGGCGTCTCCATCCTTTATCCTTGAACCGTCAACTATCTTGGTTCTTTCAACTATGCCCACAGCGAACCCCGAAAGATCGTACTCCCCCTTGTCGTAAAATCCCGGCATTTCAGCAGTTTCTCCTCCCACAAGGGAGCAACCCGCCTCCAGACAACCACTGGCAATCCCCTTTACCACCACTGCTGCTTTTTCAGGCCTGAGTTTCCCGGTAGCAAAATAATCGAGAAAAAATAGGGGCTCAGCACCGCTTGTCAGTATGTCATTGACACACATGGCAACCAGGTCAATGCCGACAGTATCATGCCTGTCAGCCATAAATGCCACCTTCAATTTCGTGCCCACGCCGTCAGTGCCGCTTACAAGGACCGGATTTTTATATTTTTTGTTATTAATTCTGAACAGGGCTCCAAACGAACCGATATCAGTCATAACTTCAGGTCTGAAAGTTTTCTTGACAAGAGGACCGATTAAATCGACAAACCTGTCTCCTTCATCAATGTTTACACCGGACTTTTTATATGTGACCTTCTTCATCTTTTTTTAGTAATCTGTAGGGAGAGAGATTTTTTCTGGTTTATTTTGCATAAATTACCCTTGAAGGGCAAGCTATTTTCGTTCCAGAACCGACCAAGCGGTTTATCATATCATTTAGTCCAATTCTTCCCGGTCTCTATTAGCAGAAATCGTACCAATTAATTAATAATAAATTCAATATGATACGATACAATATTAAAGTAATTTATTACGTTTTATGACACATCTGACTTTAGTTTGTCAACCCAAAAAACTCCCAAACATTAAGATAAAACATATTCTCTTGCCGCAGCAGTGGGCCCGAGTCGGTCTGATAATTATCTGAACGCGACAGGCTGTTTCTGATAGAATATGCTCTATATGACTGTCATACTGGTTACAAATGACGACGGTGTCCATTCCCAGGGACTGACCGCGCTTTACAAAACTATGAAAAGTCTTGGGGATGCTTATATCGTGGCTCCCGATCGTGAAAGAAGTGCTGCCGGCCATTCGCTGACCATGCACAGGCCGTTAAGGGCAGAAGAAATCATGGAAGGCGTCTTCAGCGTTAACGGCACACCAACCGACTGTGTGACCCTCGGCATAAACAAATTACTCCCTGAGAAGCCCGGCCTCATCGTTTCGGGCATGAATAAAGGCGCGAACCTCGGAGACGACATTACCTACTCCGGTACTGTAGCAGCAGCTATCGAGGGCACTATATTCGGGATTCCTTCAATAGCTTTTTCGCTTATCAGTGCCGAACATTACCACTTTGAAACCGGGGCTTTTTTCGCGCAAAAGATAGCCGAGTATGTCCTTGCCCATTCACTGCCCTATGATACTCTGCTGAACGTAAATATCCCCAATATCCCCAGGAAAGACATAAAAGGCATAAAACTGACGAGACAGGGCAAGAGGATATATGAAAATTCAATACAGGAGATGCTCAACCCCTGGGGTGAAATGCATTACTGGATAGGGGGAGGAAAAATCTTCTGGGAGCACAGCGGTGACACTGATATGGAGGCAGTGCAACAGGATTTTGTTTCCATTTCTCCGATACATCTCGATCTGACAAATTACGATGCCCTGAAGTTTATGCGGGACTCATGGAAAATCTCTGAAATGCTGGAGGATTGAGATGAAAAAATATGATGTAATAATTACCGGAGCAGGACCGGCAGGCATATTTGCAGCGCTGGAACTGCTTAAGACAGGGAAGAAACTGAAGATTCTGATCCTGGAAAAAGGCAGGGACATCGACCAGAGGAGATGCCCTTCAAAGGACAAAAAAACTTCCTGCGCCTTGTGCCGCGAATGCAATCTGCTGAGTGGATGGGGCGGAGCCGGCGCGTTCAGCGACGGAAAACTCGGCCTGTCACCGGAGGTAGGCGGTTTCCTTTCCCGTTATATGGATAAAGACAAGGTCCAGCTGTTGATAGACTATGTTGACGGTATATACGTACATTACGGGGCGCCTGACACCACCTTCGGAGACAACACTGAACAGGTGCATGCCCTGGAAAAACTCGCCTCTAAAAACAACCTTACACTGATACCCTCGAGGATTCGCCACATCGGGACAGAAAGGTGCAAAATACTCCTGAAGAAAATAAAGGAGGACATTCAGCCAAAGGCAGACATCCTTTTCAAGACAGAGGTTGCGAGCATCATTGTTGTCAAAGGCGAATACAGGGGAATACGCCTCAGCGACGGCAGGGAATTTCATTCTGATTGTCTCATCCTTTCACCGGGCAGGGAGGGATCCAGGTGGCTTGAGGAAGAGTCAAAAAAACTCAATCTGACTTTGCTCCAGAATCCTGTCGATATCGGTGTCAGGGTGGAGGTGCCCGCCTCTGTAATGGAGCCTCTTACGAATATCACCTACGAACCGAAGCTGGTCTTCTTCTCGAAAAGGTTCGATGACAGGGTCAGGACGTTCTGTGTTAATCCTTACGGAGAGGTCGTAAAAGAATATCTGAAAGATGTATGGACCGTAAACGGCCACAGCTATGCCGAGAGGAAGACAAATAACACCAACTTTGCTCTTCTTGTCAGCACCTATTTCACAGAACCTTTTGACGAGCCGATATCCTATGGCAGATACATAGCGCAGCTCGCCAATTTCATCGGCAAGGGGGTAATAGTTCAAAGACTCGGCGACCTGCTCGCTGGAAGGCGTTCAACCCATGAAAGGATAGCCAAGGGTGTCGTGCAGCCCACACTCAAAGACGCGACCCCGGGTGACCTGAGCTTTGTTTTGCCCTATCGGTATCTCTGGAATATCACGGAAATGCTTGAAGCGCTTGATACGATGGCACCTGGTGTGAACTCCAGACACACCCTGCTTTATGGCGTTGAGGTAAAGTTTTATTCAATGCAGCTTAAGCTTTCGAATCTGCTTGAGACAGAGATAAAAAACATTTTTGCGGTCGGCGACGGGGCGGGGGTCAGCCGGGGCCTGATACAGGCCTCTGCATCAGGCGTTGTGGCAGCGAGGGAGATATTAAAGCGTCTTTAACCGGCATTGCCAACTGGGGCCACTATGGACTATAAAGCGTACATGGAACTAATGGTTGAAACTCAGCTCATCCCGAGGGGCATCAAAGACAGAAATGTACTCGAGGCGATGGGCCGTGTGCCCAGGCATCTTTTTGTTGACAGCTCCACGATCTCCAACGCCTATTCCGACATGGCCCTTCCGATCGGTGAAGGACAGACCATTTCACAGCCTTACATGGTTGCTGTCATGACCGAACTGCTCGAACTGAACAACACGCAAAAAGTGCTTGAGATAGGAACAGGCTCCGGATACCAGGCAGCAGTCCTCGCGGAACTTGCAAGGGAGGTATTCACCATAGAGCGGATAGTCTCTCTCGCTGAAAAGGCAAAAAAACGCTTTCAGGACCTTTCGTACCTGAATATCCGGATAAAAGCCGACGACGGCACGCTCGGGTGGCCCGAAGAGGCGCCGTTTGACAGGATAATCATCACTGCAGGCTCTCCGGAAATCCCGGCACCCCTCATAGAACAACTTTCAGAGGGAGGTATCCTGGTAATCCCCGTCGGAAATCTTTATTCTCAGCAACTCCTTAAGTATAGGAAAAGCGGGAAAAATCCGATAATCGAATATCATACACCCTGTGTCTTCGTACCGCTTCTAGGGCAGTACGGATGGAAGAAGTAATACTGCTCCCCTTAATAAAATAAGGCCGCAGAAATCTCCTTAATTGTATATGCTGCTTCCGGTCTCAACTGAAAGCTTTATATTCCGGAGAAATACCCTCATACCCGGCTTTATCATTAAAAACAAAGGATCTGCGCCGACAGAGGCCCGGAGTCATCTCCGGCCCTCTATCTCTGATGCTTCAGCCTACTGTGTGCAGGGGCCGAGATATTTTCCCTTCATCGTCATCTTTGCGTTCATCTCTTTGCCGCCCTCTTTCATCATCGTCTCCATCACTCCGTCGAAGGTGCTGCCCGCATAGGTGACACTGCCCTTGCCGCTGGAGTTCTTGCATTGCATTTCCCAGTTGACAGTGTTTCCCTCCACTTTGACGTCCTTCATGGTGCAGTCCTTCTGCTGAGTATCTTTCGGCACGGAGTCCTTCTGACTGAGGCAGGTGGTCATGGTGTGGGGCTTCATCATACCGGCAGGCATGCCCTTCATCTCCATGGTATTGGTGATCTCCCACTTGCCCTCCTGCATGTTGACACCCTTCGGAGCAGCGCGGCCGGTTTTTCAGCCGGGGCAGAAGCAGACTTTTCACCCGGTGCAGAGGCCTCCTTCTTCTGGCTGCATCCTGCCATCGCCAGACCAAGAACTAACAGAACCACTAACAACAATAACCCTTCCTTATGTTTCATTGTGTTCTCCTTTTCCGCCGGTGTGTACCGGCTGTAGATAAATGCGCTTTATTATAATGGATTCAGCGTCTTTCATGGAAATACAAATCAGTCTCATGCTCTCCTACTGTGTCTACTCAAGAAGCTGGCAAAAACATTGAATTTATTTCCCCCAAAGTCTTATAGTCAGCAATTGACAGACTATGAATGGGAACAACGATGAGTGAAAGAAAGATAAAGGGCAGCATACTCAAACATTGCCGGGACGAATACGGAGAGATATTCGTGGCCGATAACAACGGGACCCGCTCTCTTTACTTCGGCGAGGGCATTCTGCAAAGCAGCATCCGTCTTGATCAGCCCGGCAGCATCCTCGAGGACTACAATCAGTCGATAATGAGCTGCCTGCTCTTCCATAGGATCCCCGCTCAGTCCTGCTGATCGGTCTTGGGGGCTGTTCTCTGCTCCACTTCCTCCTGCGCGCCTTCCCTGACTCTGCTGTCGACGTTGTCGAGATCAGGCAGCAGGTGATCGATCTGGCCTATGAATATTTTCTCCTGCCGAAATGGAACCCGCACCTGAAGATATTCCATGCAGCAGGCCAGGACTTCATCAGACAGCAGGCAGAGGGACACGGAAACTATGACCTGATCATTGTCGACGCCTTTGATGACGACGGCCCTGCCGCGGCCCTGTCAGGGACGCCTTTTCTCAATGCATGCAGGCAGCGGCTGAGGGAGAACGGCATATGCGTCATGAACCTCTGGCACAGGCCAAAGGACGATTTTCCCGGTCTATACGCTGCTTTTCAGGAGGCGTTCGGGGGCAACACACTGAAGCTGCTGCCTGATGAGAAATGCTGGAACGCGATCGTATTCGGGTTTACCGGCCCGGCAGTCTCAAGGGACCTTGCCGCATACCGTCAGACGGCCAGAACACTGGAGCAGTTATATAACATCAATTTCCCCAGGTACCTGAAGTACATATGCTGGCAGAATTTCGGTTAAGTAAGCCTTCAGCCGTCAGCAATGAGCTGCCGGGAAATGCACGAATCGTAAATAAGCGAGATGACTGTGAATCGTGGCAGAATAGCTACACAAAGAGTGCGGCAAATGACCTGTCAAGGCAAAAAAAACTCCCCAAAACTGCCGGGGAGTTTTCAGCGCTGTTGTTAGCTGGTTAGTTTATCGAGATATTCTTGGTCTCTTTCTCAGCCTTTTCGGTCTTGGCAAGCCTTATCTCCAGCACGCCTTCTTTAAGGCTGGCTGTGATTTTTTCTGTGTCAACCTCGGATGGCAATTCAAAGCTGCGCGAGAACTTGCCGTAACTGCGCTCGCAACTGTAAAGACCTCCTTTTTCGACTGTCTCTTCCATCTTCTTTTCACCCGAAATCGTCAGTATATTCTCCGAAAGATCAAGGTGCAGATCTTCCTTTTTGACTCCGGGCATGTCCGCCTTCATTACCAGTTCCTTGCCCTCTTCATACATATCCACCGCAGGGGTAATCTTCTCAAAGTCCTCTGCGCCGAATATCGGCCAGGTCGCTGCGGGTTAAGAGTGAAAACGGGCTTGTCCATGCTTCGTTGAACCACCGTTCAACTTCCTCAAAAGGCGAAAGCATTGTCACCGGACCTCTCTGTTTTTGCCAGCTCTATCTCCGGCTTGCTTCTGCGCCGCGTCGGCCATGCCGCCGGCAGTCGAAACGTAGAGCGTCGCGTCGCGGCCGAACGCGAGACGCGAGACGCCGCCCGCACCTTCCGCAACGTAAACGTCGCTCACCTTCGTGAGCGCGTGGCCGTCCCAAACGCCGCGTGCGATACCGAGAGCGGTGTGGCCTTCGGCCGCGGGCTTGTTGTAGCTCAAGTAGACGAAGTGATTCGTCGCGAACTGCGGATGCAGAGCGATGTCATGAAGACCCGAGAGGCCCTGCGCCTTCACCTCGGGCAATCCCGCGACCGGTTGCGGGTCGAGCGAGCCGTCCTTGTGCACGAGGCGCAGCTGACCGCCGCGCTCGGTCACGAGCATGTCGCCGTTCGGCAGGAATGCGATGCTCCACGGCCGCTTCAGCCCATGCGTGAAGACGTAGGCACGAATGTCTTGGCCCTCGGCCGTGTGATAGACGACCGGCTTGTCGGGCATCGGCGGCACGACGAGGCCGGTCGGCGCGACCGGTATGCCGTTTCTGATCGGCACGGTTTGCTGCGCCGCGCCCGGTAGCGCAACGCAAATGAACAAAGCGAGCGCCGAGCAGGACACAGTCGTACGCATGAGACCCCCTCTCCAGGCGGCGACGCGCCGCCTTCTCGGCCGCCGATCTTACGCTGTGCGACCGCGAGTGTCCGCCTCTACGACGCGTGACAGAACGTGCCCGGGCGCGAAGAAGCCTGGAGAGGACTTGTGCGGACTCACGGCTGTTGTCACGATGGCGAACTAGCCGTCGGCATCGGCAGCATCCAATCAACAACTAATGGGGATGACCATGAAACACGTTCTGCTCGGCTGCTTGCTCTCCACCGCCATCGCCGTGCCTGCTTTCGCCGCGCTCAAGGAAGGCGACAAGGCTCCGTTCTTTCAGACGAAGGCGTCGCTCGCGGGCAAAGCGTTCGACTACTCGCTCGCGAACTCTCTGAAGAAAGGGCCGGTCGTCGTGTACTTCTACCCGTCGGCGTTCACGCAGGGCTGCAACATCCAAGCGCACACGTTCTCCGAGAACATGGACAAGTTCACGGCCGCCGGCGCGACCGTGATCGGCGTGTCGCTCGACAGCATCGAGCGGCTCAACGACTTCTCGAAAGACCCGAACTACTGCGCGGGTAAAGTCGCCGTCGCGTCGGATCCGGACGGCGCGATCGCGAAGTCGTACAACCTCATGGTCGGCGCGGCGCGCGAAGGCGCGAAGGACTCGCGCGGACAGGAGATCGGCCACGGCTTCGCGGAGCGCACGACGTTCATCGTGACGCCGGATGGCAAGGTCGCGGCGACCGTCGGCGGCGTGAGCCCGGCCGACAACGTGACGAAGTCGCTCGAGACCGTGCAGCACTTGCAGCACGCCGGGCACTAGTTCTCTCTCGATTCGAAGGGGCGCACGGCGGCGACGCCGTGCGCCTTTCTTTCCGCGGCGAGCGCCGCGTAGCGAGGCATGAAGACGATGACGACCAACTCCAAACCCACTCTCGTAGTGACCGGCGCCTCGGGCCAACTCGGTAAGCGCGTCGTCGAGCTCCTGCTGGACGCGAAAGCCGGCCGCGTGATCGCGACGACGCGCACGCCCGAGAAGCTCGCGGCCCTAGCGGCTCGCGGCGCGGAGATCCGCCTCGCTGACTTCAAGGACGCGGCCTCGTTGCGCGCCGCGTTCGCGGGCGTAGAGCGGATGCTGCTGATCAGCACCGGCGATCTCTTCCCGCTCGGGCTGCGGCTCGGACAACATCGCGCGGCCGTCGCGGCCGCGGTCGCCGCGGGCGTCAAGCACATCTTGTACACGTCCGGTCCCGCGCCGTATCCGATCGCGGGCGGCGGCCTCATCGACGACCACTTCTGGACCGAGCAGGCGATCTTCGCGAGCCCGCTCGAGTGGACGATCCTGCGTCACCAGATCTACATGGACACGCTACTGATGTCGGTGCCGCAGGCCGCGGCGTCAGGGCAGTTGCATTCGTCGATGGGCCACGGCGCGTCGAACTACGTCACGCGCGAAGACTGCGCGCGGGCCGATGCGGCCGCGCTCGCATCCGACTTCAGCGGCCGCCGCATCCTCGACATCACGGGTCCGAAGCCCGTCACGCAAGACGAAGTGGCAGCGATCGCGTCGGAGCTCACCGGCCGCCCGATCGAGCACGTGAGCGTCACGCCCGACGAGCAGCGTGCCGGCATGGCGGCGGCGGGCCTGCCGGGGTTCCTCGTCGATGCGCTCGTGCGTTTTCAGATCGCGGCCGCGCGCGGCTATCACGCAATCGACACACCCGCCGTCAAAGAGCTGACTGGCCGCGCGCCGCTGTCCGTGCGGGAGTTCTTGACGACGCATCGCGCCACGCTGACCCGCAAGTAGATAAGGAATCATCGACGATGCGATGCCGCGTGCTCGCGCGCGGCTCCGCGTCGCCACCAGGTCATGGCGCCCGAGCACCTCGGATTCGACCGAGCCGTCGGTTCCTTTTCCTAACAACAAACTGATAGACGCCGAGCTAGGCTGCGCGGATCACGCAATCCAGAGCACGCTACATGCAGCTCTTCGGCGTCGCGATCGTGTTGTTGCTGGTCGCCGGCACGTTCTTGGCAATGACCTCGGCCGAAAGAAAGCGCAAGAAGAAGCACGGCCCGCGCTGAGCGGCGACCGCCGGTGCGCCCGCGGAATAGCCATTCGCGCGATAGGTATTTCCCGTGCTGGGTGTCGGTCCGACTGGGGCCGAGAATCGAGCTGAGCTAACTCGAGGGTTCAGTTATGGACGCGTATCCGCATCACTATCGACTCCAAGCGGCCGCGCAGGCCGAAGGCAACGTGGCGCTAGCGTCGGAACGGCTGCCAACCCTGTCGTCTGCGCCGCCGGCGCAGTTCGGTGGCCCCGGAGATCAGTGGTCGCCCGAGACGCTGCTGGTCGCGGCTTCCGCGGATTGCTTGATCCTCACGTTTCGCGCAATCGCGCGCGCGTCGAAGCTGCCGTGGCTCCGTGTCGATTGCGACGCCGAGGGTGTGCTCGATCGCGTCGACGGCGTCACGCGCTTCACGCAGATCCGCTTGAACGCGCGGCTCGTGTTGCCCCCGGGCGGCGACGTCGAGCGCGCGCAGCGCCTGCTCGAGAAGGCCGAGAAGACCTGCTTGATCACGTGCTCGCTGAAGGCGGAGTCCGTGCTCACGGTCG
Organism: uncultured Nitrospira sp.; assembly: GCA_963734475.1. GTDB lineage: Bacteria > Nitrospirota > Thermodesulfovibrionia > Thermodesulfovibrionales > UBA6898 > JAOUFP01. Next base: position 337,715 of record CAVTHB010000003.1, read on the forward strand.
ACGTCACGACCGGCTCCTGATCGCGCATTAGCGGTCGCCGCGCAGACGAAGGGGGGCAGCGCTTAGCCGAGCCAGCCGGCGGCGAGCTGCTTGCTCGTGCGCGGTGATCGCGTTGCGCATGAACATCGCGACCGTCACCGGCCCGACGCCGCCCGGCACCGGCGTCACCCAGCTCGCGACCTCTTTCACGCGCGTCCGTGTCGACGTCGCCGACGATCATCGTCTCGCCGTTCGGCGCCGGTGACCTGATTGATGCCGATGTCGATCACGGCCGCGCCCGGCTTCACCATGTCGGCGCGCAGGAACTTCGGCTTGCCGACCGCGACGAGCACGGCGTCGGCGCGCCGCGAATGCGCGGCGACCGAGCGCGTCAGATGGTGGCACACGGTCACCGTCGCGCCCTCGGCCATCAGCATGAACGCCGCCGGCTTGCCGACGATCTCGGAGTGGCCGACCATCACGACCTCGAGGCCGTGCAGAGTTCAGGCCCGGTCGCCTTGATCAGCTCGACGGACGCGGCGGCCGTGCACGGCGCCAGCGCGAGATCGTTGTAGACGATGTCGCCGATCGACGCCGGGTTCATGCCCTCGATGTCCTTGAACGGGTGAATCGCCGACGCGAGCGAGCGGCCGTTGATGTGCGGCGGGCACGGGCCGCTGCAAGAATCACGCCGAGCACGTCGGCGTCGTCGTTCATCGCCACGAGCCGCGCCTTGCACTCGTCCTGCGACAGCGTGCTCGGCCAGATCTGTTCCTCGAACCGGAGGCCGACCGTTTCGCGGCGCTCGCCTGGCCGCGCACGTAGACGGCGGCGGCCTTGTGCTCGCCGATGCTGACGGACACCAGGCGGCCGACGGGATGCTTGGCCGACGCGGCGGCGACGCGCTCGGCGACGCCCGCAAGAATCCGGTCGCGCACCGCGCGACCGTCGAGCAGTCGATTGTCTTTCATGCCTGAGGAGGGTGATTAACGAGTTCCGCGGAAAGTATCGCACGCATTGGGATCGCCGGAGTCGAGGCCGGCGCGGAGCCAACGCTCGCGTTGCTCCGACGAGCCGTGCGTGAATGAATCCGGCGTCACGCGCCGCCCCGCGTTGCGCTGCAACCGGTCGTCGCCGATCGCCTCCGCGGCCGCGAGCCCTTCTTCGACGTCGCCGGGCTCGAGCACGTGATCGCGCTGGTTCGCGTGCTGCGCCCAGACGCCCGCGAAGCAATCGGCCTGCAGCTCGAGCGCGACCGGCAATGCGGTTGCCTCCGGCCTCGCCCGCGCGCCCTGCGCGGTGCGCACCTTGTCCGCGGTGCCGAGCAGGTTCTGCACGTGATGGCCGACTTCGTGGCCGATCACGTACGCCTGCGCGAAGTCGCCCGGACCGCCGAGACGCGCGAGATCCGCGAAGAACGCGGTGTCGAGGTACACGCGGCGATCGGACGGGCAATAGAACGGTCCGACCGCGGCCGTCGCGTAGCCGCAGGCCGACTGCACGGCGCCGTCGAACAGCGTGAGCTCGGGCGCTTCGTATCGCCGGCCGGAGGACGCGAAGATCTCGCCCCAGACGTCCTCGGTGCTGCCGAGGATCGCGGCCACGAACTGGCTTGCTTCGTCGTTGGCCGTGAGCGGCGAGCCTTGCTCCGCGGTCGGGGCGCCTCCGCCGCCGCTCTCGAGCAAATTCTCCACGGCCTCAGGGCCGCCGAGCAGATAGGCGACAACGAGCACGGCAACGCCGGCGAGCGCGCCGCCGCGACCGAGCGAGATCGGCATCCCGGCGCGCATCCCGCCACCGCCCTCCTCGCCACGGACGTCGCGGACGTTCTCGCTGCGCCTCAAGTCCTTCCAGCGCATCGTGCTCTCCTCGGGACCCGTTGCATGGCAGCTTAACGGAACACGTGCCCGCATTGAACGTCGCCGGCTCGGGGCTACAATGATTCTTTCGTACCCGCGGCCGAGGCCACGGTGTGAAAGCCAGGAGCGACGTTTGAAGCTCGTCGAACAATACGCCGGAGTCGGCACGCTGCGCTGGCGGGACCGCAGCTTCGCTCGCGTGCCTTATCGGATCAGTCGTTTCCAGGGCCTCGCGACCTCCGGCCTGCCCGTGCCGGGGCTCCATCGGATCGAAGGCTCGATCGACCTCGACGAGGTCGAGGACGCGGTGAGCCTCATTGGCACGCCGTTCACGCTGGAGCTCGAGGACGGCCGCTCGCTGAACCTCACGCTTGCCGATTCCGTCGGCCGCGTGCTCGCCGAAGGCCACGGGCCGAAGCACGGCTGCTCCTGCTGCTGAGCGCGCTCAATTCGAGCCTCGGCGCGCTCCTCGACGCACGGCGCCGCCCATGAACATCATCCTCGCGAACTTCGAGCGCGACTACGCCGCGATTCGGGGCGTTCGCTTCGCCGTGTTCGTCGACGAGCAGCAGATTCCGCGCGAGCTCGAGATGGACGACCACGACGTCGCGTGCACGCATTGGCTCGCGACAGACGAGCACGGCGATCCGATCGGCACGGTGCGGCTCGACATCGAAGCGGGCGGCAAGGTCGGAAGGCTCGCCGTGCTCGCACACGCGCGCCGCCGCGGCGTCGGCCGCGCGCTGATGGAGCGCGTCCACGAGCTCGCGCGGGCTCGAGATCTCGCGCGCGTGTGGTGCCACGCGCAGCAATCGGCCGCGCCGTTCTACGCGCGGCTCGGCTATCGAACGACGAGCGAGCCGTTCGACGAAGCGGGCATCGAGCACGTCAGGATGGAATGCGATCTATCGCATTAGCATCTTGAATCAAGAAGTTGACGCTTAAATCTGCAGTCGACTCTAACTAGCGCATCCCACCGGCAGCGCATCGTTCTCGCGCCTACGCGATTCAACCGGGCCTCGAATGCGGGAATGGGATCGGCAGGCCCGTGATCCATTGGTGTCCGCCCGCGACGAGCGCCACGTAGACGGCGAACCCGAGCGCGATCGCGAGCGCATCGTTCCACTTCCACGGCGGTGCCATCCGGATCGGTCGTGCCGGACGCCGTTTGAGCGAGATCCGGACCGCGACGGCCCAGACGAGAATCGATCCGAACAGCACGACGTCGTGAAGACCGCCGTTGACGAGCAAGTGCAGCGTGGCCCAGAGCTTCACCGCGACGAGCAGCGGATGCTTGAGCACCGTGCTGATGAGCCCCGGCAAGTACGCGGCAAACGCGACCGGGAACACGAACGGCATCACCATGATCATCGTGTCGCGAACCCAGACCGGCGCGACATAGAGGACGACGGGATTCTCGCGCGCTCGGCCGAAGCCGTACGCAATCACCGCGAGCCCGGCGAGAGCCACGAGCGCAAACGCCGCACGCCACGCACCCGCGCCGACCCTCTGCACGGTCGCGTCGCGCCAGCGATAGCTCACGATCGAGATCGAGTGCACGCCGAGAAACAGCACCAGGCCCGCGATCAGATAGAGCACGTTCGGTTCTCCGCGGCGGAATCACTCGAGAGGACGGACACGCTCGATTGTGGCAAGGGGCCTACGCAGGGGCAATTCCGAGGCGCTCGGCAACGTCGGCCGAGCGTGGGGCGCTTGCAGCACGGTCCGCGATCCCGTGTAGACTAATCGCAGCGATTTTTCGAGAACGCTCTGGAGAGAACGAGATGAAAGCGATCCACATCCTCGCCGGGCTTTGCCTCGGCGCGCTTGCGACAACGGCTTTGGCGTGCGAGATGCCGCCGCTCGTCGCGATTCCGGCGAAAGACAAGGTCGGCGATCAAGGCGCGGCCATTCGGGACGCGACCAAGACCTACTTCGATGCGATGAAGGCTTACACCGACTGCGTCCAGGCCGAGCTCAAGGCCGCGGGCGGCGACGCTGCGCCCAAGCTGACGAAGACGGTGCTGATCGCGCGCAACAACTCGGCCGTTTCGGAAGCGGATGCCGTCAAGAAGCTGTTCGAGACGAACGTCGGCGGCCTCGCGGGCAGCGTCGTGCCGGCCTCGCAATTCAACCAAGGCCCGGCCGACCAAAAGAACGACCCAAAGAAGAAGTGATCCGTTCGGCCGGCGCGATACCGCGCCGGCCGTAGCGAGCGCTGCACTCGAACCCGGCCACGCGCCGGGTTTTCCATATTCGGCCCCGTCAGCCGCCGTTCAGCCTTGCCCCGCTGTAATGCGTCCGTCGTCGCGACGAACGCACGCACCGGAGGCTCGACATGAACGCCGTCACGCTGTCTTCGCTGTCGCTCGTAGGGCTGCTGCTCGCAACGCGCGGGCTGGCAGCCGACGCGGCCGGTGCAGAGCCGCCGGCCGACGCCGATCGCGCGCTGAACGCGGCGCAGGGCTTCGCGTCAGAGCACGCTCCGGACGAGCTCCGCGACCCGCGGAGCTTCGCCGAGACGATCACGCCGGCCGAAGACGTCGTGACGAAGCCGCGCGAGAGCGGTGCGTTCGGCCCGAAGATCGCCGCGGCAACGCTCGGCGACTCGTACGTCTACGACGGGTCGACCGACCTCTTTTCGGACCGCGACCGGGACGGCTACTTCCACCATCTGCGCGTCACGTTCGACGCCGACACGATCTTCGATACCTCCACCCTCTATGCCGTGATCTACGTGAGCGCGGACGGCAAAGCGTGGGAGCAGCTGTTCACGACGGACGACTTCACGATCCACGGCTCCGCGCCCGATGACGACTACGAGGTCGAGACGGATCTCGTCTCCGGCTATTCGACCGGACTCTATGACGTGCTCGTCGAGCTGCACGACGCGAAGACGAATGAGCTCGTGGATTCCTTCGGGCCGAACGAGTCGTCCGACTTCTCGGTGCTGCCGCTCGAGGACTCCTACCGCGACGGCGACCCGCCGCCGCCCGATCCGGCACCCGATCCGGCGCCTGTTGTGACGGGCGGCGGCGGCGCGATCGACTGGTTCACGCTGCCCGCACTACTCGGAGCGGTCGCGTGGCTGCGGAGCCGACGACGCTCGGTCGCCTGCTAGCACATCGAGGCGACGGGTAGTTGGCGCGCGAGATTGCAGCCGCTGGTCCCGAACGACAGCACCGGCGACCCCGGCAGGAAGTGGCTGAGCGGCTTTTTCTCGACCGGGTCGACGCAAAAGCCGCTGGAGCGACCATAGGTTGTCAGCACCATCTGGTCGTCCTGCCGCGCCCGCACGAAGCAGAAGGCGCGCTGGCCCTCGTGCAATCTGCAGAAGCGAGGGCACAGATCGCACTGAATGCGCCCGTCGTCCAGCTTGTGCCAGTATTGAGCGGGACGGGAGTCGAATGACTTTGCCATGGCATCACCCCGCCCGCGTCGTGCGAAATAAAGATCGATGAAGCCCAGGAAGGCCGCGTGCGCTGGTACATCGTCAGCTCCCATTCGGCTCGAGCTTCGTTAAGGCGCAGAATATACACGTTGCTGTCGCTGTCCCCGACTTTGACGTAACGATGGTCGGCACCGTGCCACTGATCGATGTTGTTGGCCACCTCGATCTCACGGCCATCGAACCAAAATCGTCGGAGCTTTTCGACGCCGTCTTCGTCTACAAAGAGTTTCGACCTGGATCTGCATGGCGTGCTCTATATCGCCGTCGCGTGGAGCTTTGCCTCACCAGTCGGGGAAGGTTGCTTGGCCCGAAAGCGCAGGACCCGCGCCACCTGCCCGTCGAACCGGAGTTTCCCCCGGGGTGCTCGGACAGAATGGCTACGGGTCCGTCCGCCATGCTTCATCGGTAGACTGGTTTATCGCGTAGGCAGATCCGCGCCCGTAGACGCTTCGCTGCTGTGCTTCGCCAATCTTGCCTCCGCACGACGTAATATAAGACCACCACACGGGCTGAGCGGCCGCTTTGATCTTAATCAAATCCTTTCGTGAATCTTATTCTTGCCGATGACGGCGAAACCACAGAAGGACGCGGTTGGATTGACCTGTCTCAACGAGACGCCGCCCGAATCCGCGCTTAATTCCGGCGTTCTGTCACGGAGAGAAATGATCGCCCCAAATTATGGAGACGGCACATGCGGAAAAAATCGGTACAGACCGAAAGTCCAGCGGATGACGACGCGCCAATGCTGACGATCTCTGTAGAAAAGGTGTGCTTCGTCGTCATCAAGGCCAAGGAATACGACGCCAAGGATGAAGTGACGGAGGTTGATCCTGGATCAAATCCTTCCGACGACAAGGACATCTCAGTTCTCGAGGACCACGAAGATGATCCTGTCGTGGAGGAGCTTACGTCGTTCATCAATTCGCTGTCCGAAGACGAGCAGATCGATCTCGTGACATTGGCATGGCTGGGGCGGGACGATTATTCCGCCAGCGACTGGCCGGCGGTGCGCGAGGAGGCGGCGCGTGCTCATAATCAACGGACGGCGGAATACCTTCTCGGCATGCCCCTTGTCGGCGACTTTCTGGAAGAAGGTCTTTCGATGCTTGGTTATTCCTGCGAGGATTTCGATCTCGAGCATCTTTAATCGGGCCGACAGGGACGTCTTGTCGTTGACATCGAATGCTCGATTCGAATCCCCGGTGAGTTCGACGCGAGGGTTCGGACCCATACGTAATGGAGACAATCATGGCGCGGAGCAGCAGTAAGCAGCCAAAGCCCGACATCAAAAAGAAGAAGCAGAACGAGCGGCAGCGCCTGGAGAAAGCGCTTGAGGAGGGGCTGGAAGAGACCTTCCCGGCTTCCGATGCGGTGGCGGTGACGGAGCCGGCGCGCACGAAGTCCGGCGACAACAATCAATAAGATTGGGCCGGGAACATCGTGAACGACAAGGATTGCACAGCGTTCCTTCAGTGGGCGTTGCCGCAGCTCGAGCTGCGCTGGCCCGGTTTCCGCAAGGTCCGGCGCCAGGTGTGCAAACGTCTGAAGGCGGCGGATGCGCGATCTCGGCTTGGACAACTATTCAGCTTATCGCGCGCGCCTCGAAGGCGATCCATCGGAATGGCGCGTTTTTGACGAGTGCTGCCACATCACGATTTCACGCTTCTTTCGTGACAGGGGCATATTCGAAGTCGTGCGCAGGCGTCTGCTGCCCGATATCGCTGCGCGAGCCAGGCGCGAAGGACGCGACGCGCAAGTCTGGTCGGCCGGATGTGCCTCGGGCGAAGAACCTTACACGTTAAAAATACTCTGGGATTTCGAGGTTGCAATCGCATTTCCAGGCGTTGCGCTCTCGATCGTCGCCTCGGATGTCGACCAGGCAATGCTTGCGCGCGCCCGTGAGGGTTGTTTTGAGCCGACAAGCCTGCACGAACTGCCGCCGACGCTGATCGAACAGGGCTTTGACCGGCTGGACTCCCGCTACTGCGTCAAGCCGGAGCATCGCGAGGGGATCGAGTTTCTTGATCAGGATCTCCGGACGGAGACGCCGGCGCGCCTCTTCGACCTCATCCTCTGCCGATATGTCGCCTTTACCTATTTCGCCGTGCCACTCCAGCGTAAAGTCCTGGCGAGCATGCTGAAACGGCTCCGACCTCAGGGCTATTTGGTGATCGGAACCCACGAGCAATTGCCGAGCGATGTCCCCGAGCTGGCTGCGCTCGATAGCGCTCCGCAGATCTTCCAGAAAAGAGCAGTATCCGACTTAGCCTCAAGGCAGCCTGCCTTGCCGGGCGGGCGATGACACCTTGGCGGTCGCCGCGCATCACCCCGTCAATTGATTGAAATCAAATCCCGCTATTCGCGTATCGGTATTCTGTCTGTCCAATATGGGAGGCAATGCCATGCCCACCTTCATTATGTTGACGCGACTGAATCCCGATGCGGTGCGTTCGCCGAGAGGGCTTGAGCAACTCGAGCGCGAGGCCATGAAGCGCGTTCGGGAGGCATGCCCTGACGTCGAGTGGCTGAACAGCTATGCGGTGCTGGGGCCGTGCGATTATCTCGATGTCTTCAAGGCCAATGACATCGAGAGCGCAGCTCGTGTTTCCACTCTCCTTCGGACATTCGGCCATGCCCAGACCGAAATCTGGACGGCGACGGAGTGGGACCGGTTCAAGGAAATCGTCCGCACGTTGCCCGGACCAAGCTGATCGGCTCGCGGGCTTCGGTTGCGACCGCTCGATCCGGTCGCGGATGTCGAAATTCAAGGATAGCGGTTCGGGCCGACTTTAGATGGCTTCTGGCTTCTGGCGCGTCGGTAGCGGAAGGAGGCGAGGCGCTGATTGTTGCTTCGCTTCAGCGGTGCGAATCGATCCAGGAGGTAATGTCCGGCCACACTAGGGCGTGCGCCTGACGTCCGATCAGGATCCCGAGGTGCTGCAAGCAGACGCCGATCTCGCCCGGATATTCGACGATGCGGGCGTCGATTGCGGGCATTGCGTCCATAAATGGCTTGACAAAGTCGAGAGTAGCGACATCGTCCGCCGTATTGATCACTGCAAGCGTGGGCACCGACACGTTTTGTGGACCGACCAAGGTGCCGCCAATCTTCAAAGCGCCTTGGCAAAAGAGGTTCTCGCGATAGAGCCACTCGATGAGCTGATGGACCAATTTGCCTGGAAGGGGAACCTCGTCGAGAGCCCAGCGCTCGACCCGTGCATGAATTTCCATGGCGTGACTGTCGGTGACGCTCAATGCTGCGTCCGTCAGCCTTGACCATATGAAGTGTCGGGAGATGCGAGGGCGCTCATATGAGACAGAAGCGAGCCCGGACACGGCTCGGCGTCGGTCAGACCCGACGGCACCAGGGAGACCAGCGAATCCCGGAAACGGCTCGTTGCCGGCCGGAAGCATAGCGGTGCACCAAGCAGCACAAGACCGCGGATGGCGTCAGGCGCCAGGGAGCCGAATATGGCTGCCAAGGTCCCACCAAGGGAATGACCGATCAGAAACGGCTTTACGCCCGCGCTTTCGCCTGCGATTTTCGCGACGCAATTGCTGATGGCCTCTGTGTATTCCGCGAGGCCATTGTTGCCGGTCGTTCGAGAAGCCGGCAGCCATTCCAGAAGACGTACATGCAAATCGTGTCCCAGACAGTAGCGTATCGCGCTCACTGCAGGCGCAAGGTCCCAGATGTACGGGCGCTTGATCGGGGCCGCGACAATGAGCAGGGATTGCGACGTATCGCGTTTGGTGTAGTCGCGAAGGCGCCAAAATGGACCCGAGGCAACGATCTGATAGGGACATTCGTTCGGGTTCAGCCCAAACGCTCCGAATGCGTGCCCCTGTGCGCGCCGCAGGGTGTCGGCGATACCGAACTGACTCCAGCCGTAGGCGGCCAGTGCCGCATCGATCGTAACGCTCCGGGCTGCCACAGATCTGCTCTCTTTCGTCGATTAGGACTATCCATCAGCATCTGGCACGCAAGTCCGACCGGGCGAGTGCAGGCGGTCAAAATTCCTGATGCGCCCATTGCCAAGCCTCCCGCAATTTGCAGGTCGACAGCTGTGGAATCACACCGCCATCACGCGGCGAGCTTGACCGCGTAAAGCCCCTTCGTCACATGATCGTGCAGATCGGGATCGCCGATGACCGTAGCGGTGATCGCGTTGTCGCCGAGCATCTCGGCTTCAGACAGACCGTGAGGCCACTCCTTGGCCGCGAGGTGCCCCTGACCGATCCGCATCAGCGCATAGAGCTCACGACGCGCCGGTTCGGACAGCGAGCTGATTGCATCGCGCAAAGCCGCTGCCGGCTTTGAAGCGTCAACCGGAAGCGGTTCGACCCCAAGTTCAGCGGTGGGGTTGTGTTCACCTCGCCCGGGCGTCGGCCCGTCGAGATCCTCCTCCGCTACATTGCCGAGCAACGCGTCGCGCTGCGCTCGCGCGGTACTTGCGAGAAGCGCAATGAAACGGGCCTGATCCACGTGCAAGTCCTTGAGCATATTCGGCTCCATTCACTTTATGTTCGATAGCCAAGGCGACCGAGCAAATGCGCGCGACGTGGTCTGCCGACTAGTGATGCCCTGAAACCGCCCGCAACACTTCACCCGAAAGCTCTTTGCTGACCTTGTGCGAAATGTCACCGAGGCTCAGCATGCCGATCAGGGTCTTGTGGCTATCCGTTACGGGCAGACGGCGGATTTTTTTCGCTTCCATGGTCTCGATTGCGATCCGGATGTCGTCATCCGGTGAACAACATATGACGTCCGTCGTCATGACGTCCTTCGCGGTCATTTTGGCCAGGTTGCCGCTGTCTGCGAGCGCGCGGCAGGTAATATCACGATCGGTGACTATTCCCACCAGCTGACTGTCTGCCTTGACGGGGATCGCGCCGACATCGCTGTCACGCATCCGCTTTGCGATTTCCCTCACTGGTGTGCTGGGTTCGACGCTGGTTGTACCTGTGTGCATGACGTCCTTGACTTTCATTTCGTCCTCCTCAGGTCCAATTCAAGGTGCTACCCTGCAACAAATATCATCTCGCGCGCAGCCCGACATTCATTGATCTGTGTCAAGTACGAACCTCTCAACGGGGACAATATTTTCAGTTTGCGGAACTGGCTTGTTTCCGAGCGCTTTTGCCGCAGAGTTTTCGCATCGATGGCACAGGCAAAACACGAAACCCGCGATATCCATATCCCGCCGATCGGGCTTGCGGGAATGTTGCATGTCCCGCGAGATGGGGGATTGTAATGCCGTTCGAGAACCGATCCGAGGCCGGTCAGAAATTGGCGCGTGCGCTTTCCAACTACAAAGATCAGCATCCGGTAATCCTAGCCTTGCCCCGCGGCGGCGTTCCCGTGGCGGCCGAGGTCGCTGCCGCGCTCAACGCGCCACTCGATCTGATCCTCGTGCGCAAGATCGGCGTGCCTTTCCAACCCGAATTGGCGATGGGCGCAGTTGTTGACGGCGGCGCCCCGATCATTGTGCGAAACGAGGACGTTATTCGAAGCGCAGACATTGACGAGATGCAATTCAAGGCCGTTTGCGATGGCGAACTCGCCGAAATCGAACGGCGGCGACAGCGATACTTAGGCAGCCGCGAACGCGTGAACGTCGCTGGCCGTACGACCATTGTGATCGATGACGGCATTGCCACGGGGGCGACCACGCGGGCGGCGTTGCGCGCCACTCGCGTGCGAAACCCGAAGAAGCTCGTGCTTGCCGTGCCGGTGGCACCGTCCGAAAGCATTGTCACGATGCGTGAGGAGGCGGATGAGGTTATTTGCCTTGAGGATCACGAGTTCTTTGAGGCTATTGGCGATTATTATCGAGACTTTCGACAAGTTTCAGATAAGGAAGTGATCGAGATGCTTGAGCGATTTCTGGCGAAGCCGGAGAAAAGGGAAACTCCACCGGCGGCCTAGACGGCTCATTGGCTACGGCCAAATGCTCGCCTCGGGAAATCGCAGCTAAGCTATGATCAGCGCAAGGCCGTTCGGGCGCTCGGAGCTAGAAACCCTGATGCGGCCGATCCTCCACCCCAGCGGTTACCTCGTTTAGGACGCCAACCTGCTGTTAATTGAAGCTGCGTTCTTTGCCGACCAGCGATCGCAAGGAGGCGGCGCATGAAAGACTGGAACATTATTGTTACGATCTACCAGGAGAGTTTCAGGCGGGCACTCCGCGCCTTGCAGGATATTGGGCCGACCGAGCGCGGTCCGTACCACAACGTGCTGGTGATGAAAGTTGACGATCCGATGGCGGTCCTTGAAGCCATCGAACGTCTGACCGGGGAACGCCCGGCACTCTATGACGCGATCGCGCGGGTAGCGCCGGCGACGCGGGCGTTCGATTTTTCATCTGCGGAGGGCTTCAAGGACAGTGCGAAATCCATCACGCTCGAATGGCTACCGAGCCTGGCTGGAAAGTCGTTTCACGCGCGCCTGCATCGGCGCGGGCCCAAACTTGAACTGCATGCGCCGGATGTCGAACGGTTCTTGAACGATGTCATCATCGAGGCGACGGGCAAGGCCGGGCGGCCGGGGCGGATATCGTTCACGGACCCGGATGCGGTGATAGTGATCGACACCATCGATGATCGGGCCGGGCTCGCCATGTGGACTCGCGAGGATATCGCTCGCCATCGCTTGTTGCGGCCGGACTAGTGCTGGTCCGCACGAGGGCTTCGATGCCGATGGCGTGGCCGCCTGATGATGGCCTTGGCGGGGCTCACAATGTTGCGCGTCCTGCAGACGACCGTTATCACTTCGTTTAAGGAGCGCTTTTCGCTCGGCGCGCTGTTGGCCTTCCTTGTCACTGTCGCCGATGTGCCGTTGTTGAACGTCGGTGCGGCGTTCTGGGGTCTCGTGGCTGGCTTCGGCATCTCCTGGCTGCTGGAGAGGTCGGATTTTGCAGGGCGAGACGAAATCGTAATCGCCAGGGGGCGCATCAGGGAGCGTAGTGCTGCGCGTGGCCGAAGTGAATGTTCTACCGAGTTTGTCGCCTCACGCCGGCGAATGGGTCTGACGTTCAATACCTGCGACGTGACCGGCGGTTGGCTCCCGCCTGAGGCAGGGAGCGGGCATGTGCGATAAGTGCGTCGAGATGACAGGACAATTGAGCGATATCGTCAGGTATAGCGAACAATCTTCGACCAGGTCACGGTTGACCGGGCGAAAGAGTTGATGGCCGAATTACAGGCTCAGAAAGCCACTCTGCACCCAGAGTAAGGCCGCCTTAGTTGGCGGCCTCTTTCGTTTCAAGGCCCAAAGTCGATTGTCGCTTCCTGCCGCGAAGCGGCCGTTCATGCGCCACGTGGCTGAAACAACGCATCGACGCCTGCAGGGTCCCAGATAGAGCAGAGCCATAAGTCGCGCGGCTTCGATTTGAAGGTTTCCGTGAGTGTTAGTCCGCCGGCGGCCGTTGCGGCCCAGGTGTCAATCAACGAAATCTGGACGAGATCGAACCGATCGGATGAATGGTTGATATAGCTCCGGGCTTCGGCATTGATCAACGACACGCCGGGCTGGCGGTCGAGATGGCCGGAGAAATCGGCGAAATTGTCGGTGAAGACTTCGAAGATCGCAGGGTTGATCTCGATTCCGCGAACGTGTTTGGCGCCGAACAGGAGCCCCGACAGAATGTCCCGACCGCCGCGCAACCCGACGACAGCGACGTCGGCAAGCGGCTGCACCAGATAGGCAGCATTGTTGACGCCGTCCTTCAAGTAGTTGCTGCTCCCCTTCGTCTTCACCTTAGTTGTGTCGGCTCCTGGCTCTTTGCGTTGAATCAACTTGGTCCCTGGCGAGCCAACTATCGTTAGTCGCCTTCAAGGGGGAGGCGATTGTCGTGCTGAACAGGAAGTCCGTGCTGGCCTCGCTTCTTGGTGCAACGATCCCGGCGCAAGCGCCGAGGCCAAGACGGATGGGGCATGTGCCAAATGTTTCCAGCGGTCAATGCAGCTGCGGTTGAGGGGTTCTTCAGCTCAAAGCGCCGACGACGAAAGCAGGAGGCTAGTTATGTGGGTCGTACTGCGTGCTGCGGGAAAGAAGGCGTTAGGTGCGGGTTCCCAGCGCGCAATTGCTGATGGCCAGCTACCTCGGGGATTGTTGTTCTTGCCAGTCTCAAATGAGCGTGTGCCGCGCGCGCGCTTTTTGGCCGAGATGCGGCCGATCTGGATAGATCATTCCTGGTTTCTCTATTTTGCGGCCATCTCAATTTTTCTATGTTCGCGGGCGGTGGTCGCGCTCGGACTCGTCTTCTCGCAAAAATATCTGCCCATCGCGACTGACGTCTGGTCTGCGGGACCGCTCTGGTATCACCAATTACTGCAATGGGACTCAGAATGGTATTTCAGGATCGCAACGGAAGGATACCGGTATAACGGCGATCCGGCCATTCCTCAGACTATCGTATTTTATCCATTATATCCGATGCTGGCGCGGGGCCTCGTCGTAATCAGCGGCCTTGCGCCTTCGGATGCGCTGCTGCTGCTATCAAACGTCGCGGCACTGTTGGCTATTGTCGTTCTGGCCAAGCTGGTTCGCGAGGAATTTGGCGATCAAGTCGCTCTCGCCACAACTGTATTGCTGAGCTTTTTTCCGGCTTCGGTCGTGCTGTCAGCCGGGTACACCGAATCCCTGGAATTGCTCCTGACCGTCTCGTTCTTTCTTGTTTTGAAGCGAAAACGGTATTTGTCGGCAGCGCTGCTTGCAGGCCTGGCGGTTGCCGACCGATCAACCGGTGTTGTTCTGTTGCCCGTCCTTCTCTGGGAGATGTGGCTCAATCGAGATCAGAAGCCGTTCTTTCCTGCCCTCATACCATGTGTCCTTGTCGCGACATCGGGCTTGTGGCTGTTCATGATTTACCTCTGGTACCGTTTCGGGGATCCGCTTGTCTTCTCGAAGGGGCAGGCCGGGTTTCATCTGGGAACGACGCTGTCTGCGAGACTAATTTCTGCGTTGAAATTTGAACCTTTCACCCAGTTGATTCTCAATGATTGGAATCCGTGGGGGCAAGGTAGCTGGTTCATCCTGTTGTTCATCGTCCTGATTGTTGTCGGTTGGTCTCGACTGCGCTTCTCCTGGACAATGTTCGCCACCGGTGCGCTGTTGTTGCCTTATCTGACACTCAGCGGGCTCGTAGCGGGTTTCACGTCGATGGGCAGATTCGGGCTTGTCTCGTTTCCGCTGTTTGTCGTGTTGGCTGATGTAGGACTGCGGGTGAAGTGGCTATTCGTGGGGTTGATCGGAATCTTTGGCGCATCGCTGTTCATGAATGCGGCGCTGTTCGCCCGCAGAATTTGGATCGGATGATCGCTGCGCGAGTGCTCACAGCGAAAGTTCCCTAGCCGTAGCAATGGCTTCGTGCGCTGGCGGCAGGGCCGGGTGGGGGACCATATCATGGAAGCGCTGGGCCGCCGGTCATGACGCGGCGATGCGGATGATCCGATACCTCCGCCCTATGCGTGCACCAGCACGGGACCTGCATCGCGAACAACAATCACCAATATATGGGGCGCTCGGAGAGACATGAGGCCTGAGGCTCTCCCGAGTCCGGTTCGTGCCCAACATCGGAAATGGGCCAGCCTAAAATTGCTCGGCTAAGGCCTGCTACTTGGGCTTCCACCCGCGGGCGAGCTTCTGACGGTGTCAGGTGTCGGCTGATTTGCTCTTTTTCTGGAAGGCCATCACCGCAACAACGAGGCGCCGGTCATCTCGGCGGGTTTTGCGAGCCCCATCAAGGCAAGCACCGTGGGGCCGATATCCGCCAGCCGGCCATCGTTAAGCGAGACGCCGGCGCGACCCATCAGCAACAGCGGCACCGGGTTCGTCGTGTGAGAGGTGTGTGGGCCGCCGGTTTCAGGATTACGCATCATTTCGCAGTTGCCGTGGTCGGCGGTGACAAGCAGGCAACCAGAGGCCTCGCAGTGCATTGGGGACAGGTGACATCGGATTTCTTCATGAGCAGAGAAGTTATCACCCCGCGCCCATAGTTCCAACTGAGGGTAGTGGGTCAGTTTGATTGTGGCAGAGAGCCGGGATGTTTTGATCCGGCGCAAGGACATATTCCTAAGATAGCGATATGCGCCTTGACATGTTCGAGGTGGCAATCATCAACCGCAGCCCGAACAGGTGGGAATGGCTGGCGTATAATGGAATTCCCATTGTGGAGGGCTGGGAGAGGACTCGCGCGGCAGCCAAATACCAAGGCGAGCGCGCGCGGGGCTTCGGACTGGAAGACGATCGTATGACCCGCCCCGAACGCAGAATTTATGCTCAGTGATGCAAAAGGACTTTTGCGCGGCGACAATCGTCGATCTCTAACGACCGAGCTTATCTTTTTGCGGAGGACCACAATCGAGAACCGCAAAGAGTCGCCATAGGGGTCGAGGCCGATGTCGAATATGACGTTTTTATGAATGATCTAGCGCAATGAAGCTATCGTAGCGCGAGGCAGCATACATTTAGAGGTGATCTCCGGCGGATATGTCATGAAATCTCAAATTATCGAGCAGCTCGGACAGGCTGACATTCTGTTGCCGTCGCTGGTTGCGGAAGGGTTGGCCGCGAACGACCGGATCAAGGTTCGCATGAGCGCGCTGCAGGCCGCCGCGAATCATGCGCGAGAGCCCGATCACCCCACGACCGACTTGAACGTCGAATGTCGCGCCGCCGGCATTGCGCCTGCCGCGCTCGCAACCCTGATCGGCGGCGCCCATCTTGCCGGCGACGGCCGGATGGCCGCGCCCAATCTCGCCAGGCTGATGAAGGAAGTCCACGACGACGCGACGGCGATGATCCGGGCGGTGAGCGCCGGCAATCCGTCCGAAGGCGAAACCGTGACTGCGCGGCTCGCCGCGATCCGCACCGCCGGTTTGCTCGAGGCCATCGAATGAAATCGAAATCGCGCGGGTCGCCAGGTTGACCGGGGTGGCGCAGGACGGCGAGGACAGCCTGCATCGTCTGGTGATGGATCTGCACAAGACGCTCAACAAGCTGGCCGCGAACTGTTCCGAGGAAATCCTGGCGGGCGCCCATGTCTTCGGTTTGAACCCCGAAGACCGGGAGCCGGTGGAAAGTTTCATGCGGGGACTCAACGAGACCCGCGCCCTGAAGTTCAACCATCCCGGCCTCGAGACGACGGCGACCCGGTCGGGCGGCCGGCTGTTGATTCAAAACGATATCGGGACCACCGACGCCCACGTGCTGGTCATCGCGGTCAAAAACAATTCCGTGACGGTGACCCATACGGACGTGCATCGGGCGCGCGCGAAATTCTTCATCGCGCTTGTTCGACAGGTTTCAGGCAAAATGGAGCGGGCTCGATCGCCATGTCGCGGCCGGTCTCGGCGAGGACAACGCGTTCTTTCTCGTCACCGGGCAGTATCAGGCCGACAGCGCCGCTGATCGCAACGCCTTCCTTAACGCGCTCGGCGCATCGCTGGTATTTCTGATCGACTGGAACAGGGCGCGCAAGCTGTTGCGCACCTGGGTCGCAAAAGACGATGCGGTGCGCCTTCTCGAATGGGCCGCCCGGCAGCGGGTTGGTCACCGCGCCTTCCTTGAGCTTGGCGGCAATGAATTGATCGGCGCCGCGGTGCGCAACGCAGCACCGACACGAATCGGCTTCGGCGAGCGGCTGGATCAGGCGCTCGGACGCAACGCCGCGGTCGATTTCCTCAAAACCGCGATGCGCGTTTCGACCGAAGCTTTGAGTGCAGGGCGATCGGTCAGGTTAGTGCGCGACCAGATTGAAGCAGACCTGATCAGGCGGCTGGAACGCGTCGACAGCGCGTTGCTTACCATCGTCCTGCGCCAGGTCGGATTGGCGCATGATGTGACCGCTGCGATCGCCCACCACATTGTCGAGTTGCAGGCAGGCCGCCCGTCCGACAGCAAGCAGCTCGCGGCCCGCGCCGGCCAGATCGAACGCAAGGCAGATCGCATCGCCCTCGAAGCCCGCAAGGAAGCGGCTCGGCTCAACGCCGGTCCGATCATTGAACAGATGGTGGACCGCGTCGAGGAAGCCGTCGATGAACTGGAACAGGCCGCCTTTATCGCCTCGCTGGCGCCCGCCGCGATCGATTCCGCGCTGCTGTCGGCACTCGCCGAATTGTGCGCCGTCGCCATCACCGCGATAGAAGCCGCGGCCTCGGGGCTCGCCGCGGCGATCGAAGTCCCGGAGGGGCGCCGCGCCAACTCTGAAGACGCGCTTAACGCCGTCGTCCGTCTGATCGATGCCGAGCACGCCGCGGATGCGCGGGAACGCGATGTCACCGCGCGGGTGTTTGCCGGCGGCTTCGACGTGGCGACTTCGCTCTCCGTGATCGAGCTTGCCCGCGCCATCGAGCGCGCGACCGACCGGTTGGCTGGATTCGGACATCTGCTGCGGCGGCACATCATGAGCGATCTGTCGGCTTGAGGGAAGGATTGTAGCCCATGGATATCGTGTGTATCGGCGGCATATCGACCGAGCCGCGTTCCGCCGACGAAATTGGTGCCAAAGCCGCGAACCTGGCGCAGATAGCGGCGCTCGGTTTGCCGGTGCCGC
>CAVTHB010000004.1:0-795000 GCA_963734475.1 uncultured Nitrospira sp.
AGGTTTGTGATTCGATTCACGCAAAGATAGCTTTTTCCATTTTTCGGAACCAACAAAAAGGGTTTTAAAGAGCTGTAACTCCTTAAAACCCTTGCAAATTCAAGGGAGCCGGGAAGCGGACTCGAACCGCCGACCTGCTGATTACGAAAAAAAATAAGGTTTTTGCGAAAGCCCGTAACTACTCAAAAAACTCCTGTTTTCAAATATGTTATTACAAAAGCGATTACCCTGAAATTTTCCATATTTTGCCGCTTTTCCCTCCCGGATTAGGACACTTTCAGGACAGTCTGTCTGATGACCATGCGTAAACAGGTCATCTGCTTTCTAATTTCAAGCGCCCTCCGTGCAAAAAAAAAGCATTTCTCTTGTGCCGTGTGATCACCGGGTTGATCAGAAAACTCCGCATTACGGTCCCTGAGCCCGAATCTTAGTTCGACAAATTCGTGTCGATGATCTCCCTGTCTTCACAGGGCTCGTCAAAAAGTTCCATTGACGAGTCTTGTTAATTAAAACTTGATGTTGACAAAGATCCCGGCCTGGCAATAATATTTAAGCGAAAGTAGAAGCTACCGATAAACGCAAACTATCTGAGAGGGTAGGACGCAAAGCCACTGGTCCTAGGAGGGACGGCAGGGTTACCGAAGTAGTAATTGGTTATGGAATCAACGGCCCAATTCTCTTCGGAGATTGGGCTTTTTTTATTGCAGGAGATATTTGGAAACTTTATGGAAATGTTCGCAAGAAAACGCAGTGATGAAATTGTCAGACAAAAGCAGCATCAATGTCCTTTTTGCAGGGAAATTCCTGCAGACGATTATATTGAACAAAATCCCTTTCCTGAAATACAGTGCCCTTCCTGTGGTTCACTCATGGAAATCTCGTTAGATATAGAGGAAGAAATTGCCTTGCAAAACATGAGGAAAGAAGAAAGAAACGATATATCACTAAAGGTAACATACAAGAGCTTTAGCAGATTCATTCTTGACTACACCAATAATGTCAGCGAAGGCAATATGTTCATAAAAACAAAAGCATCCTATGAAATTGGGGCAAGGGTTGATTTGTTACTTCACGTGGTGGGCCTGGATGTACCAATTAGAATCATGGGCCGAGTTATACATAACGGTTTTTCTGATATAGGTGGGGATGACGGTATTGGCATAGAGTTTATTGACATAGATGAAAAAAGCAGGGAGATACTGATACAAAAGCTTAAAAGCGCAAGAGGAGTGGAATGATTCAGAGAAAACGCCTGCATAATGGTCCGGAAAAAATAAGAAATATGTAGTGTTAAGGGAGGTTAATCATGGCAGAGACAGTAGAAGAGATAGGATATGACCAGTTGATCGATGTGAAGGGTTTACAGTGTCCTTTGCCCCTTTTGAGGGCCAAACAGACACTGGGAGGTATGGGTCCTGGCCAAGTCCTTAAAGTTGTAGCAACTGACAGTACTACAAAGCTGTCCTTTATCTCTTATCTGAACAAGAGCGGCGATGAACTTTTGAAGATGGAAGAATACGGAGAGGAGATACACCACTATATAAGAAAAAAGTAGACGGCAGTGTCAATAATTTTTCGCTCTTTCATCAGATGACCTGAATCCAGTTTCCCTTAGGCCGCGATCTCTTTGGTCGCCTCCTTAAGTCGGTCCATCTTAGAATATCGCGGTAGTCGCCACTTAGTTCCGGCGATATGTCTGAGTCGGGCAGCCACCAGCATCAGGGCAGAGTTGCGGTCCGGAAAAGACCCCACTACACGTGTTTTTTGCCTCCCTTATAGTTGAAGGGTTTTTAGGAGTTTCCGGCAGGATTGTAACTTCCTCTTTCTATGAAGAAAAACTGGAGCCGGGAAGCGGACTCGAACCGCCGACCTGCTGATTACGAATCAGCTGCTCTACCAACTGAGCTATCCCGGCAACCAGACTATTTTAGCAGATAGTTTCGGAATATGTCCTGACTTCCCGGAAATATTTTTTCAGCTTTGCCGACTCCCCTGGCCTGTATTATATTCCTTGACAGAAAGCTTTAACTTCTCTGTTTCTTCAGGATCGTACCCGGAATAGAGCCGGGCAAAAACAGAATTGTTTGTCAGCAGCGGGTCAATGTCCGGCCTGATGGTCCCGGTGGAAATGAGGTCGTCCCAGCACTTCGTCCCCGGGACCGGGGCGAATTCGGTCAGGTTGATTCTTACCCCGAGCAACTTCAGGAACGCAACCCCCTCCATGATCTCATCAAACTCCTGACCCGGAAGACCGTACATGAGATATACGCCGATATCCTCCTTCTTAAAGCCATACTTTTTCAGTGACCTGACCGCGCGTTCCAGCTCTTCTGATGATACCTTCCCGCCGGTATCTCTCTGCCTTTTTTTATTGACTGTCTCAAGACTCAGCCGTAGTGTCGTGAAGCCGGAGGTCTTCAGCAGTCCTGCGAGTTCGTCGTCGATAAGGCGCGCATGGAGGCCGTTAGGACAGTGGAACCGTATGTCCAGCCCGCGATCAATTATTTCTTTAAGAATGATCTTTATATGCGAGCCTGATTCGACCAGAAGCGCATCGTCATAAAAGGCAAAGTCCCTGACGCCCATCCGGCAGAATTCACTGATATCATCCAGCACACGCCCGGGATCCCGCCGGGTATAGCCATTGTTCAGCAGACCTGAACCGCAGTAATGACAATTGAATGGACAGCCTGTGCTCGTCAAAAGCGGCGCAAAGGAATAGGTCTCATAGAGTCCGAGCCTGTAAAACGGGGCCTCCTTCTCTTTCTTTCTCCTAAGTCTGAATCCGAAGGTATGGAAGGCGAAGGTTATGTCATTGCTGATCCGGCCCCTGAAAATGAAATCCGCCCCGGATGTCGCGGCAGCATGATCGTGCCAGAGAGTAGCATAGATACCTCCAAGGACCACAGGTATACCACCTGAGACAGACCGTATGCATTCTATAGTCTTCTGTATCCCGGGATACCACCATGACATAATTGACGTTATAAGAACAACATCGAAGGGAGCAGTTTTCATCAGAGCCTTCTTGAAGTCCCCGACACTCATCCCATATCTGCCGAATCTTCTCGGGACTGCCTTTACGCAATCAGGCTTGTCAACTATCTCCCGCCTGTATCGCCCTCTTCCATAGCTCTTCAGTTTTACGCTGTCAGTACAGTCAATGAATGCAAATTCAACATCGTAGAGACTGAGACATTCTGCGACCTGCAGAATACCAAGCGGCCGCGACCATACGTCTGCCGCGGCAAAGTCATAAATCCAGGGGTTGACAAGCAGTATCCGGAGTTTCACGTCTTCAAGCAGGTCATATTTTCATCTGCGGCAGAGAATCTGTTTCATGCAACCTGTTCCAAATCATGGAGAACAACTCAAATGTATAAATGAAAGGAAAAACATATACCCACTTGTCTTTCAGCATACTGGTCAAATACCAAAACTACTGGACTGCTATCTGATCATAAAGTGTATTGTTGGTCTCGTCCGCCTCACTGACAAGTCCAGGACCGTCCGCCTTCGCTATAATATAATAGGTGCCAGGAACTGTCCCCAGCGGTATAACCAACTGCACCGTACCGGAGCTGCCGGCGCCTGCTGCCAGTGCAGGCACTGTTTTTCTGCCAAGTAATACGTCACTTCCATCCAGAATACTGTCCGGCGACAGGTAGAAGCTCGTGGTCGACGCAGGAGCGTTTCCACCAACTGCGCTGTTCCTGGTTACAAATTTGACGTTGAGCATCGCTCCGGCTTCCGCGCCGGAAGGGACTGTAAGAGATGAAATAATCAGGTCAGGACCTATCATGATTGAAACGCCTGCAGTATTATTGATTTCGTGCGCTTCAATAACAAGGTCCGTCGCGTCCGCCTTGGCAAGGATGTAGTAAGAACCGGCCGCTGTGCCTGAAGGTATTGTCAAAGAAGTCGAACCGGTGCTGCTGGCTCCTGCTGCAAGTCCTGAAACAGCCCTGCTCCCTAACAACAAATCGCTTGCATCCGGAACACTGTCAGCTGACAGATAGAACCTTGTCTTTGTTGCACCGGCATATCCGCCGCCAATGTTCCTGGTTGTATCCATGACACTTATTGTTGCGCCGACTTCTGCGCCAGCGGGAGCAGTAAGCGGTAAAATGGTCAGGTCAGGTCCTATAGTAATAGCCGAGTTTTTTGTATTGTTAGACTCGTCTGACTCGCTGATCAGGTCCGGACCGTCTGCCTTCGCTATGATATAATAAATTTCCGGCATTGTCTCTGAAGAAATAATCAGAGGGACCTCGCCGCTGCTGCTGGCACCTGCCGCAAGCGCAGGTACAGGTTTTCTCCCTAACAGGACGTCGCCAGCATCAAGGACACTGTCCCTTGACAGATAAAAGTCAGTCGTTGAGGCAGGGGCATCTTCGCCTGCACTGTTCTTAGTCACATACTTGACGTTGATCGTCGCCCCGACTTCCGCACCGAAGGGAACTGTAAGTGATGAAATCGACAGGTCAGCGCCTATTGAAATAACCGCGCTACCTGTATTATTTGCTTCATTTGTCTCAAAAATAAGATCCAGGACGTCCGCCTTTGCAATAATGTAGTAAATACCTGGCGCTGTCCCGGAAGGAATCTTAAGAGAAGTCGTACCCCGGCTGCTCCTCCCTCCTGCCAGCGCAGGCACAGCTCTGCTTCCAAGCCCTTTGTCACTCCCATCCGGAATGCTGTCCACCGACAGATAGAAACTCGTCGTCGATGCAGCAGCATCTCCGCCGCCGCTGTTCATCGTGGTGTCCGTAACGTTGATCGTCGCCCCAACTCCTGCGGCTGAGGGGACTGTAAGCGATAGAATCGTCAGATCAGGGCCTATCCTGATAGAAGCGCTTCTTGTATTATTTGTTTCATTTGTCTCAGTGACCATGTCCAGGACGTCCGTCCTTGCAATGATATAATAACTGCCCGGCACTGTCCCGGAAGGAATCGTAAGAGAAGTAGTGCCCGTACTGCCGGCGCCTCCTGCAAGGGCAGGGACTGATCTGCTGCCGAGCAATTCATCACTGCTGTCCAGCAGGCTGTCGGCCGAAAGATAGAAATTCGTCGTTGACGCAACAGCATCTCCGCCGCCGCTGTTCATCGTAGTATCGATAACTTTGATTGAGCCGCCTGCCCCAGCTCCGGGGGGGACTGTAAACGATACAATCGTCAGGTCAGGGCCTATCCTGATAGAAGCGCTTCTTGTATTATTTGTTTCATTTGTCTCCGTAACCAGGTTCAGGCCGTCTGCCTTTGCAATGATGTAATAACTGCCCGTGGCTGTTCCTGAGGGTATAGTCATAGAAGTCGTGCCCGTATTGGCGGCGCCCGCCGCAAGCGCAGGCACTGCTCTGCTACCGAGCAATTCATCACTGCTGTCCAGAACGTTGTCTGCCGACAGATAGAAACTCGTTGTTGACGCAGCAGCATCCTTGCTGCCGCTATTCATGGTTGTATCCGTAACTTTGATTGAGCCGCCAGCTCCTGCACCGGGGGGGACTGTAAGCGATAAAATAATCAGGTCAGGGCCTATTGAAATAAGCACGCCCCTGGTATTGTTCGTTTCATTTGTCTCACTGACCAGGTCAGGGCCGTCTGCCTTTGCAATGATGTAATAATTGCCTGTGGCTGTTCCTGAGGGTATCGCCAGAGAAGTCGCTGCAGTGCTGCTGCCGCCCGCCGCAAGCACAGGCACTGCTCTGCCTTTCAGCTTAATGTCACTCCCGTCCAGAAGACCGTCTGTCGACAGATAGAAGGCCGTCCGTGACGAAGGGGCACCTCCGCCGCCGCTGTTCTCTGTCGTATCAGTAACTATAAACGCAGCGCCGGGCTCTGCAAATGAAGGCGCGGAAAGAGATGAAACAACCAAATCAGGGCCTATTTTGATAGGAGCGACCCTTGCATTGTTGGTTTCGTTTGTCTCACTGACCAGGTCCGGACCATCTGCCTTTGCAATGATGTAATAAACGCCGGTTGTTGTTCCCGGGGGGATCATCAGGGAAGTCGCTGCCGTGCTGCTGCCGCCTGCCGCAAGCACAGGCACTGCCCGGCTCCCAAGCACTACGTCATCCGCGTCCAGAAGACCGTCCGTCGACAGATAGAAGCCCGTCGTTGATGCAGGAGAATCTCCGCCGCCGCTGTTCTCGGTCGTATCAGTGACTATAACCGCTGCGCCATGTTTTCCAATTGAAGGAACAGTAAACGACGAAACAACCAAATCAGGGCCTATTTTGATAGGAGCGATTCTTGTATTATTTGTTTCATTTGTCTCACTGACCAGGTCCGGACCGTCTGCCTTTGCAATGATGTAATAAACGCCGGTTGTTATTCCCGAGGGGATCATCAGGGAAGTCGCTGCCGTGCTGCTGCCGCCCGCCGCAAGCGCAGGCACTGCCCTGCCTTTCAGCTTAATGTCACTCCCGTCCAGAAGACCGTCTGTCGACAGATAGAAGGCCGTCCGCGATGAAGGGGCACTACCGCCGCCGCTGTTCTCCGTCGTATCAGTGACTATAACCTCTGCTCCGGCCCCTGCAAATGAAGGCGCGGAAAGCGATGAAACAACCAGATCAGGGCCTATTCTGATAGAAGCGCTCCTTGTATTGTTGGCTTCGTTTGTCTCACTGACCAGGCCTCGGGCATCTGCCTTTGCAATGATGTAATAAACGCCGGTTGCGGTTCCCGGCGGTATCGTCAGAGAAGTCGCAGCCGTGCTGCTGCCTCCCGCCGCAAGCACAGGCACTGCCCTGCCTTTCAGCCAAATGTCACTCCCGTCCAGAAGACCATCTGTCGACAGATAGAAGGCCGTCCTCGATAAAGGGGCACTACCGCCGCCGCTGTTCTCCGTCGTATCAGTGACTATAACCTCTGCTCCGGCCCCTGCAAATGAAGGCACGGAAATCGATGAAACAACCAGATCAGGGCCTATTCTGATAGAAGCGCTCCTTGTATTGTTGGCTTCGTTTGTCTCACTGACCAGGCCTCGGGCATCTGCCTTTGCAATGATGTAATAAACGCCGGTTGCGGTTCCCGGCGGTATCGTCAGAGAAGTCGCAGCCGTGCTGCTGCCTCCCGCCGCAAGCGCAGGCACTGCCCTGCCTTTCAGCCAAATGTCACTCCCGTCCAGAAGACCATCTGTCGACAGATAGAAGGCCGTCCGCGATAAAGGGGCACTACCGCCGCCGCTGTTCTCCGTCGTATCGGTGACTATAACCTCTGCTCCGGCCCCTGCAATTGAAGACACGACAAGCGAAGAAACAACCAGATCAGGGCCTATTTTGATAAGAGCAATTCTTGTATTGTTGGCTTCGTTTGTCTCACTAATCAGGCCAGGGACATCCGCCTTTGCAATAAGGTAATAAACACCGGTTGCTGTTCCCGGCGGTATCGTCAGGGAAGTCGCTGCCGTGCTGCTGCCGCCTGCCGCCGCAAGCGCAGGTACTTCTCTGTTCCCAAGCACTATGTCATCAGCATCCAGAAGACTGTTTGTCGACAGATAGAAGCCGGTCGTTGATGCAGGGGAATCTCCTCCGCCGCTGTTCTTTGTCGTATCAATGATTGTCACCGCCTCACCAGGCCCAGCAAATGAAGACGCAGCAAGCGAAGAAACAGTCATGTCAGGCAAGTTATCTAATAGAACTATTGTATATATCTCTCCACCCGCTATAACTGCGACGTCACTAAGGCCCTTCACCTGCACCGGGGTTGTCCTGTCGGCCGCTGTGCCGTCCCCCAGCTGGCCGTTGCCATTATATCCCCAGGTCCAGACCGTGCCGTCCGTCTTCAGCGCTATTGTGTGGTACCCTCCGCCGGCTATGGCTGCCACGTCAACAAGGCCCTTCACCTGCACCGGGGTTGTCCTGTCGGCCGTTGTGCCGTCCCCCAGCTGGCCGTTGCCATTATATCCCCAGGTCCAGACCGTGCCGTCCGTCTTCAGCGCTATTGTGTGGTACCCTCCGCCGGCTATGGCTGCCACGTCAACAAGGCCCTTCACCTGCACCGGGGTTGTCCTGTCGGCCGCTGTGCCGTCCCCCAGCTGGCCGTTGCCATTATATCCCCAGGTCCAGACCGTGCCGTCCGTCTTCAGCGCTATTGTGTGGTACCCTCCGCCGGCTATGGCTGCCACGTCAACAAGGCCCTTCACCTGCACCGGGGTTGTCCTGTCGGCCGTTGTGCCGTCCCCCAGCTGGCCGTTGCCATTATATCCCCAGGTCCAGACCGTGCCGTCCGTCTTCAGCGCTATTGTGTGGTACCCTCCGCCGGCTATGGCTGCCACGTCAACAAGGCCCTTCACCTGCACCGGGGTTGTCCTGTCGGCCGCTGTGCCGTCCCCCAGCTGGCCGTTGCCATTATATCCCCAGGTCCAGACCGTGCCGTCCGCCTTCAGCGCTATTGTGTGGTACCCTCCGCCGGCTATGGCTGCGACGTCAACAAGGCCCTTCACCTGCACCGGGGTTGTCCTTTCTGCTGCTGTTGTACCGTCCCCTGCAGCTTTGCCATTATATCCCCAGGTCCAGACCGTGCCGTCCGTCTTCAGCGCTATTGCGTGGTACCCTCCGCCGGCAACAGCAGAAACTTCACCAAGACCATTCACCTCCGGCTGCGCTGCACTGTCTGCCAGCGTGCCGTCCCACACCAGGCCATAATTATTATGGCCCCACATAATTACCTCCGCATTGGCAAGACTTGTGCCCAATAAAATCGAAAAAACAGTTAATATCGAAATAATTATGAAATATTTTAGCTTCCGGTCTGACATCAGGAGCACCCCCTTTTTTTTCACCAAATATGGCCCATTACAGTGAACTATTGATCTACCCCGCGGCACAGACCGCAGGGAATCTAATGCAAGGAAATTATTTCATTTATATTCGTTCACTAATCCCGTGGCAAGACCACGGAGAATACGCTCGCTATCCATTTAACTCACATAGTGCATCTTTTGCCGTTTCCTGTCAAGTCCAATACAGACGCTTTTATGTCTCAATTTACCGGCAAGTATCCGAAAAACCATATTTTTCCTGCTTTGCTGTTTTCGTAGTCATTAGAGTAAAATAAAAAATGAGTTTCGAATATGAAGGCAAAGCCTCCGTCAGACAGGGGGCGCATGAACAAACATAAATTATTCCTGGGTTTCACATTGCTTGAACTCCTGGTATTTTCAACGCTTCTTTTATACGGCCGGTCAACAGTTTCCGTTCTGGACAGATACGAAGTTCCGGCCAAAAGAGAACTGGTGAAATATTTAAAACTGACTGATCTTTCCCTGTGGACAGAGGCACGTTATACACGACATCCTTCCCAGGCTGACCTCTTCACCCCCTTCCAGGACTTCCCCTCTTCTCTTGAACATTTTCCTGCCGGTTCCATCATCGGTCCTGAAGGTATAGTCTTGTCGACAACCATAACTTGGGGAAGACCGCAATGAGGCATCTTAAGATACTGGAATATGCCCTTTCTTCCATCTTAAGGAGAAAATACAGGAATATTTCTCTTATTGCTGTCTATGCCCTGACGATAGGGATTCTGGCTTCGGTCCTTTTTCTTACTTATTCCCTTAAGCTCGAGGCCTCCCGTATCCTGATAGACACGCCGGACCTGATCGTCCAGAGGCTCTCTGCCGGACGGCATGATCTCATCCCCTTGGAATACGTCAAAACAATCAGCGGCATTCCAGGCGTGGGCTCTGCGGTGCCGAGGTACTGGGGGTACTATTATGATGCCCTGTCTCATTCGAATTATACCCTGATAGGAACAGACGGAGACATTCCCGGACTTTCACTGCTTCAGGGGAGAATGCCGTCTGCTCCGCGCGAATGCGCTATAGGCGCGGGCGTAGGGAGTATGAGGCTGGTAGGCACCGGCGACACGCTCGCCCTGATCAACAGCATGAACACCGGCGCAGTCTTCCACATTACAGGGACATTCCGTTCAGAGTCGAACATACTCACCAATGACCTCATTGTAATGGGCAGTAAAGACCTTATAAAATTTTTTGAGCTTCCTGCCGGCAGGGCCACCGACATCGCCGTGACCGTGCATAATCCGAATGAAGTGTCTACAATTGCTGTAAAGATCAAAACAGAACACCCTGATACAAGACCTATAACAAAGAGCGAGATCCTCAGGACGTACGACGCGGTATTTAACTGGAGGAGCGGCATAATGCTGACTATCTTCGCCTCTGCCCTGATAGCCTTTTGTATCCTTGCCTGGGACAAGGCGACCGGCATCAGCGCCGAAGAAAAGCATGAGATAGGCATACTCAAGGCGATCGGCTGGGACACGGCCGACATCCTGGAATTGAAGTTCTGGGAGGGCATAGTAATATCCCTGACCTCTTTTTTACTCGGCCTGATCGCCGCGTTCATCCATGTCTTTTTCTTTAACGCCACAATACTGTCGCCTGTAATAAAAGGCTGGTCAGTGCTCTTCCCTGTCTTCCGTCTCACGCCTTACATAGATATTTACCAGATATTCGTACTCGCCTTTCTTACGGTAACCCCGTATGTAGCAAGCACGATCATCCCTTCGTGGAAGACCGCCATAACCGACCCTGAAAACGTGATGAGGAGCTGACCTTGCAATGGACGGCCTGATTTGGACTGAAAATCTAACGAAGGTTTATAACCTCAGGAAGCCCGACGAGATCAGGGCCCTGGAGGATGCCACTCTGAATATCGAAAAAGGCGAGGCAGTGGTATTGAAGGGGCCCAGCGGTTCAGGGAAGACCACTCTCCTCAGCCTGATCGGCTGCATGGGCCGGCCGACATCAGGGCGTATCGTGGTGGATGGGAGGGACGTAGCGAAACTCCCCGAACGCTTTCTGACTCTGGTACGCCGCCGGACCTTCGGCTTCATATTCCAGCAGTTCAATCTGATCCGGAACGTGAGCGTGCTGGAGAATGTCCTGCTCCCTCTTTACCCGGTCGACATATCTTTTGCGGATATGCGGCTCCGCGGGGAAAAGATCCTCGAAGACCTGAACATACGGGACAGGATGCAGACCAAGGTGAACAAACTCTCAGGCGGCGAGCAGCAGAGGGTAGCCATTGCGCGGGCTCTGATCAACGACCCTGAAATAATTATCGCGGACGAACCCACCGCCCATCTGGACAGAAAACTCTCGACAGACCTTCTCAGGATTTTGCAGGACCTCAACAGCTCCGGCAAAACAGTCGTGATAGCGACGCACGACCCCTTTGTCTACGATCATCCCTTCATAAAACGTACCGTGGAAATGAGGGACGGCCGCGTACAGGACATAAAGCTTAAATGATAGGCCGGCAGTGCAGCAGAGCATCAGAGCTTCAGTGCTTGAAAAAAGGGCAATCCGCGCAACAGAAGACGACAGCCGGCAGCCTTTTTCTTACTGCCGAGCTGTTGTTCAGCTGCACTGCTGAACTATTACCATGATACTCCACCCCGGCATCCTGGCGCTGCTTGTCGGGTCCTGCATTGTCTTTGTCATGATGCTTTACGCCTCGCTTCAGGGGATCGTGATAATGGCAGGCTGGGATTTCATGAGCAGCTCCGAAAAGCAGTTAAACCTGGAGAGAAAGACCTATCTGATCTCTTCCGTAATTAAATATGCCCTTGGCTTCGAGATCCTTTCCACACTGCTTTTTATGTACACAGTGGATGATATACATAGTCTGTTTGTAGGGGCGATGTGTGCCACAGGGTCGCTGAACGCCAACCCGGTCGGCTGGTATGCGCTTTACGCAAAGATAATTATTTTCTTCGCTGCGTCCCTTTGGATAGTTTTGAACGGCCTCGACCAGAAAGCAGAGAACTTTCCTCTGATCAGGCAGAAATACGCGGCGTTGCTTGTCATTACCGTCCTTATAGGGTTCGATCTCTATTTCGAGATGAGATATTTCCTCGGTTTAAATCCGGAAGTGATCACCTCCTGCTGCGGTTCCCTCTTCAGCGAATCAGCCACTGGCCTGGCAGGTGAACTTTCCTCTCTGAGTTTCAGGCCGGTTATGGTGGCCTTCTATTCCACGATCATCGTCTTCCTTGCTGCTGCGCTGCTCTGTCTGAAAAGCCCTGTCTCAGCCCTCAGATATGTTGTGTCCCTCCTCTCGCTGCTCCTTTTTTTCATTTCGCTCGCTGCCATGGTTTCCTTCATTTCACTGTATATATATGAGCTGCCCTCTCATCACTGCCCCTTTGACATCTTCCAGAAAGGTTACCACTTCATCGGATATCCGATCTACATAAGCCTCTTTTGCGGGGTTTTATGCGGCCTGCTGCCGGGAGTCTTTCAACCCCTGAAGAAAATCCCCTCCCTCAGGGACACTATTGTCCTCTCGGAAAGAAAATGGCTGCTTCTGAGCATCCTGCTGATTCTGACCTTTACGGCAATCTCAACGTGGCCTGTGGTCTTCGGCAACTTCACCATGCAGGGATATTAGCTTAATGCCGCACACCACCCCGGCCTTCGGCCACCCTTCCTAAATTAGGCGGGGAGTTGATGGGGCAGGGAGCTTGCGGTTAAATAGTCACAAGTTCATTTGACTCTGCCGGGGTTCCAGCCATCATGCATAATCCAGCTAAAGTCCGTTGAGGATAAGCAAAACCGTTTTCTGATTAATTTGATAACGTGTTACACAGCTCCTGCCTGCTCCGCGGCAAGACTCTGGTCACCCGTCCTGCCCGCCAAGCTCATTAATATCTTACGCGCAGTTTCATCGACTTCCGTGAACTTAATTCCCATGCCTGGCTGACTTTTCGTTATGCCGTCGGAAGGAGGTTTGCTATACACTACGACACCCTTTAAGTAAATGCGGCTTTCTTTTTCCAGAGGAAACGATATTTTCAATTCTGAGCCTGCCGGAAAAGGCTCTGTTGTCTTAATGAACATTCCTCCCAGCGAGAGGTCCCCGGTGTAAAGCTTATAGAGCATCCCATTGGCATTGCCTGTAACAAAAATCTTAACGTGCAAGGCGACCCTTATATGTCTTCTTTTTGTTCCCGGCGTCATTTCCCGGTTCTCGATTTCTATCCTGAGAATCTCAGCAACTTTTGCGGCGAGGTCTGTATTAATGAACAAAGCAATCCGTTTACTGATCCTCTCGGCAGCAGCCAGAAAACTTTCTTTGTTATTCGCTGATTCGTCCATAATGGTCAAAGACTTTTCCAAAAAAAGAGAGCTGACAGCACTGCCCAGATGCTCCCGGATAATTTTTTTCAGATCATCTTTGACGTCCATGTTATCTGCCTTACAGGCCCACCTCTTTTATTACTTTGTAAAAAAGATTGATGACTTTCACAATAAAAACAGCCGCTGCCAGGGACACTGTCACAAAGATAAATTCTCTTGACTCCTCCGGCAATCTTGAGAATAATGGCATGGTCAAATATCCAATCACTAACAATCCAATGAGGTAATACAGAAACTTCCAGGCCTGGCTCGCAATTCCGCCGGGGATCTTCTTTCTCAGGGCCAGCGCTCTGAAGAATGCGTAGAAGATAATGAAAATTGACAGTAACCAGATAGGTAAAATTAGCAGATGCATATTTGTCCTCTCCCGGGTATAAGTTATGGGCATTCATAAGCCCGATGTCTTACCTTGTGAGGACCCTCCGATCGCTGATCCGGCAGGTCCATCCAAAATAAGATTATTGCTGTAAACTGACTCCTGTCAGTATACTGTTTAGTTTGGGAGCCGTCAATCCGCTATTTGATAGTGGTATGTTTCACGATTCATAACAGCCCATGAAGGTCCGGGCCGGCCGGGAAATGGCATATGATACTTCGCTGGATATGGGTAACTGTTGCTTATCTGTAGTTGACTCTTTTAGACATCTTCTTTTTCATCTTCTTCAAAAGCCAGTCATATCTCTCCCTGTCTTCCGGACCCAGCTCCCTCTTTCCGAAGCGGTGTTCTTCGTATATCCTCAAAAACTCCTCAAGGTCTTCTGCTATGCCCAAAGACACTCCTGCCTGTCTTATATCTCCCGGGGTCACCGACTGTTTCATCCCCAGACCCTTCCTTCTGAGCGATCTTCCTTAAGATCAGATATCTCTCTGTTATAAACCCGAATTTCCGTATTCTCCTCATCCGGAAATAAGAAGTAAATAAGCAGGCATAGAAGCGCACCAATGAAGCCGCTATAGAGAAGCATTTTGAGATCAGGGCTTTTGAAGCCTGAAAACTGTTTCAGCCGGAAAGGCATCGAAAGCCCCCGCATGATCTCCCTCTGGTCGGCAGAGCTGAACCCGACCACGTATCTCGACCAGTTGAGCTGCAGCGAATCAATAAAAAGCGCCAGGCCTGAAGGCCGCAGTGCCGGAGACGCCGGCGTCGGGTCGAATCTCTTCCATCTGTTATTAATCAGGGCCTCGACCCAGGAATGGGCGTTGCTCTGCCTGACGATGATATATCCTCCGTATTCATTTTTTTCCCCGCCGAAATAGCCGTTCACTACCCGGGAAGGTATATGCAGACTTCGCAGCATGATCGTCATGGAAGTGGCATAATGCTCGCAATATCCCCTTTTCGTATTAAAGAGAAAGTCCTCGATAGGGCTGACCCCTCGCAGGAGGCGCCGCAGTCCTCAGCGAGTATTTATAATTTTTCTTCAGGTAGCCGGCTATCGCCGCGGCCTTCTGCTCATCAGGTCCGATACCGGCGGTTATTTTATTGGCAAGCGCCTCTATTTTTTCCGTGCCCCCCGGCAATTGCAGGTAACCTTCGTCCCCCTGCCCCTCATATTCTTCATTCACATCACTGTATATGCTGAATTTCACCCTCCGCGAAGACTTGCCGTGCAAAAATATGCTCTTGCCCGGATCAGTATGACATGTAAAACCCTTCAGACTTTATCATGCAGATTTTAGGCAGGCCGAAGATAATATCGGAATCTATCGGCTCCATATATATCCTCTGTTCAAGGGTCCTGTCCTTATCGCACCGCGCGATCCGGAACTCGTCCCCGGACCTTTCGATCCTGTATTTTTCCTCACGGGTATTTCTCCATGATCTTCCGTCAAAATAATCGAGCGCAAGCCCCCGCCAGTAAAGCGGCGAAATGTCCCTGTCCATCTCTACTCTCATAACGACCGTGGGATCAAGCTTGAGGTCGCCGAAAGAGCCGAAGTCCACTTTTTCGGAAAAGCCGGCGGTTTTTATCCCCCTTGCATGGCTTTTTCCGAAGAATTTGTATGAGGTCCTCGGGAAAAGGACAAAAATCATTACTGTCATCAAAAGGGTACAGAGAGAGATAAGAAACACCGGTTTGCTGATCCTGACCCTGCCCAGGGCGCCCTCCTTGAGAAAATGGGAAAGCACCATTGCTGTTACAAGCAGGACCATAAAGACCACGAAGACAACTCCGAACAGCAGCGACCGTGTTAAATCAGATGCTATTATGAGCTGAAGGAGCGCCATGAAATAGACCTGGAGGTGGTCCCACGGTTCTTTCAGGTCGAAACTCTTGATCGCCTGAAACATTATCGTAAGATGCGCCACCGCCAGAAATACGTCCCCTGATATAATGAGAGAATCTGCAAAAAAAACGAGCAGCGTCAGCAGGGAAAAAGCGCCGACCGCCCATTTCGGAGCAGGCGGCATCCCCTTCAGAAACCTGTAATAGCCGGGCAGTATCGCCAGTCCGCTGATACACATAAGCAGGTTCAGTTCGCCGGTCAGCAGCAGGCTGATACAGCCTGTCAGCGAAAGCACGGCAGTAATGATCTTATAGAGAACCGGCATACATCACCACATCAGCGGCTGCGATATATCTGTTGAAGGCAGAGCTTCCGGATTTGAGCAGCAGTATTGTATAACCTTCAACGTCGTGAGACATCGGACAGTCCAGTGCGTCCTCCTCCTGCATCAAGGCAAGGACATCGAGCGTCTTGAAAAGATGCTCGTCCCCTGCCCCAAAGGGGACGACTTTTTTGCAGGAGAGCACCCTGACAAAATATCCTGCTCCCAGAAAATAATGCGCCAGAGAAGCGGCAAGGGAGAGGGTCTTCTCGAAATCCGCCTCGTCTGCAGGCAGCAGATTGTCTATGATCAGCGTTACCTTCCTGATTTCGGTCAGCCGCATATTCCTTTACCATAAGGCTTGAGGCCTTTGCCGTTGCCTTCCAGTGTATGTTTCTCCAGTCATCGCCATACCTGAACTCCCTGATGGCATGGATCTCGTGACCGGTCCCTAAAGCCCGTCCTGTACCAGGACCTTCACGCCCGGAGATATCAGAGATGACCTGATCGACATCAATAAGCGCAGGATACACCAGCGCCTCTCCCGAAACCTTCACTGCCGATGCTCTTTTCGAAAAGTATAAAGGGAAAGCCGCTCCGGATGAAGAAATCGCCGAACGAGTACATCCCCCTTTTTGAGAAGGTTATCTTCAACTCTTCTTTGACAAAGCCCTTCGGAGGCACAAAGGTGCAGTATACAGGAGAAGACACTCCCGGCGCCGTAATATGGATGGAATACGCCGGTATCCGCTGTTTTCTGTTCCTTATCGTGAACAGGGCATGGGACTGCTCACCTGCAAAAACAGGATGGTTGAGCGATACCTCCAGTGATATCCCGGACAGGTTTGTCCGTAACAGCGCGATCGCAAGCAGAATAAAAGAGAGCATCAGGGAGAAGATCAGATATATGAGGTTATTCCCGGTATTTACTGCAGCTACCCCGATGAGGACAGCAGCGAGTATGAACCGCTTCCCTTCCCTGGTTATTTTCATACGGCATTCTGAGAAGGATATGCCCTGAATGAAACAATCGTTATTCGAGGCATATAACTACCCGCAATTGGTCCACAATCACCCAACCGGGTCATTCCCGCTTGCCGGTAATCCTTCTTAAACCCAGCAAATACGGAGAAAGATTCCTCAGGCCGACAGCAGGCCGGAAGGAGTCGCCGGAAGGACGGAATTGAGAAGCGATCAACCCGGGTCATTTTTTGATCTTTGCGTCTTTGCGACTCTGTGCTTAAAGCTGCTGCTGATTTCCCGGCACATGTAGTTCCCTGTTCATATCAGACAGGCACAGGCACAGAATCCAGCAGTTCGTTGATGACCATCTCTGCGTCCGAGATAAACTTCTTTGTCTTCAGGATAAGCCTGTGACCCAGCACAAGAGGAGCGAGCGTCTTGATATCATCCGGCACCACATAATCCCTGCCCTCATAATAGGCATGCGACCTGGCGGCCTTCAGGAAAAACTGCGCGCCCCTGGTGCTCGCCCCAAGCCGTATTTGTTCATGCCTGCGCGTCTCTGTTATGATCGTCATCAGGTAATCCACAATGCTTTCGTCGGCAATTACCCTGTCGATATCTCTCTGCATCCGGACGATCTCGGCCTTTGTAACTACATGACTGATCCCGTCGAGCAGGTCGAAACTCGACAGGTCACGGACAGCAAGTCGTTCATGCTCAGGATCAGCATATCCGAGCTTGATATGCATCATGAAACGGTCAAGCTGACTCTCGGGCAGCGGAAAGGTGCCGTGGAATTCTATAGGGTTCTGCGTCGCTATTACCATAAAAGGCTCCGGAAGCACGAATGTCTTCCGCTCGACAGTGACCTTTTTTTCATTCATCGCCTCGAGGAGCGCGGATTGGGTCTTGGGGTTCGTCCTGTTGATCTCATCCGCCAGCACGATATTCGAAAAAACCGGTCCGGGCTTGAATTCAAACTCCCTGCTCTCCGGGTTATAGACGCTCACCCCGATAATGTCCGTAGGCATGAGATCGCTGGTAAACTGTATCCTCTGGAAGCTGCAGTCCGTGGCCTTTGCCAGCGCAAAGGCAAGGGTCGTCTTCCCGACTCCGGGTACGCCTTCAATCAGCAGGTTGCCTCTGCCGAGAAGGGCCACGATGGCCATTTTTACGGCTTCGCTCTGCCCTTTTATAACAGAATCAATGGTACTTTGCAGTTGTTTGATCGCAGGATTTATCATAAGGCTATTTTATTCTATTTCGCGCCAAATGAACAGTAGACAATAATTTCACCCGGCAGACATCATCAAAAAGACCGGCACACGGCCTCTGTGTACCTTACACCTGAAATAAGACCCGGCATCTCCCTGAGGAACATAAACACCTTGACACTTATCCGCTATTATTTTTATCTTACCTCATATGAAAAAACCCTGGTCAGGCAGATTCACGCATAAAACCTCGGGACTTGTAGAGTCATTTACCGAATCCATATCTTTCGACAAGAGACTCTGGAAGCATGATATCAGGGGCAGCATCGCCCATGCAAAAATGCTCGCGAAACAGGGGATTATTTCGGTCAAAGAGGCCGGGGCCATCGTAAAGGGGCTGCTCGAAATCGCTGCGGAGATCGAATCCGGCAAATTCAGGTTCAGGAATGAACTCGAAGATATCCACATGAACATTGAGGCTGAACTGGCAAAGAAAATCGGCCCTGCAGGAAAAAAACTGCATACAGCAAGGTCCAGAAATGACCAGGTAGCGCTTGATATAAGACTGTATCTGAGGGAAGAGACAGAAGATATTATCTCGAAGATACTTCAGTTTCAGAAAACGCTTTTAACGATAGCGGAAAAGCATATCGATACCATCATGCCGGGCTACACCCATCTCCAGAGGGCGCAGCCTGTCCTGCTCAGCCATCATCTCCTGGCATATCTGGAGATGATAGAGCGGGACAAGGGCCGCTTCACGGATTCCCTGAAACGGCTGAATGTACTGCCTCTCGGCGCCTGCGCCCTCGCAGGGACGACACTCCCTACCGACAGGACATTTGTCGCAAAAGAACTCGGGTTCAGGGTGGTTTCAGCCAACAGCATCGATACAGTATCAGACAGGGACTTTGCTGTTGAATTCCTCTCCTGCGCGTGTATCTGCATCATGCACCTCTCGCGTTTTGCTGAAGAGCTCGTGCTCTGGTCCACAGAGGAGTTCGGGTTCATAGAGATATCGGATGCCTTCACCACAGGCTCAAGCATCATGCCCCAGAAGAAGAACCCTGATGTCGCGGAACTGGTCAGAGGCAAGACCGGGAGGATTTACGGTAATCTGATGTCGCTCCTGACCCTCATGAAAGGTCTGCCCCTCTCATACAACCGTGACATGCAGGAGGACAAAATACCCCTCTTCGATACCGTGGACACCCTGAAGGCCTGTCTGGAGATCATGAACGCGATGCTTCCGGGGACAACCTTCAACAGACAGAGAATGGCGGCTACCGCAGGGGAAGGTTATTCCACTGCCACCGATATAGCCGAATACCTGGTGAAAAAAGGCGTCCCCTTCAGAGAGGCGCACGAAATCACCGGGAAGATAGTCCTCTATTGCATCAAAAAGAAGGTCGAACTGCATGAGCTTGCGCTGAAGGAGCTGAAGTCCTTCTCTCCTGTAATAGCGAAAGATATCTTCCCTGCCCTTGACCCTGCTGCGTCAGTCAGGGCACGCTCATCATACGGGGGCACATCGCCTTCGCAGGTATTAAAGCAGATCAAAAGATATAAAAAGATATTGTAAGGGGAAAAATGCGCCAGAACAAAACATGCAATCAGGACAGAAGTCAGAAAGTCATACAGGTATCTTGCTTTTTTATCGCTGCTTATCGTCCCTCTGTTTTTTCTGGCAGCATGCGGAAAAAAGGGCGACTCCTACGCTCAAAGAATATGAAAAACCTGCTGCGCCTTCATCCCTTAAGGCGGTCCATAGGGAAGAGAAGATTGTCCTTCTCTGGAATTATCCGAAGGAAAAAGAGAGCAGCCATTGCGGACTTCATCGTCCTCAGGTCATCCGGCGCGGAATTCGAAAAACTTGCCGCTGCTCGAAAAAAGCAAACGGACCTATGAGGACACTGCCTTTTAAGACAGGCATTACCTACAGTTATAAAATCGTAGCCCGGAATTTAAAGGGTGTCAACAGCAGTGATTCGAACATGGTTGTCGTAAGACCTCTGGCTGTCCCCCCTCCTCCGTCAGACCTTTCCTTCTCTATCCAGGGCAATTCACTGCTTCTTGGCTGGAAGCCTGCAGAAAAAGGTCTGTTCTATAACATATTCCGGAGCCTTGAGAAGGGGAAATACGGGATATCACCGGTGAACAGCAAGCCGGTCTCTGACAGCTCTTTCACTGATGCCTTCAATATCAATAAAACCGTCTACTACACAGTAAGAAGTCTTCACGACAGCGAAATAAGGGACGAAGGCGCTCCGTCCGAAGAACTTGCGGTTGATCCTGCGGCACTTGTCCCTTCTCCGCTCAAGGAACTTCACATACTTTGCTGCGCCTGACAAAGTGTTTCTCTACTGGGATGAACCGGAAGAGTCCTGGGTCACCCGCTTCAGGATTTACCGCAAAAAAGAGGGGCAGGACTATCAGCTGATCGGTGAAACACAGATACCTGTATTTGTAGACACAGAGCCTTCACTGACAAAAAATGATTACCGCGTAAACGCTGTAGGCCCTGACAAGGAAGGCCCCGGGACCGAGATCAGGGGAGTCAAATATACGGCGCCGCCTGAATAAATCCGCCAGTTACAATCAAGAGGATACTCCGGATAATTACCATAATTAGCCTGCTCAATCACCTGTGATATACTGCATTCATGAGACAGCTGTTGTTTTTGTGCGCTATATTCTTTTTTCAGGCTGTGCTTCCCTGCCGGCGAATTATGTTGAACTCGATGATCAAACGCCTTTAAGTCTTGATGCTGTCCTCGGTAAAATCTCGGAGAAACAGGTCATATTCATCGGTGAAATACACGGCACTTCGAGCATACACCTCCTGCAATCAGAAGTCATAAAACATCTCAAGCAAAGCGGCAAAGAAGTGGTCATTGCACTCGAGGCCTTTCCCTTTACCAGGCAGGAGATATTAGATAAATGGATTGAAGGGGCCCTGAACAAGTATGATTTTCAACAGGCGTATAAAGCGATCTGGTCTATACCATTCCACTATTATGAGAGAATATTCGATTATGCGAGAGAACAGCACATCCCTCTCCTGGCAATAAATGCAGAAGATATGATGATACGAAACGTGTCCAGGAAGGGACTGCAGGTGGTCCCTGAAGATTTCCTCAGGAAGATCAGGATATACTGACTGCTCGACTGATGCTGAATATAGAGACCTGGTGAGCGAGACCCCTCATGCCTCTGAATTTCCATTTTTTTGCGACGCACAGCGTCTGCGGGACTCTGTCATGGCATCAACTATTGCACAGGCAGTCAAAGAGGGAAATAAAACAGTGATCGTCCTTGCCGGAGTAGCGCACTCTGTTAAACCGGCAGTGCCACGCCTGCTGAAAAACCATGGAGAGATGACCTGCACGGTCCTTCTGCCTGAGGAGGTCATCTATTTCATCAGAAAAACTCCTGACCGGAATATCGCAGACTTTATCTGGTATAAATAACGTAAGGTTCAGCAGGCAAAGTTGCAGTTCAGCCCTTACGGCAAAAGCTGCCATAAACGACCCCGAGTTCGGTGCGTCTAAATCCTCCGCCTTCGGTCTATGCACGCTGAGCAGTTACCTTAAAACAGACCCTGCTTCAGCGTCCCGTCTTCCATTACATAGGTCGGAACTCCGCCTATCCCTGCTTTCTGGGCCTCGGCAATGTCTTCTTCAACCATTCTTTTGGCTTCCTTGAGGATGTCAGCCCCTTTAAGGTCGGGCCTGGTTTTCTTCAGCCACTCTGCGACCTCTTCAATGGCCTTCTTGGTCGCTCCCGGATGGATCTGCTCCAGGGGGAAATACTTCACGATCACCTTGTATTCTCCATTGTAGTTCTGGAGCTTCTCCTTGGCCTTCTTGCAAAACGGGCAGTCAGGATCAGTAAACATTATGACCGGTTTCTTGCCTGAGGGATTGTAAACTATACGGTCCTTATCGGCAAGTTTAAAATCTATCTTGCCAAGTTCCGGCTCAAGTTTTTTTGAATAAATCGGCTTGTTGTCCACAAATACCATTGAATTCGGCACAATGGACTTGCCGTCACTTGACACAAAGAACAGGACCGGCATCTTCGCCATATCCTGTTTTACATAGACAACGACAGCCTTCCAGTTCGGTGAGGCCGTATTCTCAACTTCCCTGATCGTATAGTCCTTCAGAGGGGTACTGGTCGTGATAAAGTCAGTGGTGATTTTCTTATAATCCGGTTTGG
This sequence comes from uncultured Nitrospira sp., assembly GCA_963734475.1. Lineage (GTDB taxonomy): Bacteria > Nitrospirota > Thermodesulfovibrionia > Thermodesulfovibrionales > UBA6898 > JAOUFP01. The sequence goes on from CAVTHB010000004.1 coordinate 22,124, forward strand.
CAGCGCACGACACAATGCTCACTGCCAGCATAAGCACAAACACTAACAAGATATTTTTCTTCACGTATTTTCTCCTTGCTATTCGGGAATATAATTTTTAAAGCGTTATAAAGATTAGCACAAGAAATGACGATTTACAAGAAAACCGGAACTTCTCGACCAATAAGAATTTGACATAAAATCATAATTATTCTACTCTAATCCTGCAACTGCGGGGGGTGCGCCATGAGAGAAAAAATACTTAAGGAATTCAAAGAAAGTATAAAGGTCAAGGAAGACTTTGTCGAGGGCCACCTCGACATGATAATCGAAGTAGCCAAGGCAATCGCCGGCACCTTCAACGATGGCAATAAAATACTCCTGTTCGGCAACGGCGGCAGTTCCACAGACGCCTCACATATAGCTGCTGAATTCGTAAACCGCTTTAAGAGAGAACGTCCCGGCCTTCCGGCAATAGCCCTGAATACGGACATGGCGGTGATCACCTCGATAGCAAACGACTATGACTTTTCAGATATTTTTGCGAGACAGTTGAAGGCCCTTGGCGTCTGAAGGCGATATGGTTTTTGCGATAAGCACCAGCGGTAATTCACAGAATGTAATAAAGGCCCTCGATGTGGCAAAAAAGAAGAAGCTGAAGACTGTTCTCCTGACCGGTTCTAAAGGTGAAAAACTCGCTGCCAAAGCCACTTACTCCTTTGTTGTCCCCTCTGACAATACCCCAAGGGTGCAGGAAACCCATATAACTCTGGGGCATGTCCTCTGCCTCATGGTGGAAGAAATCTTATTTGAAGTCCCCAGAAAAAAATAAGCCTGCCATAAAAATACTCGGCATCGATCCAGGGAGCATAAAGTGCGGCTACGGACTGGTCGGGATGAAAGGGAAAGACCCTTTTTACATCACCTCGGGAACAATTTCGCCGTCACCTTCCAAACCGCTCCACGAACGCCTGAAATATATCTTTGACGCCCTGCAGGAAGTCATCCGTGAACACCGGCCGGATGATATCGTGGTCGAAAAGATTTTTTTTGCAAAGAGTGCCAAGGCAGCGCTGAGCCTCGGGCATGCCAGGGGGATTGCGCTGCTGGCAGCGGCCTCGGAAAATATCAACCTCCATGAATGCAGCGCCCTTGAAGTCAAGAAATCGGTTGTCGGCTATGGCCGGGCAGAGAAACAGCAGGTGCTGGAGATGGTCAGACTGATATTGAATGTCAGGGAACCGCTCTATCCGGACAGCGCCGACGCCCTGGCGCTTGCCCTGTGCTACACAAATACTATAAAATTCAATGAGGCTGTAAAGAGAAGCTGACTGCTGGCGTTCAGCCGGCAGCAATAAGCTTTCAGCGAAAACGTAAGTGCGAAGATCTGCAAGCGGGTTGGTGCAGTGGCCGATCGCTTTTTTGCCTCTGCTTGCTGAAAGCTGACCGCTGAAGGCTGACAGCTGACAAAAAATATGTCAGGAGAATCAATAATATGATAGGCTCACTCAGGGGGATTGTACTGGCCAGGAGACCGGACAATGTCATCATAGACGTCAATGGGGTAGGCTATCAGGTGCAATTGCCGCTGAATGTCCTTGCTGACCTTCCCGAAGAGGGGAAAGAAGTCTTCCTGCATATCTATACCCATGTGCGTGAAGATGCGCTCCAGCTCTTCGGGTTCACCTCTGAGGATGAAAAAAAGATATTCATGGTCCTGCTGGGCATCTCGGGCATAGGCCCTAAAATGGCGCTCAACATCCTCTCCGGTCTTTCGCATGAGGAATTCCTCAATGCGATCGATACAGAGGACATCGCAATGCTCTGCAGGATACCGGGTCTCGGCAAGAAGACAGCCCAGAGGCTTATCCTGGAACTCAGGGAAAAACTCCCCTCTTCAACAGGAATAAAAGACCGCATCTTCGAAGATACCCTTTCGGCCCTTATGAACCTCGGATATAAGAGGAACATAGCCCAGGAATTTCTTGAAAAGTCTTACAAGCAGGGCTTTAATGACATAGAGGGCCTCCTGAAGGAGACCCTGAAACAGTTGACCGGCACAAAGCATGGATAAGGCAGGAAACATAATGGACCCTCTCGATAAAAGCCAAAGCGATAAAAGAATGTTAAGCCCTGATGTTGCAGAAGAAGAACAATCGCTGGACCTGAATCTCAGGCCCAAAAATCTGGACGATTTTGTAGGTCAGGAGAAGCTGAAAGAGAACCTCAAAATATTCATCACGGCAGCAAAGCAGCGAAAGGAGCCTCTTGATCATGTCCTTTTCTGCGGACCTCCGGGTCTCGGCAAAACAACCCTTGCCCATATCATATCCAGCGAACTGCAGGTGAGTATCAAGAGCACCTCAGGCCCCATGCTCGAAAGACCCGGAGATCTCGCCGCGATACTTACCAACCTCTCTGAAATGGACATCCTTTTCATAGATGAGATCCACCGTCTGCCCCGTATTGTTGAAGAAGTGCTCTACCCTGCCATGGAGGACTATCAGCTGGACATCATAATCGGCCAGGGCCCGAATGCCCGGACCCTGAAGCTGGGCCTGCCGAAATTCACGCTCATCGGCGCTACAACAAGGACCGGTCTCCTGACCTCTCCGCTCAGGGACAGGTTCGGTGTTGTAAACAGGCTCGCCTTCTATGCCCCTGAAGAGCTCAAGCTGATAGTAAAGCGGTCAGCCGGCATCATGAATGTCACGATCGAGGACAGCGCTGCGCTCGAGATCGCAAAGCGTTCGAGGGGAACACCCCGTATCGCAAACAGGCTGCTCAAGAGGATCAGGGACTTTGCCCAGGTATTGGGTGATGGAAAAATAGGACTCGAGATCGCAAAGACTTCTCTTCTGTCCCTTGAAGTGGACGACAAGGGACTTGACGATATGGACAGAAAACTCCTTCTGACCCTTATAGAAAAATTCAACGGCGGCCCTGCCGGGATCGAGACGATAGCAGCGTCCCTGAGAGAGGACAAAGAGACCATAGAGGATGTCTACGAGCCTTATCTGCTTCAGGAAGGACTTCTTGAACGCACGCCGCGCGGCAGGCTTGCCACGAGAAATGCGTTCGTCCATCTGGGCAAAACCGTTCCCAGCGGATTGTTCTGAGGCCGATGTAATATCTCTTATTTTGTCATTCCGGCTTGTCACGGAATCGGCTGCTAAGAGTTTCGCTTATGGATAAACAATATTACGTTTACATCATTGCCAATAGGAGGCCACCTTAAGCGGTTTGTATGAGAAACTTGAACAGCCGATTCCGGCAAGCCGGAATATCAACTGATTCACTTCATTCACTATTCACTATTCACTTTGTTCTGTCATGAAACTCCTTATGCATATGTGCTGCTCCAACTGCAGCATCTACCCCCTGCAGGACCTGCTTTTAAAGGGCATAGACATAAAAGGTCTCTGGTTCAACCCCAACATCCATCCCTATACCGAGTACAAAAACAGGCTGGAATCCGTGGAAAAGCTCCGGAAGCTCTGGTCCTTCGATGTCGAATATATCGACGAATATCCGCTCGACTCATTCCTTAAGGCGGTGGTGGACCGCGGCGCGAACAGATGTGAGGTCTGCTATGCGATACGCCTCGATAAGGCCGCGGAAACAGCAAAAAAAATGGGGCTGGACGGTTTTACCACTTCCCTGCTTGCAAGTCCCTACCAGAAATTTGCTATTATTAAGCATATAGGAAATGAGATGGCCGTAAGACATGGCATAGCGTTCTACTCCGAAGACTTCAGAAAGGGATGGCATATATCGAAAAGCCTCTCCACGGAACTCGGGCTCTATAAACAGAAATATTGCGGCTGCATATATTCGGAGATGGAGCGTTACCGGAAAAAAGAAAAAGGACAAAGATAAAAAACTTATGCCAGAAGGCGTGCAGCAGATAGGAAAAGCCCTGATGGTAACAGGCGCTGTCATAGTATTGATCGGAGCAGTGCTGTTCCTGTCCGGAAGGATACCCTGGGCCGGAAGGCTGCCGGGCGATATTCTGATAGAGAGAAAAAACTTCACCTTTTATTTTCCTCTCGCGACCAGCATACTGATCAGCATTCTGCTGACAATTCTTTTCTGGTTTTTTGGAAGGAGATGACTTGAAAATATTTTTAAGCGTTATATGCCTCTGCCTGCTGTTCTTCGCAACAGGCAGAGGCCAGAAATATAAAGGTATTGATACTGGATGATGTCTTTCAAAATATACCGGCAAAGGACGAAACCCTGCTGAAAATGGGCAAGCTCAAGGGAGATCTCCTCGTCAACGGGACCCATTATCCCGGGAACATAGAGGTATGGAAAGGGAAAGACAGCCTCTACCTGATAAACGAACTCCCCCTCGAGGAATATATAAAGAACGTCGTCAGCGCGGAAGTCGGACAAAACTGGGACATGGAGGCCCTGAAGGTCCAGGCGGTCATTTCACGGACCTATGCCCTGTACCAAAAGAACAAAAACAACACCAATGGGAACTACGACCTGACCTCCTCCGTGCTCCATCAGGTTTACAAAGGATCATCCGTCGATACGAGAATATCCTACGCTGTTATGAATACGGAAGGTGAAGTGCTCACCTACAACGGGAATTTGATCGAGGCCTTTTACCACTCGACCTCAGGCGGCATGACCGAAGACCCTATGGAGGTCTTCGGCAAGAGCTATCCCTATCTGAAACCGGTTGAATCCAACTGTGAGATATCTCCCTACTGGATATGGGAGCGCAGGATACCTGTTGAGGAGATCGAAAAGGCCCTGGACATCAAAGGGGTCAGGGATATACAGATAAAATCCTACACCACAACACACAGGGTCAAGACTGTTGATATAAGCCACAGCGCCGGCGTCCTGAATCTGGAGGCAAAGGAACTCAGAAAACTGCTGGGATGGAGCAGGCTGCCGAGCACGAACTTTACTGTCAGCCCCGACAACGGGAATTATGTCTTCGAAGGCAAGGGTACGGACACGGCGTCGGCCTCTGCCAGTGGAGTGCGCTCGAGATGTCCAGAGAAGGGATGACCTACAGACAGATACTCGATTACTTCTACCCCGGGACAAAACTTGAGAAATATGAAAACCGCTGACTATGATTTCCCCCTGCCCGAACAGGCCATAGCATACAATCCTGCAGGCAAAAGAGACAACTCAAGACTCCTGGTCCTTCACAGGGACGGCGTCATCGAACATAAGCGGTTCCATGACCTTCCGTTCTTCCTCAACAGAGGCGACTTGCTCCTGATTAACAATTCAAAGGTATTTCCTGCCCGTCTTACAGGGCACAAGCCTGATGGCGAACAATTTGAAATCCTGTTCATCAGCGAAATATCAGAGGGCGTCTGGAAGATCATGACCAGGGGAAGATATACTGGCAGTGTCACGATAGCAGGAGGCATAGTTGCATCGATATCAGGAGGCAAGACAGCCTCATTCCCGGAGACTATTGACGTCAGGAAACTCCTCTGGGAAAGCGGCTCCATGCCCCTTCCGCCCTATATCAGACGACCTGCCGATGATACTGACAGGGAGCGCTACCAGACAGTTTACGCCGAGGTCGAGGGCTCTGTTGCAGCGCCGACCGCAGGCCTGCACTTTACCGATGAGCTGCTCGATGCTCTCGCATCAAAAGGGGTCCTGGTCCGTTCTTTAACACTTCATGTCGGTATCGGGACCTTCAGGCCTGTTAAGGTGCCGGTCCTCGAGGACCACAGAATGGACGAAGAGTTTTTCGAGATGGACGCTTCCCTCATATCCGAGATCGGGCAGACAAAGAATTCAGGCCGCAGGGTCATAGCAGTGGGTACGACTACAACAAGGACTATCGAGGGATATCTGAGCAATACAGGCCACTGTCTTTTCCTCCAACGGCACGATCAAGGGCTCGACTGACATATTCATTTATGAAGGCCATTCTTTCAGGGCGATCGACGCACTGATAACAAACTTCCACCTGCCTAATTCAACACCTTTAATGCTCGCGGCCGCACTTGCAGGAAGGGAAAATCTTATGAATGCATACCGCGCTGCACTGGCTGACGGGTATAGATTTTTCTCATATGGGGATGCTATGCTTGTTTTATGAGCGACGCTGATTTTCATAAGGACAGATCGTCATCGCAGCTGCTCGGCAAGGAATTTATAATTGTCGTGGTCGTGATCTTTTCCGCCCTGAGCTTCACCCTCGGCTATTTTGTGGGGAAAAGCGGCGACAGACGGGAAGACAGAAAATCTTTCGCATGCGCAGGAGATTGTCCCGATGCCTCAAAGGCAGGAACCGGCGGCACTCCCTCAGCCGCAGGACACGACCGGTCGCGGAAAGCGCCCCGTTGAATGAGGAAAAGGCTGAAGAGCAGGTGCAGCCCCAGCAAAAGGAGACCCCTGTAATCGTCGAAACAAAGGAGGCCGAACCAGCAAAAAGTCTCCAGCCGGTGAAGGAAAAGCCCCGGCCTCAGGCCGCACCGAAACAGATGTCAGAGGAGGACCATCAAAAACCTGCTGCGAAAAAAAACAGTGCTTCCGGGGAGAGTAAAAAGCCTGATGGACCTGTTTACACAGTGCAGATCGGCGCCTTCAAGAGTTCAGGTGAAGCAGAGGCCTGCAGGAAAAAACAGGCAAAAAATAAATTAAAGACATACATCACCACGGCTACAAACACAAAGAAAGAAAAGATATATAAGGTCAGGACAGGTGAATTCAAGGACAAGAAGAGCGCTGAGGTCCTTGCCCTTAAACTCAGTAAAACCGAGAAGTTAAAGACTTTTGTGACCTTAAAGAACGAATAGGGAGCAGCTACGATCACTATAGATATAGAGTTAGACAGCGGCAAGGAATTTCCGCTGCTTTTCAACAGCCTCGAGAAAAACCTACTGCTGATTGAAAAGACACTCGGCATAGCAGCGAGCTTCAGGGGCAACAGGATCTTTCTGGAGGGCGACGACCAAAAGATCAAAACAGCTGAAGTCCTGATAAAAGACCTTCACGACCTCGCTGCCTCCGGATATAACCTCAAGCCGGAAGACATCCGCTATGCGATCAGGGCCATATCCGAGGGCAGCGGGACGTCTCTGAAAGAGCTTTTCGTCAATAACATTCCGGTATCGTCAAAACGGCGCTTCATCATCCCGAAAACAGGGACCCAGAAAAAATATATGGACAGCATCAAGGAAAACGATATAGTCATCGGCATAGGCCCGGCAGGAACAGGCAAAACCTATCTCGCCATGGCGATGGCGATCAACGCCTTTTTGAAAAAACAGATAAGCAGGATCGTACTTGCGAGGCCCGCGATCGAGGCAGGAGAGAAACTGGGTTTTCTGCCCGGCGATATCTTCGAAAAGGTGAACCCCTACCTCAGGCCGCTATATGACGCGCTTTATGATATGATGGAGAATGAAAAGGCGGCAAAACTCATAGAACGCGGTGTAATAGAGATAGCGCCTCTGGCCTTCATGCGGGGAAGGACACTGAACGACTCATTCATTATCCTCGATGAGGCACAGAACACGACCATGGAGCAGATGAAGATGTTCCTCACCAGGCTCGGATTCAACTCCAAGGCGGTAATCACCGGGGACATCACCCAGATCGATCTGCCGCCGGGAAAGGCCTCGGGTCTCATAGAGATAACAAAGATCCTTGAAGGGATCGAGGGCATAGACTTTGTCTTCTTCTCTGAAAAGGATGTGGTAAGGCACAGACTGGTACAGGCTATTGTGAAGGCTTATGACAAATATGAAAACAGAGTTTGATCTCTCGAAGACCGAAACAACCGATATCCGCAAGAACATGTATTCCGTGCTCTTTCTCTGCGCGATCTCGGTAATCGTTTCCAGCCTGCTCATGACAGACCTGAATGTCGAGCGCTTCCTCGGCGGGTCTTTGATCTCCTTTGTCCTGCTCTTCATCCTCTACAGGGACATCATGCGCTACAAACCTTCGTATATCAACAACTACAACATGCTCATACTCCTCTGCCTTTTGCTCATCGGAACATTACTCATAGGCAGGACCTCCGGCTATCTTCTGGAGAACCTCTCGAAGGGTCTTGTCCTCGTTCATACTGATATAGCCCGGTACGGAATTCCCATCGCAGCAGGCGCGATGTTAGTGACCCTGCTTTTCGACTTCCATACAGCGATCACCTTCTCCTTCACTATAAGCCTTCTCACCGGGATATGGCTGCAGGACCCGCTTTATCCTGTCTATACCTTCGCAGGCAGCCTCACCGCGGCCTTCAGCGTTATCCGCTGCAAAAAGAGGTCAGCGTTGCTGAGGGGCGGACTGTATATCATCATAGCCAACATCGCCCTCGTGCTTATACTGCTTCTGGCACAGGGGCAGCTCTTCACTGCGCGGACAGGGACCGCTCTCGCCTTTGCCGTCTTCTCCGGGATGACGGTCTCGGCTATGGTCTCTCTGCTGCTCCCTCTCTTTGAATATGTCTTCAAGGTGACGACCGATATCAGTCTCCTGGAACTGCTCGACCTCAACCAGCCGGTCATGAAGGCCCTGATGATAACCGCGCCCGGCACCTATCATCACAGCGTAATCGTGGGCAATCTCGTCGAGGCCGCGGCAGAAGAGGTCGGAGTAAACCCCCTGCTTGCAAGGGTAAGTTCGTATTACCACGATATCGGAAAGATAAAGATGCCGGAATATTTCGTGGAGAACCAGAGCATGTCTACCAGCAAGCACGACAAGCTGACTCCGCACATGAGCAGCATGATCATCACCAACCATGTGAAGGAGGGTGTTGAACTGGCGAAACACCATAAGCTGCCGCAGTCGATCATCGATATCATCAGTCAGCACCACGGCAATGCGCTGATCACTTATTTTTACCAGAAGGCAAAGGACCTGGACCAGGAAAAAGCGCCGTCAATGGACGATTATAAATATCCCGGTCCCAAGCCGCAGACCCGCGTGGCGGCCCTGGTCATGATGGCGGACGCTGTAGAGGCCTCTTCCCGTGTCCTGACCGATCCCACGCCTGCCAGGCTCTCGGCCCTGGTGGACAAGATCATCAACCACGTATTCCTCGACGGCCAGCTTGATGAGTGCGAACTGACGCTCAAGGACATCTCGGAGATAAAAAAACGCTTCATATACATACTCACAGGCATCTTCCACAAGAGGATAGACTATCCGGGTTTTGATTTCAACGATGGAAATATACATAAAGAACCAGCAAAAAGCGATAGACCTGGACCTGAAGTGGTTGGCAAAGGACCTCACTAAGGCCCTGCTGCATCTGCGCCTGCAGAGGACCGAACTGAGCGTCCTCTTCGTCAACAGCAGGAGGATGAAGATCCTGAACACCCGGTATCGCGGAATCCCCAAAGACACTGATGTGCTCTCCTTCCCCCTGGAGGACGAAGGTCTGCACCATGGTCCGGTCATGCTCGGGGACATCGTCATCTCTGTCCCGAAGGCGCTGCAACAGGCAAGGGAATTTGAAGTCCCCCTTTACGATGAACTCCTGAGACTGCTGGTCCACGGTCTTCTGCACCTCGTCGGCTACGACCACGAGATAAACTTGTACCAGAAGAAGAAGATGGAAAGAAAGGAACAGGAGCTTCTCGATGCCCTTAAGAAAATGGCTTAAGAGCACCAACTTCGCTATCGAGGGCATCCTCCACGGGGCAAAGACCCAGCGGCACCTGAGGTACCATTTTTTTTCCACGGCCTTCGTCTTGTTCCTGAGCTTTCTCCTCGGCGTGACACGCATGGAATTCGTTGCAATATCTCTTGCCGTAATGCTGGTCATCACAGCCGAGATGCTGAACAGCGCCGTCGAAGTGGTTGTAGACATCCTGTCTCCTGAATATTCAGAAAAGGCACGGGTGGCAAAGGACATCGCGGCAGGCGCTGTGCTCATTTCGGCCTTCGGCGCGGCGGTGCTGGGGTACATCATTATCTTCCCGTATCTGAAAATGCTGTTTGTGAACGGTTTCTCGATAGCAAGACATTCAAAGGAGGAGATCGCGCTCATCGCGGTCATCCTTGTTATGATACTCGTGATCATCACAAAGTCCCATTTCGGCAAGGGACATCCTCTGAGCGGGGGAATGCCGAGCGGCCATTCAGCGCTCGCCTTCTCCATATGGGTATCAGTCACCTATCTCACCGGCAACTTTCTGGTCTCCCTGCTCTGCTTCGTGCTCTCTGTCTGGATTGCGCAAAGCAGGGTAGCAGTGAAGACCCATAATCCCTGGGAGGTCATACTCGGCGCATTGATGGGCGCTGCGGTGACGTTCCTGCTCTTCAGACTCTTTTCGTGAACGAATAGTAAGTAGCGAGTGAAAAGTGAATAGTATTCGGTAACTCTCCGAACTTACGGTAACGATTAACGTCCGAAAGCGTGTTAAAGAAAAAGATTCATTGTTTGTATTAACCGCTTCCCGCTTCCCTCCCATAAGCGCCTGGACAGGCTTCAGGCCGTAGGGGCTGCCCTGTTCTATCGCTGTAAGCACGGTGCCGCCGCCTGTGAAGAAATAATAATTCGCATTGTCCATCACCGACAGATAGAGTCCGGGACAGAGGCTCTTGAACTCCTGGAGCGTGTCGCCGCCGCCGTACATCTTCATGCCTGTGCTGTTGCGGTCGATAGCGTGGTCGAGCGCCTCAGAGCCTGCTGAAAAATGCGGGGTATAACCCATTACCGCGTTTACGAATATCGTCTTTGCAGTGCCGATGGCCCTGGCCACCTGCTCGTCTTCAAAGGACTTCGGATCGATATCGAGGATATAGTTGAATGACTTGCCGGCCTTGAAGTCACTGGTCCGGATGGTCCTGTATTTACCGTGGATGCGTTCTTCGAGGACATCCGACTCAACGACATAAGGGAGTTCCACGATCTTGTTGACCGACCTGTCCTTTTCCACAAGCTCTTTTGCGAGTTTTATGTCCTCATCCAGAACACCTTTTATCCTGATGTCATACTTTGCGCAGAGAAAGGTGTTATAGATGACCCCGCCGAGGATAAGACGGTCGACTTTTTCATATATCGCATAGAGGGGCCTTATCTTTGTGTCGTACTTCGCGCCTGCAACCACCGCGACAAAAGGCCTTTCAGGATTGAGCACCCTGCTGAGGTTCATGATCTCCTGCTGCATCAGGAACCCGGTATAGGACGGAAGGTGCCTGGTTATATCGTAAGTCGAGGCATGGGCCTGCCACGAACCAAAGGCGTCATTTATAAAAATGTCAGCCAGCCCGGCAAGCTGAAGACTGAAATTCTCCCTTATCGCTCCCTTGCCTTCCTCTCCCTGAAACCACCTTGTATTCGGCAGATATATACCGCCTATCTTCCTCGCCCTGAGTTCCCTGATCGCAAGGTTGATCGAGGTGTCGATGCCCGCGATGCCTTTTTCAGGTTCAGTTGGAAATGCCGGGACATGGATCTTCATATGGAGTTTCTGTTCAAGATACCGGATGATCGGCCCCACCGACTCATCTTCCCTGCAGGTGATGCTGCCGGTTTTTTTATCTTTCGGCCTGCCCACATGCGTCATCATGATCGGCCTGCCGCCCCGTTCGACGATATGAAAGAGCGTGCCTATGGTGCGGTCGATCCGGTAAGGGTCGCGGATCTCGCCGCCTTTTACAACATTGTGGTCGAACCTGACAAGAACAATCTTGTCATTCAGGTCAGCGTTGTTGTATCAATGACAAATCAGGATGTAATTCATTGGTCTGCATTTCAGGGACCTCCGGGTTATGATCTATAACCAAAGTGTAACTTCAGCAGTGGTCAATGTCAAATATGCCTTGAATCAAATAACTGCAGTTGGAAGCGCTGTTTCTCGCTGAAAAAGCTCGTTTTCTGCGGTTGTAAACTTATTTCTCCAAGGCCTTGAAACTCATCCCGAATGCTTTCGGGATTCAGACGCTCAAGGCTTTTTAACGCTCCGCTTCGCTAACAACCGGAATGAAAAGCGGGCGAAGCCGTCTCAAAACACCGCCAACTTCAGAAATAGACCACAGAGCGTCCTCTAATTGAATGTTAGCTTTTGGCGTCATTACCGCTGTCGGAAATCCTTCCCGGAAAGTATCGCCGCAAGTTTTCATTGAAACTGTAATGTGGTCTTGTAGCAGAATAAAACTCTGCATGTATAATATTATTACTGATATGAGAACAAATATTGTCTTGCTTGTTCTGTTATTGTTTTCGTGTATCTGTATGGCAGCTGAAAGAGAATATAATAAGCTTGACATCACGGTGAATAAAAACCAGTTGTACTCCACTGTTCAGAAACTCTCCGGGCTCAGTCCTGCCAGAAACTATGAAAATACAGGGTCTTTGAATAAGGCTGCTGATTTCATCAGGAGCGAATTTCAGAGGTACGGGTACAGTCCGCTTGAACAAAAATTCAAGGTCGACGGAACCGAATACAGAAACATCATCGCATCATTTGGCCCGGAAACCGCACCAAGGTTTATCGTAGGCGCCCATTATGACGTTGCAGGTGAAAAACCCGGGGCTGATGACAATGCCTCGGGAGTGGCCGGGCTTCTTGCGCTGGCAGAGCTCTTCAAAAAGTATTCGCCGAAGATCGACTTCAGGATCGATTTTGTGGCGTATACCCTTGAGGAGCCCCCTTTTTTCATGACAAAAGAAATGGGGAGTTATGTCCACGCAAAATCGCTGCATGACGCCGGGGTGACGGTCAAAGGCATGATAAGTCTTGAGATGATAGGGTTCTATTCAGACACCCTGAATTCTCAAATCTATCCCTTGCCGTTCATGAAGTTTTTTTATCCTTCGGAGGGCAATTTCATCGGGGTCGTGGGCAATTTTGCCAGCTCCGGGCTGGTCAGACATGTGAGGGACAGGATGAGGGCCGCAGATATTGGCGTGGAGAGCCTCAAGGCACCTTCCTGTCTCATCGGCGTAGACTTCTCGGACCACAGGAACTACTGGAAGTTCGGTTATCCGGCCGTCATGATTACAGACACGGCCTTCTACCGAAACCCTAATTATCATTCTGCCTCCGATACGATCGACACCCTGAACTTCGATAAAATGAGGGAAGTGGTCAAAGGACTTTACTGGGCCTTAATAAACCTGGACGGTGGAAAAGGTGAAAAAAGATGACCGGGACGAGCCTGTGGCTTTTGCTTTTAACGTTTGATAGAATAAAGCTAAATACGGCCTCAAGCCAGAAGGACAAACATGACAGCAAACACCATTGAAATCTCGCGGTTCCTTGATTACGTGGGAGTCATTATTGTAGTTATCGATCCCAGCCAGAAAGTCAGTTATATAAATAAGAAGGGCTGTGAGATCCTGGGTTATGAAAAAGAGGATATCCTCGGAAAAAACTGGTTTGATAACTTCCTTCCAGAGAAGATAAGAGAGGACATAAAAACGGTTTTTGATAAGTTGATAGGTCAGGAAATTGAGCTTGCTGAACATTTTGACAATGTCGTTCTGACGAAAGATGGCCAGGAGAGAATCATTGGATGGCACAACGTTGTACTAAAGAATGACGCTGGAACAATTGTCGGTACTCTTAGTTGGGGAGAGGATATTACAGAACGCAGAAGGAACGACGAGAAAAGGGAGAATCTTGTTCAGGAGCTTGAGGACAGGGTTACTGAACTCAAGTCGATGAAAATGAACATACCTATTTGCTCATTGGGGAAAAAGGACTTGAATGAATCAATGAAAAGGCATTATCGCCTTATTTCAGCGGAAGGTAAGTGCTCCGAGTGCCTGAATGTTCTCAAAATTGTTTCACAAATTAAAAAATAAGAAGCTCAACGCTCTCACTCATTTCCATTGGCAATATGAATCTGTTTCAAGCACTATGTTGGATGTTGTAAAATGTGACGCTTTCAATAGCCTTTTTGATTCCCGGCATATTTGATATATAAACGAACGAGATCTTGCCAGGGTTTTCCAATAAGCAAGAATGCCATCTCATGCTGATGATTTCGCAAGTCTCTTTAGCCTAAACCCCTTGATAAAAAAGAAAATATTAAAAAAACTTAATTTGACATGAGGAATTTTACTTTTTATACTTTAAATATAACTTTATTTAATAATTAAGCAGTTGAGGTCAGGATTAGTGGGGAGACAACCGGGGAGGAAAGATGAACAAAAAACAGGAGGCACAAGAGATTCTATCGAAAAAGAACTGCTGGGAAGTGATGTTGTGCGGAAGGGAGCAGGGAGGAAAGAACGTGAAAAGGCTCGGGGTCTGTTCTGCTGCAACTCATGAAAGCCTCGATGGCCTCCATGGGGGCAGGAATGCGGGCAGGGCATGCTGGGTGATTGCCGGCACATTCTGCGAGGATGGAGTGCAGGGAACCTTTGCACAAAAATATCAGGATTGCATACAGTGTGAATTTTTCAGACAGGTAAAGAGGGAAGAAGGTTCTGGTTATCAGAACCCGCTCGCAATACTGAAAAAGCTGAAGGTAATAAAATAAACTTACTTACTTTTTTCTGCACTCCACTCCCCAAAAGAAGTTCTGAAGCCTTCTGTCTTCCCATTGAAATCTGCACTTTTCAAGAAGGTCACAATAGTTTTAATTATTATTCGTATTAACAATGAGGAAAGTCGAGCGTTCTCTTGTAAGTATACAAATTCCGATATTATAGGTGCTCTTCTCGTCTAATATCCAGCTGACTAACATCGGATTTTCGATGTCATCCAGGTCAGCTAATGACGGGTTAGACGCCGCTGAAGGGAGGTCAGTATGAAGAAGTTGTTGTTTGGGATTTGCTCTGTCGCATGCTTGTCAGCATGCGCTGCGAGCTCAGTTGTGCCGTACCAGGTAAATAGCACTCCACCAGGGGCGCGGGTCTACGTGAACCGCGTTTCAATGGGAATCACGCCCATCCAAATAGAACTGGCGTGCGATAGACGTTGGGTCTGTGCTGCTGACGCGCCTTGCGGCTGGGAGTTCGATGACGCTGTGGATGAAATTACCGCATATCCCACTGAAGATAATCCCGGCCCGTCGCAAACGAATCGTGTCAACGCCTGCCAGCTAAAAGACCCGTCCGCTTCTATCAATTTCGATTTCGGGCCGGACGCTGCTGCGTCACGACAAAGCATGGACGTCATCGTCAACCAGAATGACAAAACCACATCTCTTGATCACGCTGTACAAACATTGGGGCTCTCGCAGGGTCAGTTCGTGCCGTCTGAACAGGAGCATCAGCAATAAGTGGACAAAACCATGATAGACGCTGAGCGGTGACGCATCCTCTAAATACGCTCCGGCCGTAGGCTTGCCTGGCTGCGTTCAGCAAGCCGACGGTTGACCCGAAAGCTGCTGAAAGCCCCGTCCGCAGGGGTCCATTACCTTTCTACAAAAGCCTGTAGATCATCTCGTTGTCGCTGTAATCTATAGGGACATCGATTATGACCGGCACGGTCTTTGTTAAAGCTTCCCTGAGCGCGTCTTCAAATTCCTTTGAAGCTTCCAGTCTGATGCCGACCGCGCCGAAGCTCTCGGCAAGCCTGACAAAATCCGGATTGGAAAAGCTGACGCCGAAAGAGGTCCCGAACTTCTTTTCAGACTTCCACTTGATAAGGTTGTAGCCGTTGTCGTTAAAGATGACGACAACAATGTTGAGCTTGAGTCTGCAGGCGGTCTCCAGGTCCTGCAAATTCATCAGGAAGCCGCCGTCTCCGCAGAGGGCTGCGACATTACGGTCCGGATAGATGAGTTTGGCCACGATAGCCGAGGGGAGCGAGAAACCCATTGAGGCAAAACCGTTCGAGAGGATAAAGGTGTTGTTCCGGTAAACCGGGTAGAACTTTGCTGCCCAGAACTTGCAGGAGCCCACATCGGATATCAGGATATCGTCCGGCCCGAGTGTTTTTCGAATCCCGTAGATGATCCGGGGCGGCTTCGGCGGCCAGGAATCGACTCTGCCCTCCCTCTCAAAGTCCCCGACGAAGTCCCGTCTCGCGGTGATGAGCAGTTCGCATGTCTTATTCGTACTCATCACGCCCTGCAGAAGTTCAAGGGTTTCTCTGATGTCTGAGATGATCTCGACTTCGGGCACATAATGGAGATCGACCTCGCTCGTGGTGAAGTCGATATGGACAATCTTTTTATCGAGCTTCGGGTTCCAGTTTTTCGGAGCGTACTCCACAAGGTCGTATCCGATAGCGATGATAAGGTCTGCCTTTGAAAAAACGTCGGCTATCTGTCTGTCTTCCGCGAGTCCCAGGGTGCCGATACAGGAACGGCTTTCTGCTGATATGCCGCCCTTGCCCATAAAGGTCGTCACTACCGGCATACAGAAGAGTTCTGCAAAGGTCCGGAGCCTGTTGCCTGCGTCTTTTCGCACGACACCATGCCCTGCGAGTATGACCGGGAAGCGCGCCTGTTCAATAAGCTCTGCCGCATTTCTGAGGGATTGTCTGTCGGGAGAACTCCTTCTCGGGTAGATGGGTGCGATCATCGTCCTGTACATTTCGCCGAC
Organism: uncultured Nitrospira sp.; assembly: GCA_963734475.1. Taxonomy (GTDB): domain Bacteria; phylum Nitrospirota; class Thermodesulfovibrionia; order Thermodesulfovibrionales; family UBA6898; genus JAOUFP01. Next base: position 38,562 of record CAVTHB010000004.1, read on the forward strand.
CTCCATGGCCGCCACGTTTTCGGGAAGCTCCAGATGCACTGGCCCTGGTTTTTCAGTGGCCGCAACCTTAAAAGCCTTACGCACCATTTCCGGGATTACATCGGGCGAATCTATCCTGCCGTTCCATTTGGTCACACTCTTGTAAATCTCCACGATGTCTATATATTGATGCGATTCCTTATGGATCCTCTTGAGGTCAGCCTGCCCTGTTATGGCCACGAGCGGAGACTTGTCCAGAAACGCATCAGCCACTCCCGTAAGAAGGTTTGTCGCGCCCGGCCCGAGGGTAGAGAGACAGACTCCGGGCTTGCCTGTAAAACGGCCATAGGCGTCTGCCATAAAAGCGGCGGCCTGTTCATGGCGGGTCAGAATAAAAGAGATGGAAGAGGTCCTGAGCGACTCCATAAGGTCGAGGGTCTCTTCACCCGGCAGACCGAATATGTACTCAACTCCCTCGTTCTCGAGACACCTTACCAGAAGATCAGAGGCCTTCATGATGTTTACTCTCTCACCACTACGGTTTTGATATTCACGAACTCCTTCAGACCGTAATGGGACAGTTCCCTGCCGACCCCTGATTTTTTTACTCCTCCGAAGGGCAGTCTGGGGTCTGACTTTACCATGTCGTTTATGGCGATGCATCCGGCTTCGATCCTCGCTGCTATCCGTTCAGCCCTTTCCAGGTCCCGGCCCCAGACCGCAGCGCCCAGACCGTATCGGGTATCATTCGCCACACTGACGGCTTCGTCCTCGTCTTTTACAATGATAATTGGAGCTATGGGGCCGAAGACCTCATCGTTCAGGACCTTCATATCCTGCTTCGGGCCATAAACAACGCATGGCGGGAAGAAAAGCCCTTTCTTGAAAGACTGCCCCATTTGTATTATTTCAGCGCCCTTCTCCTTTGCATCCCGGAGCTGCTCCTTGAGAGAATCGAGGATCTCCTGCTTGGCAACAGGACCGATATCAGTTGTTTCATCCATAGGGTCGCCGATCTTAAGTTCCTTCAAGCGGCTGAGGAAGATATCCCTGAATTCCCCTGCCACCTTCTTCATGACGATAAAACGCTTCGCCGCGATGCAGCTCTGACCGGCATTGATCATCCTGGCGTTTACAGCCATTTTTCCGGCCTTTGCGATATCTGCATCGTCAAGGACAACAAACGGGTCCGAGCCGCCGAGTTCAAGGACGAGTTTCTTTATCTTCCTGCCCGCAAGGGCTCCGACCTCCTCACCTGCCTTATTGCTGCCTGTCAGGGAGACTGCGTCAACCTTGTCGTCATCGATAAGCCCCAGGGCATCCTGTGGCCGGATGAGAAAGGTCTTGAAGACGCCTGCAGGGAAGCCTGCCTTACTGAAAGCCTCCTCTATCGCAAGCGCACACATCGGGACATTTGACGCATGCTTCAGCACAACGACATTTCCGGCAGTGACCGCGGGGACACCGAAGCGGAAGGCCTGCCAGAAGGGAAAGTTCCAGGGCATAATGGCGAGCACGAGGCCAAGCGGCTGAAACAGGACATAGCTTTTCCTCGCCTCGGTCTTGACCTCTTCAGGTTCAAGAAATTTACTGGCGTTCCCGGCATAATAGTCGCAGAGCCACGCGCATTTCTCGATCTCAGAGACAGACTCCCTGATGGGCTTGCCCATTTCACGGGTCATGATCTCCGCGTACCTTCGTTTTTCAGCCCTTAGTTGATCTCCCAGCTTCCTGACACACGCCGTCCGTTCTGAAATCGATAATGCCCTCCATGCCAAAAAGGCCTGGCGTGACTTGCTGATTTCCCGATTGATCTCACCGGGTGTCATGAGATCGAATTCCTGCATCATCTCTTCGGAGTATGGATTAATTGACCGTATCTTCATTTCTTTTTTCATTATATCGCATATTCTGCCTCGCAGTTGCATTGAAAATCAGCCTTGCGGGCAAAAGAGCCGAAAAAAACATGCTCTGCGACAGATAATATAAAATCAAGCTTAGGTCGAGGGAAGCCCGTCGAGGATGAAGACCGATTACCTGCATTTATAAATTATTTGGCCTGAGGGGAATAGAGACAAGAATTATACGTCATCCAGCAAACTGAGGTTTCTCGGCATCTGATCGACCTTCTCAAGGACAGGTATCTCTTCTGAGCCGGTCACACCGAGTTCCTTGAACTTTCTCACGGACGGCAGGACCCTCGATTCCATTGAGCCTACTGCCCTGTTATAAGACCCGATCGCCTTTTCGAGACTCTTCCCGACATTTTCGAAGTGCTGGACAAGCGTTACCATACGCTCATAGAGCTGACGGCCCAGGTCGCTGATCTCCTGCGCGTTCTTCGTGACCTGCTCCTGCCGCCAGCCGTAGGCGATCGCCCTTAAGAGGGCTATAAAGGTGGTCGGCGTGGCGATGATCACTCTTTTCTCGATCCCGTCTTCTATAAGAGAACTGTCCACTTCAACCGCTGCGCCCAGGAAGGACTCACCCGGTATAAAGAGCACAACGAATTCAGGGGACTGCTTGAACTGGCTCCAGTAGTCCTTTGAAGCGAGTTTGTTCATATGCGTCCTCACCTGCTGGGCGTGTTTTTCCATCCTGGACTTTTTTTCATCCTCTGTAGCAGCGTTGACTGTATCAAGATAGGCCTCAAGGGAGACCTTCGAGTCAACAACAATCTCCCTGTCCATAGGCAGGTGTACTATCATGTCAGGCCGTATCTTTCCCTTGTCCGTATCCACAGACTGCTGCTCGGTAAAATCACAGTGTACTGACATGCCTGAGAGTTCCGCAACCCTCCTGAGCTGCATTTCACCCCATCTGCCGCGCACCTGCGGCTTTCTCAGGGCTGTGACCAGGTTGCTCGTCTCCTTCTGGAGGTTCTCCTGGGTCGAGGCCATGCTCCTTAATTGCTCTTCAAGGCTTCCGTAGGCCTTGTGCCTGCCTTCCTCCATGATCTTTATCTGCTCTTCGTATCTTTTCAGGGTCTCATAAAGCGGCTTTATCATGCCGTCCATGGCTGCCTGATGCTCTCCCAGCCTGCCCTTGGTGTCAGTCACTACCTTGCCGAGGGATTCAGAGGCGAGCCTCAGGAAGTCTTCGCTGCTGCTCTTCAGCGCTGCCGATGAAAGGGCATTAAAGGTATCGGTCATCTCCTTCTTCATTGTCTCGATAAGCGCCTTCTGCTCGTCAAAGCCCTTTTGGGCTGCCTCGAGTTTCGTGAGCGCCTCGGTCTTTGCCTGTCTTTCAGCATCAAGTACAGTCCGTATCTGGTCCAGGTCCTTGTCCTTCTGCAGAACCTGCTGCCTCAGTTCAACGACAACAGCTTCAGCGCTCCTGGCCTTTGCCTCAAGCTGTGAGGTCTGGTTCGAATAACTCACCTGGAGGTCTGACAGTTCCTGTGAGTGCTGCCTGTGAAGGCGTAATTTTGCAAAAAACCATGTAATAATCCCGCTGATTATGATGCCGGCGATGACAAATACTATTGTTTCCACGATTATTGTTTCCTTTAAATCAGTTTAAGCACAGAGTTCATAGAGATTACAGAAAGCATAAGAGTACACAGAGTTTTTCTTTCTCACCTTTTTGGTACTTCCTCTGTGTACTCTGTGGCAAATGCTCTTAAAGTTTATCGGAAGCACCGTTCAATTCAGTATCTCCGTGCCTATCCCCTCTTTGGTGAATATCTCAAGAAGGAGGCAGTGGGGGACCCTGCCGTCGACAATATGCGTTTTGCCCACCCCGTCTGTAAGCGCATTCAGACAGGCCTGGATCTTCGGGAGCATGCCGCCTGTTATCGTCCCGTCTTTGACCAGCCTGTTTATCTGGGCCTTCTTGAGGGTAGAGATAATATCGCCCTTCTTGTTCAATATCCCGGGCACGTCAGTAAGGAGTATGAGTTTTTCCGCCTTGAGGGCAGACGCGACCGCGGCAGCGACAAAGTCAGCGTTGATGTTCAGGGTCTCTCCCTGAGGTCCCACGCCAATAGGAGATATGACCGGAATAAAACCGTCCCTTTCAAGGCTGTTGATAATATCCGGTGAAATAGAGGTCACCTCGCCGACAAGTCCGATATCCACGATCTCGCTGACACCTGTCTCGGGAGTGAGCTTCTTTATCGTCTTCTTCTGCGCCTGTATCAGCCCGCCGTCCTTGCCGCTGAGACTGACCGCCTTTCCGCCATGCTTGTTGATAAGGGCCACGATCTCCTTGCTCACAAGACCGCCGAGCACCATCTCGACAATGTCCATCGTCTCCTGATCAGTCACCCGCTGTCCATCGACAAACCTGGGTTTCTTTCCCATCTTCTCCATGGTGGCGGATATCTTGGGCCCGCCGCCGTGGACGATGACCGTCCGGATCCCGATAAAGTTGAGCATCACAACATCCTTCGCAAAGGACTCCTTTAATTCAGGTTTTGTCTGGGCAGCCCCGCCGTATTTGATGACGACCGTCTTCCCGAAAAAATTTCTGATAAACGGCAGCGCGTCAATCAGAATTTCAGCCTTTTTTATGATCTCTTCCATTATCCTTCCCTCTCAAAACATGGTATGCAGAGTAGTCTTCCCGCCCCTCACCCTTGCCCTGGGCTCCATCACCTTTTCACCGCACTCGTCGCATTGAATGCTGGGATAAATCCTTGCCTCTTCCGGCAGCGCCTGCAGGCCTTTTGTGACCTTAAGCAGCTCATTTTCATCAGCCTCCAGAATATGTTTTATCCTTGCGGCCTTTCTGTTATGGACAAAAGCCAGGGTCTTCTTTGAACGGTCACCCTTCATATATCGTTCCCACATCGCCTTCTCCTCATCGGACTCAGCAGGCCTTTGCCAGTGGACAGAAATCCGCAGGCCTTTGCCTGAAGGTCTTTTGATAAAAGTATAGACCTGTTTGCCGTAGTCTCTGAAGATCAGATTGCCTTTGCCGAAGGTGCAGCCGGTCATGACCTGAACAGCGTCAACAGCGCAGGAATTGTTTTCGACAACCGCGACGAGTTCCTCGTCCCCGGCCCTCCCCTTAAACTCCTTAAGGGCACGCAGGGAAACCCGGTAGCCCAGGGCAAGGCCCGGACAGGAGTGACCGTGAAAATCAACTATTTCATCATATGTTTTCATACAGGGATTTTACATGAAAAAAGATTTTTTGGGTAGGACTTCTTTCATGTCCTTCCCTTGTTTTATAATTGTTTTTTTTTGTAAGCAGTCAGCTGTCAGCGAAAAGCTGAGGGCTGATTGCTGCGCTATTTCCATATTTGACTTGCAGAAACCGGTTGCCTTGCTTATTATATCCGCAGAAATTTGTCAGAGTTATCGAAAGATAAACTGAACGAGGCAAAAGATGAAAAAGAAATTCAACAAGGTTTATCAATTCAGGATCGCCCTGAAGGACATAAAACCAACTGTATGGAGGAGGATACAGGTCCCGGAAACGTATACATTCTGGGACCTGCACGTTGCCATTCAGGATGTTATGGGATGGTTTGATTGCCACCTTCATCAATTCAAGCTGCTTGAGCCCATGACCAAAACTAAAGTCGATATAGGAATTCCTGACGAGGATGACGATTACGAAATACTGCCGGGCTGGAGGCAAAGAATATTGGATTATTTTTCTCCGGAAAACAAAACAGCGTATTATATTTACGATTTCGGAGATAACTGGACGCACACAATACTTCTGGAAAAAATTCTGCCCCGGGAAAAAGGTATAACCTACCCCTTATGTCTCGAAGGTCAGCGGTCCTGTCCGCCTGAAGATTGCGGCGGCGTATGGGGATATGAGAAATTTCTGGACGTCATCATGGACCCCGGCCATGAAAAATATGAAGAAATGCTGGCCTGGGCAGGAGATTTCGAGCCTGAATATTTTAATAAGGCTGGTGTCGTGTTCGACGACCCTGCAAAGAGATTCAAGACCTTGTGGGATTAACCTGAAAAATGCAGGCTGGATCAGGTATTAATAACTATATCTTCACATCAGCCTTCAGCAGAAGTGCTGGATAGCCTTCCTGCCCAAGCTGCTCAGCTGCCGAAACCGCGCTGTTGTAATCCTGATAGTTGCCGACCCTGACACGATAGTAGGTCTCGCCCTTCACTTCAGTCTCCTGGATATAGACATTCGAATATTTCAGCCTGAGACCTGTCTTCAATCTTATCGCATTAATATTTTCAGTAAAAGACCCTACCTGTACGGCGAACGGACCTGTCTTGCCGGAAATCCGGAATTTGACCGGACGTATATATGAATTGTCCCTTCCCAGGGGCTCAAGCAAAACCCTGGCGATGCCCGGTCCTGTGACCCCGATCTCTTTTGCGACCGCGTATGAAAGATCTATGTCCCTGTCTTCCACAAAAGGCCCCCTGTCATTGACAATGCACTCGGCCGAGCGGTTATTTTCGGTATTCGTTACTTTCAGCCGGTTCCGAAGGGATATTCCTTGTGGGCGCAGGTCATCGCATACATGTTGAAGATCTCTCCGGAGGAAGTCGGCCTGCCGTGAAATTTGGGTCCATACCACGAGGCAACCGCATATGTTTTGTCGGAGAGACCCTTTATGGACAGACGAACAGGAAGCCAAAAAAGTAATGAGTAAGAAGTAAGGAGTAATGAGTAACGCTGAGATAAATGCAGTTTTTTTTCTCATCATTCTTGACGGGAATCATTGATTTCAAATGTCCTGACCCCGGGTCAAGCGAGGATGACCTTCTTGCTTATAAGCAGATTCTTTGAAACGCCGGAATTACACTCATTACTCTTTACTCCTCACCGCTTACAGTATATATCTGCTCAGGTCCTGGTCCTTGACAATGTCACTCAGCTTCTCCCTGACATAGGTCCTGTCTATGGCCAACTTTTCATTCTTTCTTTCAGGGGCCTCAAAGGATATCTCTTCAAGAAGCCGTTCGAGTATCGTATGAAGTCTCCTTGCCCCGATGTTCTCTGTCTTTTCGTTCACCTGCTCTGCAATCTCCGAGATCTCATCTATGGCATCCTCTGAAAATTCAAGCGCTACTCCTTCTGTGTCAAGCAAGGCAATATATTGTTTGATGAGGGCATTATACGGTTCAGTAAGGATCCTCTTGAAATCTCCCTTGCCGAGAGGGTCGAGTTCTACACGGATAGGGAACCTTCCCTGCAGTTCAGGAATAAGGTCCGACGGCTTTGCCATATGAAAGGCGCCTGCAGCAATAAAGAGTATATGTTCGGTCTTCACAGAGCCGTGTTTTGTTGCTACGGTCGAGCCTTCCACTATCGGCAGAAGATCGCGCTGAACACCTTCCCTTGAAACATCAGGGCCATAACCATGCCCCTTGACCGCTATTTTGTCTATCTCGTCCAAAAAAACAATGCCTGCCTGCTCCACCCTTTCTATGGCCTCTCTGGTGATCTTGTCCATATCGAGCAGCTTGTTGGCCTCTTCCTCTTCGATCATGATCAGCGCCTCGGGCACCTTTGCCTTTTTCCGTTTCGCCTTTTCAGGCAGCAGGTTTCCCAGCATTGATTTAAGATTGATCTCGATCTCTTCGAGTCCTGCATTCGAGATAACGCCAAAGGGCATGACCTTTTCCTTCACCTCTATATCGACATAACGGGAATCGAGCTTTCCGTTCTTCAATTGTTCCCTCAGTCTTTCCCTTGTCTCCCTGCTCCGCTCCCTTTCCTGTTCGTCCACCTCGGTCCTGGAAAGCCTCGGCTGGGGCAGCAGGAGGTCAAGGAGCCTCTCCTCTGCAAGATGTTTTGCCTTCTCCCGTATCTTTTCGAGATGCTCCTGCCTGACCATGCTGACCGATATCTCGGCCAGGTCCCGTATCATCGACTCGACGTCCCTTCCCACATATCCGACCTCGGTGAACTTTGAGGCCTCGATCTTCAGAAAAGGCGCATTGGCAAGCTTGGACAGCCTGCGGGCTATCTCTGTTTTTCCCACGCCTGTAGGGCCTATCATGATGATATTTTTCGGCAGCACCTCGTCTTTGAGTTCAGGAGAAAGTCTCTGCCTTCTCCACCTGTTTCTCAAGGCTATAGCAACAGACTTCTTGGCGTTCTTCTGGCCTATGATATATTTATCGAGTTCTTCTACAATCTTTCGCGGTGTCAGCTCATCCATTCTATAACAACTCCTCTATGGTTATATTTTCATTGGTATAAATGCAGATATTCCCGGCGATCTTCATGGACTTCTCAACTATTTCCCGGCGCTGAGCTGCGAATTATCCAGAAGGGCCTTCGCAGCAGCCTGGGCATAGGCGCCCCCTGAACCGATGGCGGCAATGCCCTCTTCAGGCTCTATGACGTCGCCGGTGCCGGAGATAATAAAGGTATGTTCCCTGTCGGCTATGATCAGCAGCGCTTCAAGCCTTCTGAGCACCTTGTCGGTCCTCCAGTCTTTTGCGAGTTCAACAGCAGCCCTCGTTATATTTCCCCGGAAGGACTCAAGCTTTTCCTCGAACTTTTCGAACAGCGTAAAGGCATCAGCTGTTGCGCCCGCAAAACCGGCAATCACCTTTTCCCCATAGATGGTCCTTATTTTTTTCGCGTTCTGCTTGAAGACAGTATTACCCATTGTGACCTGTCCGTCACCGCCTATGGCCACCTTTCCGTCCCGTCTTACACAAAGTATTGTCGTTGCATGAAACATATACGCTCCTTTTTTAACCTGTTTATCTTACTAAAATCCGGTTTAATATGTCATTCTTTCCGGAATTATCTGCACAATTCAACGACTTCCGCCATAGAAAACGACCACTCCTATTTTTTTTCATTTCTCGCTCGCCGAGAGCGGGTGCGCCTTGTCGTACACATCCATAAGGTGGGTTATGTCGATGTGGGTATACTTCTGGGTCGTAGACAAAGAGGAGTGGCCGAGGAGTTCCTGTATGACCCTTAAATCCGCTCCTGCCTGCAGCAGGTGCGAGGCAAAAGTATGCCGCAGTGTATGGGGGCCTATCTGCCCGTTGACTCCTATCAGCCTCGAATATTTCACCACAATTCTCCGCACCCCCCTGTCCGAAAGTCTGGCCCCCCTCCGGTTAAGGAACATCGCCCCGTCTTTCTTTTTGAGGAGCAGCTTTTCGACCGCATACGTTTTAATGGCGTCGACGCCTTCGAGCCTATCGGCAGTATACGTTCCTTCTTGCCTTTCCCTCTGACCTTTACCAGTCCTTCCTTTGTATTTACATCGTCCACGTTCAGCTCTGCAATCTCGCCAACCCGCAAACCGCTTGAATAGAGCAGTTCCAGTATCGCCCTGTCCCGCGCCTGAAGAATACCGATGCCGTCAGGCTTTTCAAGGAGGGAAAAAACATCGTCGACAGACAGAAAATTCGGCAGTCGCTTCTCTGTCTTCGGGGTAGTTACCAGCTTTGCCGGATTGGACTTGATATACCCCTCCCTGCAGAGAAAGTTCAGAAAAGACCTGACCGAGGCAAGACGCCTGCCTGCGGTTGCTTTATTGAGGCCATTCTTTATCTGCTGAGCCACAAAACCCCTTACATCGATCATCTCTATATCTCCGGTTTTCCGTCCGGCATAGTCACTGAAGGACTCAAGGTCTTTTCTGTAGGCCCTGAGCGTATGCTTCGAGGCAGCATTTTCGATTTCGAGATATCTGAGGAATTGTTCTATCTGTTTTTTCATCGCACTCCTGTATTATTTAGTATCTGTGTATAAAGTCCATTCTTCTATCTGTCATTCCTGCAAGCGGAGCGCGTCGGGAATCGGTATTATGGAAAGGCAAACAGCCGATTCCGGACAAGCCGGAATGACAGTCTGACGGCAAGTGCCGAGTTTATACACAGACAACCTTTAAATACTCCTCCCAAGCTTTTATCGCCCTCTCGACAAGAAGCTGCTTTTTCAGTTTTTTGTCTCTCACCTTCCGGGTCTCCTCAAGGACCGGAAAAAGTCCGAAATTGATGTTGCTCGGCTGGAAATGTCTGCCTTCGGATTCTGTTATGTGGCGTATGAGCGCTCCATGCGCAGTGGTCTCAGGCACTGCAGCAGCCTCCCTGCCCTGCAATTTCAGGGCAGCGTTCGTGCCTGCTATCAGACCCATCGCCGTTGATTCAATATACCCCTCGACCCCTGTCATCTGTCCGGCGATATAAAGGTTTGAGCTCATCTTCAAGGTCAGGTCCTTGTTCAGAAAAAGAGGGGAATGAATAAACGTATTGCGGTGAATGCTCCCGAACCTGAGGAACTCGGCGTTTTCCAGCCCGTTAATCATCCGGAAGACCCTCTTCTGCTCCGGCCACTTCAGCCTCGTCTGAAATCCAACCATGTTATAGGCTGTCATGTCCTTATTCTCGGTCCTGAGCTGGACGACCGCGTGCGGTTCTCTGCCGGTATGAGGATCAGTAAGACCGACCGGCTTCATCGGACCGAACCTCATGGTGTCGAAGCCTCTGGAGGCCATGACTTCAATCGGCATGCAACCCTCAAAGACCATCTTCTCCTCGAACCCTCTCGGGTTCACCTTTTCAGCCTCAATGATCGCCTTATAAAACCGTTCATACTCCTCCCGTGACATGGGGCAGTTGAGATAATCAGCGCCGCCCTTGCCATAGCGGGAAGCCCTGTATACCTTCTGATAATCAATCGATTCGGCATCGACAATAGGTGCTATCGCATCGTAGAAATAAAGATAATCGCCGCCTATACGTCTGGAAAGAGCTTCAGTCATCCTCTCTGATGTGAGCGGGCCTGTAGCTATCACCGCAAGACCCTCAGGCAGTTCAGTGCATTCTTCCCTGAGGACTTTTATATTCGGATGGTCCGATATCTTGGTGCTGATAAATTCAGCGAATTTGTCCCTGTCCACAGCCAGGGCAGAGCCCGCGGGGACAGCCGTGGCATAAGCAGCCTCCATAATCAGGGAACCGGCCATGGACAGTTCTTTCTTGAGAAGGCCGGGGCCTGTGTACAGATCATTCGATCTCAGGGAGTTAGAACATACCAGCTCAGCAAGCGCTGCGGTCTTATGGGCCTCGGTCAGTTTTTGAGGCCTCATTTCATACAAAACGACCTGCACACCGCGCTGTGCCGCCTGCCAGGCCGCCTCTGAGCCGGCCAGTCCGCCGCCTATAACGATCAGGGATTCCGTCATCGTCTATTATAACCTATCCCCTGTGTCTGGCAAGGCTGATAATTATCCAGGCGGAGAGAAAAAGGGAAATCCAGAAGACTGATCCTGAGGGCCGTAATCATGCCTGAGGATCTCTTATCCGCATCTTCCGGATTTAAAAGAAAGATAGTCAATTTCTCTTTAAGGTTTCTTCCGGCATTGGAAAGGACAAGGAAAGAGAAAAGAAGCAGCAGGAACGGCACCATGAAGAGCATTAAGGACATAATACTTTATAGTATGTCCTATGCCTGATGTCAATTCATTCTATGGCCTTGGCTTTGAACTTCCTTCCCTTCCAGAGCAGGTATATAGCCGGATAAATAGTCAGTTCCAGGATCTCGGAAGTGATAACGCCGCCGATCATTGGGGCTGCAATGCGCTTCATGACGTCCGAGCCCGTCCCGTGGCTGAACATAATGGGGATAAGACCTGCGAGGATCACGCCTACCGTCATAAGCTTGGGTCTGATCCTCTTGACCGCACCATGCATGATTGAGTCCTTCAGGTCTTCGACCGTATTCATTCGCCCTTCCCTTTTCCACTGCTCATAAGCGAGGTCCAGATAGAGAAGCATCACAACACCTGTCTCAGCATCCAGACCCGCAAGCGCGATCATGCCGACCCATACGGCGATGCTCATGTTGTAGTTAAGCAGGTAGAGGAGCCAGAAGGAGCCGACAAGCGAAAAAGGCACCGCCAGGAGCACAATGACCGTCTTCATCACAGACTTCGTATTAAAATAGAGGAGGACGAAGATGATAACAAGCGTGAGCGGTATGACCGTCTTCAGCCTCTCATGCATCTTTACAATATATTCATATTCACCGCTCCAGAGGAGCCTGTAGCCCACGGGCAGTTTGACCGCTGAGGCGACCTTCTTCTTCGCGGACTCCACATACCCCCCGAGGTCGCCTCCGGAATAATCGACGTAGACATAGTTGGCGAGAAGTCCCTCCTCGCTCTTGATCGCCGTAGGGCCTTTCACAATGACAATGTCAGCGATCTCGCCCAGCGGGATACGGCCGCGAGCTTCAGCCTGCACCGGGACCTCCCATACCCTGACGGCCCGCTTGAAAGCGTGACCGGCACGAGTATCCTCTTTATCTTCTCGATATCGTTTCTGAGCTCTCTCATATACCTTACATTCACCGGATAGCGTTCCCTGCCCTCGACTGTCGATCGTCACATTCATGCCTCCGAGCGAAGTCTGCACAACGTCCTGCACATCGTTTATCGAAAGACCATAGCGGGCTATTTCCTCGCGCTTTGGAATTATATCGAGGAAATAGCCGGTCCCGACTCTCTCGGCATAAGTGCTTCGGGTACCCGGGATATCCTTGATCGCTTCCTCCACCTGCTTGGAGATCTTTTCGATCTCCTCGAGCTTCGGGCCGATGACCTTTACTCCGACATTAGTCTTCATGCCCGTAGCGTTCATATCTATCCGCGCCTTTATCGGCATCGTAATGGTATTTGACACGCCGGGAATAGTCAGGACATCGTTAATCTCGTTCTTGAGTGTGTCTATATCCATTCCTTTTCGCCAGTTGGGCTTTGGAAGGTCCTTTAACTTTAACCAGGCCAGCAGCCTGTCTGTATACGAGGGGCTGTTATCCGGCTTAAGATTCACAACAGTCTCAAACATCTCAAGGGGCGCCGGGTCAGTGGCCGTCTCAGCCCTCCCGGCCTTTCCAAAGACCTGCGAGACTTCAGGGATAGTCATCAATAGCCTGTCCTGCATTCTGAGGAGTCTTGGACGCCTCAGATACTGAAGCCCCGGGCACAGTGACCGGCATATAAAATAGCGTCCCCTCGTTCAGGGGCGGCTGAAATTCCGAGCCGAGTTTGACCGACGGCAGCACTGTAATATCAAACATCGGGAATATGAAGATCACTGCGGTGGCCGCAACAATGACAAATGCAACGACGATAATGGCACAACTGTGCCTGAGAGAAAAGGCGACCCTTGGCTTATAGAGTCTTGCCGAGGAAGTGGACGATCGGATTTTTGTCCTCGGGCTTTATCTTCCCGCGAATAAAAATCGACATCAAAACAGGGGTCAGAGTAATCGCCAGGAATGAGGCAAAGAGCATCGCAAAGGTCTTTGTGAAGGCCAGCGGCTTAAACAGCCTGCCCGCCTGGTCCTGGAGCGTAAAGACAGGCAGAAAACCCACGGTAATAACGAGAAGAGAGAAAAAAAGTGACGGCCCCACCTCTTTTGCCGCATCAATAATTACATCGATTCTGTTCTTTCTTTTCCCCCCTGCATCGCATACAGCAGGACTGTCAGGCCCCTCAGCCGCAATCAGGCATTCCCATTCCTCGAGCTTCTTATGTGCGTTTTCGACCATGATAATTGAGGCGTCGACCATCGCGCCTATCGCGATCGCTATGCCGCCAGGCTCATGATGTTCGAGGTAACGCCGAGATAATACATACAGATAAAGGAGATCACGAATCGCGACCGGAAGGGTCAGTATTACGACGACGGCGCTCGGCAGATGGAAAAGAAATATAAGACAGACAACGCTGACCGCGACAGTCAGTTTAATGATCTCTTCTTTGAGCGTATCTATCGACCTGTGTATCAGCTCTGACCTGTCATACGTCGTGACTATCTTCACGCCTTGCGGCAGAGAAGGGGCTGAATGTCCTTTGCGATTTTTTCCTTGACCCGTTCTATTACATTAAGGACATTCTCTCCGAAACGGACAATGACTATTCCGCCTGCCACTTCTCCTCTTGCCATCGAGTTCAGCGAGTCCTCTTCTTATGTCCGGGCCCAGCTGGACTGTGGCTACATCCCGCACGAAGACCGGGAGCCCGGCGCCGTTGGTTCCGACCGAGATATTTTCAATGTCCCGGACGTTCCTTATATAGCCCCTCCCCCTGCACCATATATTCAGCGCCTGAGAGTTCGAGCGACCCTCCCCTCTACGTCCTTGTTGCTCTTTCTGACAGCTTCGACGACCTTCATGACGGGCATGTTATACGCTGAAAGACGGTTCGGATCTATATTGATCTGGTACTGCTTTACAAACCCGCCCACACTCGCCACCTGGGAAACGCCCTGCACGCTTTCAAGCGCAAGCTTTATATTCCAGTCCTGCATGCGACCTCAGCTGAGATAGGTCATGACCGCCCGTTTCATCGACCACAGCATAACTGAAGCCCCATCCAAGACTCGTAGCGTCAGGCCCAGCACAGGATTCACGTCAGCAGGTATCTTGCCCTTTACCGAGTCTGATGTACTCGAGTATCCTGCTCCGCGCCCAGTAGATATCAGTGCCTTCTTCGAAGATCACATAGATAAAAGAACTGCCCAGGAATGAAAAGCCGCGCACAGCCTGGACTTTGGGAGCAGCGAGGAGCGTCGAGGTGATCGGATAGGTGATCTGGTCTTCAACAAGATCAGGGCTTCTGCCGGGCCACTCGGTGAAGACTGATCACCTGGGTGTCGCTGAGGTCAGGTATCGCATCCAGAGGCGTATGTTTCAGCGCCCAGTATCCCCACAAACAAAGCGCGCCGATCAGCAGGAAGACGATAAATTTGTTGCGGGCGCTGTATTCTATTATTCTGGATATCATATTCAATAGTTGTCGGGGTTTCGGGATTGGGAATTAGTCTTTTCCAACTGCCGACTTCCAATCCCCTTCAATTTTTACGCCCTTCGAGAGGAACAACACCCTTCAACTGCGCTTCTGAATCTATAAGGAAAGTAGCCGCTGAAGCGACTTTTTCGCCTGCTTTCAGACCTGCGAGAACTTCCCTGAAGCCTTCCGCCCTCAGGCCGAGTTTGACCTCCCTCGGTTCAAAATAGCCATCCCCTTTGTCAACATACACGATCTGTCTTACCCCTGTGTCCATGACAGCATCGTCAGGTATGGCAAGCCTCTTTCCGAGGTCCACCTTAATTTCAACGTTAGTAAACATCTGCGGCTTCAACTTTTCCCCTGGATTAGGGATTGCGAACCGGACCTTTATTGTCCTTGTCTCGGCCGAAAGCGTGGGATAGACATAATCAATTCTGGAGTTGAATTCCCTGCCCGGGAAATAGCTCAGGGTTATCGCAGCGGACCGGCCAATGTTTATCAGCGGAAGTTCGTACTCATAGATATCCGCAATAATCCATACCCGGGACAGGTCCGCAACGTCAAAGAGTTTTTCGCCCGGCATAACTTTCATGCCCTGTAAAGCCATCTTCTGGACGACATATCCGTCTACAGGACTGTAGATCGTCAGGGTCCTGAGAGTCTTCCCGGTCTTTTCTATTTCACTGATCTGTTTTTCAGAAATATCCCATAATCTCAGTCTCTGCCTGGCTGCCTCAAGGATCACCTCAGCATCACGGGACAGCATTTTCTGCATATTCCCGTCCTGGGCATCTTTTGTCTGACCGGCCCATTTCAGAACGTTCAAAAATTCCTGTTGTGTAGCGACCAACTCGGGGCTATAAACAGCAGCAAGGGGCTCACCCTTTCTGACATACTTTCCGGTATAATCAACAAACAATTTTTCTATCCAGCCTTCGATCTTGGTATTAACAGTCGAGAGTCTTTTCTCGTCATACTCTATCCTCCCCACTGTCCGGATTACATGCTGAAGGGGTTTTACGCCGACTTCAACAGTTTTCACGCCGATCATCCTCTGTTTGTCGACAGGTATCTCAACTGTCGGGGCTTCTTCTTCATCATCCTGTTGCGGGGTGCCTTCGGCCTTCACAGGTGCGGCCCCACCACTTAGGTTCTGCTGCTGTTCAGGGGCTGACTCCGTCTTTGCGGTTGCCGTCTTCGGAGAAGCTTCCCGGGGCGGCTTCCCCGGCCCCGGTTTAATAAAGTAGACGAATAGGCCGACGGCTAAAATAATCGCGAAAAGTATCGCCAGATAGTTCTTTTTCATTTGCCTGCATCCTCCAACACTTGCCCCATAGTACCGGTCAAGGCGTCCAGCCTTGCCAGCGCTTTCTCCCTTTCAACAAATTGTCCCCAGTAGAGCATTTCGAAATCAATCAGTGCCTTCAATCTGGTTATGACACCTGAGGCTTCACCCTTTCCTGTAATATACCCTGCAAGCGCAGACTCAAACTCCTGTCTTGTCTTGGGTATTAATCCGTTGTTGTATAAGTCCATAAGCTTTTCCGTTGTTCTCGTCATCGAATAATTATCTCGTATAGCAGAAGAAATCTGCAATTTAGTCGCCGCTATCTCATGCGTCGCCGCCTCCACATTGGCCTTTGCCTCATTAACAGCCTGTCTCTGTTTCTGCCTGTAATAAAGCGGGATATTAAAAGCTGGTGGTAAGGCTCCACATGTCCATATAGATGCCGCCCCTTTTTTCGTAAGTACCGGTTACGGTAAAATCAGGATAGTAATCCTTTTCAGCCAGATGCAGTTTAACTTCCGAGGAGGCCAGCATTTTTTGCTTTATTGTTAATTCAGGTGAGTTTTCTTCAGCCAGTCTGATTAGTTTCTCCATATTGTTATTATTAGAAGACGGTAAGAGTTCTGCGGGTCTCGCAAGAGGTGAACCCACGGCCTTTCCTGTCGCAGCATTCAGCATAGCCTCAAGCGATTCAATTTTCTGCCTGAGCATCTCCTCCCTTTCCATGAGCATGTACTTCTCTGTCTGGGCCGTCAATACCTCCTGCTGCATTCCCAGGCCTGTAGAATAACGGGCCAGTGCCGCATCTTCAATCTTCTGAAAGAGAACCGTTTTATCCTGTATAAGGTCTATATCCTTATACGAGAGAAACAAGTCATAGTAAAGTGCCTTGATATTAGCAACGACTTTAAGTTTGACAGACTGAGAGTACGCCTGTTGTCCCTCAGCGTCCCTGGAAGTCATTTCACCTTTCAGGGGCAACTTGCCCGGAAACGGGAACTTCTGGGAAGCAGAGAACATCCATTTTGCCCCTATCGCTTCGCCTAAGGTATATCGTTCCCAGCCTTCGTTCTGATAGCCGAACATGAACATCGGGTCAGGGAGGCTAGTGGCCTGGGGTATTTTATACCCGGAAGCTGTGGTCCTCGCTTCAGACGAAAGTATATCGGGGTTGCTCTTCAGCGCCTCCTGAATCACATCCTGCAGGAGCAGACGGCCGCTTTCTGCAGAAACTCCCCGGGGCGAAAGAGATACGAGAAAAAAAATAGCAATGGAAAATAAAGATATCAGAAAATAAGAGGGAGAGAGGCCAACTCTCACTCTCAACTCGCTTCCGGACAGAAACAGCAAACGATTAATGGGCGTCCACATTAAACTTGACTGTACTGGTCTTGCCGTCCTTTTTTATCTTTACGTCTATATTCCAGGAACCGGACATGGAAAGATTCATCACTGCCTTGTACATGTTGCCGCTCACTGTCGTATCAGTTTTATAATGCATCGCAGCCATTCCCGGCATCGCCGGCATCGAATAATCCACGCCGACCTTCGCATCGGTCACAGACTTGCCCGCGGAGTCCCTGATCTCGATGGATATATTGTTCTCACCTGCAACAGGGGGGTTTTTGTCTATTCTCACCACAACATCAAATTGACCCGCCTTCTTTTTGATCTCGTAATCCTTAGCAGAGGCGATACCCGCAACCAAAAGCAAAATCACCGCAAAAAACATTGTCTTTTTCATAAGCCGTAAACTCCTATCCTTTATTTTATTACTTTCAGTATACTTCATTTCCAGCACTGTACTGCCATTCTGTAAATTCCATTAGCCTGATGGCCACCCAAAATAAATATCTCATACTGCGGCATGAATGTCAAAGCAGCAGCTATGCAGGCCCTCAGGCTTGAAAGACAGGGATTTCTTGCGTTCGCTCAATATGTCAATGCACGTCAACATTAAACTTGACCGTTCTGGTCTTGTTGTCCTTTCCGGTCTTATCTTCTTTTTTTATCTTCACCTCTATGTTCCAGGACCCTGCCATGGAAAGATTCATCACAGCCTTGTAGATATTGCCGCTCACTGCCGCCGGTTCCTTATAATGCATGCGCCGGCATACCGGGCATCGCCGGCATTGAATATTCCACCACGACTTTTGCATTCGTTACATATTTGCCTGATTTCTCTTTTATCTCGATTGATATATTATTGTTGCCGACTACAGGCGGATTATTGTCAATTTTTGCTTCGACATCGTAAAACCCCTCGTCCTTTTTTACTTTGAATTCCTTTGCGTATGCGTTACCTGCGATCAGAATCAGAATCACCGCAAAAACAACTGTTTTTTTCATATTCAATCACTCCTGTCATTTATTTTATTGCTCTGAAGCGCCCTCTATCTTTCCTGCTGAACAACCTTTTTAAGAGCCGAAAGCCCTAAACATCCCCCAGACAAATATCTCATAGATAAGCCGGGTTGTCAATAATAACAGCTTAACGGGCTTTTCCGCTAAAAAGGAGGATCATCCCGCTGATAACAACCAGACTGAGTTAAGAAATAAACAGTGCCGCTCCCGTAAACCTTTTTCACCTTTTCTTTCTAAACCCTCACACCTTTCTACGTTTACTATACTTTCTAAAATTGAACTTATTATGAAGATAATAACATCACTTAATCCGGCTGTCGTCATATATTAATCGCATGAAGATATCCTTTGCATGCAGTATTTTGCCCTGGCATAATATTGAATAATTATAAACATTAAAATATAATATTTGATGCCTGCAAAATCAGATGGGTCTTTAAAAGAACAGAGCAGCGTTGCCCTCAGTGCAGGGAGATTATACCTGCCTCATATGCTGAGGAGAACCCTTTTCCGGAATTCCCTTGTCCGTCCTGCGGGGCCCTGATTGATATCTCTTCTCTGAAGAATAATGAGTTGAGCGCAAATAATGAACGTACTGACGGAAGATTCAACGCCTCACTAAAGGTCTCATATAACAGTTACAATGAATTTATCACCGAATACACCAAGAACGTCAGCAGAGGCGGCATATTCATTAATACCAGAAGACATCATGAAATCGGCGAGATCGTCGATTTATCTCTTGTTGTGCCGGGTCTTGATAATCCGTTGAATATCAAAGGAGAGGTCATACATATTAAGATTCATAATGTGCCGGATGAGGACGCGGGCATCGGAATCAAATTTATAGATATCGATTCGGAAAGCAGAAAAGCCCTGATCGAATTTATAAAATCCCGTAATGATTTCAAATAAGACGCCTGGAATAATTACCGTATTCAATTAACATGCATGCCGTGCTGACTGTCTTGACTAACGAAGATTTATTTTGTTAGGCTATCAAAATTGAAAACAGGAGTTGATATGTCAACCGTAAAAAAAATCAAACAAAATGTGAATAAAAAAACTGTCAAAGCTTCTTCAGTAAAGAAAGAAAAGACCGCGGCAAGACGGAAAAAGGCTGTTTTATCGCCAAAAAATGAAAAAATCTCTCATAAAGCTCCTGAAACAACAAAGATCGTCAGGCACATCAGGGCAAAAACTTTCGCCGCGTGAAACAAAGATCCAGCAGATAAAGCTGAAACTGCTTCATCAGAAGGAAATGCTGCTGAACGAAGCTGAAGTGGCACTGAACGAGTTGCCGGGACAGACCATTTTCCCTGATTTGGGAGATCAGGCCTCCGCTGAAACCGACAGAAATTTCATGTTACGCCTGAGAGGCAGGGAACAGCGTCTTTTGAAGAAAATCGAGCAGGCACTTGAGCGTGTTGAAACCGGGATATTCGGTATCTGCGAGGATTGCGGGAATGAGATCAATATTCAGCGGCTTGAAGCAAGACCGGTCACCACAATGTGCATTGACTGTAAAACCCTTCAGGAAGAGGAAGAAAGACTGAGAGAACCTTAAAATAAGGTTTCAGGGGACGACCGGGGACTCGAAAAACCCAAATTTCCATTTTGCGTCACCTCTTCAGGCCTGTCTTACCTGCGTCTCAATCGAAAAATTATCAACGCAACTCAGCCGCACCTGCAGGTTCGCTCAAGCGGCGCAGACAATCGCTCCACTCCGGGCGCGGTCCCGGCACATTAGTTTTTTTCGAGTCCCTTAAATGCCCTTGTCCTGATGGTCCGTTCCGTTATATATTTTACATGCTCATCAAGCAGTGCGGTCAGTTCCTGTACTATTTTTTCCGCGGGCTTTATACGGCCCAGCTTATTCATGTCCCAGCCAAGAAGATTCATGCACAGACTTATCACCGCAGGAGAAAGACTGCGTGAAGGATTGCGGTCCTGTGAGCATCTGCCGCATAAAACAGTCCCGTGGGAAAGATAAAATACATTTCCTTTACGGCCGCACCTTCCGCAAACGTTAAGACCCGGCAGATACCCGGCTATCTCAAGAAGTTTTAGCTTATAAAAAAGCATGATCAGACCCGCGTGGCCGTCCGCTTCCATGGCCAGGAGTGTATTCAGCAGAAGGGAATAGACCCTGTTGCCTGTATCTCTTTCAGGCACAAAATTAATTGTTAATTCGAAGATCTCGGAAACCTTCAAAAAACAGTTGAACGAACTTCTTAAAGAATGAAAGGGATATACAATATCAGACTGTACCAACCTCGGCAGTGAACTGTCCTCTCTTCCCCAAAAGGCTATTTTCGAGTATGTAAGAGGCTCCAGACTGCTGCCGAAATTGCTCTTGATCTTGCGGGGGCTTTTTGCAAAGGTTTTTACTATTCCGCAGTCTTTTGTAATGTGTGTGACTATAAGGTCAGCTTCACCAAAAGGGTTGGTCTTTAAGACAATACCTTCTGTTCTTTGCAGCATTACATAATATTTCCGAAATCTTCCGGCTTAAGATTTTTGAGCCATTCATCGAGTTCGTCAGCTGAGCGTGTCGCCATAATATTATCTTCCACGAAGATAGGGGCGCCGGCCCTCAAGGCAACAGCCACGGCGTCACTCGGACGGGAATCGACCAGTGTCTCTTTTTTGCCGTCATTCAGGTAAATAAGCGCATAATAGGTGTTGTCCGTTATTTCGGTGACAACTATCTTGATGATCTTTACCCTGAGCCCGTCAACAATGTTCTTGACCAGATCATGGGTAAGCGGCCTCGGAGTGGCCACCTTTCCGAGGGCCAAAGCAATAGAATCAGCTTCAGGCTTGCCGATCCAGATCGGAAGTGTGCCGGCGCCGTCAACTTCCTTCAGCAAAAGTATATACATATTGCTTCTCGGATCAAACAACAGGCCTTCTACCTTCATCTCCACAAGCATCTATCGGTACCCCAACTCATTCAGCATGTTTTTATCATCACGCCAGCCTTTTTTGACCTTTACCCATAATTCAAGAAATATCCTTGCATCCAGAAGTTTTTCTATATCCAGACGGGCCATAGTCCCTATATGCTTCAACAGCTTTCCCTTATTGCCTATTATTATACCTTTTTGCCCCTCTCTTTCAACATAAATATTGGCCCCGATTACCAGCAGCCCGTCTTTTTTTTCGTTCCAGCTGATTACTTCAACAGCAACGGAATGCGGTATCTCTTCAGAGGTATTTTCTATTATTTTTTCTCTTATGATCTCGGAGACCATAAATCTTTCCATCAAGTCTGTGACCATGTCGTCGCTGTAATATTTGGGGCCAAACGGAAGATACTCGAGCACCTTCTTGAGGAAGAGATCGACCCCGTCGTTCTTGATGGCAGATACCGGGATGATCTCTTTAAAGGGAAAAATGTCCCTGTAGGCGGCAATGAGAGATAAAATCTCCGGCTTCCTGATCTTGTCTATTTTGTTCAGCAGGAGTATTACAGGTTTACCGAGGTCTTTAAAAGATTTGATGATATCTCTGTCCTTGTCGACAGCCTTCGGTTCAGCAACAAAGACAACCAGGTCCATTTCAGCCGGGACTTCCCTGGCTGTCTTGACCATAATCTTCCCCAGCGCATGTCTGGGCGTATGGATACCAGGGGTATCCACAAAAATGATCTGTGCCTCAGGGTAGTTTTTTATTCCTAATATCCTGTTTCTGGTTGTCTGCTGCCTGCCGGCAACAATGGCGATCTTCTGGCCCAGGACAAGGTTCAGAAGCGTTGACTTCCCGACATTGGGCCTGCCGATAAACGAAACATAGCCGGAACGAAAAGACCCCGTCATCTAAGCCGGAACTTCCAGCCTGCTTATCGCTTCCCTGATTCTTTCGATGCCCTTCCTGATATCATCCAGGGAGGTCGCATAAGAAAGTCTTACATAGTCATCGTCCCCGAAGGCTTCGCCGGGGACCAGGGCGACCTTTGCCTCTTCGAGGAGATAAAGAGCGAGGTCGCCTGAAGACGATATCTTTTTGTCCCCGAACCGGCGGCCATAAATCAGAGAGGTATTCGGAAATGCATAGAAAGCGCCCGAAGGCATCGCGCAGGTAATATCCCTGACAGCAGGAAAGCTCACTCACAATATAACGCCTTCTTTTATCAAACTCCTTAAGCATCATGTCGGTAAAATCCTGAGGACCTGTCAGGGCCTCGACAGCTGCCTTCTGTGTAATGGAATTAGGGTTAGAGGTCGACTGGCTCTGTATATTGGTCATGGCCTTTACTACATCAGCAGGACCCGCCGCATACCCGAGTCTCCAGCCCGTCATTGCATGGGATTTTGACAAACCGTTAACGACAATAGTCCGTTCTTTCACCTCTCTGCCGAGGGACGCTATGCTGACATGCCTGGCGCCGTCGTATATAAGTTTCTCGTATATCTCATCGGAAATAATATAAAAATTATATTTAACGGCCAACTCGGCTATCTTTTCGAGGGTCTCTTTATCGTAAATCATCCCGGTCGGGTTGGAAGGTGAATTCAGGATAAGGGCCCTGGTATTTTTTGTCACACATTTTTCAAGGGCCTCGGGTCTGACCATAAATGAATCAGATACATATGTTTTGACAAAAACCGGGGTCGCATCGTTTAATAAAACCTGATCAGGATACGACACCCAGTACGGAGAAGGTATGATTACTTCGTCTCCGGCCCCATACAAGGCCTGTGCAATATTATAAAGACTGTGTTTTGCGCCGCAGGAAACGATTATTTCCTCCCTTTTGTAAGAAAGGCCGTTGTCCGCCCTGAACTTTTCGATGACAGCATCCTTAAGGGCATCTATACCGCCAACCGGGGTATATTTTGTAAAGCCGTCCCTCATGGCCTTTATGGCTGCTTCTTTGATGTTCTCCGGCGTATCAAAATCAGGCTCTCCTACTCCAAAATTAATAACATCCATGCCTGCGGCCTTCATGGCTTTTGCCCGGGAATCTATGGCAAGAGTCGGTGACGGCTTAATCTTTGCTGCCCGTTGAGAAAGCATATCGTTTCCTTTCATGATTTTTTTGTTATTTTAAATCATTTGAAATTATTATAAAAGGGTCAACATATTAAGCCATCATATCTTCATAAATTCAAAAACATTTTTCTTGATAAAATAGGTTATAATAAGCAATTATATTTTGTTCGGTTTATCATTTTCATGTTAGGAACACAGGCTTGCCTGCATAATTATTATGCAATACGTAAGAATAAATAATTGAGGAGATAATTCTGAAATTGGAACCGTCGTTATCGCCGCTCATAATTAAGGATAAAAAAGTATTAGTTCCCATTATACAAGGCGGAATGGGCGTTGGCGTATCATTGCATCCCCTGGCAAGAGCTGTTGCCGACGAAGGAGGTGTCGGCATTGTTTCCAGCGCCTGTCTTGACCGGCTCGTTTCCAAAAGGACCGGCAAAAAGCACAATACCTACGAGGCGACCTATGAAGAGATTTCTCTGTCAAAGGCCTCTCATGGATTTGTCGGGATAAACATCATGGTGGCCCTTGTCAGAGATTATGAGAATTCCGTAAGGGCATCTATCGATGCAGGCGCTGACTTCATCATCTCCGGGGCCGGACTGCCTTTGGGCCTTCCTGCCATCCAGCCTCCAAAGGACACCGCGCTCATACCCATAGTTTCTTCTGCCCGCGCACTGGAACTCATCTGTAAGAAATGGGAACGGCTGGGCTACAGACCGGATGCGGTTGTCCTGGAAGGTCCTCTTGCCGGAGGACATCTCGGGTTTAAGATGGACCAGATCGATCTGGAATCAAACAAGCTCGAAAATCTTTTGCCGCCGGTAAAGGACATGGCCATTAAATACGGTGATTTCCCTGTTATAGTGGCAGGTGGTATTTATACTCATGCTGATATCGTACGCTTTATGCAGATGGGCGCAAATGGCGTTCAGATGGGCACAAGATTTCTTGCTACAGAGGAAAGCAGCGCAACTCCGCTGTATAAAAAGGCTGTTGTGGATGCAACAGAGGAGGATATCATTGTTGCGGACAAACCCGGCTCTCCATGCGGACTGCCGTTCAGGGTAATCAGGCAGTCTCCCATGTACCAATCCTCACTAAAGAAACTCAGGACTCCTAAATGTGATAAAGGCTATGTTCTTCTGAAAGACTCGGAAGGCAAATTTACCCGTTGTCCTGCAAAGGAAAGCAATGAAAATCATTTCTGCATATGCAATGGGCTCCTGAGTTCGGCCGGATACAACTCCGATAAGGAAGAATCGCTTTACACTGTCGGAACAAACGCCAGCAGGATAGACAAGATCGTAAGTGTTAAAACAGTCATGGATGAACTTACGGGCAGGACGGCTGTTTCGTCAGTTTCATAGGACTAGTAGTCAAACGATCAGCTTTCAGCAAGAAAAAGCCAACACAAGACTATATGCGCTATGCCGAACTCGACCGATATTCCGCTTTTCCACTGACAGCTGATTGCTGACAGTTGAACGCCTGTCATAGGACCCGGGCTACTTTGTTTCTTCACCACTGCCTGAACTCACTTCTTTTTCCAGATAGCCCTGTACTTCCCTTTTGAGCTTCAGGTATAAAAACGGAAACAGCAGCACAATTAACTGCGTGGACAAAAACTCCAGGACGCTTATCTCCTTTCCGATATACCTTTTCAGCATAACGAACACATGACGGCTGACAGAGGTGGCCCCGATCCAGAGGAAACCGGAAAGCAGCATAATAAAATAAAGGACCATATCTGTTTTCTCCTGAACAACAGCAAACATCAGAAGCGCGGCAAAAAAAATAAAGACAGCGACTGAGGCCATTCCCCACAGCAGATAGCTTGATAATAAACGGTCAGCGTTGTTTTTTTTCATAATGTGTTATCAAGCCGTTCGATATTCGGTCCTCCGCCATGTACATATCTGATAATAAGTGACCCGGCGACAAAAAAAACTGATATGACAAGAATGGCGGGTCGCTGACTGCCAAACGCCGAAGAGACAGTGCCGAAAAGCAGCGGTCCCATAACAGCAGATGATTTTCCTGCAAGAGAATACACTCCGAAGTATTCGCTTTCATGTGCACGGGGAATAAATTGCGTGAAGAACGCACGACTGGACGCCTGGACCGTCCCTAGTCCGAGGCCCGCGACACCGGCCAAAATCAAAAAATGACTTTTTGATTCAATGAAAAAGGCTGAAACCGAGACAACGGACCAGGCAAGCAGGGACAGGAGAAGGACCCTCTTGGGGCCCCATGCATCGATCGGCCTAGCCATGATAAAAGCTCCTGCTAAGGCCGTTACCTGCACAATTATATAAAGCATTATCAATTCGCCTACAGCAAACTTCAGGGTGGTTGAAGCGAAAATACTCGAAAAAACGATCACCGTATTCACCCCGTCTTCATAAATAAAATACGCCAGCATGAACCTTCTGAGCGGCTGATTCTTCAGCATTATTCTCAGCGTTGCAAACGAACTCCGGCCGCCCTTAACCGCGGCACTGAAAACAGACATGCTGTTTTTTCTGTCCCGGGGCAGATAAAAAAAGGCCGGCAGGGCGAAACCCAGAAAGAATAGGGATACAATAAACCACGTTTCATTATAACGTCCATGTTTTACGAGGGGGAGGACAAGCAAAAGGGAACATATGGATCCCGCGTAACCTACGGCATACCCCCAGGCTGACACCCTCCCCTGATATTCCCTGCCGGATATTTCAGGCAGAAAGGAATTGTAGAAAACGAGCCCCCCCTCCATGCCGATATTGGCTAGTACCATAAGCATAAAACCTTCCAGGAGCATACCCTTGTGCAACAGAGAAAAAGAAGCGACAGACAGGACACATAAGAGGGTATAAAAAAAGAGAAGCCTTTTTCTCTTGCCGCTATAATCGGCAATCCCGCCGAGGAAAGGAGAAGTGATTGCAACAAAAGCCATACTGACTGATATGGCCCTTCCCCACCATAAGTCCCCCTGGCCTGTTGCGCTCCCTGCGATAGCAGACACAAAATAAACCGGAAAGACGACCGCGGCGATAACAGCTGAATAACTCGAATTGGCGAAATCAAAAAGACACCAGCTTGCTACCTGCCCGCGGTTCTGAATTTTCATATGACAGGCGAGGGAGCAGGTTCAGCGGCGCAGCGGCGCAGCAGTGCAGCGGCAGTTGAATAAACAGAAAATAGTGAAACCTCAGGCGCGAGGGAATATTCTATCCCAACTGCTGTTCTGATACTCTTCAGTTCTGCTGAACTATAACATTTCCCTCTTTTCATTATTTGCCCAGAATTTTTATATAAGCCGTCTTTCTAAGCTCCCGCAGGGTCTCTTTGAGTCTTACGTTCAGCTCTTTTTCGATAAGATATTGCTCTATGTCGTCACGAACGTCATCATATTCCTTTCCCGGAAACATGGCGCTGTTTTCTTTATAATATTTTTCTATCTCTGTCTCCGGCACGCGGATAAAGGCCCTCTCCTTGAGATCTATATATTCCTTGATCACTTCCTCGGGTGTTGCCCTTTCAATCCTGTATCTTCTCGCTTCACGCAAGATCAGTATCCTGTTGATCATTGTATTCAGGACTTCGTCCTTTGTAATATCAGGTGTCAATTTGAGCGTTTCACGATATTGCTCCTGCAATTCACTGTTTGTTATCGCGTCATCATCCACAAACGCCACCACCCAGTCGCTAAACCCATCTGCCTCACATG
Source organism: uncultured Nitrospira sp. (assembly GCA_963734475.1). Taxonomy (GTDB): domain Bacteria; phylum Nitrospirota; class Thermodesulfovibrionia; order Thermodesulfovibrionales; family UBA6898; genus JAOUFP01. The sequence goes on from CAVTHB010000004.1 coordinate 65,620, forward strand.
CATGGCCGATCAGTAAAACAAAGAGTAAACAAAAGAAAACAAAAAAGGGTCTGTCTTGCATGATAAGTTTCAAAACCTTTCCTTTCCCACTAAAAAGCATGCCCTATACTGAAATGAAATGCGCCCCGGCTTTCGTCAGGGCTCCTGTTCAGCTTGATCCCGTAATCGACCCGCAGAGGACCGACCGGCGTTTCATAGCGCAAACCCAGGCCGGTAGTATATTTAAGATGAGCCGGATCCATATCGTTCGCCTTTATCCATACATTTCCCATATCGAGAAACGGGACCAACGAAAAACCCCTCCCGATCGCTGTCCTCAATTCAATATTGCCCTCGAGATATGCGTTCCCTCCTATGGGGGTGCCGTCATCTCCTTTCGGCCCGAGGGTGTCCTGTTCATAGCCCCTTACAGTAGTCCCTCCGCCGAGAAAAAACCTTTCAACGATCGGCAGTTCATCTGTATTCCCCATTCCAAATGCCAGACCTCCTCTTGCTGATACCGCAAGGACAACCCTCTTGTGCAGTTTATGAAAGACGCTCGCATATGCCTCAAATTTATTAAAAAAAGTTTCGGATACAAGAAGAGGCGATGCAGCCTTCACGGAGAGCCCGGCAATCAGGCCGTGGGACGGATCAAAGGGATTGTCCCTGGTATCGTATGTAACAGAACTCTTTAAGCTGCTTATTACAAGGGTACCGACGTCTTCCCTGCTCAATATAACATCAGGCTGCACATCATAGGTATTTACGAGGGAAAACTCATAATATATATCTGCTTTGACTTTAGGAGACAGCTGCTTTTCAAAGCCTGCCGACGCCGTAGTCCTTTTAAGTTTGTATATTGTGTCCCCGCCCGGGATATTGATTTCTTTTTTCTGTTCACGCAGCAACAAGACTCTGAAAGGCAAATCGTTTCCCATAAACCACGGTTCATAATATTGTAAAATTAGCCTCTTCTCCAGGCCGCTTATCTCGGCCCTTAATGAGCCCTGTCTGTTCATGCCCCAGAGGTTCCGGTAGCTCAATTGAATGAATCCCCTGTATTGCTCGTAGTCTCCATAGCCGACGCCGAATTCAAAAGCGCCTGGGTTCCCCTCTTTTAACCTTATCAGAATGTCCTCACTGTCTTCGCCCCTGTTAAGAGTTTCGATATCAACATTCGTAAACAACCCGAGCTTATATAATTTCTGCCGATCGGTCGCAAGAGTTCTGAAGCTGTATGGCTCGCCTTCCGCTTTCGTCAGTTCCCGCTTTATGACCACATATTTGGTTGCCTTATTGCCGGTTATTATCACCTTTCCAATGAACTTCCTGGTCCCTTTTGTCACATTGAATTTAAGTGAAACCTTGTGTCCCCCGATATTTCTCTCTATTGTAACATCAATGTTGGCATATCCCTGCTCACTGTAATAGTCAAGGATCTTAAATCTGGCATCTGAAATGTCAACCTCGTTATATGGATCTCCCTGCTTAAGCGCGATAATTTTCATGAGTTTTTCCTTTTCGTCGGGCCCGACACCTGCGACATCGACATCGTTTATCTCGGTCTTCTCACCCTCATGAATATCTACAGTTATATCCACTGTCTTGTCCTTTTCATCAATCTTTGTTTTAAACTCCCTGATATCTGCTTCGAGATAGCCAAGCGCTCCGTAAATTTCCTTTAAAGAATCCCTGTCCTTCTCCAACATATCAGAGTTATATACTCCCCCCTTTTTCAGGCTTATTACTTCCTGCAATTTCTCGTGCGGCAAGATCGCGCCGATAAAATCCATGCTTTTTATAATGTATTTATCTCCCTCGAATATAAAAAATGTAATATGGATCGTATCTTCATCAGTATTTGTGACCGGAGCTATCTGAGCAGACGCATAGCCGGCCTCATGATAGCGAAAGATCATTTTGGCGATGGCTTCAGAAATCGCTTCATCACTAAATGTTTCCGTTTCGAAAAAAGGCACGTCCTTCATCAGATCCTTTTGAGAAATGGCCTTGTTCCCTTCCATGGAAACAGTCAATTTTTTCCCGGGGACTACCGCTATTTCAAGTTCTCCGTCGCGGTATGAATAGGGGCCGGCGGCAGGTTTATAATATCCCTCCTTTTTAAGCTGTTCCGTGAGTTGTTTCAAGTCTTCCTTAAGTCTGATTTGATCATAAACATCTCCCGGTTTCGTTTTAAGAGAATTTCTTATATCCAGCTCAGTCCCCGCTATGAGCAGGGTCTTTATAACAAGAGGCTTGCCCGCATCAATCAGTACATTAATATCCGCCCTGTATGGTTTCTTGTCCCTGACAACTTCCACTTCAATCAGGGCCTGAGGGAATCCATAGAGAGAAAGCTCTTTTTTCAATTCTTCTTTTGCCTGGGGGATAAGATCGTAGCGCATGACCTGGCCTTCCTTCAAAAGGAAAAGCTCTGCGATCTTTTTTGCGGAAACCGGGTAATTTCCTTTTATCCGAACTTTATTTATGAATTCTCTCTCTTTGACATTTACTGTAATCCGATGATCATCTCCTTCAGAGACATCGATCGAAATATCTTCGAAGATCCCCTTTAAAAAGACCCTTTTTATCCCCTTTCTCAGCAGATTTTCATCTACCGCATCCCCTTTTTTAAAGCCCAGCAGATTGATGAATTCATCCTGTCCTATCGAATGCAATCCAGTTATTTCAAGGTTCCCGGCTATGACAGATTTACCGGAACATAAGGCCGGGGCACAATAGGAAAAAAAAATAAAACATACGGCCAGCGCCGTTTTCCAGAGCGCGGATAAATGCCTTTTATTTCCTCTTACTCTAAATTTGATGTAATCGTAAATAGTCCTGTAATACCCGGCAACTGTCATTCCAGACAAGCCGGACCGACGACTTTTTGAGTGTTCAGTAAATTTATGTATCATTTAAACTCAAACCTGAACTGGATATCACCTCCGATTATGCTCCTCTCGTCACGCACTCCGATGAGGGAGACGTTCTTGGCCACGAAGTATTCCAGCTTTATTATCTGTTCTTCTACTGAAGAACCTACCGGCGTTGCATAGGTAATAAAGACTTTGTCTCCGAGGAGTCTCTTTGAGACTGTAACCCTCGGCACGACCGCTCCCGTAGTCCTCGAAACATAAGGATCGATCTGAAATCTGTCCAATCCGGTTATTGTCCTGAGACGTTCTTCCATAACGTCCTGCATTTTTCCGGTCACAAACGAGGTGGCCTCCCCAGCTCCGATTCCGCCCTCAAGCCCCTTCATTTCGCCGCTGGTCTTTCCGACAGTCAGGAGAGAAAAAATGTCCATCTCTTTCAACGGCGGGTCGGAAGAAAGCGACATGTTGAAATGGTCGATCTGGCCTTCAAGGTTCATCTTTATGTTGTAGCCTGATACAGTTGTCTCCGCAGCGATCTCCATAACAGGGGCCATTTTCTTAGGGTCCACAAAATCCGCGCTGGCATGAAGGATCCTGAATTCATTGTTCCTGAAATACACGGTGCCTTCCTTCGACTCAAGCCTGCCGAAAAGGACCGGCCGGTATATGGTTCCCCGTAAAACCATGTCCGCAGTAACAGGCGCCCTTGCGACGTTATTATCAATAGACATATTGTTTTTCCCGATAATTCTGATATTCAGTTCCGCATTTTCAAGGTTCGATATCTCGGTCTTTAGCTTCTCAGCGGCCTTTGTCCCTAACAGCCAGCTTTTCCATTCGACCCTTTCACGATACCGGGCATTATTTATATTTATATCACCCGAGACAGCCTGGGAGGCCGGGGTCCCCTTATAGAGAATGTTCCCCCCGAAATTTATATTAAAATCCTTTGAAACAGCTGTCGATATGTTCGTTAATTTTGCTTCGACATAAAAACGTTTGAAGGCGAATTTGCGCAGATAGAGGATTCCCGAAATATCAACGTCTCCCCCCCCTATTTTGCCTGATAGCTTTTGGAGGACCACCCTGTCATTATCCATATAGAGATACCCGTTCAAAGAGCTGATTCTTTGAGGATAGTCTTTTAACCCGACAGCGCCGTCCTGGAGCGAGATGCCTCCATATATTTTCGGCGTTTCCCATCCCCCTGTTATTTCCATTACAACCCTGGCCTTCCCTTTTAAGAGTCCAAGTCTGCTGGAAAGACTTTTAAAAGGTGAAAGCTCGGAACTTCCTTCAAAATTAAGGTCGTACTCTTTTCCTATAGTCAGCCCGCCTTTCACACTGAGTTGTGTATCCCCGCTGCGCAGCGAAATGGTATTTAACAAAAGTTTCCTGTCGTGTAACTCCAGGGCCAGTTCATTCTCACTCGTAAAACTGTATCCATACATTGAAAGGACCATATGCTTTATTGTTGAAGTTGCGGATATCTGTTTTCTGGTGCCCCGCAGCATTACAGATCCGTTCAAACTTAAGATGAGGTCTTCAGGTACATCCTTTAATAAGGACGTGACCAGAAAATCATACCTGCCGGTCTGAATATTAACGTTTGCGTCCCAGGGCAATTCGCCTTCAAGCCGTCCTTTTGCATCTATGGTCACCCTGTCGTTCAACAATTTGGCCTTTGCCGTAATATTTTTGTTCTTTATTAAAGCTGTCATTACGCCGCCGCCGATATGCCTGCCTTTCACTACGCTGTCAGTTATCTTTGCCTCCAGCGTTACTGTCGGGTCATCAAAAGCGCCCATTCCTTCTGACTTTAAGCTTAAAAAGGCCTCTCCCTGTATCGGCCTCGGCACAAGGTCGCTGAGCCTGGCCTTATCAGAATAGGCCTTATATGAAAAAGTAGCGTCCGGAAACAGAGTAAAATCCCCCTGCAAAAGAGTGCTGCCCTTTTTGGCCCTCAGTTTCGAGATGGAAAGTTTCTTGTCATCATAATCCAGTTCAAGGGAAGCCGTATCAAATGGCACGTCATAGAAAGACGCTTTGAAAAGCGAGGCCGTCCCATGAACAGCAGGGCTTTTCGCAGTGCCACTGATAGTAAAATCAGAAGAAAATATTCCGGTGGCCTTAAAATCCGGATAAAATATTTTTACAAAGCTTTCTATTCCGGCGTTTGTTAATACTGCATGTAACTTGTATTCAGCGCCGGCCAATTCAAATAAATTCTTCGCATTTCTGAAATATATATCTCCCGTTAGACGGTGCAGTTCATCACCGCGTTTCAGAACAAATTCATTTATATGGAAAAGGTCTTTCCTGTAGACCAGGTCAACATCCAACAGGCCTGAACGGTAACCTTCAATAACAGGATCTTCGATCTTCACCCTTCCACTGATGACCGGATCATGAAATGGACCGGCCACCTTGCCGTAGAACTCTCCTTTTCCCTGGAGCTTGCTGTAATAGGGCAAAGTGATATCAGTAACATCTCCTGATTTTAAAGCCCAGTCCATGTTCAATGTTTTTCTTTCGATGTCTACAAGGCCCTTCGCAGAGACACTCGTCTTTTCGGAATTAAGTTTCAGATCAGACAAGGTCAGCAGCGGGCCGTTCATAGCATAGGTCCCTGAAATGTCCCTGATTCTTCCCAGCACGTCGTTCCCTCTCTCTATGGTTGTGCTGGAAGTAACGGAATTACCTGAAATGTCCCTGATTCTTCCCGGTACGTCCTCTCCCCGGCTGAGACTCCTGTATTGAAAATGGCCTGCGGGATTGAACGTCTCTCCTGAACTATGAAGCACTCCGGTTACCTTTCCTGCCTGTATACCGGGGTCCCATCCGATCAGTTTGAATAAAGGAGGACTGTCTGCGTTGGAAAAATCAATGTCAAGTGTAAAAGTATTGACCACAGGGAGTGCTATCGAAGCAGACGCTTTTGCCTGACCATTATACAGTTTGCCTTCCGCGTTATTAAAACTCATGACACCATTTGCGTAGGAGACAGCAGACTTTAAATAATCTATATCAACGTCGTAGAGATTTCCCTTGTGCAGGGTTGCCGTGCCGGCCCCTTTTATATTGTCCAGCTGCCCCTTAATCTCGCCATTTACATCAACAAGCCCCTCTATCTTCTCCTTTACTTTGAGCAGTTCCATCAGAGTCTGGAGATAAAATTCCCCAGACAGCTTCATGTCAACAGAGATATTTTTATCTTTATATGTTATGTCTCCTTCTGCATCCAGTCTGCCCTCCCCAGGCGTAACTAAATGGAATATTTCCTTTACTGTTTTAACAAAAAGCCTGATTCCGGTCTTTACCTTCAGCGCGTCCCCTTCGTATTTTCCCGAGGCGGCAACCTGTGAATCAAAAGAGTTTAATATGAGCTTATTAATCTGGAGCGCCCCCTCTTTCAGCAGCATATCAGAAGACAATTCCGCGGATAATTCAGGCCATCCCTCTTTTTTCACTATTACTTTCCTGACCGAAGCCTTCAGTCTCTGTATCTTTCCGATGATTACTTCACCGCTGAAGTCATTAAGCCCGACACTGGTTTTAAGGCCCGTATCAATATACTCTGCTTTGCCTTGCTGCACCTCCACGGCCCTGATTTCAACATTTATCTTCTTATGCCTCTTTTGCGCCAGGTATGCCTCTATATTTGCCATTAGTTCCCTGACCTTCGGACTGTCAACAGTCAGTTCAGGAGCCCTTATTACAAGCCTCCGGATTATCAGGTTTCTGTCAATAATTCCCGAGATGTTCAGATAGGCCTTGACCCTTGTCGCATGAAGTATCCTTTTCCCCTCGTCATCGTAAATTTTCACTTCTTTCGCTTCAACAAACAGGGGATAAATATTTATATAGATCTTCTGCGCAATTACCTTATGCCCTGTTGCCATTTCGAGCTCAGGCAATATAATCTTTTTCAGGGTATTGGACATATAGGGGCCTCTTAAATACACAGCAGCCATTCCTATAAGCAGCCCCAGGACAATAAAATAGGATATTTTTCTTATTTTCTTAGCAGAGTCCATAATTCAGACAGGAGCTCCTGTATTATATTATCGGCAATTTTTTTGTTGTTGACCTGCACATAAAAAATGTCCTGCGCAAGTCCGGATTCAGTATTGATCCTTGCGGAAACGATATTTATTCCCTTTTCATACATAACAGTTGATATATCATATAATAATCCAAGTCTGTCCTGCGTAAATATTTCAATAATGCTGAAAACAGGAGATGTCTCGTTATCAAGTTCTATAAACAGATCGAAAAGACTCCGTGTCTCCACTTTTCGCTGAACAGGCTGAACAGGTTTTTCGTCGACAATAATGGCTCTCAACCCGTTTTCAATATCCAGTTCAAGCCCTTCCCACCAGACATCCTTCCAGTTTGAAATTGAAATCCTGTCAATCACAACCCCCTTCTTGCCGGTAAATATGCTTCCGCTGAAGATATTCAGGCTTTTTGACGAAAGGAAGCCGACAATTTTTGAAAAAAGGCCCGGGGAGTCCTTTGTGCAGATGACTATCTCGCTTACTCCGTCAGACCTGATGTCTATACGCATAGAAAAAAACTCCGAGGCCGCCTTTTTTCTCAGCTCGTAATCGGCGATCACCTTCGACTTCCTCGTCGAAAGCAGATACCGGTCAGGCATTTCGTCCAGGAACAGTGTAAGTTCTTCTGACTTGATTTCAGGGTAATCAGCCCGGAGACCTCTGATATACTCTGCTCTTCCCTGCTTGATGCCGGATAAATACCCGCTGGTCGACAGATATAACTCATGCAGCAGATACGACTTCCAGGAACTCCAGAACCGGGGGTTCACGGCCGACATGTCAGCATAGGTCATAAGATACAATGCCTTGAGGTTTTCGAGATCCCCGACGACATCTGCGAACCTTGTTATGACGTCCATATCTCCCGCCTCCCTGGTCATTGCAAGCCTTGACATAAGGATATGGTTTTTTACGAGAAATTCAATCCTGGCCCGCCTTGTTCCGTCAAGGCCGAAACGCTCCAGAATATGTTTCAGCCTTTTATAACCCTCTTCCTCATGGTGTTTCCCCACTGCCTTTCCGATATCATGGAACATGATGGCCAGGAAAAGCAGGTCAAGATCTTTCAGTTTATTGATGATCTGCCGCAGTTCCTCCAGGTGCCTGTATTTCGTCGACTTAAGGTCTTCGAGGTTCTTTATTGCAATGAGCGTATGCTCATCAACCGTATACATATGATAAGGCTCATGCACAACGAGCCACCGCAACGCGCCGAATTCCGGCACAAACCTCCCGAGCACGCCGGTTTCATGCATTTCCCGCAACGTTTCATAAACCCTTGAACTCTTGAATATCCCGAGAAAATAGAAAATGGACACGGAAGAATTTCTTGTGCTCTTATTTATCCTTAAAAGATGTGATGTTATATTTTCCTTCAGCAGCTCGCTGAACTTCTTGCCCGTATTCGCGCAGAGATAAAAACTTTCCATGATCTTGTCGGTGTTCGTTCCAAGAAGGTTCTGCTTTGTGGCTATCAATTTGCCGGCAGAAACTGAAAACTCATCCGTAATCCTCCTGATGATCCGGTCCTTAAGAGGTGGTATAAATTGCCTGCTGCATAATACTATCACCTGTCTTGTCACATCCTTTATTACTTTGCTCTTCAGATAATAGTACCGCATCATCCTCTCAGGTCCGCTGAATTTTCTCGAGTCCCTGAACCCGAGGCGGCAGGCAACGCTTTTCTGATATTCAAAAGAGAAAATATCGTTTCTCCTTCTGCTCTCCAGGTGCAGGCAATATCTCAGCTGCAGCATAAAATCATAAGCCTTCAGAAGCCTCTTATAATCATATTCTCCCATCAGAGAGGAAAGATCTGAAAAATTTTCACTCTTAAACGCAACCCTCGAGAGCCAGTACAGGGTATGAATGTCCCGGAGCCCACCCTCGCCTTCCTTTATATGGGGTTCCAGAAGAAATACGGAATGACCGGACTCCAGATGTCTTTGCTCCATTTCTTTCAATTTCTCGCGGACAAAGGCCTGCTTTTTTTGGTAGGTGATTGCCGGATAGACATCGTTTCTGAATATCTGAAAAAGCTTTTTATCTCCGGCAAGATAACGGGCTTCTATGAGAGCCGTCCGGGTCCTGATGTCCCTGAAAGCCTCTTCAATACATTCATCAGCAGTTCTGAAGGCATGGCTGATTTCCAATCCGGAGTCCCATAATGCATAAAGCACCTTCTCGGCAGCTTCGGCATTTGCCCTGTTTTTCGCAAAAAACATAATATCAATATCTGAAAAAGGGGCCAGTTCTTCACGTCCGTATCCGCCGGTAGCCAGAAGTACTATCTGGGCCTTACTGTCTATCGAACGAAATATACCTGTAAGAAACTCGTCCATAAATTGTGTATATTTATGTGCGAGTTCCAGACCTCTGTAGCCTTCATCCATCCATGTCGTTATCTGTTTTAAAATTTTTTCATTCATACTTTGAAGCAGTCATTGTTCTTGATTAAAGGTATCCACATACCAAGAAACCGGGAAATTTCAGGAAAAGTTCCCTGTTTGATGAACATTTTTCGTACCAAAATTAACCTAATATTATACGCAATAATGACGCTCATATCATAATAAAATCTATTTATCATTAATATGCTACAAAAAGGGAATGCCGTCACCGAGGCGTGGCCAGCCAAGACCATTACAACGCAAAGCGCATAGCAAAAAGCCTCTGGAATCCTCAACAACTCATTATAATCTTCTCCCTGGCAACTCAATATCCCGAACAAAAAATTCCTTTGAATGAGGGTTAAAACATAAAATATCGCCCGCCAAAGGGGAGGCTCCATTGGGAAACTCCGATACAGAGTGATTAACCTTGAAACAGGCATTACATTCGTGGAATTGCAACTAACTGAGTGTAACAATTCAAGTATCCATTTTAGTTTTAGCTAAATTCTTTCAAAACAGTAGGTTAATACACTAAACATCGTTGCAAAATTAAACGTCATTTTTTTCTTGACATCATCATATCATTATAATATCATATCAACATGATGCATTATGAAACATCTTCATTGCAGAATAAAACAATTGACAGGTTCAACCAGGAAAAGCTTTATATACAGCTTACACGGATCTTTCTCGAAGAGATAAGATCAGGACAATGGAAATTGGATCAGCGCATTCCGTCTGAAGAAGAATTGTGCAAGAAATATGACGTCAGCAAAATTACTGTGAGACAGGCGGTCAATAACCTCGTATCCGATGGTTACTTAATGAAGCTTCAGGGAAAAGGAACATTTGTTGTCAGCGTCCTGCCTATAGTAGGCCTGGCCATGAAAACACAACTCACAGAAGAAATGTTCGGAAAGGAGGTAAAGTTTGAGAAAGAGATACTTTTCCACGGCCTGATAGAACCCTCCCAGGATATCAGATCATATCTCAGGACAGCTGATAAGATTTATCACTTCCTTTGCAGAAGAATGGTCAACGGAAACCCTGCGTATCTCGACGAATCCTTCATACCTTACCAGATGCTGCCCGAAATAGAAAAACTTGACATTATTCATAATTCCCTTTATTCCGTCCTGCAGGACAAGGCAGTAAAAAAGATATTCAGGGTAGTACAGACCATAGAGATAATGCAGGCAAGCGGTTATCCTGCACAATATCTCGATCTGGCTGAAGGGGTCCCGGTACTCGCGGTACACAGACTGCTTTTGAGTTCAGATAACACCCCTGTGGGCTATACAAGATTTCTCGGAAGAAGTGACAGGTATAAATTTCAGACGGATTTCGAACGTATCAGATAATAAACAAAAGGAGGAAACATTTTAATCATGTCAAAAAAACACGTACGGTTCCTGTTTTACGCAGTAATTGTTTTGGCAGTATTGCTTGTCAGCAGTTCTGTTTTTGCTTCATCAGATGTAGCAGCGCCTGCTTTACCTGTCGAAGGCGGCTCAAGCATGCCCTGGTGGGCATGGCCCCTGATTCTCTTCGTTGTGACGTTCCTTATGGGGATTGTGGCTGTGCTGGGAGGTGTTGGCGGCGGCGTCCTCTTTGTACCCATAATTGGCGGGTTTTTCCCCTTTCACATTGACTTTGTGAGAGGCGCTGGCCTTCTGGTAGCCCTTGCAGGGGCCCTTGCTGCAGGTCCCGGCTTGCTGAAAAAAGGCATGGCTGATTTAAGACTGGCAATACCGGTTGCCGTAATCGCGTCAGCTTGCGCTATCGTCGGTGCGATGATCGGCCTTGCATTACCGGCAAATGTTGTAAATATAGCGTTGGGTGGCACTATTCTTAGGTATTGTTGCCATTATGCTGGTGGCAAAAAAATCCGAATATCCTGATGTAAAACAGGCCGATAATCTTTCTACAGCTTTAAGGATAAGCGGCGTATATCACGAGGTCTCCACAGGCCAGGACATCAACTGGAAGATCCACAGGACCCCCCAGGGGTTGGCAACCTTCATTATCATCGGTGTTATGGCCGGCATGTTCGGTCTCGGCGCAGGCTGGGCGAATGTGCCTGTCCTGAACCTCATGATGGGCGCTCCCTTAAAGGTCTCGGTCGCCACAAGCAAGTTCCTTCTATCGATAACAGACACCTCTGCTGCCTGGATCTATGTTAATAACGGCGCTGTACTGCCGATGCTGGTTGTCCCTTCTATCATCGGCATAATGCTCGGCTCGATTGTTGGGGTGCGCATCCTTGCAAAGACAAAACCAGCAGCCATTCGTTATATTGTCATATTCATGTTGCTCTTTGCAGGCTCAAGGGCTTTGCTCAAAGGACTTGGTATCTGGAATTAACAAACTCATCATTAAATTTTAAATGAAACAGGAGGAAAAAGATGTCTAACAAATTACAGGCCACAGAGGAACAGCTTGCATATGCAAAGGTCCTTGATCTCGGAATGAAGTTCGGATTGCTGACGCTTGTCGTCACATTCATCGTATATATCTTTGGAATTTTCACACCCCATATACCGGTGGAGGAACTGCCGAATTACTGGAAATTGCCGGTAAAGGAATATCTCAAGGTTGCCAACATACATACAGGCTGGACCTGGCTCAGCATGGTCGGCCAGGGCGACTTTCTCAACTTCATCCCGATCGTCTTTCTCGCGGGTGTCACCATTCTATGCTATATAAGAATCATACCCATACTTTTCCGTAAAAAAGATACGATTTACGCTGTGTTGGCGATCGTTGAAGTGCTGGTGCTGGTCCTTGCTGCTTCAGGCGTGTTGAAGTCAGGAGGGCACTGATATGTACAAGAATATAGTACTGGCATATGACGGCTCAAAATTCAGCAACAAGGCCCTGCAGGAGGCCATAAGCATTGCAAAATCATCCGGTGGCAGCCTCCTGATACTCAGCGTCGTGGATATTACAGATGAATTTGAATCCGAAGCGCCCGGACTTACTGACAAGATGACTGAAAAACTCCTGAGGTCGGCACAGAAGGCCCTGGGGAAAGCTGTTGCCGCCAAAGTTAAGGCCAAAGTTGAGGTCCATGTTGGAGATGCCTATGAAATGATCGTTGATATCGCGAAGAAGAAAAAAGCGGATGTCATAGTGATGGGAAGCCACGGCAGAACAGGACTGACAAGGTTATTAATGGGAAGCGTTACCTCAAGGGTCATAGGACACGCGCCCTGTGCAGTATTAGTAGTTAAGGCATAAGCAGTTCTTTACTCAGGAGAACAAAAAAAGCAGCCAATGCTGCTTTTTTTGTTCCCATAAACTTAAAGTCCTTATTATTAGTTTTTATGTATCTATATTGTTTTATATCGTTTATTTTGCAACAAGCACAGGACAAGGGGCATAGCCGATCACTTTTTCTGCAACACTTCCCATAAGAAGCCTCTTCATCCCGGTACGTCCGTGAGACCCCATAACGATAATGTTCACATCCCTTGCCTTTGCAAGCTCAGTTATCGCCTGATATGCCTCTCCTTCCCTGACAAAGGTTTCAGCCTTCACACCGGCCGCCTCTGCCTGCTTTTTCACATCCTCGGCGAATCCCCGTGCTTTATGTACCAAATCTTCAACTACCTGAGGCGCTTCTGCATAAAATTCGGACGGGACATCAACAATTGATACAACTAATATCTCCCCGCCATAAGAGCCGGCAAAATCTATGGCCCTTTCTACCGCAGCCCTGCAATACCTCGACCCGTCGGTCGCGACAAGGACACGCTGAAATCCTACATGGGTGTCAACCGGCACAACAAGCACATCTCTCTGGCTATACCCTATCACCCTTGCGGTAACACTCCCGACCAATGACCTTTCCAATCTGTGGAGACCTCTCCTGCCAATAACTATCAGATCACAATTTTCGGCTGCCGCAAGATCAGAAATCCTTTCAAATATCTCTCCTTCTTCACAGACCGTCTTGATCAGGACACCCTCTTCCTTTGCGAGCTTTTCAGCCTCTTTCAGCGCTGCTTCACAGGGTTTTCTCATGGCGTCCATGACATTCCCTACACCGACCATATCCAGATCGCCGACATAGGAAGGCACGACCGAGGTCACGGTTATCCAGCACTTTTCATTGCTCGCGAACTTAAAGGACTCACGCAATGCATGCATGCTGGATATTGAACCGTCAACAGCAGAGAGTATCTTTCTGTACCTGGCCATTATTAAATTCTGCTCTGCTCCATGACCTGACTTGCGGCTGCAGCCATTCTTTCTTCACGCCTGCCTATCCACATTGCACGGAGCACTATGATAGCTCCCGTAGCCAATGCAAATATCATGATGCCAAAACTCGTGGTCTTCAATACCTTCACTGTTGTTTCACCAAGCGTTCCGATAAGTCCGAGTTGTGAAAGGTATACAGGCACCATCAACCCGCGGCTGAAAAGTACGATGACCATGATTACACCCATGACCAGCTTAATCACGAACGGTTTAACATACGTGGTGCCCATCGCCCCAAGCTGGATTCCGAAGAGAGAACCGCCGAGGATGATCATGGCAAGACGAATGTCGACCAGACCATGCATCGCATACTTAAACGAACCGCCGCATCCCATGACAAAGGCGATAACAAGTTCAGTAGCCGAGGCCATAAGACTCGGAGCACCAAGCACATAGATCATCGCGGGAACGCCGATAAAACCACCGACAGCTATGGTAGCAGCGAGCATGCCGGTTGCAAAGCCCAAGCGGTATCGTAAACAGTACCGAAACCCTTGCATTAATGCTCTTGAAATATACCATGGTATAGGGTATGTTGACTGACTGCACCCATTTTGCAATTTTCGTAAGCTTCTCTTCCTCATCACCAGTCCCATTTTTGCGCGTCTTCAACGCATCTCTCAGAACAAATCCGCCAACTACCGCAAGAATTACCACAAAGGCAACGCTTACATACAGATTAGACCCTGCATCACCGTAGGCCTTCTTAATGGCTTCCTGAACACTGGCTCCGTAAAGGACCCCTGCCTCGGCGGAAATACCGAGTACGATACCGAGTTTCACGTCCACCTGCCCATATTTTGCGCGTTTCATCGCGCCCACCAGGGCCTTTGGAAACTTGTGGCACATATTGGTGGCAACAGCCACAAGGCCCGGCACCCCCAGACTCATCATGCCGGGGGTGAGTACAAAAGCCCCGCCGGAACCGATAAAACCGCTTACAAGACCTCCTACAAAACCTACAAGAAACAGATAAGTAATATTCATTGCATCAAGATGAATGAGTTGGGATGCAACATTGACAATATCGTGCATTTTATTTTACCTCCTTTTTTTTCTTTGAAGCCTCAACCCCGAGCAGGGTCCAGAAATTCCCGGTAAAGTTCCCATGCACGAAAGAAAAAAGAAAAGCTGCGGCTATAGGCAGAAATGCATACACCCCGCCTTTTGTAAAATATTCGTTAACAAACTCCTGCTGCGTTAAAAGGCCCACGTAGAGGGCTAAAGAGATAATCCCCAGGATTATCGCTGCCCCGTAAGGCTTCTTTTTACTGCTTCCCTGACTGCTTGCCATTTCTCCTCCTTGTTATTACGACGCCTATGGCGCCGGTTTATTTCAATTAAGCGTTATCAGCTACCACAACGAGCGGGCAGCTGAGCCGCTGCCAGGCCTCTGAAAGTCTTTTCCCTTTGCCGCCGCAATCAAGGTCAAGATTTTCGAGTGACTTGGTTACAGCGAACAGGATCTCCTTTTTGCTGTTTGTATAATCGATGATCTGCTGCTTCAGGCAGCCATGCTTCTGCACCACCCTGAAATTTATGCCTTCATTCTTCAGGTCTTCCATGCACTGCTCAAGGACAGGGGATGTCTTCCCGCTCGATGAAACATACAGGATGTCAAGGTCAGCCCCTACCCTCTTGCAGGTGTTGATCGCATACCTGAAGGTCTTTTTATCGAGGTGGTTTTCCTTTACCGCCAGAAGGACACGTCTTTTTTCCTTGAGCATCTCTCTGGCGGTGTCGAACTCGCCCTCTTCTGCAAAGGATATTGCAGACATCAGGTCTTCGACTTTTTTCTTCAGATCAGCCATTGGTCACCTGGACCTGATTACCTTTTTGCGCCCGGAGCTGACATTCTTGCGGTCTTCCTGACGCCTGTGTTGTCACGCTTCTGGTCCGTGGGTCTTTCCTTCAGGATCTCCCGCGCAGTCTCGAACTCTCCTGCCTCTGCAAAGGTTATTGCTGAAAACAGCCTGTCAAATTTTTCTGTAAAGCTTTTCATTGTCATAATCCTCCTTAGTGATTATTTAAACTTCTCTCTATGTATTACACGTTCCGTGCCAACTGATAATTATCATGTAACATCTTGTTTTAGTTGATTATTTTGGATTTAGAAGAGATATGACAGAGCTGCCTGAGAGATGCATATTGCAACGGAGAATCGGCTTGAAGCAGTATGCCTGAATTCAGGAGGCGTTTATTACTGTTAATACAGGCGTTCCGTGAGGAGTTATTTGGATATGAGTCCAAACTGTTGTTTTTTGCAATAGGTATTAGATAAAAGAAACAGAGGCAGAAAATGTTCGGTGTTTTAGATCAGACAATAAAAAAAGATGGAGAAAAGGATGAAGCCCCTGAAACTGTATTAACAGCTCATCCAAAAACCTTCAGCCTATCCGCCTGAGTAGTAAGGATTTGAATGTTCAGAACTGTCATGGATAGATTTTCAGCTTCTCCAGGATACAAGTGACAGTCTGCCTGCGAAACCAAATGCCTTATTTGTCCAAACTTCTGGAAGTCGCATAGTGAAGTGAAAACGTTTGTAGGTCAAATAGCAGCAAAAACTAGTCAGCAGTCTCTTCCAGCACCTCTTTTATGATTTCTTCCATATCGTCTGCCAGTTTTACCACAAGCCCTTCCTTTACCTCGTCCGGAAGGTTATCTATATCCACTTTGTTCAACCGCGGCATAATAACAGTTTTTATTCCGGCGCGTTTTGCAGCCAATACCTTTTCTTTTAATCCTCCGACAGGCAAAATCCTGCCGCTGAGAGTAAGCTCTCCTGTGACCGCAACATTTCTATAAACAGGTTTTCCTGTCAGAAGCGAAACAAGGGCGATCGCGATGGTTGCGCCTGCCGATGGGCCATCCTTGGGGATAGCTCCGGCAGGCACATGGATATGGATATCATGGTTTTCAAAAAAATCTTCAGGGATATTCAGTCGGACCGCGTTGCTTCTGACATAACTCAGGGCAGCCTGTGCTGACTCGCGCATGACCGTGCCCAGGGAGCCGGTCAGTATCAGTTCCTTGTTTCCCTTCATCTTGGCAGCCTCGACAAAAATTATGTCCCCTCCTGAATCAGTCCAGACCAGCCCGGTAACAATACCGATACTGTTCCTGCCTTCCGCTGCCTCAAAGTAATATTTTCTCGGGCCGAGCAAATCCTCTGCCAGGGCCGGCGTGACCTTTATGAGCTGACAGTTATCTTTGTCATGAACAACCTTCAGAGCAATTTTCCTGCAGACGGCAGCGACCTGCCTCTCCAGGTCTCTTATACCGGCCTCCCGGGTATATTCCTGGATAATCTTCTTCATCGCCTCAGGGGTAAATTCAGGAGGACAGTCACTTAAGCCGATCTGCTGGATCTGCTTTGGGACGAGATAGCGCAGCCCGATCTTTATTTTTTCATCTTCAGTATACCCTGAAAACTCGATGACCTCCATCCTGTCTCTGAGGGCGTAGTGGATATTTTCCGCCACATTCGCAGTCGCGATAAAGATGACCTGAGAGAGATCAAAGGGCACGTCCAGATAATGATCAATAAAGCCCTGGTTTTGTTCAGGGTCAAGCACTTCCAGCAAGGCAGAGGAAGGGTCACCCTTGAAATCCTCACCGATCTTGTCGATTTCATCCAGCATAATAAGCGGATTGCATATCTGCAGGCGCCGGATTTCTTCTATGATCCTCCCGGGAAGCGCACCGGCATAGGTCCGCCGGTGGCCCCTGATCTCGGCTTCGTCCTTGATGCCCCCCAGGGATATTCTGACAAATTTCCGGCCAAGCGCCTCTGCTATGGAATTCCCCAGCGAGGTCTTTCCGGTCCCCGGAGGTCCTGAAAAACAAAGAACAGAGCCCTTCAGTGAAACCAAAGAGAAGCATTTCTCAACCGCCTCCCTCACCGTGTCCCTGACCTCGTCAAGCTTAAAAGGCTTCGTAATATAATGAAACGCGCCTTTTCTTATGGTTTCGACAGCTGAATCTATGGAGGCATGGCCTGTTATCATTATTACTATTGTATGGGGATACCGTGACTTTACTTTTTCAAGCAGGGCAAGGCCGTCGACCTTTTCCATCTTAAGGTCGGTAATAATAACGTCGAAGGCATTCTTTGCTATTTTTTCAAGGGCTTCCACCCCGCCGCCTGCGGTCGTCACGATATAGTCTTCTTTTTTCAGGATATGCTCAAGGTTTTTCCTGGCAATTTCCTCATCGTCCACTATAAGGATGCTTGCCCGCCTGTTCTTCAGCAGGGTCCTGACCGCAAGGTGCTCAAGTATCCTTTCCTTAACAGCTTTCAGGCCATAATGTCTTTCGTCGAGTATCCTTTCAGCCCTGCCCAGATCAAGATTGTCTTCTGTTTTTTTGTTCCATGGAAGACTTAAGGAGATATTCGATGTAGGTCATGCCGATCGAAAATTCCGCTGCATTGGAATTCAGCCTTGACAGGAGTTCCATCTCCCGCTGCGCAATATCCTTAACATGCGGCGGCAGAAAAACCGAGCCGACCATCTGCCTGAGGGCCTCTACCGCCTCGTTCTGCGCTTTTTCTTCTGATTTTCCGAATATTCCCATATCTGGTTTATATTATACAAATTGGACGGGAAATACCCGGTAGTACTTCGAATGTTTTTATATAATCCGGCATGTTACTTCCGCCTAACAGCTAATATTCCAAGGAGTGTTGCAGCATTATTGGCTGCCGTTGCTATTTGCAATATACGGATGCTATGATTAACAATGTTTAAATAC
This sequence comes from uncultured Nitrospira sp., assembly GCA_963734475.1. Classification (GTDB taxonomy): domain Bacteria; phylum Nitrospirota; class Thermodesulfovibrionia; order Thermodesulfovibrionales; family UBA6898; genus JAOUFP01. The sequence continues at coordinate 83,956 of CAVTHB010000004.1, forward strand.
AACTCAAGCATAAGACAAAAAATAATCCTCGGATATTACACGATAGTTGCACTTATCGTGGGATTGTCGTTCTTCGTCTTCCTGGAACTGAGCTTTATCGAAAAGAAGATCATGTTCGGAGATGTAATTTCAGATTTTTTTGATGCAACACTTGAGGTCAGGCGTTTCGAAAAGAATTTTTTCCTTTACGGCCAGAAATCGGATTACATCGAAAATGTCAGCTATGTTGAAAAGGCGCAGGGCTCTTCTGGAGCAGAATACCGCAGGGTTCGAGTCGATAGCGGACCCGCAGCAGATAGCGGACCTGAAAGAAAACCTCCGGAAATACAGAGGGCTTATCGATTCATACGCCTCAGGCAAATCAGGAGTGCTTAAAGAAAAGGCGGTCGAGGAACCTATTCAGAAAATGAACCATGAGAACGAACTGAGAAAAGTAGGCAAGGACATTATCACGGTGGCTGAGGGGATCTCAAAGACCGAACGTGAGCTATATCCAGTCCCTCCTCAATAAATCCCGCAACATCATCGTCCTTTCCATTACTTCCTTATCTTTATCGCGGTCGTCATAGGACAGATACTTTCACGCATGGTGGTCAGACCGCTTAAGTCGCTTGAAGAAAGCATGGGGGTAATCGCTGAAGGGAAATTCGAGCGGGTGTCCATAGACTCACATGACAGGGAAATTTTGTCCCTCACCAACGCCTTCAATACCATGCTCAGGGAACTGGAACTGAGACAGAGGCATATAATACAGTCGGAAAAACTCGCCTCTCTTGGTACACTGCTTTCCGGGGTGGCGCATGAGTTGAATAACCCTCTGTCAAACATCTCTTCTTCATGCCAGATACTCACTGAAGAGATAGAGGACACGGATATGGAGTACAAAAAAGAACTGCTTTCCCAGATAGATGAACAGACGGACAGGGCGCGCAATATTGTCAGGTCCCTGCTCGAATTTTCCCGTGAAAAAGTCTTTAAAAAGGAACTGCTTCATCTGAAATCGCTTTTTGAGGAGACGATACGTTTTGTAAAAGGACAGATACCGACAAACATTGCCATCACACTGGATATACCGGACAAGATTCCGATCTACGCTGACAAACAGCGCATACAGCAGGCCTTTCTGAACCTTATCAAAAATGCCATAGACGCCATGGGTGATACCGGTGATATTCAGATAAAGGCCTCCAGGCATAGCGCCATAGATAAAGCAGGGGAAGAAGCGGAAATTTACAATTACCTGAAATATCACGGGAAATGCACACTTGAAGAAGATACGGTTGACATCATGATAAAAGATAACGGTCCGGGAATTCCGCAGGAAATCCTTTCGAAGATATTCGACCCCTTTTTCACCACAAAAGATGTCGGTAAAGGATCAGGTCTCGGCTTGTTCATTGTTCATGAAATCATAGACGAGCATGACGGCTGCATCGCAGTTGACAGTAAGGTCAATGAAGGGACGACAATTTTAATCAGATTACCAATCTGGAAAACATAATCGGATAAATAAAGGAGTTACACATGCAGGCGGAAGCAAGGATATTAATAGTCGATGATGAAAAGATAGCGCTCAAGAACCTTGAACACGTCATGAAGAAGGAAGGATATAACGTTGTCGCCACACAGAGTGGACAGAATGCTCTCAAATTGCTGGAAGAACAGTCCTTCGAGGTCGTGCTGACAGACCTTCGCATGGAGAAGGTCGACGGTATGCAGATACTGAAAAGATGTCATGAACTCTATCCTGACACAGAAGTCATTATGATAACAGGATTTGCCACACTTGAAACTGCCGTTGAGACGATGAAGCAGGGGGCTTTTTACTATATTTCGAAGCCGTTCAAGCTTGATGAAGTGCGCAAGGTCGTAAAAGAGGCGATCGAAAAAGTAAGGCTGAAAAATGAAAACCGGCAACTGCGGGAACAGATAGAAAATTATCAGGGAAAAGTCAAAATTGTGACCCAGGACGCAAAGCTTGAAAAACTCCTTGATACCGCACGCCAGATAGCACCGACGGATTGCAATGTACTTCTGAGCGGTGAGAGCGGCACCGGCAAAGAATTGTTTGCCAGGTACATACACTTCAGCAGCAACCGCGCTGAAGGGCCGTTCTTTGCGATAAATTGCGGGGCCTTCACGGAAGAACTGCTTTCCAACGAACTTTTCGGTCATGAAAAAGGCGCTTTCACCGGAGCAGCAACAATGAAAAAAGGGCTCATAGAGATGGCTTCCGGAGGGACATTGTTTCTTGACGAGGTCACCGAGATGCCTCCATCCATGCAGGTGAAGCTTCTGAGAGTTATCCAGGAAAAGGAAGTGCTGCGCCTTGGCGCAACAGAACCTATCAAGATCGACGTGCGGTTTATTGCGGCAACGAACAGGGACATACAAACCGCGATAAAGGCCGGGAATTTCAGACAGGACCTCTATTTCAGGCTGAATGTTGTCTTGCTTCACATGCCGCCGCTTTCCGAGAGGAAAGAAGACATCCCTCTTCTAAGCTACTATTTTCTGAAGAAATACTCTGCGCTCATGAAAAAAAATGTTACCGAGATATCCGCTGAGGTGCTCGCGCTCCTGATGAACTATGATTTCCCCGGGAATGTAAGGGAACTGGAAAATATCATAGAAAGGGGAGTGGCGCTTTCTACTGACAGCAGCATCGAAGTCGTCCACCTTCCTGAAGATCTCAGGGAATTAAGCATCAAAACATTCAGAAGAAGAGAGGGGAAGATACCCTCGCTGGAGGACCAGGAGATGTCTTACATCAACTGGGTGCTGGCTGAAGTCGGCGGGAATAAAACTCTGGCAGCTCAAATACTCGGAATCGACAGGGTATCGCTGTGGAGAAAATTAAAAAAATACGGTTTGGATAATGAGTAATGCAACCTAAGCTCTAACCAGGCAAAGGCAAAGTGAAAATAAGCCTGAACCAGACCAAGATATTCGTTATTCCACTGAAGCACTTTTTTTGAGAATGCATCGATCTCGGCGAGAGAAAAACCTTGAGTAATTAAATACTGCCCTGAGGTAATTAAGTTGTTCTGCGAAACCGGACCAGGCTTTATGATATAATTATCCATGACAAAATTGTTTTTTGCGTTGGTTATTTTATCCGCTGTTCTGGCCTGTGACGAAAAGCCCAAAAATCCTGTGGCCGAATACGGTGACACCATGATTAATTCTTATCAGAAGGGAAAGCAGGCCGGTGAGGCAGGAAACCTCGATGCTGTCAGAAAGGCGATACAGGCATATCATGCCTCTAACGATAAATATCCCCAGAATCTTGAGGAGATAAAATCCCTGCTCGGCTCTGAAATTGATTTTTCGAAATATGATTATAATTCTGAAAATGGCTCCGTAAACCTGAAGTCTGACTAGAGGCTGTCACAATTTGCAGCCGACCAGGAAGGATCATTTCCTCAATCCAGTCCCGAGCGCGCTTGGATCAGGAGGCAGTTAAACCTTCAGTCCATCAGAAAGTTTACTGACAAACCTGCAGCAGATCGGGACAGCCGCCGAATGACAGACAAACGGGCATGAAACCGGCCTTAAGGAAAGATTTCAGCCGGGGCTTGCAGTTATCTAATGTTTGCAGGATGACATCTGCCCTATTAATTTGATAAAAGGACTGCAAAGCTGCTGGTGCTGTTAAGCGGCCGGTTCCTGTGATAGTTTGACAAAACAGGATTTATTGTAGTATAAAATTAGTCTTCGGGCGGGTAGCTCAGCTGGGAGAGCAATGCCCTTACAAGGCATGGGTCGCAGGTTCGATCCCTGTCCCGCCTACCATTAATACAGTATTTGGTGATTGGCAGTTAGTGGTTAGTTTAGAATTTCTTTCTAATCCCAAACCCTATAGACCAATCGCATGTCACGAACGCGGGGGCGGTAGTTCAGTTGGTTAGAACGCCTGCCTGTCACGCAGGAGGTCGCGGGTTCGAGCCCCGTCCGCCCCGCCATTAAACCTTGCCCTTCAATATCTTGACAACGATCCGTTCTTTATACAAAAATATATTAGCACTCTCGACAGCAGAGTGCTAAACAATACTACTTTTATCGAGGTGTAAACAGAATGACCACGCAAAAAATGGAATTCAAAGCAGAAGTAAATCAGATCCTGGATTTGATGATACATTCCCTTTATTCACACAAAGAAATATTTCTGCGGGAACTCATCTCCAACGCCTCGGATGCCCTGGATAAGGCACGGTACGAAGCGCTGCTGGACAGTGAAATGCCGGGACCTAAGGGCGATTGGAAGATCAAAATTATCGCGGACAAAGACGCCGGAACACTTACCGTCAGTGACAACGGCATAGGAATGGACAGGGATGAAGCGATTGAGTCGCTTGGGACCATCGCCCATTCAGGGACAAAGGCGTTCCTTCAGTCGTTGAAGAACAAAGACATTCAGGAAAATCCTGAGCTGATCGGCCAGTTTGGGGTCGGGTTCTATTCCGCTTTTATGGTCGCCGACAAGATCACCGTTCTTTCGAGGAAGGCCTCATCTCAAAGATATATCAGGCGTAAAATGGGAATCTGCAGCCGATGGCTCGTTTTCGATAGAGGACGTTGAAAAAAAGGACGCAGGCACTGATGTCATTTTGCACATAAAAGAAGACGAAAAAAAGTATCTGGACGAATGGGAGATCCGCAGCATCGTCAAAAAATATTCCGACTATATTGAATATCCTGTTGTCATGGAGGTCGAAAGGGAGAAGGACTCTGTCATAGAAAAAGGCGCGAAGGTCAAGGTCAGGGAAGAAGAGACCATAAATTCCGGCAAGGCGCTTTGGCTCAAGGACAAGACTGAAATTACCGATACCGAATACAAGGAATTTTACCACCATATCTCGCACGATTTTGCCGATCCCTCAAAGATCATCCACTACAAGGCAGAAGGCACATCGGAATTCATCTCTCTCCTTTATATTCCTTCAAAAGCGCCTCTTGATATCTTCTACAAGGACTTCAAGATCGGCCCTGCACTTTATGTCAAGCGTGTCCAGATCATGGACCACTGCGAGCAGCTCATCCCTAACTATCTCAGGTTCGTGAAGGGGTTGGTGGATTCCTCCGATCTTCCGCTTAATGTCTCAAGAGAGATGCTGCAGAACAACCGGCAGACCGAAATAATCAAAAACAATATCACCAAGAAGATACTGGAATCTCTTGCTGAGATGAAGAACAACGAATACGAAAAATATCTGACCTTCTTCAATGAATTCGGAAAGGTCCTGAAAGAAGGACTGCATTATGATTATTCAAGGAAAGAGATGATCGCCGACCTCCTTCTGTTTCCTTCAACAAAGGCGGATAAGGGGACGTTCAGAACACTCGCTGATTATGTCGGCTCAATGAAAACAGACCAGGAGGAGATTTATTACCTCACCGGGAGTTCACTGGATGAACTGATAAAATCTCCGTACCTCGAGATGTTTCTGGAAGGAGACATCGAAGTCCTCTTTATGCTCGACGAAATCGATGATCTGCTTTTCAGCAACTTCGAATATAAAGGGAAAAAGATGAAATCCATAATAAAGGGCGATCTCAGCCTCGACAAGAAGAAACAGGAGGCTGTCCGGGCATCTAAAGACAAATTCGAAAATTTGCTGACATTTATCAAAGACGCATTAAAAGACGAAGTTAAAGATGTGAGGATTTCAGGGAGGCTGAAAGATTCACCCTGCTGCCTCGTCGGCGATGAAGGAGACCTGGACCCCCGGATGGAAAAACTCCTGAAATCCATGGGACAGGACATACCGGAACGCAAGAAAATACTCGAGATTAATCCGTTACATCCCATTTTTGACACCATGCTCAGGATCTTCGAAAAAGACAAGAGTGACAATATACTTAAGGAATATGCTGCTCTCATTTTAGACCAGGCGCTCTTGCTGGAGGGATCAAAACCCAAAGACCCTGTTCTGTTCGTAAAATATCTGTCGAACCTTATGCTGGAACATGCAAAGGATGAGCACCCTGTTTCCTTGTCTCAGCAGATATAGTGACAATTTTTTCTTGACCTCTTATGCTCCTTTAAGTGATAATTTTCCGGGCTTTCTATAAGCCCGGATTCCAGAGCTTCAAATCATTTTTCAGGAGGAAAGAGCAGCATGCAGAAAGGTACGGTAAAGTGGTTCAATGAGACCAAAGGCTTCGGATTCATTACAAAAGAGGATGGCGGAGATGTATTCGTACATTATTCCGAGATTCAGTCCAATAGTTTTAAGACCCTGGCAGAAGGCCAGGAGGTATCCTTTGAGGTCGCCGATGGCCCTAAAGGCCCTAAAGCCGTCAACGTTACCAAGGTTTAATCCACTTTAACATGAAACATTAAAGCCCCTCCCGCAAGAGGGGCTTTTTTTATCCACCCCGTCAAAGCATAGAACCAGTCGAGTCAGCGTTCAGTCGTCATTTTTTTCTGGCAGCCATCAGTCTGTCATACTTTTCCGCGCCGACGCAGTCTCTGGCAGCAGGACACCACTCTATACAGGAAGGCTGCATTTCGCGTGTCACCTTTTTCCCGCATTTCTTGCAGTCAGCCTCGACCTCATCGGTCCAGATCTCATTGACCGTATCACACCAAAAGCATTTTACCTCTTCCGGAGAAGGGGTCCTGATTTCACGGCTTCCCGGACAACTTTCTTTAAACATATCTATATTTTACCGATTTCCCGTTGAAATGGTATGACCTATATCATATGCCCTTCACCCCCCAATGAGTTTAAAAAAACAGCTGCGGAGATGTGTGAAAAAAAATCTTTATCTGCGGCACCTTTGTAAAGACATAGGTTGTTCAAACAACGGATATTTTTATGACTGGCACATTCGATTTATCAGTGGCAAAGCTGAGATATTATAAAATTTTTTTCACATATCTCCGCAATAATTGTATTTTGGGTTATCCGGCCCACCGTCTGAAGATATCGTGTTCTATCCCCATCAGGTCAAGGATCTTGCCGGCAGCGAAATCCACCATGTCGTCTATTGTCTTTGGTCCGTGATAAAACCCCATAACAGGCGGAGCTATGCGCACTCCCAGTCTTGCCAGCTTCAGCATGTTTTCGAGATGGATAGCGCTGAAAGGCATTTCCCGTGGCGACATCACCAGGCGTCTGCCCTCTTTTATGGTAACATCAGCAGCCCTTTGAATGAGATTTTCCGTATATCCGTTAGCAACGCCGGAGAGGGTTTTCATGGAACAGGGGACTATAAACATTCCATCCGTCTTGAAGGAGCCGCTCGAAACCGGGGCAGCAAGGTCCATCTCATGATAATAGTAAATCTTCTCTGACTGTAATGACTTCCTGACCTTGTCCTGAACCTCTTCTCCGGTATCACCACTTCCAGTCGGTCCCGGTCTCCTGGAAGATAATAGGGAAGGCCTGTGAAGATATAAGCAGATGGACTTCCGCTGTCCTTACGACCTCCTTCAAAACTCTTATACCGAGAACAGGTCCGGTAGCGCCGGTCAGGGCAAACACATATCTGCTCATACGATATAATCCATCAGGGTAAATATAAATACCGTCACGCTGATATAACCGTTCATATTAAAAAAAGCGATATCCAGCTTGCTGAGGTCATCTTCCCGGATCAATGAATGTTCATAAAGAAAAAGCCCCGCCGTCAGAAACATCCCCGCCCAATAAAAGCCGCCAAGTTTAAATATCATGCCGTTTGCGACGAGCAGCCCAAAGCTTATTATATGGAATATCCTCGCAAGTATAAGCGATGTCCCGGATGCCGAACCTCTTCGGGATCGAGAAAAGTCCGTGATTTTCTGTCAAAATCGACGTCCTGCAAGGCATATAACACGTCAAAGCCCGCCAGCCAGAAGATCACGGCTGACACAAGCGGAACAATCTCCAGATCAAAAGACCCCCTTACCGCCATCCATGCCCCCAAAGGCGCAGCAGAAATCGCAAGACCGAGGACAAAATGCGACATCCAGGTGAACCGCTTTGTGTAGGAATAAATAATGAGGACCGCAATAGCCACAGGCGAGAGCTTCAGACATAGCGGATTGAGCATATAGGCCGCAAACACCATCAGGACAAAGGAAACGGCGACCAGCGCCATGGCGGCCGATACACTTATCGCACCCCTCGGGATTTCACGTCCGCTGGTGCGGGGATTATTAAGGTCGATCTCCCTGTCGATCACCCTGTTGAGGCCCATTGCGCCGGAGCGCGCGCCCACCATGGCGACCACTATCCAGATGACCTTCCCGAGTTCAGGGACCCCCGACGCGGCCAACAATGCGGAGACAAAAGCAAACGGCAGGGCAAATACCGAATGCTCAAACTTGATCATCCGTAAATATACTGGATATCTTATCTATTGCAACGTTCATAATTTATTTCTGTTATTCAATAAAACATATTAACAGCGATCAACCCAAGTGTATATTAACAGTCTCAAAATAATATTCACAACTTGCCTCTTCTACCGTAAAGATCAAGGAGACAAAAAAAGAGGCGGGCAAAGCCCGCCTCAGAACAAGAACAAACGATCTTCATCGCGGCCTTTCGGAGGCCGGCCGCGCATCATAAACACTACCCTTTCCGCACTCCTTCGCACGCCGGAGGGCCTCTTCGCGGAGATACTTCTGGTCTGTACCTTCAGCCACCAGAGCATAATACTTTTCTGCCTGCTCACAGTCTCCGGCCCGGCTGTACCGTTGGGCAAGTTCAAGTTGGATAGCAAGTTTTTCATCCCCCTTCGCAAATCCCTCAGCTTCGTGCAGCATCTTCATGGCATTTGCCCGATGCATGGCAGCCCTGGCAACCGCCTCGGCCTTCAGGGCAGACTTCTTTTCCCTGGCTCCGGTCTTGTCAGTCACGCCCCCAGCCTCTTTAAGCGCAGCCCTTTCGGCGGTGTCCTCATCCTGGGCAGCCTTCGCGGCAGTTGCAACAGCAGGATTTTTTGAGGCCGAAAGGTCAACAGGCAATTTCCACAACTGTACACCCGGGCGGTCCACTGTTGAGGCCCCGGACCGCGTTACGATCTCCACCTTGGCGTTGATCGTCTCCTGCGTCATGGTATATGCGCCCTGCTGAAGAACTAGGACTTTGTTGTCAAGACCGCCGGCATTGAGAGCATTCTGAAGCGAGCAGTATGGAAACGTAAAGGAGCCCAACTCAAATAGCCCGCAGGTCGAAGCATACCTGTTGACATGGATGGGTACTTTAGTAAGCAGCCATGTCCTGTCGTCGTAGGACTGAGAGCTTACCCTCCCCATCTGACAAGTTGAAAGACGAAGTTGCGGCTCATCAACATGGTAAGACATCAAATTGTTGTAAACAAGGTCGACCTGGTCTTTCTGGGCCGCATTGAGATTGGCATACGTGGTCCCAAAACTGTTCTGGGCTATCTGGTCCTTGGTCCAGTTCTGATCATCTGGCAGCGTATCTGAACAGCCGTCAGCTCCGCCGCCCTGGTGGGTGTGCAAAAGATTAAGACTGTGTCCCATTTCATGCAGGATGCACGATGGGGTGTTTCCGCACCACTGGTTCATCAGTATTATGTCGTTGTCCGGCGGAAACTTGCTGATGGCGGAACCGGTTCCGCCGGTGATATAGATATTTATGGCGTCAGTCCTCCAGTGAAAGGTGGAAGGACTGGCCATGGCAGCCGCCCGAAGGGCGTCACGGTCAGTCGCGTTTGAACCGTAATTATAGTATTGGCTGAGGCCGCTCAGATCCACCCTCTCAATAACATCGAGCTGATATTCCGTGTAGTTTCTCCGCAATATATTGACGCCCCAGTTAAGGTCTGCGGTGATTTCATCGTCGGTATTCAGATTACCCGCAGGCGGCCTGTTGCCGTTAGCGTCAAGGATGAACTTTATCGAGACCCTTACAGGCACGGCTGCGTCTGCAATAGCTGCAATAAAGAAGAATGCCAGAAATATCGCGCACAGGGCGCTGTGTGTTCGTAATTTCTTCATATCTTCCCCCGCCCTATTGCAGGGTGACCAGGACAAGCACCATTCCCTGGCCTTCAGAAAGTGAAGACATCGCCTTGCCGATTATCGCACCCTGAGCCCTGCCATGGTCTATCGCTTTCATTGCGTATCCGGGAATGTCTGACGAAGTGAGAAGGTCCCCCGGCTTGATAGCGCCCCTGGAAGCGTCCGCCATGCAGTAGACACGACCTGTGAGGGCCACCGGGATGTTTCCTTCAGCCGAGGTGCCTTCCTGCTTCAGGGTCACACCGGGCTTTATGCCGTTAGCCCCGCTTACGATGCCGGCGACTGTTCTGTCATAGGCGGATTCGGTCAGACGAAGCTTGCCTGGGTCGTCAGGGTCGATCGCAACAAGCATTCCGGGCTTTATCCTTGACCGTTCCCTGACATCAAACGGCTCTGCAAGGTCGGCCCCCCCAGTAACGTGCAATACGCCGACATATACATCGCCTGTCTGTCTGATGGATAAAACGTTCTTCATGGTCATGGCACCATCAGTATTGCCCGGTGCAGTCGATACCTGGACATTGAAATCGCCCGAAGTCGGATTCATTTGTATTGAGCCGCCGTATTTGGCGGTGCTGCCCTTGCCGTACTTGTAGCCGCCGTTAAAGTATGCGTTGAAGCCAATTTCCGCAGGAAGGTCTATCATATATAGCGGCTGGTTAATACCGAACTTCGCGTACGTATAGCCGGTACTTCTTTCAGCGTCAATTCCAAACCCCGGCGTTGCCGTGCCGATGCCGATTTTGCCGCTTGAATTGATATCGATACCAGATGCCCCGCTCCCGTAAAGTTTCAAATTCGCCGCTGAGGCAGACCAATAAAGGTGGCTTTTGACCGTTCCATTTTCATAAAACCTAAGACCCGAGTCCTGGGCCGCGGCAGTAGTGTCGAGGTAAATGAATGAGTTAGGCCACCCGGCCCCTTTTAGATGCAGCTTTGCACCTGGAGTTGCAGTGCCGATACCGACCTTTCCGCCCATCAGATAGACATCCTGGCCTGTGGTGTAATTGACCCATAGGGGTACTCCCAAGGACTCAAGATCAACGGCGGCACCAGTATCACGCAGCCTCAGTTGTTTAGCAGAAGAAGTGCCCAGCAGGAAGGTGCCGGTATTAAGATGCAAATTGGCCGCAGGTGATGCCGTCCCGATTCCGACTTTGCCGGTTCTGTCTATGACCATACGCCTGGTTACAGGCATAGTTGCAGCTTCTTTGGTATAAAATGACAGGTATCCGATGCCGTCATCAAAGGACGACATGATCGCCCCTTCGCCACTGGTAGAATATTGAAGCTTTAGCCCCGTAAACGTTGTGGTGTCTATCGGCCCGCTGTTGATTTTAAGTGCGCCGGTCATGGTGTCTCCGGCAGCATTGATATATGCGGCATCATGGTTATGGCCGAGCAGGGAAAAAGCCCCTGCATGCAGACCGTCTACCAAGTCGGCATTAAGACCGGTAAATCCTATCTTGGAGGCAGTAATCGGACCGGTGATCTTAGTGTCAGTCACTGCCCCATCAGCGATCTTCCCTGTCGTCACTGCGTTCGCCTTTATCTTCGCTGTAGTCACTGCTGCGTTTTGAATATGGCCTGTCTTTATCCCTGATCCGGAATTGGTATTCTGCCCAGTTGTTCCATCCGCCTCCTTGATGTTGGCAGACTTCACCTCATCGGCAGCTACTGCCGTAGATGTACCATTCTTTACCGTTGAAGACTCAACTCCTCCATTTACGTCAATCGGGTATCCGGCGCCTGTCAGAGGCCAGATGTCTTCCTTACCGCCTGCCTTAACCCCGACCCAATAAGGCACATCAAAGGCGAGGTTTAACTTCTGTACTGCACCAAGATAGACCCCAAAGGTCCCCTGATAGACAAAAACGTTCTGTGTCTCGCTCCAGAGCGCGCTGCCCCCTTGCTCAGAGGTGTAAATGCTGAAGCTTATGTCATAGAATCCATCTCCCTGATTGACTCCCTGCGGGATGCTGCCGCTGTAGACCATGAGTTCAGGCCCATTCGCCGCAGCCACACCAACTGCAGTAATTACGAGCACTGAACATAACAACAATTTTATTAATGACCTTTTGGCCATATTGTCCTCCCTCCACATTCAATGTTTATGGTTTGCTGTGTCAGTCCCCTACAATATCCTTCCGAACTAAGCGCTTTATGTCCCCTCCTTTCTGTTGAGGTCACTAATTCAGCAAAATACGCCGAAAAAAATGAATTATCGGCACTTAACCTACATCTATATTCAGTATTCACCTTGAGCCTATCATGTGAGGTTGATAATGTCACTGGGTGAAATAGATTGACACTAGTTTCAATCAAAGGTTCGGTTAAGAGACCAGAATCAGAGGCATTATTCTTCTTGACAATCTCAAACTTTAGTTTATAATTGGGCTATAAACATCGGGTGCGACCTAATGAACATAAGTTGCTGTCTTCATGTCCCTCTTTTTTCTGAACTGCTTGGCACTGCTTTGGGCGCGAAAGAAGATATTGAAATACTGCCTTTTGACCTCAATTTGTCCAAGCGTAGTTCGACAGCATCCTGTGAACCCCATATCGTGATAATAGACTGGCATAGCGCAAGTCAAAATCCGGATTTATTCGAAGGAACTGCCAATATAAAGTTTATACTGCTCTGCACGAATGAGGAGATGAAGGGCGCGTTGAAATCTCTCAGACAATACTTTGGCAAGAACCTGCGCGGACTGCTGCCATATGATTGTGGAATGCCGTTGCTGGAAAAGGCCATCCGGGTTGTGCATGCCGGGGAATTATGGCTTCCCAGGGCCCTCTGGGAAGAATTGCTTGCTGACAGAAATGGCCACGAGATTCTGACACGAAAAGAAAGGGTCATAGCCTCGTTTGTTCGCGGGGGCCTTACAAACAAAGAGATCGCCGGAAAAATGGATTTGAGCGAACAGACGATAAAATCGCATTGCAACAAGATTTTCCGAAAGCTCGGCGTTTCAAACAGGGTGCAGTTAGCGATGAATTACAAAAACCATTCAGTTAACTTCCTTTGATGCGGCAGGTCACAAGCACCCGCTAGTGTGCTGTTCCGTTAATAAGCTGCATAAATCCACTACAGCGTCATTCCCCGACTTGATCGGGGAATCCAGTCTTTTCACAGAGTTCTGGATTGTCCGGTCAAGCCGGAAATGACAATTACTTATGAAACACTACACTAGCCCCGCAGCATCCTGCGAAATCATACATTTGAAGATGAAAGACTGCATTTTAGCCGGTCCATAAGTATTTCTGAGGCATTTCACCCGCAAAAGGGCAACCTCTTTATTCCAAATTGAATCAGGCCTCATTCGTATCTGATGCATCGACGGGCGAAGAGGGTCTTCAATATGATATGCGAATCAGGTTGCTGAGATGAAAAAATCTTTCATCCGGCCACCGTTATAAAGACGTCTGTGAATAAAATAAGTTATAGTAAATATTGAGCCATGCAGAATTTTATCCTGATCAAAGGCGCCCGTGAGCACAACCTTAAAAATATCGACCTCGCCATCCCAAGAGATGCGATCACTGTAATAACAGGTCCGTCAGGCTCAGGCAAATCATCCCTTGCAATGGATACAATCTATGCCGAAGGCCAACGACGCTATGTCGAGAGTCTGTCTGCATATTCGAGACAGTTTCTTGAGCAGATGCGGAAGCCTGATGTCGATTCCATAGAAGGACTGTCACCTTCGATCGCCATCGACCAGAAAACCGTCAGCAGAAGTCCCCGCTCAACCCTGGGGACAATTACTGAAATTTATGACTACCTTCGGGTCCTTTATACACGCCTGGGAAAGGCTTTCTGCTACAACTGCGGTTCTGAAATCTCTTCGCAGGGATCAAAAAATATCCTTGCCGCAGTACTCTCCCTGCCGGAAAACACCAGGATACAGATCCTTTCCCCCATAGTAAAAGACCGGAAAGGCCACTATAGAAAAGAGCTTCAGGAAATGCGCAGTGAAGGGTTTGTCAGGGCCAGAATTGACAATAAGATGGTAGACCTGACAAACGAAATAATACTGGAGAAAAAAAAGCGGCATACCATAGAGATAGTCATAGACAGATTAATCCTGAAAGGATGGCATCGAAAAACAGGTCACCGAGGCGATAGAGACCTCATTTAAATACTCCGATACCCTTGTGGTCAACATCGTTGACAAGGACAAGGACATTAATCTTTTCTACAACCGCGGCTTGCCTGAAATGCGGCATAAGTTATCCCGAGATAAACCCGAGATTCTTCTCCTTCAACAGTACTGGCGGGGCCTGCCCCGCTTGCAGGGGCCTTGGGTTCGAAGGTCTCGGAGAAGACTCGACAGACATATACCATCAGCAATTCCTTGCAGGTCATGCAATGGTCTTCGGCTCGGGAAAGAGGCATTAAGCGTAAAGTTTAAGGACTTGAATATAGGAGAATTCTGCAGGATGTCTGTGACGGATACCCTCTTCTTTCTGGATACTATCAAACTAACAGAGAGGGAAAATATCATCGCCTCAAGGATACTCAGGGAAATACAGGGACAGACTCTCTTTTCTGTCCCGGGTCGGACTGGGGTATCTCACTCTGGACAGACCGTCACTGACGCTCTCCGGAGGTGAATCCCAGAGGGTACGGCTTGCTACGCAGATGGGCTCGTCTCTCACCGGGGTTTTGTATGTTTTGGATGAACCCAGCATAGGTCTCCACCCAAAAGACTGCGGCAGACTCCTGGAAAGTCTTTCTGATATTAAAGATGCCGGCAATACAATTATCATTGTTGAACATGACGAAGAAACAATCAATTGGGCGGACCACATTGTTGATATGGGACCAGGCGCCGGAACAAAGGGCGGATGGGTAGTAGCAGAGGGCAGCCCGCTGGAAATAAGAAATAATGTTCAAGTCTCTCACCGGTCAATATTTGAAAGGGGCCCTCGCTATTTCAACCCCGGCCAAAAGAAGAAAAACAAAGGATTTTATTACCATAACAGGCGCCGTCGAACACAATCTCAAAGAATGTTGACGTCAAGATACCTCTTAAACTGTTTACATGCGTTACCGGTGTTTCAGGCTCGGGGAAAAGCACGTTGATTTTCGACCTGCTTTATGAAGCAGTCCGTAAAAGCCTCTCCCGATTGACAGGCGAACAGCGCCCTTTCACAGAAGAAATATACTGATATAAAGGGGCTGCATCTGATTGACCGGGTCATCAGTGTTGATCAGTCACCCATAGGCCGGACCCCAAGGTCGAATCCGGCAACATATACCGGTTTTTTCTCTTCAATCAGAGAGCTTTTTTCACTTCTTCAGGATTCGAAAGTAAGGGGATATTCTCAGTCCAGGTTCAGCTTTAACCTCTCCGGCGGAAGGTGCGAAGCCTGTCACGGGAACGGCCTGATTAAGGTCGAAATGCATTTTCTTCCTGATGTATACATTCTGTGCGACAGCTGCAAAGGAAAAAGATACAACAGCGAAACCCTCGAAATCAAATTCAAGGGGAAAAATATCTCTGAAGTTCTCGATATGACAATAACAGAAGCATTGAACTTCTTCGAAAATATTCCGCGTATTCAAAAAAAACTGGGGGTGCTTGAAGAGATCGGACTTGGCTATCTCCAACTCGGACAGTCAGCGCTTACACTTTCAGGAGGTGAATCCCAAAGGATCAGGCTTTCGCGTGAATTATCTAAAAAATCAACGGGGAATACACTCTATATTCTGGATGAGCCGACCACCGGTCTGCATTTTGCCGATATCCAGAGGCTTCTGGATATAATCAATATGCTCGTGGACCAGGGGAACACCGTAATAGTCATAGAACATAATCTGGACGTTATAAAGTCAGCAGACTACCTCATAGATTTAGGACCCGAAGGTGGAGAAAACGGAGGGTACGTTATCGCAGAGGGCACCCCGGAAGACATTACCAATAACCCGGCATCTTTCACCGGAGTGTTTCTTAAACCTAAACTTCTACCCTTCCCATAGCGCCATCTTCCACTCTTGCTTTTAAAATATGGCTCTTTTATTTTAAACTTAACAATCAGTCACTTAAGGAGTTCTATTTTCTCATGAAAAAGCTTAAAACATATCTCTTGTTTCTCATCTTCTTATGCATTCTGCTGAGCTCCTGTTCCCAGGGTAAGCTGTCAACATACAGGAAAAGCAAGGCACTCATGGATACTTTTGTTACAATTACCGTAGTGGCCGACTCTCAGGAGACTGCTGAAAAGGCGATAGAAAATGCCTTTGACGTTATTGAGAAATATGGGGATCTGATCAATTTTTTTTCTGATAAAAGCGAATTATCAGCTATCAACAGAAGCGCAGGAATACATGAAGTCAGAGTATCTCCCGAAACACTTGATACCATAGAAAGAGCGGTATTTGTCTCTGAAAAATCAGGGGGGGCTTTCGACCCTACTATAGGACCGGAAATAAAACTATGGGATTTCATAAAGAAAATAAAACCTTCAGATGCTCGAAATCAAGAAAAATCTTCCACTCGTTAATTACAAAAATATTATTATTGACAAGGGTAAATCCACCGTATTTCTCAAAAAGAAAGATATGCTCCTCGATCTGGGCGGCATTGCAAAAGGCTATGCTGCAGATCTCGCGGTGCAGGCCCTTAAACAAAAAGGGATAGCGCCGGTCTTGTTGCAATCGCCGGCGACATAAAGGCCTTTGGTCTAAAGCCTGACAATAAACCATGGGTTGTGGGCATTAAAAACCCGCGTCAAAAAAGCAGACGAGGATGAAATAATCGCAAAGGTATCTCTCAGCGACAAGGCAATTTCAACTTCAGGGGATTATGAGCGATATTTTATTATGGACGGACAGAGGTTCCATCACCTGCTGGTCCCGCAACAGGACAGCCGGCAAATGCCTGTCAGAGTGCAAGCGTAATTGCAGATAAAGGAGTCATGACCGACGGCTTTGATAACGCTCTTTTCATCCTCGGACCTGAAAAAGGACTGGAACTTGCCAGGAAAATGGGACTGGATGCTATGATAATAGACGACAAAGGAGCTATTCATACAACACCGGGATTACAGGGGAAGCTCATCATTGAAAGAAACCATTAAAAATACCACCCTGGCGGACAGACTGCTTTTTTTCTTCCTGGTCTCGCTGTCCATTGCCGGGATCTTTATTTCAAGAGATGCCCTCTCTCAGGGATCGGACGTTATCGTAGAAGTAGACGGAAAACCCGCATATACGCTTCCCTTAAACGTCAACAGGCTGCTTTCCGTGGACGGTCCATACGGCCCTACTCTCATAGAGATAGAAAAGGGGAAGGTACGGGTAAAAGAGTCCCATTGCCGGAACCAGATATGTGTCAGGGAAGGCTGGATATCCAGGGGTGCAATTGTGTGCCTTCCGAATAAGCTTGTTATTATTGTAGGGGGCAGCAATAAATACCAAAAACAAGGCATTGATGCAATTACAGGATAAGCATCGTATTGCGATCCTTTCAGCATATGCGCTTGCCGTGCATGGTTTTGAAAGCCTTCTCCCGACTCCGATACCCTGGCTCAAACTCGGACTCGCAAATATCATAACGCTTGTTGCTCTGAGTCTTGTACGGGTTCAGGACCGCTCTTATGGTCACCCTGATAAGGGTTGTGCTTGCTTCCATTTTCATCGGCACTTTTCTCGGTCCTGCCTTTATTCTCAGCACCGGGGGCGGCCTGGCCAGTGTAGTTGCGATGGGGTTGTCCATAAAATATTTCAAAAAGGTCTTCGGGACTGTCGGAATAAGCCTTATCGGCGCGCTCTTTCATAATATAGCGCAATTGTCTTTGGCCTATTATTTTCTTTATCCAGAGGATCGAGGCTGTGCTCATCATCAGCCCTGTCATTTTGCTTATCGGTTCACTCACAGGGATCGTCAACGGCATTATCTCGGACATCCTGATAAAAAACCTGTTGAAAAAAGATACGGAAAAAATCCAAAATGTAGTTCATAAGATAACATGAAAATCATTTGCCCTGTATGTAAAAATATAACAACCTGGGAGGAGAACCCTTTCAGGCCTTTTTGTTCTGAACGCTGCAAGCTTATTGATCTTGGAGCATGGGCATCGGATGAGTACCGGATTCCCGGGAAACCGGTAGATGAAACAGATCAGGCAGCGCAGGACGAAGAGGAAGACAATAAATAGTGTCAGCTGCGTAAACAGTAACTTTTACTATCCGTCATTCCCCGACCTGATCGGGGAATCCAGTCTTTTCTATAGGATCTGGATTGTCCGGTCAAGCCGGACAATGACAAAAACGGAGGAGAAGATGATAAAGATCGGAGTAGCAGGTGCAGCAGGGAAGATGGGCAGTAGAATAGCGGCCCTCTCAAGGGAATATGAGGGCCTGCTGCTTACAGGTGTGTTTGAAAGAAAGGGCCATAAAGATATCGGCAAGGATATAGGTACGCTCACCGGAACAGGTGAACTGGGGATTTTGCTTTCATCAGGCATTGAAGAAATAATCGACAAGGTCGATTTGATCATAGATTTCACTTCCACTGAGTCGACAAAAGAAAATCTGAAGATCGCGTCCGGCAAAGGCAAGGCCATGGTCATAGGAACAACAGGTTTTTCCAGGGAAGATTTGAAAGAGATCGAAGTCCCTGACAAAAACAATCCCTTGCGTTTTGGCCTCGAATATGAGTCTCGGAGTCAATCTTCTGCTGAAAGTGCTTCAGGATATAGCCAGGGTCCTTGGTGATGACTATGACATTGAAATTGTGGAGGCGCACCACAGATTAAAAAAAGACGCCCCCAGCGGCACAGCCTTAAAAATGGCCCAGGTAATAGCCGATGCTGTAAACAGAAATCTTGAGGAAGTGGCAGTTTATGCAAGAAAAGGCATCATCGGCCAGAGGACCAAAAAAGGAGATCGGGATCCAGACCGTGCGGGCCGGCGATATTGTGGGAGAACATACGGTTTTATTCGGCGGGCTTGGCGAGAGGATCGAAATCACTCACAAGGCTTCAAGCAGGGACACCTTTGCAAGAGGGGCCTTAAAAGCTGCCCTGTGGCTTGCCGGCAAGCCTTCCGGATTATACGACATGCAGGATGTGCTGGGGTTGAGATAGTCCGGCGCCCTGAAGGCTCAAGAATTCTGTTCACCGCAGAGGGCTTTGGATCGCAGAGATAGACCCGGAAAAACAGAGGATCTTCCGGCCCTTTAGTTCTCTGTGAAGGCGCTCTCTGGAATGCCTCATATCTTTAATTTCATTGAATTTTTTATGTCATTTTTGCTATAGTGTCATACCAAAGATGACAGACAAGGAAAAAAAATCTCTCATAGAAGCTTTGCTGTTTGTTTCGGGTGAGCCTGTTACACTTTCAACGCTTAAGAATACTACGGAACTGCCGGAAAATGATCTTAAGCGACTTCTCGATGAGCTTATAGCTGGAATACAAACAGAAAGACAGCGGACTGCTTATCATAGAAATTGCCAACGGTTACCAAATGGTAACGAACCCATCTTATTCCCAGTGGCTGAAGAAGTTTACGAATACTAATACTTCAAACAAACTCTCTATGCCTTCTTTGGAGACACTTGCCATAATCGCCTACAAGCAGCCTATAATCAAGGCTGAACTGGAGCAGGTGCGCGGCGTAAATTCAGACGGTGTCATAAAAACGCTCCTGGACAAAAGACTGATAAAAATCATGGGGAGAAAGGAAGTTCCGGGAAAACCGCTGTTGTACGGCACAACTCAGGAATTTCTTCAATACTTCGGGATTAAGGACCTGACGGAACTCCCTACCTTAAGAGAGCTTGCACGTGAGGAAGCCATATGAAAAAACCTCTGTTCACATGCTCAACCCTTTTGCCTCTCTTTCTTCTCCTCGTCTTTTCTGCGTCAGGGTCTGAGGCCGCCATCGAGTATAAAGTAAAAAAAGGGGACAGTCTTTATACCATCGCAAAAAAATACCACGTCAGCGTAAAAGATCTGAAAAATGCCAATAAAGCTTCTGCCAAAGGCATAAAACCCGGAGACAGGATCATCGTTCCTTCTCAGAAGAAAGAAGCATCCAGGAAAACAAAATCAGCTGAGCACGAGAAAGACAGCGTTTCAATACAAAAAGACAACTAAAGACAGCAGCGTCTCTGATGACTTAAACGAGCCATCAAAGGCCTCTTCCGGGGATCTCTATCACGTTGTAAAGAAAGGCGATACACTTGTATCCATCTCTCATAAATATTCTGTCAGCGTCAGCGAACTGAAGGAATTGAACAGTCTCAATAAATCTGCGAAGTTAAAAAAGGGTCAGAGACTTCTCGTCAGGTCAGCCGGGCCAAAAACTTATACGGTCAGAAAAGGCGATACGATCTGGAATATAGCCAGGAAGTTCAACCTCAATGCAGAAGAATTAATGGAAATAAATGAGATGGAATCACCTTCCGTGAAAACAGGGCAAAAACTGTATCTTGAAGAAACTCAGCCGGTTTTGATCCGAACTGCAGGACAATACGATTATTATAAAGACCCTGGAAGAAGAACTGAAGAACTGCATCGGAATCCGAAAATTTTTCACAGAACAATTTGCAGGGACAAGCTGACTCTCTTCGCGAAAAAACTGTTAAATATTCCCTATAAATTCGGAGGAAACAGCATCCTGGGCATTGATTGTTCTGCCTACGTAAAAAAGGTCTATGGTTTCCTGGGAATGGATCTTCCCAGGACCGCACGGGAACAGTTCAATGAAGGTGAAGCGATCGACAAGGAAGAGTTATCTATAGGCGATCTCGTCTTTTTCAGGACCTATGCCTCCTTTCCCTCTCATGTAGGTATTTATCTCGGCAATAATCTCTTCATACATGCGTCGCTCAAGAGGGAAAAAAGTCAAGGTTGATAACCTGGACACACCCTATTTTGTCAAGAGATTCATAGGCGCCAAAAGACTTTTAAACGATGAAAACAAGTCAGCGGACCCGCAAGACTAAAACTTCTTCCTCCGAAAATCACCATATTCACCCGATGACTTATTTTCATGAATAAAGATGCTGTCTTTATCTTTTTCATCCCGATTATCAACTCGTTTCCAGACTCCGTTATAAATTCCGGCATGACGCTCATTCCAACCGGCTAACATTATGACTAATTATTTCATAATAGGTCTCGGCGGATTCCTCGGAGCTGTCTCCCGTTATATCGTTGCTCTCTGGATAGGTCAAAGATGGGGCAGGACATTTCCTCTCGGGACTTTTGTCGTTAACATAAGCGGCTGTTTCCTCATCAGTCTCCTCATGTCGTTGTTCACTGAAAAATTTATGGAAAACCCTCAGGTAAGGCTGTTTCTGGTAATGGGGTTTATTGGGTGCCTATACCACATTTTCCACATTTGAATATGAAACAGGGAATCTGGTGAAGGACGGTGAATGGTCCATTGCGTTAGCCAATGTCATTCTAAGTGTCATAGCCGGTTTTGTAGCGTTAAAATTTGGCGAATTTATCGCAAAAAGCATATAGGAGACAACACATGGTACGTAAAGGTCCCGCAAAAAAACTCACGGTATATGTTGATGAAACAGACAAGCATGAGGGGAAACCGGTATATGAAGTTCTGATGAACATATTTTACAAGCAAAAGATAGCAGGGGTCAGTGTCTTCAGGGGAGTTGCCGGCTATGGCAGCGACGGTGTTTTTCATACCTCGAAGATGCTGGAGCTTTCGACCAGCCTGCCTGTCAAGATCGAGGCCGTTGACTCTGAAGAGATGATAACCATGGTCTTGCCGCTTATCAACGATATTGTGGCAAAAGGCCTTATTGAAATCAGCGACACAACAGTTATTAAATGCTGCAATAAAACGTAATTATTGAATTCCATCCCGGGGAAAGGAGACATAACCCAGGATCTTCAGTTGGAAGGGCCGCCTTTCAACTGCTCAGCTCTGATATAATCAGCCCTTCAATAAATCAGGTTCTGTATGGGGTATAAACAGTGCACCCTGCAGCACATTCATTAAATCCTGATTTTCGTTCATTTCGCTGTACGTTATCATGGGCAGCAAGCCTTCAATACGGTCTATAAGCCCCCGGTCGAGCAATATCATCTCAGCCCCGCCAAGCGAGGAGTTACCCAGGGGTATGAACTTGTCCCTCGGCATATCAGGAAGAAGACCGATTGTAATGGCATTTTCAAGGTTTATCCCGCAACCCAGGGCCCCAGCAATATAGACCTTGTCAATGTCTTTGAAGGTCAATCCCAGAGATTTTACAAAAACGTAGAGAAAGGAAAACATGGCAGCCTTCGAGAGGAGAAAATTCTGTATCTCATGTTCTGTCAATAAAAGCTCCTTACTCCCGGATTGGAACAGGAGGTATGCTTTTTCCCCATTCCTTTCTACCACTCCTTCTGCTTTTTCTACGAACTTTCCAGCCTGGTCGATAATATTTGACAGATACAGTTCAGAGATGAGTTCGATCATCCCGGACCCGCAAATACCCGACGGCTCCTCTCCGGGAATAATATCTATCCGCAGTGTCTTGTCCAGACGGTCTATTTTCACCCCGCAGATCGTTCCGGGTTTCGCCTTTGCGCCGATGCCTGCAATCCCCTCTTCCAGCGCCGGACCTGCCGCACCTGCTCCTACCATTATCCAGTCACGGCAGCCCAGAGTAACCTCTACATTTGTCCCTACGTCTATAAAAAGGACCGGGTCTTTTTCCTTATATATCTCTGAGTAGATAATGCCGCTGATGATATCTCCCCCGACATAGCTTCCTGAATTCGGCAGCACATAGACGACAGGCATTCTGATTGATCTGGAGACCCTGCCTCACGTGCACTGAGAAAGACACCACTGTTGACAGCAGGGATATACGGACTGACCGGAATATTCCGCACATCCAATCCAAGGAAAAAATGGGTCATGATGGTATTCCCCGCCACGATAACTGCATAAATATCATCCGGACTGACGGTGTTTTTTTCGCATATCGTACTGATCAGCGTATTAATGCCCTGCAGGAGTTCGTATGTCAAATTCCCGGTATTACCTGCCATAACATGCTGTACCCTGCTCAGGACATCACTTCCGAATTTCATCTGGGGATTGTCCCTGGAAATGACATCGATTTTTTCCTCAGTCCCAAGGTCAAGCAATGAGCATTCGATGTTCGTAGAGCCGATATCCAGGGCAAGTCCGTAAATCTTTTCTTTGCCCATATCAAGTATTCTGAAGCTATTTTCGTAAAAGCCGATAACAAGCCGAAGGCTGAACAGGTTTCTGCGGAGTTCTTCGGGCAGTCTTCTCAGGATATTCAGGGGGACAATCACATTAGGAATCCCTTTCCTTTCGAGTTCTTTCTTCAGCCGGTCTGCGTCAGCAGTCTTTTCCCGTACTCCGGGTGGGGTGAGATCAACATCGCAAAGAAATACAAAAGGTTTATGACTCATAGAATATCTTTCCCATATCAGTGACATCATAACCTCCGAGATCTTCTACTGACCTCCGGAAGTCATTATTTTCCCTGATTATCCGCAGAACGGCAGATACAGGTTTGGTGTCCATATATTGTTTCATGATGGCAAGATCATATCTTTCCCTTGCAAGGGGTATGAAATCGAGGTCAAGAGCGCGCGCAGCAGCTAATATGCCCATGCCGGTATCAGCAATCCCCGTAAGAATAGCTGAAGCTACTCCCATATGCGTATATTCTTCCCTGTCATATCCCTTGATGTCGGCTGAAGACAAGTTGTTTTCCCTGAGATACTTGTCGGTAAGCAATCTGGTGCCGGACCCGCCCTGCCTGTTTATGAAAACAATATCGTCGCGCAGGAGGTCTTCAAAGGACCTGATCTTTTTGGGATTTCCTTTTATCACCATAAGACCCTGCTGGCGATATACAAGATTCATCAGCACAATCCCTCTGTCACCCAGAAGTCTCTGGAGATAAGGGACATTATACTCACCGGTTTTTTCATCGAGAAGATGAGTGCCGGCCAGGTGTGCTTCGCCTTTTTTCAACGCAATAAGCCCGCCCATTGACCCGACATGGGCGGAGGATAAGGAAAATCCCGGATAATTTTTCTTCAGGACATTGGCAAGAAGGTCCAGGGAGTTGTCATGGCTTCCAATGCATACAACCGTATTGCCTATCTCAGCTTTCTCCCTGAGCAGTTCAACCTCGACTTCAGTTCCAGCGCCAATGCCTTCAGACATTGCAGGTATCCTGACAAATCCATCAGCACGGACGAGTGACATGAGGACACCGGCCCCCCTGCTGACAGGTGTTGCGATCATGTTTTCCCCGACTTTGCCGAGCTTGACACGGAGAAACTC
This sequence comes from uncultured Nitrospira sp., assembly GCA_963734475.1. Classification (GTDB taxonomy): domain Bacteria; phylum Nitrospirota; class Thermodesulfovibrionia; order Thermodesulfovibrionales; family UBA6898; genus JAOUFP01. The sequence goes on from CAVTHB010000004.1 coordinate 108,244, forward strand.
CTCCTGTCCCAAAGAAGACGCGACCTGCCGCGACAGCTTTGCAGTCATACACTCAGGTTCCGGCAGATCTATACCCTGCAATGCACAGACAATAATTCTTGCGAAATATATTGAATGTTATAAAAGCCGACACAGGGTATCCCGGTATCCCCAGCACCGGGTGTATTTCTTGCCCATCCCAATATCACCGGCTTTCCCGGCTTGATATTAATGCCGTGCTGAAGGACCTCTCCGAGTTCCGCGATGGCTTCTGCAGTAAAATCAGCAGAGCCGGCTGAAGAGCCGGCATTAACAACGACAAGATCGCCGCTTTCACATCCTTCAAGAATGGCCTCTTTTATCTTTTCAATATTGTCCGGCACAGGCTTGAGTCTCACAGGCTCCCCGCCCCATTCCTGAACAAGCGCAGACAGGATGAAGGAATTGGATTCTATTATGTTGCCTTTTCTAAGCTCTGCGCCGGGCTCGACTATCTCGGAACCTGTCGGAATAAGGACGATTTTTGGCTTTCTGCGGACAGGAACCCCTGTATGTCCTCCTGAGATTATCGCACCGATATCAACCGGTCTGACTTTATGGTTTTCAGGCACTATCAATTCAGTAGAAACTATGTCTTCTCCTATGACCCTGACGTGCTGCCACGGCGTTGCGGAATGAATTATCTCAATATATTCCATTGACTTCCCGAGCGGCCCGGTTTCGCAGTCCTGCTTCCGGACGATATTTACATCCTCCACCATAATTACTGAATTGAAACCATCGGGAACAGGATCGCCTGTATTTACATAAACAGCCTGTTTACCCAGATGAAGCTTTTTCGGCGATCTTTCAGAAGCTCCGAAGGTGTCGGCAAACCTGACCGCATATCCGTCCATGGCAGAGGCATGATAAAAAGGGGAGGACATCTTGGCAAATATCGCCTCGCTCTGTGATCCTTCCAAGGGATTGTCCGGCAGGAATAATTTCGGACTTCAGCGGGCAGACCTTTTCTGCTTTGATTTTTTCACGCCATTTCCTTACGGCATCACTCAAAGGGACATTATCCAGATATATGCTTTTACTCATTCTGCCTCCATAATCAGATAATTAAGAATGGATTTACTGCAAAAAAGACAAAATTCACCACATAGATCACAGAGTACTATTTAGGATGACGAGGGGATAGCAAGTTTTTCCAAACTTCTCACCTTTGCTCTGTGTCCTCTCTGGTGAATGTATCTTCCGGGTTCCGCTTTTCTGCCTGCACGGGCAGCGCTCAACACCTTCAAAGACTGCTTGCGACTATCTTTTTTGTTCCCTCTGGAACAAGGTGACAATAGACCAGCACTTTTCTGCTGTCGATCTTTGATTCAATCCTTGACTTTGCCGCATTGCAGATCTTTCTCAAAATATCAAACCTGTTACTGTAATAGAGCCACGGGAACAGATCATTTATATCAGACTGCGAAAAAGGTCTCAGTTCCTCCTCTTTCACCCCGGTTTTCCTGATAAGAGCGAGGACCTCGTGAATAAGAGGTCTGTCGCTTCTCCAGACAGCGATCTTCAGTATATTTTCCCATCCTGCCGATATATGCAGTTTGGACAAGTCCGGCCTGTGCTGCTTCCAGGATAGTATTTACAATATTATTATCGTTCCGCCTGTAACAGACATCGTCCAAAAAAAAGAGGGCCTTATGGGAGTCTCTCGAAAACTCGTCTTCGAAAATTACGACCTCCCTGAAAACATCGTCGCTGACTTTGTTAAATGAAGTTTCCAATATCAATAAAATACCATAACGCACCCTGAATTTTTCTCCTGCAAAGTGTCTTTTGTAAGCGTTCAGCCGTAAGCAATAAGACTGATCAGGCTGAAAATTACAGGATCAGCGTACAAAGCTCACAGAACTAAGTCCGGCATGAATGCCCTAAATCAGCCTTTTGCTCAGCATTTATTGCTGACCGCCTGCAGAGCGGATATCCGGACTATTAAATTTCCCCGTGTTTATCTGAGTTGCAGGAAGGCGATCGTCTCTATATGAAAGGTGTTCGGGAAAAAATCGATCTGACGCACTGTCCGTATCTCATATTTTTCTTTCAGCTTCTTAAGGTCTCTCGCCAGGGTAGAAGGATTGCAGGATATATATACAATAATATCAGCAGGACTCTCTAACGTCTTGTTTGTCATATCCGAGGTAAGCCCCGGTCTTGGCGGGTCAAGAATAAGGACATCAAATTTCTTTTTTATCCTGTATTTTTCAGTCGCCATCCTCACAAACCTGCAATTCTTCAGACTGTTCAGTTCAGCGTTCCTTATCCCGTCGGCAACAGCAAAGGGATCTCCTTCAACAGCAACCACCTCGGCATCATGTGCAGCCAGGGGGAGAGAAAAATTACCGGCTCCGGCATACAGATCGAGGACCTTTTTGCCGCTTAATGGCGACAGTTGCTGAACAACAAAATCCACTACTTCTTTATTGAGGTCCCAGTGGGCCTGAAAAAAAGTCCTCGGCGATACCGTATACTTCAAGCCATTGAGGTCAAACATTGTAAAGGCCCCGCCCGCAGAGCTATCATCATCGAGCATTACCCCGGAAAATCCGATCTCCCTGTACGTATCAGACAGCGCCCTGTCATAGCCTCTTCCCTTCAGAAACACTACAGCGGAATCACCGACGGCTATATGTATTTCACTAAGATTACGGGCGCCATCGGCTTCCTTTATTTTCTGAAGCAGCGTGTTGATCTTTTGGTCCATCAAAGGACAACTCTGAAAGGTTACGATGTCTCTTGAAGATTCCCTGAATAATCCAATCTCTCCGTCCCGTGAAACTTTAAATTGTGCCCTGTGCCGGTAATTCCACGTCAAACCGGAGAGCGCAGGCTCAAGGGAAATTTCTATACCACCTATCCTTCTCAATGAGTCCTGGATAATCTCATCTTTCATCATCCGCTGTTTTTCATGCGATACAAACTGGAGCTGACAGCCTCCGCAAAAGCCAAAGACAGGACATTTCGGCTCAATTCTGTGTTCCGAAGCCTCGATGACATTCAATACTTTTGCAACAGCATAATCCTTCTTCTTTTCCTCGATGGTCACTTCCACGACTTCACCCGGTATGGCCCCCCTGATAAGGATCACCTTTTCATCACGGGCAATAGTATACCCCCCATATGCCGGCAGCAAAGATTTCAGTATCACTGGCTTATTCCTTATCTATCAATTTCTTGATGGTCGCCTTCAGTTCAGTCATGTCCGAGGACTTTACTATATAGGCCTCAGACGCCCAGACAGCAAAATCATCCCTGTAATCATACGCCGTAGACATGATAATCGGGAGTCTCGGTTTCTTTTCTTTCATCTGCCTCAACAGCTTAATGCCGTCAATATCCGGCAGGAGTATATCCAGAGTGACAAGGTCCGGATCTTCCTTTTCAAACATCTCAATTGCCTCCTGCCCGTTCGAGGCCGTAACAATAATGTATCCTTCGTCCTCGAGTTCTTCCTTGTAGAGCCTCAAAATATTCTGGTCATCGTCTACTATCAATATCTTCATTTTTCTTCCTCCTTTATAGGCATAAAAACTCTGAAAACAGTCCCTTTATCTACTGCACTCTCAACCTCAATTCTTCCGTTATGCTCCTGTATTATTTTATGCGTTATGGCCAGGCCAAGACCTGTACCTGAAGCTTTTGTGGTATAAAACGGATTAAAAATAAAGGACCGGTCTTCCTCCGGTATCCCGCTGCCGGTGTCCCTTATCTCCAGCACGGCGTCATTTTTTTCCACATACGTTCTGATATATATCGAACCACTGCCGGTTATCGACTGGATGGCATTTGAAATAATATTTACGATGGCCTCTTTGACCCTGTTGGGATCTATGAAAAGTATCGGAGAAGCGCCGTAATCGGTCACGAGCATAATGCCCCTTTCCTTGATATCGGATGTCATTAATTTTAAGACGTCATTAACAAGTGCATTGAAACTGATATTTTCTCTCGAAAGCCTGACCTCTTTCACAAATCCGAGTATCTCTTTCAATATGCCTTCAAGCCTGGCAACTTCCTTCACGATTATGCCGGCATATTCCCTGAGATTTCCCTCCAGTTTCTTTTCAAGTCTCTTGGCAAACCCACCGACAGAGACGAGCGGATTTCTGATCTCATGCGCGACTTTTGCGGCAACCTCTCCAAGTGCAGCCATTTTTTCAGACATAACGAGCTTTTCACGCAATATTTTTAACTCGCTGATATCTCTCACCACATGGACGGAACCGATAAATTCTCCTGCCGAGTCAAATATCGGTGAACTTGAGGTAAGGAATGTGCCGCCCAGATGCGGTTCCTCAAGCTCTTCGATATAGGCCTTTTTCGTGTCTACCGTCTTGTGATGCGGACACCTTTGAAGCGGCTCGTTCACACCGTGAAAAATCTCATAACATTTTTTGCCTACGATCTCCGACTGCGGCAACCCCACTTTACTGCCTACCGCGCGGTTAATATTCTTGATCTCGTAATTGTTGTCGACAAAATAAACCATGTCTGACATGGAATCGAAAATACTCTCCAGTTGCTGCTCCGCCATGGTCACCTGTTCAAACAACCTCGCACTCTCAATAGCAGAAGCTATGTGGTTGGAAAAACTTGCAAGAAATTGCATGTCCTCTTCCACAATGGGCTTTCTGTTAAAATAATTATCAACCCAGATCAGTCCAATCACTTTATTGCGGGAAATCAACGGAACTACAGCATAAGCCTGGGTGCCGAGCTGCTGTATAAGCACCGTGTCCGAAAGAGGTTCATTTTTGACATCAGATATATTAAATGACTTTTTCTCCTTGACAGCGCGGATTATTGCGCCTTCCTCTTCAAGAGATATCTCGATACCGACGGTGAGCTTTTCAATAAATGAATCTTTCTTCAGGGGATTCATTGCGATTTCCTGCATAACATCGTTAAGAGTTTTATGTTTCAGGGACAAGTCATCCCATATCTGCCATGCTTCATCAGGACTTGCCGGGCCGACGCCCATGACTCCTTTCAGCACATTTTTGGGCTCGTCAATAAGAAAGAGAATTGCCCTGTTGAAACCCATCCCGTCACTCATGGTCACCGCAGTCAGCACCATTCTCAAAAGTCTGTCCAGCTCCAGAGTACTTCTCATGGCCGAACTGATAAAGAAAAGCCTGGACATCTCCTGGTTTCTTCTGATAAGCTCTTTTTCCACCCTCTTCTTTTCTGAAATATCTCTTGATATCCCGCTTATCCCGATCACATCTCCGGTTGCATCTTTTATAGGAGACAACGTAAGACTTACCTCGATAATACTTCCGTCTTTTTTCTTTCTCAGTGTCTCAATATCCTTTAAAACTTCCCCTTTCTTCAGCCGCTCAATATTTTCCCTTTCTTTTTCAAGAAGAAATTCAGGCACAAAAGGCAAAAAAGCACCTATTACATCGCCTTCGGAAAAGCCGAAGATTTTTTCCGCTCCCAGATTCCAGGATGTAACCAGTCCCTCGATATCGGAGGTTACGATGGCGTCTGCAGAATTACTGATAATGCTCTCAAGATATTCTTTAGTCTGGATCACTTCCCGGTAAAGTCCCAAGGTCTCTTCCTGATACAGCACCCTTTCCGTAATGTCCATGATAAAAACAACTGCTTCCGCAATCTCACCCGATTCATTCAGGATAGGATATGCAGTAAGTTCAGCATAATTCACTCCCCTTGATTGCATAATCGAATTGATCTCGCCGGTTTCAAAAGTGGCCTTTGCAGCGCAGTGCGGGCAAATGCCTATCTTTTCGTGAAAGATATCAAGGGTATTGCGTCCTATAAGATCAGCAGCCGGCGTAGACACCCACTCTTCTATATATTTATTTACCGATGTTATCGTATAGTCCCTGTCAAGAGTAATAATACCGCCCTGGACACTGTCAAAAAGCACATTCAGCCTTTTCCTGTCCTCGGCAGACCTTTTCTCACTGTTGCGCTCCGATTCATATATCTTGGACCGTTCTATGGCTATCGATGAAATTGAAGCAAAGCCCAGCACCGTATTCATATCTTCGACCGTAAAGGGAATTAAATTGCCGTAAGGATCATATTTGTCATAAAGCCCAAGCGTACCGATGACCTTTTCTCCGGCTTTGAGCGGTACGCATATGACTGTTTTTGCATTGATTACAGGCACTCTCATATCCTTTGCGTCTTCCACGAGCAAAGGCTTATCGTTCGCAGCCACCCAACCGGCAATGCCCTCTCCCAGGGAAAGCTCCATCTCCTGTTCGACCCCTTCCGGCAGGCCGTAACTGGACTTTATTTTCAGCTTGTTGTCTTCGAGCAATCTTATGATGCAGCCCCTGGAAGATAACAGGCGTGATATTTCCGTCGCTATTTTTTTCAGCAGGTCCTCAAGGTCCAGGACTGAGGTAACCGCCTTGCTCATTTCATATAAAACAGTAAGCTTCTTGAGTTGATTTCTTGTTGACTGGAAAAGTTCCGAGTTTCTCACAATGGATTCGATTGTTTGTGACAGAATTATAAACGTATCGATCTCGTCCGCAAAAAAAGCATAAGGATTTAATCTCCTGATAAGCAGGAGCCCCAAACATTTGCCATCACGGATTATCGGCACAGCCAGAGCGGTTTTGCAGTGAGACAGGAGGTCGGCTTTCCCTTTCTGCTGCATCTCATCAGAAATAATTACAGGGCGAAGAGTTGATGTCATCATCATTCAGAATATCGTTTTCTGCAGAAAAACATTCTTTGAACGCCTTCTCATCCATTACGTTTGAAGCCTCGCGACAAAAAGCCTTCTGTTCAGGTTTCAACATGTAAATGGCACAGTTATCATGCTGCAGCTTTAAGGAAATTGTTTCAACGATATATTGAAGAGAATCCTTTAAATCAAAGGTTGTTCCGGCCACCTTTGCAACATCGAGCAACAGTTCTGTTTCTTTCAGTTTTTGGGTTATCTTTGAGTTCGAGGATTCCAGTTCTGTTACCATGGTATCAAATCTCTTTGCGACCGTTCCAAACTCGTCATCACGGTCCATCCCTATGCGATACGACATTTCTCCCTTGCTTATGCGCTCGGTTGCCTTCAAAAGTTCGTTAAAAGGGACTGATATCGCCTTTCTGATGCTCATAATGAGAAAAACCGCTGCAAGAGAGCTGAAGATAATGAGTGCGGAGTGGTAATAGAACAATTTTTTCTTTATCTCATCGCCGACCTTTGCAACATTCAATATCTTATTCATTGAATGTTCCTGCATTTCATCAATATTTTTTATGATCTCCAAGGCTATCGAGTCGATATTCTGAAGATGTCCAATTACCTCAGGGTCTCCGACAGGCTGCCTGTTTCTTATGACCTTCTCTGAAATATCGATAACCTGCTGAATTTCCTTGCCAAGTATATCAAGCTCTTCCTTGTCCCGATGGACTGTGATCAGATTAGCCAAAACTGTGGCGCGCAGCTGATGATTTTTCGAAATACTGTTTTTTATATTTTGCGTCTCCGGTCAGTCCCCATCCCTTTACCGCATCGATAATATCGCCGACATTCCGGTCCAGTTCATTATAAAGCTTAGTCTCCTCGCTTCCCGACCGAAGGGTCCCCATATTCTCTGTTAACCTCTCAAATATCAACATCGACCCCACAGACAAAATAGCGATTAAAAGAAAAATTACCGAAAGCATGAGGGACAATTTTGATCTCAGGGTCATTTTCCGGCCTTCTTGCCTGCTGCCTTGTAAAGTTCAAGATAGTTGTCCGCTGACCGACTCCAGGAGAAATCTTTTCCCATGACATCAGAGACCAGCTTTTTCATCTTCGTCTTGTCAGTAAAAACACAGATTGCGCGTTTTACAGCATCCTGCATCGCGTATGGCGAATAGTCGCTGAACAGAAATCCGGTGCCGGTATTTGTCATATGGTCGTAATCCTGTATCGTATCGGCCAGCCCTCCGGTTTTTCGCGCTATCGGGACAGTCCCGTATTTCATGGCTATAAGCTGTCCGAGTCCGCACGGTTCATACTGTGAAGGCATCAGGAAAAAATCAGAGCCGGCATAAATCAGATGGGCCAGACGCTCCTCAAAGCCAACATGCACAAAAATCCTCCCTTTGTAAGATCCGGACGCCTTTTTTAAGAGCCTCTGATATTTGTCATCACCTTTTCCAAGAACAATGAGATTCACTCCCATTGCTGCCAGTGTCTCTATAGAGCCCAGGACAAGGTCAATCCCTTTTTGTGATGAAAACCTGCCGACAAGAGACACTATCGGAAGTGCCGGTTTATCGAAGGCCGCCTCCTGACATAGTGTTTTTCTGCATAGCGCCTTCCCTTTCAGGTCTGCATGGCCATAGCGGGAAGGAATGAAAGTGTCCATTGAGGGGTCCCATTCCGCATAATCTATCCCGTTAATGATCCCGTAAAGATCACGGGCCCTTTTCCGCGTCACCCCGTCAAGACCGAACCCGTACTCAACCTGCTGTATCTCGCGGGCATAAGTAACACTCACTGTATTCAGGATATCGGCATAAAGAAGCCCTGCCTTCATCAAGTTGAGCTTCCCGTAAAACTCGAGTCTGTCGGGAACAAAATATTCCTTCCCCAATCCTGTGTAGGGCAGTGTTGATGCATCGAAAATACCCTGGTAGCCCAGGTTGTGGACAGTAAAGAGTGTCGATGTTTTACTGAAATAGGTGATGCCTTTGTAAAGTGTTTTAAGGTATAGCGGGACCAGGGCTGTCTGCCAGTCATTACAATGAATAACATCCGGTTTAATACGCATTGCAATGCAGGCTTCCAATACAGCCCTGGAAAAGAAAATAAACCTGAGCGCATTATCAGGATAGTCACCGGCAGGAGTCCCGTAGAGTTCAGGCCTTCCGTAGAGTTCATCGCACTCAATAAAATAGGCCTCGGGATTGTCTGCTTTTGATGAAGCAAATATACTTCCCCTATAGGCTACACTCCCCATTTTGACCAGTATAATCTTGCCTGTAGCGTGAAGTTTATATTTACTCTTTATCGCTGAATACAGGGGAAGCACCAAAGAAGCTTCCTCCTTTTTTGCACGCAACTCTTTCAGAAGGGACCCCGCAACATCCGCAAGTCCGCCGGTTTTGATATAAGGGACCGCCTCCGAACTTGCTATCAGGATCTTCAAGAAATTTTTGCCTCACGCATAAACTTGGCAGACTCTTCCGGAGGGGTTGGATTAATATAGAATCCGGACCCCCACTCAAAGCCTGCTATCTTCGTCAACTTGGGGACTATTTCTATATGCCAGTGATAGTATTCATTCATTTCGTCATAGAAAGGAGATGTATGGACAACAAAATTATAAGGAGGGGTATCCAGTATCCTGTCCATCTGTCTCAGCGTCCTTTGAAGTATCTCGGCCAGCTCTGAATAATTTCTGTCCGGCGGGCTGAACATGGACATATGTTTCTTGGGCAGTATCCATGTCTCAAAGGGGGCCCGGGGAGCAAAAGGCGCAAGCGAAACATATTTTGCGTTCTCGTAGATCACCCGTTTCCCGTCAGAAAGCTCCTGCGTGATCACATCACAAAAAATGCATCTTTCCTTGATTTCGAAATGCTGGCGCGCTGCGTCTATCTCCTCTTTCACCAGCTTCGGGACAATCGGCAGCGCGATCAGCTGGGTATGGGTGTGCTCAAGAGAGGCACCGGCAACTTCACCCTCATTTTTGAATATCAGGACGTATTTGAAACGCTGGTCCTTCTTCAGGTCTCCGAGCCGCAGATAACAGGCCCATAAAACATCTTCGACCGCTTTTTGAGACATGGTGGAAAGAGACAAATTATGCTCTGGTGTCTCAACAATGACTTCATGAGCGCCGATACCGTTCATTTTATCGAATATGCCTTCACCTGTCTTCCCCAGTTCACCGTAAATCTGGAGCGCCGGGAATTTATTCGGCATGACCCTAAGGGTCCAGCCAGGGGCGTTGGCCTGAGACCCTACAGTCCTGAACGCCATTATCTCAGGGGGTGTCGTGTATTCGTTCCCGGGACAGAAAGGGCAGAATCCGCCCTTTTTTCGCTGTGAAGGGGAGACAAAATCAGTCGGTCTTTTTCCTCTTTCAATTGATATGATGACCCATCTGCCGACAATGGGGTCCTTTCTTAATTCAGGCATATATCCTCCGGATAAAAATTAAGGAATCAAGCAGCTTTTTACTCAGCTCCATTTTCCTTTTTTTATATAAAAATCTGACAGTTACTGTTTTGGAATATTATATCACAATACCTAATCCCTTTAATTGCAAGGGGGTGCAATTATAAATCTATAAGTGTATGTTCAAAAAGCACAAATTATAGATTTATAATTGAGGGGTTACAGCAATTTCAAGGGTTTAGGGGTTATCAACATCAGATAACCCCTTTCCTTTTCTTTCCCCCTTTTCGTTAGAAGTTGGTTAGAAATTTCTTAGCTTCTATAAGGGTTTTCCCTCACCCTCCCCTACCTAACCCTTGTCTCCACTCCCGTTATCCCCACCTAGATCGCCACAGAAGCTCACAGAGACAAAAGAAACAGCTAATGAGGCTACCTTATCAACGGCAGGTCTGAATTGTCGAGAGGCGGTCAGGGAGCGATCACGCAAATAAATCTATAACCAATTAGCTATTTTAAAGCCAGCCCAAACACCGAAACAACCTCCAAGAACACCAAGGAAGATAGAAGACATGGAAAACGCACTATCACCCCAAATTAGAGGAATATAACTGCCAGCGATTGACCCTACAAACATACCTAACATGATATATTTTTTTTGCATAGTTATATTATACGTTTAGATAAGAAATAGCGGTCAGGAACAGGAAGGATAACCTCAATGCCCCTTCTTAATATGAATCAGCTTCTTGATGATGCGCTTGAGATTCCCCTTCTCCTTTGTTTCATGTAGAGCCGGATAGACGGTTATCCTCCCATCTTTGGACACGTCATAGTCTTTCCGCTTCTTAGCTATGGCAGCACCAAGTCAGATTCCAGAGCATATGTTGCCGTACTCCCGAAAGTTTGCCATGTGGTCTTCAGATGACAGACGAGCGTTTGGTTGTTCTATCGCCTTGTAACGATTGGCAAATAATTTTTCCAAATCATCCTTTAGGGCTTTTTCCACTCCCATTCCTATACAGATGACATAATTTGGGTCGGCTTCCTTGATAACATCGGCTGTATAATACTCCCAAGACTTTCTTATTGCAGACAACATAATCTTGCTCGGAGGCTTATTACTATCATTCGTATCACTTTTTTTGTAGAGAGCGACTATGCTCGAATCAACCAGCCATATACCCTTTTCCTTCAAGCTTAATAGTAGCTCAACCTTATTATTTAACCTCTGTTCATATTTTGTGCTTTTTAGAATCGGATTGAAGTCATTCTTGTTTGTAACGTGGTTATTGCAACTATAGAATATCTTCCAAAAGTGAGGTGTCCCGTCTCTTTTAGAATGCTGTCTGTTTCCCTTCAGATTATTTTCCCCGTAGGCTAGACAATACACAAACTTGGCATACTCCGTTGGGTATCCTGGGAGCCTGTCTATTTGTGACACTGAATTGCCCCTATCGGCTTCGGTTGTAAATACATGGGATTCAGCAAGTAGAATAATTCTTACTTTATCCGGTCTCCAGAATCTGCGATACCGTTCAACCAATTCAACGGACTCATAAGGTTCAATATCTTGACCAAGTATTTTTTGAAGCTGATTATAGCAGTCTCGGAGTTTGTTCATGAGTTATACAGAAATGTATCATGAGGTGGACATCATGCGCAAGTGAGTAGTTAACAAAATAGAATTCAGACGTGCCAGGTGCAAAAATCACAAGATGAAGTAAACTCTCTATATGACCGCTTTAAAATTAGACAAAGAAGGAGTGCAAAAATGAGTTTAGAAATGGTAAAAAGTTTTATTAAAGAAGTCGGACGGGGATTCCTTGCAACAAGTGATGGCAATAAGGTCGGGGTTCGACCTATGGGAAGCTGTGTATGGATGGGCAATGAACTATGGTGCGCTTCTAAGGATGGTACAGAGAAAATCATGCAACTCAGGAAAGTCCCTTATGCAGAATACTGTTTCAGCGATAGAGAAGGAAAGCACGTCAGGATTGCAGGTTCCTGCACCATCAGTACGAACAGTGATGACAAGTTGAAACTATATGAAGCCGTTCCAAGTCTTATAAAATATATTAAAGACCCTTCTGAACCTACATATGTTGTTATTCGAATGAAACCAGAACGTATCCGCTTAATGGCTCAGGCTGGTACGAGATATGAAGATATTGCAGTGCCAAAATAATCATGACCCTAATCCATCTAATTAGAAACATCTGTTCACTTTGGTAAAGTGACTGTAAGAATGATAGAGTTAAATATGGTGGATAAAGCCAAGCGAGCTTCAGTCGGTCAGAAAACAGTATTGCTGTGTTTTGAGAAGGAATCTGAAAAGGAATTCAACCGATTTTTTAATGAGCAATTTAGTGGCAATGTAAAACTGGTCAGTGTTCGATATCCTGAAGAAGCCATTAAATATCTTATGTCTCATCCCGTTAATTTAGTGCTTGGTGATATTTCCACACCTCAAGCATGGAGCAACATATTTTCGTTTTTTAATGCCTGTAGAACACTTTACCCAAGTATCCCGATAGTGTCCTATTATTGCAGTAGTGTTGACCCTAAGCATATTGTGGGCAGGAACTTAAAGTACTGGAAGCGGGTCGAAAATGATAAAGTCTCTGATAATTTCTTCATCAAGAAGGTGGAAGAAATCTATTTCCCCATCGTTAGTCACCTGAAGTCAGGATTTAGCACAGAAGTAGTTAACAAGCAACTTGCAGATGGCACAGGTGATAGTTATCTGCGGGGAGGAAAGGCATTAGCCTATTTCAGATTTGATTACGCACCAGAATACATCGAGAAGTTCATAGATGGAGATTCAGGGAGAAGGGCTTTGGCAAAACAAGAGTTGGATAGAGTTCTTGATTATTTCGAAGCTCACGATATGAAGTCTGAATACTTAGCTTTACATTTATATATCCAGAATGATTTGGATTTGAAGAAGACAGAACAGTATATGGCTGACCTGCGGAATCAGAAGGACAAGAAATGATTTTACTTGATTTCATATGACCCTAATTCACTGTACCCAAAAACTCCTCAAGGAACTCGGAAACCCTCCCCTACAGAGTCCCTCTCATGAACCCAACCCCCAAAGTCTTGGAAATTGGTACGCCAACATACTTAGGATTGACCGGAAGAAGTGCATCCTTTTCACCAACGAGAAGACCCTATACTCGTTCCTCATTCCCAGCGTGAAGAAGGAGAACCTGAAGAACATCATTGAAGAATTCCTCTTTAACCTGAACTTGAACCTTCAGGTAGAGGGATTCCCTCTTGATGTCATAACCAGGGTTATGGCTGAGTATACAGACATCGGATATGCAAAGACATCAAGTAAGACTGTCCTGGGGGCCATGACTCAGCTAATGTTTGAGTATGAGGTTTTTGTTCAGATGAAGGAAGGATTGGAGAACGTCAAAATCCTTGAGATAAACAAAGCCATTAACAGAAGTCTTATGCGGGGCAGCAGACACCTTCACCCTATAGAGATGTTACAGGAGCTTCTTATGGGGGAGAAAGTACCCAGACCAAGGATAAGGTCATTTTAGCCTTCATATTTGGGAGGCTGGCATATCAGTTCAACTGAATAGCCGACATGTACTTCTTCATGAATCCATCTTCAAAAAGCATTTTTTTGAAACTTTCAAAAATGTCCCTGGTATAATTCGATGGATGAGCAGCGGGATTTCTGTATTTGTCCTTAACATCAAAAAGAGCATTCTTAAAATCAAAAATGTCTTTCTTTCCGTCTGTATTCGCTAATAAGAACGACTTAAATAGCCACAGGGGGTCAGACTTACTGTTTGTCTTCCTTGTTTGGTCAATTAACGAACATATTGTGCCAAGGGTTATTTTTGTATCTTCAGTTATAGATTTAGGTTTATCAGCCATTCTATAGACTAATCGCTCCCCCTTGGATAGATAGCCATTAATAATTTTTGATTTGAACTCATTTTCAATAGCCAATCCATATTCAATGGCAATAAAACCAAATTCCTCCACAGGAGAGTACTGATTGGAGGCATCTAAATGATGTCCTAGCAAAAGGTACTTTCTTGTTCCCTCATCAAGTTTGTTCCAGAGTCTTTTCCCAAACTGCCCGTGATAATATTCCTCACAAAGACTGGTATTAACTTGTGATAGGTACTGTTCGTTTTTTTTATGGAGATTTTCTATGATTTTGTCCGTGTTCTTATTTATGAGATTTTCTATAGACGTACTGCTATCCTTAATAGCCTCAAAGATAGTTACCTGCTTGTTGTTTACCTCATGCTGCATATACATCATCATGTCACATTTAGCATTTATGCTTTTAATGCCACGAATTATTTCTGTCTTTTCCTGAATTTTTTGAATAAGGACTCGCAATTGTTCCTTTGTAAGTACAATTTGCCCTCTCTGCCCAGTAATATAAGTTTGCACTGCCTGAAAATCTTCTTTTGCAACTATCTCATAGAATTCGCTAATTTTGTAATAGGTTCTTGTTTCATTTTCATATTCGAGTTCTTTCTTGGCTATTACTATTTCGTTTATAATGCCTTGTGGCACAGGAAAGCCTTGCTCTGCAATTTGTATAAACTTTGACAAGAAAGAGAGATTTTCATCGTAGTTTTTGAGCTTTCTGACAGATTCACTAAACAAATTCATTTTGAGAGATTCCAATACGCTGTCTGTCGCATCATACGGGAACAGAGTGTGGAAAAGTGCCAACTTATAGCAAGATTGAGCTTCGATATACGACCCTTTGGTAAATAGCAATTTCCCAGTACTGAACAAACCTTTAAGCAAATTGTCTAATTGAATAAAATCTCGAAAGTCATGAAGATATGCATTCATACCGCAGACAAGATGACCAAGGGGGCAGTCAATGTCAAAATCCCAATATCGACATGCTTGTGATGAAATGAACATGTGATACTTTCTACGAGCATCTAATGCTAAATATAGGTCCTCAATAAAATTTGCGGATTCGCCATCGCTCGAACGTTCATAATCAACCGTTATAAAACCGGTCTCAATATCCTGATGAGTATCTGCCCAACGTTCAACCCCTGACTTCGTTGTGTAGATAAATTCTATAGTGAAGGCATCATAAATCTCGTCTACAGGCGTATCGGATACTTTGGCGATAATGGCATTGCATACGTCATCTAACGGAAGGGCAAGTTCAAATCTGAGAGCAAATAACCTATATAAATTGATAAATGAAAGGGTTCCCTCAACAAATCTAGCTGATAGCAAACTCTCTACTAACGCAAGTAAATCCTTATTGGCATATGTCAACTTTGGTTCAGATATCAGTTTTCCTATGTTATTGTGAATCGAAAAAAGGCGAATAAACGCTAATCCTTCAATCGACCCTACAGCCGAAATGATTACTGTAAAACAGTCAATCAAGTACAACATAAGTTGTTTATCCGACCGTACCCTTTCGTTCATTAATGGTAAATCTCTTACGGAATGAGGTGGGACAAGAGATTGAAATATATCTACAAAACCATCTTCTTTAAAAAAGTCATCATAAATTCTCGATATCATTTTTTGCGTGGGGTCGCCATCTTTCATAATCTCAGCCAATTCCAGAGCTTGCTTACTATTACGTAGTTCATCTATTGACTGCTTAAATTTCTTATGGCTTTCACTATCGTCAATTTCTCCCCAATCTAACCACTCTATTTGAGGAAATAAGTTGACAAGGAAGTTGTTGATTGTTGAAATGTCCGAGTTCGCAAGCGACTGTAAAATTTGTTTAGCATAAAAACTCTTAGAGCTAAACCGACCTTGACAGATTTTAAGGTTAAGGAGTTCCCCTAATAAGCCGAGGTCATCAGGGGTGTCCTGAAGTTTTTGAAGAATTGTTTCTTCTTGAGGGTTATCGTTACGTCTAAAAGGAACTACTCTTCCCATTGGTGATTGCCCATCCTTTCCTAGTGGGTAAATAATATAAAAGATAGAAAGAGAAAGCAAATAGAAAACAAATGTGCCCGAAGGTTCATATTGAGATGAAGCAGGAAAGAACTATCATGAAAGGCATAAAATACCTGCATCCAATTGAGTCACTTCAGGAGCTTCTTTTGGAAGAGACAACCGAGAACAAAGATACATTCCTAACCCCCGGCTGATACCTCTGACCCCCTGCCGTAAAACCCTGCCATAGCTGCCTAATAACTGTCGCAGAACCTTTTTAGACACCTATGGGATAGTGAGGTGCCAGTTCCCCTGTAAAAACGATCTTAGGGCAATCTATGGATAGACTCTTTAGGGCAAGACAGCATAGACATCTCGACCCCAAGAAGACCACTTTATTTTAAGATAGCTTCAATATCAGCTTTAAGCTCTTCACTGGTAATTATCCCGGCATGTTTTTTAACAATTCTACCCTTTTTATCAATAAATACTGTCGTTGGTAATCCCATAACTCCGAACTTTTTTGCCAGCTCTTTGTCCTTTCCAACTGGAAAGGTAATCTTGTAGGTCTCCACAAACTTCTTAATATCTTCATCATTGCTCATCACAAAAACGCCAAGGAAAAATACCTTTTTATCCTTATAGGCAAGATAAGCATTTTGAAGGTCTGGAGCCTCCTCTTTGCACTGCGGTCACCAGGGAGAGGCTACATTAATGACCATCGGCATTCCCTTTAACGTCTCAGAATCAATGATCTTTCCATCAAGGGTCGGCTGCTTGAACCCGAATTTGGAATTATCTGAACAATTAATGGTTGCAAAGGTCATTACACAAAGAATGGTAACAACGTAAATTATTCTCATTATTTTCATATTAATTATCACCTCCTCAAATGAAAATTGATGGCTTGAGTTTAACAGGACTCCCTGCTACTCACTCCCTTCCGCAAACCTCGCTCCCATTAGAAAGGCTTTTTCGCAATCCTGCGGGAATATTTCCTTATGCCTCTGTAGTTTCTTCTCAGGGTCAAAACGGCTTGACACGTATTTTGAATAATCCTCGAACTGATAGGTATCGGTACTGCACATATACTCAGAAGCCCCAAATATCCTCTGTAGTGTCGCCTGATGAAGTTTGAATTGTTGAGGGTAGCCAATTTCCTGCATCATATCCTCCGGGACATTCATCGTATAGACAAACCCTGCCTTAATCTTCTTGGGGAAAACAGATGAGTAAGTCATGGTATATTCCGTATAGGGGAACAGTAACCGTTCCATGAATGATTTCATCTCTCCCGATACAGTCCCATAGTAGATAGGGGAACCCAAGATGATGGCATCAGATGCTTCAATCCTGCTGAAGACAGGAGCAAGGTCATCCTGAACGGCACACTTACCATAACTTTTCCCGCCTATGGTCTTACAGGCAAAACAGCTTATGCATCCCTTATAGTCCAGGTCATACAGGTGGATAAGTTCTGTGGTGGCTCCCCGTGAAGCTGCTCCTTTAAGGGCATACTCCAGCAGTGTTGCCGTGTTGTGTTTTTTCCTTGGACTTCCATTAAATGCTATTACTTTCATTGCTGTATCTCCCTTGCGTTGATGTTATCTCGTTGTTTATTCATGTGTAATCCGATTATAACAAATGGCTGACCAGCAATATGAATTATGAGCTTAGAACCCGCTAATCTTTCACCAGCAATTTTCCCCGAAAACCTTTATAATCTAAAGCATTATGAAATATTAAGGGGAAATATGGCATTAGGGAACGGCATTGAAAACAAGCTGTGGGAAATAGCAGACCAATTAAGAGCAAATCCTAAATGCCAATTATAATTGATTCAAAAAGAGGTAGCCTTTTAGCCCCCAAACTTCATGAGTTGTTTTCTTCCGTTGGGATTCACGGTAATACTCAAATGCCTGAAGACATAACCCCTAAAGGTGTACGCCACGGTTCATTAGAACACATAATGTTCATAACGCTTACAGTGGCTATTGATTATCAGCGGGATGCCATCGCCCTATGGGGAAACTCCCGCAAAACATTTGAAGACCCTCAAACAGCATATCTTTTTGACCCAAAAGCACTGCATGAGACACAGCCCTCTGTCATCAGAGAGGATATGCAGAAGTATAGTCTATCAAAAAAACAGCATAAGGATGCTGAAATATGGAGGACTGTCGGAGTTACCTTCTATAAGAAGTGGCAAGGGCATCCTTTGAATTTCCTATCGGACTGTGGATTTGAAGCTCCACAGATTCTGCTACGGATTAGAAGTGATATGCACCTTTACAATAACAAGCCGAGACAAGATTACCCATACCTGCGGGGCAACAAGATAGCCCCCCTCTGGCTTCGAATGCTACGGGACAATGTAGGCATAGCTAATATTAAGAGTATGGATAAAGTGCCAATACCCGTAGATATTCACGTTGCAAGAGCAACCCTTGCTACAGGAATTGTCAGGGGGCAATATTCTGGAAATCTTGAAGGCATTTTCGAAGAGATAAGAAAAGCATGGTTCGAGTCTGTCAGGGGTACGCAGTTGCATGGGCGTGAAATGATAGCTTTGGATGTGGATGAACCTCTTTGGCATTTATCGAAGTATGGTTGCACTCATAGGGATAAGAGTTCTGGTGACTGTCCTAAGTTTTCCACATGCGAAGCGAAGGATTTCTGTGTTAAGGGAGGGCTTGAGATAGATAGCAACACGGTAAGTCTGGACACATGAAAAAGCTATGCATTGTCCCCTGTGGCTCAAAAAAGATATGGAAGAAGAACCCGAATGTAGGAGCTACTGAAGCTAGGAACGTTTATGTCGGGTCATTTGCAAAGAAGTGCATAGAATATGCGGAGAAGTTTCATGAGGGGCATTATAGGATACTTTCAGCAAAATATGGTTTGATGCTCCCTGACTTCATCATACCCCAAGACTATAACATCACCTTTAACAAACCGTCTGGGAATATAGTCACTATAGAGAAATTGAAAGAACAGGCTATGGCAACGGGTCTTAAAAAAGAATATAGGGAGATAATCGTACTGGGAGGGCGTGAATACGTCTTGCGAATAGCAGATGTGTTTGATGGCTATATCATCCATATCCCATTATCTAAATGCAAAGGTATGGGATACATGATGCAAGAGCTAACTAAAGCAATAAAAAAAGGAGAGGCTCTGATTTGATGTGTTTTGAATATCGGGAACAGTATGGCTAAGGATGACAGTGCTTTCATAGGACCCTTTTGGGGAGCACCACTTCGTTACAGCACGGGGCGTGACCATCTGGGTATGCAAGCAACATCAGTGGCAACCTATTCCTTCCTTGTTCCAGGACTAACCAACCTCACTCAGAGGGCAAGATACTATTCATATTTCCCGTGGTTGGTTGAACAATATGCCCAGACAGTCAGTAACTCAAGCGTAAATGAATTTAATAAGTTCATCCGAAGAGGAGAACTGCTGTATGCCTTTGCATCTGTCATGCTCGACAGTGAGCAAAGAGGTGTTGTCGGGAGCCTGTTTGTCAGAACCTACTTAAAAGAAAACGGTACACCGAGCAACAGCACTGAGATAGACCTTGCAGAGTATGCAGACATTCAGAAAGGGAAGAAGACTTATTGGCAGTTATCAGGTGGAGGTTTTACTCAATATTATCTCGGTCCTCTTATTGATATTGGAATTCTTGCAAGAGCCGAAAACCACCGTATTCCTATAGTTACTCCCATAGGCAGAGAAATTGCTCAATGCTTCGAGAAAAGCATCGGAAACGATGCAAAGAAGGTTATTCTTTCAAGCATTACCAGCGGAAAGCTCAGATATTCCGAATTAAGCAAAAAACTACCCTCAATACTGCCAGATAGGATTGATGAAAGAGGGGAAGAAGCATCAATGCTTCTGGAACAGTTGATACCACCCCTAACGAATTTGCGAGGCATCAATAGAAGAGAGGTGATACTCTTCTATTTAACGTATCTGAGGCAAGACAGTCTTAGCGATGGTCAATATGATTTGCCACGGGCTATCTACTATGGCGATGGCAATACCAAGAAAGGACTAACCTTCCCTGAAGCCACCAGTTCCCTGTATGGCTGGCGATTCTATCAAATCAGTGAGTACGTCCACTATGCTCTCGAATATATAATGTTTTATCTACTTAATTTTCTTCATGAGGGTGGAGGATGGATTTCAATAGAGCAGTGCATTGGCATCATACAAAAAGGAATATTAAAAGAGATAAACAATGCCGTTCCTGGTCTTAAAGGTATAACAAAAACGACCCCCCTAAGTATAGTAATCAGCAAGCTTCGTGTGTATAAATCCTCATCCCGAAATGACAAGGGCAGTCCTGAGTGGCTGATGCCATCGAGAACCGAATATGATGACAGCAATTTGGCAAGGGCATTGATGCTCTTGCTTGCTGTATATACACGACATGAATCAGAACTGAAGGAGTTATATGACTTCGGCATAACTCGTCATATTGTCAGGGACAACAGTTTCTTAGACCTCCTGAAGTTCTGTTCACGTGAACTGGAGACTCCTTTCAATAGTTTTCTGCATAAACTTGTTCAAAAGCATATTATCTCCTGCCATATGGACGTGTCTTATCGAAAGATGAGAGGCGACATGAAGAATACGCTCAAATTCCAATATGAAGACACCTCGCTATCTGGATTAGAAATTGTAAATCCTGTGATGACATCGCCACGCTTACTATCAGTTTTGAACTTTATTAAAGACTTAGGATTGGTTTCCAAGGATAACAAACCTACAAAGAATGGTATCGGGTTGATAAATGCTGGAACATAATATTTTAGATATTGTCGAAAATAACAAATACCATTCCTGCGTGATTTTTGGATTCTCCTATGACCCCATCTTTTTTGATGAAGTAGTATATCCAGCCCTAAAAAGGACAGGCATAGTTAACGTGCTTGTATTTGTAGACAACATGATGCTTGAACAGTCACTTGAAAGAGTAATCACTAACAGCTTCAGGAAATCTGATGGTTACTCCCTGTGCAGCATAAAAGCAAAATCGGCTTTTCATCCGAAAGTCCTCCAGTTCTTTGGCGAGAAGAACAGCCGAACACTTATTGGTTCTGGGAATCCTACTTTTGGGGGCTATAGCAGAAATCATGAGTTATGGTTTTCATTTCTGACAGATATTGAAGACCTGGGAGAGTCCCATATTGTATGTGACGTATGGAATTATATTAAGCGGGTAACAGCCCAAAATGGGGGAATTGTTGAAAAGAAACTTCGCATGGTTGAAGACCATTCATCGTGGCTGAAATCCTTAAAGCCTGTGGGTCATAGCTTTTCTCCATTTAACGGGAACCAAGAGCTTATGGTTGCTGGGAATGATAGCACAGGTATTTATGCGAAATTATCGGAAATATTAGCTGACGATAAGATTGACACTGTAAGCATTCACTCACCATTTTATGATGAAAAACTTTCCTTACTGAAAGCATTTGAAGAAGAACTGTCTCCAAAAACGATAAATATCTTTATACAGCCTGAATATGCTGTAATCCCTGTTGATAATATCAAAAGACTTTCTAAAAACTGTCATTTCTACAATGTTGACGGTCTATTTAAAAAGCAGGGTAAAAGCTCATTCAGATACATACACGCAAAACTTTATGAGTTCCACGGCAGGAAAGCTAACTACTTCATGTTCGGCAGTCCAAATCTATCTTTTAGTGCCATGGGGAATTCATCTTTGTCAGGAACAAATGATGAGTTGGCAATAATAATAAAGACAACAGGGAAAATATCTTACTTCGATGACCTTGGAATGAGTGTCGGGAATGCTAAAAGCGTGAGTCGTGATGAACTGGCTGAACTTGTAGTTTTCAAGAAAGACAATAAGAAGAGTGACAATAATCACTTTCAATATCATATAACCAGTATTGATTCGATACGGGAAACGTATGAGGTCTTTATTGATAGTAGCAAATCTGAAACCCCTCACTCACTGGTAATTCAAAACGTCAATGGGGATACGGTACAGAGCATCACCAGTTGTTCGTTGAAGAAGGATGATGGCAAAGAGGTCTTTGTCTTTAGAGGCAATGGAATCGTAATTGAGATTGGAGCATTGGGATACATGGCTGACAAGAATGACTCCCGCATAAGCAATAAGGCTGTCATTAACACAGTTAAGCAGCTTGCCAAATCAAATCCCAGCCAAAGATACAAAGACATACAGATAGCATTATCAGCAATAGAGGTTGAGACTGACCAACTCTGGAAGTTATTCACACTTATTGACCCAGAGGCATTCATTGTGAAGCCCAAGGAAGGACAGGAGTATAAGATTGGCACTGGAAGGAAGAAAGCCGAGAGTTCTGAGCAGAATGAGAGTGTCGTGATGTCGTATGAGGACTTTGTTAAAGTTGAACAAAGCTTCGAGGCAGATAAGGAACTTGATTATCTGTTGAGACGCACTTCACTTGCTGACATCATAGATACCCTAAACAGGTTATTGACCAATACGAAGCAGCAGCGTGAGTCATCTATAGCCGATAGTGAGGAGACAGACGACCTTGAACTGTCAAATGGAGCAGTAGAGGGACAGTATCCCGAAATATCTATAGGACTGACCTACACTAAAGACTGGTTTTTGACGCAGAGGAAGAAAGCATTTCGATATTTTGAAAGGTGGCGGGATGCCTTGGAAGCAAGATACAAAGTTGGAGACGCTCTGCCACACCATCTGATGGCTCTGAATGCAATTTCTACATATCTACTTCTGTATTCAACGCTTAAACACTATAAGCAGGACAAGAGTGATAAACTGAACGCTCTTGTGCCTTTATTGAATGAAGAAGATGCAAAGGACTTGCTGAATTATGGATTGGACATAAACGGTCTGATGTATTCAAAGCTTTTAAGGCAGGTGTATTTCGATTCAAAAGTATTGAAGTATGACGCTTCATTACAGCGGGAGATAAAATACTCTGCGTTCAATGCAATTACGATAATTTGCCTTATTGCTACCATTAAACTTCCTGATGACCCATTCTACGGCTTTGTTCCAGATATATGTAAGATTGAATTCCTCAATGTCATGGATATTACTAAGAAGAATTCAGTGAGGCTTAATAAGCAGGAGCTTATCAATCACATATTGTCTTTCAGTAACATTGCAGAAACTGGCACTGTAGACTTGAAAGATGCGGTGTCAAAACTTGAGGCATTTTGGGCTACCTTTAAGGGCATTAAGATTAGCAAAGAAATATTGAAGGCAAGTAGTATCAATAAAGGTATGATTTGCTATTCAGAGCAACATGGGTTCATCAAGATATATCAGGCACAGGAGATTGACAAGGAAAAGGTCAAGGTCACTTACAGCATTCCTGGGGTAGGATGGAATGATGATGTTTCTAACTATGTTTCTGCTGGATATTATTGCCCCCCTGCCAGACTGTATAAAGTTTATTTTTAATACAAGCCTGTCGCTTTTTATGTCCTATAAATCACTATAAATTATCCTAAAAAATGCAAGTAAAAACAAGCCCTAACTCATTTATTTTTAATGATATTTTGGCATCAAACTGGTATAATAAAACACATAAAAAAGGGGGTCGGAATGGCGGTAGAAACATCAATTGTAGAGAGCGAAGTTGACTATGAAAATGAACGCTATTTTGTGCCTCCCCCATCCAAGAGATTAATAGTAAAACGGAACGGAAGCAGCATTACACGGCAGATTCCCAAGCCTGTGGTTTTGATCGACAGTCGTGAGCAGTCTCCTTTCGATTTCAGCAGATTCCCCAACTGGATAGCCGACCAGAAGAAGCAGAAACTCAGCGCTGGGGATTATAGCGTCCAGGGCATGGAAGAATTGCTTATCATAGAGCGCAAGTCCTTGAGCGACCTTATAACCACCCTGATGCAAAACAGACCAAGGTTTTTTAAACAGTGCGAAAAGATGACCCAGTATAGGTGGAGAGCCTTATTCGTTGAGGCAAGCTATGAGGACATAAAATCCCCCTATGGTGAATATACCCTGGCTCATCCAAATGCTGTTTCCGGGACACTTGACGCTTTAGAGGCGAAATTCGGGATTCCAGTCGTCTATACCTCCCAGCATCAGGAGTTAGCAGAGGAGAAGGCTGCAAGCTGGCTTTCCAAGCATTTTACCTACTGGTACTTGGAGTCTAATGGAATGGGAAGGGTTTTGCAGGAAGGGGATTTGTGAAAAATGTTATTGGGAGGAGTAAAATATAATTTATGAATAAAACATACAGCAAACCTGTAAAGGTTCAGAAAAAAGAACCAACCAAAGATTCTGTTGGGTGTGCAGTCGATAGCTTGTCACCCAAGGAATACACGCTACAAAGAAGAATTGATGGCTACCTCAAGGCTAAGAAAGAAAACCTGATACATAGTTTTGACGTTATTTCACTTAAGAAAGATTTACAGCATATGATTAACACCTACGGGAATGCGGTAAATAACAAAAAAAGAAATCCGTTATCCAAAAAAATAGGATACTATTACGCAATCCTAATGGATATCGAAGGAAAATCAATACGTCCAGTTGATAAAGTGCGGAAGGCTAACAAATCTCAAGTTGACCGCAAGTGATTTCGCCTCCTCATACCGCCAGCAATTTTACCCTCTCACGGGTCTGCTAATACCACCAGCAATTTTCCCCGAAAACCTTTATAATCTAATGCATTATGTAACATTGGGGGACAGTTGACCAATTTCCAAGACAAGGCAAACTTCATCTGGCAGGTTGCGGATGATATTCTACGTGAAATACGCTCTACAATCCCATCGAATTCATTGCTCAGTAGCGTTGTCAAGTTGTTTGCTAAAGGCGATATGGAGGAATGCAACATATCAATTCATAAATGGAATCTGGCATGAAGAAGAAACTTAAGAAAATATCTGGAATTTTATCATATATCATTACACTGTTCCCATATATCAAGACACTTATAGGCATAGCTGCTTTAAATGTTATTTCTTGGCTTATTCTAAAAAATAAAGTGCTAATTGCTGTCGTTACCATAGATGTCTTGGTTGTTCTAATAATTGGATGCATCTACTTTTACAGACTTAACCTGCGAAAGACCTTTTTAAAGGACGGATTGCCTTTTCTAAAAGGGAGAGGTGTTAAATCTAAGCGGATACAAGATTCATCTATAAGAGATTCACTTTTTTTAAAGAATAAAGTTTTCTGGGCAGTTGTTCCTAATAAGGATTTGAGCATTATTCATTTAGCTTCAATAAACTGCCTCAAATATCTCATGAGAAATGGCTTTGATGTTTATGTTCTTGTATATGACTTGCACTATTTTGGTCGTAGAAAAAATGAAGATGGAGTAACAAACATTAGTAGTATTGAGAAAGAAGTCAATCACTGCATTAAGCTATTTAAGCAGTATGGACTTAATAATTCCATTCTAAGCACCGCAAAGGTAACGTATAAATTTGAGTCTAAATCAATGCATAAACAATATCACCGAAATTATAGTAAAGTGTCAGCAGAAATAAAACTAAATGAGTTGGAAGATATCAGCAGAAAAAAATTAACTAAGAAGTCAAGACCAGTTATTCGCTTCTTAAAACCCATCAGTATAATTGCCTACCTTATAAGCCTTGAAGAAAATGCATTCTCCGCAAATATTGCAATGACGTTGAGCGGGAATGACGAAAATCCTTTATATGATAAATGTCATAAAATTATGCGAAATATAAACAGCAATGGATATGTGCCTTCTTCAATTTATATTCCTGAATTTAGCGGGTTCACAGTGAAGGATACAAAGCTTCCTGGGGTCTTAGATTCAGCGTACTGCCTGACTATTGAAAATAAGGAAGCTATCAAGGAAATGGCGAAAAATTACAAGTATGACCTGAAGAATCCAAGTGATTCCGTTCTATTCCTTATTAATCATCTCTTGTTTGACTATTCAGATGATTCTACGTTTAAGCCACAATGCGTAAAGAATAATAACTCTATGAAAATAGATAACTTCATTAATACATGTGCCGGTGGCACTTGCCCTGATTTACCTTCGTGCGTTATTGAAGGGGTCTACAGTAAATACCTTACAACTCTTGATGCGAATATAACTTGACATGAAATGGATTGGTACATATGCTGGCTATAGTCAACAATTATTAGACTTGTTTTGCAAAGAAGTTGCCAATAATTACAACCCAATAAAGCTTAAATTGATAGAGCCAATGTGCGGAAGCGGAAATCTTCTTGTTCAGTTCGAAAAGAATCAGCTGCCCTATACGGCTTATGACATTAACCCTGTTCAGGTAGTTCAATGTAATGCAAAAATTGCCAATATTTCAAATATGAACCATAGCAAGATACGAAGTGATTTAAGGAAATTGAAAGTTAAGGAGATTAGAAAGACAATTATTAGTAGGGAATGGTTTAGTCCTGACGTTTCTTCTTGTCTGATAGATTTACACAATAACATCCTAGGTTATGCCAAGAACAAGGCTCCTGACGTAGGATATATTTTGCAGGGTGCATTCATTCTTGCTTTAAGACGAAACGCATGTATTGCAATTAGCAGTAATCCAACATGGTTGAAAGAAGGCGGGATTATTCCTGGGACAGAAATAAAGCAGACATTTCTCTCTGCCTATGATTTTATAGTTCGCTGGCATGAAGATACTTACTTGGAAAAAAGAACAGCAAAATATGGTCATGTATCACATAAAAACGTTAACGATATGAATAAGCCTAATTATTATGATATTTGCATTGTATCCCCCCCATACTGTAATCGCCTAGACTATAAAAGAATGTTTGCACCGGAGTATTACTTTTTAAGAACATTCGTCCAAACTGGTAATAATGATTATTTTATGGGTAACAACGAAGTTCGCTATTTTGATATTTCAACTTATACGCCTACCAAATATGAATATAACTTACTGAAGAAGATAAGGATGAAGCAAGCACCAGAAAACAAAGATTATTACTTCAGATATTACACTAAGTATCTTTCAGAGCTCGATTCACTATTGCGAATATTGATTAATTCCTTGAAAGTAAATGGAGAGCTTTATATCAATGTTCAAAATTCCCATTACAAAGATGTTGAGGTTAATCTTGATAATATAATTCAATCGAAAATCGAGGAGAAACATATTGTTAGTGAACTCTATTCTAAACATAATAGTTTTTTTGGCAATCTTTTGAAAGCTAATAAGAGACAAAAAGAAACTGTATTGAAGATAGTAAAAAATGATAATTAGAAGGACTATTGACAATATAATATACTGCACTGAATGTCAGTCATTTTGCGGTAATTCAGATGAATTGAAGTTCCCCCTTGTCCTTAACTGGCTAATAACCAATAAATGTAATTTGAATTGTCAGTACTGTTTTGCAACAGATATAGATAATAGAGATTATATTCCGGATTCCCTTATCCATCATGTTAATAAGGCAGAATATTTAAAATTGGTTATTAGTGGTGGTGAACCATTTGAAAATGACAATATATGGAATCTTCTTAATAAAATTAATCACAGTCGCAAGGCTATAGTAATTGATACTAATGGCACCCACAATTTCAAACAAGAAGAAATCAAGGTACTTAAAGAAAAAAACATAACAATAAGAATATCCTTAGATAGTGTAAATCCGAGAGAAAATGAACAAATCAGAAAATGCAAGGCAGGTAATTATTATGAAAAAATCATTGCTAATATTGAACTGCTCTGGACAAGAAATAAAGTAAATGTTGCTCTGCAAACAGTAGTAACAAAATCAAACATTAAGAATCTTGTTAATTTAGCGGAAATGATACGATATTGGAAGATTCCTAAATGGTACATTCAACCAATCATTCCTTCTGGCAAGGGTCAGGCAATGAAGCACTTTGTTCCCACGCAAAAATCAATTCTCAAGGAATGTTCAAAATTAGCATTGGATGAAGACATATTTCTCATAAAGGAAGATGAAAATCATAAATCGGTTTTGCTGCTAAATAACTTCGGCACTCTGATAACTGAGGATTACAATGAAAATATTGAAATTGGCAATATTGAAAATATGAATAATAGTAAATTGTTTGAAAAAATAGACAAGGAAAATCACTTAAAGAGATACAAGCTCTTTGACAAATGCATGTGTCGGAAAGGACAGAATCATTGAATATGAGTAACAGGCGACATGGCTATGCAATCTAAAAAGGACCTATCAGAAAGAGATATTTGCACGAAGTTCATTACTCCTGCACTTCAAGAGGCAGGTTGGGATATAACAACTCAGGTCTTGGAAGAATTTTCTTTCACAGACGGCAAAATATATGTTCGTGGTCGGCTTACAGCAAGAGGACAGCGGAAAAGAGCCGATTATATTCTTTACTATAAGCCCAATATCCCTATTGCTGTTATCGAAGCAAAGGACAATAACCACTCAGTTCGTGCTGGAATTCAACAAGCATTGGACTATGCCAACACCCTTGACATCCCTTGTGTCTTCAGCAGTAATGGTGATGGTTTCTTGTTCCATGATAAAACAGCGATGGGAAGTGATATAGAAAAGGAACTTGATTTGAAGTCTTTCCCTACCCCTACCCAACTGTGGGAGAAATATAGGCAGTTCAAAAACATTAATACCCCTGAAGAAGAAAGGATTTCCTCACAGGACTTTTACTTCGATGGGTCGGGACGCAAACCAAGGTATTATCAACAGATAGCGATTAACAGAGCCGTTGAAGCAATAGCCAAAGGTCAGAATCGTATCCTGCTTGTCATGGCAACAGGTACTGGCAAAACCTATGTTGCTTACCAGATTATCTACAGACTATGGAAGGCGGGAGTAAAGAAACGCATCCTGTTCCTTGCTGACCGTAATGCCCTCATTGACCAGACCCGCAGAAATGACTTCAAGCACTTCAAAGACAAGATGACAGTGGTCAAACATAGAGAAATTGATAAGAGTTACGAAATTTATCTTGCCCTATATCAGGGACTAACAGGCAATGAAGAAGAAGCAAATGTGTATAAACAGTTTTCCCGTGACTTTTTTGATTTAGTTGTGATTGATGAGTGTCACCGTGGAAGTGCAGCAGCAGATAGTGCATGGAGGGAGATTCTCGACTATTTCAGCAAAGCTACACATATAGGTCTTACAGCTACCCCGAAGGAAACAGAAGATGTGTCAAATATCGAATATTTTGGAGACCCCATTTATACCTATTCTCTTAGGCAAGGGATTGAAGATGGATTTCTTGCACCGTACCGTGTTGTCAGAATTGGGATGAATGTTGATTTGGAAGGCTGGAGACCCGAAGATGGGAAGGTAGACAAAGACGGAAATCCTGTGGAAGACAAAGTTTATAACAGGCGGGACTTTGATAAAAATCTTGTAATTGATGAACGGACTGATTTGGTTGCCAACAAAATTACGGAACTGCTCAAGGGTACGAATAGATTTGATAAGACAATAGTGTTTTGTGTGGATATAGACCACGCTGAACGCATGAGAAGTGCTTTAGCAAGATGTAATGCAGATTTAGTGCAGGAAAACTATAAATACATTATGCAGATTACGGGTGACAATGATGAAGGCAAACGTGAGCTTGATAACTTCATCAATCCCGAAGAAAAATATCCGGTTATAGCAACAACCTCAAAATTGATGACAACTGGTATAGATGCACAGACCTGCAAGGTGATTGTGCTTGACAGTAATATTCACTCCATGACCGAGTTCAAACAAATAATAGGAAGAGGAACAAGAATAAATGAGGAATACAATAAACTGTATTTCACTATCCTTGATTTCAGAAATGTTACCGACCTTTTCGCTGACCCTACCTTTGACGGTGAACCTGTCAGAATCAAGCAGGTATCAGAAGATGAAGATATATCTACTGTGGAAACTGAGGAAGAAGAAGATACAACTCCGATAATTGATGAAATCACGGGAGAAGAAATCATAATTGATGTTGTACCTCCCATCCCCCCAGGTGGAGGAATTATTGATAACCCTCCCCGTCAGAAAGTCTATGTCAATGGAGTTGATGTTACCGCCTTGGTGACAAGGGAACTATATTTTGATAGAAACGGCAGACCTATCACTTCCAGCTTAAAAGACCATACAAAGGAAATTATCACAAGTCAGTTTGCTACCTTAAAAGACTTCCTCAGAAAATGGAGTCAGTCAGATAGGAAGGCTGCAATTATCAAGGAACTTGAAGAACAGGGTGTTTTGGTTGAGGCATTGCTTAAAGCTGTTAACAAAGAGATGGATTTGTTCGATGTAATTTGCCATGTTGCCTATGATATGCCTCCTCTTACTCGCAGGGAACGGGCAAATAATGTAAAAAAGAGGAACTACTTTATGAAATATGGTGAACAGACAAGAAAGGTTATGGAGAACCTGCTGGATAAATATGCTGATGAGGGTATTGAGAATATTGAGAGCATGGAGATATTGAAACTGAAACCTTTCGATGAGATGGGTTCTCCTATCGAAATTGTACAGACGTGCGGGGGCAGGGATAAATATGTTCAGGCAGTAGGTGAGTTAGAACAAGAAATATATAGAGAGGTTGCCTAAATTATGTCGAATATATCAGCAGTATTGAAGTCAATCCGTGACATCATGTGGCAGGATACAGGTCTGAATGGGGATGCCCAACGTATTGAGCAACTTGGATGGATGCTGTTCCTGAAGATATTCTGTGACAAAGATAAAGAACTTGAGTTGATGGATGAAAAGTATAAATCTCCTATTCCTTCTGAATACCATTGGGAGAACTGGGCTGGTAATGATGAAGGTATGACAGGAGATGAACTGCAACAGTTCGTAGACCAAAAACTATTTCCTGCACTAAAAAATGTCATTGTAAGCACTGGCAATAAACGGGCATTGATTGTGCGGGAGGTTTTTGAAGGTAACAACAATTACATGAAGTCTGGGATAAATATCCGTAAGGTTCTCAACAAGCTGAATGAAATCGACTTTAACATTGCCAAAGACCGCCACGCTTTTGGAGAAATTTATGAAAGCATTCTAAAGGAATTACAAAGTGCTGGAAAGAGTGGCGAATTTTATACGCCAAGGGCTATAACTCAACTCATTACTGAATTAATAAATCCGCAATTAGGTGAAAAAATGCTTGACCCTTCAACAGGCACAGGCGGGTTCATTACCGCAGTCATTGAGCACCAGAAAAAGCAGGTCAGCAACATAGAAGACAGGCGTAGCATCGCTGAAAATGTGGCGGGTTGGGAGTACAAACCCCTGCCTTATTTGCTGGCAATCACTA
Source organism: uncultured Nitrospira sp. (assembly GCA_963734475.1). Classification (GTDB taxonomy): domain Bacteria; phylum Nitrospirota; class Thermodesulfovibrionia; order Thermodesulfovibrionales; family UBA6898; genus JAOUFP01. The sequence continues at coordinate 139,573 of CAVTHB010000004.1, forward strand.
ATTTGATTTTGCATGATATTGAAGTGCCAAATATTACTTTCAGAGATGCTTTAGACCAGCCATTGAGTAATTATACCGAAAAAAATAGAGTTGATATTATTGAAGCCAATCCGCCCTTTGGCGGTATTGTAGCCAACAACAATGAGAACAACTTTCCGCAGAACTATCGAACCAAAGAAAGTGCCGACCTGTTTTTGATATTGATGATACATCTTCTCAAACAAGGAGGGCGAGCAGGTATCGTATTGCCTGATGGCTCACTCACAGGTGATGGTGTAAAACAAAGGATAAGACAGAAGCTACTGGAAGACTGTAACCTGCATACTATAGTCAAATTGCCTAACTCGGTGTTTCAGCCTTATGCAAGCGTTCCTACTAATCTTCTGTTCTTTGAAAAAGGAAAAGCTACTAAGGAGATTTGGTATTACGAGCATCGTCTACCTGAAGGACAGAAAGCATATAGTAAAACCAAAACGATTCAGCTCAAAGAATTTGCACCATTAAAGAAGTGGTGGAAGAAGCGTAAGGAGAGCGATATATGCTGGAAGGTTAATATAGCTACAATAATTGAGCGTGGATATGATTTGGACATAAAAAACCCAACTACCAAAGAAGCCGAAAGTGAACATACGAGCTATGAGTTAATAGAAATGCTTTTGACTTCCTTTAGAAAAAGCGAAGCCCTGCTAAGTAAAATCAAGAGCGATTTATAATGGCAAGCAGAGCTGCGACCTTTAGCGATTTCTTGAAAGAAAGAGACTTTCGCTGTAAGCCTAATGATAAGAAGATATTAGGACTTAAGCGTATAGATAAAATCGACTTTTCTGGAATCATACACCTATCAGATAAACCTTCTAAGACGGATATGATTATTGTAAAATCAGGCGATTTGGTCATATCAGGCATTAATGTAGCCAAAGGTGCAGTTACTGTTTACGAAGGCAAGAATGATATTACGGCAACTATTCATTACTCTGCCTACGAATATAACGATAAAGTCATTGATATTAATTATCTTAAATGGTTTCTGAAAAGCTCGGCTTTTACAAATCTAATTAAAGCAAAGGTGCCTGGGGGAATTAAAACAGAAATCAAACCTAAACATTTACTCCCATTAGAAATAAATCTGCCTGAAATTGAGGAGCAACGGGAAATTATCAAGAGAGTCTTAAATGTAGAGAACGAGATTAGCATCCTCTTGTCAGAAATCAATAATCAAATTTATTTACTCTCAAAGCTTCGTCAAAGTATCTTGCAGGATGCTATTCAGGGCAAGTTAATTCCTCAAGATTCTAATGATAAACCTGCGAGTGAATTGTTGAAGAGTCTAAAGGCTGATAAGGAGAAGCTAATAAAAGAAGGAAAGCTTAGGAAGGAAAAGCCGTTGCGACCTGTTAAAAATGAGGGAATCTTATTTGATATACCAAAGGGGTGGGTTTGGTGCAGGTTGGGGGAGATTGCCATATCAGTATCTACAGGTCCATTTGGAACAATGCTTCACAAGTCTGATTATGTGACAAATCAGATACCGATAGTCAATCCTATGAACATGATTGAAGGAAAAGTCGTGCCTATGTCAACGATGACCATTAATGAAAAGACACGAGATAGGCTGATTAGCTATGTTCTTCAAGAGGGTGACGTTGTTATAGCGAGACGTGGGGAAATGGGACGTTGTGCTGTTATTACTGAAAAAGAAGCTGGTTGGTTATGTGGAACAGGAAGTTTTTTTGTTAGGTTACCCGCCCATGTTGATAGAAGTTATTTTGCATATGTGCTGTCATCTCAATACGCAGTAGATTACCTGTCTGGTTCATCGGTTGGTGCTACTATGGACAATTTGAATCATCGAATACTTAAGAACCTACCTTTTCCTGTTCCTCCCTTCAGGGAACAGGGCTTTATAGTTAGTAGAACTATGGAGTTAGGAACACATTTTAGGAATCTTGAACAACAAATTGTGAGGTGTAAGCAGCAGTCAGAGGTCTTAATGCAAGCAGTTCTCAAGGAGGCATTTGATGCTGCTTAATAGGGGGGATAAATGCCAGCAACTTTCACTCACTGTCTTATAGCTCGAAAAGCAATTGACTTAGTTAAAGACAAGCATTCTTATGCAAGGAAGATTGCATCATATAATCAGTTTGCAATGATGGGTGCTGCCAGTCCTGACTATCCCTACCTTACGGATATTATTGGCGGTATGCTCGGAGGACATAACTGGGCGAATAGAATGCATTATGAGAATACAAGCCTTCTTGTTCAAGAGGGAGTCGATAGACTCTCTAAAATGAACAAGGATGATGGCGATTTTGCTATTTGCTTATCTTGGTTATGTGGCTATGTAAGTCATGTTATTGCAGACTCATTCCTTCATCCCGTAGTTAATTCCGTTGTAGGAGGGATTTATATTTTTACTCACAATGAGCACAGAAATTGCGAAATGATTTGGGACATCTATATTTTCAAGAAAGAGACTGGGGATGAAATTCGATATGCAAATCCGAGACAGGGCTTTGGATACCTGGACATCCTTGAGGATTGTTCGGACACAAAAGACCGCAATCGTCTTTATCCTGCTGTCAGTCGGTTATGGTCAGACCTGCTGCAAAAAGTTCATCCAAATGCAAAGGACTATTTTGATGGTATCAATCCAGATAAATGGCATGAACATTATATTAGTCGTCTGGATTTCAGTGCTAACCCGAATCCTATATTTAGGCACGTATGGGGTTTTAAAGATTTCCTTTATAAAACTACCTCGGAAATCTCAGAAGAAGAAAAAGAGAAGTATGTTGAAAAGGTAAAGTTGCCAGACAAGAGAATTGTCCATATTGATGTTGCCTTTGATGAAGCCCTGAAAAAGGTTGCTGATGTGTGGATAGGTATCTTTAAGATTATTGACAACTCTACGCCCAATAACATCGGGCAGTACCTTAAGGAGTGGAATCTCGATACAGGGGTAAATGAGGACAAAATATTCTTTTGGTCATAGGGAGGTATATAGTGAATAAACTATCGCTGATTTTAATTTTGGGGATTGCGTTGTCTGGTTGTGCGTCTACCGGAATGCAAGCTAAAATTGAAAAATATACTCCTGTGCAGCAAAGCTTATCATATCTGACTCAAAAAGTTGAAGGTTACTATGACAAGAATCAAATTACTAAGGACTTTAATGAAGTCCAATATATGAAGGCACTCGAAGAACGCTGCTATCAATTTCCTACCTGCAAGGCGAGAGTCGATGACCTTTTGAATTTCTATGAACTGAAGGCGAGAAGCGTTGATGATGGTATTATTACGGTCATGCTGTGCGAAAAGGAGAGTCATAACAAGGTAATGGAGGATTTCAGTTGCGATAATAGTAGGGTTGAGGTCAGATCATGGGAAAGGGAAACACCTGAGAAGTGTGACTTTGAGACTCAATGGGGTGATGTGATAAATACTTATTGCGGAAAACATTGAAATGGAAGCATTTCGACATGGGCACGGACTACAATTTAGCATTGATGAAATTTTCCCACTAAGAGAGTTCGGAGATGTATTCGTTGCTCGTATAATACCCAATATCCACTCAAGGCTATTTCCTCCCTTTCATCTAAGATATATTCATGTCGTGCCTGATTTGCTGGATAAACACTTTTATGAGGCACTGAGAAGAAATAACGAGGATTTGCCTGAGCTTACCAACTCAGAGTTTAAATCGAGTGTAATCCAGGGGGGATATTACGAGATTCCAAGAAACGAAGTCCCAAAAGATATTTTCAACTCGGAAAGAATAATAGGCTCCAACAATGATATTTTTAAAGAATACTTAAAACCTTCTCCGTTCATTGAGAAAGAGGTTACAAAGGAAGACTTCTTGTCGCTGGAAGATGGTATAAAACATCTCGATACGCCTCCGATTCGGCCAGGAAGGGTCGGCAGCTTGTACGTATATTGTTTTGACGTTGGTCAAGGTGACTCATGTATGGTCATTTTTCCTAACGGAGCAGTATATCTCATTGATACGAACTGTTATCAAAATACAATGACGCATTATATCAGTAGGATTAACCGGATTCTTGCCAGACATCAATTGCCTCATCGCAGGATTAAATCACTAATTATTACGCATAAGCACATCGACCATTTAAGGGGGGCACTGGAGATAGTTGAAAGATTTTCAATAAAGAATTTTATTATCAATCTTGACTATGAACATCCCACCAGAGCAGTTTATGACTTATTATCTCAGTCAAGAAGGATTCCCACTTGGATAAATTGCAACGAGCCAGGGGAGTATTTGGAAGGAGAAGTATACGTCTATATAAAAAATCCAGACAGTGAAACAAGAGACAAGACAAACGCACCGGACATCAATGACAGTTCAATTGGTTTATGGCTGAAATATGGTGCCAATTCGGTATATTTGACAGGAGATGCGGGCAACTCCGTCATTTGCAATAAATTTGTCTTTAGTATGTTTGCTGCACAACCTGACAATCTGCTAAAAGTCTCTCATCATGGCAGTAATACTGGCACTAATTCTGCTGTGTTAAATGTCCTTCGTCCATCTCATAATTTTATATCTGCCGGTGTTAGTAATAAATATAACCACCCCCATCAACCGATTGTAGATATGATTCAGCGTTACCCGAAAACGAAGCGTACTGATATATCGAGCGAGAGAAAACAGACAGTGTGCTATGAAATTACAGGTAGAGGGATTTTGACCCGTTTACTTTAGTCTTATTGAAGATAGATGGGAATAAATGGTACTAATTGTAAACACCTGCTGGAGGTTTACGTGAGGAAAAGAACTGTCGTTACCACAACCCGCCTAACCCCGGAGCAATATGAGAAACTGAAATATCTTCCATCCCGCAGGAGTCGTTCACAAAGTTACAGTTATAGATTTATATTTGACCTTATTAACATTTCCCCTTCACAAAAATGACCAAATTTCCCTTTGATTCCCGATGGTTATCCCCTCTCAGGTTCGCTGCCCAATTTTGTTACACTTTTTGCCTATCACATATTACCTTCAAAAAACAACCAACTTCTACTTATAAAACAAGGAGTTAGAGTCTTATTTTTTGGCTTGCGTATTTTTTCCACATGGGGGCTACCTTTCACAGACCCTTCCCCAGGCAGGTTATGGGGGGCTTCGGAAGATAAATATGTCTCAGGGACGGACTACTACAGGTCTAACACAGGTCTTAATATTTTGACCACTAATGAGAAAGGATTTGAACTCATTTACTCAGGGGAGGTGTCTCCTTTCTCTGGGGTTCTTCAGCAGATAGACAAAGGCTTCTTCCATAAGGTGGTTGATCTTTTATGCGTTAATGGCATCTTGCCCTTTTATGGCTTTAAAATACTTAATGTCCTCCTGAGTAGCTTTACTTACAGATTTCACCTGTCCACGCCCGAATTCTTTTACACCTTCTGAAAAGGCATCTTTCTTCGTCTGAGTGGCAACTATAAACCATCCCCCATAGCCATCAACCAAATAACAGGTTTTTTCCGTTTTCATTCTTTCTCCCTAACTAAATATACTAATATCATCTCCCTTTTACTCAGGAGAGGTCTTTTCTTTCTCAGGGGTCCTGGTAGACCTAAAAAGGCTACTTAGGAGAGGTCTTTCCCCGTTCATGGGTTCTGAAAGACCTTTGAGCCTTGCAGTATTCCCTGATAGCGTCTTCCAGAACAAGATTCAGTTGCCTTTCCTGGTCAATTGCTATTTTTTTTATGTCTTTCATCAGGTCAACATCAATGCGGATTCCGATTGATTTTCTTTCCACAGTAGATTTTGGCATAGCCATATATTTACCTCACATTTCTTCAATAGGTTGCTTGCTATTACGATAGCATAATAGCAATTATCTTTCAAAAAACCTCATTATTTGCTTGCGTCTCATTCCGCTATTATGATATTATAATAGCATAATAGCGGATTGGAAAAAGACAAGATTATGGCATCCCAAAAAAACATAGAAGACCCAAAAGACAGCAAGAGATTCCCGAAATACACGTGGGTCGGCAACAGAATCTCCGTAGCGGATATGGCAAAGCTGTATCACCTGAAACAGAAGACCCGAACTCCTATAACCCGTCTTGTATCTCAGGCAGTCAAAGAGTATTTGGACAGACAGGAAAACAGGGAGGTTTCAAATGGCTAACAAAGGCAAAAGAGATTACTACAGTGTGCTTGAAGACTTCTACAATTACGAGGTTCCTGCTTATGTCCTATCAGCAGGTAAATCCTTTATCACTATCAGGGCATCACAGTGGGAGGGTGCAGAATCTCAGAACGTCAAGGTAACTGTCAAGGATGTCATTAAGTATTACTTCATTGAAGCGAGAAATATAACTTCCGGTTGCAGAAAACTCGCCTCCTTTGTTGGAGATTGGAGAGGCGTTGATGCAATGGCAAAGGAGTGCCTGGAGTGGTTCAAGGAAGTAAACAGAGAATCGCTTGTAAGAGAGGGCCGGAAGTTCGGAATGACGCTCAGGTAAAGAACACTGATAACAATTATAAATCTATAAACGGATAAGGAGATAAAGCCATGATGTCACTCAGTTTGATAAAGAAAATGAATGAGGAAGCATGTAAGAAGGCAGAAAAGAAAAATGTGAAGCCCTATGTCGTCAAGGAAGGGGATATGAAAAAGTTCCCTCCCTTCCCGTTTCCAAATTTCGGAGACTACAGACCAAAGGAATGGGATTTGGTAGAGGAACACTTTGTCGATTCAAGCGGAGTTGGCAGGGACGATGAGAGGGCTTTGTCTATCAATCAGTTCCTCAACAAGCTCAAGGTCGGTCACGGATACGCCTTGATCGAACAGGGTCAGTTTCAGGTCTTCGTTGGTGAATTCGTCAGGAAAGAAGACAACTTGAAGAAAGCAGCGTAAGGAAGGTTGGGAGGGCTATGAGCCACGCCATTCAGACAGGTGAAAACCTCATGGCAATGAAGTAGTCCTCCCGCCTCCGTTTATCAGGCTAATAACTGAGAAAGGAATATTTGTCATGGCAGCAGTGTATGAAATTATAACAGACAGAATAATTGATCTTTTAGACAAGGGCATCGTGCCTTGGCAAAGACCCTGGACTGTAGAAATGCCTATGAACCTTGTATCGAAGAAACCATACAGGGGCGTAAATATCCTGATGCTGTCTTGGACTGACTTCAAAAGTCCCTATTGGCTGACGTACAAACAGGCGCTGGATTTAAAGGGCAACGTCAAGAAAGGCGCAAAGGGCATTCCGGTTGTCTTTTGGCACTTCATGAAGGCAAAAGCTGAAGGCAGTGATGAAGACATAAAGAAGTCTTTCCCCTTTATGAGATATTTCAATGTTGAACAATGCGAAGGCATCCCCGTTCCACAGGACAACAAGGCAGAGATAGAACCTATTGAAAAATGTGAACGGGTAATAAATAGAATGCCTCATAAGCCCAAAATATTTCATGGCGGTAACAAGGCTTGCTATTACCCTTCAAAGGATACGGTAGCAATGCCCGTAAAAGAGTCTTTTCACTCTATTGAGAGATATTACGGAACAGCATTTCATGAACTTGTACACAGTACCGGACATGTATCGAGGCTGAACCGGAAGGGTATCAATGACATATCGGCATTCGGTAGCGAGACATACAGCAAAGAAGAGTTGATTGCGGAAATCGGAGCTTCATTCTTATGCGGAATAACAGGCATCGAGAACCAGACAATCAGTAATCAGGCAAGTTATGTCGGGTCATGGTTAAGCAAGCTCAGAAACGATAAGAAGCTGATAATCACGGCTGCATCCCAGGCACAGAAGGCAGCAGATTACATTATGAACAGGAAGGAAGATTCCCTTCCTATCGCAGCATAAGATGGGTCTAATAATTCTGATAGTCTTCATTGCAGCGATAGCATATGAAGCATTCAACAATCAATGAAAAACTGATCTTCCTGCATAGCCTGTCAGAGACGGTTTTGTCTTAAACAGAATATGGGAGCAAGAGCGTTGATATGAAACTACTGACAAAAGAAATATCAGACAAGTTACAGGAACAGTTTCCCAAGGGTGCGGATTTCGACCAAATGATACTCGCAAAGTTTTTTGACCCCTGTGGTAGTTGGAGTTGGTATGTCATGAACCAGGACCCCGAAGACCATGATTACCTTTGGGGAATAGTAAAAGGATTTGAGATTGAGATGGGAAGCTTTAGCCTGTCAGAGCTGGAATCTGCAAAGGGGGCTTTTGGAATAGGCATCGAGAGGGACTTGTATTTTAACCCAATTCCTGCAAGTGAGCTTTGGGAGAAATTAAACAGGGGTGTCCATGTCTAAGGGGAAAAGAAATATGAACAGAGAGGACTTTACAGAGAATTCGATAGAACAATTGCTGTTTGATTTTTGGGATAAGAGGATTAATGAGGAAGAACTTAGATTGTGTTTAAGCAATAAATACACAAATCAGGAAGAGCTTATTGACTTCATCCTGATGCTACAGAGCAAGGGTAAATTACAGGGCATCTGTCATCCATAAGGAGCGAACATGCTAAGCAATGAAGAAGAGGCAAAACAAGCAGTAGCGGTAATGTCGAAGTTTAATAATAACTTCGGGTGTGATATCGAAACATTTGTGGAGGCTATGTCAAAGCAGCATAGAACCCTTCAGCAGTCATTTACGAATGTTTGTCTAGCCTGGTTGCGGAAGTTGGCTGCAACAGAAGAATATGATTTGAGGAATGAGGCATCTGTAAAGATTGCAAAGAAGATTGTAGAGGCTGTTGAGGATGTCAGGTATAAACTTCCCTGCATCTAATTTAAAAGGAGATAACATGCATAAAGGCGTTGACATAAGTGACGTAATCGGGCAGGAACACGCAAAGAGGGCTATTGAAGTTGCTGCGGTCAGCAAGGCAAATGTCCTTTTTGTCGGTGGGCTGGGTAATGGGAAAGGAATGCTCTCAGAGGCTTATGCTGGACTGCTTGGCAATGTGGAAGTAATCAGGATATCGGTTGCGGATACCGTCAAAAGCCTTGCTCGTAAATTCGACAACGGGACAAAGGAAAATGTCCTCATTATTGTCGATGAGTTACCAGAATTAAAAAGGGATGTCTTGCTTTATATCAAAGAAATGTCTCAGACATGGAACATCCCGGTAGTGGCAAGCATGTTGCCTTGTCCATGTGGGTATCTGTCAGACCCACGGCATAGCTGTACATGCACCCCGGCACAGGTCGGTAAATACCGGGCACCTGTAAGCGGGAGTCTTGGAGAACTGTTCGATATTCACATTGGGGTTCCTCCGGTTCCCGTCAAGGAGTTGTTGAATAACATAAACGGGACAGGCTATCAGTCAGAGAACACAGAGAAGGTGTTATCAAGGGTCATCCCGGCAAGAGAGAGGTATAGAGTTAATCAGAACAAATTAAAGCCCTGTAATGATGCTGTAGACCTCTTGAGCACTGCTTGTCAACGGCTCGGCTTCTCGGCAAAGGCTGTAGCGGGAATCCAGAAGGTATCGAGAGCCATAGCAGACCTTGAAAGCGAGGACGTGATTAAATCACATCACATTGCAGAGGCAATTCAGTATAGGGCAAGGCAATGACACGGAAACAATGCCTCAAACAGGTCAAGGGAATGATGGGCACATGGCAAAAGGGTGGTCTTAACGTATTGCTAAAGGAAGCTGACAGATTAATCCGGTCAGGTGGTATAGATTTATCTGATGAAAAAACGGACAGCCATCTTGCAGCGAAGATCATCTTGCATGTGGCTCTTGAAAATCTGTCAATGCAGTTCAGCCCTATATCTCAGACAGGAAGTGAGATAGCAGAAAACCTGAAATTATTTTGATGGAGATTGAGAAAATGACAAAGGTAACGGACAAATTTATTAGTGGGTATTTGAACGGAAAGGTGTTTGAGGCTATCAAACCCCTTAATGAGATCAAGGAAGCCCTTGCAGAATCAGAGCAGGGATTAATAACAGAGCTTGATGAAATCATCAAAAGAATACTGAGGATTGAGGTATGAAGACCATGAACCTATTGAAGGAATAGGAGATTAATATGACATTCGGGACAAAGAGAACGAAGCGCAACAAGGAGACAGGGTATCTCCACTTCAGGAGTGGAAAGACCGTCAGACTTAATGCAGAAGAACTCCAGGAGCTTAATCAGAAAATAAGGTTTTGGCAAGCTGAAGGATTCCTCAGAGCAGAAGAACAGTTCAAGAATCAGAAGGGAGTTTTGAGATGAATAAGAAACTCATGGAAGCAATAAAGGCACTCCTGCTATCCGAGGACAACGAGGGTTGCAGTGACGATTTGACAGTTGTGTCTGCGGAAGCTATTGAAAAACTCAGAAAGGAATACGAGAAGGAGTTGAAGAAAAATCCATGAGAGACAAATTAATAGATGCAATCAAAACCATGTCTGATTCCGAATTATTGGAGCGTTATCGACTGATGATTGCAAAAGAGATCAGGGAGACAGGCAAAGGAATATGGAATGATTTTGCCTACTACAAAGCGATTAAGGCTGAAATACTGAACAGAATGAAGAAGAGATAACAATAAAGATAAGCACCAGAACAATTTGTAGAAGGAAGGAGATGGAATAAAAATGAGCACCTTATTTGTTACAAAATTTCCTGAGTTGTATGTCTTTTATAAGATTGATTTTAATTATCCTTCTCGTAATTTAAGGGATGATATCAAACTCATCCCTTTGGCAATAGCTAAAGGGTTCACTGTGAAAGAGGGCAAGACCTTCTGGGATACTAACACCTTCCACAAAGGGAACAAAGTAATCTGGTTTTGCAGAAGGGGTTGGGCATGTGCGGAAGTCATAGATAATCTGCATAGCAATCACAGATATTATGATGATCTTTCGGAAGCTCTCAATACTGAGTAAAGGAGATGGTGAAATGGTGAGCAAATCAAAGATAGTCGGCAGCAAATATCAGAACCTTGTCACAGGCAATATCTATCAGTGTATCGCTTATGACGGTCAACTCCTTACCCTGGAGGGCATAGGAAAGCTCAGAGTGACATTTCGGATATCTTGGCAATTGGTATTAGAGAATTATAGAGAAATAAGAGAAGAGGAAAAGTGAAGACCCTAAAGAAATACATCGAGGAAGAGATAGGCTTTCCCATATCCCTGCTTATAAAGGAGCAGAAAGTAGTTCCCCTTTATGGCACTGAGGATGATTCCTACATGTTCGGGTCTGAGATCGCAAAGAAGGAAGGCGTTTATCTTGCTCAGGGTGACATAGACAGCTTTATCGAAAATGCGCCTAAAGGTTATTTTGTCTTCGGTCATTTTGGTCACGGAATAAATAGCTATGGGCTGTATTATCAACGAGTGGATGCATGGAGCAAAATATTTTTCCGCTTGCCCTTTGGCGGGGTGTATATGGACAATAAAAAAGCAGCAAGAGATATCAGAGAGTTTCTTTGGAATTATTTTGATTTCGAGAAGAGAATAAGGAACAAGGTTGAATCCTTGATAGCGATAGATTCAATGGCAGAGGGGAACTACCTCGTTAAGCCCAAAGCAGGAGAACCTATTAAACTTAAGGTGTCTTTCTTAAAGAACCCCGATTTCATGGGGAGATTTTCAATTTTATTTAAAGGTGACAATGATGAACTACAAGAGAATAATCGGACTGAGTGACATCCACGGTGAATTCAGGCTATTGAAGGATTTGATCGAAAATGAGATCGTGTTTGCCCCCAGGTCGGATATGTTGATCGTGCTCGGAGATTATATTGACCGCAGCTTGGACAGCAAGCTGGTCGTAGAGTACATCAAGACGTTAAAAGGGAGCAATCCAGAACAGGTTGTCCTCCTTCGGGGAAACCATGAAGAACTTGCTTATTTCGCTCTGACGAAAGCACAGGGACATCCGTATTTGGGCGACCCTATGAAGCTATGGCTTATCAATGGGGGTCAGGCAACTATAGATTCCTTCGGTGGGGTTGCGGAAGCACGTGAAATACTTGTTCCTTTCATCGAGCAGCTTCAGCTTTACTATGAAACCGAGACACATATTTTTGTTCATAGCGGTATCCCGAAGGGTAAGACCCTGAAGACCGCTACTCCTCATGAACTACTATGGAACAGGGACCTGGACTATCAGGGGGAGAAAATTGTCGTGGTCGGACATACGGCTCAAAGGAAAGTTACAAAAAAGGGAAATGTTATCTGCATTGATACGGCTGCGTATGCGACAGGTAAGCTGTCTGCTTATGATTGTTTGAGCGGTAAGATTTATGAGGCAACCGAAAAGACAGATTGGGAAATATCCCTTCGGCAGTTGAGGAAATTATGATATGGCATCCCAATACTGTGAGAATTGTCAGAACTATTGCAGCCAGGTCATAGAGTGCCCTGAGTGCCACGGCAGCGGAATCCTCATTTTTGCTGGATGTGAGAGCATTTTTGAACCCCATTTTTACAATATGGCACACCCGGCAAAGCTGCCATGCAGAATTTGTGATGGACTTGGGAAAATCGAAGTGTTTTGTCGATATTACGTAGAATAAGAGGATTATTTTATGACGAATAAGAAGATCGTGAGGATAACGAAGGGGAAAGACTCCTTTTTGAAAGTAACCCCACTATCGGAATACTGTCTTCAACGGGGTTGGAAGATCGTGAAGGAGTACGTTGAGATAGTTCCTCCCAGAAATAAGGAACTGAAGGAGTTCGAGAAGGACGTAAGGGAAGGCAAGATTGTTGTCCTGCCTGAAGGTAAAAAGGAGGATTGATTGTGAACAAGAGAATTGCCATATATACCAGAATGACTGAAGGGCAAGACCCCGATGTCCTTGTCTTACGTCAATACTGTCAGGAACAGGGTTGGTCTATCGTCAAGGAGTACCATGATAAGACCCTGTTGGGTGCTAAAGACAAGAGAAAACAACAGGAAAGCCTTTTGAGGGACGCTCGTAACCATGAATTTGATGTTGTTGTGGTACTGTCCCTATCGTCTTGGGGAAAGTCCCTGATTCATCTTGTTGATTCCATATCAGGGCTAAAGACCCTTGGGGTATCCCTTTGCTCAGTACAAGACCATCTTGACCTTGAGGCCGAAGAGATATTCAATCGCTCGGTGGGTGCCATTAAGAACTTCACCAAAGCCCAAAAGTCAGAAAAAATTAAGATGGGGATGATGATATCCCGGCTGCGGGGTCAGCAGATCGGCAGAACCCCCACCCCGGCAGATCAGCTTGCCTCTATAATCGCTGTGTATGAAAATGACAAGCTGTCAGTCAGGGACATTGCCAAAAGGACAAGCACACCACGATCAACAGTCCACAGGACTCTAAAACAGTTTATGGCAGGAGAGATCGACAGGCAGGGAAGACCTGTTCAGGGGGCTGATAAAACAGTTTGAGATGGATGTCAGGGACAGCAAGATTATTGCTGATAACAGGAAGGAGATCACCCATGAGTGAAATTACGGTAATTGATAATAATGCAATAGACAGAGAAAAGGCTGAGAAAATCTTTGACCTCCTGGATGTCCGAGAGGAAACAAGGACTGATTATAAGTACAGGATAAGGCTGTTTCTGGCTTATGTGAATCAGAACGGTTTCAACTATAACTCTTTCCTTGAGTTTAAAAGGTATCTTGCGGAAAGGACAGATATTGGCATATCGACAAAAAACAAATACCTCATTACCGCCAAGGTTTTCCTGAAGGAGTTAAACAGGCAGGGGATTATCCCTGTCGATATTACTCAGAATATCAAGGTCTTCGCTCAGACCAAGAAGCACAAAAAGGATGGCATCAATGAAGATGAGATGAAGGTTTTGACCGATTCCATAAGAGCTTTGCCTTTGACCCCAAAAAATATGAGGCTTAAAGCAATTCTAAGCCTCCTGGCACTGCAAGGGTTGAGGGAGATAGAAGTTATCAGGCTGGATGTCAAAGATATTGATTTTGCCAGCAGGGTAGCATTAGTGCAGGGCAAAGGCAGGGATGATAAAGAGCCTGTCAGCCTCCATCCTGAGACTGTAAGGGTGCTCAAGGACTATATGAAAACAAATAGGGTTGCTGATGGAGCCTTGTTTAGGAGCCATAGTAATAACAGTATCAACAAGAGGCTTACAACAAGGGGGCTAAGAGCTATCGTAAAGCAGACTTTAGGAGAGATGAGTATAGATAAGCATGTTCATGGATTCCGTCATTATTTTACGACTAAGCTGATTAAGACCTACAAGGGTGACTTGTTGGAGGTCGCACGATATACCAGACATCAGGGGCTTGAGATGCTTCAAGTTTATAATGACAATATCAACAAAGAAGCTGACCTTCCCCGCTTTTACGGAGCCTTTGAAGGAGTCAGTTTCTAAGGGGTTACTACCGAGAAATCGAATTACAGGCAGTTCAAAATTGGATTAAGAAGTGGCCTGTATGAAGGTAGGCAAAAACACCTAAATGTTCACAAAAAAGGAACGATTTACAAGGTAATGACATGAAGACAGATGAAGCTATAGAGCTTTTCAAACTCGGAGATCGCATTGGCTCACCTTTTGAAAGTGGGAGCCTCAATCCTTCCTTCAAGGTAATACCAATTGAAGAGATCATGGCTAGGCTCAGAAAGTCCGGTCATGGGACAGATGAAACCGATACAGTGGATAACTTCCTGAGATTCACTGAGGCATATGACTTTAAGACCCCAGAACAATTCATTTTGGATTGGTTTGTCTTTCACTCAAGCCACAGGTCTGCGTACGGCTATGGGAGAACCCTTAAAGATCATTTTGTGACTGTACTGACCCTCAGAGCCAAGAATAGGTTGACGATCAGTGAACTGCAATCCATTTCAACTGATAGGGATTCCTACGGGAATGGATGCTTGTTCCTTGTCTATCCGTTGTATCGGTACTTCACGGAATTAGGAATGCCTCCTGAAGAGAAATCGAAATGGGTTTGCGAAATAGGCAAGCTTACCCATGCTCACAGATCAGCGCAAGAGGCTGTTAGATTTTTATATGACATTGTGACCAACAAGGGGGATACTCCCGGCAGGACTCCTTATATTGAAGAGTTCCTGACCACAAATATTGATTTATTACCGGATGACTTCATGAAAGTCTATCCTGACAACATCATGGCACTGCACACGCTATTTTATGCGCTGTGGTGTGTAAGACATTCGGAGAGCTTAGATGAAGTGGCTACCAATGTCATGGGGTTTGGCGGGGATACAGACTCGGTCAATGCCCTGGCATACATGATCTATCACCTATTGAATAAATAGAAAGGAATTAAATGAATAATTATTTGTACTACTCCAAAGCCTGTATAGGGGAGAAAGCTACAAAGGAAGAGATAGAGGAAGTCAAAGCTCTCTCTAAAGAAGCCTACGCTCTTGCTCAGGAAGCATTGAAAAGTCATGGGATTAAATCTCAGACTGACAGATACATTGATGATTACGGAGAAGAGGTTGTGTTTAAAACAGGCTTTGTGGATACACGGTTTAGAAAACCTATAGTCATAAGATTCATTGAAGTGGACTGTTACGGAGATATTTATAAAGCCCCTTATTTTGATTATGCTGACGGTGAATATGACTTCAAAGGACTTACAGAGGAGTCGCTACGTGCTTATCTGATGGGGGAAAACTTCGCTTCTGCTGCTTCTGCTGCCGGGGGTGCTGTATTGCTAATGTCCGATGGTCTTGCAATGGAAGAACTAGCTGAGAAATTGGTCAATGAACCCAGGACGTATACACTGAGAACTGTAAGGAGGCTCGAAAGACCTGAGAAGGAAGGAGTCTTTTACACTGTGAAGAATGGAGTAAAGACGGATGATATCGTTGGAGAGATGCTCGAAAATGAAAAAAGTATACGCCAACAACTGATAGATGCAGGAGTTATCAAAGTGCATGGTTCCCGCATTATGACCCCAGAAGAAATTGAGGAATACGAAAGAACAAAAGATATAGAGGAGCCTGAAATCTGAGAATCAGAGATCGGAAGCAAGGGAGCAGCCGAAACCTAACCTATTGAAATAATCTCCCTCAAATACTGCTTGGAGGAGCCTACGATTTTTCGATTCCGGCAAGAAAACACCTTGCTGCGGTCAGGAAGCTCTCCTGTTTCCTCTTATCAAGACTTCTCAACTTACTGAAGACTTCGGCAGTTTCGGTATCGAGCTTCTTATTCCCTTTGCCGGAGGGAAATTGGAAAAGATCATGGAGAGGAATATTGAGGGCGCTGGCAATGGAGTAAAGGTTGACTATTGAGGCGTTTGTCTTGCCCGTCTCGACATAACTGATGAAGCTTGGATGTAGGCTGGACAATTCTGCAAGCTTTTCCTGAGACATGCCCTGTGCCTTGCGTACCAGCCTGATTTTATCGCCAACTGCTTTTAAGAATGCTTTAGTTTCCATCATAGAGAATAGTTCATAAAGCGTTAATTCCTGAATAGCGTTTATGCGATGAAATAGCCTTGTTATTTTCGCTTATATGCGATATTATGAATTCTGGAAAATTGGGTGTGACTTGTGAAAATCAAACATGGGGGTAACAATATGTCTGAATTGGGAAGTTCCAAGAAAGAAGTTCAGAGGCCGGAGCAAGGTGACTCAATAAATTCAGGAGGGGGGCAAGTTTCCACAGACATAAAGTGCAAAGCTTGTGGTGAATATAATTTAGAAGAAGCATTCTCCTGCTACTCATGTGGCAGTGCACTGGTAAGCCCTGACAGATCAGCTAATGCCCAAGAACAAATAGATGATCTACTGTTGGAACATATCAATAGTCAAATGAATAACCCTGACCCAACGGTACAAGTAGAACAAATTGACAGTGAGGGACAGGGGGGAGAAGAACAAAAGTTCAAATTCTGTATTAGTTGTGGTGCCAAGATATTGGAGATAAGTAAATTTTGCAATAAATGTGGAGTCGTTCAGCCTATAGGGGATACTGTAAGCACTGCCTCAAACAAAACAACTGAAATCCCAAAGTCGGCAAGCGTATGCATAGAATGCCGACAACCCATACCTGTTGGAAGCAACAGTACGAGATGTCCAAGATGCCAGCAAGCAGGAAAAGAGCTTGCGTACAAGGAGTTATTTATCGGTGGGAATTCCTACTATTATTTATCAAGGTGGAAAGCCTTGGAAGACAAGCAGTCAGCTTTCAACTGGTCGGCATTTTGGGGCGGTTTAATCTGGATGGCGTATAGGAAGATGTATGCCTATGCTTTCGGAATACTGACAATAATAATCATAATTGGTTTTGCACTGCCAGATAATTTTTCCAGAGTCATGGGTATGGTTCTTGGTTTGACCCTTGGAAGATCAGGCAACTATCTCTATTCCATCTATGCAAAGAAAAAAATTGATTCTTTGAAATCCGTACACAAGAATGAAAACCTTCTGAAGCTGGAAATTGCCAAGCAAGGCGGTACAAGTGTTATGGCAGCAATAGGAATTGGCCTGTTCGAAGTTATTGGAGTAGCTTTGCAGATATTTTCGAGCAACAGCTAAAGGGGCGAATAATGTTTTGTCCTAAATGCAAGAAAAAGAATGTGGAGGATGCAGCTTTTTGTTATGAATGTGGGGCTGCATTAGGCAAGACTGTTATGAAACAGGATTCCAAATCTCAAGACATTTCATGTCCGAATTGCGGTAAAGAAGTTATTGCGGGTGCAGCCTTTTGCATTAAGTGTGGTGCCAGAGTAGCAGTAGTGCAGAAATTGTGTACATATTGCAGCAAGGAAAACCCGCAAGGTGCTGCCTATTGTCTGAAATGCGGAAAGCCTTTGCAATTATCTTTAGAAGAGCGTTTTCCCAAGAGAGAATCACCTCCTGTGTCCGTGCCGACCAATCAAAATGTACAAAAGGAGAGCCAAATAAGCGGATATGCAGTGGGTCTGGACAGCATAATATGTAAGCGTTGTAATCGCAGTATGATTCCTATATCAAGATCAACTGGTGGATTATTTGTGAAGTCAAATGAATTACTTTGTCCACTGTGTGGTTCCTCTAAGTATAGTCTTGATGATGCTGATTATGAGTTGGACAAAAAGATGGACGTTAAATGTATCTGGTCAACGATAATACTTGGACTTATTGTGGCTGCTATATTCATTTATTTTAAGGGTTGATGTTGAACATATATTTATAACAAATGGAAGAACCCGCTAAGACAATTCCCCCAGACACCAACCTTCCCCCTGACGCTAACCTGATAAAGCAGATAGGGTCAATGGGAATCTATTTTTCAAAGTCTGAGTACTGTCTGTTTTTGGAAGTTACCGACTACCACTCAGGCCTGGTAAGGCTTTCCGAGGAAGACCTGTTGAGTTTCATAAGCGTCATGAACAAAAACACTGAGGACATTGAGCAAGAGATATTGAGCGAGATTGAAGACGATGATCTGACAAATAAATTGCAGGATATTATCTCAAAAGACAAGAGTCGGGAGAGGTTCAGGGGAGCTAAGATTCGGCTCGTATTTTCGGAAAACGATGGTAAATGACATGAAAAATACCCAGATATTTGAAGTCATGTAATTAGGAGGGCTTATGACAAGTGAAGTCAAAAAATTGATATTATTGGGAATGCTTATAGGTTTAATTTCCCTTGCCTTCATAGGTGTATATAAAAACACTGAGTTTCTAAAAAGAAGCGATACATCATCGACACCAACGTCAAGTCCTGTGTCACCTGCTGATTCACGGGTTAAAAAAGAGAAAGACAATGAAGAACTCAGGCTCAGATATATGCAGGAAGGTAGAGAGTTAGCAGGTGGAAAGCACTACAAGGAGGCATTGGAATCTTTTAAAAAAGCGTCAGCCATTTATCCCGATGAAAGTCTCTCAGCAATAATTAAAACTCTTGAGAGCAAATTTGGAGACAGAGATTCCGGTTTATCATCCACATTGTCAGAGCCTTCACCAGACACAATGTCACCAGCTCCAACTTCTGAAGAGTCGCTTATGGAAGAGGCTGAAAGGGTTTGCCATGATAACATAATGAATGGTTCTGTGACTAGAGGTGGTATTGGGTATGTTGTCGTGAATGCAAAATTAAACGGGATTAGTAGAATGGGCAAAAATGGATTCCTGGCCAAGTATTTTGCTAGACTCGACAGTGCTAGTGGAGCGAATAGCGTGGCAATTTTTAGCTGCCTAATAAGATTATCCAATGGGAGATGGCTGATGGAAATTCAATGACTTTGATAACGCTAAACGAAGAAACATCATGGAAACAATAATAAATCAACAAAAGTTCAAACGGTTAATAGCTATCTCCGATATCCATTCCCGCATAGACCTCCTGAAAAAAATGGTGGAAGAAGTTATTCAGTTCAATGAAAGGGAAGATTGTCTTGTCTTCCTTGGAGATTACACTGATTACAGAGCAATAAACAAAGGGGTTAGAAACGGCATAAACAGTGCGGAGGTTGTCAGATACGTGTCTGAGCTAAGAAATAGGTATCCTGAGCAGATTATCCTGCTGAAGGGAAACCATGAAGCAATGGCATACAGATACTTCCAGACCAATGACCCCCAGGACCTGAATAAGTGGGAATTTAATGGAGGCACCGAGACTATAGAAAGTTTTGGGGGAAGTGAAGCTGCAAGAAAGATTTTGGTGCCCTTTATTGAGAGTCTTAGCCTCTATGCTGAGTCAGAAGAATATATCTTTGTGCATGGCTGCATCCCCTACGGCAAGACCCTGAAGACTGCAACAGAAAAAGAGTTGTTATCGGGAAATGAGTTTGAACTCTACAGAGGGGATAAAACATTGGTACTTGGTCATAGCGTCCACAAAGAAATCACCTTTTATCCGAAGGCAATAGTCATTGATACAGGTGCCTTCTGCAACGGGAAACTGTCAGGGTATGATGTCATTAATCAGAAAATCTATGAGTCGGTTGACCCATAAGTCTTCCGGTTGAAGAGTTGCCGGGAATAGAGAAGCCTTTATTTTGATGGTTGCTCCTGTCTGAGGGTTCCTTTAAGGCAGTTACTTATTTATTGCGCCCGGATGCAAGCTCTTCTGAATTTGCGCCAACATCTCTTCTAAGGAGACTTTTGGCTGCTTCTTCAAAAGTTCCATCCCCTCTTTCACGGACTTCCCTACTAATTCCATATCTATCTTGTTCATGTCTGTTATTTTACCAGATTTACCCTGAGTTTATAACAGGAATCAGCAAGATCGAGAGGGAGCTATTGAAGGAATATACAGGGGAAAAAGGGAGTCGATCAGCTTAGGATTGGGGGTTCCCGCCCGTATCTTTTTGGAGGGGTCAACGGGCGGGAACGAGGGATGCTTGCATTATAACATTAGGGATTCGCAAAACTTCAAGAAGAAAAAATACCCGCTATTTTAACAGTGTCCAGGTTGGTTATAATATCGTATGGAAAAAACAATGAGCAAAAACGCAATCATAGACATGATTAGAGTAATGAATTCAGAAGTCAGCAAACAGGAGATTGACGGTAATGAACAAAACAGGTAGAAATGACCCGTGTCCCTGTGGGTCAGGAAAGAAATATAAAAAGTGTTGCCTTGCTGAAACGTTTGTGCAGATCGGCAAGGAAGATACTATCAGGAGACAGCTTGTAAATGCATTAATAGAGTTTTACGACAAGAATTATAGGGATACCATAGAGGAAGCCCATGTGATGTTTTGGGATGACTTTGACCCACAGGAACACCTTGAGGGAGTATCGCTTGATCTTGCCTATCAAAACTTCCTTGAATGGATTACTTTGGATTTCATTATTGACCCCGATGAAAACAAGACCCTTATTGACCTTTATATGATTAAGAACAAAAAAATCACCCAGGATGAACATAAAGTCCTGACCATCATGAAGAACTCCTGCATAAGCCTTTATGAGGTACAGGAGGTTTTCCCTGAGAAGGGATTATTGCTGAAAGACCTGCTGCTGGGTGGGGAGTTTGATGTGAAAGAAAAGTCTGCCACAAGGGAATTGAAGCGATGGGATATCTTTGCTACGAGGCTATTATTGATTGATGGGCAGTATATCATGAGTGGGTCAGTTTTTCCCTATAGTATCATGATGAAGCAAAAGATACTTGATGACATAATGGATGATTATCGTGAGTATCAAGAGGAATTTCCTGATGGAACTATGGATGAGTTCCTGAAGGAATCAGGCGATACCTTCAACTTCCATTGGTATTTTCCTATTCAGAATCCACCTCCCTCATTAGACCTCCACACGACCAGTGGTGAACCCATGTTGTTTTCCAAGGCGATGTTTGAAATAAAGGAGCATGAGGCTGTCAGGATAGGCTTACTGAAGATTGAGGGCGTAGAGCAAAACCATGATGATTACACATGGTCTGATAAGAGGAATCAAGATGGTAGCGCAACGCTCCTCGGCACTGTAAAGATAAAGGGAAATAAACTCACGCTTGAATGCCATTCAAAGGAAAGGCTTGAGCGTGGGAAGAAACTTATTGTTAGTGCTTTGTCTGATGCCCTTTTCCACAAGGCAGACACATTCCAAGACCCTATGGAAGCAATTAAAGTCCATAATGTAACTGTTCCAATGCAGGAGGATGATATACCTCTGGAGCTTCAACAAGAGTTTTACAATCAATTTATGCAGAGATATTATGAGAAATGGTTTCAAGACAAAATCCCGGCACTTGACAATAAAACCCCATTGGAAGCTATCAAGACCAAGCAGGGCAAGGAAAAAGTCATTGAACTGCTGAAGCTATATGAGAACGGGGAGGAACATCATAAGCTGGAATTAAGACCTTATTATGATTTGTCTTGGGTATGGCAACGACTAGGGCTTGAGAAGGAATGAAGAAGAAAAATATACTGCTTATTGTAATCGGAATATTGCTGCTGGTATCAGTAATCCACTTTTATACAGGCACAACAACAATAACCATAAATGGCAAGCAGGTAACGAGCATAGGTGGATATGTCGCTGCGTATTCAGCAATGATTATCATTGCTGTGGTCATGGTGATATTGATTCCGTCAGTAATGATCTTGGCTGTTGTACTTTCAATAATCTTTGTCGTTTTTATATTGTTATTTTTTCCTATAGTGCCTATTGGTTTCTTACTCCTGCCTGGCATTATCTTGGCTGGCATTGTTTACCTTGTCTATAGGTTGGCAAAGAAGAAGTAATAGGAGGGGAAATTTCATTGTCCATGCATATTCGGCAAGATTGGAGCATGAAAAAAGAGGGAAAATAACGAGGATTGCAAAACACGGAGATAAGGTTTATCATCCTTTTCCCTTTTAATGTTTCATAGGAAGAGTTATTATAATCGCATGAATTCCTTTATAGTAAGAAAATCATTTATTGTTATCCTGCTGATGTATTGTTGTGTATCAGCGACATTACCCCTATCCAATATCCATATTGAGAGTGCATCCTACGGATACGACTATGTTATCAGTCATGATCACCAGGAGTATGACATCCATATCCTACTCCACGAACTGCTTTTCTCACATTTCAGTAACAAATCAGAACACATTAGTAATCTCTCCTCTGTCCAGTTTATAAAATATAAGACCGGAGGCAATAAAGATTATCTCCAACTCGCAATAGCAACAGATACTTCCGATTCAACAATATGTTGTGGTAGTCAGTCGTTGACTCCGTATTACGATGAGCACCATATCGAGCCTTGCCTCTACTATTCAGTATCCGGTTTATCTCCCCCGACTGCTTAAACCTGTCGCCTTACAACAAAGCTGTTGTCTGACATTGCTGCATTACATATAAACGACTTCGCATTCCGAGAAATTGGTATATATGTGGTGCCTGTTCAATAAACAATAAAAGGTTATTTGTGATAAGTAACAGCGTGGTTCTACAAAGGAGAACTGACATGAAGACGAAATATATCTTTCTAATGTGCTGTATAGTCCTGATCATGACTGGTTGTGAAAACTATGACAAGGCGGTACAGGGCATTGAAAAAGGCAGAGAGTTTATAGGCAATGCTGAGAAAAAGGTTGCAGAAACCAGGAAAGAAGCTGAAAAAAGCATGGGAAACATTCTTGGAAAAGAAACCGCAAAGTCTGATGATAATAAATCTGATAAACAGGAACATAAAGAGGAAGGAAGAGAAAAGGATAAAGATTAGGGTAAAGCTGGTATCCATCTTTCTTGCCGAATAACAGGGTATTCAAGCAGTGTTTATAAAAACTTTCAACATGAGGAGGAAGCACTTATGAATTGTCCGATTTGCAATGTAGCATTACAGATGACTGAGAGACAAGGTATAGAGATAGACTACTGCCCTCAGTGCCGTGGTGTATGGCTTGACCGTGGGGAGCTTGACAAGATTATAGAACGGTCATCGTCAAATGTTCAGTCTGAAGACAATAGGGAACGGCATGAGTCTGATTCAAGAGATAAGCATCATGAAGCAGATAAACATGGGCAACTTGGACACGGTAAACACAGGAAAAAGTCCTTCTTCGAGGATTTGTTCGATTAGCACATTTAAAATAGTAAACAAGGAGGTATTCACATTATGAAGAACATAATTTTAGTCTTCGGTTTGATAGCAGCACTCTGGACTTATGCTGACGCAGATGACCACAAGGAAAAGGGAAATAAACACAAGGGCATTATGCCTGTTACAAATGAGCTTTACAAAAAGACCTGCGGGGGCTGTCATTTTGCCTATCAGCCAGGGTTACTGCCGAAGCGTTCATGGACGAAGATTATTGATACCAAAGGTGCTCATACAGGTGGTGACCTTACACTTGATAAAGCTACCAAAGAGAAAATAAGAGCATATTTGGTTCAGGAGAGTGCTGAGACCAGCTCATCTGAAAGGTCACGAAAAATAGTCTCATCCATACCAGGCAATTCCACTCCTGTAAGAGTTGCGGATGTGCCCTATATCCAGAAGAAGCACCATGAGATTAACAAGGATATATTCAAAAGACCATCAATAGGTTCTGCTGGCAACTGCAAGGCGTGTCATATGAGTGCTGAACAGGGAATATATGAAGACGATGATGTTATTATTCCCGCAAAGTAACTAAGGATATGGAAATGGAAACTATAGGCAGATCAGCAGCAATAAGAAAGGTGTTATGGATTACCCTTTTCTGTAACATCTGTGTTTCGGGGGCAAAGGTAGCCTACGGGTACTACTCCCACTCCGTTTCGATTACTGCCGATGGTTTCCACTCCATGTTTGATGGAGTATCGAACATAGTCGGCTTCATCGGTATATATTTTGCCTCCCACCCGCCCGATGAAGACCATCCCTACGGACATAGGAAAATAGAGACTATTTTTACCATATTCATTGGTGTAATGATGTCGCTGACCTGCTTTGAGATATTCAAGCAGGTCTATGAATCTCTAAAAAATGAACCGCAGGTCAATGTTACCACCCAGAGCTTCCTTATCATGATAGTAACGCTTGGGATTAATATATTTGTGACAACCTATGAAAAGAGGCGTGGGAAGCAACTCAACAGCGAATTCCTTCTCGCTGATGCTCTGCATACCAAAAGCGATATCCTTGCAACTACTGGGGTCATCATAGGGCTTATCTTCATGAAGCTGGGCTTTGCAAGGGCTGACACCATTGTCGGGGCAGTTGTTGGGATACTTGTGGCAAGGGCAGGGATAGGTATACTCAGAGGGGCAGCAGATGTTCTGGCAGACCGCAAACAGCTTAATCCGCAACAGATCAAGGAAATCGTATGTGGGATAGAGAATGTGGTTGATTGTCACAGAGTCCGAACAAGAGGCACCAATAGCCATATTTTTTTAGATTTGCATGTCATTGTTAAACCAGAGCTATCCGTTGTAGATGGTCATAAGATTGCCCATATTGCAGAAGAAAAGATAAAGGGCACCATAAAAGCGGAGCTTGACGTGGTTGTCCATATAGAACCACTGGGAAGTGAAGCTGATTAGTGAGTCTTTTTGTGAGGGTATGATGTTGAGAACTGTTGCTTTTTTTATTTGTGCTGTCTTCCTGTGCAGTTGCGAGAATACGGACATTATGACAGCTACAGATGCAGGGCTGGATGCAGTGAAAGCTGTGACTCTTTCAGATAAGGACATTAATAAGATTGCCACTCAATCAGCAAAGTATTCCGATGAAAAGCACAATATGGCACCTCCTAATAGTAAGTATGCCAAACGTCTTAGAGAAATAGTAGACCAGCAGTTTCAGGATGGCAACCTGAAATTCAACTACGGGGTCTACATTTCCCCTGAGATAAATGCCTTTGCGATGGCTAATGGCACCATTAGAGTCTATAGCGGTCTTATGGATATGATGGATGATGGTGAGCTACGGTTCGTTATCGGTCATGAAATGGGACATGTAATGAAGAACCATATCCGCAAGAAAATTCAGCTTGCCTATGCAGCCAGTGCAGTCCGTAAGGGGATAGCATCCCAGAACAACACAGCAGGAGATGTAGCTCGGTCATTGTTTGGAGGTTTGGCAGAATCCCTCATGAACGCACAGTTTTCACATCTAGAAGAAAAAGAAGCTGATGATTATGGACTGGGATTCCTGAAGAAGGAGAAGTTTGGATTAAAGGATTCTGTTTCTGCGCTGAAGAAGCTTGCAGGATTAAGTAAAGGTCATTCTTTTCTTTCAAGTCATCCAGACCCCGATAAAAGGGCTGAAAGATTACGGGCTCAACTTGAAGGCAGGGCATTATCAATAGAGGAGAACAAGAAGAATATTGTTGGTAGAATGAAAACTTTTATAGAAAATAATTTTCCTTCACTCTATAAGCAATTGAGCAAGGTGTTTTCATAATTGACATCCTATTTTAACCACCCCATCCAATACTGATAATTATGGCATCGGCAGGACAGACCTCTTTGCAGGTTCCACAGTTGATGCAATAGGACGACCTGTAAGGCAAGCTCTTACCATCTGACATCTCAAAACACTTGACCGGACAGGCGTTAATGCAATCCCCACACCCCGTACATTTGTCCCAATCCACTAAAGCTATATACACCCGCTTTCACCTCATCAATAATATTTCAATGCCCTATTCCAAGGCACCGCTGCTATTTTTTATCTTTTAATTTAACTGTAGTAAGGTAGCCGGGGATATGACTTAAGTCATATTAAATACATATAGGTTGATTCATTCAAAGAAGTACATTGTAACTGTTGCAATTTTGTAGCTTTTGAGAGGTCATAAAAAAAGAAGTTCAACACCTTGGGTTTTGGGTATGCTTAGAAGGTTCTTTAGTGGATGCTTTGGTAGATGTTTCAGGCTTCCCCCTCGCTGCTGGGGGCTTGCTCAACCACATCTTACTCCCGCTTCCTAACAAAATTACTTAGTTCTAAACCTTAACCCATTCCAAGGCATTGACTTCTTCTGACTAAAAAGTGGTGTTTGCTTCTTCCCGTTGCCCAGTGGTTTGAACATATCGTAAAACCCTGCCTGAAGCTTATTTCATCCAGGCGATCAGTCTCCTCAGTCCTAAACCTGTATTACTGAGTTGAGAAGAGCAAAACCACCACTAATTGGCTTGCCTTCAATTCATTTATAGTCCTTTTCCGAGGAGATGTCAAGAATTATTAATCTCATAGACAGGGAGGATGACAAGACAATAAAAAAGTGGTGTTTGCCTTTCACTTACCCAACGGTTTGGATACTTCGCTTCATGCTGCGTGAGACAGTAGCGTCTCTGCGTCCTAACCTTAGTGCTGAGTCCGAGAAGAACAAGACCACCACTTGGTGTGCTTCTTTATGATTTCAACATACTCTTATCCTGCCTGAGTGTCAACGTCAAAGTCGGCTTCCCATCTCACCCAATAACGAGTAATTTAGAGGGCTATGCCATTGATGGATGCAGAACAATTTGTTATTACAAAAAGATACCAGGACCTGCCCTATTAGACTAGATAAACTTAATCATATTAACTCTCGATACTAGGATAATTTCACTTTGTCACTAAGAACTCCTTCCAATTGTTAAGCCACGGCACATGAGTTAAGCTAGAATCAAGAAAAGAAAATAAGAAAAAAATAAAAGGAGGACAGGACAATGTTAAAAAACAACGGAGGAGACAGAGTAGGGAAAGGGACATACTGGAACCTTACAAACGGTGAACGGATTGACATCATGAACGAAGGGACACTCCCAGGAGACAGGAAAGTAACATTTTACCGTATGCCAGCAGCAGCTATTATTGTGGTTGCTCCAGTGTTGGGGCTTGTGTACGCAGCTTTTTTGCCTTTCATAGGCATAGCGATGGCAGTGAAGTTGATAGCACAAAAGATAGGGGGCGGGGTGCTGGAGACAGTTCAAAGCAGTGCCTCTTTTGGATGGAGACCGAGTGAGTCATACCTGTCTGGCAGGAAGAACAGGGGCAAGAAAGATGAAGCCTCCAAAGACACGGATGAGAAAGATAAAAGCTGAACGAACCTAAATCAGAGATGATACTTTAGAAAGAGAAGCCTTACCGGAATGAGGCTTCTCTTTTTGTTTGCCTCCTACACATCAATTTAGAGAACTATACCATTTTGTTTTTCCTGCCCATTGAAAGAATCCCTACATCCTCACTATAATCCTTGAGAGGAGATAGATGAGACCATCAAGAATAGCCTTAGTTATTGTTATCCTATTTTCCCTTACCGCAGGTGCCTTCGCAATGAAGACAACCCTGCAAGGCAAAATCATGCAGGTCAAGGACGGGGATACTGTTGTGGTCAGTCCGGTAGAGGGTGGACAGTTTTTTACCTGTAGGCTATATGGGATAGATACCCCTGAAGGAAAACAACGATATGGAGGGGAAGCGACAAAGGAACTCAAAAAGCTGATACTTGGTCAGAATGTCGAGATCACAACTACCGGAGACAAGACCTATAACCGTGAAGTCTGCATAATCAAAAAGGGTGGTAAGGATATAAATTTAGAAATGG
The DNA here is from genome assembly GCA_963734475.1 of uncultured Nitrospira sp. GTDB lineage: Bacteria > Nitrospirota > Thermodesulfovibrionia > Thermodesulfovibrionales > UBA6898 > JAOUFP01. Next base: position 167,470 of record CAVTHB010000004.1, read on the forward strand.
TCAAGGGAGGGGCTGCATGGGCCTACGTGAAGTATCTCAAGAGACCCTATGCCTCTGAGTATATTGAAGCTGAGAAAGATGCACGGACAAAGAGATTGGGCTTGTGGAAGGATAATAACCCGACTCCCCCTTGGGAGTTTAGGAAGATGCAGAGGGGTAGATGACAAGGGTTGAATTTGCCAATTTGTTATTCCACCTCGAAGAGCTTCTTGTTGAGGTCGATTGTTACCGTAGACAGATTAATGACTGTCAAAATTGCCGGGGGTGGGAAGATGTTCAGAGCATGTGTCAGGCTTGTCAGAGAGCCTTACAGAGCGAATTTGAGGCAATGAAGAAGCTATCCAGCAATGCTGAGTTCATGGAGATCATGAGAAGCATAAAGGGAGCCTTACAGGATGATGATGCAGGAGAGCTGGCGCAGATCATGGCGCTGGCGAAAAGGACAACGGAGAATTGATGAACAAGCACAAAGTATCTAAAATCATATCAGGGGGGCAGACAGGCGCAGACAGGGCCGGATTGGATGCTGCTATTGAATTAGGAATAGACTTCGGAGGTGCTGTTCCAAAAGGCAGAATAACTGAGGATGGAACGCTTGATCTTAAATATGACAGGATGACAGAGATGACATCTAAAAATTATCCTGCACGTACCGAAAGAAATGTAACTGATTCCGATGCTTCTTTGCTATTCACATTCGACAAGCTGGGTTCAGGCTCCGCACTTACAGTAAAATTAGCAAGGAAACATCATAGACCTGTTCTGCATATCAATCTGAGCAAGCAGACTGATGATGAGATTGTTAAGACAATTATAGAATGGTTAGATAATAGTAAGCCCGAAATCCTTAATGTAGCAGGTTCAAGAGAATCAACGTCTAAGGGGATATACAGCAGGGTTTATAATATCCTTAAGGATGTGTTGAGTGACTAATGGCAAAGAAACTTGACCAGAAGGAAGCCGTGAGCTTTCAAGAACTCCTCATCGGCAATATGATCGAACAAGAGGCTTTGGTTAATCTGTTGGAAAGAAAAGGGATAATCAGCAAACAGGAACTACTTGAAGAGATTCAGCGGTTGAAGAAAGCAGCAGTAAAAGGTGGATAGGGACTTCTTCCTTGAGAAGAGCAACAGTTATAGGAGGGAATAAAATGCAGGGGAAAATAATCTCGCTCATATTCATAGCAGCTTTACTTCTGGGTTGCTCAGACCTTAATAACATAGGGACACCAACAAAAAGGGTAAATAAAAATGGAAATATTGTATCCGTAGGCGGTCGATGGAAAGCAATGTCTGAAACAAAATATAAATTGATCTCAAAGATCAACTCCACTGATATAAAGTGCGACAGGGGAAATATGACATGTAGGGAGATCGCAGCCTTCGTATTTACACCCAAAGAACAGCCTCTATTAAAAAATAATTCACTTTACAGCCAGGAATCTACTTACCCCATAATTGCTTGGACGGATGATATCATCAAGGCTAAGAAAGAAACCCCTGTGGTGGACATTGAACTGACAATCTCATTGAAAGACAAATTTGCGGAAAAGAGTTTAATTCAGCCGAAGGCTAATGGTAACGAGCCAGCAAATCTTGATGCTTACGGGAAATGGGTACTTGAATAAACATCTATCAGAAGAATACTGCCGGACTGGTGCTTACTGAACTGTTTTACTTCCCTCCTTGAACATAGCCAAGACACCCGCAAGCTCCCCGTTGTCACTTTCCAGGGCTTCCTTCAGCTTATCCATAAGGACATTAAACTCATTATTTGGGGTTGTATTTTCGAGCAATTGAACCCTTTCCATCAAGGCTTCATAACAATCTGGGCAGAGATTTAAATAGTTTTCCTCTGCACCCCCATTGCACTGCCCGTCACAGAGTCCTATCTTTGAGCCGACAAGATCAATGCCTTGTAAGATTTCCTGCATCCTAAAGATGGTTTCAGCAATTTCCTTTGGTGTCATAGGGAGTATTATAGCTGAAAACCGAGGTCAGAAATGGCTTCAAAAAAGTTATTAACAATTCGTGGAAAATAATTTCAGAAGCTGCTCAAATTAGAGTTATTAACACTATTATAAACATGTTGCAAACAGGTTTTACACAGCAAATATATAAGCTAATCATATAGTTAGGTGTTATTATAGCAATTACTTGCCAAATACTTTTTGAACTAATTTCGCTTCATTGACATATTTTTTTATTTATGTTTTAATCCATACATTATTCGTATAAATAAGAATAAAAAAAGCGAATAAATTGGTGACACAATTTATTCGCTCCCCATCCTTGATGGGAAATAGCTCTTGGCTTTTCCAAGAGAGTTGTCTATTTTTAATTATTGTACTCAACTCGAAGAAAAGTCAAGGGCAACACGATAGGAGGTGATTGCCCTTGAAAACTACCAAAGGTAAGAAGCTTGTCTTCACCACATTTATTACCGTAAAAGGAAAGCGAATTTATGCTTCCACTTACGGGCGCAAATCCTTTGCTATATGGGTTAAGGATAAGTAACCACTCATAGGCTAAGGTCGGGGGGCGATTCTTTCGCCCCCTTAATAATTACCAACACTTTTAAGGAGAATTTTAGATGGCTAAAAACGAGAAAACATCATCAAGTGTGGGTTCAATAGCTGCAAAAGGATTGCGTAGTCCAGGTTCTTTAACAAAAAAGGAAATTAAGAGCATTGCTGCAACTGCTCTTACTCAACGACCCGACCACAAGAAAAAATAGTTAGCGAATCGTATTCAATTCCGTAATCTTCACAACTGAGGGGGGGGCGCAAGATTCCCCCTCCCTGTTAATTCGTGACCTTCTCCCTATGTATAAGGATGATGCGCCTTGTATTCACACGAATTGAGCAAAGCAGGTTAACTTTATCAAATTCGTTAATTACTGTGGTGTCACAATCACCGTGGTTTTAATACCTCATGAGACTGCACAGGATGCCATTTAGGTGGTTATCAGGAGAGATAGCCAATCAAGGTGAAGCATCACTTTTTTACATTCGTGTTACGAACTCCGCTTGGTTTCCATGCGGGGGATATGACGCTTGGAGCTTCCACCGTTTTAAGATAAGAAGCCCATGTGATCGTAAAATCACCATACTTATCATTGAGACTGTCAACCGCCTTTAACATGGACTTTGCCTTTGTATTGCTATTAAACAGAGTCATTTGGTCTTCATCTTCCCGCATTAAATGAGAGAGGCTTACACCAACCAGCCTGACCTTATCTGTAAGTTTTATTGAATCCAGGATATCTGAGGCACTGTGGTAAATCTCATGAGTGGAGTTGGTAGGAACCTGTAGAGTGGTCTGCTTTGTGAAGGTCTTAAAATCAGAATATCTTACGGTAAGCGTTATCTTCTTTCCTACGAAGCCATACTTCCTTGCTCTTCTGCCAACCATCGAGCTTAATTTCAGCAGTTCTGCCTTTAGAGCTTCCCTGTTAGATATATCCTTTGGTAAGGTCATGCTATGTCCTATGGATTTCGGGTCTTCCTCCTTAACAATAAGGGGTCTGTCACAGCGACCCTGACCCATATGCTTTAATGTTTCCCCAATGATGCCGAACTTGTTCCTCAAGAGGCTTGCAGGTGCCTTGCCCAGATCACCACATGTCCTGATGCCTAATTGCCCAAGTGCTTCGGTAGTAGATGCTCCAATCCCCCAGAGTTCCTTGACCGGGAGGTCTTTCAGAAGGGCTTCAGTATCTTCAGGCTTTACCCATTTAAGGCCATCTGGCTTCGCTATGTCGCTGGCGAGTTTTGCCATCAGGATATTGGGTGCTATTCCTACAGTACAATTGATGCCGAATTGATCTTGCACCTCCTTCTTTATGGAGGCTCCTATTTCCATTGCGCCACCAAAGAGGTGATGAGTTGTAGTTACGTCAAGAAAGGCTTCATCTATCGAGTAAACTTCAATGTCTGGGGTATACCTGCTGTAGATTATGGAAAGCTCTCTACAGGTATGGGTATATTTTTCGTTATCGCCAACCACCAGGATGAGATCAGGACAAAGTTTTTTTGCCTCATAGATGTTCATGCCAGTTTTTACTCCGTACTTTCTTGCCTCATAAGAACGTGTTGTAACAACTGTGCGACCACCGGAGCCAACTACCGCTATGGGCTTGCCTCTGAGCTTGGGATTAACCTTCTGCTCTACAGAGGCAAAAAAGGCATCCATATCAATGCATATGATTATTTTAGACTGCATTAGGTTTCAACGGACTCAACTTTCCAGAGCAAAGAAACAGAATCAAACGTTAGTTCAAAAAGAGTGCTGCCATCTGTTACGGAAAAGTGGTGCAGGTCTTTCTGCCCTTCCTTTGTTTTCCATGTGTAGGTCACTTCCGTTATCTCAATTAATCTGTTATTCCAGGTGAAGTTTATCGGCTTGATGCGATATGGCTTACCAAAGGAAGCCAGCACAGTTATTTCATCTTCAATCCGCATAATGATTTAGATTACCGCAGGACAGACTTGCTTTTCAATCTCGGAAAAAGGCGAGTGACATGGGAATGTTCCCGAATCCTAGACAATCGCTTGAGGTGGTCGTTCCCTGTGCGGATGGGGATAGACGTGGAAGTTTTAAACAGGGTTTTAAAGATCGAATCTAACGTGTAAGCGCACTCTGTTTGCCTGGGCGTAGAAAATCAATATTACGGGGTGCTAAAAAAAATCCGCTACAATTTTTTCCAGCTTTTTTGACCCTTACTTTGATATCTGCTTGAAGGACAGATGAAACTTTAGTTCTGGTATAGCAATGAGAGTTTTTCCCCTGCTGTCCTTTTCCATAAATATTGAGACTTCCTCCGGCTTATCATCCCTCTTATCAAGTTGATTAATTATTTTGAAGAATATCCCTTCTAATACTTTTATGGCACCATCGTAAGAATACGTTTTTTCCTTTTCACTTTTCCCCATAAGGACATTATCAAGGTTTAACGTTACACTGCGAATGTATTCCGCAGTTCTGATATTTGCCTTCTTTGCCTCTTTCTCGATAGCAGACATCTCGTCTTCGGCAAACCTTACCATAACCCGTTTTGAGAGTTTATCTTTCCCTCTTCGCCTTTTCCTCGGAATATTCATATCAAACCTCCGGTTCATTTTATAAATAAGAGCAGCTCTTATGCAAGACCCTGGTAATTAGTTCACAAGGTATATTCATGAAATTTATTTTTGGAGAGGAAGTTAAGAATGAAAACTACGGGACAGTTTAACAGGATAGAAATAAGAGCAGCTCTTATTGAGGGGCTGACTATTTATAACATGAGGATATTTTGTCTTGAGAGGATTTTTTTAGCAGAGCAGAGAAAAAATCATGGAGATAAACAGTAGTTATCTATATAGCCAGATGTTTACGAGGTGACGCAAGGAGGTTTTATGACAGTGACGAAAGAAATGGAAGAGGAGAAAAAAGTGAAGGTCATAGCAATCAGAGTGACCCAGGAGCAGTTTGACGGTATTAAGAGAGCCGTTAAAGAGAAGCACATCAACAAGAGCACACTCGGACGGGTTTTGTTCGAGTTATTTCTGAGGCAGGAGGTGAATATTTAGAGCAGGTGAACATTTAAAGTAGTAGATTTATTTCCGTAAAGAAGAAGGGCAATCGTTAGATTGCCCATAATTGAGAAAGATGATCTTAGATATAATAACTACCTTTTAGCAGTTAAAAAAGTCATCAATCTCGCCAAATAATTAGGAGAAAATAATGAAACCATTTGATGACGTATTAGATATCGCAATAGAAGCACTAACGGCTGTTAATAACAGGGATACCGAGACCTTGGAAAGATTAGTCTCCAAGCTTGATAAGGAGCTGGAGCTTGAATGGGAAAGGCTATCCAAGGCCGATGGAGGGTCGAGAGATGATACATAAAATTGTTGATTGGAAAACCCTCGTAGAATTTCTACCCGGAGATTTGAGCTTTATATTGCTAAAGGGCTACTCAGAACATAACAAAGAAGTAGACGAAGCAAGAAGGTACAAGACAGCGAAGATACCGCACAGCTTTAGAAAAGGTGGAACTATTCCTATACCCGCAAGTGCTGTGGATGGCAATATAAAATTAGACCACTGGGTAGGCATGAAAATCCCGCAGGGTTATTGTCTCGTTGATTGCGATGATAAGGACGTGGGTAAAACCATTGCCACGGCTTTGATGAACAACAATGTGAAGACTGTGGTATTTGAAACTCACAATGGTTATCAATTCCTGTTCAAAGATTCGGCAGGGAAAGTAACAAAACAAAGAGTAAAACAGATCACTTTGGGAGGAGTTATTGTAGATTACCGCATAGCCCCCAATGGATATACGGTTTTGCCGACACCTAATATTCCTGAGAGAAGTATCTATATGCCGGATGCCACTGAGCTTGATGAGCTATTGGATGTCTTCCTACCCGTAAGAGGAGCAAAGGAGACCGAAGCTGATAAACTTGCAATTCCGATATTTGAAGGAGAAAGAGACCAGACATTTATCGCCCACTCCTGTCGGCTTAATAATTATCACGCTCAGTACCGTATGGATTTCGATGTGGTGGGGGTACTACACCAGATCAATGACCTATTCGTTGAGCCTCGTCTTGAAACATCAGATATAGAGAGAATTTACAGGAGCAGTCTACGGTATCCTACTCCTGACCCTCTACCAGAACTCCACCCCAAAATAGAGGCTATAGAGGCTAATGACAGTTTGAGAGATCAACCCTATTACCTTACTCCTGAAGGACATATTTGCAGATTGAAACGGATGGATGGTCAGACAACTTTGGTGAGACTTGCAAACTTCGATGCTAGGATAGTAAGAGAGATTCTGGAAGATAACGGAATCGAACAGATAATAAAATATGCCATAACGGGACAAATGAATACTGTGAAACTCCCAGAGATCGAAGTCCCGGCAGCCTTATTCCCTTCAATGAATTGGATATCCCAATGGGGAGCAAAGGCAGTTCTAGAGCCAGGACAAGGGACAAAAGATCACGTGAGACATGCCATACAGGTAAGGTCAAATGCCCAGTCCATTGTTTCTTATGCTCATACAGGATGGAGAAAGATTGAAGATCAGTGGGTATATCTTTCGCAATCCGGTGCAATCGGTATGCCCAATGTTACAGTGAAGCTGCCGAGAGAGGTGCAGCGTTATAGTCTGCCTTTGGAATTTACTATTAATGAACGGGATGCTATTCAGACATCCATGCAATTTCTTAGCGTGGCGAAGAAGGAAATAAGTATCCCGTTGTATGCAATGCTTTGGCTGTCAACCCTTACCACGATCTTAAAACCCATGCCTAATTTTAGCGGTCTGAGCTACGGGGTTTCAGGTTCTTATAAGTCTACAGTAGCACTGCTTTTGCTTTCCCACTTCGGAGAATTTCCAGACCTCCACGCTATGAGCAATTTTAACGATACGGCAAACCAGTTAACCGAGAGAGCCTTCAAGCTTAAGGATGCCCTCATGGTGGTCGATGACTATCATCCCGAACCATCACGGAAGAACAGTGAAGATAAGGAGAAAATACTTCAGAGAATACTCAGAGACTTTAGCAACAGAACAGGCAGGGGCAGACTGAACTCAGATTCAACAGAGAAAGAAAGGCACGAACCGAGAAGTTTCCTTTTGGTGACTGCGGAGGAATTACCGAGGGTACTGAGCACCATTGCGAGAACTCTTGTACTGGAATTCAGAAGAGGCGATGTTGATACTCAGATGCTTACCTCATTGCAGGAAAAAGCACATCTTCTGCCCCAGGCTATGACTTCGTGGTTAAAGTGGGTAAGTCTCCATATGACTGAAATCAAAGAGAGCTTCCCACGTGAATTCAGAGAACTGAGAACAAAAGCATCAAAGGTTGACTTACATCATAAACTGCCGGAACAAGTTGCTTATCTTCAATATACTATGTCGCTGGTATCCAAATGGATGCAGGACAAGGGGGTATTAAATGAGGCTTCGGCAGGTCTATTGTTGGAGATTTCATGGAAGGTTTTGACAGGCAACATATCCCGGCAGTCTGAGATTGTTCAAGACGAAGACCCTGTGAACATATTCATGGAAACTCTTGAAACACTTATTTCCCAGGAGAAGGTAAGGATAGATCACAGGCTAACAGACAATTTCGTAATCGGTGATGTGAGGGCTGATCTTATAGGCTTCATTGACAATGAACTGGAATGGCTACATTTAATACCCGGTGGATTATGGAACGTCATTATGCGTTACCTCACTGCGGAAGGTTCGCATTTCCCCGTATCTAAAAACACTCTTTTCAAGATGCTGAAGGAAAGGGGTTTAACAAATGTCGATACTGATTCAGGCTCATCTGTGGTTAAGGTAAAAGAAAATGAAGGCAAGCCAAAGAGCAAGCGTGTCTCTCAGCTAAGAATAACGGAAAGAATAAGAGAAGTAATTCTGCAAAAATCTCCGTTGCTTCAACCATTCGATAAGTAATACAGATCGGGATGAGGGGTACAACCTTCATCCCGGTTCCCTTCCGGTTACAAAGTTACATGTTTTTGCGGTTACAAAATCCTGAGATAGGGGTCTAGGTTTTTTGGGTTCTTATTTGATATAAAAACATCATAGATAGTGACGAAAAAAAAGTATAAGGGGGTATATCTATTATATGTAACTTATGTAACCTTGTAACTTCTTATATAACTTATTGATATTATTAGTTTTTAAAGTTACAGACTGGTTACATGGGTTACAAAGTCAATTGTAAGTGTTTTTAATGCTAAAATCTTTCCTATGATCTACACAGGCACCTGTTCCTGGACAGAGAAGACCCTAATCCAAAGTGGAGAGTTTTATCCCAAAGGAATATCCACGGCAGAAGCCCGTCTCAGATTTTATTCACAAATGTTTGATACCGTGGAGGTCGATAGCTCCTACTATGCAATCCCGGACACCAGGACAACTCAGGCATGGGCTGATCGAACCCCTGATGGTTTCACCTTCCACATCAAAGCCTATGGTGCCCTGACCGGACACGCTATAGACCCCAAAAGCCTTCCTGCGGATATCGTTCCCTCCCTACCCACAGAGGAGAAGCAGGTCTATATAAAGGAGCCGGAGCTACTTAAGGTCGTGGCGCAGAGGTTCAGGGAAGCCCTGAAGCCCCTCATTAAGGCAGGGAAGCTGGGTGTTGTGGTCTTTCAGTTCCCGCCTTGGTTTCTGTACCGAACAAGCAACCTTGATTACATCCTGAAGTGTCAGGAGCTTATGGAGGGTCTTCCTGTTGCTGTGGAGTTCCGGCACGGTAGTTGGCTGACATCCCAAAAGAGGGATAGTGTCCTTCATTTTTTGAGGGAATACAGACTAATCTATGTCACGGCTGATGAGCCACAATATGCGAGCTTAGCGACAGTACCTTTTGTGCCGGATGTAACAGGCTCTATTGGCTACTTTCGCCTCCACGGCAGGAATAAGGAGAACTGGCTGAAGAAGGGGATTGAGACTTCGTTACGGTATGCCTATGAGTATTCGCAGGAGGAACTGAAGGAGTTTGTCCCTGTTATCAAGGAGCTGGATATGAGAGCCAGGGCAACCTATGTCATGTTTAATAATTGTCATGGAGCTTCGGCAGTACGGAATGCTAAGAAGATGAAGGGGATGATCGAGAGGGCTATGTAGGGAGGAATAAGCTTGGGCAGGTCACGTTTTGACAAATTAGTTTCCGGGAATTCAATTAAACGGGGGGGAGATTATAAAGAAGATGAAATTTTTTTTAATAATCCAAAAAATAAACCTTGACAAATGGGCGGAATAAATACGCCATTTCATGAATTATAAATTCATAATTGTGCTTTTTTCCCTTTAGAATTAGCTATTTAGGAAAAAAAATCATTGACAAACTTTTCCCCCGGAGTATACTAAAAATTAGAGTTACGAAGAAAATGAAGTTGCTTAAATTAAATTTGAAAGGTGGTGTTGTAAGTGATAGGTAAAATGAAAAAAGGCGATGTTCAAGATCGCCCTTTCTCTGTACATGGTGCTGTTAACACCGTTGTCGTTCCTACTTCAAAGTTAACATTTCCCATGTACCCTGTCAAGTAAAATTCAAGAAACATCCACGTAGTATTCCATAGTCATTTCTTAGTGGTGTCGGCTCATTGGTTTGAGCATTGTACGGGCAAACTTGCGCCCGTACGACCCTAAGAAAAGTGTTTTCCCACTTGAACAAAGCTACAGGTTCGTCAGCTTCCTTGGAAGTAACGCACCGTAGCAAGTATGCAGGGGCTTTTTTGCCCGCAGAGGAGAATCTATTAATGAGTAATTATTCAGCAAATGAATTAACTGTAGCAGAGTTGACGAAGGTCATCAGGTATAAAAAGGCAATAAAGAAGGAGATCGCAAAGAATAGCGATTTTCTCGCTGAATTGTTGTCCGAGATAGGGGAAATCTACGATGAAATAGATAGTTCAACTATCTACGACTTCAAACAGAATTGGGGCTTCGATGAGGATGCAATAGATGGCGTTATTCATAGACTCTCGACCTACATAGAGGTCGCAGAAGAACCGTATGCTGGTTTGGACTCCGAAGACTATCCCAAAGTTCTTTGGGAAAGATTAGATTCCTTAAGGGATTTAGTTATGACACTAAATACCTTGAAGAAGTCCTGCAATGATATTGAGGATTTAGTGTTTGATATGGAGGCTGCTCGGAATGCTGTGGAAGATTTTCAGTATCTTTGTGACTTATCTGAATACACGGAGGCTGAAGTCACTAAACTTAAAGAGGAATTACTCAGGATAGCAGGGGAAGGAAAGCACAAGCCTGAGTTAACAAGTGCTGACCCACATGAGAGGAAACTCGCTCAAGTACTTAGAGATTTTACGACACAGTAAATGTTGGGGGGGCTGATAAGCCCCCTAACCAATAGACATGGAGGACTATGAAATGAACCAAGAAACACATTTCACAAAACAGAGGTTAAAAGAACGGGGATGGACAGACTCACTGATAAACAGATTTCTGCCCTATCCCGATGCAGAAGAACCAAATCCTGTTCATAAGGGAGGCGCACCCATGAAACTGTATCTTATCTCAAGGGTAAGAGAGGTAGAGTATTCGCCAGAGTTTACAGAAGCGGTTAAGGCATTAACAAAAAAACGCAGAAGAAGATCGGAGAAAAGACATGAATAAAACAAGTATCGAGTGGACAGATTTTTCATGGAATCCGGTAACGGGTTGTCGTCATAAGTGTAAAGACGAGTATTGCTATAACACCATGAAGTCAACATCTCCGTTGAACAGGTTCGGAGCACAGTTTTTTGATGAGGCTGACATAAAAGTCTCAGAGAAGAATTGGAGAAAGAGGGAATCAGGAAAATGTCATATCGCCAAAAAGGGAGAGATTTACCCCTTTGGTTATGACCCAACATTTTATCCTCACAGGTTAGAGGAACCTTTGAAAGAAAAGACACCCTCTCGTATCTTTACCGTTGATACGGGTGATCTGTTCGGGGAATGGGTTCCTAAGAGGTGGATTGAGGAAGTTCTCAATGTCGTAAGGAGTTGTCCATTACACACATTTCAGTTACTCACAAAGAATCCGAAAAGGTACAGTGAGTTCGACATTCCCGATAATGCTTGGATAGGGACAACTATTAATTCAGATGCAGACAGGGAAAGAGTTGTGCAACTGAAAAAGGCAAAGGCAAGGGTTAAGTATCTCAGCATCGAACCTCTCATGGGTAAGGTTACTGTCTCGTTCAAGGGACTCCAATGGATTATCGTGGGAGCAATGACAGGGAGGAATCCTTTCATACCTAAAGGTGAATGGGTTGCAAGGATAGTTGAAGATGCTGACAGTCTGAGTATTCCTGTATTTACAAAGGAAAATATCAGAGCTTTGGTTTCCGAGATGAGATGTGAGTTCCCGGCAGCAAGGAGCATAAAGAAGTAAATGTCAACAAGAAAGGGGAGGCTTAAAATACCTTCCCTTTCTCCCTCATATCTTGACAAACCTTTTTAAAGTTTGCTCTGGTATAGGTAGCAATAATAAATTTGAGGGGGGGGGGAAGTTATGAAGAAAATATAATAAATATTACAGATGCAAGAAGAGGAAGGTTTTTAACAGATAGATGATTATTTGCGGTTGCGAGATTAAGAATTATCTCGTAATGGCTGCTTTCATGCTCACTTTTTTTAAAATATGATAACGAAAGGAAACTAATACATTGAGACAATCAATAGTTAAAAAGAAAACTGGTAAAAAATTAGTCACAAAAGGTGTAAACAAGGGACAACATCAGGACACTTACAAATATTATATTGTGCTTGATAAAAAATGGTATCGTGGTGGAGATACCGAAGGAGAGGCAAGAGAAGAATTAAACAAAAAAATAGTAGAATTGCAGGACGGTGAATTAAACCTTTCTACTATCAAGGTTGGGAAAGCTGTTAAACAGTGGTTGGAAGTAGTTGAGGTGTCAGTTAAGGGCAGCACTTATATCAGCTACACTGTCAATATAAATCCATTTCTTGCTAAATATCAGGATAAAAGATTATCGGATATCAGCTATAGACATATAGAAATGTTTTCCATTGAACTACTTAAGACGTATGCCCACAACACCACAAAGGAATACATGAGGGTGGTTAAGCAGTTTTACAAATGGGCTATAAAAAATAATTACGTAAAAATTAATCCTGCTACACTCCTAACTCTGCCTAAACATGCCCCTGCACCTATGAATATTTTCAATGCTGAAGAAATACAAACCTTACTCCAGAATTATGAAAGGTTTGATCAAGATGGAATAATGTACATGGTGCAAATCTTGACAGGTCTTAGACAGGGTGAATTATTAAATCTCAGATGGGCAAGAGAGATAGACCACAAAACAGGTATTGAGTATGCTACAGATATAGACCTTGTAAACGCTAAATTACATGTACAGCAGATATATACAAGGGGAAAATATACAACACCTAAAACAGATTCATCAAGAAGGAGTGTTGATCTTACTCCTCATATCCTTACAATTCTTAAAAAATGGAAACTTCAGTCAAGACCTAATCCTAATAATCTTGTTTTCTGTGGGACAACAGGAAAAATTCTCTCAGACACTACACACATGAATAAATGGGTAGCTGTACAAAAGAACCTTGGAGTAAAAGTAAGGGATACTCATAATTTACGGCATACAAACGCATCTTTGAGGATTAAGGCAGGGCAAACACTTCCTTACATCGCATCTCAGTTAGGTCATAGTTCCCCTGCTATTACGCTTAAGATATACGCACACCTTATACCTCAAGACCATGACTTCGTAAAAACACAGGCAACAGCAATGGATAACATGGTTGCTTCTATGACTGTTCCTAATTTGGTTGGAAATCCGTTAGAAGTGACAGGATAAATGCCGTATTTAAGCCATATTGGTATTGTATATCACAATAAGATATAATTCCTGATGAAACCTCTTTTGCATCCCAGACTGCTCAACGGCTATTTCGAGGACCCCTGCCTTTTCGTAAGAATACTGCACGAAAAAAGGGCCATCCTCTTTGATCTCGGGACGATCCATTCATTAAAGCAATCTGAGCTGCATAAAATTACAGATGTTTTTGTTACCCACACCCATATGGACCACTTCATAGGGTTCGACACCCTCCTCAGAGGGGTACTTAGGAGGGAAGTCCCCCTAAATATTTATGGACCTCCCAGTGTCCTGTCTTGCATTCAGGGAAAGTTGAAGGGTTATACCTGGAACCTCATAGAAGATTATCCGACCAAAATCAATGTGTTCGCATATAACGGCAGATACCTGGCACATTCAATCTTCTCTGCAAAAAACAAATTCAGAAAACAGACTGAGTCAAGGTCTGAATCAGACGGCCTTCTGCTGGAGGACCCCATGTTTACCGTACGGGCTGTAAAACTGGACCACGGCATACCGTGTCTTGCCTATTCCCTTGAGGAAAAATATCATATAAACATAGATAAGGCACTCCTTAGCAACAAAGGGCTTTCGGTTGGGCCGTGGCTGAACGCGTTCAAGAAGCTCATGCGCGAACAGACTGAATACAGAAGGCGGACAATCCGCATCGGCGACAAAGACTTTCAGATGGCCGAAATATCTGACATTGCCCGGATAACCAGGGGGCAAAAAATCTCATATGCTACGGATATCGCCATAAACCCAAATAATATTGCCAGGTTAACAAACTTGATAAAGGAGTCCGACCTCTTCTTCTGCGAGGCCTATTTCCTTGAAAAAGACCGGGAAAGAGCTATCGAAAGGTCCCATCTAACAGCCAGGGCAGCTGGATCAATAGCAAAAAAGGCGGGAGTAAAAAAATTGGAACTGCTGCACTTTTCACCAAAATACACGGATTGTCCTGAAAAAGTCATAGAAGAGGCGATGAAAGAGTTTCACGGCTGACTACAATTTCAGGCAGTCTTCTCTCCATAGACAATCAGACTGCGTACAGTGACCGGAAACAGCTGTCCCAAAACAGTCAAAGTTGCCTTCAGCCCTTTGGATCGCACGTATGATCTCGTCCTTCTTCATCTTACCGGCCTTAATACCCAATTTCAGGGCAATTCCTTTAATATCCTTCAGGTTCATATTCTTCACTCCTTTCATAACAGATTTATAGCACAGCCCATGTGCAAAAGCAACCAGGAAACGCCGGATTGTTAAGACAAGTATGAATGGGACCAGCTGCAAGGATTCAAGGGATATTTATTTTCTAATCCCTGCCAAAGAACTGTATCGCCTCTTTGACCTTGTCAAGATCAACGCGGGTATTGATACAGGGACCGTAAGGACGTTCATTCGATATTCCGAGGATAGGAAACGGATAGGTATCCACCAGGCCGCTGGAGAGGTCTCTTTCACAGGCCACGGCCACTATAGCTTCCGGCTTGGTTTCCTTGACGATCTTGCGCGCTATAGTGCCGCCGGTAGCGACGAACAGTTCCAGCCTGTTCTCTTCGGCAAGCTCGATAAGGTCCTTTATCTCGCATCTTCCGCACCTCTCGCAGTTGTAAATATTATGCGTAAGTCTTATGGTGCACTCGGTCACCTGGATACAATGCGGCAGAAGGAGGAGTATCTTTTTTGTCTTCGTCTTTTCAGCCATGACAAGCCTGTTGTTCAAATGTATCACAGACCTCTGGAAGCCCTCTTTTTTATTTTTTAAAAAAGCGCTCAAAAACATGAGGAACGGGTAATATACCCTTAAAACAAGCCCTCTCAATAACCTATAGGGTTTCAAAGGTCGCCCCTTCCCTTAAATGTCTTCCATTAACGAAAGCTGCTGCCGGCATTATTTTTTTCCCCTCGGGTTTCACTTCGGTTATAGCAAGCGTCCCTCTCGCCGGTGCTGACGCGTATGTCGCTGCCTGAGATCTGTACTATCCGCCCCACTGGACCCTTGATAGAATCATGTTCCGCTTTTGGCTTTGATAATATGCAGCTTTTCGCCGTTTAAATAACAGTAGGCTCCGGGCCAGGGGAAAGTGCCTCTTATAAGATTAAATATCTGCACGGGCCGATAACGACCAGTTTATCCTGCCGTCTTCCTTCTTTAAAGGCGGGGCGTAAGTAGCTTCGCCGCTTTGCGGCACCGGCTTAATCATCTTATTTTGCAACCCCTCAAGGGTTTTCACCAAAAGAGACGCCCCTACCTGAGAAAGTCTTTGGCTGAGAGTGTAGGCATTATCTTCTTCATCTATCGCCACTTCTTCTGTCAGGAGCATATCCCCTGTATCCAGACCTTCATCCATAAGCATTGTTGTAATGCCTGTTTTTTCTTCGCCGTTGATAAGAGCCCACTGTATAGGCGCAGCGCCCCTGTATTGAGGGAGGAGCGAGCCATGCACATTCACACAACCAAGAGGAGGGAGCCTCAGAAGTGAAGGAGGGACGATCTTTCCGTAGGCAACAACAACGATAATATCGGGCTTCAAACAGGACAATTCTTCATAAAAGCCGGAGGTCCTGATGTCCGGGGGCTGAATAACAGGAAGACCCTTTGACAGCGCATGTTCCTTGACCGGAGGTTGGGACAATTTATGTCCCCTCCCTTTCACCCTGTCCGGCTGGGTAACAACGGAAACGATCTCTTCGCCTGCGTCGAGGAGGGCCTGCAACGACGGAACAGCAAATTCAGGGGTCCCAAAGAAAATTATTCTCATTTATTCATAACTGGAATTATTTGGCCAGCTTCTGGCTTTTCTTGTAACGCTTCTTAAAGAATTCCCTCTTGATAGGACTGATCCGGTCAATCAGCAGCATGCCGTCAAGGTGATCTATCTCGTGCTGCAACGCCACAGCAAGGAGGTCAGTGGCTTCTATTTCCATTGCCTTACCCTCCCGGTCCAGGGCGTTGACCACCACTGTTTCCGCTCTTTTTACCTTTGCTGTATATTCAGGGAGACTAAGACACCCCTCCTCGAATTCAACCTCACCTTCACAAGTCACGATAACAGGGTTAATAAGGACTATCAGGGGAAATTTGTCTTCTCTCGAACTGATGTCTATGACCGCCAACCTTTTTGATTTTCCAACCTGGGGGGCTGCCAGGCCAACACCGGGCGCTGCATACATTGTCTCGATCATGTTATCTATAAGCGTCTGCAGTTCCTCGTCGAATGCGGTCACAGGCTTCGCCTTCTGTTTTAAGACCTTCTCAGGATATTTCTTAATTTCCAATATAGCCATAGATTGAATTATAAAACATTTTGCCCTCCCGGTCGACACCAATGAGCTGCTGAAAAGGCCATCCATTGCAATTTATGGAAAACAATGGCATTATTATTCATTAAAATCATTGCCTATACATTATGAATATGAATCTTTTATTATTCATGCATGAATACCGTAAATATTTTCCCTGTCAGTCTGTATTTGCGATTGCCTTCCTTTGCCTTCTGTCCCTTCTCCCGGCCTGCGGAACAACCGGCCTTTCTTCGTCCGTCACCGCCGGAGAACCAAAAAACAGCATCCCTTTCTTCGATAAAGGTCTGGTGGAAAAGGTTCACAGCATAGCAGTCCCACCCTTTGACGGAGACCAGCAAAGCTGGCAGACAGTGGCTATCGACGTCTTGTCTTCGGAAGGCAAGATATCAGTCATATCTCGGGAAACAATCAGTACCTTCCTGAGAAGCAGCTTAAAAGACCTTTCCTCCATGAACCAGGAGGAGAGACTTGTTTTTATGTCCAGACTGGGCAGGGAAGTTCAGGCCGATGCTGTACTGAACGGAGTATTTTTCAGTACCAGCGGGCGGAATGAGATAATTCTTCAGGTCGTCTCGGCGAAGGATTCACGTATCCTCTGGTGGCAGGCTGTTGATTTAAACTTCAGGACAGATGGTGTTTCTCCTTCAGACCAGAAGAAGGTGTTGTCTTCCCTTCTCGGTCCTCTTAGAGCACAGATGGGGAAAAAGGGCGTCCCCCCTTCGACACAAGCAAAACAGGGACCGGGGCCATCGTCCGGGATACACCAAGGAGAAGTCACCCGGGGGAGAACCACATCCGGCTGCTAAACCAGTCCCGAAAATAGAGAAAAGGCCTGTAAAGGAACCGAAATCTTTGCCTTTGCCTGACGATATCAGCCCAATGTAAGTGACATATAAGATGGAAGAGACACCTAAAATCATCATGCAGTGTCCGAAATGCTCCAGGGAATATTCTCCTGAAACGAGTTATTGTGACTCATGCTCCGCAATGCTTGAACCGGTTGAAGTAAGCGCTCCCTGCCAGCAGGGCGGGGGCAGAGGGTCAAAACTCACCTGCTATGACAGTCCGCGGACGAAAAAAACGAAATTCTCGATGACATAAAAATAGATTCTCTAAAGACGGAAATAGAACTGACTTTTACCCGGACCCTTTTACTTGAGTTGACCCAGCTAAAAAAAGACTCCAGGGCTACAAAGATAATCCGCCCCGGACAGAAGCCGGCAATGCCGCTTTTCAGTCCGGGATGAACGAAGACACGAAAGGGGCCGAACATATCGAGAAAAGGATAGCCAAACTCGAGGCGATACTTTACAACCTGGGAAAGAAGATGGACGCGGACATTTCAGACCTGCAAACCAGGCTTAACAGCCTTAAACGGCCGGGGTTGACAGGCCTTCTTACGAACAAAGGCCGCATTTACCGGATGCTCTCTGCAGAGCTGAAAACCAAATATGCGGTGCTGAACAGTATCCGGACCAAAGTTCCACCCTCAACTCTTCAGAGATTTTTCAGGCCATCACCTCTTGCGGCCATCGCAGTCTTTGCAGTGATAATAATATGGCTGGTATTTTCCGCAACTCAGAAAACAAAGACCGTTCCGGATGCACCTGCCCGGGATTTGCGGACTTCTGATCTACAGGAAAAAGCCATCAGCAGAAGCGATATCCTCGGCCTTCTTGAAGACATAAAAACTGCGAATCTCCGGAAAGACCCATCCCTCTGGGAATCAAGATACTCAAAAAACTATCTGGCGATCAAAGGAAAAAAGGAAAATATTCAGGGACTATGGAACAACTTTGATTACATATCCCTTGACTACCGGATGGACCAGCTGAATATCCGGCCGGATACAGCAACCGCCCGTATAACATGGGACATGGAACTGCGTTCAAAAAAAACAGGAAAGACCATCAGGAAAACACAGACCCTCTCCTCAGACTTTGTCAGGGAGGGCAATACGTTCAAGATATCAGCTGTAAGGAACGAGGGGTCTTTGAACCCTAAGAATGCGGGCCCCGCCTCGACTTTTATTCAACATTAGGGTTAAGATACTTACAGGATTATTTTTTGGATTCCTAGAATTTTCCAGAAATCAGCGCTCGAAAGAATATAAAAAATCTGATTGCGAATAATGTGACTATAACCTCTTCTTTATATGTCTGATGCTCGTCTCCTTGCCATAAAGTCTCTTCTGGACATATTCAGGAAAGGAAAACGTCCCAAAAGATCCTTGGAGGATATTGCTTCATCTCTGGACAGACGGGACCGGTCCTTTCATATGGAAATCGTTTATGGAGTATTGAGGTTCAGGAATACTATTGACTGGATTCTGGACCATTTTCTGAAAGACCCTTCAAGCCTGGACCCTTTCACCCTGAATAATCTCAGGATCGCTGTATACCAGATCTTTTTTATGAGGGTCCCTGATTGGGCTGTTGTAAACGAATCCGTAGAGCTCGAAAAGGACAGAAACAATTCCTGGTGCATCCGCCCGAAAAGCCTCGCTGGTGAATGCTGTTTTAAGAAATATTCTGAGACAGAAAGAAAAATTTGTCCTGCCGATAAAACTGGACGATCCTGTTGAAAACCTGACGATCAATACCTCTCACCCGAAATGGCTTATAAAAAGGTGGGTTGAGCGGTTTGGAAAGGACGATGCACGTTTGCTTGCAACGGCAAATAATGAGATCAAGCCTTTCACCCTCAGGGCCAATACCCTGAGAACCAGCAGGGATGAATTGATCGAAAACCTTATCGGGAAAGGGGTTGCAGCCGAAGCCAACCCGGTTCTCACCTGACGGGGTCCTGTTGACAGAAATGCATACATACTCGGACCTCGACTTTGTCCGCGGTCTCTTCGCAGTGCAGGACGAAGCTTCTCAGCTCATTACGTATCTCCTGGATCCAAAACCCGGGGAAAGGGTCCTCGACGCCTGCGCTGCCCCTGGAGGAAAAACTTCTCACATCGCACAGATTATGCAGGATAAGGGTGAGATCATCGCCATTGAAAAAGACCCGAAAAGAATCAGCAGCCTTGAAGAAAATCTCAATATGCTCGGTCTCGGTTCTGTAAAGATAATAAACGCTGATGTAAACAATATGGCAGTCCGGGATATAGGAACGTTTAATAAAATCCTTGTGGACGCGCCCTGCTCTTCCATGGGCGTCATCAGAAAAAATCCGGATATCAAATACAAATGCACTGCTGCAGGACTTGTCGAATAACAGGACAAGGCAGCTCGAACTGCTCAAGACAGCCTCAGGTTTTTTGGCGGATAAAGGAAGGCTGGTCTATTCTGTATGTTCGACCGAACCCGAGGAAGGGGAGGAGGTCGTCAGAGAATTCTTGAAGACCTCGGCGGATTTCCGTATTATAGAGGATGTTCAAGCGGAATTCCTGCATCCCTTTTTGGAACAAGGGGGTTTTCAGGACTTATCCTCACAAACATAATATGGACGGTTTTTTTGGAGTGGCGTTGTGCAGAAACAGATGAACAATTTTCTTAAGATACCGCTTTTCTTCGCCTTGTTTATATTGCTTGGACTCTCTTTTGGTTTCATTACATTCAAGATCCTGAGCTTCAGCAGGACTGTTGAAGTACCCGCCCTGACCAATCTGACCATGCTGGAGGCTAATGAAGCACTTGAGCAAGGCGGGGCTTTACCTGAAAATCGAGGGTGAGGATTTTGATCCGACTGTTCAGGCCGGCCGGATATTAAGACAGGACATTCCGGCGGGCAATAAGGTAAAAGAAAAAAGGGCGATCAAGGTAGTTGTCAGCAAAGGTCCCCGGGTATCTTCCATCCCCCCGCTCGTTCAAAAAACTCCTTCCCGAAGCAGAGTCTCTGCTTATGGGAAAGGGGCTTTCTATAGGAGAAGTCATCTCCGTACATTCGGATTCAGTCGAAAAAGGGAAAATAATTGCCCAAAAACCCGAACCTAATGAGAGGTTGTCCGATAAGATAACAGTACTTGTCAGTCTTGGACCGCATGAGCTAAGCTATTCCTGCCCTGATTTTCTGAATAAGAGCCTCGAAGAGGCAAAAGAGACAGCTGATAAACTCGGGCTGACACTGGAAACAAAAGGGGCCGGGCATATTGTCAGTGCTCAAAGACCAAGACCAGGGACACTGGTCAAAAACACTGATAAAATATTTCTTGAATTGAGAGAGGATGCCGCCGATGATTAGAATTGCGCCGTCAATACTATCTGCAAATTTTGTAAGATTGGAAGAGGAGATAAAGGCTGTTGAAAAGGCCGGCGCCCATATGCTTCATATAGACGTAATGGACGGTCATTTTGTACCAAATATAACTATAGGATACTCAGTTGTTGCAGGCGATCAGGAAGATCACCAAACTCCCTCTCGATGTGCATTTAATGATAGAAAACCCTGATATCTTTGTGAAAGAGTTTGCAGATGCAGGGGCTGATTTTCTCACCGTCCACGCAGAGGCCTGTATCCATCTGCACCGGACAGTTCAGTATATAAAACAGAACGGAGTAAAAGCAGGGGTATCGATAAACCCTGCAACGCCTGTCCTGCATCTGGAAAATATTTTATCCGATATAGACCTGGTGCTCCTGATGTCTGTTAACCCGGGATTTGGCGGACAGGAGTTCATCCCTTTCACGATAGAAAAGATCAAGGCAGTCAAAAAGATGCTCTCCGACGCCGGTGCGGCTGCCCTTATCGAGGTGGACGGTGGAGTAAAAATTGAAAACGCCAGGGAAATAGCTGATGCGGGCGCTGATATACTCGTTATGGGTTCTGCATTTTTCAAATCAGACAATTATTCTAAAACCATGGAGACACTGAATGAAATCCTCGGAAACAGATAAACTTTTTGCGCAGGCTGAAACCTTAAGACAGAAAAGCCGCTATACCGAATCACTGGCTTTCTTAAAACAAGCCTTGAAATTGTATGCTTCCTCCCGGGATTCTATCGGCGTTATGGAATGTCATCTCTCCACCGGTGACGTATGCAGGATGATAGGCGATTTCGACAGTGCGGTGAAATCATATACGGCAGCTATAAAAACAGCCAAAAAATTACATGACATCTCGGCGATAGCTGATGCTGAAGCAGGCATCGGCCTGTCTCTGAGGGCCAAGGGCGACTGGAAAAAAGCCCTGAAGATGATTTCCTCTGCCATGGATTATTACCAGTCGATGGACGACAAACAAGGCATCGCCTTTTCTCTTTGGGCCACGGCCGGCACTTTGAGGATCCAGGGAGATATTTTAAAGGCGATTGATACCTTCAAACAGGCCCTTAAGGCCTTCAAAGCCCTGAAACAGCAGACCTTCGATAGGATATTGTCTCTGCGGTCTCGGGGGGACTTCGAGAATCGCCGGTCTCTTCAAAGATTCCTTGAACTATTACAACCAGGCAAACACTTTGTTTGCGGGCATAAAAGACACCTTCGGGACAGCATACTCATACTGTGGAATAGGCAACGCCCACCGCATGCTCGGCGACTATAAAAAGGCCTTATCATACTTTAAGAAAGCCTCTTCTCTCTACAATAAAATTGGCGACAGAGTAAGTTATGCATATACGCTATGGAGCATGGGGACAACATACAAGATGTTGGGCGATTACAGCAGCGCTTCAGACTATTTTAAAGTATCGCAGGATTTATTCAAAAAGACAAAAGACCCGAGAGGTCTTATTTACTGCAAACTCGGTCTGGGGGAGATAGCCCTTCTCGAAGGCAGAACAAAGAGCAGCTGAAAAATATTTCAAAGAAGCAGTGACAAACGCAAGGAAGTACGATTTTAAAGTCGAGAGGTGCCATGCGGAAATGTTGTTTTCCTCTCTCTCAGGGAAAATCAGGTCCGTCTGTTATAATAGACTGGGACTGAAGCTGAGCTTCAACATGTTGCCTTTTAATTTGCCATAGCTTGTTTGTACAGTAAGAAGCTATACGACAGGAAAAGAGTGGGGGATCATTTTCTATAATGCGCTAGCCTGTCCTTTTTTCAATGTACAAAATATCCGGGAGATTTAGATTGAAAGTATTGAATATTCCAAATACCCTTACTATGATACGGATAATTATCATCCCGGTTCTTATCACCGCCATCATATATAACCGATATCTGTACGCCCTCCTGCTGTTTGTCGCGGCTGCTTTAACAGACCTGCTCGACGGTCTCTTTGCCCGGCTCACAAACCAGAAGACGCCTCTCGGGACCTTCCTGGACCCGCTGGCAGACAAATTTCTCCTTGTCTCCTCATTCATCATTTTTTCTGTGAACGGATGGATACCGAAATGGTTTACGATTATCGTAATAAGCAGGGATATTATTGTTGTAATAGGCTGTTTTCTGCTTTACATGGTCACAAACACTCTAAAAGTTGAGCCTGTGTTCCTCGGCAAGGCAGCCATAGCATTGCAGCTTTTCATTCTTGCCTTTGTATTGCTGAAAATAAATGTCATATCCTTGCCGCCTGTCCACGATATTTTTTTTATAATTTCAGCAGCGATTACTGCAATCTCAGGACTCCAATACATCTATAAAGGACTTAAACTGACGAATGCGCACACATAATAAGCTCGAAATCGAATCGGTCGAGGCAGGCAGTCCGGCTGCAAAGGCAGGTCTTCAGCAGGGAGACCTGCTCCTCTCGATCAATTCCTGTCCGTTGCATGATGTCATAGATTTCATGTTCAATAAAGGCTCTGATGAACTCGAAATAGAATTTATGCGCCATTCAACTAAAGGCAAGGTGCTTATTTCAGCGGAGCATGATGGAGACCTCGGCATAACAGTCAAGCCGTTCAAGGTAAAGATCTGCAGGAATAACTGCATCTTCTGTTTTGTAAAGCAGCTTCCCAAAGGCCTCAGAAAATCTCTCTATATTAAAGATGAAGATTACCGGCTCTCTTTTTTGTATGGAAACTATATGACCCTTTCCAATATCACGATGAAGACAAGAAAAGGATCCTGGAGCAGAGATTAAGCCCTCTCTACATTTCCGTTCATACAACCAACAGGTCCCTTCGGAACAGGATGCTGGGAAACCCCCAGGCGCAGGATATCATGAAGGAGCTGAAATTCTTTGCAAATAATAAAATCCGGATGCACATTCAGATAGTCATGTGTCCGGGGTTTAATGACGGCAAGGAGCTGCAGAATACAATAAAAGACATTTACAAATTTTACCCCTATGTCTCTTCGGTTGCCGTCGTCCCTGTCGGGCTTACCAGGCATCGCAAACATCGGCTTCAGCCGGTGACAAAGGATGACGCCCTTGCAGCTATAGCAATAGTCGAGTCATTTCAAAGGAGATTCAGGAAGAAACATGGGGAGTCTATCGTGTATTGCGCAGACGAAATGTATATCAAGGCAGGGAAGACATTCCCGCTTTTAAAGGAATACGGAGGTCTTTCCCAGATTGAAAATGGCGTCGGGATGGTGCCGCTCTTTATCAGTCAGGCAAAGAAAGTCAGAATTCCCGCAATACTCCCGGGAAAAAATAGTATTCTGACTTTTACCGGAAGCTCTTTCTTCCCTTACCTGACAAAATTTATTAATCGTATCACTGAACATCATGCAGATATAAATATTACCGTTATTCCTGTGGAAAACGAGTTTTTTGGTCAATCTGTCACAGTCACAGGTCTGCTGACAGGACGGGATATCATAAAATCAGTGCAGGATAATAAGGATTCGCATGATATCCTCATAGTGCCGGAAGTTGTACTGAAAGAGGGAGACAATGTATTCCTCGATAATGTATCTCTCAGGGA
This sequence comes from uncultured Nitrospira sp., assembly GCA_963734475.1. Classification (GTDB taxonomy): domain Bacteria; phylum Nitrospirota; class Thermodesulfovibrionia; order Thermodesulfovibrionales; family UBA6898; genus JAOUFP01. Next base: position 191,951 of record CAVTHB010000004.1, read on the forward strand.
CATCGAAGATGCAACAGGACTAAGGACAGTGGTAACCGACGGAACACCGCAGGGTTTTATTGATACCATCTGCGAATGCTGACCCAAAAATTGGGATTATCGGGGAGGAGACGATGAAAATAACAGGCAAAACAAGAATAACCGGTCTCTATGGCTACCCGGTTGAACATACGTTGTCACCGTCAATGCATAATGCTGCTTTTGAACATCTGGGTATTGATTACTGCTACCTGCCTTTTTCGGTCCCTCCTGACTCTCTTAAGAGTGCTGTGGAGGCAATACGGGCCCTTAACCTGGCTGGGGTCAACGTTACCATCCCCCATAAAGAATCGGTTATACCCTATCTTGACAATGTCAGTGAAGAGGCATCATTTATAGGAGCGGTTAATACCATTGTAAACCAGGACGGAAAGCTTACCGGTTACAATACTGATGGCAGGGGTTTTATGCGCTCTCTCTCGGAAAATAATATTCTTACGGACAACAAAAAAGTGCTGATCGTCGGGGCAGGAGGGGCTTCGAGGGCGATCGGTTATTATCTCAGCGAAAAGGCTGATGAAGTTGTATCTTTTTGATATCGATAAAATAAAATTGGATAAGCTCGCGGCTGATCTCTCCGGGATCAGAGAAAATATTCATATCCTTAATGACACCGCTGATCTGAGCAGCTTTGATTTATTGATTAATGCAACTCCGCTCGGCCTGAAAACAACAGATCCCGATCCCGCTGGATGTCAGTATTCTTTCTCCTCACCAGACTGTTTGTGATCTTATATACAAAAAAACCCCTCTTCTGTCACTCGCTGCCCAAAGGGGATGCAAGACTATCGACGGACTCGGGATGCTTCTTTGGCAGGGGGTACTGGCATTTGAACTCTGGACAAAGATCTCTCCCCCTGTGGAGATCATGAGAAACGCCCTTATGCTTGGTTTAAAATAACCAGTATGCCTCCTTTCGGTGCGCAACAGTACTTATTTTATAATGAGTGCAGGCAGGTTGCTTGGGAATCTGGCACAATAGTTGCCTTTACTTAAAGTTCCCTGTGTGATAAAATTTTCAATGAAGAAAAGTCTGCTGGTCCTTGCTTCATTCTTGCTTTTTTGCCTTTTTTTCTTTATGGTTGAGGGAGAAAAAGCTAACAAACTGGATATTAATCTAAAGGGAGCATCTTTTTTCGAAGGGTTAAGGATCGTTCAGAAGAAAAATGGCGTCCAGAACTGGATTTTGACTGCAAAACGGGCCGATATCTCGAAAAAAGGAGATGAAGCCAAGCTCACAGATATAAAGGTGGAGGTAAAGAACAAAGGCGTAACTATTTACGCTGACAAAGGCCTCTATAATCTCGACACGAAGAAGATGTCTATTGAGGGACCCATCACAGCGAAAAACGATGAGTATTCGATAACTACCGGACAGGTTGAAATAGACAGCTCAGAAGGTTTATTAAAGACAAACGAAGATGTTCACATTAAAGGGAAAAAATTTGTATTGCAGGGCAAGGGGATGGAGATCAAAAATAATGAGCAAAAAGTGAGGATACTGAAGGATGTTAAAGCGACTTTTAATAATTAGTATTTTTTCCCTGTGTTTCCCGGCAATACAGGCAGGTGCCGAAAATCAAAAAGCGAATATAAAGGGGCCTATCACCATCACTTCGGAGACCCTTACCGCGGACAACAAGGCACATACAGCTTTGTTCGAAAATAAAGTCGTGGCAACAACTACAGATTTAACAATACAGTCAGATAAGATGCTCGTTTTCTATAAGGAAGACGGTGGTGATGATAACAAAAATCGAGGCGACCGGGAATGTCAGGGTCCTCAGGGAATCACGAATCATCACCTCAAAAGCAGCTACGTATTATGCCGATGAGGAAAAAGTCATCTTCACCGGAGACCCCCGTGCCATGGACGGTGACAATGTTGTATCAGGGACTAAAATAACTTATTTTATGGATAATGACCGTTTCCATGTTGAAAACAGCAAGGTCATCCTCAAAAACAAAAAGGAACATTAATGCGTACCCTCGAGGTCAAAGGGCCTTTATAAAAGCTACGGCCAGAAAATTGTTCTCAGGAATATAGACCTTAATGTCTCAACTGCTGAAATCGTGGGGTTGCTCGGTCCTAACGGGGCAGGAAAAACAACTACTTTCTATAGTATTCTCGGACTGATACATCCTGATAAAGGCAGTATTTTACTTGATAACGAAGATATCAGCATGCTGCCGATGTATAAGCGGGCGCTTCGGGGTATAAGTTATCTTCCGCAGGAGCCGTCGATCTTCAGAAAGCTTTCGGTTGAAGACAACCTGAAGGCCGTACTGGAAATTATGGGCCTGAAAAAGGATGAAATAGAAGCTGAGTTGCGCGTTTTATTAAAAGAGTTCAACCTGGAAGAATTTTCCAAAAGAGACAGTTTCAAACTTTCAGGCGGAGAAAGACGGAGAACGGAAATAGCAAGGGCTCTTGCTACAAAGCCTACTTTCATACTCTTTGACGAACCTTTTGCCGGCATTGACCCGCTGGCTATCATTGAATTGAAAAAAATGCTCATCTATCTGAAAGAAAAAGGTCTCGGCATTATCATTACCGACCACAATGTGCGTGATACGCTTTCTATAACCGACAGGGCTTACATTATTAACAACGGCGAGATACTCGATGAAGGCAGTCCGGACAAGCTTATTGCCGCGCCTAAAGTAAAAGAAGTATACCTCGGGGAGGAGTTCAGGCTTTAAATGGCACTGGAAAGTCGTCTTGAACTGAAACTCTCTCAAAAGCTGGTGCTTACCCCCCAGCTTCAGATGGCAATAAAGCTGTTGCAGATGCCCCAGCTTGAATTGTCTCAGACAATCAATCAGGAACTGATAGAAAATCCTTTTCTCGAGGAGCTGTCGGATGTTACTTCTTCGGAAGAGCTCACTCCGGATGAAAAAGACTCTTTTGAAGAAATACCTCAGGACACAGACGATACCGAACTTTCTCTCGAAAAACTGGCGTATTTTTCCCCGGATGATTATTTTGAAGAAAGGAGTTCAGACGGCAGAGACCTGGGATATTTTACCTCAGGGAATGTGACCCATCCGTCATACGAATATTTTCTTAGTACAGCGACCGATCTTTTTGAGCATTTAATCTGGCAGCTTCGTTTGTCGAAAGAACCTGAAGAGATCAGGGAGGTTGCGGAACTCATTATCGGCAACATCGATGAAAACGGATATCTCAGGATGTCAGAAGAGGAAATTTCAGAACTGGCAAAGACTGACCAGGAAACAGCGAAAAAGGCCCTGGCGCTGGTCCAGAGCTTTGATCCGCCGGGAATCGCCGCCAGGGACGTCAGAGAATGTCTTCTGTTGCAGCTGAGATCAATGCAGTATGCAGGGGACACTTGCAGAAAGTCTGGTCAGCAATAACCTGGACCTGGTCGCAAAACGAAAATACCAGCAGCTCTCTAAAGAGTACAACGTCTCTGTCGAGGAAATACTCTCAGCAGTCAAAGTAATAGAGGGTCTTGACCCGAAACCGGCCAGGAAATTTTCCTCCTCATCAGCAGACTATATAACGCCGGATGTATTCATTGTGAAGGCTGACGGCGGTTACCAGATCATCCTGAATGATGAAGGCCTGCCGAAAATTAAAATCAACAATTATTATCAGAGGCTTCTGAAGCAAAAAGATGCAGTACCAAAAGAAGAAAGGCAGTTTCTGGAAGATAAACTGCGTTCCGCAGTCTGGCTCCTGAAGAGCCTTGATCAGAGGAACAAAACCATTTACCGGGTGACCGAAAGCATCCTGACTTTTCAGAGAGATTTTTTCGATAAGGGAGTGAATGTTTTAAAGCCGCTGAATCTTAAAGACATCGCCTCTGAGTTAAATCTCCATGAAAGCACGATAAGCAGGGTAACTTCCAACAAGTACCTGTCGTGTCCGCGCGGCATATACAGCTTCAAGTACTTTTTCAGCAATGCAATACCAAGTGATTCAGGGGAGCTGTCTTCCACCTCTGTAAAGGAGATGATCAGAATAATAATATCCGAAGAGGACCAGAGCAACCCTCTCAGCGATATGCGTATTGTAGATATATTCAAGAATAAGAATATCACGATAGCAAGAAGAACAATAGCAAAGTACCGCGATGAACTGAAAATACGATCTCAGAGTCAAAGGAGAAGATCATAATCTGTAACATGCAATCACCACATAATAAAGGAGAAAACTATGAACATCTTAGTCAACGGAAGACATCTTGAAGTGACACCTGCACTAAAGAGCTATGCAGAAGAAAAAATAAAAAAATTCGAAAAATATTCATCCGATATAACAGAGGCAACAGTAACTCTCACCGTCGAAAAATACCGGCATAAGGCTGAAGTCCTGCTCAAAGCCAATGGGATGCTTATACAGGCCGAGAGTGTGACCGGCGAAATCTACTCCGCAATAGATGAAGTCTCGGAAAAACTTGACCGCCAGATCAAGAAATACAAAGAAAAGCTTGTTTCTCACAGAAAAGGTTCTTCCAGGAACGCCGAAGCCGCACCTGAACCCTCTTCACTGCACGAGGGCGCCCGAATTATAAAGAACAAGCGTTTTGAACTGAAACCGATGAGTTCTGATGAGGCGTCCATGCAGATGGAACTGCTTGACAAGAGTTTTTATGTATTCATAAATGATATCAGTGGAGATATTAATGTCATTTATCGAAGACAGGACGGCAATTTCGGTCTTATCGAACCGATAAAATAGCGCTGAGCCATTGTGAACAGAAAAAATTCGCAGGCAAAATGCAAACCAGGCCGGGCTAAAAAAGGAACTGTCCTCACGGGTCCTCATTATTACAGGCTTGTCCGGTTCAGGCAAAACCGTTGCTCTGAGGTCCGTTGAAGATACTGATTTTTTCTGTGTGGACAATCTCCCGGTTTCCCTCATAAGCTCGCTTATTGCAAAAATCTCCGGCCAGGCCGGCACAAAGAACATTGCCGTAGGAGTTGATATACGTGAAAAAGAATTTCTTTCCGGCATCGACAGGGTACTCAAGACAATCAGGTCAAAATGTCAGGTTGAGATACTTTTCCTTGAAGCTGATACTGATATCCTGATCAGGCGCTTCAAGGAGACCCGCAGACCTCACCCTCTCGGAGGGGAGATTGAAGATGCTATCGTATCTGAACAGAAGATACTCGCCCCGTTAAAACAGAATGCCGACAGGATAATAGATACTTCCTCGTTGTCCCCTCACCAACTGAGAAAGCTCGTGTCATCCATGTATGCTTCAGCAAAGGAACAGAAAGATCTTGCCGTGAGTCTTATTTCATTCGGTTTCAAGTACGGGATTCCTCAGAATATAGACCTTCTGTTTGATGTAAGGTTTTTACCAAACCCTTATTTCATACCCTCGCTGAAAGACTTAAACGGCACGGACAAGCAGGTTGCAAATTTCATTTTCCAGTATGCCGAGACAAAGGAATTCATAAGAAAGATCAAAGATTTGCTGGACTTTCTTGTCCCCCTGTATATAAGAGAGGGCAAATCATATCTTTCAATCGCCTTCGGATGCACCGGGGGCATGCATCGTTCGCCTGCTCTCATTGAAGAAATCTCGAGACTTATCAAAAAAAAGAATATTGATTTAAATATTATTCACCGGGACATATCAAATTAACCTAAATGATATATCTGGATAATAATGCCTCAACACCGGTCGACCCTGAAGTTTCAGATGCGATGTTTTCCTGTCTGAAAAGAGATTTTGGAAATCCGTCAAGCAGTCATATTCACGGCAGAAGGGCAAAAGAAGTATTAGAGACCTCCCGCAAATATATTGCCGACCTTCTGGAGTGCTCACAGAAGGAGATTTTTTTCACCTCAGGAGGGACTGAAGCTAACAACCTTGCATTATTGGGGACAGGGATGCTTCATCAAACCGGTCATATCATAACGTCTGCAATCGAGCATCCCTCTGTTTTCAATACAGTAAAACACCTTGAATCGAGGGGTTTTGAGGCCACCTACATCGACTCTGACAGCGCCGGCGTAGTAAAACTCGAAGAGCTCAGTAAAGCGGTACGGAAGGATACGATACTTATATCGATCATGCATTCAAATAATGAAACAGGAGTAATACAACCGATTGAAGATATAGGGAAACTCGCAAAAAAACATGGGATACCATTGCATGTCGACGCTGCCCAGTCCATAGGAAAATCGCATTTTACCCTGAGAAACTCATCCGTTGACATGCTCACGCTGGTCCCGCACAAATTTTACGGACCGAAAGGAATCGGCGCCCTCTATATAAGGTGCGGCATGAAAATATCCCCCTTGATGTTTGGGGCAGGCCATGAGATGGGCTTACGTCCCGGCACAGAGAATATACCAGGCATTGCAGGATTTGCCAAAGCATGTCAGATAACGATGAGAGACCTTGATCTCAGGGTCTCTCATACCTCATATTTACGTGAAATCCTTTTAGAGAAACTCCAAAACGGAATTCCTGACATCGTGCTTAACGGTCACGAGGCAAAGAGTCTCCCCAATACTTTAAACGTATGCATCCCTGCCATATCCTCTGATGATCTTGTCAATAAGATAGCGGACCAGGTAGCAATTTCATCCGGATCGGCATGTCACTCAGGCAGGCAAATACCCTCGAGAGTATTAAAATCCATGGGTCTGTCCGATTTGGAAGCCCTGTCGGCGATCAGGTTGAGCGTTGGTAAAGACAATACGGAAGAAGAGATTCAGAAAGCTTCTGAAATCATCATAACTGCTGTCCGGCGATCTGAGAAAAAAAACACCGCTTAAGGCTTTGTCATGAAAAATGTGATTTTGAAGGCTTAAAGATAACCGCTCTCTTTTGACCCCGGAAGCGCAACCACCGCTGGTCGACAGCAGGTAAGCATATAAGTCACATCATGGATGGAAATAGTGCGGAAATTGTGACTTTTCTGGGCGTAATTACTTTTGTCGGTTCGGGCACGATTTACCTGACTTTTATTGCTGAAATATGTTATATTTAACAGCGTGTTAGACGTTTTTTGATTAATATGCTGCAATGACAGGTTTCTTAAAGGAGAACATGGCACAAAGACAGAATTATGCCGTAAAGCTGGACCAGTTGAAGCAAAAGAAGATTGCGGCTGGATTGGTGTCCGAGCGTTTCCCTGAAGTCAGCGGTATGGTTATACAGATGACTTACTTCAGGAAAGGTTTGAATCCGGTCCTTATGCTGCGCACAGTAAATGTTTTTCCCACTGCTTATGCATATTTCAATATGGATTGCATGATAAGCGGCTGCATTGACGGGGGCTTTGATCTGTCTCCTGTAATCAGGGAGATGGTCAAAAAACATACCAGACTGAAAAAAGGAACCCTTGTCTGCAACGGGGAAAACACCGACCTCGCATCCGACCATGCGCGCATCGACTATGAAGTTACCATAACTTTCAACAAAAAGCCTTAAAAACCATATCTTAACTTCTTTTCAGATTTATGGTTTAATACGTACTTCCGGCAGTTCTCTTGAATCTCTGGGCCTTCAGCCTTTTCTTCAAAGCTTCTCTTCGTTTCCTTTTCGCCTTTACAGAAGGTTTTTCATAAAAACTTCTCTGTTTGATCTCTTTGAACAACCCGTCCTTCTGAAGCTGGCGCTTAAGGGATTTCAGTGCTTTTTCGACATCATTTCCATAAACTTTTATATCCAAAATTATCTCCGCCCGCCACCGCCGAAGCCGCCTCTGCCGCCGCCACCGCCGTAACCACCTCTGCCGCCACCGCCGCCAAAGCCGCGCTTTTCCCTGGGCTGCTGTGGCTTTGCCTCGGCAACTGTAATGGCCCGTTCCATAAAAGTCGTGCCGTTGAGGCCATCGATAGCTTTCTTGGCGTCTTCTTCGTTTGCCATTTCAACAAAACCGAAACCTTTCGGATTCCCGGTATGCGCATCAGTTATTATTTTTACTGATTCGACCTCTCCGCTCCGAGCAAAGAGTTCTCTGATATCTTCTTCAGTTGCCTTGAACGAGATGTTGCCCACATAAAGCTTCTTTTCCATACTTTCTTCTCCTTAATTATTTTTCTTTAATCAGAAAAAATAAAAACCCCGGAGACTTTCAAAGTCTCTGAGGTTTCCCTAACTCTAAAAGTGAACGAATTATTATAACCTTATAATATGAAATTGTAAACAAAGAGTTTGAGGTGGAAATATCATTTCAACAAATACAGGAAATTTTAGTCTCTTTAGAGAGTTTCTTTACGTTCTCCCTTGCGGGTAGTGTCTCAGTTTGAAATTTTATGATATACTGTAACATGGCGGAAACAAATGACGAAAAGTGGGCACGGCTCGCTAATACTTTATCTGATAAATACGAGGCCGATGTTATTCTTTATAGCGGAGACATTGAAGACAGAATAGCCGATCAATTAATTGTTCTTGCAAAAAAACCTAATCGAAAAGCAAACATCGTTTTAATGTTGACTACCCGTGGCGGCTCACCTGATGCAGCTTATAGAATGGCACGTTGCTTAAAGCGGCAATACACAAAAATTATTCTTTATATTTATGGGATATGCAAGAGTGCAGGAACACTTGTGTCAGTCGGTGCACATGAAATTATTTTATCTGATTTTGGTGAATTTGGCCCGCTTGATATTCAACTTGGGAAACAAGATGAACTTTTTGAAACAGTTTCTGGCCTGAACATTACTCAGGCTTTAAGTTCTCTCAATACCCGTTCACAAGAGGTTTTCCGTTCTACGCTTATTGATCTTAAAAGCGGTAGTCGCGGACAAATATCTACAAAATTAGCTGCGGATATTGCCTCTAATTTCGCTGTTGGCCTCCATGAAAAAATCTATGCGCAAATTGATCCTGCACAACTTGGCTCAATCGAGCGATCTATTAATATTGCGTCAGATTATGGTAAACGGCTTAGAACTAATAATGTAAAGGATGATACTGTTGACAGATTAGTTAGCGGCTATCCATCGCACAGTTTTGTTATTGATATAGATGAAGCAAAAACTCTTTTTAATACTGTTCGTATGCCTGATGATAATGAAGAAGAGTTAGGAAAGTGTATTTCTTGGGTTACACGCGATCCAGCAAAAGATGCATTTGTTATGCAACTCAATACCATCAAAGAGGAGATCATAAATGAACAAGCTTGCGCCGGTGAGTCAGATGACGAAAGCTCAAATGGAGCGCAATCAGGAGGCCAAACGGATAACTCTGTTGCTCCTCAAGCGGAACTCCATGCAGTCAAACGTCCAAAAGCCGTTAAATAACAATAGTTGTTTAGCAAGAATGGGACAGTCTGAATAATTTATTTTATTAGGCTCAAAATATCTTCGATTTCCCAAACGTGATCCGTTACCCCTGCTTCCATGGCAGGCGTTACCCTTAATGTTTTGTGAATCCTGCAGAAATTGTAATACATAAAATACAAGGAAAGAGCATGGACATGATTCTCAACTTTCTTTGAAAATCCGTTTGTCAGTCTGGTAAATCTTCTCATGCTCATACGCATTGTAAGGTTCTGTCTTTCGACATAACTTGTCGATACATGCTGCATATCGGGCTTGCCCTGGATTCTTTCTTTTTTGGCCCCTGTGCATTCAGCAGGACTATACTTCCCCTTTGTTCCTTCTTCCCCTTCGTTGCCATACAGTTTTATAAGTTGTGCAAAGTCGATGTCTTTACCGAATGCATCTTCAACAGCCTGCAAATAAGCTTTGAGACCATCTGAGGTTAATTGCACTCTATGAGCAAGACGATCCGCTAAGTCTTGAATAAAGAGCTTACCTGAAGCATAGTCACGTTTCCCCGCAAGCCAACTCATGACAAGTTTTGAATCAGCACAAATAGCAGTCCATGTATAAACATCACCATACCCGAACTGATCTTTCTTTTCTTCTGGTACGTTCTTCTCTTTGCAGCCACAAAAGCTCCACACCTCATCTACCTGTATGCGCTTGCAGTTAAGATTTCTAAAAGCCTTATCCTGATAATCAGAACATGCTTCCCCAACATCAACAAGCAGCTTCGTTACTGTGTTGATAGAGACATCAACGATTCTGGATATAGAACGCATAGAAGAACCTTCACAGAGCATGTGCAGGATTTGAACTCTTTTGGCTGTCGTTAACTTGTTCATGTTTTAAGTATATGACATTATTGCTTGACTGTCAAGCATTATTTTCAGTTTGAATTAACCTTTATTTTTCAATGCGTTTTTTTGTGTTGACATGCTCTTTTTTTATATTGTAATATTATTAGCATGAAATCAGGAATTATGCAAGGAGGGTTTTGAAGTGAATATTGATCCTATATTGGTAATGAAAGACTTAGCAGTTCTATTTCCTATCGTCTACACAGCTTTGGACAATGGTGTATCCAAGACAAAAGAATTTTTCGCTGGACAAGAAATTAAAGAAGATAAAAAAATTGATCCTTACTTTGCTCCTAATTATGTCCGCTTCTACGCAGTCAGGCACCTTAAACGAGCAGGACAGGATGCTTACGAAGAGTCTGATGATTTAAATGTCGCAAATATTCCTAACAATGGCATGCATTTAAATTATGGTCGTTATCGTATAAAAATTCTCAAATCGAATAATGGCGAATTACCAGTACCAGGACACTCAAAAATCAGACAGGACTTTTATTCTCAACCATCATTTCTCGATTATGGTGAGGCTGCGAATGCAATGCCATTAAATCTGCTGGTCTTGTGGAATGTGAATCAGGGGTATAATGGACTTGGCTTGATTACTTTAGCGTGTCCCAAGGCCGGAGGAACTACACGCGATTCTGTGGCGGATTATTTTCATGTAAAAATCCCCCAAAACATGCTCTTCGGTGATTATAATATTGCAGACGAAATAAATGAACAAGAAATGTACGACTTACCTTTAAAACGAAATATAGAGGAAACTGGAACGGGTGAATAATGATAAATGGCGACAGGATAAGACAGGCCCGCGAGATTCGGGGCTGGACTCAAATTGAGTTGGCGAGGCGTATTGGCGTTAAACAGACTACTATCTCTCAGCTCGAAGGCGGATTAATACAACCAAGCGACGAAATAATTCAAAGAATCGTTTTGCAAACGGGGTTTCCTATGCCGTTTTTTAAAGAGTCGAATACCACCGATTTTCCACTTGGATCTTTGCTTTATAGAAAGAGGAGTTCTCTGTCGCTCAGGGATAGATCAAAGGCGCGACAATATGCTAGTGCAATATTTGAGGTTGTAAAAAAAATGGAATCTGGTCTGGATTGGATTAAGCCTCGAATCCCCAGATTTGATGATGATCCAGTCTCCTGCGCGGTAAGAACGCGTTCGGCCCTTGGTCTCTCCCCAGATACACCAATTGATAATTTGATGCAAATATTAGAACGCAATGGGGTAGTGGTGCTGGCTCTACCAGTAGAGCTTAAAGATTTGGATGCTTTTTCGATTTGGGCTGGACTTGACCAGCGTCGTCCGGTTGTGGCATTGGCTAAGAATGTTGAATACGGGGATAGGTTGCGCTGGAATTTATCTCACGAGTTAGGACATTTGGTTATGCACCAGGCAATGACGGGAGCTATCAATGAAATTGATAAAGAAGCAAATGAGTTTGCAGAGGAATTTTTAACTCCTAAAGAAATTATAGGTAAAGAAATAACCAAACCCGTTACTATTGCTACATTAATTCCACTAAAGAAAAGATGGAAGGTATCATTGCGATTTCTGGTTATGCGAGCTTACAAGCTCGATAGAATTAACGAGAACCAATATAGATATTTACTGATCCAATTGTCGCAACGAGGAATAAAAGAACCAGTGCAGATTGTTCCAGAAAAACCGAGATTATTAGGGCAGCTTGCAGAAATGAAATATGGCAGTCCCGTTGATTACAAGGCACTTGCTGCTCAAATGTATTTACCGCCTCAATTAGTTAAAGAAACTTTGGAAATTCATTCTCTGAGAGTTCGCTTTGAAGCAGAAAATGAGACTTCAAAAGTTGTAAATTTGATGGAGAGAAGGCGGTAAGTTATTATTCTGGATTTTTTGATTGCCACCTGGCTTTTGCTGCTTTTTGGGCAATTTGTTTACGTTGTTTAGGAGTTAATTTTTCTGCTCTAGCATGGCCACCGATTAAACCACCTTTACGGGCATACTCTTTGCCCGTGAGGGCTTCATCTTCAATCTCCCCCGTGGCGATCTTAGCCACCATTACAGCGCAGCCGATAACGTCAGCAGGTCTCTTTTGTCCTTTAGGGCCTTTAGGCATGTTTTATTATGACATATCTGAAAACTCATATCTATGCTTTGCAAGGAGAAATTCAAACTGAGACACTACCCCCTTGCGGCAATAATTGCAGGTGTGTCAGTAAATGATTTAGAATAAAGGGAAAGCTTAACCAGTAATTTGTCGTAGCTACCACTGGGTATTCTGATTTTTTCCGTTTAAGTTTCAGAAATAAATGAGAGGTGTTTGATGAAGACAAGGATACATGATGCTATACGTAATATTTGCGGGACTTATTGCAGGCCTGTCGCTTTTTCCCATTCCATCTGAGGGCGCTGAAAAGACTAAGCGTATCGGGACAGTCGTTGTCTCGGACGGTAAAACAGTAACAGCAAATTATACCTTGAAGGTCGAAGGCAAGATCTTTGAAACTTCACTTGGACGTAAACCGATCCAGTTCAAGGCAGGCAGCCACCAGGTGACTCCTGGATTCGAGAAAGCGATTATGGGCATGAAAGCAGGGGAGAAAAAATCCTTCAAGTTAAGCCCGCAGCAGGGCTACGGAATGGAGGATCCCAAGGCTGTAAGAAGTGTGCCGAAAACGCAAATACCGCCTGGCATAAAGCCAAAGGCAGGAATGATCTTGGATACTCAGGGGAAAAATGGTCAGCGTGTGCCTGTCAGGGTTCTGGAGGTCAAAAAGGATGTAGTGATCATAGACTTCAACCATCCCCTCGCAGGCAAGACTCTAAGCTATGATGTTGAGATATTAGAGGTAAAATAAAGGCTGAAGAGCGGCTGCAGAAATCATACGCTAAAGCCGTTTCACTCTACTGCGTCACAGAATCTTAAGGTCATGGGTTTTTCAGACTGTGGGCTTCAACCCAAAACCCTGTGATTCCAGCCTATATCGGCTTCTGTCTTCCCTTCTCAGGTCTTCGGAAGTTATTGCCAGACCTGGATGTTCCCTTACGCTTTATCCCGCGGGACTCTTTTTTCTGGGGAACAATACCCTTTCTCCCTGCAGCCCTGCGATAACCGGTTACGACCATTTCCTCCGTCAACGTCATGACTGGGATCTTCTGCTTGATAAATTCCTCGATGTCAGGGAGGGAATGGACGTAATCCTCGCAGGCGAGACTTATCGCGCGGCCGCCGGCGCCAGCCCTGGCTGTCCTGCCGATACGATGCACATAGTCTTCAGCATCCTGGGGAAGGTCGTAGTTAATCACATGGGTCACCCCGTCAATATGGAGTCCCCGGCTTGCAACATCCGTTGCCACTAATATCGCCAACGCGCCTTCCCTGAACCTGGAGAGGACCTTCAGCCGCTTCTTCTGGTCAAGGTCTCCTGTTATGGAGGCGGTTGCATAACCATTAGCGTTGAGAAGAAGATCCAGCCGTTCTGCAGCTGCCTTAGTATTGCAAAAGACCAGATATCTGCCGTCAGGCTCTCGTTTGAGGATACCGAGGAGTACTCCGATCTTTTCTGACATACCGACATGATAAATCTCCTGTTCGATCTGTTCAACCGTCAATTTCTCAGGCGTCACCGAAAACCGCATGGGCATGTTCATATGTTCATAGCAGAGTTCAAGCACCCGGTTTGACAGGGTAGCTGAAAAAAGCATGGACTGCCGCTTGTCGAACGGAGACATTTTCCTGAGCAGAAACCGGAGGTCACTGATAAAACCCATGTCAAAAAGCCGGTCGGCCTCGTCGATTACGAGGAACTGGGTCTTCTTCAGGCTATAAACCCTTTGCTTGAGATAATCGATGAGTCTGCCAGGAGTGCCTATGAGTACGTCAACGCCCTTTGATATCTCTTCCCGCTGTTTCAGATAGTCGATACCGCCGAACACGGGAAGAATCTTGAAGCCCGCCGGACCACCCAGCAGTTTGGCCTCAGCGTCTATCTGTATCACGAGCTCGCGAGTCGGAGCGATGATGAGCGCCCGGGGTGACTGACCTCGTCCAGGATCGGGCAGCTTAAGCATGCGCGAGAACACCGCAATGAGAAAGGCAGCTGTCTTGCCTGTGCCTGTCTGTGCCTGGGCAGCTATGTCTTTGCCCTGAAGCGCCACCGGCAAGGTCTGGGCCTGGACAGGCGTACATTCACTGAATCCTGCGTCTCTTATTCCCTTGAGCACCGGTTCCGGGATATCCAGATCTTCAAATCTCATTGCTTTTACTATAACTTAATCAAGGCCGATAAAGCAGCAGAAAGATATTGCAACTGGATTCACCCCGCATCATTCGTTTTTAACCTTTAGGGGGTGCGATTCCAGCCCTCTGAAAATTCTCGGCAAAAAAAACCGCAAAGTTGACATTTTAATGAAAAACGATAAAATTTGAATAAGAGCATGACAGACCATGGTATCATTGATGCCATGAGAAGGTCGGCTCATATACTTCTGGATATGGCATTTGCTGTAGCGTTGCCCAACAGAATTTCAGAAGAAGATGCATTGCGAATGTCGAAACAAAGGAAAGGAGATCGGGTGAGAAGGAGGTGAAAATGAAGATAGGATTTTTTCCTGCTGTGGGGAAACTGAAGGACAAATAATTTTTTTAGGAGGTCTAAAGATGCAAGCACTTTTTACAAAGAGGGTATTAATAATCGTTATTGCCTTGTTCAGCATGAGTTTGCTGATCGGGTGCGCTGGTATGGAGAGGGCTCGAAAGGACAGACCAGGATATTTGTACTATCCGTCTGCACTAGTCAAGGCTGACCGGGCTCTTGATGAAGCCCGTTCAGCGGGCAAAGACAAGGAATGTCCGGCAGAGTTCCAGAACGCGAAGGATATGGTGGACAAGGCTTATGAGATCTACATGGCGTGTCGTGATAAAGAAGCAATCGCTATGGCCAATGACGCCATAGGAAAAATCAATGCCCTTTGTCCGGCCAAGCCGGTTGTTGTGAAACCCGAGCCTATACCTGAGCCGCCTGCTCCGACACCACCCCCACCGCCGCCTGCTCCGGAGCCGGTGAAGATAGTACTCGAGGATATACACTTTGATTTTGATATGGCGACCCTTACAAAGGCTGCTCTGGAAATCCTGGACAGCAACATAAAGATCCTGAAAGAAAACCCAGGCGTCAATGTCCAGATCGAGGGACATACCTGTGCGCATGGCCCTGAAGACTACAATATGGCACTTGGCGAGAGAAGGGCAAATGCAGTAAAGGAGTACCTCGAAAATCAGGGTATAGACACAGGCAGGATGACC
Source organism: uncultured Nitrospira sp. (assembly GCA_963734475.1). Lineage (GTDB taxonomy): Bacteria > Nitrospirota > Thermodesulfovibrionia > Thermodesulfovibrionales > UBA6898 > JAOUFP01. Next base: position 207,414 of record CAVTHB010000004.1, read on the forward strand.
ACGATCAGCTATGGCGAAACAAGACTGGCGATGCCTGAGATACCTACGCCCAAGAACAAAAATTCAATAGAAGCAAAGACCAACAGACGTGTCCACTTTGAAGTAATCGTAAAATAAGAACCTAAGGTCAGGGTCCGGAAAGGCATTTTTAGCCGATCCGGACCCCACACTTTACGCAGTTCTGTTCAGCCGCACTTTTTGTAACGTTCAGCACGGGCCCTGGTCCGGACTCTGCATCAGAAATTGGCATCTTAGAATATCCACCTGCTGACCCTCCTGGTGTCAACCCCCCTATATTTGCCCCGCTTTAACAGTCCGACAAAATCACCAGAGGTAACTTCACCATCAAATTCGGTATAGCATGACCCTACTTCACTGGCCGCGTGCGCATCCGACCCGCCGGTAAACGGCAGGTTCAATGCCCTGGCTGCTTCAATCGCCCTGACATTGAATGCATGCAAATTGCACCCGTTACAGCCTTCAACTGCTGCTATGCCCTCCAGGCCGTGTATACTGTCGCCAAGACTGTTCCCCCCCCGATACGGATGAGAAGGGACAACAACTCCACCGTGTTTATTTACAATACTTATGATATCTTTGACCGGCGCGTATCTCATCGATAATTTGTCAGTGTCAACTCCAAAGATGAGGCAATGTCCTTCTGCTGCAGAGAATTCGACCCCCCTGAGGACCAGGATACTGTCACTATATTTTCTTTTCAAACCTTCGGCATGCTCCGAAGCAGAATATGAATAATGCTCTGTAAATACGATCCCCTGGAGGCCCTGACTGATAGCCTGGATAATCTCTTCCTCGGGCTCGGCATCAGTGTCCCCGCTGTATTTCGAATGAACGTGCAGATCAATCCTGAATTTCATCTGATATATAATAACAGGTAACCCGGGGTTTTGACGATTTGGAATCTTCTGCTCTTCAAAATCAGCCGGAGAACATATATTAGTTGATCCTATTTTATGTTCTCCTCGGGGGATCCTTCTGTTTGCGGGGGCTGCTTATTTAGACATTTGTTACTCACTGTTTATTTATCACGATTCAAGCGTCCCCGCAGCCTCCTGGTGTTGTGGATTTATTACCCAGATGTTTCCAAATTGCCGTTCCTGGTAAACCCTTGCCAGTCCGAGCCTGAGGAGCTCAAGAAGCGCCAGGAAAGTTACAATAAGCTGTACCCTAGTAAAACTTTCTTTAAAAAGCTCTTCAAACCGGATGGTTTCGATATTCTCTATCATATCAACAATATGCATCATCTTGTCTTTAACCGTAAGCGTCTCCCTTGTAATGGTGCGCATTTCAGGCGGAGCGTTTACAAGGAGTTTTTTGAAAGCAGCCAGCAGGTCAAAGAGATTGACATCGAAAAGATAAAGCTCCGGCAATAAAGCTTCCTCCTCCACAGGAATCTCAGGGTATCTCACGAAAATCTTCAGTCTCTCATCTTCTTTTTCCTTTAATATAGATGCGGCATCTTTGAATGCCTGATATTCAAGCAGCCGCTGTACCAGTTCAAGTCTCGGGTCCTCAATCTCCTCAGGGGGGACCTCTTCATCCGGCGGCAGGAGCATCCTTGATTTGATCTGTATTAAAGTGGCCGCCATAACAAGAAATTCCCCCGCGATCTCAAGGTCGAGTTCCTTCATGATCTCTATGTACTCAAGGTACTGCCCTGTTATAAGGGATATCGGGATATCGTAGATATCGACCTTATTCTCCCTGATAAGATGCAAAAGAAGGTCCATCGGACCTTCGAATTCAGGAAGTTTTATTTTATATAATTGTTCCATAACCCGGCCGCAAAATCTCCATGGCTATTTTACCAGATCGGAGCTAAATTTGGCCGCATTTACATCAGTATTACAAAAAAGTTTCGCCCCAACGCTCGGGCTTCATACCAAACGCCGTAAAACGGGACTAAATGCCTGCGAGATTGCCGTACCGTCAATACGGAACTGGATAAAGTCGTCACGTACGGCTTTTTCAGTGCTCGGTCTCGACTTTTATACAAACATTAGGGTATATTTAGAAGCATGAAGTTGCGATATGTTCTTTTGCTTTCACTTTTCTGTGTCTGTCTTTTGAACGGCCTTTCTTACTCTGAGATATCACAATATTTTGACAGTGAGGGGAACCCCCTATCAACAAAAAGCAGGAACAGGGCAGAGGGTCTGGCTGACGGTAGTCAAAGATACTCCGTCCCTGAAGGGATTGCCCTTCAAAAAGACATCCGTTACGAATTCTATCCTGTCTTCGGCAAAACCTTCTCGGAGATTGTTCAGTCGGCTGAGGAAAACATGCCGGTCAATCCAAAAGAAAAACAGAGTCGTCCGTCACGCTTAGACTGGACCGTTGGATGGACTTACAAGGTTGACTATTCCGAAGAGATGGACGAGGAGGGCGAGACAGTGCGGGTATCAGCGGAGATCTACGATATCAACATAGCCTATGATATTAAGATAACGCTGCCTACCCTTATCGATGATACAGTTTTAAACCCTGCAGAAAAAAAACTGTGGAAAAACTATTATCTCAGACTTGTAAAATATGAGCACGACCGTGCAAAGATAATCCGTGACAAAGATGCACAGGATGAGCTGCGAAAGAAGTTTATTGCTCTGGACAATGCAATCTTCTTTTTTCCACCTGACATAGATATTAAAAAGACGGTAGAAGCCCTCATACAAAAAGAGACCCAAAAGATAGGCAGTGAATGGATAAGAAACCTCAATAAGAAGTTATCCGAATATGCCAAGAAATCGGAATAAGGGAATATTTGATTAAGTACCCCCTTCGTGCTAGTATTCAGATAGATTACGGCAGCAACGAAATCTCTTAAATGACATCAAAGGAGGAGCAAAATGTTTGGTATGGGCATGCCTGAAATGATAGTTGTCCTTGTTATCGCTCTTGTGGTCTTCGGGCCCAGCAAGCTACCCTCCCTCGGCAAAAGCCTTGGAGAGGCGATCAGGGGTTTTAAGAAAGGGATCGCAGAAGAACCCGCAGAAGAGAAAGCAAAGATAGAAAAATAACAGTACTGATAAAATTTGTCTGAAGCGGTACTAACTTTTTTTACTCAAGAATTGAATTTGTTGTCCGGACGTGTTCGTATACCATTGCAATGCCGCGACATCGATACTGATAATTTCAAATCTCCGGCCATGAAAATATTCGCCTATTTGAACCATCTGCGTCTTAAAAAGTGGTTCTGGACACAAACGTGTTCGTGGAGGGAGCAGCTAAGCTTATAGAGCTGCCGGTCACTTTTCCGCAAGTCGAATGCTGTAGCTTATATAAAGCGGTACCCTTCAGCCCTTCCCCTAGGCAATAAACCTAAATCCTCGGTACTCAGACTGCCGGGCTGCATAGGCTCTGCCTCGCACGGTCATGATTTCGTAGGCTGTATACATCGGGATTCCCCTTAGCGGGTCCGTGGAACTTCAAACTTGAAGAGTCTGGCCCTGCCGGACACAAACAAGAGGCAGGCGGTTTTCCGCCTGCCTCTTGTCCGGTCTGAAAAACTTTTACTGAATTGCTTTTACAACTACTCCTGCTACATTAGACGAGCCGACAACTATCGATGCAGGGACCGATTCTGCCGGAGTGGTAAATGTGAACCCTGACTTGGTCGCCTTCATCGTGTAGGTGCCCGGAGCCACACTGCCGAAGGTGAACTTGCCGGTTGTGGCTGCTGACACTGCTATATACTTGTTCACTCCTGCCAGTTGCAGGTAGAGATACCCGCCCGCGATAGGCGTCCCATCCTGCTTCGTAAGAGTACCGCTGACGCTGTACCTGGAAGAACTGCTGCCTACGTTTACCGACACATTATCTGACATGGCCCCCAGTCCGCCGGTGTCCTTTACGCTGTGTTTGATAATGTAAGTACCTGCAGTCGTATAGGTGCAGACAAAGTCGGTATTGTCAGGCCCGGTTATTACAGTGCTGTTTCCGCAGTTAACCGTGACGGTCATCTCGCCCGGCGCATCTTGAGCGTCCGTAGATCTGTCGCTTATCGTCACTGTCATGCCGCTGACCACAGGGGCCAGCATGACTGCAGTCGGGGCTGTGTTTGTAGAAATTGCACTCACCGTTCGTATAGGAGAGATAGTCTGCGCACCGGTGTTGTCGGTTACCTTCACAACTACGAGGTAGCCGCCGGCACTCGCATACTTTCGTGAAGTGGTTGCGCCTACGCCGGTTGTACCGTCACCGAAGTTCCAGTCGTACGCACAGGGTGCGTTTGAACAGGCTGATGCGGTTGCATCGAAGTTAATCTGGTTGTTAGCTGTACCGAGGGTCCATACGAACGAGGCTGTAATGGGGATTAAGTAGTGTATGTTTTCGGCATGGACCGAAAGCTCGCCAGGTGTGAACTGTATGATGCCGGGCGTAGCTGCGCCGCTTCCGCCATGACACTGCCCGCACACAGGATCGACATCAGGGTAGCCGTTCGGAACCTTGGGGTAAATGTTGATCCTGAAGGGATGACTTGTCCCGGGCAACATATGGCAGATACTGCATGCCGTATTGATCCCCTGGACGCTCGTTAGATCACCTGCCAGGGGAGTGCGGTCACCTGTGGGATGGACCATCGGAAGCTTGTTATGATGACAGGTCTCACAGGTTGTTTCATTGCAGGTGGTAGAATGCTGTAAATCGCCTTCATGGCAGAAACTGCAGCCACAGCCAACGGCTATTGCCTGCTGCGCGCTTGTTGTAATAAGTATTAATAGGGAAAAAGCGGCAAGCAACAAAAGAGCGGCAACTTTCACCCTGCCTGCATTTCTCCCTTTCCCAAAACTAATGTCCTCTGTACATTTTTTCCCAAGCAGTGACATAATAAATACCTCCTTTTTTTAATGTTCTTTTAAAAAGAATTCTCGTGAGTCCTGAATTTCCATTCATCCCAGCCATGTGCCGTGCCCGTTAGGGTCAATCAGACCATCTGTCACGTCAATAATGGATGTGCCGGACACAAGGCTGCCGATGAGGTCGGGATGGGAGACATCGACTCCTGTATCAAGGACAGCCACGGTCGACACCCCTATGGGAACAACCGCACCAAAGACCGCGTCCCAGCCGATCTTCGGCAAGGCCCATTGGTCCAAATAATAACGGTCTTTGGGTTTGCCTTCGATTCCATTTTTTTCGGCCTTGCGCTTATTATTTACCTCAACGCTCTGCACCCGGGGATCTGACTGGTAATTTGAAAAGACATCAGACAACTCACTCGCGGGAATTTCCACGATATGAAGTCTTAGTGGGGGAATCGATGATGTCTCGACCCCGCCGTTGCTGGCGATGATTGCCGCCTGTTCATCAGTAGCGAGGCCGTCTACCAGCTTAACCATCAACGACACGTTCTGCGCCTGTTGATCATCAGCCCCTGCTCTTTGTACAAATACCGCCGAAAACGCGAGGATGGCGATCAAAAACATGACCATCGATAGTATAATCCCTTTCAGTTTATTGCTTTTCCTCATTTTTACCTCCATTTACCTCTCCTCCATTTTAAAGATCAATAATTTCAGGTTTTCTCCTGATTTCCCCAATATTTACTCTCTAGCAAAAAAAAACCGGGAATCTATGGATCAAATCCAGTAGAGACCCGGCTTTATTGTCTTAAAAGACTTATTAGCCTTTAGTCGAAATTAATATTATGGCTGCAATGTGATGAATCGTCTGCAGCCAGGACATTGTATTACATATTGCTTGTCCATTTTGCGCATTCTCAACCCTTCGATCGGGAGAAAAAAGAAATCGTCCAACTGCCTGTCCTGCCTTATTATTTTTTCTCTGCAGGCGCTGCATTTGCCATTAGACATAATCGCAGCAGTCGGGAGGCTTACCTCATTGTCCTTGAACCCCAACCCCTTCATTCCCCACCATCCTTCAACGTCTTTACAAAGTCTTTGTTGCCCGGGAACACCCAGAAAAGTCTTTTCCACTCCTTGTTCAGCTGAAACGCCCTTCATTCCCATCCCTCCTTATAAAATTACTTCACTGATGCCTAGTCTAAAGGAGCGATTAGATTAGCGCAATCCTACCAAAGTAGGGGGAGGAATTTGAGGCCTTCTTTTTTCAGACATGCCAGCTATGTCGGATACGACTCAGACCTTGCCTGAACAAAAAGCCTCAATAAGTAGTGTGCGGTCTACCTGGCTGCGGAAGTGCTGTCCTGTACTGGTATGATCTCGATACTCATGTCTCCGCTTTCCCTGAGATTCAGGATGATAGCATGATGGATCTTCTGCTCAGGCTTCTTCAGGTCATTGATCATGGCCGCTCCGCCGCCGGCCGTTATCGTAATCGGGTAACCGTCTAAAAGATAATCGTGATAACCATGAATGTGAGCACAAAAGATGTGCCTGATCTTCTTCTTATATTGATCAAGCTCTTTCCTGACCTTTTCCCATTCCGCCTGCAGCAGATGATTTCGGTCTATGTCAGTGGGAGGAGGCACATGCATGAAAATAATGAAGTCCTGTGTCTCATGTTTTTTCAGCTCTTTTGCCAGGAAAGCAATGTCTTTTGCCAAAAAATATCCCGTGGCATTGAATAGAAAAATACACACAAATTTGTCCAACTTTATGGCGTAAGTCGACGAACCAAGAAACTTATAGTAGCCGGGGAGGTCGTGGTTTCCGCACAAAGCAAAGATGGGCTTCTGCACGCGGCTATTGCAGAAATCAATGATTTCCCGAAATTCTTCTTCTGCGCCCGTAAAGGCAAGATCACCCAGAAAAAAAAAGAGATCGGGTTCCTGCCCTAAAATCTGCCCGAGTATATCCCTGCTGTCTTCATTAAATCCGGTACAGCCTATATCGCCGGTTAAAATGACTTTTTTGATCCCCCTTATGCGGATCTCCTCCCTGTCGATATATTGAAAACCCGGTGTTAGTCCTTTGAAAGGTGTTGCTTTACGCATCAAATTATTTCAGCCCCTTAGCTTTGCAGAACTTTAAAATATTCTAGCACAGGCCCGCGACTATACAAAGCTGGCCGGGCCACAAGTTTGGCGAGAGGCTGTAACGGCTTGGATCAGAGCGCTGCCTTGAACCTTCTCAGTCTCAAGGCGTTTGTGACGACGGTGACGGATGAAAAACCCATGGCTGCTGCTGCGAACATAGGATTCAGGAGTATGCCGAAAAACGGGAAAAGGACGCCGGCAGCTACAGGAATAAGGATGACATTATAAGCAAAGGCCCAGAAGAGGTTCTGTTTGATATTGCGCATAGTTGCTTTCGAAAGTGCGATCGCAGTGACCACTCCCCTGATATTTCCGCTGATCAACGTAATATCCGAAGTCTCGATGGCAACATCAGTTCCAGTGCCGAGAGCTATTCCGATGTCCGCCTGAGCAAGCGCAGGAGCGTCATTGATGCCGTCTCCTACCATGGCAACAACTTTCCCAACTTCCTGCAACTTCTTCACCTCGCTGGCCTTTTCCTCCGGGAGCACCTCTGCAAGCACCTTGTCGATGCCGGCAAGACGCGCGATCGCCTCGCCGGTACGCCTATTGTCCCCGGTCATCATGACCACCTCAATCCCGAGGTTATGGAGGGCCGCCACAGCACTGACAGAATCCTCCTTCATTGTATCAGCGACAGCAATAATTCCGGCAGGCCTCTTGTCCACACTCACAAACATAGGGGTTTTGCCCTGTTCTGAAAGCGCCACAGCCTGACCTTTAAGAGCCTCGACACTGACACCCTCTTCCTGCATTAGCTTTTCATTGCCTAGCGTCACCTGCTTCCCGTTGACTGTAGCCTTAATGCCGTGTCCAGGGACCGCACTAAAGCTGTCCGGAGATCTTACCTCTAAATTCATATCCAGCGCCTTTTTTATAATCGCCTCGCCGAGCGGATGTTCTGAGCCTTTTTCAGCCGAAGCAGCGTACAGAAGGACATCCATTTCTGATAAATCCGCTCCAACAATATCAGTGACCTCTGGTTTTCCCCTTGTCAGCGTCCCCGTCTTGTCAAAGACAACGGTATTTATCTTATGCGCTTGCTCAAGCGCCTCTCCGCTGCGAATCAGGACCCCGTTTTCCGCGCCCTTCCCTGTTCCGACCATAATGGATGTCGGGGTTGCAAGGCCGAGTGAACACGGGCAGGCGATGATAAGCACGGCTATAAAATTCAGGACCGCATAAGTGAAGGCAGGGGACGGACCGAAAAAATACCATACCACAAAGGTCAGTGATGCGATGCCAATCACAGCCGGCACAAAGTATGACGCGATGATGTCAGCCATACGCGCTATAGGCGGTTTGGACCCCTGCGCAGCCTGCACCATTTCTATAATATGTGACAACATCGTGTCCCTGCCGACCTTAGTGGCCTCGAACCTGAAAGACCCTGTCTTATTTATCGTCGCGCCTATCACCTGATCACCGGCATTCTTCTCCACCGGCATCGACTCCCCGGTAACCATTGCTTCGTCAACCGACGAGTACCCGTCGATGATCACCCCGTCGACCGGTATCTTTTCTCCGGGCCTGACGATGATCCTGTCGCCAATCTCAACCTTTTCAACCGGGACGTCCCTTTCTGTCCCGTCCCTGATGACCCTGGCGGTCTTTGCCTGAAGCCCGATCAGTTTTTTTATCGCCTCTGAAGTCTGTCCCTTTGCCCTGGCCTCAAAAAGTCTTCCGAGAAGGATAAGGACGATTATCGTGGCGGAGGTATCAAAATACACGTGAGCCTCATACCCTTTTATCTCAAAAACTGAAGGGAAAAAAGTAGCTACAACACTGTAAATGTACGCAGCAGAGGTCCCCACAGCGATAAGGGTGTTCATGTTCGTTGTCCTGTGGCGGGCTGCTGCTATGGCCCCTGTATAAAAATGCCGTCCGATCCAGAACTGGACAGGGGTCGCTATCAGGAGCTGAAGTAGAAAGATAGACTGCTGCGAAAGCTGGATCAGCTTCGATAGGCCGAGGGAGTTCCACTCCATAAGAATGAATATCGGGATAGTCAGGGCCGCACCAGTGACGACTTTCCTCCTTAGACTCAGATAGGCAGCCTCTCTCTCCCGCTGCTCCTTTTCAACAATGTCCTCCCCCTTTTCTGTTTCAACGAGTTCATACCCCGCATCTTTTATGGCTTTTCTGAAATCTCTAATCCCGACCTGGGAGGGAAAATATTCGACTGTCGCCTTTTCAGTCGCGAAATTCACGGAAACAGACTTGACGCCGGGAAGAGAACCCAAGGCCTCCTGCACATTTGCAACACAGGAAGCACAGGACATGCCTTTTACAGGAAGGAGGACCTTCGAGATCGATACGTCGTATCCCTGCTCTTTAATGGTTCGGATAAAGTCTTCTACCGAAACTGCAGACTGATCATAAAAAACAGTGGCTTTTTCGGCAGCAAAGTTGACAGCTGCGCTTTGCACTCCCCTGAGTGCCGAAAGGCCCTCCTGTATATGCGCGGCACAGGAAGCACAGGACATTCCTGTAATCGGCAGGTCTATGCGGCTTCCCGCATGAGCGGCTTCCTCAGACATCCGCGCTTCCTGCCTGACCGTCCAGCAGCTTTTCTATCTCCTGCCTGTTTTCTCTGAAACCCAAAAATACCCTTTCTCCTATTACGATCGTGGGCGTTGCCATTCTTCCGTATTTGTTGGCGAGTTCTTCTCTGGCAGTCTTGTCGTCTGCAATATTCTTGTCGATAAACAGCACTCCTCTCGCCGAAAGAAAATCTTTCAACGCGTGACAATCAAGACAATTTGGAGACGTATAAATAACGACCTTTTCCATTGCTGAACTCCCCATAGAGTTATGCATTTATTTAATTATAACACTTACACTATGTACTTGGAGTGAATTTTATAAAACCTGGAAAAACAGCGACCCCTAAATAAGCTTATTGCAAAAGCAACTGAAAAGATCCTTCTGGGGGAATAGTGTTTTACTGATCCGTCAATTTTGATGGGTGGTTAAACAGTCCTTATTTGTAGGTGTGTTGCATTGACGACCTTTGAAACGCAAAATATCGTAAGTATTTATCATGAGGCCGTCAATTTTCTTTAACTTCTCTTTCTTCCCTGCGGCAGGCGAAATATTTGAGGTTGCCGTTATAATCACCGATGGTCAGCTCTATAAGGCCCTTTCTCTCAACTACAGCGGGACAACTGTGGTTGCAGACCTGGACACCGGCAAGATAATCATCGGGATAAAAAACAGGGTTGCCCCAGTAGCGGGGATTGGAAGTAAAAAGGCTTATTTTCCCGTCCTGCCGGCCGACGAAGAGATAAGTTTTCCCGTCCTCCTTCACCAAGGAAGGGGATGCGTATCCGTCGACCTTCGCGTATGCGAAGTCCTTGTCTATTGTCACCCATACGGGATTCCCGTCCTGACCCAGCTCATACCTGAAACCCTTGACATAACCATCGGACCCTCCAACGATCAATTCCCATTTCCCGTCACTGTCGATATCAAAAACAGCAGGGGCAGCATGCTTGATCCTGGGGACCCCACTGAAAAACTGTTTCTTCTCGGACCAGAACGGTTTGTTGAGGCTGCCGGTGTTCAGGAAGGCCCTCATAACCCCGTCCTGCTGGCCTGTAATCAGGAGAAGGCGGCCGTCCCATTCAGTTAACAGACCCCTTGAAAAACTCGAAAGTTTGATGCCCTTGAAAAAACCAGGTCTCTCGCTCCAGGGAAGTCCTGGTGACATAGGTTCGTCAACGAAGAGCCTGATTTCGCCATTGATGTTTCCGACAACCAAATAAACTCTGCCGTCCAGCTCTGTTACAACAGGCGCGGAGGCAGCTCCTGTGAGGGTCCTTCCGTTGAAGAGATCATCTGTTTTTTCCCAGTCGCGGTAATCGTTTCTTCTGTTCCTGTAATAAGAAAGCTGACCGTCGCCGTCAGAGATCACAAGGTCAAGAGTACCGGAGCGGTCGCTGTGTATAAAGGCCGGGGCCGCGAAACTGGTGAACGAAAGAGGCAATTTACTCTTATTCCAGGAAGACCTGCTTTCATACCCCCTCTCAAGGATAGAAAGCTTTCCCATACTGTTGCCAGCGATGATCACTAACTTGTCCTTGTTTGACGTCACCGCTGGCACAACATACATGCCAAGACTGACGCCTTTAAAATAGTCCGTGTCTTTCGCAAAGACAAGACCGTTTCCCTTGCGTTTGGACCTGAACAGGAAAAGGCGGCCTGTAGAATTACCGACAATAAGATCAACTCTGCCGTCCCTGTCGACATCAAACAAGGCAGGGGTGGCGTCGTTGCCCACGCGTATTTCCGGCATGTCCATCCTTTCCCAGACCGGACTCGTCCCGGTCCCGGAATTCCTGTAACAGAGCACCCTGCCCGAATCCTTCGAAAACCCCCCAGTCCCGATGAGCATCTCAGGTTTACCGTCTCCATCTATATCCCCTGCTGCCGGTGCGGAAAAGGCCCCGGCCGTGATGCCCTTAAAGTAGTCTGTCTCAAGAATCCAGTGCGGAGCGCTGCGGGAGCCGGAATTCCTGTAGAGGCGCAGTGAGCCGTCCTTGCTGCCCGCGATCATTTCACTTACCCCGTCTCCGTCAATATCGAAAAACACCACCCGTATAAAAGGCAGCACTTCTATGCCGTTCGAATTAAAAATATCCTCTGTTTTTTCATCGCACTGCAAAACAGATTTGTACTTTACTGGCGGGACGGTTACTGCCGGTTGAGGCGTTTGCACAGGCAGCGGAGGACGAACCTCTGGCGTAATTGCTATCTCTTTCTGAGAAGCGCAGGAGGCAAGAAGGAAAAAGATGATTATTGTTACAGTTTTTTTCATAATCTATAAAAATACAATTTTTATAGTATAAACAATCGGAAGAGATTTATGCGACCAAAATTAGAAGCCCAATATTTTCATCTGAAATGCGGCACTACCCTCTATTTCACATTTCCCTCCTTCTATATCTATTTGGGGGATTATCTTACCCTGAATAATTATCATGTCGGTCGAAAATGTTTTTGTGCATAGAGAAGAATGCGGGCTTTTTTCATGCTTCGAGGCGTCCTGTCGACTGTTACGAATCGACAAGCAAACCTTCTTCTCCGGGAAACGACAAGGAACGTTATGCTAAAATAAAGTAATGGATTACTATCTGAAGGTAAAGACACTGGTATGAGTACCGGCAAAGAAGAAAACAGTCCGCAGTTAGAGGAAAAGACAGAAATCAGGGCAGAGAAACCCTCTTTCTATAATGTATTCCTTCTAAATGATGACTATACAACCATGGAATTCGTTGTGCATATTCTGGAAAGTACATTCCACAAGAACCTTACTGAGGCCACACAGATCATGCTCCACGTCCACAAACAGGGCATTGGACTGGCGGGAGTGTATCCCAGGGAGATTGCCGAGACAAAAGTCGAAAGCGTTCACAGGATTGCCAAAGAAAACGGGTTCCCGCTGAAGTGCATTATGGAGAAAGAAAATGATTAACAAAGAACTGGGGATTATCATAGAAGCAACCATACAGGACGCAAAAAACAGGAGACATGAATACCTCACCGTAGAACATCTCCTGTATGCGGTCTTGCATAACGACCTTGGGAGGTCCATCATCGCAAACTGCGGCGGCAGCATCCAGAGAATGATCACGTCACTCGAAATATATTTTAAGGAGACTTTCTTAAAGACAGCCGAGGGTGATAACATAACACCTGAACCGACGCTCGGTTTCCAGAGGGTCCTGCAGCGGGCCTTCAACCATGTTCAGGCCTCAGGCAAACAGGCGGTGGATTCCGGCGACATTCTGGCCGCGATCTTTCTGGAAGAGGACTCCCCTGCCGTACATATCATCGAGACAGAAGGCATACAACGTCTCGACGTGCTCGAATACGTTTCACACGGCATATCAAAACTCGCTGAGGGAGCGACCATCCCCGGCAATAAACCAGGGGCTTATACTCACCAGGGAGAAAGGGAGAAGCCGCTCGAAAATCCTCTCAAAGCATACACGGTGAACCTGAATGAAAAGGCCGCTGAAAACAAAATCGATCCTCTAATCAGCAGGGAAGAAGAATTGCAGAGGACAATCCAGATCCTTAGCCGAAGGAGAAAGAACAACGTCATCTTCGTCGGGGAGCCCGGGGTAGGCAAGACCGCTATTGTCGAGGGCCTGGCGCTGAAGATACACCATGGACAAGTGCCCTCCGCGCTGCTTAAGGCACAGATATTTTCACTCGACATGGGTGCTCTCCTGGCCGGGACCAAATACCGGGGCGATTTCGAGGCCCGCCTCAAGTCAACTATCAAGGCCCTTGAGAATATCCCGGATGCTGTCCTTTTCATCGACGAGATCCATACTATTGTCGGGGCAGGCGCAACCAGCGGGGGATCGATGGACGCCTCGAACATCCTGAAGCCGATCCTTAATTCAGGCAGCCTGAGGTGCATCGGAGCAAGCACATACGAGGAATACAAAAACTACTTCGAAAAAGACCGTGCCCTGTCCAGGAGGTTTCAAAAAGTAGAAATTCAGGAACCGGGAATATCGGAAACAATACATATCCTTGAAGGACTAAAATCCTATTATGAAGACTTCCACGGGGTCAAGTTTACCAAAGCCGCTCTCAGGGCCGCCGTTGAGCTTTCCGCCAAATATATCAATGACAAATATCTTCCTGACAAGGCCATCGATGTGATAGACGAGGCAGGGGCTGAGTTGAAACTCTCTGAAGCATACGAAAAACAAAAGACCGTCGGTATAACGGAGATCGAAAAGATCGTGGCCGGTATAGCAAAGATCCCGCCTCAAACTATCTCGACCTCGGACGTCAATAAACTCAGGAAGCTCCAGGACGATCTGAAACAGGTGGTTTACGGGCAGGACAGTGCCATATTCGCGCTAGCCGCAGCCATCAAACGTATCCGCGCCGGACTTGGCCCTGCAGACAGACCCGTGGGTTCATTCCTTTTTCTGGGTCCCACCGGTGTCGGAAAGACAGAAGTTTCCAAGCAGCTTGCCGCTGTCCTTGGAGTCAAGTTCCTCAGGTTCGACATGAGCGAATACATGGAAAAGCATACTGTCTCACGCCTAATCGGCGCTCCTCCTGGATATGTCGGCTTTGATCAGGGTGGGCTCCTTACTGACTCGGTAAGAAAACACCCTTACTGCGTTCTTCTCCTCGATGAGATCGAAAAGGCTCATCCGGACATCTTCAACATCCTGCTCCAGGTGATGGACTACGCTACCCTGACAGACAACAACGGCAAGAAGGCCGACTTCAGGAATGTCATCCTCATCATGACCTCTAACGCAGGCGCCAAGGAGATGGACAAAAACGCCATCGGCTTTGGTGACAGGGGGGGAGATACAAGGGCAAAGGGAAGAGACGCGATCAACAGTCTCTTCAACCCGGAGTTTCGTAACCGCCTCGATTCGATTATCACATTTAACCAGCTTACTCCTGAGATAATGGAGAAGGTGGTCGACAAATTCATCACTGAGTTCCAGCGCTCGCTCCGCAGGAAAAAGGTCCGCATAACCCTGTCGGACGAAGCCAGGACATGGCTGGCCTCGAAGGGCTTCGATCCTGTTTACGGGGCACGGCCCCTGGCGCGGCTCATACAGTCGGAGATAAAGGACGTAATGTCTGAAGAGGTGCTCTTCGGCAGGCTGAAAAAGGGCGGCAAGGTGCTGATAGGAATGGATAAAGACAGCCTCAGTTTCGCCTATTCGGATAACTGATCCTGCTTTCACGATACTGAATATGAAACCCAAAAAGCAGTTCCTGATGCGGTCATTTGTAAAGGCACAGCTCAGTACAGGATAAACCGCCATGCCTGTATTCAGATTGACAGAAGAGCTGATCTTTCCCAGACCGGAACTGGCTGAAGAGGGCGGTCTGCTGGCTGTAGGAGGAGATCTGAGTGAAGACCGTCTCCTGCTCGCCTATTCCATGGGGATCTTCCCTTGGTATGCAGACGGCCCTCCGGTCCTCTGGTGGTCTCCTGACCCGCGACTCGTTCTGATTCCTGATGAGCTGAAGATATCCAGGAGCCTCAGGCAGACAATTAACAAAGGCCTGTTCACTATTAAAATGGACACTGCCTTTGCTGATGTGATAAGAAACTGCGCAGAGATAAGGCGGGAAGGCCAGCAGGGGACCTGGATCACAGAGGAGATGATAAAGGCCTATATCCGTCTGCACCATGCAGGTTATGCACATTCAGTCGAGAGCTGGCAGGACGGAGAACTAGTAGGAGGACTCTACGGCCTCGCTCTTGGCAAGGCCTTCTTCGGCGAATCAATGTTCGCGAGAAAGAGCGGCGCCTCGAAGATCGCACTGGTCACACTCGCCGAACACCTTCGCGCGCGGGGTTACAGCTTCATAGACTGCCAGGTGACGACAAAACACCTCAAAAGCCTGGGAGCAAGGGAGATCCCTCGCAGCGAATTCCTCCGGATGCTGAAAGAGGCGCTTGGCTGATTTCATCTGCTGAGACCGGGAAATGCGTTAAGCACGGGCATGAATGATCTGCGAGTTCAGCCCCTCAAATAACGGGCTATGGCATACCTCTCGAATATTGAAAGATGCACGAACTCCGGCATCCTCGAGTCAGGGTTATGGGACTTGGGATCTTTTATCTGTGACATTATCCATAAAGTTGACCGCCTGTCCCCCACTGCCGTCAGGTCAGGAGCAGTTTCGCCTCCTTGGCCCCTGAAGCTGTGACAGTTGGTGCATCCTTCTCTCATGAAAATTTCCTTCCCCTGTGAAACAGTCTGAAGGAAACTGAGAATAAAGACGACCAGTATAGCGGAGGAGGAAGTTATATAGATAATTTTCGATCTATTCATTTCTGTATATATGCATGTTCATAAATTGTTGTATCATAATAGCTCATGAAGGCTGAACTCTGGCACAGAGTGATTATTTACAGTTTAACAGCATTGCTTGTACGGTTCTACTTCTTTTTTGGGCGTCTGCTGCTGAACGGATCTGTTTTATCCGGAGAGAAATACTGATGGATTGTGAAGATGAAAGAGGCAGATTGTAAGAATATACTTGTCAGGGGCGTTAACTGGATCGGTGATGCTGTGATGACCATGCCTGCCATCAGGTCTCTGAAACTGACTCATCCTGATGCGAGGATAACGCTGCTGGTGAAACCCTGGGTCTCGCGGCTATTCGAGAAAGACCCTAATATCGATGAGATCATCTTATATTCGGATGCTCACCGGAGACTTGCCGGAAAGTTCAGACTGGCAAAAGAGTTAAAAAATCATGACTTTTGCATGGCGCTTCTTTTGCAAAATGCCTTTGACGCAGCGTTTATAGCATTCCTTGCCGGGATACCCGCAAGACTAGGGTATAACAGGGATGGCAGAAGGCTTTTGTTAACAAAGGCTGTTCCTTTTGACGACCATGCAAAGGACCTGCATCATATCGAATATTATCTGGACCTTGTCAGAAAGCTTGGGTTTTCAGCAAAACATGATCGCCCCTGGATATATATATCTCTCGATGAGAGACTTGAGGCAAGGAATAAGTTGAAGTCACTGAGAAGACCGGTTGTAGGTATAAACCCTGGCGCCACATTCGGTTCTTCGAAACGCTGGAGTCCCGTCCGCTTCGCGGAAGTGGCCTGCCGGGTGATCTCTGAGATGCAGGGAAGCGCTGTAATCTTCGGAGGTCCATCTGAGACAGGAATAGCAGAAGAGATTGAAAGAGAGGTCAGTAAACTTTCAGGTGATCCGGGGTCGCGGAACCAGCTCCTGATGATGGCCGGGAAAACGGACATCAGGGAACTGATATCATTGATCTCTGAATGCGATCTGCTTGTGACGAATGATTCCGGCCCCATGCATATTGGATACGCGGTCAGAACCCCGGTCATAGCGATATTCGGCTCTACCTCTCCGGAACATACAGGCCCGGTCGGGTCAAAGGACATTGCGATAAAAAAGACCCTGGCCTGCTCACCCTGTTTCGAGAGGGAATGCAGCAAACACGATCTGAGGTGCATGGAAATGATTTCTGCAGAAGAAGTCTTCGATGCGGTAAAAAAACGGACATACGCAAGGAGGGCGGTTTTTTTTGACCGGGACGGGACTCTCTGCAAAGACCCGGGATATCTGCGCAGAATGGAAGATTTTGAGGTATTTCCGGAGATAGGCAGTCTGGCAAGACTTAAAGATAGTGGTTTTTCCCTCATAGGTGTATCGAACCAGTCAGGCATCGCCAGGTGCCTGGTCGATGAGGAATTCGTAAAACGCGTCAACAGCATTTTTCTTGATTCATATGGTTTTGAAGGGTTCTTCTACTGTCCCCATCACCCCGACGAACATTGTGCCTGCAGAAAACCAGAACCAGGGCTTCTTCTGGATGCAAGGGTGGACTATAATATCAATCTGAAGAAATCTTTTGTGGTCGGGGACAAGGAAGCGGACATGCTCCTTGCCAGGTCAGTAGGCGCAACAGGAATACTCGTCAAGACAGGTCAGGACAAGGTTTCTTCGCACGCTGATTTTGTTGTAAAAAACCTTGTGGAAGCTGTTGATTTGATTATTCAAAAAAATACAGATGTGATAACCGGTAATAATCAAGTATGTCCTTAACAACTATGAAAAGAACCAATAAACTCAAAAAAATACTTGTTGTCAAACCGAGTTCCCTGGGAGATGTTGTCCATAGTCTCCCTTTTCTCAATTCGCTTAAGAGCCGTTTTCCAAATGCTGAGATCCATTGGGTGATAGCCAAAGGACTGGAAGGGCTTCTCGAATGCCATCCCATGGTAGACAGAATTGTAATCATCAACAAAGATATGTGGAAGAAGCTTTCAAAGGCGACTGACACCATAAAAGAGGTGAAAAAGCTTTTCAAAGATATCAGAAATGAACAGTATGATCTTGCGGTCGATCTTCAGGGCCTGTTCAGAAGCGGGATCATCACCATGGCGACACGGGCCCCTGTCAGGATCGGCTTTTCCGAAGCAAGGGAAGGTAGCAGCCTCTTTTATAACGTCAAGGTACAGGGGGGGGAAGACGTACACGCAGTTGAGAGATACATGAAGATAGCCGGAGCACTCGGCTGCGATGAAAAAAACATTCTTTTCACTTTTCCACTCTGCAATGGCCAACTGAAAAACATCGAAGATATAAGAAGCAGCATGAAGGATTATGCGGTGATCGTGCCTGGCGCACGATGGGACACAAAGATATGGGGTGCTGAGAATTTCGGCAGGCTCGCGTCACTGCTTCCTTTAAGGTCGCTGGTCATCGGTAGCAGGAGCGATAGGGAAATAGCCGAGAGGGTCGTTCAGACTTCACGTGGAAAGGCGATCTCGCTTGCCGGAAAAACAAGCCTCAGGGAGTTGATCGAGATCATGCGTCATGCCCGGATAGTGATATCGAATGATTCAGGCCCCATGCATATCGCTGCCGGGTTCAGGATCCCTGTGGTTGCAATCTTCGGCCCGACCAGCCCGGTGAGGACGGGGCCATACGGGAAAGGACATATCGTAATAAAAAGCGATCTGGACTGCGCCCCCTGTTTCAAAAAACACTGCGGTAATCTGAAATGCATGCAGGGGATTCCCGTCGATGCTGTTTATGAAAAAATCATAACTCATAATAAGCAGGTACTACACAGAATACATAGTGAGAGCTAGAAGATCGTGGTTTAACTACCGGCGAGTCTTATAACTTTTGCTTTTCGGACACATTTTACGGGGAAGATACTAAGCCTGCCAAAAAATATCTTGACACTATCGTCACATAATGCAACAATTCCTGTGACCGGAGAGTAATGCCATGAAAATTATTTTAAGGTTGCTAATGATCACAGCAGTAATTATTCTCTCTGCACGCGCTTTCGCTGACGGTGACGCTAGACGGGGGAAGACCCTGTTCAATGACCCGAAGCTCAGCGGTTCATCTTTTGGTGTAAGCTGTAATACATGCCATCCGGGGGGGGAAGGGTTGGAACATGCCTGGTCAGTTGGAAAGACTACCTGGAGCAGCTGTTCAGGCGAACGGAACACGCTGGAGGACTCGATAAACACCTGCATTCTGATGGCGAACAAGGGCCGGCCTATCGATATGAAATCACAGGAGATGAATGACCTGATAGCTTATATAAAATCATTGGCCAAAAAGACAAAGAAAAGAAAGTAGACGATAGCCGACTAATAATCGAAAGGTTTTTATACGGAAAAAAGGTGGGGTTGCAGCAGCAACTGCAACCCCGAGCTGTCTGTGGAAGACACTCTATTATTCTGAAGCTCTTATAAATTTGAAGAGACCATTATCCAGTTGCCGAGGGCCGGAGTATTTTCATAAAAAAGGTAGGGTTGCAGCTGTAACTGCAACCCCGAGCTGTCTGTGGAAGACACTTTATTATTCTGAAGCTCTTATAAACTTGAAGTAGACCATTACCCAGTTGCCAAGGACGATCGAGGTGATCGCCACCAGACTGGCAAGGGACATTGTCGACATTCCTGTAACACCGTGACCGAGATTGCATCCTCCGGCAATAACCGCTCCTATGCCCATAAGGATACTTCCGAAGAATACTGTAAGGACTTCTTTGGCCGGCGGGGTCTTCCATTTGAATTCCTTGAGACCCAACGCGCTGATCCAGGCCCCAAAAGGAACAGCAAGGATAAAGAATACGCCCCATGTGCCGGTGAAAATCCCAAGGAAACTGAATTCCTTAAAAGGAGAATGAGTGCTTTTGGTAAGCATGGAAAAGAATAACTCCCTCACGGGAGTGGTTATGGCAAGACCTCTCGGGGTACCTCCGAAGACAGAAGATACCTCCCAGGAAACTACGGTCAACAAGCCGACGAGGACGCCGGTGAGCCCCCATGAATAACCCTTGCCGGACTTTCCAAAGGTCGGCTTTCCTTTTAAGACAAAAACCAGCAAAACAACACAGAAGACCGCAATCGTGCCCCACTTTGCTATCGGGCCGCTTCCGAAGAGGTCCCATATCGCGGGATTCTGTACGCCGAATACATCAACCTTGAAGCTTTTCAGGTAATCGCGGACAGGGCTGAACATGCCGTCAGTGGTCATGCCGACGCCGAAGAAGAACCCGACGATAGCGATTAAAGCCGCGATCTGGCCCTCTCCAAGCCTGTATACAATTCCGCTGGCACAACCGCCTGCAAGCACTATCCCGAGTCCGAAGAGGAAACCGCCGAGGATATTGGCAACAGGCACGAAGCTCTGACGCATCAGTTCAGTTGAAACAAACCGGCCCGCATCAGGATCAAAAGTCATTATAAGTCCGGCACTTTCCAGAACGTTTGTGCCTATTATAGCAACCACAAGACAAAGCAGATAGGCCCTGAAGAACGTGAGGTCCTGCAGAAATATTATATCTCTGAACGCCGAATTAAGACAAAAACGCCCTCTTTGAAGAACAAATCCAAGTGCAAGGCCCATAAGTACGGCCGTCAAGGCCGAAGTAACACTACCGAATGGCATATGCTTCCCTCCCGTTCCAGGAATTCGCATGCTTACCGCATCCGTCACCCTTTGATATCAGCACCGGAACCTTGGCACATTTCTCCACTTCGCTGGATGCACAACCGGTGACAAAACGGTGAAGGCGGGTCTTTCCGCTGCAGTTCATGACAATGAGGTCCACATTTTCTTCTTCCGCTGTCTTAAGTATTTCGTCCGAATGGTGGCCCTCTTTTATCACCGTCTTAATATTATTCAGACCACCATTCTCCAGTTCTTTCCTGTAATAATCCAGTATCTTTTCCGCTTTTCTGTCCAGTTTCTCTTTATACTCCGTTCCCTTCAACGACTCCTTCAAAGTCGTCATCTCAGCGTCTCCCAGCATGGCCGTCATCATGGCATTGCCTTCCAGTTGCTCGACATGCAGCAGAACTATGTTTTCGGGCGCCCATATCAGGTTCTGGAATAGTGACAGTATTTCTTTAGAATCTTTGATACCATCAACTGCGATCAGAATCTTTTTCAACGTTTCCTCCTGTCTTATTTTTATTAACTTGCCGAAGGCAATAAATAATTTCTAGCTCACAACTGCAGTAGCCGCCGCTGCGTCAAACGCCTTTGCCGAAGCATCTGTCTTGCCTACCAGTACTGGCACTGCGGCATTTTTCTCCACTTCCTTGCTCACGCACCCTGTGATAAGCCTGAGGAGACCTTTCTTTCCGTTGTCGCCCACAATGATAAGGTCAACATTCTGCTCTTCAGCTACCTTGATGATCTCTTCAGCGGGTATGCCTTCGCGCAGAATGGTCCTAACATTGATCAAACCGCTGCTTTCCAGTTCCTTCTTAAAAAAATTCAGTATCTGTTCTGCCTTTCTGTCCAGGCGCTCCTTATACTCAGACCCTTTTAAAGATTCCTTCAAGGTCGAAAGTTCGGCATCGCTGAGCATATCGATCATCAGGGACTTCCCTTCAAGCCTCTCTACATGAAGAAGCAGTACCTCTTCAGGCGGTCTGACTAAATTGTGAAATACCGATAATACGGCCTTTGAACCACTTGTCTCGTCTACTGCTATCAAAATCTTTTTCATCCCTATTCCTCCTACAGTTTTTAGCTACTATTAATGTATAATCGTCCCTTTTTGAAGAATTATCCCCAAAAGGAACATCCCCAGCATAATCGCCGTTGTAACAGTGACGGCGGTATATGCGTCCTTCCAGCTGTAAGGCTCCTCACACATGGTGACCCTTTTTGCGACAAGCACCGGCACCATCGCTTTTTTTTCGACTTCTTTGGCAACACTGCCGCCAATCAGTCTGTTGAGCCCATTTCTGCCGCTATAACCCAGAAGTATCAATTCAACTCCCTCCTGCTGAGCAACCTTTAGAATTTCTTCAGCAGGATGCCCTTCCTTTACTACTGTACGTACATCATGAAAGCCGCCGTCTTCGAGCTCCTTCCTGTAGTACGTGAGTATTTTCTGGGCCTTTGTGTCCAGTGCGTCTTTATGCTCGGTGCCTTTCATAGACTCCTTCAGTGTCGACAACTCGGCTTCCCCGAGCATATCGATCATCAATGATCTTCCCTCGAGCTTTTGCACATGGAGCAGGATTACTTCCTGCGGTAGTTGGACTGAATTGTAAAATGTAGCCAAGACGGCCTTTGAGGCCTTGGTTCCATCTACAGCAATCAATACCTTTTTCATCATGCCCTCCTTAACAATACATTATGTGTTTCTATCATTATGTAAACCTTATCAATAATCAGTTTTTATAGTGCAAACCATGTGCCAGTTTATCGTAATTTTAATTATCTATTAATATCACCTAGTTACGCAAAGGTAAGATTTGTTAATTGATAAAAAAGTGTTAATTTGTTAATGTTAAAGTTAACAGTGGTTAACGTTTGATAATTTGATGGGCAATTTAATGAACAATTTGGAAACACGAAATGATACTCTGGATAAACTGTTAAGAAACCCGCAGTTTTTGCCTGACGTGTTTGAGACAATGAGGGATGGACTCATGGTAGTGGATACCGATGGGAACATCCTGCTCTTCAATAAGGCTGCTGAACAGATTACAGGTTACCGCAAAGAAGATGTAATAGGAGAAGAATGTACCATCCTTGATAGTGATACATGTGTCGTTCACACGGAATCAGGGAAAAAGAGGAAGTGCGAACTTTTCGAAAAGGGTTCTGTTTGTAATAAAAAATGCAGAATTCGCTCGGTTGACGGAAGGTCCGTATATTTATTAAAGAACGCCGTCGTCCTGAGGGACTCTAATGGTGAGATAGTAGGAGCTGTTGAATCCATGACGGATATCACATCATTATATATGAAAGAAGTAGAACTCGAAGAACTGAAGCAGGAAATAAGGCAGGATTACTGGTTTATGGGGTTACTTGGGAAAAGTGTCCCCATGCAGAGATTGTACGAGCACATACGGAATGCCGCTACGAGTGAAGCACCAGTCCTGATATTGGGAGAAAGCGGCTCCGGCAAAAACCTTGTTGCAAATGCACTGCACAAGCTGGGCAGACGCAAGGAAGGGCCGTTTATACCGATGAATTGCGCTTCGTTGAATGAGCAGCTATTTGAAAGCGAACTCTTCGGGCACAAGAAGGGTTCTTTCACTGGTGCGGTAAGCGACCGGATAGGAAGATTTGAGGCGGCAAATGACGGAAGCATCTTCCTTGACGAAATCGGGGACATGCCGATGACAATGCAGGTAAAGCTCCTCAGGGTCCTCGAAGAAAAAGTTGTGGAACGCGTAGGAGACCATAAGCCGATACCGGTAAATATACGGCTTATCTCAGCCACAAACAAGGACCTCACTAACTTAACCCACTTAGGCAAATTCAGGGAAGATCTACTTTACAGATTAAATTCTATCGTAATAAAGGTGCCGTCTTTAAGGGAAAGAAGCGAAGATATCCCTCTTATTGCATTTCACTACCTGAAAAAGATATCCGCGGTAAACAATAAAGAGATACGTAGTATAAGTGCCCCGGCAATGGAGATTTTAAAAAACTTTCCGTGGCCCGGCAATGTACGCCGCCTAATCAATGCCCTAGAGTACAGCGCTGTCACATGTAAGAATGATACCATTGAAGTTTCCGACCTGCCGGATTATCTCATCCATGAAAAGCCGCCGGAAGAGCACGAAGGCCTTATCGATGAGGAAAAACTGCGGTCGACCCTTTCTCTCTATAAAGGCAATAAAACCCTCGCTGCAAAACACCTTGGCATCAGCAGGGTCACTCTATGGAAAAAACTTAAGGCGCTTGAGATTGAATAATTATGATAAATCTGTTTGGCGATATACAACTATGCCGGAGCCGGCGGAAACAGCTTTCATGAAATCATGAAGGAGAGAAGGGGAATGAAAGGTTATATTGTTATTATCGGTATTCTTGCGATAATAGTTATATCTCTTATAACCCTGAATGTCTCATTTCAGCGAACACTCCAGATGGAGATGGCTGAACAGTTCAATAAACAGCAGCTGCTTATAGCAAAAGCCGAGGCATCAAACATCCAGGCTTACCTGAACGTGGTAAAAGAGGATATGCTCCATGTGGTCCAGCTCGCATCGGCGATGAACATCTCCAAAGAGGAAGATTTCAGGATGCTTACTGACTCCTCATGCAGACACATGGGAGAGGTAAAGAGGCGGGTAGTATTCCTGGACAAGCAGGGGAAGATACTCTTCACCAGAGGGACCATGCCCATTCAGGAAACTGATGACAGGATTTTTTCGAAGGCGGCAGAAATCGGATGCCAGAGTGACGCAATAATACAGCAGGGCAGGAAGAGAGTCCATCTTATCGCCCCGGTATGCCGGTCCGGCGCCTCTTTCGGCGCCCTGATGGTTTTCATCGATATCCAGGACATTTCTTCTATGTTCCTCAGTTCCATAAAATCGGGATCGAGGGGGTACGCATGGATGATGGATGAAAAAGGCGATCTCCTGTACCACCCTACCCAACCCGATATGGTGGGCAGAAATCTGTATAAGACCGACTCCTCCTGCTTCAAATGTCACAAGACTTTCGATGTGGAGAAGAAGATCATCGAAGGAAAGGGCGACTTTGACGGGAAACAGGTCGCGCCGACAGGCGAGGACAAAGTGCTTGCCTTCTCCACTGCATCTGTAGGGGATGCAAAGTGGATAGTAGCTGTATCTGCCCCGTATACCGAGGTAACGATGTCGATAAAGAAATCCATGAGGTTTTACTCGTTGCTTATTATCGCAATTTTCCTGATCATGAGCGTCGGGTCTGTGCTTCTGATATCCTTTTACCGTGATAAAGCAAGGGCTGAAGAACTTGAAAAACACGAGAAGGAGCTCGAAAAGTATGCCGGAGAGCTGGAAGAGAAGGTGAGCCAGAGGACAGGTGAACTTACAACCGAGAAGGAAAAGCTTAATACTATTGTCAGCGCGATAGGAAACGGCATCATGCTCGTTGATAATCAGGAGGTAATACTGTGGATAAACCAGACCATGAAAGATATCGCAGGGAGGGACATCACTGGCACGCATTGCAGGGAGATCTTCTCTGATTATTCCGTAATCAGTTCTTATGAAGAGAACAATATGCAGACAGCGATACTGTCAAATCTTTTCGGCAAAAGCGACAGATGTTTTCAGGTGACAACAGCACCGGTTAAGGGTGATGACGGCGGGGTACACGGCTACATCAAGATGATACAGGACGTAACAGAGTTGAAAAAGCAGGAAGAGCAGATGATGCACTCGGAAAAGCTGGCCTGTCTCGGCAGACTGACCGCCGGCATAGCCCACGAAATAGGTAACCCTTTGACGTCGGTTTTCTCGTTTATACAGGTATTAAAGAACCTGGAGAAGGACGAGTTTAAAAAAGAGACCATTGATACGATCTATTTTCATATGAACAGCATCGCGGACATACTTACACAGCTTTCAGCTTTTTCGAAGATCCCCCCGATGGAGCTAAAACCATCAAAGATCAATAGCCTTATAGAGGAAACCCTTTCCCTCATACAGTATGACAGGAGGACGCAGGACATAACCATTATAAAAGATCTCGCACCCGACATACCTATGATCACCACGGACGCAAGCCAGCTTTCCCATGTTTTGGTAAATATGGTATTGAACGCGGCTGACGCGATGCCGGACGGCGGGACCCTCACCATAAGAAGCAGGGCAAAGAACAATAATGTTGTCATTGATTTTGAGGATACGGGAGTCGGCATCGACAGTGATAATCTCAGCAGGGTGTTCGATCCGTTATTTACGACAAAGGAGAAGGGGACCGGGCTGGGCCTCGCTGTAAGCTATCGCATCATCCAAAAACTCCATGGGAGCATAACAGTAGAAAGCGAACCTAACAAAGGTTCAAAATTCGAAATAACCCTTCCTGCGTATATAACAATATAGATTGCAGTCTGTTTATGAAAATCTGCGAGGCCTTCGGACATTTTGCAGACATAATTTATAAACTTTGTTGAGAATAAGCTGAATATAATACTCGCCCTCATTCCCCAGTCCCGGCAATCATGCCCGGCCTCCTTATCTGTTATCCGCACCCGTCCTCCCGGGCGCAGATATAGCCCCTGCAAAACACCTGTGAATCAAATGAACAGATATTTTCATGGCCAACATCTTAAAATTATCAGTAGTCAAGTTGCGACATTATAAAGTTTGTTATTCATATGTTCCCGCAATTATTGCATTTTTCGGGTTAATAAACACCATTTTATAATTTACTTTATAGTTTGTTTATGTTATTTATATAAAACTGAATTTTCAGGTTGTTGCATTTTTTATGAGAAAGACCGGTTTAACGGACGATTTGTGCTAAATCACTATTGTCGGAAAAATGTCTTTAGCTTAAAAAATATCAAAGGAGGTAGCTGAATGAAACTTGGTATCTTTGTCAACACAAACAGGCATCTCAGGCACGTTGTTGGATTTGTCAAGGCCGCGCTCTCAAAAGGTCATGAGGTAATCATATTCAACATGGACGACGGCACAAAACTGCTGGGCACTCCGGAATTTGGAGAGCTATGCAAAACAAAAGGTGTTTCAATGAGTTTCTGCGACCACAGCGCCAAGGGGTTGAATGTTACGACTGAAGGTCTGCCGCCGGAAATAGTCTGCGGCAGTCAATATAACAATGCAGTCATGAACCACAATGCTGACAAGGTCATAATACTCTAAACAATTAACCTTATTTAAGGAGGAATTTAATGAAAGTTCTCCATATACTGAATGACGGTCCGACAAAATTATCAGACCAGATAATATCCGTGCAGTCCAGGAACAACGAAATAAAGGTCATTGATCTCTCGAAAAAAGAGGCCTCGTATGAAAGTATTATTGATGATATTTTTTCGTATGACAGGGTCATCTCCTGGTAATAAGGAGGTGTGAAAGCTCCGGGAGTCTTTCAAGGGTGTAAAATAACAACATTATTTACCAAAACTTTAGTGAAGGGGGATTTTAGATGAAAAGGTTTTCGTTGATTTTATTTGCAGTTGTTCTTTCTTTTTCATTGGCGGCATCAGCCTCTTACGCAGCGGATGCAAACGCTGTCCTTTCCAAGGGACTTGCAGAGAAATTCTGGCAGGTTTCTGCTGACGATGTGAAGGCGATGATAGATGCAAAAAAAACAGATTTCGTAATTGTTGATGTCAGGCCAGATATCAGTTTGTATAAAGCTGGACACATTCCTGGCGCTATCTTCATACCTACTCAGGACGTTCTTAAACCTGAGAACCTGAAAAAACTACCCAAGGACAAGAAGATAATCCTTGTGTGTGTTTCAGGCCAGACACAGAACCTGCCTGTAGTGACTTTAAGGACACTCGGTTATAATGCTATGACAATGAAATTCGGTATGGCTGCGTGGGACAAGAATTCTCTGGGTTTCAAATTAATGAAGGAAGCAATCAGTGGAGCGGAAAAAAAGAACTATCCACTTCAGAAATAGAAGCCTTTCATTCAATAGTAATATATTCAGAGGGCGTCAATTACGCCCTCTGAATTATAAGAAGTATGCCCTATAATCAGTCCTCCCTAAAATTCAATTTCAGTTTCTTAATAATTTCATTGCTCGCGCTGTTAGCATATGGAGTTCAATTTGTGTTCAGATCCTTTGACGACAACCGGCTCGTGAGCTGGCAGTGGGCTTTTCAACATGCCGATGCAGCCTTCATATTCCTGCTCCTCGTGGCCGGCCTTATTCTGGCTTTTTTTGCTTCCAGGATAGCCTTTCCCACCCGGGCATATCCCCTGCTTCTCTTTATGACCGCGTTTATTGCAGCAGCATTATTCTGGACAGAGCAGGAGGTTATAGTAGACTCATCTAGATATTTTACACAGGCCAAGCATCTTGAAGTATATGGCTCAGCATACTTCGCAAAAGAATGGGGGAGAAACATCAGCGCGTGGACTGATATGCCGTTGGTCCCTTTTCTTTACGGCCTTATATTCAGAGTTTTCGGT
This sequence comes from uncultured Nitrospira sp., assembly GCA_963734475.1. Lineage (GTDB taxonomy): Bacteria > Nitrospirota > Thermodesulfovibrionia > Thermodesulfovibrionales > UBA6898 > JAOUFP01. The sequence continues at coordinate 235,343 of CAVTHB010000004.1, forward strand.
GAGACAAGAACGTATATCCAGGCACTGACTACGACGCTTTTTGCCTTAAGTGTAGTGCTGACCTATGAACTGGGCAAGATCCTTTGGGACGAAGAGACAGGCTTTCTTGCGGGTCTTTTTCTCCTCGGCGTGCCTTATCTCCTGACACAGGTGCCACTCATGCTTGTGGATGTGCCGTCTATGTTCTTTCTGCTGCTTGCGGTTGTCACCTTTATCAGGGCGATTCAAAAAGGCACTATCGGGTCAATAGTGACCGCATCCATCTCGACCGCGTTGGCCTTCTTTTCAAAATATTCGATATGGCTTATGCTTTCCGTGCTTTTAGTCTCATTCCTGGTTTATGCCGTTTCCGGGGAAGGAGGCAAAACAAAAAGAGTTGAAGTATTATTAAGAGGGTCATTGGTCGCCTTGCTCGCTGCCTTGTTTACAGGCCCGGTATTAGCATATAAATTTGATTTTATCAGCTCCCAGATACGCCTATTGATTGACTATCAGAAGCCCGGTCTGAGTTCGTGGCAGGAGTCGTTTTTATCTACCTTCTTCTTCCAGGTTCATCCCTTAATAACGCTTGCGGCCCTTTATTCCGCTTACGCAGCAGCCAAAAAGAAGGACCTGAAATACGCTGTTATAGCGTGGCTGGTGTTACTTGTGTTTTTGCTGCAGATAAAAAGGATACGCTACATCATAATAGTCTTCCCTATGCTTGCCCTGATGGCGTCATACGGCATTAGGGAGATCCGGGGAAAAGATATAAAAAAATTCTTTGCTTTTTCAGTTTTTTCATCCTCATTCATAGTAGGTTTTTTTGCGTACCTCCCGTTTATGCTTAGCATAAGCACCGTTAATTTGAAAGACGCGGGCAACTTCGTTAATTCTCTGAATGAAGCCAACATCGAAGTATTCACTTTGCTGCCTAAAGACCCGGTCATGAACCCTGCTGTCTCAGTTCCTATCCTGGACCTTTTTACCAGCAAAAGTATAATTTACAATTATAAGAAGGAAAGTTTTCTGCAGCCTAAAGACATAATGGAGAAATCGCCGCTTAGATTTACCTGGGAATATAGAAATCCCCCGTATTATAGCAATAAATATTACGACCTTAAGGACACCGCCGTTGTAGTCATATCGGAAAGCCCCGGTGATCCACTGCCTGAAGAGGTCAGACAACGGGTCGCCGGCAATCGCCTGTCCAGAGTATTTAAAACAATCGATGATCTATTCAGGTACAGGCCGTGTGTAAGGCTTTATCAGAAGTCCAAATGAGAGGAGGAATCAAGTATATTCAAGGGATAGTCAAAATTCATGTCAATGCAATATATCTAAAGTTGTAATTATAGGTTGATTTTTGATCACATTTTTGTGTATACCTACAGCATAAGCATATTTCTAATTGCTATATTAATTAAGACAGGCTATGATGCAAAAAACACTTCATCAATACTACTTTTGGAAGGAGGAACCGAATTCATATAAGCTAAAAAATGATTTTAAGATCCCTGATAGAATTTCAAAATAAATAAAGAAGGGGAGAAGAACTGTGGAAGAAAAAAAGAATCAAGTATGGGCGTTTATCGTCACTGGCGCGATGCTGCTGGTCAGTGCGATATACTATTCAGTAAATCCATATTACATCTATGTCGTAGCCTACATCTGGTTTGGATTCGCATACGGCATGATGCTTCAGTACGGGAGATTTTGTTTTGCCTCCGCATCGAGAGACCTTTTCGCTGCCGGTGTTCCAAGAATGGCGGTCGGCGTCCTTGTGGCTCTGATGTTCTTCAGTGTTATTCAGGCGACCCTGGCTTCAACGAATATGAGCACTTTTCATCCCGCGCCCTTTGGCATACATACGCTAATCGCTGGCATGATCTTCGGCGTAGGGATGGTCCTGTCAGGAGGCTGTGCTTCTGGTTCTCTTTATAAGATCGGCGAAGGAAACATGACATCCTTTCTGGCCGCCTTTTTTGGTCTTTGTATCGGACAGGCGGTCTTTGTAGATGTCAAGTGGTTCAACTTTCTGATTCCGCAAAAATGGGTGGATGCCGCTGTTGTAAACGCAGCTGCGAGAGATATTCCTGTTGAAAAAATGACCTCCTCCTTTGACACCTATCTTGCCGGATATATCTTCGGTCGGCCTACGGTCCAGTTGTCGCATACAGAGTTCTTTTCCGGTGCCCTTCCGGGAATATCAAAGTATTTCATCGCCGACACCCTGATAAACACCCTTATTCCAGCTGCGGTGGTAATCTGCGTAATTTACTATTTCTACAGCAGAAAGGGCTTTATCAAGAAAAGGGCTAAACAAAAGGGCGGGCAAACCGGCTTTGGTGACGAGCTTGCAGGCATCTGGAATATGATAACCGCATCCAAGAGGACTACTCTTATGGGCGTTATCATAGGTATGGTGGCAGGACTTCATATCTTTGTCATGAAAGGCATGCAAAACAGATTCGAGATCTCAAATTTCGGAGAGCTTCTAACAAGGATGGGGCATCAAGCCGATACGTCCATAAGGGGCACGGTCTTCGATCCGGGTTACTGGTATATCACCAGCCAGGAAGGACAGCTCGGAGGCTGGATACTCGAAAAATTCGGCTGGAATATGCACGACAATATCTTTTTCGGAGTAAATAACGGACTGCCTGTGCCATGGCATAACCCTGCCCTCTGGATGTCCTTCGGTATTATCTTCGGCGCGATGGTAATGGCACGGCTGAGCAATGAGTTTAAATTTAAACTGCCTAAGGGCGAACTTATTGTTTGGGGGCTTATGGGAGGGTTGCTGATGGGTTTTGGATCAAGGCCCGCGCTCGGTTGTAATATCGGTGCGTTCTTTATCAGGGTCGCAGGCGGAGATCCCAGCGGCTGGCTATACGGAGTAGGTATGGTTGGCGGGGCTTTCTTTGGGGTCAAGTTCTTTAACTGGTGGTCCGAGAGAAAGATGGCCAAGGAGATGGAATCATTTTAGCCCGTGAAGTTTCACGGGTAACAAGGTAACATAAAAAGGAGGAAGTTTATTATGGCTATGAAATTTGAAAAAACAGGGGACACTACTTACATGCTGGATGTTTGCGGATATGTCTGTCCTCATCCCCAGATCTACTGCAAAAAATCGATTGAGAAAATGGCAGAGGGCGACGTTCTGCAGGTTGTTCTTGATAACCCTTCATCAGTTGAAACTATAGTCCAGATGTGTGATCAGGTAGGTCACGAAGTCCTCGAAAGAAAAACCGAGGGCGGCAAAATATATCTTAAGATCCAAAAGGGATAATTACATTATCCATTAAAGGAGAGGACAATGAAAACACCTTTGGTAATAGTGCTTGTTATCGTTGCATCAATGCTGGGTTTGTTGACAGTTTACAGCCAGCAGCAAGGTGATGTCGCACAGGCAACGCAAGGTCAAGTGGCAGCGGGTGGATACGGGTCGGCCCCGGCAGCTGGCGGACAGACACCTCCGGCGGCTGGCGGATACGGTAACGCTCCTGCAGCAGGCGATCACGCGGCACCTGCGGGCGGCGGCTATGGTGCACCACCAGCACAGGCCCCGGCGGCTGGCGAACAGACACCTCCGGCAGCTGGCGGCGATGGGGCACCGGCACCGGCAGCTGCCGGCTATGGCAAATAATGCCTCTTGTGTACCAACGAGCACAGCGGGGGAAAAATGAAAAAAGTACTGGTTGCGGTAGATGATACGAAGGGCACTAAAAATGCTTTTGACATGTACACCAGGGCGTGTAGCTGTATACGACCTGAGACTATCATTCTGACTTATGTCGAGAAACTCGAAGGCAGGTCTCTGATGGACGATCAACTGCTGAGCGTATCGGAGATGAAGACCCTTAAGGAAGTCCTGGAGGGGACTGAATATCAGGAGGCACTGGACAAAAAAGCGAATGCAGTCGTGAACTACTACAAGAAGAGGCTGGAAGACAGCGGGCTGACCGGTGTCAAGCCTGTTATTAGAAAAGGTCATCCTGCTGAAGAAATTCTCGCTACGGCCAGGGAAGAAGGCGCTGACTTGATAGTTATTGGCTCCAGGAGCAGGGAGACAACCCGTCTCTTCATGGGCAGCGTCAGCAGGGAAGTTGCAAACAGTTCTGAGATACCAGTTCTGTTGGTAAAGTAATCTTATTTTCCTGCCTCCCCGTCTGCTTTCCTTGTGTCAACAAGTGAAATCAGACAGGGAGGTTGTCGCATTACATGTCTATTAAGTAATAAAATAGATCGGGCGCTTTTGAGTTTATAGAGGCTCCGCTGAAGTATAAGGTAATGACCCCGCGGTTTCATATGCCCGCAAGTAATATTTGTGGAATTAAGATGAATGATTCGACCTTCTTTCGTTATAATAATCGCATGGTGATATTCAGGGACCGGCATGAGTGATTCAGAGAAAGAGACAATTATTTTAGGGGGCGGCCTCACAGGGCTCTCCGCCGGTTATATATTGACCAGGGCTGGTCTGAAGGCGCAGGTTTTCGAAAGCGATTCCACTGTTGGAGGCCTTTCAAAGACGATAGAGCAAAACGGCTTCAGGTTCGATCTTGGCGGGCACAGATTTTTCTCAAAAAACACGAAAACCAATGCCTTTGTAAGAGACCTCATGGACGGGGAACTTCTTTCCGTCCACCGCACAAGCAAGATCTACATGCATAACAAATTTTTCGACTATCCCCTGAAGCCCTTAAATGCAATGTTTGGCCTCGGGATACCGACTACTTTACAGATAATGACCGACTACGGCTTCGAAAAAGTCCAGGGCCTGATTAAAAAGAGGAGGCATATCTCGCTTGAGGACTGGGTGGTCAGCAACTTCGGACATACAATGTTCGATATTTATTTCAGGGAATACAGTGAAAAGGTATGGGGCATAGAATGCAGCAAAATAAGCGCGGAATGGGTCGCACAGCGCATCAGGGGGCTGTCTCTGGCAAAGGCTGTCAAGAATGCCTTCTTTAAATTCACCGGAAAGGATATACCAACACTCGCGGACAGATTTATTTACCCTGAATTGGGCATAGGACGTATCTCTGAAAGGCTGAAGGAAGAGATCGGAAAAGACAATGCTGTGTTTACAGACACAAAAGTTGAGCGCATTAACCATTCTAACAGCAGGGTGGACAGTATCGTTGTAAAAAATCACAGTCATACGAGTGTCATGCATGGAAAAGAATTCATATCGAGCCTGCCGATGACAAAGCTGGTCAGCATGCTCCACCCGTTGCCGCCTGCAGATGTTCGGGGTGCAGCCTCTAAACTGAAGTTCAGGGACCTTGTTGTAGTGGCGTTAATGATCGACCGCAGAAGGGTCACAGACCAGACCTGGATCTATATCCCCGAGCAGAAGATTCCCTTTGGCAGGATACACGAGCCGACCAACTGGAGCGAGAAGATGGCACCTGAAGGCAAAACAGTAATCGTGATGGAATTCTTCAGTTTCATAGGCGACAAAATCTGGAACGAGACGGATGAAAGGCTTGCGCTTATTACTATTGAGAACCTGGAGCACCTCGGTTTCATAAAAAGGCATGAGGTCATTGACAGTGCAGTGGTAAGAGCCCCTAAGGCTTATCCTCTGTTCGAGGTTGGCTATGAAAAACCATGCGCTGAGATATACGATTATCTCAGCAGGTTCAAAAACCTCCATATTGCAGGCCGGAGTGGGATGTTCCGCTATTACAACATGGACCATGCCATAGAATCCGGAATTGAAACCGCAGAAAAGATAATAGCGAAAAGCAATCAGCAGTCAGCAGTCAGCAGTCATATGAAAAATGACGACGTGAAGGAAATCTCTGAGCTTATGGAAAAGGCCAGCCTTGCCGAAACACTGTCTGTTGATTCCTAAATTTCAAAATGAGGTAAATCTGTAATGAAATGCGCACTGGTAATACCAGCCTGGGTACCGGAAGATATCTTCTCATCAAAAACAGCAAGCTCACAGATAAATTACTGGCAGCCGCTGGGGACCTTATATGTCGCTGCCGTGCTTCAGAGGGCAGGTCATGACGTCCGGTTCTTTAACGGTGCATTCACAACCCACGAGCAGATACTCGGGGAGCTGAAGGCTTTTGATCCTGGATTCATAGGCATATATTCAACAACCTTCGGCTGGAAAAAGGCAAAGAAGACAGCCGCTGATTTCAGGGCGATGTTTCAGCAGCGCGCCTTTATCTGCGCCGGCGGCCCCTACCCTACCGCCGTACAGGAGTCCTGTCTTGCGGACGGCGGGAAATCCTTTGATGCCATAGTCTGCGGCGAAGGGGAGATGACCTCGCTGGAAATCATCGAGCGTCTCGAAAGTGGAATGAATCTTGAGGGGGTGAAAGGCGTAATTTACCGTGAGGGAGAAAAAATTATAAAAAACCCCGCGAGACCCTTGATCGATGACCTTGATTCCCTGCCCTTCCCTGCACGCGAACTCCTCGGCGATTCAAACAGATATATCCCTCCCCCGGCAACGTACAGAAGAAAACCTGTCGCTGTAATGATGACCTCAAGGGGGTGCAACAGAAGATGCATCTATTGTTTCCAGATAGACAAGGACAGAAAAAGCGGCATCCGTTATCGCGGGGTTGACAACGTCCTGGCGGAGATAGAGTACTGCCTGAAGCAGGGGTACCGCGAGATCAAGTTTATTGATGACACCCTCGCTGCGGATTATGACAGGGCAATGAGGCTGGCCACGGAGATAAAGAAAAGAAAGCTCGACTTCACATGGTTCGCCTCGGCCTGCGTCAACCAGGTGGACAAGCCTTTATTGCAGGCGTTCAGGGACGCAGGCTGCTGGGCCATACTCTTCGGCGCAGAGAGCGGGGTGCAGAAGAACCTTAATGCCATACGAAAGGGCACGACCCCGGACCAGATAAGAAAGGCGGTCAAGGCGGCCCAGGAAGTGGGCCTGAGGGTAAACACTCCTTTTCTCTTCGGCATCCCAGGTGAGACCTTTGAAGAGGGGCTTCAGACCATTGATTTTGCGATAGACCTTAACCCTGACATGGCGAACTTTCATGCGATCACGCCGTTTCCCGGCACCTATCTTTACGACAACCTCGAAAAATACGGGACCATGTCGGACGACCTTTCCGACTTTACATACCAGGGCGCAGCCTTTATTCCTTATTCCATGACCAGAGAAGAGATATTGAAACTCCGTCAGATAGCCTTCAAGCGTTTTTACTCCAGGCCTTCCTTCATCCTGAAGAAACTACTGGAATTAAGGACCCTCCATGATTTTTCCACAGCCCTCAAAAGCCTCCGGAGCCTTTTCTGGATATGGACTAAAAATGACATTTTCAACAAAAAAGACCGCGAGCCCCCGGCCTTCGAGTCTTGAGCTGCCGGCCGCTGCTGTTGCAACGATTCCTCTTAAAAGCGCCATTAACCGTCTCAATATAGTACAGCAAACCTGAATCCGGCTACAATAAACTGATAACGTCATAGACTGACTTTAATTATTATCCTCCACATGGTTCTGCCGGCCGGTCTTGTATTCGGCCTCAGGCTCATCCCAGCGGGCATGTATTCACAGTGGAGACGCTGGCAGAAGATTCGACAACTACATGTATGACAGGAGCAACAGACGCGGCCGGTCAATCTGCTTCTGAAGGTTGGTGGCGGAAACCCGATCTTTCACAGACATCAGGCATGCATTGGCATGCCGACCCCGATATAGCAGAGGAGTATATTTCCCGCGACAAGCAAAGGCAGACCATCCCCTGGGTCAGGGTGACAGACAGCTAAACGGTAATAGAAAAAAGCGGCTCCTGAATATGCTCGGCATGACATACTGGACATCTTCCCGGGGGTTTGGGCTTGTCGCGTTTGGTGAAAATAAAACCGCATTTCAGGCATTCAGCGGGTATAATATGGAGATGCCATCCCTCCTTGTTGAGTGATTTCTGAATGTGTTCGAGATGCCCGTAAACCTCTTTTTCCGGTATCCTGACTTCCGCAGATATTTCTTTGGCAGTAACAGGCGAATTTTCCTTCAGTAAGGCTATTATCTCCTGTCTTACAGTGCCTTTTCTCTCCGGCGGCACAACGGGCTCTCTGGCCTTTTTCATTGATAATAAAACTCCCCTCCTACCAGTGATTATGATGTATCTTTACGGGATTATAACGGTCCGGCCTCGGCGGCTTTGACTCTGCAGGAACGCCGACAGGTATCAGGGAAAAGGGGATGACGTGGTCAGGAATGCTGAGGAGCTTCCTGAGGCCGGTTACCCTTTCTTCCCGGGGAAATATGCCCAGCCAGACCGCGCCCAGACCTTTTGCGTGCACCGCGAGCAGGAGGTTCTCTGTGGCGGCAGCACAATCCTGCACCCAGTAGCCAACATGTTTTTCGAGTTTCAGATCTCCGCATACAAGGATGGCCAAAGGGGCTTCCTTCAGCATCAGTGAGTGCGGATGGAATGACGGGACCTCGTCCAGAAGTTTCCGGTCATTGATGATAATAAAATGCCAGGGCTGCTGGTTGCCCGCAGAGGGCGCGCTCATAGCAGCCTCCAGTAATCCCCTCAGCATCTCTTCTGTTATTGGTCCGGCAGCGTATTTACGGATGCTCCTCCTCGAAAATAAAGCCTCCATAGCGTCCATGTCCTGTTCTCCTTTAGAAAAAATACTTTTTATGAATAGTTCAGCTATCAGCCTTCAGCGGTCAGCTTTCAGCAAAAAAAGTCGAAAATAGAATGACCAAGGCCCTAACTCGCTTTTGGGCCGCTTACATTATGCTTTTCGCTGATAGCTTATTGCTGACGGCTGAAAGCTTACTTTTTATCAGTATAGCAAAGTCCTGCCCTGTTGCATATCGCTGGCTGACACGGTTGGATTATAATGAAGGGACATTATATCGTTTAATTGCTCTGCTCAGGAGGATATATGATTATGGCTGATATCGACCGGGAAAGACTGCTAAAGACGTTCATTGATCTGCTAAGGGTCGATTCCCCTTCCTTTCAGGAAAAAAAGATAGGCACCCTGCTGGCTACGGAACTTCGAAAAAGAGGCTGCCGGGTCAGGGTGCAGAAATATGATAAGTCCTTCAATTTAATCGCCTTCAAAAAAGGGAATACTGAAAAGGCACAACCACTTCTCCTGAGCGGCCATATGGACACCATTGAAACAACAGAGGGTCTCAGCTTTGACATCAGGGCCGGCAGACTGAGTTCAACAGGGGATACAGTGCTGGGAGCTGACGACAAGAGCGCGCTTGCCCAGATACTTGAGGCCCTCGCTGTCGTGCATGAGAATGATCTGCCGCATGGCGACCTGGAGATCGTTTTTACCTCGGCTGAGGAAAGAGGCCTGCATGGGGCAAAGAACCTCGATTTCGGAATAATCAGGAGCAGATTCGGTCTTGTCCTGGACTCCAGTGGGAGCGTAGGGAAACTCGTTGTTGCCGCGCCCACCCATATAACCTATGAAATGCGGATTATCGGCAAGGCCGCGCATGCCGGCATAGAACCTGAAGAAGGCATCAGCGCCATACGCGTCGCTGCCGACGTTATATCTGCTGTTCCGAACGGAAGGATAGACGCTGGAACAACCGCCAATATCGGCATAATCAGAGGCGGCACAGCAACCAATGTAGTGCCGAAGGAGGTCGTCATCCACGGCGAACTGAGGGGGCACGATGATAAAACCCTTCATAATACCAAAAAGACCATATTCGATACAGCCCGCAGGGCGGTGAACAAAAATGGAGCTGTCATCCACATCGCAGATGATGAGGAATACCAGTCCTTTAAAATCGATACGCTTGATCCTTTTCTGCAGTTTACCGACAGAGTCATGAAAAGCTGCAGGATAACCCCGTCAAAAGTGATTACAGGCGGAGGATCGGACGCGAATATCTTCAACAAGCGGGGAATAAAGACCATTAATCTGTCGACAGGCATGCAGAAGGTCCACTCGAACGAGGAGTATATTCTCCTCAAAGATCTCTATAAAGGCGGCCTTCTGGTATTGAAGGCGATAACGGAATTCGTTAAATTTTCAGAAGAGTAGTCTTTTACACTTTAAAGTGCAGTTGGCAACAGACACAATCGCTCGAAAGTCCCGATTTCTGAACGGGTTTATGCTCATTACGCTGCGCAGCCGTTAAACTCACCCGTCGGATTCAGACAGTCACGGATGCGGCCGCTTCATCTCGCGAAGACCCGCAACGAAATACGGCCCAGGTCGTCTTGTATCCACTGCCAACTGGGAGTATTTAGGATTATCACAAAAATGTCCACTGAGCCTTTATGGTCAGTGGCCACTCATCGCAAAAAACGGCGCATGGTTTGAAGTGAAGACCGGGGGGTCCTTCTTCAGTATAGCTGCGATGGACCTCTCCCTTTTGTACTCATTTTCCAGAAAATCCCTCACCTGCCTTCTGCCCCAGCCACTGGGATGGAAAAAATCCGTATAGAGGGAGAGGTCACCCTCATAAAAGCTGCTTGTTTCAAACTCTTGCGCCCACTCACCGCATACAGGCATATTGAAGACTGCAAGGTTCAGAAAGCCTATCTCTGCGCTGTGTTTTACAGTAAACGCAAGGGTCCTGCGCGCTTCAGTCAAGGTTTCATAGGGTGTCCCGAAAAGGAAATATACATAGGTCGCTATGCCTGCCCTTTTCAGGGCTTTTAAGACGAGGGAAACCATGTCAAGGGAGATTCCTTTCCCCATACTGTCGAGCACACCCTGGTCTCCCGACTCAATGCCTAGTTTCAGCATCACACATCCGGAGCGCCTCAGTGCTTTGCAATAGTCAATATCAGTCAGCTGTTTCTCGATTCTCGAAAAGCCATACCAGGACAGTCCGGGAGGATTTTCAACAAGAGAGCGCATTAAGGCAGGGCTCATCGCATTGTCAAGTAAATGCAGGAGCGCAGGCCTTATGATGCCAGCCAGAGCGTCCAACTCATCCCTGACTTTTTTAAGCGGCAGGGCAATATAGGAACCGCCCTCTGCTTTTTCCGGGCAAAATGAGCACTTGTGCCAGTAACAGCCGCTTGAGGCGCTGTAGGGAAGCACTTTCCCGGGAGAGAGATAATCCTCTACCGGCAGATCATGGAAATCCGGGGCAGAAGAATTTCCTTTATTCCCTTCGATACCGAGGAGAGCAAGCAGTGGGTATTCCCCAGGCCCTGCGATCAGCTGGTCTATCAATCCGCCGAAGGGGTTATTCCAGTCAGGCCGACTAAGCCATGAGGTCACAAGACCTCCTCCGAACACCACCTGCAAACCGGGATATCTCCTTTTTATAAAACCCGCCATAGCAAAAGCACAGAGGGCCTGGCTCAGATAAGTCAAAGATATCCCGACACAGGTCGGCCGTTCCTGCTCGATGCATTCTGTCAGTCTTTCGCTGAAGTAGGGATAAAAAGGGTTTTCCTCGGGGGTTTCGGCGGCCCGGACCAGATCTCTGCTCCTGAGAGGAGAAAGACTGCTGCACTGATAATTTGCGAGACCCACAATCACACCCTTGTCCCTGGCAGAGACTTCAAGTGCACGGCTGATATCAGCAACAGCACGCTTATAGCGGTCGATATGGGCATATGTTTCCGGGTCTTTAAGGGAAGCGACATTGCCAGTCCAATTACGCAAGGCCCGTCTTGACCATGTATCAGAAGCCTTATGAGAGGACATCGAGGCTGAGTTCAGCAGGTGCATCGTCCCCTCCAGATTTGCGTCCAGCAGGCGGCACTTGACACCATGCCCGCGCAAAAAACCCGCGAGTCTGGCTATCCCTGCAGGCGGTTCAGAGGGTTTTGAGGCAGGCGGGTAGATAAGGATCATGAGGTCATTTCATTCAGCCTGCCTCTTTTTGACGGATCACCGGCCTATAAACGAACAGCAGTAATCACTCAGTGTTTTAATCCTGAGTTTGAATTTTGCATCGGCAGCTACTTCAAAGGATTGCCCTCCCGTTATACTTCTCCAGGCACTTTCTCCGGGGAGAAGCACCTCCATTTCGCCGGACATGATCTCCATAAGTTCTTTTTCCCCTGTGTTGAACTCATATTCACCCGGCAGCATTATCCCCAATGTCTTCTTTGAACCATCAGCAAAGATTACCGTCCTGCTTGTAACCTTTCCGTCAAAATAAATATTCGCCTTTTTAACAACAGTCACACCCTGAAACTCTGACATCATACACTCCTTTATATTATGAAGATAGTTGGAGCCAGGAAAGATATATTCCCTATAAAACGACTCTGAAGCACTGATCAGTCCTGCTTCAGTGCAGCTTCGGCAGCTTCAAGATCGTCCCTTCTGACCAGGAGTTTCACCTCACCCATTTTCCCGATACTAACAGGATAAGGCCTCACCTTTGCGGACCTGATCACTACAGAGATACCGCCGCTCTCCAGCAGGTCTTTAATCATCTCTGCTTCGAGTTCATCGCTTGTGACAAGCAGCTCAACCCATGCATCTTCCATAGATATTAAGGATATAAGTCAGAGGACGGTTTTGTCAAAAAATTACCGCGGACATGCCGGATTTCACCGGGAGAAAAAGCCGGTCCCGGTCTGACTGGCAACGCCCGTTAAGACTTCCTTTCACCCGTCAGAAAATAATGATAGGGGAGCACATCATGCCTGGTAATGTTGGCAAATCCGCCCGCGAGCATCTGGGCTTCTATAGTTTCTTCCGTGACCCTCAGTTCGAGGGGAGGTCCCTCCGGAGTTTCCTCTCTCTTCCAGTCGATAATCATCAGTTTAGCGCCTTTCACCAAAAGTCTGCGAGCTTCTTCCAAAATCCTTGGCGGATCTTCGAGTTCATGGTGGAGGTTTATCATATATACCAGGTCAGCGATGCAGTCGGGAAGGGGGACAGAGCGCTCCTCCATCTTCACGGGGACTACGACGCCTTTTGACTCCTCCGGAAGATTGTCTTTCATCCAGGCAAGCAATTCATCGGAGATATCACAGGCATAAACCTTTCCTTTCTTCATCTTTCTGCTGAAGAGAAGAGCGAAGAAACCGGTGCCTGCCCCGATGTCTATCAGCACTGCGGGATTGTCAATAGCGGCCTTTTCCCATATGAGTTCGGGATTCAGATACTCCAGCCTTCGCGGATCATTCAGTTTGGCAAGTTTCTTCGGATCAAACTTCTTTTCAACACCCATGGCTCCTCCAAAAGCTCTATTACTGATTTATATATTTTATTCTTTAATCTTCAGCCGAAACACTTTAGTAGTATAGCATTTACTCAAGGTGGCGCTGTCCCGGCCTGCCCACAAAAAAAGACTCAAGTGTCATACTTTGATACTTTAACTTCGATTATTATAGAATATGCCGAATGAAACGGTGTTATCTCTGTACGCGGAAAATATCATGGGGAAAATACCTCCTTTTTCTTTTCTTCCTCTCGCTTGTCTTGCCGGGCTTTTCTCCGAAGATCTGCCGGGCAGATGCCAAAAGCATCTTCGAGGATAATAAGCGCAGCATTGTCATTCTTTTTTCCTATGATAAAGAGGGCCGCGAGATTGATCACGCAACCGGGTTCATCTTAAGCAGTGACGGTGCGGTCATTACGAACTACCATTGCATCAGCACCGCAGCTGAGATAAAGATACAGACGGAAGACGCGATGCTGGAAGTCAAAGGCATACTCCATATCGACAGAGATAATGACATCGCCGTGCTCACAGTAAATGGGAAAGATCTCCCCGCAGTAAAAATCAGTGATAGCGGCATAGGCCCCGAAAGACAAAAAATTTTCGTGATAGGCAGTCCCCGGGGGGAGGACAAGGTGCTTTTCGAAGGGACGCTGAGCAGCATAAGGGATATAACCCCTGAGAGAAAACTCCTGCTTATGACTGCGCCGGTCACAAAGGGCAGCAGCGGCAGTCCTGTCTTTAATGAAAAAGGAGAGGTCATAGCTATCGCTACCTTTTTCCTGGAAGAAAATCGAGCCTATTCTTTCGCCGTGCCTGTTGAGCAAATCAAAAACAAGCTTCCACACAAAAAAATTACACCTCTGAATAAAGCGGGGCTGATAGACTCGGAAAAAACTGCCGAGCACTGGTTTAATATCGGTACGGCTTATGAAAGCCTCGGCTTGTACATCTATGCTTCCGGGGCTTATCAGAAGTCAATAGAGATAAATCCGAAAGACGCGCTAGCTCACAATAACCTTGGCATTGTCTATACAAGCCTTGCTATATACAGCTTTGCGATAAGGGAGTTCACAGAAGCGATAAGGCTCAAACCAGATTACCAGGAGGCTTACGGTAATCTGGGCATAGCCTATATAAAATCAGACAAAATGGAAAAGGCGGCAGAGGCTTTCGAAAAAGCGGTCAGACTTAAACCGGATGACGTAAAGTCTTACAATAATCTTGCCGTCGTTTTTTTTAACTCAGGCAAATTAAAAGAGGCTGCGGAAGCCACCAAACAGGCGATAATGATAAAACCCGATTATCCTGAGTCATATTACAATCTGGGTGCTGTTTATTTCCAGATGAACATGCACGCAGAGGCCGCAGAGGCCCTCAAACAGTTCATACGTCTGAAACCTGATATTCCTGAAGTTCATTTAAGACTCGGAATCATTTACAGTATGCAGGATACAGAATCAGCACTTAAGGAATACGAGATCTTGAAAAATCTGGACCCTGATAGTGCGAAGTTATTGCAGAAAATCATCCAGACAAAGGGAAGTATTTCTTACAAAACTACTGGTTCATCTCCGCCGCAAAATAAGGATCTTCCTTTACAAACAGCTGATACGTCAGTGAAGGAACCTGTTCCGTCCGATAAGATTGACAGCCCTGAAGATAACTCAAATCCTGAGTCAACCGGAAAAAGCAATCAGATCCAGGGGGAAAACATGTACTCGGTACAGGTGAGCTTCTTTGCTGACGAAAATAACGCTATCTCCATGGTCCAACGGCTAAGGAAGAAAGGCTATGACGCCTTTCTCAAAATAGAATACCGGGTGGACCAAAATATACGCTACAGGGTTCTGGTCGGTCGGTTTGCCGATAAGAGTGGAGCTGAAAAGCAGGCTCAAATCATTCTCAATAAAGAAAAGTTGAAGCCAATCATTTTCAAACATTGAAAAGCTGATTGAAGTTATGCTCCCAGAAATTCTCTCCATCCGAGTTTTTCATGGATCTGATTCGGCTGGAAGAGCTTCTTGTACGACATCTTGGCTGTTTCCTCAATATAGAACCCCAGGTAATAGTATTTCTTTCCCATAACCCTCGCGAGTAATATCTCCTTAAGGATACTGAATACACCGGGTCTCCTGCAGAGATAGTCTGTATCATAGTAAAAATAGTTCGAAGAGAGAGAGTCTTCGGCTTCGTCAATAATGCCGACTCCGATTAATCTGTCGGAGTCATAATAGTCCATCTCTATGGTATGCGCATAACCGTAGTGGATGTTTGAAAGAACTGTCTCATAATCGCGGATTTCCTTGTCCCCCTTGCCGGAATGTTTTGCATCCAGATATCTTCTGTAGAGGTCTATCTTCTCCCTGGTAATAAAGGCGGGGGACTGGATCTCAAGGCGTATGTCCTGGTTTTTCTTCAAAGTCCGTTTCTGACTCCTGCTGGGACTGAACTTTTCGGTTTCCAGCCTAAGGGGCTTGCATCTCACGCATTCTTTGCAGACATTCCTGTAGAACATACTTCCCAGGCGCCGGTATCCGTCGGCAAGGAATTCGTGGTATCTCTCCGCGCTCTCCTCATCCGCAAAAAGATATTCGATCGAGCATACCCTTCCGTCGCCGAAATAGGCGCAGGGGAAATTCTCCTGAAGTGAAGGCCCAAGGATTTCTTTTATCTCTTTCATTCTCCGAATCTTTCTTTGTCACAACCCTATAAGGACATTATAGATTATTTGTCGGCCCTGAAGATATGTTTCGGACTAAAAGGACAGGAAGTTGACCAAAAATGTGGGGTGAAACCTCTAAGAAACGTTATTCATTCTTTCCGCAGCATTTCTTATATTTTTTTCCGCTCCCGCACAAACAGGGCTCATTGCGGCCGGTCTTGGGCACTGAACGCACATACTGTTGCGGGGTTGCAGCCTTGCCGTCTACAAAATACCATTGTCCGTCTTCTTTTGTGAAAGTCGCCAGTTCGTGGTGTTTCATCGCCTTGCCCTTCTGCGTAAACGTAGCGACAAACTCGACCTCACCCTCAGTATCGCCAGCGCCGCCGGCCTTTGTCCCGAGGATCTCGAGTTTATGCCATTCAGCGCTTTCAGCCCAATCACGGGTACTCTTGGGGTCAAAGTCCTTACGGTGTCCCGGATGAAGCGAGGCAGCCAGATAATCTATCTCCTTTTTCACATAAGCGGTATAACGGGAACGCATCAATTGTTCTGCTGTCTCCGCCGGCTTTTCTCCCTTTATCAATGGTCCGCAGCATTCAACATACGGAAGTTCTGAACCGCAAGGGCATTTGTCCATAATTCACTCCTTATTTATTCGGTATTGACAGCGCGACAAACTCAGAAATTATACCTCAATTCAGCGCTATATTTCCTGCGTTCCTTAAGGGCAACTGTGATGACCTGCCATCCACTTCAGTGACGTTCAAGTCATTTTGTGCAGAATTTTTGCGCGAGGGGTCCTTGAAATCGTCACTTATACCTCCTGAATTAATCCCTGGTTCATTCTGAGTTGTCTCTGTGCGTGTTTTGCAAGTTCGAGGTTATGCGTTATAAACATGAAGGTAATCTTTTTCTCTTCGTTGAGCTTTCTGAAGAGCGCCATTATCTCTGCCTCTGTCTCTTCATCGAGGTCTCCGGTAGGCTCATCAGCAAGTATTATCTCAGGACTGTTCATGAAAGCCCTCGCAATAGCAACCCGTCTCTGCTGGCCCCCTGAAAGCTGCGAGGGATAGGCCTCTATTTTATCTTTCAGACCGACGATCTCAAGATATTCTTCAGCCTTTTTAGCATCAACTGATCTGTTGTCAGAACTGAAAAGTCCGGGCAGGAGCAGGTTCTCTTTTGCGGTAAGGATCGGCAGAAGGCTTGCGAACTGGAACATAAACCCTATTTTCCCGGATCTGTATTCTGAAAGCCCGTCACTGTCAAGTGAATAGATATCCGTTCCCCCGAACATAATTCTGCCTGAGGTAGGCTGGACTATACCGCCGATCATCGAAAGCAGCGTCGTCTTTCCCGATCCTGAATGTCCTACGATGGATATAAATTCTCCTTTGTTTATTTTCAGCGATACATGGTTTACAGCGCTGATGGACTGCTCGCCTATGGAGTAATTTTTCACAACATTCTCCAGGACTATCTGCTGCACTCTGTCATTCTCCCTTTATCACGACCAGAGGTTCCATCTTTTTCACCCTCTGAACAGGTGAAAGCGCGCCCAGGACACAGATTCCGGCCCCGAAAACAAAACTTATCAGAGCTATAAGAATCCGCCCGGATATGCTCAGGTCCGTTGACAGACTTTTCAGCATGGCGAAACTCTTTCCCAGCAGCAGGGAAACAGCTGTACCGGATACTATCCCGAGGATGCTGCCGATACTGCCGATGACAAAAACCTCCAGAAGAAAGAGCTTTACGATATGGGACTCTTTAGCTCCGATGGCCCTCATAATCCCGACCTCCCTCGATCTCTCGCTGGCTATGGCTGAAAATACAGACCATGCGAGGAAGGCAGAGAGTATCGTGACCAGCATAACGGTAACAGCAAATATGCGGTTGATATCCCTCAGTGCAGCAATAAGGTTCTTGCCGATATCTTTTCTTGCGACAACGTCCACATCTATAAGTCGTATCCTCGATCTTTCCGGCAACCATGTAAGGATCGATCCCCTTTTTGACCCTTGCAAAAATGACCGATATTTGACCCGGCTTCAAATCAGCCTTGCCGTTTTTTAATATATCCCCGATATTCACCTCGTCAATAAAGATTGCAGTATCAAGTCCGGTCCCTGTCTTTTCAAGAACGCCAAGCATCTTAAACATATTGCCGAACAATACTGTATCGACTTCCGTAAGGCCGATATTGATGTTAAAGGCCGACTCGCTCCCTACAATGGCCTCGCCTTTTTGAAGTCTCCTGCTCAGCGCCTTATTCAGCCACGGACTTATAACAAAATCCGTATCCTGATTGAACGCAACAACCACAGACTCCGGCACATCACAACAGGCGCCGGTAATAGTGGCAAGATAGGTCTGGTCTGTCACTTTATCTATTCCGTCGATCTTCCGCACTCTTTCAATAAGGCCTTTGTCCATATAAAAGGTCTTGACCTTATTTTCGAGCAGAACATCTTCTGCAGCCCCCCTCGATCCCGTAGGCACTATAAGCAGGTCAGCGCCAAGCCGGTCGGAAGTGATTTTGATTCCCGAGTCAACACGTTTGACAAAAGATAATGCAAATACGAGAACAGATACCAGCAGACCAATCGCAACAATCAGAATTCCGGACCTCAGGGGTTTTCTTTTCAGGTTCCTGAGCGCAAGCGAAAACAGCGTAAATTCTTTTGTCATTAGTATTTATTATATAGGATCAGGAGAAGAAAATTCATACTATGCGGCTTTTCAGCCGCATAGTATGAATTGAAGCTCAAACGAAATAATTTATTATTTCCAGTTGGCGTCTAAACCGCAGAGGACTGCGTTCTTGTCACCTTTGCCCATTCCCTTATGGCAATCAAAACATACTGAAACTGATTTGCCTACAAGCTTCTTGGCGCTGACATCATAGAGTGCGAGTACGCCGTCAGTAACTTTTAGCGGTTTGCCTTCCTTGTCCATGACCGGCTTGCCTTCAACATCGCAACCTGATGTATCGGAAGTCCTCAGTGTCAGAAGAGCGTATTTGCCGTCAGGAGAAGGCATTGAATCATGGTTTTCACCATAACCGGTCGATTTCGTCATCTTCTCATCGACAAGCTTGAGCGTAGCCGGCATCAAGGAGATAGAACCTGTCGCCGCCTGCCTGGAAAATGTGCTTGTCATCAGTGCTGAAATACTGCCTGAATGTGATCGTCTTTGAAGGCTCACCGGTAAGCGTGGTCTTTGCAAGGACTTTCCATTCACCCTTGTCCAGCGCGGGGAGGTCTACCAGCACCAGGTCCTGTTTACCGTTCATCTTTCCGTCTTCGCCCTTCATGGTTATTGCAATCAGGAATTTCTTCAGATTGTTTGAATTTACGCCGTGAACAAACTGATAGGTCCCGGCCTTATAGCCTATGTCGCTTATAAACATCCTGTGCTTCCTGTCGAGCGTCTTCTTGTCGAGCACATCTATATAACCCTCGCTGCCCATAAACACAGGCATGTAGTTATTTTTGGACTGACCCGAGGCGCAATAAAGCGGTCCGGTCTTGCCGGGAGCCCTTGGATCAGGGTCCATGGCAACGTCCTTTATCACGTTGCCGGTCTTCAGGTCGGATTTGCCGACATGCTGCTTGCCCTGCTCGTCCAGCGCATACGTAGACCAGAAGAGGACGGTATTGTCGTTCGCGTCGATACGTGCATCGTGGGTCTTGTGGGATTTTGTCGTCCCGATATTCACCATATCAAGACTATTTACTTTAATCGGGTTCCCGGAGTTGTTCGGATCAACCGTCACATCAGCCTTTGCAAAATGGCCGCCGTGCCCTGCGACATAAACTGTTGCTGTATATGCCTTTCCAGCCATGACTGCAGGTGTTTTGGAATCTATCGTGGTAAAGGCAAGGTATCCACCAAAGGCAAGAGACACAATCAAAGCAATAAATAATATTTTTTTCATTTTTTCTCCCCACAAACAGCTTTTTTAGTATTCTTCGAAAGGAAAAGATTATAGACTCCCCATTGCTAATTGAAACAAAATGTTTTTATTTTTCACCTCCTTTTAATGTATGTTCTTGATTCTATTACATCTTTATTAATCTACTTGGTTATTAAGCATCTTGATTGGTACATTTGTCAACTTCAAATTCTAACTTTAGGAGATTTAAAAAGTGGGAAGTCATGTTGCATAATCAAACAGAAATAGAGGCTGGATCATTTTGATGCGTCAGAACAGATTTCCAGGGCAGAACTTTCAGTCTGCCCTGTTTATGAACACTGCAGCTTATATAAGTAACAAAAAGGTGACGCTAATAGGGGAGAACAGTATCGTAATTCACAAGAGCACGCAGCAATATCATCTGTGCTCATTTGTTGGAAATTATTCTCAGGGTTGTTGGAATATATCTTAACATCGAGGTCATTGCAGGTCTCGACATTCAGGCTGACAGATTCGTCACTATCATCAAGTTTTTTGTCCATGACAAAGACATTGACTTCATCATCTTCCAGGGTAAGCCCTACAGCCATTCTAAACGCTTCCGCCTGCCTGTCCCTCACTACCACAGCAATTTTTTTCGACATAATTCATCTCCCTTCATAGATGTAATGGATATAGCTGCAAAAATTCCGTACGACCCTACCCTTTTTAGGCAAATGTTTTATATCACACTGATTTAGGCTTAGTCAAGAGCCATCTGCGTTTCATAACAATTCCATTGGAATATATCATCCATTTATTCCATAATATCAAAAATGAACAAATTTATTTCAGTAGTAATCCCGAATTACAACGCCGGCTGTACGATCGGAAAATGCCTTGAGGCAGTACTGTCATCAAAATATGACCGTTTTGAGGTCATTGTGGTAGATGATGGGTCTTCCGACAATTCCGTCGAGATTATCAGGACATTTCCCTGCAAGCTGATACAACTTCATAAGAATGCCGGGGCCTCGAGGGCAAGAAATACCGGCGCACGGGAAAGTGCGGGAGACATCATCTTCTTCATCGATGCCGACTGCATTGTAGCGGAAGATACACTCTCTCTTGTAAATAAGGCAATGAGCACTGAGGAAGCTGATGTCATCGGAGGTAGTTATACTCCGCTCCCGTATGACAGCAATTTCTTCAGCGTATTCCAGTCTGTATTTATCAATTATTCCGAACTGAAACGAAGAGAGCCTGACTATATCGCGTCACACTCCATGGCAATAGAAAAAGAGATTTTCGAAAAGAGCGGTGGATTTCCCGAACAGTTTCTTCCGATAATCGAGGATGTCGAATTGAGTCACAGACTCAGCAGGGCCGGATATAAGCTTAAGATGGCCCCCGAAATCCTCGTGCGGCATATATTCAATTTTACGCTATGGAATTCTCTCCGGAATGCCTTCAGAAAATCGCGCTACTGGATTATGTATTCCCTTGGTAATAAGGACGTATTCAAAGACTCGGGGACGGCTTCACGGGAATTGAAAGTCAACGTGCTTTCGAATTTCCTGATCCTGCTCTTTCTGCTGTTTTATTTCTATTTAACCAGCAAATTGTTTCTCCTGATCCCTCTGCTTATAGTATGCTTGAACCTTTACGTAAACAGAAATTTACTGAGGGCTTTTTACCGTGCCAAAGGCACTTTCTTTTCCATACCGGCCTCTCTTTATTACACCATGCTTTACCCACTGGCCGTAGGAGCCGGATCTTTGACCGGGATGATCGAATATTTCAGAAAATCAGGTCCGGAAAGCAGACAGGCTTGATGTATTCTCCGTTCAGACATATAGGCTCTGTTTTTCAAAAAACGAGACCTATCCACCTGACATTTTTTTTGACCAGACGCTGCAATGCTCACTGCCCGTTCTGTTTTTATCTGAAGACAGACAAGCATAAGAAACGCGAACCAGAGCTCTCCCTGGATGAAATAGAAAAAATTTCCAGATCACTGGCCTCGCTCCTTTGGCTCGCCTTTTCAGGGGGTGAAATATACCTCAGGAAAGATCTCGTTGAAATAAGCAGTATTTTCTACAGGAACAACAAACCTGCGGTCATTCTTTTCCCGACAAACGGCCTCTTGCCCGAACTGATAAAAGAACAGACTGAGCAAATACTCAAGCAAAGTCCTAAAAGTATCATAGCAGTCAAGCTTTCCATGGACGGACTCTATGATGAACACGACGCACTGAGGAATACCCCCGGCAGTTTCGAAAAAACTCTCGATACCTACCATCTGCTCAAAGGACTCCTCGATACCTATCCTAACTTTGAACTTGGCATCAATACAGTCTTCTGCTCCGAAAACCAGGACAGGATGGATTCAATAATTGACTTCGTGAATACCCTGAGGGGCGTCAAGACTCATACCATCTCCCTGATACGGGGTAGTCTCGCAGAGAGCAGTTTTAAAGACTTTGATTACAGAAAATACCATCATGCCATAGAAAGGCTTGAGAATAATCTAAAGGACAACATATCCAGCATCTACAGATTCAGGGGCGCCAGAATCAAAGCAGCACAGGATATTCTTCAGCGACGCCTAATAAACCGGACGATGCTCGATCAGAGAAGGCTTATCCCCTGCTATGCAGGCAGGTTGAACCTTGTGCTCACGGAAGGAGGAGATGTCTATCCGTGCGAGATCCTGACAGAAGCCTTCGGTAATGTGA
Source organism: uncultured Nitrospira sp. (assembly GCA_963734475.1). GTDB lineage: Bacteria > Nitrospirota > Thermodesulfovibrionia > Thermodesulfovibrionales > UBA6898 > JAOUFP01. Next base: position 257,755 of record CAVTHB010000004.1, read on the forward strand.
AAGACTATGACTATGACCTGAAAAAAGTGTCACAATCGGACAAGGCAGGAAAAATCATCGGGTCAATCATGAACGGAAGATGTTATTGCACCCACGAATGTTATTTTATGACCAATATCCTTTTCAACCCGAGGCTCTATCCCGCGCTTGCGAAGGAATACATCCAGCTTTAAAGTATATAATTAATAAATTTCAGACAGCCCCAACCGGAATAAGGTGGAATATGGTATTTGAGCAGATCCTTTTGCCGATATTCCGACAGCACAGATATATGAATTCAAGAGGCAGAAGCCCTCGGAGTCCCGGTGTCATACCAGGACGAGAATGAGCGAGAATGCTATATTCCGCCTTATTCCCACGAAAGTTTATGAATCATATGGGGTAGACTCGGTCTGGCAGCGATTGCACTTTTTTGGTCATATCTTTCTCTCGAAAAGCTCGGCAAGCAGTTCAAGATGCCTCCTCTCCTCTTTTGAAAGCCGGTCGAACACCTTCTGGGACTCAGTATCTTTCATCTGACGTCTCATTTTAATGTAAAGATCGTAAGAGTTGGTTTCAAGGGCCATAGCTAATTCGAATATCGCTTCCGGGTTTTTATCCCTTACCCATTTCAGGGCCCCGCTGACGCTCATTCCACCCTCCATGGTATCACCGGCCGCTGCGCCCGGGATAATAGATTCCGGGAAATCCGATGTTGGTTTCTCACCGGTAAATGTCTTGTAGAGATTGACCAGCGAGGATTTGTGATGCTCCTCTGCAGTAGCAAGTTCGCTGAACAGTTTCTTTGTCTCCTCATCAGCCACAAGCGACGGGACCACCGCATAGAACCTCCGCGAGCCCTCCTCCAGCATCCATGCGAGGGCTATAAATTCCTCCGGCTTGCCTGCTGCGGCAAAGTAGGCTGCGCCCGCCTCAGGCACACCCTCCGCAACGCCGCCTTCCCATGCGCGCATACCTCCCAGCATACTGTAAACATTTCTGAGCCCTTCTCCTTCCAAAAGCGACGCAGCAGCACGGCTGCGGACACCTGAGCCTCAATAAGTAATGGTAGGCTTATCAGGATCAAGCTCCTGAATGCGGTCATGGAGTTCACCGACAGGGATAAGGCGCGCACCAGGAATATGCCCTCTTTCATATTCTGCCGGCTGACGCACATCTATGAGATTATAGTCATCGAGGTTCCTGTCTTTCAGAAATTCCCTGACCTCTTCAGCGCTCATGGACATTACCGGTTTGAAATAATCTGCAATTCCCATATATCACCTCTCATCAAATCTATAGGTCGCAAAAAAAAATAAAAAAAGCAGGACTATGGAAAACGTTTAGGTCAACTTATCAGACAAGGACCACCATGGTGACCCCGGCCCCTCCTTCTGACTGTTCGCCCTTCCTGTAGCTTTTCACCAAAGGGTGTCCGTGCAGATGCTCTCTTACAGCACGCGCCAGCAGGCCCTTTCCTATGCCGTGGATGACTGCTACCTCCTGAAATCCGGCAAGAGCCGCGTGGTTGAGAAACGGCTCCAACTCCGAGAGGGCCTCATCAACCCGCAGCCCTACGAGTCTGATTTTCGTTGCTGCTTCCTCCTCTGGAACTGAGAGCCCTACGGTATCTGCCTTGACGGAAACAGACCCGGTTCCTTTCTCCCTGCATGTATCGGAAACAGGGACCTCGATCTCCATATTCCCGGCCCTTAGCCTCAGCCTTCCATTCCTGGGAAAGACCTCAACGACTGTTGCGTCCTGACCAAGGGACTCGACAAAAAGTACGTCTCCCCGGGCAAGTTTATCTATATCAGGGGGTTCCCCGTGTTTTTTCTCAAACTTCCTGCGCTCTTCCTGCAAATATTTCTGCGTCTTTTCAACCTGTTTTATTTCTTCGCGGATCCTTTCTCTGTCCATCTTCTTCATCTCTTCGAGGCGCAGATGCAGCTGTCTTTTCAGATTCGAGACAATGTCCGAGGCCTCCCTGTGCGCATTCCCAAGGATCTCACTCTCCTTAATCCGCAACGCGACAGTTTTTTCCTCAAACTCTCTCTCTCTTCTCTCCAGCTCCGCCCGCCTGTTTTCCAGTTCAACAAAGGCCTTTTCATACCCAGTCCGTTTTTCGTTCAGGTCGGCTATCAGGTTCTCAAACTCCAGGCTTATTCCTCCAAGCAGTTCCCTGGCAGCATCAAGGACACGGTCGGGAAGACCATATTTCCTGGCTATGTCAAGGGCATGCGATTGGCCCGGATCTCCCATCCTCAGCCGGTACAAAGGGGTCAGGGTCTTCTGGTCGAATTCCATGGACGCGTTCATCATTCCGTCTGTCCTGTGCACAAACCCTTTTATCCCGGTAAGATGCGTTGTCGCAAAAACCAGCGCCCCTCTCTGTTGAACCTCTTTCAAAACAGCGCAGGAAAGCGCGGCCCCTTCATCAGGATCAGTGCCTGTGCCGAGTTCGTCAATGAGTACCATAGTCTCTTCATCGGCATTCCGGATAATCTCCGAAATATTAGACACATGTGCGGAAAATGTGGAAAGACTGTTTTCTATGGACTGTTCATCCCCGATGTCAATAAGCATTTTTTTCACGAGCGGGAAGACGGATGAGGAATTTGCAGGGACCGGCATCCCTGACAGCGCCATAAGCAAAAGCAGCCCTATAGTCTTTAACGAAATGGTCTTCCCTCCTGCGTTGGAGCCCGTAATGACCATGACAGTGTCTTCTCCGCCCAACGTTACATCCAGAGGCACCACCTCCTGTCCCTTGCCGGTCTTAAGAAGGGCCTGGGACAGAAGGGGATGTCTTCCCTGGACAAGATGGATCCTGCCGGTTTCCCGCACCACCGGGACCTGCATATGCATGAGTTCGGAAAATCGTGCTATGCAATGAAGGAGATCAAAGCGCAAAACACAGTTATAATCTTCAGTAATCTCATCCGCCCTCTCCCGGATCTGCGTTGACAGGTTCCGCAAAATGCGTATCTCCTCGGCCTTTTCCTCTGCAATTATATTTTCGAGTTCATTGGACTGATGCAAGATAGCAAGGGGCTCGATAAAAGCGGTTTCACCGGATTTGGAAACATCGTGCACGACACCCGGTACCTGTCCCTTAGAATCCATTCTGACGGGTATGACCCACCGGCCGGCTCTCTTGGTGATAAAATCATCCTGGAGAAATACCGCGATCCTGCTATCGCGCGTCATCTCTTCAAGGTTTTTCTGGATATTGTTTTCAAGCCTTCTTTTCTGACCCCGCAGGCCGGCAAGCAGAGAGGACGCCGTATCGAGAATATTGCCCTCAGAGTCAATGGATTTCCTGAGCCGCTTCAGGATATCAGGATTACCGGTAAGAGCGCCTGCAAGGTCCCTTAAAAAAAGAAGTTCCTGGTCTTCCATAATCTGGGATGATATCTCAGAGGCTATGCTCAAAACAGGGACGAAGGCGGATAGTTCAACCGCTTCGAGGACGGCCCCCTCAGGCCGCGACCTTTTGATAAAATGTGAAATATCCGAAAATGCAGACAGCTTCAGCGGGTTCCCCTGCTGAGAGATCCTGTTTATTTCCTGAACCTGCCCAAAACGCGTTTCGATCTCTTCACGCCGTTGAAAAGGCCGTATTTTTGATACTGCTTCTTTCGTGCCTTCGCTGTGGGCAAAAGCGGATATAACACTGAGAAGCTTATGAAATTCTAAGAGAAAAAGGCTGTTGTCAGTTATCATAACAGAATATTATTCCTCCGGAATGCCCGCTACTGTTTGACTTCCTTCTGATACAGTTTTGGCTAATAGGGCACCATATTATTTTAACAATTTCAAGGTCTGCAAAGCAGATTTTATTTTACTTGCCGCACACAGGCGGGGCTTTATCCCCGATTACACTTCTTTTCACATCTCGCATAAAAAAAGTTATTCAGTGTTAGAAATTTGTGATTCAATAACGGTCTCAACCCTGATATACTGCTTTTATACAGGAGGAAAACCATGGACAGATTGATTATCGCAGTTGACTTGGGACACTTCAGGGCTTATAGATTATCAACAGACTCTCCAGGAAGCCCCAAAATAAACCTTGTAGAAAGTTATGATTCTGTTGAAGGACATGGGAAATTGAGTGAAAAGGTGAGTGACGAGGCAGGTAGGTTCGGAGTCGGCGGAGGGAAAAACGGAGCCGCAAAGGGCTATGGCGAGCCCCACAATATTGAATTAGAGGCGGAAAGAAAGGCCGCGAGACTCATCGCGAAAGACATCACTGCCATAATCAACAGGGAAAGGGCCAAAAAGTGGTGGTTTGCAGCAGCCCATAAATTGAATAGCCTGGTAGTTGAAAATCTCGATCCGGAGGTAAAGTCAAATCTGGACAAGAATGTCAATGCGAACTTAACAAAAACTAATAAGTCTGAAATCATGAAGCACTTTGAATAACCAGCAAAAATTTGGTCTTAAAAAAATAAAAAAATTATACCCCTGTAGCGAGCAAGTAAACTGTCCTTATCTGTAGCACATAAACTGTCCGGTTAAAATTGGATGGCAAGAGAGGAGAGCCATCCATGAAAAGGACAGAAATACTACAGGAGGTACGGAAGATGAGATTTGAGGAGGCATATGAAGGATGGAAAAAGGGGAGATTGACACAGGAGGAGGCTGCAAGACTGCTTGGGGTATGCGACCGCACGTATCGGCGATATCTGGTCAGATATGAGGAGGAGGGGATGGAAGGGCTTGTAGATAGGCGTTTAGGACAAATATCGCACCGTAGTGCGCCGGTTGATGAGATAATAGCCCTGGCAGATTTATACAACAACCGGTATCAGGGATTTACAGTTAAACACTTTTACAGTTGGTATCAGAGGTCTCACGGAGGTCTCAGAAGCTACACATGGGTAAAGAATACCCTGCAGGGCAGGGGGCTTGTGTCTAAGGCTTCCCTCAAGGGAACTCACCGGAAACAGCGACCACGGGCTCCGTATATCGGAATGATGCTGCATCAGGACGGCTCCAAGCATGAGTGGGTACCAGGGAAGTTATGGGATCTGATAGTAACGATGGATGATGCTTCCAGTGAACATTACTCGATGTTCTTTGTCGAGGAAGAAGGGACTCAGAGCAGTTTTCAGGGAGTCAATGAGGTCATCGACAAGCACGGAGTATTTGCCTCACTTTATACTGATCGCGGCAGCCACTACTGGCATACCCCTGAGGCGGGGAAGAAAGTGGACAAGGAGAATCTGACTCAGTTCGGTCGTGCCATGAGGCAGTTAGGGATTGAGATGATTCCGGCTTACTCTCCCGAGGCCCGTGGACGCTCTGAACGCGCCTTTCGTACCCACCAGGAGAGGCTTGTCAAAGAACTCGCCCTTGCCGGCATCACGGAAATTAAACAAGCCAATGTCTATATCCGTGACGTTTATATGCCTGCCTTTAACGAGGAGTTTGCTGTGACCCCAGAGGAGTCAGCCAGCATGTTCGTGCCATGGGTCGGAACACCTCTTCAAGACACCCTCTGCGAACAGTATGAGCGTACGGTTGGTAATGACAATTGTGTCAAATTCGATGGTATGACCCTCCAGATTCAGCCCGATAAGTACCGCTTTCACTACGTTAAAGTGAAGGTCCGTGTTCATCGCTATACAAACAAAACCATCGCCATATTCCACGGACACAGAAAACTGGCGTCCTTTAATTCCAAAGGGAAGGAGGTCTCCAACTGCAATAAAAAAGTTGCCTGATATTCAATAGCTACTGACCGGACAGTTTATGTGCTCCATAACCGGACAATTCTATTTGTTGACAACATAAAAAAATTATACCCCTTGACAGCTGAAATAAAGGATGATAGTCTTTGATTAAAGAAGAAGATAAAGACCCTGGATTAGGGTAACCAGAGAACTGGAATTAAGGGCAAAGGGAACCAGGTTTAGACTGTGGTGAGCAGGCCTCCGGCAGTGAGGAGGAAGCCTAAAGCATCTAACGAGGCACCCACTTATAAAAGTGTCATGGTTGCACTAGCCCAGGGCTTTTTTTATATCCTGGATGATCTATCCTGCATCCCCGCTGCTTACTTCTTTCACTGCGGTATTCGGGTAAATGGAAATCCGTCAGCAGGGACAATAAGGTAGAAACCGCCTGCTACTCCAGCGGCACATCTGTCTTGATATGCAGTTCCCTGAGTTGCTTTGTATCCACGGTTGACGGAGCCCCGGACATAAGGCAGAAGGCCTTCTGTGTTTTCGGGAAGGCTATCACGTCCCTGATGGATGTGGCGCCCGCCATCAGCATCACAAGCCTGTCGAGCCCCAGCGCAATCCCGCCGTGAGGTGGAGCGCCGTACTGGAGAGCGTCCAGGAGAAAACCGAATTTCACAGCAGCATCTTCAGCAGATATATTCAAAAGCTCGAACATCCTTTTCTGTGTCTTCTGGTTGTGTATCCTGATGCTGCCGCCGCCTATCTCGTAACCGTTCAGAACAATATCGTAGGCATTCGCCTTTAAAGAAGAGAGCAGGTCTTTATCACTGATATCTCCGGTAAGCATCCTGTCCATATCACCGGCCAGCGGCGAGGTAAAGGGATGATGCATAGCCTGGAAACGGCCTTCTTCTTCAGCCCACTCAAACAACGGGAAATCCGTTATCCAGACAAATTTATATCCCGGCTGTATCAGGTTGAGTTTCCTGCCGAGTTCGAGACGCATGCGGCTAAGGACGTCATAGACAACCTTCGGTTTATCTGCTATGAACAGCATCATATCGCCCTCTTCAGCCTCAAGCCTTCCGGCCATCGTTTTCAGAACATCTTCAGAAAAAAACTTGGCTATCGGAGACTCAAAACCATTTTTCACCTTTATCCAGGCAAGCCCTTTGGCGCCGAAGGCCTGGGCCTCTCCTGTAAGCGTATCGATGTCTTTCCGCGAGATGCCTGCCATGCCCTTCCCGTTAATGGCCTTGACCATGCCGCCTGACTGGAGCGCGTCGAGGAAAACCTTGAACGAGCCTTTGCCTGCCAGGTCCGCCATGTCTTTGAGCTCCAGACCAAAACGCATATCAGGCTTGTCGTTGCCGAACCTCTCCATCGACTCGTGGAAACTCAGCCTCTGAAACGGCGCCGCTATATCAGCATCCAGGACCTCCCTGAACAGCCTCTTAATCATCCCTTCCATAAGAGATATGATTTCATCCCTCGACACAAAAGACATCTCCAGGTCGACTTGGGTAAACTCAGGCTGACGGTCGGCCCTTAGGTCTTCATCCCTGAAGCATTTTACTACCTGAAAATATTTTTCCATGCCGGCAACCATCAATATCTGCTTGAACAACTGAGGGGACTGGGGCAGTGCATAGAAATGTCCGGGGTTCAGCCTGCTGGGCACGAGATAATCCCGGGCCCCTTCAGGTGTTGACTTTGTGAGCATCGGGGTCTCAATCTCCAGGAACCCCTTTTCATCAAGAAAATCCCTTAGCAATTTTGTTATCCGATGCCGCAGGACCATATTCCGCTGCATCTCGGGCCGTCTGAGGTCAAGATACCTGTGTTTCAGCCTGAGCGCCTCACCTGCGTCAGCAGCCTCTTCCATGCTGTAAGGCAGGGGGGAGGCCTCGTTCAGGACCTCCAGATTTTGTACATACATTTCCGTAGTACCTGTAGGCAGGTCGGGGTTCACAGTGCCTTCCGGCCGCCGGCGAATTTCGCCGGAAACTGCTATTACGTACTCTGACCTGATGTCGTGCGCCTTCTCATGGGCCCCGGCGGAAACCTCGGGGCTGAAGACCACCTGGCAGAGTCCGCTCCTGTCCCTGAGGTCAATGAAGATCAGGCCGCCGTGGTCCCTGCGCCTGAAAACCCAACCCATTAATGTCTTAACAGAACCTATATCAGAGGTATTAACTTCACCACAACCTTTGTCCCGGATCATGAAGCCCCCCCTATGTTCAATTCCTTTTTCAGCATTTTCAGCTCTTCGGAAGAAATCTCACGGCAGGTGCCGGGCTGCAGCGGCCCCATATCGAGCCCGTTGATCTTTATTCTCATCAGCCTGATGACGGAATGCCCAACTCTCTCAAGCATCCTGCGTATCTGACGTTTTTTCCCTTCGTATATGATCATTTCCAGCCAGGAGTTGCTCTCTGTCTTGCGCAAACGTTTCACCTTGGCTGGGGCTGTGACTGCCCTGTCCAGCCTGATACCGCTCCTGAGCTTCTCCAGGTTCTCATCTTCGAGATTGCCTTTAATCTTGACCAGGTAGGTCTTAGGTATTTTTTTCGAGGGGTGCAGCACAGCATGGGTAAATTCGCCGTCATTCGTAAGAATAAGCAGGCCCTCTGAATCATAATCAAGCCTGCCCACAGGATAAACCCTCTGCTTTATGCCTCTCAGAAAATCCTGCACTGTCGGCCTCCCCTCAGGATCGTTCATGGACGTCACTACCCCTCTGGGCTTGTTTAAAACAAAATAGACCTTCTTCTCCGGTCTGAAAAGGAGCTTCCCATCTACTTTTATATGGTCTTTCAGTGTGTCTGCCTTCATCCCGATCGTGGCGACCTTGCCGTTTACAGTCACACGGCCTTCGATGATGAATTCCTCTGCCTTCCGGCGCGAAGCCAGTCCCATTTCTGCAATTATTTTTTGGAGACGCTGTTCCATAAGGCATTGATAATAACATAAAGCCGCCTAATATAGCACTTTGCGCCGGGGGTCTGGGTAGTGGGTCAGTTTGAAATGAAAAAATTTTACCCCTCCTATTTGCCTAAATGATAGAATAGCGGCATGGGATCAAGTCAGGCTGATAAAATGCTATCGCGCTCGACCCTTGAATTTTATGCAGGTGTTGTTATTGCCATCGTCAGTGTGGTGTTCCCTGTGACATCATGGCTAAAAATATGCCTCATACTCACATTGAGTGGAATCGTAATTGATCTAATTATCCGGTCATCTTTGACAATAAAATGGCATTGGTTTTTTAAAACTTTATTTTCCTTCGCTGCGATATTGCTACTTGTAGCTATAAGTTGGAATCCTATAAAAGAACAATGGATTAAGGATCATCCACTAAAACAAACCGAACAGCCGAAACAACCAGTAGGTAAAGAAATAGTAGAGAGACCAGTGCCTCAGCTCGTTAAACCAACAAAGAAAAAAGAAACGCCTCTAACAGAATTAACACCTGATAAGAAAACCACTTCCATTACACTCTCCCATGTTTTCAGCCTATGTGGACTCCCGAACAGGAGCATGGCTCCCTACTATGTCGAAGTGAAGGATATTACAACTCCTTCATCTATATCTATTGTGGTTGCTAATACATCAAATGGGGTCATCGTGGATCAGCAGGATAATAAATATTGCCTGCATTATAGTTTTATCCCGATCGTCGGTCATAGTTACACAGCGCGCTTCAAGGATTCATCTTCGCCAGCATTGCAAGGGACGGACTTTCTGAATGAGTATCAGCCTTCGCATTTGATACAATCAGAGTCACAACCTTCAAAAGAGAGTCCCGCCCCGAACCTAGCCAGTATTCGGATAGCTAGCCAAAAACAGATTGTATCTACCGAATCGCAATTCCCCTATGGCCTTGAGGTTATATTACAAACCGATACGGTTATTGAACCTGTAGCGTTTGAAATTGAGTTTAGTGGAGAAATTAAGAAGGGACAAGCATTCTTTCAAGGTTATAATATTTATATATTGAGCAGTTATGGGGTAACTAAACAGCATCCTAATAGTTTTACGTTTGTATGGCAATCGCCAGCGTTTACGCCAGCGAAACCAATAACCATAAATGTTTTTTCCAAAAGTTATGTTAAAGCTATTGAATTTCGTAAAATAGAGTTCCAATATCCATTATTTTAATAGGCCGATAATATCCTCAATATCCAAAACCCGTTCTGTAACCCTGCTTCCATAGCCGGTGTTACTCTCAAGGTCTGGTGTATGCGACAGAAGTTATAATACATAAAATGAAGGGCCACGGTATAACCAAGATTTTAGATCTTCTTAGAGAAAGCATTTGTCAGCCTGGTAGTGGGTCTGATAGCCCGCCGTTTCAAACCGTGATTCACCGCAGAGGCCGCAGAGATAGCAGAGATATGTGTTTCATTTAGCGCTGAGACGCCGCCAAATAAAAGGACCGCATTCCACAGCCTCCCCGTTCTCCGCGTTCTCTGCGGTAAAGAGATTGTTGTTGGCTGTGTCTCTGCGGTTAAGATTTACATTCAGGCGAGATTGATAATGTCTGACAAAATCAGACTGCAAAAATTATCTGTAAACGGTTATCATAGAGATATCATGAAGAAAGCCCCAGTGGGAAAATGCAGCAATATTGTTTTCACCGGTGATAACGCGGAAAACATGAAGGCGGTCATCAAATGCTGCAAGAACATTCTGGTATGCGGAATAAAAGGGGTCGGCAAGATAACAAATACGGTCCAGGCTTTGCAGGACGAGACCAACGTATACTACACAGGCAATCCTGTGGATTTCGAGGGAAAATCAAGACCCGGGAGTTACGAAAAATACCTCAGATATATCACGTCCCTGAAAAACGACATCAGGAGGATCGACGATATCAATACCTTATTCAGCCTTAAGGACAAGATCATCCTTATCATCGATGAGATATATGGCAGAAGTGAAGAGCAACTGGCTGAGATAAGCAGGCTTTATGATATGCCAAACATCCAGATTCTCCAGATCGTCGGCTGCATGAAGTCTATGGGCACCCTGATAAATAAGATAGACGTTATTGCCGAATTGCACAATGATGGGGCGTTTATCGTAGACACGGAACTAGGGAAGTCCATCTGCGCCATATTCGGGAAAAGATAAAATAAATCGTCTGAAGCTATTTCACTATCCACTGTGTGCCGCATATATTCTGATAACTGCAGTCCGGACAGGTCTTTTTCCTGTCAGGCCGCGGAAGCTGAACGGGACAGCGGGATCAGTGATTTCGTCAAGCAGGCGGAAAAGCAGGTCTTTCAGCAGTTCGTACTTTTCCTCTCCGTCATTTTCAGTAAACAGAGGGAGTTCTATCTCTCTGTTTATCAAAGAACGGCCCAGGAGCAGGAACATGGCGTTTACGTCCCTTATGGTCTTTGCGGTATGTTCCAGGTAGAGCATAAGATAAAAGGGGAGCTGAATGCTTCCGATTGCCCCGCTCCAGGTGTCTCTGTCTTCAATATCCAGTTTGTCAAAATTGATTTTCAGGTAATTGGGGTTGGAGCCGGTCTTATAATCAATAATGACTGTCTTGTCCCCCCGCTGCATGACGGCGTCTATACGGCCTCTGAGGAAGAAGGGACCTCTCTTGATGCGAATGTCCTCTTCTGTTGAAAGGACAGTCACTGTTTCATCCCTGATCAGGGGAACAAAATACTTCAGGAAGAAATCCTTCAGGTGTTTCTTTATCTGTTTTCTTAAAAGATAGACCTCACCTGCGGGGTCTTCCCCATATTCTTTTGCGAAAAGCCGGTTTATAAGGAAGCTCAGCTCCGCGATATCAAGGTCTTTTGCGTTCAAGGGACGGCCCTTTCTCGCTGAGAAATATTGCGCAAGGACACGGTGCACGAATTTGCCTATATCCTGTCTTTCTATATCACCCGAGATCTCTTCCTTTTTATCGACCCTCAGGACATAGGAGTAGTAAAACTGCAGCTGGCAGCGCAGGTATGTATCCAGCGCCGAGGCGCTGTAGGTAAATTCCCGCAGGAACCCGGCCACTGCATCGGTTTTAATGATGTCCGGGGGCAGACTGTTTTTGAGTCCGGTCTTATATTGCACGGAGTTCAGGTAGTTTTTAGTATCGGTTGTCCTGTCCCTCTTCTGTCTTTCCCAGAGCAGCCTCTCGACAAAGCGGGACCTCTCCTTCTTGTCATTCTCTACGAAGAAAAGGTGGACCTCACCAGCTCCCCGGAGGAGGGTCTCGAAATAATACTCCGACAAGGGCGTCTCTGTCCTGATAGGTCGGAAGACCGAGTATCTCACGCGCCCTGAACGGCAGGAGCGTATCTTCTTTTTTAGTGTCCGGCAGCACCTCTTCATTCGCGTCCAGGATAAAGACCCTGTCAAACCTGAGGTTCCTGGTCTCGAGGAAACCCAGCACCTGCAGGCCCTTTACAGGAGTTCCCTCAAAAGGCGTATAGCAGGTCATTATGTATTTTCTGAAAAAACTGAAATAGCTCGACCTTTCCGTAAAAACTATCTCCTTCATCAGCGACCGGGAGATGAGCTCAAGCGACCGCACAAAAGATTCAGAAAAAGGATAAAAAAGAGGATGCAGCTTCGCGGTGCTGTTGTTGAATATATAGGTGAGCAGTTCAATGCACTTCAGGGAAAAATCCCTTACATTTTCGAAAGAAAGAAATTTCCCGATGGTATTATGGTGAACACTCCTCAGGTGTTCAGCAAGGACCTCTTTTGTTACGCCGCTTTCATCCTGGGGGAGCTTGTCCAGCACAAGCTGAAATAGTTTTGCGTCCCCTTCGATCTCAGCCAGGCTTACGAAGGTCTTTGTCCTGTATTTTGTGAGCGTTTCTTCCAGGGTATGGAACAGTATCCTGCTGATTTCAGCGCTGGTGTTGCAGTAGATGTTTTTTGTATACGGATGCAGGACGAAATTCAGATAGTCCGGGACATAGACGCGGTCACCGTCCATCGTGGTTATGAGTTCCATGATACTGTTGAGAAAGGCAAAAACAGGCGTCCGCTGCAGCGCATACCCCAGTGAAATATTGTAGGTGTCTTCGTCCAGCATGGCAATCCCCTGGCGTAAAAGAGGGAAGAGGGTCTCTGACGAAGGCAGCACAATGGCCGTATTATCGAGGTCAAGCCCGCCCTGTCCTTCTTCTTTTTCAAGCAGGGTGCGCCAGTGCATATACCTGTCCATGGGAATCCGGACTGCTGTAGAAATGGACCTCAGGTCCGGAGTCTTCGCATTCCTCAGCCGCGGGACTGACGCCCAGTTCGGCAAGTTTTTCCTTCATGCCCTTCCCTGTCTGAAAGATAAAGCAAGTATTCTCCATCAAAAGCATTTTTTTAAACAATATTTTTTCATACCGGGTGAGCGCAAAAAAGCCTGCGAAGATCACCTTCTGAAAACCAGCAACTCCGCTCTCATCGAACGTCTCGGCAGCCGACCGGTATCTGAGAGACCTCGTTGAAAAGCCCCTCTCCCTGACGGTTTTATAGAACCACTCATAGAAAAAGGACAGGGACTGGAGCCTCTTCAGGGTCTGCTCGGGTATGCCTTCTTCCGCGTAGGGTTCGATCGCCTTCACCAGATGATAATCAATAGCCTCAATATATAATTCCTCTATGTCCCGGTATATCTTCAGCCCTATCGGAAAAAAACTGTCAGGCGTCATAAAGCTCCCTCCGCCAAGCGGGTCCGGGGCCTTCCTGTGGATTTCGTAGAGGAGAGCAACAGCGTCTATACCCTCCAGCTTTCTTCCGGCGTAATTCTTTTCATAAAGGTGATCTACAAACTCGTCTATCGAAAAGATAACAGGCGGGACAAAACTCCCTTTCATCTCCTTTGCGAGTTCCTTCCTGAGGTAGTGAGACGGTCTTCTGCCCGGGAACACGACCAGGTTGGAGGAGTAATCCCGTCCCTCACACTTCAGTAACGGGATTATCTCTTTTATCAGGCCCCTTTTCGGAGAGGTCAGCAGTACCTTCAAAACAGCCTCCTCACCTCTTTGCGGTCCACATAGGCGATAATACCTTCGACATCCTTCCCGGGATAAACTGCCTTCAGGATTTTCATATAGGTCTTCATCTGGGTCTGATATTTTTCCTCTGTGTCCTTTTCTCTTCCGGTCTTATAATCTATGACAGTTACTTTGTCTCTGTCGATGACCACCCTGTCCATCCTGAAAAGTCTTCCTTCACCATCCGAGAATTCCTGTTCACGCCTGACCTGCCTGCCTGTCTCAGGTCTGAAGTATTCATTCAGCCCTTCAAGCTCTATCAAACCGGTCAGCGTCTCTTTTATCTCTTCAGCAGGATATTCAGCGCCAGACTCGTCCTTGACCTTCCTGATAGTGGAGAGGAGCTCTTCTTCATATCCGTCTCCCGCGTACTCAACAAAAAATAATACCCTGTGGATGAATTCTCCTCTGCGCCTTTCCTCAAGACTGATGATCTCGCCGGGACCGGCATGATATTCCGTCGGCGTATGAGAATGCCGGACAGAGAAGGTCTGCACAGCTTCGGCCTTTTCAACCGGTCTTCTGTCAGGCCTGGCTGATGGCGGATAGTCATTGAGCGGGAGAAGATCAAAGGGATAACCATCGCTTTTGCCCTTGACGCCTATCACGTAGAGCTCTTCTTCCGGCCGCGTAAAGCCGACGTAGAGACTGTTGAGCCTGTTCACCTGCTCCTTTATCATCTCTTCGCGATACAGTCCCTCAAAATGAGGGGCGCTTGTCAGGACGTCCTTTGTGATCTTCAGCAGACACGTCCCCTCTCCATCTTCAGCTACAATATAATCAAACCCCTTGTTCCTCTCTTCGTAGAGCAATACCAGCACGACCGGGAACCCCAGGCCCTTGGCCTTATGGACGGTCATGACATGTACTGCATCCATGTTTTTAGGGACATCCATGGTCCATTCTGTTCCGCCGGCCTCTCCATCGCCGGCGAACCCGAGAAAGTCTCTCAGACTGTTATATCCCGCCCCTTCAAAATCCTTGACAACCTCGAGGATCTTTACCAGGGTCGCCTCTTCATCCTGCATGATCTCAAAGACCCTGAAGACATTAAATATCGCCGTAACAAGATCATAGAGCGGAAGGTATCCGGACGCCCTGAAAAGTCCTGCAAAGTATGTTTCCCAGAGGTCTTTGAATTCCTGCCGGAAGGCCTTGTACAGAGGGGGGTCATTCCTCTGTGTAAAGAAAAATTCCCTGAACCTGCCAGGCGCTATCCCCTGAAGACTGTTCAGCAGTTGTCGCGGCAAATATGTCCCCCAATACAAACGTGGCAAAGGAAAGATCATCGGTGGGTGAAGAAAGAAAATTCAGAAGTGCAACGATCTCTCCGGTGATTTTTCTGCGTCTTATATCAAGGCTGCTGTATGAGATAAAAGGGATCTCCTCTTCATTCAGCCAGGTAGTGGCCCTGACTGCGTCCTCGTTCCTTTGCGTAAGGACAGCTATATCACCGTAGCCGTACCCCCGTTCGTGCAGCTCCTTAACAATTTCCTTTATCTTTTCCCTCTCAGGCGGCGACTCATCATCTCTTTCAAATATGGTGACTTCCGCGTATCCCGCGCTTTCCCGCCCCTCCCGGACCTTCTGCACATAGTCCGTCAGTCCGCTTCTTTCACCAGCGTCTTTGTATGACCCACTCTTTGCAACGATATCCTTGAACACCTTGTCATTGAAATCGAGTATCCTCTGCAGACTTCTGTAATTCACTTCGAGTTCCTGAACGGAATGCGCTGCAGAAGGGAACGGATTCCGGGATTCAAACGATTTCATGATTGTATAGTCAGCAGCGCGGAAGCCGTAAATGGCCTGTTTGGTGTCTCCGACAACAAAGGCGCTGCCGTTTTGCGAGAGGGAATTTTCGAGCAGGGGAAAGAGGTTCCTCCACTGAATTGGAGAGGTGTCCTGAAATTCGTCAATAAGAAAATGAAATATGGTCTCGCCTATGCGGAAGTAGACATCAGGGACAATCTCTGAGTTGAGATATTCCGCCAGGTTCCTGTTGATGTCTTCTATAAATACCTTCCCCTGCCGTCTCTTCACAGCCTCAACCACCTGACTGAATTGTCCGTATACCTTCAGGTAGGGCGTAAGGCAGGTCCGCACATGGTACGACGCGTATTGACTGATCAATTCCCCTGCCTCCAGCCACCTTGCGGCTATCCGCCCATAAAATTCCTCTGCCCTGCTGTCAGGTTTTTTCACCTTGTTTGCAGGCAAGGTCTTCAGGCCCTTCCCGATAATATCTCTGAACCTTCCTTCCCTCACCAAGGGAGAGAATCCCGCTGAACGTGGATTTTCCGCTCCGCTCGAGACCTGACTGCTCCAGCAGGACTTCTATCTCTTCAAGCGCCTCCCTCAGCTTCTCCTTTATTACAGCCGTCTCAGCCGCGTAATTCTCGAGCCTTGGTTTATTTCCTGTTGCTGCAAGTTTCCTGTAAATTTTTTTTATCTCGTCAAGGAGGGCGTATGAGGGGTCCCACAGGAAGGATGTGTCTTTTCCTTTATTTTCATTGAGCATGGAGATGACTTCATCAAACAATATCGCGCCGTCCGACCCTTCCCTCACATCTCTTAAAAAAAGATTGAAGGAGTATTCCATGACCGCGTCATTGTTCATAAGGATATCAAATTCCGGGTTGTACCCGAAGTCAAGGGCCGATGCCTTGAAAACAGTCGCCATAAAACTGTCTATGGTCCTGACCTGAAAATCAGCGTAATTTTCAAGTATTGCGCCGATCATGGCTTCAGCCTTTTCAGCCAAACGTTCTCTGTCAAGGCCGAGGACCGAGGAGAGTTCACCCATTTTTTCAGGGTCTTCGAAATACACGGCTTTCAGCCACAAAAGGATCCGTTCTTTCATCTCCCTCGCGGCGTTGTTCGAGAAGGTGACAGCGAGTATATTTCTCAGCCTGTTATTCGGGATTGTATCAGAGAGTATGAACTGGACGAACCGCTCCGTAAGTGTATGCGTCTTCCCTGACCCTGCAGAGGCCTTCAGAACGACAAAATGCGGAAACCGGAGGTCTGTGTCTCTTTCCAGGACGGGTTTAGTCATGGATGTAATATAAAAGAGGTTTTATCGGAGTCAATGTGCCTAACAGTAAACAGTGGGTTGATTTTAGGCTGGGGTTATAAAAACTCAATATGGTTCTCCATCTCCTTATCAGTCAAAATGCTTGTTATTAATTCAACTCCTCTGATGCACTGTCCGGGAGAAACACTTCTTGGATGAGAATATATTATTCCGCAATGGTTTACTTTGGGGCTGCTTGCTATTCTCAGAAAGTCAGCGTCATGAGTTAGGATTACCGCTTTCATTTCATATGCTTTTTTGACATGAAATTCGTCTGGTTTGCCGGCGAACCCAAGTTCTCTGGCAGAGACTATTTCAATCTTCCGCCTGCGAAGACCCTCGATGATGGAATTTTCTATGTTTTCATCTGCATAAATCTTCATCCAAGTTTGGCTTTTAGCTTGGAAGGGTACTGTTTCTTGAGCTGAGCAAGGAATGATTGATCTTCCCGATATTTTTTGTCAAACATATCCTTGTGTTCATAGTAATATGAAAGTGCATCGTGAACCTGTTCAAGCCTCAGATGAGGGTATTCATCAATAATCTTGTCAGCGCTTATTCCCAGAAGTTCATAATTGATGGCGATATCCATTACCTTTATACGAGTGCCGCTGATAACAGGCTGCCCCCCTGAAATCCTTGGATCTATTGATATGTATGGATGTTTTGTCTTCTTTTCCACTACCGGCATAATAGAACCTCCTTTATAACCATAATCCTTTATCGTCCCTCATCAATCTATCGTCATTATAACAAGTTTGACATTGGTTGGAAACAAAACAATCTGTTCAAAATCTCATCGATAACACGATAGATTTGTTCCAGAATTATTCCCGATCACTATAAACGACCTTATATTCAACTATCTCTATTACTGGTTCGTCAATATGGAGTCCAACACTTCTCGACCGGCCTTTAAGAAACATGATTACTTCAAGTTGAGGCCAGCTTATCTGTTCCGTAAAATTTCTAAATACTTTCCCGTGAGAAATCGCTTCGCTAATTCGTTGCTCGCATAACGCCCAGCGTCTGTCCATATTTTTTTCCTTTGCGACTAGGCTTATTGATATATCGATATCATTGATCTTTTCCTTCTCGCTTAAATAGCTGCCGAAAACAACAACTTTCGATACTTTATAAAGATAGTATTTTGATTTTTTAACTTCAATTACTCGCTCAAGAAATTCCTTAAGTTTTCTCTCTGCTGTCGAGCGTGTAATTGGCTTTGCAGCTGAAGATAATGCCAAGGCATTTCCTTGAATGGTATTTTTCCAATACGTTTTTCCGGATATTTGGACTGGCTCTGCATATCCACGTCTCTCTAGAACGCTTATAATTCCCTTTGCTGTTTTCGAATCTACTTTGAAGGCAATTCCAACGCTCTCTTCACCCCAATTGCATAACTGATTGATCCTAAGAAATTCTCGGATTTTAAGGATTGACTGGCCGGCTAAAGTGTCTTTCGAATCGATGCGCATTTGTTAATATCCTAACACCCTAATCTCTTTCTAGAATCATCGTTTCAGTCAGGCAGAAAGAACTTCTTGATCTTTCACCCAATCTTTATGACACGCCATATAATGTTCAAGAAATTCCTTATTAACTCTCGACCTTGAAATCGGCCAATCTAATACTGCAAGAATAAGTCGTTCCATTATCCATTGCAAATGCTCTTTTGCCGCCATTAAAGCACCTAGCTGCAAAGGATTAAATGTTTCTCCATGGATAAGCTTGTTTCTGATTTCAGAAATGGAAATTCCTCTGGAATTTTTCAGAACAGGCCAGAGGTCACTTAAGTCAATAGAATAAAAAGCGCAGAAGTGGTTAAAAGCAGTAGAGAAAGATATTCGGTTCAATTCCGGTAGTTTTTCATAAATTAAAATCCGTTTTCCTTTTCCATTTTTAAGCATTGGATAATTTCTTAGCCACTTTTTCAGATCATCTTGAAACTCATTCCATTCTGATACGAAAACCGACTCCATTCCATGAGTTCTCCGGAAATGCAGCACAAGTGTCTCAAGTGCAGTGTAAAGAGATAAGAAAGAACTCTCAAGAGTTTTATCTGTGCTATATGCCGCTATTGTATATTGAATGGCATGACGAATTAGTTCTTTAACTTCGATGCCGTTAAATCTATCATAAGCTAGTTCAATAAATTCCTCAAAATCCTGAAGGTCAAATAATGCATCAAAAAAACCCCGAGGCTTTTTTAAATCTGGAATTGCTAGATTTCTTCTATAGTATCGCGTGTAACCTTCGTTATCTGTAATTTCCCATCCAAGACAAACACAACGACTCCGTTCTACGAAAGACACCAACAGCAAGAAATCGTCAAGGTGCTCCATAATGTTATTTTCAAAAAAATCTAAAGCCCCTTTTTCTGTGTTGAATTCTGCCACAAGTTCGCTAAAGGTTATTTCATCCCCATTTTCATCTTCGATAAAACGGAACTGTTTATCAAAAACTAGAAGGATAAAACTGGTTAAAGCAAATTTAAACTGTCGGCCTGTCTCAACTTTTATATTTCCATCAACAGATCGCTCGACCAATTTTGAAGGAGCAAGCATTGTACTTGGTGTCAGCCAAAAACAGCCCAATCTGTTCTGGATTAAACCAACATTGGTTTGATGCAATAATCTCACAACCTTTAGACTCGTTGGATTTCCCACAAATATACTCTCTTTAATATCACGGCTCCAGTGTGTGGTAGACCTATTCTTTAGATATATTTTGTCTGCTTGAATCCTAACTTCCACCTCTCCAGAAAAACCGATCTGCTCCCCTACGATCGAAAACTCAAATATCTCATCCAGCTTAAGTATCTGGTCTTCATCGGGATAGAAAAATAAATCGATCGAATTCGTCAATCTCGACGGCAGATAGACTTTACATAAAACATTCTCCACTTTATATTTATCAGTCAGAATTGTTACAGGAAGCCTATAATCTTCTTTTTGATGACCTGTCACAACTGTTTGTCCTCAACCATCCTACTCTCCTCCTCCGTCACCCCATAAAGTCCATAAACAATCTCATCTATTTTTTCATCCGTGATCGCAATTTCCCGCTCGATCTTTTCGCGCTCAGCAGATGGAGGAAGGGAGTTTTTCTTTTTGTGCAGGTCGAGCATACGGTCGACGAGGGAGACGAGCTTGTCGTGGATGCCTTTTTCGGAGGGGATGTTGAAGTCAATAGTTCTGATGGGAAGAATTTCTATGTACTGACGTTTCCATCTGTAAAATCCGCCGCGAATCTCCGAACTTATCTTTGAAAATATAAATGTCAGCAGAGATGAGTTCAAAATTCCCAGTAGATATTTCGATTCCATAGGAATAATATAAGTCGTTGTTTCACTGAAAAAGTTATTTTTATCAATAGTGAACTGTCCTCGTGTTGCGATTTCAGCATAAATAATCTTCGGGTTTTCAAACTCTGAATAGTAATTAATAGTATCCTGAATTTCATACCATTTATAGGCTCCAGGTTTTCGCCCTGGTCCATCATCACCCCTTGAGTCTTCCGCCTTCGGTGTCAACTCTTTTTTGAATGAGGATAGATAAGCTGCAATGGCAGGGTATTTCTTGATATCAATTCCACGTCGAGTAAATATCAGATATTTTTCGCTAGTCGGTTCGTCATAGCGTTTTACATCTCGCCCAATAAGAAACGGTTTTATTATTTCTTCACTTTTTTCATCTTCCTGAATTAAACGAGCTTTTGTCTCAGCATCAATAACAAAAGCCTTCATTAAGCCGGTCAATACACCCCTATATATTTTCCCTTTAACAAATTCTCCGAGTGGCATTCCCTTTGCGTTGAGTTTATCCAGTAGTGCCCGCAACTTCTCGTCAACCAGCGACCACCCTTTGTCGCTGAGGGATGTTTTGTTGACTGTGTATGAGTTCTCGCTCACATATTCTGAGAGACTATTGAATCGCAAGGTCTTTACTTTGACAGAGGAAAACTGGGAAGCGGCGTTTGCATTACGGATACGGAGAATGCAAGGATAGGTAGTCACGTTTTCAAAGACCGGCAGATCGCCGAAGTCGGTTATCTCTTCAATGCGCTGTTTCTTCATCCAGTGCCGGAGGGGTTCGCCGTAATTCGCCCTCATCCACTTGTTTGCAACGATATAGCTGAAAAGTCCATTCTTATTCAGGAGCGAGACACCTTTTTCAATGAAGTAGGCGTATAAGTCTGCTACGCCGTGGTATACCTCGTAATGCCCCTGAAAATAATCCTTGAACTCTCCGATCATCTCCTGCCGCACATACGGCGGATTCCCAATCACCACATCGAACCCGCCGTTGGCCATAATCTCGCCGAAGCCGACAGATTTTGAATCCCAGTCAAACGGGTTGATCCTGCTTATTGTATCGTCGTCCCACCCTCTCCCTGGCCCTCCCCCCTCAAGTGGGAGGGAATCAAGGATGTCATAACCTATCAGGCTATTCCCGCATTTGATGTTATTTCCAAGAGAAGGCAAAAGATGCTGCTTCTTTGGCAGCATTCCCCTCTCGCCTTCAAGGGCCTTAAGATAAAGGCTCATCATCGTTATCTCAACCGCCTGCGGATCGATGTCGACACCGAAAATGTTGTTCCTCAGTATCTTTGCCTTCTCATGGAGCGGCAGCGCCAGTTCCTCCGGCGAGATATTCCAATAGGGAAAGAGATGAAGCGTCTGGGCCTCTTTCGGATGCTCACGGTAGTATTTAAGGTGATAGTCTATCAGATATTGATAAGCTCCGAGCAGAAAGGAGCCTGAGCCGCACGCCGGATCAAGAATCTTTATCTTTTCTATCTGTCTGGGGGTCTTCCCCTCGATAATCTTGCCTACCGTATTTTTCACGATGTAATCGACAATATACTTCGGAGTATAAAAAACTCCGCCAGCTTTCCTGACCTCGGGCTTCTCTTCGACCTTCACCCTCTGCGGCGTCACCCTTATCGTGCTGCCGAGATAGCGTTCATAGATACTGCCAAGGAGTTCGACACCAATGGCGTCGAAGCGGTATCTGCTTTTAGGAAAGTAAAGGGACTCTATGAGCTCTGCCAGAAGGACCGAATCTACTTCAGCGGTTTCACAGGCATGGGGCTTGAATATGTCTCCGTTTAAGTCATCGTTGACTTCTTTAAAGAGGTCCAGAAGATGGATCATTATGGACTTTCTTCTGCCCTCTTCTTTCCATTGCCCGACGATTTCCCATAGTTCTCTGTCAGGCCTGATCCTTCTGTCTTCCGCGATCCTGATAAAGATGATCCTGTCCAGGAGCTTCTGGACAACATCGTTCAGTAGTTTGACATCAAACTCCGGATTTCTCTTGTGAAGATCTTTGGCAAGCTCTGTGCGCCATATTGTCAGGTCTTCGAGGAAGGACTTGTCAGGCGGTATTCTGAGCCTCTTGCTCTTTGTGTCCTTCGGGACAAGCGTCTCAAGGGAGCCCTGTTCAACCCTCACCTTGGAGAGTTCCCATAATTTTTCTATGTTGTCCGGAAAGTCAGTATATTTGAGATCGAACAAAAGACCTTCCTGAGGGAATTTCGGATTCGGCTTTAAGGACGCGTCAAAGAGCTTGAACTCTTCAAAATCCGTGAGTATCACGAAATATACTGCTTTCGTCGACCATGCGTAGCTTTTTGCCTGGAGTATATGGTTTACATCGTCGAGCGCTATTGAAGGGGCCTTTGCCTCAACAAAAAACTTTGTCGAGCCGTTTATCCTGAAGTTATAATCAGGCCGTCCGGTTGTCTCAGGGGAAAGCTCAACGATCACGTCCCTTTCATGAGGCGCTTTGTGGCCTTTGTTTTCGATGTCCCAGCCGAGGGCCTCAAAAAAGGGGTTCAAAAAGTCCAGCCTTACCTGCGCTTCCGGATAGCCCTTCGAAAGATAGTGGCTTTTGTCTTTGTCGAACTTTTCAACAAGCCCCAGCAGCTTTTCCCTGAAGCCGCCGATGTCAGTCGAAGTCGGCATAGATCTCCCCGAAGTTGATGCCTGCAATAGTGGCCCTGCCGTAGATGTCCCTGAAGGCCAGCTTCGCCTCCTGGAACTCACGGTTGTAGCTGCCGTTCCTGATGGCAACATAGGCCTCTATAAACGCGGCAAGACTGTCGGCTGCCTTGACAAGCTCGCCGTCGCGGGGATTATAGATGTCTGCATTATACCTGGCGTTGATCTCATCGCTGCTCAGTCTCTTGCGCCTTCCCCTGAGGGTGATGATGCTGTCAAATTCCTTCTCAGTGAAAGTCGCGCACCTCTTTGTGCCACTCCCTCGGGATCAGACCGTAGATCTCCTTTTCCATCTGTTCTTTTTCATACTGTTTTATAAGTTCGCTCAGCCCTTCGACAGACCTTTTGACAGGGGAAATAATGTCCCTCGTCAGCACCTCGGGGAGGTCATGGAAAAGTCCGGTAAAATAATTATTGACGCGCCTTTTACCGCATGAGCCGATCTCAAGGGAAAAGAGATAAGACAATATCGCGACGAAGAGAGAATGGCCGATCACAGAGGTCTTCGGCACCCGGTGGAGGTTGGCCCAACGCGCCTGGAACCGGAGCTGGCCGCATAAATCAATGAAGTCCCTGTACCGTGGCTGCTCCCTCAACCGGCCCATCCCCTTAAGACCGGAATAGCGCTCCTGTTTTTTCAGCAGGTCCTGTTTTATCGCGGCTATCTCATACCCGTCGGGGTTGGCGCGCTCTATGATATCGAATTCCCATTTCGTGGCATAAAAATGTGAAGCGCTCAGAATTTTCCTGTTGATATCGCCGGAATCGTGAAAATACGCTTTAAACCGTCTGCAGAAATCTTTACCGAGCGGAGAGATGATAGGCTTGATCTCTTCATAAACCCATTCATTCAGCTTTTTATATTTCGCCTTGTCAGCCTTGATTTTATAGAAGATCGGCGGCTTAAGGTCGGTTATCACAAGACGCTGAAGCAGCTCGAATATCCCCCCTTCTATTATCGCGGTCCAGCTGAAGCCTGGGGTCGCCTCTTCGAACTTGCCGAGGAAAAAGGCCATGACCATTTTATGCGCCTGCTTGTCGAGTTCAACGAGGTCCACAGGCCTCACCTTGTCGTTCCATCGCTGCATATAGGCCGCATCGAAGACCTTCAGTATTAGCGCCTTTCTGATCATGTGAATAGTCTAATCATATCCCCTTCAACTTGCAATATGCATTACCTGATCATCCCACTTTGGGACCAGGAAAATACCAAAATACCTTTAACCGCTGAGAGCGCAGAGGACGCTGAGCAAAAACAAGGAGTTAGAGTTAAAACTGGGCTAGCCATAATGGTGGACTATATTTCCATTCCAAGTCTTTGTTTTTCTTTGCGCCTTTGCGCGAGCAACTGCTGTTTTTAGGTGCACTTTAAAAATGCAATTACTGCAACGAAAAAAAGGGCGCGCTTTGCAGCGACGCCCTTTTTAATTTTAAGCTTTTTGAGACCTGACCGGTCTCAGCACCCACGCGGGCTTCACCCCCCGCCGGAGAAAAGGCTGTTCACCTCGGCAACACTCATTAGTCCAATCAGCTTCAGCTCCTTTTCCCCGCAATTGGGACAGGCTTCCTTTTGAAGATCTTCATCTTTATCTATCACGGTCGCATACTCTTTCCCGCATTTCTGGCATGAACATCTGTTGTATGACATTATTCTCCTCCTTCATGATTGTTTTCAGTCTCAACTTCTTTATTTCATTGTTGCATTATTGTTTAATTATACCATAGCATCACTTATTTTTCATTCTCCCGGCTCTCTTTTTCCGCGGCTTCCAGTTCAAATTCCTCAGCCCGCAAAGGGCAGACTTTATTGTTGAAAAACTCATAATAGAGAAGAGGTACAGCGATCAGTGTCAGCCCGGTGGCGGCGACAGCTCCGAACATCATAGCTATCGCGAGGCCCTGGAATATGGGATCAAAGAGCATCACAAAAGAGCCCACCACAACAGCAGCGGCTGTCAGGGCTATCGGCCTGAAACGTACAGCCCCCGCCTTTATCAGCGCGTTCCTCAGTCCTCCGCAATCGCGCCACTCCATCTGCACAAAGTCTATCAGCAGGATCGAGTTCCTCACAATAATGCCCGCAAGCGCGATGAAGCCGATCATGGAAGTTGCGGTAAAAAACGCTCCGAATACCCAGTGACCCGGGAGTATGCCCACAAGGGTCAGAGGAATGGGGGCCATAATGATCAGGGGTGTCACGAAATTCCTGAACCAGGCGACCACAAGAATATAGATCAGGACCAGTACCGCCGCAAAGGCAACCCCGAGGTCCCTGAAAACCTCATAGGTAATTTGCCACTCCCCGTCCCACTTCATGGAGTAGGTATTTTCAAGCCAGGGCTGCACAGAATAATACTGTTTGAATTCATAGCCCTCGGCAAGCTTCAGCTTTTTTATTGCGTCTTTCATTTTTAGTATTGCGTATACGGGACTCTCAGCGCCCCCTGCAACATCACCGGTCACATAGACCACGCGTTTGAGGTTCTTATGATAAATCGTCTTGTCCTCAGTCCCTTCCCGGACATTAACGAACTCTGAAAGGGGCAGCAGGCTGCCGTTTGCTGAAGGCACAGAGACCTCTCTCAGCGCTGTGATGTCCGACCTTTCCCGGAGAGACGCACGCAGAAAAAGATCAACAGGTTCTTTCTCCTTGTCAAGATGTACAAGACCTGCGGACACCCCTCCAAGCGTTGCCCTCATGCTCTGGCTGAGAGCCTCGGTTGTTATGCCGTTTTGTGCAGCCTTGTCCCTGTCAACATCAAAGGTTACCTTTTTTTGGTCATCCTCGACAAACCAGTCAACATCAACAACACCCTCGGTATTTTCAAATATGCGTT
The DNA here is from genome assembly GCA_963734475.1 of uncultured Nitrospira sp. Classification (GTDB taxonomy): domain Bacteria; phylum Nitrospirota; class Thermodesulfovibrionia; order Thermodesulfovibrionales; family UBA6898; genus JAOUFP01. The sequence continues at coordinate 283,362 of CAVTHB010000004.1, forward strand.
TAACATCAGCAGCTATCTCGATTTGCCTCTTTTCCTCAGGCCCGTATATCTCAGCCACCAGCGTGCTGAGGACAGGCGGCCCGGGAGGGATCTCCGCCACCTTTAATTTCGCATGATATCTGTCGGCGATCTTCTTAAGTTCAGGCCTCATACGTTTTGCGATCTCATGACTCTGCGCTTTTCTCTCTCCCTTTCCTACGAAATTGACCTGCAAATCAACGACATTGCTTCCGGAACGCAGGAAATAATGCCTCACAAGACCATTAAAATTATAAGGGGCCGCGGTCCCTGTGTACGTCTGGAAGTCCGTCACCTCGGGCACGGTTTTTATATACTCCCCCATATCCCTGGCAAGCGCCGCGCTCTCTTCAAGGGTAACTCCTTCCGGCATATCCAGTATGATCTGGACTTCACTCTTGTTGTCAAAGGGGAGCATCTTCAGTTTAACGCCCTTGAAAGGGATAAGCAGAAGTGAGAGGCCAAGAAGCATCAGGACAAAGGCGAGCGCAGCGGCGCGCTTCTTCCTGTCGTCAATAAGGGGGCCAAGGATCTTTTCGTAAAAACCATAGAGTTTCTCATCCTCTTTGTGCCCCGAAGGCTTCACATTTTTCAACACCTTATAGCTCATCCAGGGGCTCACGATAAATGCTATCAGGAGTGAGAATATCATTGCCGCGGATGCGCCCACAGGAATGGGTCTCATATACGGCCCCATAAGCCCGGAAACAAAGGCCATCGGCAGCAGGGCAGCGATCACGGTAAATGTTGCCAAAATAGTCGGATTGCCGACCTCGTCGACTGCCAGGACCGCGGTCAGCGGCTCTATCTTGTGCATCCTGAAATGCCTGTGGATATTTTCTACCACCACGATCGCGTCATCGACGAGGATGCCTATCGAGAATATCAGGGCGAAAAGAGTCACCCTGTTCAGGGTATATCCATACAGGTAGTTGATCAGCAGGGTAAGAGACAGTGTCACAGGCACAGCCACTGCAACCACAATCGATTCCCGCCACCCGAGAACAAGTGCTATCAGTATGATGACTGAAAGAGACGCTATAACCAGGTGTTCAAGGAGTTCGTTGGATTTTTCCTTGGCGGTCTCTCCGTAGTTTCTTGTTATGGTAACTTCTATGTCCGACGGTATAAGGCTTCCCCTGAGGGCGGCTATCTTTTTTATCGCCTCATCAGCGACAATACTGGCGTTCGCCCCCTTTTTCTTGGAAAGCGTCAGGGTGACCGCTTCGTATTGGCCTGACTTGGGATAGACTGATGAAATCCCTTTTTCCCCCGCCTCAGGGCCAAGTCCCATGAATACATAATTCGATGGTTCTTCCGGCCCGTCTTTTATCTGAGCAACGTCCCGGAGATAGACAGGTTTTCCGTCCAGTACTCCTATTACAAGTGCTCCTATCTCATCGGTATTCTTCAGAAAGGCGCCGGTCTCAACAAGGTATTCCCTGTTGTCCGAAGAAAAAGCGCCTGAGGGTAAAATAAAGTTCGCCTTCTGGAGCGCCCCGATTATCTGAAACGACGATGAGTTGTAAGCCTTCAATCGCGCAGGATCGAGAACTATCCTGACCTGCCTTTTCTGTCCTCCGATGACGCTTGTCTCGGAAACATCCTTGTCCTTCTTTACCTCTTCGCAGACTTCCTGGGCCACGCGCCTCAGCTCATAGCCGTTGTAACGGTCGCTCCAGAGCGTAAAGGTTGCAATGGGGACGTCGTCTATGGATTTTGGCTTGACCAGCGGCTGGGAAACACCGGAAGGAATCCTGTCATAGTGAGACATCAGCTTGTTGTACAGTTTTACAAGGCTCGTTTCCATATCTTCGCCAACGTAAAATCTGACAATCGTCAGGTTCATTCCCGGCTTCACTATTGAATAGACGTATTCGACGCCTTTTATCTCCCACAGGAACTTCTCAATCGGCCTGGTGACACGTTCTTCCACTTCTTTTGCAGAAGCCCCGGGATACGCGACCATAACGTCTATCATCGGAACTACGATCTGCGGCTCCTCTTCTCTGGGGGTAACTATCACCGCAAAAATACCGAGCAGCAGTGAGGCAAGCACAATCAGAGGAGTGAGCTTTGATTTTATAAATGCCTTCGCAATCTTTCCTGATATACCGATGTCCATTCCTTGTCCTTTAAAACAAACTTAGTGCACAATTTAATGCTTACTTTTAGTATCTGCGGACTTGATCCCCCTAGTAAAAGGGGAATTTCGCTGCATTTCCTTTATATGCGACCCATTGGAATAAGGTGCCGCTGCAGAGTTCACTGTTACTTTTTACCGATTACTGTTTATTGCTGTTTACCATTCCACCGTCTACAGCTTTTTCCACCCCGTCGACAATCACGGTGTCGCCGGGGTTCAGTCCCGAGAGTATCTCGACTTTGTCACCATAGGACTTTCCTTCCCTCACAAGCCTGTAGGCTATAACGGAATTGTTATCGACGGTATACACCCCGGTGAGCTGGCCTTTTGCTACAACCGCTTTTTTCGGGACCAGCAGGGCCTGTTTTTTCCCGACTGGTATGGACACCTTTGCGTAATGACCGTTTTTAAGGTCTTTGCCGCCGACCGCTATTTTTACGAGAAAACTTCGTGACTGCGGATCAATCGACGGCACTACCTCCGTCACTCTGCCGGTAAGCTCCTTATTCAGGGCCTCTATGAACACTGCTGCTTCCATTCCGGTCTTTACTGTGTCAGCCAGTTTCTCGTCCACGTTCACCTCGACCCTGTAGGAGGAGTTGTCCTCAACAGTAAGCACCGGCACCCCGGGCACAACCATATTTCCCACCTCGATCTTCTTTTCCGTGACAACCCCTGAAACCGGTGAGATGATCCTTGTAAAACCCTGATAAATGCGGGCTTCGTCCAGCATGGCCTTCGCCCTTTCATATTCGAGATCACTGACTTTTTTCTGCGTCTCGATCTGATCAAGTTCCTGACCGGTAAGGGCCTTCTCATCATAGAGGTTTTTATAGCGCTGATAGGTAATGTCAGACAAAGACTGGTGTTGTCTCGCTCCCTGAAGACCCTTTTCCGCTGCCTTTACCCTCTGGGCAACGTCCCTGTCATCGATCGTCATGAGAAGCTGACCGGCGCCGACCCTGTCACCTTCCTTCACCCTGAGAGACGTTACCGACCCCATCATACGACCCGCAATAACACTGATAGCCTTCGCCTTGACCGTACCTGAGGTCTCAAAGTACTCGGCAACCTCTGCAGGCCTTATTGTTTCAAGTGACACCCCGGTAACTTTTTCCCTTTGCACTTCCTTGACGCCGGGCTTTACCTTGTCCCCGCAGCCTGCCGTTACGATGACTGCTGCCAATATAAATAACAGGGTATAAATGCCTCTTTTCATTTCATTCCTCCTTAGGGCTCTCTATCCCCAGGTCCTTCAGTATGGTCCCGCTCTGGAACCCGAGGTTTGCAACAGCCGTCAGATACGCACCTTCCTTTTCTACAACGTTTGCCCTCGTGGCATCCAGGTTCGTCTGGGTATCGAGCAGGTCCACCATTGTGGAAAGCGAATTCTCGTATCGCTTCCTGACAAGCCTCCTGCCCTCCTCTGCAGACTTCAGCGCATGTTCTGCGAGTTCACGTCTCTTCCTCTCTGCTTCGACCGTCAGATAGGCCTCATATATCTGAAAGGATATCTGTTTTTTCAGCCCCTCAAGATATTCACCGGTCTCTGCTATCTGATACTTCGCCTTTGACCGCTCATGCTCCCGCTTTGTCCCGTCAAACAGCTCCCACCTCAGAAAGGCCGTCACCTGCCAGCTTTTGCCGTCCTCTCCAAAAGGTCTTTCATGATGGTCTGTCTCGTATGCGCCTCCAAGACCTATTACCGGCAGATAACCGGCCTCCGCCATCTTCAGCGCATTCTCAGAGTTCCTGTAGCGCGTCTCAAGTCCTTTCAGGTCCTTTCTCGAAAGGGCTGTGCCCGCATAATATTCCAGTTCCCTGACTTCGAGGTCCGGTCTCTCCTCCCTCACGTCCATTGCCTCTGTCAGTCCCATCATCAGACCAAGAGCCCTTTTGGAAACTGAAAGGTCCTTCCTGGCTGAAACACTTTTCTCCTCTGCCGCAGACAAGGCGACCTGTGCCCTCAGCACATCGGAATAGAGTCCCGAGCCCTGTTTTATAACGCGCTTCAGCAATCCGGACATGCTCCTCTGGCATCGTCAATGCCCTTCTCCGACACTGCTACAAACTCCTTTGCGGTCTGTATCCCGAGAAATGTTCTGAAGACATTCAGGGCCACCTCTTCCCTTTTCCTGCTGAAATCCTCTCGCTTTGCAGAGTATTCCTCCTTAGCCATATCGAAACCGACATTTGCTTTGGGCGCGAATATGGCCTGTTCAAAAGACAGGCTTGTCTGAAAATTACTGATCGGATCCGGATGGTTGAATGTATCCGGAGCGCCGGCCAGATCAGCCTTCGAAAACCTCTCCTGATTTAGCTTTGCCATAAACGCATAGGTGGGTTATTCGTTCTCATAAACCTTTCCTCTACCGTCAGCTTCGGCAGGAGGAAGCTTCTTGCTATGCCTATGTCCTCCCTGTGCGCGGAAAGCGCCTTTTCGCTGCCCCTCAACTCAGGGTTCCCCGACAAAGCCTGTTCGATCGCCTCTCTGAGTGATAAGACCCTTTCCTGCGGGAAAGCAGTCGCAGACAGCAAAACAACCAGTAAACACAAAAAGATATTAATCTTCAAAAAACGTAGGGACATCGGTAATCTCCTCTTCTAAACTTTCTACTTCTTCCGGCGGCTCTTTGACAAATATTCAGAAAAAGTCTTCATATCGCACTTCCCGGTCTTCTTCTGAAACTCCTCGCAATCCCGGAGCGACCTGGCATCCTCTGATAGAATCCTATCACCTTCCAGCGTCTCCTTCAACAACTCTGTCAGCCGTGCATTCAAGAGGTCCATCTTTTTCTTCATTGAATAAAAGACAAGCTTGCCGTCCTTGCGTTCTTCCAGGAAGCCGGCGTCGCCAAGGAGCTTAAGGTTTCTCGATACAAGTGGCTGCGATACCCCCAGGACCCCCATGATCTGGCATACGCATAATTCCCGTCTCGTCAGGAGCATCAGTATCCTTATGCGGTTGCTGTCAGAGAGCAGCTTCATGATTCTTTCCAGTTTTTTCATATAATCATATAACCATACATTTATATGTTTGTCAAGAGAAAGGCAAGGGGATATAAAAGATGTGTCTACTGTATCAACCCAAACTCGCGATTATTGAGGACGGACCTGCAAAAAAATTCTTCAAGAAAAAGGGCAGCTAAACGCCAAAAAACGCAGTGATCGTGCCAACAGCAGATGCCTTAGAGCAATGCCTCTGCCTATGATTCACCCTTGCGGAGACTCCGGTTTCTCTGTGACCTCTGCTCTCTTGTGGTTAGCTGCCATTTTTGGTTTAGTTATCTTCGCATTTTGCGCATCTGCTGACTCCGGGCATCCCGATCAACCTGGCGATTGGAATCGGCTGTTCACAAATATAGCAACTCCCGAAGTCAGTGTCATCGATTCTTCTTAATGCGCATTCCAGCTTGTTGAGCCTGAGCCGCGCGGGCCGCAACTCCCGCTCGCTGGCGCTCTCCGCCTTTATCATTTCCCTCAGACTGGGCCTGTTTCCGGAGTTTTCAGGTAAAAGGAGGCTTGCGGCTCCATGCAGGACGGCAATATGTTTTCTTGACAACTCGATCTCATCAGTAATCTTATTGAAAAGCCTTTTTCTCTGCTCCCGGGTCATCTCTCTCCTCCTCTCCCTCACCCACTCACATAATTCATTAATTTCAGACAGCTCCATCCGAATAAGGCGGAATATAGTCTTCGAGCGGATTTTTTTTGCCGACCCGCCTGCCGACAGGCAGGTATTCCTACGGCATGAATATACGAACTCAAGAGGCAAAAGCCGCGAAGTCGCGGCGTGTTATGCCGGGACTAGAATGACCTAGGATGACATATCCGGCTTTATTCTGGCAAAGTTTATGAAGTATGTCCAAATCGGGCCATTGTTAAAAACACGGACAAAGCCTCATATCAGCGTCTGACGTCGTTGACTATCCTTCCATCCAGAAGGGTTATGACCCTCCTGGCCCTTTCGATAATGAGCGGGTCATGGGAAGAAAACACAAAGGTGGTCTTCTGCTCACTGTTAAGCCTCAAAAGAAGGTCTATAAGGTCCCTGCCTGTAGAAGAATCAAGGTTGGCCGTTGGTTCGTCTGCAAGGACGATCGGCGGAACGGCGACGATGGCCCGGGCAACTGCCACCCTCTGCTGCTGCCCTCCACTCATTTCCCTGGGGAATTTTTTCATCTGGTCTTCGAGCCCAACCCTTCCGAGCGCTGAAGTCACCCGTGTCTTCCTTTCCGGAGCGGGCACGCCTTTGAGCAGCAGCACATACTCCACGTTTTCATATGCTGTCAGCACCGGGACCAGATTATAAGTCTGAAAGACAAAACCGAGAAGGTCGAGGCGCATCCTCGCAGAGGAGCTTCGGGACAAGCCGTTCGTCTTCTCCCCTGCTATACTCACCCTGCCTGTCGAAGGGGCATCCAGTCCGCCGATAAGGTTGAGAAGAGTTGTTTTGCCTGACCCTGATGGCCCGGCAATACAGACAAATTCACCCTCCTGAACAACCAGGTCGACAGGGTATAAGGCGGTCAAAGACTGTGCGCCGGAGCTATAGATCCTGCCGGCCTGCCAAAGCTCTATCAATTCCTTCAAACTCGCTGCCCCCCTCCCGTTATCATAAATGATTTATAGCATCCACCGGTTTAAGTCTGGAGGCCTTCCACGCGGGATAGATCCCGGCGACGAGCGCGGTCGTAACCGTCACTATATTGGCAATGACCAGATCGACAGCCAGAAGATGCGCCTTGAGGACATGACTGTTTGCAAAATATTGATTGGCACTGGTGAACTGGGTGAGATCTATACCGTAACGGGCCAGATAGGCGCATACCCCTGCCGCCGACACGCTCCCGATCAGGGCGGCGATAGCGCCGAGGAAGAAAGACTCCAGCACAACCATAATGAGAATGCCGGCCGGTGTAGTGCCGATTGCAGCAAGTATCCCGAGTTCACGGAACCGCTCGTAGACAACCATAGTCATGGTATTGGCGATGCCCATCGCGATGATCGCGAACACGATAAGGATAAGCAGGTTCATCGTGGCGTCGTTGAGCCCGATAAGCTGTTTCACATCCGGCGCAATCTCCTCCCACGTCCTCACCCGATAGTCCTCTCCGGGCAGGCCGGCCCTCAGTCTTGCGGCCAGTTCCTTTTCGCTGTCCGGCTTCGTCCTGACGGCGATCTCTGTGACCATCTCCCCGGCCTTCAGGAATTCCTGCGCAGTCTGAAGGCTGAGATACACATGTATGCGGTCAAAAGAGGCCAGTTCTGTCCTGTATATCCCGCCGACCGTAAATTTCTCCGTAACCGGCATGCCATGCCTGTCCTGGGCCGTAACAGTCACGGTGCCGCCGACATCCACCCCCAGGCTTCTTGCCAGCTCTTCTCCAATGAGGATGCGCTTGTCCCCGGTGAGGTACGAGCCGCGCAGGACCTTTTTTGATATAAACGTCACCTTTGGCTCCTCAGCAGGACCAACACCCGAAAGCAGAACAGCCGAGCTTTTTTTACCAGCCAGCAGGAGGGCCGATGTCTTCAGGCGGGGTGAAAAGTCTTCGGCACCAGCCTTTCTAAGGGCCGTATATACCTTCCCGGGCCTGGGGACCGGTTTCATGAGGGCCGGTTCGATCTCATGACCTCTCGGGTGGACCTGAAGAGAGGCTGCGTCAAGGCCGATCGTACTGGCTATCATCTCCTGATGGAGTCCCACCTTCAGGGCCTCAAAAACAATCAGGCACAGCAGTCCAAAGGCTATAGCGAATATAGTCAGGAGCGACCGCCGCGTATTACGCCTCACATTCCGCAAGGCAATGCGGGCAAAAAGGAAGAAGGCCTTCATCAGATACGCAAAGCCAGGGCAGAGGAGAGAAGCATACGCTTCATGCGTGCGCTCACGTAAGGGTCGCTTCGCCGTTATCAGGCAGAAGGTCCAGGAGATTTTTCACCCCTCTTACGTAAAAAAGATAACGGACCACATTCATCGCCTGTTTTCTGTTAAGCCAGAAACCTCCCTCTTCAAGGAGGGAAAAGCCCTTCAGCGCCTCGCCTATCGCCCGTTCCATGACCCGTGATACGGAAGTCTGATATACAGTCTCTACAGCAGGGGAACCTGTTTCGCCCGGTGTCATCTCCGCCTCCAGTCGTTTCTTTTCCTCAGTCGTGCCCTCATGAAATATTGAGGAGACCAGGTAGTTATGTTTGTGACCTCGTATGTCCTCATAAAAATCAGTAAGATCATCGATCACCTGGAGAGACAGCCCGATAGAGTATATGCCCCGGTCCACCAGGGCGAGTCGGCTGCCCAGGTCTTTTTCGATTATGAGGGGGGCAACAAAGGCCAGCCTCAGGAGGTTTCCGCCCTTATACATATGAACTGAAGAAAGGACCTCGGAGGGGGAAAGAAGCGTTACTATGCCTACTTCCTCAGAAGCTTCTTCCTCGCCTATGGGCACCATGGCCCTGAATATGCCCTTCAGCACCGCCTCCTTTTCGTCCCTTCCGATGAGTCCGTCCACCCCTGCTCTGTCCAGGATGCTAAACAGAAAGCGGTCGAAGAGGAGGATATGCATCACGCTTTTGAAACGAATGGCCCCCTCCGGGAAATCGAGGGGCAGCATCTCCTTGTATTCATCATCGAGCAGATTGTCAGTCCCTGTCACAATACCACGAATCGAGTGGTTCATAATACCGTATAAAATGCGCCTCTCAAAAGGGATATCAAGCGCCCTGTAAAGAGCCAGAAAAAGTATCGAAAAAAAGTTGCGCTGAGTGTAGCGGAAGGCCCCGAGTTCTACACCGGCCGGGGCTATATATTTAGGGTCAAGCGTTTCCTTCAGAAGGCGGGATATCTCCGTCTCGACAACCCTGTGCTCGCTGATTGACGGATAGAAACGCCGCAGCGCGGACAAGGATATCATATCTTCGCCAGTTTCCTGAAGCCAAGTGGGACCAGAAAAGGCGTCCCTTCCCTGTAAGCCTGAAACGCCTGTGGGAAACGTCTCTCCAGCTTTCTTTCCTCTTTTCTGAGAAAGGAGATTTCAAAGAATATGAAGACCGGATAGGAGAGGAAGAGTATTCCCGGTGACCGCAGAAAAAGCGCCACGCCGAGAGCAGCCATGTTATAACCAAAGAACATCGGGTGACGGCAGAGGCGGTAACTTCCCTCTGTAACCAACCGTTTCGGGGGCGCCAGGGGGTTCGGGGTCCCGTCTCCGTACAGGGCAAGGTCTTTCATGGACCTCTGAATAAAAACGAGTCCCAGGATAAGACTGACAAAGCCGGAGACAACAAAGAAAAAATGCCCTGAAAACGCCGGGATACGAAATATCCGATCAACCATCTTGCCTCCCAGAATAACTCCGGCGGGTATGTACACCCAGTATATGAGCGCGTCCTTTATCTGGGCCTTCCAGATCCTTTTATATAAAAATGCCATTGCAGACCTTTATCCTTATATAAAACAGCTTACCGCAAAGTTAACAAGAAAGAAGCGACCACCGATGATACCCTTAGTATTATATATTAAATTTAGTTTTGACTGTATAAATCTGCTGCATCTATATTTTCTCCTGAAATGACCGCTTTATTCTAAATTTACTGTAAAATCAATGATGATGAAAAAAACCGAATTCCATATCACGATCGAAGAAGCAGGAAAAAGAGTAGATGTCCAGACAGCGGAATTATCAGGGCTTACCCGTTCCCAGGTGCATAACCTGATCGAAAAAGGCCTGGTGCAGGTCAACAATCTTCACACCAAAACCAACTACAAGACAAGATACAAAGACATCATATCAATAACAATCCCTGAGGAAGACCGAGTCGCTCGCGCCGGAGAATATACCGGTCGAAATATTGTATGTCGATGATTTTCTTATCGTAGTGAATAAACCGCCTGATATGGTCATCTATCCGGCGGCCGGTCACAGCAGCGGGACCCTTATGAATGCGATCGCATATCACAGCAGGAAACTCGCTTCAGTCGGAGGACCGCTGAGGCCGGGCGTTGTGCATCGTCTGGATAAGGACACTTCCGGCGTCATGGTCGTTGCGCTCGAGGACAGCGCATACTACAACCTGGTTGAGCAGTTCAGACAACGGTCGATCAACAGAAAATATAAGGCGCTTATATACGGGGCATTAAAGAGGGTGAGCGGCGAGATAATGTTGAAGATCGGGAGGTCTGAATCCGACAGGAAGAAGATGTCCACAAAGGTCCGCAGAGGCAAGGAGGCTGTCACCAGCTGGAAGGTGATAGAAAGGCTCACTGATGCGACCCTGATCGAGGCAAAGCTCGGCACAGGCAGGACGCACCAGATACGCGTACATTTCGCTTCTATCGGTCATCCGGTGCTCGGAGACAAGACTTACGGCAAAAAGACCACGCTCGATACAGGGAAGCAGAAGATCACTTTTCCACGTCAGATGCTCCACGCCGAACTGCTCGGTTTTACACATCCGGCAACCGGGGAATATATGGAATTCAGGACTGAAATGCCGCAGGACATGACCGGAATAATCGCGCTTCTGAAAAATACGCAGCAATAAAACTTACGGTTCTGCTATCCCTTCAGTTACTGGTGTCTGAGGACAGCCGAAGAAGGATTCCAGACCTGCCTGCCGCCTGCCTGCCGGTAGGCAGGGACAGGCAAGCGAGTTCCGCTTGCGAGAATTCCAGAAAATGCTATTCTTCTCCGCATTTGTCATTCCGTCTTGTCCGGAACCTTTCTGCTGATTCATCTTTATGCTGAATGGTTCTCCCTTTTGCCGGGCCCGACCAATTCCGTTATTAAGTGGAATGCAGCGGTAAATATTGATACACTTTACCTGAGAGGTCCTTATCTATACTGATTAACATTTTTTCAGGAGGTAAGAAAGATGCAGATGGTCAGACAACCTTATGCGAGAAATTTTTATCCCGGTGATTGCAGGACACAGATAGAGCAATTTTTAAAGGGCTATAAGCCGCCGGAGGAGCCTGCGCGGGCTGTGGCCGGCATTGTACCCCACGCAGGATGGGTCTTTTCCGGGGCCGTGGCTGCGAAGGTCTTCAAGTGCATAAGCGTAAAGACCAAGCCCGATACCTTCATACTGCTCGGTGCGGTCCATACAGGGAGGCCGAGGGGCAATTCGATCTATTCCCGCGGGGCCTGGACAACTCCGCTGGGCGATGTAAAGATCGATGAAGAAGTCGCAGCAGCTCTGATCAAAGCCCTTGCCGGAGATGTCATCGAAGACCCTTATGCGCATGAAGGCGAACATTCCCTGGAAGTACAGGTCCCCTTCATAAAATTCCTCTGCCCTGAAGCGAAGATTGTCCCGATAGCAATACCCCCTGATGAGAACGCGCACATAACAGGAAGAAAGCTCGGGGAGGCCGTCTCAGGGATGGGGAAAAAGATCGTGGTCGTCGGCACGACCGACCTGACCCATTACGGCGACCCTTACGGGTTTACTCCCTTTGGTTATGGTCCGGAGGCAAAAAAAAAGATGCAGGAGAGCGACGCCAGGATCATAGAACTCGCACTCCGCATGAGAGCTGTCGATATCAGGAAAGAAGCGCAGAAAAGTCATAATGCCTGCGGCTCAGGCGCCATGGCGGCGACAGTGGCTGCAGCAAAGGCGATGGGCGCTGAAAAAGGATATCTCCTCGAATACACGACCAGCCATGACGTAATGGCTGAAGGAGAGTTCGATATGGCGGTGGGATATGCCGGGATAGTTTTTTGAATCATCATCAGGGTAAAGGCGTAGTTCAGCTTTCGGCACTCAGCTGTCAGTTCTCAGCAGGGAAAGGGCCACAATAAGAAATCCGGGACGCTAAGACCGGTCTGTTTATAAGACTCGTATTCTGTCTCGGGCTGATAGCTTATTGCTAACTGCTATAAATCAGTTGGCCTTTCCGCTCAGATGGTTCAGGAAGTCATGGGCCGTCTGCTCTGCTGCAAACAGCATCTCTTCTTTCAGGAGACTGTAGTTGTTCGCCTCAAGCTCCGACAGTGATTTCTCCCTGCCGTAATCTTTTGAGAGGTAAAGATAGCTCTTCTGCCAGAGCACCTCTCCATCCGGGGCCTTCATCGTCACCACAGTCTTCGACAAAAACCCGTCAACTATAAGTCCTTTGTCTAAGCCATGCTCAAGCGCGACCCCGCCGCGGGTAAGATCTATACTCCCGTATGCCAGACGCTTGACATCGAACTCTATGACTGTCGCCTGCTCGCCGGTTTGCTCCTTAATCGGCTCCCTGACTACAATGAGTTTAGGCCAGGTGGGTTCTGTCCTGGCAACACCTTCGACAAAATCCTCCATGACCGTTGCCCCGAAATCAGGGATTAAACTCTGGCTCTCGGCTCCGCGTGCCTTGCCGTATGCGTCGCCGACAAGGAGAAGAGCGGAACCTCCAGGCACCGCGATAGTCGCGAGCGCGAGGAAACCTGTTTCAGCGCTGGACGACTTCAATATTCCCGGGGTCTCAAGCCGTACGACCTTAATAGGCCCGAGTAAAGCCAGGTCCTTTTTGACAAGCGCCTGATTATATTTAGTCGAACACCCGACAGACAGCAGAAAGACCGCCGCCAGGACCGCAGGCAAGAACTTTGAGTATATCTGATGCAAAACAGACTCTCCTCTCATGTAATGTTATTATGCAAAAAGCCTCCGCCTTTGTAAAGGGGTACGAGGTCAGTCAAAGGTGGTTCGACTAATGATCCCAGGTGAAGAAGGGAAACTCCCATGCCGTGCAGCAGATTTAGCTTGGGACCTTGAAATCATGACCTCCGCCTCCTGCAACTTGAAAAGTTTTTCTTCTTTCCGGTAAAATTTGAAGTTATGCAGAAATTCATAAAGAACCTGATCCAAAAGAACAGTTCCAGGATAGTCCTCGTTGTCCTCGACGGTCTTGGCGGAGTGCCGGTAAACGGCAAGACAGAACTCGAGGCAGCGGATACGCCGAATCTTGACGCATTGGCAAAAGAATCCGCCTGCGGCCTGCATACTCCGGTTGATGTCGGAATCACACCTGGCAGCGGACCCGGCCATTTTGCCCTCTTCGGCTATGACCCTGTTGAATGTCAGATTGGAAGGGGAATTCTGGAGGCCCTCGGCCTGAGACTCGAAGTAAGAAATACCGATGTATCAGTAAGATGCAACTACGCTACGATCAGGGACGGTCTGATTATCGACAGAAGGGCGGGAAGGATACCGACCGACCAGAGCAGAAAGCTGACTGAAAAACTCCAGGCTGAGATAAAAAGAATCGACGAGGCTGAACTGATCTTCGCTCCCGGCATGGAACACCGGTTTGCAGTGATGCTGCGTTTCCCGGAACCTCTTGAAATTGACGCTGCTGCCATAGATGATACAGACCCCCAACTCGAAGGAAAAGCGCCGTTATATCCCTCTCCATTGTCGAAGAACGCGGAGAGGACCTCCAGGGTGGCCGCAAAATTGATCAACACAGTCCACGAACTCCTGAAGGACGAAAAACAGGCTAACTATATATTAATGCGGGGGTTTTCAGTAAAGCCTGACCTGCCGACCTTCCAGGAGGCGTTCGGCTTAAAAGCGCTTGCAATTGCAACATATCCGATGTACGGCGGACTTGCAAAGCTTGTAGGCATGGACACCCCTTTGGTCAGCGGAACTGTTGCGGACGAGATAGACTTTCTCAAGAAACATTATAACGATTATGACTTTTTCTTTCTTCACGTTAAAAAAGTAGACTCCTATGGCGAAGACGGCAATTTTACCGAAAAAGCCGCAAGGATCAGCGAATTCGACAAACTGCTGCCCAGCATCCTCGAGCTGAATCCGGAGGTGCTGATCATAACAGGCGACCATTCTACCCCTGCCCTGATGAAAAGTCACAGCTGGCATCCTGTTCCTGTGCTTCTGAAATCCCCATATGTCCTCGGAGGACTCTGCAATGCCTTCAGCGAGAGGGAGTGCCATAAAGGCGAGCTTGGACTTTTCCGCACTGTCAAGCTCATGCCCCTTGCCCTTGCGCATGCAAGAAGACTGAGGAAATTCGGTGCATAAAAAGACCGTAATGAGTAATGTGTAATGAGTGATGAGAGAAAAAAACCATCAGACCCCTTACGCGCTTCGTCACTGTCTTTGGACCCATCACAAATTACGGATCGCGCAGGATCGTCTTTAAACTCATCACCCATCACTCATCACTCATCGCCTACTGTAATCGACACACACTGCCATCTGGACATGAAAGAGTTCGACCTCGACCGGAAAGAGGTCATTGAACGCGCAAAGGCCTCGGGAATTGAGGCAATGATTACCGTCGGCTCAGACCTTGAAGGCACTGTCAGGGCGATGAAACTCGCTGGTGAGTATGATTTTATCTACGCCTCCATAGGCATACACCCTCACGACGCAAAGGATTTTTCAGATGACATCTCACATGAAACTGCGCGAATGGTCTGACCGCAGCAGGGTGGTTGCCATAGGTGAAACCGGCCTTGACTATCATTACGACCATTCGCCGCGTGAAGTGCAAAAAGCAGTATTCGAAAAACACCTCCTGCTTGCCGGAGAAACCGGCCTTCCTGTCATCATTCACAGCAGGGAGGCCCAAAAAGATACGCTCGAAATATTGCAGAGGTCAGGGATAAACAAAGGTGTGCTGCATTGCTTCTCGGGGGACATGGAGATGGCGGAACAGGTCATGTCCATGGGCTTATATATCTCCATAGCAGGACCGGTCACATTCAGAAAAGCTAAAGCCTTAAAGGAAATCGCCGCTGCGGTCCCTGATGATTATCTGCTCGCTGAGACTGATGCGCCGTATCTTTCACCCGAACCGTTCAGGGGCAGACGCAACGAGCCCGCATATATCATTGAGACCCTGAAGCAGATTGCCGATTTGCGCGGAGTGAACTTTGAGGACGTGGCGCGGATCACCACCCTGAACGCGAAACGCCTTTTCGGGATCGGGACGATCCCGGAAAACGCTGAGGTCGCATACAGGATAAGGGACAGTCTTTACCTGAATATTACCAACCGCTGCACTAATAAATGCTCTTTTTGCGTGAAATTCCGCTCAGACTTTGTTAAAGGACACAGGCTCAGACTGGACCATGAGCCTTCCGTCGAGGAAATAAAAAATGCCATCGGGGCCCCGGACAGATTCAGCGAAATCGTATTCTGCGGTTACGGCGAACCCCTGCAGAGGCTTGACACAGTCAAAATCATATCCAGGTGGGTGAAAGAAAAGGGGGGCCGGGTGCGGATCAACACCAACGGACATGCAAATCTTATCCACAAGAGAAATATTCTCCCGGAACTGGAAGGGCTTGTGGACAGCATATCGATAAGCCTCGATGCCCATAATGAGGAGACCTACAATAAGATATGCCAGCCGGTATACAAAAACGCATTCAATGAAATATTGCAGTTCACCAGACTGGCAAAAGGAATTATTCCCGAGGTCAGGGTGAGTGTCGTGGCCCTGGAAAACGTTGACCTGGATAAATGCCGGGCGATCGCTGAAGAGCTCGGGGTTCCCCTGCGGATCAGGGAATTGGATGTTGTCGGCTAAGAAACTTCTCAGACCTTAAGCCTTACCCATTTCAGAAAGGCTTCAATAACAGCCGGGTCAAACTGTGAGCCCGAACACCTTACGATCTCCTGAATAGCATCTTCTTTAGCTTTTTTCGGCCTGTAGGGCCTGTCGGAGGTGAGTGCGTCAAAGGCGTCAGCAACCGAAAGTATCCTTGACATAAGCGGTATATCATCCCGCTTTAATCCGAAAATGCCTTTGATGCCGTTCCAGTGTTCATGGTGATACTTTATACCCAGAATCACATCCTTGAACTGTTTCAGTTCTCCGAGTATTTCAGCGCCGATCGCAGGGTGTCTTCTTATTTCCAGCCATTCACTTTCAGTCAGTTTTGCGGATTTATTCAGGATTTCCTTTGGAGTGGCGATCTTTCCGATATCGTGCAGCAGAGAACAGATCTTGAGCTTCTCCAACATTTCAGGTTCGAGATCCATAAACTTCCCGATCATCCCGGCATATTCTGTTACTCTTTCGGTATGTCCGGCCGTCCAGTGGGACGTGGCCTCAAGGGCCTTGACCAGGCATCTTATCGCTCCTACGAGAAGTGTCTCGAGTTCCGAATAAAGGAACGCATTTTCTATCGCCAGACCGGCCTGACTTGATATCGCCATGAGCAGCTTGGTGTCGTTTGAGAAAAATTCTTCGTCCAGTTCCTTGTCAGCGACCACGATAGCGCCGACGGCCTTTCTTTTTCCCAGGATAGGGCAGACCATCAATGAAGTTATCCGGGGGATAAAATGCCTGTACTGGGTCTCCCTGATCCTGCAGAAAGCAGAGGGCTTTTTCGCCTCTATGGAGTTCCAAATTATATCGTTGTCCCTGGCAAACCTGCGGCTGGGGTCCCATTCCCCCCTGTGCGATATGGTGTAAAGCGTTTCACCAGGCTCGTCGATAAAAAGGACAGCCGCTGTTTTTACACTAAGAGTGCTGACCGCTTCATCCACTATCCTCGAACATATTTCATCAATGCTGAGGGTAGAATAAATTTCAGAGATCCTGTAGAGCAGCGACAATTCTTCATACGCCCCGGCAAGTTCCTGGACTGTAAGAGAAAGGTCATGGCGGATATTATTTGATTCCAATCGTTTCCTGTATCAATTCCAGAAGAGATTTCGGACTGAAAGGCTTGGTAATATACCTTGCCACTCCACACTGCAGCCCGAGCTGCTCGTCGGAATCCTGACCCTTCGCAGTAAGCATAAAGATGGGAATGTTCGAAATATCAGGATCGTTCTTGATCTTTTTACAAAGCTCAATACCACTGAGCTCCGGCATCATCCAGTCAAGTATTACAAGGTCGGGCCTTTCTTTTTTTATGGCCTCCAGGGCGTTCCTGCTTTCCCTGAGAGTCACTACATCAATTTTCGCCTTCTTCAGCTTGTCTTCTATCATCATAAGGATAAACGGCTCGTCGTCGACAACAATTACCTTGCTCATGGTGCTTCCGTGCAAGAAGGAATATCCAGGGCTATTCCGGCACCTTCGACTTCTTTACTCTTTATTTCCATGACACCTCCAGGCATCCTAACAATTTTTCTCCACGGACAAAGGCATGACTTTTGCCATCGGTTTTATCTCATTCCTGTCAGGGTAAAACTTTTCAGTCGGACTGGTAAGATTTTCCGCGCGTACGCCCTATCCGGCATCAGTAATCAGTATAAAATTACATAAATTATACCATAATCGGCTTTATTTGAAATTTCCACTCAGCAGTTCCTTAATTTCCACTCTTTGAAGATATCTTGCCCGAACAATACATCAAAGAAACGTTGCGTAAATGTGTGAAAACAACCTTATCTGTTCCGTTTACCGGATATTTCGATGGCCGGCGCCTTGAAATCACAGAGCCAGGTTGCAACATTATAAAGTTTTTTTCACATCCCCCGCAATGATTATATTCAGGGGTGGGGTAAGGTCTTTTTAGCAAGCCTTTAGGCTGTTCTTTCTTGAACTTACGCTTTTCAAAGAGGTATAATGCCCAAAGGGGAAGCTCTGCAGAGATCGAAACAGTATCCTGAGCGATAGACGCTTTCCCGCAAAAGACTAAAGTATGTTTATGGAGAAAACAAATGGCCGATGAACATTCCTGTGACATTGTCAGCAAAGTGGACCTTCAGGAAGTCCTTAACGCAGTGCAGCAGGCGATGAAGGAAATATCCCAGAGGTTCGACTTCAAGGGCAGCAAAAGCGGCCTCGAACTCAATAAGGACAAGCATGAAATAACAGTCATCTCCGATGACGACCAGAAACTGAAAACCGTTCTGGATATCCTCCAGTCAAAACTGGTAAAAAGAGGAGTATCTCTTAAGGCCCTCCAGTACGGCAAGACCGAACAGGCCTCAGGCGGCACCGCCAGGCAGCTCATCACCCTGCAGCAGGGCATCCCCGTTGAAAAAGCGAAGGAAATAGTAAAAATTATCAAGGAAACAAAAATGAAGGTCCAGGCAGAGATACAAAAAGACCAGGTCAGGCTTAAAGGCAAGAAAATCGATGACTTACAGGCGATTATGCAATTGCTACGCGAAAAAGACCTTGGCATTCACATCGATTTTTCAAACTACAGATAGAAATCAGCCATCAGCTCTCAGCCCTCAGCAGTGGCAAAGAAAAGTTAAAGGTGAAGGCAAAGGAGTTTTATTCCCCCTCTCTACCTCCTTGGGCCTGTTTGAGCCAGACAGATGTATTGGAGTTACAAGAAAGTGCCTTTGCTGATAGGTTATTGCCGGGGACTGAACTCTCACAAATATATTAGCCGATCTTTTCGAGCGCTTTTTTGGCGGCAAGGGCTTCCGCCTCTTTTTTACGGGTCCCTGAAGCAGTCCCCAGTTTTTCGCCGTTAAGATATACTGCTACCGTGAATATCCTCTTGTGCTCCTCCCCTTGCTGCCGGATTACCTTGTATTCCGGGAGCGTGCCATATAAAAGCTGGGTCCTTTCCTGGAGCTCTGTTTTGTAATCAAAGAACTGTCCGGATTGGATTGCGCTGTCGATTCTCTCTTTAAAGAAATTCAGGACGATATTTTTTGTGTTTTCATAGCCGGAATCGAGATACACAGCCGCGATGACCGATTCCAGAGCATCGGCAAGTATTGATTTCTTGTCTCTACCCCCGGTCGCTTCCTCCCCTTTGCCGAGCAACAGATATTTTCCAAGGCATATCGAAGCAGCTATTTCTGAGAGGACCATTTCACTTACGAGATAGGATTTGACCTTCGCAAGCACGGACTCAGGATACTGTTTTTCCTGCAGAAACAGGTATTCTACGACAAAAAGACCGAGGACCGAGTCCCCCAGGAATTCAAGTCTTTCGTTGTTTGAATGGACCGTATCCCGGTTTTCATGATAATACGATTTATGGGTGATCGCCTCTTCGAGAAGCCCTTTGTTTTTAAAGACATACCCGAGGCTCTCTGTTATGCCTTCAAGGTTAGGTTTCGCGCCAGGGACAGTCAATTCTCTATTTTTTTAAAAAGCAGACAGGCGTTTGTCCCGCCAAAGCCGAAAGAATTGGATAAAGACATTTTAACGTCAAGCTTCCTTGCTTTATGGGGAACGTAATCAAGATCACACTCAGGGTCGGGGTTATCAAGGTTGATGGTAGGAGGGACTGTCTTCCTGTCAATGCTCAGCACACTTATGACCGCTTCCACTCCGCCCGCGGCGCCAAGGAGATGGCCTATCATAGATTTTGTGGAACTGACCGCAAGCTTATACGCATGCTCGCCGAACACAGTTTTGACAGCGCTGGTCTCAAGTTCATCTCCATGTTTTGTAGAGGTACCGTGTGCATTGATATAATCGACTTCGCTGGGGCTTATCCCGGCATCTTTTAAAGCCATGTTCATGCACCTTACTGCTCCCTCTCCGCCCGGAGCAGGTGAAGTGATATGATATGCGTCCCCGGTCAGGCCGTATCCGACAATTTCAGCGTAAATCCTGGCCTTGCGCTGTACAGCCTTGTCCAGTTCCTCGAGGACCAGGATGCCGGCTCCTTCTCCCATGACAAATCCGTCTCTGTCCTTATCAAACGGCCTGCTGGCCCTTTCAGGCTCGTCATTTCTTGTTGAAAGGGCCTTCATCGCGTTGAAACCGCCTATGCCTATGGGTGTTATTACTGATTCAGTCCCCCCTGCTATCATGGCGTCCGCATCACCCCGCTGGATGATCTTGAAAGCATCACCTATCGAGTGGCTGCCGGTCGCGCATGCTGTTGCAGGCGAAGAATTCGGTCCTTTTGCCCCGAGTTTTATCGAAATCTGCCCGGCTGCCAGATTGATGATCACCATGGGGATAAAAAAGGGCGTGATTCTCCTCGGCCCCTTCTCGAGCAGAATCGAATGATAATGCTCTATGGCAGGCAGGCCCCCCATGCCCGCTCCGACAATAACTCCCACCCTGTCGGCATTGCTTTCGTCGATCTTTAAGCCCGCGTCCTCCACCGCCATCGTAGCGGCAGCTACGCCGAAATGGATGAAACGGTCCATCTTTTTGATCTCTTTCGGCTCGATATAGTCTTCCGGGTTAAACCCCTCCACCTCCCCTGCCACCTTGGTAGGGAAAGCGGACGTGTCGAAATAGGTTATCTTCCTGATGCCGGACCTGCCGCTGACAAGACCTTCCCAGCTTTTTTCGACACCGATGCCCAGGGGGGTAATAAGACCTAACCCTGTTACGACAACTCTCCTCTTTTCCATTAAGCCTGCTTGTTTTTTATATATTCTATGGCGTCTTTGACCTTTGTTATTTTTTCAGCGTCTTCATCCGGTATTTCCACATTAAAGGTCTCTTCAAAAGCCATGACAAGCTCTACGGTATCAAGAGAGTCCGCTCCAAGGTCTTCAACAAACGATGCCTCCATCGTTACTTCCGCCGCGTTCACTCCCAGCTGTTTTGCTATAATCTCCTTCACTTTTTCGTCAATCATTGACTCGCCTCCATCTTTTAGTTCTTGGTTCCTGACTCAAAAAAATTTACATATACATCCCGCCGTTGACATGCAGCACCTGCCCGGTAATATATCCATTATCAGGTGAAGCTAGAAAGGCAACCGCTCCTGCGACATCATCCACAGAGCCGAATGTTCCAACAGGGATAGATTTTAACATTTCTTGCCTGATATTGTCAGGCAAGGCGTCTGTCATTGCGGTCGCAATAAATCCAGGGGCAACTGCATTGGCTGTAATCCCCCTGCTCGCATACTCTTTTGCGATCGTTTTCGTGAGCCCGACTATGCCGGCCTTTGAAGCGCTATAATTAGCCTGCCCCGGGTTTCCCATAAAAGCGACCACAGAGGCGATATTCACGATCCGCCCGTAGCGCTGCTTTACCATAAATTTGACTGCCTCCTTCGAACAGAGAAACACTCCCTTCAGGTTGATGTTTATAACAGCGTCCCAGTCCTCCTCCTTCATTCTCAGAATTAGTCCGTCTTTAGTTATCCCGGCGTTGTTTATCAAGACGTCGATCCGTCCGAACTCTTTTATGATCTTTTCGAAGGCAACGGTCACCTCGTCTGATTTCGAAACATCGAGACGCAAAGCCAAGGTTCTTACGCCGGCCGCTGACATTTCTTTGGCCGTCTCCTCCGCGCTGCTCAGGGATATGTCGGCGATAACGAGCTGAGCCCCCTTTTTTGCAAAATTCTCAGCAATGGCCTTGCCGATTCCGCGTGCCCCGCCTGTTATCAAAACTGTCTGGTCCTTTAAATCCATATTTTCACCCCCCTGAAAGTTGGCATTAATTTTAACAGAGTGTCCTTATCTTTTCCAGTCCTTTATCAGTTCTTCATATATTGTATTATTTATCATATTTAAGCCTGCAATTAAATCAACAAAAAAAGATAAAAATTGAGGCCTATGGGAAAGCAAAGTCTGTTCCGGAGCCGCGAAAGACAGGGATGGCTCAAACAAACCTTAGTCCTTAATGAGACCTCCAAGCCTTGCGCCCACAAGTCTCACCTTCTTTTGCTTCAGCTCAAAGTTCCCAAGACAGTAAAAAGCGGCCTTACGTATAATTTCCAGGTTGTCAGCCGGTGCGGCGAGTGTCGTCGCACGTGTATGGGTTTTGAAATCGCTGAAGCGTATCTTCACGGTGACATTCCTGCAATTGTACTCCCGTTCTCTTAATTCGGCGACCGTCTCACGTGTCAGTTCAGCCAGGTTTCGTGCGATGGTCTGCCAATGGTCAGTGTCTATCTGAAAAGTCGTTTCCCTGCTGATTGATTTAGGTTCCCAGTGCGTAACAAGCGGACTGTCATCTATGCCGCGCGAAGCCTCGTAAAGGTAGTTGCCGTAGGAATTGCCGAAGAGCTCAATAAGTTTTTCCAGAGGCAGGGCGGCGATATCACCTACAGTATGGATCGATAACTCCTTCAGATGCGCCTCGGTCTTTGGACCGACACCCCATAGTTTCCTCACAGGCAAGGGCCACATGCGACTTTCTATGTTACTCCCGGTGATAACAGTAACTCCGTCAGGCTTCTGCATCTCAGAGGCCATCTTTGCAAGGAGTTTGTTGGGCGCAATGCCGATAGAGCATGTCAGTCCCGTAGCTTTCATTATCCCATCCTTAATCTCCCCGGCAATCTCCTCGGAGGGCTTTTCAATATCTGACAGATCGAGAAAGGCCTCATCGATGCCCACATCTTCCATGACAGGGCTGAACCGCCGCAGTACCTTTTTAAAGATCTCAGACACCCTGGAATATTCATCCATGTCTACAGGCAGGAATACGGCATGAGGACAGAGTTTGTAGGCGGTCTTCAGCGGCATGGCGGAATGAATACCATATTTCCGGGCCTCGTAGTTGGCAGTCGAGACCACCCCCCTAACTGTGGGGTCTCCGGAGCCTCCTATGACTACGGGTTTGCCCTTAAGCTCCGGGCGCCTCTTCTGCTCAACAGCTGCAAAGAAGGCATCCATATCCAGGTGGAGGATTCTTCTCATGGGATATTATAGAACATGTGAAAAACCCTGCGCAGAAACCGCAGGATGACAATTATTTAAAGGTTTATTTTTGGGTGTCATTCCCGTTCTCCTCGGCGAATCCGCCCGAGTGCGGACAAGCAAAGCGCGCCTGCCTGTCCCTGCCTACCGGCAGGCAGGCGGTAGGCAGGTCGGGAATCTTTCCGGAAAGATTCCGGACAAGCCGGAATGACAAAAATTTGGGACTGTGGCAGTAAGAGGCGGGCGTTTTCTAAAAGAAACCACAAGGTGTAATAATTAAAATCAGCATTCGATTGTTTTTTATATGCCATCTTATTTACCATAATAGACATAATTAAATTTCATTTAAGGAGAACCATATGAAAGAAGTAACGATAAAGATCGACGGCATGTCCTGCCAGCACTGCGTAATGAGAGTAAAAAAGGCTCTTGAAGGTCTGTCTGGTATTTCAAACCTTTCGGTTGAAGTGGGCAGCGCCAGGATGTCCTTTGACGAATCCAAAATTAAGCAGGCGGATATAGAAAACGCGATCGTCAAGGTTGGGTACAAAATAAAAGGCTGAGTTAAGCGTCCAGCAGTAAGCATTTAGCTGTCAGCTTAGGGCTGAAAATTACAAAATTAGTGCAAGAGTTTTCGTGCGTCAGATCAGCATTTATAGTTCGACAAGCTCACCATGACCGGTCACCCTGAGCTTGTCGAAAGGTCGCTTCCTGATATCTTATGTACTGTCTAATAAACAGGCTCAGCTAATGTGTTGGACAGACCTGTCGTCTTTTTCCTGACTAAAAAGCTTAGCGCTGAATGCTAATGGCAGTGTTTATTGTCTCAACGTTCCGGCGGTTTTCTTAAGGATATAATCAACCAGGTCACTATGCACAGACTCAACCTCGCTGTCGGTTAAAGTCCTGTCCTTGTTCCGGTAAACGATCCTGAAGCCGAGGCTCTTTTTGCCCTGGGGGATATTCTTGCCCTTGTAGTAATCGAAGAGCCCTATACTCTCGATCACCGGCGACACGTATTCTCTGAGTAAATCCAGGACCTCTCCGGAGGTGATGCGGTCGTCAACGACCAATGCTATGTCTCGCTCGATCGAGGGATATTTTGGGATCTGGGCATAAGTTGGCCTATCCTTTGCCAAAGAGAGCAGAATATCAACAGACAGCTCAAAGACAACGATCTCGGGTTTCTTTATCTTCAGATTTAAGCGCTCGATAATATTGGGACTGAACTCTCCGATGAAGCCCATCTTCCTGTCCTTGCATATAATATCCGCTGATTTCCCTTTGTGGAGAAAAACCTCGTCCGAGGACTCCAGGGAGTATCCTTCTTCCATCATCTCCCCGAAAAGCGCCTGCAAGGCTCCTTTTACTACAAAGAATGAGGGGGCCTGCTCCTGCCATATTGACGCGGAATTTTCCCGGAAAAATATTCCGGCCAGTCTTAATTCTTCGTCCGGAAGGCGGCCGCCTTCATCAAAAAATACCCTTGAAAGTTCATAGAGGGCGATTTCCCTTGTCCCGCGGGCAAGGTTATAGAGAAAATTGTTTATGAGCGAAGGAACCAGAGTGGTCCTCATCAGGGAATCCTCCTGCCTCAGGGGGTTTTTCAGGGCAACGGAGTGTCTCCTCTTATCAGCAGCGCCAAGTGAGAGCATATCCAGGTCTTCAGGATTCATAAAACTGTAATTTATTACCTCGGTAAAGCCTGCTTTCCTGATTGTTTCCTTGACCTTATCAAGATTTCTCTCTTTCCTGTTCAGGATGCCGTCAGGCAAAGGCGTTTTAGGCACAGTGACCGGGACCTTTCCATAGCCGTAACACCGGGCTATTTCCTCTATAATGTCGACTGGCTCTTTTATGTCTCCTCTGAACGCCGGCGGAAACGCGGTGAATGAATCTCCCCTGTCACTGGTGCTAATCTCTATCATTTCGAGTATCTTGAGCATCTCTTCTTTTCCGAGGTCAGTGCCGAGCAGGGAGTTCACCCTGCTATAAGGGACTTCGACAGTGCCCGGGATGTA
This sequence comes from uncultured Nitrospira sp., assembly GCA_963734475.1. Lineage (GTDB taxonomy): Bacteria > Nitrospirota > Thermodesulfovibrionia > Thermodesulfovibrionales > UBA6898 > JAOUFP01. The sequence continues at coordinate 308,064 of CAVTHB010000004.1, forward strand.
CTTCCCTGGATAGACATCCACAATTTCATGGATTGTGCCGCCGGCTGTCTCCTGAATGAGCAGGGCGGCCCTGTTCAGGGCGGTTTCGAGAAACACCCTGTCAGTCCCGCGCTCAAAGCGGTAGGAAGATTCGCTCTTCAGGCCCAGGGCCTTTGATGACCTCCGGATTGAAGACGGGTCAAAGTAAGCGCTCTCAAGAAAAATGTTTTTGGTATCAGAGTCAACAGAAGACCCCTGACCTCCCATAATGCCGGCAATAGCCACAGGTCCACTGCCGTCCCATATCAGCAGGGTATCTTCAGGCAGTTTCCTCTCAACATCGTCAAGCGTTCTGATCGACCTGCCCTTCCCTGCCTTAGCGACCCTGATGGTCTTCTCAGAGATCCTGTCTGCGTCAAAGGCGTGAAGCGGATGCCCCAGCTCGAGAAGGACATAATTGGTAACGTCAACGACATTATTGATCGCCCTGAGGCCGCATTTTTCGAGCCGTTTTTTCATCCAGTCAGGAGACTCTCCGACAGTTACGCCCTTTATCAGCCTGCCGCTGTAACGGCAGCAGAGGTCAGGGGCGTCTATCTCAACCCGGACATCCCCTTTCTCAAGAGGTCCGCGGATCAGCGCCAGCGGTTTTTTGAGCGGCAGTCCGAAAGCAGCAGCAGTCTCCCTGGCGATCCCCAGGATATTGAGGCAATCCGGCCTGTTCGGCGTAACATTTACTTCCATCACTGTATCGCCTTCGACATTCTCCATGCCCTCTATCTCAAGACCGGACATCGTGAGGCGCTGCGCAGCCTCCTCGGACGACGCCGTTAAATCGACAAAATCTTTTATCCATTCTAATGAGACTCTCATTTCACTCCTATGTTATTAAAACATCGTAAATCGCCTCTGTGTGTATTGCAGCCCCAAGGCTGTCATTCCCGCAAGTGAAGCGCGTCGGGAATCCTTCTGCAAAAAGCATCAGAAAGATTCCGGACAAGCCGGAATGACAGACAAACAGCCATAAAACCAACTTTACAACTAAAACTGCCTGAGAAACCTCAGGTCATTCTCGTAAAAAAGCCGTATATCGTCTATCGAATATTTCAACATGGTCATTCTCTCGACGCCCATTCCAAAGGCAAACCCTGTATATTCATCCGGCTGATAACCGGACATTTCAAAGACCCTCGGGTTTACCATGCCGCATCCCAGGACCTCCAGCCATCCTGTAGTCTTACATACCCTGCAGCCTTTACCCGAACAGAAGATGCATCCGATATCAACCTCTGCGCTCGGCTCGGTAAAAGGGAAATAGCTCGGTCTGAACCTCACCGGCGTGTCCTTGCCGAAGAAACTTTGTATAAAAAGTTCGAGGACGCCCTTCAGGTCACTGAAGGTCACGCCGGTATCCACCATAAGCCCCTCTACCTGATGGAACATGGCTGTATGGGACACGTCGGAATCACACCGGTAGACCTTTCCCGGAGCGATAATCTTCAGGGGCGGTTTCTTCTTTTCCATGACCCTGACCTGCACAGGGGAGGTATGGGTCCTCAGTACTACGTCATCGGAGACATAAAAAGTGTCCTGCATGTCCCTGGCAGGGTGGTCTTTGGGCAGGTTCAACGCCTCAAAGTTATAATAATCGAGTTCAATCTCAGGACCCTCCTCAATACCGAAGCCCATCGAAACAAAGATGTCCTTGATCTCGGAAAGTATCTGGTTTATAGGATGTTTTCTGCCGAAGAGTACGGGCTTGCCGGGCAGTGTTATATCTATCTTTTCAGTCAGGACGCGGTTTTGTTTTTCAATTTCCTTTAAAGCAAGCTCTTTCTCTTTTACCGCGCCTTCAATAAACTCCTTAATCTCATTTACCAGCTTGCCGTAACTGCGCTTTTCCTCCGGCGAGAGAGCAGAAAGGGCCTTTAACTTGTCGGTTAAAAGCCCTTTTTTTCCGGTAAACCTGGATTTTATCTGCTGAAGTGCGGCGAGGTCCGTGACTGCTGCGAGTTCGTCCAGAAACGCCTTTCTTAAAGACTCCAGGTCATCCACAATAATCTTATGCTGCTAATTGTGATTTCGCTGTCTCAGCTATCTGACTGAAAGCCTTCGGATCACTGTACGCAAGATCAGCAAGGGACTTCCTGTCGAGTATTATATTCGCCTTCTTCAGACCGCACATGAACTGACTGTAATTCAGTCCCATAGCGCGCACAGCAGCGCTGATCCTGGTGATCCAGAGCGCTCTGAACTCACGCTTCTTCGCCTTTCTGTCGCGATACGCGTACTGAAGGGCTTTATCAACAGTCTCTGTTGCGACCCTGAAAAGACGGCTTCTGCCGCCGTTATACCCTTTGGCCCTTTCAAGGATTTTCTTTCTTCTTCTTCTTGTTTTAAAACCACCTTTTGCCCTGGGCATTTTTTAATCCTCCTCGTCAAAAAAAATAGTAAGTAGTTAGTAGCTGGTAGTGAAGGGAAAGACTCAAAAACCTTTTCTTTAGTTGTTGCCCTAACTGCTTACTACTGTCTACTAAATGCTGTCTTTTATAAGTATGGTAAAAGCGTTTTTATATTTTTGTGATCGGTAGCATGAACGATCACGGCCGTCCTCAGCAATCTTGTCTTCTTCGCGGACTTATGGGTAAGAAGATGGCCCTTGAAGGCCTTGCTTCTCTTGATCTTTCCTGAAGCCGTCACTTTAAACCTCTTGGCGGCCCCTCTGTGCGTCTTTATCTTCGGCATCTCTCCTCCTTGAATTCATCGTTACTGCAAAACAAATAAACAAAGACTTTTAGCAACGTTTATCTATCCAACCCAAAATAAGGCTATAATTATAACCTAAAAAAAAATATTTGTCACGGTTAAAGAACTAGGACTTGGGAGCGACGACCATCGTTATGTGATTTCCCTCTAACCTGGGCTGCTGCTCGATCTGGAACTTGCCTGTCAGTTGCTGGGTTATCCTGTCAAAAACCTTCATGCCCAGTTCAGGCCTTATGATCTCCCTGCCCCTGAAATACATAACAATCTTGGCCTTGTCTCCGCCTTCGATGAAGCGGTTGATATTCCGTATCTTCAGTTCAAGGTCATGCTCTCCAACCTGCGGTCTTACTTTGACCTCTTTAATGCCGACCGTCTTCTTCTGGGTATGTTTTTTGTTCAGTTGATACTTGTACTTGCCGAAATCCAGTATCTTGCAGACAGGCGGAACAGCGGTCGGGGAAACTTCTACCAGATCCAGTTCCCGGTCTTCAGCAATCTTAAGGGCGTCTCTGACGGTCATAAGTCCGAGCTGCTCACCGTCTCTGTCGATGACCCTTATCTCCCTTGCCCTGATCTGTTCGTTGATTCTTATGCCTTTGCTAAGGTCTTTGCCGCTGATGTTTTCACCTCCTGGAGTTTATCTCTTCTAAAAGAAAAGATGTCAATTCATCAAATGTAAAGGGGCCAATGTTTTCCCCATTACGCCTTCTCACTGTTATCCTGTTATCCTCAACTTCCTTGTCGCCTATTATAACCGAATACGGGATCTTTCTAACACTGCTCTTTCTGATCTTGTTCCCGATCTTTTCGCTGTCTGTATCGAGTTCAACCCGGATGCCCTGCCGGGAAAGCACTGAAATGATCTTTTCAGCATACGCATCATGCCTCTCGGCTATTGTGAGCACCGATACCTGGACCGGTGCCAGCCAGAGAGGAAAGGCCCCTGCGTAATGTTCGATCAGGACGCCGAAGAAGCGTTCCAGCGAGCCCATCAGCGCCCGGTGTATCATTATAGGCCTGTGCTCCCTGCCGTCCGTACCCCTGTAGGTTATATCAAACCTCTCGGGGTTGTTGAAATCCACCTGTATGGTGCTGCACTGCCAGGACCTTCCCAGCGAGTCCTTGACCTTGATGTCGATCTTGGGTCCATAGAAAACCCCCTCGCCCGGGTCGACCATATACTTCAGACCTTTTGCCTCAAGCGCCATCTTAAGGGCGTTCGTGGATATCTCCCAGTTCTTCTCACTGCCGACATACTTTTCAGGCCTCGTAGAAAGATAGATGTCATAACTGTCAAACCCGAAGGTCTTCAGCACAAAAATAGTAAAATCAAGTACCCGCAGTATCTCCTCTTCGATCTGGTCTTCGCGGCAGAATATATGGGCGTCATCCTGGGTAAACCCCCTTACCCGAAGCAGCCCGTGGAGGACCCCGGAACGCTCATATCTGTAGACAGTACCCAGTTCAGCATACCGTATCGGCAGGCTGCGGTAACTCCTGAGGCTGCTCCTGTACACGCTGAGATGAAAGGGGCAGTTCATCGGCTTCAACTCATAATCCACCCCTTCTATCTCCATCGGGGAGTACATGTTCTCCCGGTAAAAATCGAGATGGCCGCTCGTCTTCCAGAGTTCGAGTTTGGCTATATGCGGCGAGTAGAGCAATTTATAGTCGGCCTTCAGGTGTTCGTCTCTCCAGAAATCCTCTATCGTCTTTCTGATGATCGCGCCATTGGGGTGCCAGAGGACAAGGCCTGAGCCTATTTCATCGTTGATGCTGAAGAGGTCGAGTTCCTTGCCCAGGCGCCGGTGGTCCCTTTTCTTGACCTCTTCGAGGAAGTCAAGATATTTTTTCAGGTCCTTGGCGTTGTTGAAGGCTGTCCCGTAGATCCTCTGGAGCATCTTGTTCTTCTCATTGCCCCTCCAGTAGGCGCCGGCAACACTCAACAGCTTAAAAGCGGCGATCTTCCCGGTCGAAGCCAGGTGGGGCCCCCTGCAGAGGTCGGAGAACCCGTCTTCTTCATATATTGATACTGTTTCATCGGACAGATCGTTTATCAGTTCAACCTTGTAACTCTCACCCATTTCCTCAAACATCCTGACAGCATCTTCCCTGGACATCTCCTTCCTCACAAAGGGAGAGTCTTTCTTTATAATTGCCGCCATCTCTTTTTCGATGCGGGCGAGGTCTTCGGGGGTGAAGGTCTTTTCGAGGTCAAAGTCATAATAATAGCCTTCCTGGATAGCAGGCCCTATGGCCAGCTTCACCTCGGGGAAGAGCTTCTTTACAGCGTGGGCCATCACATGAGAGGTGCTGTGCCGGTATATTTCCCTGCCTTCGTCTGAATCAAATGTCAGGGCTTCGACCGTGTCAGTCTCTTTAATTGTGCTTATGGAATTCAGTGCGGCCGGCCTGCCGTTTATCCTGACTGCTATGGCTTTGACTTTCCTGAGATGTTTCTCGATTTCGGACACTTCGCTGATATCCAGTTCACTTCCCTCTTCTGCTATGAGCTTAATTTCAATACCTCCGCGAAAACCTTAATGCCTGCAAAACAGAGTTTATCATACCTGATAATATTTTTTTATTTCAATTATTTTACTCCATGAAAGGCAACTGTTCAACGGGCTCCTTCAGATTTTCCTGACGACCTCAGACTGCATTCACCCCGGAGCCTGTCCCATTTCAGGAACAGCTTGCAGCGTGTTGAAAAGAAATGTATGATTATATTAGTTTTCAATACAGACCTTTGACGGAGGTGCAATATGCTGACCAACGAAGGTAAAGCTAAGCAGAGATGGTGCCATATGACCCTCGGCACAAACAGATCGAAATGCCTCGCCTCGGAGTGCATGGCGTGGAGGTGGGCCGAGTTTACGCCTCACGTTTACGAGCAATTTGATCAGGGGCTGCCGGAGGAAAGTGAAAAACCGGAGGAGAGGCGCGGTTTCTGCGGGATTGCCGAGCAGCCGAAGTATTAGCCTTTTTTTACTTTTTTATCTTTTACATTTCTTTAATGCTATAAACAGCGCATTAATCCCCCTTTATCTTTTACAATATATATTAACCAGATTCTGTGTATAAACAGCGTCTGTGTATAAAGTCGCCATTCTTGCTGTTTGTCTGTCATTCCGGCTTGTCCGGAATCTTTCAGATGGCTTTAAAGAAGGATTCCCGACCTGCCTGCGGCAGGCAGGCTTGACCCGGAGATCCATAACATCTTAAAAACACTGGATTCCCGATTAAGAACTTCGGGAATGACAGACTTTGAGAAGAGAGTTTATACACAGACACTAGCTAATTAAAAGAACGAGGCCCCCGAAAGTACTTTATGAATTCAGAACTGGAACAGCAGTCAATGAAATTCCTCCAGACCGCGGTCGGGGGGGCGCTGGAGAACTACGAGCTCAGGCCCTCCCAGCAGGAGATGATGATTGTCTGCGCGAAGACCATAGAGAGCGGCGGGACCCTGATTGCGGAGGCCGGCACAGGCACAGGCAAGACCTTCGCCTACCTCGTCCCTGCCATCCTTTCCGGCAAAAAGGCGATCATCGCGACCAAGACCTTAAACCTTCAGGAACAGCTCGTATCAAAAGACCTGAGGTTCCTCGCTTCTCTCCTGGATTTTGATTACGCCATAGCAAAAGGCAGGGGCAATTATCTCTGTCTCCGTAGGATGACCGCGTTCAGGTCCGATGACAGGGACGAGCAGGAGGAATACAGGAGATTGACCGCATGGGCGTCGGAGACAGAGAGCGGAGACCGGGAAGAATACGGCCCTGACAGGGCTTCGATCTGGGAGAACGTCTGCTCGGACGCTGACGCATGCAGGTCGAAAAAGTGCTCTTACTACCGGCAATGCCATTACTTCCTCGCCCGCCAGAGGTGGGAAAAAGCCCGGATAGTTGTCGCAAACCATGCCCTGACAGTCCTGAATTCCATGATGCCTGAGGATTCAAAGATACTCCCGAAGGCGGATATCCTGGTTGTAGATGAAGGCCATGGCCTGGACAACGTCCTTTGCGACCAGATAGGTTTAACTCTCTCTGCTCGGGGGATAGATCATATCCTCAACAAGCTCCTGAAGGTCGACCAGCGGGGGGTATATAAAGGACTGCTTTCGCAATCGCCGGCCCTTTTCTCTGCTGTTGAAGCCCTCAGGACTGAAATAGGCCTCTTCTGGATAAAGGTCAGAAGCGGGCTCAGAAACAGAGTGATCATAACAGGTGCTTTGGATCTCGGCGAGATGATGCACAGTCTGTCGGAATCGATAAAGGCCCTCATCAGCAGCATCAGGACTTCAGCCACTGGCCTCTTCCAGGAAGACGACGAGATAGAACTGAAGGCCGCCCTCCTTAAGCTGCAGAAGGTCGCTGAAGCAACAGAGACCTTCCCCGAAGGCATGGACGGGTTCGTGAGATGGCCCGAGATAGAAGAGAGGAAGATATCGCTCAGGATGGCTCCCATATACCCCGGCAGCTTTGTGAAGCAGAGCGTCCTCCCCTCATACGAAACAATCATATTCACCTCCGCAACCCTCTCGGTCTCAGGTAATTTCCATGTGACGACCAGCGTCCTCGGTCTGGAAGAAGCCGATACCCTTACCGTGCCCTCTCCCTTTGATATCAGAAAGCAGATAACCGTCGAGATAAAACAGGGGATAGACCTCAGGAGCGAAGGCAGCGAGGAAAAGCTTGCGGAGGTGATTGTTGGGGAAGCCTCAAAAACACAGGGCGGAACCCTCGTGCTCTTCACCTCCAGGGACGTTATGAAAAGGACCTGGGAGATCGCCTCCGGCGGGCTGAGAGATGCCGGTTTTAATCCTATGCTCCAGGGAGAGCTTCAGAACAGGCTGATGCTCGAGATCATGAGGGAGAGCGAAAACAGCGTAATCTTCGGGCTAGACTCATTCTGGGAAGGCGTTGACGTCAAGGGGGACTCGCTCAAATCCCTTATAATAACGAAACTGCCCTTCGAGGTCCCGACAGAGCCGATGGTCATAGCGCGCACAGAGGAGATACGGAAGGCGGGCGGCAACCCTTTCATGGAATACTCCCTGCCCCGCGCTGTCCTGAAGTTCAAGCAGGGGTTCGGAAGGCTGATACGGTCGAAGACCGATACAGGACGGGTTATCATCTGCGACGAAAGGGTCAGGACCATGCGCTACGGCAGAAGTTTCCTGGAGAGCGTGAAGTAAAGAACTTCCGGCGATATCTTATTAAGAGCAATACTGTATAGATACTGGAATAATCTAATGCAAACATTTGAGATGTTTGATGGAAGGGTGCCCGACTCATCTTTCGATGCTCAGCGCTCCTGCGCCTTTAACTGGCGGGTTTTCTCCAGCTCACTTTTAAAAGTAGAGTCAGCAGGGTCCAGCTTTACAGCTGTCTCAAAATATTTGATTGCTTCGTCCAACAAACCTCTTCCCCTGAAAACCCTCCCAAGATTAGCGTAGGCATCCGCATAATACGGGTTTAATTTTACGGCAATTTGAAGCTGTTTGATTGCATCATCCAGTGATCCGGCTGCTCCATAGGCAGCTCCCAGGTTGTTATAAGCATCAGAATAGTCAGGAGCCAATTTCAATGCAATCCGATACTGCTCGATCGCCTTGTCAACCAGACCTTTCTTAAAAAGTGCCGCCCCAAGATTTGTGTAGGCATCCGCGCTCCCCGGTCTTAGAACAATTGCTCTGTTATAATCTTCTATTGCCAGGTCAAGTTGCCCGCTTCTCAGGTAGAGATTTCCGCGATTATTATAGGCTGCCGAAGCTCCAGGTTCCTTTTCAATAACATAATTCCAGAGTGTAAAGCTGTTCTTCCATACGCCAATTTGTAGTATGCAGGCATAGGACAAAGTTATCAGTAAGGCAACAGATAAAACCGGAACAGCCGTTGTTAAAATCATTTTCTGCGGTTTTAAGGCCGTCAGCTTGTCGTAAGCCGCTGCCGCTATTAAGCCGATAATCAGAAGCGGCCCCAGACTGGGTAAATAAGCATACCTGTCCGCCATCGATTGATTTCCCACCTGCACAATACCAAGGACCGGAAGAAGGGTTACCAGATAGTAACTCCAGGCCGCAATCCACAATTTCTGCCTCTTCGCAGCAATTATACAGACCGTTGTAATGCCGATGACCAGGAATACCGGCAACAGATATTTCAAAGAAAATAAAGTTATGACAGGAGGATAAGGATAAAAAGGCGTTAAATTGACAGGCAGAATAATCTTCCAAAGATAAAATACAAGAGCTTTAGCAGCTATAATCAATCTTGCAGACAGGGGTATGATATCGACGGATTTGATGGTTTTCTCCTGCGCAAGGACTGTGATAATGCTTGAAAAAAGACTCAGTGAAAAAAACGGCAGTTTCTCGATAAAGGCAGATCCAGCGGTTATTACTGATCGAATCCTCTTCAAAGGATACCAGTCCAGGATTAACAAAATTACGGGAATAGTAACTGCCATTGGTTTGCTTAACAGGGCCAGGAGAAAACAGATTAATGCGAATAAATAATATTTATTGACGAACCGGAGACCGACTTTTTCTTTTCCATTCAGGCCGGCCGCATAATGAATATATGACATAAGGCTCAAAAGAAAAAAAAGAGCACAAAGAACATCTTTTCTCTCGGAAACCCAGGCGACTGATTCAACATGGACAGGATGAAGTCCGAATAAAAGTGCAACAACCGCTCCGGTTATAAGCACCGCTCTTTCAGAACAAAATAATTCCGAAGGGGCTGCATCTGCAGATCTCTGGAATGCAATCCCAAGAAGATTCGTAGTCAGAAAAAATATAATTAAAGTATTTATGGCATGCAGAATGCTGTTGGTCAGGTGATACCCCAAAGGATTCAACTCCCACAGGGAGTAATCTATGGCAATAGATATCCATGTAAGGGGATGCCAGTTCGAAGCATAAAAATCAAAAAAAGCCCATTTGAAAAATTTCATATCCATAGAGCGTATAAAAGGATTCATATAAACATATTTATTGTCGTCCCAGTTTACAAATCCATTTTGAAGAGAAGACAGGTAGACTAAAAACGTTATTAGAGAGACTGCAGCGGCAGAGCGGTAGTAAGATCCCTGAGTAATACCAGGCAGGAATTTTTGTGGCAACCCTGATCCGGAGAGGTTGTTAAAAGACCCTGCGCTTCCTTTGGCAACAACAATTTTCTCGGTATTCGTTCTCTTTTTCCTTGACGACCTTCCCACGATAATAAGATACCATACTGTTTATATTTACTTCTGCTATCCATTTACAAGAAAACCTCTTTAAATAATTTGAAAGGCAGGCGGAAACCCTTTACAAAATACTGTCTGCGATCCGCTCGTGCAAGCGCGTTTTATTTTGGGACAAGCCTTATCCCGCAGGACAAATACGGTTGCGGCCTTCCCGCTTCGTCCTGTACAATGCAGCATCGGCCGCTTCATGCAGTTCAACAGGGTTCCGGTAACGCGGGAACGAAGCTATGCCGCAGCTGAAGGTAACATAAAACTCTACCCTGGCCAAAGCTTTTTCTGTCAATATTTTTTTGCACTTTTTCACCTCACTCAAAATCAGCCCCCGGTTGCGGGCCTCGCCACATTTTGATTTTATCGAAGCCGGCCTTCATGTTATATTCAATCATAAAGATCTTGCCGTACCATCCGGTGATAAAAAAGGAGAGTACATGAAACAAGTCATCCTGATTTTCCTCCTTCTTTTTGCCTTTGCCCTTCCCGGCTGCTCAGGAGACAAGGCAGCAGAGCTCTATAACACCGCCGGTTTCGAAGAACTGCAGAACAACAGGGAACATGCCCTCAAGCTCTACGAGGAGATTATTGAAAAATATCCTGACGGCGAATATGCCCAAAAAGCGGAGGACAGGATAGAGGAAATAAAAAAAAGCAGTAAAACCAGGTAACCTCAGACTTACCCGATTAAGTTTGAGCTGTCATTCGTGCCTTTGTTTTCTTTGCGAGCTCTGCGGCCTCTGCGGTGAATCAGGTGTTTTCAGTCTCCTTCAAACTCCGTCAGAGCGAAGACCTTATAGCCCTTCTGCGTCAGCTTTTTATGACCGCCCACGTCCGGCAGAGAGACGATAAAAGCCATCTCAGCGACCTTGCCTCCCAGTTTCTCTATCAGCGCAGCTGATGCGAGCGCCGTCCCCCCTGTGGCGAGCAGGTCGTCGACGAGCAGCACCCTTGCGCCCTTCCCTATCGCGTCCTTATGGATCTCGATCGTGTCAGTGCCGTATTCCAGGGCGTACTCATGGCTGATCTTCTCAGCAGGGAGTTTCCCTTTTTTCCTTATCGGCACGAACCCCAGGCCCAGGGTATAGGAAAGCGCCCCGCCGATAATGAAGCCCCTTGATTCTATGCCCACGATAACGTCGAACTGGTGGGCCTTCCCTATATACCTCTGCGTAAAAGAGTCGATGATAAGCCGGAAGCCGACAGGGTCCTTTATGACGGTAGTTATGTCACGGAACATTATCCCTTTCTTGGGATAATCAGGGATAGTCCTTATCTTTGATTTGATCGGCATCTATGACCTCCTAATCCAGTTTATTAGTTAATTTTCTATAGTGCTGAAAAAATGCTGTGTCCGGTCAGCTGCTATCATAGTCTGTAAATAATCCGGGCTAAGGCCTGCAGAAACTGCATTCCGTATCCTGGACTTTTGAGACCGTCTTCAACAGGAGCCTCTTCACGTTATCAGCGTTTTTGTTCATGATCTTCAGGATCATCTCCCAGGTGACAGGCTCTTCCCCTTCTTTCCAGCAGTCATAATCAGTCGACATCGCGATCGTCTGGTAGCAGATCCCCGACTCCCTCGCGAGTATGACTTCAGGCACAGTGGACATATTGATCACATCAGCCCCGAATCCCCGGAACATATGGGACTCGGCCTTTGTAGAAAACCTGGGGCCTTCGATCGTGATCACCGTCCCTTTTTTATGGTGTCTTAGCTTCAGTTCGGCCGCTGAGGCCGCAAGCAGGGAGCGGAGCTGCGGGCAGAAGGGCTCGGCCATGGGGGTATGGATGACCTTTTCATCATGAAACGTCAGGGGCCTGTGCTTTGTATGGTCTATGAACTGGTCGACAAAGACAAGGTCGCCGGGCCTGATCTTTTCCCTCAGGGAACCGACCGCTGTCGTCGCCAGGATATGGGTGCAGCCTTCTTTTTTAAGCGCGTGGATGTTTGCCCGGTAATTAACTCCCGTAGGATAGATCGAATGCTTCCTGCCGTGGCGGGAGAGGATAACAGTAGGGACGCCGTTGATTTTTCCGATCGTCAGGGCTGAGGAAGGGCTGCCGTAGGGGGTCTTCACTTTCTTTTCTTTTATGTCTTTCATCAGACGCGGATCGTCCAGTCCTGAGCCGCCTATAATGCCGACTTTAACAACGCTCATAACAGCCTCCGGAAAAAGTTCAGATATCAGCAAAACTATAAAAGAAGCCCCGGATGAAAGTCAATATCAGAGGGATTTGAGGGGGCCACTCAACGATTTTTCCACGTTTCTTCACCATTCACAATTCACATCTTACGTCTCACGTATCCATCTCACAGTCACTTCACATTAATCGGGGCGTTGCCCCGTACCCCAGTTACCTTGGAAGACCGGGTGGTCTTCGATGCAAGGAAGATATTTATTGTAATCCGCTCACATCGCTCGCTGTCCATCTCCGTGACGCCCACAAAAGGTAGCCCAAAGAAGGGCGCCCCGACGAAAATTCTTAACGGCCTGCTCAGTCGGCCTCGGTAGATTTTAGGAACTCGCCACCGGCTCAGACAGCCTAAAATCTTTAACCCTCGGCCTCGGTCGCAGACCTAAATTTTCGAAGGGGAGGATCACCAGTCCCCAGTCCCCGGTCCCGAGTTACAATTTTCGACTCACTATTCACCTTTCACGTTTCACGGTCTTCAGCAATTCACTATGTAATACCAAAATAGAAATGTCCTAAACTGCCAAAGTAGAAATGTCCTAATTCGGAAGTGCTAAACTGCCTTTTTTGGAAGGAGGCAGGATGGCAGGAAAGGGCATATTCGAAATGAGTCAAAGGGATTTAAAACGGCTGCACATAGTCCGGAAGGCTATAGAAAGAGAAATAAGGCAGACTGAGGCGGCAGCAATACTTTGCCTAAGTACCAGGCAGATGAGAAGGTTAATAAGGCGAGTACTGCAAGAAGGTGACGGGGGGATAATACACAAAGCCAGGGGGAAGGCATCAAACAGAGTAATCTTGCCGGAGGTAAAAAAGGCTGCAATAGAACTCTACCGGAGTAAGTATGAGGGGTTTGGACCGACACTGGCGTCGGAGAAGCTTTTAGAGCTTGACGGGATCTCTGTAAATGATGAGACGTTACGGAACTGGCTTATTCTATCTGGTGACTGGAAGAAAACCAGAAAGGACCGGAGACACCGTCGCTGGAGGGAACGAAAACATCATTTTGGGAAGATGGTGCAGATCGACGGATCACATCACGACTGGTTCGAAGGCAGAGGGTCAAAATGCGTCCTGATGGGGTATATCGATGATGCCACAGGAAAGGTGTTTGGCAGGTTCTATGGCCATGAGGGTACAGCTCCGGCAATGGACAGCTTTAAGAGGTATATCAGAAAGTACGGAATACCTGTAAGCATATATCTTGATAAGCACAATACTTATAAGGCACAGGCCAAACAGTCCCTCAAGGACGATACAGAGCCCTTGAGTGAGTTTCAAAGGGCAATGGAGGAACTAGGGGTTAGAGTAATCCATGCTCATTCACCGCAGGCCAAAGGCAGAATAGAGAGGCTGTTTCGAACCTTTCAGGACCGGGTTATCAAAGAAATGAGACTAAGAGGGATAAAAACGATTCAGGAAGCAAATACTTTCCTGCCTAAGTATCTGCCGATTTACAACAGACGGTTTGCGGTAAAGCCCAGGGAAAAAGCTGACCTCCACCGGCCTGTGCCAAAAGAGCTTAACCTCGACAGTATTTTCTGCCTCAAGACCCAACGGGTATTACGAAATGACTTTACAGTCAAATTTAACTCAAAGCTGTATCAGATTGAAGATAAAATAAAGGCCACTATGGTGATTGTCCAAGAACGGCTCGATGGAACAATGCTCATAACACATGAAAACAGCCCGCTGAAGTTCCGTGAGATAACTCAGATGACGCAAAAACCCAAGCCTGTGGCGATACGACGGACGCATGTGCACTCTAAACCATTGGCTGATCACCCCTGGAGAAAAAAGACTTTTAAACGAACTTACAAAAAAAACAACTGGTTATGGGATAAAAAATGGGCATAGCTTTTAAGAGTAACAATTCGTGTAAACTAAACCAGACATTTCTATTTTGGTAAAAAGAGGACATTTCTAAATTGGTACTACACTTCAGCAATTCACTATTTACTATTTACTATTGACTGTTTTACACTTACGCCCAGGGGATAATGTCAGCACCAATTCCCTTGTTATTCAATTAAGTATGGTCCTCAAAAAGTCACGCTGCAGGAACATGGTGGTGTCCGGCGATGGACTGGATGCTGGTCGGCGGTAGCCTGTCATTTTTAAGCTTGCAGCGTTCAGCAATCAGCTGTCAGCCCGGGGAGAATTCTACAAAGCCAAAAGGCAGCTTGTGAAAAGTCAGATGAAGATTATTGTTGTTTGTCCGCAGGGCTTTTTACGGCAATCCCGGGCCTGTTGAGGACGTGGGTGTAAATCATCGTGGTCGAGACATCGGAATGTCCCAGCAGCTCCTGGACAGTGCGGATGTCGTATCCGTTTTCGAGAAGATGAGTGGCAAAGGAATTGCGGAGCACGTGACAACTGGCTGGTTTGGTGAGGCCCGCCTTAATGGCTGCTTCCCTGACCGCCCGCTGGAGAATGCTTTCGTGCATATGATGCCGCCTGACTTTTTTGCTGCGGGAGTCCACAGACAGTCCTTCTGCCGGAAACACATACTGCCATATCCATTCCTTCGCAGCGTTGGGATATTTTCTTTCGAGGCCGGGCCAGATGTATACGTCCCCGTCTCCGCCCTCGAGGTCCTTTTGATGCTGTTTTCTTATCTGTTCCAGGTGCTCCCGCAATGTCTGCTCATACTTTTTGGGAAGCACGGTAACACGGTCTTTCTGCCCTTTGCCGTCGCGCACAACTATCTGTCCCAGGGCGAAATCAATGTCTTTCACCCTCAACCGCAGGCATTCCATAAGCCTCAGTCCGCTGCCGTAAAGCAGACCGGCCATGAGGGCTTTAGTGCCAGTCAGGTTTTCAAGAAGGCGGCCAACCTCCGCCTCGCTGAGCACAACCGGTATCCGCTGCGGTCTCTTCGCCTTCGTGAACTCGCCGATAGGGCCAAGAGGCTCATGGAGGACCTGATCATAGAGAAATACCAGCGCATTGAGGGCCTGGTTCTGGGTGCTGGCGGACACTTCACGTTCTTCGGCAAGATATTCAAGATATTCTTTTACGGACGCCGGGGTAAGATCTCTGGGCGAAGAAAGGCCGTGAAAGGCGATAAATCTCCTGACCCAATGCTCATAGGATTTTCCCGTCCGGATGGAATAGTGGCGGGTGCGAATTTCAGCGCTAAGGCGTTTGAAGATATCTTTATAGAGGACCGCAATCTCCTGCGGCAGGGACTCATCCCGGAACGCTCGACGTATTTCAGCGGGAACAGAAGAGGTATCTTTCGGATCTTTCACGACCTGTGCAGTAGATGGCGTATAAGGCCACGTACGGGACCACGGGGCATCGAGGAAATCCTGGTAAAGTATCCTCAACGCCTCGGAGGCCTGCTGCGTCTGCCACTCTTTCACTTTCGGTTTTGCGGCAAGGTCATCCAGGAATGCCTTTACCTGAACTGCACTCCGGCGCTTCAGCGGTACGCCCGGCAATGAAAGGGCAAACTTTGTTGCCCATTTCAGATACCACTGCGCTTTTGCAGCAGGGATTGAGCGTCCCGCGACTACGGCGAGATATTTCTCCCAGAAGATGTTGTCTTTAGACGATTTTTCGGTTGACATATCTATATGAATCGTATATTAATATGAAAGCTGGCAGAATATCAATATACAATCAGCTGTATAATATATGTTGTGGCAATATAAATAACGGCATAATAAAGGCGGCAGCCAATTGAACAGCCAAATTTAAGGCAACTGCGACAGCCGATATTTAACAGCCAATTAGAGATAATACAACAAAATGAATAATTGGAATATTCCTGATTGGTTAGAGCGAGAGGTTAAGAACCGAGACAAGAGTTGTGTCTACTGTAGTATTGAATTTGGTTCATCAAAAGCAACGAGAAAAACGATAGCAACCTGGGAACATATTATTAACGACGCAAAAATAATTACTCTGGAAAATATCGCGCGGTGCTGCTTCTCGTGCAATTCAAGCAAAGGCACAAAAAAGCTTTCCGAATGGCTCGAATCTGATTACTGCAAGAAAAACGGAATAACAAAAGATTCAGTCGCTGAAGTGGTAAAGCAGGCGCTCGTTTCTCACCAATAAGGCAAGAAATGCCAAAACAAAAAAAAGCCACAACAAGTGCATCGAGGCGACAGGGGATTAGCTGTCGGTTTTTTCTCATTAATCATATTTCCCCTGCCCCTCATGCTCGTCGTTGTACGTGTAAATTAAAATGAAATAAAGGAGGGATTATGTTTGCGGAAGCTTATCAAAAGGCAAGAAGTTATACTCTACCTGTGATTATTTCTACAAGATTTTTTGATGGCTCAGTCGAATGCGGCTGCGGTGCTTTTGTTGTTCTAAATGATGAAGGATGGATAATGACAGTAGCGCATGTCTGGCAATCCTTTTTTGCTTACCAACAGCATGCAAAGGAAATCACTGATTACACGGCGAAGGTTCAGCAGATCGAGCAGGATAACAGCTTAGATCCCAAACATCAACGCAAAAAAATAGCAAAATTAAATGTCAATCCCAAGTGGCTTACGAATCATTCATTTTGGTGGGGCTACGATGGAGTACAAATTAAAGATGTCAAACCGCTGCAAGATGCTGATTTAGTAATTGGCCGCTTGGAACCTTATGATCAAAAGAGGATCACTACTTATCCAGTCTTAAAAGATCCGACTCGAAATTTTAATCATGGGACAAGTCTGTGCAAGTTAGGCTTTCCCTTTCATGAAATTAAAGCATCATTTGATGACACTAAAAAAGCATTTGTGATTGCGCCGGGGTCTTTACCACTTCCGCTCTTTCCGATCGATGGTATCTTTACTCGTAATGTCGAGGCAGGGAAATCAAAAGACGGCAAGTACGACATCAAATTATTGGAAACCTCATCACCGGGTTTGCGCGGCCAAAGCGGTGGACCTATTTTTGACCCAAAGGGTACGGTATGGGCATTACAAAGTCGCACTATGCATTATCCGCTGGGTTTCAGTCCTACGGTCAAAAAGAATGGCAAAGAAATTGAAGAAAACCAATTTATCAATGTCGGTTGGGGTGTTCATGTAGAGTTAATTGTTTCCTTCTTAAGAGATAATGGCATCAAATTCCAGTTGTCGGATTATTAATGACGATCTGCTAGTTGACTTACAAGAAAAATACGGCGTACAACAAAAACATCCAGCCCGACGCCGAATAAACGCTTTTCGTTTTCAGTCTTAGGTCTTCGGCGGCGCGGCTGATGTTGGTCGTTGAAGCTGTAGAAAAAGTCTGAAAAAGGGCTGGAGAACGCCATTCTGATTTGGTAATATGCTAGGAAGACGGGTTAGCAAGGAGGAGAGAGTGGCGAGATACAAGGAATATGACTACAGTCAGGGGAAGTTCATACCAATCCATTTTGACAAGCAGATCATACCCGGGACATTCGAGCATACGCTTCATTACCTTATAGATAACGAGCTAGACCTATCGATCTTTGACCTGCGGTACCAAAACGACGACATGGGGGCACCGGCCTACGATCCTGCGATCCTTTTAAAAATAATACTGTATGCCTATTCAAAAGGGATCACTTCAAGCCGGAAGATCGCTCAGTGCTGCGAAGAGAACATCATCTTCATGGCCTTGTCAGCAGACACTAGGCCACACTTCACAACTATCGCAGATTTCATCTCGTCCTCAGACAAGGAGATCATCAGATTATTTCTTGAAGTCTTACTCTGCTGTGATGAGATGGGCCTGATCGGCAAGGAGATGTTTGCGGTAGATGGGTGCAAGATGCCTTCAAATGCTTCGAAAGAATGGAGCGGGACAAAAGAGGAGCTAACAAAGAAGAAAGAGAAGATGGAGCAGTCTGTAAGACAGATCATGAAAAGGCATCGTGAGACAGACGTGAAGGAGAAAGACAAGGGGATAGTGGAGCAGGAAGAGAAATACGTCTCGACCATCAAAAACAAAGTAAAGAAGATAAAGGACTGGCTCAAGGACAACGACGACAAGCCCGGCAAGACCGGCAAGCCGATTAAGAGCAATATCACGGACAATGAAAGCGCCAAGATAAAGACTTCTCATGGAGTGATACAGGGCTATAACGGAGTGGCGGTAGTGGATGAGAAGCACCAGGTGATAGTGCATGCCGAGGCCTTCGGTGCAGCGCAGGAGCATGATCTTCTGAAACCGATGATAGAGGGGACGAGGGAGAACTTCAAAGAGATCGGCAGTGAAGAAGACGTGTTCGAGAAGGCGAAGCTCGTAGCGGACAGCGGATATCATACCGAGAAGAACATGCAGATGGTAATGGAAGAAGGTATTGACGCATACATAGCTGATACACAGTTTCGAAAAAGAGATCCCCGGTTTGCCGGATGTAGATAAGTATAAAGAGCGGTCCAGAAAAGAGAGGAAGCAGTATTACGGCACACCTGACTTGTACCGGCCGAACAGGGATTTCACGATCAGCGAGGACAAGAGATTTTGCATCTGTCCTGCGGGAAAACGACTTTACCGAAATGGCGGCAATGTGCATTGTGAATGGATAGCGAGCGATCAAGTTTCGCGGACGAAAGACGGACTGCCGGGTATGCGAGCTGAGAGCGAAATGTCTTAAGAATCCAGAAAGACCGAAGTCCGGCAGGTGTACTTTTTTCAGGTACAGGCTGGAGCAAAACCGGAGACCTTCACCGAGAAGATGAAACGAAAGATCGATTCGATAAAAGGCAGACTCATTTATAACAGAAGACTCGGGACAGCCGAGCCTCCCTTTGCCCATATACGCAGTATCCTGGGCTTGGATAGATTCAGTCATCAGAGGGAAACGAAAGGTGAATACTCAGTGGCTGCTCTACTGCATTACGCACAACATCAAAAAAGTGCATCGATATGCAGATGGGTTTGCATAGAAAAGAGAAAGAGAGAAGGAATAGGCCTTAGAAAGGCCGGTGGATAAGGGGTTCAGGACCTTTCTGAAGACAAAGAACAAAGCCCGAACCGCCTTCGGGCTGAATAGCCGGGGATTATAATTCAAAAAATGAAAACAAAGAGAAACTGAACGGAAAACAGACTTTTTCTACAGACTCGTTGTGCGACATATTAAGGCGATATAAATAATCAACCTAGCAAATAAATATAAATCATTCGAGGATCAAAATGAGAAATATTGTTTTACTCGTAGCCATTCTGCTGGTTTGCTCTACTGTATTTGCAGGCAATAAGAACCAAGGAGAAAACATCCCTGTTTTTTCGGATCAGGATCTAGATAGGTATCGTAGGCCTCAAGATACGAACAGCGCCGCGCCACAGAAACTTCCGGCACAACAAGAAGACAAGGACAGATCAAATGACATTGATAAGGCATCTGCGATTGATAAAGAAGAAATTGCCAGGACTCTAAGCGATAAATGGAAATCTCATGTCGCGCTACTAAAGCAGGGGAAAACACAAGATGCGTTGAATAATATATGTCCGGGAACAAGAGCGGATTATGCGACAATGTTTAAAGCATTGGGATCTAATATGAAGCAAATCGCATCAACTGCAATTGGTTTCAATCTCATGTATGTTGCCGATAACATAGCAAAGTTTGAACTTGAAACGAATGAAGGCGGCAAACTCTATTCTTATGAGGTTACCTTTGCTAAAGATTACTATGGGAATTGGTGTATTTTGCAGTACTAATCATTTTATGTCTGCAACTTCAAATGACAACGCACAATCGGGTAGCCGGGGGTAGTTAACCCCCAGCCCCCACACCACCCACCATGCGGGTCCGCAGTGGGCGGTTCGCAGAGATCATCGGGCCTTGGCCGGATAGTGAATCTTAATCCACAATGTACGAATGGAGATAAGTCCCTGCTTTTCAAGATGTGCATTTGATAAGCCGCAATTCGTTGAGAGTGTTTTAGAAAGATGCCAATAGCCCTTTCTGCTCATCCCTGTACAAATCGCCTGCACTTTAGATGCACCGAGCTTCATCAGTTCTCTGATGCGCGTTCTTATCCTGCGCCACTGTTTCCAGTAGCACATACGGATACGACGACGCAGCCAATGATCCAGTTCGACGACATCGTTATATTTCATAGCGACGCCGAAGTAGTTCATCCATCCCCGAACATAAAGGCGGATTTTGTAATACCTGTAATCCATCGAGACTCCCCAACTGCGGCCGGTAAGACTGCGCAGTTCGGATTTAAAGCGGATGAGGGATTTCTCAGAGACAGTAAGCCTTTTACGGGTAAACGTGAAGCCGAGGAAAGAACTCTCTTCCGCCTTCACCACCCGGCTTTTGTCTCTGTTGACCCGGACTTTGAGCTTACGCTCAAGGAAACGGCTGATACTTTCCATCACTCGCTCTCCGGCCCGTTTGGACTTTACCAGTATTGTAAGATCATCAGCATACCTTGCGAACTGATGCCCCCTTTTCTCCAACTCCTTGTCGAGATCATCCAGAAGGATATTACTAAGGAGGGGCGAAAGAGGCCCGCCTTGAGGAACACCTTTGGACGTTGCATTGAGCCTGCCGTTTACTACAACACCGGCCCGAAGATACTTGCCGGTCAGACTAAGAATGCCTTTGTCTCTGACTCTCCGGGCGACCCGGTTCATCAGAACGTCGTGGTTGACCATATCGAAGAACTTCTCAAGGTCAATATCCACAGCATAGGCATATCCTCTGTGAATCAGCTTCAATACCTTCTTCACTGCCTGATGTGCCGAACGGTTCGGCCTGAACCCGAAACTGGATTCAGAGAAATGGGGATCAAAGACAGGGGTGAGAGCCTGACAGATCGCTTGTTGTATGACACGATCCATGACAACGGGGATACCGAGATTACGGGTGCCGCCGTTGTCCTTGGGAATCTCGACTCGCTTTACAGGATGAGGAATATAAGTCCCTTCCACCAAAGACGCCTTGATTCCTTTCCAGTTCTCGTGGACATACGCGGTGAACTCCTCAATCGTAATACCATCGATACCGGGAGCACCTTTGTTTGCCCTGACTTGCTTCCATGCACTGAGAACGTTGTCTCCTTTGACAACATACTCCACTGTGACAGGATCGAGGGGACTGTCTTCCATGACGCGCCTCATCATTCGGCTCCTCCGTTCGGACTCATAGCCGCATGAGAGCTCATGATAGTGTCATCCTCTTTTCTGCGTTCAGGCCTTCCTTCCAGAACCTCGGAAGTACTATGCCGTCTGCTGACTTCTGCGTGCTTACCCGCCGTGTCTCCACGAAGGGCGCTATAGAATTGCTCATGAGTTGCTGTCTGCTTCGTGTCTCCCTTTGCAGGGACTCATATCCGTCAACAGCAACGGCATATGCCTGGTCTTTGGTCAACCGGTTTGACCTTTCCGGTACTAGTCTCATGAACCTCCTATCGCGTGACGCGCAGATCTCCCCGGATAAGAACGTGAACTTTCCGTGCACAAACGCCGCATTTACCCTATCTCCTGAACCTATGGGCTTTGCCATGATTGGCTGGCTCGCCCGGAGACTAAGCCTTATATGCGGTTTCTGTTCGTCGTCTCGCACGTTTGCACTCCAGCTTCCTTCGCACGGTCGGTCGCCCTCCCGCCCTTGCCTTCGGCTAGTACTTTTGTTAGTATCCATAATCATGAACACCTTTCGGTTCTCGTACAGGGGACTTTTCCGCCTCACGGCGGATCAGCCGAGGCTGACACCCCATAAGTTCACGCCCATGCCGGGCGTACCAATAAAATCGAGGCGACGGTGAATAATCGCTTTTTGATTTTCATTTTAGCTGGTTGCCACCGCGCCTCATTTAAGTCGTTTGGCAGTGACCGAATCTATTCACACCCATAAGGAGATTTCCCGAAATGGACATTCCACGGATCTTCAACATCACCGAAAGTGCTCACCGCATCCATAACCCGTTCACACCTGAAAAGCTCGCCACTCTCGGCGCTGCGCTGCGTCTGGAAACGGGGACCCGAGTGCTCGACCTCGGCAGCGGTTCGGGGGAGATGCTGTGCACCTGGGCACGCGATTACGGAGTCATCGGCACCGGCATCGACATGAGCCAGTTGTTCACCGAGCAAGCGAAACTCCGCGCTGAAGAACTCGACGTCGCCGATCAAGTCAAGTTCATCCATGGCGATGCTACCGGCTACGTCTCGGACGACAAGGCCGGTGTGGCAGCCTGTCTCGGTGCTACATGGATCGCTGGGGGAGTCATCGGCACTATCGAGCTTCTGGCGCAGAGCCTCCGCACCGGAGGGATCATCCTCATCGGCGAGCCCTACTGGCGGCAGTTACCACCGACGGAAGATGTTGCCAAAGGGTGTCTTGCCGGCTCAATCTCCGACTTTCTCACGCTTCCAGAACTTCTCGCGTCTTTCGGCCACCTTGACTACGACGTCGTGGAAATGGTTTTGGCAAACCAAGACGGCTGGGACAGATACGAGGCGGCTAAATGGCTCACCATGCGCCGATGGCTTGAAGCTAATCCCGTCGACGAGTTCGCGAAAGATGTTAGAGCCAAACTGACCTCGGAACCCGAGCGCTACGCCGCTTACACACGTGAATACCTGGGTTGGGGTGTGTTCGCGCTGATGACGCGGTGAAGAGGGGATTACCGGGCGACTCAGAAAGTGGCGGGGGCACCCACCACATTCGCAAGACATTAGAACAAAAATACGGACGGCCAAAATCGGATAAAAAATTATTAAAAGGAGTTTATCAAACAACATGGGCCAAAGGCGATACTGAATTGGTTCTCAACAAAGCTGATACGCGTGGAACAGCCGATGTGACCATGATAGATTACAGGAAAAAATAGCGGCAACAAACAGTGTACAACAAAGGCGTCGAGAGGGACGCGGGAATAGCCGTCTTTTTTTAGTTCTGTGTCTGTGGCCCGCGCCCCTCATGCCCGGCGTTCTGTGAATAATAGATTAACGGCATATGTAATGAAAGCGGAAGGACAATCTGCGAGAAAAAATCTGTCGAATTTCAGGGCTTAACGGTATGATATAGGCGAAAGGAGACGAGATGACACAAAAACTAACGGCAATCATAGAAAAAGAAAATGGTGGATATGTATCTCTTTGCCCGGAGCTTGATATAGCAAGTCAGGGCGATACTGTCGAGCAGGCGCGTGATAACCTGAAAGAGGCATTGGAATTATTTTTTGAAACCGCCTCTCCTGAGGAGATAAAGCGGCGGCTTCATGGCGATATATTTGTAACACAAGTTGAGATTGCTGTTGGGTAAGCTCCGCGTCCTTTCGGGCAAGGACATTTGCACAATTCTGGCACAGCATGGCTTCAGCGAGGTAAGAAGAAGAGGCAGCCATATTGTCATGCAGAAAAAACTATCTGAGGGGACAATTACTGTTCCAGTCCCTGACCATCATTAAATCAAAATTGGTACACTCCAGTCCATTATTAGACAGTCCGGAATTCCCCGCTCAGAATTTGAATCGTAAAATAGAAAGCCACAGAACACCAGCATCCAGCCGACCAGCATAAAAGCGTGATTTGTTTTCAACTTTTGTCTTCTCGCCGGCCTGCTGATGCGTCTCGTTCGGCCTTGCGGCGCACGGCGCTTGCTTACGCAGAGCGCCTAAGCGCAGATAAATAATGACATCAATAGAAAGAAAGCCTTAACTGACAATCCACTTATAACTACTAATGAAAAACATGACAAAAACCAAACTGGACTTTAGCGAAATGCGCCGCAAGGCCGAACGCGACGGATTATTAAGAGCCGGAACGGAAGCGGCCGGGGTCGGACCGGGCTAACTTTTTGATATTAAGTAACAATGCCGGATAAATGGCGCTTATTTTAGTCTTAGAAGCACATTTTTGGTCCGACCCCGTGCAAAGGGAGGTGATAGCCAGACTATCTAAGAAATGAGACGAATATAGTAAATCAAACGGAAAGTTTTGTAACTATAGGGAGGAAAGAAATGAAACAAGCAATTATCACCATGTCTTTAGCTGCACTGTTATTTGTTATAGCGGCCACTAATGCAGTCGCAAGCGATGTTGTTATCCTGGCGTGTCGCCTAGACGGCACTGTAAGCCCGGTCAGGCCCATTGAAGTTGACGGGTGCAGCAAATCCGCGGGAGTTACACGAGCTTGTCCAACTGTTACCGGAGCATCGTGCGCGAACCAATTGGCATCTTTTCTCTCGCTCGGAGGCTTCACAATCGTAGACATCCACCCTTATGAGATGGATGGCCTTGTATACACTCTGGTGAGGTAACTGTACAATTCAGTTATAAAGATTCCGAAATACCGGCAATAAAGGGCACTGCTATCAATAAAATCGAGGCGACAGGGATAAGGTCGCGGTAAATTCAATTTATCAAATTTCCCCTGCGCCTCATTTTCGGTCGTTGTACGGAAATATAATAGATGCATAAAAAAGCTCGATAAACTACACCGTCTTCCTCAATGGAATGATACAGTCGCCTAGTGCAGGGGCATGGTCTTAGAGGAGTGCCTGCCTTTGCAGGAAACGAGGCAGCACCGCGCTGTCGGACTCCCAGAGAATATCCGGCATAAATTTATTCACAGTCGAAACTCCGCCCATAGAGCAACATTCAAAATACTACTTCCATCAGCGGCTAAACAGCTATCAGCAGTATGGCCTCGCATTCATCGAGGCAAGACTTTATTTAAGCATCTTATCCCTGCTGCTTTGGGCGCGGTCGTTTTATTGGTTGGCCTGACACTGATTTTCTATACCATTGGAAAGGGCTGTCACGTGTCTCGCGAGGATGACGACCATCACCACAAACATGAGCATGATGAGGACTAAAAGGAGGATGCAGCTATGATTAAAAAGGGGCTGATATTCCTGCGTTTGCAATTTACATTTTTTCTGCTCCAAACGCCTTGGCCGTTCCATCAGGTCAAATTGTTACTTGGGCCGATGGGACTTAGGGGATACAAGCGGGCGAGCAGCTTGACTCATTGTTGGGCGCACACCTGGCTTTCTTGCGACCCTAATTGGTGATAATATGATTCCAAAGGAGGGTTTCAGCATGCAAAGTTCCAAAATATCATCCACTTCTCACTCAAGCCCGGCGGGTTGGCGCATCCTTGGGTTCGGCAAACATCCTGAGATTGCGGCCGCCATCCAAGAGAAACTCCGTTCGCTCGGGTTCCGGGCGACCAACTTCGTGCTCACGAACGATGAGGCTGGGGACGCTCGTCTGGCCGCGGAGCTAAAGCAAGCCGAGTACGATGGCGTGGCCATCGGCGGCTACATCAACGGACAGGACGCCGTGAATTTCCCCGCGACGGAAGAGACCACTGTCTGGTTCAATCGCATCCTCAACATCGTCCACGCGAATGCTCCGGGATCGAAGATCATCCTGGTGCGCGGTCCGGAGGACGTTGTGCCGGCGATTGAACGCGTGCTCGGAAAAAACCCGCCGTCCTGAGTAGACGCTGACCGCCGCCCGGCGAGGCCTTCAGCGGGCGCGAAAGGCGGCACGCCGCTGAAGGCGAACGTTCGAACCAGATATGAAGAAAAACGATAAATGAAACCGCGCGATGGCTATCCGATAATAAGGTACCGGGACACCGATACACAGGTTCTTATTGGCGATCATGTCGAAGTCAGATTGGGGCTATTTTTCCGGAAAGGCTGGCAGAAAGGGAGAATCTATTACGTCCCCGGCCTGTCGGAAGCAGATGAAACATTAGAGCATAACAGACTGCTGATGGTGGGCATTCATGACTCACGAGGGGGCAGGAGCGGTCATGCAGTCCAGCCTGGTTCAGACAGACTTCGTGATAATGTTCGTTTCATTGGCCGGACAGAAGACCTCCGCTTATCTGATATTTAGCACAGCTCTGTGGCCGGGCAGCAGGGTTCTGTCGCCGAAGCTGCAGGAAAAGTCTTGAAATCCTGATTGAATCGCCATATGATTACATAGAACCAGGCACAGACGGCGTAGGTGGAAAGGAGCAATATGGCGGGATATAAGGAATACGGCTACCGTCAGGGAAAATTTATTAACTGAATAAACGGGGAGGAATTGATATTATGAAACGCCTTGTCATCATCATCACTTTGCTTGTACTGGCAACACCTCCGTTTGCCGCGGAACAAAAACGCGAAAAAATCGGAGAAGCACTGGGCAATCCAATTTATCGGGACCAGATTGACGAACGCGGGGACCTTTACGCCCAATTTCTTAACTTATTTATAATGCCCTTTCAGAAGAAGTACCTTGAAGCCCACAGGAACGAACTGGAAGTCAGGGATTGGGAAATCGATTATGTCGCGCAGTATTTTGAAAAAAAGTATAACGAGGATTTAAAGAAGAAAGATCCCGGACTCCTGAAGCACCTTGCTGACACCAGGAAGCAGGTGAAGGAAGTCGAAAAGAAGCTCGCGAATAAAAACCTGCCGGCCGGAGATCGCGAGAGACTGGAAAGTGAGAAAAACTTTCTGGAGACCGCGCTCAAACCGCCTGGAAAGGATTTTGCAAAGTATTTGCTTTCAAGCTGGAAGTTTTATCGGCTCATATATAACGACTTTGGAGGAGGAAGAGTTATTGCTGAACAAGGCGGCCCTGTTCCCTTTGATGCGATGCTCAAGTGGCTGCAACAGCATGAAAAGCAGGGTGATTTCAGGATAACTGACCCCAAGCTTCATGAAGCCTTTTACAGATATTGGAAAGATAATGAAAAGAGCCGGTTCTTCCTTGACAAGAAGCGGATACAAAGTGAATTCCTTCATCCACCATGGGAGCCCATCAGGAAGGATAACAAATAACAACGGTTGACAATGTCATTGCTCCGACCGGGAATATAACTGGTTTGGTTTCGTACAGACCTCAGTGGTCCGGCGCCATGTCAGGGGCGCCGGCAGAGATCTTCTTGCATGTCCCCCCGGCCGGCCTCTTAGATGGCAGTCCCTGAGCACCGAATTACCGGCTATTTCGCGGCTGCGCGCACCGGCTCAACATGCATCCCTTCTGCTATCCCGAAGCCGGGGTTGAGGACCACCTCCTCTCCCCTGGAAAGACCCGAGGCAAGCCTCACCATCTTCCCGTCACTGTCTGCTACAGTCACTTTGCGGAAATTCACCCTGTTGTCGGCGGATACGACTGCGACAGAGGCTGTTTCATCTTTGGAAAGAAGGGCCTCAGCCGGAATTTCCACAAGCGGAGTGGTTTTGAGCGTAAGGGAGACCTGCACAAAACTCCCCGGGAGGATCAGGCCCTGTTTGTTATCGAGATCCAGCTCAGTCAAAAGGGTACGGGTCCTGGGATCGAGTTCGCCGCTGACCCTTGAGACAACTGCGGAAAGTCTGACCTCCGGACGGCCGCTGTCATAGATCTCGCCGTGGTCCCCCAAACGTACGAAGGCGGCGTCCCGCTGGTCCAGATACACATAGACCCTCAGCCTGTCGGTTTGAGAAAGTGCAACCACAGGCAACGCGGTAGTCTGTGAGGTTATGGCACTCTGCACAAGCGCCCCTGGATCAGCGAAACGGGCAGTCACTGTTGCATCGAAAGGCGCCCTCAGAATTTCGTAATCCTTCTGGATCTTCAGCGCCTCAGCGTTCGCCTCTGCCATTTTCGCGTCAGCCTCGGCATGGTCCGCATCCTGCCGTGAAATATACCCTTTCCCGACCAGTTCCTTTGCGCGCTCAAAATCTTTCCGCTTGTTCCGCGCGTCCACAACCGCGGCCTCATACTGCCTGCCGAGTTCGGGGGATTCGATCACCGCAAGCACCTGACCTGCTTTCACTCTGTCGCCTTTGTCGACCCTGATCTCCCTGAGGTAGCCGCTCACCTTGGCGTAGAGTGTGACTGCAGCAAAAGGGTTCGCCTCTCCTGTCAGCGTGGTAGTGCGCGTTCCCTGGGAACGCGCGGCAGAGACAACCCGCACCCTTTGACCTGCCCCTCCGGCAGCGGCCCTTCTTTGGGTCTCGTCTTTGATATAGTTCTTCTGCCTTTCAATCAGGACCCCTGAAATCACCAGCGCCGTGACGATGAGCACGCCGCCGATGAGATAGAGGGACAGCCCCTTCCCGGAACGCTTTTCCTCTTTATCCATTCTTTCCTCCATTTTCTGCAGCATGGTCCGGGATACCGCTTATCTCAGCCTCGAACCTTTCATCAAGGAGATGTTTTGAGGGGGCTTTCTTTCTCAGCAGTGAATAGATAACAGGCACTACAAAGAGCGTGACGAACGTTGCCACAATGAGCCCCCCGATCACCGCCCGGCCCAGCGGGGCATTCTGCTCTCCGGCCTCACCCATGGCAAAAGCCATAGGCAGCATCCCGATGACCATTGCCAGGGCGGTCATTATGACCGGACGCAGCCTGGTCTTGCCGGCCTCGATCGCCGCGCGCTCAGGAGAAAGACCTTTTTCCACCCTCACGTCATTGGCAAAGCTGACCAGGAGGATTGAGTTGGCTGTCGCGATACCCACAGCCATTATGGACCCCATAAGAGATTCCACATTGATCGTGGTGCCGGTGAGGGCGAGCATCCAGAGTATTCCCGCGAGCGCTCCGGGGACCGCCATCATGATGATAAAGGGGTCGATCCAGGACTGGAAAAGCACCACCATAAGAAAATATACGAGTATGACCGCCAGTACCAGCCCGAGCCCAAGGCTGCGGAAGGATTCGGTCATTACCTCATTCTGTCCCCGGAGCGTGATTCTCGTCCCCGGCGGGAGCGGTTTCAGGGAGTCGATCTTCTTTTGTATGTCCCCGGCCACAGAGCCGAGGTCCCTGCCTTCCACATCGCCTTCCACATCGAGCACCCGCTGCACGGTATAATGTGTGATGTTTTCAGGGCCTACAGAGTGAGTGACCTTCGCGAGGTCCGCGAGAGTCTGGGCCGGAGCCTGCGGGACCGCGGAGGGAGGCGGGGAGACCGATGGCTGAAGCAGCGCGGCCGTGCCGGCTGGCGTGACCGGCATCAAGCGGAGATTATCGAGAGACTTAATGCGCTCAGGCGGGATCTGCACAGCTACGGTATAATTGACGTTATTTGCCGGGTTAAGGAAAAAAGAAGGCGCTACGAGAACGCTCGAGGAAAGTGATATCAGGGCGTTATTGGCCACATCGCGCTCGCTGACCCCGAGCGTGGCAGCGCGCGTCCGGTCGACGTCCACCTGCAGCGATGGGTAGTCAAGCACCTGGTTTATGTGCACATCCGCTGTCCCGGGGATTTCGCGCATGGCATCGCGCATCTTCAGGGCGAAGTCATAGGAGCGGCTGAAGTCGGCACCTTCCACCTGTACGTCAAGCGGGGACGTAAGTCCGAAGTTAAGTACCTGTGTGACAATGTCGGCGGACTCAAAGTAGAAACGGGAGCCGGGGAAGGCAGCCGGCAGCAACTCACGTATCTTCCGCTTGTAAACTGAGGTAGGCTGACGGTCCTTCTTGAGGGCGATGAGGATCTCAGCGTCCATGCCCCCGATGTTTTCGGTCTGGACAAAGGCGAGGTTATAGAAGATCGGCACACCGATCATGTCGTTGATCGTCTCTATCTCCCCGGGAGGGATTATCTCCCTGATGCGTCTCTCCACTTCATTGACCATCTTCTCGGTCTCTTCGATGCGGGTGCCCGAGGGCGCCCGGAAATGCAGCTTCATCATCCCGGTATCCACAGATGGAAAGAAATCTGTCCCTATGATAAATACGAGACCCAGGCTGATTACTGCCAGGAAAGAGGCGACGATGAGGGTAAAGGCCCGGTGCTGCATGACTGTTTCGAGACTGCGGCCGTAGACCTCCTGAAGATGCGCATATGCCCGCACTCTCAACCGGTCCAGGTAAAGGGCCGTCCGTCCGAAAAACCCGCGCGGCCTGCCCTCCCCTCCGTCATCTTCACCGCGCTCATCCTTCAGGAGCATGCGGGAGAGCACGGGGACCAGGGTCCTCGAAAGTATATACGAGGCCAGCATCGAGGTGACGACCGCGAGCGCCAGGGGGCTGAAGAGATATTTTGCCGCGCCGTAAAGCAGGACCACCGGGAAGAAGACAACGCAGATCGCCAGCGTTGAAACCACCGCAGGCACCGCTATCTGACTCGAACCGTCGAGCACGGCAACAGTCAGGGGTTTCCCCAGGGCCTGGTTTCTATGGATGTTCTCCACTGCGACCGTAGCGTCGTCGACGAGCATACCTATCGCGAGCGCCAGGCCGCCGAGGGTCATTATATTGATGCTCTGGCCTGCCAGGTTCAGGCAGATGATCGCGGCGAAGATCGAAAGAGGAATGGATGTGGACACCACGACCATACTCCGCCAGCTCCCGAGAAAAACCAGGATCATGAGCGATACAAGTATCGAGGCAAGCACCGCCTCGCGCACCACTCCTTCAATTGCAGCCCGCACAAAGACCGATTGATCGAAATCGATCTTCAGTTCGAGCCCCTCAGGAGCCACCTCCTTTATGGAGGGAAGGGCTGCGCGCGTTGCATCAACGACTGCAAGCGTGGAAGCGTCCGCGTGTTTGAGTATCGCCAGATATGTGGCGCGCCTGCCGTTTACCCTCACTATGTTCGTCTGTTGGGCAAAACTGTCCGAGACCCGGGCCACATCTCCTATAAATACAGGCGCGCTGCCCACAATCTTGATAGGGATCCTGTTGAACTGGTCCAGAACGCGGGGGCTTGTGTTGACCATGACGTTATATTCCGTCCCCCCTATGCGGGCAGTGCCTGCTGGTATGATAATGTTCGAGGATTGGAGGGCCGCCACCACATCAGCAGGGGAAAGTCCACGTGATGCCAGTGCCCCCGGGTCTACATCGATCATTATCTGACGGTTCTTGCCTCCGAAAGGCGCGGGGGTGGAAAGGCCCGGTATTGTGAAGAGCCTCACCCGGATGAAATTGAGGCCATAGTCGAATATCTTTTCTTCAGGGAGCGTATTGCTTGCCACGGTCAGCTGCGCCACAGGGACATTAGTGGCGTTGAACTGTACGATGGTCGGGGGCTGCATACCAGGGGGAGCTATTCTGAGGATAGTATTTGAGACCGAGGCGATCTGGGATATAGCGGCCCCAAGGTCGCTTCCCGGCTGGAAATAGACCTTGAGTAGTCCTGTTCCCGGAATAGATTGCGATTCGATGCGCTGGATGCCGTTGACCGTAGTGGAGTAGGCCCTCTCGCTGATCAGCACGACACGGCGTTCCATGTCCTCCGGTGAGAGGCCGGGGTAATTCCAGACAACGACGACGACCGGGATGTCGATGGCCGGAAAGATATCCACGATCATCCGCGTGAGTGACAGCGTCCCCAGTACAAGCAGAAGAAGGGCCATCACCGCAACCGTGTAAGGCCGTCTGAGCGCCAGGCGCACTATCCACATTATGAAATGTCCCCGGGGTTCAGGCCTGGAAGCTGCCGCAGGCGCCTGGAAATACTATGCGGCCTGAAGCCCTCATCCGGTTTATTTACGGGGGCCTCCTTCGCATCTGTATTTGTCAGGATTCCGGAACCCGGCCTTTCCAACTCCGCTGTTGTCCTGTCGGCCGTTGTGCCGAAAGAAATATTGAGGGTCTGTCCGAAGCAGTATCGCATGCCAGTCTCCTCTCTGTTTGCCAATCCCTCTTTATCAAATGTTATCAGGAAAATGGGCTGACGGGAAGCCTGGTCCGCTCGGGGTCATGACGGGAGCCGGCCCGGGAATGCCGATATTGAAACAGTGCCCTTGAAGAGCTCTTGACAACATGGGATGAAAACAGGGATCATTAGAACCTATTTCAAAACTGGTATCCATGGTTGCAGACATCTTAATCAACCTGGCGGCTGTTATGAATAAAGAAGGGGATGCGTATGGAAAATGAGCCTGGCGGAGTGTGGTTTGAACTTACAGCGGGCGGTTTCCGGCTGCGGGCGTTGTGCCGGTCGTTTACCGATACCGTTATGCGGGTGGGCCTGGCTGCTGTCGTCAGTTCGCTCCCGTTTGTATTATGGTGGGACCTGATCCTCGGTGTCTGGTCGGATGAGGGAGTCAGTTTCTGGGTCACCTCCTTCTTCCTGGTTGTCTGGGCCTGTGCGATTGCCTACGCTGATATTATTGCGCTGACGTCGCTGTTCGGGGAGGTCCGCATCACTAAGGAAAATGATCAGGGGAAGATTTTTACCGGCATAGGAAAGCTGGGGTGGACGCACGGATTCAGATGGAGCGACTTTAACGGACTATCCATAGCTACGTCGCGCTCGGGCAGCCAGCGGTCCTCAGGGGTGACCCGCTACATTATGCTGAACGCGCCCTCGAAGGGATACAAATTCGGCTGGCTGCTGCCTGAAGACCGCCAGCTGTTTATCATTAGAATGCTTGGCAAGCATCTTTTCAATGTCACTAAGGCCTGAGAAAGGACCCGAGAATGAACAGATCACTGATCATAATCTTCAGCTTTGCCATTCGTCCTGACGGCTCCCAGGGCTTCCTCTACTCCTACACCTTCTACGAAACTGCCCGCAAAGGCGGCGGCTGGCAGACCTTTTGCCTTGTAGGATACAAAAGGGAGAGTAAACAGGACGGCGGGTAAAGACAGGACCCGGCGCAAGTTTTGACACGATCCGGATTCAGCCCAGATTAGCCCGCAAGCGAAGCGCGCCTGCCGGCAGGCAGGTCGGACCAAATAATGCCGCTCAAATACTGCATCCGGTCCGCATTGGATAATATTTGTGAATAAACCGGATTTAGTGTTTACTTCGAATTGGCGGCCTTGATCTTACGGCCCCACTCCGCTGCCTTATAGAGGACCTCTGCCTCGTCGGCTGTGGTCAGTCTGCCTTCATCCAGGACAACCCTGCCGTCGACGAGCACCGTTTCGATATCAGCAGGGTTCATCGAATAGACGATCTGTGAGTAGATGTCATACAAGGGAACGAGATGAGGCTTTTTAATGTCAGCCAGGACTATGTCCGCTGCCTTGCCTTCTTCAAGGCTTCCGGTAATGTCTCCGAGGCCGAGGGCTTCAGCCCCCCATCTGGTGGCCATGAGCAGCGCCTGTTTAGCGTCGACAGCGGTAGGGTCTCCTGAGACCGCCTTGTGGACTTTTGCCGCGGTCGACATCTCGCTTAGTATGTTCAGATCATTGTTGCTGGCCGCGCCGTCAGTGCCGAAGGTCACCTTCACCCCTGCCTTCAGCATCTTAGCGACCGGCGCAATCCCCGAGGCCAGTTTCATATTGCTTTCTATGCAGTGCGACACCCCGACCTTTCTGTCCGCGAGGATTGCAATCTCTTCGTCATCGACCCGGACACAATGGGCGGCAACGAGATTTTCGCTTAAGAGTCCAAGTGAATCGAGGTGAAAGACCGGACGCTTGCCGTATCTTCTGGCTATCTCACTCACCTCCCATTCAGTCTCGGAAAGATGGACCTGGAGTAATACGTTATGCTTTTCAGCCAGCTCTTTCGACTTTATGAGCGTCTCCGGTGAACAGGCATAAGCCGAGTGGTCTGCTACAGACGGCCTGATCAGGGCATCGCCTTTCCATTCAAGGATGAGGCGCTCGGCATTTGACAAATAATCGTCAGCGTTTTTTCCCGTCGCCGTCGGAAAGTCGACTATGCCGGCCCCCATTACTGCCCGCATGCCTGTCTTCTTTGCGGCACGCGCCCCGCTGTCACTGAAGAAATACATATCGGCAAATGTCGTAATGCCAGCCCTCAGCATCTCCAGACAGGCAAGCTCAACAGCGTCACCTACAAAGCCGGGGCTGAGCCATTTTTCTTCAGCAGGCCAGATATGTTCTTCGAGCCAGACCTTGAGCGGCAGGTCGTCTGCCAGACCTCGGAAATAGACCATTGCCGCATGGGTATGGGTGTTTACAAGGCCGGGGAAGGCCACCTTGCCCGGTCTGCCGATTATGGTGCCGGCTGTATATGCCCTGGCAACTTCTTCAGCCGGACCGGCAAAGGCGATCTTTTTATCCTTTACGACAATGGCTCCGTTACTTATGACCGTTAGGTCCCGGTCCATCTTCAGGACATAGT
The DNA here is from genome assembly GCA_963734475.1 of uncultured Nitrospira sp. GTDB lineage: Bacteria > Nitrospirota > Thermodesulfovibrionia > Thermodesulfovibrionales > UBA6898 > JAOUFP01. The sequence goes on from CAVTHB010000004.1 coordinate 342,187, forward strand.
CCGCCTTGACGATCAGATCAGCCTTAGTCACGGACACTTACACCTCAAAATATCAAGAAAGCAAGAAGGAAGAAGAGAAAAAGGGCTTGTCTGTTCTCCCCGGCGAATCCGCCCGAGCGAGGACGACACCTTCCAGCACTCTGCCCTGGCCGGCCACGCGCAGGGGATACCACAGATCGTGAGATTTGCACATAGACGCATATAATGAAATCCCGTCGTCATTGCAATGCCTTTTTCTTTTCTTCCTTCCTGCGATTTGCGCAACGCCAGGAGCTATTTTTCCACTACAATGCGGAGCATGCGTCTGAGCGGCTCTGCCGCGCCCCACAGGAGCTGGTCGCCGCAGGTGAAGGCATTCAGAAACGTTGGACCCATATTCATCTTGCGCAGGCGGCCCACAGGCACGTTTAGTGTCCCGGTAACGGCAGCCGGGGTGAGCTCCCGCATCGATATATCACGCTGGTTGGGGACCACCTTCACCCAGGAGTTGTGCGCGGCAAGGAGACCGTTGATGTCATCCAAGGGCACGTCCTTCGTCAACTTGATCGTGAGGGCCTGGCTGTGGCAGCGCATTGCGCCGACACGTACGCAGGTGCCGTCAATCGGGATCGGGTTTCCTTCGCGGCCCAGGATCTTGTTCGTCTCGGCCTGGCCCTTCCACTCCTCTTTGCTCTGGCCGTTTTCGAGCTGTTTGTCGATCCAGGGGATGACCGAGCCGGCCAGCGGCACACCGAAGAATTCCCTCGGATAGGCGTCCGAGCGGATATGCTCAGCCACCTTGCGGTCGATCTCGAGTATCGCGCTCGAAGGGGTATCCAGCAGGTCCTTCACTGCCGAGTGGACAGACCCCATCTGCTTGAGGAGCTCGCGCATATTGTTGGCTCCCGCGCCGGAGGCAGCCTGATATGTCATGGCGCTCATCCATTCCACCAGGCCGGCCTTGTACAGGCCTCCCAGGGCAATGAGCATCAGGGACACGGTGCAGTTGCCGCCGATATAGTTTTTGATCCCTTTAGACATGCCGTCCCTGATCACGTTCAGATTGACCGGGTCCAGTATGATGATTGAGTCTTTTTCCATCCTGAGGGCAGAGGCAGCGTCGATCCAGTAGCCCTGCCAGCCTGTGGCACGGAGTTTGGGATAGACCTCGTTTGTGTAGTCGCCGCCCTGGCAGGAGACGACCGCCTCCATGGACTTCAGTTCATCAACATTCCTGGCGTCCATGAGGACCGGGACGTCCTTGCCGATGTCAGGGGCCTTGCCGCCCACATTCGAGGTAGTAAAGAAGAAAGGATCTATCTGACTGAAATCCTTCTCTTCCTTCATGCGGCCCATCAGCACTGAACCAACCATCCCGCGCCAGCCTACAAAACCAACTCGCATCATTGTCTCTCTCCTCTTTAACCAGATTTATTATCGCCTGTCATCAACGCAGAGCCACAACGTCAGGCAGAAATTACGATTGAATATTATACCCAATCCGCAGAAAACTTTACATAAACCTGAAAACAGCAGTCGGAAGAGCTGTCTTGAGCGACTAAGCTCTCCTTTTCGTCGGCGTTCTTAGCGAAATGGAGCGTTAAATCCCGAAAGCCTTCGGGACAGAAGGAGAGCTTCCAGAGCGAAAGACAGCTTTTTCAACTGTTGAATTATGGTTTAAAAAAAGTTGCGGGGATATGCGAAATAAAATCTTTATCTGCGCCACCGCTGGAAGATTTCTGTGAGTCAAATAAGCGGATATTTTCATGACCGACGTGTTTAAATTATCAGTAGCCGAGTTGCGACATTATAAAGATTTTCTTTCGCATGTTCCCGCAATAATTACATTTCCGGGTTAAAGCACATAAACCCCGAACTTTTTAAGCGCCTCTGCCAGGCTGCTCAGGGGGAGTCCCATGACATTGAAATAATCCCCCTCGAGCTTTCTTACGATCAACGCCCCGATACCCTGGATCGCGTACGCGCCTGCCTTGTCCAGCGGCTCGCCTGTTTTGATATACGCCTCAATCTCCTCTTCAGTCAGCTTCCTGAAATATACCCGCGTCTCAACCGACCTTGAGAGCTTTTTCCCTGTCCGGGTATCGATAATAGTAAATCCGGTGATGACTGAATGCGCCCTGCCGTTCAGGAGATCAAGCATCCTCCGGGCCTCCTCCCTGGTGTGCGGCTTTCCGAGCAGACTACCCTTAAAGACAATAAAGGTGTCGGCAGCAATGACCAGTGCGTCGGCATATTTGACTGCGACGGCCCTGGCTTTTTCTGTAGACAAAAACCTCGCAAGCTGCCTGGGCTCTAATGCCAGGTCCATATCTTCTTCATAGTCACCGGCATCGACGGAAAATTTCAGCCCGGTCATTTTAAGGATCTCCCTTCTCCTGGGAGATGCCGAGGCGAGTATGATTTTTCTCTGCTCAGGCATATTGTCCCGCCACATAACCCGAGGCCCACGCCCAATGGAGATTATATCCGCCGAGCTGTCCGGTCACATCAATTACCTCACCGACAAAATAGAGGCCCGGCACTTTCCTTGACTCCATGGTCTTGGACGACAATTCGTTTGTATCTACGCCACCCACTGTGACTTCAGCCTTTTCATAGCCTTGTGTACCCCGCGGTTTGATCTCCCAGTTATGCAGCCGGACTGCGATCTCCGCGAGTTCCTTTTCGGAATATTGGCAAAGGGGTTTTGAACTGACATGCAGATCGCACCAGGCAAGACTGAAGCGCCGGGGAAATAATTCCGCAAGGAGGTTATGCATTTCCGTCCTGCTGCTATGTCTGGCCCGGAATATCTCAAGCGCGTCCCCGTCAGGCAACAGATCGATAGTCAGGGGGTCGCCGGGCTTCCAGTAGGAAGAAGCCTGGAGCATGACCGGCCCGCTGAGCCCCTGGTGGGTAAAGAGCATCTCTCCCTGAAACTCCCTGTCGCGGCAGCTCACCTTCACCGGGATAGAAAGCCCGCTCAAAGCTCCGAATATTTTCAGGTCTTTCCTGTTGAATTGAAATGGCACAAGTCCCGGACACAGCGGCGTGACCCGCAGGCCAAAAAGCCCGGCAATACGATGCCCGAGTCCTGTAGCACCGAGGACAGGGAAAGACAGACCGCCGGTTGCAACCACCAGTGATTCAGACTCAAACATCCCCTGGTTCGTCATAACCCTGAAATGCCCCTCTTTTCCGACATCAGTGACCTTGCATTTCAGGCGTATCTCAACATCCGCTTTCCCTGCTTCCTCCCGGAGCATCCTCAAAACGTCCAGTGAATTCCTTCTGCAAAAGAGCTGTCCCTTTTCTTTCTCATGGTATTGAATATTGTGTTTTTCCAGCATGTCAATAAAATCACGCGGGGTAAAACGGGCAAGCGCTGACTTGCAGAAATGCGGGTTTTGCGAGAGATACTTCTCAGGTGACATATCGATATTGGTAAAATTGCAGCGGCCTCCTCCTGATACCCGTATCTTTCGCCCCACGCTTTCGGCATGATCGAGCGCCAATACCGAGCGGCCCCGTCTGCCCGCCTCTATCGCGCACATAAGGCCCGAGGCCCCTGCGCCGATAACAATAATATCTTTTTTAGCTTTTTTCATATAAATTCCGGGAGAAGCAGGATGAACAAAATATACCACGTGGTTTTTGCAGAATACAAATTAGTCCGGCTGTCTGCCCGCAGCGGTCAGCTTTCAGTTCCCCTTTGATTTTTTCCGGCGCGCATTCTAAACTAGTGCGTTGTCAGAGAAACCTGGGAGGAAGGGTATATGGCATTGATCTTTTCAGTGGTTCTGATTTTGGCGCTGCTCTGGCCGGTTATGGTCTATAACAGACTCATCAGGTTAAGGAATGACGTCAATTCCGCGTGGAGCCAGATAGATGTCCAGCTAAAGCGCAGGCACGACCTCATCCCGAACCTGGTGTCTGTGGTCAAAGGCTTCATGGCTTTCGAGCGGGACACGCTCGAACGGGTCGTAAACGCGAGATCACGGGCCATGTCCGCCGTAAGGATGAGTGAAAAGGCGGCTACTGAAGACCTTCTGACCGGCGCTCTCGACAGGCTCTTCGCTGTGTTCGAAAATTACCCCTCGCTCAAAAGCGACCGGAACGCGTTGCGGCTCCAGGAGGAATTGGTCACTACCGAAAACCGGATCGCCTTCTCCCGCCAGCTCTATAACGACCTCGTCGCAAATTATATGACAAGGCGTGAAGTCTTCCCAGACAATCTAGTTTCTTCTGTCTTCTCGTTCCCGGCAGCAGAATATTTTTCCGCGGAGGCCGGTGACAGGTCTGTCCCGGAGGCGCATATCAGGTGAATGCGGTTATCTCTCCCGTTCGACAAGGAACTTGCCCGGAAATATATGAGCATGACTATCAGAACATCTCTCCTGACCTCCCTTTGCCAAAGGGAGGAAAGATACCCCTCTTTGAAAAAGAGGGACAAGGGGAGCTTTTCCGGTCCAATGCGCATTAAATGGACAGCTAGCGTATTCCCCGTGGTCTTGCCACGGGATTTAGCGAGCGAATAAAAATGAAACAATTTCCTTGCATTAGATTCCCTGCGGTCTCTGCCGCAGGGCAGATCAATTGCGGGCCTGTTATTAAATGCCTATCACGTTCATCGATATAGAGCGCAATAAGAGCCGGAAGATCGCGGTAATGTTCTTATTTCTGATCGGCATGTATTTCTTCATCGCGCTGAGCATACTCGGAATACCTGCGCTGATAATAGGGCCTGCCGGATATTTCTTCACACCTTTGAATATTTTTCTGGTCGTATTTTCCGCGGTACTCATAGCAGGGCTCCATTTCTGGTTGTCGGCCTCCAACGCCGTGTCCATGGTCATAGAGCGTCTCGGCGCCGAGCTCCCGGACAGGGACGACGGCATTCACCGCCAGCTGCTGAACATTGCCGCCGAGATCAATATAGCCTCCGGCCGCAGGATACCGGTGAGGTGCCTTGTCATCCCCAGCCTTTCGATGAACGCGCTCGCGGTCTCAGACCTCAGGGGCGACGCTGTAATCGCTATTACCGAGGGTCTCCTGTCGAGGCTCACACGCCCCCAGATCGAGGCTGTAGTTGCCCACGAGGCATACCATATACTTTCAGGCGACTGCCTGGAGACGTCAGTCGCGGCAAGCATCTTCGGCATACACGCCTCAGCCCTCGAGGGGTTCCGGAAGATGAGCGAAGAGGACTTCAGGAGCATACCCCTGATCATGGTCTACTGGTCCCTCCTGAAGCTGAGTCTTCTTATTAACATGTTTATTTCAAGAGAACGCGAATACAGGGCCGATGCCGCGTCGCTCCGGATGACGCGGGACCCCCTTGCCATGGCCGAAGCGCTGCGCGTGCTCTCGAGGAACTGGACAGGGACCGGCCTTATCAGCAGCGGACTTGAAATGCTCTGCATCATCAACCCCGACGGGGATGCTTCCGATGAGTCGGAAGGCTGGTGGGCGGACCTCTTCCTGACTCATCCCCCCCTGAGAAGAAGGATAGCCCAGCTCCTTAAGCTGGCCCGCCTCAGCATACCTGAATTCGAAAAAAAGATGCCCTCCGGGCAGGGCGCTGTTTCGGCGCAGGAGAAATCCTATTTTGCCCTTGACCGGGAAAATAACTGGGCAGGGCCCCTTAGCCTTCAGGAAATGACCGCACTGCCCTGGCTTACACCTCTGACCTGGATCGTTGAGGGCAAGAAGCAGACAGCCCTCAGGGCCTCTGAAGCAGGAGAGCTGGGACAGGCGCTTTCGGGCCGCGTCTCTCGCCGTCCGGTTTCATTTGTCCTGCATGCAGACAGGCCCTTTTCAAGACTGAGTATGAACAGACAAGCGTTTTCGAGTGTCCTTCCTGCGGAGGTGTGCTCGTCGAGACAGGGAAGCTGCCGAGGATCATTGCGCGACAGGAGCAGCCGTGCACCGAGCGGGTTATGAAGCTGGCGCGCGCCGTAGTTACGGACAACCAGAGAAAAAAGACGGCGGCGAAGGTTGAGGGAGCAAAACCGGTCTACAAATCAGGGATGAACTGCTCGAAATGCGGCAATCCGATGTTCAGGACTTTCTACAGTCTGGCCTATCTCATCGAGATCGACCGCTGCGGCGTCTGCAGATTGACCTGGTTCGACAGGGACGAACTCGAGATGCTCCAGTGCCTGCTGGACAACAAGGTCACCGTAAAAATCGGACTTTAGCTGACTCAACGCGGTCCTTCTCCTGTAAATAAGAAAGCACGCTGTTTCCTTTATTTTTTGACAAAGACCGCATATAATCAACTTACAGCCTGAAATCTGAAATACCCGCGGGAGTAAAAATGAAAAAAATACCACAGCCACCCAAAAAAATCAGCCTGACCTGGGACCTCAGTAAATTTTATTCCGACGATGATGATCCGGGGATAGAAGAAGACAGAAAAGCCGTCGAGCGGAAAAGCTATTCGTTTATCAATAAATGGGAAAACCGCAAAGATTACCTGAAGGAGCCAGCCGTACTCAGGAAGGCGCTCGATGAGTATGAGGAGTGGAGGCGTAATTACGGCACAGACGGCAACGCCGGATACTATTTCTGGCTCCGCACGCAGGTCGACCGCAATGACCCTGAACTCAAGGCCAAATTCAACAAAATTGAGGAGTTCAGCCGCAGGCTCGAAAATGACATCCAGTTCTTCCATCTGCGGATCGCTAAAATTCCGAAGGCCTCTCAGCCGGTTTTTCTGAAATACAAAGGCCTCGGGAAATACCGGCATTTCCTTGAGCGGATCTTTGTGGAAGCTGAATATATGCTCAGTGAAAAAGAAGAAAAGATCCTGAATCTGAAGGCGAAGACCTCCTATGGAAACTGGGTCAGGATGACCTCTGATTTTCTCGCAAAGGAAGAGGCCGGGGTGCTTCTTGAAGACGGGAGCAAAGGGGTAAAAACACTGTCGGAAATCGCGAGCCTCACAAGCAGCAATAACAGGAAGGTGCGGGACGTCGCGGCAAAGGCGTTCAATGCGATTATGGACAAACATGCCGATGTAGCGGAGGTGGAGCTGAATTCCATACTGGGAAACAAGAAAGTGGATGATGAACTCCGCCGGGTCTCGCGACCCGACCTGCTCAGGCATATCAGCGACGACATTGAAAGCGACGTGGTGGACTCGCTGATAAAGTCGGTTTCCGGCAGGTTCCATATCCCGGCGCAATTTTACGCTTTAAAGGCCAGACTCCTTGGGGTAAAAAAATTGCGATACCATGAGCGGAATGTGGAGGTCTGGGACATCGCTGGGAAATACTCTTATGAAAAATCAGTCAGGCTCGTCCATAAAGTTTTTCAGCGGCTTGACAGTTCCTTCACCGACATACTCACAGGGTTTTCGGAGAACGGCCAGTTCGATGTATATCCCCGCAAGGGAAAGGGGAGCGGGGCCTTTTGCGTCCATCATAACATGTCACAGCCGACTTATATATTTTTGAACCATACTGACAAGCTCCGGGATGTCCTGACCCTGGCACACGAACTGGGCCACGGGATAAACAACGAACTTATGCGGAAAAAACAGAACGCCCTGAATTTCGGAACACCCACTTCCACCGCTGAAGTCGCAAGCACGTTCATGGAGGATTTTGTCCTGCAGGAGATACTCAAAGGCGCCGGCGACGAGCAGAGGCTTGCCATTATGGTAATGAAACTCAACGACGATATTTCGACCGTATTCAGACAGGTTGCCTGCTATACCTTCGAGCAGGAGCTGCACAGCGCATTCAGACAGAAGGGCTACCTTTCCAAAGAAGAGATCGGGAAAATATTCCGGAAACATATGTCCGCGTACATGGGGGATTCTGTCGAGCAGTCAAAAGGCTCAGAGAACTGGTGGGTCTACTGGAGCCATATCCGCTACTTCTTCTATGTCTATTCCTACGCAAGCGGTCTGCTCATATCCAAGTCCCTTCAGTATTCCGTGAAGAAAGACCCGGGGTTCATTAATAACGTCAAGGAGTTCCTGTCAGCCGGCCTCTCTGATTCGCCGAAAAACATTTTCCGGAAGCTCGGGATAGACATTACGAATATAACCTTCTGGGACAAGGGCCTCAATGAAATGGAGTCTCTTTTGGAAGAGACAGCAGCTCTTGCCAGGAAATTGGGAAAGATATGATTATTACAGTTCAAACCCCGCTCCAACGGACCGGAAAAACCATTGCAACGGTCGTCCCCTTCCCTATCTCGCTCTTTACAGAAATCTCCCCCATATGCTCGGACACTATCTGTTTTATCAGGGGCAAGCCCATAATGAATCTGTAACCAAAGGCGCGGGAAAAGGGATCAAATATCGCATCGATGTCCTCCTTGGGTATTCCATATCCGTTGTCCGTGACAGTCACCTGTATCCGGTCTTCATCTCCTGCGACCAAAACTGAGACTTTCCCTTTATCGGGCGTCAGTTCGACAGCATTTTTCAGCACGGTATAGATCGCCATCTTCAGCAAATTCCTCTCTGTGTTGATCTTCAGCGGAATGTCCGGAAGCTCCACAGACAGGCTTATCTGCTTTCTGGCAGCCTCTCTTTCAATTACAGGGAGCACATCCTTTATGATTCCGCGTCACGTCCTCGTAATGAAACAGTCTCTGTCTGCTTTTCAGCATGGTCTGGAAATCCTTCACTGTCTTGTCCAGCTTCTCTGCTTCGTTGATGATGAGTCCGAAATCCGCTTTTGCCTTCTCTGAACATTCCTCTTTCCGCAAAACCCTGTTCGCCGTTGCCCCGATCACCGAAGCGGGGTTCCTGACCCTGTCTGCCAGGGTCATCGCAAGGAGATTCATGGTGCGTTCCGCAACCAGGCTTTCCAGCTCATGGTTAAACCTCTCAAGCATGTCCCTGTAATCCTTGTTCCTCTCTGCGTCTCTGCGCTCGGTGATATCCCTTACGATACCGGCAAAGAAATGCCTGCCCTCTTTCATGAATTCACCGTAGGATATTTCAAGCGGCACCTCATTTCCGCTCTTATGCAGGCCAGGCAGCTCTATCGATTCCCATTTCATCTTTTTCTTTCCGGTCTCTACATATGCCTTCATGGCAAAGATATGGGCCTCTCTGAGATGCTCGGGCATAAGTATTGTTACGTTCTGTCCCAGCAATTCTGCCGGCTTATACCCGAATACCTTTTCTGACGCAGCTGTTCACAAACTGTATGAGGCTTTCCTGGTCAATGGTGATTATGACATCAGAAGCGGTCTCTGCGATAATCCGGTAGCGTTCTTCGCTTTCTCTCAGCGCGTCTTCAGCCTTCTTCCTGTCGGTGATGTCTCTTATGACCTTTGAAAAACCCCTGAGCTCCCCGTCGCTGTCGCGCAATGCGGTCGTCACAACGTCCGCCCAAAACAGGGAGCCGTCCTTGCGGACCCTCCAGCCTTCATCTTCAAAACCCCCTTCAGCCCCGGCTATCCTCAGCTCCTTCTCAGGTACTCCGGCCTCGATGTCCTCCCGCGTAAAGAAGATCGAATGATCTCTGCCTATGATTTCCTCAGCTCCATATCCTTTATTCTTCTCGGCCCCTACATTCCAGATGATAATATGCCCTTCCGGATCGAGCATAAAGATCTCATAATCCCGCACCCTCTCGATAAGCAGGCGCAGCCTTTCCTCGCTCTCCTTCAGGGTCTGCTCAGCCTGTTTCCGGTCAGTAATATCATATGCCGTTCCCATTCCGCATTTTTTCCCATGATAATCTATGATGCTTGAGGTAAAATCTATCCACCGTTCATCACCTTTCCTGGTGATGAGCTTCAACTCGCAGCGGACCGGCCCGCCGTTGCCGCGTGAAAGCGCGTCACAATGTTCCCTGATCATCTCCCTGAAGTCAGGGTGAAGCAGGTCGTAAAACCTCATGGTCCTCAATTCTCCTTCGGAATAGCCGGTCAGCTCCTCGAAGGCCCTGTTCACAGTAATGAAGGTGTCGCTATACAGGAAAATAGCCGAAGCAGCGGATTCGGCAAGGATGTGGAATTTATTTTCGCTTTCCCGCAACGCCTCGTCAGCGTGTTCCATAGCGGTTACATACCGGCGGACAAGGACATAAAGCAGGAAGGCTGTTATAGTTATGAAGGCCCAGCCCTTGAAGGTCTGCAGGTGCGTAAGGGCGGCAGTCTCTGAGATAATCAGAGAGAGGACCGTATCAGAAGAGAGTATCCAAAGAGACCCTGCCAGCGCGTAAATCAGGCTGATCCTCAGTGCGATGTTCCCGGCCCTTTTCTTATTATTCAGAATAGCCTTCATGTCCCTTCATGGAGCAGTTCATTTATTCATTCTAGCACATGAAAAACGCCAGGAGCTTTGGCCGGCCTTACCGGGGTGTGCGACAAGAGTAAACTGACTGTGAGCTTGCCAACAGTGAGTGCAAAAACCTGAACCAAGTCGTCATGTAAAGGTTTTTCAGAGCGTTTGTCTCGACGTTTATCAACAATAAAGTTTAAAATACTCCAAGGAGCATTTCCAATGAATATCCAGGGGCTGATGCCGTCAGGAAAAAAGAGATTGTATGTTTTGGGTCTGCTCGCCGGAATTTTTTTGGCGGCCTCTCCTTTCCTGTTCTGGTCCACGCCGGATATCGGCTCCGGCTTTAATTATATCGCTGTTGTACATTCCGCTGATGGAGGCGACCTTGCTGAATTATATAAGGAGCGGAGGCATTTTGTCCCTGCCGGGGACATCCCTGATATCGTCAAAAAGGCATTCCTTGCTGCTGAAGACCAGAGATTTTATTCGCACCGGGGATTTGACACAAAGGGCATTCTGCGCGCCTTCAGAAGGAATATCTCCGCGAATGCAATTGTCGAAGGGGGAAGCACCATAACCCAGCAGCTTGCCAAGATGCTTATAAAAAACCCCGAACGGAGTTATTCAAGAAAACTCCACGAAATGGTCATAGCGCTGAAACTGGAATGGAAATACTCAAAAGAAGAAATCCTCGGCGCATACCTGAACCTTGCATATTTCGGAGAGAGGGTCTATGGAGTGGATACGGCTGCCAGGACCTACTTTGACAAATCCGTGAAGGACCTCAGTATTCCGGAAGCGGCCCTGCTCGCCGGACTTTTGAAGGCCCCGAGCGCCTATTCTCCCTTGAAGGACCCTGCGCTGTCGCGGGAAAGAATGAAGACTGTCCTGAAGGAAATGCTGTCTCTCCATTATATCACCGGGGACGAATACACCAGGGCGCTCTCCGCGCCCCTGCCTGAAAAAGTTTACTTCAAGCGCAAATACAACGTCCCTTATTTCATCGATTTCGTCAGGATGCGCTTGTCGGAGAAGTATGGCGAGACCCTTTATCAGCAGGGCTTCCGGATTTTTTCAACCATCGACACGACAATGCAGTCTATCGCGGAACGTTCGGTCAGGGAAGGTGTGCGCGAGACGGAGCTCAGGACAAGGCCTGGGGTGCAGGCGGCCCTCGTGGCAATGGACATAGCAACAGGCGGGATAAAGGCGATGGTGGGGGGAACGGATTACAGCAGGTCCCAGTTCAACCGGGCCACCATGGCGTTAAGACAACCGGGTTCTGCCTTTAAACCCTTTGTCTACGCAGCCGCGTTTCGAAAAGGTATGTCATATGATGACACTATCCTTGACGGGCCTGTCCGCATCCTGGAGACGGATACAGGCCGCTGGTGGTCACCGAGAAATTCCGAAGGAGAATACAACGGAGAGGTGTCCCTTAAAACCGCCTTTGCCCTGTCTCTTAATGCTGCCACAGTGAGATTGGCCCAGAAGACCGGCTTCGACAGTGTGCGTGAAATGGCCGAGCAATGCGGAATAACGAGCAAGCTCGGGGTCCATCCGTCAATAGCGCTCGGGTCCTTTGAGGTGACCCTCCTGGAACTGACCTCGGCCTATGCAGCCATCGCCACCGGAAGGAAAGTAACGCCTATGGCCTATACCCTGATTAAAGACAAAAATGGCGCTGTCGTGGAACGTCCCGTGCCTTCGCAGCAGAAGGTTTTGTCCCCGGATATCGTGGAGAAGATGAGGGTGCTCCTGCGCGCCACAATCGAGTCCGGGATTGCCGGAATGGCAAAGGCGGTCCCGCGGACGGTTTATGGAAAAACGGGCACTACAAATGATTATTCGGATGCCTGGTTTGTGGGCTTTGATGACCGTCTCGTCTGCGGAGTCTGGGTAGGCAGAGACGACCATACGCCTCTCGGCCTGGAAGAGACCGGCTCAGAGACAGCCCTGCCCATTTGGACCAACTTCATGAAACAAGTGAAGTATTGAGAACTAACTCTCCTCGGGCTGCGTCGGGAGTTTTCTCACCTGGTTCAGCGGCCGCGCTGAAATCCCAAACACCCCCGGCTTAAGGCAAAGACCGCATTACCCCGTTAAGGCCTACTTCTTGACTGGCGTCTTTGAATGATTATTGCGCCTCTTTTCCGGTCTTACGCCGCCGAATACCCTGTAGTGCTCGTTGATGAGAAAACATATCTCCTCTGCCGTATCAACTACCGAGAACAATGCAAAGTCCTCTCTGCCGATGGTACCGTTGGCCACAAGGGTGTTCTTCATCCAGTCTATCAGACCTTTCCAGTATTCGGAGCCATACAGGATGATCGGGAAGGTCCCTATCTTCTTGGTCTGCGCAAGCGTCAGGGCCTCGAAGAATTCATCCATAGTGCCGAAGCCTCCGGGGAATATAATATAGGCCATTGCATATTTGATGAACATCAGCTTCCTTATAAAGAAGTACCGGAATGAAAGGCTGACGTCCTGATACTTGTTGGGGTGCTGCTCCGCGGGGATTTCTATGTTGAGCCCGACGGAATGCGCCTTCCCTTTTTTGGCGCCCTTGTTCGCGCCTTCCATAACACCGGGGCCGCCTCCTGTTATGATCGCAAAACCGTCGTCCGCCAGCATCTTGGCCACAGCAAGCGCGTCGTCATAGTATTTATTTCCTGCCGAAAGCCTGGCGCTCCCGAAGATCGTCACCGCCGGTCCGAGGTCGTTCAGGGTTTCGAACCCTTCCACCAGTTCCGACTGAATTCTGAATACTCTCCATGTCTCAGATGTCTTAAGGTCTTCCATAACCGGCCCAGCTCCTTTTTATACTATTTTTGAATACTTCAGTTTTCAGCAGAAAAAAAATAACAGCAATAAAAAAACGCGCTCCGGCCTGCCAAAAGGCAATCCTGACAAGCGCGTCCAATATCTAAATCTTATATGCCGGAAGATCAGTTCTTGATCTTGGCCTTCTCAATAATGACTTTATACTTGTAACCGCCTCCGAAATCTTTGTCATTATAAAGGGTGCCGCTGGCAGTGACTATATCCCCGACCTTCGGAAGATCATCGCTCGTCACTACAAGGTCACTATTCCCCCCGTCACTGGTACCATCCTGAAGGTGGATCCAGTTCTTTTTCATAACGCCGGCTGAAACCTTTACCACCTTCCCTCTTACAACTACGTTTTTCTCCTGGAGCTTCTTGCTTTTCTTGAATATCTCTCCGACCGTATAGGCGTCCGGACCAGTGGCCTTTTCAACCTTTATCTTCTCTGCGACGGAAACAGCACTCCCTTTGCTGCCGGGTGATTTTGCCTCGACGCCTTTGCCACCCTCCCCCTTTACTCCGGCTGAAAATATTATGCTGTCAAATTTACGTTTCAGGGTCTTGCTTTCAAAATTTTGCATTTCCGCGCCTGGGGCAAAGGATACGTTTTGTCCCTTTTCTATCTTTGTCTTGGGCACCGCGACCCAGGTTTTTTTCCCGTTGTTCTCTATCTGAACATAGGTATATCCCCCGCTGTCCATGGTTTCGACGACCTTGCCTGTCAGGCCTTCCTCTGCGTAAGAAGGCCGCGCTCCGACAGGGACCACCAAAGCTGCCACCAGAATAAGCAATGTTATCTTCAGAAAATTGTTCATAAGACGACTCCTTTTCAATTTTTTTAAATTCAAGATTCCCTCCGCAGGCCCGCAGGAAATCTTAATGCAAGGAATATTTTTTATTCTATCCGCTTGCTTACCAAGTGGCAAAACCACGTGGAATACCGCTTACTACCCATTTAAACCGCAGCCTCCGTTAAGACAGTTCTGCCTTGTTTCACAGAATATCTTAACACGAAGACCATCACCTTGCGCTATTATAACTGTTTTCCAAATAAAGTATAAAGTTTCCGCTTTCTTCAGGTCATATTCTGATATGCCGGATCCAAATAACTCTTCCCCGCGCAACGCCCTTTGCGCGGAGCACCTTCCGTTTGTACTGGATCTATACTATTAAAAGCATAATAAAATCAGTAAAAATTTCCTCACGGTTGCACTTTCACCTCCGGTTGGTATTTAATATCCGATATGCCTGAACTTACACCCTTGATGAAACAATACGTCTCTGTCAAAGCTCAATATAATGACTGTATTGTGCTTTTCAGGCTCGGGGATTTCTATGAAATGTTCGGCGAGGACGCAGAGACGGCCTCCAAAATCCTCCAGATAGCTCTGACCACAAGGGAAAAATCCAAAGACTCCCCCATGCCCATGTGCGGGGTGCCGTATTTTGCCGCGGAATCTTACATTTCCAAATTAATAAAGGCAGGGCATAAAGTTGCGGTCTGCGAACAGATGGAAGACCCCAAAGAGGCAAAGGGGATCGTGGCAAGGGAAGTCGTGAGGGTCATCACCCCGGGCACTCACACCCCTGAAAACCCGAAGGAAAATACCTACATCATCAGTATTTTCCCTTCAGGCGAGCAAACACGGGATAGCTGCCGCCGACATCTCGACCGGCCAGTTCATGGTCTTCGAAACCGCGGAGAACATAGAGGACGAGGTCAACCGGATAGAGCCGAAAGAGATTTTAATGCCTGCCAGTCTCAAAGACAGCATACATTACGGGCAGACCTTATCAGGCTATTACATTTCAAGTCTTGAGGACTGGCTGTACGATTATCCGGAGGCCTACAATACTCTCCTGACTCATTTCCGGGTGTCTTCGCTTGAGGGATATGGCTGTGAAGGCTTTACCTCCGCAATTTCCGCCGCAGGGGCTCTCATACACTACCTGGAAAGCACACGGAAGGGTTTCCCTTCCTTTAAAAAAATATCGACACTGCAGCACACGGCCCACATGTTCCTGGACGCCGTTACCCAGCGGAATCTCGAATTGACCCATAACCTCAAGGACGGGGCGCGTGAAAACACCCTTCTCTGGGCGCTCGATGAGACCCTGTCGCCGATGGGCGGGAGGTTTCTGAGGGCAGCCCTTCTGAGACCCCTTACCGATATCGCGCAGATCAATACCAGGCAGGCTGCGGTAGAACATCTTGTAGAAGACTTTGAACTCCTGGAGACCTTAAGGACTTCCCTGAGAAACATACAGGACCTTGAAAGACTCGCCTCAAGGGCGTCGTCAGGGACAGCGAACGCGCGCGATCTTACAGCTATAAAAAATTCACTCTCATACCTCCCAAAGATAAAAAAGGCCCTGTCCCTTTCCCGGGAGCCCTACCTGAAATTTCTCTCGGGCTCTCTCTCGGAATTTTCCCTTCTCAGGGAGCTTATAGGGAAGGCCATTGTCGACAATCCGCCTGCCGGCCTGAAAGACGGGGGTATCATTCGGGACGGGTACCACGCTGAGGTGGACACTCTCAGGAACATATCAACAAGAGGCAAGGATTTTATCGCTGAAATGGAACTCAGGGAAAAGAAGAGGACCGGCATATCCTCACTGAAAATCGGCTACAACAAGATATTCGGATACTACATAGAGGTAACAAAGACCAATCTTGAAATGGTGCCGGAAGACTATATCCGGAAACAGACCCTCGTCGGCGGCGAACGGTTCATAACACCGGAACTGAAAGAATATGAAGACAAGGTCCTCGGCTCTGAAGAAAAGCTGAAGAACCTCGAACTGGAAGTATTCCGCAGCGTGCTTGAATCCGTCAGGGAAGAGGCCGACCAGCTTCTGAAAACCGCGAGCGCGCTGGCAGTCGTGGACTTTCTGGCGTCCCTGACGGTAGTGGCAAAACGCCATAACTACGCGAGGCCCCTGATGGTTGAAGAATGCGTAGTTGATCTGAGGGAGGCAAGGCATCCGGTGCTGGAACGTGTTCTGGCAGGTGAACGGTTCATACCCAATAATACCTATGTCGACATGCAGGACCACCAGCTGCTCATACTCACCGGTCCGAACATGGCAGGTAAATCCACATACATGAGACAGGTCGCCCTTATAGTACTGATGGCCCAGACAGGCAGTTTCGTCCCTGCCGCGGAAGCGAGAATCGGCATAACAGACAGGATATTCACCAGGATAGGGGCCGCGGATTTTCTCGCGAAAGGCCAGAGCACCTTTATGGTAGAGATGATAGAGGTGGCCAATATCGTCAACAACGCCACCGAAAAAAGCCTGATCATCCTGGATGAAGTAGGCAGAGGCACCAGCACCTTCGACGGGATAAGCATTGCCTGGGCGCTCGCCGAACATATCCTGAACAGGATCAGGGCCAGGACGCTTTTTGCTACGCATTACAACGAACTCACCGAGCTCTCGCTCATCCATGACGGGGTGAAGAACTATAACATTTCGGTCAGGGAATGGGGAGACGAGATAATTTTTTTGAGAAAGATTGAGGAAGGCCCGGCGGACAAGAGTTACGGCATTCAGGTGGCGCGTCTTGCAGGGGTCCCGGACTCTATTATAAGCCGCTCCAAAGAGGTGCTGTACAATCTGCAGAACGAGTCGCTGAGTGAGACCGGCAAGCCCAAACTCTCCGGCGGAAAAGCGAAAAAGCGCAGGGAGCAGCTCGATCTTTTCTCTTCCGCGCACGATGCGGTAATCAGCGAAATAGCTGAGCTTCAAACAGACAGCCTTTCGCCTGAAGAAGCCCTGGCGATCATAAGAGAACTCAGGGGAAAATTAAAATCCTGAAGCTGCCCCGGCCGTTAACCCTGTAAATAGCGTTTGGCCACAGATAAACACGGATAAAGCAACAACTTTTATCCTGAAAACGGCAGTTAATTAACCACAAAGGTGCCGAGACACAGAAAAATCAGCACGAGAGTTCTTTTGATCTTCCTTTTTTCGAAGTGCCATCATGTAAGGGCGCATGGCATACGCCCCTTCCTTTTTTCGATATTATGTAGGGGCAATCCCTCTGTGGTTGCGCTAAATGATGATGATCGCCTATCTACTCCGTGAAATCAGAGGGGGGTGTCGCTTACTGCAACAATGCAAAGCCTGGCACTCATACATAAACGTACATAAACGGGGGCCCAACGCCCAGCAACCTTGAGAGGATCGAATATTTTCTCTCGATGCAAGGGGAGAGAGACGAAGATCTCATGGAACTCCGATTTATCGGGGGCAGCCCCATCGAAGTATATGTTTTCGTGCGCGACTTTGGCGACATTGATGTCTCAGATATTTGTGCAATAACAGGTTCCACCTGCTTGATTGTTTATCAGGTTAACAACAAAGAATGGGACATACAGGAATCAGCTACTTTTATCGAGACCTTTATAGAAAACTTTGAATGGGACGGTGACAAGATATGTTATAGCGCGTCAAATAGAGGGACTTTTCTCGAAATCAAAATAAAGGGTTTTGGTAAAGGAAAGCGCTGAGTGACGCATTTCACAACATGAGGGCTAATGATAAGCAGAAGGGATGTTATTAAAATTGCCGGAGCTTTTTGCGGCATGGCGGCTTTCCGGCCTTTAGCTGACATAGGTACATTTATGGCGGATGATTATTCTTCCGCCTGGTGTGGACACATATCTTCCAAAGGCGGTGTTACGCTGCCTATTTCGTGTTTGAACAAAATGGGAATAAATTACTGTAACTACGTCCATATCACTCCCTCGGTATTCTCAAATGCCTTGTGCATCCTCAATAACCGTGCATGGGAGATGCCAGCTAGTGAGATAAAATGCTTACCTGAAGAGGATTGGGCACGCGCTTTTATGACAAAGATAATCTCCTTGGCAAGGAGGATACCGATAGACTCGGACGGGGAAATACTTATTCCAGACGAATTGAGGGATTATGCGGCTATGAAAAAGTTGTCGCCGATTGTCTTCGTCCCAATGAGCAACTGGGTAGAGGTTGTACCCAGGGCACTATAGAAGTGGCTTGGTCTGGCTTTGCATATTGGTATCTCATGCGGTTATCGCGAGGAGGAAATACAACAATGCAAAGCCCTTCCAGACGTTTGTCTGAAGCGGCTCGTCCTCGTTCAATGCCCATGTGCCTTTCAAGAAATCTTCTTCCCTCATTCGTGCTGCCTGTATTATAATTCCATAACCCTTGGTGGCATTCTTAGCATAGATATCGTTATCAGACATATGACCAATTTTCTAATAAAGAGTATAATATTTCAAAGAATTGAAAAAATATGAAATTTAGCGAACTTGTTCGATTGTTGGAACAGAATGGTTTCAGGATTATAAAGGAAAAGGGTTCCATCCGGTATTACAGTAAGCCCGGCTGGAACAATCTAATCCGGGTCGATTATCATGGGTCAAAGGAAATCCCTAAAGGCACATGCCATGCAATATTAAAGGATGCCGGGATCAAGAAATAAAGGACGGAGGTGATATTGGGATGATAGATTTAGAATATTCTTTGATTGTTGAGGCAACGAAAGAACCCGATTTCTTTGGATTCTATTCCCCTGATTTACCGGGTTTTTCGGGAGTCGGACATTCCATTGAAGATTGTATTTACAAAGCAAAATGGGGGATGATTGAACATGTCAGTTTATTGAAAGAACAGGGGTTGGCTGTTCCTCCAAAAAATACTAACCCTAAGATCACTATTCAAAATGAGGATGCATTGATAGCTGCTTGAAACTTAAGTTTAGTGGGGGTGACCAAGGGCGCAAAACGCCAGCCCAATAAATTGTCTTAAAAATGCTGCCTCACTTCTTTTGGTCTTGAACTTTATCTGCTCAATCCGGACAAGGAGGTGTTCTATGGCAGCACGATATATTCTAAGCGAGTATGTTCAGCAGGCCATGTCTGAAGCTGTTTATGATAAGCTGGAAGACGGCATATTTGCCGGACGTATACCGGCCTGCAAAGGGGTCCTAGCCTTTGGCCCTACATTGAGTGAATGCCAGGACGAACTGCATGCAACCCTCGAAGATTGGATTCTTGTTGGATTAAACCTCAGCCACTCCTTGCCGGTTACGGGTGGAAACCCACCCCTGCACCCCTCCCGAGAGGGGAATTAAATATGGGCCCCTCCTGGGAGAGGCATGATGGCGGGAAGTATTCTCAGCGCAAAGTCACCCCATAACTGAAGGGTTACTTATTCCCCTTCAGTTTATCTCCATTTTCTCTTCCTTGACAAACCGCAAAATGCTATGATAATTAATCACAATATCCTTTCTCGAAATAGGAGGCACTAATGAATCCTGAAGACATCAGATATCACAAAGAACACACATGGGTACGGGTTTCCGGGAAAAAGGGGACCATAGGGATAACTGATTATGCGCAGGACGCTCTTGGAGACATCGTCTACATTGACCTCCCTGAGGTGGATTCCGTGGTGGAAGCGAATTCTGAAATATCAGAGATCGAATCCACAAAAGCTACCTCCTCTGTTATCTCTCCGGTCAGCGGAAGAATACTGGAAGTGAACGAGGAGCTTTCGGAGTCTCCTGAGGTCATAAATGAAGAACCGTACGACAAAGGGTGGATCGCGGTCATTGAATTGGAAAATCCTTCGGAACTCGACGACCTGCTGGAATCAGCTGAATACGGGAAATACGTAGAAGAGGAATCTAAGTGAAACTGGCTGTCCTGGGCTCAGGTCCCGGGGGTTACGTCGCGGCGATCAAGGCAGCCCAGCTGAATGCGGAGGTGACAGTCATAGAGGATACCGAGGTGGGAGGGACCTGCCTGAACCGGGGATGTATCCCGACCAAAACAATGCTCGCCTCTACGGAATTGCTTTCGAAGTCGCGGGAACTCGACAAATTCGGGATCGAACTCAAAGGCGAGATTATCCCCAACCTTGTGAAAATAATCGAAAGAAAAAATAAGGTAGTTAGCACCCAGGTGAAAGGCATAAGGGGCCTCTTCAAAAGCTGGGGCGTGACCCTGATGGAAGGCAGAGGAGTCCTGACTTCGCCGGGAGAGATAGAAGTAAAGACAAAAGACGGGAACAGTGTTAAAGTGGAAGCGGATGCGATCATTATAGCGACCGGGTCCCGTCCCGCGCAGATCCCCATCTTCCCCTTCGACGGTAGGATTATTCTTTCCTCCACTGAAGCCCTTGAACTCACTGAGATCCCAAAAAGCCTGCTGATTATAGGGGCCGGCGTCATAGGCTGTGAATTCGCCTGTCTTTACCGGGAACTGGGCACTGAAGTGACTATCGCCGAAATGCTCCCGAGGGCCGTGGCAACGGAAGATCACGAGATATCCGAACTTCTCGAACGGGAGCTGAAAAAAAAGAAAATCAGCCTTATTACCGGAATCAAAGTAGAGAAAGTACAGATAAAGGACGACGGCATACATGCCTTTCTGTCCGACGGGAAGGAACTTGTTGCAGAGAAAGTGCTTGTGGCGATAGGGCGGACATATAACAGCGACCACATAGGGCTCGAAGCCGCCGGCGTCCTCAAAGGGGGCAGGGGGGAGATCATAGTAAACAACAGGATGGAGACTAATGTCCCGGGTGTCTATGCTGTCGGCGATGTTACCGGAGGCCCGCTGCTTGCGCATATGGCCTCAAAAGAGGGCATTGTTGCCGCAAAAAACATTATGGGAATCGACACCGCAATAAATTATAATGTGGTGCCTGCTGCAATCTTCACGTCGCCTGAAATAGCCTCGGTCGGCCTGAGAGAGCATCAGGCGGCCGAAAAGGGCCTAAGATACAAGACGGGTCATTTCCAGTTCAGGGGACTCGGGAAAGCTCATGCGATAGGTGAAATTGCCGGGTTTGTAAAGTTGATCGCTGAAGAATCTTCGGACAAGCTTATCGGCGCACACATTATCGGACCGCATGCTTCAGACCTCATTCATGAGGCGGCCCTTGCAATTAAGGCCGGCCTGACGGCCCGGGAAGTCGCCGACACGATTCACGCGCATCCGACCCTGGCGGAGGGCGTTATGGAGGCTGCGGAAGACCTGCACGGAGAGGCTATTCATGTACCAAAAAGATAAGCCCGGTTTTGTGTTCAGATGAAACAGGAAGAAGAAAAAGAAAACTGGGTCTTTAATTCTAAACAGGAAAATAATACTCTCTTTTCGGAGCTTGATATTCTTCTCCGCGCTCTCGACAGATATTTCAATGTAGAAAACCTGACCTTTTCAGAAAATATCGCCGGAAAAAACTTCTACGAGGAGCTGGTAACCGTACGAGACACTATCATGCGTGTACTCGGGGTGCTGGAAGTAGTCATACCGGAAAGCAGGAAAAACGCATACTGGTTCCAAAAATACACCGAGACCAAATATCTCCCGGTCCGTAAAATAGACGCTTTCAGGGAAGACCTTTACAGACAGGACACGCCGGAAAAAGGCTTATATCTCCTCTATGACGCTTTCATAAACATAAGAGGCCTCATCACAGACCTCCTCCGCAGCGGCAACATCTCATACCTCGGATTTACGAACATAGGCCACCTGATAAGCAAAGAGGTCCGTGAGAATATCTTCTTCAGCCCTTTCAGAAAAGACCTGAACCCTGAATTCGACATGATCAGTAATGATTCAATATCAGGGATAGTAAAGTCCCTGACCGACAAGGATGAGAAAAAACAGATATCCGTCATCTATATTTACCTCTTCAGGTTTTTACGGATCCTGGGATTTGTCGAGATATCCACGCAGCGCTCCGTCTCCCTTCATTCCTCACTGATGGTGCTGGTCCTCCTGCGCTCCGAAATCACCGCTTTCCGCAGCGCAATTGAAAAAGCGACCAAAAAAATAAAGAATAGCGAACTCCGGACTCTCCTGGAAGGCCTCTCCTATCAGTTTGCGATCGAAACGAAGAGGGTCTATCTGCAGGAGCTGAAAGACATCAACCGCAGAAAAACCGCCGTACAGTTCAGGGGGAAGATAGAAAACAGCCACGGCATATTAAAGAACCTGATCGAACACTGCATAGTCCAGATAACACAATTCTACAGGCCCGCGATAAAAGGGGAAGATATTTTCCCGAGTTTTATGACCAGGAAGGAGCAATCGCTGCGGTTAAGGGAAGACATCACCGCACTGCACAAGTTTGTGGCCCTTCTGGAAAAAAAGGCCGCAGCCCCTCAGAACCGTCTGAAAGTCTTTGAATCGTTGAAGAGCTATATGGTATATTTCGAGAGTTTCACGTCCAGGCTGTTACGCTATGAAGATTATGAAGAGTTCGTTCTTTTTTTCAGCGAACTGAACTCTATAAAAAAGGAAACTGTACTGGGACCGGGTATTCCCAAGATTATGGAGAAGATGATGCATTTCAAAATTTTTCTGGAGACCACCCTACGACATATAGAAAACAGGGCAGAGCTTGCCAACACAGACGTGGATACGGACAGGATAAGAGACCTGATCAACCAGTATCTGTGAGGAAAGGGAGGAACACATGGGAGAAATAATAGACCTGATTGCAAGGGAGATCATCGATTCAAGAGGTAATCCGACCATCGAGGTCGACGCGTATCTCGACAGCGGGGCCATAGGCACAGCCTCTGTGCCCTCCGGCGCTTCCACAGGGCAGCGGGAGGCCCTGGAACTGAGAGACGGAGGGAAAAGGTTCCACGGCAAGGGAGTTCAAAAGGCGATCAGGAACATCTTTGAGGAGATAGCCCCTAGACTCAGGGGGATCGCCTCGGAAGACCAGGTTTTCATTGACAACTTTCTGATCGAACTGGACGGCACCGAGACAAAGAAAAGACTCGGCGCCAACGCTACGCTGGGCGTCTCTCTCGCCGTCTGCAAGGCCGCAGCCATAGAGTCAGGCATGCCTTTATACCGGTATATCGGCGGCTGCAATGCGAAGGTGCTCCCAGTGCCCATGATGAATATACTCAACGGCGGGGCGCATGCCGACAATAACCTCGATATCCAGGAATTCATGATAATGCCCGCCGGCGCAGCGGACTTTTCGTCCGCTGTCCGGGCAGGGTCTGAAGTCTTTCATACGCTCAAGAAAATTCTTCACAAAAAAGGGCTGAACACCTCCGTAGGCGATGAAGGAGGCTTTGCCCCGGACCTTAAAAGCAACGAGGAAGCGATTTTGCTGATTATGCAGGCCATAGAGGATTCTGGCTACAAAGCAGGCAAAGACATCTTTATCGCCCTTGATGTGGCGGCCTCGGAGTTTTACGAAAAAGGCTCTTACCTCTTTGAAGGCAAAAAGGTCTCACATGACCGCCTCATTGAATATTACGCTTCGATAATTTCCAGATATCCTGTGCTCTCCATAGAAGACGGGCTTTCTGAAAATGACTGGAAAGGCTGGGAAGCCATGACGTCCGCCCTGGGGAAAAAGGTCCAGCTTGTAGGAGATGATCTCTTCGTGACCAACACCAAAATATTCAAAAAAGGTATAGACCGCGGGATTGCCAACTCGATCCTCATAAAGCTGAACCAGATCGGGACCCTTACGGAGACCCTCGACGCGGTCGAAATGGCAAAGACAGCCGGCTATACGGCAGTGATTTCCCACAGGTCGGGAGAGACTGAAGATACGACGATCGCGGATCTCGCGGTCGCCTGCAATACCGGTTTTATCAAGACCGGCTCCATGGCCAGGAGCGAACGGGTGGCAAAATACAACAGGCTGCTCGTGATCGAGGAAGAACTGTCAGACGCGGCCCTGTACAGAGGGAAAAAAGGCGTTTTATAATTTAAAATAATGAGCTCACATAACCTTTTGAGAAAACAGGTCGTTTCCGAGGTCAAGAAGAAGAAACTCATCTTTTTGACCTTCGTCAGCCTGAGTTTTATTTATCTCTCGATCAGTCTTGTCTTCGGAGATATGGGACTGTTCCGCTATCTCGAACTGCACAGGACAAAAATCAACATGGAGAAACAGATCACAGAGATAAACAGACAGAACGAGCAGCTCAGGACCCAATTAAAACTTCTTAAGGAAGACCCTTTCTACAGGGAAAAACTCGCCAGGGAAGAGTACGGACTATCCAAGCCGAACGAATACATTTTCCAGTATGACAAATAATCCGTTGTATGTCTCTTTTGTCTGGCATATGCACCAGCCTTATTACAAAGACCCCTCTGCAGATATTTACAGGCTGCCATGGGTCAGACTGCACGGGACAAAAGACTATCTCGACATGGTCGAGATCCTAAAAGATTTCCCGGCTATCAGGCAGAACTTCAACCTGGTCCCTTCACTGCTCGAACAGCTGAACGATTATACGGACAATAACGCCCGGGATTCTTTTCTCGAGGCCACCAGGAAAAGGGCTTCAGACCTTGGTCCGGACGAAAAACTCTTTATCCTTGAAAACTTCTTTCTTGCAAACTGGGAAAATATGATCAAGCCCTTTCCACGTTATTACGAACTGCTCGTCAAAAGAGGCACCCATTTCATTCAAAGCGACCTGGTACGCACTATTAAATATTTCTCTGACGCGGATTTCCTTGATCTGCAGGTGCTCTTTAACCTCTGCTGGATCGATCCTTTTTTCAGGGATAACGATCCTTTTCTCAGAATGCTTTCAGAAAAAGGACGGAATTATACCGAAGAGGAAAAAGATGTCCTGCTCGAAAAACAGATGGACATCCTGAAAAGGATCATCCCGGCGTACAAACAAATGGCGTCGACAGGGCAGATAGAACTCTCGCCGTCGCCCTTTTACCACCCCATCACCCCCCTCCTCTGCGATACGGACATTGCGCGTACTGCGATGCCCGGCGTAAACCTGCCCAGAAACAGGTTTTCGTGTCCTGAAGATGCGCGGAAGCAGATAGAAATGGGGATAGCGTATTTCGAAAAAGTCTTTGATTACAGACCCGGCGGCATGTGGCCGTCCGAAGGTTCAGTCAGCGAGCAGGTGCTCAAAATCATGTCCTCTTTCGGCATCAATTGGGTGGCGACTGACGAAGGGGTCCTCGCGGCTTCTTTAAAGAAGAGCCTGCGGGACAATTCCGGCAGACTGGCCGACCCGCAATTGCTTTACCGTCCCTATCGTTTTGAGGATGTATCCATAGTATTCAGGGACCACACCCTCTCCGATCTCATCGGTTTCGTGTATTCCCAATGGGACCCCAAAAAAGCGGCTGACGATCTGATAGCAAAACTCCTGAATATACGGAACTCCATGCCGACGGACAGGCCCCGTCTCGTATCTATAATACTGGATGGCGAGAATGCCTGGGAGTATTACAAGAATGACGGCCGTGATTTTTTCCTTTATCTCTATGAGGGACTTTCCAGGGAGGAACGTCTGAAAACAGTCACTGTCTCCGAATTCATCAATAATTTCGACAGGGGGGAGAGTCTCGAATACCTTCATCCCGGCTCATGGATAAATGCGAATTTCGGGATATGGCTGGGCCACGAAGAAGACAATCTTTCCTGGGACTATCTGGCCGATACCAGGAAAAGTCTCGAACACTTTCAGAAAGACAACCCCCAGGCTGACCTGGAAAAGGCCTGGAAATCGATATACATAGCCGAAGGCAGTGACTGGAACTGGTGGTATGGAGACGAACATACGACTGAAACTCAGCAGGAATTCGACGAACTGTTCCGCCTGAATCTCATGCAGGTTTACAGGGAAATGGGCGAGGAAATACCGGCGCAGCTATTTGTTCCCATCCTGAGACACGACAGGGGAGTGGCCCCGACTTTGCTGATAAGGGGGTTTATACGGCCCACTATTGACGGCCTGGTCACGAGCTATTATGAATGGTATCAGGGAGCGGAGCTTGACGTAAAAAAATCAGGGGGAAGTATGCATAAGTCCGAAAGCCTGATTATGACGATCCATTACGGATTTAACAAGGACTACTTTTTTTTGCGGCTTGATCCGAAAATCCCCTTTGACGCGTTTGACGAAGGAACGGAACTTTCGATCATTACCTCAAAACCTTCGGAGGTAAAGATAACGGTCCCGCTCAAAGGAAAAGACATCAGGGCCACACTTTTCGAAAAAAGAGACGATAACTGGATACTGACTAAAGAGATAACTGAAGTAGCTGTCCAGGATATCTTTGAAATCGGGGTCCCCTTCGCTGATTTGAAAGCAGAGCAGAACGACGAAATACATCTCTTTATTTCCATAGGGAAAGGTACTGAAGAAATAGAACGCTGTCCCTGGCGCGGTCATCTCATCATCACCGTACCCACTCCCGATTTTGAAGCGCTCATGTGGTACTGAAACAAATCTGGAAAAGCAGTTACCCACGGAGGCACAGAGAAAACAGTGGATTAATAGAAATGTTTTGCTTTACCCCCGCAGTCTTCGTCCCTGCCTTTGTCTATTCTTTTTCATCTCTGTGTCTGCGTGTCTCTGTGGTCAAGGAACTGCCTTTTTTGGGTTAATAATTTCTTGCCATGAAAGCCGTTATTCAGAGAGTATCAGCCGCAAGGGTGGAAGTCGACGGCTCAATAGTCGGTAGCATCAATAAAGGGCTCCTCGTCCTGCTTGGCGTTGAAAAAGGCGATACGGAAAACGATGTGGCCTATATCGTGAAAAAAATCCCTAATCTCCGCATATTTGAAGATTCCGAATCAAAAATGAACCTTTCATTAAAAGATATCTCAGGAGAAGTACTCGTTGTATCTCAGTTCACCCTCTCCGCGGACTGCCGAAAAGGCAACAGACCGTCCTTTGTTGGAGCGGAAGAGCCGGACAAGGCACGCGGAATGTATATGCAGGTGATAGAAAGGCTGCTGCAGGAGGGCATTACAACCCACTCCGGGCAATTTGCCGGCCACATGCAGGTACATCTGATCAATAACGGACCGGTCACGATCCTGCTCGATTCCAGAAAATAAAACACTTCCTTTCATACACATTTTGCGGGATAATGGGCTCATGATCAGACTTGCATTCAGCAGGGACATAATGACTGAAAGTATTTTCCCCTGCAGAAAGCGGGATTGAAATTAACAAATTTTATTCTCCCGGACAAATCCGCCGGGACGGAAAGGCTTTTATGTCACTGTCTTATCGAATACAATCGCTTTCGGGAACTACTTGCCTTTCTCTTGACATTGTTGCATAGTTTTTAATATAATCATATAACTGCTTGTTTATATGTTTAATTTTAAGAAGGAGGTTTCTGATGGAAACAAAAAAATATCTTTTTACCCTGTCTCATGCAGCCACAAATCCCACGGAAATAGTCATACTCATGAAAATTGCCTCTAACATCAAGGCGTTCAACGACAGCGCTGAAGTCGTTTTTTTCCTCATCGGGGAAGGAGTTCAACTGGCCAAGAAAGGTGTAGCTGAAACAATCTCCATGGAGCTGGAGGGTAAGCAGGTGAATGTCGGAGAACTGCTCGAATTGCTCAGTGAGTTCGACGTCAAGTTTTATGTCTGCCACGCCTTCATGCCCGGCTATGGCGTAACAAATGAAGATCTCATCGAAAATGCAGAGGTAAAGTCCAGTTCTTATCTCGGGGAACTGCTCCTGGATGGATACGTTCCCTTCTCGGTCAATATATAAACAAGCTGAACTGAAGCACATCTGAAGCTTTGAGTATCAGGCCCTCTGAATAAATTCCGGAGGGCCTTTTTTTGTCCTCTGACTGTAAACTCAAGGGTCGATAAGACATCAGGTCCCTTAAGCGGCCTGTAAAAAACTTTCCATTTTGACAATGGCTTTGTACTCCCAAGAGCTGTCATTCCAGCTTGTCGGGAATCCTTCTGTAAGTCATAGGAAAAATTCCGGACAAGCCGGAATGACAACAGACAGGTACTTCTCTTAATGTAGTAATTATGCAGCCCATCCATTGCCCTATTAATTTCCTCTCAAGCCACTAAAGTATGAAACCGCGGAACAATCACTATTCAGCCCGCGCAGCGGCTTTTTTTCTGTGCGAACGGACATAAAGTATGATAATGACAGCGCTCAGGACTACCGCTCCTGTCAGCGCATGATGAGAATAGCGCATAATCAGCTCACGGTTCATGCCGATGAAGTAGCCGATGAAGGTC
Source organism: uncultured Nitrospira sp. (assembly GCA_963734475.1). Lineage (GTDB taxonomy): Bacteria > Nitrospirota > Thermodesulfovibrionia > Thermodesulfovibrionales > UBA6898 > JAOUFP01. The sequence goes on from CAVTHB010000004.1 coordinate 370,287, forward strand.
AGTACCGTGACCCAGAGCCCGGCGCCCGCAAGTGTGTAAAGCGAGAACTTCACATGGTTCATGCCCGACAGCCCCGCAGGAAGCGATATGAGATGACGCACTACCGGAAGGAGCCTGCCGACAAAGGTAGACACTTCACCGTGGTCCCTGAAGAAGCGTTCCACCTTAGCGAATTTTTTCTCTGTGATCCAGACGTACTTGCCGTACTTCAACAGGAGAGGCCTGCCGAGATAGTGGGCAGCGAAGTAGTTGGCATAAGCGCCCGCCAGACTCCCTGCCGTGCCGCAGAGGATGGCTAGCAGCATGTTCATTTGACCCTGCTGCGCCAGGTAACCCGCGGGCGGCATCACCAATTCGCTGGGGATGGGAATGACCGAACTTTCCATTGCCATAAGGATGAAGATACCCGGGTATCCCAGCGCTCCTATAGTAATTAAGAGCCAATCTATCAGTTCATGCATGTTCCGTCTCCTCTTGCCGTTTTATAACCTTGTTTGCTTGCCCTTTTCACTTTTTACTATTCACTTTTTACTTTTTAAAAAAGGGGCTCCTGTCCCTTGACCTCTTTTCTCTTCACTTCCTCGAATATCTTTATTTTGCCGAATTCTCCGTCATATCCCGGGGCGATATGGATTTTGTTTTCACGCATTCTGGATATCGCCTCCGCAACCTGCGGAAAACCCGAGCGTTCGATATCTTCAGCAGGGATCTCAAGAAGTATCCTGAACTCACTTCCGAGATCCTCAAGTAATTTTGAGTATACCTTTTCAACAGCCTTGCTGTTAACTCCCATCTTCTTTGTTTCCGCGATGATCTCTTCCAGCGGGATTATCGACCGGTACGGGAGAGCGCCTTCATGTCTATATCCGTCTTTCCTGTCAGCAAGCTTTGTTACTCTGTGCAGAACGCCGACTGTCACTTTTTTGCCGCAGACCGGACAGAGATAGTTATGACGTATCGTCTCTTCCGGCGACAGGCAGACCCCGCAGCCCCTGTGTCCGTCAGCATGATACTTGCCCTCTTCCGGATAAAATTCTATGGTCCCGGCAAATCCCTGTCTCGTCTTCAGGGCGCTGATAATCGACGCATAGGAAATCTCAGTTTCAAGGATATTCGCCTCTCTCCCGAGCTTTCTGGGCGAATGGGCGTCAGAATTCGAGATGAGGGTAATGCTTATCGAGGGACGAAAGCCTCCAGTTCATTGCCGGATCAGACGAGAGTCCTGTCTCCAGGGCCTGGATATGAGGGGTCAGTTCGTCAAAACATTCTTCAAGTGAATCAAAACCTGAGACCGCTCCGAAAACAGAAAAATGCGGGGTCCAGATATGCGCGGGTATCAGCATTGCTTCAGGCGATTCTTCGAGCAATAATCTTCAGGAGCTCTTTTGCGTCAAGACCGAGTATGGGCCTGCCGTCCGCGGAAAGGTTTCCGATCTTCGACAGCCTCCTGTTTATCCTGAGCGCGTCGTCAAATGCAGGCGCGATAACAAGACAGTGGACCTTCCTTGTTTTGTCGTTCTTGCGGTAGATGCAGCTTATCTCTGCGGAAAGGATAAAGAAGATATCTGTTTTGCAGGACACCGGAACTGTATCGGTCCTGAATTTCTTCTTCAGGGCGAACAGACCTTCCGCGGCAGGTTCCAGCTTTTTCTGCAATTCATCAACCCATTGGGGATGCGTAAAATCTCCTGTGCCTATGACCTTTATACCCTTTATTTGCGACCAGCGCCAGAGCCCCTCAGGAGACATCATCGGCGACTTGTGGCGCGTGAGTATCTTGAATGTACATGGAAGTCTGCAATATATTTCATCGTTGATTATAAAGAATATGGGAGAGAAATGAAAATATCACGTATCAGTTTAACTAAACACGTCTGCTTCATGACGGAAGATGGGAGCATCAACGCGGCGTGGGCGGGCGGCACCACACAGCCGCCCCCGCACATGCGAATCCTCTTATTCCCTTCTGCACGCAAAGTGCTTAAGGTTGCCGTTATAGTCTCCGACCAGGAGTTCGATCTTGCCGCCGGCGGCTACTGCCGAAGGTGAACTGTGGTTATTCACCCTGATGTCACCAAGGTAGTAGTCGTTATGAAAGACCGCCGGCCGCGTGTCGTCCGCATCGGCGGTGAAGACCTTGATCCGTCCATCCTGTTCCCCGACAAACAGGTAAAGCACGCCCGCTTCTTTGATAACAGCCGGCGCTGCGAACCTGCCGACCTTTACGGTCTTGAATAAATCGCCCGCGCTCTCCCACACAGGCATCCCGCGCGACACGCCCGTATACCTGAACCCACGGACATAGCCGTCAGCATCTCCCACGATCAATTCCCATTTGCCGTCGCCGTCAAGGTCGAACACTGAGGGCGCTGCATGCAGCATTTTCGGTATAGACCTGAAAAACGCTTTTTGTTCTTTCCAAAGCGGCCTGTCCAGATTCCCCGAATTCGTGAACGCCTTCATTACACCGTCCTGCTGGCCGGTGATCAGAAGTTCTTTGCCTTGCCAATCAGCCAGTATCCCCCTCGAAAAACCCGGAAGCTTTATGCCCTTGAAAAAGCCGGCCTTCTCGACCCAGGGCAGCCTGTTTGACGACGGCAGATACTCAAAGAGCTTAATCTCCCCGTTGATGTTCCCGACAACCAGGAAGGACCTCCCCCTGATATCGCTTCTGCCCGGCGCACAGACGGACCCGGCAAGTATCCTCCCGTCAAAGAAGTCCGGGAACCTGGGACCATTCCCTGTAGTTGCCACTGGTGTTCCTAAAAAATACGAGTTGCCCGCTGCCGTCCGAAATCACAAGATCATTCTCCCCCTGCCCTGTCTTTACAAACGCAGGCGCAGCAAAGCTGCTCATCGAAACAGCCAGGACCGCCTTTCGACTGAAAGATTGCCCGCGGGCGGCCTTTTCGAGGATATAAACCTTGCCCATGCTGTTTCCGGCTATGATCACGTCTGTCCCGTTGCGCGAAACAGCTGCAGCCGGAACAACATACATGCCGAAATTCACGCCCCTGAAGTAGTTCGCGTCTTTTTCAAACACTGTACGGCCTGCCTTCTTATGATTCCTGAAAAGAATCAGATTGCCGGTCGAGTTTCCCACAACCAGGTCCGGTCTTCCGTCCCGGTCGACATCCAAAAGGGCCGGGGTGGCGTCATTCCCGACAGATATGCCGGGCATATCCATTTTTTCCCATGAAGGTCTGCCGGCCCTGCCGGAATTCTTAAAAAAAAGCACACGGCCTGAATCAGATGAAAACCCGCCGGTGCCCAATATCAGTTCCGGCCTGCCGTCTTCATCTATGTCCCCCACGGCAGGAGATGAGAACGCGCCTGCTGATATGCCTTCAAAGTATCTCCCGACAATGGCCCAGTCCGGATTGACGGCCGTGCCTGAGTTCCTGTAGAGCCGGAGGGTGCCGTCCTTGCTGCCTGCAATCAGTTCCTGCCTGCCGTCGCCGTCAATATCAAAAAAGGCGGTCCTGACAAAAGGAAGCACTTCAATGCCGCATTTGTTGAAGACCTTTTTGGTGTCATCGCCGCACTTTAAGGACTGCCTGGCCCTGGGGGTAGACGGCATATCATACCTGACCGGCGCCGGGTCTGCCACAATGACATTGGGGGCCTTTGCAACGGCATTGGAGGCCTGTGCGGGACGGTCGGGGGCACTGCCGGAAGTAGCACAGGAGAAATTATAAACCGCGGACAATAAAATAAGGGAAAATAAAATATAGGGTTTCTTTTTCATCTCATCCTCCTTTGTATTATTTAGTTTTATGCTCTCTGTCTTTCCTGCGTTCTCTGCGACGGAAGATATTTCCCGCTTCGGTCATTATGGCCGGGACTTTTTCGAAGGGAAATTCCGGTGCCGGTCACAAAAAAAGCCTGTCTCCCTGAAAAAGGAAACAGGCTGCTCGGCTTTTATAAAAAGGCTGGCACTGCCTTTAAACAGACCGTCTTTTTATCGACCAGCATGTTTCTTCGGCAACCCGGCTGTCCTTTAGGGACCCGCGGCTTTGTGCCCCCCGATCTCTCGGAGTTTACCTTTTCGGAAACCGTAAATATTGCACTTCAGATTTCAAATATCATTAATGAACGACATTCAATATTAGTGCATTAATAATGCCAGGGGACCCAAAATATAAGACGTTAATTTTAAAGAAGAATACGACTTCAGGCTGGGACCGTACTGACAAAAAAGTTACTTCCTGACAAATATTGTTAGCCGGCCCGTCTCTGACTGGCCGGTCAGTTCATCTTTTCTCTACTGCTTCTCTGCAGGAGACTGCGCCTTCGGAGTCTCAGCGGACTCCGTAACAGACTTGTCCCCGGACGCTGACCCGTTAAGTGCCTCCAGGTGGGTAAAGACAATAGTGCCGGGCAGCGACCTGACAATGTCGGCTTCGATCTGCTCCAGTAGTTCATGCCCGCGCCGGACCGTCCAGACGCCGGGGACCAGGACATGCATCGACACAAACTGGTCCGCTCCTGCCTGACGCGTGCGCAGATCGTGGAACTGCACTCCGTTTTGCCGGTGGGACTCCAACACGCCCTGAATAAGGTTCTGCTGATCTGCTGTAAGTGCCGTATCCATCAGGCCCGACACCGAGTCCCGCACAATCCGGCCCCCTGCCCAGACGATATTGCCGGCGACAACGAGCGCAACAAGCGGGTCTAACCGTTGCCAGCCTGTCACGGCGACTGCGCTGACACCGATCAGAACTCCTGCCGAAGTCCACACATCAGTGAGCAAATGATGCGCATTGGCGTTCAGGGTAACAGATTGATATTGTTTTGCGGCACGAAGCAGGACAAGCGCCACCCCCAGGTTAACAAGGGACGCAGCGACTGAAACAGCCAACCCCAGCCCTATCTGCTCAAGCGGTTTGGGTGTCATAAGCCGTCCAATAGCTGCAGCGCCGATACTCGCGGCCGCAAGGAGGATCAGCGTCCCTTCGACGCCGCTGGAAAAGTATTCCGCCTTGCCGTGTCCATAGGCATGGTCCTCATCAGCCGGCCGTGCAGCTATTGTCAGCATCGCCAGGGCCATAAGCGCGCCGACAAGATTGACTACTGATTCCAGGGCGTCTGAAAGCAGGCCTACTGAACCTGTAAGCAGATACGCAGCAGCCTTAAGTCCGATAGTGAGGACAGCGGCAGCAATAGAAAGCCAGGCAAAACGGCCAAGAGACGAACGGTCCATGCCAGGCGATGTCATGGAGATCCCCTGCAGCAGAGGAAAATACGACCTGAAGAATACCGCGCAAGCTTTCTGTTTGTCACCCAATTTACACGCAACTCCCTGGTTCAAGCTGGCACTTCGCTTCCTGCTTTCTTTCGGCAAGCCTCATCTCCCGCCGTGTCTTCGCCTCCCGGTTCCTTCTTTTCTCTTCATCGGTTTCAACGATCAGCGGCGGGACAGCCTGCGGACGACCGTCCTTGTCCAGGGCAACGATAGGTCAGATAGGCAGAGGCAGTGTGCCTGACCTCTCCGGTAATAAGGTTTTCGGATTCTACCCTGACACCGACCTCCATCGATGTCCTGCCGACCATATTCAGACTTGCTTTAAAAAAAAGAAGGTCACCGACAAAGACAGGATGGTGGAAGTCCAATCTGTCGATGGAGGCTGTGACCGTATTGCAGCGTGAGTGCCTGCCCGCCACTACGGCGGCAGCGGTATCGATGAGCTTCATGATAACACCTCCGTGAACGTTCCCTGCAGGGTTGACATCCTGGGGTATCATCACCTGGGCGATGGTAACGCTGCTGTCCTTTATCCTCTTTTCTTTCATTCTAAAGCCTTCCGGTCCTCTGATATTCTCTCACATAAACCTTCAGCGCCCTTACCAGCACCCAGTCAGGAGGGAGGCCATTATCAGAGGCAATTTTCAGAATACTGTCCATGAGGTCCTTTTCTATCCCGGGCTGCTCAAGAAAGCGGGCGGCATTTTCCTCGCTGATCGATAAGTCGGCTGCATCGGGCATCCTCTTCCTGTGCTCCCGCGCCAGGAGTTCCTTAAGACTTTTCACATCACCTGACTGGACAGCCTTCAATATCTCCTCCGGCGGTCGTACAGCATTCTCCGGAGATCTTTTATCTTCAAAAGTTGTTTGAGGTCCTTGCGGCAGCGGTCTTTTCTTTTTGGACATTATAACCCTTCTCCTTTTTCTCCATTTATTCATAAATGCTTTTCAACTTCCTCTGACCAGACAAGATAACCCTTTTCGCTCACGTGCACTCCGTCGTCCAGAAGATAATCCTTAACAGCACCTCCTCCTTTTTCAAGGAACAGGGAATGAATATCGAGATAGAGCACGTTCTCCTCTTCAGCCATTTTTTTCAGTTGCCTGTTCATGTCCCTGATCTCGTCATTCGAGAGCCAGGGGAAAAGAACAGGCAAAAGGCTCTGCACAAAGATCCTCGAAGAGGAATACTGTTTCTTAAGGCCTTTGACAACCTTCCGGTAAGCAGTGATGAACTTCTTATCACCCATCGCCAGGTTATTGATGCCGGACATGATAAAAACAGCATCCGCTTCGTCAACATGACTATAGACCACCTGAAGCCTGGCGTATAGCCCTTCAACCGTCTCTCCGGCAACACCCATGTTATACACACTATGTTTCGGAAAGCGTTCCTGCCAGTCAAAATACTCGATCAATGAATCGCCGATAAAAAGAAGCTTCATTTCCTCCTCAGCATACACGGTATAATGTCTATGTTATAATAAACCACGGGATTATACTATCAGTAATACCTCAATTATGGACAACGAAAAGACAAAAATCAAACAGCTTGTAATAAAAAACTACTCGGGGGTGGCCACAAAAGGCCTTTTCCTTCTTTTCACCCGCAAGTTGCTGTGCTCCGGACAGCGGGACGGAAAGCCTTCTCGAAACAGGCAGGCGGCTCGGCTATTCCGAAGAGGAACTGAAGGTCGGCCTCGGCGAGGCGAACCTCGGGCTCGGCTGCGGCAACCCGCATGCCATAGCAGATCTTCAGGCAGGCGAGATTGTACTTGATCTTGGGCAGTGGAGCAGGCTTTGACGCCTTCCTCGCCTGCATGAAAGTAGGCGCCAAAGGCCATGTAATCGGCGTAGACATGACGCGGGAGATGGTTGAGAAGGCAAAAGGCAATGCAGAAAGGCTGGGGCTGAAAAATGTGGAGTTCAGACTGGGTGACATTGAACACCTGCCTTTGGAAGATTCCTCGGTCGGGGTGATCATCTCAAACTGCGTGATCAATCTTTCCCCTGACAAACAATCTGTCTTCAACGAGGCCTTCAGGGTGTTAAGGCCCGGAGGAAGATTGACGGTCTCAGATGTTTTGAAAAAAGGCGAATTCTCAGAAGAAATCCTGAAAAACGAAAACGCCTACAGCGGTTGAATAACCGGAGCGGTTCCCGTGGCGGAACTTCAGAAACTCCTCGGCAAAGCAGGATTCACCGATATCATCATCCAGGACAAAGACAACAGCGACGAGATCATTAAGAACTGGAACTTCGGCGAAGGGGTCGAAAAGATGGTCTTTTCCGCATATATCCGTGGCAAAAAAACCTTAACCAAAAACGGCAGTTGCTAGCCAACAGTAGGTGCCTTAGAGCACAAAGACGCAAAGGCGCAAAGAAGTTCAAATACGTCGAAGGGATATAGGACGAACCTATCGGGTCAATGGTGAGATGTTTTAGATGACTGCCTGATTCTTACTCTGCGCGAATCTGTCCGAAATCGCCTCAGGAAATCCTTATTGTCGAAGCGTCTGGATCGACCGGGTCAAGTCCGCAGAACATACCGATGATGTTACCGATTCGTAGACAGACGCGATTAGCGTATGCTAACCGTATGGGACTTATCAGGCAACGTCGCGACATTATAAAGATTTTTTCACATATCTCTGCAATAGTGCATTTTGTGACTGCTCCTCAGCGAAAAGTCGGCTTTAGTCTGAGAAGGTCTGCGGTTAACTGCTCTTTCAGGTTAATTACTCCTGCCAGCGTTCTTTCTGTACTCCTGCTCCCTCAAGTATCTTTCCAGCCATCTCCAGGGTATTCCGTATCTTGTCATCAACCGGATGTCCGTAATTCTGCTGGTCAAAGATGGGGACATGGACCGTTACATCCGGCCGCATCTTTCTCTCATGGGCATAGGTCACGGTATTGGAATCAATAATCGTCGCCTCACACATATGAAGGGGGTCGCAGGTATTGGAGAGGGCTTCGGCAACTCTTCTCACATCACGGAGCACATTGCTGAATTCCGGGTCGTCGGGAGTTGCATTCATGTGGCCTTCCGGGAAGGTGCCGTAGATATTCAACTGAAATCCTATCTGAATAAGCTGCCCCTTGCTTGTCCTGTAGTATGGCTCAAAGTCATAGCAGATCTTGCGCTTCTTTACAGTATCGAGCAGTTCCTGCTCGGTTTCGAAAAGCCCTTCGATATTCAGCTTATTTTCCACGTCTCACTACCGCGGGCGGTAAAAACTTCACGACCTAGCTGGCGACCTTCCTCTTTTTGCCGTATGTGCTCTCGAGAAAGTCATATTTCTGATTGAACTCAACCATTGACTTCAAAAGCACGGCATATAACGGATTCAGTCTCATATAGGGCCTAAGCGCATTGGCCATTCTCTCAAGATGAGCTCCGCACTCCTGAACAAAACCAGACTGGCTTGTCTTCGAGGGTCTCTCCATAGGTATAAAATATTTCGAGAAATATGTCCGAGATCATGCAGAACTCATTCAATATGGTCTGGGAAACAGCCTCGTTCTGGGTTATAGTCTTTTTCCGCAGTCTCCGCAGGAATTCGACCAGCTCGGACTGTATGTTCTTCATCTGTTTTATTATGGTCTTCAGGTCCTCGGGTGTCTTGTCGGAACATGTTTTGATAGACAAAGGACCTGGATATCTTTTTCCAGTGTTTCAGGTGGATTTTTTTCCACTCAGCCATGTCACTCCAGAGAGCGACCAGGGCCGGGTCAAAATCGTCCCTTTTGGCGAACTGGCTGTAAACCTCACAGGTCAGTTCATCAAGACGCCTCCCCATATCGATTATCTCTTTTATCTCTTTCATTAACTTCCAATGCCCTTTTTATTAGATTTTCTCAGGTATGTAACGAATAGTCAACTATCTAAGATTACCATATTCCACGGAAAAACATAAGAATTATTTTTCAGGCCTTCTTTTCAGAAACCCGGGAAATTTCATCTAAAATTGTACTTATAAGCCCTCCTATCCTTCAGAATTATTCATCTATCGGAGTTTCCGAGTTTTTTGTTTTTTACTTTACAAAATTGCAAAACCACTGCAAAATCCTATATGCTAGAATTTATTAAACAATAAAAAAACGGACGCAGATTTTCGTATGCCTCAATTCTGTCATGAGGCTTACAGTAGACAGATAACGATTTATGAGAACTATGCTGTAATTTAAGAAGGCGGGATGGAAGAGAACAAATTTAACGAAGCTGAACTCCGGTCGCTTAAACAGGCCAATGCCCGGCTGCAGACCCTTCTCCATGCCATGCCGGATATAGTGTTCTTTAAGGATACCGAGGGTCGCTATCTGGTGGTCAACAAGGCGTTTGAGGAATCCATCGGGCTTAAGCAGGAAGAAATTATCGGAAAGACCGACGACCAGTTTCTTCCTGCCGATGCTCGCGGACCACTGCAGGAAAAGCGACGCAGAAGTGCTAAGAGGCCGCAAACCCGTTCGCCTGGAGGACGTGGTCAGCAGGGGAGAGGGAGAAATAATCTTTGATACGGTCAAAGTCCCGCTTTATGACGACGACGGCAATTGTTTAGGTCTTGCAGGATTGTCCCGCAATATTACAGAACGCAAAAAAGCCGAGGAAGCGCTGAGGCAGCAGCCGTGAATTTATTAAGAGCATCCTCGATACTGTCGATGAAGGATTTATCGTCATCGCCAAAGACTACAGGATCATTTCTGCCAACAAGGCATACGGCAGACAGGTGAACATGCCGATTGAGGACATCATCGGGAAACCCTGCCACAAGATTTCACACCAAAGCGATAAGCCGTGTTATGAGCTGGGCGAAGAATGCGCTGTACGCCGCACCTTTGAAAAGGGAGAGCCATTTACCTCTGTCCACAGACACAAGGACAAAGACGGCAACATCATTTATGTTGAAACAAAATCCTATCCTTTAAGAGACGCCTCAGGCGACGTATCATCAGTTATCGAGGTGATCAACAATATAACCGACAAGCACCTGCTCGAAGAACAGCTTCTGCGCACTCAAAAGCTGGAGGCCGTCGGACTTCTGGCCGGAGGCATAGCCCATGACTTCAACAACCTTCTTCAGGGCGTCTTCGGCAATATCTCTCTGGCAAAGCACTTCTCTAATTTTGAGGGGGAGTCTTACCAGATGCTGGTTGAGGCGGAAAGGGCGCTTGTCCAGTCGAGGAACCTGACCAAACAGCTTCTTACCTTCTCCAAAGGCGGCGAACCGGTCAAAAAGATCATCTCTCTTACCTCGATCATACAGGACTCGGTGAAATTCGCCCTGAGCGGTTCAAACGTGAATTACAGTTTTTCGATGGATGCCGACCTCTGGCCTGTGGAGGCGGACGAGGGCCAGATCAACCAGGTAATGCATAATATTGTCCTGAATGCAGGCGATGCCATGCCTGAAGGCGGCACAGTCGAGATATCGGCCGGAAATGTTTTTGTCGATGGAAAAAGCAGTTTGCCCCTGAAAAAGGGCAAGTACGTCCTGATAACCATCAAAGATTCTGGCATCGGCATTTCCGAAAACTATATAGCCAAAATATTCGACCCTTATTTTACGACGAAACAGAAGGGAAGCGGCCTGGGACTTGCAACGTCTTTTTCCATAATAAAGAAACACGACGGCCTGCTGGACGTAACTTCAAAACTCGGCGCAGGGAGCACCTTTTTCATCTATCTCCCGGCCTCCGGGACAAAGCAGCCGCCGCAGAAGGCTGAGGGAAAAGATATTTTACCGGGGACAGGAAAAATTCTGGTAATGGACGATGAGGAGATTGTTACGATAGTTGTAGGCCAGATGCTGAAGTCACTTGGATATGAATTTGATTGTGTTGAAACCGGGGAAGAGGCTTTGGAAAAATATGCAGACGCTTTGAGATCCGGAGAGGCCTTTGATGCCGTTATTCTGGATTTGACTGTCCGCGGCGGCATGGGAGGCAAAGAGACGATTTCCCGAACTGTTTGAAATAGACCCTCATGTCAGGGCGATTGTGTCCAGTGGCTATTCGGATGACCCTATTGTGGCAAATTACCGGGATTTCGGCTTTAAGGGTGTTTTGTCCAAACCCTATGAAATCGAGAGACTAAGCAATGTGCTTTACTCATTGATTACCACCCGTTTCTGATATAATTACTCATCTTCAGAAGAATACGGAGAGACTTTTTGATACCATATATAGATTACAGTTTATGCGCAGGATGCGGGGCCTGTGCTGAAATATACCCTCTTTTCTTTGTGATGAAAAATGATCAGCCATGGCTCATAAACCATGAGAAATTTATATTCGAGGAGCATAAGAATATTCCCAACTGCTGTCCTTTTCGTGCTATAACAATTGAATAATTATATATAATATCTGTCTGAGAGGAGGGAGACAAGCTGGCGAATAAAAGGCAGCAGAAAAGATTTATCAGACGCTGCGAAGTAGAATTTACCGTTGATAATTTGACGTTAAGGGGGATATCCAGTGACTTTTCCCTGAAAGGGCTTTTTCTCAGGACAAACCATGCCTGCGAACCGGGCACTGTATTTGACATAGTAATCCACCTCCCTGACGGGTCAGTTTCAAAGGTAAAAGGAAAGGCCGTCCGTTCATTGAGAACACCCACCGGGATGGTTTTAGGGACCCCTGCAAAATCCGTGAAAAATGGCATGGGGATAGAAATCATTGAAAGAGATGCCCATTATCTTCATCTCATCAGGTCAATGCTCTGATGGACTATTCTCGTCAGAATAGAACCCTTTCTCACTTTTTTATACCCCGGACTGAATTTTATAGAGACAGGTCTGAAGAATAACAGGGTACATATAATGCATTCAAAAACAGCATTTCTTGTTGTTCTTGTTCTTTCCCTGGCTCTTTTCTCCTGCGCCAAAAAAGAGGCCCTGAGGCGTACCGAAATGGAGCCCTATCAGGGCCCTGTAACTGTCGAGGCGCTAAAACAGTCCATTGGCTTCGGCTGATGTCAGAAGCCTCAAAGCCCTTACCGAAGTCAGTATCACTAAACAGGGAGAAAATAAAGGGGAGCATGAACGGTATCTTTGCCTACAAAGCGCCCGGGAAGATGCGTATCACCCTCTTTGGTCCTTTCGGCCTTACCATGACAGAAATAGTCATGTCAGAGGAACTCCTCCAGCTTTTTGTCCCGTCGAAGAATATACTCTATGAATGGAACTCACCTGAGGTCAGCTTTTCTGGCCTGATGAACAACCGTTTCAGATATGAGATGGGAACAGAAGCCGACAGGTATGTCCTTCTCGCGTATAAATCTGATGGACCGAATTCCGCTGTTGCCGCAAAATACTTTTTTGACAGGACATACCTCCTGAACCGGAAGATATGTTTTTATAAAGACGGATCAGAGTTCATAAAGGCCGAGTTCAGCGATTTTAACGGCAGGGTGCCTGAACGGACGAGATTGACCTTAGCCAACGGGCTAGCGCTGGAGATCGCCTTGCAGGAACCTGAACTTGACGCAGATATACCCGCGGAGTATTTCAGGGTCATAGAACATGGAGACAAGCGGATAAAATCATTTCGGAGAAATCTTCAGAGATTTTGCTCCGGTCCGGTAGCCGTCTTCTCATAGCCTGCCGAGGGATGATCTGTTATAATGAAACAGGGTCCGTTAGCAAAGTCAGAGAAAGGAGACTGCCATGAACAAAAAAAATCTCACCTTTATTTTTTTTGCCGTATTGTTCATAACGATGTCATTTCAGACGGACAGCCGCGCCTCAGACAGCATGAAGCTCTGGTCAAATATGTGTGCGTCCTGTCATGACGGTAAAACAGCCCCTGACATGGAGTCGCTGAGATTGAAGTATGTGACAATCGACGCATTTACGGATGCCGTCAAGTCACGGGGACACCAGTGCATGAATATATTGAAGAACGATGAATCTCTGATAAAAAAGATCGGCAGGGAAATAGGACTGAAGGACACGGAAAAGGAATAAATCTTCCCTAAATGATTTCCGGCGCATTCCCGGCCCAAAAGAAATCCCGTTATAATTGTTGTCGAAGCGCGCTTTTCAGTGCTAGGCCGGTTCAAACAAATTTTCCTCAAGGCGCCGGCCGCAACTTTTCGGAGCGTTGAGGTTCAATCTTCCGATTCCGAGCTTATCAGTTCATGCCTCTCCTGACATTCGACACACCGCAAGGCAAAAGGCATGGCATTCAATCTTCCAGAAGAAATGTTCTCCTCACAATCGTCGCATATACCAAAGGTGCCTTCATCGATCCTGAGGAGCGCTTCTTCGATTGCTCTCAACTGCGTCAGATAACGGGTAAATTTTGCAGCCTGCAGGGAATCTCTGCAGGCCACATCAGCAATGTCCCCGTCATCAGACACCCCGTTGTACTTGTCATCTTTGTTCAGGATTTGACTGATTTCAGCATTTGATTCCCTGATAAGGTCTTTTTGCATTTCAAGGAGCCTTTTTCGAACACCTTCGAACCTATCTTCCTCTTTTTCTTTTTTTACAGCTTTATTCATTACTTCCCTTTCAGCAGAATTTAATGTGCCTTATGCAAACAGACAGCAGTTAGATTACATATATTGTACCGGAAAGAACCTCTGAAAGTATAATTGCCGGAATTCCTCTTAAAAACTGCAATCTCCGCGTTCATGCTCTAACGACGGATAAACCACATCGTCCATCCTTTCCGTGAATTTTGCCATAGCAGTTTCAATTTTCGGGTACCTGTAGCCTGCTTATTCATATCCCCCGACAAAACGCTGCAGACTTTTCCGACGCGGCATCAAACCCGCCGGCAGCCGTATTCTCTCAAATTTATTTAGCAAATATCCTTTCTTTCTATTATAATGACACTATGAAAAAAGGCATATACATACTTCCAAACGGTCTTACCTTATGCGGGATGTTCTTCGGATTTTACTCGATATTGTCTGCGATCAAGGGTAATTATGTCCATGCCGCATGGGCTATTATGATAGCAGATGTATTCGACGGGCTCGACGGTTGGGTCGCGAGGCTCACGCACAGTACTACCCGGTTCGGCATAGAACTGGATTCGCTCTCGGACCTGGTGGCCTTCGGTGTTGCGCCTGCTGTGATGATATATAAATGGTCGATCTCTCCGTTCGGCAGAATAGGCATTGCTGCCGCCTTTTTATTTGCTGCCTGCGGGGCGCTGAGGCTGGCGCGGTACAATGTACAGATGGGATCTGCGGAATCGAAGGCCTTTACCGGCATGCCCATCCCCGGCGCTGCCTCTGTCCTGGCCTCGCTGGTCATATTCTATTATGAGTTCTGGGACGGAACGCCGGAAAAGAATGTTTATGTGCTTTTCCTTACGATGTTTCTTGCGCTTCTTATGGTCAGCACCCTCAGATTTCACGGTCTGAAAGGAGATCGATTTCAGCAAGAGAAAACCCTTTTGGATACTGGTTGCTTTTGTGCTCTTCATTGCTGTTATTGCGAGTCATCCTGCAAAGGCATTGTTTGTTCTTGCCATGATTTATCTTGCCGAAGGACTGCTCGAAAATATATATTTATATTACAGGAAGCGAAAAACAGTGACATCAGAGGTCAAGCCATGAGAAAGATAAAAATATTCGATACAACACTCAGGGACGGGGAGCAGTCCCCCGGCGCGTCCATGAACGTGGAGGAAAAGCTGCAGGTCGCAAGACAGCTTGTAAGGCTGGGGGTCGATATTATTGAGGCGGGATTTCCTATAGCCTCGCCGGGTGATTTTGACGCTGTCAGAAGGATAGCTACAGAGGTGAACGGCGCGACAATCGCCGCACTTGCCCGCGCCAAGGAAGAGGACGTAAGGAGGGCCTGGGAGGCGATAAAAGACGCGCCGCAAAGGCGTATCCATACCTTCCATTCCACGTCCGACATACACCTGAAATACCAGTACCGGATCAGTCGCGAAGAGGCACTGAAGAGGTCGGTGGAGATGGTCGGGCTCGCAAAGAGCCTTGTTGACGATGTCGAATTCTCTCCCATGGACGCTACGCGTACAGATACCGGGTATCTGCTTGAAGTCGTCACTGCGGTCATAGAGGCGGGCGCCGGCACTGTCAATATACCCGATACTGTCGGTTATACATCACCGTCGGAATTCGGGGAACTGATCAGGACAATTAAGGAAAGGATCGGGGACAGCGCTGTGATTTCAGTGCATTGTCATGACGATCTCGGACTTTCTGTTGCGAACTCTCTGGCTGCTGTCCTGAACGGCGCCGGACAGGTCGAGTGCACTATAAACGGCATAGGCGAACGCGCAGGCAACTGCTCGATGGAAGAGGTCGTAATGGCCTTAAAGACCCGCAGGGATTTTTACAATGCAGAGACGAACATCAACACCAGGGAGATCATACGGACCAGCAGGCTTATCACACGGATAACAGGCATCCCGGTGCAGCCCAACAAGGCGATCGTCGGAGCAAACGCGTTCGCGCACGAGTCAGGCATCCATCAGGACGGCCTGTTGAAGGAGAAAATGACCTATGAGATCATGAGGCCGGAGGACGTCGGTCTTCACAAGACCGAGCTCGTGCTCGGCAAGCACTCCGGAAGACATGCCTTTAAAGACAGGCTCAGGGAACTCGGACATGATCTGGGCCCTGAGGAGATAGAGACGGCGTTCGTGAAGTTCAAGCAGCTTGCGGACCAGAAGAAGGACATCTTCGATGACGACATCGAAGCGCTGGTTTCCGAAGAGGTATCAAAGGTTTATGAATTTTACCGCCTGCTCGATATGTCTACTTCCGGCGGCATGAACCAGAGACCTGTGGCCACGGTGAAACTGAAGGTGGGTGATGAAGTTTTCGACAGGATGGAGCATGGAGACGGACCTGTGGATGCCACTTACCGGGCCATTGCCGGTATCACTGCCACAAAGAGCAACCTCCTGAAGTTTGAGGTCAAAAGCATCACCGGCGGGACTGACGCCCTCGGAGAGGTCTCTGTCACAGTTGAAGAAGACGGCAAGACTGTCCGGGGACATGGCGCGGACACTAATATCATCATAGCCGCCGCCAGGGCCTATCTCAACGCGTTAAACAAGCTCGCCGCAAGAAAAAAATAAAGAAAGATTCCGAAGGCATCTGGAAAATCTGCCTGTTTTCCAATATAATTCATTAGGTAAAAAATAAAGCGGAGCGCAAAAGGAGACTGAAATGCCAAAACCACTCGGGGTAGATGAGCTTTACAGGTGCTGCGACCAGAATATATTTAAATTTAATACTACTGCTGAATTACCCGATGTTATCGAAATAATAGGACAGGACAGGGCCCTGCGGTCCATAGATTTCGGACTCAATCTTGACAGCAAGGGGTTCAATATCTTTATCCTGGGAGAAAACGGCACTGGGAAATTGACGACCATCAAATCAGTGCTTGCGAAAAAGGCCGCAGACGAGCCGGTCCCTCCGGACTGGTGCTATGTTTTCAACTTCAGGGACCCCGATGTCCCCCTGGCCATATCATTGCCTCCGGGTTCGGCCCTGATTTTTCATAAGGACATGGAGGAACTGATACGCATTATCAAGGTTGAAATCTCCAAGGTCTTCGAGTCAAAGGAATATGAAAAACAGAAGAACAAAATACTGGAAGATTTCCAGAAAAAGCAGAAAGACCTCTTCTCCAGCCTGGAGGAAGAGGCTGAGGGAAAGGGGTTCTCCATCAGAAAAAGCGTAGGCGGTCTTATGATCGTTCCGGTGAAGAAAGGCGGAGAACCGCTTACTGAAGAGGAGTATGAAGCCCTGGATGAAGGCGACCAGGAAAAAGGTCGATGAGATAGGCAAAGAACTCCAGGAAAAGCTGAATGATATCGCGCGTGAGGTGAGGGAGGCTGAAAAGAGTGTAAAGGAACTGCTTTCAAAGCTCGAAAAAGACGCGACCCTTTCGGCGGTCGGCCATTACATGGAAGATATGAAAAATAAATATAAGGAATACGAAAAGATCGTCTCGTATCTTTCCGATGTCACTGAAGATATTCTCGGACATATAGAGGACTTCAAGGTGCAGGAAGAGCAGACCCCGCCTCTTCCGTTTATGAAGATGCAGAAACAGGAACCTAATTTTACCCGCTATAAGGTAAACGTGCTCGTCAATAACCAGGAGACCAAAGGGGCGCCCTGTATTTACGAGAGCAATCCTACTTTTTTCAATCTGATCGGCAGACTGGAATACAGGTTCCAGTACGGCATGGCGACCACGGATTTTTCGATGATAAAGGCCGGGGCCCTTCATAAGGCCAACGGCGGCTACCTCATTTTAAATGCGCTCGACCTTTTAAAAAATATGTTTTCGTATGATGTGTTAAAGCGGGCGATAAAGAACAGGGAGGTAAAGATCGAGGACATCCTGGAGCAGTACAGGATGATCGCGACCTCTACTTTAAGACCGGAGGCCATACCTCTTAATGTCAAGGTCATACTCCTGGGAATACCTTATCTCTATTATCTTTTGCATAACCTGGACGAGGAATACCGGGAGCTTTTCAAGGTGAAGGCCGACTTTGACAGCCGCATGGAATGAATGACGATTCTATGCTGGCTTATGCCGCCTTCGTGGGCAGTTCCTGCAAGAAGGAAAACCTTATGCCCTTTGACAGGACCGGGGTCGCCAAGATAGTCGAATATGGCTCGCGCCTCGCAGGCCAGCAGGACAAGCTGTCTTCCAGATTCAGTGAAGTAGCGGACCTGCTGAGGGAGTCCGACTACTGGGCAAAGAAGGCGGGCAGCGATATCGTAACTACCGAGCATGTGGAAAAAGCGATAGATGAAAAGATATACAGGACGAACAGGATAGAGGAACGGCTTCAGGAGATGATCCTCGATGGCACGCTGATCATCGATACTTCAGGAGCAAAGGTAGGGCAGGTGAACGGGCTTGCGGTAATGGGCATGGGCGATTACATGTTCGGAAAACCTTCCCGGATCACAGCTTCCACCTATGCCGGCAAGGCCGGTGTCATA
Source organism: uncultured Nitrospira sp. (assembly GCA_963734475.1). Classification (GTDB taxonomy): domain Bacteria; phylum Nitrospirota; class Thermodesulfovibrionia; order Thermodesulfovibrionales; family UBA6898; genus JAOUFP01. Next base: position 388,496 of record CAVTHB010000004.1, read on the forward strand.
AATATTGAACGGGAAACCAAGATGAGCGGCAGGATCCACGAGAAGGCGATCCTTATCCTCACCCATTATATCGGCAGCACCTATGCCAGGAATAAATCCATAAGCTTCACCGCTTCCATTACCTTTGAACAGCTTTATGACATGATCGAGGGTGACAGCGCCACCTGTGCGGAGCTTTACACCATTCTGAGCAGTCTTTCAGGGCTTCCCCTGAAACAGAATATTGCGATCACCGGGTCTATGGACCAGAGCGGCGATGTCCAGCCGATCGGCGGGGTAAACGAAAAGATCGAAGGGTTTTTCGACCTCTGCAAAATGAGGGGGCTGGACGGAACGCACGGGGTCATTATCCCCAGGAAGAATGTCAATCACCTCATGCTGAAAAAAGAGGTCGTGGACGCGGTCAGAGAAGGCAAATTCAGCATTTTCCCGATAGACAGGGTAGAAGAAGGTCTGGAGATATTCACGGACACTTCTATGGGCCGGATGAATGAAGACGGCACATTCCCCGAGGGGACGATAAATTTCCTTGTCATGAAGAGACTCACGGAGATAACCGAGTCCTTCAAGGACAAGAAAGATAAAGATAAGGACAAGGAAGAAGAAAATAATAATAAATTAGGCAGGTAGTTTAAATGAACAAAAAAGAAGTCCTTGACATAACTGCGAGTATGATGAAAAAGATGGTCTCTTTCGAGGAAGTGGACGCGGTCACGCAAAGGAGCGTCCTGAGGGGCAAGGAAGAGGGCATAAAGCTGATGACAGGGGAAAAAGAGAGGGTCAATAAACTGATCAGGGAAATCCTCGCTTCTCCGGACTACAGGGACGTTCTTGCTCAGGCGGCCGAAGACACCTACGACGCCTTTGTCTTCAGATATTTCCAGAATGTCAAATATCTATCAGACCTCGAAGCCGATGATATAGAACTGCCGGACATGGTCCCGGAGAATTCCTTTTCGGTCTGGGCCGCGGTGATGCTTATTGATGTGGATTGTCTATAAGGCCTAACCGGATAAACCGAAACCAAAATGCCTTTTCACCGCAGAGACGCAGAGTTCGCAGAGGACAACAAAGACTTGGATTGGAAACGTAAACCACCTTTACGGTAAGCTCGGTTTTAACACTAACTCCTTGTTCTTCTCTGCGTTCTCTGCGAACTCTGCGGTTAACTGCTTTTCAGGTTTATAGACAACGGAGGTCAGCCGCGGAGGCATCTGATATCAGGCATTTCAGTGTTCCCGTAGTGATAATAACCGTGGGCCGGACAGCCGCCCGTACATGATGTCAGGTTGTTACAGTCAGAAATATTACAACTGTTTTTCTTGTGGCCCCTGAAAAGGCCGAGGACCGGATGTTCCCATATGTCCGAAAACCTGTCCCTGAAAATATTGCCGGCTTCAAACCCCTTGCAATCATGAAAAAGGTTGCACGGAAAAACAGTGCCGTCAGGCATGATGGAGAGCTTCCTCACCCCTCCCGCACAGCGCGCTCCCGGCGGCAGGGAATTTTTGTCAAAGCAGGAGGCGTTTACGCGGTGGACCTCCATGTCTGGATTTTCGTCTTTGATTCCGAGATAAAAATCAAGAAATCCGGCATAGGGAATCGTTTTTTTTATCTCTGTATCATGCTTTGCTTAGTACATCCATATGGATAATATAGTAACTGTTTACACCGATGCCTTTTAGAAGATCGACAATATTTTGGATATCGCACACAGTGGCCTGATTAAGAACAGTCTTAACCAGGGGGTCAAGTCCCATGGCAGCCAGGTTCTTTATGCTTTGAAGGGCTGATGCAAAATTGTCCGAACCTGTAAGCCTGTTATGTTTCTCCGCTGTGCTCCCCTCAAGAGAAACTCCGATATTGAAACGCTTCTGAGAGGTCCCCTTCAAGCGCTGCATCAGGTCCGGCATGCTCCCGTTGGTGCTGATATTGAGTGAGAAGCCCCAGGACAGGCCAGCCTCAATAAATTCAGGCATCCAGGGGAGCAGGAAAGGTTCTCCTCCCATTATGTCTATATCATTAATATGGTTTTCAGCCAGGATCTTCAGGAGCTCCAGGGCTTTTTTGAATGTGAGATCAGCAACAGGACTGTCTTTCGCATTAAAACAGAAGGAACAGCGCTGATTGCACCGAGTGGTCGGATAAAGCTGAATATATTCGGGCGGATGCAACTCAGTTGTCTTGGACGACCAGGCGTTTCCCTGCGTCAAACGCCTCTTTCAAGGCAGAAGGATGCTCAAGGATGGCCCCCTTCGCATCCACACCGAGATAGCTGAGTGTCCTGTGCTCAGGGACGCTTATTGTCCTGAAAAAGGCCTTTGCCGTAGCTTCCGCACATTGAATTCCTACCTCCTTTTTCATCCCCCCTGCGAGGAGCAGGAGACCTTTGCGCCCGTGTTTGCCCTCCGGGAGAGGCTTTCTGAGAAGATACTTTTCGCACCAGAAGCTCTGGCAGCGGTCTATCATTATTTTGGTCTGGGCGCTCAGGGCGAAAAAAAAGATCGGTGATGCAAGTATGATCCTGTCGGCTGTCCGTATGTCACCATAAATTTCAGTCATATCGTCGTTGATAATACATTCCCCTGTTTCCTCGCAGCCCCCGCAGTTCTGGCAGGGTTTTATATTCATGAGGTTTAATCTGAAAGTCTTGACCGGCAGACCTGATGATCCGATCCCCTTGACAGCTTCCTGAAGGAGCAGATCAGTATTGCCGTCTTTTCTGGGGCTGCCGAGAAAGGCGATTGTCTTAATGAGGTCCGGCATCTATTACCTTCCCTCAGGAGAATTTTGTGTGGTACTCTTTCACCTTTTTAGCAAACTCTCTGGCAAAATTGTAACACTGATTCTCATCTTCAGGAGATGGTTTATACAAGACCTGGACCCCGGGTTCAACGACTTCAAGTCCCATTAGTTTGAATTCTTCATAGGCCTCCTTGACTGCGCCCCCGCCCCAGCCGTAGCTGCCGAAGGCCCCGGTGATCCTGTTCTGAGGCCTCAAACCCCTCAGGTGTGTCATGAATTCCGCAACAGAGGGGAACATGATATTGTTCAGCGTCGGCGTGCCGACCAGACAGCCTCTGGACTTCCAGAATTCCTTGATCGCCCCGCTCATCGGGGTCGCCCTGAGTTTGATGACTTTGCAGTCGACCCCCTCGTCCTTAATGCCCTGCATGAGAGGGATCGTCATGCGTTCAGTGCTGTGCCACATAGTGTCATAGATTATCGCAACGCGCAGCGCGGCCCGGCCATTGGCCATTGCAAGATAGTCCTCAATGACCTTCTGGGGCGAGCTTCTCCAGATGACCCCGTGGTCCGGGGCTATCATGTCGATTTCGAGCCCGAGTTTCTGAATATCGGCTATTTTGTTCCTGATGAGTTTGCCGAAGGGCATGAGGATGTTGGCATAATAATCGACAACAGCTTCATCCAGTTCCGCATGTGACGCGCATTCGACGAACTCATCATCGAAGCGGGCTGTTGTAGCAAGATGCTGGCCAAAGGCGTCCTGCGAGATAAGGAGTTTGGCCTCTTTGACATAGGTGACCATGGAATCAGGCCAGTGAAGCATGGGCGTCTCAAGAAACAACAGAGTGTACTTGCCCGTGGTGATCGTATGACCGGACTTGACGATTGTAAATTTCCACTTAGAGGTGTCAAAGGACCGGTCAAGGCCCTTTTTGCCTTTCTCGGTAATGAATATCATGGCCTCCGGAGCCAGTTCCATGATCTTGTCGACGCTGCTGGCATGGTCAGGCTCGATGTGATTTATAATCAGGTTCTTTATCTTCGAGGGATCGACAAGACTGCGTATATTCGCTACCGCAATATCCGAAAAATCATGTTTTACCGTATCGAGGAGGGTCACTTGCTCGTCCATAATCAGATAGTTGTTGTAAGTCGTTCCATTGGGTGTAACGTACCCGTGGAAATCTCTTATTCCCCAGTCTATCGCCCCGACCCAGTAGATATCAGGTTTAATCTCAACAGCTTTCATAAAGGCCCCTTTCGTAACTTATAGTTAAAATGTAATTTTTTTTGTGTAGTATCCCACAAATGTCATTTTTTCGCTCAAAAGTGTGTCATTCCCGTGCCTAAAGCACCTACTGTTGGCAAGAGAAGCGCGCCTGCCTGTCCCTGCCTACCGGCAGGCAGGCGGTAGGCAGGCAATCCTTTCTGGAAACTCGGAAGACTCCGGACAAGCCGGAAGGACAGGATAAGACGATATACTGCCCCACCGACCAGGCCGGTTTTGAAGCTATCCGCCTTCCACGATACCTCTTTCTTCATACATATACCACTGGCCGGTATTTTCGAGGAATTTCTGTGTTTCCAGACAGGATGGTATGGTGGTCGTTCTCCTCTACCGACAATTTCTCAAACAACACTTTTTCTTTCGGAGAGCCGGTCTCCGACGCTGATTTCCTGTAGAAATCGAAACCCTCTTTTTCGAATTTCAGCGCTATATTGACCGCTTCCATTTCATTGTCCATGACCTTCACCCGCTGCATCATCTCGTCTTTAAGCATGCTGAATACGGTTTTTATCGTGTCCCTGGGTCTCACCAGTTCGACCTCGAAATCCAGCCCCTTGAACATGTTCTGAAGCATCTTCAGGTGTCTGGTCTCGTCCTTTATAAAACCCTTGAACATCTCTCTTCCGAAGGGGTGACTGGTTTTTTTCGCTGCCTCTGAGTAAAAGTCAATCGCGTCTGTTTCCATTTTAATAGCGGTTTCTATCGCATCTTTCATCATATGTTTTCCTCCTTTAAAATAATATTAATTATATCAGATAAAAAAGCGTCAAGCTATGAAGCAAACCAGCCAGGGTAAGGCGATCGATGTGGACTCTGCCCGGATGAAAGAGATGGTGGCCTACATAATATCCCTGAAGGCAAAGAAATCTGCCCCTGGATATTAGAATTTTATCAGGGTATCGACAGACAGCATATGACCTGCCGATACCTTTTTCATCCTGATTTTTCGTCTTGTAATGCCTTAAATCAGGAGTAAAATATAAGTAAGGGGAAAAACGGGAAAGGATAGCAACCTGTAATAATGGAGGTGTATAATGGCTAAACAGTTATCAAAAGAGATAGTGAAAACAGAACCCGCAAGGCAGCTGTCGCCCTTTGAGGAGATGGAGCGGAGGTTCGAGGACATGATCAGAAGGCCCTTTTCTCTGATGGAGCCATCCTGGTGGCCGAGGTTGAGGATGCCGGAGATTGAGGAGATCTCGCCAAAGGTGGACATATTTGAAGAAGGCGACAATTTTATTGTCAAGGCTGAGGTGCCGGGGATGAAGAAAGAGGAGATTGAGGTGAATCTCACGGACGATATGATCACAATCTCCGGCGAGAAGAAGAAGGAAGAAAAGGTTGAAAAAAAGGATTATTACAGGCTGGAGCGTTCATACGGGTCCTTTACCCGTTCATTCCGGCTGCCGAAAGAAGTCCAGACCGACAAGGCAAAGGCGACCTTTAAAGACGGTGTGCTCGAGGTAAAAGTCCCAAAGACCGAAGAGGCGAAGAAGAAGGAAAAGAAGGTCCCCATCGAATAGCCACCCCGCAAAAAAGGATACCCGGCGAAGACCGGGTATCCTTAAGCTTTCGGAAAAAAACTCACCATTTTGGAATGGTGTTTGCTTTACTGAGCCGTCATTCCTGCTTGCCGGGAATCCTTCTTCGGACAGGGAAAAGATTCCGGACAAGCCGGAATGACCGCAGGCAGTTTATCTTTTCACTTTTCACAATTCACCTTTCACTTTTCACGCATCAATACCTCATTCTTACCCTGTAGGTGAGTTTTGTTTCCTTGTCCCTGGGGACCGGGATGTTGAACTCAGCGGTGAACGCCTCTGTCTTTTTATACTGGTGCGAAGACGCGAGCATCGTCCAGTCGCCGGGTATGGGTTCGATCACCTTTACCACAACATCTTCTTTCTTATGGTTGCGGAGCGATATCTCAAATGCTGCCTCATACGTATCTGAGGCGATCTTTTTCCAATCGGTCTGCTTTCTGCTGCCTACGACATCAAAGGCTTCCCCAAGCTTTACCCTGACCTTCTCATCTTTGGGTGTATGATCTATGGTGTCCTCCCCTACAAACTGAAGACTCCCCTCTGAATCCTGTTTATAGACCCTGACAGTCCCCTTAGGCAATGGTATGCCAAGGTTATGGTCTTTCTTGTTTTCTATCTCCATGAACACACCGATCTTCTGGTTCGTTATCGCCTCTCCATACCGGTTGTAATAATAATACGCTGCTCCGCGGTAGAGGAGTTCCTTCCTGACAGGAATGGAGTCGGCAGTCACGAGGCTTATCTGCTTTGTCTGGTTTTCCTTGATCGTCGAAGGCCTCTGCAGGGTATATATATGATACTCGAAAAATTCCTCTTCCTTGAACTGGGGCGGAGCAGGCAAAGCCTCTGCCGCAGTCATCCTCAGCATCTTTTCTTTATAAGCCGGCTCCTCTTTCACTCTGTTGACGTCACCCGCAACAAGTTTTATCTTCGCGTCCTTATATGCGGCGCCGCTTTTGTTGTCGATGGTCACCCAGCCCGAAAGATCTGCCTTTGTGTCCTTGTCGTTCAGGGTCACCACATAGTCTGCCCTCCAGTTTATGCCGTTGGTGAGGTACGAAGCCTCGACCTTCTGCTGTTCTTTAAGGTTGTTTTCTATCAGCCAGACAAGGGTCGGCTTTGATATAAGATTTTCCGGCACTCCGGGGAATATTATCCTGCCGGGATGACCGAAGGTTATCTCATCGCCGATCTTAAATATGGGGCCGCCGTTGTTCGACAGCAAAATAGCTGTTACTATCTCCTCTCTTTCTGTATAAGGGTTTTTAGTGAAAAGCTTGACCTCTTTGCCAACGTACTTGTCGAGGAGCTTTTGCGGGTTCAGCAAGTCATACTCATAATTCTGTTCCAGGACCCTGAGGCTGTCGGCAGCAGCCAGTGATTTTATATATACGCTGGTGGGTATTATCTGAGCCGCCACATCCATAAACCTGAGTTCACCCGGCTCCCTGCGGCAGGCTTATCAGCCTCTGGTCTTTTACCAGTCCGAGGTTCACGTTATAAATGGTGACCGCCACCCCGCTCTGGTCTTCCAGTCCGCTGCTGAGCGATTCCGACTTTGCGCCACTCTTTCCAGTCCCGAAGACAGTCCCGGAAAGACAGATAATTACTGCGAGCAAAATAAACCCAAACATCCTTTTCATCTTAAACCTCCTGCAAGTTATTTCATGTATGATTCAGTTCATTAGACAGAAGCAAATGATAAAAAGTTCCCACCTACTATCATTTTAGTACGAATGTCCTCAAATTGCCGGAATGCACATACTGTCCTCAAAATAAATAGTTTTGCCTTAAGCAATGACAAGGATAATTGATACGAAAACATTCCATAATTAATTGATTGACAGCCGCGATACTTGATGATATAAAGGCATTATAGAGTTAGAAATTTTGACGGTCAAGGCACATCTCAGGCAAGTCCGGACTGCTCAGCTCAGCCTGACATCTTTAAATAATTGAAAAGGAGGAAACAGCAATGAAGCGCATCACAGTCCTTTTTTTGGCGTTATTCCTGTTTGCATCATTTTCGTTTGCAGGCACAACGGCCTACCAGGTTACCGGCCCCGTACTTGAAGTAACCAACGATTCGATTACTGTCCAGAAAGGTACGGAGAAATGGCAGATCGCCCGCGACAAGGACACCAAGATAAACGGTGAACTCAAGGTGGGTTCCAAGGTCACCATTCACTACACTATGAAGGCGACCACTGTTGAGGTAAAGGGAGAAAGAGAAGAAGAAAAAATAATGACTCCTGTCCTTTCAGCGCCGGAGGGAGTTCCGGAAATCCGGAGCCCCTCCGGGTAGTTTTGCAGTCAAAACTTTATAAGAATAGCCGGGAGAATATATAGCCTCGGTCCCCTTAACAGGAATTGTTATCGGCTCCCTTGCCGGAGCGACCTGCTTTGCCGCATTTGCACTTAGAAGTACAGTTTACACATGCGGGCTGTCGCTCGTTGTCATTTTGAATAAATTGCTGGGAGAGCAGACAGTACAGCATCCACTGGGCAGAATAATAATAGCAGCAGGAATCATTTTGTGCGCTGTTTCAGGGTTGGCTGTGGCTATAGTGATAGGCGGCATAGTTGGTGGGGTCATAGAATATGCTCTCACAGGTAATGGATGATAAAGACATGTGCATAACATATACAACAGGAGAGAGCTCACGTGCTTGACAAGCCAGCCTGCCGTCTCTTTGACCGTACCGGAGTTGAGACACAGTACGGCGCGATGCTCGAACATCTCTCCGGGTCGGACGTTGTGCTGTTCGGAGAACTTCATATCGACCCTATTGTCCACTGGCTTCAATTCGAGGTCACAAAAGACCTTTTCAGACGCGTGGGAAAACGGCTGATCCTCGGGGCCGAGATGTTCGAGGCGGACGATCAGATTATTATCGATGAGTACCTGGCCGGGACTATTGAACATGATACCCTGACCAAAGAAGCAAAGATCTGGGACAACTATGAGACTGATTATCGTCCGGTCCTGACATTCGCCCATGACCACGGCATACCCTTCATTGGAACGAACGTACCGAGACGGTATGCAAGCCTTGTTGCCCGCCGCGGCCTCGGCGTGCTCGAAAAGCTCTCGGACCAGGCGAAGCAATGGATCGCCCCCCTCCCGATACCGCTTGACCTTAAGAGCCCGACATACCGCGATCTCCTGGACCTCTCCAGTGCCCATGGCATGGACGCGGAAAACTTCCTTGAGGCACAGGCTATAAAAGATGCCACAATGGCCCATTTCCTCCTTGCGAACCGCCCTCCTGAAAAGCTTTTCCTCCACCTGCACGGTGAGTACCATTCGCGAAGATACGGCGGCATCTTTTGGTACCTGAAGCGGGGCCCAGCCGGACCTTGCGGTCGTCACCATCACGTCGGTGGAGGGCAGAACAGTGGATTTTCTTGACGACTACCGGGATGTTGCCGATTACACGCTCGTTACTCCCCGGAGCATGACCAAGACAGGCTGACCAACAGATTAAAATGGCGGAACTGTAATCTTTAAGTCCCTTCGATGAACAGGCGGCTTTTGTCTGCTGCAGACGCCTGCACCTTTATGCGCAACAGGATTTTTACCTTGCAATCAGCCTCGTATTAAGATAGTATCCATAAAACTGCATATCTGCTAATTATCACCAAAAACAAGGAGAATGAAATGTCCAGTCCACAACAGCATGAAGTAAAGGTCAATTTCCCGCAGGAACTTCATGGCGGTGTATATTCAAATAATATGGTCGTGGCGCATACTAAAGAGGAATTTATCATGGATTTCATGATGATCGTCCCGCCGGTAGGCGCAGTTGCCTCCAGGGTCATCATCAGCCCTGGTCATATGAAAAGGATGATAAACGCTTTACAGGACAATGTTAAAAAATACGAAGCAGCGTTTGGGACCATTCAGGCGGCAGAGGAGCCAAACAAAGGGCAAAATTGGCTTTCACACACAGCCGTAAATCTTACGGCTAGCCGGGCTTTAGGGCTCCCGTTGACACATAAAGGAGTCATGCTGTCTTGCCATTGAAACAGTATTCTGATAAGTTTTTTTGACACGATGAAAAGCATACATAAAATAATATTCATTGCAGCCCTGCTGTCTGCCTCCGTGGCTCAGGCTGAAATACAAAATCTTTCGCCGTCGGGCAGCTATGGTTTTGATTGGCTAAATGCTGAAAAGGCAGAATGCCGAGAGATCACTCCGGGATTGATAAAGCAATTCCGCAGTTGTGAATATAATAATCCCGGGGGGTTTGGCATCGGAAACCCGTCTCATAGCTGCCGCATAAGCAAAAAGAGCGAATATGTTGTTTTCCCGGATAAGGCTATTTGTATAGAGGAACTGGAAACAATGAAGGCCAATGCCCCCTGACCCTGAGTGCTGAGCGCAATGAATTCATCATAGGGGGCCGTAAATCAATGCAGCTTTTTCGCCGATAATCTTTATACCTTCGGCAGTTGCTGCAGTCGCTGCCGGTTTCGTAAACCACAGCACAACAGGCCTCCTCAGTATTTTTTTCAGCACCTTGTTATCCTGTCTCAAATAATCGTGTAAAATGTGAATAAGATCCTAAAGGAGGCTTGCTTTGGCTAATAAACGTCACGAGAGAGTACACGTTGATGAGCAGATCCTCTGCAAATTATGCATGAGCGAGTTAGGTGGTATTTATAATGATCTGGGCCTGTCAGCGGACGAGTTGGACCTTCTTGATATGCCCAGGCGCTCATTTACAGTACATTTCCCTGTGAGGATGGACTCCGGAAAGACAAAGATGTTTGTGGGTCACAGGGTACAGTACAATGACGCAAGGGGACCTGGAAAAGGGGGCATCCGGTTCCATCCGGAATTGACGATAGACCATGTCAAGGACCTTGCCTTTTTGATGGTGCTGAAATGCTCGGTTGTAAACATACCGTTTGGCGGATCAAAAGGCGGCGTGGTCGTGGACCCCAAGCAGCTGAGCCGAAACGAACTCGAGCAGGTGACGCGCAGCTACATCCGTGCGATTGCCGATTACATAGGGCCTTCTAAGGACATCCCGGCGCCTGATGTTTATACAGACGAAAAGATAATGGTCTGGATACTGGACGAATACGAGAGGATAAAAGGTGAGCATGTGCCTGCGGTAGTAACGGGAAAACCTGTCGAACTTTCAGGAATCAAGGTAAGGAGCTATTCTACGTCTCTCGGCGGAATATACGTGCTTGAAGAGGCGATGGGGAAGATCGGCATGGAGAAGTCCGGCGTCAGGGTGGCTGTCCAGGGTTTTGGAAATGTGGGAGAAAACGCTGCGCGCATTCTCCATGAAAGAGGATATCAGATTGTAGCTGTCAGCGACTCAAGCGGGGGCATCATAAATCCGCGGGGGCTCGACATCCCGGCGGTGATGGTGCACAAGGAAAAGACAAGAAAGGTCACCGATTTTAAAGACGGCATAAACATCACCAACGAGGAACTTCTGGCCTGCGACTGTGACATACTGATCCCGTCCGCGCTATCAGACCAGTTGACCGGGGCAAATGCCCGCAATGTAAAGGCCAGGATAGTTCTTGAACTTGCCAACGCTCCCACAACTCCTGAGGCCGATGAAATATTTCTGGAAAACAGGATAATGCTGGTACCGGACATACTCGCCAACGCCGGAGGCGTGGTGGTAAGTTATTTCGAATGGAGCCAAACCTCAACAACGATTACTGGGAGGAAGAAAAGGTGCTCCAGAAGCTGAAAAATGTCATGACAACGGCTTTCAATGATGTCTATGCTTTATGCAGTGAAGAACGCTGCCGGATGAGAAGGGCAGCGTATAACTATGCTGTAAAAAGGATCCTGTACGCGGAGAGGCTGCGGGGGAACCTGTAGGAGTGCATAAGTACATTTCATGAAACTGCCATAAAAAATCGTCATTCCAGCGAAGCCAGAAGTAGGTGCCTTAGGCAGCGGTAAGCCAGGGGGTCGCAACTTCTTAAAAGGAATGGATTCCCGACTAATCGGGAATGACGGACATGAATCAGTGTTTACCCACATACTCTAACTAGTCCGACAGGAAGGAGAAACTATGGCTGACAGACGTTATAAGTATATACGCGGGGATTTTGAGGCGCTGCCGGTAAAGCTCCATCATCTGACAATATATACTCAACTTCGCAGGAGACCATGTGGAGGCGACGAATTGTCTTGAAATGACCGCTTTGAAAGATTGCCGTACGCTCCAGCTTGATGCCAACAGTTTAGAAATTATAAGCGTTGAATGGTGCACAGGCCCTGCAGACAAAGGGTCTTCCCTGAATTATGACTACGTTCGCGAAAAAAACAGGCTTACAGTCGACCTCGCCAGGGATATAAAAACCGGTGAGAAATTTTTTATCCGGACGTTAACTCGCTGCTTCCCTTCAGACCACCTGCTTGAGGGGATTTACAAAGACACCACCCCGGCCGGTGCCCCCCAACAGTACGTATCACAGTGTCAGCAGTGGGGATTTCAGCGGATCATGCCGATCTTCGATGACTGCCGCGCCAAATGCACGATGACCACCACCATCGAAGCCAACAGCGCCTATACCCATCTTATCAGCAACGGCAATATAAACAGGCGTCTTCACCCGGACGGAAGGCCTGTGCCCAAGCCGGGGGACGCCTCAAGGCAGATGATCACTTATGAAAACCCCGTTCCGATGGCCCCGTACCTTTTTTTGGCATGCGCAGGCACATGGGAGACCCTTGAGGATACCGTGACCTATGAGTCAGGCCGCACAGTAAAGCTTGAGTACCTGGTCCCTCCCGGCTGCAGGGATGAGGCCCGTATACCCATGGACATACTCAAGGAATCTGTGCTTTGGACGGGAAAGACCCAGGAATACGAATATACCGGAGATACCTACCGGACCATCTGCATGACCAAATCCAATTTCGGGGGTATGGAAAATGCCCCGGCAACACAACGATCGTGACCGATGCCGCTTTGATTACGCAGCATACCCTGGATCTTGCGCTTCTTTATGCCCACGCCGTAATTGTCCACGAATTCGAGCACAACCAGTGCGGAAGCGAGACCACGATGGACACGCCGTTTGATGTATGGCTGAACGAGGCATACACGGTAGATGTGGAAAGGCAGTTCATGACCAGCCTTTTCCGATCCTTCTTTCATCAGACTAAACCAGGTCGAAAGCATACGCAACCCCCTTTTGGGGCCCCTCGCCATAGAAACGCGGGCATGCCGGCCGGATAGTCCGGGAAGGCTTTAATGACCCCGACGAGTTGATTGACGGCGTGACCTACTTTCATTCATAATAATGCCGACCCCGGCGGCCGGGCACTTCAGGCCCGACTCGACCCTGATTTTTATAACCGGGTGGATGCCGTAAGACAGCTTACCGATTTAGAGCGGATCAAGCTTCTTCATGACCCCAGGGCTCAAATAGATTCAAACTGGCTGGACCTTTACGGACAGATCCTTGCAGATGATGATCTTTCATATTCTTTGAAATCATATTTCCTTCCGCATCGACGAACAGCCCATCGACCGCAGTTACAGCAGATGGTACCAGGAGCTTGTGGTTGCAAGGGAAAGCCTGATGCTGGCGGTAAATCAACGCTGGAGAAGCCGGCTTATAGAGCAATTTAACAGGTTGGATACTTATTCTCTATCCGGTAAGCAATCCCAGAGAGACGGCATAGAAGCACGTATGCTTAAAAATACCATCCTTGAACTGATCGTAATTGAAGACTCAGAAGAAAGTCATAAAATAGCTTTAGATCATTTTTATTCAGCGACCACAGCCACCGACCGTGTGGCCGCACTGCACGCCCTTAACAGGAGCTCGGCAGCCTTGCGCCGCAGCGTACTCGAAGAGGCTTACTCGGCATGGCACGGCCATCTTAGCGGCTATGCAAATTATCTGCGGGTTGTAGCAAGCGGGACATGCCCGGACGTCTTTGAAATGATAGAGACGGAAAAAAACCGGCCGGGGTTCGATATCAAACAGCCCACTTGGTCAAGGGCGCTGTTTCTGCCCATGGCAACAAACAACAAGATGGTATGGACCGATCAGGGCATAAGATGGGTGGCGGACACTGTGATAGAGCTGGCGCCCATAAATGCGACAACTACGTGCCGGCTGTTAAACACCTTCCAGCAGGTAAAGAATTTAAAGCCTGTACTGAGGGGAAAGGTCATAGCGGCACTGGAGCACATAGTGCAAAATGTCTCCGAAGAATCAAGCCCCTCGGTATACGGCCAGGCCCGGAGCTATCTGAAGGGGTCAGTCCTGCAAAGTTGACAGAAAAAGGGAGGAGCAGACATGAAGGCAATACGTGTGAATGAATTCGGTGCTCCGGAGGTGATGAAGGTCGAAGAAGTTCCCGATCCGAAGGCAGGAGCCGGGCAAGTTGTTGTGAGGCTTTTTGCTGCAGGGGTCAATCCCGTGGACACTTATATGCGTCTGGGAATGTATGCAGCAGGGCCGGGTGTCCCTTATACACCTGGGATGGACGGTGCAGGCGTAATCGAGGAAGTCGGTGAGGGCGTCAGGAATTTTCATTCAGGCGACAGGGTGTATACGGCCCGCAGTCTGAGTGGCACCTATGCTGAAAAAGTGCTCTGCGCGGAATCACAGGTTCATCCGCTGCCGGACAATATTACTTTTGCGGAGGGTGCCGGGCTCTATGTCCCGTATGGGGCAGCATATCTTGGCCTGTTCCTCAAAGCGAGGGCATTGCCCGGAGATACTGTCCTTGTGCACGGGGCAAGCGGAGGCGTGGGCATTGCCTCACTGCAGCTTGCAAGGGCGGCAGGCATGAGGGTAATAGGCACATACGGGACAGAGAAAGGCAGGTCCTTGCCCTTGAGCAGGGTGCACATGACGTAGTGAATCACCAATCGCCGGACCATTTTGAGCAGGTGCTGGCATTGACAAAGGGGCGGGGCGTTGATGTGATACTTGAGATGCTCGCCAATGTGAATCTGGGGAAAGACCTTGAAATACTTGCACAAAACGGCCGCGTTGTCGTCATCGGCAGTAGGGGCAGGGTTGAGATCGACCCGCGTGACGCTATGGCCAGGAATGCTTCGATCATCGGGATGATGCTCCTGAAGATAACAGACCAGGAGAGCCTGATCATCCACTCAGCTCTTGGAGCCGGACTGGAGAAGGGCATACTAAAGCCTGTCATCGGTCTGGAGTTGCCGCTTGCTGAGGCCCCGCAGGCGCATCATCTGCTGATGGAGTCGAATGCAAACGGGAAGATGGTATTGATACCCTGAGAATCCCCGACAGACTTAATCATGATAGAAGGAATGGCTATTCTGGGACAATGCGACGCACATGAAACAGATTGGCATAGGAAATTAGAAAGACTAAGAGGGAGAAACGATGATGGCACAGCATAAGATCGCGGTTCTTGTAGGGAGCCTTCGCAGGGAATCATTCAACCGTAAAATGGCAAAGGCTTTGATAAAACTTTCGCCTGATTCTTTAACTTTTGAAATTGTCGAAATTGGAGGACTTGCACTATACAACCAGGACTTCGATGAGAATCCGCCTGCAGCGTGGGTCGAGTTTCGGGAACGCATAAGGAAGTTCGACGGCGTTTTGTTTGTCACCCCCGAGTACAACCGCTCAGTCCGGGGGTGCTCAAGAACGCTATTGACGTGGGGTCCCGTCCCTACGGGAAAAGCGTGTGGGACGGCAAACCAGGCGCCGTGATGAGTGTTTCACCCGGCGCCATAGGTGGATTCGGCGCAAACCATCACCTGAGACAATCAATGGTGTTCCTTAATGTCCCCGTTATGCAACAACCTGAAGCTTACATCGGAAATGCCGCTAATCTCTTCGATGAGGAAGGCAATCTCACCAGTGAGTCAACCCGCGAATATGCTGCGAAATTCATGCGCGTCTTTGCAACCTGGGTTGCGACGAACACGCCTGGATGGAGGCAGTAATCAAAGGCGCTTTATCTGGCCGGATGCAGTTTCTGTTAAAAGGAGGAGCAACATGACGGAAAACCGAAAGATCAGGAAAGTTTTCAAAAGCAAGCCTACGTTAGAAGGCGCGGGGGTCCATCTCAGACGGGTCTTTGGCAGCAGCGAGGTCCCACTCTTCGACCCCTTCGTAACGCTCGACGATTTCCGCAACACCGATCCCAATAAGTATACCAAGGGGTTTCCCTGGCACCCGCATCGCGGTATTGAGACTATTACGTACGTGCTCAAGGGCGATGTGGAGCACGGAGACAGCCTGGGCAAGTCAAGGGCGTCATTACGTCGGGAGTACATGCAGTGGATGACTGCGGGAAGCGGCATCATCCATCAGGAGATGCCGCAGGGAGACGACGACGGTGTCATGGAGGGATTTCAGCTGCTGGGCCAACCTCCCCCAGGTCCAGCAAGATGATGGCACCCCGGTACCGTGATATCAAGAGTTCGCAGGTGCCAGAGGTCGTTACAAAAAGTGGCGCAAAGATAAAAGTCATCTGCGGGACTGTGGAGGGCAGGCAGGGTCCGGTCACGGACCATCGTAATCGAACCTGAATATCTCGATGTTTCGCTTCCTGCCCTTTCGGAATTCGTCCACAAGACCCCGCGCGGCCACACGGTTTTTGCCTACGTGATCGGGGGCAAGGGCGTTTTCTGCAATGAGAAGAATCCCTTTGCCTACGATGCCCTGGGCGAGAACTATTTTGACATGAAGCGCGATCCTTACATCCACAACGGGACAGCTGTGCTCTTTGACGACGGCGAACAGGTGACCGTCTCTGCCCCAGGGCGAACCTTTGCGCTTTCTGCTCATATCCGGCAGACCCATTAAGGAGCCTGTGGCATGGTACGGCCCGATCGTGATGAATACGGAGGAGGAACTGGAAGTCGCATTTGAAGAATACCGAAACGGCGCCTTTATCAAATAAAATAGAAGAGAAAAGCTATGCAAGAAACACCGATGCTCGTAGACCTTGAGCCGGGCACCTATTATTGGTGCAGCTGTGGAAAGTCAGGCAACATACCTTTTTGCGATGGTGCGCATACCAGCACTGAAGTTCGTTCCGGTTGAGTTCAAAATCACCGGAAAAAAAGACCTTGTGCTCCTGCCAGAAGAAGCTTAAACTATCTGATTACCACAAAGAGCTTCTTGTTCTGCAGGTGCGTTGTTTTCAAACACACGCTTGAACACTTCTCCATTGAAGAATTGTTGGATGCCATAGAGGTGTTATTCTCATCTCATCATGTTTGACAGATCTTGCCTTTTTATGCACGAGAAGTTGATTATGCTCCTTCAAGTATGCTAACAATAAATGCGGAACAATGGACCACTGAATTATGAATTTTGCAGACTCAAATCAATCAGCCCAGAAACAAGTCATAAGAGAGCCTGAAATGTTCCGACTATTAGTCCTGTTCCTCTGCCTTTTCGCTGCCGGCTGTGCGCATTACCCTGTAAATAAGCCCCTCAGGGAATATAACCCGGATGCCGGATATCACGCCAAGAATATGAGGTCAGAGGGTAAATCCGACGACCTGCTCCTCTTTGTCACCTTTTCAGGGGGTGGGACCAGGGCAGCAGCTTTTTCATAC
Organism: uncultured Nitrospira sp.; assembly: GCA_963734475.1. GTDB lineage: Bacteria > Nitrospirota > Thermodesulfovibrionia > Thermodesulfovibrionales > UBA6898 > JAOUFP01. The sequence goes on from CAVTHB010000004.1 coordinate 405,643, forward strand.
GGCGTACTTGAAGGACTCGAAAATACCGAGATCCGGCTTGGAGGGAAAACAGGCGTCTGCTGGATGAAGTGGACACGATTTCGAGCGTGTCAGGCGGGAGCTTCACAGCCGGCTATTATGGCCTTTTCGGAGACCGGATTTTTAGGGACTTCGAGGAAAAATTTCTGAAGAAAAATGTCCAGTCCGACCTTTATAAAAGCATTTTCCTGAACCCAGTCAACTGGGTCCGGCTGTCTTCTCCATACTTCGACAGAAGCGACCTGGCCGCGGAATATTATGACAAAAATATCTTCGAGGGCGGCACCATAGGCGATATCGCTGCCAGGAAAGGGCCGATGATCATCATAAATGCCACTGACATGACATACGGCATACGGGTTGGGTTTACCCAGGATGTATTCGACGTCATCTGCTCAGACCTTTCGGATTTCCCTGTTGCGAGGGCGGTTGCCGCCTCGTCAGCCGTACCTGTAGCGCTGAGTCCCATAACAGTCAGAAATTATGCCGGGACATGCCATTACAAAATGCCGGAGCCCCTGGCAAGTGTCCTGAGGGAAAGCGACTTTACGGAGCGGCAGTTTTATCTCGCGAACAATATGACGCCCTATCTGGACGCCGGGAAAAAGCCGTATCTCCATCTCCTGGACGGCGGTATAGCCGACAACCTCGGCCTCAGGGCCATCGTCGACAGGATTATTTTCAGGGGCAATTTCTGGAAGACGATCCGGAATACCCATCACGAGAACGTGCGGAAGGTGGTCTTCATCGTGGTCAATGCAGAAACACATCCTGACTCTTCATGGGACAGGTCCGAAGCCCCCCCGTCCTTTCTCGCCATGCTTGATTCATATTCATCCACTGCAATTGAGCGGTACAATGTGGAAACCATAGCCCTCCTTAAGGACAACCTGAAGACCTGGGCAGCGCAGGTCCGCGAGCAGCGCTGCAGCGGGAAGCCGGAATCCAGTGAACCAGGCTCCTGCGGAGACATCAGGTTTTACGTAATCGAAGTCAAGTTCGATGCGACAAAAGATGAACGTGAACGCTGGTTTTTCAAGACGCTTCCGACGTCCTTCAGCCTTCAGCCGGAGGAAGTAGACAAGCTGCGCGCCGCGGCCCGCAGGATACTTGAAGAGTCGGGTGAATTCCGGAGGCTGCTTGACGACCTCAGGCAATAGACACTGGATACTCAGCTTTGTTAGTATCAATACCATGAACCCCGGAGAAAAACCCTAACTTGGACCGCTCGGAGTTTCTCGTTTGCGTTATCATAGGTCTCGCCCTGATCAGTGGTGGTGTCCTTTGGGGGAGCAAACGGTACAGTTTTTTGCAGCGCAGCCTGCGTACGCAGGGGACAGTCGTCGACCAGCACAAAAAAACCGGTTCAAACTTCAGTACATTTTATTATCCTGTTGTGGAATTCAGAACAGAAAGCAACGAGAAGGTGCGGTTTACAGGCGGCGCAGGAAACAGCGGCGGTCCTCAGATCGCAACCGGCTCCACAGTAGATGTTGTTTATGATCCTGCCGATCCTTCCCAGGCCCGGATAAACAGCTTCGTGCAATATTGGCTCGGGCCGGCGGGCATGGCAGCGATGGGCCTTATGGTAATGGCGATGGGCTTTTTTTTCTTTTTGAAAGGCGGGGGGAACTGAAATGCCCAGTCACAGCCCCTGAGAACCTGTTTAAGTACTTTTACAAACAAAAAAAGGACCGCGGCATATTGCTCCTGCCTGCGGCCCCAAGTCAGCTTAAACTGATACATTGATTACGTCCGGAAAAGCGCCATCATCCGGCTGGTCACCGCAGCACCGGTAAGCAGACCGGCCACGCTGACCACCAGCATGCCGACCAGGCTTAAAGCTGCTGCATAGGTCCCCAGAACGGCAAGTATACCAAGTACAACAGCGCCAAGTCCTAATACAAGCTCAAGCGCTGTCGAGACGGACATTGCCTCACGGGCAATTTTCTTGAACCGTGTACTTTCCTCCGAACCTTCAACTTCAATAGTGTTCAGCCTGTGGGTCGCCCCACTGCTAAGCGCTAAGGTTATGCCATACACGATCAAGGCAGCCGGCATCAGAATCACAGGAGCAATCTTTACAAGCGCCAGGATTCCGAGGACTGTGCCCGCAATGCCTCCGAGGAACTCAGCGGTAACGCCTACGCCGAATTCGGCCCTGTCCAGACGGTCTGTGCTTGTCGCAGCAAGAAGTGTTGAAAACCTCGCTGATATGGCCAGACCTTCAAGAAGAAAGGCCACACCAACAGCTATAACCGCCAAAGGAAGCATCAATTCTGACATTATGCCGGACAGGCCGAGGAGTGTAAGCACAAAGGCCACGCCGCTTGCAAAACCTTCAGCAATTGACCCCCTGTATACGGTATTAACCGAGGTTTTCTCTGCCCCTGACTGTCCAAGTATAGTCTGGGTAGAGCCTTTCATTCTGTTTCACCTCTTTTCAAATTCATTCGATTAATGGTTAATATTAAGTAAAACCAACAGGTTTTACCGCCTTCGCTTAATTCTAGTATATAACTAGTTGCGTTGCTGCGCAACAGTGCATATGCACTTAATATTACAGATTTCATGGAAAATCCATGATTTTGAGTAAATTGAGGGCAAAATCTCATCCCAATATAGTCACTTCCCCTCAGGCTTATCCGGAAACATGATTATTTGCCGCGGACTCTATCCCGATCAATGAGAACACCGGTGAACGCCCAATATTCGCCATTCACAAGTCCCCATATTATCGGGTAAACTAAAAATAGTACTTTCTCTTTCAGTTTGAAATTCCGGGAAGGCAAAAGGAGTCGCGGATGAGAAACAACCGGTATAGAAGTACTCAAAGGGGGTTCCCTGCAAAGAAAGACAGCGGAAAATCTGTTGAGGAGATTGTAAGGGAACTAAAACAGGTCTCCGCTCCCTCAGGCAATTACCGGGAACAGTCTCTTAAGATACACGGCCTCATCTGCGCCAAATGCGGAAGAGAGTTTGAATCTAAAGACCGGCACCTTTTGACTGTCCATCATAAAGACGGGAACCCCAGAAATAATCCCCCCTGATGGCTCCAACTGGGAAAACCTCTGCGTCTATTGTCACGACGATGAGCACAGCAGGGGTCTTCTCGGTGATCATCTCCGCACAAAAGACTAGAATATTTCAAAATCGAAATTCTGTATTTAACCTCCGGTATTTCATCCCGGCTTGTTTGGACCTCCCCTATCCCCTCCTTGCCAAGGAGCGGATTGGGGAGGTGAAGGATTATCCGGCCTGCCTGCCGCCTTCCCTGCCAGCAGGTCAGGTAGCCCAGCAGTATGTATTCTAATCAATAACGAGGCAAAAGCCCTCAGAGGCACGGCTTTGAGGCCGGGACGAAAAGGACCTCCGATACCACATCCAGCTTATTGTCACGCGCCAGCTGATATATGCTCTCTGTTTCCCAGCCATCTTCTTATCATGAACTGCGCCCCTTTTTTGTCCAGCGGCTCGTTCCGGTTGCCGCACTGGGGGTCCTGGGTGCAGGAAGGACATCCGTCGCTGCAGGGACAATCGTCAAGGACCTTCAGGGTAGTCGCAAGCAATTCCTCGAAGATATCATAGGCGCGCTTCGAGAGGCCGACCCCGCCTTCGTGGCCGTCATAGATGAAGATCGCCGGCAGGCCGAACGCAGGAAACCCTGTATGGCTGAGGCCTCCGATATCGCCTCTGTCGCAGAAGGAAAAAAGCGGCATGCATGCTATCAGGGCGTGTTCAACAGCATGGAGAGTGCCGGCGAGATCGAACCTCCGGGACTCTATCGCTCCCTGTGTTGCATTGTCGATTATGAACCAGAGGCCTTCAGTCTCAAACACATGCTCCGGAAGGTCCAGCTGCACGGTCGAGATCCTTACATTGTCATAAGACCTTTTCTTGTCAAAGCCTGTCACCCTTTCTGTTATCTGTAGTCTGCCCCATTGAAGCGGAACACCTTTACATTCCCGTCTTTCTATTTCTTCAAGTATTTCTGTTGCGCCGGAACTTAGCGGCATGGTGTAGTAGTTTGGCTTGACCTCACTGCATACCGCCCTTTTCCTGATCCAGTCGAGTTCATCGACCCTGTATTGTTTTCCCTTATGCAGATAGATCGCGCCCGGGAAATGCCTCCCTGAAAACCCTTCCGCTGCCTGATTCACCTATGGTCCTGCCTGATGTATTGAGCAGCATAAACCGCTCTCCCATGGCCCTGATCCCGACATCCCTCTGGGGATTACGGACATTTGATACCCAGACTTCAGCCCGTGTTGCCTTCACAAGGGTCTTTTCGGATACAAGCTCCCCGATCGCCCCGGTCAGCTTTTCACGTCTGTAAACAGTTTCGGTCAACTTGAGGGGAAGTTCGGATGCAGCGCAGAGTATGTGTTTCTTCAGTATATTCCTGTTTTCAGGGTCTATCACCGCTGCCTCGTGGCTTTTTTCGAAAAAGGCCTCCGGATGCCGCATAAAATAGTGGTCGAGCGCGTCCTGTCCGGCGACGAGGAACACAAGGGATTCCTGCCCTTCCCTGCCGACCCTGCCTGCCCTCTGCCAGGTGCTCGATACAGACCCGGGATATCCGCAGAGGATGCAGCAATCAAGCCCTCCTATGTCAACACCGAGTTCGAGCGCGCTTGTGGATATGACCCCGAGAAGGTCCCCGCTGAAGAGCCGTTCTTCTATGCGGCGTCTTTCAGAGGGCAGAAAACCGGCACGGTAGGGACTGATCCTGTCTTTCAGTCCAGGGGCGTAATTCAATGACCAGGTATAGATGAGTTCTGTAATCTTTCTGGATTTCGTGAAGACTATGGTCCTCAGTCCGTGTTCCAGGCAGGTCACAAAGAGCTTTGTGGTAAGAGTGTAAGGGCTCTCGACCGGGTCCAGAAAAAAGAAATGTTTCCCTGACAAAGGCGCCCCGCTCTGATCCATTACGGTAAAAGGGAGACCTGTCAGCGCCTCAGCATGCTTCTCCGGATTTGCTATGGTTGCCGATGCTGAGATGAACCGAGGGGTTGAACCGTAATAATCACATATGCGTCTGAGCCGTCTGAAGACCTGCGCAACATGCGAGCCGAAGACCCCTCTGTAGGCATGTATTTCGTCAATGACAATATATTTCAAGCTGTCTGAAAAAATCCTTCCACTGCCTGTGAAACGGAATGAGGCTGAGGTGGAGCATGTCAGGGTTCGTGAAGATCACATTCGGCAGACACTCCCGTATTTCCTTCCTCCGGGCCGCCTTTGTGTCGCCGTCATATACCTCTCCGGCGTTGTCTATCCCGAGGGAAGAGGCGAGCTCCCTAAGCGTCTTCAGCTGGTCCTGTTCGAGTCCCTTCATGGGGAAGATATAGAGCGCCCTTGCATCAGGGTCCTCAATTATCGATTCCAGCACCGGGACATTGTAGACCAGACTCTTCCCGCTTGCAGTAGGTGTCATAAGCAGCACATTTTCTCCCCGCCGGATTGCTTCAATCGCATTTGACTGGTGGCTGTAAAACTCTGTGATGCCCCTTTCAGCCAGCACCTTCCTGAGACTCGCCTTTATAGTCCAGGTGAATATAATGCGGCGGCACAGGATTGATATATCTTTTCCCCTGCAAGCTGGAGCTGAAATTCCCTGTCATTTTTCAGATATGTTAAAAAATCGCCGACCATTAACGCGCCCTTCTAAAGCCTTCTCTTATAAGTTTGTTAATGCATATTGCATGAACGTCGAGGCAAAGGAGCTGAAGAAACCTTACAATGACGACTTTGTTTAGAGTTCTGTATTCACCTGACGGCAAGCTCAAGTCAGTGACGACTTCTGTTTCTGCGCGGTGGATCACTGTAGCAGATTGACAGCTATACAGGTGTCGCAGGTAAGAGCTTTTTTCATCTCCTTTGCCGTCTCCTCGCATGTTCCGCCTTGATCAGAGCACTCCCCGAGTCTTCAAGCAGTCAAACCTGACGTAACTGTATTAGGTATTAAGTGGCGAAGTAATAATCCTGCAAGCCGCAGTTGGCAGTGTTGTTTTGAGCGGCTTCGCTCGCTTTTCGTTGCGGTTGTTAGCGAAGTGGAGCGTTAAACCTGCCTTCGGCAGGCAGGTCTGAACCCGCAGGGTGAGTTTAAAGATGTTGTAGGGGCTGGGCATACCCTGCCCTTTGAACGCGCAGAAAACGAGCGTTTTAAGCGAAAAACAGCACTGCCAACTGCCGAATATAGGACAATAAGAATTTTATGCAGCTGACAGGTTTACATTCAGTCCGGAAGTGGTAGTATTTGAGTAGGCAGAAAATATCTTAAGCTTCCGGCAGAAGGAGCGGGACATGGAATGGAGAAGGAAAATTTTTCGAGGAAGATCAGTTTTTTAAGGAATGGCTGGTGGATAATACACTTTTTAGGCATATCCATTGTCTATACGCTGGGCCATATGCTCTGGAGATAACATGCTGAAATATTTCATGAGGTATAGGCCCGGCTGGTGGGTGCTGCATATCATTGTTGTTCTGCTGACTTTTTATCTGGGTCACATGATGACCTTTACGTTTTAGGCCGGTCATGAAGAAAAACACCTTACTGACAGTCCTGGTCCTTTTGGCTGTATCAGGGCTGTTGCTCCATTACAGGATCCATAACTTTATGGTTGCCGACAAACTGCACCCCGGCGGTTTTGTATTCGACAGGACGAAATTCTTTGCAACGCTCTTCCCCTGTTATCGACGTCATACTGGTCACCGCCCTTTTCATGTCGCGGAAGACCGCGGTATATGGTTATCTCCTTAACGGCATCATCGTCATTTACGGGACAGTCTTCATGGCCCATTTCAGCTTCGCGGAGATGGCGGCAAAGTCCATCCCCCTGCAGGCCATGTTCCTGAAATCAACTCTCCCTGATATCATGGTCGCATGGGCGGATTTCTTTGCCGGCAAGGCGCTGTATGATCTGTACATGAAAGGCCCGATCGTAGAAGAAGTTGAAGAGGAAAGTATTTGTAATAAAACTTTGGCAATATCAAACAGTATATTAAAAAAGAGGAGAGCCAAGAAATGAGAGCAGCCGGAAGGAATTTAAGCAGGAGTTTAGGCATAACGAGCCCAAAGAAGCCGGCACAGAAAGGTCTTTGTCTCAAAGTATCATCCCAAGGACATGGTTATGGTGCACCCTCAGTCTGGCCTTGATGTATATTTTACTTATGCCGGTCTCTTCATGGGCGCACGGTTTCGCTGGGAAGAGATTTTTCCCGACCACGTTCCAGGTCGATGACCCCTTCATCTCTGATGAGTTTTCCCTTCTCTTCAACTATATAAAAGAGCCTGATTCGAAAACTACCGGAATCGACATTGACTATTCCAAACGCCTCACCCCTGAATTTGGGATAACAGTCAGTGAATCCTATGAGCATCTGGACTTTGAGAGGGACGGATCAGCGAGCGGTTTTCAGAACCTTAATCTTGGAGTGAAATACGAGTTCCCCCCAAACGAAGAGCATGAGGCTGTCCTTTCCCTCGGCACAAGCGTGGAGATAGGCGGCACCGGTGCCGAACGCGTTGGCGCGAGTTCCCATTCAACGATTTCACCTGCACTATATTTCGGGAAGGGGTTCGGTGACCTGCAGGATTCAATGAGCTTTCTAAAGCCGTTTGCGATCACCGGGGTCATCAGCCCGAATATCGCCTTTGAAGAAGAGCCGAACACGCTGACCTGGGCCTTTTCTCTTCAGTACAGTCTTATATACCTCCAGTCCTTTGTGAAGGATATTGGTCTCGGGGACCCCTTCAAACGCATGGTCCTTGTGGCCGAGTTTCCGATGGAGACCTGCATGGGCCATAACTGCAAGGGACAGACAACCGGATACTTCAATCCAGGGATTGTCTGGTGCGGCAAGTATGTGGAGCTGGGCGTGGCTGCGCAGGTCCCGATCAACGATCAGACAGGACACAATGTGGGCGTCCTCGGTCTTGTGCATTTCTACATCGATGATATGTTTCCAAAGGGCATAGGCGGACCGATTTTCAGATAATGAGAAGATGGGCCGGGTCCAGGGACTGGGGGGCAGATACTTTTCTTGCGCGACTCAATCGCTGAATAGCAGATATCTGATTGCTGTACTTTCCCTTGCATTGCTTTGCTTCTTGCCGGGAATATCCCTGGGCCATGCGTTTCCTGATCATTCCAACCCTAAGGTGGGCTCGACTGTGGCTGTTTCTCCTGCACAGGTCCGCATATGGTTTGACAGCGATCTGGAGCCGGCCTTTTCCACGATTATGGTCCACAACGCAAACAATGAAATGGTGGACAAAAGAGATGGCCGCGTTGATCCGGCCGATCCGACCCTTCTTCAGGTCAGTCTGCCCAAGCTGACTCCCGGCACTTACAGGGTACTTTGGAACGTTGTTGCCCGGGACGGTCACCGCACCATGGGTGACTTTACTTTCACAGTCAAATGAGGACCTTGCAATGATAGGGGCGTTTATACACAGCCTGATACCGTGGCTGGACATAACTGCTTTGGCTGTCTTGATTGGTGCCGCCTTCTGCACCCTGTACCTGACCAGACCCGCCGGAGGGCGTGCGGAATATCCTCAAGTATTTTTAGACCGTGTGAGGCGGCTTATAGTCATCTGCCTTTCGATGCTTGCCATAAGCAGTATATTCGGCCTTTTTGAGCGGAGTATGGAAATGAGCGGCTTAGGGTTCGCTGAATCATTGCCTCTGCTGCCTGTCGTTGTATTTAAATCACACTACGGGGACATGTGGCTCCTGCGGGTGACGGGGCTTATCAGTGCATGGATTGTTCTGCTGGCAGGCAGGCGGCATGCCGCCTCCGTTTTTTTCAGCGGCTTTCTCCTGCTGGCAGGCGGGGCCATTGCCTTTGCCCGCAGTGCCTCAGGCCACCCCTCTGACTTTGGCGACCTGAGTTGCCAGCAGCTCGCGGACTGGCTGCACCTTATGGCAATCTCTGCCTGGGGCGGTTCCCTCATGACCCTTGCCGTAATTTTCCCTCCTGCTGTAGTGAAAGATGACATACTTCACCAGCGGCTCACCGCGATGACCGCAGACCGGTTTTACCTGGTATTCGGCCCTTTGCTGACTGTTATCGTTTTTACCGGTCTTTACAATACATGGTTTCAGGTCGGAAGTTTCCAGGCCCTTGTGACCACTCCATATGGCGGTCTGCTGTCCGTCAAACTTCTGCTCCTCCTTTTTCTTGCTCTTCGTTATATAGCCCCTCCGGAGCACAGCAGGGATGAAGCCCTGTTCGCAACGAAGTTTCTTCAGCGGACAAGGTTGGAGGCCGCTATTATTCTGGCCCTGTTGCTGACTGTGGCCCTGCTTGTTCATCAAATCCCCGCGCGCCACTTCCTTCACCTCCAGATGATGCAGGGGACAGGAGGCCATGCCGGTCATGGTATGGATATGGATAAAAAATAAGCCTATAGTAATAACTGTGCAGGGACAATCGCAGACTATTGGTTAACAGACTTATACGCGGCCAGTCAGAAGCTTCGTTCAGAATGAGAAACTATTTTCATGATAGCTGTGATAATATATAAATATAATTATGTAAAATATGCGTGGAGGTGATGGCAAATGAAAAAGGTCCTGCTTCTGGCGGTGGTGTTTATATTTGTCAGCCTGTTCCTATTCTTATTCAGCAGACGGTGTGCAATGGTTTTCCCTGAAGGAAGGCTTTGCCAAGGCAAAGCTTGAGAAGAAGCCGTGCATTGTCGACTTCTACTATGGAAAAGGCTGCCCCCGTTGCGAAAAACTTCAGAAATATGTCTATGACGATCCGATAATCGCCAAAAAAATTATGGATGACTTTGTCCCGATCAGGATAGATCTCACCAAGCCTCTTACTGCGGAAGAAGATGCCCTGGGCAAGAAATTCGATTATAAGATGGACTGTCTCCTGCTTTTTCTGGACCATAACGGTGAGGTGATAAGTGACAGCAAGGGAAAGCGGCTTTGTTTTGTTGATAATGTGGAGCCCGAATGGTTTGTTTCATATCTGGATATGATAAAGAAACAATATGAACATAAATAGGGCTGCGTATAGACTGTTTTTAGGCATCAGCCTCGAACAGGGAAGCTTGATCACCTGTGCGCAACAGTTAAGCCTGCCCTTTGCTCATGACGAACATACCCTGAAGGACCACCTCCAGAAGTTGACAGGCAGGGACCTCTGTCTGATAATCACCGATAATGCTACAAGTATGCTTTCAGTAAGGAAGAAGGCTGAAAACATAACAGTCCGGCTCCATAAGATGTTCCTGCACGCCGGGACTGAGGTCTGTCTTGAAGTAGCTGATTTTATAAGGAAAGGCCGCTCTAACGGGCAGAATATAAGGTCCTTTATCAGGCAGAACAGGCATCTCTTAAAACAAAAGGCCCCTGTCAAACTGACACCGCGTGTTACAGGAGAAAATTATTGTCTGAAAAAGATTTTCGAATCTCTCAACAGCGAATATTTTGACGGAAAGATCTCTGCTTCCATAACCTGGGGCCGAAGCAATTCAAGGCAGAGAAGGAGATTGAGGACCCTTGGAAGTTACTCTGTTGAGACGAATACGATAAGGATCAATCCTCAGCTTGACAAGAAAACAGTCCCTGCTTATTTCCTGGAGTTTGTCGTCTATCACGAGATGCTCCATGCATCTTTGGGCATTAAAGACACAAATGGCCGGCGCTCCATCCACTCAAAAACGTTCCGGCTGCATGAAAAGAAGTTCAGGCATTATGACAAGGCAATGGAGTGGGAGGGGATACGGTTTGGAGTAAAGCGTCGGAGCCCGTGAATCGTGCATCGTTAATCGTGAATCGGAATCGTGAATCGTGACTCGTGAATACGTGAATCATGAATCGTCATTCTTGTAATCTGTCAGTTCATCTGGCTGTAATTCTGAATCCTGACATGTTCTGTGCTGTAGGAGACGCAGTCGTGATCGAAAGAAGCCTTACTCTGCGACAGCCTTAGCGACAGATTTATTATGATCCACCGGTGAAATCAGGAATACACTGACTGTGAGCTTGCCGTCAGGTGAATATCAGACTATACAAATGTCGTCGATTGTAAGGCTTTTTCAGCGCTCTTTGCACTGACTGTTTATCAGCAATAATTGAACACTTTTATAGTTAATATGACGGGGAGGAATTATTTATGGCTGAAGAAAAGAAGGAAAGGTGGCTGAATTATCTCGCGCTTACCACAGTGATCTTTGCTGTCTGCGCGACACTTTCGACATTTAAAGGAGGAGGCCATTCAACAAAGGCGGTCCTGAGCCAGACGATGGCCTCTGATCAGTGGGCCTATTACCAGTCCAAGAGCATAAAAAGCTATCTCTATGACCTGCAGAAGGAAAAACTCGAACTCGAGCTTAAGGGGCTGGGCCAGAAGGCGCCAGTCCTGATGAAGGAGGAATATGAGAAGAAGATCGCGGGGTACGCGGAGAAGATAAAGAAATATGAGGGCGAAAAGGAGAAGATCCAGGCAGATGCCAAGGCCCTGGAGAAGAAGCGCGACGAGGCGCAGAAACACCAGCAGGCGTTTGGTGTGGCAGTGATTTTCCTCCAGATCGCAATACTTCTTTCTTCGGTCTCCGCACTCCTTAAGAAGAAACCTCTTTGGCTCGTAAGTCTTCTGGCCGGTGTTGCCGGTTTGGTCTATTTTGCGAACGGCTTTTTTCTCTTTATCTGACAGCCATTCTTGTCCGAAATGAAAATTTCACCGCAGAGGACGCAGAGTTCGCAGAGAAATGATTTTGTAACGGGCATCTGTAACTATTCCCGAAGGTGAGAGTTTATGATCCAATCGCCGTCTCCCGATTGGATCATAAGAACATATCCTCAGCGTACTCTGCGACCTCTGCGGTAAACCTGGATTCGAATACGAGGATTCTTATTGATTTGATACAGTGATCTTTATCAGGACCAGGTCTTTACCGGCAATCGGTCTCAAAGTCTTTTCCTTCACAGACCCCAGAGTCTTTAATTTGTCCATGAACAGCTGCAATTTATCAGGCCCCAGTTCTCCGGTGATGATCAGGGTATCTGAAACAGGTTCTTCCCTGATGAACCTTGCCGCCAAGACTTAGACAAGACTTCTTTTATATCTCTTTTTGCGGAGTCGATATCTCCGGCTTTGAACGATATACTGATATCCTCCTTCTCCGGCAGGCCGGACATTATTTTGCCGGCCCCTTGTGCTGCGCTCTCCTGTCTTGCTGCGTTCGGCGCAGACAGTGCCGCAGGCGCAGGAGCACTCTTCATCAGCATGTCTCTTTCAGCAGACTTCCGGGCTTCAGCGCGCTTTTCTTTGACAGGCGGTCCCTGATCAAACATGGGCTGCTCTGCCGGCGGCGCAGGGAGCGGGCTGCTTTCCTGCTGCGAAGGAGCGCCGGCTGCTGTCTCCTCTTTCTTTGACCGTGTGACAATTGGCGCTTGAGAAGGCTTCCTGGCCTCTGTCTCCGGTGTCGCGTCTTTTTCTTTTGCAGCGTATTCAGAAACTGTTTTCTCAGAAGGCGCTGTTACAGTATTAATCTTTGGTTCCATACTCTTAAAAACATACAAGGCAGTCAAGGCGATCAGGAATGCCCCGAAAGCCTCTATGGGCAGTTTTACATGGAGGGGGTAGAAGAGTTTTTGCCAGAGGTTCTTTTTTGTGAGTTCCGCCTCTGCTTTTACGCGGGTCATGATCTTTTGAGTCAACCATGGAGGAGGGATTATCTCTTCAAGACCCTTGATGGAACGCATGGTCATTTCCAGGTCAGCCAGGGATTTCCTGCATTTCGGGCATGACTTAAGGTGGTTGTCGACGATACCTTTTTCAGCAGAAGACAAGGTATCGTCGAGATATGCGGACAGCTGTTCCTGAATTCTATCGCATTCCATTTTCTATTCTCCGAGCGCTTTCAGTAAACATTTTTTCATATATTCCCGGGCCCTGAACAGCCTTGATTTGACCGTGCCCTGGGCGACCTTGAGCATATCGCTTATCTCATCATATGAAAAACCCTGGATGTCACGCAATATCAGCACCTCTCTGAATTCAGTTTCCAGGGTATTTATGCATTTCTGCACCCCGGCCTGTATTTCTTTTTTTTCCAGCTGGTCCATGGCCGAGGGGCAATCAGATGCAAGCTCAATCCGCATACTGCCGTTTTCCGTTGATACAGGGTCGTCCAGCGAAAACTGTTCATGCCGGGCTGCTGACTTGATCTGCTCAATACGGTTCCTGGAGGTGTTGATTACGATGGAACAGAGCCAGGTCGAGAAACTGGACCGGCCTTCAAATTGTTGTATCGCCTTATAGGCGGAGAGGAAGGCGTCCTGCACAACCTCGCAGGCATCTTCATAATTGCCGACCATTCTGAAGGCAGTGTTCAGCATTTTCCTCTGATGCTTTATCACCAGGGCCTCAAAGGCGTCCAGATCGCCTTTTCTGCACCTGCTGACAAGTTCATAATCGTTGTCAGGACTGTAGTTTTCTTTTCCACTCATATATTGGACAGTTTGGTCTTCGGAAATGTTCCTTTCACAAGGTATTTTATCCTAAAATCAGATAGTTTAACCACAGAGTTCACATAGATTATACTTGACGATGGATATACTCATTCCCCTACCACTGAGGGCGCATAAGGAGGGTTGAGGTGTAATCGCGAGGAATCCCTCTCAAGAACCATCTGGGAGATTCCGGCAAACTCGGACAATGCATATGTGGCCTGCACACAGACACTCTTGCCTCTGCGACTCTGCGGTGGAAAGATTATTTGATTACGAGTCGTCAATTATATGCTACATTTAATTATGAGAGGAGAGATGACAGACTGATATGCCGCATTTTGGATTGATGGATACAAGAGACAGTTTCGAGAAGCCGGAAGGGGCGCTTCTCAGGGCACGGCTCCATATCCGTGGCGGCAAGAGAAGACTGCGACAGGGGAAAATATCAGCAGGCATCGTTACCCTCTATGACGCCCTGTTATTCGCCCTCAGGTGGTATGCTTTCTCTCCGGAACACAGGAAAGCGCTTGGCATACGGCTGGAAGATGCTTTGTCGGATGAGAAAAGGGTCTTTGAACTGATAAAAAGCACAGGCATTTTCCCTGTTGATTTCGATTACGACGAATTTGATGCGCTGGTCGAAAAGGCCGCTGAAGATGAGATGCCTGATTATGACTACTCCGGAATGCTCAGGGACTTTGAGTCGTTTATGACCGGGTTGGGCGTTATGCCGTTCAATGAATCCGAACTGCCTCCCGAAGACCCGGCTACGTTTTGATTAACGCCGTGCAGATCAGTGCGGAATGTAATCTTTATAATGTCGCTACACTTGCGCTACAGAAATTTCCATAAGTCTTAAAAGGGATAAAGCTGTCTGAATCACGCATTAAGCGGTAGGTACAACGGTGACGCCAGAGTAAGAGGAATTTTCACACATCCCGCCTTTTCCAGCGCTATGTACGCCAGTTGACAAAAGTACCTTGCTGAACGCTTATCTGCTGCGTCTGAACGCTACTGAAATTGACGCTGATTAACAGGCTGTGATATTATTTTAGGTTAAAAAATACGCTGGCCCTAAGCTATTCATAATTTGATTATTTGTAAAATTCTCTTTTAAATTGTGAGGTTAAGAGCAAATGAGGATAATTGTCTGCATTAAACAGGTGCCGGACACCGCTGAAGTCAGGATAAACCCTGAGACAAACACCCTGATACGGGACGGTGTCCCCTCCATCATAAACCCCTATGATACGCACGCGATAGAAGCAGGCCTTCAGATCAGGGAAAAAACAGGCGGGACCGTGACAGTCGTTACCATGGGGCCGCCGCAGGCTGAGACCGCCCTGAGAGAGGCGATATCAATGGGCGCTGATGAGGCGGTGCTTCTGACTGACAGGGCCTTTGCCGGGTCCGACACATGGGCCACTGCCTATACCCTTGCAAAGGCGATAGAGCATATCGGCGCTGATGTGATCCTATGCGGCAAACAGGCGATAGACGGTGATACAGCCCAGGTGGGGCCTGAGATTGCGGAGTTTCTTGACATCCCTCATGTTGCCTATATACGGAAAATAGACGATGTGGGCGACGGCAGGATTGTTGTTCAGAGATTGATGGATGACGGATATGATGTCATTGAGTCGTCCCTGCCTGTACTGCTTACCGTAGTCAGGGAATTAAATGTCCCCAGGATGCCTTCCCTGAAGGGCAAGATGGCCGCAAAGAAGGCGGTCATCAGAAAGCTCAGCGCAGCGGACATCAAGGCGGAAGAGGAAAGCCTTGGCCTTAAGGGTTCTCCCACCCAGGTGAGGAATATCTTTGCCCCTGAGGTCAGGAAAGACCGGAAGATGCTGGAGGGGACAGCAGAAGAACAGGTCGAGGCCTTAATAAAGGAACTGGCAGGTCTGAAATGTTTATAAAAATCAACAGAGATAAATGCACTGGTTGCGAGTCGTGTATTCAGTCATGTCCTTATGACGCTATTGTCATAAAAGACGATAAGGCCGAGATTACTGAAAACTGCCAGCTTTGCCGGGCCTGTCTCACTGTATGCCCTGAAGGCGCGATCCAGGAGATCGCGGAAGAGTCCGACAAAAAGGAAAAGGGCCAGGGCAGCGGGGTCTGGGTCTACGCTGAACAGCGGGAAGGTGTTATTGCCGGCGTTTCCTTTGAGCTGCTCGGAATAGGCAAAAAACTCGCTGATAAACTTGGGACAGAGGTCTCCGCCGTACTCTTCGGCGCGGCAGAGGCTGATGCGCAGGAGTTGATCAGGTGGGGCGCCGACCGGGTCTACCATTGCACTGACGCGCTTGTCAGCGCCTTTAATGATGAACCTTACGCGGGCCTGCTGTCAGACCTTATTCAAAAGCATAAACCTGAGATAGTCCTTGCCGGCGCAACGCCTATCGGCAGGTCTTTTATCCCGAGGGTCGCGGCAAGGCTCAAGGCAGGGCTGACAGCAGACTGTACGGCACTTGAAATAGATGAAGACACAAAAAACCTTCTGCAGGTACGGCCTGCCTTCGGCGGTAATATTATGGCCACCATACTTTGTCCTCATACCAGACCGCAGATGGCGACTGTCAGGCCGAGGGTCATGAAGAGGGGCATTTATAATGAATCCGCAAAGGGAGAGATCATTGAGGTAAAGGCTGATAATATAAAGTCACGCACAAAGGTGCTGGAGATAGTCAAGGAGGTCTCTGATATTTCCGTAAATCTGCAGGAGGCGAACGTGATTGTTGCAGGCGGAAGGGGAACAGGCGGAGAGAAAGGCTTTCAGCTGCTCTACGAACTCGCCGAGGCCCTGGGGGCGTCTCTGGGGGCTTCGAGGGCTGCCGTAGATGAGGGCTGGATCCCTTACCGGCACCAGGTGGGGCAGACAGGAAAGACAGTCGGCCCAAGGATATATTTTGCGTGCGGCATCTCGGGCGCTGTGCAGCATGTGGTCGGGATGCAGTCGTCTGATATTATTATCGCGATCAACAAAAACCCTGAGGCCCCGATCTTCGATATCGCCAACTACGGCATTGTGGGTGATTTATTTGAGGTCGTACCGGTGCTGATACGCAAGATAAAAGAGGCCAAGGGACAATGAAGACAGCCTTTGTATTTCCGGGACAGGGGTCGCAATCCGTTGGCATGGGAAAAGACCTCTGGGAGAATTTTGATGAGGTAAAGAGGCTGTATGAAGACGCCTCTGACGCGCTCGGCTATGATGTAAAAGAACTGAGTTTTAACGGTCCCAAGGAAGAACTCAACAAGACCTTCCGGACGCAGCCCTGTCTTCTCACCGCCAGCATCGCGGCTTTCAGGGTGCTGTCGTCCCATGGCGTCTCAGCCGACGTTATGGCCGGTCACAGCCTCGGCGAATATTCAGCTATCGTAGCGGCAGGAGTCATTCCCTTTAAACAGGCTGTGATGCTTACCGAAAAAAGGGGGGTCTTCATGCAGGAGGCTGTGCCTGAGGGGGTGGGACTGATGGCTGCGATTATCGGACTCAGCCGCCAGAAAGTGGATGATATATGCCTTGCTGTTGAATCAGGATACGTTTCTCCTGCCAATTATAATTCTCCCGGCCAGATCGTCATCGCCGGGGAGAAAAGCGCTGTGGAAGACGCCATGAAGCTCGCCAAGAGTGCCGACGCAAAAAAGGTCGTGGCCCTGGCAGTCAGCGTCCCGTCACATTGCACCTTGATGGTAGAGGCCTCGAACCGGCTGGCTGAACTCCTGAATACCATAGAATTCAGGACTCCTGAAGTGCCTGTCGTGAATAATGCTGACGCGATGTTTTTGACGAGCGCGGAGAGGATAAAGACGTCTCTGGTCAACCAGTTGAACCGCCCGTTATTATGGGAAGACTCGATAAGAAATATGGTCGAGACCGGCATAGACACTATTATTGAAGTTGGCCCCGGCAAGGTGCTGAGAGGTCTCATCAAACGGATAGTGGAGCCCTCGGTGAGATTGTTGAATGTCGAGGACACCGCAAGCCTGAACAAAACACTAGAGGAACTGAACGCTTTAAACTAAATAGTCTCTGCCGCATAATCCTCTGTCCCTGTGAGTTCAGCGATCATCGTCTCTCTGCGGTGAAAAACTTATTTTGACTTCAGCGGGACCTTTTCTTCTGCTGCATTTTTTCAGTTACCAGTATAATCCCCTCCTTAACAAGGAGGGGTTGGGGAGGTTTTGGTAATTATTCCAATACCCCTCCAACACCTCCACTTGTAAAAGGGAGGCTTTTTAAACCCATCGCTGAAGCCTTACCTTCTGCTGCATTTTTTTCTTTACTCCGGTCCGCATTTTTATTATTCTAACGACCAAGGGATAAAGGCAGCATCAAATTCCCCCTCTTCAAATAAGCATGTACCTCAAAAAGTCACGCAGCAGGAACACAGTGGTGTCCGGCGATGGACTGGACACTGGTCGGCGGTAGCCTGTGAAAATGAGGGATGGCCTGTCTGCTCTTCAGAGCTAGGATATGAGTATAGAAGCGGACAGTATATTAATAGACAATCAGCCGTATAATATATGTTGGCTTCATAGAAGGGAGATATAATGACGGCAAAAATTAAAACAAAAAAACCAATAGACAAAACGAGTCATCCTCGGAAAATTAAAGCACCTCCCGCACGTGCGTTATCCTTCGGTTCAGAAATCTCAAATTATGTTATTCAGGTCGAGAGCCTCACGCGTGCAAACAGTCAAACAATGAAGGTAGTGTTGAATGCCCTTAAAAATCTTCAGAAAGTTTTGAGCACTTCATGAAGGAAAAAGGGATTAACACGACAACAAAAGAAGGGAAATCATCGTATCAATTAAAACCTGAGAATTTACGTGCATTTGATGTTCATATAAAAGACTTGACAGCCTCTGCACTAGCACATAAAAAAATTCCTGAAATATTCTTCTGTTCTCTTATTCATCAATATGACGCTTACCTTGGTAAGCTTTTGCGGGTTGCATTTTATGTGACTCCGGATGCCTTAAATGCATCTGAAAAACAACTAACGTTTTCTGAATTGTTGACATTCAGTGGTATTGATGCTGCACGTGAATATCTTATTGAGAAGGAGATTGAAACGGTAATTCGCGGAAGTCACGACGATCAGTTTTCTTGGATAGAAAAAAGATTTGGATTGGTTCTAAGAAAAGACCTGCCATCCTGGCCAAAATTTATTGAAATGACAGAGCGGCGTCATCTCTTCGTTCACTGTGACGGTGCCGTTTCATCTCAATATCTAGCAGTATGCAAAAAACATAAAGCCGCAATAGATAACGCCGTATGTGTAGGCAAGCAAATTGGGATAACAAAGCCATATTTTGATCAGGCGTATGAATGCATCCTGGAAATTGGAGTAAAACTAGGTCATGTCCTATGGCGTAAACTTCAACCAGACAGCCTTGAAAAAGCAGATATGGCTTTACACAATACGACATTTGACTTGTTGCTGGACGAACGCTATTCATTAGCAAAAACTCTTTTGCAATTTGTGACAATGACATTAAAGAAGCACTCGTCAGAAGAAGTTAAGCGAATGAATTTAATTAACCTTGCCATTGCACATTATTGTCTCGGAGAAAAAGAAGATACTATTAGTTTGCTAGACGGAAATGATTGGTCGGCTTGTACAGATAAATTTAAATTGGCTGTTGCTGTACTACATGACGACTACACGAAGGCAACAAATATAATGCAACGCATAGGTAAAAAAGGAGAAGTGACTAGAGAAGCGTATTCATCTTGGCCCCTTTTCCGAGATTTCAGAAAATCAAAAGAGTTTCTATCAACCTACAGAAAGCTTTTTGGCAAAGAGTTTGTCGTGCCACAGACTGAAACAGATCAACGGCTAGACATAAATAAAACAAGCCAACAATCAAATCAAGGCGACGGTGAATAGGCGCTTTTTGGTTTTCAATTTAGCTGGTTGTCGCCGCGCCTTATTTCGGCCGGGGGTCGGACCAGGCTAACTGATTGTATTGATGACGAATTCCGGAAAAAGTGATATGTTTTTGAGGCTTAGAAGGGCATTTTCGGGATCAAAAAAGGGCTTTCAAGGGGGATGTAAAATGGGCAGTTGACGAGAAAGAGCTACTCCTTGCCCGGAGAAGAATGAAGGAGGTTCGAAATGGCTGATTTAAAATATAAACCCGTTTCCCATGACCATGAGGCGTTCCTTAAGAGGGCCTCAAAACGAAAAGAGTTCAGGGCTGCATCCGAGGACCTGGAAGAAGAATATAGGCTAACCACAGCCGGGGTCGGCCAAGTTAACTTCTTGCTTTTATTGATAAGCCCTGAAAAAATGGGGCTTATCTTGGCCTTAAAAGCGCATTTTCTTAACCAAAATTGCCCACCTAACGAGCACCGGAGGATGGTTGCGCGTCTTTCATCCTAATTCAGCCGTATTATGACAAATTGTCCTTGCCAAACATACGCCACTGACGTATAATCAATCATGGTCATTATAGAGACCCCGATATTTACCCGTCTCATAAAAGCCATCCTTGTCGATGATGAGTATCGGCTCTTACAGGCCCAGTTGGTCCGGAAGCCGGATGCGGGCAAGATCATTCCGGGAAGCGGAGGTCTACGCAAACTCCGCTGGTCTGCGGGTGGTCATGGAAAGCGTGGCGGCATCAGGGTAATTTATTATTGGTTTGCATCGCCGAAGGTTGTACTGATGCTGTTTGCTTATCCCAAGAATGAGCAAGATGATTTGACGCCGGACCAGTTGAAACAGCTGAAAAAGATTGTAGAAGGAGAATACCGATGAAGAAAGAACTTTTTGATGAGCTTCTCAAAAGCGTGAAGCAGGGGGGAGCAATAATAAAGCGCACTATGAAACCGGCGCGGACCTTCACCTTCGCGGAATCCGAAGTGAGAAAGATTCGTGAGCAATACGGTCTTTCACAGGACAAGTTCGCTATCCTCATGGGGATAAGCACTGCAACGCTTCGTAACTGGGAACAGGGCCGACGCAAACCGGAAGGACCAGCGCGTATATTACTGCAAGTTGCTGAAAAACATCCTGATGCTCTACTCGATCTTGCGAGTAACAGGACGGCGGAAAAGAGAATCCAACCAGCGGGTCCACGGCGACGCGCCAAAGGCGGCGCGTGACCGGCGCGTTGGCAGTGACCGAATCTATTCACACTCATAAGTAGATTTCCCGAAATGGACATTCCACGGATCTTCAACATCACCGAAAGTGCTCACCGCATCCATAACCCGTTCACACCCGAAAAGCTCGCCACTCTCGGCGCGGCGCTGCGTCTGGAAACGGGGACCCGAGTGCTCGATCTCGGCAGCGGTTCGGGCGAGATGCTGTGCACCTGGGCGCGCGATTACGGAGTCATCGGCACCGGCATCGACATGAGCCAGTTGTTCACCGGGCAGGCGAAACTCCGCGCTGAAGAACTCGGGGTCGCCGATCAAGTCAAGTTCATCCATGGCGATGCTACCGGCTACGTCTCGGACGACAAGGCCGGTGTGGCAGGCTGTCTCGGTGCTACATGGATCGCTGGGGGAGTCATCGGCACTATCGAGCTTCTGGCGCAGAGCCTCCGCACCGGAGGGATCATCCTCATCGGCGAGCCCTACTGGCGGCAGTTACCGCCGACGGAAGATGTTGCCAAGAGGTGTCTCGCCGGCTCAATCTCCGACTTTCTCACGCTTCCGGAACTTCTCGCGTCTTTCGGCCACCTTGACTACGACGTCGTGGAAATGGTTTTGGCAGACCAAGACGGCTGGGACAGATACGAGGCGGCTAAATGGCTCACCATGCGCCGATGGCTTGAAGCTAATCCCGTCGACGAGTTCGCGAAAGAGGTTCGAGCCAAACTGACCTCGGAACCCGAGCGCTACGCCGCTTACACACGTGAATACCTGGGTTGGGGTGTGTTCGCGCTGATGACGCGGTGATGAGGGTATTACCGGGCGACTCAGAAAGTGGGGAAAATCCAATCATGCCTAAATCGGGTAGCGGGGGGTAGTTAACCCCCAGCCCCCACACCACCCATCGTACGGGTCCCTGCCTGCCGGCAGGCAGGCGTAATGGGCGGTTCGCGGAAATTATCGGGCCTTGGCCGGATAGTGAATCCCAATCCACAGTGTACGTATGGAAATTAGTCCCTGCTTTTCAAGGTGTGGTGGGGTCACCCCGTCATATAAAGAAGTGTAGCCACCGAAATAATAATTTGTTAAACTAACATCAAGCTAAGGAAAGGAGTTATCAGGATGAGCAAAATAGATCAAATTGAAAAAGAAGTTCAAGGATTAACACCTGATGAACTTCAGTCTTTTCGGAAATGGTTCTGGGATTTTGATGCAGAGGTATGGGACCGCCAGTTTGAGCAAGATGCCCTGTCGGGAAAACTTGACTCACTGGCCGAGGCAGCCCTCAAATCGTTTAAGTCCGGTCATTGCACTGAAATTTGAAGCATTTTGCCTCGCCAGAGTTTTGGGGACTCTACAAGTCGCTTCCTCAGCCTATTCAAGACCTTGCAGACAGAAGTTATGCCTTGTTAAAAAATGACCCTCGTCATCCCTCGTTACATCTGAAAAAAGTTGACCGTTACTGGTCTGTCCGTGTCGGACTTCATTATCGCGCTGTTGCTGTTGAAGTTCCCGGTGGGCTGCTTTGGTTTGGATCGGCAGCCATGAAGAATACAATAAACTTATGGGTTAACAAAACTTTACAGCCGATCCGGGATAACCGCTTTTCGTTTTCAGTTCAGCGTCTGCAGCCGGTCGGCTGATCACCGGCGTTAGACCCTGGAAGTACAGAGAGGAGAGCACGATGAGCAACGAACAGGTGGCACCTGAGACGAAAGGTGTTACGGTGAAGTTACTTGCAACGGTTGACCTTGGCCCTGAGATCGAGGGCATGGCAGGGCGCCAACTTCGAATGCGTATGGTGACCATCGAGCCTGGAGGCGTCTTCGGTCCGATTCACGACCATAAAGACAGACCAGGCACCGTCTACATACTGCAAGGAACGATCACTGACCATCGAAATGGAGTCGCTACGGACTATGGGCCGGGAGTGGGCTGGCCCGAGGATAGGAACACCACACACTGGCTTGAGAACAGAGGAACGACGCCGGCGGTGGAGATCTCGGTCGATATAGTCATGATAAGCTGAGGATCCAAGAACAAAGGCATAAATGAAAATGAATGAAATGTATCTCTATGCTTGACAATAACGGTAGGGGGAGCCATGGATAATAGGCATTTTACATTGAAGATACGATCAAACATTATATTCATTGTCCTTTGGATTGCAGGAATTATGATTTCATTATTTATATCTCAGCCGAAACCTCTCATCACTATTCTTGTTGGCATTCTCTTTGGCCTCCCTTGTGGTATTTTGCAGCGCCGAGGTCTCTCTGAAAATACAGACGCTTTCTTGGCCGCCGGAACAGCCCTCGACGTTCGCGAAGTTATGGCGAACAGTAAGTCAGGCAAACGAGCGCTTCAAATACAATGGCTTGGGGCAGGTGCCATACTTATCTTATCTGCAATTCAGCCTGCAAATCCTATCCTGAGTGCTCTCTCAGGCTACTGTGCTCTTATGCTGGTCCGGGACGTGATTACCCTGAAAATGGTCGAAGGCCAAGGCATAGGGAAGAAAGAAATCAAAATCAAGAGATATTTTTAACGGAGTGATTATGAAAAGACACTTTATGATTTGCGTTGACAATTGCGGCTACGAGGCCTCACTTGAGGTACGAAAAATATACGAAATAATAACTGACAAAACAGACAGGAAAGAGGAATATTAGACCATGAATCCAAAGATCGTTATAAGAAACGAGACGCATGACGATGTTTGCGCGATAACCGAGGTGACTAGCGCAGCGTTCAAGACCCTGGAAATCAGCAAACACACGGAGCAGTTCATCATCGAGGCGCTGCGTGCCGCTGATGCTCTAACAGTATCACTAGTCGCAGAAATGGACGGCCGGGTGATAGGGCATATTGCTTTCTCTCCTGTGACCATCTCCGACGGCACACCGGACTGGTATGGCCTTGGCCCTGTTTCGGTCTTGCCGGAGCACCAGTGGAAGGGCATCGGCAAAGCACTGATAGAAGCGGGGTTGTCACGTCTGAAAGATATAAATGCTCAAGGATGTTGTCTCGTGGGACATCCGGATTACTACAGGAAATGCGGGTTCAAGAACGTGCCGGGACTCGTGCACGAGGGAGTGCCACAGGAGTTTTTCTTCGCTCTGTCTTTCGACGGGCATATTCCGCAGGGCAACGTCGCTTTCCACAAAGCATTCACGGCGGATGGCCAAATCGGGTAGCCGGGGATTTAGCCCCCAGCCCCTTCAGCACCCACCATGCGGATCTCCTCACCAGAAGAGGCGCAAAATGCTGATAGCACCACTCAGTGGTATTTGAAAACCTGAATCTACGGAAATTAAGACATCATTAGCTGCAAAAAGGAGGAAAAAATGAGAGCAGATTGTTTTTCAGAGTTAAAAAGAATTGTCGTCTCTTTGGTTTTCGCAGTACTGGCATGCGGCTTGACTTCTTTTGGCGTTTCCGATGCTGTCGCGGCAGAGAATTCCGCGAGCTCAGCTTTCAAGGACCCTTACAACGGCGGCATAAAGCTTCCGGACGGAGGCGCAGAGCCCGGCAGGGCCTACATGGCGTTTATCACCGCCGCTTACGCGAAGGACCATGCGCAAATATGTAAATTGATGGCCGATCCTGCCGAGGTGCCGCAGTGTCTTCAGCAAAAAGAAGCCCTGGACAGCTACACCGCGATGTTCACCCAGCCGACAAGCCATAAAGTTCTGGGCGGGTTCATGAAAGGGGAAGAGGCCACTCTAAACGTCGCTTACACCTTTGCATCGGGGACCCTATCAACCGGCTTTGTCGTCATGAAGCAAATGAAAGGGAGATGGAACATCTCCTCCTTCGGCGGGTCCGGGTCCGGGAGTTTCAGTGCCGAGGCAAGCGGAGAGGTTGATCTCGGATCTTCGACCGTTTCCGGGTCTGCACGTGCCGGCGGGGATAACCCAGAGTTCGCCCTCATTCACATATCAGCACACCCAACGGAATACAACGGCAAGTGCCCGGTCAATATCACCTGGACCGCCAGCATCACGTTCAGGACGCCCCTGCCGGACAAGTTTTCCTACCACTGGGAACTCAGTGACGGAAGAAAAACGCAGGAGAAGGTCGTAAAACCCCCGCGCAACGGACACATGACCGTAAGGGAAGTCTGGAAGGGCGGGAAGCCGGGAGAGGAGCATAATGCCTCGGTAAGGTTCGTTGCAGAGTCAGGCGACAACTCCATAACGCTGGATCCGCCAGGCACCAAGGTGACATGTAAATAGAGGTTGCCCTGATACCAAAGCCCGGCGTCATGCCCTTTTCTAATTTCGATAGGCCATGATAAAATATGAAAAAACCGCAAGTGACAAAATTACTGAAAAAGACCTTTAAAGAAGCATCAAGATTGCCGGTTGTCGATCACAAGGCGGCTTCTTCCAGTGGAGAAAGTTATGCATAGCGAACTCAACGATCAAATAAGAAAAGTCCTGTTCGGGTCCATACTTGGGGGGATAGCGCTGTTTCTCAGCTTGTGCGCCGGTGTTATACCAGTTGCCTATGCCCAGGAGGCGGGGGCTCAGATAACCGGCAAGTATTACACTATTACTCCGCTGATACTTTCAGGTGGTACTCTTGTTGATGAGGTTATCATCAATGGGCCGCCGGTGCCTCCGCCAGGCTTTGAGGTCCAACGACAGGCGGTTTCGCTGCCGAAACCCGGCAGCTTTGCAGGTACTAAGACATTGACGGTGCCTGCGTTCAATTGGGTTTTTGGTTGTTCCTCGGTTTCAGGAGCCATGATTGCCGCGTATTACGACCAGACAGGTTTTCCGAACATGTATACCGGCCCGACCAATGGCGGTGTCATGCCCATGAACAACAGTTCCTGGCCGACCTGGTCTGATGGGTACGCCACATATCCAAACTGTCCGTTGATCGCTTCCAGAAATGGGGTGGACGGCAGAGCAACCCGCGGTTCCATAGATGACTATTGGGTCCAGTACAACAGCGCTTCGGCTGACCCTTACATAACGAACGGCTGGGCCCAGCACGCCTGGGGAGACGCAATTGGCGATTATATGAAGACCAGCCAATCCTTTTTCGGCAATACTGACGGGTCAACTACGTTTTGGAATTATAACGACGCAACCAAGCTAACCTGCTCCGACATGGTAACTTATGATATTGATACAACAGATGGTACCTACGGCAGAAAACTCTTTTACGAGGCCAGAGGCTACACTGTCACTGATTGCTACAACCAGAAGACGGACAACACTATTGCCGGCGGCTTTTCCTTTGCCCAGTTTAAAGCGGAAATCGACGCTGGCCGGCCTGTAATGCTTAACCTTGCAGGCCATACAGTGGTCGGCGTCGGCTATGACGATTCCTCCAATCTGGTATATATCCACGACACCTGGGACTACAGCAATCACACCATGACCTGGGGAGGCAGTTATTCGGGCATGGCGCTTCAGTCTGTCAGTATTGTTAATCTTCAGCCTACCGGAGACGCAACAGCGCCAACTCCCGGGGCGGTTACGCCCTCAAACAGCACCTCGGGAAGTTTTGTGGACAGTCCGTTTGATCTGTCGACAACCTTTACAGACAGCGAAAGTGCTGTGACGGGCTGCGAATATACTACAGACGGAAGCACCTGGAATACCGCTTCTGTCAGCGGCTCAAGCCCGACGTGGACCTGTACAAAGACAGGGATTACCGGTACAAACGGCCAGAGCCTGACCTTAAACATGCGGGCCGCAAGCACAGGGGGCACAGGCACTGCAACACAGATCGCAAAGACTGTGGATGCAGCAGCTCCGGCCACTGCCGACAATCAGACCTCAGGCAGCTGGCAGTCAACAGAGAAGGCAATTACTCTGACCCCCAATGACGGAGCCGGTTCGGGCGTAACTGCCTCAACAGGCATTTATGGGTGCTTCGGCGCCGGCTGCACACCGGCAGCACTCGGAGGCAACACCATGACTACTGCCTGCGGGGCGGGCAATGAGTGTGCCTATAACGTAAGGTATTATTCCAGAGACAAGGTCGGCAATACAGAGACAACAAAGACCTCTGCGTATCAGGCAAAGGTAGACAGAAAGGCCCCGACAGACGGGGCAGCCTTAATAACAACCTCCGGCTATGCCCGGTGTTCCTTAAGCTGGAGCTCTGCCTCAGATGCAGGGAGCGGGCTGAATGCGACAGATGCATATAAGCTTGTCTACCTGCCGGGGGCCACACCGCCGAATACAAACTGCACAAACGGTACAGATATAACGGCAGTGACCACAGGCACTACCTATACTCACACAGGGCTTGCCGTCGCCGCTCAATACAGCTACCGGGAATGCGCATATGATGCGTTAAGCAATCTATCAGCCGGGAAAACGGCAACCTGTACATCCGGAAACACTGTCTTAAGAGTCTGGGGGACCAGCGGTGAGACATGGTACTCTTTGCTTCAGTCTGCATACAATGAGGCCGCAAGCGGAGATGATATCCTGGCCCTGGACTCAGATTTTTTTGAAGACCTGAACTTCAACCGCAATGTATCCCTTGCACTTCAGGGCGGATACGGGCCTGATTTCTACAACGTAACAGGCTCGACAGTGCTGAACGGGAAGCTGACTATAAGTGATGGGACGGTCATAATTGAGAATCTTATTATAAAGTAAAACGATTTCGCCATCCTGAGACCGATCACTTCATGACGGCGAGCCATTGTCTTATTGCTTCTTTGCAATATAAGCAACATCGTACTTTTCAAGGCCCTAAGAGCTTTGTTACCAGCTCCCCCCGCCGCCGCCGCCGAAGCCCCCTCCTGAAAACCCGCCGCCTGAAAAACCGCCTCCCCCTGTGCCGCTGCTCCGCGGGGCCGAGAACATGGCGGTTGACAGGCTTGACATCGCAGAATTGATGGAATGGTTGAATCCCGTGGGACTGAACATCCTGCCACCGGTCGGTGAAACATACCACTCCGGCGGCTGCTGGTAAATGCCTTCAAAGGCCTTTGCCCAGTTGTCCGCGACATTGAGCGCAAGGGCGTAGGGGAAGAATTTGGAGAAGAGGTTTTCGTCCTTCATGCGCAGGAGCTGGTCTTTTTCCGCCCTGTTGAGGAATTCTTCAAAGCCCAGGATATCCATATATGCCGTCAGACCCTAGCCGTGTCTTTGCAGGCATGAACTTCGCAAACCCGAATATCGGGAGGCCGCACAGGATCCCGGCGAGGAAGGTCCTTACGCCGCCTATGGAATCGCCGAACAACTAAACCCAGCAGAACAGTTGCGGCTATCGCCGTGACAAAACCGGCAGCAGCATAGAGCTGCCTTACCTTGTCAGGGCTCACGGTGAAGTACTTCTTTCTCGTCAATTCGCTGTAGACTGTCTTCTTGAGAGGGTCAATATAGGCATAGAAATGGTTCTTCAGTTCAGAGACCATTTTCCCTGGCAGGGAGCCGAATATATCGGACATGAGTTCCCTCTCGAAGAGCGGGAGAGTGTCATCAGCTTCCTTCAGCTTTGCAAGGTAATAGTCCTTTGAGTCGAAGATAAGGCCTTCCTCTTTGGTCTCCTCGATTTTTATGTACCCTTTTACGGCAAGGCCGACTATGGTGGCTGTTATGTCTCTGGCATCAAGGGTCTCATCCACGAGCGCGCCGACTTCAGCAGGGCAGAGAGGGAGCATTGTTGAATTGCGGCGGCCCGTACATAACAGTCACCGACTCCCTGTCCCTTGGGTCCCTCCCGATGCGGTACCACAGGACTATCATGACGATCAGTGATAAGAAGGGGAAGTATGAATACCCAGTTCTGTTCAAGATTTATGAGCCAGAGAAATTTTCTGAAGGACGAAGGCGGGCTGACAAGGCCCTTGTCCCAGCCATAGGCTATTGTAAGACCCTCTCCTGCGGAAAGACTTCTCTCTGTCCTGAACTCAATGAAATTGTCCGCGCTGCTGTATGTGCAGGCCTTCTCGCTGGAGCCGGTCCTGCCTGTATAGCAGGCGGCCCGGAACTCTTTTGTCTTTTCACCCGCCAGGCTTACGGTGCATTCAGCATGCCTGATCTCTGCCTTCCAGGCATTGCCCGTTACATTCCAGTAAAGTTCGTCATGGTCCTCGAAAAAGAGGACCGCGTTTTCAACCTTGTAGAAAATCTCGTATTTCTGCAGACCGGAGACATATGAGTCCGGGTCTCCGATCCTGATATTGATTATGTTTCCGCTTCTTGTGACCTTGGCCTTGAGTTTATTGCCCTCTCCGTTCGTGACAGAGAGCACCTTTATCGGAGTTTTGACGCTGCTGCCGAGACTGTCGGTGTATATGTACGGAATTTCCCTGTATATGCCGTGCCGGGGCTGGTGAAATTCAACTGTCAGGGTCTCTTTGACGGTAAAGGATGAGTCAGGGTTGACAAGGATATTTGCGCTGAAATCATTGATAGTGAAATCCTGGGCCTGGGCAGGAAGGGGAAAAAAGCAAAGGAGGCATATAAACAGCAGGATAAACCCTGCTTTTGCATGAAGATCGAGGCAAAGGCGCTTTACCCGCATGAAAGACCTGCAGCCTTTAAGAAAAACTTACTTTTACGGGTTTTCTCTCAGCAGCCGGCTCTTCGAGTTCAAAGAATTCTTCCTTGACGAACTTGAACTGCGCCGCGATGAGATTCGACGGAAATGTTTCGGTCGTTATATTGTAGTCCCGCACGACCGCGTTGTAATATCTCCTGGCATATTCAATATTGTCTTCCAGTTCCTTTAATTGTGTTTGCAGCTGCATGAAATTCGCATTGGCCTTCAAATCAGGGTATGCCTCTGCGACCGCAAACAGGCTTTTGAGTGTGTCGGTGAACATATTTTCCGCCTTTGCCTTGTCCGCCGGAGACGACGCCTTCATGGCAAAAGACCGTGCCTCGGTCACTTTCTCGAAAACGGATTTTTCATGGGTGGCGTAGCCTTTCACCGTCTCCACGAGATTGGGGACGAGGTCATATCTCTTTTTGAGCTGTACGTCTATGTCTGACCAGGAAGACTTTACAGTGGTCCTCAGGCGGACGAGTTTATTATAGATAGCGATGACCGCGAATATGACAGCCAGTCCCAACAGCAAAAGCAGGCCTAAGAATGTAGCCATTGCAAGCATGATACCTCCCGGAAACAGTTTCTTAACACTATACCAGAAGCGGACTTTTGATACAAATAAAAAATGCCTGCGGTTTCACCTTTCAGCTTTCACCTGTCACCTTTCACCTTTCACCTTTCACCTTTCACCTTTCACCTTTCACCTTTCACCTTTCACCTTTCACCTTTCACCTTTCACCTTTCACCTTTCACCTTTCACCTTTCACCTTTCACCTTTCACTTTTCACTTTTCACGATTTTCTCAGGGTCTCGCCGGTTATTTGATATACTTATAATATGAAGGCTGAGGATGTTATGACAGATGAAGATTATAACAGATGGATTGAGGCGATAAAGGGCAGGTATCCCGGGAAGTTCGGCAGGGAGGAGCATATCTTCGGACAGATACATCCCGGCGACAGGATATTTATAGGCACGGGCTGCGGCGAGCCTCAGCACCTCGTGAGAAGCCTTATACAGTATGTCAAATCTCATCCAAAGGCCTTTTTTGACGCGGAAATGCTTCAGGTCTGGAACCTCGGGGTTTCCCCCTATAATGACGAAAGATTCAAGGACACCTTCCGGTGGAACTCGTTTTTCATCGGCAAGAACATGCGCGACGCGGTAAACAGCGGTATCGCCGACTATACGCCGATCTTCCTCTCTTCGGTGCCTGAGCTTTTCCTGAAGAAACGGATACTGGTCGATGTGGCGCTGGTCCAGACTTCTCTGCCGGACATCGCATGGATATATGAGCCTCGGCATCAGTGTCGATATCGTCAAGGCGGCTGCAGAGAACGCCTCTTTGGTTATAGCGCAGATCAATTCGTCCATGCCGCGTGTCCAGGGAGATTCCTTTATCCATATCGATGACGTTGATTTTGTTGTCCCTTATGAGGAACCTTTGCTCGAGTTTGAGGCGATGGTGCCGGATGAGATCGCGGAGAATATCGGGAAATACGTATCACAGATAGTCCAGGACGGGGACACGATCCAGGTGGGCTACGGGAGTATCCCCAATGCCATCCTTTCCCACCTCTGCAGGAAAAAACATCTCGGCGTGCATACAGAGCTGCTCACCGACGGTGTTGTGGACCTCATCAAAAAAGGGGTTGTCGACAATACCATGAAGGAGCTTAACCGCAATAAGACGGTTGCTGCCTTCTGCATGGGGAAAAGGGAGACATACGAGTATATCCACGACAATCCGAGCATAGAATTCAGACCGGTCAGTTATACCAACAATCCCCTGACCATAGCAAGGAACAGGAATGTGACCGCGATAAACAGCGCGCTGGAGATAGACCTTACCGGGCAGGCGACCGCGGAGTCGCTCGGGAAGTACTTCTTCAGCGGGATCGGCGGGACAGGCTGACTTTATGCGGGGGGCTGTCCTGGCGCAGGGAGGGAAGACCATACTCGCGCTGCAGTCCACAGCAGAGAGATGGCGAGGTCTCAAGGATCGTTCCCTTCCTCCAGGAAGGCGCAGGCGTGACCTTGACGAGGGGTGACGTCCACTATGTGGTCACTGAATTCGGCATAGCCTATCTCCACGGGAAAAATATCAGGGAGCGGGCCATGGACCTGATAGCCATCAGCCATCCGAAATTTCGTCCCTGGCTGATAGAAGAGGCAAAGAAGCTTGCCCTCATCTATAAGGACCAGGCTTTTATCCCCGGCGACCATGGTGTATATCCCTCGGAACTGGAGGCCCACAGGACTACCAAAACAGGGCTCAGGATATTCTTAAGGCCTGTGAGGATAAGCGACGAACAGCTCTTGAAAGATTTTTTCTATTCCCTGTCGAGCGATTGCATGTACCACAGGTTCATTTCCACGAGGGCGGACATGCCCCACGAGCGGCTGCAGAAATTTGTCGTCATAGATTACACAAAGGAGATGGTGATTCTGGTCGTAGTGCAAAAAGAGGACAAAGAGGAGGTCTTTGGGATGGGACAGTATTTTATCGATGAAAATACCCATACGGCTGAAGTCGCCTTTGTTGTCCGCGACGATTACCAGAACCAGGGCATCGGCGCAGAGCTTCTCGCCTATCTCACCTATCTCGCAAAGAGAAAAGGTCTCCATGGTTTTACAGCTACTGTGCTGATGGACAACAAACCCATGCTCATGCTGTTTGAAAAGGCGGGTTTTGTTATCGACCAGATGCCCGAATCCGGCACATATGAACTGAAGCTGTCTTTCAGATAGGTCCTGTCGTTGCATAATGTAAGGAGAAACTGCATAAAAAGGCTTGTAATGACGACGGAAATAATTATATGACGCGGATTTTTCAAATCTCACACTTGGTGAATTTATCTTCACGCTGGGCTGACCAGGGCGGAGTGCCTGAAGGTGTCGCAGACAAGCCGTTTTTCTGCATTCCCTCCTCACTAGGCTCATGGTAGATTGGACGAATAACAGACATGACACATAAACACAAAGAAGTCCGGCATAAAGCAAAGGCGATTACAGGAGCGCCGAAGCCCCCTGCTGAAAGCAAAAGGCCGAAACTCGAGATTGTACTTAAGGCCGATTCCGCGGGGAGCATGGAAGCGCTCGTCAAGGCAATTTCCGAAATGACCCTGCCTGAAGTCGACATCAATATCATCCACAGCAGCATAGGAGACATCAATAAATCTGATCTCCTCCTCGCCGAGACCGGCAGCAGGCTGATCCTCGGGTTCCAGGTCGATCTCTTGCCGGGACTGGAAAACGCCCTGAGGGAGCATCGGGTAGAGGTCCGCCTTTATACTGTGATATACAATGTAACCAGCGATATAGAAGCGATCGCAGAAACTATTGTCCGGCCTGCTTCGGAGGAAGAGCTCATCGGTTCGGCGAAGGTAATAGCCCTTTTCAAGAGCACCCGCAGGGGTATTATCATCGGATGCGAGGTCCTCGGAGGCCATCTTGCCGTGGGCCAGCATTTTCGCGTCATCACCTCGATGGGTCCTGTCTATTCCGGCCGTATCGAGTCCATACATATGGAGGACAAGGCAATACAAAAAGCTGTCCCCGGACAAAAGGTCGGCATTAAAATAAAGGACTTCAACAAGGCCAGGACCGGAGACCTTGTAGAAAGCTTCCGGACCCTCAGGAGGCCGGCGGTCTGGGAGCCGGCAGGAAAAGTAATCCGTAAATAGGTCAGCAGAGCAGAAGAGCAATAGAGCAACAGCAAGAAAAGGAGATTCCCTCGTAGTCTCTCTGCTCGCCTTTATCTGAGTAACTGCTGCCCTGCTGCTCAGTTGCTCTTAATCTCCGCGAGCACTGTCTCCCCGGCCTTCACAGCATCGTCCATCTTCACCTTAATTTCAACGTCCTTCGGCAGATAGATATCCACCCTGGAGCTGAATTTTATGACTCCGTACCGCTCTCCGCGCTCTAAAACATCTCCTGCCTTTTTCCTGCATACCGCGCGCCTGGCGAGAAAACCCGCAACCTGCCGGACAAGAATATCGCCATATTGCGTTTCGTATACCATCTCGATATTTTCATTCTGTATCGAGGCTTCGTCCTTATAGGCGGCGAAAAAACTTCCCCTGTTATGCAGGACTTCTTTTACCTTGCCGGCGCAGGGGACACGGTTGACATGGACATTGAAAGGCGACATGAAGATGCTTATCTGCTTCATCTCGGCGCCCAGGTGCCGTGTTTCACGCACGTCCCTGATGACTATGATCTTGCCGTCAGCAGGCGCCACAAAGAGGTCTTTGCCTTCCGGGACAGACCTCTCCGGGTCCCTGAAGAAATAGACCATAAAGGCGGTCAGGGCAAGAGGAATACAAGCTCCAACCGGAACAGTTAGCAAAACAAGGACTGTCAGTCCAAGGGAACCGATAATAAACGGGTAACCCTCAGGGGCGAGTTTAAACATTTCTTTGTAATGAGTAATGAGTAATGAGTAATGAGCAGATAAATACCGGAACGTAATCACATATATTTATCTTCAATAGTGTTCTGTCCCATGCTCTTAATTGTCTCTCCTGTTATTTGTCCCAAACTCATCGCTCATAACGCATCACCCATTACTGTCTTTACGCTTTTGACTTGTCGACAAGTTTGCCCTTCTTGAGCCACGGCATCATCGCCCTTAACTTTGCGCCCACTTCTTCTATCTGGTGCTTTTCACCCTTCTTTGTCAGGGCATTAAACGAGGGCTTGTTTGCCTTGCACTCAAGCATCCACTCCTTTGCGAAGACGCCGTCCTGTATCTCGCCGAGGATCTTCTTCATCTCCTTTTTTGTCTCCCCGGTGATGACCCTCGGGCCTCTGGTCAGATCGCCGTACTGGGCGGTATTGCTGATCGAATATCTCATGTTCGATATGCCGCCTTCATGCAGCAGGTCAACAATGAGTTTGACCTCATGCATGCATTCGAAATACGCCATCTCAGGCGCATAGCCGGCCTCGACAAGCGTCTCGAACCCCGCCTGTATAAGGGCCGTCAGTCCTCCGCACAGAACGACCTGCTCGCCGAAGAGGTCTGTCTCTGTCTCTTCCCTGAAGTTCGTTTCGATAATGCCGGCCCTTCCCCCGCCGATTGCAGAGGCATAGGCCAGGGCGATGTCCTTGGTGTTCTTTGAAGGGTCCTGATGGACTGCGATAAGGCACGGCACGCCGCTGCCCTTTGTGTATTCAGACCTTACAAGATGTCCCGGACCTTTCGGCGCAGCCATGAATACATTGGCATCGGCAGGCGGCACGATCTGTCCGAAATGGATATTAAAGCCGTGCGCAAAGGCCAGGTAGACGCCCTTTTTCATATTCGGCCCTATCTCGGCATTGTATATCTCTCCCTGGTATTCATCCGGAAGCAGTATCATGATCACGTCAGCTATTTTGGACGCCTCTGAAGGGGTCATCACCTTGAAGCCTGCCTTTTTCGCCTTGTCCCAGCTTGCGCCCTTGCGTATGCCGATTGTCACGTCCATACCGCTTTCCTTGAGATTGTTAGCGTGCGCATGCCCCTGACTGCCGTATCCCATAATCACTATCTTTTTCTTTTTGAGAACCCCCAGATTTGCATCTTTATCGTAATAAACCTTTATCATGACTTCCTCCTTAAAGAATTAAATGTTTTTCGACCTGAACAGACAAGTATTATATTACAATTAGGCTGTTTTTGCCATTTCAGAGTTGCCTTCAGCAAAAATCAGGGCAAAAACAGACTCAAAATCCACACGGACACCGATAAAAAGATGAACTGCCGGGCAACAGACCGCGGGAGTCGGATGCAAACCTGAAAGCGTTAAATGCTTTCGGTGTAGCTCTGCTGATTAAAAACGAAAGACGCAATTACTAAATTAAAAGTAATAAATTAAGTATATAATCTAAATTTCAAGTTGACAATATATTTTAAGATTCTTAAATTAAAACTATAAATAAAAAGAGTCCGGGCTTCAGGGTAAGACGCGGACACGAAATCAAAATAGTCTTTCTGCGGGAATCCTTGGTAATTATAATGCGTATCTTACTAACACATGAAAGGGGACCGTGATATGACACAATCCAGATTTTTTCAAGTCTCTCTCTTTCTTCCTGTTGTAGTATGGGGTATCGGCGTGCTCATTCTCTCATTTGCACTCAGACAGGACAATCAGGTGATCTGGGAGAACCTGTATAACGGATACCATATATTCGTCCCCTATATCATTTTTGTCGCTGTAATATGGCACCTGGCGAGCAATAAACCTTATGGATTGTTGATGTTCCTGGCGTTCATAGTGCCGATTTTATGGGGCTTCTTTTTTACTCTTTGGTATGTAATGTTGACCTACCTTCAGGACAAGAGCACAGATACGTGGTTTGTGCTCTCGATTATGGTTTTTTGGGCTACTTTTGCCGGGTATCTTTTTGAGATAATTCCGTTATTGGTCCTCAGCAAATTAAAGACCAAATTAAAAGCCGTCGAACCTCAGGATAATGCATTGCACGCTCATTGAAGTTTTTCGGTGTCTTTTTGCATAGAGCCCAACGGGGCAAAGCCGTTGCGAAAAAACTTCCGGAAACACAATTTAGACTGTCACTCATTTTTTGTCCTTCCGGGTGTCACGGCAGGCGGCTCCCCGGCTATTTCGTTTCATCACAGCCAAAACGCGATCTTCATGATATTGATAACTGGCTTTTTTTAGTGGTAATGTATACCACTGTCACACGGATAGCATCAATATTATCAGGACGTAAAATGGAACTTAACGAAATCGTCAAGAAGCGAAAACATTATAAAAAACAATATCGTACGGGAGGCATAAGGCTATGATGAGATTCGCTAGAATTTTCTGTTCTGCTTTGTTCGTGCTTATTATTGGATTGGCGCTCTCCTTCAATTTTGCAGAAGCGGCCACTGTTGTCTCACCGGCCTCGATCACGGTTCCGCCCATGGACGCCGACGGAAGGTATTCGGTCAGCTGGGAAGCCTCGACCACCCCCTGGGTAACGTATCGACTCCAGGAAGCAACGGACAGCGGGTTTACCGCAGGTCTGAGAACAATCGACGCGGGGAAGGCCCTGAGCACGACGATCAAAGGCAGAACGCTCGGCAAGGTGTATTACTACCGCGTCCGGGCGACAAAGACGGGCTACACGAACAGCGCCTGGCGGACCGGAGCAAAGGGGTGCAGGATTTCGGTTAACCCATTGGTCGGGCGATGGATCTGGCAAAGTGATTCAGACGGCACAACTCCCGGGACCGGGGCTGAATGTTCCCTGGTTTTTTTTGACAACGGATCAGCCGACTTCAATTGTTTCATGCCTTCCGAGGAGTATCACGACGACGGCAAATATTCTGTCGCCGGGGCTACCGCCACCAGCGCCAAACTCACCCTGACTCTTGCAGATTACGGTGTCTACCTGACTTCGGAGCCTGTCAAGGTTGTATCCGGGAAATTGGTCCTTCCATTCATGGTGATAAACTGGGACCCGGGCACATCCACGTGGAAGAAACAGCCTGACCCACCTATCGATACCACTGATTTCGTGGCCGTGGCGTTCAAGGTTTATGAGGACTCGCTGATGAGCGGATTGTCCGATGACGATTCGGCCATAGCGGCGGCGAACGCGCTCAAGGCAGGATCGTTCGCCGCATCCGGGTCTTCACAGGGCGCAGCGGCTGTTGCCCCGCTCACTGAGGTCATACTGAACGCCAGGAAGACCGCCATAAAAGTTAAAAGAGAAAATGGCCGGGTCTATTGGGTCCTTCTTAATCCAAAATCACCACCCTCTGCCGACGAGTACGCCAACAAGCCCGCGGTTAATCCTCTCAGCCCGGGATACTTCGCCGGCGATCCGCGGACCCATCTGTATATGACCCAGAGCTCCGGACCGAACGATCCGGCCAATTACACGGCGAAGCTTCTGTTTCCGATGAACAGTCAGGTGGCTTTCCGCAAAGGCAGGTATTACGCCTTCAAAACCCAGGGTGAGGACCCTGAGGCCATTCGGACGCAACTTTTGCGCGCCGGTTTCAGCACCGGCAATATCCTGGTTCGGACCGATGCCCAGGTCACTCCGAAAACCATTGCTGACCAGCTCCTGAAGAACCCGGGGGTATTCTATATCTCCACTCATGGGATATATATGGGTGCCACTCTAACAGATCCCGAGGAGTTTTTGATGGTGACGGGCGCCAAGGTAACGGTTGCACCGGGTCAGACCCGCGATGATGCTATCGTAGCAGCTGTAGTGGCTCTTGGACTTCCGGCCTATCTGCAAAACACGATCATCCCCGTTCCCCTTCAGGTGGATCGGCTCAAAGAGGAAACCTTTCTGGGCGTAGGCAACGCTTTTTTCGATGCATTGCGGGCGAACAATCCCGGATGGAACATGTCCAGGTCACTGGTCTATCTGGACGCCTGTTCCAGCACGGGTCGTGCGGATGGCGCGGTCACACCTTTTTCCCGCACGCTGTTTAATAATCCCGCAGTCCTTATCGGCTGGAAAGAGCCATCTGATTCGTTTGTGGCCGTAAGATACAGCCAGCACTTCTTCCAGAATTCTGCCCGCAAGACCCATTCCGCCCGGGAGGTCTGGGACGAAACGTGGCGGGTGCTGATGACGCGTCAGTCTATTTATGAGGAGGACGCGCTGCTGGACGATGCCATAAACCGGAGGGCCCTGGTGGCGGAAAACACCAACTTCGAGGCTTTCGGCTCCAATGGACTGCCCTACCTGCACCTTGGGGACGGGTTATATACCAACACCCTGCCGGATATCGTTTTCTGGCTGGTGTGGCTCGGTCGCTGGAATCAGATTCCCGATACGGCATCTAACAACCTGCAGAGCTGTTATGACCAATTCTGGAAAAATCAGACGTGCGGGGGGCTTGCAAGCTCCTATTGCAACTCGGGCTGCGTTGGGAGTCACAAGCCGACAGCCAACGAGGTCAAGGAGGCGAGGCAGTTGATCAACGGCAAGCCTACCCCGATTTCCCGGGGCCGCTGGACACTCGCGGACAAGATCCCTTATGGGCAATAGATGCAGGCACAACTTAGACTATCGGCTTTCACCTCCGAACCCGCAGCTAAAGGAAATAGCCATAACGGCACCATGAAGGACGCATCACTCAGTAAGCTTCTCTACCCTGCGGTTGGACTGTTTGTCTGACTATTGAGTGATCTTATTTGCGGATATAGCCTCCAGATTTTCACAAGCCTCTTTATAACCAAACGCACAGCTCTTCCGCAGATCGGATACAGCAAGCACTTTATTGCCAAGTATGAGAAAGAGATATGCACGATTAGCATACAAAGATGGATCGTCCATGTCCAGCCCAATAGCCTTATCAAAGCTCTCAATGGCCTCTCTATAATTCCCTATCAAATAATGGGCAATCCCCCTGTTCTTATAGGCTTCGAGATATTTAGGATATAATGCGGTAGCTTTAGTGAAATCGTCAATCGCATGTGCGTAATCTCCCTTAGCATAAAAGGCGAGACCACGCTGATTATAAGCGCTTGGTATTTGTTCTGGCTCTTTCAAAATGACATAATTCCATAGCGTAAAGCTATCCCTCCATACAGCAGTCTGTTTTATGGTCAGATATATCATAGAGGCGAATATTGCAAGAGTTAAAAAAGAAATGAAAAGCCTGACAGTAGGGCTCTTCTCATCCAGCGTAATTTTTTTATACAGAAACACCAGGGCCAACACCACAATGATAAAAGGACCTAGTCCGGGCAGATACGTATATCTGTCCGCCATAGGCTGTCGGCCCACCTGAATGAGGCCGATGACCGGGAGCAGAGTTATCACATAATACCCCCATGCAGCCAGCCATAGCCTCTGTCTTTTCGCGACTGCAATAACACCCACTGTTATTACTGCTGTCAACAAGACTGGCAGAAAGAATTTCAGTGATGTCAAAGAGACATCCTGAGGATAGGGATACACAGGGAGCAGATTCATCGGGAGGAGCATCTTCCAGAGATAAGACACCAGAGTCTGAATACTTACGATAAGCCTCGTCGTAAAAGGCAATATTTCCAGCGAAATTATCGCTCCGCCCGACTGCTGCGCCAGAATGGTAATGACGGATGAAGCGAGGCTGAAGGCAAAAAAAGGCAGCTTTTCCATCACAACTCCACGCAATTTGCTCAATGAAGTTATCCTCCCCAGCGGATACCAGTCAAGTATTAACAAGACTAGAGGAAGGGTCACTACCATAGGTTTACTCAGCAAGGCTAGAATGAATAAGAAGAGGGAAAGGATGTAATATCCGATGATAAGACGCGCCCTTGGTTTTGTTATACTTGTGTCATTGCCCACGATGGTTGAGTTTTTCGGATCTTTCCCCTTATTAAGAAGCATTTCAGAAGGAGTCCCGACAAGAGGAAATGTCGATAGAGTAATACCTGCATATTTAAGATACATCATAATACTTAGTAAAAAGAAAAATGCACAAAGGACATCCTTCCTCTCCGAAACCCAGGCCACTGACTCTACATGAATTGGATGAACACCAAAGAGAAGACCTACTGAGGCTGATACAAGCAGCGCAAATCGTGCATTGTGAATAGTGGACTTTGGATTGTTAATAGAAACAATCTTGGCGATTTCTATTAATCTAGCCATAAGCAATACCACAACAAACGTATTTGCAGCATGAAAAATATTGTTTGTTAGGTGATGTCCCAAAGGGTTCAGTCCCCAAATAGCATAATCGAGCGCATGGGAAAACCAAGTTAGAGGATGCCAGTTCGAAACATTGAATTCAAGAAAAGCTGATTTAAGAAGACGCAAGTCAAATGTGCGAATAAAGGCATTATTATAAATATACGCGTCATCATCCATGTTCAAAAATTCACCATGGAGTGCAGGAAGAAAAACCACAAATGTCAGGACGGCAACGGCTACTGCAGCACACCACTGAATTTTCATAGTTTTATTCATTCTGCTTGCTGTCGCTTGATTCGCAGTCAAAGTACCACTGACCTTGTCGGTGGCTTGTGTAACAAAGCCAGATTAATTATATTATTATAGCTCATCGTAAGAGCAAGTGGGTAAAAGATTAGCTGACGGAATATATAGCATGCCTTCAGATAAGCTTAAAAGCGGTTTCGTTGGGGTGAATTGGCTCATAAAAAAATTACCGAGAGGAGTAGCCGAAGAGGCATATTCTAGATGAAAGCAAATTTGCCACAAGACCTCTTCTTTGTAGCTTTTATGGAAAATTTAACTTCAGTTCCGATTTCCCTATTCTGAGGAGTAGAGCGGAAAAGAACAGATTCAAGAAATCGAAATGAGTTTCTAGCATAGAAAGGAATCAAATTTTCAATGAATGTCAAAAGTACTTAATCCCATTCGTCCACAGCGGCATTGTATTCGATCTTACTTGTGTTTAGTTCAAGAGGTTAACTGCATGCCATAATACAATAGTTGTCCCAATTTGCTATTTCTTGGCGCGGCCCTCAGAAACGAAAGTGATTTACCACGAAAATGTTTTTGAATTTGAATGATTTGGTATGCGATCTACTTTAATGCTGTTGGCAAGGTTGTAGGGATCGAAATACTCGAACTGAGCAAGAGAACACCTTCCGATCAACTCAATATCCTTCAGTATGAGACTGTTTAGGTGCTTGTCTTAGCCAGTAATGGGTTCATTACGCTTTATTTCCTTAAGCAGGTCCCCTATCTTTTTTTTCAGGACCGGGTGGATAAGGTCCTCTGCCAGTTCGGCCAGCGGGCCGAGGACGAATTCCCTCTCATGCATCAGGGGATGAGGTATTATGAGGGCCTCGGTATTCAGGGTGATATCATCATAAAGAAGGATATCAAGGTCTATAATGCGGGGACCCCACCTCACTGTCTCCTGCCGGCCCATATCTTTTTCAATTTTCTTCAGCAGGCCAAGAAGCTCTGCAGGCGCAAGCCCGGTCTCTGCCTCAACAGCCATATTTAGAAATGCAGGCTGCTCAGTGAGTCCCCAGGGCTCTGTTTCATGGACCGAGGACTGTTTCGTCACTGATAGTCCACTCTGTTTCAGAAGTTCAACAGCCCTGAGACAGTTTTTATGCCTGTCTCCAAGGTTCGAGCCTATTCCTATATAAACTGTGGACATTTCAAATATCTTTCACCCTCTATTCAGCAGTTGGAAGAGTTGGCTTGAGCGACTTGGCTCTCCTTTCGTTGACGTTCTTGGCGAAATGGAGCGTTAAACAGCCTTGAGTGTCTGAGCCCGAAGGGCGAGTTTCAAGGCTGTAGCGGAATGAGCTTAGAACGACAGAAAGAGAACCTCCTGAGCGAAAGACAGCTCTTTCAATTGCTGTTTTTAGGCTTAAAAAGCCTTCCTGAGCCTTTCGACAGCTTCCTTCATTCTTTCTACCGGCACGGTCAATGCAAATCTTACATATCCTTCTCCAGGGGCGCCGAACCCGTTGCCGGGTGTTGTCAGGACCCCTGCCTTCTCCAGGATATGCGCGACAAAGCTTGAGGAATCGAACTGTTTCGGGACT
This sequence comes from uncultured Nitrospira sp., assembly GCA_963734475.1. Classification (GTDB taxonomy): domain Bacteria; phylum Nitrospirota; class Thermodesulfovibrionia; order Thermodesulfovibrionales; family UBA6898; genus JAOUFP01. Next base: position 447,288 of record CAVTHB010000004.1, read on the forward strand.
TTGGCCCAGAGATAAAAACTGGCCTTCGGCAGGGCCACTTCAATGCCAATACCCTTCAGCCCCTCATACAGGGCATCGCGCCGGTCCTGATAAGTCTTTCTGATGCCGGACAAAATGCTTTCATCGGTTTCCAGCGCAGTGACCGACGCCTCCTGTATCGCCTGGAAGACCCCGGAATCAAGGTTGGACTTGATCTTCCCCAAACCCGCGAGAATGTCAGGGTTGCCGACGGCAAAACCGATCCTCCAGCCGGTCATATTGTATGTCTTTGAGAGGGAATGAAATTCAATGCCCACATCCTTTGCCCCGTCTATCTGCATAAAGCTTAAAGGCTTTTCTCCATCAAAATAAATTTCGCTGTATGCTGCGTCATGGCATACGATAATGTTGTATCTGGCCGCGAGGGCCACCACTTCTTCGTAAAAGGCCCGGGGCGCGACAGCAGCGGTGGGGTTGTTGGGATAGTTTATGAACATCAGCTTCGCCTTCTGCAAGGTCTCCTCAGGGATGGCCTTAAGGTCCGGAAGAAAGCCGTTTTCCTCTCTCAGCGGCATCATATGACTCACCCCTCCTGCAAACAGGACGCTGACAGGATATACCGGATAGCCGGGGGACGGCACTAATACCGTATCACCCGGTTCGACGAACGCCAGAGGGACATGGCCGATCCCTTCCTTCGAACCGATCAAAGAAAGCGCCTCGTCTGCCGGATCAAGGGCCACATCAAAACGTCTTTTATACCATCCTGCCACTGCTTCCCTGAATGAAAGCATGCCTTCATATGAAGGATAGCGGTGGTGCTCGGGTTTTTCGACCGCGGTCTTCATGGCTTCAACAATGTGTCCCGGTGTAGGGATATCAGGGTCTCCGATGCTGAGGTCTATTAAATCAACTCCCTTTGCCTTTGTTTCCTGTTTCATCCTGTCAATGGTTGCAAAGAGATAAGGGGGCAGGTTCTTCACCCGCGATGCCAGTTCAACGTTAATTCTTGCTCTCAAAATTACCTCCACATACTGTTTATTAGGTTTCTATTATATATTATTTCCCCGGGTCTGTTCATCAAGACTTCGGTCAATTTTTTTCTCAGCACCCCTATACGTCATTTCATGTTTGACAAACCTTTGAAATTGTATTTAAATATGGCATGCATCCGGACGCCTTGTCCGATTTAAGAACATAGCCGGATATTCTGAGGGAAACACATACGACCGATGGAAAAGAAGAACTGGGAAGATTACTTTAACGCACTGAAAGCGCAGGACTGGGAAACAGCAAAAAGCTCTCTTCAGAAAATCGTGCTGATCGAACGGAAAAACCCCCATACATATCTGAAACTCGGGGATATCTATCAGAGGACCGGCGACAGCTGTCAACGCAATCGCCTCATACCACCAGGCCGCCTGGCTCATGCGGTCCCAGGGGTTTTTCCAAAAGGCCATCGCCTTATACAAAATCATTCTGCGCCTGGACCCTTATAATTCCGAGGCGATCAGCAACTCAAAGGAGCTGATGATGGAGCTTGAAACTTCCAAGACCTCTGTTCCGACCATCCCCGCGCAGGAAGGGCCTGCAGCGGAAACCGTGGAAGAGTTTGCGACCTCCCTGGCGGAGAAGACCCCCGAGTCCATAAACTCGGAGCTTTTTTCCGGCATGTCCGAAGAAGAGGTGCAGCAGATACTGAGTGAACTTTCGCTGATATCGTTCTCCTCAGATGCAAAGGTCATAGAAGAAGGCGACTCAGGGGACTCAATGTATATCATAAAGTCCGGGAGGGCAAAGGTCATTGCCCACCTCTTCGGCAAAGTGCTTGACCTCGCTACATTGGAGACAGGCGACATCTTCGGAGAAGTCGCGTTCCTGACCGGCAGACCCAGGACAGCTTCGGTCATTGCTGAAGGGCCGCTTGAGGTCTATGAACTCAGCAGGCTGGAACTTGAAAAAATTATCGACAACAATCCGTCCCTCCTTCAAAAGATCGAAGACTTTTATGAATGCCGCGTCCAGGACACCATCAAAAAAGTAAAATCGTAAGCGCTCGGCACATCAATGACGAAGAATAGGAAGAGGTATAGGTATAGGTAAAGAAGTTTTATTCCTCTGCCTCTTCCTCTTTATGTCTGGTTGTAAAGGTAAAGGTAAAGGAGTTTTTTCTCTACCTATACCTCCCCTATATCTCTACCTCTTCCTCTTTATGTCTGTCCGGCATCACACAGGGCTTTTTCTGCTGAAAACTGACTGCTGAATGCTGAACTACTGCGTTAAATTTCAGCCCCCGTCTCCAACCTTTCAAATTAACGGTTTTTTCTGTTAAGATTTGCTGTGTTTTTGCAGCAATTATTAAACGGCCTCACACTCGGCAGTGTGTATGCGCTTATCGCGCTGGGCTACACCATGGTTTACGGGGTCCTGGAGCTGATCAATTTTGCGCACGGCGAGATTTACATGCTCGGCGCCTATCTCAGCATTATCCTGCTCGGGTTCTTTACCGCGATCGGCCTCACCTCATACAGTCTGGTCCTTTCTCTTGCGCTGACTTTGGTGTTTACGGTCATCTTCTGTTCCTCCTATGGCTTTACCATCGAAAAGATCGCCTACCGGCCCCTCAGGAACGCCCCGAGGCTCAGCCCTCTTATCAGCGCGATCGGCGTTTCTATTTTTCTTCAGAATTATGTCATGCTCACCCAGGGAGCAACGCACAAGGTATTTCCATCGCTTTTCAGCGGGGCAGGCTTCACCTTTCTTTCGATCAGAATAAGCTATCTGCAGGCGATGATAATCCTCGTCTCCGGATGTATGATGGTCCTGCTCCACACCTTTATCAGGAAGACAAAAACCGGAAAGGCGATGCGCGCCGTGGCGCAGGACAAGGTCATGGCGTCCCTGCTCGGCGTGAACATCGACAATATTATCGGGACAACATTCATTATAGGCTCCGGGCTTGCGGCCATTGCAGGACTGATGGTCGCGATGTACTACGGCCTCGTGAATTATTTCATAGGATACTCGGCAGGCATCAAGGCCTTCACTGCGGCAGTCCTCGGCGGCATAGGAAGCGTCCCGGGCGCAATGCTCGGCGGCGTGCTGCTGGGGCTCATCGAGAGCCTGGGGGCGAGTTATATCTCGAGTGAATACAAGGATGCTTACGCCTTCATCATCCTTATCATAATACTGCTTGTAAAACCCGAAGGCCTTCTCGGTAAAAATCTGGAAGAAAAGATATGACAGGATGAAAAAATTGATATCAATGCTCAAGGCCCCGTTCCTGAGACCAGCGCTCATTGCCCTGTGGTCGGCATTTTTGTTTCTGCCTTTCAAGGGCCCCGGGCGCTGCGGCGGTCCTCTTCGTCGTCCTGGTTGTGGCAATACCTTCCTTCAAGATCATGGCCCGATACCTTGCACCTCTTATGGAAACATATTAATGCAGCAGAGGACCGGCTCAGGCGATATCTGCCCTCTGACAGCCGTTTCCTTTTCCTGTTGCTGCTCCCTGTTGCTGCTGTTCCTTTTTTCGCCCAGGGCTATATCATCGATGTAACGATCATCTCGGGCATATATATAATCCTGGCGCTGGGGCTGAATGTGGTCGACAGGCTTTACCGGTCTGCTCAATCTCGGCTTCGTGGCATATTATGCTATCGGCGCATACAGTTTCGCCCTCCTGAACACAAAACTGGGGATGGGGTTCTGGAGCGCGATGCCGTTCTCTGTTCTTATAACAGTACTGGGAGGATTTCTCTTCGCAATCCCGGCCGTGAGGCTGAAAGGCGATTACCTCGCGTTAGTCACCCTGGGGTTCGGCGAAATCGTCCGCATAACGCTGAACAACTGGGACAGTTTCACCAAAGGTCCCAACGGGATTTCAGGGATCACCCCGCCTTCTCTCTTCCATATCCGAGTTGTCATCGCTTTCCAGCTTTTACTATCTGGTCCTGTTCTTTGTCGTTGTCGCGATAATAGTGATGCGGAGGGTCCAGGCGTCAAAGATAGGAAGGGCCTGGATCGCGATCAGGGAAGATGAGATCGCGACCGCAGCCATGGGGATCAACAATACGATGTATAAACTATATTCCGTGGCCTTCGGGGCCTTCTGGGCAGGGCTTGCAGGATGCCTCTTCGCAGCCAAGATGCGGTTCATATCACCGGAAAGTTTTACGTTCATGGAGTCTGTCCTCATCCTCTGCATGGTGATAGTGGGGGGCTCGGCAGTATCGCAGGAGTGATAATCGGCGCCCTGATACTGGTCTTTCTCCCGGAGGTCCTGCGGGAAGTCCAGCTCTACCGGATGCTTGCGCTGGGGGCCGGACTGGTCGTCCTTATGATTTTCAGGCCGCAGGGCCTGCTCGGAGGCAAACGTGTATCCCTTGGAAGTTAAATGCCTCAGCAAGTATTTCGGCGGCATACGGGCGATCGAGGAAATAAGTTTTCATACAAAAAACCGGACCGTTCTCAGCATCATCGGTCCGAACGGCGCCGGAAAGACCACCCTTTTCAACTGTCTTACCGGATTTATGAAACCCACAAAAGGCAGCATCATATTCTCAGGGAAAAATATATCGGGTCTTTCAGCAGACAGGATAAACAGGCTGGGTATAGCAAGGACCTTTCAGAACATAAGGCTTTTCAGGGACATGACCGTGCTTGAAAATGTGATGGTGGCACAGCATTCAAAAATCCGCTCGGGCTTCTTCTCCGCAATCCTGCGCTCTCCCCTTTTCCGGAGGGAAGAAAAGACTGTCCGGGAAAAGGGATATGAATACCTTGAACTCGCTCAGGCTCGAGGAGCATGCGGATAAAGTTTCCGGGAGCATGCCCTATGGGGCGCAGCGCAAGCTCGAGATAGCCAGGGCGCTCGCTACAGAGGCGTCTCTTCTGCTGTTCGATGAACCCACCGCAGGAATGAACCCGCTGGAGACCGATGAGATGATGAAGACAATCAGGGACCTGAAAGAGCTCGACAAAACCATTATCCTTATCGAGCATGACATGAAATTTGTGATGGGCATCTCCGACCGCATTATCGTCCTCGACCACGGCGTCAAGATAGCGGAAGGGACCCCTGAGGAGATAAAGAACAAATCCCATGGTAATCGAGGCGTATCTTGGCAAAGAAACGCATTAGTATTTTAAAGACAAAATTAGTTCACCGCAGAGGACGCAGAGATCACGGAGATAGAATCACAGTTTATTTAAATGAATTATTGAAAAAGATATTATATTTTTCCTCTGCGTACTCTGCGGTGAAAAATGTATTTTGTTCCCGGTTTGTACGGGTAGGAGATCATGTTAAGACTCGAAGGAATCCATACTTTTTACGGCCCCATCGAAGCGCTCAGGGGCATTGATCTTGAAATCGGCAAAGGAGAAATCGTCTCTCTGATAGGAAGCAACGGCGCAGGCAAATCAACCTGCCTGATGACTATCTCGGGAGTTTTGAAACCTCCGGCAGGCAAAATATTCTTGAACGACTGCCGACATAACCGGCCTGCCGCCCCACAGGATCGTCTCTCTCGGCATAAGCCAGGTGCCTGAAGGAAGGAGGATATTCCCGAAACTGACTGTACTGGAAAACCTCGAAATGGGTCATTTCCTTGAGCGGGGCAACAGGAAGTCGTCCTTTGAGATGGTGTATACCCTGTTCCCTATTCTCGAAGAAAGAAAAAGCCAGAAAGGCGGCACCTTAAGCGGCGGCGAACAACAGATGCTGGCGATAGCCAGGGCCTTGATGTCCAGCCCGGACATTCTGCTCCTTGATGAGCCTTCCCTGGGTCTTGCGCCGATCATGGTGAGTAAAATATTCAGGACCATCCAGGAAATCAACAACAGCGGAGTCACCGTGCTCCTTGTCGAACAGAACGCAAAGGCCGCCCTGAAGCTTTCCCACAGGGGATATGTAATTGAAAACGGGACCATCACCCTCCAGGGCAAAAGTGAAGACCTGCTGCACAACGAGAAAGTCAGACACGCATATCTCGGAGAGTAAGATCAGGGAGCCAAAGGAGTAACAATTACCCGCACGAAGCCGGAAGACACCATAATGCAAAGACGACTATGAATATGGCAAAAAATGTATTGGTATTGTCTGCAAGCACAGGAAAAGGCGGAAATTCCGATCCGTTATGTGATCAGTTCATGCGTGAGGCCAAAGAAGCAGGCAAGCAGGCAGAAAAGAAATGAGGGTGTAATCTTTCTATCACAAAGAAGGGCAGGTAAAGTTCCTGCCCTTCTTTGTGAGTGTGAATTTCGAGGCCGATATTATCGCGGTCCTAATCACCCGTCGTGAGTAGTTGCTTATTGCCATTAGTGTTCGTCAGTCGTTTCAGGGAAGCTGCGGTGGAATCCTTGAGGAAAAGCACATCCCTCCCGAACGAAAAGTCCCCGCCCCTTTTCCCGCTTATGCCGAGCACATTAGTCTCAATTCCAGATAGAGCCAGGTTATTAAGGTTCACAGGCAAAGTTCCTATCGCTACACCTACAGCTGTGTTAGTAAAATCATCTGCCACTGCATAGGATTTCAATTTGTTATCTACGCCGGACAGGAATAGCCTCAGCGTGGAAGGGTCCGCCTCGTAGTGCCAGTCACTAGCCCCTCCCATCGTTGCTCCGTTAAGCTGAGAACTTGACCTGGCTATTTTGCCCGTGCCGTCTATGTTCACCCTGGTTACCTGACCGGAGGAATTCTCACTAAAGCAATATGTACCTATACAGCCGCCGTTGATGTCCGAATTTGCCAAAAGCACCGGTGTGCCGCCTGATTTAGGCACCGAGTAAAACATCTGTCCTGTAAACGATGGATTTGGATACTTGTAAACAACATGGGAAGGTGTTACTCCCAGAAAAGCCAGATCGGATGGAATTGAAGAGGTTGTCGTGGTCGTGGCAAGAGTGACTGAACTGCCCCCTCCCACGGGAACCTTTCTAACCAAGGTTGTAAACGGGGCAGCGGACGTGGTCGTCATGAAGTATACAAACCCGTCCCTGTCGAGCTGCGATTCAATAACTGTTTCGTTTGAACCAGGTGTGTAAAGCGCGGTGAGAGCATTTGAGATATAATTGTATACCTTCAATTTCCCGTCAACGATAAATATTACACGCTTTGCGTCATAATTCTCCGTCTCCGCCCAAGACAAAAAAGAGCCCCCGGGAATTGCAGTGCAGCTGGTCAGGTTTGACTCGCATATCTCTATATTTTTTGTCGCAAAGTTGATAGCAACATAGGTTCCGTCGAAGAGTAACGTCTGGACATCCTTAGGCCCGACATTGATCGGGGCAGTTGTGGACCCCGTGTTCCCTTTTACTGCTCTTGCGATATCGTCGCTCGTGCCGCACAAACCGTCCACTCCTTTAAGGACATAGAAAATGGTTGAATTCCTGGGGGTCTGCCAGTCGACGAGAGTACGCCCACCACAAAGATTATCAGCAGTGAAGCCTGCCTCATTAGACATCCGATTTTTTAAAAGGGTGGTCGTATCTACAATCCACAATTTGCCTACCTTGGCATAAACAATAAGTCCCACATTCAGATTAGTCATGTGATATGTGACGAGATCTATGGAGCCAGTCGGAATTACAGCAACTTCCGGAGCAGTTAAGATTCCACTGTCAAACGTTGTTCTGACAGGAGTTGACGCTGCCGGGTCAACATAAGATAACGTTGTATTAGAGCAGTCGTTATTGAAGCCGCATTCAAACCAGAAAAGCTTCGGCACTGCTGATGTCGCGGCTGGCGAGGGTTCTGCCGCTGATGCCGATTCAGGATCAGCTTGATGATTATAGATTGAAGCTACGTTCCCCGTTGGGATATCCGTCAAATTCCATGAGCTGTTTTTAATTTTCCATGGCGCCTTCAATATTCCACCAAATGAAACGCTAACCGAAAATAACGATACCGCCAACAAAACAACAAGGAACAAAAAAATTCTTCTCATAGATTCTCCCTTCGAAAAAAATTGTTGTATTTGTTTATACCATAAGTAGTTACATAGCGTCTATCCCACCTAAGTAGGGGAATTCCGACCTCTCAATAAGTAAAATGAGTTTCTGTTGATTTCAAGAAATAACTAAGCTATCTTTTTTCGATGTTTTCCTTGTTTGTTACAAGGGGAATGCCGCAGGCAAGAATAATTGAAATTGGAATAGTGCACAGTAAGGAGGCAAAGCCTTTGTTTACAAGTTTTGTAAATGCAAGTCCTGACTTTTGTAAATTACTTCTCTATCAACTCCATGACCGGATGAATCTCCCAAATGGTTGTTTCTACGGATTTCATTCTTCTATTGGATGTCTTTTCCCTTTCTGCATACTTCCCGTCATAGAAGGCTTTGCCTACAACTGAGACAACATGCTCCCTATTTAATTTCAGGGTTTTACTGGTGAGAGGAAATTTAACCTCAGTCCAGTCAAACACCTTTTTCTGATGTCGCACCACATATCACCTAATGGAACTTCGACAACCACATTTAGGTTGCCCGGTCCATCCTTATCAGCCAGCATGATATGTAAATCCCCATCAGGTTCAGCCCTGACTTGCGTGACCTTGCCTGTCACCCTATACCAATTAGTTTCCTTTCCTGTCCTCTTAGCAAGTTGAAACTCTTCCCCTGGTCCCCTCCATGTGCCGATTTCTGAGGGCGTAACATCAGTTATCGATTTAGGAGGCAGTTCTTTATCTGTTTTTATTGCCCATCTATACTCGCCCTTGCAAGGCTCCCCTGCTCCATTAATACTGCATGCGCAAGCAGAACTATAAGTAACCTTCTTCTCAGCATATTCAGTCTGAAGGCATGAGGCAATAAGGATAACGATAAAGGCCATGGTAACTTTCTTGAAGTCTATCATCTTTGCCCCCTCAAAATTATTTGAATAAATTATGCTGGAAGACGAGTCTTTAAATGGTAATTTCGGGTGTTTTATAGGGAGCCTCATTTTAATCTTGTCATCTTCACTGCCGGTTCGGAGGTGCGCCGAGCGTGTTTGCTCCCCCTGGACCTAACAGAGCAAGGTTTCTTTAGACACTGTCAATAACTTCCCGAACTCCGCACGATTCAGGCACTCCTGTTAACCCAAAAAATGCATTTAGCAGGGGCATGGATGACTGAAAAGTATTTTGCAGCAACACCTTATACATGTCATAAGCAATTTCTGATAAGCATATAAATATGCAAGAAACGCATTATGGCATATGGTAAGATCCCGTTGAAATTAAAAGACTTTGCAGGCATTTATGCCCTTGCGGATAAAAAACATTCGCATTTTTTGGGTTAAACCACATGACTTCCCAGTTTCCTCATGGATCCTTTCACAAAATCAGGATATAAATTTGACTTTATCCATTTGTCAGCTTTTGAAATAGTATCGTCTGCGCTATTCTCGGAGTAGAATTCTTTCAGGCTGGTGCCACCTTGTTTGGGGAAATATATGAGTACTCCATGGAAAAAACCTTCTCTTTTGATATCCCAACCCTGTGGATGGAAAATACCTTCTACATCGATATCTTCCCCAACTAAAAGGATACCGAAAAAGAGACCACCGACTTCTGTAAAGCAGTCATACGCTTGTTTCATTTAATACCTCCTATGTGGATGATGCGAAGACTATATTTCGTCTCCGCTTCCTTCCTTCAGAAAAATGTATTTCATCCTTTCTCTCATTATATCTGCTTACCTCCATAAGTCAACGCGAGCAGAATTGGATGACTCTTTATTCTTCGGCCTAGCAATACCAGTTGGAGACAAAATTGTAAAGCTGTACGCCGAAGTTGATTCTTGGCTGATTGATGTCGGACAGCGGCAAGAGCCACTGCCTATTCTGGACAATTTTTTATCCTGAATTTGTGATAGTGGGGGTGACATTTCATCACGCATAAGGCGCAAATTCACTTCCTGAGGTAATTTTTTCTCTTGTCCTCGTCAAATCTCTCTATCGCATACCTGAGCATGGTGCGCGGCATTTTTTTGTAATGCTTCTTCAGGAACTCCTCTTCCTTCGCCTGGTCCCGCTTGCCGATCTCCCTCAGCATCCAGCCGACCGCCTTGTGAATAAGGTCGTGCCTGTCATTCAAGAGCATTTCCGCTATGCGCAGGGTATCTCCAAAGTCGTTCTTTTTGATAAAGGCGAAGGTGGACATGACCGCTATCCTGCGCTTCCAGAGATCATCGGACTTCGCCATCTCATATAATATTGACCTGTCACCGTCGATGAGATGATCGCCAAGGATCGGGCCTGAAGACAGGTCAACCAGGTCCCAGTTATTAATGTATCTCATATTCCTGAGGTAAAAATCCACGACCTCCTTCTTTCCACTGCTGTCCGCCTTTTTGTACCTGTTTATAAGGATGAACAGGCAGACCAGCCTCTCTTCGTGCATCCTGCCGGATATAAGCTTCCTGAGGTCATTCATTGAAAGGTCCGGGTATTTCTTTGCGATCCTGCGCTGGTCGGGCACCATAATCCCGAGGAAGGCATCACCTTCACCGTACTCTCCCTTGCCTGTCTTGAAAAACCCTGAAAGGACCCTGGCCTTTTCAGGACTGGCAAGCTTCCGCATGTCTTCTTTCAGTTGGTCTAATTTACCCGGCATTGATCGTCCCTTATTTTCACGCCTGTTATCATATCAATAATAATACCAAAAACGGCAGTTGATCGAGCAAGCCGCAAAGAGACGCAAAGTAAAACAAAAACTTGGACCAAAAAGGGGTCTAACCATTTTAACGACACCGGTTCTAACAGGCACCTCTTGAATTTCCTCTTTAACTTTGTGAACTCTGTTGATGACTGCTTTATTTAAGATAATCTGCCCAGGCGAGATTTTGAACAGCAAGCTTGAAGAATTCGTAAAATTTCAAAAAACAGACGGTTTTGTAAAAAGCGCCATAGGCAAGGCGCGCAAATTTTGAGGAATGAGGCGTACTTAGGTTGTACGCCGCAGTGACGAAGAATGCAGCGCAACGCAGCATATGGACTTTTTACGAGACCGTCAAGCTTATCTGCTATAATATTGTTCATGACAACAGTAAAGGCGCATCTGTTCATAGAAGGAAGGGTCCAGGGCGTTTTTTACCGGGCCTTTACCAGAAACCTTGCATCAAAACTGGGGCTCAACGGCTGGGTCAGGAACCTCTATGACGGCCGTGTCGAGGCGCTCTTCGAAGGGAGCAGGGAACTGATCGAACAGGCGATCCAGGAATGCTGGAAAGGCCCTGCCGGCTCCTCAGTCAGAAATATCGAGGTCCGGTGGGAAGAATCCTCTGCAGAATATAAAGGCTTTGAGATCCGATACTAGTGCAGCGCAAGTCCCTCTACTTCGAGACGCATCCGCCCGGAATCCCCTTTTTGGAAAAAAGGATCTGCCAGACTTGCAGGGACCGTGATCTGAAGGTGCCTGCGGAGCTCAAAAGATAATACTTCCAGATCCGGTAAAATCTCTGATCGTAAAGCCCTTTCAATTTGTCCCAATTGTCATCAAAGTTCTTAAACCATGAGGTCAGGGTCGCATCATAATCAAACCCGATGTTCTGAAGGGCTTCTGTAATGAATAATCCCTCGGCAGCGCCGCTGATCTGTTTCAGCGACGGGATCAGCGCGTTTGGGAAGATATACTTGTCGAGCCATGGATCAACACTGACACACGAGACACCGTCCCCTATGGTATGCAATAAGAACAACCCGTCATCTTTGAGGCAATTATGGACCTTCTCCATATAGGTCCTGTAATTCTTGCATCCCACATGCTCGAACATACCTACAGAAACAATGTGGTCGAATTTTTCGTCAATGTCCCTGTAGTCCTGAAGCCTGATCTCAACAGGCAACCCCCGGCACAATTCCCGTCCGAGCGACACCTGCTCTTTCGAGACTGTTATGCCGACGACTTCAACCTTATAGTTTTCAGCAGCATATTTTGCAAGACTTCCCCAGCCGCAGCCAATATCCAATATCCTGTCACCGGGCCTGAGTCCCAGCTTCCTGCAGATCAGCTCCAGCTTGGCTTCCTGTGCTTCATCAAGGCTCCCGGCGTCCTTCCAATAGGCACAGCTGTAGACCATCCTTTTGTCGAGCATATTCTTAAAAAGTTCATTCCCTTTGTCATAATGTCTTTCTCCTACCTGAAAGGCCTTCGCTTTTCTGCCGGCATTAAAAATTACTGCGCTGAGGATATAGGCAAGGAGCCTCCAATTCTTTTTGATCTTGTCTTTGGGGTCCGTTGGCAGGAGCTTCGCAAAAAGCTCATCGAGTTGCTCGCATTCCCACCATCCGTCCACATATGATTCTCCAAACCCCAGACTGCTGTCCCTCAGGACCCGTTGATAAAACCTTTCATCCCTGACCCGGAGGTCCCAGGGCTTATCTCCGTTGAGAGTGATGCCGGCAGGAGAAAGTATTTCCTGAATAGTCCCCTTTAACTTATCTGAAGCCATTCCTTCCCCAAGTCTTCCTGAGCTGTAGCCTTTTATGTTTTCATACTAGCATCTCCAGCTTATTTTTCAACCCAAAAATGCAATGACTGCAGTGGCAGCGATATCCGTTTGTAAAGGACTCCGTTTGTCAGACGTCATCATTCCCCATTCTTCATTCACGTTGTCACGATTAACCATTCACTATTCACTGTTCCCACATTTGCAACTGACTCGTAAACCTGCTTTTTCTCTTCAGGTTGACAATAAATCCCCCTTCTGTGAAAATAATTAATGCTAAAAAATATCGAGAAAAAAGTCCTGGGCAGCGGTAAAATATCACGTGAAGAGGCCCTTTTTATCGCCTCGCTTTCCGGTCAGGATATCTTCGATCTGTTTGCATCCGCAAGCAGGATAAGAGAACACTTCAGGGGAAATACTGTTGACCTCTGCGCGATCATCAACGCGAAATCCGGGGCGTGCCCTGAAGACTGCTCCTACTGCGCCCAGTCTGCCAAAAGCACCGCAGAGATCAAGACCTTCCCGCTCGTTGAAAAAGAAACAGTCCTTGAAAAGGCAAAAGAAGCGAAAAAAGGCGGCGCAAAACGCTTCTGCATCGTGACCAGCGGAAAAAAGGCATCTGCAACTGATCTCAAAAAAATCGCTGAGATGGTATCAGCAGTCAGAGAAGCTCGGCCTGCTGCCCTGCGCGACTTTGGGGCTGTTGTCAAGGGAAGACCTTCTGCAACTGAAGGACGCAGGACTGGAGCGTTACCATAACAACCTCGAAACCTCTGAACGTTTTTTCCCGGAAATATGCACCACACATACCTACCAGGACAAGCTGGAAACAATACGGGAGGTAAAATCAACCGGCCTTTCTCTCTGTTCAGGGGGCATATTCGGCCTCGGCGAGACCTGGGAAGACAGGGTCGACATGGCGTTTGCACTCAGGGAGATCGGCCCTGATTCTGTGCCGATCAATTTCCTGACACCGGTGAAAGGCACCAGACTCGGCTTAAACAGGATTCTTGATCCCTTTGATGCCCTGAAAATAATCAGCCTCTACAGGTTCATACTCCCGGACAAAGAGATACGGGTATGCGGCGGCCGCCTCCAGACACTCGGCGAATTGCACGCCTTCATCTTCCCTGCAGGCGCTGACGGCCTGCTCACCGGCAATTACCTCACCACCCTCGGAAGAAATTTTGAGGACGATCTGAAATTAATTAATCAATATGGGCTGAGGCTTTTGTAAAAGTCTCACCACAGAGGCATAAGGATGCAGATATTCCGAAGCAATCTCGCCTTCTTTCACCGGGAATTGCTGGTAATTGTAATTTCAGGTTGACAGGCTTTTTTTTTCCATTAAAATAGACTTATGCGTTTGAACGCCATAATACTGGTAGCAGCCCTGTCTTTATCTATCTTTTCACCCGTCAATCTGCGTGCGGCGATCTCGCCTGATGGACAGGTGAAGTATTTTGCGTCATTGTCGGTCTGCGATGCTTCCGGTCCCTTTGCGTTCGCCAAGGGAGACACTCCTTCCATACACGAATCCCTCTGCTGCGCAGCCCCCCTGGAGTTTGCAGGGGCATCTGTTGAATCGGATTATCCTTCTATTGTTTTATCGTTGTTTTCCGTTCGGATTGAGCGTCCTCCAAAGATCTGACCCATAGTTCCGAAGTCGCCTAGTTCTTTTCCCGGGTAGTATGACTGCTTGTCCGGGCGTGTCTTTTTTTTCTATAGCCAGAGGCGGCTTCAGAGAAGTGGCTGATTGAGAACTAAAACAAATATCCAGGAGGAGCAATATGATTAAAGGTATCTTGAGAATTCTTATATTTGCAATTGTCTTATCCATACTTGGCTTTACAGGCATTGTCCATGCTGCGCCTGTAGGCGACAGTGCAAAGGTTAACAAGACAGCCGTCACCGGGTCGGTATTTTGCTCCCCTGTAGGGGCAGCCTCGGTCTCGGTGAAGAACAGCGTCCGGCAGCCTTATCGCAGGCCCTGTGACAACCGCAAATGACGGCACCTTCAGCCTGCTGGTGCCTACTTCTGCGCTTTCTTCCGACCTGAGGATCGAATCCAGGGGAGGGAGTTTTATTGACGAGGCCACAGGCCAGTACAACAAATGCCGGATTAGTGGGGGCCTATATTCCAGGGGGAAGTCTGGGAGCAGGGTCCGCGGTGAACCTCGATCCATCTTCGACCATCATATATCATATGGTGACAAAACATGGCAAGACGCTGTCTGACGCGGAAACTATCTTCACCGCTGCCTTCGGATATGCGCCGGACACTTCTGTAACGCCGAAGAACGCACCTTCTTCCGGCGATGACGTTGCTGAGCGTCTTGCAGGCCTTCGGGCGATCGCCTTCAGCCAGCTGACCAAGGACCTCGGCCTCGCGCCCGTAAGACAGTTCAGCCTGCTTGCGGCTATGGCCAGGGACCTTGCAGACGGTGTCCTTGACGGGATGAACGACGGGGTGCAGGTCGAAATCATTCCGGGCGTGAGCATGCCCGAGGATATCCAGAACATGTTCGAGCTGGCCCTGACCGGCTTGCTGACGAACACGACCGTTAACCTTACCGGGCTGACGCCGGACCAGATCGGGCATCTGCCTTTCGGAAAGGTGGCGCTGACGGACAGCTACCGTGTCGAGTATGTTCCCGGTATGATGCCTGCGGCAGCAGGGATGACGACATTTAATATAGTCATTACGGACCTGAGCGACGGTTCTCCTGCAACCGGTCTGGCGGTGTCGCTTATGCCGATGATGCACATGGCCACGATGGGCCATTCTTCGCCCGTCGGAGCAGTAGTCGAGGACAGCGCACACCCGGGCACATACAAATGCGCTGTCTATTACCTCATGGCTGATGAGATGTCCGGCACATCGACGGGATATTGGGACCTGAAGGTCCTGATCGGCGGAATGATGGGCGAGACAGCGACCTTCTTTCCCCGTGTCGGTATGACCATGGGCACTACAACGGTCAGGGCCACGCTCAAGGGACAGAGCGACACGATTGCCGGCATGATGGGCCCGGAAAAACGCTCCTATTATATTTTCTATAAAGGAGTCACGACTACGTCGTTCAGCTTCTTCATTGCCGCAAAAGAGAGCATGATGAGTTTCCCTGCGGTGTCTAAAGGCACGGTCCTGCATGATGCCTCAGGCGCTGCATGGACGGTCGACCCCATTGCTGTCTCGGTTTCCACGGACGGGACAACCTGGGTGAAAGCCACCGACAGAGAAAAAGGCAACTGGACGGTTTCAGGGTTGTCAGGCCTTTCGTCCGGCCAGACCGGGACGATATTCGTAAAAGTGATCGTCAACGGCGAGAAGAAGACCATCGACGGCACTTCCACAGGCGGAGCTAATGGTTATGCTGCCTTTACGGTAACACCGTAGACAATGAAGCCAGGGAAGAAACTTATTTACAGTCTCATCTGTGCGGCCCTCATTACGGGGGCCGCACTTTCCCCGGCCCGGCCGGCCTATGCCGGCTCCTGCTGCGGCGGCGGCTCGCCGGCCAATCTGCTCGTGCCGAAGTACGCCAGGGCGGTCGTGGATGTCTCGTTTGATTATCGAAAAATATGACGGCTTCTGGGACCAGGATGGCAAGCATATCCCTGACCCTCCGGGATCTGACCTGAGACAATACAGGCTGAACCTGGGCTTCGCGTATAGGTTCAGCAACAGATTGCAGGCCAGTCTGATCATCCCGTATGTCTGGAATAATAACAAATACTCAGGGCTGTCTTCGCGCAGCGAGCGGGTTGGGCGATTCTACGCTGAGCCTGTGGTATGAGGCCCTCGAGGATGCGTCGCCCTGGAGGATCAAGACCTTGAAGGACATGGTCCCTTCGGTCAACATCGGTCCGTCACTGCTGATACCGCTCGGCATCTCTCCTTATGACGATGTAGAGAGCAGTTTCGACGTCTGCGGTCGCGGTTTCTACAGGATTGACGGCAACGTGCTCATCGAAAAAACCATCCAGCCATGGAACCTTTCCCTGCTCTTCAGCTACGGAAAGTATATCGAGCGTCCGGTCAACCGCGAGTACGGCAAGTATGTGGAGCCTTACGACAAGGCGCCTGGGGGACCGTATATCCGGCACCGTCTCCCTCAGCTACGCGTATTATATCGGCTCAGGCGGCGACACTCTGACAGGCTCGCTGTCTTATGCCTATCTTCATGAAAAAGACGGAACGATCAACGGGGCCGACATGGCGTTCAGCGGATTTAAGAAGAAGTCCATAGGAGGCTCCATCGTCTACTCGGGCACTGACAGCGACTGGAGCTTCCGTGGGGCCTGGAGCCACACAATCAAGAGGGACGGCTGGGGAGAGAACTTCCCGTCAACCGATATATTCACTTTGGGGGTGCGCTATGCTTTTCGCTAGGAAGTGGTATGTACTGGTTCTGCTTTTTTCACTCGCGGCCTGCGGCAATAATCTTTCGCCCTCGGGCGACGACAAACGTGAGCCGGTTGACCCCGGCACAACCGGCCCCGGGGTCGGCCAAAATAGCGCCGGATTTTTCAGTGTCGGACATTGACGACAACACCGTGACCCTGGCCTCGGCCCTGTCTTCGAAGAAGGGAATTGTCCTTTATTTCACGATGTGGTGTCCCGTATGCGACGCCCATATGAGCCATATGCTCGATAATACTATCCCGTCCTTTCCCGAGATCGGCTTCTATGCCGTGGACTATGTTTCGTCTTCAGTATCCGGCGCCAGAAGCTCGGCGGCCGCCTCAGGGTTTATCGGGACCCCTTTTACCATACTCGCTGATCTGGACCATCAGATGCTTAACGGTTATGATGCGACAATGGGGACGACCGTTGTCATAGGCAGTGACGGAATTATCCGTATGAATGAAGACTATAAGGACGGCGCCAAGCTGAAGGACGTGCTTTCCGGTCTGCAATGAACAGGTTATTTTGTAAGCAGTTCAGCCGTCAGATAAGACTGAAGGCAGAAGATTTTCTTGCTAGCTCAAATCGAATAATGCTTCTTGCATGCATGAGGAGGCTTGTTCTGCTGAGTGTTAGCCTGATTACCTGACTATTACATTATTTTTACTAAGCGGAGGAAAGATTCATGAGACATGGAAAAGTTGTGATCTGTCATATGGTTTTGGTCCTTCTCCTGATGGCAGGGGCAACGGCCTATGCCCAGGAGGATATCAGCGAACACAGGAATTGCGCCCACTGCGGCATGGACCGCAAGGCATATGGCTACAGCAGGATGCTGATCGTCTACGATGACGGCTCGAAGGTCGGCGTCTGCAGCCTGCACTGCGCAGTCGTCGAACTGAACGCCAGCGGGCGTAAGGTAAAGTCCCTGCTGGTAGCTGACCGCGACACCAGGTCTCTGATAGATGCCGAAACAGCGGTCTGGGTCATGGGAGGGAAGAAGCGCGGCGTCATGACGCAACGGCCCAAGTGGGCCTTCAGCACAAAGGCCGCTGCACAGGCCTTCGTTGATTCAAACGGAGGGACGATCGTCAGCTGGGCTGATGTCCTGGCCGCAGCGCGCGAGGACGCGAATCTGACACCACGTTAACCCACCGAGCTCGCAAATTCTGAAAACGGCTCGGGCATTATTTCTTCTTCTTTTTCGCCTCGTCCCAGAGCGCGTCCATCTCCGCCAGGGTCATGTCCGACAACTTTTTGCCGGAGTCGGCTGCAGCCATCTCTATATACCGGAAACGCGATATGAACTTGCTGATCGTCTTTCTGAGCGCGTCCTCAGGGTTCACGCCGATAAACCTCGATATATTGACGAGCATGAAAAGGAGATCGCCGAGTTCCTCCTCGATCTCACCCTCTTCCTTTTTCTCCATCGCCTCTTTGAACTCGTTGATCTCTTCGTCGAGTTTTTTCATCACATCATCGATCTTGTCCCAGTCAAAACCGACCCGTGACGCCCTGTCCTGAAGCCTGTGCGCGCGGAGCAGGGACGGCATGGTACTGGGGACCCCTTCGAGGAGCGATTCTCTCTGTTTCCCCTCACGCTTCTTTTGCGCCTCCCAGTGCACAAGCACCTCTGCCGAAGTCTTGTAGTCAGCATCGCCAAAGACATGGGGATGTCTTGCGATCATCTTCCTGCCGATCTTCTCGATAACGTCGGCCATCCCGAACTCGCCCTTTTCCTTTGCGATCTGGCACTGAAAGACGATCTGGAAAAGCAGGTCGCCGAGTTCTTCCTTCACCGCCTCGGGGTTCTTCTCATCGATAGCCTCGAGGACCTCATACGCCTCTTCAACAATAAAGGGCTTGAGGGACTCCATGGTCTGCTCCCTGTCCCAGGGGCAGCCCTTCTCTCCCCTCAGGGCAGCCATGACCTTTATCAGTTCTTCGAGATCCATGAATGTATATTAACCTAAAAAATGCGATTATGCGCAAACATTGAAAATAACCAGTCAAAGGTTGACAATCAGCAGCTAAGTACGCTTCCAGCTTCCGGTGCCGACAGCCTTCGGTACGGTATTGCGGAAATGACAGAAAAGGCGATATTTCGGAACTGTCATTCAGGATTGCCTGTACCTGATGTCCGGGTATCAGGAATCTTTATCTGTGCGCACTTACCGAACAGATAAACTGGAAAAACACTTGCACGTCCGGTTTCACTGTGATAATGTGATTAATGACCGGGACGCTTTGCCGAACGGTCAAATCTTTATAACAATAGGAGGTTTGATTATGCGTAAGTTTTTGACAGTGCAGCACAGTGGTTTTGGTTTTGCTGGGCATGATATCGGTTGCGTTTGCCGCCGGCATCAGGGAAAGGATCGGAGACCAGCAGAGGCGTATCGACAAGGGTA
This sequence comes from uncultured Nitrospira sp., assembly GCA_963734475.1. Taxonomy (GTDB): domain Bacteria; phylum Nitrospirota; class Thermodesulfovibrionia; order Thermodesulfovibrionales; family UBA6898; genus JAOUFP01. The sequence continues at coordinate 466,518 of CAVTHB010000004.1, forward strand.
TAGCTTCCGGTGAGCTGACAAGGCAGGAGGCCGACACGCTCCATGGATAATTTGTCCTGGATAAGGTATGAATTCGCCCGCATGACCGACGATGGCAAGCTTACTCCCGGCGAGAGTAATCGTCTCGATGGCCTGCTCGACAGGAATGACAAAATGATCGTCAATAAGAAACATAATCCAATAACTGTTTTTTACACGAAAAAGATCAGGGGTCGGCGAGTTTATCCTTGACGGATCAAGAACCAGCAGGCCCGGATTGACGAGGGCATCAGGTCAAGGGAACTTACCCGCGGTGAGGCCGATATCCTTATAGATAATTTGAACCGTATCAGGGATGAGTTCCATAGATTCAAAAAAGACGGGAGGCTTAACTGGAGAGAGGCTGACCGGCTTGACAGGATGCTTGACCGCAACAGCGAAATGATTTTCGCCAAGAAGCATAACAGGAATGCCCCGATTGAAAGGTTGGATTTCAAGCTTTTTATCGACATTAATTAAACGCAAACAGTTCAGCCCTTTCCCCTTTTCCTGACACCCCTGAGGGATAAGTCAGCGAGGGGGAGAGGGCCAGCGTTACCCCGTTAAAAATGCCCTGCTGGAATTTCTAACGGGTTAAATCCTGCTTTCCCGGACCTTCTCCGGCAAAAAAATGCATAAGGACTTCCGAGTCTTTCGGGGTCAGATCAAACTTCAGACAGGCATTATCGATCAACCCGAACAGGCCGGCTTTAGGGTCTTCGAGACGCATATCCGATATCCACTTGATCGCCTTTCTGAGTTGTTCACCCTCTGGTAGTATACTCATTCTGTTTTCTCCTGAAAAAGATTTTTACCCATTATATCATGGATGAAAGGAGCAGCAGTGGGTTAACTTCATGAACTCTTCAGACGTCAGATCTATTTTAAGCGTTCAGGCCGCATTAAGCTGTCAGCAAAGGTGAAATAAGGTAAAAGGTAAAGGAGTTTTTTTCTCTACCTCTACCTCTACCTAGTCCTATATCTATACCTCTTCCTCTTTATGACGGCTGAACTGTCAGACTTAATTTTTGTTGGACACGTCTCATATATAGTATAATCTCTCCCATGTGGAATATACGGATGAGGGCCTCGAAAAGGGCCGATGATCAGCCTGTCAAAGACTGCAGCCAACAACAAGGGCTGTCCGGAAATACACATTTCCGGCGCCGAGGGGATCTATGATGAAAAAGAGATAGCAAAGATCGTCAGGGATTATACAAACAGGGCGCTCAGTCATCAAAAAGGCAGACCCGACAGCATCGTGATCTCTATGGAGGAGATAAAGCAGAAGCCCCTGGACAGTACAGAGTCTGAAGGTATCAACCTTGTCATGCAGATCACCTCTTCAGGCCAGGACCCTGGTCCGGAAACTCCTGATATCTTCCGGCGTGTCCGAGACTGCCATCAGCACTGCTTTTGCCGTGACAGGCAGCGCAAACACGATGCGCGGCGCTGCCCTCGTGTTGTCCGGCTCAGGGACAAGGATGGAACCGGACAAGGAACGCGGGATCCGGGTATCCAGACTCGGAATCAGCAGATCTGCCGCCTGCACTTCTTTCCCGCAAACTTGCCCGGCAGGGATTGAACAATTCCACTGTTAAAGAGGCGCTGATCCTCGCCTCAAAGGTGGCTGCATGCAGGCAGGTCACAGCCGAACTCTGTGTCTCGGACGATCCTGAATATACAACAGGCTACGTATCATCAGGAAGACACGGATATGTGAGGATTCCCCATATTAAAAAGAAAGGGGAGAAAAAAGGCGGAAGGGTCTTCTTCCTGGAAGAAGACGCTGATATAGGTTCTGTTATCGGGTTTCTTGAAAAAACACCTGTAATAATTAACAGCCTTTCACCCTGTTACGGGGTCCGGACGATAAATGAGATCATTGATAGTATTGATAAGTAATCCGGCTGCGAGAGGCAGCTTCTTCAAAAAAATTCGGGTCCGCCTCTGCTTTTCTGCAGGAAAAGGGCTTTGATACGGAAATTCTTTTGACAGAAAAAAGCGGCGATGCAACACGTCTCGCAGAAGAGACTGTCGGGAAAAGACCTTTTGCGATCATGGCAGCAGGGGGTGACGGAACAATCAACGAAGTAATAAACGGCATGGCCGGGTCAGATGTCCCGCTCGCAATATTGCCTCTCGGCACCACTAATGTCCTGGCAAAAGAACTCGGCATACCCGAGGACCTCAAAGGGGCGATGGATACAGCTGTTTCGCGGAAGCCCAGGACAGTCTCTCTCGGCAGGATAGAACTGAACCCGGAAACGGATTCCGCATTTTCCCGCTATTTCTGCCTCATGGCCGGCATCGGTTTTGACGGCGAGGCTGTCCATGGTATGAATAAAGCGGTCAAGAAAAGGTCCGGCAAGGCAGCATATATATTCAGCGGCCTAAAGAACCTCCTGCGCTACTCGCCGAACCAGCTCTTTTATAATATCGACGGAAAAGAATATACGGGTTTTTCCTCCATAACAGGCAAGGCGAGCAAATACGGCGGCAACTTCAAGATCACCCCTGACGCGGACCTCTCAGACCCGTTTTTATACACCTGCATTTTCCAGGGAAACAGACGCAGGGACCTCCTCAGATATGTTTTCAAAGTAATAACAGGCAGGCTTTTCGGAGGAGAAAGATGTCGTATACCTGAAATCAGCCGGTATAGAAGTGCTCGGCACCGCCCATATACAGATAGACGGAGACTACCTCGGCCTCACGCCGGCAAAAATAAGCGTTGCAAAAGACGCGCTGAAGATTATTTATTGATACCGGGGACTGCCAGACTATTTGCTATTTACCGCCAGGCTGCTGCCTGAGGAAATCCGTTATCTCGAACATGGAAATCTCTCCCTGCGAGGAATCTGAAAGTTTTTTCCACTTCAGCCTGCCTGCCTTCAGCTCCTCATCGCCGATGATAAAAACATATTTTGAGGACAGCCTGTCGGCCCTCCTCATCTGGCTCTTCAGGGAATTTTCCGCATCTCCGACTTCGACCCAGAAGCCCCTGGTCCTCAGTCTGTCTGCCACAACCAGGCTTTCCCTGGCAGCAAGCTCTCCTATGGCGGCGATAAAGACGTCCGGTCTGGGAAAGTCATGCGAAGCGGAATTCTTCAGCAATTCTATGATCCTCTCCATGCCCATGGCAAATCCGATCGCAGGTGTTTCAGGACCGCCGAACTCCTTCACCAGCCTGTCATACCTTCCGCCTGCGGCCACCGCGTTCTGGGCCCCAAGATTTTTGCTTGTCACTTCAAAGGTTGTGCGTGTGTAATAATCCAGTCCCCTGACCATATCAGGGTTTACAATATAGGACACCCCCAGCAATTCAAGGAACGAAAGCAGGCTGTTGAAATGTGTCTTGCAGCCTTCGCATAAATAGTCGGTTACCTTTGGCGCGCCTTTCCTCGTATCCACGCACCTGTCCACCTTGCAGTCGAGGATCCTCAAGGGATTGGTATGGTATCTGCGGTTGCAGTCAGGACAGAGCCTGTCGAGACGGCCGGCAAAGAACTCGATGAGCTTTTCCCTGTAAACAGGCCGGCATTCCGGACACCCTATGGAATTGACCTGAAAGTTCACTTCCTTCAGGCCGATCCCCTCAAGACAATGACGCAGCATCGAAATCACTTCGGCATCGATCCTCGGACCGGGGTCTCCAAAGGCCTCGACCCCGAGCTGATAGAACTGCCTGAAACGTCCGGACTGGGGCCGCTCGTACCGGAACATGGGACCGGTATAATAGAATTTCTGCGGGGGCGGCAGGGTATGCAGATTTTTCTCAACATAACATCTCACAACAGAAGCTGTGCCCTCAGGCCGCAAAGAGATGCTGCGGTCGCCTTTGTCCAGGAACGTATACATCTCTTTTTCCACGATGTCCGTATTTTCACCGATGCTCCGCGTGAATACATTCGTCGACTCCGCAACAGGCGTACGGACCTCCTGGAAACCGTAGGAGGAAAAAACTTCCCGGGCGACTGCCTCGACCTTCTGCCAGATATAAATATCAGGCGGCAGGATGTCCTGCATCCCCTTTAAAGCTTTATATTGAAGAGAACTCACTCCGCGACCTCATCGCTGTCTTCTTTTTCCCGCTTGTCATCAAAGTTGAGCATTGTCAGGTGGTTTTCTATAAGCCTCCTCAGCTCTTCCTTGAAGTGGCGCCGTATCCCCTTCATGTCTGTAATGTCCTCATGGATCTTGATCACTTTTTCATGGGCCTCCTTGAGCATGTTATCTGCCCTGAGTTCGGCTTCCCTGATCAGGAGTTCGGCCTCTTTTCTTGCATTCATCTTGTAGTCCTCGACCATCTGCTGGGCGGTCATAAGGGTCTCGCGCAGGGTAGTTTCCATGTCCTTGAATTCCCTGACCTGGACATCGGCCCTCTGAACATTCTCCTTAAGGTTCGCGTTCTCCCTGAGAAGCTCCTCCATCTCCTCGCGTATGACCTCAAGAAACGCGTAGACCTCCTCAACATCAAAGCCCCTGAACTTCATGGGGAACTGTTTCTGCTGGATATCAAGCGGCGTGATTCTCATCTTAACCTCCTCCGAACTTGTAACCGACTTTTATTAGTGTCCTTACCAGAAATGACTGGATAAATATAATAGCAAGAATTACGATTATTGGCGAAATATCTATCGGCCCGAGCCTGTACCCGATAAGCCGGCGTATCGGCCTGAAGACCGGTTCGGTGACTGAATGGAGGAACCTGACTATCGGGTTATAGGGATCAGGGTTGACCCAGCTTATGAGCGCAGCGATGATGACCACCCATTTATAGACCTCCAGAAGCGTATCAACGATCCTCGCAATCGTTATGAGCAGGTCTCCGAAAACAAACATTATCCGCTCCTGCCCAGTTCATCCGCCCTCGTCCAGGCGGCCTTCAGGGCCTCTGCAACAACACCCATCAAATCCTTTTCCCCGAATACCTTCAACCCCGCAGCCGTCGTACCTCCCGGTGAAGTCACCATGGTCCTGAGGTTCTCCGGCGACATCCCGGTATCAAGCAGTTTTGCGGTCCCCAGCATTGTCTGCACAGCAAGCTCAGCAGCATCAGACCTGCTCAGGCCCAGTTTCACGCCGGCCTCAATCAGGGCCTCAGCGAACAACGCAATAAAACCAGGACCGCTGCCTGAGAGCGCGGTCACAGCGTTCATCTGCTCCTCGGGCAGGACAAGCACCTTGCCGACCGACATCAGGATGCTCTTGACCATATCGAGTTCTTTGCCGTAAAAACAGCCGCACAGGGACATTACTGACATGCCCTCCTGCACAAGCGCAGGCGTGTTGGGCATTACCCTTATGATCAGCTCTGTCTTCAGTTTTGACTGAAGATAGGAAAGCGTGATGCCGGCTGCTATGGACACCACCACTTTTTTCTCTGTTACGTCACCGGCTATCTCCTCGAGGACAGCCTCCATATTCTGGGGCTTAACCGCAAGGATTATAATGTCACAGGAAGCAACAACCTCTCTGTTCGAGGCCGTAGTCTTTGTCCCGTAGAGCCGCTGGAGTTCCTTTCTCCGTTCCTCCCTGGGTTCAGAGACGATAATATCCTTCATGCCCTTTTCCGTCATCCCCTTTATTAAGGCCCCTGCCATATTGCCGCCGCCGATGAATCCTATCATTTAATAGCTCCTCTCTCCGAATATTGCAGTACCCACCCTCACCATTGTAGCGCCTTCCTCAATGGCGACCTCGAAATCATGCGACATTCCCATGGAAAGCTCAGGAAGTCTGAAGCCTTTTCCCTCCGCTTCTTTCCTGAGGTCCGAAAGTCTTCTGAAATAGGGTCTGGCCCTTTCAGGCTCATCGAAGAAAGGCGGCATGGTCATCAGTCCCTCAAGCTTCACATTGTGCAAGGGCGGCTGCTTTCCGGACCAGATCGAACAGGTCATTTTCCGCCACACCGTGCTTTGTTTCTTCCTCGGACAATTTCACCTGAATAAGAATCCTCTGCTTCTTGCCGATCTTCGCGGCCTGGGAGTTGATCTCCTCTGCCAGCTCCGGGGAATCAACAGAGTGGATCAGGTCGAACAGGCCACTGCCGTCTTCACCTTGTTCTTCTGCAGATGACCAATGAGATGCCAGTGGACCTTTTCACTCAGCGCCTTCAACTTATCACTCTTAATTTTTTTTTGCGCCTCCTGCACCCGGTTCTCCCCGAACTTCCTCAAACCGATGTTGACTGCCTTCCTTATAAGATCGATGTCCACAGTCTTCGTTACAGCAATCAATCTGACTTCCGAAGGTTCACGCCCTGCTCTCATCGCAGCATGGGCCATTTTCCTGTAAATCTCTTTCAGGTTATTCGAGAAGCTGTATTTCATCCATTTATATCGCATACCCGTACATATCATTAAGGTACGTATATAGTATTATCTATGCGATTAAAATTCAATGGAATGGCCGAAAAGAGAATATATTATTTCCATATCCCTGACAAAAACCATCCGCCGAAAAAGACCAGGAAGATCCCGCACGCAGAGAGCAGAAAGCGGTATCCGCGCTCGCCCATGATCTTCTGGCCCCTCGAGACAGCATAGGATATCATGCTGTACCACAAAAGGTCCGCTGATATATGTCCTGCAAAAAAAGCCATGACTCCCGGGACCCCGTACCTGAGAGAGCTCACCAGATAGCCGAGTCCTATCGTGATCCACCAGATCGTCCAGTACGGGTTTGAAAGACTGCCGAGGACCCCTGAGATGACCGGATGCATGCCCCTCTGACTTTGCCCGGTCGAAAGAGACCAGCCTTGCGCTCCGGCTGTCCCTGAAGAGCATTCCTCCCATAATAATCAGTATAACGCCTCCGGTAACGCTGATAAACAGTCTTGCGTCCGGCCCTGCAAGAAAGGGCGTTACCTTGAAGAAAAGCAGGAGCACCAGGGCCATTTCGAGCAGTCCATGCCCGAAAATTATAAGGGGGCCGGCCTTCGCCCCTCTCCTGAGCGATTCGCTGACAGTGAGCGTAAACAGTGGTCCAGGGACAAGGGCGCCTGACAGCGCAAGGACAAAGGATGAAAAAAAGATAAGGACAATATTCACCCTTCGATCGCCTTTTGATACTCCTGCCAGAGTTTTTCCTTTGAGACGCCTGCATCGATAAAATCCCACGGAAGATTTTCCGATATATCTTTCTTTCTGAAGACAAAAAAGTCCAGGGCCTTTTCATACTCCCGGTCTTTGAGCGCAAGGGGGTCACCTGAAGCGATCCTTTCGATTATGCGCGCCCACGCTTCTGTTGCCCAGGGCAAACAGGCCCTGCATATATGCGTATTTCGGGACATCATGGAATACCCTCACACCCTTTTCCTCCATAAGCCCTTTTTTTATCAGCTTCAGCCTTTCCTTGACCTCTTTCAGCGGGGCCATCGGATGCCACTGAAACGGCGTAAAAGGCTTCGGCACAAACGTGCTTATGCTCAGGGTGATATAGCCTTTCCTTGAACGCGCGCGGACCTTTTTTGCCAGGTCTATAATGCCGGCAATGTCCTCCCTTGTCTCTGTCGGAAGGCCGATCATGAAATAGAGCCGCAAGGTCTCGATATCGCCGCTGAGGATACGGCCGGCAGTATCGAGTATGTCCTCCTCTGTGATCCTTTTATTGATGACCTGTCCTGAGTCTTTCGGTCCCTGCCTCAGGGGCTATCGAAACACTCTTATGTCCCTTCATCAATGCAGCGATCCTGGCGCTTTTGATGTTCGCACGGAGGGAAGTAATCGAAAAATCAACACCCTCCATCATGAGTATCTCTTCGGCATGGGGATAATCTGAAAGGGACGGACCGATCAGCCCGACCCGTCTGGTCATCGACAGGGCCTCTCCTATCTCGGCCTTGAGCACAGCGAAATCTTTTGTCCTTGCGGGCTTATAGATCTGCCCCGCCAGACAGAACCTGCATGACCACGGACATCCCCTCATGGCCTCCAGAAGATACATATTCGAAAACTCGATCTCAGGGGTCGTAATGGCAGACTTCATGAAGGATTTCGATATGTCGGATATGGTCTGCTTCCTGATGACCAGAAGGCGCCCTGTTTTTTGCCGACCTGAGAATAATGCTGCCGGAGCCGTCATAGTCAACGGAATAGTACCCGGGGATATACATACCCTCGTGACTTAAAAGGAGTTCGAGCAGCTCTGTTTTCCCCTGGTGACCTCTATAGACGGAAAGGAAATCCCTGAGCATATCTTCAGCCTCTCCTGTAAAGCAGACGTCTATGAATTCAGCCAGGGGTTCAGGGTTGTAAAAGGCGCATACCCCGCCCATAATCACAAGGGGCCCGGACTCACCCCTGTCGAGACTTTTCACCGGAATATTTGCCATTTTAAGTATCTTTACGACATTCGGATAGTCATTCTCAAAGGAAACGGAAAAGGCCAGGATATCAAACCTGTCAAGGGTTCTCTTGGATTCGAACGAGAAAAGTCTGGTGCTTGTCCTGGCGTACTCTTCCAGATCATCTTCATCCGGCAAAAAAACCCTTTCGCAGACAACATCGCTGCATGCTGTTTAAGAAACCGTATATCCCCTGAAAACCGAGGCTCGACATGCCGACGGAATACTTGTTCGGATATACGAGGGCGATATTGATTTTGCCGCCAGGGTCTTTAAATACAGTCCCCTTTTCCTTTGAAAGCAAATAGTTTACTTTATCAATGAGTTTTCTGTTCATAGAAGGCCCGATATCCATTCTCATTTCATTATACTTTCTTTGAGCGCTTTAGATGTGCATTCCAGCGGATTTTATTGAGAAAAGGCACGGCAGAAACCCGGGGGCCTAAACGATCATACGGCGCAGTACTCTATCCTGTGGCGGCCCTTATTCTTGGCTTCGTAGAGGGCCCTGTCCGATGCTTCTACAAGTTCATCTATTGTCTTAAGCGCCGGACTGGAGCAGGAAATCCCGATACTGACGGTAATGCGCCTGTCAGGAAATTGCTCAAACTGGTGGACAGAAACTTTCTCCAGTATCCTTTCTGCGACTATCAATGCCCTGGTCTTTGTTTGAGAAAGGCAAAACCGCAATAAATTCCTCTCCGCCCCATCGGGCGACAGTATCACCGTCTCTGACGTTTTCCTTTATGATATTCGCGATCTCAATAAGGACCAGATCTCCTGCCTTGTGTCCAAGAGTATCGTTCACTGTCTTAAAGAAGTCAATGTCCACCATAAGACAGGAAATAGGATGGTTGTATCTCTGAGACTTTTTCCATTCGGTCTCAAGCACTGTCTCAATGTGTCTTCTGTTATAAAGTCCGGTCAAAGGAATCCGTGAGCGCCAGGGCCTCCACCTTTGCCAGGAGATCACTCAACTGTCTGTTCTTCTGTCTTAATTCATCCTGCAGGGCTTTCGTCCTCAACGCAGCATAAATTTTCGCATTAAGTTCTATATCGTTGTAAGGCTTTGGGAGATAATCATCGGCCCCGGCCTTGATCCCTGAAGCCTTATCATCCACTGAACTCAGCGCCGTAAGCATAATCACAGGAATGCCTTTAGTATCATTGTTGTGTTTTATCCAGCGGCAGACCTCTGTGCCGCTCATACCCGGAAGGATAAGATCAAGCAGCACCACATCAGGGGAAGTCGTCACAACGGCCTTTATTGCCGAGACACCGTCTCTGGACCATACCACTTCATAGCCGCTTCGCTGCAGGACTTCTTTTGTAAGTCCTGCCTGGGCCTCGTTGTCCTCTACAAGCAGAATTCTTCCCTTCAACATACTTTCCCTTTATTAACTGTAACAGATAACCGCACATGTTAGGGAAGGTTATGGCAACCAGAAGACAGTTTCAAATAGCAATAGAACTGTATTAGGTCAATAGATAAGAAACAGGCTCCCCTTTATATTGAACTGAAATATCCTTTGTATTCAAGTAGTTATATGTCAAACAGATTTATTAAAAAAACTTAATTGGACTTACCTATAAATATTATTTAAAGTAAAATAAGAATATGGTTAATTATGGGAGATCAGTCGAATACTCTCGCAGTAAGGCAAACCTGTACATTCGTACAGGTAAAACCGGCATCGACACATGCCAAAAACAATTAGGAGGTTCTATGAAAAAGATTCTAACAGGATTCTTTAGCTTATTAACATTTTCGGCTCTTATGGTCCTGGCGCAGAGCGCCTGGGCGTATGACACGTATTCAAGCAACGGGTTCAGGAATTGTGCCAGCTGCCACGGAGCTTTCCTTGGCACTGCGCCGTATGTTTCTAAATTCGACGGTGTCGCGTGGTCAGACCCAGCCACAGGCAAGGCCGTTAACCTGCATGACGGCCATCGGAACGTAATGCTCAGTGGAGACTGCAACACCTGCCATATGTCGTCTTCGAAAACACCCGTCTATACATATAAGTCAGCCGGGGGGACAGGGTTTCAGGCCATAGGCTGTACAGGATGCCATGATGGCGACGGCCTCAGGGCTTACCATAAAAATACCGGGGCTTCCTCTTGTTAGTTGTCACACCGCAGTAGCTCCGCCGGCTGAAAACGTCAAGCCGCCTTACTATTTCACGCCTGACGCCAACCATCCGAACAAGCCGACGGATCCCTGCAATGCAAATGGATCAGAGAGCAGGGTAGCTCCGACTGCGGGCTTAGACAATGACGGCAATCTGCTCGACGATGCCAACGACCCGGCATGCGCGCCGACTGGAGACGCAACAGCGCCGACTGTGACCGGCTTCACAGTCCCGGCAACATCGAGCTTCACTCGTAGTGCCGGTTAAACTGTTTACTGCTACAGACAACGTAGGCGTCACAGGATACCAAACTCACTCCTTCCAATACAAAACCTCTTGCCACTAACAAGGAATGGACAAAGACCCCGCCGAAGAACTATACCTTCCCGACGGCCGGGACAAAGAATCTCTTTGCCTGGGCCAAAGACGCTGCAGGGAATGTCTCTGCGTTAAAGAAAGATACAGTCATCATAACTCTGACCGATACCCAGAAACCTATAGTTGCAACTTTTGCGGTGGCTGCATCGGCTACTCCGCTGACTGCTACAGTAACTGCCTTCACGGCAACGGACAACGTAGGAGTCACGGGCTACAGGATCACAGAGACTGCGACAGCGCCGCTCGCAGGCGCAACAGGATGGAAGTTGACCGCTCCTACAAGCTATGTATCCAAGACCTCAGGCAGCAAGACGCTTTATGCCTGGGCCAAGGACAAAGCGGGTAACGTATCTCTCAGCCAGAGCGCTAAAATTACAATTCCGTAAGATTCCAAAAAGGAGACGGGGGCTACCCCGTCTCCTTTTTTCCCCACCCTGGTTCGTCCTGAAAAAAGCAGTTACACAGAGCGAACGCCGAAACTTCTCAGCTACACACCACCTGTGAACTCTCTGCCGGTTTCAGCACATGCCCTTTCATTAAATCAAAGGGCATGTTACTATTTTCTATGAAAATAGTTGCCCAGAACAGAAAGGCCTTTCACGACTATACAATTGAAGAGGCCCTTGAGGCAGGCATCATGCTCACCGGCACTGAGGTCAAATCCCTGCGCGACGGCAAGGCCAACCTGAAAGACAGTTATGTTATCGTGAAAGGGTTCCGAAGTCTTCCTCCTGAATTGTCATATCAGCCCTTACACTCACGGCAATATCATGAACCATGACCCCATTCGGACCAGAAAACTCCTGCTGCATAAAAAAGAAATCGACAGGATCCAGGCAAAGGCAGCTCAAAAAGGGTATTCTCTGATTCCCCTGAAAATATACTTCAAAGGTTCACATGCCAAGGTTGAGATCGGCCTTGCGCGCGGCAAAAAACAGTACGAGAAGAGGGACAGCATAAAGAAAAGAGAGGCCGACAGGGAGATAGAACGCGCCATGAAGAGCCGCTGATATGGTATAATAATCTATATAAGCGACCTTGGGGGCGAATGGGCTCGACGGGGGTTATGAGGCTTATGTGGCATGTCGTGGCTCCATCACCACGTAAAAAGATGGAAAAAAACACAAACGCCAACAACGAACTGGCACTCGCTGCTTAATTAAAGCAGCTCGCTACTTTGGGATCGCCTGTGTCCTGGGGATAGCGACGAAATGCAGGCTAGCAGAAGGGGACGGCTCCTGACTCTTTTGCGAAACTAAGGGAGATTGGACTTCTCGAAGCCTGTCTGCCGGCGTCCTGAAGTCTGAAAACTGAAAAGACAGTCTACACATGTAGAAGCATAAGAGTAGTGCTTTCGGACGCGGGTTCGATTCCCGCCGCCTCCACCAATATTTTCTTTATTTATCAATAAGGAAGTCTGCTTTAATATCTATCCGGTTTCTATCCGGAATAAGCCAGGATGCCCTGAAGGAACTGATACTAAGGGGCTATATATCAGAAGTAGAAGCCTCATCAGGATGGCGATTATTAGAGGCAGGAGACCAATACCTTAAGAGTCTGAAGAGAAGATGAAGTAAAAGACAGCTGGAACCGCTATAATGAACACATGGATGCAGCATTAGTATTGGCACGCTTTTGGGGCATTATCTTGGTTGTGCTTTGTGGTTCCATGTTGCTCAACGCAAAGTTCTATGTCAGGCTGGTCAAGGGATTCCAGGATGAATCAGTGCGATTCCTATATTTCTTTCTTTTACTGGTCATCGGGGCTGTGAATGTGTCGTTCTTCTTTAATCAATGGGCATGGAATCTTCGGGGTATTATTACACTGCTGGGGTGGGGGTCGTTGCTAAAGGGAGCATTCGGGATGCTGCTGCCTGATTTATCATACAAGATTATCCAGCGAATCAATCTGAGTCCTGTGATGATTTATTCAACGGGAATAATCATGTTGATTGTCGGGGGTTATCTGTTGTTTTATGGATTTGTTTATTGAGAGGTCATAAAAAAAGAAGTTCAACACCTTGGGGTCTGGGTATGCTTAGAAGGTTCTTTAGTGGATGCATCGGCAGACGTTTCAGGCTTCCCCCTCGCTGCTGGGGGCTTGCTCAACCACATCTCACTCCCGCTTCCTAACAAAATTACTTAGTTCTAAACCTTAACCCATTCCAAGGCATTGACTTCTTCTGACTAAAAAGTGGTGTTTGCTTCTTCCCTTGCCCAGTGGTTTGAACATATCGTAAAACCCTGCCTGAAACTTATTTCATCCAGGCGATCAGTTCCCTCAGTCCTAAACCTGCATTACTGAGTTGAGAAGAGCAAAACCACCACTATCTGTGCTTGCCTTCAATTTATTTATAGTCCTTTTCCGAGGAGATGTCAAGAATTATTACGCTACCAATGAACCAACTCCTTTTGACTTTCGAGGAACTTCTGATAAGCAATATGATTGAACAAGAGGGCTTTGGTAAATCTGCAGGAAAGGAAGGGGGTAATCAGCAAACAGAAACTGCTTGAAGAGATTCAGAGGTTGAAGAGAGTAACAGTGAAAGGAAAGTAAGACTTCCTACTGAGAAAGCCCACCACTTGGTAGGCTTCTCCTAATTCCACTTACTTCTATAATATACGTTTCATCAATTATCCATGCGAGATAACTGAAGAATATTACCGACCATTTGTTCAGGTGTAACTCTTCCGCTTAACAGTTCACTCAGAACCAAAGAAATGAAGGCTATTTGTTGAGACTGATCACCAACATCCCTCACCCAATCTTCGACTATTTCCCTGGTAATATCCTTGTTTCCTAATTGTGCTTTTCTCGTCAACTCATTATATAGGTTATTCAATATGGACATTTATTATCCTCCTTACCTTTGTATATTCATTATAACATGAGAGATAGCGCAGAGATTTTTGCAGGGTTTTGGAGAAGGCTGCAAACGGGCAGATGTTTTTTGCTGAGACGTTGTATCTTGCGCTGTCGGATACGCCGTTCACCCTGTAAGTCAAAACCTCCGGTGCAATAAAAAATGATGATTTCCACTCGCATTATTGTGCTTTTATAAAATGCGTTCACAGAGTTCGTTATCATAGAAAATGAGGATTAGGAATGATTCGACGACAGTGTTATCATATGATGAGCCTATAGATATTTATTGAGAAGACGGTAATGGAAGAAAACAAAATAGAAATTGATAAAGATCTTTGCACTGGCTGCGGGGCATGCGTCGCTGTTTGCCCGACAGGAACCATCTCAGTCGTAGAAGGAAAGGCGGCTGTCTCGGAAGAGGAGTCGATCTTCTGCGGACATTGCGAGGCAGTGTGTCCCCAGGAGGCGATCCGTGTAACCACAATTGATAAAGAGATGTCACGGTATAAGACTTTCACCGCGGAGAAAGAGTGGGTCCCTCACGGAAAATTCAGCACACCGGCTTTGGTGCAGCTCATGGCCTCGCGCCGTTCCTGCCGTTGCTTCACCAGCCAGCCCGTTGACCGGGCTATGCTCGAAGACCTCATAAAGATCGGTATCACTGCGCCATCCGGAACAAACAGTCAGTCTTGGACGTTTACCATTCTGCCAACGAGGAAGGCGGTGACATCCTTCGTGGAACACATCGCTGCCTATTTCGGGAGATTAAACGCTACTGCAGAGAGGACCATGCTTCGTTTGTTTCTCAAACTGATAGGCAAAAGAGAACTCGACGCCTATTACCGCGGTTATTACCGTAAGACTAAGGAGTCGATTGAAGAATGGCATGAAGCAGGCATGGACCGTCTCTTTCATGGAAGTACGGCTGCCATTATTGTCGGCTCTAAACCTGGAGCAAGCTGCCCTGCTGAGGACGCCTTGCTCGCCACACAGAATATCCTGCTTGCTGCCCACAGCATGGGACTTGGCTCTTGTCTCATCGGATATGCCGTAGCCGCAATGAAGAAAGATCCTTCGATCCAGCAGTCTATCGGAATTCCGTTAGAAGAAGAAATTCATGCAGTTATCGCCCTAGGATATCCGGACGAAATCTATCAGCGGATAACCGGGCGCAAGAAAGTGACACCGCGATATTATGAGGGCTAAACACTTGGGACAAATGCGCTTGAGTTTTAGACAGTTTTCTTGCACCTATGCTGTCTGACCGCATGAATACTGTTGAATTTATCACCGATCGCCAGATCTATGAGACGGTCATCTGTGGAGCTATCCCTTCTGCATCCTCATTTGTTTGGCTTGCCACATCCGACCTGAAAGATTTGTATGTAGAGAAACGTCGTAAAAAAATGGTGCCATTCCTGGAAATCATTGCTGATTTACTGAGCAAAGGGGTCAAGGTTCGGTTGATCCATGCCAAGCAGCCAGGTCCGGCTTTTCGAGCGGATTTTGACCGCTACCCTGTGCTGTTGGAAGGGTTGGAGCGGCTGATCTGCCCTCGCATACATTTCAAATCCGTAGTGGTTGACGGCACGTTTGCCTACAGCGGAAGCGCCAACCTTACCGGTGCCGGCATGGGAGCAAAAAGCGATAATCGCAGGAATTTTGAGGCTGGCTTCATAACCACGCTAAATCCCATTGTCGATCAGATTGCTAAGCAATTCGATGAATTATGGATGGGTAAATTCTGCCGCGCTTGCCAGAGGAAACAATTTTGCATGGAGTTCCGCGAGATGAGTTGAAATCGGATTGCCAGAAGGCCCATAATAATTCTTTTCAGTTGCCATCTACAGCGGCAACTCCAGTTGACGTTATATCCCTTATCTTTTGAAACCCGTCCTCAATATTCAGCTGATTTTGATATAATGTATTGATTGACCGTTGAGATCTGGCGGAATAAAAAGGAGAAAAATATAATCATGGCAAGTCCAAAGAAGACGGCTGCGAAGAAGACGCCTACGAAGAAGGTTGCTGCAAAGAAAACTATCGCGAAGAAAACGGTTGCGCCTAAAGTGACAGCCAAAAAGACAGCAGTTGCGAAAAAAGCGGTAACAGCAAAAACAACGGACAATAAACCAGCAATAAAGAAGGGCAGTAAGCTCGATTGCAATATTTGCGGGTTTGCCATTACTGTGGACAATATCTCCGGCAATGTGGAAGAGGCTTTACTAATATGTTGCGAGACGCCGATGAATATCAAAAAGCCTACGGCTAAGAAGAAATAGTCCCTGACGTCTAGTAAAGGAGGTCTTCATGCCCGAGTGTTGCGTCGCCGCTGCTGATGCTGAGTTTCACGAGAAGTTCCCGCAAGGGTCCGGTATAGCAGGTGTGAACCTTACAGCGCTATCTGCTAAATTTAACAAAGGACTGGGGGCCGATTACCGAAAGCTACGCTAATGCCTTTACAATCCGATCGATCGACGAAGTGGGACTCGATACCGTTGCAAAGGTTATCGCTGTGGACTGCGTCAACAGGCACCGGAGTTATTTGATTGTGGTTAACGAACGATTGTATGTCTTTATGTGGCGAGTCAACTCGATTGCTGCAAGCTACTGGACTCTCGACAATAACCATGTCCTTACGGCCTCCGGGGTCAGGTCTACATTTGACAACCTCAGCCCTTCGGATATCTTTTTGACTTTCTTCTCCAATGTTCTATTGCCGTCCAACACTTTGCGGAAGCGGCAGCTGGTCTGAGATACTCCCGATTCGCTTATACCACACTCCCGCCCGATCTCCCTCACCGGCCTTCCGCTATATCTATGGCTTATCTTAAAAACGACCGTTAAGAGCTTATATTTGCCCAGTCTGAGGGAGCAATTTTAAGGCCCGTCATTTGCATAAAGTCTGTCCGACCGTGCTGATTCATAATATCTTCACGTTATCGGCATATACTTAAAGAAATGAGCTATATTGCCAGGCAATAAATAAAAGACCGATTTAAGGAGAAGAATTTATGTTGGAACAGGACGTATTTGAAGAGTTGATAGACCTTGGAAAGAATAAGGGGATGCTTACCTTTGATGAAATAAACGATATTTTATCTGCCGATTTCTTCTCTCCTGAAGAGATTGAAGAGCGTATAACCCTTCTTAAAGATATGGGGATCAAGATTCTGGACACTCATGATAGTGATATCGTGGGGGAAGAAGTTTCCGAGGAAGAGGAACCCGAATATGAACAAACAGGAGACCTTGTTCAATCTTATTTCCATTCAATGGGTAATATCACAGTACTCACGAGGGCCGAGGAGATCGATTTGGCAAAAAATCTCGAAGAAGGAAAGAAGATAATCAGGGAAATAGTCACAGCATTGCCGATCTATCTGAAGCTTGAGTCTGAATTAGAAATTCAGGAAGACGCACATGAGGACGATGCGGAAGAAAAACCTGATAAAACCTTGTCGGCCGCCTTAAAAACGCTTGATACGCTTATGAATAAAGTCGAGACAGCGGGGAACAAACTGGGACGGTATGAGTCATTAAAAAATCTAAAAGAATTGATCCGGGTGAAAAAGAAAAGAGGGACCAATACAGCAAAACTTCAGGCGCTTGCCAAAGAGGTACAGGACGTTTATAAATCGGTAGAATTGGAAGCAGGCATTAAAACAGATGACCTCATTGACAAGTGGGACCGGATCTCCAGGGCGCAGGCGCTTTATGACGAGGCCAAAAATGAATTGACAAGCCGCAACCTGAGATTAGTAGTTAATATAGCGAAGAATTATTTGGGACGCGGGCTTTCCCTGCTCGATCTTATCCAGGAAGGAAATATAGGACTTATGAAGGCTGTTGATAAATTTAAATATGAGAAGGGGTTTAAGTTCAGCACCTATGCGACCTGGTGGATAAGACAGGCGATAACACGTGCTTTAATTGACCAGACAAAAACAATCAGAGTGCCTGTTCACATGGTTGAATTCTACAACAAAGTCAGCAGGGCATCACGGGAACTTACCCAGGAACTGGGCAGAGAACCAGACAATGAAGAGATCGGGAAAAAGATCGGCACACGTGAAAAAAAAGTGGAAGAGGTTTTCAGTGCGATACAGGACCCGATTTCCCTTCATACGCCGGTGGGGGATGAAGAGACTCTGCTTGAGGATTTTATAAAAGACAACAACAGTCTTTCACCATATACTGATGCTGAAAAAAGAGAAATGACCAGCCGGATAATCCTTCTTCTGAAAACGTTGAACCCTCATGAGGAAAAGGTGATTCGAATGAGGTTTGGAATAGGCGTTGACAGGGACCACACACTGGAAGAAGTGGGAAGGCATCTTTCCCTGACCCGTGAAAGGGTAAGGCAAATAGAAGCTAAAGCCTTAAGAAAACTCAAACACCCAAGCAGAATCAGGGCACTGAAGATGCTTACAGCCGCCTAACAGGTTACGGGGTGGGATCAGTAGATGCTAAGAAAACAACGTTAAGCATTTAATGGGTTCCGGATTAGTGCCTTTTTTTTGACAGTATCAGTTGGTTTTAAAAGATAGTTAAGGCACTGTGTGATAATTCGTCCCGCCCGGAGATTATTGACGAGTGCAAATTTCTGAGTGTTGTTTATTTGGCGTCTTATTAATCCCACCCCCGCCCCTGCTGGCTCCGTAATATCTGTTGACGAATAAAATAAAGCTGGAGTGCCTTAATAAACAAAAGAGATGTTGACAAGTTGGCAGAAGAAGTAATTAATGCCATGAGCAGTTCGAGAATCGTCTTCACGCAAAGACCGATTTCCCAGTAGTTATTTTAGGCATTCTTTGATTTTTTTTCAGCAATGCGAGAAATAATTACGATCCGTTTCCTAAAGAATTCACCTGTCCGGAACGTTCCCTTGATTTTGTCGAGAAGGGGATCTGCGCACACGGCAGTGCAAACCCAAAAAGACCGGCACCTACCGGCATGATATACTCTAACTAAGACGGGAGAGAAATATTACATGAAGAATGAACTGTGTAGTACTTATTTATGAAAAAATGTGAAAGAGAAAATTGGCCGGCAAATCGGCCCGGCCTTTTTTTTCTAAACGTGCTGCGCAACTTCCGTGAAAATCAGGGCCTTCTCCTGGCCGGTGCTATTGCCTACCATACCCTCTTGTCAGTAGTACCAATGTTAATCCTTACGCTCATTGTGCTGTCGCATTTTATTGAAGAATACAAGTTGCTACAGACCGTATCGACACACCTGGGAATGATCATGCCGGGTTACGCAGCGACCTTAACTGCACAGGTAGAGGTATTTATTGAACACCGCGAGGTAATCGGCATCATTGGAGTTATAGTTATGCTGTTTTTCAGTTCTCTCGCCTTTACCATGCTGGAAAACGCCATGTCGGTAATTTTCTTGCACCGTAGAAGGGTTCAAAGGCGGCATTTTCTGGTTTCTGCGGTCATCCCCTATATTTATATCTTATTGCTGGGACTTGGGCTGCTTGTAGTATCTTTCATCGCAGGCGCATTGGATATCTATGAAAACAGGACATTGACAATCCTGGGATGGAGTATAACGCTGAACAAAACGCACGGAACCTCACTATATCTCTTTGGAGTTATTGGTGAAGTGTTCATGCTCACATCTATATATATGGTAATGCCTGTAGGGCGCATCACTTTTCGTCATGCGCTTGTCGGAGGTGTAAGTGCAACGATTTTGTGGGAGATGACCCGTCGTGTGCTGGTCTGGTATTACTCGACTCTGTCTCTTGTTAACCTGATATATGGCTCTCTTGCCGCAACTGTAATAACGCTCATCAGCATAGAATTTGCGGCTGTCATACTTTTGTTTTGTGCCCAAGTCATTGCGGAACTTGATAGCCGTGCATGAGACCCGGCAGAAGCGAAAAGATAATTGATAACAGTTCAGCCGCCGGCTTCAACAGTTTTGGCCGTTTTCTTAGAGTAATTTTTGAGGGACACGCTGCACTTTCTGAAAACAGGAACCGCGCGATATCGTGGGAATATGGATTTCAATCACAGCTGCAGCCGCTGAATTCATAACAATTCCGCTTTGGCATGCTGATTGACAAATTCCATTGATTTGCTAGACTTAGGGAAATATCGGGGATCAGCCGTATAAACCATGACGAAAGGAGGTGGACATATGAAAGCCATGATATCATTTCTTATGATTGCGTTTGTGCTGTTAACTTTTGTAGGGGCAGCGGTAGCGGAAGAAATGTCTGGAGAAGTTGTCGCGGTAGATACCGTAAAAGGCACCCTAACGTTAAAAAGCGGAAAATTCGATGTAGGTTTTGATTGTGAAACAGGTTCCCTGATTAAGGATGTGAAGGTGGGAGATCAGTTGACTGTAGAATACAAGGAAGCAGGCGATAAAAAAATAGTTACAAAAGTCACACCAAAGAAGGCTGCGGGCGGATATTGATATCCCGGACAGGAAAAGGCAGGCAACTGTCTGCCTTTTCCTGTTCACAGGCCGTATAGCAGCGCAGCGGAAAACGAGGCCGGAAAAGGCGCTGCAGAAGTTCATCGTTTCATCAAGCAGAACTTTTATCGAAAGGACAGACCATGAGAGTTTCAAAAAGAATGATATTGTTTTTATTGGCAGTTTCCCTGCCGTTCCTCGTTTCTCTTTCAGTCAAAGCGGCTTCGGCTGAAGACACAGGAGAGTCATTATTCAGGGACAATTGCTCTGCGTGCCATCCGGACGGCGGTAACATAATGAACAGCAAAAAGACCCTGCATAAGGCAGACCGTGAAGCCAATAATATCTTCACAGCAGAAGACATCATACAGAAGATGAGAAACCCCGGTCCCGCTCCTACACACCCCCAGGATTGGGCCGGCATGAAGATGTTCGATAAGGACAAGATTTCCAACGAAGACGCTCTGAAGATCGCAAACTACATTCTGAAGACCTTCAATTAATCTCCTCCGGCCTGCCATCTGTGGTTTTCGGCCATGCATGGCAGGCCCGGGAAATGTGTATCACATGCAAAACCAGCATTCCGGGATGTGCTTGCCTCCGCAGGTTTTGGACCGCCCTTTTGTCAATGCATATGACTATTTAGCCATTTCCTGCAGCGACGCCCTCAGCTCTTCAGAGCCCTTGTTGCTCACCTCTTTCCTGATGATGATGTCCGCCGGGCTTACCTCTTTCCCATAGTAGTCCCAGTTGAGACCATCCCTGACTTCCACCACCGAGCCTTCAAAATTCAACCCGGCGTAGAGGCCTTTGCTTTTCGCAAAAGAAATAAAATCGGCCGCCACGTTCCCTTTGGCGCCTGCGCCTACAGGTCCAAGGGCAATCGAGGTATCACCGCCGAATTTGAATGATGACGCAAGAAGGGAATCAATAGCCTTCTGGCTCATAGCCATCACAATGACCTCTGCCGCTTCTCCGCCGATCTGAAGACCAAAGGTAATCGAACCGATCGTATAAAATGCCGGCTGGCTCCAGTCGCCCTTGTCCGCATCTCTCACGACAAGGACGCCCGTCCCGCCTGAACCACCAAAGATAAACCCGGCCTTGAGCACCTGCGGGTATATCAGGACTCCCCTGGCATCCCTGAGATGTGCATGAAGCCATCCGTAATTATTGTCGCGCATGAAGCCATTAAACGTGACCCTTGCCCTGTCGACAATGTCCTGCGCATCGCCAGCCCTTGAGTCTGGTGCCGGCATGACCGCGGTGATAAGCAATGCCAGCGCAAGAATGCCGGCTGTTCCGAATGCGCTAATTCCCGAGGCTGCTCTTCTCTTCTCCATTTTCCAATCCTCCTTAATTAAGAAATTCAAAGGAATATATTACTCCAGGCCGGACCGTATTTGACGGGTTGCGCCGCTGAACAGTCCAGGAGCTGAAGATATAACCAGTTCCCGCAGCTTCCTCTCTCCCGCCTCCGGGGAGTTTGTTCTTATCAGGATAACTGCTTCTTAGTTCATCTTAGTCTAACAGAAATTGATTGTCCATTGCAGAACCGCTTGGATAAAAAACTGGCTTCTTTGCTGCTAAATGCCATAACTTCCCGTAAACAAAAGTGAATTCAAATAGCCTGCGGGCATAGGCTTCCGGTGTTTGGAAACCTGAACAAAAACTTTTATCTTTTGCCTTGGTTGGTATGCTTATTGCCTTAAAAAACAGGCAACTTCTTAATTTTGTGAAAAAACTATAGCTTGCCGGGTATAATCCGGAAAAGGACCAATATGCAACTGCTGATTTTGTTAATTCGGCTGACTGCGACTGTCGCAATCGTCTTTGCATTTTGCAGGGCCCTGGCTCTATTTTCGCAGACGCATGTTGACAAATAAATCCTGTTGAGCGTACCTTTGAAAGGGAGAACGAAGGCCTTTCAGATGAGTGAATGACATGCTGTTATTGCGGTATCAGCAAAAAGAGAAGGAGATTATGAAGACAACGGGGGCATTGGGTTTAATCATCGTGCTACTGGTTTCGCTGGGGGTTGTCGCAGCAGAGGCGGCATATTATTATTCCACCGCGTGGGGAAATGCCAGCGAGTGGGGAAATGTCAAGTATCTGTTTGAGCCCGTCTCATTGGCAGTGGACACCTCGGGCAATGTATATGTGGCAGATAGGGAAACCAACAGGATCAGTAAATACTCGCCAACAGGCTCCTGGATGCGATTGTTATTGCAAGCCACGGGTAACGGCCAGATTGACCTTCCCTATGGCCTGGCCGTGGATTCGAAAGCCAATGTCTATGTGGCGGATACTTTTAACCATCGCATCCAGAAGTTCGCTTCAGACGGCGCTTTCGTCATGAAATGGGGGACCTACGGCACGGGGGACGGCCAGTTTATCGGTCCCTGCGGTGTTGCTGTGGATTCAGCGGGCAATGTCTACGTGGCGGATACTTTTAACCATCGCATCCAGAAGTTTACTTCAGACGGCGCTTTCGTCACGAAATGGGGAACCTTCGGCATGGGGGACGGCCAGTTTAACAGCCCCTACCGCGTGACTGTGGACCCGACAGGCAATGTCTATGTGGCGGATGCCAAAAACCATCGCATCCAGAAGTTCACATCGGCAGGGGTATTCGTCAGAAAATGGGGCGCCTACGGCACGGAGGACGGCCAGTTTAACAGCCCCTACGGCCTGGCCGTGGATTCGGCAGGCAAGATCTATGTGGCGGACACCGGTAACAACCGCATCCAGAAGTTCAGCAGCGACGGTGTCTTTGTCGAAAAATGGGGAACCTACGGCAAGGAGGACGGCCAGTTTATTGATCCCTGCGGCGTTGCTGTGGATTCAGCGGACAATGTCTATGTGGCGGATTCCGGCAACTATCGTATACAGCAGTTCGTGCCAGGAAAGATAACTGTTACCAGCCCGAACGGTGGACAGACCTGGACCGCAGGAACTACCAAAAAGATAACCTGGACATATGCGGGGGCAGCCGGGACAACGGTGAAGATCCAGCTCTTCAATGGGACGACGCTGATCAGTACCATTGCGGAGAGCACGTTCATCGGGCGCAAGGGCGCCGGAAGCTACCCCTGGTCAATACCTGCGGGACTGGTAAACGGCACTAACTACAAGATCAAAATCATAAGCATAAAGAACGCGGCTATAAATGACATGAGCAACAAGAATTTTACGATCAACCATTAGGATGCCCTGCCCCCCATTAGAGCCGAAGCACCTTTCCCGCAGCAGCATTCACAAGTATTGAATCATCAAATCCGAAGGCCCTTTTTATCAGCACGTCCCGGTCAAAGGGATTGTGGGTTCTACATATATTCGTATATCTATCCCAGTCCAGGTCTGAGGTTAAGACCGGGAGAAATGTCCCTGAATCTATAAAGATCGGAAAGTCACTTCCGTGAACGAGCCATTCAGGGGGCAGGTCCTTCTTCACGTCTTTAAGAAGATGGAGTCTTGTTGAAAGTGAAAGAGCTGAGGTATCAGTCCAGATCCTGGTCCCGTCTTTATTCCAGGCGGCCATAAACCTGCAAAATTCATTAAAGCGGTTCTTGTCTGTTGGAAATACAGGAAGGGCGCAGTGCGCCGCGATAACCTTCACGCCGCAATCCAGGGGCTTTTTGAGGCGCTCGAAATTATCGAAGGGCATGTTTTCCGGGGCTGCACCCTCCGCAAAAGAATATTCAGGGCCAATATGGCAAAGAAGGGGCATCTCCTTTCCGGCCAACATAGTGTAGAAATCCTCGCTCACTTCATCTAAACGTATATGCTGGGCTGAGGGTATCCATTTGAGCAGGACAGCGTCAGTCTCTTCGATAACAAACGCAAGTTCCTTCTGCCAATCTTTTCGCCTGGGGCTTACCGATGCGCCGAAGTAAAAACGCTTATCCTTTATTCCTTCCCTGCCAAGTCTGTCATTGAGCGCCCTGACCTTTTCAAAGAGATATCTGTTGGAGACCCACAAATCCGTCCGCCTCTCGTCCAGTTCCCCGTCACTCCCGTATACCGCGTCCATGGCCAACAATACGATGCCGTCCAGTTCGCCTGATTCGACAAGCTTCTTATAAATGAAATCGAGATATTCATCTGTTGAAACCTCGAAGTTTCTGCTCGTGTCTGCACCGGCCAATAGCAGCATGGCCTGAATCGCCTTATAAAGAGCCCACATGCCGAGAAGTTTTCCGTCTTTCTTGTTGTCATAGGGGTTGAAGTACACATCGTCATCGACCCTGGTTATGTCTTTGCCGTTTCCGACGACATGACAATGTATGTCGATCTTATTCATGGCTTCTCCTTACTCCCGGTTCTGATGGCACACAATTGCCTGCGGCCTCTATTCTCACCGGGCGCTTTTCAGATTCTCCGGACCCTCAAAACAGCCCCTCCCATGCTTCATTGTTGCCGGTCACATCATGCAACCTCTATCTCCATCATCCTGAATATCTTCGCGAGCACATTGAACGCAACAGCCTGATGCGCCTTCACCGCTTCCTGAAATGCATACCAGTCGCTCTTAAGGTAATCACCCTTCCACGAACAGGTGTACTTCAACTCGGATGTGCCTATTGTACTTGCGACGACCTGCCGGTCTATAGCGGCATCGAACCACTGCTCCTTGTCGTATTCTTTATATTCACTGTCAAGGAGGGCTTTGTAGTTTTCTAACCTCTTTTTTCTGAGTATGCCGGTGTCCTCTTTGACCTCATCTCCGATAGCGCTGCCAAGGTCGCCAAGAAGGTTCTTCCTGATAGCTGAGGGCTTGGCCGGGTTCGTGTTCAGACAGAAAAAATCATAGATATTTCCGGCTGCGGCAAGTATCTGTTCCTTGTTTTTTTTCAGCCGGTATGGGGAGGTCAAGCGGGCATCTTCCCATACGAGCGAGGGAATATCCGGACTGTGCATCGCAAGCGCATGCCCAATCGCCGGACCTAGTGCACTCCACAGTCCGCCGACAAACCCATCAAGTCTGGTCCAGTTGAATTCGTCTTTCCACCCTGCGAAATCCCGGTGGCAGAACGTGTCCGCATACATATGCGTTCCAATGCCTATGCGATAGAGATCGTTGGATTTGAGGGCCCTGGCGAAGATCGTCCGCGCATTTCTGTTGTCAGGGACCGTAGCAAGGAGATGGAACTTTCCGTCCCTGCGCGAAGGAGAAAGCCTGAAGACCTCAGCCCTGGTGCCGGGACAGAAATGAAAGACAGGATAGATGTGAAGATGTTCTTCCTTAGGCCTGGTGATATCCCCTGTCTGGCTGATCAGGTTTTCATACGGGACATCCGCACCTTTGATATGGTAGGCAGTTTGGTTGTCATCAGTATACTGGCTTGCGTAGGCTATCTTAAAGGCGTCATCCGGCTTAAATCCGGCACGCAACGCTATCAGGTGAGTCATGAAATAGTGGAACTCTATGTCCATTTCCTGAATTCCCCTTTCAGGTATCGCCCACCCCCGGGATGGCAAATAGTGATTAGATAATAATATGCTATGCCCCTTAAAGCAAGAACTATTTATTTACTGTGTAGCGAGCAAGTAAACTGTCCGTATCTGTAGCACATAAACTGTCCGGTTAAAATTGGATGGCAAGAGAGGAGAGCCATCCATGAAAAGGACAGAAATACTACAGGAGGTACGGAAGATGAGATTTGAGGAGGCATATGAAGGATGGAAAAAGGGGAGATTGACACAGGAGGAGGCTGCAAGACTGCTTGGGGTATGCGACCGCACGTATCGGCGATATCTGGTCAGATATGAGGAGGAGGGGATGGAAGGGCTTGTAGATAGGCGTTTAGGACAAATATCGCACCGTAGTGCGCCGGTTGATGAGATAATAGCCCTGGCAGATTTATACAACAACCGGTATCAGGGATTTACAGTTAAACACTTTTACAGTTGGTATCAGAGGTCTCACGGAGGTCTCAGAAGCTACACATGGGTAAAGAATACCCTGCAGGGCAGGGGGCTTGTGTCTAAGGCTTCCCTCAAGGGAACTCACCGGAAACAGCGACCACGGGCTCCGTATATCGGAATGATGCTGCATCAGGACGGCTCCAAGCATGAGTGGGTACCAGGGAAGTTATGGGATCTGATAGTAACGATGGATGATGCTTCCCAGTGAACATTACTCGATGTTCTTTGTCGAGGAAGAAGGGACTCAGAGCAGTTTTCAGGGAGTCAATGAGGTCATCGACAAGCACGGAGTATTTGCCTCACTTTATACTGATCGCGGCAGCCACTACTGGCATACCCCTGAGGCGGGGAAGAAAGTGGACAAGGAGAATCTGACTCAGTTCGGTCGTGCCATGAGGCAGTTAGGGATTGAGATGATTCCGGCTTACTCTCCCGAGGCCCGTGGACGCTCTGAACGCGCCTTTCGTACCCACCAGGAGAGGCTTGTCAAAGAACTCGCCCTTGCCGGCATCACGGAAATTAAACAAGCCAATGTCTATATCCGTGACGTTTATATGCCTGCCTTTAACGAGGAGTTTGCTGTGACCCCAGAGGAGTCAGCCAGCATGTTCGTGCCATGGGTCGGAACACCTCTTCAAGACACCCTCTGCGAACAGTATGAGCGTACGGTTGGTAATGACAATTGTGTCAAATTCGATGGTATGACCCTCCAGATTCAGCCCGATAAGTACCGCTTTCACTACGTTAAAGTGAAGGTCCGTGTTCATCGCTATACAAACAAAACCATCGCCATATTCCACGGACACAGAAAACTGGCGTCCTTTAATTCCAAAGGGAAGGAGGTCTCCAACTGCAATAAAAAAGTTGCCTGATATTCAATAGCTACTGACCGGACAGTTTATGTGCTCCATAACCGGACAATTCTATTTGTTGACAACAGAACTATTTATTTACTGCACATGATGGTATCCCGACATAGGAACCAGCCCCATTCTTATTGGATTTATAAGCATAAATTATTGGCCTTTATAACATGAGAATGTCTAAAATATGCCACTTCGCCGGATTCTCAATAATTACAGATATGCAAGGAGGCAATATGCAAAAGAAAGTAAAGCTAATGGCACTCATGACCTTCCTCATAACTTTCATCTCCTTACCTGCGGAAGGCAGGGCAGCTACCGTTACGGTTGATTGCGGAGCAGCTACTTTACAGGCTGCTGTTAATGCTGCAGCTCCCGGGACGGTCATAAATGTCACCGGGACATGCAACGAGAATGTAAGTATCAATGAATCAAAAAATCGTATAACGATCAATGGAGGGGGCACCGCGGCGGTCAGTGGAGTCAATGCCGGTAAACCTGCCATTGACATCATGGGAAGAGGGATCATCATAAAGAGACTGAAAATCACGGGCGGTTATGACGGGATACGTGTAACCCGCGGCGGCACCGCGACGATCGATACCAATACCATTGAGAATACGGCCCGTAATGGAATCAGCGTCTCACAAGTCAGCCACGCGGACATAGTAGGAAACATCATAAGAAACAATGCGAACAGCGGCATCAACGTCAATGACAGCGCCAGTGCTCATATCGGGTTTATCACTTATAGTGACACTGCAGCAAAGGCAAACACTGTCCAGAAAAACGGGCATAACGGCATCGGTGTTTTCCGTTCATCCTCAGCAGTTATTGTCGGGAATAAAATACTCGGCAACACAAATAACGGGATAGTAGTCAAGGGCGCATCACAGGCGTCCATAAGCAAGAATCTCATCAACTCGAATACGGCGGATGGCATCCATGTTGAGGAAAATTCAGGCACCAATCTCGGAAATTTTACAGGCACCACAATCTTTGATCTTCCAAATTCAACAACAGTCAACAATGGGAATTATGGGGGATCATGCGTGTTTGGGGGATATGTCAATGGTCGATTCGGGTCCCTAAACGGCGCCAGCGGGGCTGCCACATCTGACCCGTCATGTCTCGCCAACTTGCAGCCGTAGGCTTCTCTGACGGCACCTCGCGGCGTTGGTATGGCACGCGGTGTCAGCCGCAAGTTGTTGAAGCCCTGGTTTGTCATCTCCGCCGCTTTCTTGCAGAGAAGTTCACTCCTGCCTGCTTTGCCAGGAGTGAACTTCTCTGCATTTGAACATAAGGACCTTTCAGACCTCTGCAGACAGACTAATCCGCAAAATAATACCTGCTCTCCAAACCCCTGAGGATTTCATCCATCATCGCCCTGACCTGGGATGTGTCTGAAGCGGCCCTGAGAAGAAGGTTTATAGCCGACAATACGCCGTGAATATTTGTTTCTATCTCATGCCGTGTCTTTGCCTCGCGAGCGAGCATTTGCTGAATTATCTTTCTGGCGCTTTTTACTTCAGGGCTGTCCCCGGAGTCCAGTTCGTCCAATTCACGTAGGACATCGGATATGGAGGCGCTAAGGTCTCTGGGCACGACAAGGTCCTTGGAAACTGGCACTTCACCTGATAACCCACATTCTCGGCAAGTGGAAACTGGTGCGTATTTCCGAAACAAACTTTGCTTGGCAGCCACTACTCGACTGGATAACCTAGAAACAGCTGTGAGAGGTATAAATAGATGTTGTCACCAATGGGAGTTTCGTACTATCATTAATTGATTTTTTGAAAGAAGGGAAAAGTTAGCCATTGATAGCAGATGCAGTTTATTTGATGACTTTTATCAGGCCAGTCATGCGGCCACATCACCTGTCCAGGATAACCTCCGAAATATATATATCCGTTAAGACCTTTTTCCCTTTTGTTACAGCAAGGAGAATCAAATGACAGAGCCAACAATCATTTGTCCTAATTGTAAAATCGAAATTAAACTCACCGAATCTCTGGCCGCCCCTTTAATAGAAGCGACGCGCCGTGACTTTGAAAACCAATTATCGCAAAAGGACGCTGACATCGCAAACCGCGAGATTGCACTTCGTGAGAAGGAAAAGGTGCTTTTAAAGGAGAAGGCTTCAATTGAGGATCAAGTTGCGGAAAAAATTCGGCAGGAACGCACCAAGATCATAGCCGAGGAGGCAAAAAAGGCCAAACTCGCTATTGCAGCCGATCTTGAGCATAACGCGAAAGAGCTATGCGAGTTACAAGGGATACTCAAACAGCGAGACGAAAAACTCGCCGAGGCGCAGAAGGCACAGGCTGACCTTATGCGCAAACAGCGAGAACTGGATGACGCAAAACGCGAACTGGACCTTACGGTTGAGAAAAAGATTCAGGAGGGTCTATCCGTGGCCCGCGAGCAGGCAAGAAAAGAAGCTGAAGAAAAATTGTCCCTGAAGGTCATGGAAAAGGAACAGACCATTACCTCGATGCAAAAGCAGATTGAAGAACTTAAAAGAAGGGCGGAACAAGGCTCTCAGCAACTCCAGGGAGAAGTGCAGGAGCTTGCACTTGAGGAGCTTTTACGCGGGAAGTTTCCGCATGATTCTATTGACCCTGTTCCTAAAGGTGAGCACGGCGGTGATATATTGCAGCGAGTCTGCGGGCCATTGGGGCAGCCCTGTGGCACGATCTTATGGGAATCCAAACGCACCAAGAATTGGAGCGACGGATGGCTTTCAAAACTACGTGATGACCAGCGAACTGCCAAGGCGGAAGTTGCAGTGATCGTCACCCAGGCCCTGCCAAAGGGCGTCGAGACGTTTGAATTGATCGACGGGGTTTGGGTAGTCCATCCAAGAGCGGCCCTTCCAGTAGCCGTAACGCTCCGCCATACATTGATCGAGGTTGTGTCGGCCCGCAAGGCCACAGAGGGGCAGGATTCCAAAATGGAAATGGTTTATCAGTACCTTACTGGCCCACGTTTTCGTCAGCGTGTCCATGCCATTGTTGAGGCTTTTTCTACCATGCAGGAAGACCTGGACAAGGAGAAAAAAGCTATAACGAAGCAATGGGCCAAGCGTGAAGAGCAGATTGGCCGCGTCATGCAGGCAACCGTGGGTATGTATGGGGACTTGCAGGGAATTGCTGGGAAATCGTTGCAAGAGATAGAGGGTTTGGAATTGCAAAGCTTGGAAACTAATGATACACCGTTAAAAGAACTGGATTCCTAAACATAAAGGAGTTGCAATTGAAATGGAGGACGTAAAACAAAACTTCCCTCGTGGATCTGAGTGGCGACAGTGGGATCTACACATTCATACGCCAGCATCGTTTGAATGGAAAGGGGGAAAACGTTATTGCCAGATGTCTACAAGTGAAAAGACTGCCTCCGTTGATCAGATGATTAATGCTCTAAATCAGGCTGAACCTGAAGTATTTGTCCTGATGGACTACTGGACTTTTGATGGGTGGCTTGCACTTAATAAACGACTTGCCGAAGTCGGTTCACCTAAGCTTAATAAAAAGATTTTTCCAGGAATTGAACTTAGACTTGTTTCTCCGACCAAGTATCGGCTAAATGCCCATGTCGTATTTGCCGACAATGTATCGGATCAGGATTTACATAATTTTAAATCGAAACTTGAGGTTGCACTGATCAATCAACCTCTATCAGATGAATGCTTAATTCGCCTTGCGAGAGAAAAAGCGGGAGATGATCTCCTGGCTAAAGTTGGATTTAATCCCGACGATGTTGCTATCGACGGAAAGGGTGCCCTTTTGGCCGGATCTAAAATTGCGGAAATAACGCCTACTACATATCAAGAAGCTATAAATAAGGTTCCTGGTGAAAAAGCCATAGGATTCATGCCTTGGGATACTAATGATGGGCTGGCAAAGGCCGATTGGAAAACTCATTATGCCTATGTGATAGGCATGATGGGTTTTTCGCCAATCTTTGAAACCCGTCGTCAAGAATTATGGGCTGCATTCACTGGTGTTAAAACCAAAGACAATGAGGAATGGTTTGACGCGTTTCAGGCTGCACTTGAAGGAATACCAAGACTCGCTGTTTCTGGCAGTGATGCTCATTCATTTGCAGACTACGGGAAATATCCATCAGGCAAAGCCACTTGGATTAAAGCCGACCCAACCTTTTTGGGGTTAAAGCAGGCAATTAAAGAGCCCGCAAAACGTTCGTACATCGGCGATCGTCCGCCAAAACTTGTTGAAGTTGCAGAGAATAAAACATTCTTTATCGACTCAGTTAAGGTAGAGAAAAATGAAGATAGCCAGATTACAGATCAGTGGTTGTCCAACTGCAATATCGATCTTAATCCTGATCTGGTTGCCATCATTGGCAACAAAGGCAGCGGGAAAAGCGCACTAGCTGACGTTATTGCCCTCCTCGGAAATTCTCGGCAGAAAGATCATTTCTCATTTCTTTCAGACCGCAGATTTCGACAGAAGCCAAGAAAATTAGCCGAGCACTTTACTGGAACAATCAAGTGGTGTGATCAGACTGTAAAGCAACGCGGTCTCTTTGACGACCCGCCTTCTGAAGCTGTTGAACTGGTACGCTACATACCCCAAGCGCATTTCGAAAAGCTCTGTAACGACCATGTGTCAGGGCTATCTGATGTGTTCGAGAAGGAACTCAGGGCAGTCATTTTTTCTCATACGAGTTCGGCCATTCGTCAGAAAGCGCTTGATTTCGATCAACTGATAGACCAACAAGAAAGCAGCTATCGAGATCAACTGGGGGAATACAGAAAAGACCTCAAAAGGCTTAATCAAGAAATTGAATGGACTGAATCTCAACTGCAGCCAGACGTCAGACGAAGTCTAGCAGAGCTTCAAGCTCTGAAGCTTAAACAAATTGAGGAACACAAGAAGCTTGAACCCAAAGTTGAGCCAAAGCCTGCTGAACAATTAACACTTGAGCAGAAACAGTCCGCCGTTGAACTTGAAAAGATTGCAGGGCTACTAAAGAAGTTAGAAGAACAATCCAACGCGGCTATTACCGAAGATTCACATCTGGCAGCCAAAGCAAGGGCCATAAAAGCAGTTCGCGACAGGTTGCGTCTTCTGCAGAAGCAGTATAAGCAGTTTCAGGATGATACAATTGACGACCTTAAAATATTAGATCTCGCCGTCTTAGAGATTGCAGAGCTAACTATCAATGAGGAACCGCTCGATCAATTAGCAGAGCTGGTACCTCAAGCGCAGAAGGCCAGCGCAGACAAAGCCGCTGTTAATGAGCGTAAGAAGCAGAGCTTGCTAGCTGAACAAACAGCGTTCAAAGCTAAGTTGAACGAACCTCAATTGCGCTACGAGCAGAGTTTGAAGGCACGTGAGACGTGGGCGGAGAAATTTCAAGAATTAGTAGGCTCATCGGATATTCCTGAAACGCTAGAGGGTATCAATGCGAGGCTCACACAGCTTGACCAGCTCCCTGCAATATTGAAGGACAAACAAGAAAGAAGACTGGCTCTTACGGAAGAGATTTTTGACATTCTTAATGCGCAAAGAAATGCACGAGAAGAGTTGTTTAAGCCGGTACAAGACCTTATACAAAGTAATAATCTGATTCGAGACGAATACAAACTACAATTCCAGGCATCCTTGGGGGGCTCTTCTGATGCACTTGCTGCTTCATTATTTGCAATGATTAAGCAGACCACGGGTGATTTTCGAGGTGACGAAAGCTATGCCACGGTGAGGAAGATTGCCGAAAAATATGACCTCAACAAGAAATCTGATTTATTGAACTTTGTTACTGAGTTACACTCGAAAATTGTAGCTGCCGCAAATGGGAATAATCCACAGGGAGTTGGCATTTCCTCAATGCTTCGTTTAAATAAAACGGTTAGTGGAGTGAATAAAACACCGAGCGATGTCTATGACCTGTTATTTGGTTTGCCATTCTTAGGTCCTCGTTACTCTTTGCTATTTCAAGATACACATATTGAACAGTTATCGCCAGGCCAGAGAGGTGCGCTTCTTCTTATTTTTTATTTGTTGGTTGACAAGGGGCGCAATCCAATAATTTTGGATCAACCAGAAGAGAATCTTGACAATGAAACCGTTGTCAGCCTGCTTGTGCCCGTGCTAAGTGAAGCGAAGAAACGTCGGCAAATCATTATGGTGACACACAACCCGAATCTTGCCGTCGTATGTGATGCGGAGCAAGTAATATACTCATCCTTTGATCGGAAGAGTGCCTGTAAAATCGAATATGTTGCAGGCGCAATCGAAAATCCCCTGATTAATTTTCATGTCGTTAATGTGCTCTAAGGAACTAAGCCTGCATTTGATAATCGCAGGATCAAGTATCATTAAAAAATTACTGGGAGGAGAAAAAAAGTAATAGGCTGCTTTTTGAGCGGTCGATTCTTTTAAATAATGCCCACTCTTGATTGGATAGGAAAAAAGGCGGTTTTGAATCATCACCGGGAGGTGCCGTACCGGTTGCTCGGGTGCGACAGCAGTCTTTCTGTCGGCGATCCGGATGCCGGGAATCTGCTTGTGCAGGGCGACAATCTTCTGGCGCTCAAGGCGTTGCTTCCGTACTATGCCGGAAAGGTGAAGTGCATCTACATTGATCCGCCTTACAATACCGGCAACGAGAACTGGGTCTATAACGACGCCGTGAACAGTCCGGAGATGCGGCAATGGCTTGGCAAAGTGACGGGAAGGGAAACGGAGGATCTTACTCGTCACGATAAGTGGCTGTGTATGATGTATCCGCGACTGTCTCTTTTAAAGGAGTTTCTAAGCAATGATGGGTCTATATGGCTTTCAATAGATGACTCTGAAGTAGCTTCTTTGCGCTACTTGATGGATGAGATTTTCGGGAGACAGCGATTTGTCGCTTGTAATGTCTGGCAGAAGCGTTACTCACGGGAGAACCGAGAAGCCATTGGTGACGTGCATGAGTATGTGCTGGTTTATGCAATGGTTCCAAAGCGCTTCAAGGAATTACGCAATAAATTATCTCTTGGAGAAAAGCAATTGGCTGTATACAAGAATCCAAATAATGACCAAAGGGGGCGTTGGCGAGCTGTATCTCTTTCGGCGCAGGGTTTTAGACCAAATCAGATGTATGAAATTGTTTCGCCCATCACAGGAAAAAAGCACCGACCACCAGAAGGCTCTTGTTGGAAGGTAATCGAATCAGAATATCAGCGATTGCTAGATGACAATAGAATCTATTTTGGCAAGGACGGCAATGCCGTGCCTTCACGAATCCAGTTTGTCAAGGATATTGACGGCATGGTGCCATGGACATGGTGGCCCCATGAAGAGGTTGGTCATACTGATGAATCGAGAAAAGAGATTCAGTCGATTCTCGGAACGCAAACAGCCTTTGACACGCCAAAGCCAACTCGTCTTATCAAACGTATTCTTGAAATCGCGACGGATAAAGAAGCGCTCATCTTGGACTCCTTCGCTGGAAGCGGGACGACGGGACATGCAACTCTCGACTTGAACAAGGACGGCGGCAATCGTAGGTTCATTCTTGTCGAAATGGACGAAAATATTTGTCGAGATGTAACGGCACAACGACTCGAACGCGTAATAAAGGGGCACGGAAAGCTGCCGGCTCTCAGCGGTGGTTTCAAATACTGCACGCTTGCCGAACCGTTATTCAACGAAAAAGGCAACATCCACGAAAAGGTGACGTTCCCCGACCTTGCCGCTCATGTCTTCTTCACCGAGACTGGCCAGCCTATACCGAAACGGGCTACAGGGAAGACGCTGCTTCTTGGCGTGTACAACGGCATAGCAGTCTATCTGCTCTTCAACGGCGTACTTGGAGACAAGCAGCCGAATGGTGGAAATGTTCTGACGAACGATGTGCTACGCAATTTACCTGCTCACGACGGTGCAAAGGTTATTTACGGGACCGCCTGTCGGCTCAGTCCGCAGAGGCTGAAGAGGGAAAACATTATCTTTCGACAGACGCCGTATGAGATACGAACGAGATGAAAAATAGACACAATAACAATCAACCCACCCCTACGCCCCTCCCAAGAGGGGACTTTAGAGACGAGAACCTGGATTCCCGCCTTCGCGGGAATGACGAAATTTGCATAAGGATGCGGTAATGCTGAGATTGAAAGACTACCAGGAAAAGGCCCTCGAATCGCTCCGCATGTATCTCAAGGCATGTGATCGCATGCAGGATGCGGATGCCGCTTTCTATCAGACCACACGCCTTTTGTGGGAACAGGGCATTCCGTACCGTTCGATCAAGGAACCGTCGGAGTTGGCCGACATCCCTTATGTCTGCCTGCGCCTGCCGACCGGCGGCGGCAAGACGCTGCTTGCATGCCATACGGTGGCAGTCGCTAACAAGGAATACTTGAAAAAGGAGAATTCCCTTATTCTGTGGCTTGTACCGTCAAACGCCATCAGAGAGCAGACCCTTAAGGCACTGAAGGACCGGGAGCACGCATATCGACAGGCTTTGGAGTGTACCCTTGGCGCTATTACGATCAAAGACATAGGCGAGGCGCTGTATCTTAGGGCAGGCGACTTGTCCGGCTCGACCGTGATAATTGTGGCAACATTACAGGCATTTCGCGTGGAAGACAGGGAAGGCCGTAAGGTGTATGAAAGCTCCGGTGCGCTGGACCATCATTTCAAGAACCTTCCGAATGAAATAATGGAAAAACTCGACAGGGACACGAACGGCGTGCTGCCATACTCGCTTGCAAATGTTATGAGGATACACCGGCCGCTGGTGATCGTAGATGAGGCCCATAATGCCCGGACAGACCTTTCCTTTGACACGTTGGCCAGATTCAGACCATCTGCGATTATCGAATTCACCGCCACACCGGACAGCAGCCATAACCCGAGCAATGTCCTGCACAGTGTTGCCGCTGCTGAGTTAAAGGCGGAAAACATGATCAAGCTGCCGATTCGGCTTGAGACGCGGACTGACTGGCAGGCGCTCCTGAGCGACGCGATTGCGGAACGTGTTGACCTCGAAAAGAAAGCAATCGAGGACCGCCGCAGAACCGGCGATTATATCCGGCCTATCATGCTGCTTCAGGCCCAGCCTAAAAGACAGGGACATGCTACGTTGACCGTTGATGTCATAGAAAAATCACTCATTGAAGATCATCATATCCCGGCGAGCCAGATTGTGCGGGCCACAGGAGAGACCAAAGGGCTGGAAGGCATAGACCTGGCGGATGAAAAATGTGAAATCAGGTATATCATCACGGTCCAAGCCTTGCGTGAGGGGTGGGATTGTCCGTTTGCATATGTGCTCTGCTCGGTTGCGGAGCAACGCGCTATCGGGGCTGTCGAACAGATTCTTGGACGCGTCCTGCGTCTGCCGTACTGCAAGCCCAAGGCCAATAAAGACCTGGACCGCGCATATGCCTTTGTTGCATCTCCGAACTTCGCAGAAGCCGCCCAGAACCTCGTGGACGCCCTTGTTGAGAACGGCTTTAATCGTCAGGAGGCACAGGACTTTATAAGGCCGTTTGAGCCAACACAGGAAGCTCTTGGACTTCAGCTTTCGAACAAGATCCTTCCGCCAAAGACGATTGTATTGTCTGAAGTCCCAGATCCCAAGCAGCTCTATCCAAAATTACAGAATAAAATTGAGATTGATCCGGTAAGCAAGACCATAATTCTGAGGGCGGTTCTTGATGCAGGAGAAGAAGCAGCGGTTAAGGAACTTCTGGTCATGGAGTCGGCGCGGGAACAGTGGACAACCGGGGTGCGGCAATACAACGAGCAAGTTACAGAGATCTTCAAAAGCCCTGCTGAACGTGGGTTTCTGTTTGAGATTCCTGTGATGTGTATCAGGCGGGAAGCACAACTGGAGCTTTTAGAGGAAGATCATCTTATAGAAAATGGCTGGGAGTTGAACAGCTTTGACGCAAAACTGACTAAAGAGGAATTCGCTATCCTTAGCGAAGAGAAAGGGAAGTTCGGCGAAATCGATGTAGGCGAAGAAGGAAAAGTCAGGAGCAGATTCATTCCTGAGCTGAACCGGCAGCTTCAGCTTATCGATGCTGTTGAGAACTGGACAGAGGCGGAATTGATTAACTGGCTCGACCGGAATCTTTATTTCATAGAGCTGTCCTCTCAGGAGAAGACAATCTTCATTACGTCAATGACAGGCGATCTGCTGGACAATCGTGAGATGCCCCTTGGTCGGCTTGTCCGCAAGAAGTTTGACCTGCGCAGGATTGCAGAGGATAAGATCAAGGCCTGTCGACAGGAGGCCCGGCAAATGGCGCATCAGGGGTTGTTGTTCGGTAACGGCGGAGAGCAGATTGTTGTTACTCCTGAGCGCTGCTTTACCTATCAGCCGGACCAATACCCTGCCCGTGCGTGGTGTCCGTCCTCAGACTCATTCAATAAGCATTATTATCCTAAAGTTGGTGAACTGGCAGGTGAAGGCGAGGAATTCCTCTGCGCCCAGTTTATTGATCAGATGGATGAGATTGAATTTTGGGTGCGGAACCTTGAGCGCCAACCGAATTTTGCCTTTTGGCTCCAGACGGCAACGGATAAGTTCTATCCGGATTTTGTCTGCAGGCTCAAAGACGGGCGGTTGCTTGTGGTTGAGTACAAAGGAGCGGACCGCTGGAGCAACGACGATTCCAAAGAGAAGCGCAGGCTCGGCGACCTTTGGGAATTGAAGAGCAGCGGCAAATGCCTTTTTGTGATGCCCAAAGGGAAAGACTTTGGCGCGATAAGGGCGAAGGTAGGGAAGTGGGGCCTTTCGCCATATAAGTAAAAGCCTCTAAGGCGAAACAATTATTCCTACCAGCATCAACTCCCTTTTGCCTACAGCACACAGGCCGAACACGTCCCGCTCCGGACCAATCCCCGATCACATTCTGCCACTCATGCCCCTTCCGGCATCGCCCCCAGACCCTTCTAAAGTTTCCCATTGCCTCCGGGCCATCTTTTATGCGACATTAAAATATGCAGGCATACGATAAATTGCAATTGTGCGGCGACAGATAAATGTGCGGCCGTTTTGTAAGAAGCAGTTCAGTTGCTTCAATCGCCGACGAGTTTAATGTGGGACAGGCTTCTATTGAGATGGCTCCCAGCTACAACATTTCTCCCACTCAGGATATTGTCATTCTGAATCATAGAGGGGTCAGGCAGCTTGTCAAGTGCAAGTGGGGCTTCATTCCTGCCGGGGCCAGGGACTCCTCAATCGGCAGCAGCATGATCAATGCAAGGGCCGAGACAGTTGCGTCAAAACCGGCCTTCAGGTCTGCGTTTAAGAATCAAAGATGCCTTGTCATTGCTGATGGCTTCTATGAGTGGGTAAAAAAAGGCAGGAAGAAGGTCCCTGTATACGTCAGCCTCAAAACAGGGAAACCCTTCGGTCTTGCGGGACTCTACAGCCCATGGACTTCACCGGTGGGAGAAAGGATCTGCACCTGCACAATCATTACTACCGCCCCAAATGAGCTGCTGGCCCTGATTCACGACAGAATGCCTGCTATAATTCCGAAGGACAAGCAGGACGTTTGGCTCAATCCCGGGGAGCTGACCCCGGAGCTCCTGCCGGAACTGCTCAAGCCATTTCCTTCAGAAGAGATGGAGATGCACGAGGTTTCTTCAAAGGTCAATTATTCCGGATATGACAGCTCTGACGCGATAAAACCGGCTTCGGGGGATAATTCGACCTGAGACAGCAGATGGGAAGGCCAGGCTTTGCTCCCGGCCTCCCCATCTTCAGAACGCGGTCTACTTATTCTTTGTCAGACTGGCCGGCCTGAACTTTTATCGGGGCCAGCTCATCCGTGTCAGAGACAGTCTCGTCTGGTCTGAATCTGAATACCTTGGTGCTCCGTGAAAGAGCTGAACGGTCGCGATATACCATAAGCGACAGCCCGCCTACGACTGCGACCATAAAAAGCATGCCAAATGCAACGTAGGCCGTCACAAGGTTGCCGACATACGGCTCATAAAGACCCTTCAACAATGGCGGTAATACACCTACAGCGATCAGAGCAAGAACAGGTGGCACTGCCGGCAGCCACTCCGACCCTGCTTTAACTGCATTCCCGTCTTTTCTTCCATCCTTTACCATATACTTTGCTTCCTTTCCGGGGCCAAGCCCATTTAAATTTTTCTATAAGGCTTATTTATTAAGCTATAAGCCTTTGCCTATAAGTTTAGCTTATTAAATTATAACTGAAATGTCAAGTTCTAATTTTAGGTTAGACACTTTTTCCTCTATGGATATCATTAATTTTGTCTTGAAAAATACGTCCGGGGAAAAAGCTGAGGAATGTTTAAATATTTGTGTTTCACTATGCATCAAGTCCCCCAGTCATTGCATTTTCCGGGTTAAATTTCACGACATGCGACTCTCAATCTTTACGAAAAAGTCTGAGGATTTCCTATCTTCTCAACCGCTTGACAAGGGCATTGTTTTGGCCTAGCATTATATTAAGGATGCCTAAATAAACGCGTGCATAGGTACGCCCAGGGGACTACCTGGCGAGTCAGCTTGGACGGTTTAAGTAAAACCAATTGTCCTGTATGGTAAGGAGGACGAGAGATGAGATCGATTAAGTCAGTATTGACATTGCTGGTGATTGTATTAGCGGCGACCCTGTTGGCAGCAAGCATGACATACGCTGACGACCGTGGCGGCGGGTATCGTGGCGGTGGTCATTATAGCGGTGGTCATTATAGCGGCGGGTATCGTGGCGGTGGTTATTATGGCGGCGGGTATCGTGGCGGTGGTTATTATGGCGGCGGGTATCGTGGCGGTGGTTATTATGGCGGTGGACACTATTACCGGGGCGGACATTATTATGGCCACCGCTATTACGGCCCGCGATATTATGGAGGTTATGGCTGGTGGAGGCCGTGGGGTTACTACGGTGGTTACTACGGTGGTTATTACCCTTACTACTATCCGGGCTACTACCCTTATTACTATCCGGGCTACTCGCCCTCAGTAGTAGTGCCTTCAACGCCGTCTACTTACATCGAGCGTGAACAGGAAGGGGCAGAAGAGGAAGGGGCAGCGCAAGAGTCCGCTCCAACTGGCGTCTGGTACTATTGCCCCGACTCAAAGGCTTATTACCCTTATGTAAAAGAATGCCCGGGCGGCTGGCAGACCATGCCTGCGGAACCGCCTGCGGAACCGGGGAGGTAATTTCATGCGAAACTGGTTGATATTTCCGTTTTTATTGGTAATAGCGGTTCTTTCAGGATGCGCTACAGTGCCGACCGGCCCAACTGTCATGTCCCTTCCCGGCACGGGCAAGAGCTTTGAGCAGTTTCGAATCGACGACGCCACATGCCGCCAGTTCGCTTAC
Organism: uncultured Nitrospira sp.; assembly: GCA_963734475.1. Lineage (GTDB taxonomy): Bacteria > Nitrospirota > Thermodesulfovibrionia > Thermodesulfovibrionales > UBA6898 > JAOUFP01. Next base: position 506,824 of record CAVTHB010000004.1, read on the forward strand.
GAGCAGGCAGGCGGAGCGACCCAGGCCGGACAGAACGCGGCTGTTTCGAGCGCAATCGTCGGCACGGCCTTAGGTGCTGCCGCAGGAGCAGCGATAGGGAGCGCCTCAGGTGATATGGGTTCAGGTGCGGCGATCGGCGCCGGCACAGGACTAATCGTCGGGAGCGCAGCCGGTTCCGGCTATGCAGCGAATTCCTATTATGAGGCACAATGGCGCTATGACAACGCCTATGTGCAATGCATGTACGCAAAGGGGAACAAGGTCCCTGTCTCCGGGGAGTTCACCTCTCCGGAGAGTTCGGAGCCGTCCGAGATGATGGCTCCCCCTCCTCCGGCCGACTATCCACCGCCTCCACCGCCGGGAGAGTAATTACAGAGTCTGCTAGCAGCTCCGGACGATCCGTTTTGGGACCACGGTAACAAACGATCGCATCCGGAGCTGCAAAAACATGACGCGCCCTCCCCTTTCATAACGCCGGGCATCCAGGCATCCTTATTGGTGTCTTATATGCAATTTTGCGCCCCGGCGGTAGCTTTGAGGTCTCCATCGCCTGCATCAGCGTGCCGCAATGGGGGATAAGGGCCGACTCGGCCTTATCTCCGCCGGCCGGGGGGAAGGAAGAGTTGTCAGGATCATAAAGATGGGGACGGAACAGGGTTCTTTTCCGCAGACATCGGCATACAGGAAAACAAGCGGCAAATCTTAGTCATATGCGTGGGATGTGGGAAACCTGAGTACGCAATAAAGCTTGCAATTAGGGAACGTGGGACTATCTTAAAAAAGGAGTAAAAAAGAGGGGCCTCCTTTGTATGGGGCCCCTCTTTTTGCGCTTGTTCAGCGTTTGTCCTGTTCATCTCCTTCTTCAGGGGCTTCTGCCTTCTTCACAATCCTCCTGCCGGACAGGTATGACTCACTCGGCCTCCAACCAAAAGACGCGCTGCCCTGGATCGTCTCCAGCACTCCGCCCCCTATCTTCTGGGCCAAAAGTTTCACCAGCATGGCTATCCCGATGAAGGGCAAAAACGCTGCGTACACAAGCCCCAGTACCGGAGCGACGACGATGATGGCCGCCGCAGGCATCCTGTAAAATGCAACCTTTCCGCTGCCCGGCAGTATGCCTTCCCCGCTGATATCAACCCTCTGCCCGTTGTGCAAATTCCAGTACGTCCCTGTTCCTGCTTTTTCTCCTCCGCTGTACTTTAACATGGTGTTTTCTCCTTTCATCTTTTTTCTGTTTTATTTTCTGGCTTTAGGATAACTTAACCTCGCCGCCTTAACAATCGGAAGGAGTTCCTAGTCAGCGGGGTAACTTATCCTAGAAAGACAGTAAAAAAATTGAGCCCTTTAATGACCGGAATAATCCCATACCCTTGCTGCCTGCGCATGGCAAGGCAAAGTTGAAGTTCCGGCTTGTCTCCTCCCTTTTATTGCAAAACATCATCTATATATGGAAAATGTATAGAGGCATGAAAAAGTTACTATTAATATTCATCGTAGTTTTAATGACCGTCTTTCCCCTTTTTGCGGAAGAAAAAAAAGAGGTTTCTCTGAGATACAGCCAGCGTGACAATATCATGCGGGTCGTCCTGGAGTCAGACGATAATTTCATTAAAAACTCCAACATCATTGCCACTTTTTCCAGCATCAAAGTTGAATTTCCAGCCATTTTTGAACTGAAGAAACAGAAAGACTTTTTCTTCGATACGACGGTAAGAGATCGTTATCTGACAATTACCCTGAATAATGTGGAAGATCTCAAGTCATATAAACTGACTTCTCCGGCGCGAATTGTGATTGACCTCAAGCTCAGCCAGAAAGCTGTGAAGGAACTGGCTGCACCGGCAGAAAAGCAGTCCGCTCCAATAGAAAAGAAGGTCGAGCCAACAGAAAAGAAGGTCGAGCCAATAGAAAAGAAGGCCGTACCAGCAGAAAAAAAGGCCGAGCAGAAGCAGGAACAAAAAAATGGGCAGGAACAACCCGCTGCAAAACCGGCGGCGCCGAAGATCGTTTTCCTCGATGCCGGTCACGGCGGATACGACTACGGCATAATATCCAAGGACGCAAAGGAAAAAGACCTTGACCTGCTTCTTGCAAAAGACCTTAATGCCGCCCTCGCTAAAAAAGGGGACAAGGTCTTTCTGACACGAAAGGTGGACCAGTCTTTATCCTTTCCGAGAGGATCATGGCCGCAAACAGCAGGAAACCCGACATATTCATCTCCATTCATTCCTCTGCCTCCAATGCCTTCGTTGTATACACTGCAACGGTTGACGACACGGCAACTGAGGCCCCTGTGAAACTGTACGGTCTGACTGCAAAGCAGGGCAGGCATATAGAAAAAAGCAGGACCCTGGCAAAGACGATAGGCGGGTTTTTAAAGGATACATTTAAGGGAGACGTATTTGCGAGAGAACTGCCGCTGCCGGTTTTGAATTCCATGGACGCGACCGCGGTCCTTATAGAATATCCTTCATTGCAGTCGAACAGCTACGACCAGAAAATGCGTGACCTTCTGGTAAATGCTGTGGTCAAAGGTATCCGGTCCTATGAATAACAGAAGATTCTGGGTAATTGCCGTCATCCTGTTCTTTCTGGCAGGGGCGGCTGGAAGCTATTTCTTCATGCGCTCTTTCTTCCGTCAGGAAAAACAGCTCCCTTCAGCCAACGGCCAAAGCCCTCTCATGGAATCAATAGATTTTTCCGTCCTCAGAATCTATCAGCCCCATAACAACCGCCTTGAGATGACAGAGAGAAAAATCCCCAAAAGGATAAGCAATACAGCCCTTGCAGAGGCGGTCATCGAAGAGTTCTTTAAGCCGACGTTTACAGAGGGAGGTTCATCCGTACCCAAAAACGTAAAATTGCTCGGGCTCTATAAAGACGAGTCGCAGATGCTCTATGTTGATCTTTCAGATGAAGTGCGCAGGAATTTTCAGGGGGACGCACTCTCGGAATATCTGCTCCTGAAAGGCATATATGAAAGCCTTGTTTCCAATGTCCAGGATTTTCAGGACGTCAAGATACTGGTGGAGGGCAAGGAGATAGAAACACTGGGCGGCCATTTTTTCCTGAAGTACCCGCTGAAGAATACTTTTTCATCAGAACTCAAGGGAGACATCAAGATACAGGATGAATAAGGAAGCAAAACCAATAGGCATATTCGACTCAGGCATAGGCGGGCTGACAGTGCTGAAAGAGATATACAATAAATTTCCTCTTGAAAGCACGGTCTATCTCGGAGATACCGCGCGGGTGCCCTATGGCATAAGATCGCCTGAAACCGTGACCCGGTATTCCTTCGAAAATACGAGGTTCCTTTTTTCGAAAGAGGTCAAAATGATCGTGGTTGCCTGCAATACAGTGTCTTCAGTAAGTCTTGAAGCAATAAGGACTTCTGTCCCGGTCCCTGTTATCGGGGTCATAGAGCCGGGGGCCAAGGCAGCGGTGGCTGCAACAGAAAACAAAAAAATCGGCGTTATCGGGACCGAGGCCACGATAAGAAGCAACGCATACGCAAGGGCCATTATGGCACCTTGACAACAGTATAGAAGTCTTCGGTATCGCCTGCCCTCTTTTTGTGCCGCTCGTTGAAGAAGGCTGGACAGGCGGAAAAATCGCGGAGATGATCGCGCGGGAATACCTGCGGGAGATGAAACGCAAAGACATTGACACCCTTGTTCTCGGCTGTACACACTATCCTCTGCTGAAAGGTATTCTCGCAGCTGTTATGGGAGATGACGTAAGTCTTATTGATTCAGCCATAGAAACAGCCGGAGAAATAGAAAAAATACTCGGGAGACCTTTCACTCCTGAACAGATCAGGTGGCGATATTACCAGGGAGTTCTATGTGACGGATTCGCCGGAAAAATTCATAACTGTCGGCGAAAGATTTTTGGGCGAACATATTCAACATATTAAAAAGATCGAACTCGAAATGGAGGTTTAACAATGCGGCCCGACGGCAGGACGAACAGCGAGATGCGCAACGTAAAAATAACCAGAAATTTTATCGATACAGCCGAAGGGTCTGTCTTGATTGAAATCGGGAAAACGCGGGTCATATGTACAGCTTCGATAGAGGAGAGGGTGCCCGCCTTTCTTAAGGACAAAAACAGGGGATGGGTAACAGCGGAATATTCCATGCTTCCGAGGGCCACGCAGATCAGGACCAACAGGGAATCTGCAACAGGACGTGTCAGCGGCAGGACGCATGAAATTCAACGTCTCATCGGAAGGTCTCTGCGGTCTGTAGTGGACCTCGAGGCCTTGGGCCAGAGGACCTTCTGGATAGATTGCGATGTCATCCGGGCCGACGGAGGCACCAGGACCGCTGCGATAACCGGTTCTTTCCTCTGTCTTGCCGATGCCCTTCTCTTCGCGATGAAAAAAGGTCTGATCGTCAAAAACCCCTTAAAAGACTATCTTGCGGCTATAAGCGTAGGGATAGTGCACAACCAGCCTCTGCTCGATCTTTGTTTCGAAGAAGACTCGACCGCAGAGGTCGATATGAATGTAGTCATGACCGGCAGGGGGAATATGGTGGAAATCCAGGGCACCGCAGAAGGCGCCCCCTTTTCCGAACAGGACCTCGATCAAATGATAAAACTGGCAAAAGAAGGCATAGAACAATTAGTCTCTGTACAGAAGAGATATCGTCAGGGACTTCTCTGCCTGGATCAGCATTTAATCGTGAGACGTGAATCGTGAATGGTAAAGAAAAGCTGAGCCTTGGGGTCGTCGCCTGATCCACTATTTGTCCCGGTAAACTAAAAAGTCCTTGATTGTCCTCCGCGGCCACTGTGGACTCTGCGGTTAACGGCTTTATTCTTACCGCCTCAATGCAGGACAATACTGCTGCAAATAAAAAATTTTATATGGTAGAATATGAAAATGTCTTTGGAGGTCAATTTTGAACACATATAGAAGTCTTTTCATATGGTTGATGGTCGGGATCATGGTCATCCTGCTTTTCAACTTATTAAATGCACCGCAAAAAACGCAGGAAGAAATAATCTTTTCCGAATTCATGACAAAGCTTGACTCAGACCAGGTCGATGAAGTCACGATCAAGGAAAACACTATCACCGGCCGCTTTAAGGACGGAACAAAATTCAAATCGTATTCTCCGGATTACCCTCAGCTGATCAACACCCTCCGCACCAAAAATGTGAAGATCACTGTAAAACCGCCTGATCAGAACCCCTGGTATGTCAATTTCTTCTTCACCTGGGGGCCTATAATTTTTATCGCGCTTGTCTGGATCTTCTTCATGCGGCAGATGCAGAGCGGCGGCAACAAGGCCATGTCCTTCGGCAAGTCAAAGGCGCGTCTGGTCTCTGAAAAAGCCGTCAAGATAACCTTCTCGGATGTCGCGGGGATCGAGGAGGCAAAGGTGGAAGTCCAGGAGATCATAGATTTCCTGAAAGACCCTCATAAATTTCAGAAGCTGGGCGGCAAGATACCAAAAGGAGTGCTCCTTGTCGGCGCCCCGGGGACCGGTAAGACCCTTCTTGCAAGGGCCATTGCCGGAGAGGCTGGGGTCCCATTTTTCAGCATCAGCGGCTCCGACTTTGTAGAAATGTTCGTCGGGGTCGGCGCTTCAAGGGTGCGCGACCTGTTCGAACAGTCGAAGAAAAGCGCTCCCTGCATTATCTTCATCGACGAGATCGATGCTGTGGGAAGACATAGAGGGGCGGGCCTCGGCGGAGGACACGACGAAAGGGAACAGACACTCAACCAGCTCCTTGTTGAAATGGACGGCTTTGAAGGCAATGAGGGGATAATAATTATCGCGGCCACAAACAGACCCGATGTTCTCGATCCTGCATTACTGAGACCGGGAAGGTTCGACAGACAGGTTGTCGTTCCCCTCCCGGATGTCAAAGGCAGGCTCGAGATATTAAAAGTGCACACAAGGAACATCCCGGTCGACGAAAGCGTAAATCTGGATAAAATCGCAAGAGGCGCCCCTGGTTTTTCAGGCGCAGACCTTGCCAATCTCGTGAACGAGGCGGCCCTGCTGGCGGCAAGAAAGTCCAAGACAAAGGTTGAAAACTCAGATCTGGAAGCAGCAAAGGACAAGGTACTGATGGGTGTCGAGAGAAAAAGCATGATCATCAGCGAAGAAGAAAAGAAAAACACGGCATACCATGAGGCAGGCCATGCGCTCGTTGCCAAGCTCACACCAGGCACTGACCCTATCCATAAGGTGAGTATCATTCCGAGGGGAAGGGCGCTCGGGGTGACCCAGCAGCTGCCTATAGACGATAAGTATACTTATTCCCGGGACTTTCTTGTCAATACCTTGCGGGTCCTTATGGGCGGCAGGGCTGCTGAAGAGATCGCGCTCCATCATATGACCACAGGCGCCGGCAATGACATTGAAAGGGCCACGGAACTGGCAAGAAAGATGGTCACTATCTGGGGAATGAGCGAGAAACTCGGTCCCCTGACTTATGGCAAAAAGGAAGAGCAGATATTCCTCGGCAGAGAGATCGCACAGCACAAGGACTACAGTGAAAAGACGGCTGTTGAGATCGATGAGGAAGTGAGACGTCTGGTGACAGAAGCGTATGTTGAAGCAAAAGCCCTGCTTGAGAAGAATTATGATATCCTCGATTCATTTGCAAAGACACTTCTCGAAAAGGAGACAATGGACAGTCCTGAGATCGATGAAATGATAGCAAAGGTACACGCTCCCAGGGAAGCTCCTGCACCTGAGTGCAATGATGCGGGCTGCACCGGCATCGCCTGATACAACACGATAACAGATTCGAAAAAAGGCGGGACCTTTCCCGCCTTTTTTATTTTAGAGTTGACAAATAAAGTTTGGTAAAATTGAAAAGAAATAGTTGACCACTGAGCCACGGAGGATCCTTTCTCTGCGTGCTCTGTGGTGAAAGGTATTTTGGTCCCGGCTCGTCCGGGTTAGGAGGAAAAGGTACGAATGAGAATGGCATGGTCACGATATGACCTCGACTTCAGCAAAAAAACCCATATCATGGGGATCCTCAATATTACCCCTGATTCATTTTCAGACGGCGGGCTGCACTTTGACAAAGGCCATGCAATTGATCATGCCTTCAGGATGATCGATGACGGCGCCGACATCCTGGATATCGGAGGAGAATCAACCAGACCGGGCTCTGACCCTGTTTCATTGGATGAGGAACTGAGACGCACGCTGCCTGTTATAGAAGCGCTTGCGGATAGGATATCCGTACCTATTTCCATAGATACCTATAAAGCGCCGGTTGCAGCAAGGGCGCTGGAGGCAGGGGCAGTCCATGGTCAATGATATAAGCGGTATGAGCTTCGACCCTGAAATGCCGGATGTCGTCTCCAGGTTTAAAGTGCCTGTTGTCATAATGCATATCAAAGGCACACCGAAAAATATGCAGGTCAATCCGGCGTATGAGGCATTGATCCCGGAGATCATGGCTTACTTCAAAAGCAGCATACAGCTCGCTGTAAAGTCCGGTATTCCCGAACATATGATCATCCTGGACCCGGGAATCGGCTTTGGAAAGACCTTTGAACATAACCTTGAGATAATCAATAATCTCGATCAGTTCTCCCTGCTCGAAAAACCTCTTCTCATAGGCCCCTCCCGAAAGGCCTTTCTGGGAAAGATTCTGGATGGTCTTCCGGCACAGGAAAGACTCGAAGGCACCGCGGCCTCAGTAGCAATATCAATTATCAAAGGCGCGCATATCGTCAGGGTCCATGACGTAAAAGAGATGGCACGGGTGGCTAAAGTAGCTGATGCGATTAAACACCAGAGAATCCTTTAAGACCTGATAACGGCAGAGGTCGCGCAAAGCCGCAAGAGTACGCAGAGAAAAGCAACCGTCTGTGCGGAAACTTGAGTCACCCTGCAGTCCACTCACATCTCCGCAACTTCGCTCTAATTCAGTTCATGCGTCAGTATAACTTGAATGCAGACCGGATACAGTATTTGAGCGGCATTATTTGGTCCGACCTGCCTGCCGGCAGGCAGGTATTCATACAGCATGTAAATCTTAACATAAAGAGGCCAAATACCTCGGAGGTTTATGACTCTAGAATGAGCGAAACTACTGTGTCCGGCTCTGTTATCGTCATAATTCTACGAAGTATTTGGCTTCGGGTACCAATCATCTTCGCGGATGCTCCTTTCTGAACTCGTAGGGCCTCTCCTGTAAACCGTGTTCACCCCAGAGGCCTGCCTTCAGGTCCCGGGCTTTCTTTTGGGCAGCGCGCAATCTCCCGGCATATTTTACATTTGGAGGGACCGTAAATAAGACCGCGCATCCTTTTCCCAGCATCTCCTCATTGATCATCTTTCCGTCCTGCGTCCATACATAGGCAAGGATACGGCCGTATTTGTCCCTTCGCTCCAGATCATATTCAAGGGAGACCTTCGAGGCCGAAGTCCGTTATAAGGACCTCAATACATTCCTTCGCCTTCCTGCCCCAGGGTCTCTGCTCCATTTCAGGGGCATCTATCCCGATCAAACGGATCTTTTGAAATTGACCGTCAACAAAGGCAGCGATCGTATCGCCGTCATAAATCTTTTCTACCCGTACGGTAGCAGCCCCTTTCCCGGCATTCGCTGAAGATGTCCCCTTTGACCCGTATAAAAGGAAAATAGACGATATGAGCAGGACAGGAATAACTTTAAATAATTTTTTAATCATGCTGAATAGTATACGTTACAAAAGGCCTTTCATGCCCCGCGAAATTGCAGAAAAAAGACGCAACCGGCTGGAAAAACAGATAAAAACCCGACTGATAACCTGCCAGGCGCGGTTTGACAAATTGAACTCTTTGGCGTAGGGTTTAGCTAGGTAGAACGAAGGTCTTGCCACACAAATATCGGTTTTGTTATCGTTATTACGATTTCAGCAAAGAAAGAGAAGGAGGAGGTCATGAAGACAAGGAAGGCATTAGGTTTGATCATCGTGTTATTGGTTTCCCTGGGGGCTGTTTCAGCAGAGGCCGCATACTTTTATGCAGGGCAGTGGGGAAACTCCGGGTATTTGTATAGTCCTGCCGCAGTGGCGGTCGACTCGTCAAAGAATGTGTATGTTCTTGAGACAGGAAGCAACAGGGTAAGCAAATTCTCCTCAAATGGCGCGTTCATTAAAATGTGGGGCGGCTATGGCACAGGCAACGGCCAGTTCGACAATCCTTCGGGCATTGCGGTGGATTCATCAGGCAATGTCTACGTGGCCGATACAGACAATGACCGGATCCAGAAGTTCACGTCAGCAGGCGTCTTCGTCAAGAAATGGGGCTCCTACGGCTACGGCGACAGCCTGTTTTCGAATCCCTCCGGCGTTGCGGTAGACTCCTCCGGCAATGTCTATGTGGCCGACACCAATAATCACCAGATACAGAAATTCACGTCTGCAGGAGTCTTCATTACGAGATGGGGCGCCTACGGCATCCCCCTCGGCCAGTTCAGCTATCCAAGGGGCGTTGCGGTGGATTCAACAGGCAATGTCTATGTGGCTGATTCCGACAATAACCGCATTCAGAAGTTTACCTCAGCAGGGGCATTCCTGTCAGGGTGGGGTTCATATGGCACAGCGAACGGTCAGTTCAACAATCCCTTCGGCGTGGCAGTAGACTCCTCAGGCAACGTCTATGTGATTGATACGGATAACGACCGGGTCCAGAAGTTCACGTCGACCGGCACTTTCTCAAAGAAATGGGGTACCGCCGGTTACACTGACGGACATTTTAATAACCCTTCTGGTATCGCAGTAGACTCAACAGGCAATGTCTATGTGGCCGATACTTATAACGACCGTGTCCAGAAGTTTACGTCAGCCGGCCTGCAGATTGGAAACTGGGGCAACGATGGTTACCGGGACGGCCAGCTATACAAGCCCGTTGGTTTAGCAGTGGCTTCAGGCAATGTCTACGTGGCTGATTCAGATAACGACCGGATCCAGAAGTTCAGTTCATCAGGCGCATTTCGTAAAAAACCTGGGGTGCCGAGGGTCATGGAGACGGATGGTTTAGCTATCCCACCGGCATAGCGGTTGACTCCTCAGGCAATGTCTATGTTGCTCGATTCCTCAAACAATCGCGTCCAGAAATTCAGTCCGGCAGGCGCCTTCCTCTCCAAATTTGGCTCCTATGGCTCCGGGGACGGCCAGTTCAGCTATCCTTACGGTATTGCCATAGACTCAGCAGGCAATATCTACGTGGCAGATACGAATAACAACCGGATACAGAAGTTCAATTCAGCCGGACGTTTCTCACAAAATGGGGCTCTTATGGCTCAGGCGACGGCCAGTTCAACAATCCCTATGGCATAGCAGTGGACTCGACAGGCAAGGTTTATGTAGCCGATATTTATAACTATCGCATACAGAAGTTCGGTCCGGCAGGCGGGTTTATCACAAAATGGGGCTCCTATGGCTCAGAGCGACGGCCAGTTCTACTATCCTCACGGTATTGCGATCGATTCCGCGGACAAGGTCTATGTTGCCGATCAATAACGGCCGGATCCAGAAGTTCAATTCGACAGGCACGTTCCTGACCAAATGGGGCTCCTCTGGCTCCGGCGACGGCGAGTTTAACAGTCCTTACGGTGTTGCGGTTGATCCGGCAGGCAATGTCTACGTGGCTGATACGGATAACGACCGTATCCAGAAGTTCGTGCCCGGCAAAATAACTGTGACCGCCCCGAACGGAGGACAGACCTGGACCGCCGGGACCACAAAGACGATCACCTGGACATATTCAGGGGCCACCGGAACGACAGTGAAGATCCAGCTTTTCAAGGGAGGGACTTTAGACAGGACGATCACGGCGAGCACGTCGATAGGGCAGTTCAGGGAACGGAAGCTTCTCCTGGCCGATCCCTGCCGGACTTGCGGCTGGAGCCAATTACAAGATCAAGATCATCAGCACAAGCAACGCGGCCATAAATGACATGAGCAACAAGAACTTTACGATCGGTAACCCTTAATTAATAGTTCGCAGCCATAGTCAGCGCATACGTTCAATTAATGAAATCAAAGGGCGGGAATTCCCGCCCTTTTGCTGCATTACCGCGTCGGTCCTTACTGCTGCGTTACGCCGGAACAGTTCAGCGGTCTGTTATTGCCGCAATTGCCGCCGACACAGTTCCCGGCTCCCATTGTTACGCCGAGTTCTTTCGCCTTGGCTTGTATCTCACCTCTTATAGAGACCAGCTCTTTCTTCAGACCGGCGATCTTCTGCTGATCAGGATTAGCTGCCTGGGAGGCTGCCTGGAAGTTCACACCTTATAGTATGCCTCTCCTTTCTCAGTGCCTTCGTCTCCTGGAGGAATTGCTGCTGCTCAGCGCTCATCTGTCCGGTATTGTCTCCCGGCATTCCCGGAGAATGTGCAAAAGCAGCGACAGCGATAAGCAGAAAGGTCAACCCCATCAAGCCGACAATAATCTTTTTCATTAAATTCACCTCCTTTATAATTATTTATTTTAATCTTACACTACAATTATGAAGGTCTTATGAAGACGGCGAAATAAATTTAATGCAACAATTGCATTTGAAGGGTTGACGCCAATTACTCACTTCAGTCAACAACAAGGAACGCACACTTCAGATACTCTGTCTCAGGCATGGATAACAGCACCGGATGGTCAGGACTTTGCGAGCGCATCTCCGATAAGCCTGAGACTGCGCTTCGCGTTCCTGCCGGCGCGATTGAAGCATATCGATAAACATATCTTTGGAAAGATGATACGAACAGGATGAGGTCGCAAGCAGGCCGCCTGGTTTTATCAGCCTCATGCTCATTTCGTTCAGTTCCCGATACGCCTTGACAGCCTCCTTTATTTTGGCGGAACTTTTGACAAACGCCGGAGGGTCAAGCACAATAAAGTCATATTTTTTTTCAGTTGATCGCCAGTTCCTTTTCGAGAAAGGAAAAAACATCATCCTTCAAAAAAGAGACTCTTTCCGGTGAAACCGTTCATCTCAGCGATCTTTTGCGCCTGCATTACCGCCTTTTCCGAGGCATCCACGCCAATGACCTCAGCGCCTGCAGACGCAAGGTGCATGGACCATGCGCCGAGGTAACAGAAAAGGTCAAGCCCCTTCCCTGCCCTTGCATATTTTTTTAGTGAAGCCCTGTTCTCCTGCTGATCGAGAAAAAACCCTGTCTTCTGGCCCTCATAAGGATCTATCTCAAAGAGCAGACCGTTCTCCTGTATTACAGGCAGTGTCTGAAGATCGCCCTTTATCACCTCTTTGTAAAGAGGCAATCCCTCAAGGGTCCGCATGCGGCTTTCATTCCTTAAGACCATGATCTCAGGCTTGAGCATCTCATCGAGGACCTCGATAATTATGGCCTTGAACTCCTCCATCCCGGCTGTGAGAAACTGCAGCACAAGAGTGTTCGCGTACTTGTCAACGATCAGGCCCGGCAGGTAATCACCCTCGCTATAAATTAGCCGAAAGGCGTCTCTCTCCCCCAAAAGCCTTTTTCGCAGGGTGAACGCATCATTGATCCGTCTCTGAAAAAATTCCCTGTTTATCTCCTCTTTCTCTCTTGTCAGCAGCCTTATCGAGATGAGACTCTGCGGATTGATATAACCGATGCCGAGGAAGAGCTCATGCATATCAAAGACTTCAACAAGCGTGCCGGGGGCATAATGTTTGAGGTTCTCGTGTATTTCATTGGAGAAGACCCAGAGGTGCCCGCCGAGCAGTCTCTTTGTCCTTTTGAGATGGACCTTTTTTATCGCAGTCGCCATAATTTTAACTATACCCTATAGTTACAGAAAAGTCAGAGAAATGTATCGTTGCATAACGTGAGGAGGAACTGCATAAAAAGGCTTGCAATGTCGACAGGAATAATTAGATGACGTAGCCAATTCGAAGCTCACGTTCAGTGAATTTCTCTTCAGGTCTGGTCGGCCAAGGCGGAGTGTTTGAAGGTGTCGCAGGCAAGCCGTTTTCCTGCACTTCCTCCTCACTGGCCTGGTGTTTTTTTGAAACTGTAAGAATAACTCCGTCCCGGGATAAGGAAGGACATAGTATTCGGGCGGATTGTCTGCCGACCTGCAGGCGGGTATTACTCTGCAGCGCGCATATTTGCCAGCAAAAAGGCACAACCCCCCGGAACCCCCTGCGTAGCACCGGGGCGAAAAGGAGCGGGAATACCATATTCCGCCTTATCCAGAACGCGCTGCGGTAATTTTCGGGTTTTAGAAATGCGGTAAGCTGAACTCAGCTTATTATGTGCCTCAGGCCTTGCGGTGACAGGCAGCCGCCTTCTGCCGGCCTTTTTTTCATCCTCAATGAGATGACATTTCTTATATTTCTTTCCGCTTCCGCACCAGCATGACTCATTTCTTCCGAGATCCCTTTCCCCGGTTTGCTCGTCTCCGGAACTGAACATATTTATAATACCTTTAAGAAATTTCATATACACCTCTCATCGTATATTCAGCAGTTGGAAGAGTTGGCTTGAGCGACCTAGCTCGTCCTTTCGTTGACGTTCTTGGCGAAATGGAGCGTTAAACAGCCGTGACTGTCTGAACCCGAAGGGTGAGTTTCACGGCTGTAGCAAAATGAGCTTAGAACGGCAGAAAGAGAGCTTCCTGAGCGAAAGACAGCTCTTGCAACTGCTGTTTTCAGTATTCATGTTTTTATGCGTCATTGTTTTTTCCTTTTTTCGACCGCCGCTCTGATTTCCTCAGGGACATACCCTCTTATTATTATCCCTTCAACATAAATCAGGGGCACCATGCCTGAGCCGCCATTCAGAGCTTTCATTTCTTTTTTCCTGCTTTCGTTCTTCTCTATATCATACTCAATTAAATTCACGCCGAGCGATTTTATATATTTCGCGGCCTTCTTGCAGTAAGAGCACCAGTCTGTCATATACATGACAACCTGTATATCACTGTTTTTTCTCAGTCCCTGTTTTTTTTCTGTAACAGCAGGACCTGCTTTTCTTTAAATCCTGCGCATTGTCCGCATACGCGGAACAACATGGGGATGAAAAAAATAAGCGCCACTACAGGTATGAGCTTCAAGAACCTGCAGGGGATATATTTATACATAGCTGCTCCTGCCATAGTCCTCCGGTTCACTTAACGGTTTTATACCCTTTTGACACCCACTCAGGGAACCCTCCGGGCATAAGACGGAGATCCGCATAGCCGGCTTTTTCTGCTGCGACCGCAGCCTGGCTTGACAGGCCTCAACCAGCTCCCCGGCAGTAAAAGGCAATCAGAGTTTTTTTGTTTTTCGGCAGTAAGGTGCTGATAATTCCCACTTTTTCAGGTGGTATGTTTACGGCCTTTGGTATATGTCCCTGACTGTATTCAGTCCCCGGCCTCGCATCGACCACGACCATTTTCGTTTTCTTATCCAGCATCGCCTTCAATTCATCCGGCATTAATATTTTTGAAATTCCCTGCCGAGGCATAAGAAAATATGAAAACAAAAGAGACGGCCAGCAAAACTATTTTTTTCTTCATCCCTTACTCCTTATTATATTGTTTCGACTATTCTTAACTCTTTATCTTAACCTAATGCTGCATAAAAGTCGAGGCAAAGGGAAGGGGGCCGCGGGGCAGTTTAATTCGCAATCAAATAGAAAATCGCCGGGAGAAAGGGAGGAAAAACGCAGTGATTGGTTGTAAGAAAATATGGGATCTTGTCGTTAGCAGTATTATCAATGATTGTTCCAGTACAATATGCTGGAACTCCAGCTCTATACCAAACCATTCGTCCCACTGCATCGCCTTCTGTTGTCCAGTCAGAAAATTAAGAGCACGTCCCATCATTTCAGCCGGTTGCTGCCAGCGTCGTAATATTAGTCTCTGACAAGCTCTTTCGCCCCCATCGCCATTGTGACACACAGGACAATAACGAGAAAAACCAAATATTTTGAGGCTTTGTTAAATACCCTCATTTTGCTCCCTCTAATTTGAGAAATGAAAGTTGGGGACGTTGTTTCTATTTGTGACATAAATCGCCACGTTTTTCTGCCCTCGCGATTGCCCGCGCAACGCCTGAAGTATTTATACCGGTGTGACGGGCTATCTCCGCAGCAGACAGGCCAAGTTCTTGCCTGCTCCGTAAACCAATGACGGCTCGGGCATCGCTCACTTTTCTCCTCTTGTTTCCGCTCTGCAATTCAGCGGGACTGATCTCATATTTACGGCATTCCTCATCTATAATTGTTTGGATATTCTTGCCGGCACGTCGGGCCTTAAGCTGTCGCAAATCGCGATCTTCAGCCTCTTTTAAAACATTATTGACAAAGTCTCCACCTCCCAGGATACGCTGGTCGAATTCTTCTTTTTGTCCTCTCCGCCTCATGGCCAATACCTGGGACCAATCCCCTTGGCTGCGAATGAGACCGCCGGCAGTCAACTCTTTGATCTGCGCTTGGTTTAATCCTTCTCCCATAAACTTCTCGTATGCACAGAGGGCTCGCCTGTGGGTGTTGCCGAATTGGGCCAGTACATACTCAGTATCCAGCCATGCGTACTTCGCCTTGCCGATAATTGTCCGATGACTACTCCATGGATAGCGGTCCAACTCCTCCATGTTTTTGACAATGCCGGCCCGTACCGGATTGAGGTGTATGTACCTAAGAAGGGCAAGGAGATAATTATCTTCATCGCAAAGAATGGATTTATAGCGGTTTTCAAAAAGATGGCCGGTTCTCTTGTGCCTGCGGTTATAGTGCTGGGCATACCATGTAAGGAGTTTTCGCATAGCGTCGGAGATGCCCTCCTTGCCGCTTTTGAAGAGAATATGGACATGGTTGTCCATGAGGACCCAGGCGTAAACCGGGCAGAGGCCTTCTGCTACCGTCTCACCTAACCGGTCCAGGAATTTGGCCCTATCCTGGTCGTCCTTAAAAATATCGGTCTTGCTGATCGCTCGCACCATAATGTGGTGCAGTGCGCCGGGAATGTCCAGTCGAGCTTGACGCGGCATGAAACAATTTTATGGAAATTTGGGGCTTTTTGTCAATTAAGTATCAGTTAGAAACAACGTCCCTTAAGTTTGTTTTGTCGCGACTATTACGCAGCGATACTTTTATGCTTCAAGAGCTTCTCCCCGAATAAATATCTTTTCAATCTCTATTCCCTTTAACACGAGAAAATCCGCCTGCATTCCCGCCCTGAATTGACCGATAACAGCCGAAGACAAAATATATTCATCGGACAACCCGGCCTTCTTAAATAGGTCCAACTCCTTATGATACGCCTTTCCGTATGGAATAAAATGAGGGCCTGAATCACTTCCCGGCAGGACCCTTACTCCTCTGTCGACAGCTTTTTTTATAGTGAGAAGATGCCCTTCGACAGCTCTTGCTATATGTGTCTGTATTTCCGGGTCACCCGTTAATACTGGAAAGGCCCGCAAAGGCATGCGGCGTAGGTATAAAGGCAATTTTCTTTTCAGCCATCATGTCCAGGGTCCCGTCAGAGATATACAAGCCATGAACTATTGCCGATACGCCGGCAGACACTGCATCTGGACCTTTCCGTGCGCCATTGGCATGGCAGAAAACATCCAGCCCGTGTTCTTTTGCATATTGCACAATCCCGGCAAGCTCCTCTCTTTCGAACCCTCCGGGAGTTATCTGTCCTGTTTCAGGCTTAAATATCCCGGAGTTTATGACCTTTATATAATCAACCCCGAGCTTTCTGAGCTGATCGATAAGTCCCCGTGCTTCACGCAAGCCCTCAACACCCTTTCCAATGGCTTTCCCATATGTGCCTTTTTTATAAATAGCATATCCGGCTGTCCTTACCTCAAGCCTGTCCTTCAGCAGTTTTTTCATTTCCAGGCCCGAAAGAAGACTGTCTCCTCCTTCGCATACCTTATGAATGCCGTTTTGAAGCAAGGCTTCGGCTATCTTGTGTGAAGCTGCCAAAGCGCTGCCGGAAAAATGGAGGTGGTAATCGCAAAAAAACGGGGAAACTGCAAAACCCGTAAAATCAAGCTGCCGCATCCCCTGATGAACAGGCAGGCTATCTGAAATATTTTCTATGATTCCATTGTTCAGCAGTAAATATCTTTTTGCCGTGCAATCCGTAAAGGGGCTGAAAATATGGTCTGCCTTGATTGCCGTGAGCTGCACCAGTTTTGACATAATGGACCTTTCCGTATTTGTAAAAAACCGTGAAACGTGAATGGTGACAACGTGAAAGGTTAAAGCTAAAAAACAGGGCTGTTGCCTTTATTCACGATTCACGCTTTACGCTTCACTTTTCACTATTCACCCCTTCCTGCCGCTTAAACAAAAATAACGATTTTTTAAAACCCTGTATGGTAAAATCCAGAGATGGTCGAAGAGGTCGGTGTTGTTACAAGCGTGGATGGTCTGACAGCACAGGTGAATGTGCCGAAAAAAAGCGCCTGTGAGGGATGCACCGCCGGCGTCTGTATGACAGGAGAACAGTCTATGGAGATCGTTGCTCTCAATAAGGCAGGGGCGAAAGCAGGTCAAAAGGTAAAGGTAAGCATTCGCTCTAATGTCTATATGAAAAGCGCCATGATCATTTACGGTATTCCGGCGCTCGCCCTCGTTTTAGGGGCGGTGTTCGGCAAAGAGGTCATGTCCGGATTCTTCATAGGGAAAGACCCTGATGTCCTTTCCGCTATTTTCGGGTTCGGCTTTCTCGGACTGTCGTTTGTCGTTGTAAGAATATGGGCGAACCGCAAGACCGATAAAGCAGAGTCCGGCCCGGTCATTGAAGAAATATTAGACTGAGCATTACAAGAGAAAGTCAGACAGCATTTTAACCAGTATGATCCAAAATATATTTCATATAGGGGGACTCAATGGCAAATTTTGAGGTGTCTAAGATCAGGAATGTTGCATTAATAGCACATGGAGGAGCCGGGAAGACTTCTCTTGTAGAGGCCATGCTTTACACCGCAGGCATGATCGACAGGATCGGGAATATTCAGGACGGAACAACGACTACGGATTATGAACCTGAGGAAATCGACAGAAAGATCAGCATCACCTCTTCACTCGCCTTCTGTGACTGGAACAAAAACAGGATCAACTTTATCGATACCCCCGGCTTTATCAACTTTATCGAGGACACAAAGGGATGCCTCAGGGTCGTTGACGGGGCCGTGGTCCTCGTCAGCGCTATCTCCGGGGTCAAGGCTGAAACTGAAAAGATATGGAAATATGCCTGTGAGTACGAAGTCCCCAGGATCGTCTTTATCAATAAGATGGACAAGGAGTCCGCGAACTTCGAAAAGGCCCTGGGCGAGATCCAGAGCTCCTTTGAAACCGAGCCTGTCCCTCTTCAGATCCCCATAGGCTCAGGCGACAGCTTCTCCGGCGTGATAGATATCGTAAAGATGAAGGCCTACAAGATGAAAGGCGGGAAGGTCAGCGAGGAAGATGTCCCTGCCGAACTGAAGGACGAGGCTGATAACTACCGGAAAAAGCTTGTTGAAAAAATTGCGGAATCTGATGACGCCCTTCTCGAAAAGTATCTTGAAGGCGGGGAATTGACCGAAAGCGAGATATACACCGGGATAAAAGAAGGTTCCCTTACGAGAAAATACATTCCTGTCACCTGCGGTTCCTCGACAAAAAATATCGGCAGCCTCCAACCTTCTTGACACCATACTCCTTTGCCTGCCCTCCCCGGCTGAAATGACGGTCATATCGCCGATCAGGGGCAAGAACCCGAAAGACGGAAAAGAGGTGTTAAGAAAGGCCCTTGACACAGAACCGGCCTCTGCTTATGTTTTCAAGACAATAGCAGACCAATACGCCGGAAAACTCTCATTATTCAGGGTATATTCCGGGCACTTCAAGGCAGATTCAACCGTATACAATGCGTCGCTGGACACAAAAGAACGCGTCGGGCAGCTTTTTTACCAGCTCGGAAAGAAACAGGTGCCTACCCAATCTCTTGGCGCAGGGGAGATCGGGGTAGTCGCAAAGCTGAAGTCTACGAACACCGGCGACACCTTGTCGGATGAAGCCCATCCCATTGTATTCGAGAAGGTCAAGTTTGCTGACCCGATAATATCCTACGCGATCGCGCCAAAGAACAAAGGAGATGAAGAAAAGATCAGCTCAAGTCTTCACCGGGTGCTGGAGGAAGACCCCACTCTCAGGTTCACCAGGGACGAAGAAACAAAGGAGATGCTGATCTCGGGAATGGGGCAGGTGCATATAGAAGTTACCCTTGAAAGGCTCAAGAGAAGGTTCGGCGTCGAGATCGACATGAAGGCCCCCAAAATACCGTACAGGGAAACGATAAGGAGTTCGGTCAAGGTGCAGGGCAGATACAAAAAACAGTCAGGTGGAAAAGGACAGTACGGCGACTGCCATATCACCGCCGAGCCCCTTCCGAGAGGCGCCGGGTTCGAGTTCGTGGATAAAATTGTCGGCGGATCGATACCCCGGCAATATATACCGGCAGTAGAAAAAGGCGTTATCGATGCGATGCAGGAAGGGGTCATCGCAGGCTATCCTATTGTCGATCTTCGCGTCACACTTATTGACGGTTCATATCATACTGTTGATTCCTCGGAAATGGCCTTTAAGATAGCCGGTTCAATGGCGATAAAAAAAGCTGTCCTGGACGCAAAGCCTGTGCTCCTTGAACCTGTCATGAAGGCTGAAATAACAATCCCTGATGAAACCCTCGGCGCTATAATAGGCGATCTTAACTCAAGGAGAGGCAAGGTCCAGGGAGTAGAGCCTCAGGCAGGAGGCAACCAGAAGATATCCGCGACAGTGCCGATGTCGGAGATGCTGACCTATGCGAACCAGCTCCATAGCCTGACCTCGGGCAGAGGACTTTATTCCATGGAGTTTTCTCATTACGAAGAAGTGCCTTCACATCTTTCGCAAAAGATAATCGCAGAGCGGGAGGCCCAGAAGCAAGAAAAAAATGCCTAAGATAATTCTCATCACCCTTTTGTTTTCGCTCTTCCTCATGACATGGAGGGGGCCCTGCGTATGCCCAGGAGCCCCCGGAGGACATGCAAGAGGACACTCCGGAGGCTGAGGCCGCGCCTCAGCCTGAAGTTCCAAAACAGATATCCACGATCATGGTAGAAGACAACCGTCTCAGCGTCGAGTTCGTCAATGTTAACTTTGGAGAAATCCTGCGGTCAATCAGCCAAAAGGCGGGGTTTCAGCTTGAAGGCTCCAGCCCTGTCTTCAGCAAGCAAGTGACGACTAAATTCACTGATCTCGACATAGACAAAGGAATAATAAGACTTTTTTCACTCGTAAAAGAGAGCAATTATCTTATCAGCTACGATGCAAAGGGCTCAATCGCAAAATTGAAAATACCCAGCGCCGGAGCATCCGGCAAAACGTCCTCATATAGCGTGGGAACACCCGGCGGTCCTCAAACACCTGCGATGTCCCGGATTGGGCGCCGGCGTTCCCGCAGGTTTCCACAGCCTGCTGTACCCGGAGCTCCTCCACCGGTCCCTCAACCCGCGCCCCCTCAGCCGGAAGAAATGCAGAATGAGGCCCCCGATGAATAAGTCAGCGGTATTCTGAGGCAGGCCAGGAATTGATAGACCGGCAGCAGGCCCTCAGCGGCAGGCATTCAGCAATGTTCATTTCGCTGACAGCTTAGGGCTGAAGACTCAGGCTCACATTTCAAGCAGCCTTTTTTTCATATCAAGCGCGGCAATCGCCCCTTCGCCGGCTGCAATCACGACCTGATCGTCTCCGGTAAGCGGCCCCACAATATATAAACCGCTGAGTGATGATTCATAGGTGCGGCTTGTAAGGTATTTGAAGTTTTCACTGTCCCTCTTGAGGGTGAGCCCGGACAAAAAACTATCATTTAATTTATAGCCAAAATGCGACAGAATGACCTCACAGGGGACCCTTTTCCCGTCCTGCATCTCCAGGGCCTCGAGCGCTTCAGCTCCGATCACTTTTACAGGCCAGCCGATGACGAGCGTAATGCCCTCTTCTTCAAGCTCTGCCTTATAAGCCTCAGGCACCTTGTCAGTATAAAGCACAAGGGTAATGTCCTTTGTGTACATCTCCTTCATCCCAAAGGCCAGATGGACTGTTTTTAATGAGTTGCCGATAATAACGAGCTTTTTCCCTGTTGTTTTGTACCCGTCACAGTCTATACAGGTAAATATGCTGGTCCCGAAAAATTTATGCAGATTTTCAATGGCAGGCAGGTTCTCGGTTCCTCCTGAAGAGACCAGGACAAATTTTGAGAAATACTTCTCATCCCCGGCGCAGACTTCAAACAGGTCCTGTTTCAGCACCTTTGTAACCAGACCTTTCCGGACCTCGACATTGAAACTCCTGGCCTGCTCCATCCCTAACTTTATAATCTCACTTCCGGAGATGACCTTCTGTGTGAGAAAATTCTCGATATGTTTTGCATGTGTAGTCCTGCCTCCGCCCCGGTCGATAACAAGGACTTTTCTGTTATACCTTCCCAGATATATGGCAGCCTGAAGCCCCCCCGGTCCTGCACCGATAACTATACAGTCATACACATGTTCTTTCTCCACAGACAGCCCCCTGACCATATTATGATTACTCATTATATCAGACAGGCCCGGACAGCAGACAGAAGCGCGTTCACGTCGATCTTGACATTTGATCAGCTTCTGATAGCATGAAGGTAATCGCCATGCTCTTTAAAATTGCAAGGCGTGGCGCAGGGACGTGATTAATCACGCCCGTACTGCTGAAGAAGAAAAACTTTATTTAATCAGGAGGCTATTATGGCAAAGAAGAAACCAGTGGAGCAGTCGGCAGCTTTTTTGAAAACTATCAGGGACTGGCAGAAACTCGAGGATGACACAATAAGGTATGCGGACACTCTCATGAAAAAAAGCAAGAACCGTCTTGTCAAAATGACTATGGAGATGATCAAGCATGATTCCCAGAAGCACAAGGCGATGCAGCAGATGCTCATCGACAGCCTTACCAAAGAGCCGTTTATTTTAGCTCCTGAGGAACTCGGCGCGATATCCGAGGGACTCAACAAACACCTTGCAGCAGAGGCCAAATCACTCGAACTTGCCGATGAGGCACTGAACAACTGTGAACTCTTTGTCACGCAGTATATCCTGTCATATCTCATTGCCGACGAGCAGAAACATCACAGCCTCCTTGGCAAACTCAATGAACTGAAAAGGGCGACTGTTTTTGTCACGTAAAATAATTTGCGGTTGAATATTCACAGGAGAAAGACATGATTTTAGCTGAAGATTACGAAAGTTTACTGCGAAATCTTGGAATTGAGTATTTTGTCCAGAACATACGGTTTGTCCCTGATCTCCCATCATGGGCCAGGGAAAATAATGCAGACCTGAATGAGCCCGACCAGCTGATGAAACTTGTTCCGTCAGATAATGAGCTGACTATGGTGATACAATCCGAGATTCCCGAGGAGACCCTGGACAATCTCATTACCAGTCTCGGTGTAAGGTGGTCCCTGAAAGACAATGCCGCCGATATTTCAAAACAATTAAACAGCACAAAAAAGCGTCTGGTTTTTTCTTTTCTGAAAGAATGTGCGCGATCACGAAAAGACTTTGACGGAGATGAACTCCATGAAGATGACTGGGCGATAAAGGCAATGGATAATTTGGGGTTCTTCCGGGAATAAACAAATAACGAAAGGAGATTCTATGGCCTACTCAGATGAAGCTTTGATAGCGAAAATAAGAGATATGTATCCTGAGGTTTCAAAACACGGCATATCCGTGGGTCTTGATTTCAGCCGCGAAAAAAATGCCTATCTCGTGAAATTCAGCAAAGGTCGTCATGATCTCACAACGCATCTTGAAAAAAAGGACGCGGATGATTGCATGAATAATATCAAATGCGTGTATCTCGGAGTGCAGATAGGACAGTTTCTGAAGAACTTTGAAGAGGCGGAATGAACCTGAAAAAGCAGTTAACCACAGAGGACGCGGCCAACAGTAGGCGCTTTAAGCGAGAACGCAGAGGACAGAAATTTGATGACCTTGAAAATAAAAGCTTTTCTCTGCGACCTCTGCGCACTCTGCGGTGAAAGACGTATTTATTTACGAAGCTGTCAATACTGAGACCCATCAATAAAGGAGAATGAATTTTATGAAGGCCCTGATTATCAGCGCGGACAATTTTGAGGACTCCGAACTCCTCTATCCCTATTATCGTTTGAAAGAAGAAGGGGTCGAAGTAGATATCGCATCCATAAAAAAAGGGGCGATAAAAGGCAAACACGGATACGAAGTGGATGCAAACAAAGACCTCAGGGAAATACACGCCGCTGAATATGACCTTCTTCTCCTCCCCGGCGGAAAAGCGCCGGAAAAGATCAGAAAAGAAAAAGAAGCTATAGAAATCGCAAAACATTTCTTCGGAAATAACAAGCCGGTTTCCGCCATATGTCACGGTCCGCAAACCCTGATAACCGCAGGCTTATTAAAAGGCCGTCATGCCACCTGCTATAAGTCAGTGGCCCCGGAGATGAAGGAAGCCGGGGCCATTTATGAGGACAGGGAAGTCGTTGTTGACGGGAACCTCGTCACCTCCAGGCAGCCGTCTGATTTGCCTGCATTCATGAGAGAGACAATGAAAATGTTAAAAAAAGCTTCACGCTAGATGCACAGGAAAGCCAGTGCTAATTGAACATAAACCATGGGCACAGAGTCTCACCGACAAGAGGCGAGATAGAATAACTCAGAGAACTCTCATTGAGCGATAATTCTCTGGCGAGACTCTGCGGTATAATCTGCGGTGATAAAGCATGATCTCATGGGAGAAATGTCGTTGACTGACTTCCTGGCTATCGCAGCGATCATGGTCTGGCCGGTCGTGCCCCTTTTCTGGATCCCTGTGCACGGCTGCCCGCGATTTTTTAAAAACCTCGGCCTGATGACTTACATCCTGCCGGTAATTACCTGGGCGCCCCTCGCTTACGCGGTTTATCACCATAGGGAATTTCTGCTGAAATTCAAACTGGTCTTCCCGGCAGCTGTCTCCGTATCAGGGACGGTCCTGTTTCTCGCCGGAGCGATGCTGAATGTCTGGACGATTTTGCTGCTCAGTCTCCGGGGACTCATAGGACTCCCCGAGATATTACCGAAGGTCGAGGGCAGACTCATGACCAGGGGGCCTTTTTCAATCGTGAGGCACCCCACGTATCTCGCCCACGCAGTAATGCTTTTCGGTGTATTTCTCATGTCCGGAGTGATTGCGGTAGCTGTCTTAACTTTTCTGGATCTTGTATTGATCAACCTCGTGATCATTCCGCTTGAGGAGAGGGAACTTCTCAGTCGTTTTGGAGACGATTACAAAAAGTATAAGGAAAAGGTATCCGGTTTTTTCCCCCGGATGCCCCGTCGATAACACGATAACATATGAGAAAGGATCACCACAGAGAACAATGAGAAAACACTATGCTCATTAACAATAACGAGGACACAGGGTAACAGCCAAGGGAAAGTTTAAATACTCTGCGACCTCTGTGCTTATAATGCCTTATTTAGAATGAAATTCGCGGGAGAAAAAAGGCGGCCCCATGGACATAAGAGATATCAGAAAAGCTGCTGAGGTGATCGGTGACTTTGTACACAAGACCCCGTTAATCTACTCCAATTCTTTCAGCGCCATGACAGGCGCAGAGGTTTATCTCAAGGCAGAGAACCTCCAGAAGACCGGCTCCTTCAAGGTCAGGGGGGCTTTTTACAAGCTGAATTCTCTCGGCAATAAAAACGTGATTGCGGCCTCTATGGGGAACCACGCCCAGGGGGTCGCCTACGCAGCCGCGAAGCTCGGCATCCATGCGAAAATAGTCATGCCCCTCTCTGCATCTATCGTCAAACAGGAGGCGACAAAAGGATATGGAGCAGAACTTGTACTCCATGGCGAAAGCTTTCAGGAAGCGCTTCAGTACGCCCGCTCGCAGGAAGGCCATGTCTTTATCCATGCCTTTGACGATGAGAAGATCATTGCCGGACAGGGGACGATCGGCCTGGAGATTGTTGAGGAACTCAAAGACATCGATACTATTATTGTGCCTGTGGGCGGAGGCGGACTGATTTCAGGTATTGCGGTCGCTGTAAAAGAACTGTCGCCGCATACGGAGATTATCGGGGTCCAGACAGCATCTGCGGTGTCTGCATATACGTCCTTCAGGAATAAGAAGATTGAAGAAAGCGTTCCGTCCTCTACCCTGGCCGATGGAATAGCTGTCGGAAAGGTCGGGGATATAACGTTCGGTATCATCGAAAAATATGTCGACGACATGATGCTTGTTGACGAAGACTCGATAGCAATGGCGATACTCCTCTTCCTTGAAAGGAAAAAGCTCGTAGTCGAAGGAGCAGGGACAGTCCCCCTCGCTGCACTGCTGGAGGGAAAAGAGAGGTTCAGGGGCAAGAGGGTCGTCCTTGTGGTAAGCGGCGGAAACATCGACTTCACCCTCATCGACAGGATCATCCATAAGGGGCTGGTCAGCAGCGGAAGAATAGGTGTCTTTGAGGTGACGGTCGACGATGTCCCCGGTCAACTCCATACCCTGACCGGCATCATAGCCGGACTGAGGGGCAACATCCATACCATCGTCCATGACAGGCTCTCCCCCGGCCTTTCAGCAGTCCAAACAAAGGTGGTCTTCACAGTAGAATCACGGGGAAAAGAGCACCTGACTGAAATAATCTCAGCCATCCGGGCCAAGGGCTTTGCGATAAGATCAATCCCGTGAAAGACTTTTGAATGCGACTTGATAAGACGCCCGTCCAGGCAAGACCTGCAGGGAAGTCACATTCACGAAGGCACTATTTTTTAATGCGCCCTCAGCTTCTTCTCTAAATGCTTCATTCTGAAGCTCACCTCGAGCAAGAAAAACTTTATTTTTTTTGGTATAATGATATTCCATGCTGAACAGGAGACTTTGGCTTACAGCTGTTTTTGTGGTTCTGGCGACGTTGAGCCTTTTTGTCTTGAAGACGAAGACAGCGGCTGCAGAAGGCTGCGTCACAGCTCAATGCCACTCTACGTTGTTGAAGGCAAAAAACGTCCATCCCGTCGCTGAATCGTGCGATAGCTGTCATCAGGCGCTGCAGGGTCCCCATCCTCAAAAGAATGTAAAGACCTTCAAGCTGATACAGGCCCCCCCGGAACTTGTGCGCGATGTGCCACCCGGCGTTCGGGAAAAAGCCCCAGGTCCATTCTCCTGTGAAAAACGGGATGTGCACCACATGTCATGATCCCCACGCCTCGGATGTCCCCAAGCTGCTGGTGCGGCCGATGAGGGACCTCTGCCTGAGCTGTCATCCGGACAAGGTGGACTTCCCGTTCCTCCACGGTCCGACTTCAGCCGGGGATTGCACCGCCTGTCATAACCCCCATGAATCCGACAACAAGGCGTTGGTCATTAAAAGATGGCCCTGAATTGTGCCTCACCTGCCATTTTGATATGCAGGAGGAGATGAAGAAAAAGACAGTGCATCCGGCCCTGCTCGGCGGGTGTACTTCCTGCCATAACCCGCACGGCGCTCAATATAAGAAGCTGCTCTCCGCAGAGGGGAAAAACCTCTGTTTTCAGTGCCATCCCAAGATCGCGGAAAAAGTCGAAAAGGCAAAGGTAGTGCATGCGCCGGTAAATACTGAAACGGGATGCGCCTCATGCCATTCCCCGCATGCGAGCAACACTGACAAACTCTTATTGAATACAGGGAAGGAACTCTGTCTTACCTGCCACAAAACTCTTATTAAGAAAAATATGACAATGCTCCATGGCCCGATCCAGGCCGGTATGTGCACCCCCTGCCATGATCCCCACGGCTCCCAGGAAGCAAAAGCTGCTTATCAAGGAATTCCCGACTGATACATATGTGCCGTACACTGATCAGGAATACGAGCTCTGTTTTTCCTGCCACAACAGGGACCTGCTCCGTTTCCCTGATACGTCCTTTGCAACAGGTTTCAGGGACGGCGAAAAAAACCTGCATTATGTCCACGTGAACAAGAAGGAAAAGGGAAGGAACTGTAAACTGTGCCATAATATGCACGGCAGCAGCAACCCGAAGCTTGTTGCTGATAAGGCGGTTTTCGGCAAGTGGGAACTCCCCCTGAAATTTGTGAAGACCGATACAGGCGGGCAGCTGCGCGCCGGGGTGTCATAAGCCTTTCAACTATGACCGGAAGACCCCGGGAAAGGCGCCTGAAGCCTGCAAAGCCCGGAACTGCAAAGCCTAGAAGCTGCAAAGCCGACGGTAAAAGAAAAGAAGTAAATAGCGTTCCGCTTCTAACGACAATAGTCATGAACAGTTACTTCTTAAAATCTCACAGTGCAGCTGACTTAAGACCTATGTTGAGTATTTGCCAGTGGTGAATAGTCTCTCGCTTGCTGTCAAAGCACTTAACTGTTGGCATAGCATAAGGCAGTTAACAGAAGAACTTATCAACGAATACCACCTCTGAAAAGAACTTCTAGTTTTGCAACCTGGGTTGTCAGCTGGATCTGCGCAGAGGCGGTTTCAGTCTGGCTTTACGGTCATGGCAGCTGCTTTTTCGGGCTCTCCCATTTTTTCATACAAGAGCGCAAGATTATGATATGCCTCGAAATAATCAGGCTTCAGGCTTATGGCATGTTCAAAATTTTCTTTTGCCTGATCAAACAGGCCTTTAGACGCGTAGGCGACCCCAAGATTGTTGTAAGCCTCTGCATAATCCGGCTGAAGCTTAAGGCGATCTGATAGTGTTTTATCCCCTCATCGATCAGGCCTTTGGACACATAGGCGATGCCGAGATTATTATGCGCGTCCGCATCATCAGGGTCCATACTTAAGGCCATCAGGAATTGTTCGATCGCCTGATCGAACATCCCCTTTCGCGTTGTACGCGATGCCGAGGTTGATGCGCGCATCCAGATAATCCGGCCTCAGACGCAAAGCAGCGAGAAACTGTTCGATCGCCTGATCGTTCATCCCCTTTTCGTTATAGAGAAAACCGAGATTGTTGTGAGCCCTTGCGTTTCCCGGGCTTTTCCTCACCACATCCTCCCATAACCTCACTTCGTCCTGCCAGATCCTGTTCCGCGCAAAGGTGGCGACTGAAAGCACCAGCACGATTATCACAAGAAGGGAAATGACCGCCTTCTCTGCCCACGGCCATCTTCTCTGCATCTTCATCGCCGCTGCGAAGAAGCGCTGCCGTCAACGCAATAAAGGCGCCTATAGACGGCAGATAGAGCCTGTGCTCGAATATCACATCTACAATGGGAATAAAACTCGATTCCACCGAGAGCGCGAGAAAGAACCAGAGGATGCCGAAGGCGATCAAGCGTAAAAGGTGAAAAGTGAAAGGTGAATAGTAGAACGCGTAAATCGTGAATCGTGAATTGTCGGAGGTGGCAAGTTTAGTTGTTGAGCAGTCGAGTCGTTATTGCTTACTGCATACAGCTTACCGTCCTCTTCCGACTGCTGATAGCTGACAGCTGATCGCGTCTTATACAGCAGATACACCGCTGTCCCGAAGAGGGCCGAGAGAAAAAGAAATGACAGAAATACCTGGGGGTGAAGAAAACGAGCGGTATATCGGGTAGTCATAATCAAGGTTCTGGTTTATCGGCAGCAATATCAGTCTTATGTAAGTGACGATCACCCGCATCTCTGTCATCAGGTAATCCGCCCTCGACATATCGGTCTGCAACCTTGACTTCTCGCTCAGGTCAGACAGCACCTCTCCCAGCGGCTTGTCTATATGCAGCATGCTTAACGGGATGATCACCAGGGTCAGCAATACCGGAACCAGGAAAAAGAGTTTCCTCTTCAGTGTGGATTTAAAAAAGGTAAACTCGTAAAGAAGTATCATTATCGGGAGAGTAAATGCTATCTCCTTCGTCTTCATGGCGCAGACGGCAGAGAAAAGAGACAGAAGGTACCATAAAATCGCGAAACGTGAAACGCCAAATGTAAAATGTGAATTTTCACCTTCCCGGCGCTCACTTCCAGGCTCTCACTTTTTACCTTTGCCAGCCTTCCTTTTACATACAACACGACAGAGGCGAGATAGAATAGCGTTGCCAGAGAGGTGAATCTCTGGACTATATAAGTCACCGCCTGTGTCTGCATCGGATGGGCCACAAAGAGGAGGGCGGAAAAAAGGGCGACAAATTGTGAACCGTGAAGCGTGGATCGTGAATCCTCCGACCCTGCAGACCGGCAGTCAACTGATGCCTCCCTGCTGCCGTTTTCAAAACCTTCACTTTTCACCTTTAACTTTTCACCCCTGAAATACGGCGTCTTAAAGGTCAGGATTACGAAGAAATAGACCAGTATCCCGTTAATCAGATGTATGAGAAGGTTTACGATATGATAGCCGGTGACATTGAGCCCTCCCAATCGGTAGTTCAGCGCCAGACTGAGATATCCCAGATATCTCCTGGGGTTAGACCGGTAGCCGTCAAGCGAAGAGGTGAAATTGCCGAGGTCCTTAATAACGGGGTTGGCAGCTATGTTGAAGGAATCGTCGAACTGGAAAGGCACCTCGAAGCTGTTGGAATATGCGGCCAGACCGACTATTGCTATGACAATAAGATGAAAATATATCTTTTTCATGATGGATATTTTAACACATGCACAAATGTCCCCGATCCCCCCCTAGCCCCCATTATTCATAAACTTTGGCGGGAATGAAGCATGATATAGCATCCTCGCTCATTCTCGCTGCGCTCCGAGGGCTTTTGCCTCTTGAATTTAACATGCATGCTGCAGGAATATCGGACAAAAGAAGCCGCTCGGATACTATATCCCGCCTCATTCAGGGCAGAGTTGTCTGAAATTCATGAATTATATGGGCTAGGTCCGGAGTCAGAGACTGCAACAGGATGAGGATTCAGGAGATAAAGCGGATTTCTCAGATAAAAAAGGATTACGACAGGAGCAGAGAAAGGCGGTTTATGCGTTTACATACCGAGTCCAGGCTGCATTGGGGAAAATTTATGAATTAACGGGTTATGAAGGCTGCTGTTCCCCGACAGGCGGCACAAAGGGAGTGCCACTCAAGCCTTTGGAGGGTCGTTGTCCGGTGAGGTATCGCCCTTTTCCATACGGTCTATCCTGCTCTTGAGTATCCCTATTTCCTGGGCAAGCCGCTTGTTGTGATCGCTCTGAGAAGATATGACTGTAGAAAAATGCAGGAGAAGGACCAGGAGAAAGGCTATGGCAAGGAGGAACAAAAAAGAAGGCGGATAATAGATCCCGAGCCTGAGAGCTATAAAATGCAGGAGTCCACGCCAGACAGAAAAGACAATCAGTACAACCGAGGCTGCCAGCCAGACAAGGCTGTAGCGTTCCTTCAGGTGGTCACGCCTTATAAGTTCGATGACCGCAAAGAAAATGAACCCGCTCACAGCAAAGGCAACAATTTTGACGATATCTATAGAGTACATGGTTTATCTTAATCGATCTTCTTTATCAAATCCACTGAAATTGCCAGGAGCACTTTAACCATATAGTAGAAGGCCTGAGAGAAGTTTATCGACGATTTTCCCCCGGTGCGGGGGCCTATCTCCGAAGGCACCTCGACTATCCTCAAACCCTTTTTATGTGCTAGGATGAGGGCCTCCACTTCCGGATAGTCCTCAGGATAAACGGAGCTGAAAAATTCGAGCGTCTTTTTCCCATAAACCCGAAACCCCGAGGTGGTATCGGTGATCTTCTGCCTCAGAATTGACGACACTACAAACGAGAGTATCTTCGAGCCGATCCTCCTTTGAACAGACGAGGTGAATCCGCTTTCGGACAGGAACCTGGAACCCACAACCAGGTCCGCACCGTCCGAGAGAAAGGGCTTAAGGATTTTTTCGATCTGGTCTCCGTGGTGCTGACCGTCGCCGTCGCACTGCAGCGCAGCGTCATAACCTTCCTGAAGGGCATAGAGGAAACCTGTCTGCATGGCGCCGCCTATGCCGACATTATAAGGAAGGTCTATGAGATTCACACCAAGACCCTTTGCTATCTCTGAAGTCCTGTCCTGTGAACCGTCGTTTACTACCAGTATATCTCCACCGGGGAAACTGCCTCTCAGGTCTTCAATGACCCCCCGGATACAGCACTCTTCGTTATATGCCGGAACAATTACCAGGACCTTCATATTATTATTCGCGGTTTTTGCTTTCACCTGCGTCTCCGGCCGCGCGGGTCTCTCCACCGACAAGCAGTCCTGCCGAAACAGTAAGAAGGGGCAGGACCAGCAGCATCGTCCTGTTTATAGCTGTGCCGCTTACAAGCCATTCGACGTTGGCGGTAAAGAGATATACATAAAGTATTATACCGAATGCGACTGCCGCAGGCACAAGAAAAAATACGGCATCTGAAGATACCACTCTCTTCCAGCGGAACGCAAGTACCAAGACCAGTCCGGCCCAGAACAGGTTGTAGTTCCCGTACAAAAAGAGATGCGCGAAAAGCGGCCCCAGACCCTCAGCCCTGAAAGAAGGCAGCCCCTGCCGGAGCCCCGAAATCTCTATTATCGATGAAAGTGCGTTTGACCTTGCCAGCCAGGCTATGATGAGCAGCAGGGAGGCGGCAAAAGAGCCGAGCGCAACTGCGACGTGCCTTCCGGACCTGCCTGAACGAAAAAGAGAATAGAAAAAGGCAGCGGTAACAGCCGGCAGGACAATCGCGACCCCTTCGTTTTTAGTAAACATGGCGGTAGACAGAAGTATCCCTGTCATGACGAGAAGTGAGTTCCGGCCTGTTCTTTGCCAGTGATACAGCATGACTGTTGCAGCGAAAAAATAATAAGCGACCACTATATCCGCATACCCGCTCATGGCATTATAGAGGAGAACCGGGACCGCTGAAAGGATAAAGGTGAAAATTATTGCCCTCCCCGGTCCTGTCTGTCTTTTTAAAGTGAAAAAAACAAGCGAAAGGAGACAGATGAAAAGGACGACCGAGTAGAGGTTGGCAAAGGAATCTTTCCAGCCTCCGGTCACATGCGCAATCCAGGCGCGGACAAGGGGCACGTGCAGGGGATAGTGGCGGTATTCGCCGCTGAAAAGCTCCTGGAAGTTTCCGTAGAAGATGACCTTGGCTTTATAATTCCAGAGCGTATAGGCATCCCAGAATATGGTCGGAGCGGAAAAAATAATGAAGACGATGTAAATGATCTTCCAGAGAATAAGGGTCAAAAGAAAAAAGACAAAAACCTTGCTTCCGGCCGAAAGGCCCCTGGAAAGCGTTGACGGAGAACGTTCCAGACTCGCCATTATCGCCTTTTTTTTCAGCAGCCCGACTGCCAGGAAAGGGACGAAAAAAGGGAGGACGGAAAAGAAGGAAAAAGTTATTCCCGAGAGGCCAAGCAAAAAAAGGTAGAAAGAAAGAAGTCCTGCCCCGAGACTGAAGGAAAAGACGGCCTTTTCCAAAAAATCAACCGTCTTCTCGCGGTAAAGCAGCACATATCCCGCTGCCGCGGGAAGGAGCATGCTTATCACAAAAAGTATCGCCCTCATCAACGCACGTAAAGGAAGGCATTGGGGCTGAATAATACGGCCTTCCCTCCTGCGGCGGCAACCCTGCCGTCGACAATGAGCTCATCCCTGCTGAGCGCCACGTTGTCCGGGGCATAGACAATATTGTACCTGGCTGCTTCGTCAGTCGCGTAGACGAGGCTGCGTGGATAGAGCAGATACCTGAAGTAGAGAAACCTCTCTCTGTCTCCGAAATAATCAATGTCGCCTGCATCTGCCGGGAGTTCGGCTTCGAGGAACCCTCCGAAGGCGATCATATCGTCATACCAGAAGAACCTCTTGTCGCGCGGGGGCGGAGAAATTGAGTCCCGGTATGTCTCGACCATAATGAACATCTGCTCATACATGCCCCTGAGGTCGCAGGCAACAAAGAGCGCCAGGAACAGGACGGCGAGCAGGGAGAGCCGGTATTTCCCTTTTTTCCAGAGCTGGTACGCGGCGATGCCCGCGGCTGACAGACCAAGGAGGACATAACACCACAGCGTGAAGGGGTACCCGAATATTCTATACGGCTCAAAAAAATTGACTTCCTGGTGTTTGAGACCCTGAACAACGAAAAAGTCGGCAAAGGAAGGTCCGTTGACACGTATCCGGCTTATGTCGGCTGAACCGGCATGCTTGAAAACGATGGTTATCCTGTCGACACCCAATGAGGGCTTACTGTCCCCGAATTCGAAGATGTAATCTCTCCAGGTCCTGCCGCTGACCAGGTTCTGTTCTTTATACTGCACCGGCCTGTCCCCTGCCATAAGTGAGCAGCCCAGTGATACGCCCACATCCATAGACCGGGCGGTAATCTTCACCAGCGACGCATCACGGAAAGCGCCGCGTGAGATCGAGACCGTGAAACCCCTCGGATCAGAGGCTGTCAGGGTAACGAACTCTGCCGCCTTAATCTCCGCAACATTGCCGCCCTCCCAGTCGCCGACACCCTGCGCAGGCTCCCACGTAAAGGCGTGCAGTTCAGGCGCCAGGGTCAGAGCAGCAAATAAACAGAGTGTTCCAATGATGAGCACCCCGGTCGATCTTCTCATAAAATCAGCGCTAGTCCCTCAGCATAAGCTCTCTTGCGGTTATCCGGTGTCTTTTCAAAATGCTCCTGTACTCCTCATTTCCGAGGCGTCTGCCCTTCCATATCAGTCTCCTTTTCTTCAGGGTGCGGGGAAGCCGCAGGAACGCCGCCCCATAAGCCCTGAACACAATCCCCAGCATCTGTCCAAGACCTGCCTTTTCAGCAAATCTGGCAACACTCCCCTGCCCGGAAAGGAGTCCGTAAAGCTGGATAATATATCGCCAGCCCGTATAAAAAGGGAACAGCATTATGTTGGAGAGCGGCAGGTCCTTGAGAAGTACCCAGAAATGGTTGCGTTCCACATGGAAGGCCTTGAATTCCGAATACCCTCCGCCTGTGCGCGAATACAGGTGCCTGACCGAGGCAGCTGGAGCAAAAACCGCTTTCCAGCCTGCCAGCCTTCCTCTTAGACCAAGGTCGGCGTCCTCGCAGTAGGAAAAAAAGTCCCCGTCAAAAAACCCGACCTCCTTCAGCATCTCATGCCTGTACAAGGCCGCACAGGCGCTGGGGAAAAGCACCTCGCTGAGGCCGTCAAACTGCCCGTTGTCCTCCTCACCGTGTCCGCGCTGCCTCGTCATGCCGTCAGGGTATAAGAGCATCCCCGCCGAGTCTATCTCTCTCCCTTCCCTGCCGAGAAATATCTTCGATGCCACCATGCCGATAGTCCTGTCAGCCTCTGCAGCCTTATGGAGCGCCTCAAGCCACTTCCTGTCAGCAATCGTATCATTATTCAGCGTGGCCAGATATTCAGAGGAAGAAGCGGCAAAGCCTATGTTGTTGCCCTGTGCAAACCCTGTATTCGTCTCAATACTGATGAGCTTCACCCATGGGAAATCCTTTTTGAGAAGCGTGACAGAGCCGTCAGTTGACCCGTTATCTACGACGATCACCTCGAACTCCCTGAAGGTCTGGTTTGCAAGGGACTGGAGACAGTCAGGGAGATATGCTTCGCCGTTTAAGTTTGCTATGATGACTGATATAGACGGCATATAGCGTTCAGTTTTTAGCTCTCAGCATTAGTCAGCTTCCCGGTTCATAACATCGTCATCCGGTTATTCCCTAAATTGCCCGCTGATGGCTGATACCTAATGGCTTCCTTTTAACTATTCACTTCTTACTTTTCACTATTCACAGCTTCCTGCTGAGAAACTCCTCCGTAGCCTCCTGCCATGTGGGAAGGGCATAGCCGATTGTTTCCTTCAGCGGGAAGTTATCCAGGACTGAAAAAGGCGGTCTCTTTGCCGGTGTATCGAATTCCATGCTCTTTGCAGGCTCCAGTTCACCGTCCCAGCCGGTCTTCTCCAGTATGAAACGCGCCCATTCATACCTGCTGCAATGGCCTGCATTGGTCATGTGATAAAGTCCGAAGGCCTCTGTGGCAATCAGGTCCAGAACAGCCTTCGCGAGATGCCCGGCATAGGACGGGCTTGCGGTCTGGTCATCCACAATCCTCAGCTTCCTGTTTTTGGAGGACCATTGCAGCACCTTTGTGGGGAACGAAAATTCTCCGGAGCCGAAGACCCAGCTCAGACGAATGAGGAAGAACCTCTGAATCAGATCGCGGACGTACACTTCCCCGAGGAGTTTGCTTTCACCGTACCTGCTGATAGGATTCGGGGCGTCCACGATGGTGTAGGAAGTTCCTTTTGTCCCGTCAAATACAAAGTCAGTCCCGAAATGCACCAGCACAGCGCCGGTCTTCCGGCTCGCGTTCGCCAGGTTCCTCACTCCCACCCCGTTGATCATAAAGGCCTTCTGCCATTCCTTTTCTGCCGTATCTACAGCGTTATAGGCAGCGCAGTTTATCACAACATCCGGCCTGTAACCTTCCACAGCTTTAAAGACGCTGGAGATATCGGTGATATCGAGGTCGGCCTCTTCAGGCGCGCTGAATTCAGCAGACCTTTCCTTCAAAGTCCTGATTATCTCGGCAGCGAGCTGCCCTTTTGCGCCGGCGATCATATATTTCATAGACGTCTACTCCCTCCGTTGTGAATGATGTTTGGGTCTTCGGACATTCCTGCGAAATAACCCATATTCCCCTCTCGGTCATTCCCGCGAAGGCGGGAATCCAGGTCTCTCCAGTAAATCATCATACAAATCTCTCCATTCAGAATTGCTCTTTTCTATAAGCCTCAATTTCCAAGTCCTTTGCCATCTCTTTATCAGTTTCTCTCTTCTTATTGCCATCTCAGCGCTATCATGAACCTCGTACCATGCCAGAGTATGTACCCCGTACTTCTTGGTAAACCCATCGACAAGATTATTCTTGTGTTCATATATTCGCTTGATGAGGTCCGACGTTCACCCCTGTGTAAAGTGTTCCATTTCGCCCGCTGCATAGAATATACACATAAAAGGACTTCATATTTTATACGTAACGACCCGTAACAGCATCTGGATTCCCGCCTCCGCGGGAATGACAACACGCAGACAAAAAAAGTAAGGCCCAAATGTTTAATGAATGCTCTCTTTTCCTTAATATTTCCGCTGATGGCTGACAGCTCATAAAGCTTACTTAATCTCCTATAAGCCGCATAAGGTACTGCCCGTACCCGTTCTTCCTGTAAGGTTCGGCAAGCTTCAAGAGCTGGGCCTTGTCGATATAGCCAAGCGAATAGGCGATCTCTTCAATACACGCCAGCTTGAGACCCTGCCGCTTTTCTATCGTGGCGATGAACTCGCTGGCCTCAAGAAGGCTGTCATGCGTCCCTGTGTCCAGCCACGCATAGCCCCTTCCAAGGAGTTCGACCCTGAGCTTTCCGTCACCGAGGTACACCCTGTTAACGTCGGTTATTTCCAGCTCCCCCCTCTCAGAAGGCCTTATCCCCTTTGCTATCTCCACCACCTTGTTGTCGTAAAAATAAAGGCCGGTTACAGCGTATTTCGATTTAGGGACCCTGGGCTTTTCCTCGATGGACAAGACCTTCCCGTTCCGGTCAAACTCGACCACGCCGTATCTTTCAGGGTCATTTACATAATAGCCGAAGACTGTCGCGCCCCCTTTTGCCGAAACGTCCTCGACCGCCTTTCTCAGATACTCGGTCAGCCCGTGGCCATAAAATACATTGTCTCCGAGTATGAGACATACGCTGTCGCTGCCGATGAATTCTTCCCCCAGCAGGAACGCCTCTGCCAGGCCGTTGGGGTTTTCCTGCTCCTTATAAGAAAAGTTCAGCCCGAGCTGCGAGCCGTCCCTGAAGATATCCCTGAATCTAGGCAGGTCCTGGGGTGTCGATATGATGAGGATGTCCCTGATGCCCGCGAGCATCAGCACCGACAGCGGATGATAGATCATGGGCTTGTCATAGATCGGCAAAAGCTGCTTGCACACCGATATGGTCACCGGATAGAGTCTTGTCCCGCTGCCGCCGGCGAGTATTATCGCTTTCATATAATTACCTCCATTTGTAATTAGTGTCTGCGTATAAACTGCCTTTTGCCGTCATGCCGGACTTGATCCGGCATCCAGAAGGCCCTGAAAACACTGGATTCCGGCTCAACACACCGCCGGAATGACGGACTAAAAACTGACTTTATACATAGACTCTAATTAGCTAAGTGTTTGAGTCATTGAGTCGCTGATAAAACCGTTGAGTCGTTGAGTTGTCCAAAAAAAAAGGGTTGAGTCGTTGAGTAGTTGAGTCGTAAACAACTTAACAACTTGACCACTTAACTATTCACCAGTCACGATTCACGTCTCACGATTCACAATTCACGATTTCCCAGATACTGTTTCAGACCGGGGATACTCACGAAATGCTCATCCAGGGTAAGAACCTCAAGCCCGTGTTCCAGGGCAACCGCGCCTATCAGGAGGTCTGACATCGGCAAAGTAATTCCTTTTCTCCGAAGCCCAGCTGAGATGTTTCCAGCCCTTATCCATAAATCAGGAGTCATCTCTATATAGTGTAGCCCTGATAGTACGCCCGAAAGATGCAAGGCCTCATCCTCAGACTTTGCCCCCTGTATAAGTTCGTAGGAGATGATCCCGCAAATAGAGGCCCGCCCTTTCTCAATCAGAGCCGCGACTGCATCGGCTGTCTTTGACGCTCCCCTGAAAAAATCAACCCAGGCGCTTGTGTCAATTAAAATATTACGCTCTTCATTTTTCAAGGAGCTTCTCCCTCTTCCGCTGGCCCTTCAGCTCTTTTTCTTCTTCTGCTTTCCAGTCGAAAGAAAGAGAAACTTTGCCTTTCAGCGCAAGAAGGTCTTTGGCTTTTTTCTGCCTTATATACTCCTCCATGGCAACAG
Source organism: uncultured Nitrospira sp. (assembly GCA_963734475.1). Classification (GTDB taxonomy): domain Bacteria; phylum Nitrospirota; class Thermodesulfovibrionia; order Thermodesulfovibrionales; family UBA6898; genus JAOUFP01. The sequence goes on from CAVTHB010000004.1 coordinate 544,626, forward strand.
TGATCGCCCTGGTCTTTGATTTTTCGCCCGAAAGCCTTTGCACTGTTTTTATGAGGTCATCAGGTATGTTTAAGGTTGCACGCATAATATACACCTCTCTATTATATATCAATTATATGCTTATATTTAATGCATAATCAAGCATATTATGTCTCACCATGCACGAAGACACGTATCTTTCCGCCCTGGGTGAGGGGATACGGGAAGAAGGGGGAGAGGATTAGGATGTTCATAGGTCGTTGCTAAACTCCTTCAGATTTACGAGATAAAATCCAGATAATTTTCCCTGTTAATCAAGACGTACTCGGCATGTTTGTATGTCTTGACCCAGTCCTTCGGAATCTTCTCTTTTCCACTTGACCACTTGATTTCATAGCCAAAAAGCGTGCCTTCCCTTTCTTCAACCAAGTCCAATTCCTGACCGTCATAGGTCCGCCAGAAATAAAAAGAACCGTAAATGCCCCGATATGCGCACTTCTTAATCCTCTCAGCAACTACGAAGTTTTCCCAAAGAGGTCCGACGTCATTACGGCTGTCGAGAGAATTGAACTGCGAGATAACAGCGTTTCTTATCCCGTTGTCAAGGAAGTAATACTTTGCCTTGCTGACAACTTCCTTCCGCAGGTTTCTGCTGAACCCTCCTATTCGTCTCAGAACAAAGGCTTTTTCAAGGATGTCGAGATAACGCCCTACTGTCTTGACATCAATTTTTAATTGAACCGCGAGTTCGTTTAAGGAGACTTGGTTGCCGACTTGAAAGGCTATCAGTTTCAAGAGGTCAAGCAGCACCCTGGAACCCTTTATTCTGTCCAGGGCAAGGACGTCCTTCAACAAATACGAGTTGACAACCTCTTCCAGAATGGCAATCTTGCCTTTGCGGTCTTTGGCGGTGACGACTTCGGGATAGGACCCGAATACGAGAAATTCTTCCAGCCGTTCTTTCAACTCGTGGCGGTTATAGAGAGGAAATAGTTCCAGTTGGGCGACAGGGTAGAGAGAGATGGTTGTTTTTCTGCCGGTAAGAGGTTCGCCGATCGCCCCGGCCAACTCGAAAGATGACGAGCCGGTAGCAATCACGATAATGCCCGGGATTTGGTCAACAATTATTTTCAGTCCCATCCCTATACCGGGTATCTGCTGGGCCTCATCAATGGCGATAAGATCGTATCCCGATGCGTAGTCCATGATCCTTGTGAAGTCACGGGAGCCTAAGAGCTCCTGGGTCCTTATGTTGTCGCCGGAATCCAGCTTGTACTTCAGTTTAGTTCCAATCAGAAAGTTCTTTAGAAGCGTGGTCTTTCCCACCCGCCGCGAGCCGTATATAACCAGGACCCGCCCCGGTTTTATCAGCTCTTTGATGTTATAAGCACGTTTAATCATGTTGAAAGCTTATCATAAATCCATAAATTAGTAGAAATATATGGAATATCAATCCCTATTTTTCATGGCTGAGAAGTTAAGTCTTCAAGCCGTTAGGTAGTCGAGTGATGCAACTTAACTACCTAACAACTCAGCTGGTTAAATGAGGGGATGATAATTGATATCTTTGGACAGATGGAAGTCAAAACTTACAACCCACGGCATCTATTGCTTAAGAACCACTCATAGGTCTTTCTTATTCCCTCTTCACGGCTTGTCCTTGCCCGCCAGCCTGGAGAGTGAAGTTTCGACACATCCAGGAGCTTGCGCAGAGTCCCGTCGGGCTTTTTGTCAGCAAACGCCGCCTTTGCAAGCGTCGTCTTCCCCGACTGCCGGGGCCCATTGATAGCAACAACAGGGAATCCCCTTATGATATCTTTTTGTGCGCTTTCCGCCAGTCGGGAGATCATATGAAACTATACAAATTGTAAATTAAATTATCAAATTGCAAAAAAGGTCTTTGTACCGCGTGGTTTAGCAAACATATTTTTTGAGTCATAACGGAACAAGCTCGGAATATAAAAGTTTCAGAGCTTCACCGACCTTCGGCCAGCGATATCTTTCCGCCACTTTTTCAGCTCCGCTCATGCCGAATTTCCTCCTCAGGTCTTCTCTGTCCAAAAGGACCTGCAGCTTTTCTGAGACAGCCGAAACGTTCCCCGGCTCCACAAGAAAACCGTTTTCCCCGTCGTCAATAACTGTCCTGACTCCCGGAAGATCAGACGATATCACGGGTTTTCCGCAGGCCATCGCCTCGATCAGGGCAATGCCGAAAGCCTCTGTCCGGTCGAGGGAAGGCAGTATGAATATGTCGCACAAATTATAGTATTTTGCCAGAACGTCTTCGTCCACAAAACCGGGAAAGCATGTCCTGTCGGCCACGCCGAGATCCGCCGCCATCTTCTTAAAAAACGGCATAAGCCCTCCATCGCCGACAACCAGGACCTTGAACTTCCCCTTCAGACGGGGAATGCTGCTGAGAAGGCGGTCAATCCCCTTGAAGTATTCGAAACTGCCGACAAAGAGGATGACCAGTTCATCCTCCGCAATGCTCAGCCTCTTCATAAGTTCAGGGTCTTTTTCGCCCGGAGAAAAGTCTTCGATGACGCCGAAGGGTATCTCCCTCATATCCTCCGGTTTTACCAGGCTGTGTATATAGGAATGGACCGCATAGTCGCACGAGGAAACAATTACCCGGTCCGCGGAGGAGATGATAGGACGCAGGAGTAGTCTTGTATACGCGGAAAAGACACCGGCCTTTAGTCCTGTGCCGACCACGTCCATGTGATAGCTTATGACAAGACGCGACTTTTTATGGAGTTTTCTGAAAAGCCAGACAGTCTCCGCCCCGCCGAAAAAAGGATAATGGAGATGGAGAAGGTCGAAGCCGTTCAGTTCCTGAAAGAGCTTTGGTACGAATGCGGCTTTGCCGTATTGGACGACGGGCTTTACCCTTACGATCCTGACGCCCTCAACAAAAGAAAGCGCTTCTGCTTCCCTTGTGTATCTCGGGGTGAAGACCGTAACATCACACCCCATCCTCATGCCTTCCACAGCCATATGATAAGCAGCGTTTCCCATCCCGCCCTTGTCCGGGGGAAAGGTAGGGGCAATATGGGCTATTCTCACCCGGACCCTCCCGGTATGCCGAACCCTCCCCTGAACAGCTTGCGGAAGTTTCTTCCGCGCAGCATCCTGAAATCCTCGATCCGGGGCCACCTGTTCAGCCGGAGGTACTTGACACAGGAATAGAGGATGGCTGCAAGAACAATAACAGGTCTGCATGCTGCCAGGGATGAAGGCATCCTGTCCTTTACTGAACTATAGCAATACCCAAATACGCGGTTAATGGGAGCCCAGTTGTAATACTTCATGACCGTTTCCAGACACTCCTTGTGGTTTGCCACGCTATTGCGCGCTTCGGTGGTCTTCGAATCCTCGTGGAGTCTGTATGTGGAGAGGAATTCTGGATAGTAAACAAAACTGCATTTCCCGGCCATCCTGATCCATAGGTCATAATCCATGACATAGCGCAGGTCTGTATCCAGGCCTCCTGCCTTGTTGAGCGCCTCTTTTCTGAAAAAAGCCGCCGGCTGACAGATAAGATTAAACGTCGCTAACGTATTGTAATTAAAAGGCCCTGTGGGATACTTCCCGATTATTGTACCGTGCTCATCTGTAAAGTGGGCTTTGCCGTAAACCAGGTCCGCTTCAGGATGCTCTTTGAAATGCGCTGCCATCCTGCTGAGCGTGCCTTCCAGGTAGGTATCGTCCGAATTAAGCCAGGCCAGCACTTCGCCCTTTGCCAGAAGAAATCCCTTGTTGAGCGCATCCGCCTGTCCTCTGTCCTTTTCACTAAGCCACCGGAATGTAATTCCCCGGCATTTCATGCCCCATTCGCCCTTGGCCAGCAGCGAAGCGTATTTTTTTATTATATCAAGAGTCTTGTCTGTGGACCCGCCGTCAACAATTACATAATCAATAGAGAAAGCACCCTCCTGGCTGATCACGCTGAGTATGGTTTCCTCAATGTATTCGCCCTGGTTTAATGAAGGAGTAATGACAGAGATCTTTGGAACCATTCAAATTCAGTCCAAGGGCTTTTTAGACAGAATTCCTGAGAAGGCAAAGGGTCCGCAGGTCGCAAGTTTATAATTATTTTTCATGACCCTATCCCCCGGCCCATGCTTTGTTCTTCAGACACCAGTCATACGTCCTGGTTATTCCCTCCCTGAGGGCGGTTTTGGCCTCCCAGCCGAGAGAGCGCAGCCTTGAGACATCCAGAAGTTTACGAGGAGTACCGTCAGGCTTTGAACTGTCATAGACTATCTCGCCCCGGTACCCTACAATCTCCCTGACGAGGACCGCCAGGTCGCCGATGGAGCCGTCCACCCCGACGCCGATGTTCAGGATCTCGGAGCCGTCATAACTATTCATAAGAAAGACGCAGGCATCCGCAAGATCGTCTATGTACAGAAATTCTCTTTTCGGAGCACCCGTGCCCCAGATCACAGCCGACGGGCTGTTACGGATCTTGGCCTCATGAAATTTTCTTATCATGGCCGGAAGGACATGGGATGACTCAAGATCGAAGTTGTCCTCGGGACCATAGAGATTAGTGGGCATAACAGAAATAAAATTTGTCCCGTACTGGGCGTTATATGCCTGGCACATCTTGATCCCGGCTATCTTGGCGACCGCATAGGGTTCGTTCGTAGGTTCCAGTTGACCCGTCAAGAGATATTCCTCCTTCATCGGCTGCTCCGCGAACTTCGGATAAATGCAGGAACTGCCGAGGAAGAGAAGCTTCTTCACCCCATGCTCACAGGAAGCCTGAATAATATTGCTCTGTATCATGAGGTTCCTGTATATAAAATCCGCGGGATAGGTGTTGTTGGCCAATATTCCACCGACCTTTGCCGCTGCCAGGAAGACGTATTCGGGCCGTTCCTGCCTGAAGAATCCTTCAACCTCAGCCTGCCGTGTGAGGTCAAGCTCACCGCTGGTCCTGACGACCTGATTGGCAAATCCCTCCGACAGCATTCGCCGGCAGATTGCCGAGCCCACCAACCCACGATGGCCTGCAATATAGATTTTGGACGTCTTATTCATATGATCTCCAAAATCGGGTCTGAGGCCTGAAATAAAAGGTATGAGGCAGAAGATACAAACCGATAAGTTCTGAAGGCACTATTACCTCCGCTTTTTCTCTACAATATTTTGTTACTCTCATATCTATCCTCCAGTCCAGGGCGTCTTTTTCCTCTCAAGCTATTCATTGGTCCGTTCAGCTTTCTGTCTACAGATCCGCTCATCTCCAAAATCCTATTTCTCTCACCTTCAGAAAAAAGTTTTCTCTTCGCGAATATATCAGTCAATGTCAGTGTCTCATAGAGAGAGCCCTGTGCAATATTCAGAAACTGAATAAATTCTTTCTTGTGCTGACGGCCTTTCCCCTCTCCATCCTCCAACCTCGAACTATCCTTATTCATGATATTTCATCACCCGGAACCCTTCTCTCTTGCAGAGCTGGTCCCTCTCCGCCTCTTTCAGATCTTCTCTCACCATCTCCTCGACCAGCTCCTTAAAAGTCACCCTCGGAGACCATCCGAGCTTCTTCCTGGCCTTTGAGGGGTCTCCAAGGAGCGTTTCAACTTCAGTAGGGCGAAAATAGCGCTTGTCAACCTCGACAAGGACCTTCCCCGTCTCCCTGTCATGTCCCTTTTCAGCCACACCCTTCCCTTTCCAGCTGATATCGATCCCCACCTCCTGGAATGCGGTCTGGACAAATTCCCTGACTGAGTGCTGCTCCCCCGTGGCGATCACGTAATCGTCCGGTTTGTCCTGCTGGAGGATCAGCCACTGGGCCTCTATATAATCCCTCGCATGCCCCCAATCGCGCTTTGAATCAAGATTGCCCAGATAGAGCTTTTCCTGGAGACCCAGTTTTATCCTCGCCGCTGCGCGGGTTATCTTGCGTGTCACAAAAGTTTCCCCCCTGAGAGGTGATTCGTGATTAAAAAGAATGCCGTTGCAGGCAAAAAAGCCATAGGCCTCACGGTAGTTTACGGTGATCCAGTACGAGTAAAGTTTCGCGACGGCATAAGGGCTGCGGGGGTAAAAAGGCGTCGTCTCCCTCTGCGGCGTCTCCTGCACCTTGCCGTAAAGCTCGGAGGTGGAGGCCTGATAAAAACGCGACTTTTTTATCAGGCCCAGGATCCTGATAGCCTCGAGCAGCCTCAGCGTGCCGAGGGCATCGCCATTGGCAGTGTATTCCGGCGTCTCGAAAGAAACCATGACATGACTCTGGGCAGCCAGATTGTAGATCTCGTCCGGCTGGACCTCCTGTATGATCCGGATCAAATTCGTAGCGTCTGTGAGATCCCCATAATGCAGCTTAAACTTCACCCCTTTTTCATGCGGGTCCTTATAGAGATGGTCGATCCTGTCCGTGTTGAAAAGCGACGCCCTCCGCTTTATACCGTGGACCTCGTACCCTTTCCCCAAAAGGAATTCCGCGAGGTATGCACCGTCCTGACCTGTAACACCAGTTATTAATGCAGTCTTCATTGTTATAGTCTCCTCCATTTTCGTAAATCGCCGAACATTTTGTTTTTCATATCACTTCGTAACGCTTGCTGCCTGGAAATATCAGTTGTCTCGTGACCACCCACGAAAGATGATCGTTGAATAGAGATAGTTGATCCTGTCGGCAAAGCATACTGTCCCGCTGGCCAAATTCTAAACCAGTTCATTCACAGCCATTACTTATAAGTCAATCCCTGCAAAAACTTTTGTAATGCATATCAGTGCGACTCTGACCGGCAAGAATAATACTCGCAAAAATAAAAAGACAATTGGAAATCTCTGCTTCGCAACAGTCTCTAACGAATCCTCCCCATAAATAAAAAAGCCAAGAGGATATTTCTTACTGCCATATTTTCGCATAACTGAAACTATCTCTTTCAGCCGATCCATTCCCCCAGAGCGGGTTTTCGTGTCAGCGTAAACTCTGGAATTTGCAACAACATAATCTATGTATGAGACTCTGAAGTGCCCGCCTATTCTGATCCAGAGATCCCAATCCATGCACCACCGCAACTCCGTGTCAAGCATATCGATTTCATCAAAAACTGTTTTTCTGAAAAAAGTGGCAGGCTGCAAAATATAATCACAGACGTGAATCAGCTTAGACAGGTCAAATTCTTTCAAAGTTGGAAATCGGCGCAGAAAATTGCCATTTCCATCTATCTCGTTGCCCGCCCCATAAACCATCATTGTATCCGGATTATCGAAAAGATATTCGACTGCCCTTCTTACCGCACCAGCTTCATATAGGTCATCCGAATTGAGCCAGCAGAGAATTTCCCCCTTTGCCTTTCTGAAGCCTTTGTTGATCGCGTCTGCCTGCCCCTTGTCAGGTTCAGAGATCCAGGTGAGCCTGTCCTTATATTTTCCAAGAATCTCAAGTGTATTATCAGTGGAACCTCCATCAATGACAATATATTCTATACAAGGGTAATCTTGTGAAAGGACGCTCCTGATCGTTTCTTCGATAAACTCGCCCTGGTTGAATGAGGGGGTGACTATGGAAATCGTGGGCATCATATGATTACAGATCAGGTTTGAGAAGATAAATACTGTTGAGTCGTTAGGTCGCGAGTGGGGCTTAATCCAAAAACCCCGGGGTCAAATGTCTTTTCTCATTTTTCCCAGGAATTCATTTGAAACAGCATCGATGCGGTCTTTTTTGTAATGAAGCTTGTCCGGAAGAAAAAAACCGTCATTGATCACCGATAATCTCTCGAAATACTCAACAAAAATGTCTTCAAGATGGTTGTCATTGATCTGACTCTTCATTATGCTATAGTCGTAATTATCCGCGTTTTGCCTTGAGATCGGTGGCGGTATTACCATCAGCCGGACCCCCTTTGCTCTGCATAATGTGTAAAGCTTCTCCAGATATTCGATGGATATTTCCGAAAATGATAACCTGAGCTTCTCTCTTTTTTCGCACTTTTGATCAGGAGCGGCAGTTGCAATTTTTTTGGGAAAAGAATAATCAATAGTAGAAAACGCCGGAATAGTCCTAGCCATTGCGAAGTTGAAGAACATGAAATATCTGCTCTCCTCCAGTCTATTGTAAACCAGGGGTGTGAGCAGGCTGCGATATTCAGGGGTAAAGAAAGGCTTCACAAAATAATTAAACGTAAAAGGCTGATTGAGATTGTTGGAGAATGTGCTGGGATGATAGATCAAGAATACGTCCTTCACATTAGGACCGTTTTTTAAGGCATTATGAGCGATAATGTATTGCCCTGCTAGCGAAATCGCCTGATTAGAGGTAAGATTGTTCATTTGTGCATCTACATCACCCACTACTGAAAATAGTTGATGCGCCACACTGTCTCCCAGTATTATCGTCGCCGAATCAAAATTTATGTTACTTTTCCTCAGCGCCTCATAAACTTCGCCGCCAATCCTGTTTATCCCGAGAGCACTTGTCAACCAGGTTGAGGATAAAATTACTGCGGACATCACGTTCGCGGCAAAAAAAACACCCAAAAGGAAGAGACAAAACTTGGCGATAAATCTAATCATGACGTATTTCAGAATTTGAAATAGATAAAATGGGCGTTATTGAAGGATCCGAAAAAAAGAATGCTGAGAACGATACTGTAATAAATTGCCCAGCGCATCACAAGCGGTTTATTAAATAACCATTCGATCAAGTCTGCCTGTCTTTTTATCCAGCTTGTAAGGATAAGCACCAGCAAAGAGAGGCAGGAAATATAAAGCTCAAGTTTAGCCTGAGAGTCAAAGACATGCAGCCCGCTTGATAAATTTGAAAAAAAGTGAGTAATTATGTACCACGCGTCCGACAACGTGTTTGCCCTGAAGAATATCCAGGCAAAGCAAACGAGATTAAAGGTAATGAACGGCTTCCATATCTTTGAAAAAAGCGTGCCTTCCAGTTTAAACGTCGTGTAAAGCCTCTCTTGCAGTGGGCGGTATGAGACCGAAGCCGCTAAATAGAACCCGTGCAGAGTGCCCCATAACAGGAAATTCCAGTTCGCCCCGTGCCATAACCCGCAGAGCGTAAATACAATCAGCAAGTTTAATATCCGTCTTACAGCGCCAACACGGCTTCCGCCCAGGGGAATATATAGATAGTCTCTGAGCCATTGCGAAAGAGAGATATGCCATCTCCTCCAAAAGTCGGATATGGAAGTTGAAAGATATGGCGAGTTAAAGTTCCGGGTGAGGTTTATGTTGAACATACGTGCGGAACCAAGAGCGATATCCGTGTATCCGGAAAAATCAAAATAGAGCTGCAAGGCATAGAGATAGGTCGTTATGACGAAAATTGTACCTGAATAGCCGTGCACGTTGTCATACACAGGATTGACGTACAAGGCCAGTCGGTCTGCAATGACGATTTTCTTAAATAAACCACCTGCGATCATCAATAGTCCTGAGCGCATATTGTCGTAGTCGAAAATATACCTGGAGCGGAGTTGGGGGAGCAGGTTTCCGGCTCGTTCTATTGGACCCTGAAGGAGTTTTGGGAAGAAGCTCAGATAAAGGACGAAGTAACCAAGATGTTTTTCCGGTCCCTCCTTTTGCCGGTAAATATCGATCAGATATGAAATGGCCTGAAATATGTAGAAAGAGACGCCTATCGAAACCAGAATATTCTTTGTGTGAATATCAATATTCCAGGAAAGTGCGCTGAAAATCGTATTAAGGTTGCTTGTCAGAAAAGAAAGATATTTCAAGATGACCAGAACAAGAAGGTTTGCCGCTATGCCGCTCCACAAGACCATCTTCCTTTTGCCTCTGACCCTGGGGCTTGCCAGGAGAATGCCGGCAACATAATTGATAACGCTTACCAGCAAAAGAACCGGCAGTAGATAAGACACGTCGAGAGCGTGGTAAAAGTAAACACTCGCCAGGAGGAGGACAACCCAGCGCCACCTGTCTTTTGCAAGATAGAAGACCAAATACACTGCTGGAAGAAACAGAAAATAGGCTATGGAATTAAACGTCATATTACAGGTTGGTCATTGAATTTAGTGGTAAGCTCTTGCCTTGTCTCAGAGCCATACTCCGGCCGGTCGATTGGCCGTATCTCATGAAGCAGACACGACAGCCTGCGATTGTCGCGTGCGGGTTTACAGGTTCTATTGAAATCCAGTTGCAGTTCGACCGGTCCTTTTTCGAGAGAAGCAGCAGGGACCTCGATATCGATATCGCTTTTCCCCGGTTTTCCGATCTCTACCCTCTTGTTTTGCACGCCATCGACCTTTATTTCCAGTGTCAAAGGCAACGGGCTGCAATTTTCGACAGCCTCAATGGCAAAGCGCACAGCCTTTATATCCCTGGTCCTCGGCAGAAGGAACCGCGCGCGTCTGCCCAGCCACTTGTCCTTATAATATCCCTGATATCTGCTTTGAACGTTGGTCAACATCACCCTGCTAAAATAGAACACTTGCCTGAAAATGCGGAACAATAGCGGAAAACGCTGCCTGCATATCGTCTCCAGGGTGTCTTCTCCGAAAATAAAGACACCAAGAGGGTATCTCTTCTTTCCATATTTACGCATGACATAGGCGATTTCCTGCAGGCGCTTAATCCCTCCGGAGCCAGTCTTGGTCGCTGAGTAGATTCTGGAGTTGGCAAAAACACAATCGACATAGGCGATCTTAAACCTGCAGCCTATCCTGATCCACAGGTCCCAATCCATGCACCAATGCAGGTTTTCGTCGGGCAAATCTATCACGTCGAAGATTTCCTTTCTAAAGAAGGTGGTCGGCTGAAGGATATAATCCCAAATATAGATAAGCGCCCAAAGATCGAATTCCTGCGTCGCAGGGAAACGCTGAATCAATCCCCCGGTTTCATCTATTTCATTGCCTTCTCCGTATACCAGCATGACATCCGGATGTGCAAGAAAATATTCGACCGCTTTGCTGATTGCGCCCGGCTCATAGGTGTCATCCGAATTGAGCCAGCAGATGATTTCTCCCCTCGCCCTTTTGAAACCCTTGTTGATAGCGTCCGTCTGGCCCTTGTCAGGCTCGGAAACCCAAGTCAGCTTGTCATCATATTTTCTGAGTATTTCAAGTGTGTTGTCAGTGGATCCGCCATCAATCACCAGGTATTCGATATTCGGATAGTCCTGACTCAGGACACTCTGAATAGTCTCTTCGATAAAACGCCCCTGATTAAACGAAGGGGTAATTACGGATACGAGAGGGAGGTTGCTCACTAGACCTTCCCTGCCTGTTTGTACCTAATCCAGCGGTAGACGCGCTCAATTCCTTTTCGGAGGTCGGTAGCAGGACCCCAGCCTGTCTCTTTGATGAGCAGTGAGTTGTCCAGAATGTTGTCCGCCACATCAAACCCCCTGTCAGGTTTGAACTCCACCTGAGGGTGCAGGTCCAGTGTCTCTCCGATAAGTCCGACAATATCTTTCAGCGAATAGCCGGTCCCTGTCGAGATATTGAATATCCTCCCCTTACCGCTATACGTCAACAAGGAAGAAATACCTCCGACGAAATCCGACACATGGATGTAATCGCGTTTGTTGCCGCCGCCGCCCCAAATTTCGACGGGCTGCCCATGTGCAATCCTGTCCAGAAAAACACCGATGACCCCCTGGCCTATGTTCAACCGCTGGCCTTCGCCATATACGTTTGACGGCCGACAAATCCTGTATTCGATACCGTAAAGATTTGCATACATAGCGACATATTTTTCGATCGTAAGCTTTGTGATGCCGTAAGCCGATATGGGATCAGTCGGGTGGTCCTCACGTATTGGAACCGTTCCAGGCACACCATAGACCGTCCCGCCGGACGACACGTAGAGTATTTTCCTGACCGATGTTTCCCTGAGACGAGATAACCAGGCCACATGAGAGACGACGTTGCTTTGCACATCGAACACCGGGTTTTGCATTGAGGAACCCGGAACAGTCGTATGGATGAGGTCTATCACCACATCAATGTCCGCCAGCGATCTCACAATCTCTTCGGTTTTTTGTATATCGCTTTCAATAATCGTAACCCTGTCCAGAAGGTCAGGTATCAGTTCATGCGACGTATACAATTTGTCGAATATGGTAACTTTATTCCCCGAGTCGAGCAGTGCCCTGCAAAGATGGCTTCCCATGAATCCCAGGCCGCCCATTACCAGTATCCTGTTGTTTGACGATGCGGTCTTCATAATCGCTTCTCCCTTATTTCTTATCCATAATAGAGCGGTAATATTCCGTCAGCAGGTCGATATAGTGTTCAAAGTCAAAGTATTTTTCGGCAGTATCCCGCGCATTCGCGGACATAGTTTTTGCCAAACCAGGGTCGCCGGCAAGTTTGAGTATCGCCGACATCATCCCATCATGGTCGTTAGGTTTGATCAGAAAGCCGTTTTTGCCATCAGCAATGGCCTCTTTCTGGCCGCCCACATCATAAGAGATCACAGGGACGCCGCAAGCCAGGGCGTAAAGACAGGTGAGCGACAGGTTCTCGGCCTGTGTCGGATATAAGAGCGCGTCACAGAGATTGAGAGCCTGCGCAAGGTCATGGGCGTCTTTCAAAAAGGGCAGCGTCGTCACTGAAAGTTCAGGAGGAACAATATTCTTCACCTCCTCGCTATTACGGCCCACGACGAGCAGTTCAAGCGTGTCAGGATACTTCTTGGCCAATGCTCCCAATTTCTCAATGATCGGAAGAATCCCCTTGCGCGGCTCCAGGATGTAGCTGTGCAGAATGCCCACTGTGAAGCGGGGACTTTCTCTCAGACTGAAACGGCAGGCGCATTCCGCTTTGGGCATCGGGCGATAACAATATAGGTCGACTCCGTACCTCATGACGGGTCCGGATATATCTTTTACCGCCCTGCGGTAGTGATCGGCCAGCGCCTCCGTATGGAAAAACATGTGGGCCCTGGAAATCCGGAGGAATTTTCTCTTCACCTGCCAGAGAAAACGCGTAGAGTCTCTTCTGATACCGGGCCACGGTTCCTTCGGCCGTGGGCAGGAACCGCAGCCGTCCAGATATTGCTCGCAATCTATGGGATAGGGACAGTGGCCGGTGGTCAGATACTGGTCGACAGGAGAAATGACGACGTTTTTTGTCCGCGTCAGGAAACCGAGGATGGGCAAGCTCACGAAATGGCCGTGCAGATTGTGAAAATGCCATATATCCGCGGAACCAAGCCACGGCAGACAACGGAGAAGAAATGTCGAGGGAAAGAGCAGGTCGTTTCCACCCGTAACATACCGAAATACATGTTCTATTCTTTGCTCCAGAGGAAAGGTCGGGATCTGCTTTTCGAAGAAGGGCCGCTCACCTCCCAGATGCGAATTCATGACGTAGACCCGTGTGTCGTAACCCCGCGCAAAAAGGGCCTTTGCGGTGTCATACATCAACCGTTCAGAGCCCGAACCTACCCTCGCAGGATGGGAAGTGAGAAAGGCGACCTTTAACGGCCTTCTTTCACTGTGAGTTTGCCCTGGTGTTGTCATGGAAAAACCTTTCGCATTATGCGGCCAAGCCATGCAGGACAGACCCCCTCTAAAAGGACACGCTTAAGGAATATGGGATAGTCCGGCACCAGAGGTGTGGGCAGGTGTTTTATGTGAGCTTTAATAAAAGAAGCCACAGCTTTGCCCCGTTCATTCTTCCCCAGGTGCGCCAGTGCCCCGTTTAACAGTCTCTCGGCATCGGTGTAATGTTGAGTAATGCCGTTAGTCGAAAAAATATACCCAAAATACAGCTTCCAGTATCCGGGATTCCATTTTGGCGGCCAATAGCGCTTGCTTACCGCGATTAGCTCAATCCTCGAGCCGTAATTATCGGAAAAACACTTTGCGTCCGGATGGATGCAATACCTGGCGAAATAAACCGGCACCCGTGTGAACCTTGTTTTACGGCTCATGCGAAGCCACAGATCATAGTCCATTGCGAAATATAAAGTCTCGCGGAGGGGACCGCAGTTCTCCCATAACTCCCGACGCCAAAAGGTCGCAGGCTGACTGATGGTCGGATATCGCCAGAACCTCAACAGCATGCCGCGGTCATAAAACGCATATTTGTTCCCCTGGTGATCAAAGAGGATATTGCCCGCTGCGTCGGTAAAGCGGCTCCAGCCCATGACGAATTGGTTTCCCTTGTCCAATTCGGCAACAGCATCAGCCACCGCATTCACTTCGTACTCGTCGTCGGCGCAAAGCCATGCAAGGATCACCCCCCGGGCCATCGAAAACCCCCTGTTGATAGCGTGCGATTGACCGCGATCGGGTGACGAATAAACGACCAGGTGGGGATACCTGCGGCATATTTCGAGTGTCCTGTCTTTAGAGCCGCCGTCTACGATTATATGCTCGATCCTCGGATATGTCTGAGCCAGGACACTCTTGATGCACTGTTCGATCCACTTTTCTCCGTTAAAGACCGGAGTAATGATACTCACTAAAGTTAACTGACAAAGGTTATTTTCCATGATTGCAGATGCTATTTCGCGTCTTTGTCACCCCTCAGTATTGCATTTAAACGCCTGAATGGCGAGGTGAGCCGCCAGGATAGGCTGCTCTGCAATTCCTGGCTGAAGGTTTGAAGGGACTGGATCGTTTCGCCCTGGGACTGGATCGTTTCGCCCTGGGACTGGATCGTTTCGCCCTGGGACTGGATGGTTTTGCCCTGGGACTGGATCACCTCAAGCCTTGCGGCACGATCTGCCTCACATTCTTTAAGCAGGCCGTCGAGCTTGTTGATAACTTCAAGTCTCGCTGCACGGTCTGTTTCACAATCTTCAAGAATATCACACAGATCGTAACTCTCTTTCCAATGGTTAAAACCGGGGTTCGTTGCCTTCATGCGGAACAAATCTAACGCTTCCCGGTACGTAGCCAGAAATTGTTTGACAGCCGAAGCCCAGTTCCGCTCGCTCACCCTTTTTTTGGAATTTTCACGGTTTTCCCTGATAAGGTTACTGTCTTTCAACATCGCGACGATCATATCAGCCATCCCTGCAACATCTCCCGGATCAAAAACAAACCTCGGGTCTCCCAATGTATCAGGCAGGGACGTCACGTTAGAACAGATTACAGGGGCTTCATAGACCATTGCTTCCATCAGAGGGAAACTCCCTGCTTCATATAAGGTCGGGATTACGACGAGAGATGCATTGGTGAGAATTAGCAGAAGATGCTCGTCTGGAACATACCCGGTAAAATGAACAAAAGCCCCAAGGTTCATTTCATTGACAGCCTTCTCCAGTTCAGGAAAATAGTCATTCGTCTTCTGTCCTGTGCAGACAAGAGAAACTTTATCACCAGACCTCTCATGGACCAGATGAAGAGCTTTTATAAGGCCCATATGGTTTTTATGACGCCAGGTGTTCGCTGAATACAAAAGATATTTTTCAGGGAGATTGTACTTGGCCCTAACCTCCTTGAACCCGCTCTGATCAACCCCTTTTGGAGCAGGCATACCGAGGGAGCAGACCCTTATTTTATCGGGCGGCACATGGTAAAACTTCACGATATCTTCTTTCACATGATCGAAACTGACAATCACGCGTTCACTGAACAGGGCGGATTTCATGTAATGGATATTCCGAAATCGAATGTCATCCTCAGTAAAAAAATCCGGGTAGTGAAAATGCTGAAGATCATGGAGTGTAGTTACCATTGGCACAGCCAAGGTGTAATTGGAATGGTACTGCATCGGAGTATGTACAACATCGATTTTCTCTTCTTCGATGATGGCACCGATTGACGAGGCGGGATCTTTAACCACCGTGCGGAAGTTGCGGAATCCCTTAAGGTGGTCGAAAATGCCGGATCCAGCCGGCCCAGTGATCGCAATTATATTTTCATCCGTATTTTCCACTAATGCGGAAATCACCCGCAGCGCATATTGAAAACTTCCGCCCATTTTGTTGTCAGGACTCATCCAGGTAACGTCGAAACCTACCTTCATATTAAATCCCCAAGAACTAGCTTTCCCATGTCCGCCATTTTTTACCAGTCATAATCCGACTCATAGCCGAGATCAATGAGAAATTTGCCGGCTCTAGCCTTGAATCTTTTTTTATGTTCATCAGTAAAATAATTTCTCCAGTCACCGATAATCCCTTTTCTGACGAAATTCTTGTCATCCCCCTCACCCGGATTTCTGCCGCTTAGCCTTTTAAAATCCTGGGCCTTCACGATCCCATCGATTTCAGCATCCGACAATACAATATCGAAAAAACTCGTTACCCTTTTTAATTCCTGCTTTGTTTTCGCTCTGAGCGCCTCATAAGTAAGAACAATACTCTCACGCGGGTCCCTGTTTTTGAGCCAGTTATTCAGCCAATTGAAATAAGGAAGCACTCCGTCTCCTTCCATATCTTCATTCTCAATAAAAAAGAGAAGCCCCTCGTCAACTTCCATCGACTGGAGCCGAGCATGAAGCGAATGTCCAGGGTTAACATTCTTCACATAGAAGAACCAGCTTAAGGCGACATCTCTCATGTCCCTGTACATGATGCAGTACTTTACTTTGTTCCGGTGTAAAATGGATATATTTTCAGGTGTGCCCCTCGTATGCAACTTGATGACTGTATTAGGGATTGAGATTTGTGAGAACGTATCTTCCCTGAGGCTGAAATCAGTATATCCTGAGTTTACGACGTGAAGAGGCGTGTACATGACATATCCTGGGATCTCGCAAAGCAGATTTTGGAACCAGGTCGTGCCTGATTTGGGAAGTCCTGCAATAAAGACGATATTATTTTTTAGCACCTCTTTCAATGTATCTTCGAAAACTCCCCGCCGATTTCGTTGTCCGGATGTATCCAAGCAATATCAAAAACACCTTTCATATTTCTTCATCCTTTGAAAAGGTCTTGTATCCGATAAGAAAATCATTGTTGTGATCTTCAAATATGTATCCAAGGCCAACGTAAAGATCTCTAGCCGGTCCGTTACTTTTCTTGACCTTGAGCATCGTCTCAGTGGCTCCATTGAATATAGCGACTGTCTCCAGGAACCTCATGATCGTCTTGCCCAGCCGCAACCTTTTGTACTTCTTTAGTACGCATAAGCCGATCGAAGGAATTTCATACCCTTCATCCCAGCCTCTGAGCATGCCATAAGCGATTATTTCCATGCCATTGAGCAAGACAGCATAATAAAGATCGCGGCCCTCATAGTTACAGATGGCCAAGGCAGTTGCTTTGTCAAGAGGATGGGGCGAGAAATTTTTCGTGTACTCATGGCAATTAATCTCATCAAAGAACTGCAGGAGCATTTCATAGTGTCTGGTCCTCAAATGAATGATCTCTAACGAACGCATCCGTCTCTCAACACCGTGGCGACGAACACTACGTCGCTTTTGGTAAACTCAAAGTACATGGGTAGATTAATCCCCTTTGATGCTATAGCTTCGGCATTCCGTAGAGTTGTCTTCTCACCGGCACGGTAAACGGGCATTACATGCATAGGATAGAAAACAGGTCTGGTTTCAACTCCGTTTTCTGCGAGCATATTCATCACATCATCACGTCCCCGACCATATTCCTTATCGACCAGAATTGAATACATCCAGAAGGAATGGGTCACGTAATCCTTCTCTGTTGGCAGAATGACGCCGGGAATGTCCTTCAGATTCTCGTTGTACCATTTTGCGATTAGTCTGCGCTTAGCAAGAAACTCCTGGACATTTTCCAGCTGGGCAAGACCGATGGCAGCCTCAATATTCGTCATGCGGTAGTTATACCCGACCATGGGAAACCAGTACCGCCGTTCCGGGTCCATGCCCTGTCCCTTCAAAAGCTGGACTTTTGCCGCAAGGCTGTCATTGTTGGTGACGACCATACCACCCTCACCTGTGGTGATCGTCTTATTGCCATAAAAGCTGAAGGTCGATATATCGGCGATACTGCCGCAGAGTCTTCCTTTATACTTTGCTCCCAGGGCCTCTGCTGAGTCTTCGAGCACAAATAGGTTATGCTTGCGGGCCAGTTCCATAATGGGGTCCATATCGCAGGGATGACCATAAAGAGGCACCGGCATGATCGCCTTTGTATTAGGCGTTATAAGGGCCTCCAGCCTTGCCGGATCAATGTTCCATGTGTCGGGATCCGAATCGGCAAAAACAGGGGTCGCACCAGTATATGTCACCGCATTGGCGCTGGCCACGTAGGTGAGAGTCGGGACGATGACTTCATCTCCAGGACCTACTCCAAGCGCCAACAGGGCGACGTGCAGGGCCACTGTGCCGTTACAGCAGGACACGGCATGTTTGACACCGAGATATTCCGCAAATTTTGCTTCAAACAATTCGATATATTTTCCATTGGATGATATCCAGCTCGAATCCAGGCAGTCGATAACATATTCTTTCTCTTTGCCGATAAGGGCGGGTTTTGATACTGGGATATATATTTTATTAGTCATCTGTGACGTCTCAACATTTCACGTCCAATCAGCTCCAATGGCGTCTATTAAGCATTGTCCTTTAAAATCTTCGCGACAACCATAATTATGGTCCTGTTAGCACTCCTGTTCCTCAAAGTAAGAGGATGAAATAAATTCAAAAAGACTTTTATAATCGCATGATACTGTTTCAGCTTCCCATCTCTGTATTTCAATATCAAATCTGCCAATTTTTCACCTGCTTTTTGATATTTTCTAAAAGGTTTCTTTAAATACGAGATAATATCGGGATTTTCTTGCCAGTCCAGATCCCGGAGCATCTTCTTGATCACCTCAGGATGTTGTCCGGTAAAAGGGACAATCCAAGATGGCGGATATTTTATTATGTGGATCCTTAACGGATTGCTCAAACTCTCCCATTCGTGATGATACCATGAGAGCCCATCTTCGTGCCCCCGACCCCAATTCAATTGTGAATAGTATTCAGATTTGCCCTTGACGGCCTCCGGGAAAACATAAGAATAATGATAAATATAGATTCCATGTTTTTCAAACAGTTCTCTGGCGCCCAGAATTTTATGATGTATCACTTCTTTTCCTTTTTCGTCAACGAGAGTAGGTGGTCTGTGCCTAAGATAGCGATATCCTGATCTAATTTTAAAAATCCTTATGAACTCATCCTTGCCGTATATGTAAGAAGCCCCCTGCATTACAGCGCTAAACCCACGCCAAAAATTTATTGTCTTAATATCTACCCGAGTGATGTATGGATCTGCAAACAAAAATTCCTTAATTTTAAGGATGTCTTCACTTTTATAAAACTCATCAACGTCCACCTGCCAGATGTAGTCACCAGTGCAATTCTCCATATATGCATTCGACATTTCATCCTTTTCCGGCCAAAAACCCTTGCACTGAATCAGTCTTATCTTATTCTCAGGGTCAGGGAAGCTCTTTATTATTTCTACAGTTTCGTCGATTGAGTGCCCGTCCGGAGTTGCGGCATGCTTAAATTTTTCCACAGCGCCCTCAACAATCAGGATCTCGTGGGCATGGGGATAAAGGTTCTCGAGATTATACCTGATAAACGGCTCACCGTTGAGAACTATCATGCCGAATGATATTTTCATTGTTCTACTTCTTAAGTGGTTTTAGCACTGCCAGAAACACCCGTTTTTGATTATAAATGATGAAATCAATGAGTTCTCTGGGCGATAGAAAATCCCTGAAATCAGAGTCAGTCCAAAAGTTCACGTGCCCCCCGTAAGTATCAAGCTCTCCGTTTGGCACTGAGATGATAATCATTCCGTCAGGTTTACATATCCTATCCATTTCCTTAAGGACTTTATCCGAATTCTTGAGATGTTCCAAAGTCTGAATGCAAAATACCAGATCAAAGGAAGCTGATGCGTATGGCATGTTATATATGTCACCTACAATAAATTCACCCTTGGGAATGAGTTTTTTGGCCCTAATCACGGCTGATTTTGAGTAATCGAGGCCATGAATATCAAAGGTCTGCCCAGGCATGTTTTCGACTAAAAAACGAAGAAAATCTCCGGACCCAAACCCCAGGTCTACTATTCTGTCGCCATATATTTTCTTTTCAATGAGATAATTCACGATAAACATATATGACTCAACACGCGCTGGTTCCAAATAGGCGTTAATGAGATCCTCATCTTTCCAGAAAAGGTCGTAGGCTGCCGCACAATTGCTTTTGCATAGCTCGGCAACGTCAGATGGAGTCTTTTTCACAAGGACAGGAGACACTCCCAAAAGTATCTTCAACTTATTCATAAATGTTTTCAAATCTCTTCACCCTTTTTATTAAAAACATATACGGAGAACGAATCTCTCCAAAGAAACATATTGCAAAAAAGCGTTCTATTACTATAAACAACTTTTTTTACTTCGTTTTTATACAGATTCCTTTGCTGATCCACAAAGAAAGATGATCCTGTTCCCTGACGCTCCCTGTCGGAATATTCTATGAATACAAGAGAATTGCCCGCAAGATTGACATACCACCTGTGCAGATATGAATAGTTATATAGCATATCAGAGGTCCGTGTTGGAGTTTCGATATAGCCTCTTTTGCCAACTCTCATGAGTTCCTCGCAAGCCTTTTTGGGGTCCTTCACATGTTCCAGAACATGGGAGCAATAAACAAAGTCGAACTCCTTATCCCCAAAAGGCAGAGCTTCTATATCAGCCTGATAAATAGGTCTGGAGTCTTTAACAATTTCGGCTCCTCCTCTGTCAAAATTATTTTCGAAGTGCAGATCGACCAAATGAGTTGCTAAAGGGAAAGGATAATTGCCGCTCCCCACATCGAGCACCTTCGCGCCGGTGACCACGTCGAAATCAACATATTCCCTCTGATATTCAAATCTGTTTTTATAAGTCTTTTCAGCTAGTTGAAGGCGCTCTAATCTAAGCAAGAAATATTTCTCCAAAAAAACACTAACCCTTTTCAAAATGTCCAGCTTTTCTTCCGACATCCTACAAAAGCCTCATTTCACTATCCAGAGCTACAATGGCAGTAGGATAAGACATGCATTTATCATTTGGCGCCTTTACCAGAAAGCCTGCGGCCTCACTCCAGAAGAAATGATGAGTGTTTATGGTCTCAGTAACAACTCCTATATTGATTTTATATGCCTGTGGATAGAGATTCGGATGCTTAATCTCCAGGATGACTTTTCCCTCTCCCTCGATGGCGGGGATGTGGAGCCCGGTATCAGTTGAATCAATATTTGCGAAAAACTTATATCCGGTCACGGAGAAATTCACTCTGAAAATCGGCCTCCGTATCCTGCCTGTAGTCTCAAAATCGAATTCTATGATAATGTTTTTACCGAATTCGATCTCCGGCAGGCTTCTGTCCATGCCTTTTTGATAGCAGATCACATCAGAAATAAAAATATCCCCAGTTCCGCCCTTGTCTCCGCCATGGGTAGAGGGAAGACCCTTTCCCTCCGGGCCGACAGTCATGTGACCTTCCGCTTTTATCAATTCAGCTTTGCTCTCCTCATATGTATAGGCATTTATCGTGTCACTTGCGCCGCCTATATACGCGGCCTGACCTTTTTTCAGAAATATCGCCCTTTGGCACATTGTATTTATATCTGACATGGTATGGGAAACCAGCACAATAGTAATGCCCCGCTCCTTGAACTCATTCATTTTCTCTTTGCATTTTTTTTGAAACCTCAGATCGCCTACTGCCAGAGCTTCGTCT
This sequence comes from uncultured Nitrospira sp., assembly GCA_963734475.1. Classification (GTDB taxonomy): domain Bacteria; phylum Nitrospirota; class Thermodesulfovibrionia; order Thermodesulfovibrionales; family UBA6898; genus JAOUFP01. Next base: position 566,219 of record CAVTHB010000004.1, read on the forward strand.
ATAATAAGAATGTCCGGGTCCACATTCACCGCAGTGGCAAAGGCGAGTCTCACGTACATGCCGCTGGAATATGTTTTGACCGGCTGCTCAAGAAACTCGCCGATATCGGCGAAGCCGGCGATGGCGTCGAATCTTTCATCGATTTCTTTCCGTGTTAACCCCATGAGGGCCGCATTCATATAAACATTGTCCCTGCCCGTAAACTCGGGGTTGAATCCCGCCCCCAGTTCAAGCAGGGCTGAAATTCTCCCGTTGATCCACAGATTTCCCTCTGAGGGCTGCAGCGTACCACAAAGCATCTGCAGGAGAGTAGACTTGCCGCTGCCGTTTTTGCCGATGATCCCGACGCTCTCGCCCTTTTTCACCTCGAACGACACGTCCCTCAAGGCCCAGAACTCACGGTGGTACTTTTTCCTGAACGGATGCAGCGCCTCCTTCAGCCTGTGTTGAGGGCTGTCGTAGAGGTGGTATTTTTTGGAGAGGTTCTTGACGGAAATTGCTATTTCATTCATTCGGCAAGAACCTCGTGAATAGTGAATGGTGAATAGTGAATAGAGACATTAAACATCTTTTGATCTATCTCTCACACTTTTGATCAAGCCGGCAAGTTTTGCTGAAATGGAATCGATTTTCGAGTCGAAATCCTTCTTCTGTGGCTCTGAAAGGTAACCCAAGTTCAGGGCAATTTCAATCTGGGTGTCCAGTTCACTAATAGAACCTCCTGCGATGCTGAGAAACTGTGAAAATTCTTTTGGCGAATGTCTAGCTGCACCTTCTGCAATGTTGCTCGATACTGACACTGCCGCACGTCTCATTTGCGAAGCAAGTCCGTATACCTCTGATTTTGGAAACGTTTCAGTCATCTTATAGATGTCGGTTGCAAGGGCTACGCCTTCTTTCCAGACATCCAGTTGTTTATGCGCTCTTTTCACCATTCGCTAGTCACGTTCTCTAAGTCTTTGTAGTTATTCACATTTCACCATTCACTATTCACGTTTTTTATAGTACGTCGGCAAAATGCGGTCTCAGCCTTAAAAATATCGTGGCGCCCAGGACGAAGACGAAACCGGTTACACCCCAGAAATAGAGCGTCATCTGCCAGTGGTGCCAGAAGGGGACGAAGTAGATGAAGGACTCCCGGTACCCCTGGACTATATAAAACATGGGGTTGAGCTTCAATAGATACAGTACCTTTTCAGGCATTATACCCGAGTCCCAGAATATCGGGGTCAGATAAAACCCGAACAACAGCATTAAATTGACAATCTGGCCGACATCTCTTGCAAATATATTAATGGCCGAAGTTATCCAGCTCAGCCCGAGCGCCAGCAGGCTCATTGCAAAGAAATAATAGAAGGCCTGCAGCCAGTAGAGACTTAAAGGCATCCTATAAAGGAGTATCAGCGCGAGCAGGAGGCAGAGAAAAATAAAGTGCGTAATGAAAGAGGCCGCCAAGTTTTACTACAGGCAGTATGCTCAGAGGGAAAACCACCTTTTTGACCAGGTGCGGATTGTTTATGATGACTCCTGTAGAGCCGTTTATGATGTCTGTGAACGTGGTCCATATGGCCATGCCCGCGGTGAGCCAGACCACAAAAGGGACATTACCTTTCGGCGCTGTCTTTAAACCGACACTGAAGACCAGCCAGAAGATAAATATCATGATCAGGGGGTTGACAAAGGTCCAGAAGAAACCGAGCATCGAGCCGACATGCTCTGTGGCAATGTCCCTCTTAGCCATCTCGAAGATCAGAAAGCGGCGCTGGTAGAGCGTCAGCAGAAAATTCCAAAAACCTTCGATTAAGTATTTGAGTTTGTCAGACATCTAATGAAACGTGACCAGTGAAAACAAATAGTGAATTGTCAATGGTAGACACGTCGTAAGATAAGAATGCAAAATGATGGACAGTCAATGACCGGGTAAATGTGAAAACGTGAATAGCTTCAAGTTTTAGTTTTTACCATTCACTATTCACGATTCACAATTCACATTTTTTCTTACCAGCTAGCGAGTGTCGCTCTCTTCCATGTATTAGCAGCAACACACACATAGACAAAATTCGCGTCCCATGACATATCGCCCTGATTGCAGGCTGCGGCTGAGCTTGAGGGAGTTTTTGCGGTTCTGACCCTTATGCCGTTGCTGTTCACATCGAGGAGAGAGGTTGGTGTGCTTGTGCCAACACCGACTAGCCCTGCGGAACTGATTCTCAGTCTTTCGGCCAGAATTAAGGGATCGGCGGCATTTGTGCTGGCACCAGTAAAAAACATGATGGCTGTGGGAGCACTTCCCGCTGTTACAGGGCCGTCTGTCCTGAAGCCGAACTGTGCCGACCTGTCGTAAGTCGTGTCATTCCAATACTGCGCTGCGAAAATACCTATATAGTCATTCTGAACTAATTGGGCCGGCGCCGCCTCAGTCCCTCTGCTTTTTCTGAAAACCATGCTTGCGGCCTGTGCACCATCATTGTGCTGGGCTGCCATAATACCGCGACTGGGGCTTGTAGAAATTTCGGCATTATGTATTGTTGTCTGCGGATTTGCCGTGCCTACGCCAATCTTTGCGGCCTGCACAGTCCCGGTGTTGTCTACTTTAAACACTGTATTCGTCCCCGCCGCATCCTTCACCACCAGCTTGTCCGCGACCTGGGCGGAAGCCGCCATTACACCCGATAACAAAAACAGAGCTACAAAAAACCAAACTTGCTTAAAGACCATCTTTTTCATATTCTTCTCCTTTCGGCATAGCTGCATTTTCCGACTTTTACTTGTCAGTTTATTCCAGACAATTTACCTATTACTTTATCATTCTTGCCAGTTTTTTCCTAGTTACTTTTTACTACTTACTCTTTACCTTTTTCTTTTCACTCCTTACTATTCACTATTCACGGTCTTATTGTATTGCCATATTTTCCACCGTCACCGTGCCATAGGTGATCGTCAGCGCGCCGCTAATCGTCGTGTATCCGGTATTGCCTGTAAATAGCGAGTCATAACCTCCCTTGAGCGTGACCGCTATAGCGCGGTTGCAGTCCAGGTCCCCTGTCAGCTCCTCCGCCCGGGCCTGGACGGCAGCCCCTTCGGAGGCTGAGTTATAGGCTGTCTGCAGCGAAGCGCTGTAAGAAGGCGGCGAGCCGGGGATCCTGACCGGGAGGCTCGTGACCGTGATGTAGCCGTTCTTTATAATCTCATTCAAGCCGCCGGCGTTCGCGGCTATCAAGGAAACTGTATAGACCCCTGGGTTTTCATATGTATGGGAGGGGTTCTGCAAACTGCTCGTGCCCCCATCGCCGAAGGTCCATGACCAGAATGTCGGGGTGTTCGCTGAAGTGTCGGTAAAGGCAACTGTCAGCAAGGCATCGCCTGTTACAGGCAACCCCGAAAAGTCAGCGACAGGCGGCTTTACATTAAACACGGCCGTAACCGTGGTGGCAGCATTCATCGTTAACGCGCAGGTGCCTGTCCCGCTGCAGCCTCCTCCTGACCACCCGGCAAAGATCGAATTTGCGTCTGCTGCCGGGGTCAGGGTCACCGGCGTGCCGCCGGCATACAGTTCAGTGCAGTCAGTGCCGCAGTTAATACCAGCAGGCAGGCTTGTCACAGTTCCTGTGCCGGTGCTGCCGGTTTTGTTGACAGTGAGGGTATACGAGGCAGTCCCTGTCCCGCTAAGCGCGGCAGTGGTCAGTTCCGGATAATTGGTCGGTATTTCAAGGTCCGCGCTCCTGGCGCCCACAGACAGGGGGCGGAATTTCACATCAATAGTGCAGTCCCCTGACGGCAGGACTGTCTGGCCGGAACAGTTGTCGTTTTCCTTCAGGAAGTCACCCGGATTGGTCCCACTGAGAAACACGGTCCCTATGACGAGGCTGCCTGTCCCTGTGTTTGAGACTGTAAAGGTCCTGGCTGCTGAGGTAATGCCGGCCGGCTGGTTGCCGAAGTCCGAAGGAGAAGGCGCAACGGACGGGTCGGGTATAAGCGTGTCCGACGGAGGGAAAAATATATCGTCCACCCAGGCAGCGTCGCTCCCCTGGGACACAGTGCTGTCTTTTGAGTATATCCACTCGAATTTATGAACTCCGGCTGTAACAGGGAATTTTTCCTGTGTCCAGTTTATCTCGCCCGAGTAACCGTCCCACTTTTGGAGCGAGCCGTCGATCCTGAAGTCCAGTATGTCCCATCTGGCTTCACTTGAGACCTTGTACCAGAAGGAGACGTCTCCGGGAGAAGTAACATTCAGGACAACAGAGAGAGAGGTCTCCCCATTATCGGTTATGGCCCCGGATTGGGCTGCGTAGGCTCCGGTATGTACTGTAGAACCCTGGACAGCCCATAAAGCGCTGCCGCTGGTCACCCAGGGGAATTTTGTCAGGCCGCCTGTCTCAAAGTCCTCGGAGTATGCCGCGGCTTTGATTTCGAGCGTTACAGGAATGGTCAGCGGAGAATTCAGAGCGCCGGCAGCTGTTATTGTTATGTCCGCTGTTATATGTGCCCTGGCCCAGGCCTGTTGTATCTATGCTCACTGTAACATCCCCTGTGTCTGTCCCGCTTGTGGGGCTTAAGGACAGCCACGCAGCACTGCTGCTCAGGCTCCAGTCCAGCGTTCCTGCACCGTCATTTGTTATGGTTAATGTACTCGCCGGCAGGTGGCAGGCCTCCTTCTGCTCCGGTAAAGCTGAAGCTTGCGGGGGCAGCGCCGATGATGGGATCGGTTATGGATACCAGGTCGTAAAGGTCTACCCTCGGCGTTACAATACTGTTTCTGGCATCAGTCACCGGCACCCCTGAAGCGGTCAGTCCTGAAATCACCTGGTCCACAGTCAGAAGGTTGTTCTGACCTTTCATAAGGGCGACCGCGCCTGAAACATGAGGGGCGGCCTGGGACGTGCCGCTCATGGTTGTTCCAGCGGCGGTGATGAAATAACCCGGGGCCAGCAGTGTAAGAAAAGAAGCACTGTTCGAAAAACAGGCGACCTTGTCCGCGTTGATTGTATCGTCCCTGCACATTATATCCCAGACATCGTCCAGACATCCAGGTTATCGGACCGTAGCTTGCGTCATAGACCGCTCCGACCGAGACCGCGTCAGGAGCGCATGCCGGAGCGCCAAGGGCATCTATATAACCGTTATTTCCGGAAGCGACAACGGAGGTAATCCCGGCGGTTTTCAGACCGCTTATGGCCGCAGCAAGACCGTCAAGGGGACAAGGGGCGGTTTCGCCGCCGCCTCCGAAGCTCATGTTTACAGCGACGATATTATACGTTGTCTTATTGCTCAATGACCCAGTCCAGGGCTGAAAGTATGTCAGAGTAGTAAGCAGAACCGTCAGTACTGAAAACATCCAGTCCGAGGATCTTTGTATCAGGCGCAACTCCGACGACAATCCCGGAGACATTCGTGCCGTGGCCGTCAACATCATCCAGAATGCTGTCGTCGGGGGCAAAGTCCTGCGCGTAAGCCACCTTGCAGGTCCCCGCAGGCGCACCAGGAGCAGTGCAGGTCCCAAACGCGGCGAGCGTATAATCAACACCGGTATCCAGGACTGCCACGGATGTTCCTGCGCCCTGTAGCACCTGCCAGATGGGCCTCCGGCGCGTTGATCAGGGAAAGGCTCTCGGCAAGATACGGCTCAACAGCCTTGTTTTCCCCTATGTACCTCACTTCGGCCATGTTGAGCAAAGCAGCAAGGCCGCATTTTCGTCCACTTCCAGGTATACAATCGGGAATTTATCGTAGTCTTTCAGAAGCTCTGAAATTCCCGGGAGCGACCCTGGACAGCACAGAATTCCTTCTTCTGCTTATAAGCGCGGGCCTTCTCTGAAATGATTCTGTCGTCATCGTACTTCAAATTCCTGGCTTGTCTCATCTGTCTGGCCAGTTCTTTCACATCACTGTCTTCCAGTACAAGGAGTATCCCGGCCTTCCCGGTCTCCGAGATCTTTTTCGATCAGCCCCGGGGGCAGTTTGCCTGAACCAACGAAATGCTGAAGAGTGTCTTGATACGTGCCACCCGCATTTGCCGCGAAGGATATACCTTCCGGAAGAATGATCACGAGCGCCAGACAGACAAAAAACCTTAGAAAAGAAATTATTGTTTTATTATGCATCGGACGCTCCTTTCATGTTTTGTTTATATGTTTATAGACAAGCAAGATACATTCCTGCGATTAGTACCGCACTCATGGAAATATCCGCACTTTTTTCAATACATTGCGTGATAGGCCCTATTCCCGGATAATCAAATAACGTCATGGAGGTGACAAATCAGGGCACTTTCAGCTCTTTTCAATCCCCTCTCCGTTGTCATTTACCCCTCCCCGCCTCCCCTTGCTAAGGGGAGGATTAAAGGCACACTCCATCATGAACATAGAAGATTACCCTTCAAACTCTTTAATCCCCTCCTTGGCAAGGAGGGGAAGGGGTGGTGATTGGACCTGTCTTCCTCTGTCAGAGCAGAAAGCATCTTCTTTAAATGCGAAGCAACATTTATTTCCATTGTCATTTACCCCTCCCCGCCTCCCCTTGCTAAGGGGAGGATTAAAGGCACACTCCGTCATGACCATGGCAGTTTGCCCTTCAAGCTCTTTCAATCCCCTCCTTGGCAAGGAGGGGAAGGGGTGGTGATCCGTCGAATTATTTCCATTATTCGTAAAGTTACTGCTTCTATGTTTTCATATACCTCTCTATTCGTAAACCGCACAAACTGAATACCCAGAGTTTCAATACGCGCCTGCCTTTCCTTGTCAGAATAGATTGAATGTTCTTTAAAGTGCGAATCACCATCAATTTCTATTGCCAACTTTAATGCAGGACAGTAAAAATCTGTCACAAACCGATCAATACCATACTGTCTTCTGAATTTGAACCCCCCCATTTGTTTGCCTTTTAATCTGCCCCATAAAATAACTTCTGCCAAAGGCATATTATGTCTCAATGCCTTTCTGGTTATCTTGTAGTCTGTCCTGTTAAATATCTTTGTCATTTACCCCTCCCCGCCTCCCCTTGCTAAGGGGAGGATTAAAGGGGTGGTGATTAAGGGAAAAGGGCTGATTTTAGACGGGCTACCGCCGTTCTGGTCATTCAGGCCAGTTCGGGTCCGCAGTATCCAGTTCGCTGCGTTATGCATTTTACTCGACTACCAAACAACAGGGTTTGATAAATCAAACCCCTACTATTCACTATTCACTATTCACGTTTTACGTTTCAAGATTCACATTTCACGGCAAAGATACTCTTTATATTCTCCTTCGGGGTTTTATTGCCCAGGAGGTCATTATAAATTTTTTCTCTCTTCAGGTAGGACGTCACGACTACACAATCAGAATTCATTGCCGCTATGTCGCAGATCTTTTTAATCTCCCTGCCGAAGAATTTTTTCCCGGCCAGCTCATCGTCCAGGACTCCGGCAAGTTCCAGATCCAGTTCATGAAGAGTTATATAGGCTATCTCCGCCACCTCATCAGCGCCTGCGAAGGCCACTCTCTTTATTCCGGAAGTCTTAAGTTCAGAAAAAAGCCCCTTAAAGCCGCCCCTTGCCTCACGGTAAATCCTTGTATAGTCCTGGAGCAGATCGTAGGTGAGACGGGTCTTTTCTGCAAAGCCCTTCGGCGTAAGATAGTATGCATATCTTCTCGTGGGGATGGCCTTCACCGTGATAAAGCCCTTTGCTACCAGATTCTTTATGTATGAATTGACTAGGCCGAGGGCGATGTTCAGCCTGCTGCTGAGGTCTCTCTGCGAAAGGGAATCATTGCCCGAAAGCTCATTAAGTATCTGCAGGGATTTGTGCGACTCATACTCTGTAGGACGGCCATCGTTCATAATATGAACAATAGCATATATCTCTTAACCATTTCAAGGCGGTGAATCAGGACCGGGGACTGGGATCCTCCCCTTCGAAAATTCAGGTCTGTGACCGAGGACAAGGGTTAAGAATTTTAGACTGTCCGAAGTCCCGAATATAAAAGTGAAAATAGTCCGCTCGGGACAAGTTTCTAAAATTTACCGAGCCCGACCGAGCAGGCCGTTTAGAATTTTCGTTGGGGCGCCATTCTTTGGGTTACCTTTTGTGGGCGTCACGAAAGGTAACTGGGGGCCGGGGCAAAGCCCCGTTCAACGTAAAAATGAGACTGGGAAGCGTGGCGTTCGCCATCGGTAATATGAAGGGGCGCTGCCCCTTGCACCCCGGGCGCTTTTCATTAATGCGAATGAAAAGTGCCCAAAAGCACGCACCCCAAAGAAAATCCCTTCACGCTTTGCTCGGGCGGCTTCGCTAAATTTTAGAAACTCGCCCCAAAAAGCGGGGCTCAGACACTCTAAAATTTCATACGCTCACCCTTGGTCGCAAAGCTGGGATTTTCCAAGGGGCAAGAGAAGCGTAAGACGCGAACAGACCGTGATTCGGGACTCAGGACCAGGGGCCGGGGACTGGTATTACCCTCCCCTTCGAAAATTTAGGCGAGCATGGCCGCCCGCAGGGTTAAGCATTTTCCTGTGTTTGAGCCCCGATGTTGGGGCGAGTTGGAAAATGTACCGAGGACGGGCGGCGCAGCCGTATAGAATTTTCGTCGGGGCGCCATTCTTTGGGTTACCTTTTGTGGGCGTCACGAAAGGTAACTGGGGGCCGGGGCAAAGCCCCGATTAATGTGAAGAGACTGTGAGGTGGGAAACGTTAGACGTGAATCGTGAGACAAAGGGACAAGCAGAGGTTCTGCCAGCCAATGCCAACTCCTTGTAAATAAGGTGCTTAATTCTCAAAATTATAATTCCAAACCATTACTTTAGAATTGTAAAGATCGGGTAAACATTGACTACGCGAAGCGTGAAGGGTGAGGCGTGGATCCCCGGGGCAAGCCTGCCTGCCGGCAGGCAGGCCCGAGGATGACAACTTCCTAATTTATACACAGACACTACTAAGCCACTTGACTACGCAGCCTTATCAAAAGGGATTGATTACTTCGAGGCCATGATAATCAAAATCCCGAGCATTGCGTGTAACCAACCGCAGTTCATGATGCAGAGCTGTCGCAGCCAGAAGGCTATCGATCGTTGGAACTGGTCTGCCTGCCTCTGCAAGCAGACGCCCCCACCGGTCTGCCACTGCCAGGTCCACTGGTAGCACCCGATCCTCAAACCATGCAGGAAGCTCGTGCTCCAGCCAGAGGCGCAGGGTCTCGCGGCGCCTCTTGTCGCCTAGAGCTTCAATGCCCTTGCGAATCTCTCCGAGCGTCAGCACACTTATGAAGAGCGCTTCACCGGGGACCTGATCTAGCCATGTGATAACCGACCTGTTCGGGTTTTTTCTGATAGTCTCAGATAGAATGTTGGTGTCAAGCAGGTAGCTCATGCGATGTCAGCCTCGCGCGTAAGCGTCTGCTCGCGCTTAAGGTCGAGGTCTACGCCGTAGAGCGACGACCGGCGCATGAACTCAACAAAGCTTCCCCGTGGGTGCTTCAGCCGTTCATACTCCTTGTTCGAAATAACTACCGCCGTGGGAGACCCATGGACTGTAATGCTCTGCGGGCCTTCCTTCGCTGCTTTCTTGATGACCTCGCTCAAGCGGGCCTTTGCTTCCTGAAGCTGCCATGTGCTCATAACGACCTCCTCTGTCTGGTCAGTCTGGTCTGACTATTATAGCACAATTTTTGGTTTGACAAGGCCGAGGGCGATATTCAGCCTGCTGCTTAGGTCTCTTTGAGAAAGGGAATCATTGCCCGAAAGCTCATTAAGTATCTGCAGGGATTTGTGCGACTCATACTCGGTGGGGCGGCCATCGTTCATTATATGAACAATAACATATATTTCTCAAACATTTCAATATCAGATAGTAAGTGAGTCAGGGTTAAAGTAGCCGAGGCTAACTACTCAACGAAGTGTATTGATTAAATATTTTTAATAATAATTTAAGAACAATTTAATATATTAATTATATAATAATGTGTAATTTTCTAACTACCTAAGAAATAAAGATTATTAAGGTATTAAGGGGATAACATCACTAAAAACGGTCTTCAGGTCAGCTGCAGGCAATGCTTCGGCCGGTTCGTACAAACATTTAACAGGAGGAAGTATTATGAGTAAAAGGATATTAACAGCATTTATCGGATTAGGTATGATGTTAGGTTTTTCGGCTTCTGCCTACGCCGTTTCTTCATATGCTACAAGTTTTAAAAACACATACCCGTCGTCTCCGCTGAGCAGTCTGTCGACCCAATCCGGAGTATCGGGTAATTTGTGCACGGTCTGTCACGGAACTTCGGGAGGAACGAGGAACTCATTCGGCAGCGCCTATTCTTCAAACGGCCACAGTTTTACTGCTATCCAGAACCTCGACTCTGACGCTGACGGCTTTACCAACCTCGTTGAAATCAATGCCGGTACATTTCCAGGCAGCTCTTCAAGCAAGCCCGCGACTTCGGCTTGCACGTCCTACACATATTCAGCATGGTCTGCCTGTCAATCCAACAACACGCAGACAAGGACCGTGCTCACAAGCATACCGGCAGGCTGTTCCGGAGGGGTGGCCCCTGTAACGTCGCAGGCCTGCACCTATGTGCCGCCGGTGACGGCATGTACGTCATATACATATATCGTAGGGGCATGCCAGTCCAACAACACAGCGCCGGTGACCGGTTATACCGGCATTCCGGCAGGTTGTTCCGGCGGTGCGACCCCAGCCACAACACAGCCCTGTACATATGTGCCCCCTCAACCGGGAGCAGGCAGGCTTATCTCTCCCTCTACGAGTGGTCTCTACTGGGATGATACTTACAAGGCGCTGGGTGTCGGTACGGCACTTCCTGCAGCAACACTGCACGTTAGTGAGTCGGTTACTGACGCCGGGCGTGGCATTCTCTCAGCCCAGCATAACGACGGCGCGCAGGCTGCGAGTGTGGTATTAAGGAAAAGCAGGGGGACCGAATCATCGCCATCTTTGCTTTTGACGAATGATTATATCGGTGCTTTCATAGCAGAATACTGGAATGGTACAAGTTATGACAGGTCGGCACAATGGGGCTTCAGAACAGACGGCCCTGTCATAGCCGGCAGCGCCCCAACAGCGATTATGTTCTACACTGGCGCAAGCACACGCACGGGAGACCCGTTGATAATGGCTGAGAGATTTAGAATCACCTCCTGGGGTGATGTCGGCATCGGCACTGCAGACCCCGGACAGAGGCTTGAGGTCAACGGCGGCCTGCTGCTGAACCCTGACCCTGCTGTAGAGCCCAAGCCTGCCTGCAATTCTTCAACGCGCGGCACCTTCTGGTTTACCCAGGATGATACAGCCGGCGACAGCGCTGATGTCTGTGCCAGAGTCGGCGGCTCTTACGACTGGAGAAAATTGTTTTAGAAGAACTTTAATATTGAATGGCAAGAAGCAGGTAATTGAGTAGTGGAAAGAGAGAGGGCTGCTGGTAAACAGCCCTCTCTCTTCTTGTGCTCAATGATTCAACTTTCTAAATACTGGTAAATTGCTCTTAATTACAAGTACACGATCCATCAGACGCTATTGCATCAGAACAATACCCCAATGTTTTTCCGTCAGTTTTCCAGCAAATGGCATGATTGGCAGAACCACCAGCAAAAGAAGCGTTTCCGGCGACTTCAAGCTTTTGCGAAGGAGTGGATGTCCCTATCCCAACATTTCCATTAGAGCTGATTCTCAGTCTTTCGGCCAGAATCAAGGGGTCTCCGGCATTTGTGCTGGCGCCAGTATAAAACATGATGGCTGTAGGAGCACTTCCCGCTGTTACAGGGCCGTCTGTCCTGAAACCGAACTGGGCCGATCTGTCATAGGCCGTGTTGTTCCAATACTGCGCTGCAAAAATACCGATATAGTCATTCTCAACTAATTGGGCCGGATTCGCCTCAGTCCCTCTGCTTTTTCTGAAAACGATACTGCCTGCCTGAGCACCATCATTGTGCTGGGCTGCCATAATACCGCGACTGGGGCTTATAGAAGTTTCGGCATTATGTATTGTTGTCTGCGGATTTGAAGTCCCGATTCCGACCTTTACATTAGTGGTCACAACACCTGTCCCATCGGCCCAGGATGACGTCCCAGCTGGTCCCTGTATACCCTGAGGCCCCTGCGGTCCAACTGCTCCGTCTGTACCTGCCGGTCCTGCTACACCCTGTATACCCTGTGGTCCTTGTGGTCCTGCTGCTCCGTCCGTACCTGCCGGTCCTGCCACACCCTGTAGGCCCTGTGGTCCTGCCGGTCCCATTGCACCATCTGAGCCTGCCGGTCCTACTGCACCGTCCGTGCCTGCCGGTCCTGCTACACCCTGTGAACCCTGTGGTCCTGCCGGTCCTGCGCAATCAAGAACTGTGCAGAAGGTGTCAGCGTTGATATCTTCGTTCGGATCACATGCATCATTACCATTGAGGTCCCAGCACGCAAGACCATTTGTTCCTGCTATCCCAGGATCACCCTGTGTACCTGCAGGCCCCTGAGGTCCTTCAGATCCTGCCACACCCTGTATACCCTGTGGTCCTGCCGGTCCAACTGCTCCGTCTGTACCTGCCGGTCCCTGCGATCCGGTTAAACCCTGGATACCCTGTGGGCCTTGTGGTCCAACATCACCAGTGTCACCTTTATCGCCTTTGGGTCCTGCCGGTCCCATTGCACCATCTGTACCTGCCGGTCCCTGCGAACCGGTTAAACCCTGTGTGCCCTGAGGTCCTGCCGGTCCTGCGCAATCAAGAACTGTGCAGAAGGTGTCAGCGTTGATATCTTCGTTCGGATCACATGCATCATTACCATTGAGGTCCCAGCATGCAAGTCCATTTGTTCCTGCTATCCCCGGATCACCCTGTGTACCTGCAGGCCCCTGAGGTCCTTCCGGTCCTGCCACACCCTGTATGCCCTGAGGTCCTGCCGGTCCCATTGCACCGTCCGCGCCTGTCAGTCCCTGTGGTCCTTCAGGTCCCGCTACACCCTGTAGGCCCTGAGGTCCTGCCGGGCCAGTTGCTCCGTCCGTGCCTGCCGGTCCCTGAGGTCCTTCAGGTCCTGCTACACCCTGTGAACCCTGAGGGCCTGCCGGTCCTACGCAATCAAGAACTGTGCAGAAGGTGTCACCGTTGATATCTTCGTTCGGATCACATGCATCATTGCCATTGAGGTCCCAGCATGCAAGTCCATTTGTTCCTGCTATCCCCGGATCACCCTGTGGGCCTGCCGGTCCTACTGCACCGTCCGCGCCTGCCGGTCCTGATACACCCTGTAGGCCCTGTGGTCCTGCCGGTCCAACTGCTCCGTCCGTGCCTGCCGGGCCTGTAGCACCCGTGGCGCCTGTTGGGCCTGTCGGGCCTGGGTCACCCTGTGGTCCTGCCGGTCCTACTGCACCATCTGTGCCTGCCGGTCCCTCTGGGCCCTGAATACCCTGTATGCCCTGTGGCCCCTGTTCCGCAAGCAAATCCCAGTTGGTAGGATTGGTGGAAGGTTGCAGGTTAGTAGATGAAGTAATAGCCACATATGAACTTCCGCCATCAGTTACAACATCGTTTACTCTATAAGTTGCACTGCTGCTCCAGGCGCCCAGCCATACGAGATTGTCAACAGCGTATGCACTTGTCGCCAATAAATCCCGCTGCGGCATAGTCTGGGAATTAATCACAGCTTCTACATATAAAGGCCGTTGAAAGTCGAAATTGTCAGGAAAAGGAGTAACACTGCCGAGAAAATGTTTGGTAAACCTCGCAGTAGAGGATGAACCTATTGATTCTGACACAACCGAGCAGGAAACATTGTTGGACGAGCTTTCGCTCCAGATGGCGCTGCCTCCTGTCATTGCAGTGTAGATTTTGAAGTTACAATTGGTATAATTTCCTGTTGATTGAGTACTACCCTTCTTGTATGCGATCAATGCGTTTGCATACGCAGAGCTGGTTGAAATCATAAACGTAAAAACTAGTGTTAGCAACAAAAATACTTTAAATCCCTTTTTCATTTTTCCTCCAAATAGAACTCGCAAATCTTTGTGTTAGCAATAACATCAATTCCTCAGACAAAGGTCCCAGGCTGCCTTTCGAACGGTCAGCACAGGACCTTCGTCTCCTGTTGCAACAGAATCTTTTGACCTTTTTTTCGCGCGAAAATAACCGATGAAAGATGCATCAAAATGTCCGAAATACCCCTCATAACATTTGAAGAAGTTCCCTTGAAGAAATTCCCTTTTAAGACTGGCCTGCATATATTAACCGATGACCTTTCAGAAAACAATCCCTCCAAAGTAGGGGGGGGGTATCTTCCTAGACCATGACATTTCGCACCAGTTCCAGCTTGCTCTTTACCCCGCATTTCGCATAGATACTCCTCAGGTGGTCTCTCACTGTATGCTCCTTCATATGCAGTTCCCCGGCTATGTCGGTATTTTTTAAGCCCCTTACCAGATTCCTGAAAATTTCCGACTCCTTATTCGTGAGTTTGTAACGCCTTATCAGTTCTTCCACATTCAGCGGGCTGTTGCAGGGTTTTAGCGAGATAAAAACCGAGATCCTTCTGAACGGATCTTCCGAGTAAAGGTACCTGAGCGACAAATTGACCGGCTTGCCTTTGGGCGCCACTTTGAAGGGGATATCTTCTGACAAAGTGTTCTCCTCCGCCGAGTGGCGCTTTCTGAATATCTTTTCTAACGTTGCAGTCAGTTCCTGGACAATACCGTAACGCTTAAAATATTTGTCAGCAGTATTGTTATGGTAAATTATTTTCATATCCCCATCGAAGACCACCGCTCCCAAGGGCATCTCATCCAGTATTGCTGCCAGTCTTTTTTTCATTTTTCCACTCCCTTAATTCCGCTTTCCGCTGGCAGTTGATTGCCGACGGCTGAACACTTGTTTAAATTAATTCTAGTCTAAGGGAGACAACGAGAAGAATCAATCCTACTGGTGTAGGGGGTGGCTTTCCGGCTCCGGAGAATTCATAAGAGTGCATACCAACTCGAACCTGTTATGCACACCGCATTTGACGTATATATTGCTCAGGTGGTCTTTTACTGTCTGCTCTGATATGCCGCAGTCTTCTGCTATTTCAGTATTGGAAAGTCCGTCGAGGACACGTCTTACCATATCCGTTTCTCTACGTGTGAACTTGTACTGCATCCTTCTCTGGTTTAAATTCAGCTTGTTGGAGACCTTTTCTTCGCTTAAAAACACATAGACCAGAGGCACCGATCCCTTTCGTATTTGAATCCTTATGATCCAGCTGTTTTGAGACCCTTTGATCTTCTGGTATAAAACGATGTCTCCGGGAAACACTTCATTCACTTTATTGTTTTTAATCGAATCAAAGATCCTTTGGCATACGGATGGAACTTCGTCAGGAAGCTCATAGCGCTCGAGAATTTTTTCCCCGGTCCTGTTCAGGTAGGTAATGCCCATTTTATCGTTAAAGACGATCACGCCCAAAGGCATCTCTGCGAGAACAAAGTCGATTATTTCTTCGGCATACTTATTCATCCAGCCTCCATTCTCATATCCATTATAACTGAAGAATGCGCATAAGGTTTAAATAGCAATTATTATGCCATAAAAACAATTATTTACAAGGCCTTGATTTGAAAGAATAAGGCAAAAAGATACGCGACTGCTCATCATGCCGGATAGGTAAACTTTACCTATTCCCGGAGGAAGCGTGAATTGTGATGTGTGACCTAAAGCAGGAAGCCTGATGATTTCATTGAAATAAGGCCTGGTCTCCTATAAAATAAGGCCTATGTCGATGCACAATTTGACCGGGAAAATTGCTGCAGTTTTATTCTTTGTTACCGTATTTATTTCCGTGCTGACTCCTATTACAGACGCCGATTTCTACTGGCACCTGACTTCAGGGGAATGGATCTGGTCGCACAAAGAGCTCCCTTCTTCCGACCCCTTTGTATTCACACCTGAGGTGCTCCATCTTCCTGCGAATAATATTAAAGACGTTTTCTTCCTCAAATGTTACTGGCTCAGTGAATTGCTCCTTTATGCTGCCTACAGCCTCGGGGCACTGAAAGGGATCATCCTTTACAAGGGGCTTGTTTACCTTTTGCTCATGCTGTTTATATATCTCTTCCTGAAAAAGGAAGGCGTGAAAAGCCACGTGATCTTTCTCCTGCTCCTCCCTGTAATTTCCCATTCTGTCTTCCTCTATGCAAGGGAATGGAACGGGGACCGGCCAGGGAACCTCTCCTTTCTCTTTGCAATCATTCTGTTTTATCTGCTCGAAAATGCAAAGAAAAGAGATGGGGAAGGATATGTCGCCGCGGTGCCTGTAATAGTTCTGCTTTGGGCCAACCTGCACTCCGGAGTTGTCGTTGGGGTCCTGATGATCTGTGTTTATTTATCCGAAGTCATATTCAGGAAGCTTGCCCGAAAGAGACCTCTGGAAGCAGGACAAAAGCACATCGTTTTTGCGGGTCTGACAGCCATTGCCCTGTCCTTTCTTAATCCGAATACCTACAACATTTATCTGGCCCCATTTTTTTCGGACGTCCTGCTGAAGGACTACGTTGCCGAGTGGCAGGGGCCTGTCGAACTCTGGAAGAACGGAAGCTCATCGCTGTATCTCACCTATATAATACTTCTGCTTGCGCTGGTCCTGCCTTTTATACGCAAGATGTCCTATATACATATATCCCTGCTGGCCCTTTTTACCGCGATGGCCTTCAGCGCGGTCAGGCACCTTCCCTTTTTTGTATTTTTTTCCGTGCCGATAATCATTTTATACTGGAGTCCCTATATAGACTCCCTGTTGGATAAGATCAGGCTGAGGGCCTTTCTTCCCTATATCCTTATACTGATTATTACTTTAATCGCATACACAAATGTTAACGGGACCATACTAAAGAACAGGAATATACTCCTCCGCGGGTTTTATCCGTTTGAGGCGGCGGATTTTATTAAAAACCTGCGGCCGGAGCCTTTCATCTATAATTACTATTCCTGGGGGGGCTTCCTGGACTGGCAGCTTTTCCCTGAATACAGACTTTTTATAGATGGCAGGGGCCGCAACAAGACGGTTTTTGAAACTTATCGCCTAATTGAGAAGGCCTCGACTGCGAAAAGTTCGTCGTCATCCCTTCCTTCCTGGCAGGAGCTTCTTAATCTGTGCCGTATAGACACTATTGTTATACCGGCTGTGAGCAGTTCAGGGGAATATTTTCCTCTTTTTGGGGAACTCCTTGACGACCCGGAATGGAGCATAGCCTATATGGACCGTGTGGCCTATGTTTTTCTGCGAAATACCAGGAGGAATCAGGCAATAATCAGCAGGTTCAGTATAAACAGACCTACGGCTATAGACTGGAGTATCTTCCAGGCTGAGAGTATAAGACAGGCCAGACCTTCACAGTATCTTCCCTATTTTTCGCTTGGCATCCTTAACCTGCTGGCAAAAAACAACACTGCCGCGCTTGCCAATTTTGAAAAGGCAGCGGCCCTGAACAAAAGCCTTCTGAACAGCAGGTTCTCGGAACTCCTGCAAAGACTGAGGCATGGAGACACATCCCTCAGACCACGGGATATTTTAGCCGTTATGTGACAGATGGTCTGCGGCCTCAGCCAGCCTGGATTATCCCAAAAAATGCGAATTCTTTTATCCGCAGGGACATAAATGCCTTCAAAGTCTTTTAATTTCAACAGATATTACCCATATGCCATAATGCGCTGCTTGCATATTATTATGCTTATCAGAAATTGCTTATGGCATGTATAAGGTGTTGCTGCAAAATACTTTTCAGGCATCCATGTCCCTGCTAAATGCACTTTTCGGATTAACAGGCTATTCAGCCTTGAAAACGTAGATTGATCCTCCTATGGTGGCCACATGCCTGGCGCCTTTGAAGTAGGTCTCCATGTCGGCGCCTCTGTCCCTGTAAAAGTCGCGCATCCGGTACAGTTGGCGGCTTATGGCATAATAGCCGGGCTTCCTGGGGCCGGGAGAGATGTCCCTGGCCTTTTCTCCCAGGTAATACCGCGGTTCTCCGCCCCCGAAATAGTAAACGTAGATCTCCGGGACATTATTATCATCCACCCACCGCGCAAGCCTCTTCAAATCCTGTCCCCAATCGAGGTTGGAATCAATCAAATACCTGTCCGCGTTCTGACTGCCGCCTATAAACTCGTTAAAATAGCTCAGATAAGAGGGGTAGGTCATAACAGAAGAAATCATGCTCCAGAGCAGAAAAAGTATCAGCAGACTCTGAAAGGCCCTGCGCGCCCTTCCGAGCATAGGAGCCGCCATAAAAGAGGCCAGCGCCAGAGATACATACAGGAAAGGATAGACCGGAAGGATATAGCGAAGCCCGATATTCAGTTTGCTCTGGGAGGAGACTGCGAAGAATAGGAGTATAAAAAAAATAAGGCTGAAAAGAGAGAAGTACCGTCTTCTGAAAGTGCTGTCTGCAGCTCTGAAGGACTTCCGCGCCAAGGCGATGAGGAACCCGACCGAGAAGGTGAACAGGGCGAGCACCGGGACAGGGGTCTTCAGGACAAAGCAGACGATATAGTAATACCACCAGCCCGTATAAGAAAAAGACCCCATCAGAAATTGGGGCTTGTTATACGCAAGGGCCACCCAGCGATATATAGCTGAAAAATTTTTCTGATATTCCCTGAGAGGGATGACAAGCCGCCCCCAAAAACCGTCTGCGAGCTGAGGATAGGCATAGTGGACGTAGGCATTGCTCATTTCCAGGAGATAAAGCAGCTCGATGCCTGCCAGGACAATGACGGCCATCACGAGACTTCTGAGCAGATAGCGGGAAACATGCCGCCAGCTGAACATCTTCTCGTAGAAAAGAAAAAAAAGAAGCAGCGCACCAAAATAAGGGACCAGGATCAGTCCCGAAATCTTGGAGAGAAAGGCGCATCCCATGGAAAGTCCGGTCAGCAGCGTATTGACCGCGCTGGGCTTATAAAGAAACCGCAGGAAAAAAAAGGTGGACAGGAATATGAAGAAGGTCACACCCATATCTCCTGTTGCCAGTCTTCCATGGGCCAGAAGGTTCGGCGAGAACCCGGCGAAAAGGGTCCCCAGAAGTGCATACCACCGGTCACCGGTAAGCCTGAGCAGGAGCAGGTAGATCAAGGCACAGAGCAGCAGGAACAATATAAATATCGGGAGGCGGGCCAGGAGAAGAATCCTGTCAGCATCGTTGCCGGACCTGTACATAAGTATCTTCCCTACCGTCCAGGGATTGCGAACCTTTTCCCAGACCGGCGGAAAATTGAACCCCTGGGAAAGGAGAGGAAGCGCGAGGAGAGAGGTAATGAGGGGAGGCTGTTCATTGAAGAAGTCAAAATAACCCTGCTTCACTTTTACGACCGCAGCGGCGATATGCTCAGGCTCATCGTCCGTGGCGCTGTCCTGCAGCATACCTGAGACTCCAAGACCGGCAACGACCAGAAAGGCTGTTATGAGGGTTGCGCGGTGGAGGATTACCTGCCAGGCAGGATCATCCGCAGGCCGCGCCGGCAATTTCACCCCTGCACCTCATCGATATGCAAGGTTATTGTGTTTAATGCCATGGCACACAAGTGTGCAGCTTCCTGAATTATTCCCAAAGTCCTTATAAACGGGGACCCTGGTGCCTTTGAGGGGAGTTACAATACCGGTATCAAAGTTTATAAGATGGGTATGACTCCCGGTCATGCGGTTGTCGGCAACGCCATGCGGGTCATGACAGGCGGAGCAGGGTGCGCCGGCTGCAAGATGTCCGCTGTGCCCGCCTTTGCCGTTAGCGGACCTTTTGAAACTGTCGTTCCTCAAAATACTGTTTCTGTCGTGGCATCTGTAACAGAGCGCGTAGCTCTGATAACTCTCAGTCGTATAATCAGCTGTCTCGTAGCGTTCTCCCAGGATGGCCGGGAATGAAGAACCGTGGGGGCCTCTGGAGCCCCCTGAGTCGTCTCTGTGGCAGTCTGTACAATATATCAGTCTCGACTCTTCGCTGAGGAGCTCAGGCCGGGAAACTATGCTCGGCACGTCGAAACCCTTACTCATTTCTACAACAGGGTGGTAAGAAGGATTCACAGGGTCGAAGGCAAGCCGCAGATCGGTCTGTACCACACGTCTCCCTCTTGGGACATAATCCTCATGACATTTAAAGCAGAGCTCGTATTCGTAATTCACAGACCCCTTCCGCATTCCGTTTCTGTCAATTCCGCTGACGCCCCTTGTCATTCCGGAGACCTCGGGCGCAGACGCTTTCTGACGGTTCACCATATGAGCATTGTGACAGTCGGCACATTTAACAGTGCCGTCCATCGAACGAAATCTCCCTGCACGCTGGGGGGAGTTCCGTTCACCGCCGGGCCGCACATGATGGCCGTAAGGTTTTTTCATCTGCCCTTTTATGTCGGCCCTTTCCCCTGAAGAATGAGGAACATTATAGCTCAGCATCCGTCCTGCGCGCTGCTGCCCGGAAAGACCCTGCGCATGCGGGAAAGACCCGTTATCTGAATGACACTCCACACAATATGTTTCAGAGTCATAGTTCAAAAGCGGGATATCTTTGGCAGAATGGGGAGTATGACAGATCTCGCAGCCCCAATCAGCCACTGTCAGCCAGGTGCTGGGCCGGTTTTGCGGCAGCTGACTCCGGACTACTGCCGGAACCGGGTCCGAAGAAATGGCGTGTCCCGAACTGCTCCAGTTATTCAGAATATGGCAGGTGGTACAGAGTGCGGAGTAGCGGTTGTCCATCACCAGAAACATGCCGAGTGAATCGTCATGAGGGTCATGACATGTATTGCATTGCAGCATATCCACGGCCCCAAACTGCAGAGACGGCGGCAGGGAGTTGAAGTCTGCAAGCCCGGAATTCGGCAGGTTCGGCAGGGAAGAAGAATACGGAAATGAGACCGGATGGTGACTGGAAAGGTCAAGGCCGATATAAGAGCTGTTCCCGAGCGTTAGACTCGAAGGCAGTCCGAGATTCGCTCCCCCCACAACTGTTCCCAGAGCAATAGTCCCGTCATGACAGCTGAGGCAGAGCTTAGTCGCACCCGTGGGCTGGGGCAGCGGCTGAGGGGTCCTGAGCGTCGGGCTGTTATCGTAGGTTGTATAAGTCAGCGGCCGCAGTTCCTTATTCCAGAGCGGAGTGGCGGGAGTCGCATTATGAGGCGTATGACAGAAAACACAGATACGTGTTTCGCTTGAGGACTTGAAGGTCCCCGGTCCCGTGACCGACAGGTTATGTTTCGTATTTTCTACGTTTGAAACAGCCTGCGAGGAGACGGCCGTCAATAAAAGCAGGACTACGGCTGAAAAATAAAATATATGCCTTTTTAGCGGCATGGCAAAACCATTGTCATTTTTCCCCCGAATAATTTTCAGTTATTTGAAACACCTGTATCCTGTGGTTATACGTATCACAAACATACAACCTCCCAGTGTCATCGGCAAAAAGTCCTGACGGCATCCAGAATTCGCCCTGACCGGAGCCGCGGCTTCCCAGGGTCAAAAGGAAGTCCCCTTTTTTATCGAACAGCTGGACATTATCAAAAAGATTGTCCGCCACATAAATGATCCCGTCTTTGTCAACGGCAATACCCTTGGACAGCGCAAAATCACCGCTGCCATTGCCGTGCTGCCCGAAGGAGTTCAGGTAACGCCCTGAAGAGTCGAATACCTGCACTCTGAAGTTCAGGGTGTCGACAACGTAGATTTCTCCGGACGACCAGGAAATATAGGCAGGGAAATTGAACTGCCCTTTTTCAGCGCCCCGCTCTCCAAACGAGAGGGCCACCTTTCCTGTTTGGTCGGCAGCGTATATCTTATTCTCCAAAGTATCGGCAATGTACAGCAGATTGTCTTTGTAATTATAAGCCAGACCCGTCGGCCGTTTCAAGGGAGGTTCAAAATTATCTCCAAAAGAGAAGAGAAATTTCCCGTCGCTGCCGAAGACGAAGATCCTGCCTGCAGCCGAATCCGAAACATAGAGGCCCAGCGCTCCATCAAAAGCTACTCCGACCGGAGCCTGCAGATCCTGAGGGCCGGCCGCGACAATTTTCATATATTTCTGTTCCGAGGGCACGAAGAGATGAACGCATCTGCAGCCTGTATCCGCTATAGCGATCCTTTTATCCTTGCCCACGGCGATGGCCACAGGCGTCGCGAATAAGCCGTCTTCAGACCCTCCACCTAATGCCATTGACCTGAAAAGAGATGAAGCAGAGGCCTTTTCGCCGAACCCTGTGAGCGTCATGCTATGGGTCAGCTTGGCCTTATCAGGAGCGGGAGGCCATTGCAGACCGGCAACGCCGGGCAGTGTCTCGGCCCTCCATTCCGGGGCGCAGCCTGACACGAGGAGCGCACTGAGAAAGAGAAAAACAAGGCCTCTTTTCATCCTACGGTTTGTCTCCGAATATCTCGATATCAGCGTTTTTTTTCAGCTCCGCCTTCCATTCCTGAAACCTTTTTTTGGCAGCCTGCGATTTGAGCTTCTTTTCTATTATCTGCTTCACATCATCAAAAGACATCTGCTTTTCGCGGGAATACAGCCTGAGCTTGATAATATGGAGATTGCCGTCGCTCCTTATCACCCCCGACAACTCGCCCTCTTTGAGTTTCGCGGCCGCCTCGAGAAGGGGAAGGTCAATCCCTTTGGGGTTTGTGATTTCACGGACTACAAAAGACCCGTCGGACTCCAGGTCCGACGGGTCTTTCTTTTCGTCGCGCAGGACCTTCAGCACCTCATTCGCCTTTTTTACCGAACTGCTCTCCTCGGGATCAAGAAAAAAGATCACATCAGTCAGAACAATCTTTTCGGGGATCGTGAATTTGTCTTTTTCTTTTTCATATTCAGCTCTCATCTCCTGCTCTGAGACGACAATTCCGGAGGCCACTTCACGTTCATAAAGGTCCCCTATGAGGATGCTCCTTTCCGCCTCCGACCTTAAATCCTTTTCGCTGAGGCCGGCCTTCCGCAGGAATTCCCGATAGGCCTCCTCGCCTCCTGCACTTGACTTGATCTGCTCAAGATAACGTTCTATTTTCTTCTCATCTGCCTTCAGACCCAGCTGTCTGGCCCTCTGATATATGAGTTCCTGCACAATAATGCGGTCAAGGGCCTCTTTTCTTATTTCCTCATTATTTATATCCTTGCCGGCCTCAAAATCCAGTGCCCTGATATTGTCTTCTGTTTTTGAAAGCTGAACAGAAGAAATTTCAACTCCGTTGACCTTTGCTACAGCGCGGTTCTCCTTTACACTGCTGTCACTTCCGGTCATGTCCCCCGCTTTCTCGACTGCCTGAGACAGGCCGGCGCAGCAGGTCAGAATTCCCCATAAAGAAATAAGGACAAAAGTCTTTTTCATCAATCCTCCTTTTTTTAAAACCATCAATTCAATATACCGGTCCGGCCGTGCGTAAGGCCGCAAATTTGTCATTAATCCGTCCGGGACCCTTGTTTACGGCCGGTCCCCTGCAAGCAGGAATTACGTACTGCGGGGCCTTATTATTATGACCTCCTGGCAGGTCCTGCAGACCCTGTTCAAAATAGCTGCCGTGACAGTTTCAGGTAGAAATACTGATAATCCCGGACATCTTTCAAAAAACTCGACTCAGTTTCAAAATGGTTGAGTACGGCGCCGAGCACAATGTTCGTCCTTCTGATATTCCAGTTCAGATTACTGTTTAATGAATAAGCATAACCGTTCGCTTCCCCTGATCTGTAATCAACGTGAACAGTTGAGTTCAGGTTCATCCTCAGCCTGGTGAAGGCCTTCTGGAACCCCACCCCCCCGCCTGTCTCAATAAACGTGATGCTGCTGTCTATATCATCATTATTATATCTGTCCAGGTAGTAATTGGCATTTGCCGTGATCTTTACTGTCGGTGAGACAGCCCGGTCGTAGTAAAGGTCTGCCTTTGCCCTTTTGGTGGAGTCGTGCGTGGTCCTTGCGTTCTGGGCTTCGAGCCTCAGCGTATATGGGTCCCGGCGCAGAGTCACCCCCAGGGTGTCTGTGCTGCCGTCAAAAGGCTCAACACTCGATATGCCGGACACCACATCCTGCCGGTATGTGGTATGACTGTAATAAGGAGAGACCGCGCCCTCGAACAAACTCAAATTGAGATTAAAACTCATAGTCCTCTCTTCCAGGGTCACATCTTCCGGGATTATCTTATAAGCCACCTGGAATTCATACACAAAGAAGGGGTCGGGGTTAACGACCTCTGCCGGGACCGTCAGGATTGTGAGTACAGTCGTACTGCCCATTTTCGTAACATGGTAACTGCCCGGGGATAACGGGAAAAAGAGTCCGGAAACAGGGTCTTTAACGTCCACCGAGAATATCTGGTCAATATTTGAAGACTTGAGGACGAAATCAGCAAGCAGCGCGGCATTATATACCTCACCCGCCACTATCGGAGTGCCCTTGTTGTCGGACGTTGCCAGGCCCAGATTTACTCCGGAAGAAAGAGTCCCCCAGGGTATCTGTTTACTATAGAAGAGGCTGACGTAGTGGGACAGACGTTTAGTCTCCGCGGCTTCATAGCTTAATTTGTCGTAGGAGAGTGTGTAGCTCGTATCCAGGCTCCTGAAAAGCTGGTGCTTGATCATTCCGCTGAGCCTGTCCGCGGAGGAAGAGGTTTTTCCGTCGTCTGTTTCAGAGTCGAATTTGTCATGGCGGTAACGAACTTCCGAGCTGAAATTCCACGGCAGAGCAATTTCAAGCAATTCGTCTATAGTAAGCCTGTCTGTATTCAGAAAAGACTGATGAGAAGAAGTCTGTTCGTATTTGTCCAGGTCCAGTCTGCTGGTAAGGCGATACTTTTTGAAGCCTGTTCTGTTGTACAGGGAATAGGTGTCGTAACCATTGTCAGCACTGAAGCCGGAGCCGGTAGTGGTAGCCCTTGAGCGCGAGTACGCCGCGCTGGTTGTAGTCTGCGCTCCTATATACCCGGCAGAGACGCCGAGTATCTGCCCAACCGTCTCGGCGGAGGTGCCGGTATCAGTGATATCATAAAACACCCTGCCGTAGTACGGCTTCTTTTTGTATTCAAAGCTCGCACCATGGTTCTGATACACAGGTATGGAACCGTCGACACCTGCCAAGGCCCTGGTGATATAGGACTGGCGCAGGGAATGGAGCTCGAAATTATAGGGATGTTCCGGCAGGACTATCATCCTGAAATCATATCCCAGCGCATCCTGCATTTTCCAGGACCTGTCGTCATTCGCTGAAGTTTGATATTTGCTTTGCAGGGCGCCTAAAGTAAGCTTACCGCTGAACACAATAAACCTGGGGTGGTAAACAAATCCGGAGGCTGACAAGGTGATCTTCTCTATAAAGTCGGTCTCTGTTCTGAGGGACGATTGGTCTGTCCCATATTTTTCATCATCTCTTTCATGATAGAATTCGAGATCAAAATCTCCCCGGTAATACGAGATTTTTGGAATGAAGTCCTGGCCCCACGCAGGAGAACTGATACCCGCGAAGGCAGCCAGCAGAAGAAAAAAGACCGTCAGGAGATATCTGCTTTCCCCCGGGGAAAAAATGCTGCCTGCTCTGAATAAGGACCTTTTCATCTCAAAAGATACTTTTTGTCCGACATATGCGGCTCATGGCATGAAATACAGCGTGGCTCAGCCCCTTTGTGCGCCGGGTTTCTGGCAATATCTCCCCTGTCATGGCAATAAAAACAGAAATCTTTTGAGTCAGACACGAGCAGATACCTGTAAGGTGAAGTATGCGGCAGATGACAGACCCTGCAGCCGCCGGAGACCAGCGGACCGTGTATCCATTTCTTATTCAATTTTATGTCGTGGCAAGTCAGGCAGAGTTTCTCCAGGGGCAGGATAAGGGTGTTGGTGCCCCGGTTATGGCACGCATTGCATTGCTTCGCAGCGTAGGGCCCGTGCTGACTTGCCTGTCTCTCTGAAACAGCGCCTTGCAAAGCCCTTCCATTTTGGGGCTTCTTCCCGTTTGTCTTGATTTTCGAGGGGTTCGGCACTCCGTCAAAGAAAAAACTGAGGACCTTGTAATTCTCCTTTGTGGCACACCCGGACATGAACGCGATCAGGAGAAGCGAGATAGTTGCCACAGACAGCAATCTCACTATCTGGTCCGTCCCAAGAAACAAGCCATCTGTCCCCCTGCCTCCCGAAAGGCATGCAGCCGCGGGGATTGAGAGCGGAAAAAAATAAGCACCCCGATAAACTGACCGGCCATCTGACCGAGCCTGAATTCAGACAAAATTATCTTCGTCCTCCACTATTTTTTTTGCTCTCCCTCTTCTTCAGCGGGGCTTTCCTGTTTCTGCTCCTTCATCTGTTCCTGCATTTTTTTCGCCCTCTCTTTGACGTCCTTCAAGAGCTCTTCTTCAGAAGGATATTGCTTTCCTCTAAGTTTTCCCAGACCGAATACATTTACGAGTCTGCGCTCGAACTGGCTTGTAACTATGATAATGGCCTCGAGCTCGAAGTCAGGGTCTGCATATTTCTCGAAATACCGTACATTATCGTAATCGACAGCGATCTGGGCCGGCAGATACAGGTCTCCGGGATAAAGGCCCTGCTTGCTGAAATAAAGGAGCAGCTGTCCGTCCGGGTTGAACATCTGCACATTTGCAAAGGCCGCGTCCACAACGTATATCCTGTTGTTCCTGTCTGTGGCGATCCCCTTGGGACGCGCGAAAGATCCCGGGCCTGAGCCAAGCTCCCCTAAGGTATTCAGCATATGACCGTCCCTGTCGTACTTGAAAACCTTGAACCTTCCGGTGTCTGTTATATAAAGCGACCCTCCTGTATCAAAGGCCAGATTCGTCGGCATATACAGGTTATCCGCGGGCTTTCCTTGCTGGCCGAACTCCTTTACCTGTGCGCCGGATTTTTTATCAAATACCTTTATCATTCTGTTTTTTATGTCAGCGACATAAAGCAGGTCTCCGAAGACCGCGACATCAACCGGCCTCCAAGTGCCGAATTTGCCGATCGCACTGCGGTACTGATCATCGCTGCCGAAGATAACGACCTGGCCTCTGCCTGTGTCTGCAACGTACTTGGTGCCGTCCTGGTCGACCGTTATATTAAGAGGCTGAATCAGTCTCCCCAGGCCCTGTGCCCCGGCAAACCGGTCCATCCTCTTTTTCTCGAGGTCGAAGACAAACACTGTCTGGTTTGTATCGCACACGTATATCTTGCCGTCGTGAATGGCCACACCATAGGGCTTGTCCGGCCTTAGGTCCTTCTTCTCGCCTACAATGAATTTATCAAAAGCAGACTCCTCCGGCATAAGGTCCTTCTCACTCGTAAAAGAAGTGAGATATTGAATGCGGGGGAGTTCGGGGGGCTTCGGGAAAAAGATGAAATTGACCGGCTGCTTCACCGGCGCAGTACCGCAGCCCGCGCCCAGGATCAAAATAAGCACACAAAAAATACAGACTGAACACCTGCTCAAAAACTGCTTAATCGTCATTTTATTACCTCTCAGGCCAGGATTACAACGCCTTGTTTTTAAATCTTTTTTTATTCTGAATCCAGCCGGCCAGGCGGGACCTGATCATGCTGAAAAACCCTGTAAATACGCGTCGTTATTTAAACACATGCGCGACAAATTTAGCAATCCCCCCTAGGGGGGGTATCCGGCAGTTAAACGTAGTGTCTTCAAAACAAACTTTCCGGAAAAGGTCATATCTTTGATTTAATGATTATTACTCCTGCAGTATATGCCCTGGGTCCAAATCTCCGTCATTTCTGCTGCTCCGTGTCCTGCAGTTGGCTTGCCTGGGCCTTGAGTGTTTGGACCGGGCACTTCCGGAAACGTCTTCAAGAGATCTCATAAAGGCTTCATCTATCTGATAAGCTTGTCTTCCAGGCCCTATAAAAAAAAGGGGAATGTTTCCATTCCCCTCGCACAGAAAACCTTATTTGTAACTATTTATTTAGCGTGGCAAGTCAGACAAAATGCACTTCTGGTGTCATCAACTAAGGTAAGTTTCGGGCCTGCTACTTCCGGACCATTATGAACTTCGTGACAGCTTGCACATTCCATCATGGCATCTGCGCCAAACATAAAGTCAATAATATGTTTGGAACCATTGCCCATAGGCGTGGTAGCAGAAGGTCTGATTTCATTATCCAGGGCTTCTACTGCTGTATAGCTGAAGCTGACAGGATGGTGGTTGCTGAGGTCGCCGAGACCGGTGGCCGGATTTAATCCGCCTATAAGTGCCCTGCCGGACATAAACTTGTCTGCTGCTCCTTCTGAGCCGGTGCCTACGCCATAAGCGTTGGTGGCAACGCTGCCGTCATGACAGCTCAGGCAGAGTATGGAAACGCCCTGAGGCTGGGTGGCAATCTGTTTTGCCTGAGACTGGGACGGTCCACTCGCTGGTTCCAGCGGCCCGTTGTTGTACATGTCAAAACCAGGCATAGTGGTTATGGTATGGTTCCAGAGAGGCAGATATTCTACAGGCATGCCCATACCGTCTACTGCTTCAGGTGACCCGAGTTTGATGGTATTGTGCGGAGCATGGCAATAAACGCAGATCCTGTTCTGACCGGCCTGTTCTGCTGCGTCGCCATAGGAGGCGGCTGCTGTGCCGAGGTCATGGTAGCTGCCCTCTATCCCTGTGCCTGGTGCCAAACCGGCGAATGCTGCGCCTACAACAACCAAACTCAGCATCATGCTGAGGACTATCAAAAGACTTTTTTTCATTTTTTTCTCCTTAAAATTTTTTCTAAAATTTTTTCTATCATTCAGTATGATAGAGCACCTTCCCTTCTTCGCTAACCCCTTAACGCGAAGGGCAAAACCATGGCAGACTATTTCTGATAAATATAAAGCAAACTGCGTGCCAGGCATCTCCTGCAGTCTTGGCCTGATTTTACACTATTTTCCCCCTGTCAGGATTCCTCCACAGGGGATATATCGGTTATTTGACCACCCTGTCTGGTGATATTGCCAAGGCACGGACAATTGATCTACCCTGCAGCAGAGACCGCAGGGAATCTAATGCAAGGAAATTACTTCCTTTTTTATCCGCGCGCTAACCCCGGCCGCTGTCCATTTAAACACGCCGGTCATGAAAAAATCAATGCCTAAATTCGCCGCTGTCCTGATGGGTATGGGACAGTTTCGGCCCTTTGAAAAAAAGGCGCCGAAGACAGCTTTCCAATGCTGTTTTCAGGTGCAGAGGCCTTTTTCAGGTCCATGACAAGGCACAGACAAGGCAGGCGGAAAAACGCCTGCCTTATGTACTGTCCGAAAAGCTGTTACTGGATTGATTTTACAACTACTCCCGTTACATTAGACGAGCCGACAACTATCGGTGATGGTATCGATTCAGCAGGGGTTGTAAAGGTGAGCCCTGTCTTGGTCGCCTTCACCGTATAGGTGCCCGGTACCACATTGTTGACGGTGAAATTGCCGGTTGTGGCTGCGGATATAGCTATATATTTGTTCACTCCTGCCAGCTGCAGGTAGATGTAGCCGCCTCCTATAGGCGTCCCATTCTGCTTCGTAAGAGTACCGCTGACGCTGTACCTGGACGAAGTGCTGCCTACGGTTACCGACGTATTAGCTGACGAGGACCCCAGTCCGCCGGTGTCCTTTACGCTGTGTTTGATAGTGTAAGTGCCTGCAGTCGTATAGGTGCAGACAAGGTCGGTATGGTCAGGCCCGGTTTTTACAGTGTTGTTCCCGCAGTTCACTGTGACGGTCATCGCGCCCGGCGCATCTTCAGCATCAGTAGATCTGTCGCTGATTGTCGCTGTCATGCCGCTGACCACAGGGGCCAGCATGACTGCAGTCGGGGCTGTGTTCTGTCTGATTGTTGTAATGTTATATGCAGGCGACATATTCATCACACCATTGTTGTCCGTGACCGTCACGATTGCCGGATAAGAGCCTCTCGCAGGGTATTGGTGTGAGGTAACCGCCGACGCAGAAACTATCGAGCCGTCGCCGAAGTTCCAGGCGTATGTGCAGGGCGCGGCCCCGCAGGCTGAGGCCGATGCATCAAAATTCACTTTATCACTGACCGTTCCGTCCACAGACCATGCGTAAGAGGCCGTCCTCGGGGTTATCCTGTAATGAATATTTGTCCCGAATACCGAAAGCTGGCCGGGCGTAAGTTGTACGATCCCAGCCTTGGCTGTGCCGCTTCCGCCATGACACTGGCCGCAGACAACGTCTACATCGGGATAGCTGTTAGGATTATTGACGTCAAGATTAATTCTGAAAGGATGACTCGCACCTCCTGCCGCATGACAGCTTATACAGGCCTGTGTAATCCCTGCTGCAGTCGAAAGATCGACTAGGGGGGTGTTGGGCCCTGTAGGATGGTTCATCGGGAGCTTGTTTGTATGACAGTTCGAACAGTTGACCGAATCGCAGGTTGCCCCATGCGGGGTGCCGTGGCAGTCCGAGCATATCATTTCAGCGGCATATGCCCCGGTTGTCAGCAAAAGAAAGAAGAATAGAGCGGATATAAACCTGACCCCATCTGTCATCCCTCTGCCATGTATTTTATTTATCTGAAAGCCTTCTTTATCAGTCTTCTGCATTGTATACCCCCTCAAAAATTGTAGCGTGTTTTTCTGCCCACACAGTTGCATCCATGGCTATGGACAATATCCATACTCATGACACCTGTTGCACTCTCCTGTCATGTTCCCATAGTATTTATAAGATGCGCCCCAGGGCACGCTCGTCTGATTCAGGTGACAGGATACATTGGAGCAGGTCTTTGTGGAAGGCTCATATGCCGCAGCCAACAGATTATAAGGGGTGCGGTAAGGGAAGCTATTCACCTTATCAAACGCGACGTCTACCATTCCGTTGACGTGTCTTGAATAATCGTAAATCGCAACATCCCCCATGGTTGTGACGTCCATCGGAGACCTGTCCCAGGTGTAATTTATTTCACGTGTGGTGGAATTATGGCAGTAAATACAGCCGATCGGGTCAAATCCCATGTTAAACATGTGCAGGTTTCCGTATCCCCAGTCATCGATCCATTGATGGCTGTCTCCTATGCCTCCGTCATTTGCCGGCCAGGCCGTCAGCGGGGGATTGTTATGGCAGCCGGAACAGGTGAGACTGCCTCCGCCCCATATCGGCTGGCTGTAATTTCTCGTGGTAACCAGGTTGGACGGAATATACGCATCGCATCCCTGATCCGCAGTAGGACCGTTGCTCGTCCAGGTGTTGTAACTGTGGCAATAGACACTGCTGCACGTGTGCAGGACGGGATTGTAGGCAGCGTCTGAAGGGTTCTTTGCCTTGAGTGACCCCTCGGGGGAGGCGGCACTGTACAGCTCAACATCCACCGTGCCGTTTTGATGCTTTGCTTTGTCGATGGGATGGCAGTTCCCGCAGCCCATAAGGTAAGAAGGCGCCGGGGCATCCGGAGTCTGATAATAGTCTCCGGCTATGCTCGTATCTCCATAGGTCTGATAATTGCCCAGTATATTGCCGGAATCGGTGAAATGCTTCAGATGAGAACCTGTGGCAGGCGGGAACCCGTGGCAGGTAGCGCAGCCTCTCCAACCCGCACCATGATTGACACCAGCATGACATGCATTGCAGTCGCAGTCCTGGGCCCCTGTCTGCCGTGTGCCCGAAAAGAAAAGGAAAAGTAAAAAAAAGACTGTAACAGCAAGAAGAACCGTTACCTTTACCCTGCCTGAACGTCGCCAGATAGCACTGCCGGACCGGCTTATCCCTCCGCCATTCATGAAGTACCCTCCTCTGGAATGAGATTAGATATTGCACGTTTTGAAGCAATTTATATGCCAATGATTTCTCATAGAAAGGCCGGACTGGAAGCATATTTTTAGGGGAAAAAACCGATTTTCTAACAATAATGGTGATTTCACCGATTCTCATCCCGGAGAGTCAGCACAAAAAAAAAGGCAGACGGTTTCCCGCCTGCCTTTTGTCCAGTCTGAAAAAGACTGTTACGGAGCTGTTGCTGTTACAGTCACTCCTGTTACATCCGCACTAACTACTACACCGGTTACAGCAGGTGATGCAAATGTAGCCCCTGCTTTAACCGCCCTCACATTATAAGTGCCAGGAAGCACACCCGTGAATGTGAAGGCTCCGGTTGTGGCTTTTGATACTGCCACATACTTGTTCACTCCTCCCTGTTGCAGGTTGAGTGTTACGTACGGGAAAGGAGTTGTCCCATCAGCTTTCGTAACTACACCGCTGACTTTATACGTGGTCGCGGTGTTGGTTACCGTCGCCACTATGTTAGCTGACGCGTCACCCAGTCCGCCGGTATCCTTAACGCTGTGTCTGATAATGTAGGAGCCCGGAGTTGTATACGTACAGACGAGTGCGGTACCGCCGGCTCCGGTTTTTTTCGTATTATTTCCGCACTGCACTGTTACAGCCAAGGCACCTGTTGCATCCTGAGCGTCAGTGGATGCGTCGGTGACCGTCACTGTCATACCGGAGACAGCAAACGTCCTTATTGCGGTAGGAGGTGTGTTCGAAGATACCGCGGTTACCTGACGTATAGGAGACATGGTCTGCGCGCCGGTGCTGTCTGTCACTGTAACAATGACGAGGAAGTTGCCGGCTTTCTCATAGGTCTTTGAAGGGGCTACGCCGGTACCGGTCGTGCCGTTGCCGAAATTCCAGACATATGTACATGGAGCGCTTGCGCAGGTTGAGGCAGATGCATCGAAAACAACCTGGTTGTTGGCCGTCCCGATTGCCCATGTGAAAGAGGCTGTTCTCGGTATTGTGTTATGGATGTTTGTAGCAAGTACCGAAAGCTTTGGCTTGCCGAACTTCGGAATTCCGGTCTTAGCTGCCCCGGATCCGCCGTGGCACTGTCCGCAGGCGAGATCAAGGTCAACCCATACTGCGTTGGTGTAAGTGCCGTCAGGCGCAGTATGAGCAATCTTTGTGCCGGCGCTCCATTCTGTTGCAGTCGGGAAAGTGGTGTAGGAATTAGAGGTATTGATCCTCCAGAGGTGAACAGGAAGATGAGTGGAACCTTCTACGCTCTCTGTTGCCATATGGCAAACTTCACAAGCCACTGACGGAACAGCGCCTGCCAGGCCTGCGGGTGTTTCGCCGCCTGTCGGGTGGTTCATTCCGGCCGAAGACTTGGAAGTATGACATGTCATGCACTCCCTCTTGAGAGGCTCTGCTGCGCCGACTTCAGGCACTATGCTCTGATGAACATCGTGACACGTCGTGCAGGTACCCTGGGCTGTTCCAGGCGTCCAGATGTAGGAGTCTGCATTGTAGACAGCTACTTCTGCTGCGCATTCCTCTTCGGTCTTAACTTCATATACCCGTGTGCCGGTAGTTACGCCGGCCTTGACGATCGAGCAGGCATCGCCATCCGAGAAGGCGCTGTCATAATTGGCAGCTGTTCCTACCTGTAAGGATGTGCCTGTGAACCTGCCGTGCGTACTGTTCAGGAACTGGTTGCCGAGGATATGGCCGCTGAAGCCGTTTCCTGTAGCATTGGTGCTCAGCCTCCCGGCAGGGTCTGCCTTGGAGTTGGTTGAGTTGTGGCACTCTATGCAAAGGCTGGTCCTCTGCGCGCTGCTGGGATTGCTGTCATGCGTGCTGAAACCAAGATAAGAACCCCAGGCAAGGCCTGCTCTGTATGCGTCTGTTGTAAATGCAGTCGGGCCAGAGGAGTTATGGCACCTTGCGCAGAGAATTCCGTCTCTGTCCCATGAGCCGGTTATGCCGCTGTTAAGGGAAGAGTAGGTTTTATTCGGCTCCATGCCGGCCACAAAATTCGTGGCTACATAACCTGTGGTATGGCAGCTTGCGCAGGAATATTTTGCGTAGCCTGCTGTTCCAGCAGAGGTGCCGTCATATACGGCACTCGGTGCAGGGGCCATCCAGTCGCCATAGATGTAATAAAGCTGCCTGGCGCCTGTAAAGGATGTGCCTGTAATAGTTGCGTTGTCCCAGTCGATGGTGGTCCCGCTGCCGACTGAGTCTGCGTGATAGATTACGCCGTCAGGGCCTGCCCAGGGCTGGCCTGCGGTAACTTTTCTCAGCATGTTCTTGTGGCCTGTCTTGACGTAGGAGGATTTCCATCTCTCCGCAACGCTATTGTACTGGATTGTGTTGTCGTGGCATCTGAGACACTCAGGACCTGTGCCTGTGCCGTTTGAGATATCAACCGGCTGAGGGGCGATCCATTTGCCTGTACAAGCCCCCGTTACATAGACACCGCCCAAAGCATCGCACTGAAGGGCGTTTCTGTCGTGGTCCTTCAAGCTTATAGGAGCACCTGTAACTTTATCATTACAAGCGCTGCCCCACTGAACCCCGCCTGTAGAAAAGCCGGGGGCAGAAGAGCAGGACGTCTGATCGGTGAAACTCGGAAAACGAAGGAGGCCTTCGCAATCCGGACGGTTCGAATATGTACCAGTAGAGTCAGCAGGACAGCTGAAGGCGGCAGTTGCTGTGGGCAGTTTCCATCCAGTGGTGGTGGCATCATGATACGCGCCGTCACCGTTGTAGGAAACCGCACCAGCGATGCCCGTAAAGAGAAACGGGATTGCCAGGGCAAAAAGAGCTGCTATAAAAAGCAGTCTGGTTGTTATTTTCATATTGGTTTAACTCCTTTAACTTAGGATTTTCAACTAAATATTCAGAAATGTATAAAATCTGAATCTTGCCAGTACCTTGGGAACTCGGTTTTCTTCTCTGCACCTCCTTGTCAAGTCTGCCATTTAAGACTAAAAGATTTAGGGGTTGCCCATTATGTTGCAACTAATATGCCAGAGAAAGATGGTGAAATTTAAGCCGGAGAGAGCCAAAAAAGGCTTTAGATTCAGTAACGTACTATTTTAACAGCCAGGAGTCCGTGACCGGTTGTTAAGCGATTTAACCAGTTATTGGTGAAATCACCAGTAAAGGAAAGTCAGAGCTTTGGGTGACTAAACGTCCGAAACCGCTTACCGGGAGAACCTCGGCAAGGCGCAGGGGCTGCGCGGTAAACAGAAAATGGTTGAGTAGTCAAGTAGTCGGGCAGGACTCAAGATTCAAAGACCCGAGCACACACTCTGCCGGTGCCAATGTAAGTACAACAACTGCTTATGGTATATTACTTCATGGGAAAGGCTTCAAGAAAAAAACAGGCATCTTCACAGGCAGACAGACAGCAAGCTGACAAACTGGAAAGTGAACAAACAGGCAAACTGACAGGCTTAAAAGCGAACCGCCAGACCAGCCGACAAGCTGACAAGCTGGTGAGCCGGCAAGCCGTCCATCTCATTATAATCCTGGTTATCGGCTTTCTGGCCTATTCCAATACCTTCCAGAGCCCTTTTCAGTGGGATGAGTCGGATTATATCGTGGGGAACCCTATAGTCAAAGACCTGGGCTTCTTTGCAGAGCCTTCGCGGGCAGAGGGCCTCCCGGTCGTTAACGGCCTCATGTCACGGTATATAGGATATCTAACCTTTGCCCTGAACTATAAGCTTAATGGACTTAATGTCTTCGGCTATCACCTTGTTAATCTGGCTATTCATTTGATAAACGCGATACTGGTCTATTTCCTGGTTTTATTGACGTTCAGGACGCCGTATTTCAGCAATCAGCGGTCAGCAGTCAGCAGTCAGCGAGCGGAAGGTACCCCCCTCAATCCCCCCTTGGCAAGGGGGGAATCAAAGGGGGGTGCTGTTGACCTTTCACCATTCACTATTCACTATTCACGTCTTTTCGCCCTTGCCGTTGCCCTGCTTTTCGTCGCTCATCCGGTCCAGACAGAGGCGGTGACCTATGTTTTTCAGAGATTTGCGTCGCTTGTGAGTTTGTTTTACCTGTTGTCGCTGGTGTTGTACATAAAAGGCAGGATAAGGCAGGCAGAGGCAAAGGTAAAGAACGAGATGAAAACAAAAAAGCATAAGGAATTATCCTCTGCCTATACCTTTACCTGCTTTTTTCTGTCTTTTATTTCCGCGGTCCTCGCCATGAAGACGAAGGAGAATGCCTTTACCCTGCCTGTAATAATAACGCTATACGAGTTTCTCTTCTTTTCAGGACCGCTGAAGGCCAGGGTTTTGAGGCTTGTCCCGTTTCTCCTGACCATGCTTATCATTCCAATGACTATAATGGGACTGGAAAGCACCGCAGGGGAAGTCATAAGCGAGATAAGAGACCCCGGCTCCCTTGGCTACGAGGAATTATCAGGAAGTGAATACCTTTTCACCCAGATCAGGGTGATTATAACCTATATACGGCTTCTCTTACTGCCGGTTAACCAGAACCTCGTCTATGATTATCCAGTCTACCGCTCATTCTTCACCCCTCCTGTTTTATTTTCGTTTCTTTTTCTGGCAGCTTTGTTTGGTGCGGCAGTGTGGCTGGTGTATAAAAGCAGGCAAGGGGCAAGGGGCAAGGGGCAAGGGGAGATTAGCGATCAGCAGTCGGCTATCAGCAGTCAGCCTGTAGAAGATACCCCCCTCAATCCCCCCTTGTCAAGGGGGGAAGTAAAGAGGGGTGTTTTTCACGCTTCACGCTTTACGCTTCACCTTTCACGCCTTATCGCCTTCGGCGTCCTCTGGTTTTTTATCACGCTGTCAGTTGAATCGAGCGTGATACCGATCCCGATGGTAATGGATGAATACAGGTTATATCTCCCGTCAGTCGGCTTTTTTATTGCGATAATGTCAGGCGCAACACTTCTCGTTACAAGATTTTCCCAAAAAGCCCCCTTGCCCTCCGGGATAGAGGGTCAGTTGCAGACCACGTTTCACCTTTCAGGTTTCACGAAAATTGCCGCAGCTTTGTTTTCGGTAATCGTTCTGGCGCTCGCATCCGCCACCTATGCGAGGAACGCGTTATGGAAGGACAAGGTCAGTCTATGGGAGGACGTGGTCCGCAAGAGCCCTTCTTCAGCGAGGGCGTACAATAATCTCGGTCTTGCCTTCAACGAAAAAGGTCTCCGGGAAAAAGCGATCGGGATGTATGATAGGGCAATAGCCCTGAATCCCAGGTTTGCACTGGCGTACTCAAATCTTGGAGTGGCATACGCCAGGACCGGCCGTGCCGGCATGGCCATCGAAAATTTTCAGAAGGCTGTATCCCTTGACCCGAAGGATGTTGTTGCATATGAAAACATGGCGCGCACCTACGGAGAAACAGGCCAGTTGGAAAAGGCTGCCGAGAATTATAGCAGGGCAATCGCGTTAAAACCCTACGACAGTGCGGCGTATCAGGGGCTTGGGACGGCATATGTGATGATGGGGCGCCTTGACGACGCCCTTGCCGCTTACACACGGTTCGTCATACTCAGTCCGTCCGATCCTGAGGCCTACAGAAGCAGGGGAATTGTCTATGCGAAGAAGGGTGATCCGCGCAGCGCCAGAGAGGACTTTGAGAAGGCCTGTTCTCTGGGGAGCGGGGAGAGCTGCGGATATTTAAAGAACGGCCGCTTCTGATGATCGGGCGTATCAGAGAGAATAAGATAAAATATGGTCTTGCCGCATCTGTCGCATTCGTAACATTTCTTGTCTACCTGCCGGCTCTCCGGCATGAATTTGTTATATGGGATGACAGCAGGTACATCGTAGGAAATACTCACATCCGTTCCTTTGATCTGAACTTGTTCAGATGGGCCTTTTTTGATTTCTATGCCGCCAACTGGCACCCTCTGACATGGATATCCCATGCCCTGGATTACGCCATATGGGGATTGAGCCCCATGGGCCATCACCTGACTAACAACATCCTTCATGCGCTCAACACCTTTCTGGTGGTGCTGCTGGTTGTGAGGCTGATTGAAGCTGCCCACGATTCATCCGCCTCGGCGGACCCGCCTGGGGCGGACGCGTCACGCTTCACTTTGATTACTGCTGCTGTGACAGGCCTGCTCTTCGGCCTTCATCCCATCCATGTGGAATCCGTGGCATGGGTTGCGGAGAGGAAAGACCTGCTCTGCGCGTTTTTCTTTTTGCTGAGCGTCTTGTCGTACACAAAATATGTGACTGGTAGTTTGCAAAGGGCAGAGAGTAAAGGGCAAAGGGTTGTTTCCTCTATGCTCCATGCGCTGTATGCTATGCGCTATGCCCTTTGCTTCTTTATTCTCGCCCTCTTAAGCAAGCCGATGGCGGTCAGTCTGCCGGTTGTGCTGCTGCTTTTGGACTGGTACCCTTTTCAGAGGATTCAGTCCCTGAAAACGTTGCTGGCAGCAGTTATGGAAAAGCTCCCCTTTATTGCCCTGAGTATCGTTTCAGCCATACTGACAATTCTGGCGCAAAAGGCAGGCGGGGCGGTGCAGTCGCTGGAGTTCGCTCCGTTGTCGGTCAGATTATATGTAGCTTCCCAAGCTCTCTTGCTGTACCTGTGGAAGATGATAATGCCTCTTAATCTGGTCCCTTACTATCCCTATCCAAGAAACGTATCTCCGCTGTCCTTAAAATATCTTTTCGTATTTGCGCTTGTGCTGGGTATTACGGCTGCCTGCCTGACCCTGCGGAAGAAGAACAAAATACCCGTGTCGGTCTGGGGTTATTATCTGGTTACTTTGCTTCCCGTTCTTGGCATTGTTCAGGTGGGAGGCCAGGCGATGGCGGACCGGTATGCATATCTGCCAAGTCTTGGACCCTTCCTGCTGGCCGGTCTGATGGCGGCATGGTTTTCCGTAAAGCTGTATACCGTAAAAAAACAGGCTTTGCCGGCAAAAATTGCCGGTGTCAGCGCATCTTTTGTCGTGTTATTCTTTCTGACATCGTTGACTTTAAGACAAATAGCAGTATGGAAAAACACCTTCACACTCTGGGATTATGTCATTGAAAAAGACCCTGACAGAGTTCCCGAAGCATACAATAACCGTGGGTTGGCCTTCAGCGACAAGGGTCAGTTGAATGACGCTGTAGAGGATTACACAAAGGCCATCGCGATAAACCCGCTTTATCGTGAAGCCCGTCTTAACCGGGCCGTAGCTTATACCAGCATGGGCCTGATTGACAAGGCAATAGATGACTACACAGTAGTCATTGTTTCACGCCCTTTCGATCAGGTCTTTTACTTGCGGGGTACAGCGTTTGAAAAAAAAGGACAGAATGACAGGGCGCTGGAGGATTATAAGCAGGCGCTGGTCCTGAATCCCTCCTATTTGGAGGCCTATATCAGGCTGGGGATCCTGTATGGAAAAGCCGGCGACTTCGGCAAGGCGATAGACCAGTTCAATCAGGCTGTGAAAGCAGATCCGAATTATTCACTCGCCTACGGCAACCGGGGGTTCGCGTATTCGCTCATGGGGCGCTACAAAGAAGCCTTGAGAGATCTTGACAAGGCCATTGAACTGGACCGGTCGTACGGGGGTGCTTACGTGAACCGGGGAAGGGTATATCTGAAGATGGGCGACAAAGAGAAGGCCGCTTCAGATTTCAGGGAGGCGTGCGCTTTGGGGGAGAAGGAAGGGTGTAAGGCGCGGGAGTAAGGTATTCGGGCGGTCTCACTTTCTGCGGCCTCCCGCAAAAACCGTAATGGCCGCTGCCAAAACCAGTGCAATAAATACGACAGCGGAAACAGCCGACAGACCGATCTTCAACGCAGTCCATCCCCAGGCCGGCAGTCCCATCTTGGCCCTGTGAATAATCTCGACAATGTCCCCTTCCGTGCTCAGCCACCAGCCGAGAAACAAACTTACTGCCAGTCCCGTCATGATCAGCAAGGAACCGGCAGCTGTCCTGATCTGGTAAGAAGAATCCCTGACCGTGCCCTGACCGGGGGCAAAGAGACGCACGAACCTCAGCCTCCAGGGAAGGATTACGGCCTCCCAAATGATTCTTTTCGACATCTTTGAAGACCCGGATGCCCTCTCGGAAAAAATGATCGACATTTCACCGACCCGGTATCCGGCAGCCGCAACGCGGTAGGCCATCTCTATCTGGAAGGCATAGCCGTTTGAATGGACCTTATCCAGGTCTATGGACTCCAGGGCCTTCCTCGAGTAGCACCGGTAGCCGCTCGTCAGGTCTGTCAATTTCAAGCCGAGCGTCCTGGACGCGTAAAAATTGCCGAACTTCGAAAGCATGAGACGTCTGAAATCCCAGCCCACGACGCTTATCGAACCGTTCAGATACCGCGATCCGATAATCAGACCAGATCCTCTCTTGATTTCATCGACGAAAGAAGGCAGCGCCTCAGGGTCATGCGACATATCGCCGTCCATCTCAAAAAAATAGTCGTAGCCCCTTTTCAGGCCCCATTTGAAACCCTCCACATATGCCGTGCCGAGTCCGAGTTTTTCCCGCCTTTCGATAAGCGACACCCTGTTGTCCTCGACCATCATCTCCCTTGCAAGCTGTGCCGTCCCATCGGGTGACCCGTCGTCCACTATAAGGACATCGAATCCGTCGTGCTTCAGGACGGAATCAATAGCAAGAGGCAGTGTTTCTATTTCGTTATAGGTAGGGATGATTACGAGGGCTTTTTTCATAATATTGAATTATAGCAATTACTTCGGATGAAGAAAAGCACTTCCACTCACAACCCTCCAACCGCTTAAGCGGAAGAATGCATAAGTGCTATAAGAGTAGCGTGAGCTTCGGGGGCTGTCTTCAAGGTCGAATTTTCCACCGGGACTGACAGACTTTTTATTCCCCGACGGAAAACCTTACGCCTTCCTTCCAAAAAAATAACGAAAAAGATGGGTTGTCATCATATAATTGCAGAAAAGCACTACCTTCAGGAATCCAAAACAGTTGCGGAGTCTGTTATCGCCACCCAGGGTCTTATAAAGTTTCATTGTTTCCCATGACTCACGCCAGTGTCTTGATATAGTAATGAACGCAGCCCTGATGCCGAACTCCCTGCGAGCGGGCTCAGAAATATAGTGTGCATACCGGCCGGACTTGAAAGCGAATTCTATCAAATGGAAACCGCATATTTTAAGAAGGTTTTCACTAAAATCATCGACCAAAGAAGGGTGGCGCAACACATCGCTGCTCCGGCGGATAAGCTCCTGACCAGCCGCCTGGTAATACTTCAGGTCTGTGCTGGACTCCGACCAGGAGCCTTCGTGCTGGCGATATATGTAATATGGGGCATCAACATATACTACCCTGTCAAGCAGTGCGCATTTTACCAGCAGGAGATGTTCACTGTAAAGCCCGACAGCCGCGGAGTTGTTCAACTCTATGAAACCGCCCAACTTGCTTCGTAAGACAGCAGTATCGAACAGGCCGTATGTCGGATACATTTTCATCCGGAATGCAGGATACCAGCGAAAGAATTCCCGGCCGGTAAATTTCTTCACAGGGCTGTGCGGAATCTTTTGTGGCTGAAACTCCTCCTCTCCTATTATTGTTCTATACGACGAGAAAAAAGCAGGGGGAAACCCAGCCTCCATCAGGCAATCATGTCCAACCTGGAGGAAATCGGGCTCGTAGAGGTCGTCGTCAAACAGCCATGTAAAATAGCGTCCCGTGGCCATTTCGAGCAGGGCATTCATATTGCCCACTTCCCGTAAGTTGCGGGGATGGTTGACGAAGCGGACGCGGGGGTCGGTAATGCCGATCATCTCTCCTGTCAGCACCTCGACGGTGTAATCGTTGCCCACGATCACCTCGAAATTGGCGAAGGTTTGGGCCAGGACAGAATCCAGTGTCTGGCGCAAAAGATCATGTCGGTTATAAGTAGTGACTCCTATGCTGACAAAAGGTCTGTGGTTACTCTCTCCTTCTATCAATGCCGCACTCCCCCAAGTATGAAAACGGTGTCACCGGCAGCATGAAAATCGCGTCTGGACCGGCAGGTAATGAAACGCGACGCCACCGGATGAATATCATGAGGCAACAGTGAATGACTCGTGAACCAACATGGTCCTGTATACAGCTAATCACTTTCCGGCTGAAACCTCAACTCCATTTACGGTCCTTCCTGATACCATTCTTTGACATTCAAATGATCAAATTCACTCCGGAAATTTACAAGAAAAGTTTTCCACATCTCAAATGTTTTTTCTTCCGCAAGTATTTTTCTGCGATAAACCTCGGCATTGATGAACCACGGATTATGCCATGCAGGCTGCTTCGCATCTCCGACTTTCTGAAGTATCTCTTCAACACCCTCGGCAATCTCAATTTTGGGATTGTAGCCGAGAGTCGAACAGGCAAAATCACTGCTTACCCGGTAGCTCCTCATATCTTCCTGGTTTAAGATCTCTAAATCACAAGGTATATTATTTCTGACAAGCGTCTTTTGGACTTCCTGGCCTATCTCCAGTATGGAGTAGTTCTTCGAGGCGATATTGAAAGTGCCTGATACTTCTTCAGGCGCATTTACCGCCAGAAGATAGGCATTTGCAAGGTCCCGAATATGGATCAGAGGTCGCCAAAGCCTGGGGTTGTGCACTGTAATTTTCCCGTCACAAACTCCAAATTTGGTCATGGTATTTACGACAAGATCAAAACGCATACGGGGAGCCCAGCCATAAACAGTAGCCTGTCTGAAAATGATCGGTCTGAAGTTTTTGTCGGCTGCAGAATTTATCGCAAATTCGGCCTGTACTTTCGATAGCCCGTAGGGAAATAAAGGCGACACAGGCGTCTGCTCATCGACTATTTTTTCTGCCGAGAACCCATAAATGGAGCAGGTACCCCCGAATATAAAACGCCTGATGCCTTTTTGCTTGCAAAAATATACCAGCAGACCTGTCAGAGCCGTATTATTGATGTAGTTGTCGCGCGGCCTGAAATTGGCCATCGGGTCATTTGATAACCCCGCAAGATGAATTACCGCATCTATGTCATCCAGCCAATCCGGTTGAATGTCCAGGACATCCCGTTCATGCAACGTAAACCCTGTCAGATCTTTAAGATTGTTGCCAAAGGTCAACTTGTCAATTACCGTAACTTTATGCCCTTCGTTGACCAGCAGCGGCACTAATACTGAGCCAATATAGCCTGCTCCACCCGTCACTAGAATATTCATCGGTCCTCCACAATATTGTTATGAAACTGATGCCTGATAACTTGATTATTTTGTTCCCGGGTGGTATCCCCATTTGGCAAAATCATATTCTCCGTAGTCGGCCGTATAATTATCCTGCCTTTCAGGATGCCATGCAGGATTACAAAGATTAATGATTATGGCATCATCTTCCCCAATATTTATATGGGCTTGGGGAACCCCGGCCGGAATGACAATAGTCTGGGGTTTTTCGTCAGTAATAATAAATTCCTTGAATTCGTCATCTGACTTAACAATAAACACGATTTTTCCTCTCAAAACAGTCAGATAACTCCAGCGCATTTTGTGTAAATGCGGGCCTTTTAATTCACCCGGAAAGCAGGTTGTTACATATACCATTTTAGGCTCTTTTTCATATTTATTATCCCAATCTCTCCATACAGGGATGAAAATACCATTTTGGTGACCATGTCTTACATCTTTTGTTTTAATCGATTCTAAATCATATACTTCTACCCTCATATTTCCTCCTGAAAAGTTCCTGAATTACCAGCCACTTGTGATTATATCGCATACATGGTTGACCATCTCTTCACTCATCCACCAGCCGACAGGGATGTTGATCATACGCTCGTAAAAGTAATCCAAAGCAGGAAGATCGTTTCTTCGAAATTGATTGAAAACAGTAAACTGATCGTTCCGCATGTGCACGATAGAACATCCGATTTTATAGTCCTGCATTTTTCTGATAAAATTCGCCCTATTCTCCACCAATACCGTATTGACCCACGGATTAGACACTGCCTTGGTATACTCTTTCAGGAGAGAAATTCCTGATTTGCCTTTAAGTCGCGACTCATATATCGAGAGGTTTCTGCGATGGATTTTTTTAATTTCAGGAAATGCTTTCACTTGGCAGAGTCCCAAAGCAGCTGCGATATCGTTCATCTGATATTTCCAGCCGGCCTCATACACATCAAAGCCCAATGTTAAGGGGTTTCTCTTTGCATGCCGATCATTCCCGTGGTTTCTCAGAAGCACTGCACGGTCGCGTTCGGACGTTGTCCTGACCGCAAGTAATCCACCATCCCCGGTCGTAATATGTTTTACGGCCTGAA
This sequence comes from uncultured Nitrospira sp., assembly GCA_963734475.1. Lineage (GTDB taxonomy): Bacteria > Nitrospirota > Thermodesulfovibrionia > Thermodesulfovibrionales > UBA6898 > JAOUFP01. The sequence goes on from CAVTHB010000004.1 coordinate 610,189, forward strand.
AGGAAAAAGTTACATAATCCGAATGACTGCCCACCGGCTTTCCATCATATTCCCCGCCGAGGGCGCTAGCGGCATCTTCAATGGTTTTGAGATTGTATTCAGAGGCGATCCGGTTGATATCATCGATCTCAGAAAGTCTTCCGACCCAGTGCGAATAAAGGACAGCTTTTGTGTTCCCGGTAATTCTGGACCGTATGCTTGCAGGGGAAATATTGCCTGTTTCAGGATCGATATCCGCCCATATAATGTTTGCACCCGTATGCAACAAAGATTCGTTCACGGACAAACAGGTCAGCGGGGTGCTTATTACGTCATCCCCAGGCTTGATTCCGGCCATATGAAGCGCCAGCATGACGGCAGAACTGCAGCAGTTGGTAGCAACCGCATTCGGGTTGCCTATCAGGGCGCCGATTTCCTGCTCGAATTCATCGGTCTTTGTCCCTGTACTGACAAAACCGGAGGATAATACTTCATTCAGCTCAGTTGAAGCGGTTTCCGGTATATGTACTTTTAAAAGGGGAATGGGTGAAATTGCCAATTGGGTTATCCGTTTTTCAGGCATTTAACTATCAGCTCAACGTCTTCGTCGGTCAGCCATTCTCCTGCCGGAATACAGAGCATCTGTCGATCAAAAAGGGCGGTATTGTAAAGCTCATCTCTCGCTAAGGTGCAATTCTCGAAAGCCGTGTACGTGTCGTTCCTGCAATGTACCGGCGATGCATCAATTCCGCTGGCGTCCAGGGCTTTAATAATCTCATCCCGGTTTTCAGCCCTCAAGGTGAACAGCCAGTAGGCAGATTCGGCATCATATCCGGTCTTTTGAAATGCAAAGCCCTTCAGCTCGGATTCGTAGTAATGACCGATTTCCCGGCGACGTTGTATGATTGCGGGCAAGTCTTCAAGTTGTGCCAGTCCTATGGAAGCCGCAATATCATTCATGTGAAATTTAAAACCTGCCTCAGTCAAGTCATCATCGAAGGCCCTGCCCGGTTTGCCTCTGTCGATGCCGAACCATCGGAGTCTTCTTGCCCTCTGCCATGGATTCTTGTTCAAACAGGTGAGCAATCCGCCGTCACCTGTGGTAATATGCTTGATTGCCTGAAAGGAGAAACAGGTAAAATCGGCATAAGACCCTGCTTTTTTGTTTTTATATTCAGCGCCCAGGGCATGTGCTGCATCTTCAATCAGATATGCCCTTCCCCGAATAGCCTTTCGCAGTTCATCGAAGTCACAGGGCATCCCGCCCCAGTCTACCGCTATGACAGCCACAACCCTCTCTTTGTAACGATCCAGTAAACGACCAACACTCTGAGGGGAGATATTGCCCGAATGCGGATCCACGTCGGCCCATAGAATTTCCCCTCCAAGGCGCGGGATTGATATATTGGTCGCCGGAGAGGTAATAGGGGTCGAGATTACTGCTTTTCCCGCCCTAACCCCGGTCATAAAGAGCGCAAGATACAGAGCTGCTGTTCCTGAATTGACTGTAACGGTGAATGGATTGTCGACAACTTCCGCCAAACGGGCCTCGAATTCAGCGACTCTCGGGCCTTCCGCATAAATCCCACTGCTTAATGTTTCATCCAGGTATCTGGTGTGAGGAATTTTATGCACCTGAAACAGCCTGATTCTTTTCATAAGTTCTCCACATCCTTCGTGAGGACCGTTAAAAAACTAATTTCATGCCTCGCTGTATATCATCGAAAATTTCCTTCCCCTTGTCGCCCAACCTGTCAACGACGCACTCATAATACTTCTCCATCGATATCGCTTGTGAGGTATTTTCGGAAAAATCGACATTGATTAATACTCTCATCCATCTTTCATTAATGTTGTATTTTACAAAAAACGTGGCAAGTTTGCATATATTTCTCAATTTCCTGATCTCGTCCGCGGAGAAATTTATGCTTGGAATGCCGCTACTCGTGTCACCCGTGGACAAAGTGTTCAAGGTCCAGTTATTTTCTTTACAATATTTTTCCATCATTGTTCCCGGATAAACTTGCAGGGGATAGACTGAACAAATACTTCCCGGCCCAATGCGCTGTATACCCTTCACTGTTTCCAGGGCATCTTCAACCGTTTCAGCAACAGGCAAGCCAACTATAGCCTGCAGATTTACCGCATATCCGAAAGAAACCAATCTGTCATAAGCTTTTTTCATTTTTTCTTCGTTGTCCCAGCCCCTGTTCAATAACTTAAGGGATTCAGGACGAATGGCCTGAACACCGATGCCTATGCAATTAACAATTCTTTTTAATTTGGCAAGAACATTATCGGAAACCTTAAGCGTCAACGTTGAAGTAGACGAAACATAAATTGGCCGGTTAATCTCCCTTTCCCAGACATCTACAAATTCATGTATCCATGATTCTATATCTGGACCGCTGAATATATCGTCGTCCACCCATTCTATTTCTTCCGTTTTCCCAAGCCGCAATATCTGTTTTGCCTCTTCAATAACGACAGGGATGGATCTTCTTGACATGAAGTAACGTTTGTATGCTTCTTTTCCGTAGACACTTATATTATGTCCTGATGACGAACTGCAATAAGCACAATTCCAGGGACAGCCCAACATGGACAACATGAATTTTCGGTAACGGGTTGCCATTCTGGGAATGTCCCTGTAATATTCCTTTCGTGCAGGCATCGGCATGTCATCCGGACTTGTCAGGAGAGTTCTGATGACCCCTTTTTCTCCTGAGAGAATTTGCTCAATCGAGCCCCGAACCGGGCCAATTACCACGACATCAATTTCGTCAAGGTTGATTATATCCGGTACTGCACATGCATGATGGCCTCCAAAGGCCGAAATCACATTGGGCATTTTACTTTTTATTTCCCGGAGTGTTCTTAATGCAGCAGGGAAAAATTTTGTTAAAGGGGAAAAGCATACGAAATCCGGCTTCCACTCTGCAATATCTTCGATTACGTTTTTTTCTTCCGCATCAAAATAGCGAATCTCCTGACCGAGTAGTAAAAGCTCACCACCGACAAAAAGGAGGCCATAATTTTCTTCGTTTCCAAAACAGATGAGAGCAATTTTGTTGCTCGTCCGGCTACTTATTGACATATCAAGTAATCTCCCTTCAAGAATGATTTCGACCACCCTTGTCTAACTTCTTCCTCCGAACCCGACGAAGAAAGCTCTGCACACGAAAAAAACGATCACCCAGTGCCGCCTTCTGCCCGGCGGAAAGCACCCCGGCGAAAAACCGGTCGTACAGTTTCGCCAGTCGCTGCCGCCGCCGCTCCCAGGCAATCTCATAGTCCAGGTCCAGGAGTTTAACATCCTCCGAATCTACGTTCGCCAGAGCAAGTTCATCCATCTCGTCGATACCGTAAGTCATATAGATATGGGCGCCCTCCCGCATACAAGACCCGCACATTGGGTGGCTCTGTCTGAGTCTCTGGATGTCCTCCAACGGCATATCCATATAATTTCCTAGGGTGTACTTTCTGGCGTCAAAAACGCCGCAGCAGAGGGTAAAATTGCCTTGGAAATCAAGGCTGATCTCATCCTCTCTCAGGCGGCAGTGCCGGCTTCTATACTTCCGCGAGGCTGCCATTGCCAGCTGCAAAGGAAGTGCTAGTGAGCCAAGCAGAGCTTGGTCCTCTTCGGTCAGAGGGAAGTCGCAAACCTCTCCCTCCACATAGGAAAGAATCTTTTCCAAAGGGAAAAAAAGCGCCCAGACCGCATGGAAATGGAACCCGAGGCCCATCGCAAAATCCCGCATCAGGGGACCTTCCCGCAGATTATGACGATAGCGGTGGTAATAAACATAAATGTCCGTGGCAGCCTGATTTCGCCTCTTTGCCTCTGCTAACTCTACCATATGCTTCTTTACCTTTTCGATATTGCCTCCCCGGTGGGTGCAGCCATACACCTCCTGGCTGAAACCGGAGTTTGAAATCCGGATACTGGCCGGGTTTGCAGCCATAATGGCATCCGCGTTCGGGAGGATGTTAAGATTGGAGCTCAGGTGGCACGGGATTCCCGCGTCCTGGACAATGCGGATCAGATCTGCCAGTTTGGGGTGCAGCAGGGGTTCGGCCCAGTTGTACAAACTGATCTTCACCTCCCGACATTCGGCCCCGGCCTTTTCAACGATACGCTCCAGAAGTTCCGGAGCCATGAAGCCATGGGGGAGACGGTAGTCTCTGACATTTCCCTGAGGACATGAGGGACAGCGGAGATTACATGCCCCGCCGATGTCGATATCGATGTCGAATTTATCCATTAAATCATCCTGTCTGCGCCATGCCGTAGACCGGGCAGAAGCCCACTTGTGGAAAAACGGTACTTGTATGCGAACGGTTCCTAGGGAACCTGCAGATAAGGCAGTTTTTCATGAAAATCTCTTCACCTTTAACATATACTACAAAGTATAGACGGGTAAAGACAAGCTTAGAATGCCGGCTGGCTAACGCAATCCATACAGACCGGTTTTAACATATAGGAGTTATTTATCCGCACGCGGATCTGGGCTACGAAAGGTATGCAATTCTTGTTAAGCGAGCAGAAAAAGCCTTCTCCGACTGCTTAGGTATTATCTGCAATCGACATCCCGCGCTTTGATTGATACAGCATCCGGCCTTATTCAGTCCCGCGGGCATAACCGGGAGTACCACTACAGGAATCATCTGACTCTCTTCCGATCAAATCCTTACATGCCTCACACACCTGTTCGACTGTAATTTTCCGGAGACACTCAAAGTCGAGACTTGCGCGACAGCGTATAGGCACCGGTGAATACCTGAAGCAGGGGCTGCACGATATGCACGTTCTGACCACCCGGTGCGGCACTCCCCAGGGCCTCACCCATACAGGATTCGTCGGTCCGAATATAGCTACTGTCGGCACCCCTGATGCCGCAGCCATGTGCATGGGACCTGAATCGTTGCTTATGAAAAGCCGACAGCGTTTCATTAGCGCCGCAGCCTGCCTCAGCGACACAGAATCGACCGGCTGCACAAACCTGGGGTCGCGCACAATGGAGGTGATTGCATCGCGCAGCGGCTTTTCCTCGGGACCGCCGAACAGCAGAAAAAAACTGCCTTTCAAATCCACGGCAAGTTTGTCGATTAGCGCGGCGAATTTCGCCGCATCCCACCTCCTTCTATCGTGGCCCTTGAACACACTGGTGCCCGGATGCATACCGACCAGACAAGTCGTATTTGCACTACGTTCATCAAGCCATCGGCCGGCAAATGTTATTTCTTCATCCGTCAGGAAAATTTCCATTGGATAAAGTTTTTTTTCCTTAATACCCAGGAAATCAAGCAGTCTCAAGTTTTCTTCAACGTTATGGAGGCCGTCATCCTCTCTCACCGTTTTGTTCTTCAGAAAATTCAGTTCGGACAGATCGCCTATCATATATCTGTGACCAATTCTAACAGGACTTCCCACGGTAAATGCAGCAAGGTTGTAATCTCTTCTGTTTGAAGGGTAGAAATTTATCGAAACATCAAATCGTTTTCTGAATTGCAGCAGGAAGCTGATGCCACGAAGTTTGGAAGAGGTCAAAAAAGGGAAGAATATATTCTCTTTTATATAGGGGCTATTAAGCAAAATTTCCCGGGTGGTCCTGAACATGTGGAGATAGGTAATCTCACAATCCAGCTGCTCCTTCAGGTTTCTGATGGCCGGTGTAGTCATTAACACGTCGCCGATGCCGTATAATGGCAGTACCAGGATCCTTTTTCTCATGTTCCATTTTATCTTTTTTACTCCCATTATTTCATGAAATGTTATAATTTAGACCGGTCGAAATGCAATTTAAATACGGGTTAATAAACAGAATCGCCTTTTACTGGAGCTATTTCACAACGAAGGTTTTTTCCCTGTGGTTCGAGGTCAAATATCCCAAACTTAAGATGTTCATTTATGAGATGCTCTATTCTTCGATGAAGTTGATAGACCATACTTCTCTGCTGGCCTCCCCATTCAACACCGACCTGGTTGAGACGAAGTTCGGCATATTCAAAATAAGGCCGCATACCTCCGACATGTCCAACTGCTCTCCGGCATTTGAAAGAAGGGACATCGATTACCTTCTACATTTGATCGAACACATGAAAAAGGAAGGCAGGAAAATACTTTTTCTTGATATAGGCGCTGATATCGGGACATTTACGGTTACGGTAGGCAACCGCTCCAGATCTTACGAAAATCTCCGCATCATGGCTTTTGAACCGGCTCTGTCGAGTTACTCCCTGCTGAAAGAAAACATATTGCTCAATAATCTGTCCCAAAAGGCGGAACCCTTCAACATAGCCCTTTTTAGCGAAGACAACAGGGAGGTCAATTTTTTGTTTAACACAGATGCACCCGGTTCAAGCAGTATAACGTTCTCAGGCAGCTCGGGCCGGAATTCTGAAAAAGTGCCTGCCAGGGCGCTGGATTCGGTCATTGGCGAAAGGATAAAGGATTATGACACCGTCATATTCAAAATGGACGTGGAAGGGGCAGAGAAGGACGTTCTCATCGGCGCAGACAGGATTCTTAAATCAGACATAGATGTTTACCTGGTAGTTGAAGACTTTGTTAACCCTGAAATAATAGATTTTCTCGAAAATACCGGCGCGGAGTTTCTCTTTAAGTTGACTCCTTATAATAGCTGGTGGCGCTATACGAAAAAACTCTGACTGCCCGTGCTGTCTTTCATCACTGCGCTGATCAAGTATCGCTCGTATTCCTCTGCGATTTTATCCCAGGTGAATTCTTTTGCGTACTCCCGTGCTTTTCTACTCATCTCCTGCCACAGTGATGAATTACTCAGGAGAATGTTTATCTTTTCAGACAGGTCTCTCGCATCCTCAGACTTGAAGGACAATCCGAAACCTGCGTCGACAGCATATTTTAATTCCGGGATATCGCTCACGATCACCGGTTTGCCGCAGGCCGCAGCCTCTAAAACAACAATTGCCTGCGCTTCATATCTGGACGGGACCACCATGAACGAGCAATGAGTGAGAAGTTCTTTCTTCTGCCTTCCCTGAGTGTAGCCGGCTATTGTCACCCTGTCCTCGCTGATAAGGCCGCCGAATAGTTTCCCTAATTTTCTTTCGTCTTTTCCCCCTCCGGCGATAACAAGCCTGGACGATGTATACATCAGTGCATCAGACAAGACATCCAGCCCCTTCTGATGAACATCCATTCTGCCCAGAAAAAGAACATACCTGCTGTCAGCAGTGTCTTCAGTCAGGAGATCAGGATCAAATCCATTGGAAACAACAACTGCCTCAATACCAAGCCCGAACTTTCTCAAAGACTCAGTTGAGACAGTTATTGCGTGTTTGAAACACTTTGGATACAGTGATTCAGCCACCAGGAACGGCAGGCCAAAAAGAAAATATTTTTTAAGGTGTTGCGCCCCCTCCTTCTGATGGACTTGAATAATGGCGTCCCGGCGGTATAAAAAAGAAAATAAAGGGTTGTATGGCGCAAAATCCTCAACTATCACGTCAAACTCATGATGGTGATCTTTCAGAAGGCGGTTTGCCCGGAAAGCATAACAAAATGTGCTCAGGATGTAACTGTTTCGCCTGCTTCCAACAAACTCGTAGCTGACATTGTCCTCACGATAATTCTTTGCACCCGGATACCTGCCGGTTATGACGGTGATTTCGTGGCGGCTCACGAGCCGCCGGTAAATCTCATGCGCCCTAAAAGCCCCGCCGCCGCCCACCCAGGGATTATGAATGTGGTCATAGATAAGGTGGAGGATTTTCATGGTTTCTTACCGCGGCGATACATTTCTTTCCCATAATTTATAAAGCAATTTCTTTAGTCCGAACCATATGAGCAGTTGTTTCACACTATTCCTGAAGAAGGCCGCCAGGGCTGAAAAATAGTATCCATGTTCGATCAGCGCCTTGACAGACTCTTTAAGGGCACCTTTAATCTGTCTTCCGCTCGTGCCCATGTCTCTCATACAGGCGATCTTGTAATCGAGGAAAAACGGCCTTGTGAATTTCGTCAGCCGCATCGCGAATTCATAATCCATGGCGACCCGGTAGTCCAGACTGAAGAGGCCTATTTTCTCATACACCTCTCTATGGACGAACAGGGTCGGGTGGGGGATATACATACGTTTTTTTATTTCAGAAGGATCGGTATCCCGGCCCCATGTCAGTAGGACTTTTCCTGTGACAGGGTCGATGAAATCCTGGATGCCGTAAAGGGCCTGGATGTGAGGAGACTGACTGAACACGTCGGCAACCCGACCGACCACGGTCGAGTCGGCGTAAAAGTCATCGGAATGGATTATCCCTATTATATCGCCAGAGGCCATTTTTATACCCTTGTTCATGGCATCCGATATACCCTTGTCGGGTTCGGAAATCCACTTATGAATTTTCCCCTCGTATCTCCTGATGATACCGAGAGTATCGTCGGTAGAACCACCGTCAATAATGATATATTCGACTTGAGAATAGTCCTGACCGATGACACTTTTTATCGTTTCATCGAGATACTTGGCACTGTTATAGGTGATTGTTATAACGGAGACGAGCGGACTGTCAGCATTTTCCGTCTTCTTTCCTCTGGTGCCTTTCAATTCCGCCTCCGAGTCTCATTCGTCACGCCAGCACTGTCCAATATTTCCCGGTACAGTTCCATATAGCGTTTTGATGCTGTCTCGATCGTAAATGTCTGTTCCGCCTTCTGCCGCGCCCGGAGCGATAGGTCGCGCCGCCGGTCATTATTTTCCAAAACCCAGACAAGCCCCGCTGCCAGATCAGCAGGGTCATACGGATGTGCCAGATAGCCAGTGCGAATGTGGTCAATTATGTCCGACATCCCCCCCTGGTCAAACGCCACACACGGTGTGCCGCAGGCCATGGATTCCACAGCTGCGTTCGAGAGGTTCTCCTGGATAGATGGAACAACACAGACATCGCAGGCAGCATACAGAAGGGCGATGGCATCATCGTTCTCCAACCACCCCAGATAATGGGACTTTAGACCAAGCTCCGGCAGTTGCGCCGGAGCCGACGCACCGAATACAACCACTTCTGCGGTATCGCGCCAGCCTTTCCCGGCCAGTTTTCTCAAAGCATCCGCAAGAAAATGAAACCCCTTGTTGCGGTCGCTCGTACAGTTCTTACCGCCGAACAAAATCAGTTTCTTTTCCTGCGGCAAAGAGAACCGCTCCCGCGCAATGCGTCTGTCGACCGGCTTATAGCGCTTGCAGATCGAGGCCGTTCGGGATCATCTCGACACGCATATCGCGAAACAATGAGCTTTCCTTTGCGCAATTTGCCCAACCAACGGCTTGGGGCCACTATTGTAATATTCAGTCCGTGCCAGGCCCTGCGCTTCCGTCTCCATAGCCAGCGTGAAGGATCGAGAGTCAGGGATGAGCCGAGCACCGGGCATTTTCCGCAGGACTCCCGATAGCGGGTACAATCAAGCGGAATATGACATCCCCCGGTAAATGCCCACGAGTCGTGAAGCGTCCAGACAAGCGGACGGTCAAAGCGTTTAAGCGTTTCCACCCGCATAAAACCGTTCGTCACCCAGTGCAGATGAACGATGTCCGGGTCGAACTTCGCCACTCTGGATGGAAGCTGATCGGGCATCAGGGCCGGCGAAAAACAACATCCCTTTCTATGGGAATAGAGCCCGACACAAAGCCATTCCAGGCGTGGCCAGACATACCCCATAGCCTGCTCAACCTTGGTCTGTGGACCTTTTATAGAGGGATCGTCATTGGTCTTGCTCTGAACGATCATGCTGACATCAACCCCTTTATACTGTACACCTTTCATCAGGCTCCGGGCCGCTTTTGCAGCCCCGCCCTCAAGCACCGCATTGAGGAACATGACTTTCATACTATCCAAAACCATCTTAAATGCTTTTTGAAAACATCGAGCGGCCAGTTGCGTACAACTAGCCGCGGTATCTGATAGCGGTCTGTCCAGCGATGTGCCTGTCCTGGGAAATTCGCCGCAGCCTTGACGAATCCCGCTTCCCTGCAAAGAGCCACAGTCTCCTGTGTGTAGTCGCAGCGCTGACCAAAGGGATAGGAAAACACCGGGACTTCCCGTCCCAGCCAGGACTCCAGCTGCTTTTTTGATTCCTCAATCTCTTTCCTCTGTTCGGCGATGGGCAGAGAAGACAATGGCGTATGAGTTATAGCATGAGCTCCTAAGGTTGCCAGTCTGCTTTGACATAATCGCTGCAGTTCTCCGATCGTCATTGCACGGTTGATGTCCCTCCGCTTCTCCCCGGCCCCTGCCCAGCGCCGCAAATCCTTAAGCCAATGCTCACGCTTCAAGAGATCGATTTCCTTCATCAGCAGGAGAAGCGCCTCATAGAGAGTATGACGCTCTGCGGCTGTCGCCGTCGACCAGCTTCTCCCGAATCTGCTGTCATCCAATTCAAATTTTTCTGGAAAGGCCCACTCGCCCAGTAATATGCGTTCCAACTCGTCCCACCAGAACTCCTGATCAGTGCCGATAGCGCCGGTACTGACAAAAAAAGTGGCGGGGATCCCTGTGTCTTCGAGTATGGGAAGCGCTTCCAGCACATTGTCCGCATAGCCGTCATCAAAGGTTATCGCGACAGAGGCCTCTTTGACACCCGACCAGTCGTCTTCAAACCTGACAATAGGAAACCTTTTTCTTAGAAATTGGAGTTGCTCGATAAAATGCTCCGGCGTCACAGCCAGCAACTGTGAATCCGACGTCAATGTGGTGACGCGGTGATAGGTCAGGACAAGAACCGGGGGATTAAAGAAAGTTAGCCAGCGATGTTCCTCGCCACACGGGTTAGCGTTATTGGCCACCGGAATGCGCTTTGCATCATGACTCTTTTCGTGCGACAAGCGCAATGATCAACTGATAATCGGGATCGTGATAATCCAAAAGCCTCCGATCAGGGAGATCTTCAACAGAGACCCCCTGCAAGAATGCGGTCGCTGCCAGAACATTTCCAAAGCTCTCGATTTTAAGGCCTCCCTTGAATACAGGCTCAAACAATTTTTTTACGGATGCCGTAGTGAACCGCCAGTAATCACCCCAGCGTTCCATGTCGTAACTGCTGATCTGACTGATGCCCGCCACTGTAGCCAATAATACCCCTCCGGGTTTCAGAAGATAATGGGCTCCTTCGACAGCTTTACCCAAGTCGAATATGAAATTATAAGTTTGAGTGCATATGAAACAGTCAAAGGAGTTTTTTGGCAGTGTCGTTGTATCGGTCAGATCCCCGATGATCGTGGCAGCTTTATTCTCAGGGGTCGCATGGAGCACCTCAAATGATTCAGCCTTGCCGCCGGCGAATCTCCTGCTGTAATAACTGTCACCGACCTCCAGAAGTCTGCCCTTGATAAGATAGGAATTTCTTTGCAGGAATGTTTCGACATAGTAGCGGTCTATCGGTGTACCACGGTCCATGCCGAAAACAGCACTGATGGGTTTGTTCCTTTCATAGTCATTGAAAGAGACAGTCAAATTTTTCCGAGTGAGATATTTCATGGTAGCAGCCAGCATCGAACCTGCAATCTTTTTGAGCATCTTTATCCACCCCAGAACTGATGAAAGAAATCCAGCGGAAGAGGCTGGTGCTGCCCGAATTTAGTGAAATATGGCCGTGAAAATACGTCCGTATCCGGGAGATAAGCTGAACAGTTCCGGCAGATCCCCGCCGGTTTCCCTTTAGCGAAGGAACCGACAATCTCAAGCCGTCTGCTTCCTGACCACGCATCCGAGAGAGATTCCTCGTCCGCGTTGCCGATTGCCAGGGCATCGGCCTCTATATCGGCGCATCCGCAGGCCGTAATCCTTCCGTCCCAGCAGACTGCCATCGACACACACCCGTAGAGACAATTTGCCCGGCTAGCGCCGTCCGCGCCGCCATCGAGAACCAGAAGGTTCCGCTTTTTATCGCTCTTTACCCGCCCCGAATAATTCGCATACAGCCAGATGTGACTGATGAAGATCCCTTGCCTCCGATATTCATTGAGCTTCCGCCTAAAGTTCATCTCAAAACGCCAGTCATTCGTGCGGAATGCGAATGTAACAGCCGCGGGTTTCGGCACAAAGGCCTTCAGCCTCAACAACCGATCCATTGCACCGTGCACTTTTTCGAACCGGTCGACGGCATACATCGTTTCATATGTCGTCGGATCCAACCCGCCAATACTGACTTGAATGCAATCCAGTCTCTCGAGAAGATAACGCACAGCCTCGTCTGAATACCTGTCAAGAGCAATGGCATTTGTGGTAAGAGATATCTGGTTAATCTCGGGATGGGCTTCCAAAAGGCGAATGCGGTCAATGAGGTGCTTGTCAAGAAGCGCATCGCCACCCACAGGCGTTAAGGATAGAGGGCCGCCCCCCATCTCAGCATACTCCTTAGCAACCTTCTCAAAAAGGGACATGGTCATGGTCCCTTTTTCCCGTTTCATGGTTTTATACGCACAGAACCCGCACGAAGCGTTACAGACATTGACGGTCTCTATCTGGAGGATAAGAGGAAATTGCCTCGTCATTTGCCGTAACTGCATAATTTGCGAGGTCTTCTTCCCCGCAGGTAATAAGCGACGCCCCATCTCGGAAAGCGTGGCCCGGGGTGCCTGCGTTAAGCCGACCGCAGCAAACTTCAGCTTACGCGTAAAAGATGTCACAGCATCCTCCCAGTGATCCTTTTTGCAGTCTCGGGGGAAATCCCGGCCTTTTCGAGGATACTCGCAAAAAGAAAAATGTCCTCGGCATCGATGGCGTGCGTCAGAAAGAGCAGCGTGATATATCCGGCGACAAAAAGGCAGAAGTAAAGAGGCAGCATCCAGAAATGAAGAGGCAGATTCTTGGCAGCTCCGTATATCATAAGACCGACGACTGCAGAGCCAATGATCGGTTTCATGTAGACGGATGAAAGAGGATGTATTCCGCTTACACGGTACAGGACGACGGAGTAACCGAGGCTTATAAAGGCAAAAGAAGCCATGGAGGCCAGCGCCGCACCCGAAGTCCCTAGACCCAAATGCTTTATGAGGATATAGTTGAGAAGAACGTTTAACACCGCGCCAGCACCCGCGACCTTCAGAACCGCGCCTGAAAAACCCATCACGAGCAGCAGCAGACTATTTGACCCCAGGAAGGTATCGATAAGATAGCCAATAGAGAGTATCCTCAGAGGAACAGCAGCAGCAGCAAACCGCTGGCCAAAGAGAAAAGTTATGGTCATCTCCGGAAAGAAAAAAAGAATGAAAAAAATGGGAAGGGAGACGGAAAATATCCATTTGGTGAGCACCCGGTATGTCCGGGCAAGATCGGCAGAGCGATTGCCCGCATAGAGTTCGCCCGCTATCGGCATATACGCAGTGTCGAGAGCCAAATGCGGAAAGATCAGGAAGGCCGCAAGGGTCACGCTTATACTGTAGACCCCCACTTCGTCGATGGTTCCGTACCGTCCAAGCATCAGCGTGTCTGCCCATCGGAAGATAAGAAACATGACATCCACAGAAAACACTGTCAACGAGAACCTCATCAACTCCCCAGCGGTCACGCGGTCAAAACCGACTAAAACTGGAATTGCTTCGATCCGACCACGGGCATAACGGGAGATCATAATGAAGACCACGGTCATGGAAAGAACATAGGCATATATGACACTTATGAATGGAAGTCCCACCAGGAAAACTACACCAATAAAAAGAAGGAATAATGCGGGCTGACCAAGCTCCAGAAAATACACGTTGGGGCCTATCATGCCATATCCTCTCAGTATGGAAGCAAAGACAATCGTCAATACATACACAGGGATGTAAAAGGACATGCATGCCAGCGGTAATGAAAGTTCCGGCTTGTAGAATACATATTCAGACAAGACTCCCGAAGCAAGAAAAAGGATGGCGCATGATGCGGCGCCCGACAATATCCCTATCCTCAATGAAGCACGCCGCACAGCAAAAGCGGCCTCGTTCCTGTCCTGCCCGAGATATATGGAAATGAACCGCGTCGCTCCTTCCCACAGCCCTAAACCCGTCAGCGGAGCGACAACGCTGATAATGGCGACAGTCAGGGAGTAGACCCCGAGTTCCTCCCTGGTAACATTCGCTGTGATCAATAAGCGCGAAAAGAACCAGAGAGCCTGACTTACAGCCATGCCCACAAAAACCAGGGAAGTGTCTTTCGCTGCTGTCTTTAGCGAAGAATGGATGGATTTCGCCATTTTTTATTATAATATTTAAACTAGAATCTTGTATATCATCTTGACCGTGTCACGGCTTCTCTCCGTAGTAAATACTTTTTTTAAAGTGGTATATTACGTTATCAGTGAGGCGGTTCAGTATTTTATTTGCAGACCATGAAAAATGTCTATTTTAACCGTGGGAATATCTATATGAGAACAGGCAAAAAAGACCTCGCTGTTTCGGATTTTCAGAAGGCATGCGTCTTGGGAGAGAAAGAAGGATGCAAGGCGTGGCGGTAAGGCCAGCCCATGGGAAGAGGATGCCGGGCGCCGAATATGTCCTTGCCGCGGCCGTTTCCCTGCTGACGTTCATCTTGTATCTTCCAGCGCTGAGTCATGAATTCGTCAACTGGGATGATGGCCAGTATGTTTATGAAAATCTGCACATCCGTTCCTTTGATCTGAACTTGTTCAGATGGGCCTTTTTTGATTTCTATGCCGCCAACTGGCACCCTCTGACATGGATATCCCATGCCCTGGATTACGCCATATGGGGATTGAGCCCCATGGGCCATCACCTGACTAACAACATCCTTCATGCGCTCAACACCTTTCTGGTGGTATTGCTGGTTGTGAGGCTGATTGAAGCAGTGCCAGGCAAGCAGCAGCTGTCAAGTAGTCAAGTAGTCGAGTGGCCGGGGAACAACTCAACTACTCAACGACTTAACTTGTTTTCGCCGTCACGCTTCACATTGATTGCTGCTGCTGTGACAGGCCTGCTCTTCGGCCTTCATCCCATCCATGTGGAATCCGTGGCATGGGTTGCTGAGAGGAAAGACCTGCTCTGCGCTTTCTTCTTTTTGCTGAGCGTCTTGTCGTACACAAAATATGTGACTGATACTTTGCAGTATGCAGAAGGCATAGGACATAGTGAAAAAGAGAGCGTGCCAAGCGCAGAGAGTAGAGAGCAAAGGGCTGTCTTCTCTATGCTCCATGCGCTGTATGCTATGCGCTATACCCTTTGCTTCTTCGTCCTCGCCCTCTTAAGCAAGCCCATGGCGGTCAGTCTGCCGGTTGTGCTGCTGCTTTTGGACTGGTACCCTTTTCAGAGGATTCAGTCCCTGAAAACATTACCGGCAGCAGTTATGGAAAAGCTCCCCTTTATTGCCCTGAGTATTGTTTCAGCTGCGTTGACGCTGGCAGCACAAAAGTCTGCCGGAACAACGGCGATGATGGGATTTCTCCCCTTATCAGCCCGTGGCCTTGTTGCTGCAAGGTCGCTTATCAGGTATTTGTGGAACATGTCTCTTCCTTTCGATTTGAGCCCTTATTATCCCTATCCATCGACTTTCCAGCTTTTCTCCCGGGAGTTCTTTCCCTCAGTTGTGCTTATAGCCGGGATTACCGTCCTCTGTCTCTTTTTTGCCAGAAAACAGAAGGTATGGCTGGTGCTCTGGGGATATTATGTGGCAACACTCGTTCCAGTGCTAGGCATCGTTCAGGTGGGGGGCCAGGCCATGGCAGACCGGTACACATATTTGCCCAGCCTCAGCCCATTCCTATTGCTCGGGTTAGGGACCGCATGGCTGTCCAGGAGCCTCGCAAAGCAAAAAGGGTCGGCCCATATGCTTGCCTGGGGCCTTCCCGCCCTGGTGCTGTCCTTGGTTTTTGCAATGGCATATTTTACCGTTTCCCAGATCGGCGTCTGGAAAGACAGCATTCACCTCTGGAGTTTTGTAATTGAAAGGGAGCCGGACAGGGTCTCTCTTGCGTATAACAACCGAGGCCTGGCATTGCTTGGCGAGGGGCGCCTTCATGAAGCAATCGGAGACTTCACCAAAGCGATTGCTTTGCGGGGCGATTATTATGAATACGTCGGTCGAGCAAGGGCTTTCGAGGAACTGGGAGAACTCGACAAAGCATTGGCCGACTTCGACAAGGCCATCTCATTGAGTCCTTTTTATAAAATTTATTATGCCCGCGGGATCCTTTTCGAGAGAAAAGGAGAGGTTGAAAAAGCGCTCATGGACTACCAGCAGGCAATCGCGCAGAACCCGGCGTATGTGGAAGCCCTGATAAGACTGGGTGTCCTCTACGGCAGATCAGGCTCCATAGACAAGGCTATCGAAACTTTCGACAGAGCTATAGCTGTGTGGCCTAATTATGCGGTGGCATTTGCAAACCGTGGGTTTGCGTATTCTCTCCTCAGACGGTATGATGAGGCAATCGAAGACCTTACCAGGGCCATTGAACTGAATAAAAATTCCGGGATTGCCTATTTTAATCGTGGGAATATCTATATGCGAACAGGCAAAAAAGACCTCGCTGTTTCGGATTTTCAGAAGGCATGCGCCTTGGGAGAGAAAGAAGGATGCAAGGCGTGGCGGTAAGGCCAGCCCATGGGAAGAGGATGCCGGGCGCCGAATATGTCCTTGCCGCGGCCGTTTCCCTGCTGACGTTTATCTTGTATCTTCCAGCGCTGAGTCATGAATTCGTCAACTGGGATGACGGCCAGTATGTTTATGAAAATCTGCACATCCGTTCCTTTGATCTGAACTTGTTCAGATGGGCCTTTTTTGATTTCTACGCAGCCAACTGGCACCCTCTGACATGGATATCCCATGCCCTGGATTACGCCATATGGGGATTGAACCCCATGGGCCATCACCTGACTAACAACATCCTTCATGCGCTCAACACCTTTCTGGTGGTATTGCTGGTTGTGAGGCTGATTGAAGCAGTGCCAGGCAAGCAGCAGCTGTCAAGTAGTCAAGTAGTCGAGTGGCCGGGGAACAACTCAACTACTCAACGACTTAACTTGTTTTCGCCGTCACGCTTCACATTGATTGCTGCTGCTGTGACAGGCCTGCTCTTCGGCCTTCATCCCATCCATGTGGAATCCGTGGCATGGGTTGCTGAGAGGAAAGACCTGCTCTGCGCTTTCTTCTTTTTGCTGAGCGTCTTGTCGTACACAAAATATGTGACTGATACTTTGCAGTATGCAGAAGGCATAGGACATAGTGAAAAAGAGAGCGTGCCAAGCGCAGAGAGTAGAGAGCAAAGGGCTGTCTTCTCTATGCTCCATGCGCTGTATGCTATGCGCTATACCCTTTGCTTCTTCGTCCTCGCCCTCTTAAGCAAGCCCATGGCGGTCAGTCTGCCGGTTGTGCTGCTGCTTTTGGACTGGTACCCTTTTCAGAGGATTCAGTCCCTGAAAACATTACCGGCAGCAGTTATGGAAAAGCTCCCCTTTATTGCCCTGAGTATTGTTTCAGCCATATTGACTATCCTGGCGCAAAAGGCAGGCGGGGCCACAGAACTTATAAGCTCTGTACCGTTTTCAGCAAGGCTGCTTGTTGCTGCTAAATCCCTCGTCGCCTATCTCTGGAATATGGTATCGCCTCTGAACCTGGTTCCTTTTTATCCGTATCCAAAAAATGTTTCGCCCCTGTCTCCGGAGTATTTCCTGCCAATTGTGCTTATCGTCGCAATTTCCATAAGTTGTATGCTAGTGGTCAGGAAGCAGAGGTTATGGCTGTCCTGCTGGGCTTATTACGTCATAACTATGACGCCGGTGCTTGGCCTTGTTCAGGTAGGGTATCAGGCAATGGCTGACAGGTACACCTATCTGCCAGGTCTCGGCCCTTTTCTGCTCGCCGGGCTGTCAACTGCATGGTTTTCAGGACGCGTGTCAAAGACAATATCCCGCGGCTTCATGTTCAGTCTTTTCAACGCCACAGCAGCCCTTCTCATCATTGCTTCGATGTCATATGCAACGCTTAAGCAGATCAGCATATGGAAGAACAGCATTGTTCTATGGACATATGTTATTGAAAAGGAGCCCTCAAGTCCTGAAATGGCGTACAGCAATAGGGGCTCGGCCTTTAACGACTTGGGACAATTTGGCAGGGCGATAGAGGATTTCAGCAAGGCCATTGCCCTGAATCCGTCTTATTCTTTGGCTTACCTCAACCGGGGCTCTGCCTTCATCAACACAGTCCGGCCCGATAGGGCGATGGAGGATTTCAGCAGGGTTATTGCTATGGAGCCGTTAGCTGAGGTGTACTATTTACGGGGCAAGGTTTTTGAGAGGGAAGGGCTGAGCGAAAAGGCCCTCAGTGATTACAAACAGGCGATTGCCCTCAAACCCTCTTATGGGTCCGCCTACTTCTCCCTGGGGGTTTTATACGGCAAGTCAGGGTCGGTCGGCAAAGCAATAGACTGTTTTGACAAATATATTGATATCATGCCGGATAATTTTCTCGCCTATAAAAACAGGGGGGTTGCCTATTCGCTGCTGGGACAATACGACAAAGCGCTGAAGGACCTCGGCAAGTCAATTGAATTTAACAGCAGATATGCCGAAGTCTATGGCGACCGCGGCAACGTATACCTTAAAATCGGCCAAAAAGAACTGGCTGTCCGCGATTTCCAAAAGGCATGCTCCCTGGGAGATCAGCAGGGTTGTAAAGTCTTACAAAATTTCTGAATGTCTCACGAAGATTGAAGCTGTTTGGTCTGAGAATACAGGAACCCAGTCCCTGTCCCTCTGAAGGGCCTGACAGAGGGGAAAACTCCGGCTTTGCCTTAAACAGGATATAACAACATAGTTCACATGGTGTTCATCAAGAAGGTATTTCCATAAAGGGATGCCTGACTGCGGATCAACGACCGCTTTATCGATAATAGCAGCCTGCTCATATAAGACACTGTCAAGAGTCCTCCCGTCAATGAACACCTTTCTTTCCGGGGCGAGGCGCCATATCAGGTAGCCCCCCCAATTGAAAAAGTTGTACATATTTCCCTGAAGGTCATTCTGCAAAATAAAATCAGCCGCCCTTACAGGAAATTTACCGGTGTCCACCCATTCCCCCGTCTTGATCGTCTGAAGACCGATGTACGGCGTGGTAAAAAATATCGCCACTGCCAGTGCAGCCGCATACAGGGCGGCCCTGAGGAACTTTAAATATCTTGCCCTGGAGAAGGATTCCCCGATGATGGGGAGGGCTGCTATAAGAAGGAAAGCCACATACCGCAGCGTCGTAAAAGAAAAGTATCCAAGGCAGGCGATAAGGGCGACCTTCGTGATATCGGCCCTTCTGCGGTCAAGGACGAGCGCCGAAACAGCGCAGGCAAGGATGAACCAGTATACAAGTATGCTGTAATCTCCGAACTTCTGAAATATCCAGATTGTCGATTGGAACTCCAGGTTGTCGGATATCGCGCTCCCCGCCTGGAACAAAACGCCTCTTGAAAACACATGATATGTCCCGGGGTTAAGAAAGGAGATACCAATCGCTGCAAGGCCGGCGAGGACCAGTCTCTTGTATGCTTTGCCGCTCAGGGGTCTGAAGGATGGATGTGAGAATTTAAGGCCCTCCACCACAATATAAAGAAGTATTATTATAATGCCAAGTGCGAAACCTCCGTGCATATTCGCCCAGATAAACATAGAGAGAGGCAGGAAGAAAAATGGGGCACTGTCTTCAGAATTATCTTTGATCCTTTCGAGCAGAAAGAGGACTGCGCCGAAGAAAATAAAAGAGAAAAACTGCGGCCGCTCCAGTGGGTATGACTTCAGGACCAGGGCCAGGAAAATGGCCAGCAGCGCCAGATACAGAAGTCTGTCTCCTTTCCGAAGCTTTAGCATAACAAAGCAGAGGAGTCCTGCAATGAGGAACCGTGAGACAACTATACCGGGCATACCGCCGGCTAGGTAGAAGAAATAAAAGAACAACTGACTTACCCAGTAAGCGGTCAGGAGGAAGTGCACCCTTCCGCTTTCAGGAGTTGCGGTAGTATATGCGAAAGGGTCGCTTTGAGGGAGCGTCTTGTTATCCCATATCCACTGACCGGTCTTCAGGTGCCAAAAGAAATCATTGTCGCGAACAGACCTTGCGAGGTGAAAAAACGACATGACAAGCATGACAGCGATCAGAATCCACATAGCATACCTGTACAAGCGATTTTCCACAGATAATTTTAACATACGGCTTATCTGGCTTAAAAGACGACCGACAGCGGATTTCTTGCTATTGAGGCCGGGTTTATATGAAAATATTCATCAGAGCGAAACAGCTCTCGCTCGCCGAGAGCTGTTTCGGGCAGTGGCATTGAGGAGTTAGAAAATTCATGTGAAAATTGTTGCACAGATCTCCTGTTTGAGTCGTCGAGTGCGGAAGAAAGCTTTAACGGCTTGACAATTTTTTCAAAGCAGCCACTAAACTAAAGAGGTAGGACCGGAAAGTTTATATGAAATTTTTACGGACGTTCAGAAACAGCGCGCAGACTGATCTACTCCTTCCGATCGTGATCATCGCCATTACCGCATTTGCAGTATATTCCAATACGCTGCTTAACGATTTTGTGTATGACGACAGCGCCCAGGTTGAAAATAACCCTTGGATCAGGGACATCAGATATCTACCCGACATGTTTACTTCAAGCGTCTGGAGCTTTGAATCGGGACCCGTTACGTCCAATTACTACCGCCCGCTTATGAACGTGATCTTTATGATCAGTTATCATTTATTCGGGTTAAAGCCCTGGGGTTTTCATCTTGTCAATATTTTGTTCCATGTCGCTAATTCTGTTTTAGTATTTATCATTTCTGCAAGCTTGTCTTTAAAAGCAGTAAATAGTCAGAAATTAGAAATAAGCAGGGCCGTCCCCTCCGAGGCCGTCAAATCACACATTGCTGACGATTCACTTTTCGCTTCTTACAATTCACTTTTTTTCCCTTTCATCACCGCCCTTTTCTTTGCTGTGCATCCGCTCCATGTTGAGGCTGTAGCCTGGGTGTCCGCACTGCCGGAGCTCTCTTTTAGCCTGTTTTGTCTGCTTTCCTTATATTTTTATATCCGCGGAGACTCTGGTTTCGACAGAAGATATATGTTTTCCGTCCTGTTCTTTTTTGTTGCAGTTTTTTGTAAAGAGACCGCCCTGACTCTTCCGGCTCTTCTGATCGCTTATGATCTTACATTCCGAAAGGATCGCAGGTTCCCCGAACTCTGGAAGAGATATATTCCATATGTCGTTATTGCCGGGATCTATATGGCCATCAGAATTTACGCACTTGGGGGTTTTGCACCGGCAAAGCGTTATACGAACCTAAGCGCTTTTGAATATATTATCAACATTTTTCCGCTCTTTGCCCAATACGTCGAAAAACTTTTTTTACCCATCAATCTAAATGCATTTTATGTCTTTCATCCAGTCACTTCCACGTTGGAGCCAAAGTTTATTATCGGCCTTACGGTAACCGCTGTCTTTATCGCTTTTGCCTGGGTGTCAAGGAGAAAAAGCCCTGTTGCCTTTTTCAGTACCTTCGTATTGGCGCTTCCTCTGGTTCCGGTGCTCTACATCCCAAACCTCGGCGAAAACGCCTTTACTGAACGATATGCCTATCTCCCCTCTTTCGGATTTTTGCTCGCTGCCGTCCTGTTTCTTGACTGGCTTCGAAAAAAGCGGCCTGGACTCTCATTGGTCATCATCCTTGCGGCGGCATTTATTACGGGAAGCTATTCCTTCCAGACGGTAACAAGAAATGCAGTCTGGAGAAACCCGTTGGTTTTCTTCACGGATATGGCTAAAAAGTCACCTGAAAGTGCAATGGCACAATCGTCTCTGGGCCTGGTCCTGTTTCAGCAGGACCGCGCAGAAGAGGCTATTGCTCATTACATGGAAGCAATAAGACTGGATCCTTCCTACGCCGGTTCATACAATAATCTCGGAGTGATATATATGGACAGGGGTCAGATGGGCAAAGCTGTTCAGATGTTTCAGAAATCGCTGCTGATCAGTCCCGATAATGCCGAAGCCCTTACCAATCTGGGTCTCGCCTATAGAAAAATGGGTCTGCACGAAAAGGCAATTGAGCAATATGAAAAAGCCACGAAGCTCAGGCCGAACTTTGTCGGCGCTTATAACAATCTTGGGCTTGCCTATGCCGAGTCAGGCCGGATAGATAAGGCCATAAATGAATACATGACCGCACTGAAACTGAATCCCGAGTTTGCCGAGGCCCATGGAAACCTGGGAGCCGCTTACGCCAAGAAGGGACTCACTGACCTTGCCCTCAGGGAGTTCGGGATAATGACGGCCCTGGACCCGGAAAATGCTAACGCCCACTACAATTTGGGGCTCGCCTTCTTTGATAAAGGATGGCCTGACAGGGCCGTCAAGGAGTTTCAGCTGGCAGTAAAATTACAGCCTGATAATGCCAGGCTCTTCAACATCCTTGGGGCCGCTTACGCAGAACTGGGGCTCATGGACAAGGCTGTTGAAAATTTCAGTACAGCGGTCCGGCTGGCGCCGGACGAAGCCGACTACCGCAGGAATCTGGACAGTGCAATGGCCGCGGCGGGGGCCAGGAAATGACATTGATGAGGAAGCCGGACACCGGTCAGACTGCCGTTTTTCTCCCGGTACTGATCATCGCCTTCGTCGCATTTGCCGTATATGCAAACGCTCTTCAAAACGGATTTATTTACGACGACCACTCCCAAATACTGAAAAACCACCTCATACGCGATATAAGAAACATTCCTGAAATATTTCGCAGAAGCGCCTGGACGTTCGAGGGGGCGCCTCCGACCTCGAACTACTACCGGCCTATGCTGAATATTCTCTATATGTTTACGTATTATATCTCTGGCCTTAAACCGTGGGGCTATCATCTTGTCAATATATTGTTCCATGCAGCGAATTCTGTATTGGTTTTTCTGGTCGCCTCAAAACTGCTGGGCCCCCCGGAACAAAAGGTCAAGGCTGAGGCCCGGGAAAAGTCCCATCTAATCCTCAGCCTCACTCTCAACCTTAAACTTTCTCTCCCCCCCTTTTGTCGCGGGTCTGTTATTCGCCGTGCAGCCGATCCACACCGAAGCAGTCACCTGGATCGGCGGTTTGCCGGATGTGTCATTCGCTTTCTTTTATTTCCTCTCTTTTTACCTGTACCTGTGTGCCGGAGGGAAATACGGGTGGCGGTTCTTATTCTCGGTAATATGTTTTCTTCTCTCAACCCTCTGCAAAGAGCCGGCTTTGACTCTGCCTGCCGTCCTGATAACCTATGACTATGCTTTCAGGAAGACAAGAGTGTGGTCTCTTGACACTCTGAAAAGATACGCTCCCTACCTGGTGATCACGTGCGGCTATTTTATCGTTAGATTCTCAGTCCTTGGCGGCTTTGCGCCGCTTCAAAGGCTCGGGAAACTGGGCTCTGCAGAATACTTCATAAACATCTTCCCTGTCTTCAGCCGGTATCTATACAAACTGTTTCTCCCCATAGATCTCAATTTCTGGCCGGTCTATGACCCGATTACATCACTCTTTTCCCCTGAGGGGTTGCTTTCCCTCACTGTGACGGTTTTTTTTACCGTCGGTATTATCATAGCTTTCAGGAAAAACAAGGTTGTTTTTCTCTGCCTTCTGCTGATTGTCCTTCCACTGGCACCGGCCCTTTACTTAAAGGGTATCATCGGCAAACTATTCGCCGAAAGGTATCTTTATCTCCCCTCCTTCGGATTTGTGATGCTCATTGCCTTGCTGTTTGCCTTGGCAAAGGAACAAAACCGGAAGGCGGCTAGGGTGTCTGCAGTCATCCTTACACTGCTTTTAAGCATATATTCGTTTGGAACAATAACCCGAAACAATGTATGGAAGAATGAATACACCCTTTTTGCAGACACGGTAAGGAAGTCCCCACAAAGTGTCGTGCCCCGCCTGGAATACGGGAACGCCTTGTTGGCAAGAAGCCGGTTCGATGAGGCCATAGAGCAATATCAGGAGGCCCTGAAAATGGAGCCGATGCTTTATGTTATTTACTATCATCTTGGACTTGCCCTTGCAGGTAAGAATGAACTATATCAGGCAATACAACAGTACAAGATAGCTTTGGAGCTGAACCCTAACAGTCCGGAAATTCACGCTGACCTCGGGCGGACATATTTGAAAGCCGGGTTCAGGGGCGAGGCTGTACAGGAACTCCTTAGCGCCGTTAAATTGGAGCCGAATGCGGCGCATCACAACCTTCTGGGAATCGCTTACGTGAAGACGGGGGAAAGGGACAAGGCCATAGAAGAATTCAAAACAGCCCGTTTGCTGGATCCGGGACAGGTGATCTATCAGCGTAATCTTGCCGAAGCCGAAACGGTCCGGAGATCGCCGTATAGGGCGGACAGCCAGACAACGGACTTCGCCGAAAGATTTAAAGAGATACCGGCAGAGGACCAGGATATCTTTAAATTTGCGTGGTGACGCGGCAGACAGAAACCTGAGTCTGAATCAACGCAGGTCCGCTTCCTGCAAGGCGTCGGATTGCCAAATCTTCCTTCCGACCACGACAAGCGTTCGATTGACGCCACACGCCACATCGAAAAGGGGAAGCGACTCGGGCATACTCAGCGCGGACCAATTCTTCCCGTCAGTAGAAACATAGACTCTGCGATGAGATTCCCGCGACTTTTCAGGCGTATCAAGAACTCCGGTAGTTACATACCGATCAAAGCAATAGGTTATACTCAAGAGATCGTTGCCGGTGTTTGATATGGACTTGCTCCAGGTAACTCCGTCGGCAGAGGTCAGGACCGTTCCGCCGTCACCCACCGCAACATAGCCGTTGCCTCCGCTGGTAATCCCCCTCAGATTGCTATCGCTTCCGGAGACCTTTCTTTTCCATTCCGAACCGTCGGCAGAGGTCAGGACCGTGCCGCCGTCACCTACCGCCACATAGCCGGCGGCACCGTAGGCAGAGCCCCTCAGACTCACTGAAGTCCCAGACTTCCTCTCGGTCCATTCAGAGCCGTCTGTGGACGTCAGTATCCTGCCTCCGTCACCCACCGCCACATAGCCCTCACGGCCATATGATACACCGTTCAGGTTCGCCGCAGCTCCTGCGAGGTCCGCGAGGTCCGCTGCAGCTCCGGACTTCCGCACGAGCCATTCCAAACCGTCGGCAGAAGCCAGGATAATGCCTCCTTTGCCCACAGCTACATAGCCCTTGTCTCCCAGGGTAATGCCGTTAAGTCTGGTCCCGGTCTTTGACACCAGCGTCTTCCAGACCGCACCGTCACCGGAGCTCAACACAGCGCCCTTGTCTCCGACCGCCACAAAACCACTGCCTCCGGAAGTCACTCCGCGAAGCAAGTGGAGGGTGCCTGCAGCTGCAGTCTCAAATTTTGAGATATCCCCGGAAAGCAATATTGTATTGGTTCCTCCTGCGATGACTAAGGTCTTCTTTCCCTGCGCAGACGCCATAAGCGGGACAGTCGTTCCGGAGGCACTGGAAGACCATTTCAAGCCGTCTTTGGAAGTCACTATTGTGCCATTATCGCCAAACGCGACATAAGTCTCAAACGCGTATGTCACTCCCTTGAGCCACACAGAAACACCCGTCTGCCTCTTTACCCAT
The DNA here is from genome assembly GCA_963734475.1 of uncultured Nitrospira sp. Taxonomy (GTDB): domain Bacteria; phylum Nitrospirota; class Thermodesulfovibrionia; order Thermodesulfovibrionales; family UBA6898; genus JAOUFP01. The sequence goes on from CAVTHB010000004.1 coordinate 635,745, forward strand.
CTTTCTCCGTCATTGGAGGTGAGCACAGAACCCTGTCCGCCGACTGCAACGAATCCGGACCCGCCTAAGGCCGCTCCTTTGATGCTATAGGACACACCTGTGATGGCTTTCTTCCATTCGGTTCCATCTTTTGATGTCATTATAGTTCCGTTGTCGCCGGCAGCAATAAATGTATCGCCCGCGAAGACAACGCATCTCAGACTGTCTGAAGTTCCTGAAGAAACAGACTCCCAGGCCGTTCCGTCCTTTGATTTCAGCAGAGTCCCGTTTTCCCCCGCGACCATAAATAAATCTTTCCCATAGGTGATACTCTGCAGTGTTTCAGTGACGCCCGAAGATACTCCGGTCCACTTTGTCCCGTCCGGTGAAGTCATTATGACGCCCTTATCTCCCACAGCCACGAAGGTGTCGTTGCCATAAGCTACCTGCCTGAGCACCCCATTTGTGCCGGACCCGGCTAATGACCATGCCCTGCCGTCAGACGATTTCAATATATTTCCGCCCTCCCCGACAACTACAAAAATATCCTTGCCGAAGGTGCTGCCTAAAAATGTTATTGGATTACGAATATGCCATCCTACCTCGGCGTGGGTTCCTGTTTCAGAGAGGATAAGGCTTAGGGATATAAGGCCGAAAACAAGCAGGAATTTATAAGATCTCAAGATAGTCCTCCTAAGCAAAACGAATAATGGATTTAACGAATTATAATATTCGCGCATGCCTTTTTTCAACAAAGAGGGACAACTGACATCCAAAGCCGACATGAGATGTTCAACCGGATGACAGCCTTAATTTGTGGAAATCGGCCTGGAAAGTGAAGCCGGTTTGCCGCTCCGCTATTTAAATTGCTAAAGGCAAGCGAATCTTCGGGAAAACAGGAGGCGTCTTAAAACTTACTCCAAGCCTCAGAAATCAACGCTTCAGCCTGGTTTAAAAGAACATTATTCGTATGTTATACTGAAACATAAAGTTTTTTTCGGCTTCAAAAAAGGAGAAGAGATGAAGATTCTGGTTAGGACAATCTTTCTGATCGTGCTCGTTGCTATTGAACTGACTGCTGCTTCATGCAACAGGGATAAAGTCGCAGGCAAGGGGACAACGGACTCGGCGCCCGGACAAGCAAAAATGCTGGAAGAGAGAGAAAAATCTCTTGAGAAATTAAAAAACACTACGGTAGCGAAGGTGAACGGCGTTGGTATTTCAGCATACGAACTGGTTAAGGAGATAAATGCGATTGCGCCTCAGCACGTGAAACCAGGACAGGAGAGTAATGAGAAAGTTGTTGAAAAGCTGAATAAGGAAGCCCTGGACAGATTAATTTACCGCGAACTCGCCGTTCAAGAGGCGACACGGCAGGGCATGAAGGTGCCTCCGGAAGTTGTTGCGGATGAGTTGAAAAGAGCCAAAGCAGAACTGAAATCAGAAGACGCTTACAAGGAGAATCTTTTAAAATCCGGAATTACAGAAGAAGAGCTTAAAAAGCGGCTCGAAAGAAATTTGCTTATTGACATGATTACGGAAAAGGAGATTTTTAATAAAGTTACTGTAGACCCTGCCGAGGCAAAAAAGACGTATGCCAGAGAAAAGAAGTCTTTCAAAGGCCCCTCGGGACAGATGAGCTTTGAAGAGGCCCGCCCTGCAATAGAGAAAGAATTGATGACCGCTGCTGTTAATAAAAGGGAAGACAAATGGGTTGAGGAGTTGAAAAAAGCAGCCAGGATCGAGGTCACTTCAGATCAATCCGCCAAAGAGACCCCTGGCGCAAAATGAAGGACGCTCCTTCTTAAGTCCTGTGGTATTGACCCCATAGTGATCAACCACTCCCGCATACAGCCACTTTTAATATAGTTCTTAATGCAAAGGAGAATAAGATGAAGAGATTTTACATACGCTGGATGAGCAGCCTCATTCTATTGACAATTATGTTTACCGGGCTTTCATGCGCACACAGTAATACTGAGAAAAAAGATATGGCAATTATGCCTGCTGAACATGAGAAGGGCCCGACAGAGTATCAGAAAGGCTTACAGGAGGCAAAAAAAATCGTGATTGCCAGGGTGAATGGGGTGGCCATAACTCTGAAAGACCTCATGAACAGGATGAATCAGCTGGCTTCTGTTTATATCCCGGAGAGCCACCAGCGCACACCCGAGATAGATCAGGCAGTGAAGAATGAGGCCCTCGACATTCTCATATTCAGGGAACTGGCTGTCCAGGAGGCGGTCAGACAGGGGATGAAAGTCCCGCCTGAAATGCTCGACAACTTTATCCAGGATCTGAAGAAGAGCTTGGGTTCGGAAGAGGCCTACCAGGATTACCTTAAAAAAACGGCCAGTACAGAGGAGTCGTTAAAGAAGGATTTCGAAAGAAATCAGCTCTTTGACATGATCGTCTCGAAAGAGGTTTATCTTGTGGTTGGAACGGATGATCAGGCAGTAGAGAAGAGGAAACAGGAGTGGGAGTCGGAGCTGAAAAAGAACGCCAAAATCGAAATACTGCTCGAAGAAGTCGAAAAGAAGATGAGGGAAGATGCTGAAAAAGCCGGGAGAAAGTAACAGGCAAAAGTGGCCGGCCACCGGCAATATATGCTCTGCTTAGTAAAGGGCCACGCTTTCATCTGATAAAGGGAGAATACATTGAAGATAGGGGAGACAAAAGATAAAACGCGGATTCCCCTGGCTATACTGGTTGGAATAATCACGTTCCTGGTCTTTCTCCCGTCTCTTCAAAACAATTTTGTTGAGTGGGATGACAGTCAATATGTTTTTGAAAATCCGCACATCCGTTCCTTTGATCTAAACTTATTCAGATGGGCCTTTTTTGATTTCTACGCCAGCAACTGGCATCCCCTCACCTGGATATCCCATGCCCTGGATTACGCCATATGGGGATTGAATCCTCTCGGACATCATCTGACCAATAACCTTCTCCATGCGGTCAACGCCTTTCTGGTGGTGTTGCTGGCTGTGAGGCTGATTGAAGCTGCCGTTGTTCATTCACGATTCACGATTCACGATTCATCCGCCTCGGCGGACCCGCCTGGGGCGGACGCGTCACGCTTCACGCTAATTGCAGCCGGGACAACAGGCCTGCTCTTCGGTCTTCATCCCGTTCATGTGGAATCCGTGGCATGGGTCGCTGAAAGAAAAGATCTTCTGTGTGCTTTTTTCTTTTTGCTCAGCATCATAATGTATACAAAATATGTGACTGATACTTCGCAAATAACAAGGGGCAAAGGACAAAAGACAAAGGGCTTAGCGCATAGTAAAAAAGACAACATGCCAGGCACAGAGAGTAGAGAGCAAAGGGCTGTTTACTCTATGCTCCATGCGCTATACGCTATGCGCTATGCTCTTTGCTTCTTCATCCTGGCTCTTTTAAGCAAGCCCATGGCAGTGAGCCTTCCGATTGTATTGCTGATCCTGGACTGGTACCCTTTTAACAGGATTACATCTTTTAAAACATTCAGGACTGCCTTTATCGAGAAATTCCCATTTGTTGTCCTGAGCATTATTTCATCAGTATTGACAATAATGGCGCAGCGGGAAGCGATCGAACTGAACGAGTTTGTGCCGCTGTCAGTGAGACTGATCATGGCCGCAAGCTCCCTCGTTGCTTATCTATGGAAGATGGCGCTGCCAGTTAATTTAATCCCTTATTATCCCTATCCGGCAAATGTGTCATTTTTTTCTTTGGAGTATCTTTCCCCCCTTGTTCTTATCTCCGTTATTACAATACTCTCTTTTGTCGCGGTCAGGCGTCAGCGGGTCTGGTTATCGGTCTGGAGTTATTACCTGGTTACTTTGGCCCCGGTGCTCGGCATCCTTCAGGTGGGAGGTCAAGCAATGGCTGACAGATACTCTTATCTGCCGAGTATCGGACCGTTTCTCCTCTGCGGGGCAGGAGTGGCCTGGGTTTCCGGATATCTCACAAGATCGGGAGAACACAGTCTTGCTCTTAGACGTTTCTGGTACGCAGCCGCTCTTTCCGTGCTGGTGTCCCTGTCATATCTGACCGTTAAACAAATCGACATATGGAAAAACAGCATCAACCTCTGGAGTTATGTCATTGAAAAGGAACCGGGGATTCCTTTTGCCTACAATAACATCGGAATAGCCTTTTTCAAGAAGGAACAGCTGGATCAAGCCATTGAAGCATTTCAAAGCTCCATTCGGTTGGATCCGCAGTATTACAAGGCCCATCTTAATCTCGGTAATGCCTATGCTAAAAAAGGGCTGAAGTACAAAGCCCTTGAAGAGTATCAGGTCGTCGCAAGGCTGAATCCCGGCTCTGCTGAAACACATTACCAGCTTGGCTCTGCTCTGAACGCCGCAGGATTTCCAAACGAGGCCGTGGAGCAATGGCGGATAGCGGTCAGGTTGAAACCTGATTTCGGCGACGCGCACAATAATCTGGCTGCTGCTCTTTACAATAAAGGCCTCGTCGCAGAGGCATTGGAGCACTATCTTATCTATGCAAACCTTGAACCAGACAACGCGGTTGCGCATTTGAATCTTGGGTCTGCTTACGCCGCGGCAGGTTCATATGACAAGGCCATTGAACATTTTGAGACCGCCCTGCGCCTGAATCCCGACCTTGCGGATGCCCATTACAACCTCGGAATGCTTTATGAAACAAAGGGACTCATGGAGCAGGCAATAGGACACCTGGAAACCGCGTCTCGTTTAAAACCTGAAGACGCGGCGATCAGGAATGATCTCGCCAGGGCCTACAGCTTGAAAAACTCAGTCGTCAGACCTGACGGTTTGTCTGATATGAAGAAGGGCGGGGTATACAAAGGAAATACGAATCATTAAATATCCGATGCAACCCCACTGTTTTTAATGGGTCCTCGCTGCCAGGTTCAGATTTCGTTGCAACTGTCAGGTTTACTGATTATAATTGCCTATGACGACGGTAAAGGAAAATAAGATGCAGCGCTTTATAAAAAGTCAGCTTTTGCTTGTCCTGATTATTATATTCGTTGTCGTTGTGCGTATCAGACTTCTGGATTTTCCACTTGAGCGTGATGAAGGCGAGTACGCCTACATGGGACAGCTTCTGCTTCAGGGTATTCCTCCCTATAGCGGAGCTTATAATATGAAGCTCCCCGGCACTGCCATGATGTACGCCCTTATAATGTCCATCTTTGGTCAAACTGCCCAGGGCATTCATTTGGGCTTCATGGTGGTAAATTGTACGACCATATTATTTGTGTTTCTCCTGGCAAAAAAAATGATGAGCAGGTCTGCGGCCCTCGCAGCGAGCGGTACATATGCGTTGCTTTCTCTGAGTCCCTCTGTATTCGGTTTTGCAGCCCATGCTACACATTTTGTTGTGCTGATGGCGCTGGGTGGCATCCTGGCATTGCTTTCTGCCCTCGAAAAAAATACCTTCAAGGCATATTTCGGATCAGGGGTCTTGCTTGGGCTGGCCTTTCTGATGAAACAGCCCGGGGTATTTTTCTTGCTTTTCGGCGCAATTCACATCGTATACCGGCATTTTTCCACGACAAAGGAGCCCCTGAGTAAGACCTTATCCAACAGGACACTTTTTTTTAATCTCGGCATCTACGCAGCCGGGGCAGCTGTGCCTCTCCTGGTTATTCTTGTCTGGATTTATTATGCAGGGACATTTGACAGGTTCTGGTTCTGGACAGTAGAATATGCCTCCAAGTACGCCGCCCAAATCCCCCTTGCCTACGCTTTCTCCTCTTTCAGCCACCAATTCCCTCCCGTCGTTGACGGCTTCTTGCTATTTTGGGCCTTTTCCGTCCTCGGGTTTATTGTCATGTTCTTCCCCCGGACATTAAAAGTAGACAGAGTGTTTGTTCTCCTTTTCACTCTCCTTTCTTTTCTCTCGATCTGTCCCGGGTTTTATTTCCGGGAACATTATTTTGTGACCTTGCTTCCGGCTGTATCGCTCCTGACAGGAATTTTTTTCGACTTTTTGAGTTCGAGAGGCATTGTCTTTTATAAACCGGCGGTTATTAACTTTATAGGGTTTGCGATATTCATGGCGGCGGCGCTGCCCGGCATTATCAAGCAGAACGGATATTTCTTCAAGGACGATCCTGTAAAACTGTCTAGAGCGATTTATGGGCAAAACCCGTTTCCGGAATCCCCGCGGATCGCAGAATTTATCAAGTCAAGAAGCGTCCCTACAGACAAGATCGCGGTGCTGGGTTCTGAACCTCAGATATATTTTTATTCCGGGAGGCTTTCGGCCACGGGGTATATTTATACATACAGCCTTATGGAAAAACACGAGTACGCATTGACGATGCAGAAGGAAATGGCTCATGAAATCGAGGTTTCAAATCCTAAATTTATCGTGCTGGTGTCCGTATATTACTCCTGGCTGACACGCCCCAAGTCCGAGAAGTTTATATACGATTGGGCTGAGAATTACATCAAAACAAATTATGTTCTCGTAGGAGTGGCAGATATCATTTCCCCTGAGTTGACGGTCTATAAATGGGATGATGACGCAAGAAAGTACCAGGTTAAATCGTCCGCATATCTGCTTATTTTTGAGAAGAGTACTGACGCGTTGAAATAGGAAGCTTTAATCCTGATTCCGATCTCTATCTCGATTCTAGCAGTTGAAGATTTTTTCTTTGGTATTCTTGCTCTAAAGTGCAAGTTTATTTAAAAATATATACGACAGGAGTGAACGGGCAATTAAGAGCTCGCATAAACGCTGACATCTGACATAGAGGAAAATATGATTCTTGGTAAAAAGCTTATTGTAATCATGCCCGCGTACAACGCTGAAAAGACGCTCCGTCAGACCTATGAGGAGCTTCCTCATGAATATGTGGATGAGGTGATACTTGTAGATGACGCCTCAAAAGATGATACTTCACGTACCGCAGAAGAACTGGGCATAAGGACGATCATCCATCCGGAGAACAGGGGCTACGGAGGGAACCAGAAGACCTGTTACCGCGAGGCGCTTAAACACGGCGCGGATATTGTTGTAATGGTCCATCCCGATTATCAGTATTCACCAAAGCTCGTTGCCGCTATGGCCTCGATGATCGCCTCAGGTCACTATGATGTGGTGCTCGGATCGCGGATACTCGGGGGCACAGCCTTAAAAGGGGGAATGCCCCGGTACAAATACATCGCCAACAGATTCCTCACCCTCGTTGAAAATATTGCCCTCGGCGTCAAACTATCTGAATATCATACAGGTTTCCGCGCGTTTACCCGGGAGGTACTGGAGACACTCCCCCTCGGCGAAAACTCCGATGACTTCGTATTTGACAGCGAAATGCTCGTCCAGACTGTCTGGTTTGGCTTCAGGATCGGGGAGTTGAGCTGTCCTACAAGATATTTTAAAGAAGCGTCCTCGATCAATTTCAGGCGGAGTGTAAAATACGGATTTGGAGTGCTGGCCAGCATCATGGAATTTTTAATAAGCAAACTAGGGATAAAACAGTTTACGATTTTCAGCAGCAGAGGGAAGAAACTTCTCACAGATGAAGAGATCAGTAAACCCAGCTAGAAATTCCAAAGGAGCTTTAAACTCCGCCGTTATTTCTATCGGGGTAAGAGTTAAATATATCCTGGCCGGAACTATTGCCTTCCTGACTTTTCTCATCTATCTCCCGGCGCTTCAGAATGATTTCGTTTGGGATGACTGGAACTACATTGTTGATAATCCTTTTATACGTTCACTGAATGGGGCACTACTGAGAAGGGCTTTTCTTGATTTTTATTCCTTCAACTGGCACCCTCTGACATGGATATCCCATGCCCTGGATTACGCCATATGGGGATTGGAGCCCATGGGCCACCATCTGACAAACAACATACTTCATGCTGTCAACACCTTCCTGGTAGTATTGCTGGTTGTAAGGCTGATTGAAGCAGTACCAGGCAAGCAGCAGCCGGCAAGTGGTCAAATAGTCGATCGGTCAGGGAACAACTCATCGACTCACCGACTCAACGACTCACCCTCTCGCTTCACGTTGATTGCTGCCGCCGTGACAGGCCTGCTCTTCGGCCTTCATCCCATTCATGTTGAATCCGTGGCATGGGTCGCTGAAAGAAAAGATCTTCTGTGCGCCTTCTTCTTTTTGCTGAGTATAATGTTTTATTTGAGATATACGGGTGAAATCTCAGCGCAGAGGGCAAAGGGCATGTGGAATAGCTCATGGGGCCGCTTTGCGCTTTGCTTCTTCATCCTCGCTCTTTTAAGCAAGCCCATGGCAGTAAGCCTCCCTTTCGTGCTGCTGATATTGGACTGGTTTCCCCTTAAGCGCGTCTGCTCACTTGGAACGTTTCTGTCCGTATCAGCAGAAAAAGTTCCCTTCTTTCTGCTTTCCCTTATTTCATCGGCACTCACGCTGTCGGCGCAAAAAGCCGGAGGCGCCATGGCCCTGACAGAGTTCGTGCCGTTTTCAACAAGAATTCTTTTGACCGCACGATCGCTCATAGCCTATATCTGGAAGATGCTTTTGCCTTTAAATTTGATCCCTTACTACCCTTACCCCCGGCATATATCGCTTCTTTCTCAAGAGTATCTTTTCCCGGCCGTTCTCGTGGCTGTAATTACGATCACCTGCATTGGCATTGCCCGGAAACACAAATTGTGGCTTGCTGTCTGGAGCTGCTATGTTGTGACCCTGCTTCCCGTGCTCGGCATTATTCAGGTGGGAGGTCAGTTAATGGCCGACAGGTATACTTACCTGCCCAGTCTCGGGCCTTTTCTGATCGCGGGTTTAATAACAGCAGAACTTTATGAAACAGTGCATGCGTTAAAACAATGGAGTTCGATTCCTAGTGCGATCGGCATTATTGCAGCTTTCGCCGTGCTCGTTCTTATGTCATATATTACAGTGCAACAAATAAGCATATGGAAAAGTGACATTGCTTTATGGAGTTCTGTTATCGATATGGAGCCCACGCATGGAACTGTCGCCTATCAGAACAGGGGGACCGCATTCGCCAAAGCAGACAGGCTCGACAGGGCAATCAGAGATTACACCACGGTAATCACATTAGAGCCGTTATCTCATCCTGAAGCATATTATAACAGGGGTTATGCTTATTACAGCCTCGGACGGAATGACCGGGCAATGGAGGACTTCAGCACGGTAATTTTATTGAATCCAAATTCTGCTGGCGCGTATTTTAATCGCGGTATTGCACAGTTTAAGACAGGCAGAAAAGAGCTTGCTGTTTCAGATTTTCAGAAGGCTTGCTCTTTAGGGGACAATGCAGGATGTAATGCATTGCAGACCATCGGGTCCCCGATAACTTACCATGAAAAGTAACCCGGAAGGGCGAACTGCTTTAAAGTCAAATTGGGTGCGAAGACGCTAATGATTTCAAATAGCCCGGAAAAAGCTCCGCATCTCAAAGTGAAACAAAAAGCTGAATATTTTATGGCCGGCGCGGTTTCACTTTTGACCTTTGTTGTCTATCTGTCCTCTCTTCGGAACGGCTTCGTCGAGTGGGACGATGACATATATGTTTTTGAAAATCCGCACATCCGATCATTTGATTCAGCTTTCTTCAAATGGGCATTCGGCACCTTTCATGCAGCCAACTGGCACCCTCTTACATGGATATCCCATGCCCTGGATTACGCCATCTGGGGATTGAACCCCATTGGCCATCACCTCACGAACAACATACTCCATGCAGTCAACACCTTCCTGGTAGTGTTGCTGGTTGTAAGGCTGATTGAAGCTGTAGTTGTTCATTCACAATTCACGATTCACGATTCATCCGCCTCGGCCGACCCGCCTGGGGCGGGCGCGTCACGCTTCACGTTGACTGCTGCTGCTGTGACAGGCCTGCTCTTCGGTCTTCATCCCATTCATGTGGAATCCGTGGCATGGGTTGCGGAGAGGAAAGATCTTCTCTGCGCGCTTTTCTTTTTGCTGAGTGTCATGGCGTACACAAAATATGTGACTGATACTTTGCAAGGGGCGAAGGACACAGTGCATAGCAGCAAAATGCCAATAGCAGAAAGTAGAAAGCAAAGAACTGTCTTCCCTATGCTCCATGAGCTATGGGCTATGCGCTATGCTCTCTGCTTCTTTGTCCTCGCCCTCTTAAGCAAGCCGATGGCAGTGAGCCTCCCGGTTGTGCTGCTGATTCTGGACTGGTACCCTTTTCAGAGAATACGGTCAATGAAGACGTTGGGAATCTCACTTATTGAAAAACTGCCGTTTATTGCATTGAGCCTTGGTTCGTCAATACTGACAATGCTGGCACAAAAAGCTGGGCGCGCTATGGAAGCAATGGAGTTTGTGCCCCTGGCAGACCGCCTGCTCGTAAGCCTAAAATCTCTTATCGCTTACCTTTGGGCAATGCTTCTGCCTCTGAATCTAATCCCATTTTACCCTTACCCAAAGGACATACGAGTTCTGTCTCTGACATATCTTCTCCCTGTTGCCCTCGTAACAGGAATTACTATAGGCTGTTTAATTCTCGCAAGAAAACAGAAATTGTGGTCTGCGGCGTGGGGTTATTATGTTGTGACCCTGCTGCCAGTGCTCGGCATTATTCAGGTGGGAGGCCAGTCTATGGCCGACAGGTATACTTATCTGCCCAGTCTCGGACCTTTCCTGCTCGCAGGTTTAATAGCAGCAGGAGCTTATGAAAAGGCAGCTTCTTTAAAAAAGGGGAGACTCCCTCTGCGGATGGGAAGCATTATTGCAGCCTCTGCCGTGCTGTGTTCCATTACATATATTACTGTCCAACAAGTCGGGATTTGGAAGAACGGTCAAACCTTTTGGGAGTATGTTATTGAGAAAGAGCCGTTGAAGGTGCCTCACGCGTACAATAATCTTGGCTACGCTCTATTGGAAAAAGGACAGACGGAAGAGGCGGCCAGGCTATTTGAGACCGCAATAAGCCTGGCCCCGGCCTATGCGGAAGCTCATAATAATCTTTGCATTGCCTACAAGGCAAAAGGTCTTTATGATAAGGCACTGGAAGAATGCCTGGCAGCAGTACGATTAAGTCCGAACGATCCCGTGAATCATAATAATCTGGGTATCGTCTACAAACACAAAGGCTTGTATGACAAGGCGTTAGAACAACACCAGATAGCCATAAATCTGAAGCCGGATTACGCGGCAGCCTATTTCAACCTTGGGAATATTTACCTGGAAAAAGGAGATATGTATATGGCGCGAAGGTCCTTTGAAGCAGGGCTGAGAATAAGGCCCGATGACGAAAAAGCCCGGCAGGTTCTCAATAACATAATTTCAAAATAAATGCAGGTCACTCAGGCCGGAATATTTCTCTCAATAAATGAGATAGGGACTGCCTCGTCAGTCACCCACTTGTCTCTTTCGCTATGCTTCTTTCACATCCATGGTCTTTCATGTTCGCGAAATCCTTCGTCAGGACAGTCCTCTTGACAGACCGTCTGGAATGGCATTGACACAATATATAGTGTTAGAATATTTTAATTATTAAATGTGAAGCTTAAGAAGGCAAACATGAAATGGGGCACAATTTGATCACTGGTGACTTTTTGGGAAAACTCAAGATCTTTTCCCGTTGGCAAACGCTTTCAGCTTTTATCATATTTATCTGCCTTTCCATCTATGCCCTGAATGCCGATCCCTTTTCCGGTCAGACAGTGGCCCCTTTTGACAGACTGTTGGAATTTCCGGGCTGGTCCTCGGTGCAGAGCAATCGCCCCGCAGTTCATGCGGAACGGAGCGATATCCTTGATTCACAGCTCCCGACGTGGATCACCCTTAAAGCTCAGATCAGGAAAGGGGAGACACCCCTGTGGTACCCCAACGGAGCAGGAGGTCAACCCATATCTCTTGAGCTTTTCAACCCCACTTTTCTTCTGTTCCTGGTCGTAAAAGATAATGCGCTTGCCTACTACCTTGTCGGGCTGGCAAAACTGGTTGTTTCAGGTTTAGGCGTTTATCTTCTTCTCAAGGTTTTTTTGCGATTTCTTCCCTCGATCTGGGGGGGGATTGTCTTCATGTTATGCGGCTTCAACGCCGCATGGTTTTTCTGGGAACAGGTTGCAACCGCCATGTGGATTCCGTGGCTCCTTTGGGCGACGGTGATGTACCTCAGGACTGCAGAGAAGAAATGGCTGCCGGCAATTACCATTACTTCTCTCCTGCTCATATTAGGCGGCTTCCCGGCAGTTGCCGGCTTCGGCTTTTACTCTTTCTCCCTGCTCATTCTTGTTTGGAATGCCTATAACCTTTTTGCCACTAATCAGGAGGGAGAACACAAAAATTCCGGTACCATTAGGCATTTTCTGAAAAAAACAGCCCTGCCTCTGCTGGCCGTGGGAATAGCGTTCCTGTTGTCCGCAGCAGCACTTCTTCCTTTCATCAACGCCATGTCCGGCATCAACCTGGGGTACAGGACCAGCGGCGGAATGCCCTTGAACATTCATGACCTGCTGCTCTTCTTCACTTACCAGGACCCGCCGCGGGTTGAGAATACCGTCTACGTCGGTGTCCTGGCCTGCGTCTTCGCCCTTGTGGGTGTTTTCCCCGTGTTCAGAAGGAATGACAGGCAGTTGAGATTATTCACTTTTTTTAATGCATCACTTGTGATTATCACCCTCTCGATAGCCTTCGGCTTTTTGCCCCATAAGCTTATAGAGGCAATGCCGATTTTTAAGAACAACCCAAAATGGGGCAGGTTACTCGTTGTCACACTTCTGGGCTTGTCGGTTTTATCAGCTATCGGATTAGATTATATCGGGATAAAACTCCAGGAATTATCGGTCCGATACCTTAGATTAACTCCACTGAATGCTCAGCGGCTGATTGCTCTGGTATTGATTGGGTGTATTGGGGTTCAGTTCTACTCTCAAAAGGAACTCTTCAACAGGTTCAATGCGGTCGTCCCCTCTGAATGGTTCTACCCGCTGACTCCGAGCATCAAGTACGTTAAAGAAAACCTCCGGCCGTTGCAGTCGGTAATTGCCGATATTTCTTATTGGTTCGCAGGAACCCTCGGGGCCTACGGCATTCCGGAATGGTATGCTCACAGTTTCCGGACGGATGAGGAAAAAAAGGTCCTCGCCAAACTGGTTTTTAATTCAGCCGCATCCCCAACCTCGATGTTGATCGACGGAAGCAAAATTCAGTTTGATTCGCCTTTGATGAATAAAATGGCAATTAAATACCTTCTTGTAAATAAAGCGATATTAGAACAGAAACGACTTTTTACATTGCCGGAATTATCTCATGAACTGGCCCCTCCCCTGCCTGACAACATTTTGAGACAACATATCCATTTGCAGGATGATATGATAATTGACTCGTTTGGGTTTATGTTTGGAACCTACGGCAAGGAACATCCCCCCGCGGATGTCCGCATCGCCATTTACAATGATAAAGGTCAAAAACTTTCATTGGATCCCGAAATTCCTAAAGATGATATTTCCGATAATAAATGGGGTTTCTTTGAGTTTCCAGGCAAAGTATATTTTAAAAAAGGGGATTATTCTGTTGTTATATATCTGGTTGATTATAGGGGGGGTGATAAAGTAGCGGTTTGGGCCACAAAAAGCCGGAATAATACGGGCGACTACCTTGAAATAAACGGCGTCAATACGAATATGTCGTGTCAATATAAGATAGGCTATTATGAAAAAATAGATCCTGCTGTTTTTGCCGGCAAATGGAATGTGCTTGACCTGGAAAAAGATATCCTTGTATTTGAGAATAAGCAGGTGACCAATAGTGCCTATTTCATCAAAGATCTTTCTCCTTCGGATAATCAGACAGATTTTTCGGGGTTGGATGTTAAAGAGGCAGCGGTTGATCAAATAGATATTGATTATTCAAGAAGCGACCCCGGATGGATAGTCTTGCCGATGCACCGCAATCCGGGCTGGAAAGCCTATGTCAATAACCGGCAGGTCAAATATGATAAGTATCTTGATATACTGCCGGCAATACCCGTGCAGGGAACGAGTCACATTGTCTTCAGATACCAGGCGGAATCCTTCAAAAAGGGCTTGGCGGTAAGTCTGGCAGGCGTCTTCATTTTCTTGGTTTTCTCGGGACTCTGCTTGAGAAGAACCGACCACGGGAAGGAGGCTTCCCAATAATATGAAGCTTATTATCCAGATTCCTTGTTACAACGAAGCCGATACTCTGGCGATTGCGTTAAAGGAACTTCCCAGATCAGTGGAAGGTTTTGAAAAGGTCGAATGGCTTGTTATCAATGATGGAAGCACGGACAATACCCTCGAGGTAGCAAAGGCAAATGGAGTTGACCATATCGTAGACTTTGCAAAAAACCAGGGCTTGGCGCGCGTTTTTATGGCAGGACTCGATGCCTGCCTGAAGCTTGGAGCGGATGTTATCGTAAATACAGATGCAGACAACCAGTATAATGCTAAAGATATTCCGCTGCTGATCAAACCAATACTGGACAAAAAAGCGGAACTTGTCATCGGGGTCAGGCCTATTTCCGAAATTAAGCATTTCCCACTCATTAAAAAACAATTACAGAAAATTGGAAGCTGGGTCGTAAGATTGGCCAGTAAAACCAATATACAGGATGCGCCTAGCGGTTTCCGCGCCATGAGCCGCGAAGCAGCTATGCGCCTTAACGTATTTAATGATTATACCTATACTCTTGAGACGATTATTCAGGCAGGACAGAAGAACATGTCTATAACCTCGGTCCCCGTTCGGGTCAATAAAGATTTAAGACCGTCGCGTTTGATAAGAAGCATTCCTAATTATATAATCAAATCGGTGTTGACCATCGTCCGCATTTTTGTAGTTTATAAACCATTCCGGTTCTTTATGACTATAGGTCTGCTGCTCTTTGCTTCCGGCTTTGTTATCGGACTCAGATTCCTGTACTATTTTTTCAGGGACGGCGGCGACGGTCACATCCAATCCCTCATCCTGGCCTCTATACTCCTCGGTATAGGCTTTCAGACCATTCTGGTGGCCTTCCTGGCCGACTTGCTGGCAGTAAACAGGAGACTTATGGAGGACGTGCAGTACCGGATAAGAAAAAAGGGAAATGAGAAGGATAGGACTGGCTGACATGCCCTGGCAGACGGATGCCATATGAAGAAGGTATTATTGCTGCTCATTTTGACGTTAGGTCTTTCGCTCAGAGTAACAGGCGCCGACTGGGGGTTTCCTTTGCTCCTCCATCCCGACGAGCACGATATTGCCGGAGTTCCGGCGGACATGGCAGAGCGCTCCTCTTTCGATCCCGGTATCCGGTGTCAGATGACAACTTTGCAGACTTATCTTTTTGGGCAAACAGGGACCTCGTAAAGGGGCTTACATTTCTGAGCGACTATTTACGAGGGGAAAATGGGCTCCTGCAGGGTCCTACAATAAGAATATACAGTTTTAATAACTAGCTATTAAGGAAATGACAGATCTATGAGAAAAGACTTCTTAGTTTTCGGACAACCACTGATTGAGCAGGATGAGATGAATGAAGTTCTGGACTCCATGAGAAAGGCATGGCTCGGCACCGGCGCTAAAGTGCATCAGTTCGAAGGCGACTTTGCTGCATATAAAGAGATTGCATATGCCGCTGCTGTAAATTCATGCACAGCTGCCCTGCACTTGTCCTGCCTGTCGCTTGGACTGAAACGCGGAGACGAGATCATAACCACACCCATGACTTTTTGCGCGACAATAAATGCCATAATCCATTCAGGCGCCAAACCGGTTTTAGCAGATATTGATCCGGTCACATTGAATATAGACGTGCGGGAAATGGAAAAAAAGATCACTTCAAAGACGAAAGCGGTAATAGTGGTCCATTTTGCAGGCCGGGCTTGTGATATGGACCCTGTCGCCGCTCTCGCGAAGTCGCGGGGAATTGCGATAATTGAGGATTGTGCCCATGCTATAGAGACGGAGTATAAGGGGAAGAAGGCCGGGACGATCGGCGATCTGGGATGCTTCAGTTTTTACGCTACCAAGAATATTACAACTGGAGAAGGCGGCATGGTTATAAGCAGTGATGAAAAGAAAATATCGCGCATCAAGATGCTGGCCTTGCACGGCCTGAGCCATGATGCGTGGGAGCGCTTTTCCGACTCCGGATATAAGCATTATTATGTGGAAGACGCCGGCTTCAAATACAACATGATGGATTTGCAGGCTGCTATCGGTATTCATCAACTGCGCAGGATAGACGGATACTGGAAAAAACGGGAGCTGATATGGAACAGATACATGGAGGCCTTAAGTGATTTAGACATCGGGCTGCCTGCTCCGGTGGAAAAACATACCAGACATGCCTATCACCTGTTTACAATCCGCGTCGATTTCCACAAGACCGGAATAAGCAGGGACAGCTTTTTGGAGGCCATGACTGAATATAATATCGGGGTCGGGGTCCATTACCTGTCGATACCTGAGCACCCCTATTATCAAAAGAACTTCTCATGGAGAGCAGAGGATTTTCCCCACGCATGCGCCTTTGGCAGGGAGACGGTGAGTTTGCCGATTTCTCCCTAAACTTACAGACCGGGATGTCGAGGATGTTATCGGCGCAGTACGCAGTATTATTTTGCATAAAGTAAGATTAATTGAATATTCATATTATCACAAGTTCATATCCTGCAAGTCCTGAAGATCCTTCCGGGACCGCGGGGTTGTTCGTAAGACAGTTTGCCCTGGAGCTTTCAGCCGCCGGGCATAACGTTATAGTTCAGCCCGCTGCAAGAAAGAAGGAGTATCAGCCTGAACCCGGCATTACCATTGTTCCTACGCCCTGGAAAGGAGGGGACCAGGAATTGGCCTCCATGGATTTGAAGAGCCCCCGGAACTGGTGGATTTTTTTCCTTTTTTTTCTAAATGGTATCAGAAATACATTAAGGATATATGAAAGGTACAACATAGACAGGACCCTATGCATGTGGGCTGTACCTTCAGGAATATTCGGCTTTGCCGGAAAACTTAAGAAAAATATTCCCTATGATGTCTGGGCTCTGGGGTCTGATATATGGAAAATCAGGAAGATCCCCTTTCTCGGAAAGATGATTTTAAGGACAATCCTAAAAAATGCGGACAGGGTATTTGCTGATGGCATGCAATTATGTAAAGAGGTGAAGGACACTGACCGCTGTGCCGTGCGAATTTTCTTCCCTCAAGCAGGAAACTTCCGTCTCCAAAGGAAAAATTGTTTATGTCTGATTCAGCAAAGTTGAGGCACTTTCTTTTTGTTGGACGTTATCATGCAAATAAAGGTCCGGACCTGCTCATAAAGGCGGTCGGATGCCTGCCGCAGGATATAAAGGAATCAATCCGCGTACATATGTTCGGACTTGGCCCAATGGAAAGAGAGCTGGAGAGCATGATTTCAGAAATGCAGTTGGAGAGCTATATTTATTTACACGGTGCTATTCAGGCCCAGGAGTTTTCAAATTATCTGAATAGCGTTTCTTTTTTGGTCATCCCATCCAGGATCGAAAGTATTCCCGTCGTATTTTCCGATGCCCTTCAATTGGGCACACCGGTTGTCGCGATGCCGGTTGGTGATTTAGAGCAGATCATTAAAGAATTCAGGTGCGGGATGGTCGCTGAGGAGGTAAGCGCGGAAGCCCTGGCCTCTGCTATCAAAGAGGCCGCATTAATGGATAAGACGGTTTTCAGGGAAAGCACTGCAAGGGCATATGAACAGTTTGAGATTAAGAGCGCAGTCGACAAATGGCTGAACTATAGGCTGAAACTTTGATGAAATGTGTGATGTTGCTAAGACTGTCACGGGGAGGATTACATGTATTATTCCCTCGCCTCCGCCAGACCTCTGATGCCAGTTTGTCAGAACTCCTGGCGCAAATGCCGGAACAGCCGGAATGACAGATCCTGCAGGCACAAGGTTATGAATTGATCAAGAGCATCAGGAAAGCGACGGATGAAGAATGGGACGGCATGGTCGATGCCGCGGAGTCTGCGATATATTTTCAGACAAGGGAATGGTTCGACATCTGGGCAGCCTATGCAGGTTTTGAAAGCAATACAAAACTCATACTCTTTGACAGCGGGAAAAAGGTTTTGTTGCCTCTTGCACGCCTCAAACTCATAAAAGGGCTGATACCTTTTTATTTTCTTGCTCCAAAAGGCATGGGGGGATTCGTCACCAATGACGTTTTGGACAACAGGGAAAAAAGAGACCTTTTTTCTGTCTTGAAGAAAATGAAACTGCTCTATTGCACGGTAAATCCATACGATCAGTTGACAAATGAATTTGACAGATTCAATAGCGAGGATTTTACGCAATTCCTTGACCTGAGCGATGGGTTTGAAGCGCTGTTTAAAAGGTGGACGTGGGGGCATTACAGCAGGACCAGAAAAGGGCTGCGTGAAGGTATAACCGCGGAGTTGGCTTCGACGGAAGATGACTGGAAATCCTATTTTGGGCTCTATCAGGATAATTTGGCCCGATGGAGCGAAAAAACAACCAATGCCTATGGATGGGATTTATTTGAAATAATGTACAGGAAAAAATCGCCGAGGATCAAACTATGGCTGGCAAAATATGAGGGGCAGATAATTTCCGGCGCGCTATGTTTCTATCACAATAAACATGTGGCGTACTGGCACAGCGCAACTTCCGAACGGTATTACAAAAAACTGAACGCCACACATGTATTGCAATATACTATTATTAAAGACGCCTGTGAAAAAGGGTTTCTGCTTTACGATTTTCTGCCCAGCAGCGGACTTGAAGGAGTCATTGATTTCAAAGAAGGCTTCTCTCCGCAAAGGAAACCTGTGCATATTTATATGTCACCCTTGATGAAGATATCAGACGCAATAAGGAAAAAAATGAAAAATAGCGCTATTTATAAATTTCTCATGAAGAACACAGGATTTTGAGAGAGGAACTTCCATTCGGTCAAGATCCCTGTCCTGTTTGCGGGATCGAACTGGATAGGGCTGCTCCGGGCAAGATAGTCCTCGGCACTCCGCGTGGTAAGCAGGCTTGGGCAAAATGCCCTGGCTGCCGGTCCTTCTTTGCAGTCGAACGATATGATTCAGAACAGGAAGTCGAGCATACACGTACCAGGCCGTGGGGCATTATTGAAAGCGGCATCGCTCTCAACGACGAAAAAGCACCCATGTTCGAGGCCGTCCTCAGGAGTGCTCAGCCGCTACGCGCAGCCTGGAAGCACACTGCTGGACGTAGGCTGTTCCTACGGCGGGTTTCTGCAGCGGGCTCAAAAAGAAGGATACCGGGTCCGCGGAATGGATATTGTCCCGGAGGCCGTCGATTACGTGCGCAGTCAGGGCATTCCCTGCGACCGTGGCTGGTCCGTGGACGAACTCGATATTCCGGAAGACTCGCTTGGGATTGTTTCCGTCCTGGACTGTAACTATTACTGGCAGAGTCAGACAAAAGAACTGGGTGCCATTCGCTCTCTGCTTTGCAGGGACGGTCTGCTTGTGATGCGGGTAGTTGATATGTCGTGGGTCATGCAAACCGGCCTTTGGCTGCGCAGATGTTTTCCCAGCGCGGGTCAGCGCCTGTGTGAAAAAGCGGTCTACGACCACCGTGTCTCAATCCCTGTCCGGTCGCTTCTGCGTGTCGTACAGCAGAAGGGGTTCGAAATCATTTATACTTCCCCTCGCGACGCCATGCCCTTCCGCTACAACAGCCTCAAGGTGAAGACCGCATACGCAATCGGTCAGCTTGCCTGGAGAATCACCCGTTATAACCTGGCCCCCGGCTTCGTATTTCTTGCCAGAAAGAGCACTTCATGATCCCCCGTCATAGTCTTCCCTTTGACGTCACGGGAATGCTTTCCCTAGTAGTTTCCCCGTCTCCAAACGCAAATTTGTCGGATCTTGAGAAGATCTACACAGATGCTCTCGGCGTGCGGTCGGTTGTACTGCTTCCGAGCGTACGCGCTGGAATCCATATGGTGCTTCAGGCTGCGGGCAGGCCCGGCACGCTTGCTGTTGGACCGGCCTACACATGCCACACAGTGCATGAAGCCATGGCCTTAAGCGGTGTCCGCTCACGACTGGTCGATCCGGCCGCAGACTCTTTCCTTATGTCACCCGAGGAGCTTAAGACTGCTGCGGAACCGGGGTGTGCGCTGGTGCTGAGTGAAGTCTACGGCATCCCTTATGACCTGAAAATATTGCCGGCAGTACATCAGGACGGACCCACTGTGCGGATACTGGACATGGCCATGAACATCCCCTCGCCCGAAGAGGATGCAGCAACTGGAGGCCATGGACGTTGCGCTGTTCAGTTTCGGGTGGGGCAAGCCAATGTATTCAGGGTGGGGAGGCATCGCCTGCTTTCAGAATACTGAACTTGCAGGCAGGGTGTGTGAGATACGGGACAGATGGGCCGCCCCGGAAGCTTCAGGACGTCGCTTTCTGCGTGGATGTTCAGCTCTCCTCCGGGTCGCGATGAACCAACAGCACCTTTACGGACTGTGGCATGAACAGCATCTTTACCGTTTTTACAACAAAGTTATTTCCTTGCAAAAGGAAGAGGGACCTTCTTCGACAACTCAGCGGTCCGTCGCAAATCCCTCTGCAGAACGCGCGGCTCCGGCATTGCCTCCGGAATGGACGCGTCCGATGACCGCTCTGAATCGAAAACTCGCTTTGTACAATCTGCGGCACTCCAGGCAAAACGCCGAACTCAGACATAGCCAGGCGGAGATTTACCTGCGGAGTCTGGCTGATTCAGGCATATTACGCGGCACTAGGGGCGAAGCCCTGCCGCAAAGTCATTTCCCGATCCGGGTACCGTCCTCTATCCGCGATAAAATGTGCGATTACCTCAGAGGCCGGGGAATTGATACAAGCACGCTGTTTCCTTTTCCAGCAGGGTTGAGCCGGGCACTTTACCCCTATGCGGCTGCGGCAGCTGACGAGGTGGTCACTCTTCCACTAGGCCCGGAAATCACCCTGGACGAGGTGCGGATGGTTTCGCAGCGCGTCAAAGACGGCCTGCAGGCGCTCGGATGATGAATATCAGAAAAACATTGAGAATAATAGCGGCCGCGCTGATCATTATCTTGATCGGCTATTTTTATTTTTTGGAATTCAAAAAAAATTGGGTCTCGATACAGAATTTTAAATTAATCGTCAATTTTTACTATTTAATCATTGCCCTGTTTTTCTATCTCTTTTCATATTTTCTCGAAACATTCATCTGGCAGGTCTGTATCAATAAGCATCTTGGCAGGCATGAGCTTAATTTCCCTCAAAGTATCGCGGTGGTAAATGCGAGCGGTCTCTTTAAATATTTGCCCGGGCGAATCTGGACGTATGCGACTCAATTATTATGGTTGAAAAAATACGACATCTCCAAGTCCATAATTCTCTATGTCAATTTAATTTGTATACTTGGCTCATTAAGCGTCTCACTTTACCTTGGCCTGATTTATCTGGCTTTATATACAAATCTGATAAGTCTAAAAGTGATTGTTCTCCTGGCCGTTGCGTTAATTCTGTTTAACGCAGTGTACATTATCTGGAATTCTCTGCTGATGAACAAACTGATTGCCCTGGCAGGCAGACTCTTCAAAAAAGAAATACCTCTATTGTATGAATCGAAAGCATTGATAATATTTATTCAGTGCGTTTACCTATGCAGTTGGGCCCTCATGGGTTTTGGCGGTTATTTTCTGGCTAAAGGAATCGGATTGGACATTCCCTCCGGGGGCATGTTTGCAATCCTCGCGTCAATGTCTTTGTCCTGGCTCATCGGCTATTTTGCTGTTATATCCCCGGGAGGATTAGGTATTCGTGAAGGGGTGATGTTATTGATGCTGAACAACATTGTAAACCCTCAAACAGCCTTGATTTTCCCGATTTTGTCCCGGGGCATGTATTTGATATCCGAGGCGCTGCTTGGTCTGCTGGCTTTATCGCTAGGAATTAAATACAAGGTCTTTTCAACAAGAAAAACTACTGCCGATTGAATTCCCGCCTGATGCCGCGTCAAGAAATAACGCCGTCTATGTCGCGCATTGTAGGGGTTATTATATATAATAAAAAGCAATATGCCGGAAGAATACAACAGGAATAAAACCCCCTATCTTTCGATTATTGTCCCTGCCTTTAATGAAGCCGAGAGATTGCCCTCCACCCTGGGGCGGATAGTTGAATTCGTAAAGACCCGGGATTTCCCCGTTGAAGTGATAGTCGTAGATAACGCCAGCACTGATTCGACAAAAGACATAATCATTGATTACCATTCACTGTATCAGTTCATAAAATATATGTATGGAACTACACCCGGCAAAGGCGCCGCCGTAAAAAAGGGTATCCTGGCCGCGCAAGGGGATTACCTGCTTATCTGTGATGCTGACCTGGCAGTACCCATAGATGAGGTCATGAATTTTCTTCCTCCCCGGCTTCAGGATTATGATATCGCCATAGGGTCCCGTGAGGCGGAGGGCTCAAAGCGCTTTGACGAGCCCTTTCACAGGCACATCATGGGACGTGTTTTCAACCTTATTGTAAGGGTGCTGCTTCTTCCAGGGCTTAGTGATACGCAATGCGGCTTTAAATGCTTTCGGCGTGATATCGCCCTCGAACTCTTTGCGCTCGGCAGAATTGGCGGCTGGAGCTTCGACGTAGAGATACTCTACCTCGGGCGGTTAAAAGGATACCGCATTATTGAAGTGCCTGTAAACTGGTATTACGGTGAAAAGAGCAAGGTCCGTCCTGTTCTGGACACCTGGGCCATGCTTAAGGAAGTGTTCGCGATAAGAAAAAATTGGAAGGGCATGCATTAAACACAGGAGGAAGATTTTTCTTGTCCGGGACTTTCCCTTTCCGTCCTTTATTGTGCAGGAATTGTCCCGACCCTGCGGCAGGACTGCATAACAGTACACCTCTCGTGAGGCCGGAGTGAGGTCTTTTTGTTGACTTCAGGTGGTTTCGAAGTGTAATAATATGTCGATAATGAATTTCCAGAAATCGTCCAGTTTTCTCAAAGACATCTTCCGGCGCAATAAGAGCAACCTCCTGATCGCCCTGTTCGGCTGTTTCTTGATAGGAGCGGCCTGGTCGAATGTTCTGGGCCGGCTGAAAACCGAATACGGGGAAGAAATAAAGCGCATCAACAGCGATAACAGCGGATTGGCCCGCGCCTTCGAGGAGCATGTCCGGCGCGCTGTGGTATCAGCCGACGAAACGCTTCTTTTCCTCAAGATGCAATACGAAAAGCATGGGGCGGTCACCAAGAGCATGACCGATTTCGTCAGGATAGCCGGCCGCGGGACAGTCATCAATCTGATTGTTGTGGCAGACTCCAGTGGAAATATTGTTCTGAACTCAGTCTCTGTTAAACAGCCCCTTACGATCTCCGGCTACGAGCCTTTTAAGTTTCACGCGGAGAACCCCTCAGCAGGGCTTCATATATCCAAACCGGTTGCTACGGAGTGGACAGGCGCCTGGTCGGTCTTCCTGAGCCGCAGACTGAGCGCTCCCGACGGGTCCTTTGCCGGGATAGTTTCCGTGGGACTGGACCCGAAGTATTTCTCTGATTATTACGACGTTCCCGAAATGGGCAAAGATAGAGACCTTATCCTGGTCGGGATGGACGGCGTAGTCCGCGCCCTGCATTTTTATGATAGCCAGGGAGTGGGCCAGGACATAAGCAACGGCGCTCTGTTCAAAGAGATTCGTCATAAAACAGCAGGAAACTATGAGTCGGCGAGTTCAATTGACGGCAGGCAGAGACTTTCCAGTTTCCGCGTAATGCCGGATTATCCCCTGATAGTTGCTGTAGGGGATCTCAAGACCACAACCCTTGCCTTGTTTGAAAAACGAAGGAAAACATATTATGTTGCGGCCCTGATTTTTTCGCTCTTGGTCTCAGGTTCCTGTTTTCTGCTTGCCCGTACACAGGGCCGTGTCCGCCTCCAGAACGAGCTTCTTAAAGAGGAACTGCTCGAACGTCAGCACGCCGAAGAGGAGTTGAAACATAGCCGGGAAAAATTTCGGGCCGTCTTCGAAAATACCGCAGTCGGGATGGCGATCTCCGGAATGGACAAGATTATCCAGGACTACAATCCGGCAATGCTGAAGATGCTCGGGTATGAGTCGGACGAAGTCATCGGAAAAGATATCAGCTTCCTCAGCTGTCCAGGTGAAGAGGAGTCAGACACCTCTATTGACTGCATGATCTTGGCTGAAAGAAACAGCGACTGCTCCATGGAGAAGCGCTACACCTGCAAGGACGGTACAAATATTTGGGGACTTCTGACCCTCTCTCTCATTCGCAACTCCAGGGGAGACCCTGAATACATGATCTCGATCGTGAGTGACATAACCCGGCTGAAGCAGACGCAGGAGGCGCTGAGAGAGACAGAATACAGGTATCGCCAGCTTTTCGCGGCTATCACTGATTCCATGTTTGTCCATAGGGTACTGACCGACGGCCGCCCGGGCCGGTTTATAGAAGTAAACGATGTCGCTTGCTTGCGCTTGGGCTACAGCTGCGAGGAGCTGCTTTCGATGACCCCGGAGGACATCGAAGCGCACGATTTACCCGTCAGCACTCTAGGGCTGGGGGAACAGCTGGCCTCCGGCAAAATCGTAACATTTGAACAGACCCATATTCGCAGGGACGGCCGTCGTCTTCCCGTTGAAATTTCCGCGCGCATGTTCGATTTTCAGGGACAGCCGGCTGTTATGTCACTGGCGCGTGACATTACCGAGCTGAAGCGTACTATGGAGTTATTGAGGATTTCAGAACAACGTTTGCGGTTCCACATCATGGAGACACCTTTGGGTGTGATAGAATGGGACACTGATTTCAGAGTCACCAACTGGAATCCCGGAGCAGAGAAGATCTTTGGATACAGCAAGGCCGAAGCCATGGGACAACGCGCGGACATGATTGCGTCGGACAGCGTCAGGGTCCAAATGGACGATGTTTTCAGCCTAATCCTTAAGCGTCAGATAAGCATGCAGAACACCGGGGAGTACTTCAGCAAAAGCGGTCCGGCGATTATCTGCGACTGGTATAACTCGCCGTTGAAAGATACGGACGGAAAAGTTTTCGGCATTGCTTCGCTGGTCAATGACATCACCGAGCGTAAACAGGCCGAGCAGGCGCTGCTGGAGAGCGAAAGACGTTATCGCAGCCTGGTGGATTATTCGCCGGACGGGATCGGAGTCCTCGTTGAAGGAAAATTTAGATACATTAATAATGCCGGTATTCTGATGCTCGGAGCAAAGAGCGGGGACGAGATTATCGGCAAATCAATAATGGAGATAACGCATCCCGACTACAGGAAACTGGCCCTGCAGCGCATCGGGGCTTTCCCATTCAAAGCAGAGCCTGATCATCTTTTCGAACAAAAATTGCTTCGCCTGGACGGCCGGTCTATCGATGTGGAAATCATCGAGATACCGACTGTCTACTCAGGTCTCGAGGCGTCCGAGATCGTCATACACGACATCACTGAACGCAAACAGAGGGAGAAGGTGATCACCTCATATCAGAAGCAGCTCCAGGACCTGATGTACGAATCTACCCTGCTCGAAGAACGTGAGAGAAAACGCATCGCGGACATACTGCACGACACCGTCGGACAAAATCTTGTCTTCTCAAAACTCAAGCTCTCTTTCCTCAGGGAATCCAGCCGGGACGCAATGCAAAATCAAAAGGACCTGCTCGAAGAGATCATAGACCTGATAAACGAAACAATAGGACTGTCGAGATCCCTGACCTCCGAACTTTGCAATCCGGTGCTTTATCTGGCAGGTTTCGAGGCCGCAGTAAAATGGCTGGCTGAGCAGATAGAGAAAAATTACGGCATACCCTGTGAGTTGACCATGGGAGCAGGTCTGTCTTACATAAAAGGGGAAACAGGCTCTCTGCTCTACAGAACATTGCGGGAGTTGGTGTATAATGTAGTCAAGCACGCAAAGGCTAAAAGTATCTACATCAGTATAAGGAACTTGTCGGGTAATATAGACATGGAAGTAGTGGACAACGGCATTGGTTTTGATACCACTGGTTTGAAAAATTACGGCCTTTTCAGCGTGGCTGAGCGCGTCAAATATCTCGGGGGAAGCATACACGTAAAATCAGAGCTTGGGAAAGGGACCCACGTTTCCCTTACCGTTCCGATAAAGCAGAAGAAAAAAGGAGGGCCCTTGCCATGGGCATAAGGATCGTAATAGCTGACGACCACAAGATGTTCCGCGAAGGACTCCGTACTCTGCTTGAGAAAGAAGAAGACTTTTCCATCGTAGGGGAGGCGGATGACGGGAGAAGCGCTGTAAAACTGGTTGCCGAGCTTTCACCTGACATCGTCCTCATGGACGTGAACATGAAAGACCTCAACGGCATCGAAGCGACGCGGCAGATTGTCGCCAAGCAACCCTTTGTTAAAATCATCGGGCTTTCGATGTACTCGGAAAGACAATTTGTGACTGAAATGCTCCTGGCCGGTGTCAAGGGATACTTGTTAAAAGAGGGGGCCTTTGATGAACTCATACAAGGCATCAGGATAGCTATGAGCGGTCAGGTGTATCTTTCTCCCAAAATCGCCACAGGAGTGATCGATATATTCCTCGATGCTCACAGCAAACAGCGGTCCCCTGTATTTTCGATGCTGACCGACAGGGAGAGACAGGTGCTGCAGATGATAGCGGAGGGGAAAAGCATGAAAGAGATTGCCTTTGCCCTCGAAGTGAGCGTAAAAACAGTCGAGACCTTCAAGCAGCAGATTATCAGAAAGCTGGACATACGAACAACAGCCGGGCTTGTTAAATTCGCTATCCGCGAGGGAATAACCTCTCTGGAGGAGTGACTTCTGCATACAAGTGCCGCTGCCGCAGCAAAAAACCTCGCAAAGTTCAGCAGTCGGTCATAGGACTGTCAACGAAAAGCATAAGTTGCAAGACCCATGAACAAGCCGTTACTGCTTCGGACTTTCTCTTTTTCATCTTTTCCTGCTGAAGGCTGACCGCGAGTATTACAAGAACCCTTCAGGGAAGGAGGGATTCATCAACCCAAAAAATGCATTTAGCAGGGGCATGGATGACTGAAAAGTATTTTGCAGCAACACCTTTTACATGCCATAATCAATTCCCGGTAAGCAAAAATATATGCAGTGGGCGATTGTGAATTGCATTATGGCATATGGTAGAATCCTGTTGAAATTAAAAGACTTTGAAGGCATTTATGCGCCTGCGGATAAAAAGGAATTGCATTTTTTGGATCAATGCTTGTGCGCTTCCAGTTTTCCGAAAAATTTCTTCATCGCCTCAGGAATTTCTCCCTGCATATGCTCTTTGAGGTAAGAGTTCGTAGCGATAATCTTCGTCACCTTTATCATAAACTCCTGTTTCTCAGGGGTCATTTTCTCCAGGTTCATCAGCTTGTCCATGTAGAAATTTTTCGACGCCAGGCCGAGTTCCTTTCTCACCTCATCAACCGTCATCGACTTGGGCTTCACCACCGGCTCCACAAGGTTGTACTTGCTGTAGTCAAACACCTCGACATGGGGTCTCAGCAGAGGGTATATCTCCGAATAAGGCCAAGGCGCTATCGCAAGGAAGAACGCGAGGTCCGGGCTATAGAACTTCGCAAGTTCGACGGTGTTCCTGATTTTCTCTTTTGTATCGTCCGGCATACCCAGCACAAAAGAGGTCTCTGAAACGATGTTGTACTGGTTTATGAGGTCGAGCGCCCTTTTGGACTGCTCGACTTTAATGTCTTTCCTGAAGATATCGAGCGTCTCCTGATTTGTCGCCTCGACACCGACGTAGATGTGGTCGATATTCGCCTTTTGGTACTTCCACATAATGTCCTCGTCCCTGAGGATATCATCTACTCTGGTCTCCATCAATATCTTCGTCCCGACGTTCCGCCCGATCAGGAGGTCGAGTATCTTCTCCCATCTTTTTCTGTCGAGGGTCGGTGTCTCATCGGATATCATGACAACGTTCACACCGTAAGTATCACGCAGGAATTCGAGCTCTCCTACAAAATTTTCAGCGCTCCGTCCTCTCCACTTCCGCTGCCAGAAGAGCTGCTGTGAACAGAAGCTGCACTGCTGGCTGCACCCCCGCGAAGAGCTGACGATGGCGAGTCTCGAGCCCTCCATCGTACGGTAAGTATAAATCGGCCAGTCGACCAGGTCCCAGGCAAGCGGGAGAGCGTCCAGGTCTTTGATGAAACCCCGCGTCTGCGTCGCAACCACTGCGCCGTTGTCTCTGTAGGCTATGCCTTTTACCTGCGACAGGTCCCCGTCTGAAGACAAAACATTCAGCAGATCCACCATAGTCTCTTCGCCTTCGCCCCGCACAATAAAGTCCACAGGAGTAGAGCCGTCTCTCAGCATCTCTTCGTAACAGAAGGTAGGATGGACATTGCCTATGACGGTAATGATCGCGGAATCCACCTGTTTTGCAAGCTTCAGAACCTTCAGGGCGTCAACGATTTCAGCGGTAAAGGCGGTAGTTGCCACGACATCAGGCCGTTCACTCTCGATCCGTTTCCCGATCTCTTCATAACCATGCCAATAACTCATAGCGTCATAATAGACAGGGTCATATCCCGCAGCCCTGAGGCTGCCGGCGATATAGACAAAACCGACATTGAGCCACACACCAGCTGATTCAACGACACCTGCGTGGTAGGGAGGCGTGATAAGCATTACCTTGCTAATTCTTTTCATTGCGACTCCTGATGCATAAGGCATTTATTTTAACATCAAAGAGCACATAATTCTGCATGGTTAATCGTTTATCAGGTATTTCGAATATCAAAATCAGGAATTTCCTTATGCGTTTTCCGGACTTCCTGCTGTAATTCTCTTACAGGAAGCCTTCGTTATAGAGCGGGAATCCGGAGGACTTTGAAACCCTGACCGGATGCCCGGCTAAGAACTGCGGCAATGGCAGACAAAACAAAAATAATATTCTTCCTGATTATGAGACCGCCAATAACAGCTTCAGACAAAAGTCATGAGATACTGCCAGCAGATCCCGGCGCCGAATATCGAGAGCAACATGATATGCTTTATAATCAGCATCTTTCTGCGCACCTTTTCAGCGTCCTCCCCATAGACGTTCCCGACGTAAGTGAACGTCCTGCCCGCCCCGGTCGCGAACACAAGGACTACGCAGAATAATCCCGCGTAGAAAAACTGTTTTTTTAGCTCGAACAGAATTCCCCCGACAGCGGCATTTCCGGAGTATCTGCTGAGCCACCAGATCCCGAGGACCGTCGCCGCCCAGCAGCCGGCTGCCCAGTCATGGATAAAGCCGATAAATATGGTCAAAGCCTTTTTCATTCTGTTGTCACCTCTGGGTTAATTACCTCCCACAAAATTTATTACAGCTCTCATTGATAAAATTTCATCAACAAAAAGAACAAAGATCAGCCATGCTGAGGTCTACCTGCAATATACTCCCACTCGCTCGCAGATTTTCTAATGGGATGACAGCACGATACGTCCCGGATTTGTTTCTATCTCACTTTGATCTTCCAGCCTGCTCAACACAAAAAAATCTTCAGAACAACTCTGCCATACAGGCATAGGCCCAGTACAAGCCTGTGGCAAATAATAAAGAATATACCATTTCTCTCAATGCAAAAGCCCAATAGTTTATTTTGTCTTTGGCAATGCTCATGATCACGGTGCGCCATTTGGCAAAATTGAAATGTCTTACCAGAAAATTAAAGACAACTGCCAGGACCATTACCGCGAAGACCATCTCCTCAGCACGATCAACAGTATAGAAATGGTCCGTATCCCTGTAGTGAAGCGCATGGAGAACAGAAATGACCACAAGAGACAGAACATAGATTTTCCGGGAGATACCTTGAAATGCCCATTCGCGGAACGACTTCATCTTTTTGTACATTTCACCGCCGCTATATGCCGGAAGTGCCTGACCGCTGTCCTGGGCATCCGCATTCCCGGATTCCTCTGCAGTCTTCTGAACATCCCTCTGCACGTTTGATTTCCATTCATCATACGCCTTGCTAAAAGCAAGTTTCATAGGCATCTGTGTCATGAACGACAGGAGATGGGTCGCGGGGAACCCTGAGCGCGGTATCGCGGTTATCCTTTTAACAATACTGCTTAAGCTGAACAACTCCTGGCAGAGATGGTGATACTCCAGTTCACGCCGCACAGGAGACATGTCCGGCGAGGGATGCTCGAAGACAGCCTTCACGCCGACAAATGAATCCCAGTTTAGCCCGGGCAGAAGGAACTCCTTGTATTCTTCATATAATTCGGTCCCCGGCAGAGGAGTGAGCAGGACCGGATGTATTCCCACATTCAGTTTTTCAGAAAGTTCAAGGGTCCGTTTAAAACTGTCTAATGAATCATGTCTGCCTCCAAGAACAACAAAGAGGGTCACATCAATACCAGCATCCTGCATCGCCTTCACCGCAGTAACGCGGTCTTTCCCCTGTTTCCCTCTGGCGTTGAATGCCCTGAGATGCATGTCATCGCTCTCCCATCCAACCCATACTGAAAATAGTCCGCTTTCCCGAGCAGCCTTGAGCATACGCTCTCCCTGTGCCCCCTGGACCGACCTCAGATCACCAAACCCGTACCAACTCCGCTTTGTAACTTTCGCCAGTTCGCTGAAAAGCTCTGTGCTTCGCTGAGCGTCTCCCCCCCATATATTATCGTCTCCATTAAACCATATCTTTCCTGCACAGGCTTCTACCTCCTCCACAACCTCCTGTATCGGCCTGTACCGGATCGTGTCGCCGAAAAACCGCCGGACCGAGCAGAAAGTGCACCGATACGGACAACCGCGCATTGTAAAAAATGCGCGAAAACGGTAATTCCCTTTCAGCCTGCCATCAACAGGTCTCGGTAGCCCTGCAAGAGGTAACCTTTCTCCCTGATAAAACTGTTTTGACCGTCCGGCGCGGATGTCATGGAGGACATTGCCCCATACTGATTCAGCCTCTCCGATAACTACTGTATCCGCATGCATGGCCGCCTCTTCAGGAAGGGCGGTAGGATGGATACCTCCCAGGATGACATGAAGGCCTCGTTTCCTGCAGGCATCGGCAAACCAGTAAGCCCAGGAGATGGTCGCAGTCATTGCGCTTATCGCCACAACTTCCGATTTGATGTCATCAGGAGATATATTCTGCTGGTTTGCATCCACCTGGGTAATTTCCAGGTCAGGCAATTCACGTAACGTCAAAGCAGCAAGATATTCAAGTATTGGAGGGACCAGGGGCACACGCCCTGAAAAGGGGTACCGCGATGCTATTATTGTGAGTTTCATTGACTCATATTTTGAAGATACGTTAGCTGTTATAAAATTATAATTTCAACTGCTTGCTTGTCAAGAACAAAATGAAAAAATATGGCTTTTGATTGCCAGCTCTTTTTTTGATCGGTTTTAATATTGGTATATTGTCCGAGTTCAGGGACAACCGGGCTATCTGGATGGGGTGTCCTTCACTTGCTTCTTGCCCCCTTTCCCCTGACCAGGCTTCTCTGATTTGAGGCCGGCGGGGTGGTCCTTCAATGCCTGCCTGTCAGCCTCTTTCTTGTACCAGTCAAGCGGCCGCTCTGTCTGGTCCTTGAAGGTATGCAGTGACGCGTCCCTCAACTCGGCAGCCTCGGCATCAGCCTGTCCGACCAGAATTTCATCCACAACCTGCGGACAGGAGGCTACTGAGCCAGGCCTCGCCTCAATCTCCTCACGCACGCTGGGCGTGACCTTCGGGTCCCTGGCCATCGCCATCTTCAGTTCGATCGAGAAATTCACATATCTTTCGAGCATGCGGAAGACAGCCGAATCGCCCATGGGACTCCCGGCGTTTTCATCCGGCAGGGGAGAGACCTTTCCGTTTTCGATCTTGGCCCGGCCCACCATCTCGCAGCCACGTCCGTTGTCGGTCGTGTAACCCAGGTTGTCCGTAATAACAGCAAGTACCGTCGGCACATTTGCAAGGTCCCAATGTGCAAGCAGTCCAACCTCTCCGTCAGGCAATGGTTTGAGCTCGTCAATACTCATCGCCAGCACTCGCGACCAGGGCGGCACCGGCCTGGTGCGCTGACGTTTGGGCAACCCCCTGACGTGACGGCGCAAGGAGTCATCAAACAGGTTGGTTGCCGTCTCTGCCTCACCCAGCACGTTGACGCAGTAGGTCCCCGTAATGCCGAGCACCTCCTCCACCATGGAATAATAGTCATCCCTGCCAAAGACCCCGAAACGGTTGCGGTACCCGCCGCCATCGCATATACGGCTGCCGGGAGGCAGGCAAAACTTCATCTTCTTCCGGCGGCAGGCCTGGAAGAAATAGATATAGGCAGAGGTCGCGCCTATCAAGGCCACCGGCACTCCACTCGCTTCAGACTCCCTCAGCGCCTTGAGGAGGTCATTAACATGAATTCCTGACTTGCCGAGCAGAAACCTGCTGTCAGGGGTGCCGAAGGCCTGACGGGTCTGATCCATCCCAATGGCCATACCCATGGAGGGCGCCATTTCCGGGCTGGGGGCAAGTATAAGTATACGGCAGCGCTTCCCTGCCTCAAAATCAGGGAAGAGATAAGAACCCGTCATCTTTCTGTTGGCTGCAAAGACCAGCTTCTTGCCGTCTTCGTCCCTGAAGATACGGCCCCTCTGTGTAAGGCTGGTGGTGCCTCCGGTAAGACAGGCCATTACCGACTGCTCAAGGGGAAAGGAAGCAACAAGGTGCGTCTTAAAGACGTCATTGTAGACCATCGGAATATCTTCCCATCGGGAAATATCGCCAGGCCGCACCTTTTTTGCCTCACAGAACTCATGGAAGATAGGGTTTACCTGATAGTGAAAGGCAAACATCCTGAGCGCATAGTCATTAAAATCCGGGACATCAGAATCTACCCCTGCCTCAATGTACTTAAGGACATCCTCCGTAAGACGATGTCGCTCAGCCTCAGCCTCGGATGGGTTTAGAGGGGTATAGGAGAACTTAGACATTGGGGATGACCTCCTTGAAAGTAAACTTCAGATGCAGTTTCATACATAACATAAAAAGATAAGCATGAAATATGCCTGTCAATTCCACAGATAATAAATCGTCAAAGCCTCTTTGAAATCAGCATGTTGCATGACTTTATCCTGACAAGGCCGTCCAATCCGGGAGCATCGGCATGCCCAATAAACAGGCAGTGTTGCCTAAATACAAGGCAGTTTCTCTCCGCAGGTCAACACTGATATCTGAGAACAACCTCTGCCCGTCTCAATTGTATTGACCGGCTCAACGATGAAAAATAACCTTATTTATTATTCTAACATGTGTCATATCTAATAATATATATGAAGTTCCCGGGACAATCGCGATGTGCCGGAGAGCTGGATAACCTAAACAATCACAATATGCCGCTGAGGCGCCGCCTGGGGACCCGGGATATCATGAAGCAGTCGGCAATGCCTGCTTCAAACTGGCAGATTACAAATTTGCCGTTACTTCACTGGAGCCGGTCATGATCGTCGGCGCCGATGATCCTTCCTCCCCCGCTACCTTGCAAAGGCATATCACGCACCTGGAGACAAGACCGGCGCGGATAGATATTTAACTTTGCCTGCCTCGGAATGAACTCATTTCGACAGTTCCTTCACCCTTACTTCCGCATACGGCCGGGCCTCCGCGAGTTCACTGCCAGGTATGGCCAGAAAAAATTTGAACTCGGCTGCGGCCTCGGCATACCGTCCGAGCCTTTCAAGCGCAATCCCGCTGTTGAGATGGGCCTCGGCATCGAATGGATTAAACTTCACCGCCTCCGAATAGTGGCGAAGGGCCCCCGCATAATCTCCTCGCAGCAGGCAAATGTACCCCATCTGCGTCCGAAGGCGTGGAAATGCCGGATCAAGGGCCAGCGCTTTCTCAAATTCCTTTTCTGCCAGGTCCAGGTTCTTCACCTTGTCCAGATACGCACAGCCCAGGTTGTGATGGCCGAAAGCCCTTTCCGGGTACTGCTCGACAACACGTGAAAAAAGCGCGATGTCGCTCTTCCAGTCGAGGTTCCGCCTGACAGTCAGTACCGCCAGCACCAGAACGAAAATCGCCGCAACAGACGCAGCGCGCCGCCGGGAAACAACACCGGCGGGAAACAGCCGGCCCGCCTGATCGGCGATGACTATCCACAGGCCTATTACCGGAACGTAAAAATACCGGTCAGCCAGCGGGGCGCTCGGGATAGGAATGATCCCGCTCACCGGCAGCCAGAAGGCAAACAGCCACAATAGCCCGAAGAGCGTCGCCCGGCTTCGTCCACGCGTGAGGAGCCATCCGAGGACGCCGATCACGCAAAGCCAGCCAAATACGAGAGGCAGGGCCAGGAGGTGAAGATCGTCGGGAATGAAGTACTTGGAGCTGAGAGACACCGGCCAGATCACCGTTAAGAGGTATCGCGGAATAATGTAAAGATTGTCCAGCAGCCTCGTCCCGAGGCCGGGCAGGATGCCTACCTGGACGCCGGCGTAGGACAGGGCGTTGCTGCGCAATGTGAAGTAAAGCAGTGTGCAGGCAGCGTAGGGAATCAGTCTGATAATTGCACTCCGACGCTGAAGGGAATCCTTACGAAGCGGCGTGATTTCGATCGCAACGATGAATGGCAGGAGCGAAACAGCAATCTCTTTTGAGAACAGTCCAGCTAGAAAGAATACTGCTCCTGCAAAGGCACAGGAGCGGCTCTCCTCAATGACGCTTCTGCGGTGGCCCAGGTATGCCATAAGGATGAACAGGCACGCAAGCATAGTATTGCGACCGCCGGAAAGGAAGTCCACGCCTTCCGAGTTTACCGGGTGCACAGCAAAAAGGAGCCCTGCCAGGAGCGCAGCCGACGCATCATTGAGAAGCTCCCGGGCGAGACTATAAACCAGAAATGCATTGGCAGCGTGAAGAAGAACATTGAAAAGGTGCATCAGGAAAGGGTTGAACCCGTGCAGCCGTCCCTCGATCAGTAAGGTAAAAAGCGTCAGTGGACGGTAATAGGGGGTCAGTTCGACATCGCGGCCTGAATCGATATCTGAAAAGAGAGGTAGGACCTCCCCGCGCAAGGCAGAATTCCCGACGATGACAACGGTGTCGTCCCAGACCAGGCCGTTTTGCAGGGAGTTGGCATAGACAAGAAACGCAACCGCTGCAATGAGAAGCCCGAGCATCCACTTATTTCGACTTCCTCCATCACTGCATGCGCCGGAGGAAATTTCATGAGCAGACATTAAAGGCGGCCTTCCCCACCCGGGACATAAGCAAAGGCTTTATCGTGTAAGCTCACGAACCCTCTCTTCCGCGTACACCCGCGCTCCCGGCAGATGATTATCGGTCGGGAGCGTGAGAAAAAATTGGTAATCTGCGACGGCTTCCCTGTATCTGCCCAATTTTTCATACGTAATACCCCGGTTGAAACGTGCCTCACTATCCAAAGGATAATAACTGAGAGCTTCCGAGTAGTAATACAGAGCTCCTTCAAGGTCTCCCTGCTCCAACCGGATGTATCCCAGAGGGGTCTGGACCGATTGTGCCGAGGGGTCCAGTGCCAAGACCATTTGAAAGTTTCTTTCGGCCGCCGGAAGATCATTCGGCCCCTTCCTTCTCATGTAGGCGGTTCCGAGATGGAAATATCCTTGCGGGTTTTCCGGATACTGCGCTACCAGCCTTGAAAAAAGGGTTATATCACTCTTCCAGTCCAGATTTCGTCTTGCCGTCACCGCAGCCATCAAAACAAGGATAAACGCTGCTGTCGGCACTGCATATTTTAGAACTGTCTTTCTGCCGCGGCTCAGCCTCACCGCCTGATCAGCAACAATCAACCAGATGCCTATCGCGGGCACATAAAGGAAGCGTTCGGCCATCTGGACGCCGGAAAAAAAGATTATGCCGCTGACCGGCAGCCAGAAGGCGCCAAGCCAAAACAGCCCAAAGAGCGTTGCCCTGCTGCGCCGCTTAAGAAGCCAGAAAAAAACAGCGATAATACATACCCACCCGGCAATAAGCGGCAGGGCCATGAGATGCAAATCGTCCGGAATGACATATCGAGGGCTGAGCGCAACCGGCCAGACAATCGCCAGCAGATACTTGGGAATTACATAGACATTATTCAGCACGCGTTCCAAAAAGCCGGGGATGACATACAATTCCTGCAGCTTCTGCATGCCGAATCCGGGAATAATACTTGTCTGGATGCCGAGTCTGGAGAGTGTCAGCCAACGCAATACAAGATAACATATCGCTCCCGCCGCATAGGGAGCCAACCTCACGGCAGATATTAATCGCGAAGACGATCTTTTTTCAAGGTCTGCGGAGAACTCCAGCGCCAGTATGAATGGCAGAATCATCATCGCT
Source organism: uncultured Nitrospira sp. (assembly GCA_963734475.1). Lineage (GTDB taxonomy): Bacteria > Nitrospirota > Thermodesulfovibrionia > Thermodesulfovibrionales > UBA6898 > JAOUFP01. Next base: position 672,020 of record CAVTHB010000004.1, read on the forward strand.
GACTCTTTCGAAAAAAGACCCGCAAGAAAGAAAAGAGCCCCTAATAGCGCATATAAAACCCGGCGCTGAACTATGCCTCTGTGATACGCCAGGTATGCCATCAGAGAAAACAAACAGGCCAGCATCGTATTGCGTCCGCCTGACAGGAAGTTCACAGCCTCCGAATGGATCGGGTGAACGGCGAAGAGAAGTCCCGCAATAAGTGCCGGTGCTCGGTCGTCAAACAGCGTACGCGCAAGTAGATAAACCAGGAATGCATTGGCAGAATGCAGAATTATGTTGACAAGATGCATCAGGAAAGGATTAAATCCGTGCAGCCGACCCTCGGCATAGAATGTCAGATATGTCAGCGGTCTGTAAAAAGGGAGGAGGTTCCTGTCGCTGGTCGTGTCGCTGCTGCTGAAAAGCGAAAGTGGTGAGCCTTGCAGTGCGGGATTGTGAAGAATAACACTCGGGTCGTCCGTAACGAAGCCGTTTCCCAATGAGTTTGTGCAGACGACAAACGCGATTAAAGCAATGAACAGTCCGAAAAGCTGATCTTTTCTCACCTCTCCAAACACCTCTCGACTATGGGATATGCCTTTTCGCAGCCACCACTTTTCTCTCTGCCTTCCATTTCTCATAGGCGATCTTCATGCCGTGCCTGACAGGAATCTGGGACATGAGAGAGAGAATGTGCGCATGCGGAAAACTCCGAAGAGGGACATTCTTCATATGCCGCAATACCCTTCCGAGGCTCAACAGTTCAAGCGCTGTATCGAAGAAATGTTCTTCGCGGAATTCAGGGGTCATGGCAGGGTCCGGATGCTCGAACAGCGCATATGCTCCATTATAATATTCCCAGCCCAAATCCTTATACAGATACGGTTCGTATTGCTCACGAAGCTTCGTCCCGGGGTAAGGAACAGCAAGTGAGGGATGCATACTCACGCCGAGCCTGTCGGCAATCTCCACTGAGCGCTTGAAGTCATCGACCGAATCATGGCGACTCCCAAGCATATAGAAAAGCGAAACGTCGATCCCATGGTCCCTGAGCGTCCTCACCGCCCGCTCGCGGTCCACACCGATCTTGCCGCTGGCCGAGTAAGCCTTTAATCCATCGGCAGTAAGAGACTCCCACCCGACCCATAGAGAAAGCAGCCCACTCTCTCTTGCCGCGTTCAACATGCGCGAGCCAACCGGCGAAAGCACGGGACCGAGACTGCCGAACCCCATCCATCTCTTCCCACTTCCCCTGAGCGCGTTAAACAGGTCTATCGCCCGCTCCGCCTTACCGGTCCACCAGATATTTTCATCACCGTTTATATACATCTTTTCCGGAATTGCAGCCACATCACGCACCACATGATCAATGGGCCGGAAACGGATCTTTGGGCCATAGAATGGCTTGACTGAACAGAAGGTGCAGTTATACGGGCAACCGCGTGAGGTATTCACAATCCGGAATTGATGCTTGCGCTTGCCTTGAAGCAGTCCGTATAGCGGCGTGGGGAGATCATCCAGAACGATCTGCTCGCCGCGGTAAAAGGGTTGCAGCTGACCGGCGCGGAAATCACGCAGCACCTCGGGCCAAACAGATTCGGCCTCTCCTATCACTACCGCATCACCATGGGACTTGGCCTCCTCAGGCATGGCAGAGGCGTGCATATTGCCGAAAACGACCTTAATCCCCCGCGCCCTAAGCTTTGCGGCAATTTTGTAGCCGCCAACGGCTGTAGGAGTCAGGATGCTTATCGCCGCCAGGTCGCACTCCAACCTGTCAATTGCCTCAGGATCCGCACTGGCGCTGATCAACTCGATTTCGATGTCCGGATCCGCACGGCGGGTAAGCGCTGCCAGATACTCCAGACTCGGCGGCGCAACAGGCGTCCAGCCGAACGGCAAAGGCGGAAAAATAATGCAGAGTTTCATATTAACATTCAGCAATCAACTCACAGCCAACAAAATAAATAGAATGCCAGTCGAATGACACATGACATCAGCATTTGTTGTACTTCCTCTACTTGCAATAAAACCATCAGTTTGAGTAATCAGCATTCAGTTTTCAATTGCTCGCGGCCGATGGTTGGAAACTGATGACTGACTTATTTTTCTCATCAGATTTTCTGATTGCTATATATCTTGGTCAGGATAGCTGTTGTGTCATCCAACTGGCTTTGATATATTTTACCGTCAGTCCGGGCCTCTAGCTTCGAAACCATGAACACGTAAAATGAGCCGTTCGGCTCGATCACAAACATTACATCGAGGCCCTTGCCGGTTACGCCATTACGGACATCTTTTTCATTCAATGCATCAGGCTCGAACCAGCCGCTGAAATCCACTGTAATTTGTCCGCTTTTCATCGAAGCTGACTTCCACTCCTTATTTGTCAAGTACTTATAGGAATCAAAGGCATTTCCGATGGTGACAGACCGGAAATTGGACATTCTCTGATTTCTTATTATATCGACGAAGGCGGAGTTAGTCGCTTTAGGTGCAGGCTTCTCTGAATTGCTCTTATCAGCGGTGTTCGCAGCCTCCTTTGCACACGCACCGAAAATCAGAGTCATTCCGATGACGAGCGATAACAAGAAAGATTTGCACATTATTGTTTCTCCTCCCAAAAAAACTACCGGCCGTCAGCAATCAGCTGTCAGCTAGAAACACATATGTTCAGTAAACAGCGATCTCCTGCGTTCGGTGCATTGACCTCTCAGTATTCAGGAGCCAGTAGTTGTCTGATGTTTGCTGATAGCTGAGTGCTATTTTCAATGCTCAATCCTGAACCCGGAATGAAACGTTTCGACACCAAAGGGGATGCCCCAGTAGCTCACTATCATCGCCATCATAGCGATTAGTGCGTACCATGCGAGTTTTCTGCCGCGCCAGCCCATGGTTATCCGAAGGTGCAAATATATACCGTATATAAGCCATGAAACAAGAGACCATACCTCTACCGGGTCCCAGTTCCAGTAACTTCCCTTCACCTGGTTCGCCCAGAAGGCGCCGGACACGATCATGAGCCCATACATGATGAAGCCGCCCGCCACGAACCGGTAACTAAGGTTATCCAGAACCTGAGGCTCCGGCATTTTATCGTATATTCCGCCGGATTTTTTTTCCTTGAGAAGATACATCAAGCCAAGACCGGCCGCGATAAGTACCGAACTGAATCCCGTTGACGCTCCGATGATATGAACCCAGATCCATGCGCTTTGCAAGGCAGGAGCCAGCGTGCTCGCCGCGCCCTTCATGAGGGTTCCGGCCCACCCCATCAGGACGAAGGCTACCGGCATAATAAGGACGCCGAGGGGCCTCACCTTCTTTACGCTGAACTGGAAGATGAGAAAGAAAAGGACCGCCATGAACATGCCGAGGGTCAGCGATTCGGAGATCGCTATGAAAGGCGAAATGCCCGTTTCCGCCCAGCGGAGGCATATAACAATTGTATGGGGGACGAGCCCGGCAAAGGCGGCAAACAGTCCGAAAGTAAAAAGCTTCCCGGACCCTGAAATGAGGCCCAGAATATAGCTGAATGCGCTCGCGCCGTACAACCCCACAGCGACCCAAAAGAGAATAAATTCGGGTTTCATCTCGTCACCTCCGGCAAATTTTTTGTATTATAGCATTAACTGTAAGCCATCAGCCATCAGACAGCCATCCGTTTTCAGGTGCCAGCTTTAATTTCATTAACCCCAGAGGCACAGAGACACCGAGAAATAATAAATCATCGAAATATTTTGCATTGCCCCACAGGGAAAATGCGTCACAGCCTTTACTCTTAATTTCCAACTCCGTGCCTCTGTAGTAAGTGCCCTGGGGCTAGCTGAACGCTGATTATTGACCGCTGCCTGTCTGGTTTTTCCCTCTTCTCATCCGTCCGATGAACGCGATGAGCATCCCTGCCAACGCCACACAGAGACTCGCAAGCACGATCGGATGCCCCGGGTCATAGCGGACAGTCATACCGGTCCAATAACGAACCTCTCTGACCTCAAGTAAATAATCGCCGGCGTCATATCTTTCTCCGACCTTCGCCTTCCATTCCGCAAACGGCTTTTCCTTCTCTGCATCTGCTTCCTCCGGTCTTGAATGTATTGAGGGTTCCCCTGCCGAAGAAGGGGGTATGGGCGGGTGGGATGTGCCTGTATTTCCCTTCCCGAGAGGCCAAAGCGCAAAAAAAACCTCTCCCGATCTTTCCTTCTTCGGATCCGGCCGATAGACCGCCTGCATATTGAAAAAAGGTTTTAACTGGGACGGCGGAAACGAAAGAGTTCCGGGGCCCTGCTTGGTCCCGATCGTATAGAGATAGGACCCGTCTTTTTGCAGAAGGCTCTGGAGCGGGACGTGCGCTCCATAGATTTCTCTGCCCAGTTTGTCATAGACGATGATCAACAGGGAATAGCCTTCCTTGTCATTGAAATATTTAAAACCCCTGTATTCAAGATTCTTCGTTATATATATAATATCCTGCTTTTTCAGAATTCCTTCTCCCACCGCAATTTCATAAGCCGCTCTTTTGTCTGCTCCATCGACTTTGTAGCCCGTATGCATTTTGACGAGGGTTGTTTCGCCTCTTAATTTGGAAAAATTGAAAAAACGGCCATAATTCAGGACATCATAGCTCTGAGGCACTCCATTTGGAAGAGTTTCACCCTCAGTAAGCCTGATCGTCCCTCGAAAGTAGAAAAAGCCGTTATAGACGATTCCTCCCAATATTGCGACAAAACTCAGATGAAAAAGTATCATGCCAAATGAGATAAGTGTCAGCTTACGGCCCCACATCCGTGGGAAAAAGCAGAACGCCACATTAACTACAAGCATTACCAGGAGACCATTGAACCAGAGCGTGTTGAAGATCAAACTCCACGCGCGCTCCCCGCGATAAATAGTGACGCCGACAATGCAGCATGCAAGGATAGTGATAAGCAAAACCAGTGCAAGCTTTGCCGATGATAGAAATTTATATATACGTCGTAAAATCATAGCCTATAATTATGTACACAAATTTCGATCAAGTCAATTCCCGTTGACCGCCTACAACCTCTCTGACAGGCTGTTCAGAAACTGTTTCCAGTTCATCACATGGACGCTCCCCCGCAGGAATGGCTCATCCACATTACAGACAACATGGCATCGCACATCAGGATAGTCCAGTCGGAAAGATCTCAGTCCGGTGAGTTGCGAGGCATCAATCGTCCTGTACCACTTGATCTCACAAGCCCCGGTTAAAATTCCGGAATGCTGATGGTTATTTCCCCAGCTTCTCCAAAAAATCATCTAACGGTACTGCTTTTACTTCAGCCGTAAGCTGGATTTTTCTGACAGCGATACCAGAAATCCATCCCTCAGCGGCAATTTGTCGAAGGTCTTTTTTATTCGCATCACAGGCTGGGCCATGGCAGGCGTGGGTGTTTTGCTGAGTTTGATTTCCACGGGAACGAGTTCCTGGTATGATTTCTCAATCAGCAAATACCGTAGCAGATTCAATGCAAATTTGCAGTCATACTACAAATATGCATTTTTGTGACTGCCTTCCGATGGCTATTGCCTGTTGTCCTGGCTGACTGCTGACGGCTGATAGCTTATTGCGATTTATGGCAGCTTCTCCACCTTCCACATAATCTGATTGCCGTCCTTGACGCCGTAGGCAACCGACTTGCCGTCAGCGGTAAAGATTGTCTCAAACACCCGTTCATACCGGGGGAACTCTTTGAGGACCTTGCCGGTTTTCGGGTCGGCAACAACGACAAACCGCATGCCTTCCTGCCGTGCGCGATAGATCAGACGAGAGCCGTCGGGAGTGAATTGCGGCGATATGACCCGCTCATAGACAGGACCCTCTACCCCATCAGATACAATAAGAAAATGCTCATTTTTGATGGCAACATACGCATATCCCTTGCCGTCAGGACTGAATACAAGATCAGCGCATTCCTTGTACCTTCCCGGCACAAGAATCTTCCGGCCATTGAATGCCCGGTACGGAAATGCGCCGGTTTTACCAACGATGATGACCCCGGCCGATCCGTCAGCGGCAAGCACAGGAGGCCAGGGATACAGGCCTGAGGGTATCAGTTCTTCCTTACCATCAACAATCAGAAAGTCTTTGCCGTCCTTTTTCGCGATAAAGGCAAATTTCCTGCCGTCAGGTGAAAAGGCCGGATTAAGGATCGCGTCGTAGAGGGCACCTGGAACGACCTTCTTCGGATCAGAGAAGGAAATAGTCTTTGTCTGGAATTTTGACTGATTCCTGTCGACTACCACAATCGTCTGTCCGGTGGGATCCGTAAGATATGACAGGCTGTTAAATGTGTGCTCGGCAAGCGGCTTGAACTTCAGGTCACTTATGATCATCCGAAACGTCTTGCCGTCGGGGTTGTTCTCCATCCGCATAATCCGTTCGGAGTTGCCGCCGAAGACCGGTTTATCGGAGAAAGACACGGCCGCACTGCTCGTTGCCGCATCGCAGTGCATCCGCCAAGTGTCGCCCTCTTTTGCCTCATATGCAACATGCGCCGAATCAGGACTGAAGACCGGCGGTCCCTTATCGTCATACGGTCCGAACTCCTTGCCAGCAACGACAACGAACCACTTATCTCCCGCCTTTGCGCAGTAAGCCACCCGTTTCCCGTCACTACTTATCGTAAGGGTAGTTGAATCAACTTCCTGAAAGTTTCTGCCCGCAGTACCGTTATGAACCACATGAACCCCGGCGGCAGTTCGGGCGATATACGCAACGCCGTTTCCATAGCGATTGATATCTATCACCATATGATCTTCAGCAGACGTCTTCGGAACATGTTGATTATTTGCTGCCTCAACATCAGGCCGCTCATCCGGTGCGGTCTGCGCGAGAGGCTTCGCTGCTGTCTGGGCTGCAAGTTCAGCTTTCTTGACTTCGACCGACGATTGGGTCTCCTGTCTCTGGCACCCTAACGCCAGAAGGATGACAGTGAGACAAATAAGAAGATGCAGCGGATAAATCCTCATAGCATAACCTCACATAATAAAACGTAGAATTGAAAAAGCCCCGCCTGAATGGCGGGGCTTTCCCTTAATCAACTGCCCTGGTGATTATTAGTAGACGCCACCCGGAGTGTAGCCACCCATGCTGCCTCTGCTGCAACTACCAGCTCCACCGCCGGTAGTAACTCTACCACCGCAGGTCGGTGTATAGGTAGTAGCACCTATGCTGCGTATGGACTGTGTACCTGTACCGGCGTACCAGCCTTCACTACGGAGGAAGGCATAGCCATTGTTAACGGCAGGGAAGGCAGTACCTCCTGCAGCAACACCACCACGGGCGTTATAACCATGCGCATCGCCGGCGCCCCACGGCCGGGTACGACTGACATCAGACGCATGACAGAAGTAGCAGCGGTTCTGGAAGTAGGTCATGCCGCTGTTTGTGCTTGATGTAATGGCGGAGCCTGTACCATGGTTAGTAGTACCGCCGCTGACAACGTGGCAGCCAATACACAGGTTGGTAGCCGCTGTGGTACCGTTAAAGTACACATTACCCCTCAGCTCTACAGCGTCATTCCCATTCGGCGTTCCACCGTGAACTCCCGAACTGGTGAGTATAGTCGCTGCTGTGGAACCATTCGGTGCATGGCAATCCCAGCAGGTGATCAGCGGACCATATACGGTGGTAGTAGCGGTCGTGGCTACGCCATTCCACGGAGCCACCATCCTGGTGCCGCCTGTGTTTACATAACCGTTGTTCTGCCTGACGAGAACAGGATGGAACGACCTGTTTGTTGATGCAAACTGTGCAGCAACGTCAAGCACATTGCCGCCGGGGTTTGCCGCTATAGCTGCTCCAAACGGCTGTCCAGCCGTTGCTCCTGGAACTCTCGCCAGAGCATTGTTAGCCCCATTTGTGTCATGGCACTTCAGACACATGTTGACCATAATGGCCTGGGTATCCGCCTCAAGCGTTGCACTACCAAGGTTGCGGCTGAACCGGACCGGCCTCGCATCCGTAGCAGTGCTGGTATAAACACCAGGCGCAGAGGTCGTTCCACTGTGCGTCACGCCCTTGATTGTTGTACCTAAATCAGGATCGCGAAGTTCAATATAACCGTTCTTGTGATATGTCGCGTTGATAGATCCATCAGACGCATTACCTTCCATATGGCAGACTCCGCAGTCGTTATTGGTAACAGCCGGACTCGCCGTCCTTGAACGAATATGCCGCGATGTCAGAGAAAAGTCAGGCGTAATGGCAACACGCTGAGTTACCGTAGCATCCAGAGCTTGAGCCACAGGAGAGTTGATGGCAGCGCTGTGGCAATCTTTACACCCCAGCGATCCTCCCCAATTTATGTTCCCATGGCAGCTCGGCGTGGCGCAGGTACCACCCGCTGCCGCCGTTCCGGGTGTATAGCCCAGCGAAGTATTCAGGTTATAGACTCCATTATTGTGCTTTGTCGGGTCCGGCGTATAGGTCCCCCCGCTATACGTAACACTATCATGACAGACATCGCAGGTCTGCAAAGAGTGCGTAGATGCCTGATGGGCATTGACCTTTGGCGTGCCGGGCGTATAATTCGGCCTGCCGTCTGCTGCGCCGCCGACGCCGTGGCAACTGTTGCACGCAGTAGTTCCACCCCATGAAGGCGACGTATTCGTCGGAATCGAGCCGGCAGGAGTAGTTGCCGACGTACCGTTGCTGTGGCAATACGTATTGGAGCAGTTGCCAGGTGCAAATGCGCCATTGGACTGCGCAAAGCTGGTCCTTGAATAGGTACCAGCACCATTAATCGTGGTCGCTATATCCACTGTCCCGTTCCGGTGCTTATAATCCGCACTCGTCTCGGTAGCAGGCGCCGTATGGCATGTAGAGCAGATCTTCCCATACTGTACCACGTGCTTGTCGTGCGAACCCGGGAATGCGCCGGCCGGAGTATTCCGTGCAGTGCCGTCGGGAAACGCCGAAGTGTAACCGTGGCAGCCGGCACAGGACGCGATGTTGGCCGACAGAGTTACCGGGTTGTTCACATTGAAGCTCACGGAGGCTGTCTTGACTGTATTACAGTCGATATCAGTTCCATGCGCATTGATCGTAACCGCAATCGGAGTACCGGTTCCCGGATAATCAAGCTTTGAATTCCATGAATATTCCCATCTTGAATTGCCGGCATTCCATGTTGCCGCACGCCAAGTCCCGTTTATCTGGAACTCGACGGTCGTCATGGTAGCAGGTGAAGTTTCTGTAGCCACAGACATCTGAACAGTCACCGTACCGCTGATGGTCGATGCGGTCGCGGGATTCGTAATTGCAAGAACAGCTGAATCGGGGTCCGTGCAGGCCTGGGGAGTGCCCGAACCGGTCGCCCCAGTGCTGGTATTGTTCACTGCGTCAACCGCGCAAAGGCGATAAGAATATTGAGTGCCGTTCGTAAGACCCGTGTGGGTTGTCGATGTTGTACCAAGAGCAAACGGACTGCCGGTTACCGCAGTTCCGGCTGTGCAGTTAGCCGGTGCAGTTGCGCCGGTTGCAAACCTGAGTATGTATGTCCCTGTTGAGGCAAGTCCGCTTGCGGCGTCCGAAAAACCAGACCAGCTCAAGCTATTTTGGCCGCTGCCCGCGGTCACCGTCAGAGTGCCGTTCGTAGGACTGGTAGCGTCAACGGTGCGAGGGATCGCCGTTGCTGTGCCCGTACCGCCACTAGACGTAGCCCTCATATTAATAGTCAGGGCACCGGAAAGTCCGGTTGGGTTGGCGGTACAAGTATACGGCCCCGTTCCACTTACCGTTCCGGCCGTCCAGGTCGTCCCGTTATTAGTAGTATACTGACAGGTTGTAACCGCCGACTCATTGTCCGTAAACGCAGTCGTTATCGTGGGCGCCGCCGATGTATAAGTGCCAGTATCAGACGATACCGTTACGTTGCCTGCAGTCGGAGGGGTTGCGTCAGTGGCAGCCGGATTAATAGTAGCCGCTGCAATGCCGCCCCGGACAGTAGCTGGATAAGTTATTGTTGGAGCAGCATTTCCTGCTGCTGCATACGTCTTTGAACCACATATTGAATAATTAGTATTTGGAGACGCAGCGGAAACAGATGTTACGGTATAACCCGTGTCAACAGTTATGGTAGGCGCATTTGCATTATTTGCAGTAATTGCGAAAACACCATAACCGCCAGCCTGCGCTGCAAGACTATACGAGAAAACAGCTGTTGTGTTGTTGTCATAGATTGAATATGATGCACTTACAGGAGTTGTCTGATCAACGCCTGTCAAAGTAGAAGCATAGACTCTAATTCCAGGAGTGGTATTAACAAGCGGTGATGCAGTAACTGCCAGCGTGGTATTTGAAGCTGCCGCTATCTGTGATTCTTTCAAATATCCCAACCATGACATTCTTCGTTGTGTAACGTCACTGACAACAATCTGTGTCAGCGTCTGCCCACCGTATGTTACTGTAAAGGAGCCAGAATTAGTACCGCCTGAATCAGCTTCTACTGCAACTAGCAGAAGTCTGTTAGTACCAGCTGATACAGTAAATGTTCCTGATGCAGTTGTCGCTGCAGCTGTAATGGTAGGTGTATTTGGAAATGCCTGCAACACGGCCACTGCCGCATTCGCTGGCTTTGGCTTATACAATCCCTGATACATAAACGTGCTGAAGACCATGGTGAAGATCAGCACGAGACTGATCTTCGCCTTCCAGTTCATGCCTCTTACCTTTCTTACGATTATCTCACCCATGCTGACCTCACCTCACTCTCGATATTTCGAATTTCAATATTATACATTTTCAAAGTCCTCAGCATCCACCCACGCATCAGTATGCGCTCCATACCGGTGTGGTCGTGAAGTGACAACTTATGTTCGAACAACTCTTCGGGTTCACGCTGGAAGACGTGCCCGACACACCGTTATACTTCGGCGCAAGCGACCCGAACTGATAGGTCGTGCTGTTGTTGAAGTTTATGTTCCTGCCGCCGCTTCCATGGTCGCCGCCTGCATTACTGTGGCACGTGCCGCAGACAAGGCCAGGATTGCCGACGCCATAGGTCTGGCTGACCGGATCGAGCAGAATCCCGATGGCCAAGCGTGTCTTTAAGTGGTTGATATGTTTCGCATGGGCGCCCCAGCCCTCGTTGACAGGCGCATCCTGGTTGTTCAGGCCCCATGTGCCGCCTGTCCATACGCCGCTCGCGTATGTCGCACCGCGGACATCGTAGTCATGGCAGGTATTGCAATCACCTGCGCCCTGGAAGGCATTTCCGTCATACGTCGTATCTTTGCTGTGGTTGTGACAGCTTGTGCAGACCGCAGTATAGTGAGTGCCGTCAACGCCGGTGCTATTATAGTGAGGCGTGTTGGCGGCCGTATGGCACGCGTTACAGATGCCGTTTTCAAACGGAGCCGCAGTTCTGGCAAATCCTCCTGCGCCCGCGCCCACAGTATCGTTAGTGAATATTACAGGATTGGTCGGCAAGGATGTCGGCACGCCGTTCGTGTTGGACGTCTTAGCCGGCTTGGACTGTACCATCCTGATGTTCGCGCCGTCGCCGTGAGGATCATGGCAGTCCCAGCAATACTGGCCGCCATTTCTCGTGAGGTCATGGTTCGCACCGGCATGGTACTTGTTCACTTTAACCGAAGAGTTTTTACCTCCGTAACCGGCAGAACCCGTCCCATGACAGGCCAGACAGTTGCCGTTCAGGACTGTGCCGATGTTTGCCAGCCTGAAAGGATTCCCGGAGACGTTGTGACCTACGCTGTTGTCGTGACAGTTGTTGCAGTCAAGCGCTATTGCCGTCTGGCCATGGCCTTTTGACGTCCATTCCGTAGAGTCTATCTTTGCTGTAGTGCCGTTGCCATAAGTGTAGTCGTCCGTATCTCCAGTGCCCATGTGGCAATTCTGACAGGAGAGCGTCGCGCCCCAGGTAGCGTCGTTGCCGCCGTGGCAGGAGATAGTGGCGCATGAACTCGGAGTGGTCGGGTCGCCAATAGTCGGAGTGAAAGAGATGCCGCTACCGCCAGCCTGGAGGTTGTAAGCCTTGTTTACATGCTTTGCATAATTGGTGATGGTAGCGCCATCGGTCGTTGTGTCGTTATGGCAGTTATTGCACGTATAGTTATTATTCTGCACGTGGGCCGCGTGACTATTGGCCTTGCCGGTCGAATAGTTAGGCATGCCGTCCGTCCTGGACATGTCACCGTGACATGAGTTGCACGTAGTGATACTTGCGGACCAGGACATCGCCGCCTGAGACGGCGCTGTGAAACTCGTTCCGTTACTGTGACAATAGGTGTTGGAACACTGCGTGCCGGACCAGCTGCCACCGGCAGTAGCGTTGAATTCAACGTTCTTCGTACCATTGGGGTGCTGGTTCCTGCCCGCTATTCCGTTGATTGTTGCATTGTCAGTTGCAGTGCCGCTATGGCAGGAATTACAGGTTATGATCGTATTGCCGCCTACGCTATATGTGTTGATATGCTTGGTATGCGGCGCAGACCATACAGGACTCGAGTCTCCGGCCTTGTTGTGGCAATACCCGCAGCCAAGGGCGTTAGTGCTATTCCAGGTCGGGTTGCCTGCCACTGCGCTGCCCAGCGTCGCTCCGTCCTTCGTATGACATATAGTAGAGCAGGTGCCGTAGTTGGTGTACTTGAACCCCTTTGCGTCCGTCAGGCTGGTCAGCGCCGGGGTATAGTTCAAGGCAAGCTGCTTCGTGCCGCCGACAGCAGCGTCTTCAACGCCGCTTGCAGGCCCCGTCGCATGCTGGCCTGTCGGATGACAGTTCAGACAGGCAAAGACATAGCCCGTTGCCGTATGTGCGTCTGTCCCGCCGGACAGCGCTGTTGCAGCTGTTGTTGTGTTGTAATGCTTGTCATGCCTCGTAGAAAGGCCTGTGCTCGTTGCATCGTGACAACTTGCACACGTAATCGTGCCGTTCGCACCCCACGCAGGTGTGCCGGACCCGTGACAGTAGGTCGTCGAACAGGTCTTCGTTCCCACCGTTGCATCGTAGGTTCCCGTCTTGCCGCCGTTGGTCTTAAACGATACATTCTCTATCCTGTTAAGGTGTACCCCGCCGCTGGCGAAGCCGACTACAGTCGTAGGCGGTATCGTCGTATCCGTAGTCGTTGTATTGTGGCAATAGTCACAGCTGTAGCTGTTGCTCTCGACATGCTTGACGTGGCTGTTGGCAGTCGTCGTGCCGCCTCCTCCCGTCGTGTAGCCCGGGTGAGCCTTATTGGCATCTGCCGGGTCGCCATGGCAGCCGTTGCAACCGATCGCTCCGCCGTTCCATGCGATGGTCCGGAAGCTAGTGGCAGGCGTGCCCACGGCAACAACCGTGCCGGTACCAGTCGCATTAGCCAAGTTGCCTACGCTGTGGCAGTATACGTTCTGGCAGCTGCCGATGGCGGAACCAGGTGTCTTAGTTGCACCGGTGCCGGTTGTATCGGCGCCACCATAGGTCGGACCGTCACTGTCTAACACTATGGGAGCATTCACATTGTCAAACCGTATGTTTATCAACTTGTTGACGTGGTTGGCCGGATCAACTGGTCCGGCGTTGGCGCCGGATGTCACGATATGACATTCACCGCACTGGACATTACGGCCGACGACCGTACCGTTCTGGATGCTCAAGTGCTTGTCATGGGCATTCGAGTTGATGCCGCTGCCTCCGTTATGACACTCGCTGCACCCGAAGGTGCCTGCGTAGCCCCACTGAGGAGTGGCGACTGCTGTATACGGTTGACTGCCAACCTGCCCATTACTGTGGCAATAGATATTAGCACAGGTTCCAGTTACATTGTCGTAAGGCGAACCATCTGAGTTTTTTACACCCCAATCAACGTCCTTGGTCTTGTCGACATGCTGGTATTTATCGTTTATGGCAATACTGGCATCGGGCGCATCAGTAACTGTAACCGCATGGCACTCTGCGCATCGGTAGTTGTAGTCGCCAGGACTACTTCCAGCATGTACGCTGTGCTTGCCGGTTGTAGGCTCTGCCGCATGACAGCTGCCGCAGGTCATGGTCGTTACAGCCCACTGAGGATTCACTGCGCCCGCTCCTCCGTTGCCGTCGCTATGGCAATAAACATTGGAACAGGTTTTCGTGCCGTCCATACTTCCGCCCCAGGTGGCGCTTATGGCCACGTCCTTGTTGCCATCAACATGGGGTACGTTGTTGTGGCAGCTGCCGCACTCGAACACATACGCGCCGGTGTTGTTCACCTTGGTGTCAAGAGTCCGGTCGCCGTTTGCCGCTATACCATAATGTGTCGGATGGCTCGGGGGAAGCGTGTTGTTCACCGCATGGCAGTCGCCACAAGCCACTGTTGTGCCCCATTTCGGCGTGGTCGCTCCATGGCATGCCGTCGAGCAGGTACCGCCGTCAACTGCATAGGTATAACTGGTTACCTTTCCGCCTGCAACGTCATAGCTCTTGTTCACATGGTTTGCAGCGCTTATGATCGCGTTTGAGGCATCAACCGTTGCAGAGTGACATTCAAAGCATGTGTAGCTGTTGGTGACCACGTGCGTGTTATGGCTGTTTGCCTTCGGTGAGCCGCTTGTGTATGAAGGTCCTGTCGCCGTGCCGCCGGTATGACAGCTGTCGCATGCTGTGCTTCCGCTCCATGTCTGGGTTGCCAGCTGTGTGTATGGGCCGGCACCTGTATTCGTACCTTCACTGTGGCAGTAGGTTGCAGAACAGCCTGTGCCGGATACATACGAACCACCTGCAAAGGTCCCTAGGTCAACATTCTTTGTGCCGTTGGGATGCTGGGTCCGTGCTGCCTGTGTGTTGTTGATAGCAGTGTTGCTGGCTGCTGTCACGGAATGGCAGGTATTACACGAAAGGTTTGCATTCCCCCCATATGTATTTACATGTTTAGTATGGGGCGCTGACCAGGTCGGCGATGCGTCTCCGGCCTTGTTGTGACAGACTCCGCAGTCACCTGTCTTTGCCGCTGTCCACGTAGCAGCTGTTTTCGCTGCCCCGCCCTGACCATCGCTATGACAGTTGTTCGTCGAGCAGGAGCCATTGGTGTACTTGAAGCCCTTCGCATCGGTATTCGCTGCGCCGGCGGTGTACTGTCCTGAGCTTAACTTCGTACCGCCTATCGCCGCATCGCTGTTGCTGTTTGCCGGCCCCATCGCATGCTGGTTTGTCGGATGGCAACTCGAGCATCCAAAGGCATAAGAGCTTGCAAAGTCGTCCGCAGGGCTGAGGTTTGTCGGGAGTGTCGCCGTGTTATAGTGGATCGCATGGCCTGCCGACAGGTCCCCGGCGTTGTCTGCGCCGTGGCAGTTGTTACATGCAAGCGGTGCACCACCCCAGGTCGGAGTGCCTGTGCCATGGCAATAGGTCGTCGAACACGTGCCGTATCCCTGTCCCGGCGCGTTGTTACCAGGGGTTGAGTTAGATCCGTTATACGAACCGACCGACGGGACTGTGCCCGAAAATACTACGTCGATAGTCTCGTCCGCATGCTTGGCCGTATTTGAGCCTGCCCCGTTATGACAGACCGAACAGGCATAACTGTTCGTAGCTGTGTTTGCGTGTTTATAATGGCTTCCGGTAGCTGTCCCGCTTGCAGCCGTTGACATGTCAACGTGGCAGCTGGAACAGGTAACCCCGGACCCCCACTGCACTGAGGCTGAAGTCCCGGCCCCTGCGCCGCTGGCTCCCTGCACTGTGCTGTGGCAGTAGGTGCTTTCGCAGCTGCCGTAGGTGCTGCTCGGTGCCAGTCCGCCGGTAGTGCCGCTTGCTGAGCCGCTATACTTGGCTGAAGCGCCGAATCTTGTATCTGCCGTGTCCAGACCCCACTTGACCGCTCCGTCAACGTGGGCCATGTCCGTGGTAGTACTGTGACATTTATTACAGGCAAGTCCGACATTCCCTGCCGCGCTGCTGGAGTGACGTACGTGGCTTCCTGCTGTCGGAGGATTCGCCGAGTTGGATGCAAATGCAGACCCGCCGTGACAGGTCCCGCAGGCCGCGTCTGTGGGCGATACCCATGAAGGATTTGTTTTAGTCCCCCCGGTGAGCGTTGAACCATGACAGTATACCGCAGAACAGGTATTGTCATAATTGGCAGCTGTCTGGACTGTAGTGCCGGTGTTGCTTGCTACCCATGAATACGGGGCATTCAGAGAATCTGCACCTGTGAATGTGCCGGTTGTTACGGCTGTCCCGCCCCAGCCCGGATACGTGGTTGCATTTACTTCAAAGCCCATCTGGATGGTGTTGCTTACGGTCGGCATTGTATTGCCCTTATGACATGCATCGCAGGTCATAGACCTTGCTGTTACGTGTTTGGCATGCGCCCCAGGATCTGTAGAGGAACCAAGCGCATTCGTCGCCGGTGATGCAAGACCGTCCGGACCTCCTATTGCTGTCGTCGTCGGTGCATTACCATGGCATGAGTCGCAGGCGCTCGTCGCGTAGTAGAACCCCGCGGAGTGCGGGTGACAGGCCAGGCAATCGGTATTGTTCTGATGGTTTTTGCCGTCGGTCTGACCAGATGTATCATACCGGTGATGGGTGGTCGTACTGTGACACACTTCACATACCTTGGTTGATGTTGTATGATTGTCAGAGTCATTTCCAAAGCCGCTCGTGCTCAGAAAACTTACAGCACTGCCGGGAAAGGCACCAGCCGGTGCCGTAATTGTACTCTTTATTACCTTGATATTCGTGGCGCGGGGTTCATGACAGGTAAAACAGGTGATCTGTCCATATTTTGTCCCGGCAAGACCCCAGCCCCCGTCACCGGTCCATTTTGTTGAGCCGATAAACCGGTTGCTGTTATGGAGAAGGGTGGTGTCGGAACCGCCGGCGATTATCTTCAGTATCTGCGGATTGACTCCGGTCACACCGTCTGCATCATTGTAAGTAGCCTGGATATTATAGCAGCTACCCGAGGTAAGACCTGTGATGGAAGCGACATAAGGACTTGCCGTATGCGCGCCGGAGATGGTATTCGGGACCGGGTATGTTCCGTCAGTACATAATTTCCACTTGACGGTATAGGTATTATTCGGGGTCGTGTCGTCACCGGTGTAAGGCATCTTGACCTGCAGCGACGTAGTAGAGTCAGGCCATGCGGATACAGGACCTACATTAGTCGCAGTCGCCGCATACACGCCGGATGCAAAACCTGCCAGCAGCAGAAAGACAATAACGGTTATGGATGCCCTTCGGAACCACGGTTGCAGATTAAATCTGCGCCCAAAAAATCTTCCTCCGGGATTACTTTCGTCATCCCTTCCAGAAATATATCTTCCCATAACCGTTATCACCTCACCTTTCCTCATATAGTTACGATGCCCTCCTACAGGCTCTCATGGCAGCTTACGCATGTCAGGTTAGTATCGCCCCATGTGGCTTGCTTGTTGTTATGACATGCCGTAGTACAAGTCTTTGTTCCGGAATCCCAGGTCCCATTGAGCATCGCTGCGTCGTAGGAGCCTGAGGTATTGTATCCGCCTGTTCTCGTCCACATCTCAGGTTTCGAACCATCCCTGAGCTGTGCCTTGGAATTAATGGATACTGCAGCAAATATCACGTTCTTCACTCCGTTGATGTGGAGTGCCTTGTCAGCAATCGATCCGTTCCGCAGCTTCGTCGGCGTGACATCCGTATGGCACGCTCCGCACTTGAACCAGCTCGAGGTTCCGTTCATCGCATAGGTGTCTATTGTGCCCGTAACGCCTGAATGGCAGAGATCGCAGGAGATCGTCGTGGCTACTGTACCGTTGCCATGACTGCTGTCAGTCGTGGTGCCGGCAGACAGCAGACCCGAACCACTCACCTTGTTGGATATGTTGTCAGTATGCATACCGACCATATGGCCGCCTTCTGCACCCATAAAGCCGTTCGCGCTGTAATGCGAGTTGGCACCCGCTACCCCGGCCCCCGCGCTCGCATACTGCGGCGGGTTGTCGTGGCACTGGCCGCACTTGTTAGCGGTTGCATCCCAGGCGCTCGCCGTCGTGTTCCAGGCAGGTGACGCCTTGAATGTACTAGATGCTCCCTTGGATCCGTCGCTATGGCAGTAGACTCCTGAACAAGTACCGTCTTTCGATGTTCCAGGCGTTACGCTATAGGTTCCCCCAACCTGATTGTACTGCTTCAGGTTCGTGTCGGAAAGAAGCTGGGCAACGTTGACATCGACTGTCCCGTCGTTGTGCTTAGCAAGATCAGTAGGGTGACAGTTGCCGCAGCCAAAGGAGTAGCTGCCTGCATCAGATTTTATTTCCGTATTGCCATACGCCTGCGTCAGAAGCGCAGAGTTCTGTATGTGGTATGAATGCGCCGGATCAGACGGCGGGAATGCATGGCAGAAACTGCAGCCCAATGAGTTTGTTGTGCCCCATTTCGGCGTGGTCGCTCCATGGCATGCCGTCGAGCAGGTACCGCCGTCAACTGCATAGGTATAACTGGTTACCTTTCCGCCTGCAACGTCATAGCTCTTGTTCACATGGTTTGCAGCGCTTATGATCGCGTTTGAGGCATCAACCGTTGCAGAGTGACATTCAAAGCATGTGTAGCTGTTGGTGACCACGTGCGTGTTATGGCTGTTTGCCTTCGGTGAGCCGCTTGTGTATGAAGGTCCTGTCGCCGTGCCGCCGGTATGACAGCTGTCACACGCTGTGCTTCCGCTCCATGTCTGGGTTGCCAGCTGTGTGTATGGGCCGGCACCTGTATTCGTACCTTCACTGTGGCAGTAGGTTGCAGAACAGCCTGTGCCGGATACATACGAACCACCTGCAAAGGTCCCTAGGTCAACATTCTTTGTGCCGTTGGGATGCTGGGTCCGTGCTGCCTGTGTGTTGTTGATAGCAGTGTTGCCGGCTGCTGTCACGGAATGGCAGGTATTACACGAAAGGTTTGCATTCCCCCCATATGTATTTACATGTTTAGTATGGGGCGCTGACCAGGTCGGCGATGCGTCTCCGGCCTTGTTGTGACAGACTCCGCAGTCACCTGTCTTTGCCGCTGTCCACGTAGCAGCTGTTTTCGCTGCCCCGCCCTGACCATCGCTATGACAGTTGTTCGTCGAGCAGGAGCCATTGGTGTACTTGAAGCCCTTCGCATCGGTATTCGCTGCGCCGGCGGTGTACTGTCCTGAGCTTAACTTCGTACCGCCTATCGCCGCATCGCTGTTGCTGTTTGCCGGCCCCATCGCATGCTGGTTTGTCGGATGGCAACTCGAGCATCCAAAGGCATAAGAGCTTGCAAAGTCGTCCGCAGGGCTGAGGTTTGTCGGGAGTGTCGCCGTGTTATAGTGGATCGCATGGCCTGCCGACAGGTCCCCGGCGTTGTCTGCGCCGTGGCAGTTGTTACATGCAAGCGGTGCACCACCCCAGGTCGGAGTGCCTGTGCCATGGCAATAGGTCGTCGAACACGTGCCGTATCCCTGTCCCGGCGCGTTGTTACCAGGGGTTGAGTTAGATCCGTTATACGAACCGACCGACGGGACTGTGCCCGAAAATACTACGTCGATAGTCTCGTCCGCATGCTTGGCCGTATTTGAGCCTGCCCCGTTATGACAGACCGAACAGGCATAACTGTTCGTAGCTGTGTTTGCGTGTTTATAATGGCTTCCGGTAGCTGTCCCGCTTGCAGCCGTTGACATGTCAACGTGGCAGCTGGAACAGGTAACCCCGGACCCCCACTGCACTGAGGCTGAAGTCCCGGCCCCTGCGCCGCTGGCTCCCTGCACTGTGCTGTGGCAGTAGGTGCTTTCGCAGCTGCCGTAGGTGCTGCTCGGTGCCAGTCCGCCGGTAGTGCCGCTTGCTGAGCCGCTATACTTGGCTGAAGCGCCGAATCTTGTATCTGCCGTGTCCAGACCCCACTTGACCGCTCCGTCAACGTGGGCCATGTCCGTGGTAGTACTGTGACATTTATTACAGGCAAGTCCGACATTCCCTGCCGCGCTGCTGGAGTGACGTACGTGGCTTCCTGCTGTCGGAGGATTCGCCGAGTTGGATGCAAATGCAGACCCGCCGTGACAGGTCCCGCAGGCCGCGTCTGTGGGCGATACCCATGAAGGATTTGTTTTAGTCCCCCCGGTGAGCGTTGAACCATGACAGTATACCGCAGAACAGGTATTGTCATAATTGGCAGCTGTCTGGACTGTAGTGCCGGTGTTGCTTGCTACCCATGAATACGGGGCATTCAGAGAATCTGCACCTGTGAATGTGCCGGTTGTTACGGCTGTCCCGCCCCAGCCCGGATACGTGGTTGCATTTACTTCAAAGCCCATCTGGATGGTGTTGCTTACGGTCGGCATTGTATTGCCCTTATGACATGCATCGCAGGTCATAGACCTTGCTGTTACGTGTTTGGCATGCGCCCCAGGATCTGTAGAGGAACCAAGCGCATTCGTCGCCGGTGATGCAAGACCGTCCGGACCTCCTATTGCTGTCGTCGTCGGTGCATTACCATGGCATGAGTCGCAGGCGCTCGTCGCGTAGTAGAACCCCGCGGAGTGCGGGTGACAGGCCAGGCAATCGGTATTGTTCTGATGGTTTTTGCCGTCGGTCTGACCAGATGTATCATACCGGTGATGGGTGGTCGTACTGTGACACACTTCGCATACCTTGGTTGATGTTGTATGATTGTCAGAGTCATTTCCAAAGCCGCTCGTGCTCAGAAAACTTACAGCACTGCCGGGAAAGGTACCAGTCGGTGCCGTAATTGTACTCTTTATTCCCTTGATATTCGTGGCGCGGGGTTCATGACAGGTAAAACAGGTGATCTGTCCATATTGGCCGCCGGTCAAACCCCAGTTCCCGGTCCACTTTGTAGAGCCTGGGAAACGGTTGCTGTTATGGAGAAGGGTATTGTCAGTGGTTGAGATTATCCTTATTTCCTGCGGATTTGTGCCTGTAACTCCGTCGGCGTCCGTGAACGTTGCCTTGATGTTGTAGCAGGTGTTCGAAATCAGACCGGTTATGGTAGTAGCATAAGGGCTTGCAGTGTATGTCCCGTTAATGGTATCAGCCGGAGCATAGGTGCCAGAACTGCATAACTTCCACTGGACAGTATAGGCGCTGTTTCCATTGGCATCCCCAGTGTAAGGCATCTTAACTTTTATGGACGTGCTGCCGTAGGCCCCTGCGCTGACCACTCCCACAGTAGTTGCGTCGGCCGCATAGGCTGAAACACCACTACCGCAAAGCATTATGACCGCCATGACAGCGATAAAAACCGCGGCCGGCAGGGATAGCCCCGAATTAGAAATTCTGTTGCAGTTTCCTTCACAGCTCAACACATATGATCCCTTCATAACCGTTTTCCCTCTCTTTATTTGTTTTTTACCCAAAATGTTATTTGGCATTAATTGAAAACCTTACAGCGACGTGTGGCAGGCGGCACACGTAAGATCGGTTGCGCCCCATGTCACCGGCTGGCCGTTATGACATGCAGTCGTACAAGTCTTTGTAGCAGGGTTCCAGTCCGCTGAATTCATCATGGCACTGTCGAAAGACCCTGCCGTCTTGTATGTGCCTGTCCTGGTCCAGCCCTCAGGAAGCAAGTTGCCTTCCAACTGGGCCTTAGACTTCACTGTAAAGGCATTGGCAAGGGCTACATTCTTGAGGCCGTTTACATGCAGACTCTTGTCAGCTATCATGCCGGCTTGTGGAGATGAGTGACACGATGAACACTTCATGGAACTGCTCCCGAGATTGGCCAGAGCGTAGGTATCTATGGTCGTGGAACTCACTTCTCCGTTATGGCACAGGTAACAGGTTATAGTCGTCGAGGTAGCCGCGGCACCGTGGCTACTCGGGTCTGTAGGACCAGCTGCCAGCAGGCCGCCGGATCCGTCATATATATTGTCAAAATGTATCCCGACCAGATGACCGCCTTCCTTGCCCATAAAGCCTGTTGCAGTGTAATGAGACTGTCCTTCGTACTGCGGCGGGTTGTCGTGGCAGCTTCCGCATTTATTATCGCCGAAGGCGCCGTCCCAGGCCGGTGTTGTCTTGTACGCAAGATTGGCTGAGCTCGCCCCGTTGCTGTGGCAATAGACCCCGGTGCATGTTTTGGTTGCCGGGTCATACGCGGCATCAGGGGAGTTCAATGCCTTCAGGGGATCAGCAGGAGTCCAGTTTTCAGGACCTAACATCCGGATGCCGCCGCTGACTGATGCAACGCCGGAGCCGACGCCCGCACCATTATTGACAGCAGCCGGCTTTTTAAACCCTTCTTCGTGGCTATGGCAGGATACACAGTCTTCCCCTGCGTAATGTGAACTGCCCTTTCCGTCATTTGTATGATATTTGGTTTTTGTGTGACATATGATACAGATGCCCTGAGTCGGCACAGGCGGATTGCCGGCTATGTCGGTGCCGTTTGTAAAGGAATTCTCACCGGAATTCCTGTAGAACCTGGTCAGACCCGAAATCTCCACCGAGGGCGAGACGTTGGTCTTTGTATAGTTGATCGAGTTTTTTATCAGCCCGCCATATACAATTGCGAAAATATCGCCGGTTGAAACATCTGATATCGGACCTTCAACAGTCAGTGTGTCCGCGTTGTTGTCATAGATTTTATGGAAAACCTGAGGGGTTGAAGCCGTGTTCCCTATAACCAGCATCCCAGCCCATTGATGGTCGGTCCAGCCCGCCCCATTACTGCTGATCTTTGAAAACTCCGGACCGCTTATCACACCTGTTGATGCGGAAGTATAAAGGTAACTGTCGTTGCCCATGCCCGCCTGTTGCTGCAGATGCGCGTCGTGACAGACTATGCATTTCACTGACCAGGTCCCGTAGGTCCCTGATGTGTTCGAACTCGAATGGGTCTTTTCAAAAGGCGCTATATCCCCAGTGTGGCAGGTCCCGCACAGATCGTCAACAGGATAGACTGTCAGATCGGACGTCTGACCGGGCGGATTACCTTTATGGCACTCCAAACAACTTATAGCATTGCTGCCTTCATTGTGGGGATAATCCACAGCGCCCGGCGAATCAACATACACAATGGCAGAAAACAGGATTAACATAAGACAACATACCTTTACCATCTTCCAGTAATTTGTTTTACGACCCGTATTTTTCACCATTCTTTTTACCCTCATGCCTTTTATATGCTGTAGCAGTACTCTCGTTTTATTTCGTGATAATTTTCAAAATTATAAATTAAGCTAGTAAAACATAGTTCGATTCAGGCAGGGAATCAGGGAAAACCTGATTTCAGAGTTCGAAAATCCTGACCCTGCTTCAATGAACACTGGAAAGTCGGTTTACGCAGAACAAAAATGCTTTTTTTTGCTAAACCGGTACCAAGCCAGAGCGGAATGGGACAACAAAGAATCGCAGGGGCAAATACCCGGCCCGAATAGCCGATTTTCTGACAGGCGGGCGGCAACCCTCCAGGATCATATCAGGATTTTCGAACCAAGAAATCAGGCAATCCCCGATTTCATGGTAAATGGTAAATATGTTCTATTAAAGTATCGTTTTTTATGTGTCCCGGCACGTTCGATTTAAGAGTCAGGGATATGAAGAATATTTTATCCGGATAAAAGCATTAAATTAGGAGGATAATCCTTGTGTTTATACAGAGGGCTAAATATAATGAAGAAATTTTGTCTATCCAGGAGGTATTTCAATGTTCAGACGGCCGGGTATGACTTCGCATAATGCCGGAAAAGGCAGGGGACCAGGTCTTAAGATCAGGATGATGAAAGGCATGGGCCTGTTTTTATTTCTTGTAATTTGTACCGTAATCTTATTAAATGTTAACTTAAGGACCGCGAATTCCGCCGGCACCTGCGACTGCGCCTCCTGTCATGGAGTGAACCATCACCTCGACTGGGCAGCCTGTCAGACCTGCCACACCTCCCCGCCTGCGACAGGAGCGCACTTAACTCACAGCGCCCCCCTTTCAAATACGACTTATGGAGATACCATAACAAGTACAGCCGGAGAGTATCGATTCGGCTGCGGCCATTGCCATTCCCTGAACGTCGCAAACCACAAAAATGGCAGTGTAAACCTTGAACTTTATAACCCGAATCCTCTCGCTACCGGCCGGACCGGAGCCCAGATCTGCGCGGACTGCCACGTCGCCAGTCCGCACGGTACGACCTGCGATTCTGTCAACTGTTCGAACTGTCATACGAACAAGCTCCCGATGAACCATCCTACAGGGCCCAACACCCCCCTAGTCGACCTTTCTACTATAGCTGGAATTACACAAGCGTGTAACACCTGCCATGCGACAGGAGGGGCCAGTCATCCTTTCAGAATTAATCTTGACGTCAAAAATCCGAACAGCTACCCTGATGTCAATGCTGTCTGCGGCCAGTGTCATGACGGAAGCGGGAAACCGGTACATCTTACGCCCGGCCAGCTTTCGGTATTCGGGACAAATATCCATTACAGGATAACGCCGAGGACAGCCACTTACACATGGGCTGTGGACGGAACGGTCAGTGATAAAGTGAATTTTGATGCATCGGCCTCAGCCTGCGGGGCCGCGCCCTGCACATACGCCTGGAACTTCGGCGACGGCTCGATAGTTTCTGCGCCGGCGGTTACCACACACCAATACTCCGCGAGAGGCTCTTATCCGACAATCGTGACGGTCACGGACAACAATGGTGTGGTGAATATGTCGCCTTCGTATAACATTATAACAATGGGACAGAACACAGCCCCGACTGCAGTCATGCTGGCCCCTGTGGTCAGCGGCATGACAGCGACAATCAGCGACAGATCTACTGATGCTGAAGATGCGCCGGGCGCCATGACCGTAACAGTGAACTGCGGGAACAACACTGTAAAAACCGGGCCTGACCATACCGACCTTGTCTGCACCTATATATCTCCAGGCATCTACACTATCAAACACAGCGTACAGGATACCGGCGGACTCGGTTCTTCGTCAGCTAATACGGCGGTAACCGTAGGCAGCACTTCGTCCAGGTACAGCGTCAGCGGTACTCTTACGAAGCAGAATGGGACGCCTATAGGAGGCGGCTACATCTACCTGCAGCTGGCAGGAGTGAACAAATATATAGCTATATCCGCAGCCACAACCGGCAATTTCACCGTCAACAATGTGGCCCCGGGCACCTATACGGTGAAGGCGACCAAGACAGGGCTCACCTTTACGACCCCTGCTGAATCGATACCATCACCGATAGTTGTCGGCTCGTCTAATGTAACAGGAGTAATTGTAAAATCAATTCAGTAAAAGTCTTTGAGACTGGACATAAGGCAGGCGGAAAACCGCCTGCCTTTTTTTTTGGGCCGGACAAGTCCAGGAATCTGTGAAGTGGCAGTCGGGGAAATCCTCAGAAGATTATAACTGAAGAAATAACCTCATTCATAAGAGGTCTTAGTGGTTGTATGAGAAAGCCAGACATTCGCTGACTCTGGACAACAGGAGCGATAATGCGCAGCATGAGACGATCACAAAGTCTGGCCCCCTCGGTCAGGAGTAGCTTCAATGCGATTTCACTTCACTTTCAGCGAATACACCTGAGGTATCCGGTTATTTCACCAAAAAAATTATCCGCAACAATATCCGGCAACAGATTTACCCTAAAAATCATTCAAAAACAATGAGTTAATTTATTTCAGCAGAAGTAAGTTGCAGGCATACATATTGCTTAATATTTTATGAGGATTATCGTGCATTTGCCCTGAAAGGAAAAAGCCTTAATTGCGCCCTGAAAATGTCTTATTAGTTGATGACAATGAACTGCTTTTGTCAGGCATGAAACGTTTTTTTGAAAAAGATTTTGTTCATGTCACAGCCAGCACTACCGGAGAAGATGCTATTATAAACATCCGGCAGCAGTTGTACCAGGTCGTCGTTCTTGATATAAACCTGCCCGGCATAAACGGCTGGGAGGTCCTCGATTATATTAAACGAAACTCCCCCAACAGCAGTGTTATTATCATAACCTCCAGTGAGGATGGGGGGATCCGGCAGGAGGCGATCCGGAGAGGCGCAGTTGAATGTATGGGAAAACCTTTCGGCCTTGATGACCTGAAACATGTCCTCCTGGACATACTCTCGCGCAAGAGGCACCAGAGGAAGCTGAAAACCTATCCGGTCAGATTCGGCAATCAGTGCACAGGCCTGGTATGCAACCTTTCATTTACAGGCATGTTTATTCTCACAGACAAATTTTTGGAGTGCGGAACTACATTGAATGATATTATTTTGGAGGTGAATGAAGGAGAGGTGATCCCGCTTAAGGGAGAGGTGGTCAGGGCCGTAGAATCGGTCAAAAATACTACACCCTCTCTTGCATATGGCTGGCAGTTGCCTGAAGGCCTGAACTACGGGCTGGGCATAAAATTATTGGAGCAGCCTCCGGTTTATTCTTCTCTCGTCAACTCACTCCTGCTCTAGTTTGAATTTCTTTATCTGGTAACGCAGGGAGTCATAGCTTATATTCAGGAGCTTTGCTGCAATGGTCTTATTGTTATTGGACCTTTCGAGGGCCTGCGCAATAAGGTCTCTTTCTATATCGTCAAGGGATATCCCTGTTTCAGGAAGGACAAACTTTTCCGCTGTTTGAAAAGCTGCGGCCGCCGGCTGATTCAGGACCTCTTTGGGAAGATGCTCCGGCAGGATGACCTCGATGGTCTCAAGCACGACTATCCTTTCTATCACATTCTTAAGCTCCCGCACATTCCCCGGCCATCGGTAGGAAGTTAAAAGTTTTTCAGCTCCGGGTGAGAAGTCCCTGATCTTCTGATTTTTGTATTTCGCTGCAAATTGCGAGAGAAAATGTCTGGCAAGCAGCATGATGTCTTCCTTCCTGTCCCTCAGAGGGGGGATGAAAAGCGAAAAGGCATTCAACCGGTAAAATAAGTCCATCCGGAACTCTTCTTTTTCAATTGCGGCCGGGATGTCCCTGTTGGTAGTCGCAATGACCGTAACATCGATCGGTATCTCTATGTTCCCTCCGATACGCCGTACAGTCCTTTCCTCCAGCACCCGCAGCAGCTTGCCCTGGAGGCTGAGTTTCATATCACCTATCTCGTCAAGGAGTATCGAACCGCCGTCAGCCAGCTCAAAGACGCCCTTCTTGTCGGATTTCGCGTCTGTGAAAGAGCCCTTATCGTACCCGAAAAGCTCGCTCTCCAGTAATGTCTCCGGCAAGGCAGTGCAGTTGACCGCCCTGAAGGGGGTAAATCCCTGGCTGGCCCCCCCGTGCATCAGATAATGTATTTGTCGTGCCACGAGTTCCTTGCCGGTCCCGCTTTCGCCCGAGATGAGCACGCTTGCTACATGTGCCTGTGCTATCCTCTCTGCCTTTGCCTTCAAGTCCTTTATCGAGTCCGCTTCTCCGAGAAGCTCCTTCTCGAAGAGCTGGGAACTGATGTTTCGATAGTATTCCACCTCGTGCTTGAGCTTATGTTTTTCAACGATGTTGCTGATGACAATCCGCACTTCATCCATATTGAAGGGTTTGGTCAGATAATCTGCAGCGCCCAGCTTCATGGCCTTGACAGCTGTTTCTGCCGTGTCATCCGCTGAAAGCATGACAACCTGAGCGTCGACTTCCTTACGCCTTAATTCCTGGAGTATATCAATACCGCTCTGCTCAGGCATATTAATATCAAGCATCACAACATCAGGGGACCATGACCTGATCTTATTTACCACTCCGTCAGTTTCCAGTTCAGACTTTATCTCATACCCGTCTTTCTTCAGGGCCCTGGAAAGCATCGATACAATGAGTTCATCATCATCCAGCAGGAATATCTTTCCGGTTTTCATGATGCCAGTTCTTCCTCTTTCCAGTGTCTGAGAGGGAAACTGATCCTGAAGGTGGTGCCGGTCGGATTATTTTTTTCCGCGATAATGCTCCCCCCGTGCTGTTCGATCAACCTTTTCGTAATTGCCAGACCCAGGCCGGTACCCTTCGATTTAGTGGTAAAGAACGGCTGGAAAATCTTTCCCTTCTCTTCGTCTTCTATGCCCTTGCCTGTATCGGAAATCATTATCTGGAGCGCATGTGACGCTTTTTCAAGAGAGGTTTTCAAGGTCAGGGTCCCTCCCCCCGGCATGGCCTCGACCGCATTGAGAATCAGGTTCATAAATACCTGTTGCAATTGCATCGGGTCAGCCATGATTCTGGGGAGATGCTCATCATAATCCTTCAGGACCATGACAGGCGAAAAAGAGGGCGTTTTGAGGGAGAAACTCGTGACAGTATCAAGAATGCCCTGTACATCCACCAGAGAAAATTGGGGCTTCGGCGGCTTCGCAAAATTAAGGAGGGACTTGATCAGCAATTCCAGCCGTTTGATCTCGCTGATTACCTTCACGAGCACATCCCTGTCGCCGTCCGCAAGGTTGAGTTCCTCAAGCAGCACCTCAATCGACACCTTGATGCCGGCAAGGGGGTTTTTTATTTCATGGGCCATCCCGACCGCCATCTCGCCGCATACCTTTATCTGCTCCGTCCTCTGCAAGGCCTCCTCAGAACGCTTGCGCTCGGTGATGTCCCTGTCAAAGGCCAGAACATACTTATGGTCCCCAATTTCAAGCAGGCCGGCGCTGATCTCAACTGGGAAAACAGTGCCGTCTTTTTTCCGATGTTCAATTTCTGTCTTGATCTGTTCCCCCTGCAAAATGCGCTTCATCAGACTCCGGAGAATTCTGGGCAGCCTCCGGAGTATCGAAGTCTGTCATTTTCATCGTCAGGATTTCGTCGAGCGTATATCCGTGCATTTCTTCAACAGCTTTGTTGGCCTCTATTATGCGTCCTTTGTTTTCCCCTTCGGCATCAATGATGAAAATAGCATCCCCGGCCTTTTCAAAGAGCATCCTGTAACGTTTTTCGCTCTCCTCTATCCTTACCAGCTGTTTCTTCAGCGAAACCGCCATCTCATTAAAGGAGCCTGCCAGTTCTCCAAGCTCATCTTTCAGGCCTTCTACCCTGAAATCCAGATCCCCGGTCTTTATCTTTCTTGTAGCATCGAGGAGTACATTGACCGGTTTTGTAAAACCCCTTATAAAAACAAAGGCCAGGGCAGTGGCAAAGAGAGGCCCGACAGCCACAAGCAGGAAAAGTATTGTCTTTGTCCGGGCCACGTCCCTGAGGACAGACTGGGTTTTCTCGCTGAGCTTCATGCTCGTCAACATGATCATGCTGTTGACCATCGTGGTGAGCACTTCTCCTGTCCTGAAGGCGTTTTCTTCTTCCTCCACCAATCTCGGGGCGTTGGCCCTGACTGTCAGGACCCTGCTTAAGGCGTCTTCATACTCTATCGTCTGTTTTTTCATCTCCTCGAGTTTTTTTGTTACAGTCTTCAGTGTGATGACACATGAAACAGGTATTGACCACGCCGTGCATGCCCCTCACATTCTTGACAATGACATCGATGTCCCGCGCAAAGTGGGTGTCCTTCACATTGAGGTCGGTCTGCACCCTCTTGATCTGTATCAGAAGATGTTCCCTCAATATCTCAACCTGATGGAGTTCTATGAGCTGGTCGAATTTCGACGTGGTCTTTTCGATAGTGACAATTATGTATATGCCTCCAATGAAGAAAAATCAGGGCAAAAATGCTGAGGCCTATGATGATCTTTTTCTTCATTATTTATTCATATAGTCGTAAACGGCAAGATTCAGGCCTATTTCCTTTGCATACGCGAGCACAGGCCCGTAATCCTTGTCTGTTGTTTCGATAAATTTTTGGGCTCCAAATCTGTTCAGGACATTCTTGCCCTCAGGGTCATTCTGCATATTTAACAGCACCTCTTTCAGTTTCTTTTTTAATGAACTGTCGAGGTCTTTTCTCACTGCAAGTCCGTTTTCAGGCACTTCAGGTGATTGGTCAAGGACAAGCAGTTCGTTCTTTATCCTCTCGTCCGCCATTGCAAGCCTGTCAAATACAGTATTCTTTGCAGCCCCTATGTCAGCCTTTTTATTCAGGACATCTTCGATGACACCCTCATGGGTCCCGGCAAAATACACTTCTTTAAGATAGGCCCGGTAATCTCCAATCCCATGTTTTTTAAAATATGCCAGGGGGAGCAGATACCCGGCTGTTGTCGCCTTGTCCACAAAGGCAAACCTTTTCCCCTTCATGTCGTCCGCCGTTCTGATAAGACTGTCCTTCCTCACAAGGATCAATCCATGGTATGTAGATCTCCCCTCATTGTCCTCAGGCCTTGCGAGGACTTCAACCCCCAATTTGGCATGCGCCAGGGCATAGGTGAAGCTCCCGAAAAATGCACCGTCCATTCCTTCGGACACGAAATTATCGATAATATTCCCGTAGCGGGGAAGGACCTTGAGTTTTATCTTTATCCCGAGTTTTTTCGAGATATAGGCGGCAAGAGGCTCATACCGGTCCATCTGCCTGAAAATATTCTGCTCAGGGATAAGCCCGATTGTAACGGTAACGAGCGTTGCTCTCTATGTGTTTTGGCTGTGGGAGGAGGGGCCTTGGGCTCGCTGCAACCGGCCACGATAATAAAACTCAGGACTGCTATCAAAAGAACGCTTCTCATTAATCCCTCCTTGTTCTTAAGAATTTCATTATGCCGTATCTTCAGACTGTCAGTTCGTCCTATTTTAGCGATATCAGTTCCTCTTTGTCTCTTTACCATATTCCAGCTCCGGGAAACAGACGGTACTTATTTCCCGTGTCAATATTTTAAAACATAAGCTTCTATCTTTACAAATCCCTCTGCCTTCCGGCGACGCCGGGGAGTAAACTGAACAATAATGCCACATTACCTGAGGAATTGTATAGGCGCCTCCGGTGCAATAGTTCGCTGTCAGCCTTCAGCGGGCAGCTTTCAGGAAGAGAACGTCCAGGACACTGGGCGCTAATTCATGGGCCACGTATATTATGCTTTTCGCTGATAACTTATTGCTGACGGCGGAACGTTTGCAGCTCGGGGTTGTACTTCACGTTTCTCGATTTTTGCCGTCATAATGTATAATCCATTTTAATGAAAAAGAACAGGATATTCATCACCTGCCCCAAAGGCCTTCAGAGCTACCTCGCAACAGAGGTGCGGTCACTGGGTTTTGCGGTACTGTCAGAATCCGTCTCAGGTGTGGAAACAGAAGGGACGCTGGATGAGACCATGCGCCTCAATCTGTTCCTGAGGACAGGGCACCGCGTGCTCTATCTCCTCTCAGAGTTCAGAGCAAAGACGCCTGACGAACTCTACAGGGAAACGGCAAAAGTTCCGTGGGAGGATTATATTTACGAAAACGGACATCTCAGCGTCACTTCGACCGTTGATACACCGTCCATCAATGACTCCCGTTTTGCGAACCTGAAGTGCAAAGACGCAATCGCCGACAGGTTCATGAAGAGATTCGGCCGCCGCCCTGATTCAGGCCCTGAAAGAGACCGGGCAGTCGTACATCTGCACTGGAAAGACGAAGAATGCGCCCTTTATATCGACACCTCGGGAGAACCTCTGTCAAAAAGAGGTTACAGAAAAATCCCTCTGAAGGCCCCTCTTCAGGAGACCCTTGCCGCCGCGATCGTGCTGGCAACAGGCTGGCAGGACAACGGCCATTTCATTAATCCGATGTGCGGCAGCGGCACACTTGCTATCGAGGCCGCCTTGATCGGTCTGAATAAAGCGCCGGGCTATTCTGAGAAACAATTTCTGCTTCATGCACCTGAAGGGAGTTCGATAAGGCCCTCTGGGAAGGACTTCGGCGTGAGGCCTTGCTGCTTTGTAATAAAACCCTGCGGAACAGGATAATCGCAACAGATATCAGCAGGCAGGCGATTGATGCTGCCCGGGAAAATGCCAGGACCGCCGGGGTTGAACATCTGATAGAATTCAGCGTCTCAGAATTCGCGGATACGCCGATCCCGCGAACGACAGCGGTCTTGTATTGCTCAATCCTGAATACGGAGAGCGCATGGGACAAATGGATGAACTTGCAGATACCTATAAAGGCATAGGCGATTTTTTCAAGCAGAAATGCAAAGGATATACAGGCTTTGTTTTTACCGGCAACCCGGGCCTTGCAAAGAAGATCGGATTACGAA
Organism: uncultured Nitrospira sp.; assembly: GCA_963734475.1. Lineage (GTDB taxonomy): Bacteria > Nitrospirota > Thermodesulfovibrionia > Thermodesulfovibrionales > UBA6898 > JAOUFP01. The sequence goes on from CAVTHB010000004.1 coordinate 704,010, forward strand.
GCAGGAGGAAGGTCCAGTTCTTCAACAGCAATATCGAATGCAGACTGCTTGAGTATGAATTATACGAAGGGACGAAAAAACCCGCCAAGTCAGGGCCTGATACCTGACCCCGGCCTGTCGGCGAATTGGCTCTGCTTTTCGCCTGCTTCTCCGGGAAAAGACGGCATATAATTTTAACAATTTCACCATTGACTAATCATAATCGCCCATGATAGAATTTTTTCGAAGTTTCAGAAGTTTTTGTACCTGATAAGACCGCAAAGACTTTTAGCTTTGGGGTCTTTTTTTGTGGGAACGGTCATTCTGAGATTTTAGTTTATATGTAAGGAGGTAAAGGAATGGCTAATGGAACAGTAAAATGGTTTAATGAATCCAAAGGTTTCGGATTCATCACCAGCGAAGACGGCGGCGATGTATTCGTCCACTATTCTTCAATTCAGAGCAATGGATTTAAGTCCCTTAGCGAGGGAGACAAAGTCAGCTTTGAGATTGAAAATGGCCCTAAAGGACCTAAAGCAATCAATGTTGTTAAACAGTAATTGGACCAACTGTTCCCCCTGCTGAGCAGGGGGAACTTGCTTAACTCGCTTTTTTCGTTATAACATATTTCCTCAGACATCAGAATTTCCTTTTTTGCAGAAAAACAAATAGAGACCCTGAATATTAATATACTATCATGCTCAAACAGTAATAACGGCCGAGAATTTATATCTTTTTTCCCATTTTCATAAATCCTCTACCATAAATAATGATACAGGCCAATAATTTAGAAAAAGCATACGGACGCCAGATTATCTTCGATGACGTCAGTTTTACTATAAACCCGGGAGAACGGGTTGGTCTGGTTGGAAGAAACGGTCATGGCAAAACCACCCTGTTCAGGATGATACTCAACGAGGAGCATCCTGACTCAGGCGCGATCAGAATTCCAAATCATTACCATATCGGACATCTCTCGCAGCATCTGAAATTTACCGAACAGACAGTTCTCCAGGAAGCATGTCTCAGCCTCCCGAAAGCTGAGGACGGCAGGGATGAATCTTACAAAGTAAAGGCGATCCTGTCGGGACTCGGGTTTGCCGCCGATGACCTTGATCTTGATCCTGCGGCCCTTTCCGGAGGGTTTCAGGTGCGCCTGAATCTTGCAAAGGTCCTGGTCTCCGAGCCGAACCTGCTCCTGCTCGACGAACCGACGAACTATCTGGATATTGTATCGATACGCTGGCTGATACAATTCCTGAGGAACTGGAAAAACGAGCTGATCATCATCACCCATGACCGCAGCTTCATGGACAGCGTGACAACCCATACCATGGCTATTCACCGCCTGAAAATAAAAAAGATCGAAGGTCCTACTGAGAAATTATACCAGCAGATACTCCAGGAAGAAGAAATATACGAAAAGACAAGGATAAACGATGCAAAAAAACGCAAAGAGGTTGAGGAGTTCATAAACCGTTTCAGGGTCCAGGCTAACAAGGCTAAGGCCGTGCAGTCCCGTATAAAGGCCCTCGGCAAAAAGGAAAAGCTCGATAAGCTCTCTGAGATCAAAGCTCTGGATTTCGAATTCAACTCCCGGACCTTTACCGGCAAACGCCTTCTTGAAGCACAAGACGTCACCTTTGCCTTTGGTCCTGAAAGCGCACCGCTGATTAAAGACTTTTCCATATCAATCGAAAAAAACGACAGGATAGCGATCATAGGAAAAAACGGGAAAGGCAAATCTACCCTCTTGAATCTCTTGTCACGCGAATTGCATCCCCGGTCCGGGACAGTCAGACATCACCCGGACCTGCATCTGGCGTATTTCGGCCAGACAAACATAAACCGTCTGAACCAATCGAAGACCGTTGAAGCAGGAGATCATGGACGCCCACCCTGATCACAGCCGTGGCGCGGCGCGAAAGATCTGCGGGGCGATGATGTTCGAGGGTGACCATGCCCTGAAAAAAATCTCTGTACTGTCCGGCGGAGAAAAAAGCCGTGTTCTGCTGGGGAAACTCCTGGTCAAGCCTTCGAATATGCTTATGCTGGACGAACCCACCAACCACCTTGATATGGAATCGATCGATTCCCTGATAGAGGCCCTCGAGGTCTTCAAAGGCGCTGTTATGATCGTGACGCACAGTGAGATGGTGCTGCACGCGGTGGCCCAAAAGCTGATAGTCTTCGATAATAACGAAGTAAAGGTCTTTGAGGGGACCTACCAGGACTTCCTGGACAGGGTCGGCTGGAAAAATGAAGGAGACGCCCCGCCTTCGCCGGCTCCTGCGGATTCACAGTCATCAACTCCCGCTCCTTCAGTCAACAGGAAAAATCTCCGCAAACTCAAGGCGGAAATAATAACTGAACGCACAAAGACCCTCGGGCCCCTTCAAAAAGAGATCAGCGGGATTGAAGAGGACATTACAAGGCTGGAAAAGCAGATAGACGATGACAATGCAAAACTTCTCGAGGCGTCGGTAAAAGGCGACTGGGAACAGATTAAAAGCCTCTCCAGGACCATACACCGGCAAAAGAAGAAATCGATCTCCTTTTCAAAAAACTGGCAGCGCTGACCGAAGAACAAGAAGCAAAAACAAAAGAGTTTGAAGAAAGACTCAGCGAGTTTTCAGAGGTCTCGAATACAAAAAATTGACTTTGATAATGTCAGTTGTCCCGCATGTCCTTCTTCGACTGCCCTCCCCCTCCATTACCGGACCCGGCAGGCAGGATTCTGACATCGACGGTCATGCCAAGTTTAAGCGGGGTCCTTTGAGCGAGTCCGATTTTGACCTGAACGATCTTCATATCGCGGTTTTTTATTGGATTGTTCGGGGTGATTCTTCTGAGCCCCGCATAATCAGCGATCTCCGTGACTGTTCCTGTAAATACCTCTCCTGGGTAGGCATATGATGAGACCTCAGCCGGGTCTCCGACGCCTTGAACTTGCCCACATCTGTTTCGTCCACCTCGGCATTTATCCTCACCCTTTCGACGTCTGCAACTGCGACGAGATAGGGTTGGAATTCCTTGCTCACCATCTCTCCTCTCTGGAGGTATTTTCTGATCACCTTGCCGGTAATCGGAGAAACGATCCTGCTCTTGTCGAGGATTGTCCGGTAGTAGAGGGCGGAGGCATCAGCCTTGTTTGAGGCGTCCTCATAATAGGTCAGGGTGTCCTTCTTCGGTCCTGCCTTCAGCAGGTTCCGCTCTTCAGCGGCCTCTTTCCGGACGCCCTGCCGCGACCCGGTACGCCCTTTCCATTTCATCAAGCGATGACTTTGAGACAATGCCTTTCTGATAAAGCTGACCATACCGCTCTGCTTCCCTCCCGGCAGCTTCCATATCCGCAGTCGCTTTTTCATATGTGGCATCGGCCCGCCTGAGCTCCTCGTCCCGGGCACCTGTGGCCACCTCGCGGTATTTTGCCCGGGAAGCCGCAGATTCTGCCTCGGCCTCTTTCAGCTTGGCCTGGATGTCCCTGTTTTCCATCTCCGCGATGAGGTCGCCCTTTCTTACGGAGGCCCCTTCTTCAACGAACATTTCAGCTATTCTGCCTTCGAGTTCGCTGCCGACCTCAACCTCGCAGCCGGGCATCGCTTCGACCTTCCCTTCGGCCGCAACCTGTATGACAGTCCTGCCCTGAGCAATGCCAGCCGTCTCCTGTGTGTTCTTCTTTTTGTGCAGCACCGCAAATATTACAATCGTCAAAATAACTGCCAGAGCCGCCGCTGCCAGTATCTTCTTCATTTTTTTATTCTCCCGTCTTCAAGATATATGACCCGGTGGGCCATTGCCTCTGCCTTGGGATCATGACTTACGATCACGATCGCCTTGCCGTACTGTTCAGCCATTTCCCCCAGGAGTTTCAGGACTTCCAGTCCGGTCTTTGAATCGAGGTTGGCAGTAGGTTCATCCGCGAGGATTATCGGGGGATCTCCCGCGAGGGCCCGGGCAAAGGCGACCCGCTGCTTCTCCCCGCCGCTCAGGTCAGCGGGATAGAACCCCGCCCGTTTGTCCAGCCCGACTGCTTCGAGAAGCTCCAGCGCAGCCGGCCGCAATCTCGATGCGTCCGTCTTTTTCAGCCTCAGTACAAGCTCGACATTCTCAGCCGCGGTAAGAGACGGAAAAAGATTGAAAGACTGAAACACGAAGCCGAAATACTTTTTCCTGATGTCCGGAAGCGCGGCCTCACTGAGTCTGCCTGTTGCCTGGCCGTCTATGATCACCTCTCCGCTGGTCGGATGCAGGATGCAGCCCATGATCGAAAGGAGAGTTGTCTTGCCTGAGCCTGACGGCCCCATGATAAGCAGCATTTCGTATTTGTTCAACCCCAGGGTTATCGAGTCAACGGCAACCACCCTGCTTTCACCTTCGCTGTAGACCTTTCCCACCTCTTTTGTCTCAAGTATCATGGTCATGGCACGTCAGGACCTGAACACGGTAACGGGATCAAGGTTCCGGACTTTTCTGACAGAAAAATATGCGGACAGGAAACAGGTCGAAAGCACGATGAAGAAGAGTGCTACGAACAAAAGAGGATGCAGATAGAGTGTCACCCCGGCCTTTTCCGCCCCGTTTCTGAGCAGGAGGATAATGAGCGAACCTGCCGCAAACCCGATTACAGCGCTGATCCCGACCTGGCTGAAGATCACTGTATAGATGTCGCTGTTCCTGGCGCCCAGGGCCTTCAGCGTGCCGTATTCTCTCAGGTGCTCCATGGTATTCGCGTAGACAGTCTGGCCGACTATTGCCCCGCCGACGATCAGACCGAGGACTGCGGTAAGGAAAAAGCCCATGCCCATGCCGGTCTGCACAGTCCAGTACATGACGGTCTTCCATATGAAATCCTCTTTCGAAAGTACGTCGTTGTCCTTCATCATGGCGCGCAGGGTTGCGATCGTCTTTTCGAGGTCTCGCCTGTCCCTGAGTTTTGCCACAATGTAAGTTGCCTGGTCATCGCGCACAAAGGATGTCAGGAACCTGTGGACCTGGTTGTAGGCGATGAATATGACCGGGGCCGTTGTAAAGCTCCTGGTCCCTTCGGAAAGCCCGGCCAGCTTGAACTGCACCTGGTTCAACTCCCATATCGTGCCGGGCTGAAGTCCGCCCAGCCGTTTCTCCGCTGTCCTGTCGATGATCATGTACCTGCCGCCCTTTACATCCGAAATATTGCCCGAGACCATGGACCATGGGGCCCCGACACCGGTATCAGGGTTGAACCCGATGATCTGGACCTGTTCCTGCCCGCCGCTGGCCAGCTTCAGAAAGCCCCAGGTCAGGATGAACCTGTCAGCCCGGAGGACCTCCGGCAGGGCCCTGACCCGGTTGATTCTCTCTTCTGGAAAAGGGTTGGCAAAATCAAAATTCTGTACGTTCTTGGACATGATCCAGATGTCCGCGTCAGCATGCCTGATGACCCCCGTGGCGTTTCCCATCATGCCCAGATACATCGAGACCTGTGTCAGGGTGAGCACTGTCGAAAAGATAATCCCGGTCAGCGTAATCACAAGCCTTCCCCTCTCATGAAAGAGGGTCTTTACAGCCAGCCACAACATGGTTATCAGGCCCTCAGCCCTTCCAGCGCGAGATCAAGACTATGCAGGAGCATCTGCTCCAGCTTCATGCCGACGATCTCCTCCCTGTATTGCGGGTCCTGCTCAAAGCTCATGATGATCCCGTTGACAGTGGCCCAGAGGATATTGGCCACTGCCCAGGCATCCACCTTCCGGTAGTAGTGGTTTTCAATGCCCTCCTGTATAAGGTCCCGGACAATGCCGAGACATTCACGGGCCGCTTCCATGCAATCAACGAGTAGTTCTTCCGGAACACGGGCGCGTACGTCGGGGTGGCTGCTCAGGAACATTATCCTGAAATATTTTTTGTTCCTGAGGTAGAAGCCGTAGTAAGTCCTGAAGGCATTTTCCACTAGGTACTTCTCCCCCGGCCGGTGCTTCCTCAGGGCTTCAAACTCTTTCCTCAGGCGGCCCATGCCCTCGGCCATGATCGAGACGTAGAGTTCTTCCTTGCTCTTGAAGTAGAGGTAGATTGTGCCTTTTGCGAGACCGCACCGGTCGGCTATTTCGTCAATAGTGGCATTCATAAACCCCTTTGCGAAAAAGACTTCCCTTGCTGCCTTGAGGATGGCGGTCCTGCGCGCAAGCTGCTCGCTTTTTCTGCGTTCCGTCTTTCTGTTCTGACCAGTATTCATAATATGACTATTGGTCATTATATTGAAGATCGGCAATACTGTCAAGCCCTTGTTCGGCCCCATAACGTCTCCGCTTGGCCGCTTGACATCAGAAGAGACCTTTCTCTATACTTCAAAAATGATTAACACGTACCCGATAATTATTTGGGAATTTCTCGGGAAGTCCTGGCGTATCAATGCCGCGGCCCGGAAGGTTTTCTATTAGCTGTTAGCTGAGACAGTAATCCAAAGGCCGCGGCAGACCCCGCGGCCTTTTTGTTTTTGGAGGCATTATGACCGATTTCAACAGAACAAACTGGGCAAGGGCCGATTTCAGCCGAAACTACCTGGACAAGGCGGATATCTATATCGTCGAACGCAGGAGGATGTTTGCCATCCTCCGCTCATTCATGACCCACTTTCTCCAGCCGGCGTCAAACAAACGGCTCCTTGACCTTGGATGCGGAGACGGGATCCTTACCGGCGAGCTTTTGCAGGCTGGCGGCCCGCTCTCGGTCACTCTCCTTGACGGCTCGGATGACATGCTGGCAAAGGCCAGGCAAAGGCTCGGGAAATTCGGAGACTTCCGCTATGTCCGGGCAAGCTTTCAGGAACTGCTTGAAAAAGACGTTCTGGCGGAGAGATATGCCTTTGTGGTCTCCTCCATGGCAATACATCACCTGACGCTAAGCGAAAAGATAATGTTGTTTAAGAAGGTCCACTCCCTGCTTGAGGACGGGGGATATTTTGTGAATATCGATGTTGTCCTTCCGCCCACTGAAGCGCTTGACCAATGGTATATGGAGATGTGGCAGGAATGGATGGACGCTGCAAAGTCGGCTTTAGGCGTGAAAGATGAGCCTGGAGTCAACATCATAGAAAGGTATAAAGACCTTGCGGAAAACAAACCCGACACCCTGGAGAGCCAGTTGAAGGCGCTGATTGAGACCGGCTTCAGCGAGGTCGACTGTTTTTATAAATATGGAATATTTTCGGTTTATGGAGGAAAGAGATGAGCCAGACAGCAGAAAGCGGCCCAGGTCAAGGCGTAAATAAGATTATGCAAATGGACACTTTCACATTGACATCCAAACCAATAATTTTCTATACTCCTGCCATGTTTTGCAGAAGTGTATTAATAGCGAGAGCAACCCTTAAGAGGGCATGGCATATTAATGCCGTGGCCGGGAGGGGTTTTTATTAGCTGTTAGCAAGACCCGATAGAACAACCCGAAGGCCACGGAGAAAACTCCGTGGCCTTTTTATTTTTGGAGGTGCGAGATGAAGAACGAAATTATGAAGCCGCAGGGGCCATCCGTGAGGGTTTACCGCAGGGATGACCTGCCCCTGAAGCCGGCGGTCCCCGGTGCAGAGATGTGGGCGGTGGGACTTGAAAAAAGCATGCTGACCTATTTCGAGATGGCGCCGGATACCTTATTCCCTGATCATTCGCACGAGGCGGAGCAGATTACCCTGGTGTTGGAAGGGACCCTGACGTTTACATATCAAGGAATACGATCAGTCCTGAATCCCGGAGAGGTTATTGCTATCCCTTCCAATGTCCGGCATGCAGTCTCCACTGGAGACAGACCCTGCAAGGCAGTCGATGCCTGGTCGCCGGTCAGAAAGGAGTATCTGTAACGACGCACAATCATGTGGATACTTTTGCATATTAATACGACCGTCTTAGACGGCTTTTTATCAGTAATACCGGCAACATAAGGAGATTGGCATGAAAAAAATCGGCAGTATCATATTTCTTATCGCAGTATTGCTTTCATATGTATTGGGCGGTCAACCGGCTGCCGCTCAGGGACTTACAAAGATAGCGGACGGGGTTTACTCTTATGTCGATGAGAAAAATCCCGTTCCCGCGAGGAGCTTCGGAGCAAACGCAGGGATCATAATCGGCAGGGAAGGTATAGTAGTGGTGGATACCCTGATTTCGTCGAAGGAGGCCCGGCGTTTTATCAGAGACATCAGAGCTGTTTCAGATAAGCCGATTAAGTACGTGGTAAATACACATGAGCACCTCGACCACACGCTGGGCAATAATGACTTCATCGGGCGGGACGCAGTTGAGGTCTCGCAGACCAATTGCAAGAAAAACGCTGAGGCCGCTGCATCTACTATCCTGCAGAAGGCAAAAAACTATGGCCTTACGGATGAACTGCTGCAGGGGACAAAGGTGGCGGAAGCCTCACTTACTTTCAACGACGGTATGGAGATTGACCTTGGCGGACGGAAGGTGGAGCTGATTTATCCAGGTCCGTCTCATACCGATGGGAGCATACTGGTATATGTCCCTGACACTAAGACGTTGTTTGCAGGCGACATCCTTTTCACCGGTTTTCACCCGAACATGAGGGACGGTGACATTATAAGCTGGATCAGCGTCCTCGATTATATTTCCACCATGGACACGGCCGCCATAATCCCGGGGCACGGGCCGGTCTCAACAAAAACGGACATCCTGGAGATGAAGCAGTATCTGATGACCTGTGAAAAAATCGGAAGGAAATTGTCAGCTCAGGGGAAGGATGCCAATTATATAGCGGCCGAAATACTCAAAGCTGTCCCCAAAAGACAGTTTTTTGAAATGTTTGTGGCAGGCAATGTTGCGGCAAAATATCTGCAGTCGCCAAAGCAATAAACCGTCAGGGCTGAGGTTATTCAATTATGATCCGGCTGCATAGAGCAATAAAGGAGACATGAAATGAGAAAAGAGACGCAGTGCATCCATAGCGGCAATTTAGATGACACCATAGCCGGCGGGGTAAACAGTCCTGTTTATCCCTCATCGGCCTTCAACTATCTCGAAGGCAGTGATGTCCCCTATCCCCGTTATTTCAACACGCCGAACCAGAAGGCAATAATCGAAAAAATCGCTGCGCTCGAGGGAGCTGAAGACGGTGTGCTCTTCAGCTCCGGGATGGCCGCGATGAGCACCTCGATACTCGCCTTCGCCGCTGGCGGAGACCACGTCGTAATGATGGACGAACTTTATGGGGGAACACATGCCTTCGCGACTGACCTCTTCGGAAAATTCGGAATAGAATACACCTTTGCCGCAACTGACGCGGATTCGGTATGTCAATGCGTACAGAAGAAAACAAAGGTAATTGTTATCGAATCCCCGACGAACCCCCTCCTGAGCGTTGTCGACATCCGGAAGATTGCCGAATTCGCCCGTGGGGCAGGCGTGGTTGCCATAATCGACAACACCTTTGCCACACCAATACACCAGAACCCTCTCGCGCTTGGAATAGCTGTCGTGGTGCACAGCGGAACGAAGTACCTGGGCGGCCATAGTGATCTCTGCTGCGGCGCCGCGGTTGCGAATAAGGCGAACGCGTCACGGATCCGCAAGGTAGCAAGGCATTTGGGGGGCAGCGTCAACGCGCTTACCTGCTACCTGATCGAGAGGAGTCTCAAAACCCTGGCGATCAGGGTAGAGCGACAGTCTGAAAACGCCCTTCAGGTCGCTGAATATCTGGAGGCACACCCCAGGATCGCCAAAGTGAACTATCCCGGCTTGCCGGGTTCGCCTTACCATGAAATCGCCAAATCCCAAATGGACGGCTTCGGGGCGATGCTCTCTTTCGAGCCTGACGTCAATGCAGAGGTTTTTGTGAAGGGCCTGAGGCTAATCAAGCCCGCGGTCAGTCTGGGCGGAATAGAGACCACTATCTGCTCCCCGGCCGTTACTTCGCACGCAAAGATGACGCAGGCGGAAAGAAAGAGGACCGGGATAAACGACTCCCTTCTGAGGCTTTCGGTCGGGATAGAAAATATCGCTGACCTTCTGGAGGACATTGAAAAGGCATTGAAAGACGCCGGATGAATCATCTTGTGAAACGGGCGACAATATTCCCTGAAACCGGAGAGGCGGAGAGCAGAATAAAGTGGCATTCAGATATAAAGACATAGTCCCCTGGGGACGGAATTATCATGAATACCTGAGGATGTTCGATTTTACTGAAGATGAACTGAAGCTGAAGATTCTGGGATGCGGCGACGGTCCTGCCTCCTTTAACAGCGAATGCAATAAAAGAGGGGGCCGTGTCGTTTCAGCGGACCCGATTTATAATCTGACGAAGGAAGAAATAAGAAAGAGGATTTCCGAGACTTATGATGATGTGCTGAGTCAGACAGCAAAAAACCGGGAGAAGTTTAAGTGGAATATGATTACATCCGTTGAAGAACTGGCAAGGGTCAGAATGGAGGCTATGGAAATATTTCTGGATTCCTACGAACAGGGCAAAAAAGAAGGCAGATACGTCCCTGCCTCGCTCCCGGACCTGCCTTTCAGGGACAGGGAATTTGATATTGCCTTATCATCCCACTTTCTGTTTTTATATACGGACAATCTCTCTTATGATTTCCATTTACGGTCGATACACGAAATGCTGAGAGTGGCGGGAGAAGTCAGGATATTTCCACTGCTGGATATGGATACAAATAAGTCTGTCTATGTCCGGGGAATAATTGAGGAATTAGGGGCGGAAAGGATCGAAGTCAGAAAAGTTGATTATGAATTCCAGATCGGCGGCAATGAACTGCTGATAATAAAGTCCCTGGAGCACAAAAATGGAAGATAAAATGGACAAAAGACCGGACCAGATGACAGTCGAAGAATTGAAGGCGGAGCTGAAGCGTCTCAAGGACAACCTCTGCGATTTCGAGGACATGCATTCATTTACCTTCCAGAAGACCACGGTCCATATCGGCGGCGAAAAAGCTCAGAACATGCAGATTGAATTCGAGGAAGAGTGCAGAAAGTATAAGGCGCAGATCGCGGAGATCGAAAGAGAGCTGAAAGCGAAGGACGCTCTTTAACATCAAAAAAACGATGCAGCTCAAAAAAAACCAGGGGGGTAGTAAAAGGCCCGGGACATTCCGACTTGCTCCCATGCAACACATTGCTGATCCCTTAAAGGAGAAACATATGCTGCCGAAGGATGAAAGCTCACAAAGAATATTACGCCTGAAGACCAGACTCGTGGAGCAGGGCCTGGATGGCGCCCTGTTCACATATCCTGTCGATGTCCTCTATTTCGCCGGCACCCGCCAGAACGCTGCGTTGTGGGTCCCGGCTGCAGGGGAGCCGATGCTCCTGGTGAGAAAGAGCTTTGAGCGCGCAAGAATGGAAAGCGCAATTGCCGACGTACGTCCCTTTCCTCCCAGCAGGGAGCTGCCTTCAGTCTTTGACAGGGAGGTCCGACATATCGGGCTCACCTTCGATGTTTTGCCGGTACAGCATTATGCGTTCTATTCAGGGCTCCTGGCCGGCCGGGAGTTCTCTGACATCTCGGCCATCAACCGCGAGCTCCGCGCCGTGAAATCAGCGTGGGAACTGGAGCGGATGAGGGAGAGCGGCAGAAGGCTCGTGGACGTCTTTTCAGAGATACCACGATTTCTCAAGCCTGGGATGCGTGAGCTGGACCTGGCGGCTGAACTTGAATACCGCCTCAGATACGCAGGCAGCGAAGGCCGCTTCAGTATGCGGGCCTTTGGTCAGGATATAGTCGGACTTGCGGCAGCGGGAGAGACTGCTTCGGAGCCTGGCTGCTTTGACGGGCCGATCACCGGCAGGGGGCTTTCGACAGCCGCTCCATATGGGCCGTCCCGCGAGATCATCAGAGAACATGTCCCGATTATTGTGGACTATGCGGGCGCCTTCGAAGGCTATATGGTGGACATGACACGCATCTTCGTCTTCGGAGGGCTTTCCCCTGAAATGACCAATGCCTTTGCTGTAGCCGCGGAGATCCAGTCATGGCTCGTGGAGAACCTCAAGCCAGGCAAAGCCTGCGAAGACCTTTACGACGGGGCCGTCAGGATGGCAGAAGAGGCCGGCCTTGGAAAATACTTCATGGGACAGGCCAAATTCGTCGGCCATGGCGTCGGGCTTGAACTGGATGAACTGCCTGTGCTGGCCAGGGGGTTCAAATCAGTGCTGCAGACAGGACATACGATTGCCCTGGAACCGAAGTTCGTCTTCCCAGGTCAGGGAGCCATAGGCATCGAAAATACTTACGCTGTCACACAGGTCGGCTGCGAGCGTTTGACAGTCCTGCCGGATGAAATCGTCTGCCTCTAGCCCATATTATTCATATATTTCAGACAATTCCAGCCAGGGTAAAGCCTGAATATGGTATCCGAAAGCCGCTTCGCAAAATGTTGTCTTTGGTCAGTCCCCTCACTAAATTAACTATACCTAATCTTATTTTTATCTCCATTTAATAATTAAAATATAGAATAGTTTATAAAATAAGCTTTTTTCTGGTCTAGGGGGAGAAGTTAACTAATAATGGAAAGAGCAAAAGGAGGAATCATGGAAAGAAGAACTGGTAGAAGAATGGTAGCGGGGGTCTTATTTATAGCGGCCCTGGTATTTTTAGGGTATGGGACGTCGTATGCGGTGAGAAGCTATATGACTTCTTTTGAAAACAGCTTACCCTTACGCAAAGGGCAAAGCCATTGACGTATGTATATTGTGCCATAACTCCTCATCAGGAGGCTCGCGCAATGCTTATGGCTCTGCCTTTGGCAGTAACGGTCACAACTATACGGCCATTCAGAACCTCGACTCAGACGGCGACACCTTCAAAAATATTAGAGAGATCAAAGACCTCACTTTTCCGGGCAACGCGGCAAGCAAGCCGCAAGCACCCGGTAGTTACCGCATTCACAATACCGTCTACATCAACGTCCCTGACAGTCCCGATCACGAAATTGACGGCAACTGACAACGCGAAGGTGGCAGGATATATGCTGACTGTAACCGCTATAAAGCCCAAGGCCTCTGCTGCCGGCTGGACTGCGGCAAAGCCCACGAATTACACCTTTCCGACGGCAGGGGCAAAGAAACTTTTCGCATGGGCCAAGGACAGGGCAGGTCTTGTTTCCGCCGGCAAAAAAGCAACAGTAACAATCACCCTGGCTGCTGCGGCCCCGGCTGCGGCACAGCCACTGCATCCGCTGCAGGAAGTCTTATGCCCTTGCCTGCCGGACAGGAGACTTTTACTTACAATATAGTTGAGACACCTGTCAGGAGCGACGACCCAGCCGGCGCAATGCCGGTAGGAGTAAGTCAGTCCGGGCCAGGAGGAGACATGCTTGATATCCAGGTACGCGTGGGTAATTTTGAAGGGCCTGTGAATATATATTTCACACTGTATGCTCCTTCAGAAAATTCCAACTTTGCGCCTTTGGATATCTATTCACTGCAGCCTGACAATACGATCATGGCGGTTGATACGGGAGAGGAAGGGACAGCCGGGGTGAACCCCCTGGAAGACGAACGTCACCGGGGCAGATGAAACGGTATTGAGCAGCATGGACGGGCTTCCGGCCGGGCAATATCTAGTGGTCCTTACCGTCACCGACGCTAATAATGAGGACGTTTATTATGAATGGATGACCAATTTCACAGTCCAGTAAGTCTTCAGGCCAATTTCCAAAGGGGCAGAGGTATCTTTTTCTCTGCCCCTTTTTATTTCAACAACCCGGGGGACCGCCTCCGGCAAGACAGCAGGGCAACTCAACGTCAGGTAATTTTGTTCTTATATTCGTTTGCTTAAGGCACCTTCTTTCGGCGCTAAACAGAGTCAGGAGCAGTGAACTATAACACGCTATTCATTTAAGAAATTATACAGCAGTTATATGAAAGTGTCACTTAAGCAGCAGATTAAGAACGTTTCTCAACGCATTCACCTCATAGGGTTTTGTGAGGCATGCGCTGAATCCCCGCGATGCGTATTCGGATATAGTCGCGCTGTCGGCGTAGCCGCTCGACACAACCGCCTTTACCTCCGGATCCAGTGCAAGAAGTTCCCGCAAGGTTTCTTCCCCTCCCATGCCACCCCGGATCGTAAGGTCCAGGATCACGATATCAAACCGCCTGTCCGACAACATGGCTTCACGGTATTTGGCTGCCGCCTCTTCGCCGTTTTCAGCGAATTCGACCTCATGGCCCAGGGTCTTCAGCATAATTCCTACGATATTTCTGACCAGCTCTTCATCGTCCATGACAAGGACCCTGCCTTTCCGGGCAGCCTCGGCTGTTGCTGGAAAAGCCATAAATCTCTCTTCCCCTGCTTCAATCGCGGGCAGATATACGAAAAAGGTGCTGCCTTTGCCTGATTGCGATTTCACGTCGATCAACCCGCCGTGGTTCTTTACAATGGAATACGACGTGGCAAGCCCCAGACCGCTGCCTTTTTCCTTGGTCGTGAAATAAGGGTCGAATAACCTGGAGATATACTTTTGCGGGATTCCGATGCCGCTGTCCTTAACAGAGATCTCCACATATTTCCCGTATGCCAAAAGGGTTGAAAGCCCTTTAACAGGAGCAGAGACATTCCTGGCCGCGATCACAATCGTGCCCCCTGCGGGCATCGCCTGATCGGCGTTTAGCACGATGTTCTGGATCACCTGTCCGATCTGTCCCTCATCCGCATCAACCACCCAAAGGTCCTGGTCAAACCTGATCCGGTAGTCAACACTCGAACCGCTCAGGGCGAACTTCACTGAATTCTCGACCACTGACTTCAGCTGTATCTTCTTCTTCACCGGCTTGCCGCCTTTTGAAAAGGTCAGTAGCTGCGTCGTTAGGTCCACAGACATATGCAGGGCTTTCTCAGCCTGCTCAAGCATCGCCAGTGCGCGCTCCTTCTGGGCCAGGGTCATCTTGGCCATCGAGATATAACCGAAGACCCCCTGAAGGAGGTTGTTGAAATCGTGCGCAATCCCCCCGGCCAGTGTGCCTATCGCCTCAAGCTTCTGGGTCTTCAGCTGTTCCTCTTCCAGGAGGTGTTTTTCGGTTATGTTGTTGACTGTCTCGATCACTGAGGTCACAGCGCCTGTGCTGTCCTTTATCGGGAAGGCCTTTGTCTCAACATATAATATAGAACCTTTAGCGTCCGGATGTTTGTGCAAAGCAGTATGGGGTTCTCCTGTTTCGAAGACATGCCGGACAGCGCATTCCTCACCCTCGTCATGGCATGGTCTGAGAGTTTTATGTGAGATCTCGTAGCAGTGCCGTCCGATTACCGAAACGTCTGACTCGCCGACCTGGCGGCAGTAAGCCCTGTTTGCGGTGAGTATCCGGAAGTCGCGGTCAACTACTATAAAACCCTCATCCACTGTATCTAGGATGTTTCTGATAAACTGTTCCTTGCCAATCAGTACTTCTTCAGCATGTTTCTTCTCTGAGATGTCCCTTACAATACATATATGCCCCAGATAAATGCCTGTCTCATCCCAACGGGAGGTGGCCGTGATTTCCACCGCCAATATTGTGCCGTCCTTCCTTAACGCAGGGCATTCGCCTGACCAGATACCCACAGCTCTGTTATGCAGATTCTTTGATAAATCTATTTCAAACAATGGTATCAACTCCGGGGGAACAGTATCGCGCCAGGTCTTTCCTATAAGCTCCTCCGGGCGGCAGTCATAAATCCGGGCATGGGCATCATTTATATAGATGAACTTGTCCTGGTCATCTGTTATAGCAATCCCCTCGGTAACCGTAGAAATCGCCTTAAGAAGGCGGTCTTTCGCCTCCTCGGTGTTCTTACTTTCTGTAATGTCCTGAACGGTCCCGCTCAGTATCGCTTCTGCGCCGGTCTCATCGTATCTGAGCTCTGCCTGCGCGTGCAGGATCCGGGTCCTGCCGTCCCGAAGCATAAACCTGTAATCGATTCTGAAATGCTTTCCTGTCCGCACTGTTTCGTCGATAGCCTTTTTCAAGGCCGGTCGGTCATCGGGATGGATCATATCGAAAAAAATCCTGAAGTCAGCTGGGTCCTTTTCCGGGTCGAGTCCGAGAATGCGAAACAGCTCATCTGACCAGAAAACCTGACCGGTCGTCAGGTTATGCTCCCAGCTTCCGATGTGTGCTATGCGCTGCGATTCGGCAAGCTGCTTTTCGCGCATCCGCAGCTCCTCCTCAGCCTGTCTGCGCTCGGTGATGTCGCGTACAACACTGAAATAAACCTTCATGCCCTTGTAGTCCAGTATCCTGCTGTTGACCTCAACCGACATTCTGCTGCCGTCCTTTTTTATATGCGCGGATTCGAAAACAGCCTGCCCATATTCCCGTATTTGTGCCAGTCGCTCAGGGACCCTGGAGGCGAACTCAGGCGGGTCGAGTTCATTGATCTTCATGGAGAGCATCTCTTCTTTGGCATATCCAAGCCTTTCGTAGGCAGTCCTGTTGGCATCTATGAAGTGTCCCTGCATATCCAGGATAAAGATGCCGTCAGTGGACGAATCAAAGAGAAGACGGAGGTCCTGCTCAGACTCCTTCAAAGTCTTCTCCGTATTCTTGCGTTGGGTGATGTCTTCGAATATCCCAAGCAGCCCAATGACCCTGTCATCGTCACTCTGCAGCGAAGCCGAGGAGGCATTCAGGTAAATCAGAGTCCCATCTTTCTTTTGCCGGAGCATTTCCCTGGAAAGATATGGAACGCCTTTCTGTACCTTTCCACGCAAACTTTCGTACTCTCCTTGTTTGTCTCTGGGAACTATCGGATTTTTGCTGCCAAGCACCTCTGCTTCGGTCCAGCCGAAGATCCGCTCTGCCGCAGGGTTCCAGGTCAAAACGTTTGTGTCCAGGTCCGTGCTGATGATGGCCAATGGAGAATAGCGGGTAATTGCTCTTAATATTTGGTTCGCTCTTTGAAGGTTTTCCTCAGCCGCCCTGCGTTCGGCGATGTGCTGCAGACGGACTTTTTCGATGCTCAGCCTTTCAGTGATGTTTCTCATTATCGAAGCATATCCTGTAATCTTCTGCCCATCACGGAGGGCCAGGCCGCTAATCTCTACAGGCACCCTCCTGCCGTCCTTTGCGACCCGCACCGTCTCATGCCCCGTAAAGACTTCTCTTTTATTTAATTCACCGATACAGTGCTCCATTTCTTCACGGGCTTTTTCTTCAGGGATGATGGACTGTAGCGTTCTGCCTATGATCTCATCGGCTTTATAACCGAGCATCCGCTCAGCGCCTTCATTCCACGAGACGATCCTGCCTTCTGTATCCACCGAGCAGACCGCGTCCGGGACATGCTCCAGTATTGAGGCCAGATATCTGACTTTTCTGATTGCGGCCTTCTGCTCTGTGATATCACGCCATATCGCATGCATAACAGTACGGCCTGACAAAACGATTGCCTGAGTAATGACGAGGACATTTCGGATTTCTCCAGACTTGGTCCGGTGTGTGACTTCGAATTCGGCCCTTTTTTCACCCATGGTTTTCTGTATGTGTGAGCGAATCTCCGCGGGACTCTCCAGGGGGTCGATATCTGATATGCTGAATTTTTCAAACTCTTCTCTTGTATAACCGAGATCAGTGTGGGCCGCTTTATTAAAGTCAAGGATTTTCCCTTCGGCATCTATTATAAGAATGCCGTCCGGGGACTGCTCAAAAACAGCGCTGTATCTCAGCTCAGCTTCGCAGCGGGCAGACGCTTTTTCTCTTTGAATCCTTTCAGCGCCTTTCATTCTATTTTTATCCTCCATAACCGGAGCTCCTTTAAGTGCCTTGTTCACCTAAGGTTTATTTTGACGTCTGTCGAATGACCTCATGGGCTATGCTTTCCAGGGGAAGTACCCTCTCGACTGCGCCGAGTTTGATCGCCTCGTTGGGCATACCAAAGACAACGGATGTGGCCTCGTCCTGGGCGATCGTGTACGCGCCGGCATTATTCATCTCAAGCATGCCTTTGGCGCCGTCGTCACCCATGCCGGTCATTATGACCCCTATCGCGTTCTTCCCGGCATACCGTGGACGCTGAGCGGAAGAGCACATCCACTGAAGGCCGGTGGCGGCAGACGAGCGGGCCGTCTTTTACCTCCACATAATACCTGGCCCCGCTCCGTTTGAGTAACGTATGCCGGTTGCCGGGCGCAATCAGGGCCCTTCCCCTGATCACGGTATCGTTGTCCTCCGCCTCTTTCACAGTGATGCTGCAGAGGCCGTCAAGACGCCGCGCAAAGGCAGCGGTAAAATTCTCCGGCATATGCTGCACAATCACAATCCCCGGCGAGTCAAGGGGCATCGCCTCAAGAAAGACCCTCAGGGCCTCGGTGCCGCCTGTGGAGGCCCCGACTACCACGACCTTTTCCGTTGTCTGGATCATCGCCTTTGCCGGAGGCCCGCATGACCGCGTCCGCAGTAAGCTTCGGGCCCACCTTGAGGGGCCTGGCTGCAATAGGCCTCACCCTGGCCAGGGAGGCGGCCTTGACTGCATCGCAGATGCGCACCTTCGATTCCTCGATAAACTGTTTGCTCCCGAGTCTGGGTTTCAGTATGATCTCGACTGCCCCGTATTCCAGGGCCTTCAGTGTGGTTTCAGCGCCTGCCTCTGTCAGGCTCGAACAGATCACCACCGGGATCGGGTGCT
The DNA here is from genome assembly GCA_963734475.1 of uncultured Nitrospira sp. Classification (GTDB taxonomy): domain Bacteria; phylum Nitrospirota; class Thermodesulfovibrionia; order Thermodesulfovibrionales; family UBA6898; genus JAOUFP01. The sequence goes on from CAVTHB010000004.1 coordinate 722,595, forward strand.
GACTCATGACCTTATGGAGAAAAGTGATGCCGTCCATCCGGGGCATCTCGATATCCAGCATGATCACATCAGGCACTTCACGGCTTATCTTTTCAGCGGCAATAAAAGGGTCAGGTGCTGTCCCCATCACTTCGATCCCCGGGTCTGAGGAAAGGACCTCAGTCAGCGTCCGGCGGACAACCGAGGAGTCATCGATAATAAGGACCTTGATCTTCTTCCTCATTTTCCCCTCATCTTAAAGGTAACTCCCGGGGCCTGCCCGACGGCCCCGGCGTCCTTCAGCCTCTTCAGGTATACCTCGCCTGTGCTGGTGAGAAAAATTATCTTCCGGCCGAAGGAGTCCCCTACATCAGCAGCTATGATCTTGAGATGCTCCTGCCTGATTATCTCCAGCGCCATCTTTACATTCATACTCCCGATGGTATTTTCCTTCTTCGAAGAAAGCGTGTCCGCGCCGCCGAAGAGCTTGACTTCGATCTCGCTGTCCAGGGCGCCGCAGCCCCTCAATCTCCCGAGCATATAGTGCATGGAACAGTCCACGTATTTGAAGGCGTGCTCGCACAGCTCATGACACCTCTTCTTCTTCCTGCAATGCGGCAGCGCGCCGTGGCATATGGCGCCCATGCGCAGCCTCTTGCTGAACAGGGTTACTGATACGCAGGAGCCAAGGACAGTGATCACCTTTGTGGGTTTCTCCCCTACGTAGAGCTCCCCTGGCTTAAGATACACCTGTATTAAATCAGAACCGTGCGCAGGCGTCATAGAGGCTTTCGATAGATCATATGCCCGACAGATACGAGGGGCAGATCAAGACTGCTCAGGGTCTCTGAGTGGCCCATAAAGAGATACCCGCCCGGGTATGAGATGCTGACAGAGTCTCGTCAATACCTTTTCCTGTGTAGGCCGGTCAAAATATATGATGACGTTCCTGCAGAAGATGATGTCCCGGGGCCTCTTCATCCCGAAGTCGTCTTCAAGGAAATTCAATCTCCTGAACCGCACCATCGCCCTCAGTTCAGGCGACATCCTCACGAGTCTTTTCGATCTGTCCCTGCTCCTCAAAATATATTTCTTTTTCAGCTCCAGGGGGACAGGCTCGACCCTTTCCTCTTTATAGGTCCCCCTTACCGCCCTTTCAAGGACCGAGGTCGAGATATCGGTTGCAAGCAAAGAGAAATTGAAATCATGGGTGCGTGCCGCAAATTCACTCAAAACCATCGCCAGAGTATAAGGCTCCTCACCTGTTGAGCATCCCGCGGACCAGACCTGGAGACTCCTCCTAGTGCCTGCCCCGCAAAGACTTATAAGCTCGGGGACAGCGTACTGCACAAGGTATTCGAAATGCCTTGGCTCGCGGAAAAAATCCGTTTTGTTCGTCGTCACCACATCGATCATGCAGAGCCGTTCCTGCTCCATGCCTTCAGGGCTGAAGAGAAAGTCGCAGTATTCCTCGAAGGACTCGATGCCCCGGGCCCTGAGCCTTTTTCTCAGCCGCGCCTCGAGCATCACCTTCTTCGGGACCGGCATCTTGATCCCGCACTCGGAATGGATATAATGGCTCAGCCGCGCGAAATCCTTGTCCGAAAGGACCGCAGACATAATCTGCCCGCTGTTCCAGTAGGCCTTCTTCCCTGAAGCATTCATCTGCGGTCCTTATACCTAAAGCTTACAAGTTGAAACCAAACCTCCCCTGTCCCCTCCTTGCTAAGGAGGGGTTTTGAATCCTCCCTTTTGCAAGGGGAGGTTGGGTGGGGTGTCAAAATATAATCCACCTCTTTATTACGCCTCCGGGGCCTCTGTCTGCCCCGCCTCCTGGACAAGGGAGAGTTCATCAACAGAAAACACCTTGTCTATATCAAGGATGATGATGAACTGCTCGTTCCGCTTGCCCATGCCCTTGATGAAGTCTGTCCTCAGCCTCGTGCCTATCTTCGGGGCCGGCTCTATCTGGTCGGGTCCAAGGTCCAACACCTCCTGCACTGAATCCGCAAGCGCGCCGAGCACTGTCGTGTCTCCGTCAAGGGATATCTCGACGATGATTATGCAGGTGTTCACTGTCTTTTCGGTCTTTGTCAGCCCGAACTTCAGCCTCATGTCCACCACAGGCACCACATTGCCCCTGAGGTTTATCACACCCCTCATGAACTCCGGGGTGCGCGGCACCTTGGTCACTGACGTGAAGTCCAGGACCTCCCTCACCTTTGCTATGTCAAGGGCAAATACCTCGTCGCCGAGCTTGAAGGTAAGATACTGCGTAGTCTCTGTAATCGCTGTTACGCTCATAATTCCTCCTTAAAAAAGGGGCAAGGGTCAAGCTGCAAGGGTCAAGTTAACGACTTGATCAACCCGTTCAGCATTCTCCCTGTTTCCTCTCTTTTATTTTCAATATCATCATAAAGTTCTTTATCTATATAGCCAAGGTCCAAAGCAAGCGACAAGTATGTTTCTACTTCAGCCAAAGAACCTTTTGCAATATGAAGAAACTGGATATATTCCCTGCGATGGTTTCTGTCATATCCTTCAGCAATATTAGCAGGAACAGATACCGCAGCTCTCTGCAACTGGGAAACTAATCCATAAGTTTCTTCTTTCGGAAATCTCTTAGTCAGCTTGTAAATGTCCAATGTCAGATGATAAGCCTTCTGCCAGACACCGAGTTGCTTAAAGCCCTTTGTCTCCTGCATTTATCTTGCCCCTTGACCCATGCCCCTTGACCCTTGCATCTGACCCTTGCCCCTATCTTTTTAAAACTTCTCGAATTCATTGTCTTCAGCGTCCTTGCCTCCGTCACCCATGTCCAGGGCAAAGCCCTTTTGCGCTGCCGGTCTTGCAGTCGCGACCTTCGCCTGCTTCATCCCCTGATGGGTAATATGCGCAAGCTTTGTCTTGTGCGCCACCATCGGGGCGGCATGTTCGTATGCAGCGACCCTTCTCCTGGCCGCGCCGCCTACCTTGAAGAACTCTATCACGCTCTGGAGGTGTTCGGCCTGGGAGGCAAGCTCCTCTGCAGTGGAGGACATCTCCTCTGCCACGCTCGCGTTCTGCTGCACCACCTGGTCGAGCTGCTGTATCGCCTTGTTGATCTGCTCTGCCCCGCTGTTCTGCTCGGAGCTGGCGCCGTTGATCTCCTGGACAAGCTCTGCTGTCTTCTGGATATCAGGCACGAGTTTGTCGAGCATCTGGCCTGCCATCTCAGCCACCTGCACACTCGAGGAAGACAGTTTGCTTATCTCTGCTGCTGCTGCCTGGCTCCGCTCCGCAAGCTTCCTCACCTCAGAGGCAACGACCGCAAACCCCTTGCCGTGCTCTCCTGCCCTTGCCGCTTCGATCGCCGCGTTCAGGGCCAGCAGGTTCGTCTGCCTCGCTATCTCTTCGATGATCGATATCTTGCCTGCTATGTCTTTCATGGCTGTCACTGTCTCGGCAACCGCCCTGCCGCTCTCCCTGGCGTCACCGGCAGACTTCAGGGCGATCTTCTCTGTCTGCTGGGCGTTGTCCGCGTTCTGCCGCACGTTCGAGACCATCTCTTCCATGGAAGACGACACCTCTTCAACAGAACTCGCCTGCTCGGAGGCGCCCTGGGACATCTCCTCTGAACTGGAGCTCATCTGCTGGCTCCCTGAGGCCACGTTGTCCGAGGCTGTCTTTACGTCCAGCCACGATCTCCCTGAGTTTCTCGACCATGGTCTTCATCGAAAGAAGCAGCTGCCCTGTCTCGTCCTTGCTCGTCACCTCGACGTTCATCATCAGGTCACCCTCGGCAAGACTGTTGGCAACCTGCACACCCTGGTTTAACGGTTTTACGATACTGTTCGTAATAAACATCGCGACAGCTACACTGATGGCTATGGCAACAAGGATAAGCACGAACATGATCACCGTAATCCTCTTTGCGAAGGCCTTCATCAGAGGCTCTTCACCCTCCATGCGCGCATTGCCGGCTGTCGCAAGGTCCTGGGTTGCTTTTTCGAGCTTATGCACATTGTCTTTGTATTCGTTGATCGCGTTATTGGCTTCCTGCGTAGTTTTTATGCTGCCTGCGCGGATCGCGTTATATACCTTCATAAAGCCGGCATCATAATTCTTCATCTCGGTCTGCATGTCCTTGAGCTGGTCCTTCTCCTCCTTGACATAAACTACCTTTTCAAGGTCTTCCATCCTCTTGTTGAGATGGTCCTGCTGCTCCTGCCATTTTTTAAGATAGTCCTCTTCTTTCTCCTTGGCCCCGATGTTTATAAACAGGTCTTTTTCGAACCTGCGCAGCCCTACCACATTGGCCCTTGCCCGTGAGGCATGTTCAGAGATATTGGAATCAGTCTGGAGCATTGACACGACCTTTCCTGTTATGGAATCAACCCCCCAGTAGCCGGACCCCCCTATCGCAATAGTGATCAGCACGACAATCCCGAAACCTACCAACAGCCTTTTTCCTATTTTTAGATTCTTCAGCATACATTCCTCCTCTTAAATTTATATTTCATTCTTCCTGCCGGCATAATTATTTTCCAGTCTGCACCTCCTCGTCTACTGCATACTTTACGATTTTGGCGATGTCCATAATCAGCGCCACTGTGCCGTCGCCCAGTATAGTGGCCCCTGATATGCCCTCAACGTTCCTGTATACCCTGCCGAGGTTCTTTATCACTGTCTGGTGCTCGCCGATGACATGGTCAACGACAAAGCCGACCTGATGGCCCTCGTGTTTCACGATCACGATCTGCTCTATCGGAGGCCGCGCTCCGCTGATGGAAAACTGCTCCCGCAGCCTGACATAGGGTACGAGCCTGCCCCTCACGTTCATCATATGCCTCCCCCGCGCCTCCGAGACCTCATTCTGGAGCAGCTCCACGCATTCCTCCACTGCCGACAGGGGCAGGACAAAGCATTCCTCTCCTATCTTTACGAGCAGCCCCTCGATAATGGCCAGCGTCAGGGGCAGACTGAGGGTTATGGTCGTGCCCTCCCCTTTCCTGCTGTCAATCGAGATGGAACCCCTCAGGGAATCGACCGCCCTTTTCACCACATCCAGCCCTACTCCGCGGCCCGAGACACTGGTGACATTCGAGGCGGTCGAAAAGCCTGCTGAAAATACAAGGGCATAGACCTCCTGCTCCGAAAGCTCGTCGCCCGGCGCGATCAGGCCCTTTTCAACCGCCTTTGCCAGGATCGCCTCTTTGTCGAGACCCTCTCCGTCATCCCTCACCTGTATCAATACACTGGGGCCTGAATGCACAGCAGAGAGATGCACTGACCCCTTCCGCGGCTTTCCCTTCGCTTCCCTGACCTCCGGCAGTTCAATGCCGTGGTCCAGGCAGTTTCTGATGAGGTGGACAAGCGGGTCGTTCAGCCTTTCGATGACTGTCTTGTCCAGTTCAGTCTCAGCGCCGTCAGTGGTCATCTCGACTTCCTTGCAGAGTTCCCGCGAAAGGTCCCTGACAAGGCGTCTGAACTTGCTGAACGTGGTCCCGATCGGCAGCATGCGGATGTTCATGGTGTTGTCCCTGAGCTCCGCAGTCAGCCGCTCCACTTCTTCTGCAATGGAATCCAGCTGCGGGTCGTCCTTGTTTGCCGCGGTCTGGCTGAGCCGCGCCTGCACCGTGACCAGCTCGCCGACAAGGTTTACGAGTTTGTCCAGTTTTTCCGAAGAGACCCTGATATTGGAGATCACCTCTGTCCTGAGCCTGTTCTCCCGCACCTGGCGCACATGCTCCTGCTCGGTAAGGGCCGCCTGTATGGTTTCAGGCTGCACCAGCCCCTTCTCTATCAGCACTTCTCCCAGAAGCTTCTTTTCGCTCAATGCGCTCTGGAGGTCCTCCGGCGTTATGTCTCTCTTTTCAACAAGGATCTCGCCGAGCTTCTTATAGTCTGTAAAATCAAGCGGGCTTTCGCTGTCGTCGACAATATCAACAGAGATCTCAGCGTCATTTTCCACAAAGATGAATATGTCCCTGATCGCATCGATGCCCCGGTTCCGTGGTCAGGATGATGTCCCAGGAGGTGTAGCAGAGCTCAGGGTCCATTTCTTCCAGCTCGGGGATTGCATCTGTATGGGCTATCATAAGGCATTCTCCAAGCCCCCTGATCTCGTTCAAAAGCAGGACAGGGTTTGTGCCTGTCGCAAAGATAGCCGGGATGAGGTTTAAAGCGTATCCTGTAAGTCACCTGCCTCGAAGGCGAGGACATAGGCTCATCCTGCAGGTCTCTTTCGGGACGGATGGCTTCTTCGTGACCGGAGCCGGCCTCCGGCAGATATCTGCGGTAGGAAGAGAGTATCTGAAGTGCCCTGTTGTCAAGCTCCATTTCAGGAGATCCGGTCATCTCCCGGATCACGTCGCATGAGGCGAGTGTAAGGTCAATAAGCGACTTGTCCGGGATGATCTTCCCGCTCCTGACGAGGTCGTAGACCGTCTCGATCTCGTGGGTAAAACGGGATATATTGTCGAACCCGAACATCCCCCCCGAGCCTTTGATGGAATGAAAGGCCCTGAAGATCGCCGAGATCGCGTCCTCGTTCGAGGGCGTCTTTCTCCAGCTCCAGGAGCGAGGACTCGAGTTCGGAAAGAAGCTCCGAGGTCTCCTCCTTAAACACCTCTACCAGTTTGTTATATTCCTCTTTATTATAGTCCCAGTTATTATAGTCCTGGCTCATCCCAGCACCCTCTTCACGACCGCCACAAGCTGGTCCGGCTTGAAGGGCTTGACAATCCAGCCGGTGGCCCCTGCCTGCTTCCCTGCATTCTTCTTTTCAATCTGGGATTCGGTAGTGAGCATTATGATCGGTATGAACTTGTAGTCCGGATTTTGCCGCATCCTCTTTACAAGGGAAATGCCGTCCATTTCAGGCATATTTATGTCGGTTATCATCATATGGATATGTTTCTTCTCCAGCTTCTTAAGGGCCTCTTTGCCGTTTTCAGCCTCGATGATTTCATACCCGAGTTCCCTGAGCGTAAAGTTCACCATCAGCCTGACGCTTGCCGAATCGTCTACAGTCATGATCGTCTTAGTCATGTCCGCCTCCGGTCCAGAGGCAGGTCTCTTCCCTGTCCCTGGCACAGCCTCTTTTGCGGAAGTATCCCGCGCTTTCGACTGCAGTGAGAAAATTGCCTGAGGCCGCGTGGCCGAGCGTAAAAGATTTGCCGAGCTTTGAGGCTGTGCGGTGGGCCGAACAGAGGAGCTGAAGAAAAGAGACGTCCACTGCGGCGTCTGCGTCGATAAAGATCTTCAGCGCATCTTCCCTTCATAAGGGCCGCGATCAGCTTTTTCCTTATTGCAGAGGCATTTTCGATAGTCAGAGATCCGGCCAGGGTAAGCTCTCGCTCCCTTGTCCGGTCCAATGACTCTAAAGTCGCTCATTTCAACTCCTCCTTATGGTCCATTATTTTCATCCGGATATCCTCAGAAAAAAACTCTATATTTTCTCCGAGGTCTTTCGACCTGCTCCCGACAGTGCCGGCCTTTCCCTCAGACTGCAGCTGTTTCACCGCAGCCTCCAGCATCAGATCATATGAATGGGATGAAAGGGTGGGAGAACCTCCGCCAGGTTCAGTCCTGTCGGCAAGCGTCCTGTTTGCCTCGTCAAAGACCCCCCTGAGATTTGAAATCACGTCTCCGACGACAAGGTCTACGTCCTTATGGATGCCTATATTGCCGATGACCCCGTCTATTTCACTGACGAGTCCCTTTCCGGTCTCTTCAACCTCGCGGATTGTGGAAATCAATTTGCTGTTCAGGTCCCGGAGGTAGCCGACAGACGCGCTAAGTTTTTCAGACAGCTCCGCGATCTTCAGCGCATAAGCGTTTTCACCTGTGCCCACGTCAATGGACAGGTCCTCGGCGTATGACCCCGACGTCCTTCAGAATGGCCGCGATGGAAGACGTATGCATCTGTGCCTTGGCGGAGATCCTCTGGATCTCATCCGCCACAATGCCGATCGCCCTGCCCTCTTCGCCTATCTGGTCTGCCTTGACAGCTGCATTGAGCGCAATCAGCTCCACTTCATCCCCGATATATTCTATCGCCCGCGTAAATCCTGACATCTCGCTGACTGTCTTCACGGCAACAGTCGTCGCACCGGAGAGCTGCCCCTTTAACATGCCGCTCTCTGAAAGCGTCGAGATGGTCAGTGGTGACGGATGAGAGGGACTCATCGATCTTTGCCAGAAAAGAGCCTTCCATTGAATTTCCGACACTGACCAGCTGCCTGACTTCTCTGAGCAGATCATTCACCCCTGAAGACAGGACCTTGAGGTTTTCAATGACCGTCAGGACAACAGAGATAAAATCCGTCCGCGTGCTCTGCAGAAGGGCGCCGGCCTCTACACTGAACTCCGCGAGCCTGTTCACTGTCTGGGACAGACCGTCTTCGGCTGCTTCTGCTTCAAGGTCCTCGATCATCCCGTTGAAAAAGCTCCGCGAACCCTCGAACCGCTGCCGCATAATATCATGGAACTGTATGAAGGTGACGATCTCCCGGATGCATTGGGATATTTCATCTGAACACGAGGATATCTTTTCCGCGGCCCTTGCGGAGAGGCCGTACTTTTCGTTCAGAGAGGTGATATTCGAGGTGGTTGATCTTAATATCTTCGCCGCCTTTTTCTGCTGGGTGGAGCTGAGCTCGCGTATTTTTGAGCGTGAGTCATTGATGACCTCGACCAGGGATTTCGTGTCCCGCACTATATGCCCGGATTTTTCGGTTATGTCCGAGGCAAGTTTCTTTACGTCCTCGCCCAGCACCCTGATGCCCTCAACAGGCCTTTTCAGAATAGCGTTCTGCAGGCCGGTGCTGAATCCGAGCCCGCCGAGCATCCTCGTTATCCTGTCCATATCTTCAAGGTGCCACTCGACGTCTTCAATCCGTTCTGAAATAGTGTTCAATTTTATGATGCTCTCTCTGATTATGGAATCGAAATGTTTCATCTGGACCCCAAACCCTTCCATAAGGGATGTCAGTTTTTCTATGGTCGCGGCTATATCGCCTCCGGAAAGGAGACCGGCGATGGTCTTCGACAGCCCGGAGACCTTTGCAGCGCCCTCATAAAAAGCCGTCAGCCTGTTCCCGATATCGAGAAACTGGTCTTCTGTTGACGCAGAAAGCACTTCAAGACCCTGTACGCAATCCTTTAATTTGGATCTTGGAGCGCTTCACCGTATGAAGGGCATTATCAGCAGAGTACATGAGCTATTATACTACTTAACTTCTCTTCACAGGACTGCCCACTATGTGCCCCCCGAATTTACAAGAATGCTCCTGAGGATATTGCCTGAAACAGGTTTCTCCAGATAGAGGTTCGCTCCCATGGAATATGCCTTTTCCATGATCCTGGTATTACCGTACCCTGTAAGGATTATGACCTTTGTCCCGGGTCTGTGCTCCCTTATATGTCTCAGGATATCGAGCCCCTCTGTGTTGATCGCGTCAGTCAGCCGCAAGTCGGTAATGACAAAATCGAAGTCCTGCTCATCGATCAGCGCTATGGCGTCGTTAAAGTTTTCCGCAGTCTCGACGATCAGCTCCGGGCCGTCAAGTATTCTCCTTATGGCCATCAGGAACGTGCCTTCATCATCGACTACAAGGACCTTTATTTCACTCATCTTTCTTCCCTTCAAGCCGCATAGTCATTGCCTGCACCGGTTTGAACGCAAGGCCGGCCCAATGTCGCTGCCCTCATCTGAAACAACAAATTTTCTGACCGCCTCAAGCAGCTGGCTTGAGTGAAAGGGCTTAAATATCCACGCGCTTGCCCCTGCCCGCTGGCCCTCCTGCCTTTTCTCCTCCTGGGAAACAGTCGTCAGCATCAGTATGGGCATAAACCGGTATTTTTCGGTCTGCCGCATCTGCCTGATGAGTTCAATGCCGTCCATTTCAGGCATGTTAAGGTCAGTGATCACCATTTCCACCTTCGAACAGCCGAGTTTTTCGAGCGCGTCTTTCCCATTGACAGCCTGAACAACTTCATACCCGGATTTCCTCAGAGTCAGTGAGACCACATGCCTGACCACCGCCGCATCATCTACAACCAAAATACTTTTTACCATGTCCCTCTCCTTTGTTTAGTGTCCCCGGTTATTACATGCATCAGTTTCTGCCATATCATGTTCATGTATCGTGCTCTCAAGATAAAAAGGACATTTCAGATGTTCTATTTTTTTGCAGTATTCCTCAGACTGGAAATCAGTCGGAGCATAAGGCAGCTGACCTGCAATACAGATCAGAGTGCCGTCATCGAGTAAGAATCTGCATTTCATTGTTTTCCACTTACGCGTGTCAGCCTTCATTATTTCAATATCGACAGCAGAAATCCCGTATTCTCAGCAGGGATATCAAAGCAAACGGTGCCGATATTATCTTCGCTAACATCTTGCTGTTAAAGGGATTACAGAAGCAAGAGATTAGAATGCTCATCAATGAGACTGTTTTGTCAATAATGAGAACGATATGACAGTAGTTAAAGGGATTTCAGCAGCTGGCAAGATAATGGTAAATCTCACCCATGAGACTGCCATATCATAAGGTGAGACTAATGAGACGCCAGTTCGGGACAGTGCACAACGCAGAGGCGCAGAGGCTTGGCAAGACAGTGTAAGCGCGGTACTGAACTGTCCTTGGGTCAGGAAAGACCGAGTTTTTTTATTTTCCGGTAAAATGTGGCGCGGGAGATATGCATCATTTCAGCGGCCTTTTTTATGTCTCCGCCTGAACGGTCCATGACACCCCTGATATACTCTCTTTCAAGTTCCTCCATGTCCCTGAACCCTTCGCCTGCAGCAGGTTTCCAGGCCCCGGAATCCAACCCAGGGAAATGCACAGGACTTAAAGGCCCCCCCCTTGCAATCAGGAGTGCCCGCTCCAGGACATTTTTAAGTTCGCGGACATTCCCGGGCCATGGATAAGACAGAAGCAGGGACATGACCTCAGCTGAAATTTCACTGTCAGGTGAACCCAGAAAAGATAGGAGATGTCTGACGAGTCCCGGGAGGTCGTTGGTCCGCTCTTTCAGCGGCGGTATGGATATGGGGAAAATATTTATGCGGAAAAAAAGATCGCTTCTGAACCTTCCTGCCTGCACTTCAGCCCTGAGGTCACGGTTGGTTGCAGCGATCAGCCTGAAATTACTCTTCCTCACGCCCACATCGCCGAGCCGGCGATAACACCTGTCCTCTATCACCTTCAGGAACTGGGCCTGCACTGCCAGGTCCATGTCGGCGATTTCATCGAGAAACAGGGTCCCGCCGTCAGCAACCTCGATCAGCCCCTGCTTGTCCTGGACTGCGGAGGTAAAGGCCCCCTTGACATGACCAAAGAGTTCGCTCGAAAGCAGGTCACCTTTAATGCTTGAACAGTTGATCTCGACAAACGGGCCGTTGCCGGAGTTCCCGTGTTCATGTATCCACTTGGCCAGGACCCCTTTTCCTGAGCCTGTGTCGCCCTGCAGCAGCACGGATGAATCGCTTTCAGCAGCAACAGATGCAAGCTCCATGACCATTTTCATGGCCCCGGACTCCCCGAAGAAAGGCCTGAATTCCTTTGTCAGGCGCTGCCGCACCAGGTCCTTCCTCCTGAGGCCGCTCAATTCAAGACTTTTACGCAGAAAGACATCCAGGTCGACCATGCTCACCGGTTTTGTGAGGAAGTTGTCAGCCCCGCGCCGCATCGCGTCCACTGCAAGCGGTATGTCGGCGCTCCCGGTGATTACGACAACAGCCATGTCAGGATAGCTCTCGCGGATTTTGCTTATCCATTCGAGGCCGTTGCCGTCGGGCAGATTGAGGTCGAGTATGATGGCGTCAAAACGCTGGGTCCCGATGGTCTCCCCGGCGTCCGACAGACAGGACGCTTCTTTGACAGTATAGCCGGCGCCTGTCAGATATCTGGAAAACCCAAAGAGTGTGGCAGGCTCATCATCGACCACGAGGATAGAAGGCTTCACGGTTTTGCCTCCTTCACAAATGGAAGATTGACTTCTGCTGTGCAGCCGGGCAAAGGATTGTTGTTTCGTACATCGAGGCTGCCGCCGTGGCCTTCGAGTATGTTCTTTATAATCGAAAGCCCGAGTCCTATCCCCCTGCGGCGCGTTGTGAAAAAAGGCTCAAAAATCCTTGGCAATATCTCTTCCGGAATACCGCTCCCCTTATCAATCACTCTGACACTCACGCTGTCTTCACCGGGCGCCAGCATTACGACCTGTATTTCGCTGCTGTCAGGACTGTGCTGGGCAGCGTTTTCGAGAAGGTTAAGAAACACCTGCTGCAGCCGCTGACTGTCCCCGGCAACAATGACATTATCAGCGGAAGGCTGAACAAAAGATATCGAGTGTTCCTTCCTTGAGGCCGATTTTTTCCAGAGATCGATCGATGCCAGACATATTTCCGAAAGAGATTCAGGCCGCATATGGGAAGGTTCGATCGGCTTTCCGAGGTCGAGCAGGTCCTTCATAAGGACTGAAAGACGCTCGACCTGTTCCCTTATATGGAAGAGAAAAATATCGTAATCAGGGTTGTCCTTCAGTTCTTTTTTGAGCGCCTCGGTGACCGACATAAGGGCATGCAGGGGGTTCCTGACTTCGTGCGCAACTCCGGCAGCGAGTTCCCCCAGCACCTTCATCCCGTGAAGATGCCGCATCTTTGCCTCATTTTCTCTGAGGGTCTCTTCGGTAAGCTTTCGGTAACTCTATTTCGTCCTGCAGAAAATTGATCGCGGTCATGAATTCGGCTGTGCGCTCCCTGACCAGATCTTCCAGTTGATTTTTATGCAGCGTCAGTTCTTCCTCAACCTTTTTGCGCTCAGTGATGTCCCGCACCAGTTCTATCCCCGCCACGATCTGTCCCGAGGCATTGCGCAATGGTGAAGCAATAATTTCATAATTGATGACCCCGTGGTCCGTCAACCGCGTCTGCTCTTCTCTGTGGATGACTCCGTCTTTGAAGGAGATCGCGAGGTGGCATCTGTCACAGACCCGGTCCATGTTGCGGTAGCCCCTGTAGCAGTATTCCCCGACATGGTCTCCGACCAGGTCCTTGTGGTACTGGTTCTGATACAGGACCCTGTATTCAGTGTCCTGTATGCTGACCCCCTCGCCAAGGGCGGCGATGATCGCGTCAAGCTTGTTCTTCTCTTCGACTGCTGTCTGGGCCGCAGATGTCCACGCAGCCTCCATTTTCATCTGCCCGGTGATGTCCTGTATGACAACGATGCCGCCGGGAGACGCACTGCCGGCCTCGTCAAGGAAGGAACCGCTGATAAGGAGGTTCTTCTCCACCCCCCTTACGCTCATTGCAGCCCCGACGTCAGAAAAGGAACTTTTCTCCTTCATTGCCTGCAGAAGAGGACACGCTTCGCAAAGATCATAATTGAGCACTTCCCCGCATTTCTTTCCCCTTATCTCCTCTTCTCCCAGCCCAAAAAACCTCTCGAAAGCCCTGTTGACCGTAATGAGGCGTAAGGAACTGTCTACTACAAACGCAGGTTCAGCCATACTCTGAAAGATCGCCCTGTAGCGGTCTCTTTCGTTGGCCAGCAGTCGGCTGGGCCCCTTCAGGTCAAGCTCTTCCATTCATCTCCTCTGCGTCGGGAGTTCCGGGGGATTTCAGACTCCTGGAAAGGCATTTTTAAAGCGCACGCTGAAAAATCTTCCCCGTTTTTCTGACGCACCTCTCCTTTGTAAGCGTTTGCTATATTAGAATTTATTGCCGGCTATTTTCAAGGAAAGCTGGTGATTCTGTGCAGCTTTATACAGGAGATGCTGCCCGGCAGGCGACTGGGATATATGGCAGGAATCACCGGAATAACCGCCTGAAATAAGGACTTGAAACTTTATATAGAAAAAAGACAAAATAATCGCAGGTGTTAAAGACGTTTTCTGATTTGCGACAGACGCAAGTTCAGGGAGAGAATGACCTCTTTGTATCACATAGATTGTATCAGGAGGTATGTAGTATGAAGCCTGCAGCCGGGAAAAGGAATTCGGGGATAGCCTTGATCGGAGATCTGCCGTGGGGCAGCCACTTCTGCCAGTTCTACCGCACAAAAAAGGATTTACTCGAAGTCCTTGTTCCCTATTTCAAGGCCGGGCTTGAAAGCAACGAACTCTGCGTATGGGTCACCTCTGACTTTGTTACCGATGAGGACGCCTTACGTGCTTTAAAGAAAAACGTGCCGGGCTTCACGGAATACCAGTCGAAAAAGCAGATGGAGATATTCTCTTACACGGACTGGTATCTCAAGGGCGGGAGCTTCGACCTCAGAAGAACGCTCAATATGTGGATGGAGAAGCACACCGAGGCCTTGTCCAGGGGATTTGCCGGGCTGAGGGTAAGCGGCAATCCCTATTGGATCGACAATAAGAAGGACTGGGATGACTTTGCCTGCTATGAAGCGGAGATCAACAAGGTGATCGGCGGCACCAGGCTGCTGGTGCTTTGTACTTACTCCCTCAAGAAGTGCGGCGTGGTGGAGATAATGGATGTAGTGAAAAACCACGAGTTCGCCCTTGCGATGAACCAGGGCAAATGGCAGGTCGTCAGCATGCCCGGCTTCAGTCACATTCGTTCGTAACAAGATGCCTGCACCTGCACGATATTCAGGGCGTCCCAAGCATGCAATTCGATAAGCGGAAAGCGGGCATCTCCCTGATCGATGATTTGTCCTGGGGCAGCCACTTCTGTCAGTTCTACCAGACAAATAATGATTTGTTCGATATACTCGTGCCTTACTTCAGGGCAGGGTTGGAAAATAATGAACTCTGTGTCTGGGTCACCGCCGGAAACCTCAGCGCCGAAGACGCAAGCAGGGTTTTAGAAGAGGGGGTGCCCGGGTTTCCGGGCTGTTTAGAGAAAGGGCAGATTGAGATCATGCCCCACAGCCTCTGGCCTGCGGGAGGCAGAAAGTCAGATAAGGCGATCGTGTCTCTGACGGACAAGGCCTTATCCGCCGGCTTTGACGGCGTCAGGCTCGCCTGCAACGCCCTGCCTGAAAAAAAGAGCGCCAAAGCCTTCTCCAGTTACGGGACTGGGGCCATAAGCAGATCTAACGTGATCGCACTCTTTACTTACCCACGGGACAAGTTTGATGCCATAGGGCTCATAGAAGTCGTAAAGAAGCACCAGTGTGCACTTCTGAGGAATTCCGGCAGGTGGGAGGTCATTGAGAGCTCAGAGGCACGGACTGTCAAAGACGCCCTCAGGAGGAGCGAGGAGAAGCTCCAGTCCCTTTTCAGCAACATGTCGGAAGGTTTTGCCTATCACAGGATAGTGCTCGATTCTGTCGGAAAGCCTTGCGACTATATCTTTCTTGAAGCCAATGATGCTTTCGGTGAGCTTACCGGCCTTGTGAGGAAAAATATCATCAACAAGAAAGTGACCGCAGTCCTTCCGGGTATAGAAAAAGACCCTGTGGACTGGATTGGAAGATACGGCAAGGTAGCGCTGACCGGAAAGCCCGCGCACTTTGAAAGTTACGCGGAGCCGCTCAAAAAGTGGTATTCTGTCTCAGCCTTCAGCCCTCATCGGGGTTTTTTTGCCGTAACGATAAGCGATATCACCGAGCGCAAGCAGGCTGACGAGGCCCTGCAGCGAAGCCATCGCAAACTGGAAATCCTCGCTGAATCCGCCCGGCTGCTCCTGACCAGCGAAGCGCCTGAAAAAATCGTGCAGGAGATCTGCGAAAAAGTGATGAAGCATCTTGAGTGCCACACCTTCTTCAATTATCTGGTCGAGGAAGGCCGGGAGCGCATGCTGCTCAATGCCTGCGCGGGGATTCCGGAGAAGGCCGCAAAGGAGATTGAATGGCTGGATTTCGGGGTTGCGGTCTGCGGATGCGTTGCCCGCGACGGCTGCAGGATCATCGCTGAAGACATACCCAATACACCTGACAAACGGACCGACCTTGTACGTTCCTTCGGCATTAAGGCCTATGCCTGCCATCCCCTGATCTACCGGGGGAAAACCATCGGCACGCTCTCCTTCGGTACGCGCACCCGAACGCATTTCAGTGATGAAGAAATCGAGCTGATGAAGGCCGTGACGGATCTGGTCTCCACGGCCATGGCGCGCAAAAAGGCGGAGGAATCTGTCGTCCGGGCCAAAGAGGAATGGGAGCTGACATTCGACAGTGTCCCTGATATGATAGCGATCCTGGACAACCAGCACAGGATCGTGAGGGTGAACAAACCGATGGCGCGCCGCCTGGGGCTTAAGCCGGAGCAATGCATCGGTCTGCCATGCTACAAATACGTACACGGTCTGTCGGGGCCGCCTTCGTTTTGTCCGCATACCCGTACCATATGCGACGGCAGGGAGCATTTTGAAGAAGTGCATGAGGACAACCTTGGAGGGGACTTCATGGTCAGTACTACCCCGCTGCGCGACAAGCAGGACCGGATGATCGGTTCAGTGCATGTCGCTCATGATATTACAGAACGCAAAAAAGCAGAGGCTAGAATAATGTCTCTTAACAGGCAATTAAGATTGAAAATCGATGAGCTTTCGTCTGCGAACAGAGAGCTTGAGGCGTTTAGTTATTCTGTTTCACATGACCTGCGGTCACCGCTCCGGAGTATCAACGGCTTCAGCCAGGAAATCCTTGAAGACTACGGCGACAAGCTGGATGAAAACGGTCTGGACTCTCTCCGGAGGATCTGTGCCGCGAGCCAGCGCATGGACCTTCTCATCGGAGGCCTCCTTAATCTGTCCCGTCTTTCACGCAGTGATGTAGCCCGTGAGAAGGTGGACCTGAGTGCGCTGGCCCGTGATGTCGCCGGGCACCTCCGGAAAAATCAGCCCGACCGCGAGGTTGAGGTCCTTATCACCGGCGGTCTGGTTGATGAGGGAGATGAGAGACTGCTTTATGTCCTCCTCCAGAACCTGCTGGGCAACGCGTGGAAGTTTACCGAAAAGCTGCCAAAGGCCGTTATCGAGTTTGGTATGGGCCGGGCTGGAGGGAAACCCGCCTATTTCGTCCGGGACAACGGCGCTGGTTTCGATATGGAGTATGCAGATAAACTGTTCAGGCCTTTTCAGCGCCTTCATGACACAGCCGACTTTTCAGGTACAGGCATAGGGTTGGCGACAGTCCAGCGTATAATACATCGCCACGGCGGCAAGGTCTGGGCCAGGGGGGAAGTCGGAAAAGGTGCGACATTTTATTTCACTTTAAGGTCACTCTCTGATTCAGAGAAACTACATGAGAAAGGATTGACAAAGGACAGATGAAGAAAAAGGTCATTCTTTTGGTTGAGGACAGCCCGGATGATGTCAAACTTACATTACGGGCGCTTAAAAAGAGCAATATACTGAATGAGGTAGTCGTCGCAACTGACGGGGTGAAGGCCCTCGACTATCTTTTCGGCACAGGGGAATATTCAGGCCGCGACACAAGCAATGTTCCGCAGGTCATACTGCTCGACCTTAATATGCCGAGACTGGGGGGCATAGAGGTGCTGCAGCGCATACGCGCTGACGAAAGTACGAAACTGCTCCCGGTCGTGGTCCTCACCACGTCCAACGAAGACTCAGGCAGGGTCGACAGTTATCGCCTCGGAGCCAATAGTTACGTCATAAAGCCGGTGGACTTTAACCAGTTTGCAAAAGCAGTCCAACAGCTCGGACTGTATTGGCTTGTTCTGAACGAGGCGCCGTACCAGCCCACATAATTCATAAACTATGTCGAAATAAGACGGAATATAGCATTCCCGCCCCGGCATAACACGCCGGGACTCCGGAACCTTTTGCCTCTTGAATTCATATATCCGTGCTGTAGGAATACCTGCCTGCCTGCCGGCAGGCAGGTCGCCAGCATAAAATGGAAGTCCACAATTCTGAGCTTGCCGTCAGGTGAATACAGATCTGAACAAAGTCGTCATTGCAGGCTTTTTTCAGCGCCTTTGCCTCGACGTTTATGCAACGATAGAGTTGATACTTCTGAACTGCTTATAAAGCAGAAAACCTCCCCAGATAAACGTAGTGACCATCAGGAGAGCCCCGGTGATTTGCGCCGCGTGGGCGAAAAAGTGATCATATTCAAGCAGGCCCAGCTTCCGGAGGATAAATTCCCAGTCATGGTAGTCATCGACATCACTGCCGGTCACCCCGCCAAGGAGCATCAGTTTAAGGTCGCGCGCGTCATTGATGTACGGTGCAAGGTCTATCAGACTTTCTCCCAACCACCAGAGAGCGACGGAGGCAGCAAAGGTGTCTCTTGTTTTTATGAGAAAACTCAAAAAACAGACGCCAGGCACCAGAAGCTGCATCAGGCTCCCGCCTGACGCTCCGAGAAAACGACCAAAGGGACTGAAAATCAGATGACCTGCTTCGTGAAAGGGAAGATCGATCAGGTGCATAAAGCTTTCTCCCGCATAATTACTCTCCAGGGGAGTGAAGATAAACTTAAGACCCCACGCGAGGAGTATGAAAAAAACCAGGAGCCTGCCTGCAAAGGCAAAGGCATGAATTTCAGGCTTGACGTAAAGGAAAAGTTCTTTAAATAGAGAAGCTTCAGTAAGTGTTTTGGTCTCTGCAGCGACCTGGGACTCCGGCTCAGCTGCAGCTTGTTCAGTAGTGACAGGCCGTTTTTGCTTCAATACATATTTATCAAAAACAATGCCGCATTTCGCACATTCCGACCCTCTTTCAGGCTGGTCAAACCCACAGTTCGGACATTTCATCCTTCCATCCTGTCATTCACCGGATTGCAGCATAATGCATGCGAAGAATTCTTGCCGTGGGACATTCAACATTTTCACATATCCTCATACAGTAATTCCAGCGTTCACTCCTTGTTGTCTCTTCCCGAAACAGGGGACCTTGCATCTTCAGCCGTGGGGAAAGCCGCTCGGCCTCCTGATCCTTTCTTTAACCCAAAAAATGCGAATGTTATTTATCCGCAAGGGCATAAATGCCTTCAAAGTCTTTTAATTTCAACGGGATCTTACCATATGCCATAATGCGTTTCTTGCA
Organism: uncultured Nitrospira sp.; assembly: GCA_963734475.1. GTDB lineage: Bacteria > Nitrospirota > Thermodesulfovibrionia > Thermodesulfovibrionales > UBA6898 > JAOUFP01. The sequence goes on from CAVTHB010000004.1 coordinate 741,550, forward strand.
TATTTATATGCTTATCAGAAATTGCTTATGACATGTATAAGGTGTTGCTGCAAAATACTTTTCAGTCATCCATGCCCCTGCTAAATGCATTTTGGGGGTTAAACCTTGCAATATTATCAAAGAGAATTATAATTTAGAGCATGAGTGCTTTAAGAATACTGGTAGTTGACGACGAAGCTGATATAGTCGAGCTGGTTACCTACAACCTGAAAAAAGAAGGTTTTGAAGTTTCCTCGGCCCTTGATGGAGAAGATGCCCTTGCCAGGATCAGGAAAGAGAAATTCGACCTTATTGTTCTCGATCTTATGCTTCCCGGAATACAGGGAATGGAAATCTGCCGGATAATGAGGAGCAACCCGCATACAAAGAACATACCGATCATAATGCTCACGGCAAAAGGGGAGGAGATAGACAAGATACTCGGTCTTGAGATGGGCGCGGATGATTATATGACAAAGCCTTTCAGCCCGAGAGAACTGCTGGCCCGCATTAAAACCGTTATGCGAAGAACATCAGCTGAAAAGCCCGACGAGACAGTCCTTCGCGTGGGCAAACTTGAGATCAACAAAGAGACATATACTGTGACAAAGGAGGATAAACCCCTGGAACTGAGCTCCACTGAATTCAGGCTTCTGCTCTACCTTGTTGAAAGAAGGGGGAAGGTCTTCAGCCGCGATCAGCTTCTTGACGCTGTCTGGAAGGATGAGGCCTTTGTTGAACCAAGGACAGTTGATGTTCATATAAGAAGGCTTCGCACTCAGATAGAGGACGACCCTGCTAAACCGGGATATGTCAAAACCAGAAGAGGCATCGGCTATTACGTGGACCCTGAAGCATGACCGATAGAATCTTCAGGCGCATCTTTATAATTTATGCTGTCATAGCCCTGCTCGCGGGACTTTTTACCGAGGTATATATCACTTCCGCCGTCAGAGAAAATCATATCAGCAACCTCAAACAGCACCTTGAAGATAAGATAGCCCTGATCTCAAATGACGTATCCTTTGGCAAGAGCGACCTTGACGGCTTCTGCAGAGAAATAAAAGAGGAAATACGCGCGCGTGTCACCGTTATACTGAATGACGGGAAAGTCATCGGTGATTCGGACCGTGAAGCTGCGACCATGGACAATCATGCCCATCGTACGGAGGTCCAGCAGGCTGCTGCTTTTGGTGCAGGCATGGCGATACGCTACAGTGACACCCTGAAATATGACTTTCTTTATGTTGCAAAGAAGATAACTCATGGCGGGGCCGACGAAGGCTACATAAGGCTTGCAGTGCCTCTGCAGGATATTGACCGTTCGGTAAATCTCCTGAGGGTCAAGATGGTCCTTGTTGTTTTGATGGTCCTGCTCGTAACCTGGGGGGTATCAGTATGGCAAACCGACCGCCTGAGAAGACTTCTCAGGCAGATCACGGATTTCTCCAGGTCGCTTGCAGGTGGAGATATAGAAAAGAGACTGTTCCTGAAGAAGGCAGGGGAATTCAGCGAGATAGCCGACAATTTGACCTCCATGTCCGAAACTTTGCAGGGTATGATCTCTCAAAGCGAAGAGGAAAGAAACCGTCTGAATGTCATTCTCAGGAGCGTTCCCGACGCGCTGCTCATAATAGATGCAAAAGGTATAGTTATGCTTTCGAGTTCTTCTGTAAAAGATTTTTTCGGTGATATTCCGGCAGCAGGGATGCGTTTTGCCGAGGTCGTCAGGAGCCATGAGTTCTCGGGCCTTATCGAGGAAGTGAGGAAGGACCTCCTGCCGGGCATGACGGAATTCAGCGTCGAAACTCCGGAGGAGAAGCATCTGGCAGTCAGGGTGTCCCCGCTCTTTTACAGGGAAAGGGACCTTTCGGGTTTTGTCGCCGCTTTCCACGATATAACTGATATCAAAAAACTTGAACAGGTCAGAAAAGACTTCGTTGCCAACGTGTCTCATGAACTGAAGACCCCGATTACCGCGATTAAGGGATTTGCCGATACCCTGCTCGACGGCGCCCTGAATGATCACGAAAACTCGATACGTTTCGTTCAGACAATCAAAGCCAACAGCGAACGCATCAACGCGCTGGTCGATGACCTGATGACCATCTCCAAAATCGAGATGGGAGTCATAAAAGTCGAGAAGTCCCTGATTGATATCGAAGGAGTCTGTGAAAACATTATGGAGCTCTTTAAAGCTAAAGCGGCTTCGAAGAATCTGTATATAAAGAGCCATGTCGGTGAGGAGATCGGACAGATCGAGGCCGACAGGAACCGCCTTATCCAGATCCTGACAAACCTGGTCGACAATGCGATAAAGTTCACGGAAACAGGAGGCGTGAGCTTCGGCATCGAAAGGAAGGACGGAAAGAAGTTTATCTTTGTTGAAGACACCGGCATAGGAGTTCCGGCTAAGTTCGTATCAAGGCTCGGGGAGAGGTTCTTCAGGGTGGACCCCGCAAGGTCGAGGAAGATGGGAGGGACCGGGCTCGGCCTTGCAATCGTCAAACACCTTGTGAAGGCCCATGGTTGGAATATGCAGATTGAGAGCGTACACGGCAAGGGCACCAGAGTAAAGATATTCCTTTAACCGAAAGGTAACCTTTGGTGTGGACGAGGCAGGCCTGATATCCGTACCATGGCAGTGCTGTTAAACGTTCCTGCCTTCACTCCCTAGCCAGCACCGCTGTATTAAAAGAAGCTCTAAAGGTTATCAAAAGGAACCGGGATACAGCAAAAAGTCCACCAGGAGCATTATGCGATCCGGCGGAACGATAAGTTATGCGGCCTTCTATGGCCTTATCTCAACGATCGTACCATTTGGCGCTAACCTGTCAATTTCCTCTATTTCTTCGTCTGTAACGGCAATACACCCTTTCGTCCAGTCAACCTCTGTGTGAAAATCACCAACCCACGAAAAACCATTCTTAATGCCGTGGATCATGATGTCTCCGCCCGGAGAAATACCAAGTTCTTTTGCCCTCTTTTTGTCTGTCTCGTTTGGATAGGAAATATGAAGAGACAGGTGATAACGGCTGTCCTTGTTTCTTGAATCGATAACGTAGGTTCCCTCCGGAGTTTTGTTATCGCCTTGCCTTTCTTTTGGACCATCCGGGTTCCCCCCCAAGGCTATTTTATAGGCCTTGAGCGCCTTGCCCTTTGAGATCAAAGTCAAGCGTCGGTCTTTCTTTTCTATCAGAATCTTGTCTGCCGGGACCTTCTGGAGTGCAAAAATCTCATTCTCTTTGCTTTTGACCTCCTGGGTAAGAGCTTCAATCTTTTTTTGCAGTGTAATAATCTCATCCCCCCTGTTTCTAACCTCTTGCTGGAGGGCCTCAATCTGTGACTGCTGCGCAGTAATAGTCTTATCCTTGACAGTGACATTATTAATATTAAATATCATCATCTCACTGTCCTTCCTGTACTCACTCCCCGGGTAATCCTTTATGAGTCTCTGAAAACATTCCAGAGATTTCTGATAATCTTTTTGCTCATTCCTCGGATACGCATAAATAATGCCCATCTCGAAAAGAACCCTGTCTCCAGCCGCCGCAGGATATTTTTCAATAATCTGCTCATATTTGCTCAGAGAAGCCTTGTAGCTTCCCTGGCTGAAGAGATCATTCGCTTCCTTGAAGGTTGAGCCGGCCTGAAGTCCCTCATTAAAGTGACTGCATCCGCATATCAGAATTGGCATTATTATGATGCAGACAAGGGAAAAGTTCAGATGCGCACCTATTCTGCTTTGCTTTTTACCCATATATACGCCTTCGTGTCCGTTAATAATATGTTTTATGATCGCAGGACCAATTTCTATATATTTAAAACATGTACCACATTATAAGTTAAATTCTGCAATTTTTTTATTATTTCCGTTTGAAATGTTATATGGACCGGAACAGACTTGAACGGCTGGAGGTAGAAGTAAAGAGGCAGGGTTTTTAGACCCTGCCTCTTTACTGTCCTGAACACTAAAGACAAAGTAGCAGCTCCCCATAAAATCTACTTACTTCCTCATTGATTTCTGGAAGGTGTTGTCAGCTCTCATCGCCTTTTCATCTGCAATCCTCGCCTTTTCATCTGCGATCTTCTCCCTTTCCTCTGCCCTCTTCAGAGCATCTTCGGCGCGTGTTGCGGCAGCCTCTGCCTTTAACGTGGCCGCATCCGCTGATGCCTTGGCAGTCTGCGCATCCTGCGCTGCCTGATCAGCTTTAGCACCAGTCGCCATTTGATCCGACTGGACTTTAGCGAGGTCACCTTTTGTTGCACAGCCCACTACAGTAATCGCAAGAACAAGCATAATTAAGATCACCAAAAGACTCTTCTTCATCGTCAAATCACCTCCTTCGAATTTTATAAATGTAAGAACTATATATGAGAATAATTAAATAAAGATGAATAAGAAATTAACTATTTTTAATACAAAGGCCGCTCTATTATTTGAGGAACAGGCTTTTTAATGCGGCAGGCCATCATTTGAGCGTGCAGAAAAAGCGGGCTCGACTATCTCTTTTTGACAGGTTCAATCAATGTACCGTCTATTTCCAAATCAATTTTCAGGCGCTTGATCGCATCTTTGGCCTCTCTGAGATCATTGAAAGGGCCGGTGACAACACGGTAGCTAACGTTCTTCGATAACACCCTTGCCGGGATCTGCGGACCCTGGTGGTTGATAATGGCGGCAAGCCTCACAGCATCAGTCTCGTCACGCACGTCAGCAGCCAATACAGACCACTCCTCTGTTTTCAGTTCCGGTATTTTGGGCCTGCCATATAATTCGTCTGGGTGCCTGACTTCTATGTCTTCCGTGACCCCTTTCCCGCTTCCTTGCCTGATATCGAATATGGGGACCGGAATCCCCCGCGCCTCGGCCAATACCTTCTTAACTTTGCCCCAGTCAAGCGTGCGCCCCGATTCCTTTTCAATATTTCTCAATTTTGCATATATCTTATCAAACTCAACAGCGTCCAGGGCTTCCGGGGGAGCATGAACTTCCATATAAACCACTCCATTACGCTGACCCAGGAGATATGGCTGGTTGAGGATGTATACAGGTGTTTTAACCGGAGTATTCTCAAAGAGTTTTTTCACGTCTTCCGGATAGAGTCTTATGCAGCCATTGGTTGCCCTAAGACCGATGCTGGCCGGTTTATTAGTGCCATGGATCAAGTAACTCGGTTTACTTAAATATAGCGCGTATTCTCCCAAGGGATTCTGAGGCCCCGGCAGAACCGCAGCTGGCAGAGGATCTCCTTTTTTCCGATGATCATTAGCAATTGAGACAGGCACATGCCAGGTCGGCCGGGTTACCTTGCGCTCCACATACATTTGACCTGTGGGCGAGGGCCGCTCTTCAGTACCGACACCGACCGGGTAGGTGGACACCGCCAGTGACTCACCATCTCCTTTAAATTGAAAAAGCCTCATTGCGGCCAAGTTGATCACGATGCCTTTTCTGGGAACGTCCGGCAGGATAAAGCTCAGAGGCAACATGATACGTCTTCCGGCCTCAGGCACCCATATATCTACCCCTGGATTAGCTGCACTGACTCCATTGATTCCAAGGCTGAAGTGCCTTGCAATATCCGGCAGCGTATCACCCTTTTCAAGACTGATGAAGGCCAACCGGCCAATGACATCATCTCCTTTTGCGGCCGAAAACTCATTTCGTTCGATATTCTCTTCCAGATGTCTTGGAAGGGGCCGGTATTCCTCGTGAACGCTTTTCGTTGTAGCACATCCAAGTAGAGATAAGATGGCGATAAGTATAACTGCAAGACGAAGCCTATTGGATAAGAGCGGCAGATTAACGATTCGGCACATGAGTAAAAAAAGTCCTTTCAATGATATATACCAAGTATGGCCAATATTTCCGGAATAACAATCATATCCTCCGGGCATTTTCTGATCCAGGAGCGAAATATTAGCATATCAACAGCAACTTTTTAATTAAGAGAATTTAATAATCTGTTTTCCAGTAAAGCACTGGATCGTATTGATGCGCAAGACTCAATTCCATCTCAAGAGCAATAACGTGCAATTTGTGTAAAAAAGAGGTTAATTAGATCGATGCATGTCTTTATGACAGGAGATCACTCCTCTGATGCTTGTCCTTCTACCTGAAGGATTTGCCGTGCGAGAAGCGGAGTATTTTGCCTTTGGCTTTGCCCTTTATCAAGGGCAGTCCTCTCTGTCTTTACAATTGGAATTTGGCACTTGGAATTTGCCCTTGAAATTCCTGGGGGTCTGTGTTTAAATATGCCGTTTAAAAAAACAAAAACGCAGAAAAGGAGCTAACACAATGAAGAAAATACTGGTTGCAGTATGCATTATTTCACTGCTTACGCTTTTGGCCGGTTCTGCCTTTGCAGTCAGGCCGCCGTTAATCACTGACGAAGCCACCACTATAGGCGAAAGGAACGGTGAGCTTGAATTCAATGCCGAGTATGCTCACAATTCAAACGAAGGAGTCACTGAGAAGGAAACAGTTATCGAACCAAAGCTGACATACGGTCTGAGAGAGAATGTTGACATTTCGCTGGCGGCTCCATATAAATTCTTAAAAGTCACAGGGGAAGAGGATTTCTCATCAGATGGTTTAGCAGATATGGCTCTTAACCTTAAATGGCGTTTTTACGAAGAACATGGCCTGTCCTTTGCCCTTCGGCCGGGCATCACACTGCCGACTGGAGATGATGAAGAACTGGGCACAGGCAGGATCACTTACAGCATCTTCCTCTTGGGAACCAAAGAGGTGAAACCATGGGCCTTCCATGCTAACCTGGGCTATCTCAGAAATGAAAATGATATAGATGAAAGGAAAGATCTTCTGTACGCGTCCATGGCCGCCGAAGTAGAAGTGGCCGAGCATCTTGAACTGGTGGCTGATCTCGGGGTACATACGAATCCCGAAAGAGACTCGGGCAATCCCCCTGCCTATATTCTGGGTGGGCTTATATACTCTGCCAGCAAGGCCATCGATATTGATTGCGGCCTTAAAGGCGGCCTCACAAACACCGAGCCGGATTACACAATCATTGCCGGTATCAAATTGAAATTTTAAGCCAGCACCGGAACATTGACCGCTCACAGGGGTAATGCAGAAAGGGCCTGAAGCAGTTCAGGCCCTTTTTATTTGTGAAACTGAAAGGTTCTTGCAGATTTCAAGGTAACTCAATTTTTATGAATAAGAGCAAATAATAATCAGCGGTTATTATTTTGGTAACAATCTGCCGACTGCTGATAGTAGGTAAGTAGAGTTCTGCTGAATCTTTTATTGACAGCCTGGCGACCTATGTAATCGAAGACTCCCTCGGGCAAGACCGCAGGGAATCTCAATGTAATATTTATTTCTTTATATTCGTTTGCTTAAGCCACCTACTGGATATCACTCGCTATTCATTTAACGAAAATGTAACATCCTTTTCACATTGTAGTAATACTTCCCCGTTATACTTTCCACATTACATAAATACCAGAGGTTCAGTTGTGTCACGACCGGACGCCCAGAAAATTCTTGCAGTGGATGATGAGCAGGACATCACAGAGCTGCTCTCCTATAACCTTTCCAGGGAAGGCTATGAGGTAACTACTGCGGCAGACGGCGAGGAAGCCTGAAGAAAATCAGGGCGAAGAGCTTTGATCTGGTTATCCTTGACCTCATGATGCCCGGCATACAGGGAATGGAGCTCTGCCGGATTCTCAGGAGTGAGCCGAAAACGAAAAATCTCCCTGTCATCCTGCTTACAGCAAAAACCGACGAGGTGGACAGGATTCTCGGCCTTGAAATGGGCGCTGATGACTACCTCACAAAGCCGTTCAGCCCCAGGGAATTGATCGCCAGGATAAAAGCTGTGCTGCGACGCTCGGCAAGGGCTTTGCCGGAAGGGAAATACATCACTGGGGGAGAACTTACAATAAACACCGAGACCTATTCCGTCACAAAGAGCAATGCTCCGCTGAATCTCAGCCCTACTGAATTCAGGCTGCTGCTGTATCTTGTCGAACGAAGGGGTAAGATATTCAACCGTGAGCAGCTCCTCAATGCGGTATGGAAAGACGAAGGGTACGTAGAACCCAGGACAGTAGATGTGCATATCAGCAGGATCAGGACACAGATCGAAGAGGACCCAGCAAACCCTGTCTATATCAAGACAAGAAGGGGGCATGGATATTATTTTGAAGACTCGTTTCCGGAAAGCGAGTAGTCCTTCTCAGAGAGAGAAATCGATAAGATGACTATTCGTAAACATGCATTTGTTCGCTGTTCCGTCAATCCGGCTTGTCCGGAATCTTTCAAGGATTTTGGAGGGATTCCCGACCTGCCTACCGGACAGACAGGCGCGCTTCGTTTGCAGGAAGGGACAACTGGGAAGCAATAATGGAGACCTTTCTAATGACGCCCACCCGGTATTCTTTATGAAGGCATCTTCTCAAGAGACGTTTCTGTGGGGAGTCGCGACGTCTGCCTTTCAGCTTGAGGGCTCGCCGCATGCTGATTGGTCATCATGGGACACTATTCTTAGTGAAAAACCTGATATAACGAACCATTATGAACTGTATCGGGAAGATCTGGGCCTTCTTAAGGATCTTGGAGTAAATGCGTATCGCTTTTCTCTTGAATGGAGCAGGATTCAGCCTCGTGAACATGTCTGGGACGAAAAAGCCATCGACCATTACCGGGAGATTATTGCGCTTCTCAGAAGAGACGGCATCGAACCGATGGTTACCCTGCATCATTTCACTCACCCCCTCTGGTTTATCAAGAGATTCCCCTGGCATGAGGACGCCTCAGTGGAGAAGTTCCTTGTCTATGTAAAGAAAGTAGTTGCTGAAATGAGCGGTGTTACCCATTGGATAACCTTTAACGAGCCCTATGTCCTCGTCCTTGCCGGCTACTTTGAAGGATGTATCCCCCCGGCGATGAAGAACGTATCTCTGGGAATCAGGGCCCTGACGAATATTCTTAAAGCTCACGCGGGGGCATATGACATAATACATGAGGCATGCCCTCAGGCGAGAGTGAGTATGGCCCATAATATGGCCGCTCTTGCACCATGGAAAAAATGGAACCCGTTCGACAAGCTCCTTTCGAAGATTGCGAAATACTTCTACAATCACTCCCTGCTTGATGCCTTTCTGACCGGGTCACTGAGGATAAAATTCCCCTTTAAAGGGGAACTGTTCATTCCTGTTCCCATCAAAGGCAAGCTCGACTTTTTCGGAGTGAATTACTACACGAGGATACATATGCGTTTCAATCCCCTGAAGAAAATGGGGATCGAGATGAGGCACAGCGACATCGAAGGCCACGGACTTACTGATATGGGCTGGGAAATCCATCCGCGCGGCCTCGAAAAAGTCTTGCGATATGCATCCCGATTGAATGTCCCTCTGATAATCACAGAAAACGGTATCGCCACAAAAGACAGCCAGAAAAAGATCGGGTTCATGAAAAACCATATCGATGTTGTCGAGCATTGCAAAGAACAGGGCATGGATATAAGGGGATACTTTTACTGGTCCCTGATCGACAACTATGAGTGGCTGCAGGGGTTAGATGCCCGGTTCGGGCTTTACAAGGTAAACTTTGAAACCCTCGAACGCATTCCCACAAATGCAGCTGCCTATTATTCTTATATTATAAGAAACAGGAAGTTCTGATCTCTTCTTTATCAACTAATTACCCGCCCGTAAAATTTCATCAAAGCTTAACTGTTTTCTCATACTCGTTTAACACCAGCCGGATAGAATAGCGCATAGAATATTCGCCGAGTAAGGGGGTGAAAACAGAAAAGTTCGGCTTGTCCGTGGAGAAATGTTTACACATTAAAAAATACAAGGAGGAGAAAATGCTGAAAATATTGAAACAGAAAAAAGCGTTATTTGCTTTTTTCGCTATAATGCTTTGTATCGCCCTTTCAGGGATTTCACAAGCAACGGAAAAGAGAGATGAAAGCTTTTGCAAAGAAGACAGAGAAGGAAAATGGATGGTAGGCGACTTCCATAACCATACCTTTTTTACTGACGGCAGCTACCCGATGAACGATCTGACGGCACCCGGCGTTATTGCCTCAACCCCGGTTTCCGACACCAGCAGCCTGTATATGCCTGGTACCGCGCCCACTGCTTTCAGAAACGGACTCGACTTCTTCATAAATTCCGAGCACGGCGGCGTTCGCGTCCGTGACGGATTCGGCAACAACTGGACCACTTATAGCCCCAACCCAGCCGTGGGCGATGCCACAAGCCCAGCGGGCCAGATGTGGCGCTGGCAGTCCCTGATCAGCCCCATGGATATTCCGGGCTATTCCGGCGTGCCTTACATGGGGGCCTTTGACTGGATTGAAAGCATTCGCGCCAACTACCCGGACAAGCTCGCGATGACTGGAATGGAATGGAACCCCCCAGGCCACGAGCACAGCAGCACTGGCATTATCGCAGCTGATGCGTTGCCGATCGCCGAGTTCGAATACCGCTTCGATAAGTCGGACACAGACGGCACCACAACAACAAACACCGCCGGCATCATGGGGTGGTCCGGGAAGCTCCAGAACGCCTCATATACGGATCCTGACTACTCTGCTGTACTTGCGCTCAGCGCTGCACATAACAAGACTATCGACGCGGTAAAGTGGATGCAGTCCAACTACCCGACCACCGGCTGGATAATCCCGGCCCACGTGGAGAGGTCCGGCTGCGGCGTCAACGCCTGGTCCATCGCTGCATTCCGCGACATGAACGACAAAGGCCCGACGGTCGCCTTCGGTTTTGAAGGCATTCCCGGTCATGAGAACGGCCCCAACCGCGGTGAGTTCACCGCCAGCTCGTGCGGCGGCGGCACTTACGGCGGGGCCGGCACCTATGTCGCCACAGTAGGTGGACTATGGGACAACCTGCTTGCAGACGGCCGCAAGTTCTTCAACTTTGCCAGCTCTGATTTCCACGCCGACCAGGCAAAGGGGGGAGTTGACTTCTGGCCCGGTGAATATCTCAAATCCTATGTGAAGGTCAATCATTATAGTCACGACAACAGGCATTGCAGCCATGACGAGGACTTTACCCAGGAAGATGTGGTCAACAGCCTTCGTTCCGGTAACGCCTTTTCCGTTCATGGCGACATCATCAATAAACTGGATTTCGAAGTCCGGAATGGCGAGAAAAGCGCTACCATGGGCGAGACCCTCACTGTAAAAAGGGGACAAAAAATCGCAGTTCACATCAGATTCAGGTCACCTGCCACCAACAACTGCAAGGCCGGGGTCAACGCCTCTGACGGCTACGTCTGTGCACCACCTTCGGTACACCACGTGCAGCTCATCCAGGGCCGCATCAATCCGACCAAGGTCAGCAAGCTTCTCTCTGATGGCCTAACCCCGAATCCGGCCTTTAATACCATCGATCCCACTATCGCCAGTGTTGTCAAGACCTTTGACGCCTCTTCCTGGAAGACCGATGATGACGGTTTCACCGCCATGACATTCAAGATGCCGAAGGTGGAGAGTGACATGTTCTTCAGAATCCGCGGCACCAACCTCGACTACAACGCAGTCAAAATGGACGCAGGCGGCACCAAAATTGTTTATGGAACCGATGCGGATGGTAACCCCCTGATCAATACCCCGGGTACCAATAGCGCAGACATGGCTTGGGACGACCTCTGGTTCTACTCGAACCCGATTTTTGTCACGGTCGGAAAATAATAACAGAATGACGGGTGGAGAAGCTTCACGCTTCCCCCACCCGCCAATGGAGGCAAAAACATGTGTCCCAGACTAAAGAATTCGATATGCACGATGGTAGATATAGGCCCCAAACATCTTGACTGTGTAAGTGAAGGGCATTGTCATGGGGAAGGCTGGCCGGATTGCAATGTCTATATTTCTCAGTTCTTCTTCGACAAGAACGATGAATTCGTCGAATGAAGAATCAGATAGGTCGAGGTACTGAAAAAGGGAATTGATATGGAACCATGTCCTCAAATGAAAAAAACTCTCATCTACTTCTGTATAGCTCCGGAGCAGGCATTTGTACTCTTGCCGTTCATGGTCGATGAGTTTTGTAAAAAAGGCAACTTCGTGAAATGCCCTTTCCGGCCAAGTTCACACTCTTGCCTGATGCCATAATATTAGAACCCTCGATTGAAACGTTTATAGCCCGGACGAGGGCCATTCGTTCGGGCTTTCTTTTCACATTTAACCTAAATGTAACAGCCATTTCATCATACTGAAATGTTCAACCCTTATGATAAAAGCATATGACGAAGAACGCCCGAACAAAACAGGTTCATGCTGCTGTGTGACTTTCATATTCACACGACGTATTCTGACGGCTCGGTGGAGCTGAGAAGGACAATCGACCTGTTCGGGCAGGCAGGCTTTGACGTCATTGCAATAACAGACCATGTAGTCAACGGCGATAATCCTCTGGGCAAGCTTGCGCACCGTTTTAAGTATTCCGTGACAGCAGGCAACTTCAGCCGATATATCTCCCACATAAAAGAAGAAGCTGAGAGGGCCAATGACAAATACGGCATGCTGGTTATTCCCGGAATTGAAATAACCAAAAACCATCTCAATATAGGCAACTCAGCCCACATGCTGATTATCGATATCAAGGACTTTATCCCCGCCTGCATAGGTTATGAAGAGATATTCCTTGAGGCAAAAAAGCAGAACGCGCTGACGGTGGCCTGCCACCCGCATTACATGTCGGCCAAAAGTGACCGCGACACGCTTTTTCTCTGGAACAACAGGGAAAAATACGCCCGCTATATCGACGCCTGGGAGATAGCCAACAGGGACGATGTCTTTAATGTTATTAGCCTGAAAAAGTATCCCTATATCGCCAACAGCGACTTCCACAAGCCAAGGCATCTTTACTCCTGGAAGACACTGCTGAATTGCTCTAAAGACACAGACTCAATAAAACAGTGCATCAGACACAACAAGGGCGTTGCATTGACGCTCTTCAGAAATTAGGAGGTGAACATGCTTTTATTCTGGATATTTGCAGGTATTACTTTCTTTGGGATAATCGGCTATTTGATGCAGATTATAGCAGTGCGGTCATATACAGCCTCCCCAGACTCTGGGGAAAGCAAGCGCTTTCCCCGATCTTTTCCCCCTGTCTCAATCCTTAAACCTCTCAAAGGTCTTGACGACGGCCTGTTCGACAACCTCGAAAGCTTCTGCAATCTTGACTACCCGCAATATGAGCTCATCTTTGCGCTTCAGAACCAGAATGATCCGGCCTTTAAGGTAGTAAGTAAGATAAAGGAAAAATATCCTTTGATAGACATAACTATTCTGGTTGAACATTGCAATGAGGGGCTGAACCCGAAGGTCAACAATCTGATCCCGGCATATAAAAAAGCAAAATATGGCCTGATATTGATCAGCGACAGTAATGTCCGTGTGGAAAAAGACTATCTGGCTGATATATCCAGGCATATGGACGACCCGTCTGTGGGGCTTGTCAGCAATATGATCAGGGGTTTAGGCGGCCGCTCCCTTGGCTCTGTTATGGAAAACCTTCACCTGAACTCCTTTATCGCAGGCAGTGTCTGTTTATTGGATAAATATCTCAAGATGCCGTGCGTCGTGGGCAAATCAATGTTGATGAGAAAGACCGAGCTTGAGGCCATAGGGGGTTTCAGGTCTGTCAAGGACTTCCTTGCTGAGGACTATATCATCGGGGAGAGGCTTCACAACCTCGGCAAGAGGGTTGTCCTCTCCGGCCATCTTATCAGTAATGTCAATGAATATTGGGGAATAAAGAGGTTTATAAACCGTCATACGAGGTGGGGAAAGCTGAGATGGCAGATAGGAGGCGCAATGTATTTTTCTGAACTGGCCGGCAATGCTGTATTCATGTCCTTAATGCCGATGGTGATAATGCCGACATCAAAAGCGTCTTTATTACTGGCTGCGACTGCCAGCTCACTGAAGATAGTTCATGATTTCTACCTGGGGCATAAACTGCGCGCCGACATGAATCCCTTTCTGTATTTGTTGTCCCCTGTCAAGGACCTTATTATAGGATTAATTTGGTTTGTACCGATCCTCAGCAATAGCGTCGCCTGGAGAGGCAACAGGTACATTATTGGAAAGGACTCGATGCTTTCCCCCTATCCTGAGAGAGGTACACCATTATGGGGTCTGAAGATCGTAGCAGCCATAAAGACACGGCTGGCATGGTCAAAAACATAGGAAGAGAGGTGGATTATGTTGTCGCTTCAACTTGAAACAAACAGAAATTCAGCGGCCGTTGACACTTGTCCATTTGGCGAAATGGAGACCAATATTTGTTTGGCCTCTTTGTCAGCCATGGTCATTGGGCCTGCCAACAGGCAGGAGTACTGTTCCAATGAAAATTATGACAACTGCCCGATATTCCTGGCCAAGAGTCTCAGAAGAAGGCGGTAGGAGAGCTGTGCTCTCCTTTTAAACATTTTTTAATACAACTGTAACATTATTTTAACAATCTGTTTTTTATAATAATTGCAGGAGATAAAGATATGGGTAGAATTGGCTATGTTCTTTGTCCGAACCTTAAAGGCAGTATGGAGGGGACTGTCTGCGGAGTTACGAACAGTCTTATCAGGAATATGGAGGGCTTTACAGTCAAATTATGCATGAGCAGGCGTCACGAGGCATGCTATGTGTATATGCAGTCTCTGCATAACATGCTTGAATACGGATCTTACTCGCACTTCATCATCGCTGATCAGAGGTAAAGATAACGGAAAAGAAGAAGGTCCTTTTTGTATGCATCCATAACAGCGCCCGCAGCCAGATGGCAGAGGCATTTTTGAACCTGCTGGCAGGTGACAGGTTCGAGGCGGAAAGTGCCGGACTTGAACCAGGCAGCCTCACCCCCCTCGCTGTAGAAGTGATGAAGGAAATAGGAATAGATATTTCCGGAAATCGCACAAAAGGTGTCTTTGAATTTATTAAGGCCGGAAGATTATTTAATTACGTTATTACTGTCTGTGATGAGACCAGCAGCCAAAGATGCCCGATTTTCCCCGGTTATACAAAAAGACTTCAATGGAACTTCCCCGACCCTTCATCCCTGGAGGGGACACAGGAGGAAAAACTAAAGCAGACGAGATAAATACGGGACCAAATAAAAGCAATGATTGATGACTGGCTGGATCATATGGGCCAGCCTGGCTAATCCTGACTTGAGAATGATCGTTAAATAAGGACTTTTACAGCAGCTTTTACTGCCTTGTTGCAACCACGATAAAATTTAACCTCAAATTAACCTTCCGGACATCACCATGTAACAATGCTCTTGTTATTGTAGTTCATGGAATCGTTGATCCTTTACGTGGGAAGGAGAGTTGCATGAACTGCAAAGAGTTTTTAGCTGGATCATCCCGCTGCAAACGAGGAATACCCGTTGCCCGCCTGTTCAGGCATTACTTCTGTGAGGGCGATCATAAGAAATGCCCTATAAAGAAGCTTGAGAAGCTGGAGAGACGCCGCGCGGTAAGTTGGCCGGAAAGTCTTTTAGCAAGCAGAGGGAAAGTATGAAATGCAAGCATCTTATTTCAGGAGAGGAGAGATCGGCGTGTTCTGCCCTTGACAAGCCTTATGTGCCTAGCCTGTTTGAACTCATGGAGTACTGCAAGACAATTGACCACAGGAAGTGCCCCTTTTATTTAAGGGGAGTTATATGCGCTAAACAGTCTGGATGCAGCACAAGGAGCATGTCCCTGTAATAAGGCAGCAGCCTGAACAGGGTTTTGGAAAAAATATATTCAGCCATATTATGCCTGACTTTTTCAGGAAAGCAGCTAATACAACGCAGGTGAGGATTCTTCTTCGTAATTTAACGTCTTTTTAATAATGCTGTAACATTCTGCATGCTATCGTAAAGCATGATTCTAATAGCACTTAGTTTCTCAATCTTCATAAACACAACAGTCTTGTTCCTGGCAGGAAAGCCTGATGTGTATAATTCCCGTCTTAACAGGGATGCCTTTCGAAGTTCACATATCAACGGAGATGCTATAAAATTTACAGGGAAAGGGGGTTTAAGACAACATGTAACATAAATTTAACCTTTCTGTAACACAGTTGTAACAATAGTTGTATATGCTAAATTGTCATTAAACAAGGAGGAACTATGAGAGTATTATTGAAAATAGCTTTGGTATTGGCATTGGTTTTGTCTTTCACACAGGTCCAGGCAGCTGAAACCCTTAACGGCGCAGGCGCAACCTTCCCCTATCCTGTATATTCGGCCTGGGCTTTTGAGTATAACAAGGTGACAGGTATGCAGCTCAACTATCAGTCCATCGGCTCCGGCGGCGGTATCAGGCAGATCACGGACAGGACCGTTGACTTTGGCGCGTCGGATGCGCCTCTTGCGTCGGAGAAGCTTCAGAAGGACAAACTGCTCCAGTTTCCGGCGGTCATCGGCGGCGTAGTGCCGGTTGCAAACCTGGAAAACGTTAAACCCGGCGAACTCAAGCTTGATCCGGACACGCTATGCAAAATATATCTCGGGGAAATCAAGACCTGGAATGATGACCGCATTAAGAAGCTGAACCCCGGGCTCAAGCTTCCGTCAGCAGAGATAACAGTGGTTTATCGTTCAGACGGTTCCGGAACAACCGCCATATTTACAAATTATCTGAGCGAGACCTGTCCCGCATGGAAAGAGAAGGTCGGGGCCGGCACGGCGGTTAAATATCCGGTCGGCATCGGCGGCAAGGGGAACGAGGGAGTGGCAAGCTATGTAAAGAGGACCAACGGCGGCTTCGGGTATGTCGAGTTTGCTTACGCAAAACAGAACAAACTGGATTATGTGCAGATGAAGAATAAGGCGGGACACTTTGTCCAGCCCAGTTTCGAGTCATTCGAGGACGCTGCAGACACCGGCTAATTTCGACCCCAGGAAGGACTTTAATCTCTGGCTTGTTAACGCTCCGGGCAAAAACTCCTGGCCGATAGCCGGGGCCACCTTTATTCTTCTTGCCAAGGAAAAGACCGACTCAAATAAGAAGGTGACCGCTTTTTATGACTGGGCGTTCAAGAATGGAGACAAAAAGGCGAAAGAGCTGGTATACGTGCCTCTTCCCGCATCTTTGAAAGACAAGGTCAGGGCATATTGGAAGGCAAACGGCCTTCAATAGATAAGCAATTGACGGGAGGGCCGGTCCGTCCAGCCCTCCCTTTCTTTCGATAAATAAGATGGGAATATAAATGGCGAGGACTGCGAGAAAAAATCCTGTTGATGCGATATTTTCTGTCATCACTGCTATAGCATCCTTCACGGTGATTATATTTATTGTCGCCATTCTGTACGAACTTGTTCATGAATCTTCACCGGCAATCGCGAGGTTCGGCATCTGGAAATTCCTTTCCTCGACCGACTGGAACCCTGTAACAGAATCCTTTGGAGCCCTCACAAATATTTATGGGACTGTTCTTACTACCTTTCTTTCACTGTTGATGGCGATCCCTGTTGCGCTTGGCATTGCTGTCTTTGTCACCGAGATATCCCCTGCTTTTTTGAAAGGACCGATAGGCGTTGCCATTGAACTTCTGGCTGCGATCCCGAGCATAATCTACGGCATGTGGGGCCTTTTCACTCTTTCGCCGATCATGAGCAACTACATAGAGCCATTTCTGAAGAAGCTCTTTGGGAGTCTGCCGGTTTTCGGGGTTCTTTTTCAGGGTACCCCTATGGGCATAGATATACTGACTGCAAGTATAATACTAAGCATAATGATCATACCTTTTACCGCCAGCATATCCAGAGACTCCTTCAATCTTACACCTGCGGTTGTTAAGGAATCCGCGTATGCCCTTGGCGCCACAAAATGGGAAGTGGTAAAGAATGTCGTCATACCTTATTCAAAACTCGGGGTGTTCGGCGGGATAGTCCTTTCCCTGGGCAGGGCGCTTGGGGAGACTATGGCTGTGGCATTCGTCCTTGGCAACAACCACAGGATAACCACATCCCTCTTTGACGCGGCAGCGACGATTACCGTTACCCTTGCCAATGAGTTTGCAGAGGCGGACAATGATCGTTTATCTGTCCTCTCTGTTTTATCTTGCGCTGGTGCTCTTTGTCATGAGCTTCATCACCCTTGCCGTAGCAAAGTTCTTTCTCCTCAGGGCAGAACGGAAGTACTCACGATGACAAGAGAACAATGGAGAAGAGCTGAAGGATTTACAGCCCTTCTGCTGAGCACTCTGGCCGCATTATTGGGTCTCTTCTGGCTTGTTTTCATCCTGGGCGATGTGCTTGTGCATGGGATAAAGGCGCTGAATTTGGGCTTGTTCATTAATGACCCGACGCCGCCGGGAGTCGACGGAGGCGGACTGAGGAACGCCTTTGTCGGACAGTTGCTCATCACTGTCTGCGCAACGCTCATAGGTGTGCCTGTGGGCGTGCTGGGAGGCACGTTTCTGGCAGAATATGCACGCGGGACGAAAGATAGCCCGGCTTATCAGCGTCCTTGCCGACATCATGGTCAGTGTCCCTTCCATTGTGATCGGCACATTTATTTATGCCGTTCTTGTAAGACCGGTCGGTCATTTCAACGGTTGGGCAGGCGCTGTTGCGCTTTCGATTATTATGATACCGGTAGTGTTGAGGACGACCGAGGACATGCTTTCACTTGTGCCGTGGACATTGAGAGAGGCCGCTTTCGCCCTGGGCGCGCCTTACTATAAAGTGATTACCCAGGTGGTCTATCGCGGGGCAGCCACCGGGATACTGACCGGCATTTTGCTTTCCATCGCGAGGGTGGCAGGAGAGACTGCGCCGCTTCTGTTCACGTCCTTCAATAATTCATTCTTCTCGGTCGACATGAAACAGCCTGTAGCCTCGCTGACCGTAACAATATTTCAATACGCCATGGGGCCTTATGACAACTGGCATGAACAGGCCTGGGCAGCGTCATTCGTAATTACGATATTCATTCTGCTCCTGACTCTCACAGGGCGTCTAATCATAAAATGGAGGTATAAGTAGTGCTTGAGCAGATAGAACTGAGAGTGAAAGGACTGAATTTCTATTATTCCGGAGGAATTCATGCTCTGAAGCAGATCAACCTGCAGGTCCACAGCAAGCAGGTAACGGCCCTGATCGGTCCGTCCGGCTGCGGCAAGACGACCCTGCTCAGGTGCTTCAACAGGATGCATGACCTGTATCCCGGCAACCGGTACGAGGGCGAGATCCATTTTGTGAAGGACAATATTCTCAGCCCGGATACGGATCTGATCAGCCTCAGAAGCAGGATAGGAATGGTCTTTCAAAAGCCGACGCCATTTCCTATGAGCATATTTGATAATATCGCCTATGGCTTGAAACTCAAAGGGGATTAAAAAAAGGTCCGACCTTTCGGAGAAGGTGGAACGGGCGTTGAAACATTCGGCGCTATGGGATGAGGTGAAGGACAAGCTCAATGCCAGCGCGTATGATCTTTCGGGCGGACAGCAGCAGAGACTTGTTATAGCCAGGGCACTGGCTGTAAATCCGGAGGTGCTGCTCTTTGACGAGCCGACCTCTGCCCTTGATCCGATATCTACATCAAAGATCGAAGAGCTTTTCGAAAAACTCAAAAAAGAGATAACTATAATAATCGTGACCCATAATATGCAGCAGGCAGCGAGGATTTCCGACTGGACCGGCTTCCTTATGCTGGGTGAACTGATAGAGTACGACAGGACTGATAAAATATTTACCGCGCCTTCGGAAAAACTGACTGAAGACTATGTGACGGGGAGGTTTGGCTAATGAGTATTTTTGATGATGAACTGCAGCAGCTGAAGGAAAAAATTCTTAAAATGGGGTCCATGGTCGAAGAGGCTATCAGAGAATTCAGTCCAGGCGCTTGTGGACAGGGACAATACCCTTGCCGTAAATGTAATTGACAATGACAGGCTGGTAAATACGCTCGACGTTGAGATTGACGAAGAATCGATACGACTTATTGCCCTGAGGCAGCC
Organism: uncultured Nitrospira sp.; assembly: GCA_963734475.1. Taxonomy (GTDB): domain Bacteria; phylum Nitrospirota; class Thermodesulfovibrionia; order Thermodesulfovibrionales; family UBA6898; genus JAOUFP01. The sequence goes on from CAVTHB010000004.1 coordinate 761,505, forward strand.
AAAGGCCAGTGATCTCCGCTTTATCACCACCGCCATGAAGATCACTACAGACCTTGAAAGGATGGGCGATCTTGCTGTTAACATTGCAGAACGCGCCCTGGAACTGAATGATGAACCGCTCTTGAAACCATATATAGACATCCCGAGAATGAGGTCGATAGCTCAGCGGATGACACGTGACGCCCTTGATGCCTTTGTGCGCAGGGATAAACGGCTCGCCAGAGACGTTATTATAAGAGATGACGAGGTGGACGACCTTAAACATGCCGTACTGCAGGAACTTGCCTTCTTCATGGTCCAGGACCCGACGACAGTGACGCGTGCGATGAAGATAAGCTTCGTTGCCCAGTACCTTGAGCGGATTGCGGACCACGCTACGAATATAGCGGAGATGGTAATTTATCTTGTTGAAGGCAAGATAATCAGGCATACGATTCCGCAGCCGGAGAAGGATTAGCGCAGGCAGATAATCGATGCGCATGACAGTCTGGAATCCGGGGAAAATAAATAAGTGGTGTTTACTTCTCCTCAATCCCGGCGGTTTGAACAGCTTGAGACATACAGCTTTAGACTTTTACGTCCGCACTCTGCATCCTATGACTTAACCCAATAAATGCGAATGTTTTTTATCCACAAGGGCATAAATGCCTTCAAAGTCTTTTAATTTCAACGGGATCTTACCATATGCCATAATGCGTTTCTTGCATATTTATATGCTTATCAGAAATTGCTTATGACATTTATAAGGTGTTGCTGCAAAATACTTTTCAGTCATCCATGCCCCTGCTAAATGCATTTTTTGGGTTAAAACCTTTCTGCCGGGTTAAAGAGAGCAAGATCACCACCTGGCGAGCTGCTGTTGATTTCAAAATGCCGCTCAAATACTGTGACCAGTCCGCAGCCGACAAAAAAATTTATGAACAAACCTGGCTGACAGGTCCCGGCCTGCAGGAACGGCGGTCAAGCTCTGACTGAGCTTGATAATACTTTTCCTTCTCATTTAATATAGACAACAATTTCAAAAGATATTTCCCTGGTACCAGAGGCGCTAACATAAAAAATCTCAGCCATAAATTATTTTTTATCGTTCTGCTCGGTGTGCTGTTTTTTTACGGCCTTCTGACCTATATCATCCTTGACCGGGAAAAGGAAAACATCCTGGAGCTCTACAAGGAAAAAGCCCTGCAGTCTGCCGACCTCGTTGCCGAAGACCTCATATTCATGATGACAAAGGAAAACCCTGAGGCTGTGTCGGATAATATCAGGGCGTTCGATGAAGCGAAGGACGTGACTGTCGGGGTTGTCGGAAAAGAAGGGCAGCCGGCCTTTAAGACGGATATCGCCATTCCAAAAGAAATATTCGACGCCCAGAAAGAGCATTTCCTGATTTCCCGCGGTGAATTTCTATTTTTTAAGCCTTTGGCCAATGACAAAAACTGCCATGGCTGTCATTCGGCTGAAGACAAAACACGCGGGATGATCGTAATAAAGACTTCGATGAAAGAGGCGGAGGCGGCGGCCGCCAAAACCAAAACAAGACTCTTTTATTTTGCATTATTCCTCGGTCTGACAAGCGAGGCATTTCTTTTCCTCGTGCTGAGAAAGATGATATTGCTGCCGCTTGAAAAACTCGGCAAGGGCGCTAAACTTCTGCAAAGCGGCGAACTCAACTACCGGGTAGAGGTTAACAGCAAAGATGAAATCGGAGAACTCGCCGGTCATTTTAATGAAATGGCCGAAAGCATCGAAGCCTCTCATGTCAACCTCGAAGAAACAGTCGCCAGGAAAACTGCTGAGCTGAGAGTGATCGCTGAACTATCCACGGAGGTCTTTAAGGGAAATATCACTTTAAACAACATAGTTGAAAACTGTCTAAGGGCCATAACAGACCATATGGGATTCGAATACGCGGTCTTCTGTCTTATTGACAGGGAGACCGGCATACTTACGCATGAAGTCACGCGAGGGACGGCGACAGGCCTGTGCAGCATGCAGATCTATCTTGCCAGTGATCATCCTTTTGCGGTCTCCGTCAGACAGGCGGTTCCGGCAATTAAGAAATACGAGGAAATCGGGGTCCCTGCGGAATTCAAAAACCTTGCTGTCATCCCGCTTCTCTCCCATCAAAGGAGAAGATGCAGGGAGATAAACCTTTGTACGCTTGATTCATGTCCTGCTTTCGACAACGCTGAAGAACGGTGCTGGCTGGTGGCAGACACTCTCTGCAGAAGTCCCCAGTCGGTGGCCGGCAGGGAAAAGATTTACGGCTGCCTTCACTGTAACGCGTTTCCTGTTTTAGGTATTTTAATAGCCGGCAAGACTGAAGAGATAACCGCCTCATCTCTCGATTCCCTTAAGATCCTTACGTCGGAAATAGGGTCTGCCATAGAAAACCAGAGGCTGATCGAAGCAAAAAAAGACGATATCAGCAAGCTGTTGAGGCTGAATGATGTCTCTGTTGAGTCCCTGCAGGTCCTCGGAGATGCGATACTGGAGACGATCGTATCTTCTGCCACAGCATTCTCCAACACAGATGCATCTGTCCTCTGGCTGATAGGCGAGGACGGAAGACTGCACAGAACCAGCTTTGCCGGAATGGAAGAGCAGTTCATCCCCGATTCCCTTGCCATAGAAGATTCATTCGCCGGCACGGCGCTGTCCGAAAACCGCAGCATAGAGACTGCAAACATGGAAAGCATAGCCGGGTTCAAAGAACTGGCCGGACATTGCGGTTTTCTTTACGCCTCATCAATCCCTCTGAAAGTCCGTGGCGCGGCATTGGGATGCATCACCTTATTCAAGAAAAAAGATTTCTTCATGACAGACTCGGAAAAAGCTATCATACTGCTTTTCGCAAGCCAGGCTGCGGCCGCTTTAAAAACCTCCCAGCTGTATACTTCTCTTCTCGAATCAGAACAAAAGTACCGCATGATCATAAATGATGCTGCAGATGCCATCATTTTGTTCGACGACTCCGGAATAATATTGGATGTGAATAAGAAAACCGAGGAATTCACCGGCTATTCAAAGGCTGAGCTTTTGTCGCGTCATTTCAGCGAGTTTATTCCTCCGGAAGAGCTCGCCAAAGCTGCCAGGGGCTTTTTCGGCACCTATTCTGAAGGGACCGGAATGGTCAGGGACCTTCCCCTGCTGCGGAAGGATGCCGCTGTGTTGTTTGTTGACGTGTCCGGGAGCATAGTGGAATTAGAGGGACAAAAGGTCCTTCAGGCAATAGCAAGAGACGTCAGCGAACGCAAGCAGACAGAGGAAGTCCTCTATACCATCGTCGAAAAGATTTCCGGGAAGACAGGGGTTGACTTCTTCAGGTCGATGGTGACATACCTCGCAAAGCTTCTGCATATGGATTTTACCTTTGTAGGAGAGTTGACGGAAGACGGCGGTTCCATAAGGACGATAGCCGCATACAGAGATGGCAGGATCGCAGACAACTTCGAGTACGCGATGGCCGGTTCTCCCTGCAGTACTGTAATCGGGAAAAAGGCCTGCTCCTATCCCGGCGGAGTGCAGATACTTTTCCCAGATGACCGGGTGCTGGCTGATATGCTTCTCGAAAGTTACAGCGGCGTGCCCCTTTTCGACTCTGCGGGCGGCCCTCTCGGCATTATGGTCGCCATGGACAGAAAACCGATCAGCAACCTCAAATTTACCGAATTTGCCTGTCAGATGTTCTCGATACCTGTTTCTGCTGAACTGGAAAGAATGCAGTATGAGAAAAAGCTCGTTTCGACAAACGAATTCTCTGACGCTATCTTTAACGCTTCAGCAACCGGGATCATGGTCCTCGACGGGGAAGGACACGTCTTAAAGTTAAACAATGTCGGCGCGGAAATACTCCGGACATCCCACTCCGCGATCATAGGGAAAAATATCTCTCATATATATCCTGAGATCAAAGACATGCTTTTGCCGGGACCGAAACTGGGAAAGGAATTGGCGATCAAGCTTCCTGACGGCAGCATTGTTCCGATCGGCTATACGAATTCCCCGCTTTATCATTCATCAGAAACTCAGGAGGGCAGTGTCATCATCTTCAGGGATTTGACAGAGGTCAAAAAACTCCAGACGGAATTAAGGAAAAAAGAGCACTTTGAAACCGTCAGCATGATCATTTCCGGAGTCGCTCATGAGGTGAGAAACCCCCTCTTCGGCATCACCTCTATCGGCCAGATACTGGAGCGGGAACTTGTATCACCCCAGCACAGGACATTGACACAGGCCCTCCTGAAGGAAGCGGACAGAATGAAAAAGCTTATTGACGATCTCCTCCTTTATACCAAACCGTCAAATCTTGCCATCGAAGACGTTGACGCGGGCCTGTTACTTGAAGAGTTAAAACCTCTCGCCGGTAAAATAAATAATTTCATCAGCATTAACCTTAACATCCCGCCGTTGACGACCCTGAGGGCTGACAGGGAGAAAATTTCGAAGGTTTTACTGCACCTTTTGACTAACGCGCTGGATGCGGCCAGAAGCAGCATAACCATCTCAGCCAGGCCTCTGGACAGTTTTGTCGAAATCAGTATCTCCGATGACGGCTCCGGCATCAGGAAAGAACATCTCGACAAGCTGTTCGATCCCTTTTTTACGACAAAAAAAGGGGGGACAGGGCTTGGGCTGCCGATCTGCAAAAAGATTGTTGAAGACCACGGGGGCAGCATGAAAATCGAGAGCGCCGAAGGAAAAGGCACGACCGTCACATTACTGCTGAAGGCTTAGAGTTCAGCCATCAGCTTTCAGCAGTCAGCTTTCAGCAAGAAAAGACTAAAAAAGAAAATGTATGGGCCGCGCAAATTATGTTTTCGCTGATAGCTTATCGCTGACAGCTGAATGCTTGCCTTGTCTTATGACGCGCCTTGCCAGTCAGACCCTGCGTAAAATTTCTTCAGCAATAGAGGTGATCGGGAGAACTTTGTCCACAGCATTATTTTCTATGGCTACCCGCGGCATCCCGAAAATTGCAGAAGTCGCCTCGTCCTGCGCTATAGTAAAACCGCCCTGTTTTTTTATTGTGCCCAGTCCTTTGGCACCGTCTGAACCCATGCCGGTCAGGATAACGCCGATCGCACGCTCCCCGTATGCCCTTGCCACAGAACCAAAGAGGACATCTACGGAAGGTTTATGCAGCTCGTGAAGGGGCTCAAATCCGAGAACCACTCTCCTTTGCACACCGAACAGCCGGCTCTGGACTTTCTTCACCGTCATATGCATGCCGGCCGGCGCTATCAGGGACACTCCGGGCCTCACCACGTCACCGTCTTCCGCCTCCTTCACCCTGATCCCGCATAAACTGTCAAGCCTTTTGGCAAGCGGACCCGTAAAACCCTGAGGCATATGCTGAACAACCATTATGGCAAAGTTTATGTCCCCGGGGAATTTCGGCAAAAGCATTTGAAGGGCAAGAGGCCCGCCTGTGGATGTGCCTATCGCCACAATATCTGCAAGCCCCCTGCCCTTCCCTGGAGGAAGGACCCCTGCATCTCTTCCTATCCTTACCGGTTTGCTGCCTGCTATAGACCTCACCTTTGATATGATCTCTCGTGCAAGGTCAAAAAAATCCATTATGCCGGCAGTAGATTTATCAACAAAATCCATGGCCCCTGCCTCTAAAGCCTTCAAGGTCAGTTCTGCGCCCTGCTTCGTGAACTGCGACAGCATCAAGACCGGCATCGGATGCGTTTCCATAAGGACCTTCAGGGTCTCAAGTCCGTCCATCCCGGGCATGTTTATATCAAGTGTCAGCACATCCGGCTTCAGCAAAGGGACTTTTTCAAGCGCCTCTTTTCCTGACATGGCAACACCTATCACCTCAACATCCGGCTCAGCCTCAAAAATCCGGAGAAGAGCCTTCCGTACAAAGGAGGAATCGTCTACAATAAGTATCTTTATCTTTTCCACAATATCAGCGTTTGCTCCGGGTCCTCGATTTGTAATAGACCATCAGAGCAGAAGAACAGTAGCGCAGTAGCATAAAAAGCGACCAAAGGCCACCTCCTGTTCAGCCGACCGTTTTTTTTCAAGCACTGTTGCTCTGCTGCGCTGTTGCACTACTGAACTATCACCTCGATCTTAACCGAAAGGCTGCCGCTTCCGGACAGCTGTCCTCTGCCGGTCTTACTTCGCAACAAGGCCCAGACTCTTGCGGGCGGCTATCCGTACTTCTTCATGTGGGTCTTCCAGCATCTTCACAAGGGCCTTGTTCGCCCTCTGCATGGGAATTGAGCCCAGCACGAGAGCAACCTCTGTCCTCACTTCAGGATCATCGTCTTCAGCAAATTGAAGAAGGGCGATATTTTCATCAAGCATATTCAATATCTTTGCAAGGATGACTCTATGCGGACCTGAAGACTGTTTCAGGTTGTCCACCATGCTGCAGACGGCCTTTTTCCCCAGATGCAGCAACCCCTCGATAGCATATTCCAGAAGTTCGTCGTCCTTCAGACCTTCGATCAGATAAGGGACTGACAGGATATCCTCCAGCCAGCACAAGGCAATAAAGGCCTGCTTTTTCTTGTCAGGATCTGCGGAGAGATACATCTCCTTAAGTGTATATGCCAGACTTATGAAATATTCCGGCCTTGGCCTGCAGCGTTCTCTCTCAGCTATAGTAATAATGGCCTTTACAGCCACCTCCCTGAGATCTTCACTCGCGAGACACAGGGCAAGGTATTGAATGGAGTCCTGGGTGCCGGCCCTTTCAAGGACGTGTATGGTCATTTCCCTGATACTCTGTTTTTCGAGACAGCCATAGAGGGTCCTCAGCGCCTCTTCGCCGCCTATCTCGCCGAGCGCACTTACGGCAGCCAACGCCACCCATTGCACGTCCCCGAGCGCCTTTTGAAGATAGCCGAGGGCCCCGGGATCGCCGATCTTTCCCATCGCCTCTGCTGCAGCAGCCCGGACATTAATATCCGGATCATTGATCGAACGAAAAAGAAGAGGAAGCGTTCTCCTGTCTCTGATCTCACAGAGCACATTCACGCAGAAAAGCCTGATTTCAGGGTCGTCCTCCGCCAGGAGTCCTGTAAGGGAGCGGAACGCCCTTTCCCCGAGGGCGGCATAGACTTCCATGACAGCGTTCCTGATATCGGCATTTGTATGGTCTCTGATGCCGGACTCGAGGAAAGATATAAATTCCTTCTCAGGATACGCCATAAGGTCGCTTATGGCCTTTCGCCTGCCCCACCAATCCAGCTCCGGCAGCTTCTCTATCAGTTTATGGATTTCCTGTATCATCTGTTCTCATCATCATTATCTTACAGATTTACTGATGCGTCATTAATATAATTTGTCGCTCCCTCAAGATGAATGACAAAGTAAAAGGAGATGTCGCTTTTACCTTCGCCCTCATAAGTAAACGGCCCGAAAATCCATACTATCAAGATTTTTACGCATTAAGATTTTTTTTGTAAACAATTGTCCCGTTTATATACTCCGGCAAAAACAGGTTCGTCTTCTGAATAAGACTTTCCGCAGAACCGATAAAGAGATACCCGGAATCCGAAAGCGCATCATAAAAATTCCCGGCCAGCTTCGCAATCGTCTGGTCGCTCATATATATGAGAACATTCCGGCAAAAAATGACATCTACGGGTCTGATACCGTCAAAGGCGGTTTTATCCAGTATATTGCCGAGTCTGAACTCCACATTTTTTGTGAGAAACGGCCTGAGGACATATCTCCCTTTGTCGACGGCGAAATATTTGTCGACATAGACAGCATTACCGTTCATCGACCTGAAGGAGTTGTCTGTATAACAGGCGTCTTTCGCTTTTCGGATCGCGTTCCTGTCGACATCGATGCCTATGATCTTCACGTCCCAGTCCCATACAAAAAGACCGCTTTCATGGACAAGGATGTTAAGGGTGTACGCCTCCTCCCCGCTTGAAGATGCAAGTGATACTATCGTCAGCTTGTTTTCCTTCACTTCCTGTTTCTTTCTCTTTATGCAGGTCAGCAGTTCCGAGAACACATCGAGCTGGCCCTTCTCCCTGAAAAAATAGGTCTCATTATTTGTGATATGAGACGCAAGGGTAAAAAGCTCTCCCTTTGAGACATCAGACAGGAGGTATTCATAGTACTGACGATATGTCGTCAGTCCGAGTATGCCCAGCCGGTGGGAGACCTTTGTATGGAGTGTAAGTCTTTTGTCCCCTTTTAGCCATATGCCGAACTCATTATGTATCAGGTCCCGCAGGAGGTTGAACTCCTCCTCACTCATTACGTATTTTTTGTCCTGTATTAGCATTGGTGGTACGCGTCCCTTTCAGAATTTCTCAGCGATATCAGTGCCGCAGCCTGTACTTCTTCTACCGGGTCCCTGCTGAGCGCCTGAAGCACCCTTGCAGCTTCAGGTGTCCTGAGCCGGCCAATGGCAAGCGCAACCTCAGCACGCACTTCGTTATCTTCGTCCATTGCAAAAGGCATAAGCGCCTCGTTCGCCCCTGCCATTGCCGCGACTTTTGCAAGCATCCCTTTGTTTTTTTTGCATGTTTGCTGCATAGTTTTGATAATTGCCGGAACAGCATCGCCCCCAAGGGACAGGAGTCCCTTTACGGCATACTCCAGAAGCAGATCATCCTGAAACGCCTTCAGAAAATATGGCAGCCCCCTGGGATCTTCACTCCAGCTAAGCGCAATAAAAGCGGCCCTTCTGACCTCATCCCGGGGGGAGTTCAGCCAGTCTGTCAGCTGATCAACATTGCAGGAAAGCCTCGAAGGTGACAGCCTTACTTTTTCCCTCTCTGCAATGCACACAACTGCCTGCAACACCAGCTCTATTGTGTCGTCCTGGTCCATCAAGGGGAGAAGGTGTTCTATTGAACTCCGGTCCCCTGCCTTCCCAAGGGCGGAACAGGCCATCCCTCTGTATTCCGGGTTTTCAAGGCACTTGTGCAGCTCAGACAGGGCCTTCATACCGCCGATTCGGCCCAGTGCCTCGATCACTGCCATTGCTGTCCAGTGCCCGTCTCCGAGCAGGCCTGTCAGCGGGTCAACCGCCTTTGTGTCGCCTGTTTTCCCGAGCGCTTCAACAGCAGCGATCCTCACATTGTCATCAGGGTCCTGCAGGGCCCTTACAAGTGCTTGCAGCGCTATCGGGCTTTTTATGTCGCCGAGGACATTTGCGGCAAGAATCCTGATATCAGAATCCTCGTCCCTGAGAAAAAATATAAGGGGATCCAGCGCACGCTCACCGAGTTCCGTGTAAGTTTCCATGGAAGCGTTCCTCAAGATAGCGTCCTCACCATTCCTGAGCCACTTCTCCAAATCAGAGAGATACAACTCCTCGGGATAAGCAAGGAGTTTTCCGGCAGTCTCCTTTCTGACCCACCAGTCGTGGTCTTTCAAATTGCCGAGCAGGGCCTTGATCTCTTCCAAAGCGCGCTCTTTCCCGCTTATAGGTTTCACCCTTAAGCTTCGATCCCCTGGAGCACCTTGAAGGCCTGGCAGGTCATACAGTTCTTCAGCTTTGAACGGGCATCTCCCTGCTGCGCACCCTTGCACCAGGTGCCTTCTATCATCCAGCAGCGGTCCTCTTCAACATTGTAAGCCGGGCATTTCTGGCGTGAACTTGAAGGACAATTCAGGACTTCCCAGCAGCGTTTGTTCCCGTTTGAATGGATCCTGAACGTGCTGACCGAGTACTGGAGGTTTTCAACCTGGAACAGGGAACTTTCCGACAGCTCGACCATGTCCCTGGCCATTTTCATATTCTCAGAGGATATCCGGGACATACCTTCCATGGCCTTCACTATGGTCTCTCCGCCCAATTTCTGTTCGGCAGCAGCATTAGCGACCCCCTGGGTCATCTTGTGCATGATATCAACAGCCTGTACTATCTGCTTTGTGCCGCCCACCTGCTCTTTGATGGCTATGCCCACTTCGTGGACAATGTTCTGCATGCGGGACAATACTTCCCTCATCTGCTTTCCTCCGATGGCCTGCTCCTTGGATGCTATATAAACTTCCTGGACCATCTTGTTCATCTTGTCGAGGGAGTTCCTCATCGCGCCGGCACCGCTTACCTGGCCTTTCACCGAGGCAGCCACCTCTTCGGTGGAGGAATTCATGTCAACCACATATTTCATTACCTGCTTTATCGCCATGTTCAGTTCAGCAGTAGAGTTAGCTATGCCCTGTATGACCTCTGAACTCTGTTTGATCGAGCCTATTATCTCTGAGAAGGCGTCCCTGCTGCTTTCGGCAAGTGCGATCCCTCCTTTCCCCTCCCGATAGGTCTCCTCTGTGGCTTTTATAGCTGTTTCAGTCTCATTCTGGACCTGTTTTATGACACCCGCGATCTCTTTTGTCGCCCCCATCGAGCGTTCTGCAAGTTTTCTTATCTCTTCAGCGACAACAGCAAACCCCCTGCCTGCATCCCCTGCCCTGGCCGCCTCAATGGCTGCGTTGAGGGCAAGAAGGTTTGTCTGGTCCGCAATCTCGTCTATCACCTCAACAATCGAGCCGATCTCCTGGGAACGCCTGCCGAGATTATTTATCACCTCCATGGTCTTTGCGGTCGTGTTGCCTATATTCTGCAGGCTTTCTATACTCTTGTATATGGCCTTGCCGCCATCTTCCGCCTCAGAATAGGCAGCCTGGCTCAATTTATTGGCGCCGTCTATACGTCCCGCGACCTCGCTCACTGTCCGCGTCATCTCCTCGATCGTCCCCGAAGTTTCCACCACCATGCCCTTGAGCGAATCCGTACTCTTGCCTATCTGCTCAACCGATGCCAGCAGGTTTTCGACGGACATGGATGTCTCGCTCACGGCTTCTGTCATCTCCTTTGAATTCCGGGCTGTCTGTTCTACAGAAACGAGCATCTCCTCTATTGTTGCCGAGGTCTCCTCTACCGAGGTGGCCATCAACTCAGTGCTCTTCCCCACCTGCTCGATGGACGCGGCCATCTCGTTGATTGTCGCGGATGTTTCATCGACATTCGTCGCCAGGGCTTCGGTGTTTTTCGCCACCTGATTTATGGATGACGCCATCTCTTCCATGGACGAGGTGGTCTGTTCGGTCGCAGCAGCCTCCTGCTGGGCTGAATGCGCTATCTGGTTGGAGTTCTTTGTGACCGTGTCCGCTGACACAGATACATGATATGAAGAATTCACCGTATTTTTTATTATGTTCTTCAGCCCGTTGAGGACTCTGTTGAATTCCGCTGCCATCTGGATAATCTCTTCACTGCCTTTGTCGATTTTCACCTCTTTGGTGAGATCTCCGTTTGCTATCTCATTCATTGCGGCCTTCATTTTTTCAACCGGCCTCGTTATGCCATTGCTGACACCTCTCACGAAGATTGTGCCGCCTATGAGGCCAAAAGAAATTATAAATATCGCAAGTCCCATATCCAGAATATCCGCCTTTTTGATAGCGGCTTTTAATTGGGTGTCTTTTGCCTCCTCGTCTTTCTTCAGGATGCCCTTCATCGCATTCATGGCTTCCTGTACTTCGGCGACAGCAGGTATTGTCTCTGTCACATAGATTTCTTCCGCCTTGGCTTTATTGCCTTCTTTCATATTTGCGATTATTCTTTTTGCTGATTCGTGCAGTTTCCTGTGAGGCTCGCTTAACTTCTTGAATGGCCCTTCAAGCTCGCTTGAATAGGGGGTATATGTCGACATCCACTTCCCGAGATTGCATTCCTCGGGGTCAAGTTTGCCCTCAAAATCTTTCCCCTGGAGAAAAAGGCCTGTTGAAAGGCCATCAACCCACTTAAGGTGATCAACAACTCTCTCTGAAAAAAAAGTATTCAGGTCTGATAAGTTAAGCGCCTCTGTCTTTGCTTTTTCAATATTCTGCAATGCCAGATAAAAAACAGCCGCCATGGAAATTACCATGATGAGTATGCCCCCTAAGCCTGCAAACAGTTTTGTGCTGATTTTTAATTTCATACAGACCTCCTGAGATTACAGATCATTAAAATAATGAATTCAGCCCGTCATATTACTGTCATCGACAACCGCCGGGCAATCCTCTGTCCTTTTTCTCACACACTTTCAAACTCCAGGCAACTGGTTCTCTTTTCCATTATCTCCGGCCTGCTGCAGGGCATTATCTTCCTTAATCTCAATCTTTTCTCTTTTTAACAGCCTCTCAAGATCGAGAAGAATAATCATCTTGTCATTGAGTTTCCCAACGCCGGTTATGTAGTCAGTGTCGACCTCCAGCACTTCCTCAGGCGCCGGCTCCACATTTTCCGGAGGGACTTTAATAACATGCGAGACCGCGTCCACAAGCAGCCCGATAACCTTGTCCCCGATCTCGGTCACCACTATCCTGGATGCGTTGCTCATCGCTTTTTCGGAAAGACCCAGACGTTTCCTGAGATTCAGTACCGGCAGGACCCGGCCCCGGAGGTTTATTACCCCCTCCATATAAGAAGGAGAATTCGGCACCATTGTGATCCCCCCAACCCTAACTATCTCCTGGATCTGGCTTATCGGCACCCCGTATTCCTCGCCAAGGTTGAAGGTGACCAGGTGAAAATCCTTTGGCTCTGCCTTGTAATTCCCGAGAATATCTTCGGCAAGACCGGATGCCGGCAGATGGATGTTCGTCATCTTTCATACCCTCCTGTTTAACTTGCCTTCAAATCGGCAATTTTTCTTGAATCGCCCGCATTCCAGAACGCCATGACATCGGCTATCAGTACAATCCTGCCGTCACCGAGAATAGACGCGCCTGCAATGCCATAAGACTTTCCGAAGGTCTCGTCCAGCGGTTTTATGACAATCTCCTGCTGGCCCTTCAGCCGGTCAACAGCAATGGCGAGGCGTTTGTCCGCCCTGCCCAAGATAACCAGATAAAATCTCTTCATTTTTTTCCGCTCCAGACCGAAAAAATCATCGAGTCTGATGACCGGTATGACCCTTTCCCTGAACCGTATGACCTCATGGTTGTTGATGATATGGATGTCCTCTTCCCTGACTTTTATGCTCTCATCTACAGCGCTCATGGGTATGGCGTAGACCTCTTCCCCGGTCTCAGCCATCAAGGCAGGGATGATCGCAAGACTGAGCGGCAGCTTAATAGTAAAAGCAGTGCCCTTTCCGACAGTGCTTTTGACGATTATCTGCCCATTGAGCTTCGCAATGTTCTTATTGACAACATCAAGTCCGATCCCCCTGCCCGAAATATCAGTGGCCTCCTGCTTTGTTGAAAACCCGGGTGAAAATATGAGCGCCAGAATGCCTTCTTTATCGAAAGGGTCCTCTGCTTTTATGAGACCTTTTTGGACAGCTGATTCCCTGACACGCTCATAATCTATTCCCTTGCCGTCGTCTTCGACCTTAATGACCACGTAATTGGATTCCTGGGCAGCTGAAAGTTTGATACTGCCCTGACAGGCCTTCCCTGCGCTTATCCTTTCCTGCGGTGTCTCTATGCCGTGGTCTATCGCGTTCCTGATAATATGGAGGAGCGGCTCCGCGAGTTCGTCGATTACTGTTTTGTCGAGTTCTGTGTCCTCGTCTTCGAAGACCAGGCGGACATCCTTCCCCTGCGACGCAGCAAGGTCTCTCACCATCCTGGGGAATTTATTAAAGACATGACTGACCGGCAGCATCCTCGCGCGCATTATCCCTTCCTGAAGCCCTGATATGGTCTTCCCCATGAGCTCCAGCCCTTCGTCCAGCTCTTTTGAAAGTGACTTGCTGCCGATCGTTTCCCTCATGTCGGCTTCTATCTGGTTAAGCCTTGTTTTGAAGATCACCAACTCACCGACAAGATTAAGAAGGTCGTCAAGTTTTTTGAAATCGACTTTTATGGTGTCCGTCTTCGTCCCAAGATATGACGCCAGGTCAACATGCTCTTTCCCGGATACAGAAGAATCGCCTTCCAGCTTTTTATTAAGAGAAAGAATATGTTCGGTAAGATCGGGGTTAACAGAGGGTTCTTTTGCTATTCCCTGCAGGGAGTTTCTTATTATATTTGCACTGTCAAAAAGCACGTCCATTGCCTGACCGGGTTCCATCCCGTTATCATTTACCCTTTTCAGCACTTCCTCCACATGGTGGATGTAAGTTTTAAAGGACTCAAACCCCATCATGCCGGAGTTGCCTTTCAGCGTATGGAGAGAACCCAGGACATTGAGGACAACCTCTTTGTTCAGCCCGTGCTTCTCCAGAGACAATAAGGCCTGGTCAAAGGCTTTCAGGTGCGTGTCAGCATCATCGAGGAAGTCTTTTATGAGCTCCGAATATTCCATAGTGCGGGATTATGCACTTCTCGCACTGCTCACCAACGACTGTTTTTTTGAGACGATCTTATCGATAAGTTCATACAGCATATTGGGCTTGAAGGGCTTTACCACATAGCCCGAGGCCCCCAGCTTCAGGGCCATGAGAGTGTCCTCCTCCTTCCCTTCCGTGCTGATGACAATAATAGGGACAGAGCCGTACAGATTTTCCTTCTTGATCTTTTCCATGAACTGCAGCCCGTTCATGACCGGCATATTTATGTCGAGGAGAATAAGATCAAAATCGTTTTCTCTCGAAAGTACGTCGAGCGCCTCAAGCCCGTTCATGGCATCAACAATTTTACAGTTCTTATACCTGTTGAGCACGAGCCTGTACATGGAATGTATCAACTGGGAATCATCTACGATTAAAATCTTGCTCAATTCAATCATATCTCCTCCTGATATATCTCTGGTTTTTGTCATATACTTCTACAACTTGGCATGCTGACCGGCTGACAAAGATATTCCCAGTGCATGGACCTTGGCAACAAGATGTGACAAATCTATCGGTTTTTCATAATAATAATATGCCCCCCGCCGGTACGCATCTTCTTTTATCTCATCACTGCCGTACGCGGTCATAATGACCACTTCTGTCCTGGGATGCATGTCCTTAATAAAACTGAGGAGTTCAAGACCTTCGATGCCGTACATGCCGCTTAAACGTATGTCCGCTATAACGAGATCGAATGAATACCGGGAAAGGGCCTCTTCGGCTTCTTCCATACGGCTGCTGGTTATTACTGTTGTTTCCTTGTTGCTCAGCAGATGAGAGAGCGTCATAAGGATTGTGGGCTCGTCATCCACAATTAATATTTTTTTCATAGTTACCTCCCAAAGTAAACTATTCTCATAGATTGCAAGAGCAGTGCCAGAGAATCAGCTTTTTGGGGTGGTCTTTTTCTTATTGACCCCAAAAATGCGTTTAGCAGGGGCATGGATGACTGAAAAGTATTTTGCAGCAACACCTTATAAATGCCATAATCAATCTCTGGATAAGCATAATAATGTGCAGCATACGCTTGTTGATTGCATTATGGCATATGGTAAGATCCTGTTGAAATTAAAAGACTTTGAAGGCATTTATGCCACTGCTTAGCAATAGCATTTTTTGGGTAGAATATCAGTGCGTTAGAGGTTTCTCAGAGACAAAATCAAAAAACCCGGTTGACTGGCGACCGAAAACAGGACAGTCCGTCTGAAAACCGGTCAGTCGAATCAGTTGAGGTCGAGGTCTTTTATCTTTGCATTCAAGGTGGATCTGGCAACACCCAGGATCTTTGCGGCCCGTGTTCTGTTGCCGTCAGTCATCTTTAGAACATGCCTGATCTGGGCCTGTTCTACCTCGTTTAGAGTAAGCGCTTCTTCCTTCTTAGGAGCCAGGATGAAGGGCAGGGCCAAATGCTCAACAGTAATTTCGCCACGCTGGCATAGAAGGACAGCCCTTTCGACAGCATTCCTCAATTCTCTTACATTTCCAGGCCACTCATGGGAGCATAATATGTCGAGCGCCTGCCTGCTGAAATATCCTATCTGCTTTTTACCTATAGCCAGCTTAATTTCGTTCAGGAGAAAATCAGCGATCAGCGGAATGTCCTCAGACCTCTGCCTCAGCGGAGAGACCTGCAACGGCATTACATTTAGGCGGTAATAAAGGTCTTCTCTGAATAAGCCGTCCTTCACGAGCTTCCTGAGGTCCTTATTGGTTGCGGCTATAATGCGCACGTCCACAATTACGTCTCTTGTCCCGCCGACCCGTTTTATTGACCTGGTCTCCAGAAACCTCAGTATCTTGGCCTGAATGTTCATGGGCATGTCTCCGATCTCATCAAGGAAAAGCGTTCCTCCGTCAGCAAGCTCGAACAGGCCTTTTTTTGTCTTCTTCGCATCGGTAAATGCGCCGGCCTCATGCCCGAACAATTCACTCTCCACGATATTGTCCGGTATGGCCGCACAGTTTATATCTACAAACGGCTTGTTGTGCCTGCTGCTCAGGGCGTGTATATTGCGGGCCACAAGCTCCTTTCCGGTCCCTGTCTCACCCTGGATCAGGACCGTGGTCAGGGCATTTGAAGCCAGGAGGCTGATCATATGAATGAGGCCCTGCGTCTGCTTGCTCCTTCCGATAATCGGATAATGCCCCACTTTATTCAGTTTTACTTCCTGCTTTATCTGTTTTATAGCGATGCTTTTTTCGACAATCACGGCCAGTTCATCCAGGTCGATCGGTTTTTGAAAGTAATATTCAGCCCCGTGTCTCATCGCCTCGACAGCTTCCTTGACTTCTCCGTACCCTGTCATGATAATCACGGATATTTCCGGGTAGTTTTTCTTTATCTCCTGCAGAATTTCTATGCCGTATATATCGGGCAGTCTGAGGTCCAGAATAACAGTGTCAGGGATTTGTTTCAGGGCTATTTTGAGTCCGTCCTCTCCGTTGGGGGCGCTCATCACGCTATATCCCCTGCCTTCGAAAAAGACCTTAAGTGCCAGGGATATGGTGTCGTCGTCTTCGATTATTAAGAGGAGGGGCTGA
Source organism: uncultured Nitrospira sp. (assembly GCA_963734475.1). Taxonomy (GTDB): domain Bacteria; phylum Nitrospirota; class Thermodesulfovibrionia; order Thermodesulfovibrionales; family UBA6898; genus JAOUFP01. The sequence continues at coordinate 778,307 of CAVTHB010000004.1, forward strand.
GACATCAGCTATTTTTTCTTCTGCTCAAAAAGCATTTTCACTTCGTCCATCAGGTCATTGATGTCTTTAAACTGATGATAGACCGAGGCAAATCTGACATAGGCGACCTGATCGAGGTCCTTCAGCGCTGACATAATCTCTTCACCTACCCAGGAGCTTTGTATCTCCTTCACGCCAAGCCCGATAAGCTTTTTTTCGATATTGTCAACGATCTCATCGATTCTGTCCATCTCGATGGGCCTTTTCTTGCACGCGATCAGCAGTCCGCTCTTTATCTTGGATGCGTTGAAAGGTTCGCGCCTGCCGTCTTTTTTGGCCACCATAGGCACAACGTCTTCGACCCGCTCATAGGAAGTGAAACGTTTGCCGCATTGAAGACATTCCCTTCTGCGGCGGATTGCGTTGCCCTCCCTGCTCGTCCGTGAGTCTATGACCTTGTCTTCAGAATTTTCGCAAAAAGGGCATTTCATCAGAAATTGCCGGGGAGGTCCCTATTTATATATCGGGAACCTGTCACAGAGGCCCTTGACCTTCCTGGCATTGGCTGCTATCGCCTCCGGGGCTGTGCTGTTGTTGATTACCGATGATATCAGGTCCGCTATTTCAATCATCTCTGCTTTACCCATACCCCGTGTTGTTATGCATGGGGTACCCAGACGTATGCCGCTTGTAACCGCAGGCGGCCTCGGGTCATATGGTATGGCGTTCTTGTTGACTGTTATGCCTGCCTTGTCGAGCGCAGTCTCCGCGTCTTTCCCGGTGATATTTTTGTTGGTAAGGTCGATGAGCATGAGGTGATTGTCTGTTCCGCCGGAGATGATGCTGAAGCCCCTGCTGATAAGTTCGGCGGCGAGAGTTTTTGCATTTTCTACCACCTGCTGCTGATAGTTTCGGAAATCTTCAGTCATGGCCTCTTTTAAGGCCACAGCCTTTGCGGCTATAACATGTACCAGCGGTCCTCCCTGTATCCCCGGAAAGATCGTCTTGTCTACGGCCTTCGCGTATTCCTCCCGGCACATTATCATCCCTCCGCGCGGGCCCCTGAGGGTCTTGTGGTTCGTCGTTGTCACAAAATCAGCATGAGGCACAGGCGAAGAATGGACCCCTGCGGCCACCAGGCCCGCAATGTGGGCTATATCAGCCAGAAGGTAAGCCCCGACTGACTTTGCTATGTCCGAAAACACCTTAAAATCAAGGGTCCTCGAGTAAGCGCTCGCGCCGACAACGATCAGGCGGGGTTTATGTTCCCGCGCAAGTTTTCCCACTTCTTCATAGTCTATATAGCCGTCCTTGTTAACTCCATAGGGGACGTTATGATAAAGGGTGCCTGAGAAATTGACTGAAGCGCCGTGGGAAAGATGTCCGCCGTGGTTCAGCCTCATCCCAAGAATGGTGTCCCCAGGCTTGAGGACAGAAAAATAAACCGCCATATTGGCCTGTGAACCGGAATGCGGCTGCACATTGACATGCTCCGCGCCGAAGATCTTCTTTGCCCTTTCAACAGCAAGGTTCTCAACAATATCGGCATATTCACAACCGCCGTAATATCTCTTCGACGGATATCCTTCGGCATACTTGTTCGTGAAAATCGACCCCTGGGCCTCAAGGACAGCCTTGCTCACATAGTTCTCCGACGCAATAAGCAGGATCTTTTCATGCTCCCTGTCCCTTTCCTGCTGAATTGCCTCATATACTTCAGGGTCAGTTGATTTCAGGTCATCAGTTGCCATGGGTATTCAATTTTTCCTCTATGTTTTTGATTTTCTGCAGCCTCTTAAGATGTCTTTGACCTTCAAAAGGTGTGGTCAGCCATACCTTCACGATTTCAGCTGCCAGGTCCTTGCCGATTACCCTGCCGCCGAGTACGAGGATATTGGCGTCATTATGCAGCCTGCTCATTTTTGCGCTGAAGAGATCGTTGCAAAGGGCTGCCCGAACCTTCGGATACTTGTTTGCCACCATCGACATCCCAAGCCCTGTCCCGCAAATCAGTATGCCCCTGTCTACTTCCCCTGAAGAGACCAACTCCGAAACCCTTGCGCCGAAATCAGGGTAGTCAACAGAAGCGGTAGAGTTTGTTCCGCAGTCGACAACATCGATATTGTGACCTTTGAGCAGGCCCAATACGTCTTCTTTCAGTCCGAACCCGGCATGATCACTGCCGATAGCAATTTTTTCCATAATATATCCGAGGTAAATATCTTATCCGAGAAAAGAATTCTAAGTCAAGAAGACCGGATCTTGAGTTTCCTCTTAGTAAAAACGCTGGCATAAGAAGCATTTTTCTGAATTTCGTGTAAAATAATTGTAAGCGTTCAGCCGTCAGCAATCAGCTGTCAGCACAAACCGGATTACGAGCCACGGGCGAGCTCAATGTAACGTCCCATGCAGCTTTTTGTCAACTTTCTCCTTCTGAAAGCTGACCGCTGATAGTCGAATTTTGCTGCTTATCCGGAGGAATTGAATGAAGTCCCGAAAAGAACCCCTTATCTCGAAAGATTCCGTAAAGACGATACAGGAAGAACTGCAGAACCTGAGGGACCCTGTAAACGTACTGGTATTCACTTCAGAAGAATTGAATAAGCCCTTCAATGAATTCACCATAAAGCTGCTGACTGAACTTTCCGGGATATCAGACAAGATATTGCCGAAATTCGAGACTATCGGCAGCGAACTTTCAAAGAAATACGATATTACGGGCTCTCCTACGCTTTTGATACAGCCTGACAAATATAATATCCGGCTGAGCGGAGCGCCCGCCGGAGAAGAGCTTCCGACCTTTTTGCTGGCGCTGATAATGGCATCTGCGGGCACGACGATCCTTTCCAGCGCGTCAAAGGCAAGACTTGAAGACCTGAAAGACAAGCGGAACCTAAAAGTGTTCGTTAGTCCTACATGCCCCTACTGTCCGCTGCAGGCGGCCCTGGCGGTCGCGGTGGCAATAGAGAAACCGGGACTTGTCAGCACAGAGATTATAGAAATATACGAAAATAAAGACCTGGCGGCCAGGTTCGACGCCTTTTCAGTCCCCCAGACGTTTGTCGACGACCGTCTTGTCGGGGTTGGACTCCAACCTGAAGAGGTCTTCGTCGAAGAGGTCATTACCGCGACACCCGTAAAGGTCAAGCCGGTGGACCCGGCAGCTTTAAAAAAAGAAATAGATCTCCTGATCATCGGGGCCGGACCTGCCGGTCTTACTGCCGCGATATATGCTGAAAGAAGTGGTTTGAAGACGGTTGTCGCTGAGAAGGCGAACATCGGCGGACAAGTGGCTCTCACGCCTGTCGTCGAGAACTATCCCGGTTTTACCAGGATAGGCGGCAAGACGCTTATGGACATGATGGCCCAGCAGGCGATCCAGTATGCAGATATACACCAGGGGGAAGAGGTCCTGGACATTCAGAAAAAAGACGGACTTTTCGAGATCAAAACAAACAGGGTAAACTACACCGCAAAAGCAGTGCTCATGACGACCGGGGCGGACAGTAAAAAGCTCGGCATACCGGGCGAAAATGAATTCCAGGGCAGAGGGGTGAGTTATTGCGCCGCCTGTGACGGCTATTTTTTCAAAGACAACAAGAAGGTCCTTGTTGTGGGAGGTGGCAACACCGCGGCCACGGAGGCCCTTTATCTGAAGAATATCGGGGTGGACGTTACCATCGTCCACCGGAGAGACACGTTAAGGGCGGAGATGTTCCTGCAGCAGAACCTCACGAATAACAGGATTCCGATTCTCTGGAATACTGTGGTGAAGGAAATTATTGGTGAAAGGTTCGTGACCGGAGTTGTTCTGAAGAACACCGTTGATAATTCTGAAAGGACAATGAAAATCGACGGGGTATTTGTCGCGATTGGATATACCCCCAATAATGGTCTGGCAAAAAACCTGGGCATTGAAACCGATGAAGAAGGGTATATTAAAATAGACCAGGGACACCGGACCAATATAAAAGGCATGTACGCGGCAGGCGACATCACCGGCGGCCTGAAGCAGATCGTTACAGCCATAGGCCAGGCCGCTGTTGCGGCTATGTCGATATTCGAAGATATAAACAACCCCTACTGGAAGAGGAAACAGGAATAGAAGGCTTTGTGCTTAAGGCGCCTGCTGTTGGCGCGGACAACCGCCTCTCGTGGTTCAAAGGCTGCGGGACGAGAGTTAATTCCCTGTTAATATTTTTTTTTAGACTGTCAGACCGGTTCCTTGACAGAAGCTTTTCGAATATAATGTAGTAAATACATGCGCGGGAGGATTTTATGAAAATTGAATTGGAAGGCACCCTGCTTAAGATGACGCCGGAGAATAACAGGGAGAAAGAAGAGCTCAACCAGCTTTGGACTATTATCATTGATTGCGTGAAAGACAATAAAAAACTGGTGCCTGTAGGCCAGTACCTGCCGGGCATGAAGGAAGTGGCAACGTTCAATATCGAGTAGATTGGCAGGAGACACAGTGGAGCGGCAGAAGGTCGAGGTGTCAGCCTATGACGGTTGCAGGAGCGGGGAGCGTCCCCGCTCCTTTTTCTTGAGGGGGAGAAGATAGTGGTTGCCGAAATTATAAGCCGGTGGATTGAAGAGTCTGCCGGGGACAGACGGCAAAGACGTTTTTTCAGGGTAAAAGGTGACAACGGCCTTATCTACCTGCTTTCCTTCATCGAGCAGACAGGGGAGTGGTATCTGGAATAATTCCCCTGCTCAACCCAAAAAATGCGAATGTTTTTTATCCGCAAGGGCATAAATGCCTTCAAAGTCTTTTAATTTCAACGGGATCTTACCATATGCCATAATGCGTTTCTTGCATATTTATATGCTTATCAGAAATTGCTTATGACATGTATAAGGTGTTGCTGCAAAATACTTTTCAGTCATCCATGCCCCTGCTAAATGCATTTTTTGGGTCAAAGAGGCACACGATTTCGTTTCAGCATTACAATCAAGAGAAGTACCCTGCCGAGGCCATTCTTCCCGCAAGATTCCTCGAAGGGTTCAAGTTGTAATGAAGATGACTTTCCTGAACTAAACACCCGCAGTAAGATTTTGGAACTGTTATGTTACGGTTGGTTGGTATTCACACAAAACAGGCTTCGTAGCCCCCTATTTCAGGACTACGCTCAAGAGGTTGAGTTGTCAATGTAATAAAGTGCTTAAAAAGATCTCAGCTGCATAGAGGGAGCTTGCAGGAGGCCATATCCTGTGATAGATTGTGTTTATTCGTAGCGATTACCAGAAAATAAACTCCTTTTTCGTTCCCCTTTCCTGTCGCTGCGCAGGTTACAGCGAAACGCGAAAAACATTGGCATGGAGGAGAATGGTATGGAAAATAATGACGGGCATCAGTGTAAATGTGGAAAAGGATTGACCCGACGCCAGTTCCTGACCTCCGCAGGGGCAGGGGCCCTGGTTGTTGCAGCCTCCGGACATCTTGGGAAAGACCATGAGGCCTCGGCAGCTGTCATTAAGTCGGGAGAAGCAAACAAGATAAGTCTCCTCATCAACGGCAAACACTATCACCTGCTTGTTGAGCCGCGATGGTCGCTTCTCTATGTACTGAGGGAAGAGCTGGGCCTCACCGGTACAAAGGAAGGCTGCAGTCGCGGTGAGTGCGGCACATGTACGGTATTGATAGACAACGCGCCCATGTACTCCTGCATGACCCTTGCGGTTGAAGCAGAGGGGCGTGAAATTACTACGCTGGAAGGATTGATGAAGGGCGAAGAACTCGGCCCGGTCCAGCAGGCCTTTGTTGAGCATGATGCCCTGCAGTGCGGATACTGCACACCGGGCCAGATCATGGCGGTAGAAGGTCTCCTGAGAAAGGAACCCCGTCCAAACATGGAACAGATCCGGCAGGGAGTAAGCGGAAATCTCTGCCGTTGCGGGGCTTACACGCACATCTTCGAGGCTGCAAAGCGTGCAGCGGACCTGAAGCGCGGAGGTGCGGCATGAATGATGCTGAACGAAGCATATATTACCTTCGCGGGGTCCCGGTCCCTGAGACTCCTGCACCCGGCAAGGATCCTGCACCCTGGAAAAAAACCGAGGTCATCGGCAGCCGGCTCCCCCGTGTGGACGCCTATGAACGTGTCAGCGGAACAGCCCTTTATCCCTCCGATATCCATCTTCCCCGTATGCTCCATGCAGCAGTCCTCCGGTGTCCGCATCCGCACGCAGTTGTCAGTAGCGTCGACACTTCAGCCGCGGAGGGGATGCCTGGTGTGCGCGCAGTGATCAGCGGGGCTACATCGGATGCAGATTTGGAATGGCCTTATTCAAAGGAGGTAAAAGCGAAAATATTCGACCGCACCTGCAGGTTCGAGGGTGAGGAGGTTGCTGCCGTCGCAGCGGAAACAGTCTACCAGGCATGGGATGCTGTTCGGGCGATCAGGGTTGAGTACCAGGTCCTGCCCTTCATCGCTGACGAGTTGAAGTCGCTGGATCTCTCCTCCCCTCTGCTTCATGCCGGTGGAAATACTGTAAAGACAGATCAATACTCCAGAGGAGATGTGGAGGGTGGCTTTGCCGGGGCGGACGTTATTCTGACCGATACCTACCGCACCGAATGCGAGATACACACACCGACTGAACTTCACGGCTGTGTCGCGGGATGGGACGGTTCCAGCCTAACCATATGGGAATCGACGCAGGGAGTCTTTGCTATACAGGCGCGCATTGCCGAGATACTGGGGCTTCCCCTCTCCAGGGTGCGCGTCATAGGACATTACATGGGAGGAGGGTTTGGCAGCAAGCTCCAGCCCGGGAAATATACTGTCATTGCTGCGCTCCTCGCAAAGAAGACAGGCCGGCCGGTGAGGCTCTTTCTCACGAGGGAAGAAACCTTCCTCAGTGTCGGCAACAGACCGCCCGCGACAATGCGCCTTAAGGCCGGAGTGAAGAAGGATGGGACCCTCACGGCACTCGAATTTTCCTGCACCGCAACCGGCGGCGCTTATCCGGCCGGTGGAACGAGTCTTGTCGACTGGCTTGTCAGAGACCTTTACCTCTGTCCCAATGTGAAAACCAGTACAAAGGATGTTTATATGAACGCAGGACCTGCGCGGCCTTTCCGCGCTCCGGGCCATCCCCAGGGGGCATGGGCCCTTGAGCAGATGCTGGACGCACTTGCAGAAAAAATTGGGATAGACCCGCTTGATCTGAGATTAAAAAATATCCCTTCATATAGCCAGGGACGCGAAGGAAGTCCGCCTTATACGTCAACGGGGCTCAAGGAATGTCTCATTGAGGGTGCAAAGGCCTTCGGGTGGGAAGAAGCAAGGAAGCGGAGTCATGATTCCAAGCGAAGCGATCACATCAGGAGGGGAGTCGGCATGGCAAGCGGCCTCTGGTTTGCCGGGGGAGGCAATCCTCCTTCCACTGCGGTTGTCAAACTTTTCTCAGACGGAAGCGTGAACCTGAACATGGGTGCGAGCGATCTTGGCACCGGGACAAAGACGGTTATGACCATGATTGTGTCCGAGGAACTGGGAGTAAAGCCTGGTATGGTCCAGATCGAACATGCTGATACAGGCACGACCCAGTACGCAACTCCAAGCGGCGGGAGCAAAACCGTGCCTACGGATGGGCCGGCTGTCCGCGCCGCGGCAGTCAGTGTAAAGCAGCAACTCCTCTCTTTTGCTGCAGCTGACCTGAAGACAGATGCTAATAACCTTACGCTCACGGGCGATGAGGTAATTTCCGTGAAAGACCCTTCGCTGAGGGTGAAGATAAGTGGTGTCACAGGTCTGAAGAAGCGGGGGGCCATCATCGGAGTAGGCTACCGTGGTCCAAATCCCGAGGGTCGGGTGGTGAACCCGTTTGCAGCCCAGTTTTGTGAAGTGGAGGTGAACACCAGGACCGGAGAGGTGAAGATTATCCGGTTCCTCGGCTGCCATGACAGCGGCAGGGTGATGGACCGTCTTACCTATGATAATCAGGTCTTCGGCGGGATCACCATGGGGATCGGCCTCGCCATGACCGAGGCACGTATCCTCGACCGGGAACAGACAGGAAAGATGGTAAACAGGAACTGGCACGACTATAAACTCCCTACGAGCCTCGACGTCCCTGCGGAGATGATCTCCCTTCCCATAGATAAGCCGGACGATGCAGCAAACACAATAGGGGCGAAGGGTCTGGGAGAGCCGGTCACAATCCCGACGGCAGCTGCCATTGCAAACGCAGTCTATAATGCCGTCGGCGTCAGGATGACAGGGACCCCGATTACGCCGCTCCGGCTATGTCCTGCACTCGAAAAGATAGGGAAGGAGGGGTTGTCATGATAGCGGGCTTTTCCTATTTGAAAGCGAAATCCGTTAAGGAGGCGATATCCGGCCTTTCCCAGGGGAATGCGCGACTTCACGCCGGCGGGACTGACCTGCTTGGCTGTCTGCGGGACCGGGTTTTTACCACGGACACGGTCGTGAGTGTCAGCGGACTGAAGGAACTGAATGGAATCAGGGAGACGCCGGAAGGCGGCCTGAGCATAGGCGCACTCACCACCATCACCGAAGTCAGTGAGAGCCGGATTATCAGAGACCGCTACCCGGCCCTTGCCCAGGCTGCTTCAGAGGTGGCAAGCCCGCAGCTCAGAAACCAGGGGACCCTGGGCGGCAACATATGTCAGAAGCCGAGGTGCTGGTATTACCGGGGCGAATTTCATTGTCTCCGCAAGGGAGGAGACCGGTGCTATGCAGTCGCGGGCGAGAACCACTACCATTGTATCTTCGGCGGCGACGGGTGCTACATTGTGCATCCTTCTGACACTGCGCCTGCCCTCACTGCTTACAGTGCAACAGTCGATATCGAGGGTCCTGCGGGCATAAGGAAAGTCTCTATCGACCGGTTCTTCGTGCCGCCGTCAGAGGATGTGACCAGGGAGACGGTCCTTGAAAAGGGTGAGATGGTGACCGGGATCATCCTCCCGCCACTGTCCGGAGGGTTAAAAAGTTCCTACCGCAAGGTGCGCGCCAGGCGGTCGTGGGACTTCGCCCTCGCCGGAGTTGCACTTGCGCTCCGGATTTCCGGCAGGGCTGTCGTGGATGCGCGGATCGTGCTGAGCGGCGCGGCACCTGTTCCCTGGCGGCCGGTCGGTGCTGAAAAGGCGCTTATCGGAAACGTTCTCGGTCCAGAGTCCATCAAACTTACAGCAGTCCTGTCGGTTAGCAGCGCACAGCCGTTGGAGCACAATGCCTATAAGATACCTCTCTTCAGGGGGATGATCGAAGAGGAACTGATGAACCTTTCCAGGTCTTAGGAACGATCTGGAATGCAGTTTTTGTTGATATGCGCAAGCGCTGTCTGAGTTCACCAAAAAGACTCGTTTGCAGCTGTAACTAACAGCCTCATGGCCTTTGAAGGGTTTTATTCCGGCTCTGCCTGTGATAGGGATTCTTTTTCCTGAAAGTATCGACCTGTCGGTGTGACGCTCAAGATTGCAAATTCGTTAGCCGGCTTGTAATAAGGCTTAATTCATTCCGGCACTAATTCACAAAAGTGAAACCTGTCATCCCTTATAACAACCCCGTCTTTTTTGAACCTCACAGGGGCTTTAAAGAGCGGCCCGTCATAGACAAAGGAGTGGAATTCGCCGTTTTCGCCGCATGGGTCGACGTGTCCGGGCAGTTCGGACAGGAATTGTTCATCGAACTCCCTGCCTGAAAACCTGCCATCGAGGGCCTGGGAGTCAACGCAGGTGATGACGGCCTTGAACCCGAGCCGGATGAATTCGCGGGCCATGGCCTTCGTGTCCCTTTTCCATAGGGGGAAAACCGCTTTCAGTCCGACTGCTGAAAGCCTCTTTTCCCTGTATGCCTTCAAATCCTCAAGAAACAGGTCGCCGAATCCTATGGCGGAAACGCCTTTGTCCTTATACCGGAGCAGAGCCTCTTTCATAGCTGCCTCATATTGCTCATCCGAAAACTTTTTCGGGATATAGACCCTCTCCAGAAATATCCCCAGGTTGTTTGCCTGCTGTGCGAGAAGCTCTGTCCTGACGCCGTGCATACTTATCCGGTCATATGCCTCTGTTAACAGTCGTAAGGAGCGCCACGACTTCATAGCGGCCCTCCTGTTTTAATTCATGGAGTGTAAGACCGCTGTCTTTGCCGCTGGACCACGAAAAAAGCAGTTTTTCTTTCATAACGGTCCGGCCCCTTCTGCCCGCAGTTTATCGACCCGTTCGACAACAGGGGGGTGGGAGTAATAAAATTTCGCGTACAGCGGGTGAGGATGCAGGTTCGATAGATTGTCTTTCGACAATTTTATCAAAGAAGTGGCAAGACTCTCAGGATCTGAAGTCAGGGCTGACGCGAACCTGTCTGCTTCATATTCATGTTTCCGTGAAAAATAACTCGACAGAGGTATAAAAGGAAAGGAAAGGATACTGAACAGGAAGCCGAGTACAAGAGCCTTTGAAAAGAATGTAACATTTTGTATCTGGAAAAGCCCGGCCAGATAATCTGTTTTCAGGAGCCTGAAGGCTGCATACGCCCCAGCAAAGGAGAACAACTCGATAAAAACAATCCTCTTGAATATATGCTTCTTCTTCCAGTGGCCGACTTCATGGCTGAGCACAGCGAGTATTTCAGACTCTGTCATCTTGTTCAGAAGTGTGTCAAAGAGTACTATCCTCTTGACCTTACCTATCCCTGTGAAGTAGGCGTTTGTGTGATGGCTCCTTTTTGAGGCATCTATCTTGAATACCCTGCTCACCTTTATCCCGGCCTTCTCCATCAACCCCCTGATTCTTTCTTCAAGCCCATCACCCTCCAGAGGCGTGAACTTATTGAAGAGCGGCTCTATAACGTATGGCGAAATAAACATCATGAACAGGCTGAATACGAAAAAAAATCCCCAGACAAAAAGCCACCAATACTCGGGGCTCGACTCTATAATCCAGAAACTGACAGACATTATGAGACCCATTAATATAGTAGATATAAGGGTTGACTTGATCAGGTCAGCTATCCATAGCTTCACCGTCATTGTGTTAAAACCGTATTTATTCTCTATCTTAAAAGTGCTGTAGATGCTGAAAGGGATCGAAAGCAGCGAGCTTGCATAGCCCAGCAGGAGGAAGAAAACCAGTCCGGTCATAACAAAGGACAGCTTCAAAGATACTATCCAGGAATTGTATGCGTTCAGCAGTCCGCCAAAGATAAACACCAGCAGTAAAACATTGCCGAAGAGCGATTCTATCAAAGTAAGCCTGTTATGTTCGATTGTATAGGCATGGGTCTTCTTCAGCACAGAGTCGTCGATGTAGCCTTCAAATCCCCGTGGCACATTCATCCCGTATATTTTCATATGCCTGAGATTCAGATACTTGAGCCAGTATTCCAAACCTTCGACGAGGAGATAACTGAACAATATGATAAGCATTTTTTCTGTCATTAATTCCCTTCATTCTAAAGTTGTTATTATACCATTTCGAAAGGGGGCAGGCAGTCTGCCTGTAATCAGACTTGGAAGACTATTGTCAAAAGGCCTGAGGTGAGTTAATCTGAGACTCTTACTGTCAACTCTATTTCGCTCCTACATAAAACCGGAATTTGCGGTAGCTGAATATCAGCCCATCCCTTGTAATCTCCTCCAGCTTTACCCCGGCGGCCAGTTCCTGTCCCTCACGCATCATCTGTTCATTTACCCTGACCATACGTGAGGCAGGACTGCCCGAGTAGAGCAATGCGGTAACAGAAAAAGAGGGGAGACCCTTTCGGATGGCAGCAGGCAGTTCCATGAGCTTATATATTTTATTCTCGTCAGGCATTTCTGTAAAATCAGCGGCCGGCCCAGGGGGAAGTCGTACTGTGCCGTCTGCCTGCTTCGTTTTTTCAGCAGGAATCTCAGCCGGTTTGGGTATCTCATCGCCCGACGCCCGGTGGTCAGTCACTGATTTGCTCCTTGCATCCGGGACCTCCGGCATTTCCTTCGGCCGGTCTGATTTTGCATCTGGATTTGCAGAAGCGGGTCTTCCAGCGGCAGGTATAACATTTATTTCAGCAGGTCTCGTTTCAGGACTGCTCGCCGGCACAGAAACAGGGGATGCCGGCACATCAGGGACCGCCTGCTTCGCTTCATTTATCGAAACAGCGGAAGAAGTTTTCGGCTTTTGCAGTTTGACTTATCTCTGTTTTTGCTGTTTGCGAGTTCCCCAGCCACCAAACGAGTATACCTGCATTGAGGACCAGGGCCGCCGCCAGCAAATAAACACTGACACGGCTCTTTTTGGGCTTTTCAGCAACAATGTCCTGTACTGTCAGCATGTCCGGAAGCTTCCCTTGCTTACGTTCCTTTTCTGCTTTTTTCAATGCGTCGAGTATATAGGACATCCTTAAGTTCCTCCCTGTCTTTGGACCAGTGCCGGGGCCTTAACGCCGGCCGCGTTACTCAGGTGAATAATTGTCTGGGGACCTATGACGCCGTCCGGGACCAACCCTTCGGCAAGCTGGAATTGCTTCACCTGTGTAACAAGCTGATTATCATAAGCAAGCGTTTGCCCTGTCAGCGCCTTTCTCCCCTGAATGATCGCAAGCTGGGCGTCAAGCCATTGCACATCGCGTCCTTTCATGCCAGGATGGATGTCGCCCCGGTAATTCGGCGGCAGCCGCCAGAGCAGGTTATAATCGCCAAGCCATCTCTTTTCGATCTCTTTCAGCAGAACGCTCCTTGCTGCATCTCCAACTTCAAGCATTGCTGTCTGGCCCTTAATCCCTGTCAGGGCCACGTAATAATTTCTGCCCTGTTCATCAAAAAGCCTTAACACCACCGGCCTGTTGAGCTTCATAATACTGCTCAGGCTGCCAAGCCCTTTCAGACAGCCTAACCCCAGGGCCTGGGCCTGTTGACAGACATCTTTCATTTTTTTGTAAGGGATTTCCCACTTCTTGAAAAGTGCCTGAAAAGCCATATGCTGATCGCGGTCAAAGGGCAGATCAGCCGGCCATTGTGATGCATTCAACTTCTGGTCCAGGTCTGCAGGCAGATCAGCCGGCCGTTGTGACACATTCATCTTTGGTGGTTCAGATTTATTTTCTTCGAATAATTTTGATTTCTGGCTAAAGTAGGTTGCTGCCAGGGCCGTCCCGCAGACAATAAGCAACAGGCTGATTATTGCCCAGCTGAATGTTCTTTTTCATCTGCACACAGTCTCCAGGTTCTCCGAAGACTTCACGCGCCGCTTTATTCAAGGTAGGCAGATTTACCAGACTCTTCCCCTGGACATAGGTCCCGAGCAGCGCCCGGTCACATAAAAGATTAATCATTCTCGGAACTCCGCCGCTGAGGCGGAACAGTCTGTCTATGACCGTGGCAGGGAACAATTTTCTGTCTACTCCTGCCACTGAGAGGCGATGTAAAACATAAGAGGCCAATTCCTGCTTTGTGAGCGGTCCCAGGTGATATCGGGCAGTTATCCGTTGTTTCAACTGTCTCAGTTCCGGTCGTGACAATAGCAGCATTGAGTTCAGGCTGCCCCAGCATAATTATCTGGAGCAGTTTGCGCTGGTTCGTCTCAAGATTGGTCAACAAGCGTATCTGCTCCAGCACTTCAGGGCTAAGATTCTGGGCCTCTTCGACAATAACTACCGTCCGCCGGCCTTTTGCATTGGCGTCGAGAAGATAAGCATTTATATTGTCGATAAAGACCTTGTTGCTGGAGTTCCCTTTTGGATAACCTATGCCCAGCTCATCACAGACCGTTGCGAGCAGTTCGTCAACAGTCACCTTCGGATTAAGGATAAACGCTACATTGGAATTCTCCGGCAGTTGCTGAAGCAGACACCTGCAGACTGTTGTTTTTCCTGTTCCCACATCCCCTGTAAGGAGAACAAAACCATTGTCGCTGTTAATACCGTAGAGCAGATGCGCCAGGGCCTCCCGGTGATTATCACTCATATAGAGATAATTTGGGTCAGGGGCAATGGAAAAAGGTGGTTCTTTAAGACCAAAGTATTCTTTATACATAGCGAACGTCTTACCTGCCGGGAATAATTAGTTTTTCAAGACTCTTATTAAAGTAATACAAGAACGAGAAAAAAACAATAAATAAGTCGTAATAGTTCAGCTATCAGCCTTCAGCAGTCAGCTTTCAGGAAGAAAATGCTGTAAAGAGAGTGACTCAGGCACTAACTCGCTTTTGTCCGGCGCAAATTATGTTTTCGCTGATAGCTTATCGCTGACGGCTGAACGCTTACCACTCAAAAGCGCTGAAAACAAAAAAAGGCCCGGTTATTCACCGAGCCTTTTTATTTTAATCCGGCGGCTACCTACTTTCCCAGGACCTCACAATCCAAGTATCATCGGCCATGGAGGACTTAACTTCCGTGTTCGGGATGGGAACGGGTATTGCCCCTCCGGTACAGCCACCGGAAACCTTAATTTCCGAAAAAAAATAATAACATTTACTATACAACTTTTGCAAGCTGTTTTTGACAACAGGAGGAAAAAAAAGTAAGGGTCAAGCCACACGGCCTATTAGTACTGGTCAGCTGAACACATTACTGCGCTTACACCTCCAGCCTATCGACGTGGTAGTCTACCACGGGCCTTTAGGGGGATTGCTCCCCGTGAGATCTAATCTTGGGGTGGGCTTCCCGCTTAGATGCCTTCAGCGGTTATCCCTTCCGGACATAGCTACCCGGCATTGCCATTGGCATGACAACCGGAACACTAGAGGTCCGTCCATCCCGGTCCTCTCGTACTAAGGACAGATCCCCTCAAATCTCCTGCGCCTGCAACAGATAGGGACCGAACTGTCTCACGACGTTCTGAACCCAACTCTCGTACCGCTTTAATTGGCGAACAGCCAAACCCTTGGGACCTACTTCAGCCCCAGGATGCGATGAGTCGACATCGAGGTGCCAAACCGCGTCGTCGATGTGAACTCTTGGACGCGATAAGCCTGTTATCCCCGGCGTACCTTTTATCCGTTGAGCGATGGCCCTTCCATTCAGTGCCACCGGATCACTAAGCCCTACTTTCGTACCTGCTCGACTTGTTTGTCTCACAGTCAAGCTCCCTTATGCCTTTGCACTCGAAGGCTGGTTTCCGTCCAGCCTGAGGGAACCTTTGGACGCCTCCGTTACTCTTTGGGAGGCGACCGCCCCAGTCAAACTACCCACCAGACAGTGTCCTCTTCCCGGATTACGGGAATAAGTTAGAGTCCCAGTAAGACAAGGGTGGTATTTCAAGGTCGGCTCCACGCAAACTAGCGTCCACGTCTCATAGCCTCCCACCTATCCTACACATGTATCACCAAAACTCACTGTCAAGCTATAGTAAAGGTGCACAGGGTCTTTCCGTCTAGTTGCAGGTAACCGGCGTCTTCACCGGTATCTCAAGTTCGCCGAGCCCCTCGCCGAGACAGCGCCCAGATCGTTACGCCATTCGTGCAGGTCGGAACTTACCCGACAAGGAATTTCGCTACCTTAGGACCGTTATAGTTACGGCCGCCGTTTACCGGGGCTTCGATTCAGAGCTTCGCCCTTGCGGACTAACCCCTCCTGTTAACCTTCCGGCACCGGGCAGGCGTCAGACCCTATACTTCCTCTTGCGAGTTTGCAGAGTCCTGTGTTTTTGGTAAACAGTCGCCTGGGCCTCTTCACTGCGCCCACCTTGCGGTGGGACCCCTTCTCCCGAAGTTACGGGGTTATTTTGCCGAGTTCCTTAGCGAGGGTTAACTCGAACGCCTTAGTATCTTCTACTCACCTACCAGTGTCGGTTTGCGGTACGGATGTCCAAATGACTCCCTACGAGGTTTTTCTCGTCAGTGTGGAATTACTCAAGTTCAGCTTCTTACGGCCTTCCCCGTCACGCCTCAGCCTTAATGCAAAGCGGATTTTCCTACTTTGCAGCCTAAACGCTTGGACCTGAACCATCACCAGGCTTGAGCTATCCTACTGCGTCCCCCCTTCGGTCAAACGCCACTCAGACAGTACTGGAATATTAACCAGTTGTCCATCGACTACGCCTTTCGGCCTCGCCTTAGGCCCGACTAACCCTGGGCGGATGTCCCTTCCCCAGGAAACCTTAGGTTTACGGCGTCCTGACTTCTCATCAGAATTTGCGCTACTTATGCCGACATAATCTCTTCTGTCCCCTCCAGCATGGGTTACCCCACACCTTCACAGGTCCACAGAATGCTCCCCTACCACTCCTCTTGCGAGAAGTCCGTAGCTTCGGTAATGTGCTTGAGCCCCGTTAAATTTTCGGCGCAGTGTCGCTTGACCAGTGAGCTGTTACGCTTTCTTTTAATGATGGCTGCTTCTAAGCCAACATCCTGGCTGTCTATGCAACACCACATCCTTTACCACTTAGCACATATTAGGGACCTTAGCTGACGGTCTGGGCTTTTTCCCTTTCGACCACGAATCTTAGCACCCGTAGTCTCACTCCCTAAGAACATTTTGACGGTATTCGAGGTTTGGTTGGGTTTGGTACCTCTTAAGAGGCCCTAGCCCATCCAGTGCCCTACCCCCGTAAAACTACTTAGAGGCTGCACCTAAATGCATTTCGGGGAGAACCAGCTATCACCAGGTTTGATTGGCCTTTCACTCCTACCCACAGTTCATCCGAGCTTTTTGCAACAAACACCGGTTCGGGCCTCCACGAAGTCTTACCTTCGCTTCACCCTGACCATGGGTAGATCACCTGGCTTCGGGTCTACTGACTGTAACTAATTCGCCCTGTTAAGACTCGGT
>CAVTHB010000004.1:800000-1135000 GCA_963734475.1 uncultured Nitrospira sp.
TGATTTTACTCTTCATGATATCTTTGTACGTATTTCTCACGTTCTCCTGCACTGCGAGGTTCAGGGTCTCTTCAGGGCCTTTCTTTGCCTTTTTTGCCGTGTCAACAGCTGGCATGATCTTCTTTATTATTGCGCCTATATTCCCTTCGGGTTTTCCCTTGGCTTCCAGCGCGGCCTGCACAGCGCCGCATGATTCGTGACCCAGGATAACGAGCAGCGGGGTGTGCAAATGCTCGACGCCGTATTCTATGCTCCCTAATGTTGTTGGCTCTACTACATTGCCAGCATCCCTGATAATAAACACATCACCCAGCCCCTCGTCAAAGAGGATCTCAGGGGAAACCCTTGAATCAGAGCAGGAAAGGACAGTTGCAAATGGGTGTTGGCCCTTTGTAAGCTCTTGTCTTCTGTTATCACAGACATCTTTCTGTGCAGGCTCGCAAGAAGTAAATCTCCTGTTCCCGTCCTGAAGCTTACTTAGAGAATCCTCGCCGGCGCCGGCATAGACAAGCCCTGTCAAGCCGATCGTGCATAGTACAACAATAAAAAAGCTCGATAATCTCACTCCCTTTTCTCCTCATAAAAATTATTTAAAAAAAGGCCCTTAAAAAGGGCCTCACATTATTTCTTAATTTATCTTATTTGAAAACTATCAGGCAGCTTCGGTTTTCTTCTGTTTTTTGGCGGCTGCAGCAGTGAACACCTCGCGTGCATTAAAGGTGCCATCGATGGCCTGCACAGGACACTTTGCGGTACATATGCCGCATCCTATGCAGATGTCTTTATTTATCACATGCTGTTTCTTCATCTCTCCCGAAGGGGCATTAACAGGGCATACCTTGGCGCAAATCTGGCAGCCAATACAGTTGTCCATTACGAATGCCTTTGGACGTGAGGGCAAATAGTCCCCAATGGCCTTGGTTGGACATTTCGCTACACATAGCCCGCAGACCTTGCATTTGTTTATATCGATCCTCGAGAAATTATTCTGCACTGCCGGCGCATCAAAAGGACATACCTTTACACAGATGCCGCAGGCAATACAACCAATATCACAGTTCTTCCTTGTGTCTCCGCCTTTGTCTCTTGAATGGCAGGATACAAGGACCATCTTTGATGCGGGGAGCACTTCTATAACTTTTTTCGGGCATGCCTGCTCGCATTTTCTGCAGCCGGTACATTTCGTGATATCAACAAAAGGGAGACCTTCGTCGCTCATTGTTATGGCATTGAAAGGACATACCCTTGAACACGTTCCATATCCGAGACAGCCATTGCCGCAGGCCTTGTCGCCGCCACCGGCCAACACCGCGGCACGGCAGTCCACGACACCCTCATACATAAATTTCCTTCTTGATTTGGTATTCGAACCCTGGCACATAATCCTGGCGAACTGGGGCTCCCTTATTTCCGCTTTCTTTCCTGTTATCAGCGCAACAGCCTCGGCCGCTTTCGCGCCAGCCGGGATACAAAGATTAGGGGCAACTTCCGGTTTGTTTACCACAGCCTCCGCATACTGTTCACAGCCTGCGTAACCGCAAGCCCCGCAGTGCGCGTGCGCGAGCTGGTCTTTGACCTTCTCCACTCTCGGATCGATCTGGACGGCAAACCTCTTGGCAGCAAAAGCTATCCCAAGACCAAAGACCGTTCCAAGTCCAGCCAAAAAGACAAGGGTCCACTTGACCAGAGGAACAATGTCAACCTTCTCCTTCCCCTCTACTCCTCCACCTACGCCGGCATACAGGACTGAAGGGAAACAGACGAGCAGAACCACTAAAGAGCAAAAGAGCAACAAAAGGATTGGCTCCAAATTTGTCTTATGTATATTCAATCTGTTAGACATTTTAAGCTCTCCTAAATATGATTTAATATATAATACTATACTTATTCGGTTAAATTAAAGAGTTATCAGTCCCGAAAAACCTGTGAACGCAAGCGCTATCAGACCCGTAACTACAAAGGCCATGGGCAGCCCCTTAAACGGAGCCGGCACATCAGCCAGTTCAAGTTTTTCCCGTATGCTGGCCATTATAATAAGCGCAAGCGCAAATCCGAGCCCCGAACCAAAGCCAAAGGCAAGACTCTCCAGAAATGAGTATTTCTCACCGGCGTTAATTAGCGGGACTGCAAGTATTATGCAGTTTGTTGATATCAGCGCAAGATAAATACCAAGCTTATAATACAACCCAGGGGAGACCTTTCTCATAATAGTATCGGACAACTGCACCAGCCCGGCTATGATCCCGATAAATACAATTATTTCAAGAAAGGTGATATCCAGAGGGATAAGTATCTGGGAATAGACGACCCAGCTCATTGCTGCGCTGACCATCATAACAGCAGTGAAGGTAATACTCATGCCGACGGCAGTCTCCATCTTTTTAGAGACCCCGAAGAATATGCAAAGACCGAGGAATCTTGTAAAGACAAAATTATTTATCAGTGAGGCCGATATAATCAGTTCAAAAAGTTTTGTAAATTCGCTGTTCATTTTTCCAGCCTCCTTTTAGTGCGACCCATGCGCGGCCTTTGCCGCGTATCTGGCATTGATCCAGTTGAAAAGCGCCATAAGTATACCCACAGCCAGAAATCCGCCGGCAGGCAACACCATTAACAAAACAGGCTTTGTATTCATAAGCGTAAAGACATGCTGCGTTGCCAAACCCGTAGGCACGGTAAGCGTCCCCCTGCCCACCAATTCTCTGAAAAAGCTTATAGTTGTCAATGCAAAGAGAAAGCCGGTGCCCATGCCCAGTCCGTCCACCATCGAGGGGACGAAGGTATTTTTGGAAGCAAACATCTCAGCCCTGGCCAGGATAGAAGCAAAGGCCACTATCAGGGCGATATAGAGACCAACTTTTGCATAGACGTCGGGAGCAAAGGCAGCCATCATTAACTGGGTCACTGTCACCCAGCCTGAGATGACCAGCATAAAAATAGGCAGTCTCACCTTCGGATTTATTATATTTCTCATGAGAGAAATGGTGATGTTGACCATTACCTGGACAAATAATACTGCAGCGCCCATAAAGATCCCATTTTTCAGGTTGTTCGTAACCGCGATCGAGGGACAGAGGCTGAGGGCCAGCTTAAAGATCGTATTCTCCTTGACAATCCCGTTTAAAAATAATTCTTTAAGATTAATGCTGCTGCTTGACATCGGTATTGCCTCCTTCCTTAATCGTCTTGATCAGAAATTCAACGCCGTGCTTTACCGCGTCTTCAGTGACAGCCCGGCTCGAAATAGTGGCCCCGGAGATGGCCTGTATATCTTCTTTTGTCTCTCCCTTAATGACCTTGAGGTGCTCAAGGCTCTTGCCTTTGAACTGGTTTTTGAACCAGTCCGCCTCTATTTCATCACCCAGACCCGGTGTCTCGCCGTGTCCGAGGATATTTATCTTCTGGACCACAAAGTCTTTGTCGGTCGCAATAAATGTATTGATATAGCTTGAATATCCCTTACCAAAAGACTGGATGACATATCCGATAATATCTCCGCCTTTTTTCATGATAAAATACTTGGCATGCTTATCGTGGCTGATCCAGTCATGTTTTTCATTGGCATCTGCCTCCGGCACAAGCTCTTTTAACGCCTTCTTCTCAGCCTCTTCCGCGTTTTTAAATATCATAGGTGAAGCTTTGGCATATACAAAGGCAAGGATAAAACCGCCGATGAGATAAACGATAACAAGGTTTAAGGTGATTTTTATTATGTCCTTGCCCGTCATTATTTGGCCTCCTTTACAGCGGGTTTGGCCGCCCCGAATACCTTTGACTTAAACCCGCGGTCTATCAGAGGGGCAAAGCAGTTCATAATCAGTATCGCGAACATTACGCCTTCGGGGAACCCGCCTTTGAGGCGGATAAGCATCGTGAGTGCGCCGCATCCGACTCCAAACAGTATCTGGCCGTTCTTTACCGAAGGTGAAGTTACATAATCGGTCGCCATAAACCAGGCGCCAAGCATCATGCCGCCGCTTAAGAGGTGGACGATCGGGTCACCCGTAAAAAGTGCCCCTTTGCCACCGAGCACCCATGCCATAAGAGCGGCAGTGCCCAGAAAGGAGACCGGAATATGCCATGTTATATATTTTTTTGCGAGCAGGAACAGACCTCCGATAAGAATGGCTATAGCTGATACCTCACCTATCGAACCTGCCCTGTTACCAATAAGGAGATGCGTATACAGGTTCATTTTATCCCCGAAGACTTCCAGAAGCTTTGTTACCCCCTCTTCCTTCAAAATACCAAGCGGGGTAGCTGTTGTCTTTGCATCCATGGAAATAAAAGCGGCAGTCGGCTCTGTCCAAATGGTCATTGACTTAGGCCAGGAAATGAGGGCGAAGGCCCTGCCTATCAGCGCGGGATTGAAGACATTGAACCCCAGCCCGCCGAAGAGCTGCTTTGTGATCACAACAGCCACAAAGGAGGCAATTATCGGGACATGGGCGGTAAACGGCGAGAAGGACCAGAGGGACGCGGGCATGTTCATGCCGAGCAGAAGCCCGGTAAGAAATGCGCTCCCGTCACTGACAACCGACTTCTTGTCCACTATTTTCATATAAAGGTGCTCGAATATTATTGAGCTGATAATGCACGCGGCCGTAATAAAGAGGGCCTTGAGGCCGAAGAACCAGACCCCCGCAAGAAGCGCGGGAAGAAGGGCCAGACTGACAGTCCACATAATACGGCTTGTCGATTCCTCACTCCTGACATGAGGGCTTACTGATACTATGAACTTCTGATCTTTTTTTGTTGCCTCCATCACAATTCTCCTTAAGGCTTAACCATTGATTTCGATAATCTCACAAGCTGCACTATAGGCCTCTTTGAAGGACAAACATATGTACATGAACCGCACTCAAAGCAGTCGAAGAGGTTGTATTCCTTGGCCTCTTCATAAAAACCTCTTTCCGAAAGCACGCTCAGCATCGACGGCATGAGTCCCATCGGGCACGCATCGATGCACCTGCCGCACCTTATGCAGGGGCCGAACACATCTGCATGGAACACATTTTGTTCCGGTATGACAAGAATCCCTGAGGTCCCTTTTGTGACAGCCACATCAAGGGACGAGAGCGCAAAACCCATCATCGGGCCGCCGGAAATGACCTTTCCCACTCCACCCTTTAGGCCGCCGCACTCCTCGATCAGATCAGAAATCTTTGTGCCTATCCTCACCATAAGATTCTTTGGCTCTGTTATGCCTTCCCCCGTAACAGTAACTACCCTTTCAATCAGGGGCTTGCCGAACCGCGCGGCCTCATAAATCGCCAGGGCTGTACCAACATTCTGGACAACAACGCCGACATCCATCGGCAGGGCACGGGGCGGCACCTCACGCCCGAGTATCGCCTTTATGAGCATTTTCTCGGCTCCCTGGGGATATTTTACTTTCAGCGCCAGCACCTCTATGCCTGAACCTGAGGCAGCCTCTTTCATCTTTGCCACAGCCTCCGGCTTGTTGTTCTCTATGCCGACATATCCTTTCTCCACACCGAGTATCCTCATCAGAACCTTGAGGCCTTCGATCACTTCCTTCGGCCTTTCGACCATCAGCCGGTAGTCAGCAGTCAGATACGGCTCACATTCAGCACCGTTAATAAGGACCGCATCTATCTGTTTTTCTTTAGGCGGGGAGAGTTTAACCACCGTAGGAAAGGTTGCTCCTCCCATTCCAACAATGCCTGCGGCCTTTACCTTTTCCTTAAGCGCTTCCGGCGGGAGACTCATATAATCCGGGTTGTCTTTAAGAGGTGTCCATTCCTCTCTGCCGTCGTTCTCAATTACAACTGAATTGACCATTCTTCCCAGCGCATTCGGGAATTCACCAATTGCAACAACCTTCCCTGACACAGAGGCATGTACAGGCGATGAAACGAAACCGGCAGGTTCACCTACCACCTCGCCTTTTTTTACTTCCTGACCGATAGAAACAATCGCATTGCAGGGGGCTCCTATATGCTGGCTTAAAGGGATGACTGCGATCTTGGGTGGCTTTGCTGCGACGATAGGACTGTTTGCTGCCAATATCTTTTTGTCAGGCGGATGTATCCCGCCTTTAAACGTTGCTAGACCCATATGAAGATTTCCTCCTTGGGATTATGGAAGACCTAAAAAGGCCGTTATTTAATACCATGCCGGAACTTATTATGTCAAGCCTTGACTTTAGAGCGTAAATAAATCCCGTCAGTCAGTCTTTTTCATATTATGCCATGCAAATTCGCGGCCAAGGCCCGCAGGTCAACTGCCGGCAGCCAGGCCTTACCTCAAGAGTTCTGCCCAAAGTTAAATCTTCCGATAGCCAGGGGTAATTGCGGAGATGTTTAACCCGAGAGATGCAGTTAACGTGAACGGCATCCATGACACTGTTTATTTAAAGCAACTGCCTTGGGGTGTAAAAAATGTTTGTCTGTTCTGCCCGGCGAAGCCGCCTGTTTGCGGACGCCTCCTTAAAAAATCAGGACGGATGACCGGATATATTCATGCCGGGCGTTTTGAAATCATCAGCAGCCAAACTGCAACCTCACAAAGTTTCTTCACATGTCTGAGCAGTAGAGGCATTTGGGATTTTAAAAAACCCTCTTTCGCAAGAGGGGTCCCAGATGAAAAATCTTAAGAATTTCCTTATGTTCCTGCTTCCCAGCTCGTAAGGTATTTTTTCTGGGCCGGGGTCAGCGTATCTATCTTTATGCCCATGGATTTAAGCTTGAGCCGGGCTATGTCCTGGTCTATCTTTGCGGGCACGCTGTAGACCTTTTTTTCGAGCTTCCTGAAATTCTTGGCCATATATTCCGCGCACAGGGCCTGGTTTGCAAAGCTCATGTCCATGACAGCCGATGGATGGCCCTCTGCAGCAGCAAGGTTTATGAGCCGGCCCTCTCCGAGCAGATAGATCCTTCTGCCGTTTTTCATCGTATACTCTTCGACAAAATCCCTTATCATTCTGCTTGATTTTGCCATCTTTTTCAGTTCACCTATGGATATCTCGACATTGAAATGGCCTGAGTTGCAGAATATCGCGCCGTCTTTCATGAGGCTGAAACATTCCTTGTAGATAACGTCGATATCACCTGTAGCAGTAACAAATATATCGCCGATCTTCGCGGCCTCCTTCATAGGCATGACCCCGAAGCCGTCCATTGTTGCTTCGAGCCCGCGGAGCGGATCAACCTCAGTAACGATGACCTTCGCGCCCATGCCCTTAGCCCTCATAGCTATTCCCTTGCTGCACCAGCCGTACCCCCCAACCACAAAAACAGAGCCTGCAATCAGCCGGTTTGTCGCCCTGATTATACCGTCAAGAGTTGACTGGCCGGTGCCGTAACGGTTATCGAACATGTATTTCGTATACGCATCGTTCACCGCTACAATCGGATATTCGAGCACGCCCTTGGCTGCCATTGCCCTGAGGCGTATAACGCCCGTGGTCGTCTCTTCCGTGCCGCCTAAAAGATCCTTCAGAAGCTCCTTTCTCTTGGTATGGAGTACTGATACCAGGTCAGCGCCGTCGTCCATCGTGATGTTAGGCTTCGAGGAAAGTGTGTCCATTATATGCCTGTAATATGTTTTGTTGTCTTCTCCCTTTATGGCAAATACAGGGATCCCGGAATTCTTTACCAGGGAAGCTGCCACATCGTCCTGCGTGCTGAGCGGGTTCGACGCACAGAGAGTAACATCAGCCCCTCCTGCCTTCAGAGTCCCAATAAGGCTGGCGGTCTCTGTAGTTACATGCAGACAGGCAGCGAGCCGCAGACCCTTTAAGGGCTTCTCTTTTTTGAACCGTTCGGTAATGCTGCGCAGCACCGGCATTTCTTTTTCAGCCCACTCGATCCTCAGAGCGCCTTTTTTGGCCAGATTTATGTCCTTAATGTCATGCTTTACCATATTGCCCTCCATTTTTATCAGGTAGAATTTAAGGTAGAGGTCAAGAAAAAAATTTCTCTGCCTTTACCTTAGCCTCAACCTTAGTATTTTATAGTCCCGCCTGTTGCTTCAGTGCCTCTGCCTTGTCAGTCTGCTCCCAGGTGAAGTCAGGGTCTGTCTTGCCGAAGTGGCCGTAAGCCGCCGTCTTCCTGTAGATAGGCCTCCTGAGTCTCAAATGGTCGATGATCCCTTTCGGGGTCAGGTCAAAATTGTTCCTCACCAGCTTCACGATCTTCTCCTCCTCGACCCTGCCTGTCCCGAAGGTATCTATGAGGATCGAGACCGGCTCCGGGACGCCGATTGCGTAAGCTAACTGGACCTCGACCCTGTCTCCTATCCCGGCTGCAACAATATTTTTTGCTATATACCGTGAAATATAGGCCCCTGACCTGTCCACCTTCGTCGGATCTTTGCCTGAAAAACATCCCCCGCCATGGCTGCCCACGCCTCCATAACTGTCAACGATGATCTTCCTGCCGGTAAGGCCGGTATCCCCCATAGGGCCTCCAACCACAAAACGGCCGGTCGGATTGATATAGTATTTCACTGTCTCCTCATCGAGAAGCTCCTTGGGGACCACAGGTTTGATCACCTTTTCGATTATATCTTCTTTCATCTCCTTGATAGTGACGTCAGGGCTGTGCTGTGATGACACCACTATGGTATCTATCCTGGCCGGTTTCCCGTCAATATACTCTATCGTCACCTGGGTCTTGCCATCCGGCCTGAGATAGCCCAGGACATCCTGCTTTCTCACCTCTGCAAGACGCATCGCAAGTTTATGGGCAAGCATGATGGGCATCGGCATCAACTCCTCGGTCTCATTGCAGGCAAAGCCGAACATCAGGCCCTGGTCTCCTGCTCCGCCAACATCTACCCCCATGGCAATATCTGTAGACTGCTGATCGATCGAGGTAATGACGGAACAGGTCTCATAGTCAAAACCGTACTTCGCGCGGGTATATCCAATATCCCTGATAGTCCTTCTTACGATATCAGGGATATGCACATAGCACGTCGTCGAGATCTCCCCGGCTACAAAGGCAAGGCCCGTTGTTACTAGGGTTTCACATGCGACCCTTGCAACCGGGTCCTGCGCCAGGATCGCATCGAGGATCGAATCTGATATCTGATCTGCTATTTTATCGGGATGTCCTTCTGTAACCGACTCAGAAGTGAAAAAATAGTCTTTTTTGGGCATGGGATACTCCTTTCTTTCGTAAGCGAATTAAGTATTTTAAACTTTTCATGCATAAAAAAAAAGACAAATGCGCGATATTCTGATAAAATCATCAGAAAGGAGGTAACCCATGAAAAAAATCCTGATCGCACATGACGGCTCTAAGTCGTCTGACACTGCCTTGAAACAGGCAATTGAAATTGCGGATAAATTCGGCTCTTCTTTAACAGTAATCTCCGTAGTGCCCGAGCTTTATCTCACGGAATTGATGGAAATGGACAGGATAAGGATACTCGAGACGCTGACTGAAGAGGCAAAAAAAATAATGGATAAGATCAAAACAAAGACTGCCGGCTCCAGGCCTGTCAAGACCGTCATAGCCCAGGGGAATCCGGCCGAGGAGATACTTGAAACAGCCAAAAAAATTAAGGCCGACCTCATAGTGACCGGCTCCCACGGCAGACACGGCGCCCAGAAGTTCTTGCTCGGCAGCGTCTCTTCAAAGATCGTTGATCACTCGCCCTGTACTGTGCTCGTCGTTAAATAGTTCACTATCAGCCTTCAGCGGTCAGCGTTCAGCAAAAAAAAGGAATAATTGCCCGGGGCCCTAATGGCTTGTTTACGAGTCCCGGAAATTATGCTTTGTGCTCATAGCTTATTGCTGACAGCTGAACGCTTATATAAATTCTTTCAGGGCTTCTTCGTATCTGAGCGGAACAAATCCGAAGTTTTTCTCTATGGCTTTAAGGTCGCATATATTGTCCTGTTCAAGGAGTCGCAACTGGTCTGAAGTGACCGGCGGTGAAGAGAGCATTTTTTCGAATATTGAAGCCCCTAACTTCATAAGGCCCATGGGTATTTTAACGGCCGGCCTGTTAAGTCCCATTGCCTTTGAAAGCTTTTCGACAATCTCCATGTATGAGAGATGCTCCGGGCCGCCGATTTCATAGGTGGAGGCATAGGTGTCCGGGTTTTCCATCACCTTCCCGAAACAGGCAAGCCAGTCTTTTATATACAAAGGCTGAAATTTTGCCTTTCCCTCACCGGGGATAGGTAAAACAGGAGAAAGTTTCAGCAGCTCCACAAGTTTCTTGGTAAAGCCGTCCCACGGACCTATTATAAGCGAGGGTCTGAAGATAGTGTATCTGAGCCCGCTCTGTTTGACGATTTCCTCGGCCTCCGCCTTTGTCTTCAGGTAACCTGACCATGAGGTCTTTTCTGCTCCGAGGGCCGACTGATAAAAAAAATGTCTGACACCCGCCCGTTTGGCCTCTGCGACAAGGTTGGCAGTCCCTTTATGATGAATCAAATCAAAGGTCGCTCCGCCCCTCTCCTCGATAATGCCCACCAGATGAATAACAAAGTCTTCGGGTTGCAGGATGCTGTTTAAGGTTTCAGGATGAGTTATGTCACCGCTGACAACTTCAGCGCCTTTTGCCGACAGAGATTTCCTGGCGACCTCCGAGCGGGCAAGGCATCTTACTCTATGCCCTTGCTCAATCAGATAATCAACAAGATGTCCTCCGACAAACCCTGATGCGCCTGCGATAAATATCAATGGGACCTCCGTAAAGCAACAGTCAAAAGTGAACAGTACATAGTGAAAAGTAAAAAGCAAAGAAAACTGTCAGACGACAAATGTTTTCTATTTACTCCCTGCCCTCTACTCTTAACCCGAAAAGCACATTTAGCAGGGACGTGGATATCTGAAAAGTCTTTTGCAGCGACACCTTATTCATGCCTTGATAAAATGCTTGATCGCATATAATTATGCAAGAAGCGCTGATAATTTTATCATGGCATCACAATAAAATCGCGTCGAAATTAAAAGACTTTGAAGACATTCATGTCTCTGCGTATAAAGATCTATTGCGCTTTTTGGGTAGCTGCTTACTCTTTACCTTTAACTTTTTACCGGTTTGCCCCCGATCAATTCCGAGAATATCCTGAAAGAATGTTTCTCTATCTCACGGTGAATATTGTTCCCCCGAGAGTCCATGGTCACGATGGCCGGGAAATCCTCTACCTCGAATAGCCACATCGCTTCTGTAGGACCGAATTCCTCGAGCTTCCAGACGTCCAGGGTCTTCTTTATGCGGTCTGCGAGGAAAGCAGCGGCGCCTCCTACAGTCTGAAAGTATACTGAACCTGTTTCTTTTAAAGCCTCAAGAGTGCCTGCGCCCATCCCGCCCTTGCCTATTATCCCACGGATCCCGTACTCCCTGATTACAGCAGCCTCATACAACTCGACACGCATACTTGTGGTGGGCCCTGCGGCAACAGCCTTATAGCCTTCCGCTGTCTTCTGCATAACAGGGCCGCAGTGATACAGCACAGCTCCCGACAGGTCGAACGGAACATCCTCTTTGCGTGGTTTCTTCTCAACAAGATACTTATGCACCATGTCCCGGCCTGTGACAACGGCGCCGTTTAACGATACGATATCTCCAGCCTTTAGTGAAAGCACACTCTCATTTGTTAACGGCAGATTGATAACCTTTTTAGAGCCCGGCAGGGTCGGATGAATTGCGTCACCTCCTTCTTTTTCTACCATATCAACCTGCCCCTCCTGGTGGCCCAGCAACTCACAGACACTTCGACGAAGAAAGAGGCAGGGTGACGGTGGTTCACTCCTATCTTGACCCCCAGCGCCGTTGTCCTGCCGCCAAGACCCATAGGCCCTATCCCCAGCCTGTTTATTTCTTCCAGGATGCCGGCCTCAAGAGCAGCGAGTTCAGGGACCTTGTTCACCTCGTTCAGCCTGCGCATGAGCTGCTCCTTGGCAAGTCTGGCCACCTGGTCCTTTGCAGCGCCGATGCCCACGCCAAGAATATAGGGAGGACATCCCCTGCCCTGTATCTTCTGGACTGTATCAAGGACACATCTTCTCACTCCGTCGAGGTCGCGCTGCGCATTTAACTCCTCAACCGGCAATTTATACGTCTGGCCGCCATTTTCACAGCCTGCACCCTTTAACATAAGGTCGATAGTAAGGGAGCTTTCCCGTGTTTCTTCCATATATATAATCGGGAACCCCAGGCCCGTGTTATCACCGGAATTTCTGTCGGTAATTATATCAACAGCATTCGGCCTCAGCGGGACCTTTTCAGTTGCAAGCCGGGTAGCCTCAAGTATCGTATTTTTCATCTCTGCATGGCCCAGACCTATCGGGACCTTCACCCAAAAGGTAGGCACCCCGGTATCCTGACAGACAGGTCTTGCGGACTCCCTCGCCAATTTCATGTTTTCGATCTGGACAGCCAGAGTCGAAAAAGCAACAGAGCCTTCTTCCTCCCTCGCCAGGCCCGAGCCCATCGCCTCCCGGACATCAGGAGGCAGGGATGTGGCGACCTTCTTGTATAATTCTACGATACCATCCCGAAGCTTAAGCAAATTGCTGCCTCAAATTTTTAAGATAATCCATATGCTTGACTTCCTGGGCCATCATCTCCTGAAAGACTACCTGGGTATTGCTGTCTGTTGCTTCTGCGGAGAGTTTCCTGTACAAATTATATGCCTTGCCTTCCATCTCAAGGGCGAAGTTCAGCGCACCTTTATCATCCACAAAAACGTACCTTTCAATCTTTGCCTCAAGTTCTTTTATCGGGATACCTGATTCAGTTACAGGCGCGGGAGTCCTTTTCTTAAAGGCCTCAAAACCTTCAATGTCCCGGTCACCCTCAATCGCCTGGTAGAGATACTGTATGAATTCCATATGGCTTTCTTCCCAGGCCGAAAGTTCGGCAAACATCTTTTTGGCGTCCGGATTTGCGGCCTTCTCGGCAGCGCCGGAATAAAAAATATGGGTCCCCTTCTCCATAAGATACGCCTCTATCAGCGCTCTTAGTAAATCTTCCTTGCCGGTAATCATAATTGAGCTCCTTCCCTTTTTTTAAACTACTATAATATTGAGGACAAAATTAAAGATGATAAACATCAGTTTATTCCACACTGTATCGTGAATACTAACATAAACTGTTTCCTGAAAAAGGAAAGCCATAAGCCGGTACATTCCCGAATATTCAGGCAAACACGTCGCGACATGTCATGGAACCGCAATAACTGCACTCCTTCATATTATCATTTAATAATTTCATAGCAAAGAAAAATTTATTCCCGGCTTTTTTCAAAAGCACAGGACATGACCGACAAAAGTAGGCGCATACGTTATATATTTCCTCAAACGCCTTTTCCGGGCAAATGATATTATTACAGTTTTATAAATAAACTGGTTTACAAAATCTTTTTTTTGTGTTATTTTTTTAAGCACACATGAATATGCACCTTGATGATAATTCCACAAGAAACAGTATTCTGCAGCTTTTAAAGAAAAGCGCCGGGCTTTCTATTGAAGAGTTGAGCAAGAGTATTCATATAACGCCCATGGGTATCCGTCAGCATCTTCTTTCTCTCGAAAAAAAAGGTGTTGTAACCTACAGCTCAAAAAAACACGGCATAGGAAGGCCTGGTTTCGTTTATATGCTGACGGAGAAGGCCGAAGACCTTTTTCCGAAATCCTATGACAAATTCGCCATTGATATCCTGAACGATATTAAGAAACATGAAGGCCCTGAAAAACTGGATACGATTTTCAGGTGGCGGAAAGACAAACAGCTCAAGACATTTAAAGATGCGTTTGCCGGCATGGAAACTATCCATGATACTGTCACGGGGCTGAAGAACATGCTGGAATCCGAGGGACATATAGTTGAACTCACCAGAAACAACGGCCATTATCATTTAAAACAATATAATTGTCCGATCAACAGGCTTGCAGTTGAGTTTAAAAACATCTGCGCCTATGAACTCCAGTTGTACCGTGAAGTCTTCGGAGAAGGGGTAACCAAAGAAGAGAATATGTCGGACGGCGCGCCCTCGTGCTTTTATAAAATCCCTGCGAATTAACACCCGGAGCTCTTTTTAAAGAAAAAACAAACTGCATTTGGGGGAGATTAACGCAGAAGCTGCATTGTCAGGGGCAATTCAGAAAATCAATATCCGCTTTTTTCAACTCGCCAAGCAGCCTGTCTATCTGCCTTTCCGTATGCGCAGCAGTGACCGTTATCCTCAGTCTGGGTCCAATGACAGAGGGCGGCCTGATCGCCGGAACATATATTCCTTTTTCGTATAAATACTTTGAAAGTCCGAGAACTTTGCTGGTCCTGTCCGCCCTTAGTGTAAGAATAGGGGTCATACTCGTGCTATCCTCATGCCCGAGACTTTTCAGCCCCTCATAAAGTCTTTCCCTGTTAGCCCAGAGCTTCTCCACTAACGCATGGTTGCGTTGCACAAGACGCAGACCTGCAGCTGCCGCCGCGATTACGGGTGAAGGAAGTGCGGTCGAAAAAATAAAACTGCGCGTGGTATTCGAGATCCATTGTATGACGTCCCCGCTGCCGGCGACAAACGCGCCGAAAGATCCCAGGGCCTTGGAAAAAGTCCCCATCTGTATAATCCATGGCTCTGCCTTGAGTCCGAAGTGCGCGAGCGCCCCCCTGCCCCTGCCTAAAACCCCTGTCCCGTGTGCGTCGTCCAGATAAAGAACAGCGCCGCTGCGCATGCCTATTTCGTAAATATCCTGTAGAGGGGCCAGATCGCCATCCATACTGAAAACGGTATCTGTTATCACAACCTTCCTGCGGGCTTTGGACCTTTTCAGAAGCGTCTGCAGGTGTGCCATGTCACTGTGACGGTAAATCAGGATTTTTGCCCTGCTCAATCTGCAACCGTCGATAATGCTCGCATGGTTCAACTCGTCACTGAATATCACATCAGCCTCTTCCGTTATAGCTGGTATTACTCCTGTGTTTGCGGAATACCCTGAGTTGAATATTAAGGCTGACTCTGTCCCTTTGAACCTTGCAAGGTCGCTTTCGAGTTTCTTATGGAGAACGCTGCCGCCGGCGAGCAGCCTTGACGACCCGGAGCCGAAACCATATTTTTGGAATGACTTTTGGACAGCCTGAACAATTTCAGGACTGCCTGATAGACCCAGGTAATCATTAGAGGAGAAATTGAGATACCTCTTCCCGGCGATGGTAATTACAGGGCCCTGCGATGAACCCCGTGAAATGATACGCCGCAGCAGATGCTGCTCTTCCAGACCTCTGAGTTCACTTTCAAACATGGCTAAATATTAGCATATTTTGAGATTGCTACGAGGCTTATCACAGTCAGCGGACAGCGTCTCCGCCAACCATGGGTCAGCGACATAGTGTGGCAAATGGTTGCCTAAATTTGGCGAGATATTTTAAACCTCACTAGTATATTCCTTATAATTCAGAGAGTTATAAAAGTCACTTTCTGGCACAACAGTTGCTGTGAAATAAATATGAGAAACTCAAGAATTATAATATTTGATGATGATACCAGGATTTTAGACGTACTCTATATTTATTTCTCTGTGAGAAATTTTGAGGTGCAATCTTTCAGTGAACCTGTCCTTTGTTCGACTTTAAATAATTCAAACTGTTGTTTAAGTCCATGTGCTGACATTATCATCATCGATCTCCAAATGGCCCGAATTAATGGAATCGAACTTCTTAATCATCAAGCTCAAAGGAGATGCCCCATCAATATCAGGAATAAAGCTATTATGTCAGGGGCGGTTCCTGATGAATATATTGATAAGATAAAGGGCTTAGCTGATAACTTCTTTCAAAAGCCATTTCATATGGAAAAGCTTTATGCGTGGACTAAGGATTGCGTTAGCCGCAGTGATTTATCACAGCCGTTAGGTCACTATGACGATGCTCTGTCCAAGCGCTTCATCCCAGGCATAGCCCATTGACTGCCCCTTGAAAACACCAGTGATATCATTTGGAAAAAGGTATGTTACATATTGTATTCAATAGAAATGGAAGGGGCCAGAGTTTCAGATCCTTTGTACACCGAAACATCCAATAAGGCACTAATCGGTAATAATTTTAACTTACCTCCATTCCTATCCAATCAACAATGGCTGTGCGCGACTGGTGTTTAAGCGCTCCCGCACTTCATTACAGTCGTTGCCACTCCACAGCCTTATACCCTACTGTTTATTATAGATTAGCTTCATTTTCTTAACGTTACCGTTAGGCATCTTCATGGTAGTGTCAATCGTCATAACCTTGCCGTCGGCGCTGAGTGATCGTAGAAAGGTCGACTCTGCGATTCCTTGTCCCGTCGACATAAAGCTCTTTGTAACTAGAGTCGAGCCTTCCCACCGGTTGGTACTCTTGATGTCCTTCCCGCTGGGGGACTTGTTGATACTCTCGCTGCCATCCAGCTTTTCGGTGGCCGTCTCAGAACGCTCGCCCACCTTGCGTGTGGTGGAGAGGATAGCCGGGGTCTGTTTAATCACCAGGGTCACTTTCGCGGCAGGAGTGCTTGGGCGCCCTTGCCCCATATCGCTCTTGGCCATGTCAAGGATCCATGTGCCAGAGAAGTCGGGTTTGCCTAAAGCGAAAGCTGATCCTGAGAAAGTCAAAGTAATGAGTGCGATGAAAACCGCTACACGTTTCATTAATACCTCCAAACTGAAATTATTAAAAAATATAGCCGATGGAAATATTCATGTCAACAGTTATTTACTCGGTGTTCTTTGCGTTTTAACCGTAAGCATGTTTCTTTCGGTAATCCTCAATAATTTCTCTTTCCAATATCTGTTTGGTAAGGAGGCAAACTGATCCCGCCTGCGTTTCTCCTGGTATCCACTCGCAAAAACATAAAACAGACCTGCTTTGCTATAATAACCGCATCTATTATTTTAGGGGGAGAGCATGAAAAAACTGCTGCTTTATAGTATTGCCGTAATTCTTCTTTTGAGCGCCTCTGGGTGCGGCTACAACACGATCCAATCCAATGAAGAGGCTGTAAAGGCTGCGTGGGGAGACGTCGAGTCGTCTTATCAGAGGAGAAGCGACCTCATCCCAAACCTCGTGGAGGTTGTCAAAGGCTACGCAAAACATGAAAGCGAGACCCTGCAGGCAGTTACCGAGGCCCGCGCTAAGGTGGGCAGTATGCAGGTCACAAAAGATGTACTGAACAATCCCCAGGCCTTTCAACAGTTCCAGGAGGCCCAGGGTTCCCTCTCCAGTGCACTGTCGCGGCTTATGGTCGTAGTCGAACGATATCCTGATCTTAAAGCAAACCAGAACTTCCAGGACCTTCAGAATCAGCTTGAAGGAACTGAAAACCGGATCAATGTTGCCAGGACAAGATACAATGATGCTGTCAAAACCTTCAACACGTCTATCAGGATATTCCCGAATAACCTCACGAACAACTTTCTTCTGCACCTGAGCCTGAAAGAGCCCTTCAAGGCCGAGGCAGGCGCTGAAAAGGCCCCGAAAGTGAAGTTCTAGATCTGTGGCAGGTAAGGCTCTGAGAATAGGCGAGTCCCGGCGGTTCCTGCGGAGACCAGGGACCGTCCTGCTGCTTGTCGCGTGGCTCGTCTGCATGGTACCGTCTGCTTTTGCTCTTGAGGTTCCCCGACTGCAGGGGTACGTCAACGATTACGCCGGCATGATCTCTCCCGAGACCAAAACCGGGCTTGAAACGGAACTGAGGAATTTCGAAGCGTCTGATTCCACGCAGATCGTTGTCCTGACCATCCCGTCCCTCCAAGGTGAGGACCTCGAGGGGTTCAGCATCAGGGTGGCTGAGGCCTGGAAGATCGGCCAAAAGGTCAAAGACAACGGAGTTATCTTCCTGGTTGCAAAGGAAGATAGAAAGATGAGGATCGAAGTCGGCCGTGGACTGGAAGGACGCCTGACAGACCTTATGGCCGGCAGGATCATTGACCTTGTCGTCAAGCCTAGGTTCAAGCGCGGAGACTTCGATGGAGGTTTTACAGCAGGAGTTCAGGCTATTATTGATGGGACACGGGGAGAATTTCAGGCGGATGATACACAAAAAGCGCCCGGCAAACACGATCCTTCGGAGTTTTTCTCCTTCCTCATCTTTGCCATGATCTTCATCCTTGTCATCAGCAACATCTCCCGCGTTTTCGGGGCTGTGGCAGGGGCTGCCGGATTGCCTCTGCTAGGTTTGTTTTTCGGTGCAGGAGCGCTGGCACTCATTATTCTCGGGGCCTTCGGCTTTATCGCAGGTCTGATTCTCCCCATTCTCTTTTCTTCAGGGGGCAGGCGGGGGGGGACTTCGTGGCCCGGGGGTGGTTTTTATGGGGGCGGCTTCGGGGGAGGCGGTGGCTTTGGCGGAGGCGGTGGGTTCAGCGGCGGGGGCGGCGGTTTCGGGGGCGGCGGGGCGTCAGGAGGATGGTAATGAAATATTCTCGCACATATTTTACAGATGAGGAAAAGGCAAAGATCGAAGAGGCGATCCGCGAAGTTGAAAACGCCAGCATAGGCGAGGTAGTCGCCATGGTAGTCGACAGCAGTGACCACTACCCTGAGGCAATAGTGACAGGAGGGGTCTTTCTGGCAAGTGTTGTATCACTTACAGCCTCCAAATTTTTGCTTGGGTCTTCCCTCTGGTACTTTATCCTGCTCCAATTTGTTCTCTTCTTCCCATTTCGCTTCTTTCTCAATGCAAGCCCCTTTTTCAAATCTCAGTTCATCGGCCCCCGGTCCAAAGAAGAAAGGGTACGGCAGCGTGCCTTACGGGCCTTCTATGAAAAAGGGCTTTACAAAACACGGGGCAATACAGGTGTTCTGTTTTTTCTTTCATTGTATGAAAGAAGGGTGTGGGTCCTCGCTGACAAAGGCATATATGAAAAAATCCAGCAACATACGATAGAGAATTTTGCCGGGGCAGTCTCCCAGGGCATGAAGGAAGGCCGGGGATGCGAGGCGCTCTGCAAAGCTATACGGGACGCCGGAAATCTTCTGTCAAAGCATTTCCCTCTGGAACCCGGCGATATAAATGAACTACCGAATAAGGTGATAGCCGAATAATAACAAATTCGTAAGACAGAAGAAGTAGCCGCAGAGTCGACCTCAGGTGCATAAACGTCGAGGCAAAAGCGCTGAAAGAACCTTACGTGACGACTTTGTTCATATCTGTATTCACCTGGAGGCAAACTCTCAGTCAGCATAGTCCTGTTTTGCGCTGGTGGATCATAGTGGATGCGCTTAAGGTGTCGCAGAGTAAGGCTTCTTTCATCTCCTTTGCCTCTCCTCGCCCGCTTTCAGTGCAACTGTAAGTTATATGACTGTTTTTCTCTGAGTCATCTTTGTGTCCTTGAGAAAGACTTTTTACGAGTCCGTCATTTCTATGGAGAGCATAAAGTCATGAACGCATGGAAACAAAATGTTTATTTTGTCCTTGTTGAGCCCGGTGAGTCCGGTAATATCGGCGCATCCGCAAGGGCCATAAAGAACATGGGGTTCACGAACCTCTGTCTCGTTAAGCCTGCTGCCGCCATGTCGGAAGAGGGGAGATGGTTTGCCCGCAACGCCCATGATGTCCTTGACTCCGCAGAGGTCTTCTCTTCCCTTGATGAGGCGATAAGGGACAAGGCGATTGTCGTAGGGACCACCAGAAGGACTGGAAAGAGGCGGGGGGCGATATTGCCTGTTGAAAAAGGGGCAGCAAGGCTCCGCGAGGCGGCGGCAAACAACAAAGTCGCTGTCCTCTTCGGCAGAGAGGCGCGTGGCCTCTATAATAATGAAGTCGATGAGTGCGGGTTCATGATCAGGATCCCGAGCAGTGATATCCAGCCCTCCCTGAACCTTTCACAGGCTGTCCTTATCATCGCGTATGAGCTTTCAAAATATTGGGAAGTTCCGAAGGAACTGACCGGCAGCAGGCTAAAGAAGAAATATGACAACTCAGCACCGGTTGAAGCTCTAAAAGCCCACGGAGAACTCGCAGCCTTGTACGAAAGGATGGTCCATGTGCTGGAACTGCTTGAATACGTACCAAGGGGTGACAGGAACCTCATAAAAAATATCACTGTCAACATGAAGCACTTCATCGGCAGGGCCGGGATCACCGAAAAGGAAATGAATATGCTTCTGGGGATCTGCACACAGATAGAAAAAAAGGTGCTAAAAAAATAGAATTGTCATCCATTCGCATTCCAAAAAAATGGGGCAGAGAATGTCTGCCCCTCTCGCCAGCTTCTGACAATCCGCCTTTCTTCCTTCTAACATCTCAAGCAAGGACTGTTTATCTGTCCTGATATCCCGGCGGATAAGGCGCATAGTCGTCTCCATCCCAGAGCCTGTTTCGCGGTTCCTGCCTGCAGTTCAAAATGCCCTTTTTGCAGAGGACCTCACGCCATTCGTACTTAACAAGCGTCTTCTGGACAGGAATGCTGACCGGGTTCGAAGGCGACCTTTAACAGTGGGAGAGTACTGCTCGTCGCCGAAGCCTGTTCCAGCGCTTTCGTCCCTGGACGCTTCTGCCTTGCCCGCTCCCATACTTGCTGACGGCGCTGCTGAAGAGGGCTGCGACCGCTTACTCTGATACAACGGCTGCGGCCGTTCTTTTTCCTTGTAGACAGCTACAGCGATGACGCCCATCGCCGAAGAATCTTCAAAGGTCCTCACGCTATAGGAGTCGACCGTATCAGTGAAGTAGAATTTATGGACAGTATCGCTGTCTGTCCTCCATCCTTCATAGCTGGCATGTTCGTAGCCGTTCACAATGTACA
Source organism: uncultured Nitrospira sp. (assembly GCA_963734475.1). Classification (GTDB taxonomy): domain Bacteria; phylum Nitrospirota; class Thermodesulfovibrionia; order Thermodesulfovibrionales; family UBA6898; genus JAOUFP01. The sequence goes on from CAVTHB010000004.1 coordinate 820,706, forward strand.
TCTCCTCAGAGTTACTGAGGCATGACTTCTTGCCGGAAATGATGTTCCTTCCGTCGACGGCTATGACTACGCCTATCCTGTCGGGTGTCATGTTATGTATGACAATCCCATAGCTTTCGCCCTTTCTGGCCTCAAGGTACTTCTTGACGATACGGGTCCCTCCTTGCCTGAAATCCCTGTGCGGGATGCTCAGGAAAGAGCTCCCGCTCTCTGAAACGACCTCGACAGCCGCTGCCTCTTTCACCTGGATTTTCTGGTGGCCGTACAAAGGGGCTGCCGCTGCTCCCAAAATAAATGCTGCCAGGACCGATAAAACTAAATAACGCATGTTCTTTCTCCTTTCTGTTCAGATCTTTTATAACTTAGACAAGCCGAAAACTGGTTTTGTTCCCGGAGAAATTCAAAATAAGAGGGTATCCCAAAAGATGGAATTATTGCGGAGATATTTTCTTTAGACTCATTTTGGAAATAATAAGTGCGTCACAGCATTAAAAACAGGCCGGGAGAGGCAAGGGAGATGAAAAAAGCCTTACCCTGCGACACCTTAACCTCAACGACTATGATCCACCAGCGCAAAACAGGACTGCACTGACAGGGAGGTTGCCGTCAGGTAAATACAGATAGAAACAAAGTCGTCATGTAAGGTTTTTCAGCTCCCTTTCCTCGACTTTTAAGTAACGATAGGGTTTGAACTCTGTGGTCTGACTGCCGCTGATGTCAGGTTTATTGCCTACTGCTGAGGGTATTTATCTTATGCGCCAGGCATCCTGCGCCGAAGCCGTTGTCTATATTCATGACTGCAATGCCGGGCACGCAGGAATTGAGCATCGCAAAGAGCGCGGTCAGACCGCCCAGGCTGGTCCCATACCCGGTTGATGTTGGCACAGCGATAATCGGTCTGTCCGTCATGCCTCCGACCACAGAAGGGAGCGCTCCCTCCATGCCGGCTGCCACAATTATAACGCGCGCCTTCTGCAGCCGCACTGAGGCATCCATCAGCCGGTGAAGTCCGGCAACTCCGACATCATAGACGGTCTCTACACTGCTGCCGAGAAAAGATGCGGTCACAGCAGCCTCCTCAGCCACAGGCACATCAGATGTGCCTGCCGTCAGGACAAGGATGCTTCCTGCCTTCTTATTCTCCTCTCCCTTTGCGATGATTCCGGAGTCAGGATAAAAAACAGCCCCTTCGATTTTGAGGGAATTATAAATCTTTTTTGAGGCCTTTGTTATGAGAAAGGAGCCGCTTTGCTTATGCATGGCATGCGCAATTTTACATACCTGTCCAGCAGTCTTGCCGGAAGCGAATATTACCTCCGGCACTCCCTGCCGGAGATGACGGTGATGGTCGACTCTTGCAAAGGAGATGTCTTCATATGGCATGTGTTTTAGCTTCTTGAGGGCCTCCTCGACCGGGACACTGCCATCTTTTACAGAGGCGAGGAGATTTTTGATTTTGCTATTATCCATCGGGACAGATATATCAGAATTCCGACTTCAGCGTTCGGTTCATGAGCATAGTGACGGCCGCGGCAGGAGATTTTTCATTGTAAATGACTTCATATATCTGTTCGACGATCGGCATCTCTATGCCCTGCTTCCGGGACAATGCATAGGCAGACAAGGCGGTCGCAACTCCTTCTGCCACACTTTTAGTGGCTGTGAGGATCTCTTTAAGTTTCATCCCCTTCCCCAAACTCATGCCAACAGAATAATTCCTCGAAAGAGGCCCGGTGCATGTCAGGACAAGGTCTCCGATTCCGCTCAGACCGGAAAAAGTCCTTTCGTCGGCCCCCAGCGACTGGCCCAATCTCACAATCTCCGCAAGTCCCCTTGTTATCAGAGCGGCCCGTGCGTCATGACCTAAACCCAGGCCGTCCGATATACCGGACGCGATCGCTATAACGTTCTTGAGTGCTCCTCCAAGTTCAACACCAAGCATATCGGTATGGGTATAGACCCTGAAATAAGGTGTATTGAAGATCTCCTGTAGAATAAGACCTGTATCAGGCTTTTCCGTCGCCAGGGTCACCGCTGTCGGAAGTTTTTTGATTACTTCTTTTGCAAAACTCGGACCTGACAGCACGGCTACCTGATGTCCGGATATCTCCTTCAGGATCGAGGAAACGGTCAGCAGAGTCCCCTGCTCAATGCCCTTTGCCGCACTGACAATGACAGCGTTCTCAGGGACATAACGGACCGCAGCAGTGAATACAGCACGGGTGAACTGGGTCGGTACGACATTCAGAATATAGCGTGACTTTTTTACAGCCTCTTCAATGTCACTGGTAACTTTAAGATTGGCAGGCAGATAAACATCAGGGAGATAGACACTGTTCGTCCCTGTATTTCGGATCGCCTCAACTATCTCCTTCTCAAAGGCCCAGAGGGAGACATCATATTCTTTTTCGGCCAGCAAGCTGGCGAGTGTTGTACCCCAGCTCCCGGCGCCGATGACAGCTATATAACTCACAGGTTTCTCTTCATGGTTAGTATATTTATTAAGCCTTAGTATATAGCAAAAAGGACAAAATATAAATGAAAGAGCACTATCACCGTCCGCAGCGCGAAGCCATTGTTTTCAATCCCCCGAAGACTCTCAGGACTGGATCCCCCGGACCAGCCTGCGGGCAGGCTGGTCCGGGGATAACAACCTTTAATGTACCTTGCCTTGTGTTATCGTCTTTTCGACCTTCGCCCATGTGTCCTTAAGTGTGACAATGCGGTTGAAGACCAGTCCTTCCGGCCCGGAATCGGGATCAACACAGAAGTACCCCAGCCTTTCGAACTGGTAACGGTCCCCCGGCGCTGAGCCGACGAGTCCGGGTTCGACAAGACAGTTTTTCAGTGTCTCAAGAGATTGTGGATTGAGGTCTGTTTTAAAATCACCGCTCTCCTCTCCCGGAACCGCCTTTGTAAACAGATAATCGTATAACCGCACCTCCGCCGTAAGAGCGTGCTCTGCAGAGACCCAGTGGAGAGTCGCCTTCACCTTGCGGCCGTCAGGCGCATCGCCTCCCCTCGTTGCAGGATCATAGGTGCAACGGAGTTCCAGTATCTCACCGGTATGTTCGTCCTTGACTACTCCTACACATTTTATAAAATAAGCGTATCGCAGCCTCACCTCACGGTCAGGCGCCAGCCTGAAGAACTGTTTCGGCGGGTCTTCGCGAAAATCATCCTGCTCAATGTAAAGCACACGCGAGAAAGGGACTTTCCTCGTCCCCATACCAGTGTCCTCCGGGTTGTTGACCGCATCGAGCTCCTCGGACCGGCCCTCGGGATAATTTTCTATTACAACCCGGAGCCGCCGCAAAACAGCCATGACGCGTGGAGCGTTTTTATTCAGATCATCACGTACACAGTACTCCAGGAGCGGCATCTCCACTGTGCTGTCCCTCTTTGCAACGCCTATACGATCACAGAAGTTTCTGATGGACTCCGGCGAATAGCCCCGTCTTCTGATCCCTGCTATCGTCGGCATCCGGGGGTCGTCCCACCCGTTCACATGGCCCTCGGTGACCAGTTGGATGAGTTTCCTCTTGCTCAGTACCGTATGACTGAGGTTCAGACGCGCAAATTCTATCTGCTTCGGCAGGGGCCGCTTCAAAAGGCCTCCTTCGGCCAGCCTTTCAAGCAGCCAGTCGTAGAAAGGCCTCTGGTCTTCAAATTCAAGCGTGCATATCGAGTGGGTGATGTTTTCGAGCGCGTCTTCGATCGGATGAGCATACGTATACATCGGGTAGATGCACCAGTAGCCGCCTGTGCGGTGGTGTTCGGCATGTTTTATCCTGTATAGCGCAGGGTCTCTTAGATTAATGTTGGGTGAGGTCATATCGATCTTAGCCCGAAGCACCATCGAGCCATCCGGGTGCAAGCCGTCCTTCATTTCATGGAATAGGCGGAGGTTCTCCTCTGCAGACCGCCCCCGGAAAGGAGATTCCTTTCCCGGCGACGTAAGGGTGCCGCGGTTCTGGCGCATTTCATCTGCTGACTGGCTGTCGACATAGGCATGGCCCGCAGAGATAAGATACTCGGCGGCCTTATACATAAAGCCGAAGTAATCACTGGCATAGAGCGGCTCAGGCCCGAAATCAAAGCCGAGCCATTTGACTGAATCAATAATCGAATCAACATATTCCTGTTCTTCTTTTTCGGGGTTGGTGTCGTCAAAGCGCAGGTTGCACCTGCCAGCGAACTCTTTTGCGATCCCGAAGTTCAGGCATATGGATTTGGCATGACCCATATGCAGATATCCGTTAGGCTCCGGGGGGAAGCGCGTATGCACCCTGCCTTCGTATGCTGTGTTGCTGATGTCCTCCGAGATTATCTCACGGATGAAATCAGAAGGTTTCGGGATTTCAGGTTCGTTCATCTGCTTTATTCCTTCCTCTCCGGTGTCACGTTTCTTTGTATTGCATTCACTTCCGGAACAGGTATAATTTTACCACATCCTCAGGAGATTCTGAGAGAGAACAGATTGGCACAGAGGGGTGAGGGAGATTTTCTTCGCTATGTTCAGGAAACCGGTGCTCAATCGGGTCGGAATAATCAGTAGCCAAGTTGCGACATTATAAAGATTTTTTTAGCTATTCCACAACAATTACACTCTTCGGTTAAATAAACTTAACCTCTATATAATCTTTGTTTAATAATTAACATATAAACTACTTTACAAAAGAAGTCTGTTTAAGCAGACAAGATAATCTTATGTACCCTTAAAAGGAGGAAGTATGAGTAGCAGGAAAATTTCAGTAATGTTGCTTGCGGTGGTCTTCATTATCGGGGCCGTCGGCAGCGCCGGAGCAGGTTCGTCATATGTGAACAGCTTCACCAGCGCCTACCCCAGGCTCGGCAACTGCATCGTTCGGTTGTTCGATCTGCCATGTCCCTGCCGGCCCGTCGGCCCGTAATCCGTACGGCGCGCATGGGCCAGTGCAGGCAAAAACTTCAAGACGATTGAATCACAGGATTCCGACGGTGACGGCGCAACAAATATCGCCGAGATCAACGCCGGCACAAACCCCGGCGACCCGGGCAGCAAGCCGCCGCCCGCACCGCAGCGTGTACAGGTTATACATATTCGGCATGGTCTGCATGCGGCGCTAACGGCCAGCAGACAAGGACAGTCATCAGCCAAAACCCCGCAGGATGCACCGGCACACCTTCGACCCCGGCAGTTTTGACACAGGCATGTACGCCTACCTCCTGTAGCATGCACAGGGTATACTTATTCAGCATGGTCTGCCTGCGGCGCTAACGGCCAGCAGACCAGGACAGTCATCGGCAACACCCCTGCAGGATGCACCGGCACACCTTCGACTGCGGCCAGTGTTGACACAGGCATGCACATCCACACCTGTAGCCTGCACAGGGTATACATATTCGGCATGGTCTGCCTGCGGCGCAAACGGCCAGCAGACAAGGACAGTATCAGCAAAACACCCGCAGGATGCACAGGCACAGCCTTCGACGCGACAAAGTTGACCAGGGCATGCACACCGACAACGCCGCCAACTGACGGAACAACTCTTTACATGCAACGCTGTTCCGCGTGTCACGGGTCTATTCAGAGATCTCAGGTGCGGGGCGCAACTGCGGCTGATATTAAGGACGCGATTAGTAGTGTAGGTGAAATGAAATTCCTCAGGTTCTTAACAGATGCCAAGATCCAGGCTATTGCCGGTGCGCTCGTAACGACAACACCGCCTCCGCCGCCTCCGCCGCCGACGGGAGGACCTCATCCGGATGGATGGTTAAACCAGCATCCTGATTATGTAGATCGCAATGGCACGTCTTCATGCACAGCATGTCACGGTCAGGACCTGAAAGGCGGGATAGGACCATCGTGCTTCAGTTGCCATAGTGATGGTGGTAACGACGATTAGAGAATGAATGGAGTCAGGAGCATTTAACCATACTCCAGCTCCGCATCATTATTTCAGCGATGAAATCTGGGCTTCAGCAACCCCGCTAACCAGCGGGGTTGCCGGTTCAGGTCCCAACCCAGCAAACTCCCCAAGAAGCTAGAATACTCCACCCTCTGCCAATTCAGCTATTTCATGCGGGCCTTAAGTCTTCATAGGTGACCCATAAAATATGTTCTGCTGGCTGATCCGATTGAGCAATAAAATGAGTTTAACAGGGGTGTTGCGACTAATAAAACTGCAACATAAAGCAGGATTGAAATTAACAGACCTTAAATCATTTACCCACTGCTTATCAAAAGCAAATTGCATTATTGGGTTGCGCAAGAACAGATACGTAGTCCTGCCGCGGCCTGACTGGGGCTTTTGTGATTGAGGATCAGGCAAAGATGATTGAAGATCAGATGCATGAATGTCCAGGTGGCCATGCTCAGGAACTGTTACCCCACTTTCAGTCTATCAACCTGAGCAGTTACAGGAAAACATGACGGCTGCCCTGACGTCAGGGCAGCCGTCCCGCACAAAGGCAGTCTCGTTTTATTTTATTGCCGGGTCGCTATCCACAGCAGAATAGCCGGATAGCAGCAGCACATCACATGTCAAACTTGTCTTTGTCACAAAAAAGTTCCCGCTGCTGCTCGTTGCTACCGTCGGGGAAGGTAAAATGCACAAATTCCCCGGAAAATTGGGTATTCGAGATGAACTGGCCGAATTCGGCTGTGGAAACAACGCCGGTTGTACCATAGAATCTGATCCTGTCGCCGTTCTGGATCCATTGTCCGCTCCAGCCGGCGAATGTGGTTGAGTACCACGTCCCGTCGTGCTAGACAAAACAGATGCCCTGCCTAGGACCCGGCGTAAGGTCCGGCCCGCTAAAGGCCTTGAAGTTCCACTGCCCGACCGGCGACGCAGCCAAAGCTGTGCCTGCTGCGAGAATGAGAAAGATTGCAACTGCCACTATTACTCTCTTCATAGCTTCCTCCATTAAAAGTGTTTTATACTATAGCATAAACCTGCTGCTCTGGCTCATACCGCCCTAATTCCCGGTTACCTGACCTCCAATCATCTTTATCGCTTTTTCGAGCCTGCTCAGCACCTTTTCCTTCCCAAGGACCTCGAGCACTTCATAAATGCCCGGACTCTCAGTCCCTCCGGTCATGGCAACACGCACTGGCTGTGCAAGGGCGCCGAGCTTCACCCCATGCCTTTCGACGATCCCCTTGAAGAGATTTTCAATTTCAGATTTTGAAAATGCGGGAAGGGAGATTATGCCCTCTTTCAGTTCCTTGAGAAGGTCCCTGCTCTTTTCGTTCAGGAACTTCTCCTTTGCCTTGTCGCTGAATACAACATCCTCTGCGATATAGTATCTCAGAGATCCGGCCAGTTCCACGAGCGTCTTGGCGCGCTCCTGCAGGGTCTGGATTGCCCTGGCAAGCCAGGCAGTGTCCAAGGCCCTGGTCCTCACTGATGATCTGCTCCTTCACGAGAAAAGGTCTGACCAGCTCCGCAAGTTTTTCCGGAGAAGAGCTCATGATATACTGGCTGTTCAGCCAGAGCAGTTTTTCGGGATTGAATACTGCAGCCGCCTTTCCAACATGCTCGAAGGAAAAGTGTTTTATCAGTTCCTCCCGGCTGAAGACCTCCTGGTCGCCGTATGACCAGCCGAGTCTGACCAGATAGTTCACGAGCGCCTCGGGCAGGTAACCCATTTCATAATAGGCCATCACTGAGGTCGCGCCATGTCTCTTCGACAGTCTTGTCTTGTCAGCCCCGAGTATCATCGGCAGATGGGCAAACTTCGGCACTTCATATCCGAAGGCCTGATAGAATTGTATCTGCTTCGGAGTATTGTTCAGATGGTCATCGCCCCGTATGACATGAGTTATGCGCATATCAACGTCGTCGACAACAACTGTGAGGTTATAGGTCGGGGTCCCGTCGGAGCGGAGGATGATCAGGTCATCGAGCTGCTCATTTTCAAAGACGACCTTTCCGCGTATCAGATCATCGACAACCGTATGGCCCTGCTGCGGCATCCTGAACCGCACCACAGGCGCAACTCCGGGCACAGGTCCTTTCAGGCCCCTGCACCTCCCGTCATATTTGACTGCCTTGCCCGCTGCCATCGCCTTTTTCCGCCTCGTCTCAAGCTCCTCTGCAGAACAGTAGCAGTAATATGCCTTGTCCTCTTTCAGGAGCTTGTCAACATAGCTGCGGTAGACATCGAACCTGTCTGTCTGGCGGAAAGGCCCCTCGTCCCAGTCGAGACCGAGCCACTTCATCCCCTCGATGATCGCATCTATGTATTCATCCGTAGAGCGCGTCCTGTCCGTGTCCTCTATCCTCAGGATGAACGTGCCTTTTATGTTCCTGGCAAAAAGCCAGTTGAAAAGCGCTGTCCTTGCCCCCCCGATGTGCAGAAAACCCGTAGGGCTCGGTGCAAACCTTACTCTGATCTCTTCAGTCAAAATAACCTCCTGTAATGCCCTTAAATGTCACGCTGCTGCCAGGGGCGAAAAAAACCGTCAAAACTTCCCCTTTACTATAACAAGTCTGAGGAATTTTTTTGTACTTCCGGTCACCCTGTATCTGTCGTCTGCCCTGTACCCTGCCACCCATATAATGTCGTCGCCGGTCAGGACAAGCGGAATACTGTCTCTCTCGTCCCTCGGCACCTTTTCATCCACAAAAAAGTCCTGAAGCTTTTTCCTCTTTCCGAAACCATAGGGGAAAGAAGCAATCACCCGGCCTTCTCGGCCTTATCCTCAGCGGAAAGTTCATGCCGCCCGCATCCAGAAGGACTGATGTCCTGCCATCACCAAAGTCCTCACCTTCTTCTTCAAAGGACGCCTTGACAACTACTCCCGCGCCGACAATTGCGACCTCTCCCGGCACATCCATTTCATAGGAAGCGATCGTCCGCGGTCTTTCCGACGTTATCACCAGAAGAGAATAATCCTTTATGACCCTGATGCCCTTTGGCAAATATATCCGGTCTCCGGAACTTCCTTCTTTGACAAGGCGGATAATGTCCTCGATATGGGCAAAGCTGATCCCCCTCAGTCCCTCGGTTTCATCGAGCGCGCGCCTGAGCAGCCGCCTCAATATCACAATGTCCATCGCCTCCATCGGCGTAAGAAAGAGCTCGATCCTGCTGTCTGTCTTTCTGCTGATCATCTTCATGAGCGTCTTCGTAACAATGACGCCGAGATATCGCTCTTCTTCCTGCAGAATGGAAACTGTATTGTTCACACCCTGTATCAGGTTCGGGTTCATCTTCTTCAGCTCCGGCATGATCATAAGCCTGAACCTGTTCCTGAAGTAATCCGTCTGCAGGTTCGAGGAATCAACAACATAACGTATATTTTCAGACTCCAGAAAAGCCTCGATATCTTTGCGTTCGATCTCCAGGAGCGGCCTGATGACAGGGCCGCGCTTCGCAGGCATGCCGGCAAGCCCCGAAGCCCCGGTCCCCCTGATAAGCCTCATAAAAACAGTCTCTGCCTGGTCATCGGCATTATGCGCAAGGCCGATCCTGTCAGCCCTGATCTCCGTGGCGGCCTCATGAAACGCCCTGTATCTCAAATCCCTCGCAGCCTCCTGCTTATTGCCGCCGTGTTCTTTTACATACCCCTTCACATCAATGGACTTTACCCTGAAATCCACCTTCATATCATCGCAGAGCTTCCTGCAGTATGCTATTTCAGCAGGAGTTTCGCCCGGCCTCAGATTATGATCAACGTAAACAGCATGAAGGGTCAGATTAAAGGCCTCTTTGAGCCTGTGCAGAACAGTGAGGAGACAGACAGAATCCGGCCCCCCGGAAAGCCCGACAAGAACGGTCTCGCCGCCTTTAAGCATTGAGTGTTTTTTGATCGTGTCTGTTGCCTGAACAATAAGATCGGTGTTTCCCAAAATTGTTTCACCCCTGATTTAGTAACTCGCGGCCTTCCTAGTATATTATTATAGAGATACTACATACAAGCATTGGAGATTCACCACAGTGGACACAGAGAAAAAATATTTTAGATTTTCTAAAAGCTCTGTGAACTCAGTGGTTTGCTGTGCGATGCAGAAAAGTTAAAAGTCGGCGGCAGATTTATACTTTGAGAGCACAGAGGGGGAAGGGAGCGACTTTCTCGTAATCTTTGTACAGTTATATTTTTTTTCAGTGTTCTCTGTGGTTAGCTGCTTTAATTAGGATACTAAAGACAATGAAAAAACCATCAGAAAAGAGCACGGGGGACTCTAAAACAAAAAGGGTGCAACCATGGGCAAAGTCGTCTAAGGCCTATGGAGACAAGGTGCCGATTTGTGCAAACACAGGCTGCGCTCTCAGAAAAAAGGCGAAATGCTTCGGTTTCGAGGGTTGTCCGGGATTTCAGGCAAAATAAAAGCAAAGGGCCTCAATGAAATGAGGCCCTCGATAGACTGGCATTCTCTCTTCCCTGTTTTGTTCAACTGTCCTCTTTCTCATCACCCGCGTCTTTGGAGGCTTCATCCTTCTTTGCCTTCTTTTTCCCTGACAGATAGGACTCGCTCGGCCTGAATCCAAAGGAAGCGCTGCCCCGCACTGTCTCCATCGCCCCGCCGCCGATCTTCTGGGCCACCAGTTTCACAAACATCGCTATGCCTATGAAGGGCAGAAACGCCGCATACACAAGCCCTAATACCGGCGCAACTACAATAATCGCTGCTGCAGGCATCTTGTAGTAAGTCTTCCTGGCCTCTCCCGGCAGTGTCCCTTCGTCTTTGATGTCGATCCTCTCTCCGTTGCCAAGGTTCCAGTATGTCCCTTTCCCTACCCTGTCTCCTCCGCTATGTCTTAACATTGTCCTGTCCTCCTTATTTCGTTTTCTTTTCTTGATTACAGCTTAACTTATATGCCGCGGCTTAACAATCGGAAGGACTTCTTAGATACCGGGGAATGATGTCCTACTGACAGAGGATAATGTCATGGTGAGCATTTTTTCATGCCTTCAGAGGCTCTTTGGTTAGCAGGGTCATATCTCAGGGCCTTTTCAAAGGTCTTTTTTGCCCTTGTATGAAAGCCGAGGGCAAGGTATATATGACCGAGTTCAGCTATATAAACAGCATTTTGCGGATCGAGTTGGGACGCCTTGCGCAGGGCCCCTTCTGCTTCCCTCATTCTATTATTACGAAAAAGGGAAGTACTGTAGTGATAATGATAAGCAGGCGTTGAGGCGTCGAGGTTCGTTGCCTGTCCAAAAAAAGTCACGGCCTGTTCATATTCTCCGCTGAGGAGAAGATTCATGCCGGTTTCGAACTTCTGTCTCGCCATTTGTTTATAGGAAAGATCCCCCTGGCCGGTCCTTACGCCCCGCATCTCTTGCCGGTTGTGCTGCGAGGCAATAAGGGCCTGGTATGCCTCGTTGATATAAGAGAAAATAACGTTCAGCTTCTCCATTACCTCACTGGAAGACACATGAAGATGCCTGTCAGGATGAAATTCCCGTGCCATTCTATAGTAGGCGCGTTTAATATCCTCAGGCGGAGCGCCATGCCCGACGTTCATGACTCCATGGTAGCCGAGGGACCTGTATTCACTGAACAGTTTTTCTATTTTTTGAACAGCTTCCAGCTCTCTGTCAGACATCACCCGCTCCTGCTCCCCGTCAGGCCCCTTACTATCGGACCCTGCTTCAATTATTTCCAGGGCCTGCACATTGTGCAGGGCATAAATCATTCTGAGCGTTTCCGGTGCATCCATGGGAGACACCGAGAGAACTTCCTGAATTGTTCTTTCCCGGTCCAGAAACTGTATCACCCCTTTTTCCAGATCGTCCAGGCGGATTTTTTTCACAGAAGCGGCACCGCCGGAATTCAAACAAACAATGGCTTCCCTCCCCTTGCAGATATCGCTGATTCTTTCGGGGTCTCCGAAAGTCTTCGCCCCCCGGTATATCAAATCAGTTAAATTGAAGGTGTAAGACAACACCTTTTCGGGCGCAACAGGCCTTTCTCTGAAGATAAAGCCGCCCTCCTCCGATGTTACCAGACTCATCAGTATCATCTCTGCCTGGCTTTGGACAACCGGAACAACATCTTCCGGCTTTATGTAACCCAATTCCAGAAGCACAGCGACCTGCCTCTTGCCTGCTTTCCGCATGAAGCCGGCAGACCGGACAAATTCTTCACGGCCTACCTTCCCTGCATAAAGCAGGGCATCGCAGACATCCTTGTCCTCATTATCTGAAGTCGCAAAGACCACCCTGCCGTTGCTGAAATAAACATACTTGCTCGACAAAGGCGTTACCAGCCGAAGCACGCCGGTCTTGCCCCTCTTCTGGATTCCAAGGAGCAGGTCTGCGGGCCTGAAGTTCCGCATATCTCCAGTGAGGGGACCGGTTCTGCTAATACCCAGCCTTGTCCCGGCATCATAATTCCTGGACCACACGATTTCCCCTCTGGCCTGAATATCAATAGCATCAACCCGGATTTCAACAAGCGAGCCGTACAATCCGGCAGTATCGTGCACAAAAATTCCGAAACCATCAATGGAAAGGTCTATCAGTTTCGCATTGACCTTCTTCCCGGCCAGATCCAGCACAAAACCCAGGTCCAGTTTGCGGCGGGGGAATATTCTGTTATTCGGACCTTTCAAAGGCGGCACACAAAAATTAGACGATGATCAGGCTTATTGAGCTGCGCCACTTAAAATGACACCTTAACTTTCGGGTAAAGTCAGGTCCAGTACCTTACCTGAATCTCGCGGGATCCCGAGGTCTTTACCGTCAAATTTAAGACTGATCCCTCCAGCGTTCCCGATTCTCAGCACAGCCTTGCCTCCAAATTTCCAGCTTTTTGATTCACCTGATTTGAGGAGCATCTCCTCCTGCTTTCCATTTTCAAAGCTTATCCTGAGCCAGACCGCATCAGATGCAGTTATTCCCAGTTGGTGCTCACCCTCGACCACAGCTGCCTGCGCAGATTCATTAATATGCTTTTCTTCCGGATTCCGGTCTTCAGGTTTCTTTACAGGAGCGACATCCAAAACCGGCGGAACAGCGGGGATAATGTCTTCCCCCTTCGCTGAAGGTCCGGCTTTTTCAACTGCAGGGCCCAAGGCAAGGTTTGGCCCGTCCTTCCAGGTATATTCATAGACAGCAAATATCAGAAGACCTGTCAGAATAAGTAACGCCGCGTATACATAAACAGGGACCTTCCGCCGGGAAGAAGCTACAGGGATAATAGTCGACGGTTTTGGGGATACTAGATGGGATGTGAAGCTGGATATTACAGGCCCGGGATCGACCTCAAGATATTTTGCGTAACAACGGATATAGCCGACTGTGTAGACAGCCACCGGCAGCCTGTCAAACATGTCGTTCTCAATTGAGACGATATATTCGGAACTGATCTTAAGAGTTTCCGAAACTTCCTTGATATCAAATCCCAATTCTTCGCGTCTTTTTTTTAATATTTCTCCGGCCAAGCCCCGTTCCTGAAAAAAGCCATTGCAAAAAATTTTCCATATTATTATCTAAATATAAATTATATGCAAGTGCTCATTAAAAGATTTTATCGACATACTTGATCAATACTAACAGGCCTGATCGTAAACCGTTTATGTTAATATAGGTTTACAATGGTACGGGTAGTCATAACAGGAATCGGCGCTGTCACTCCTTTGGGCAACACTTTCCAGGATTCATGGAACGCCGTCAAGTCTGGGGTTTCCGGTGTACAGACGATCACGAAGGTATCCGGGGCAAAAATAAAATGGAACGCGGCAGGGGAATTGAAGCATTTCAGGGCAGAGGCCTACCTGGGTCAGAAAGAAATACGCCGTCTGGACCCATTTGTACATTATGCGGTCTCAGCTGCAGTAATGTCGGCAGAAGATGCCGGGTTTATTCAGGCGGATGGCATACCCTGCCGAAATGAGTACCTCACCTCAGGTGGAGTTATCATAGGTTCGAGCAGGGGAGGAATAGGAACTATTGAAAAAGCATTGATGAATATGCGGAGTTGCGATTTGAATGCTGAAAGTTATCGGATCTCCTCCTATCTTATGCCTGCAACCACGATCAGTATGTCAGCGTCCTCTATAGCCCAAAAACTCGGTCTTAAAGGTCATTGTCTGGCGCTGTCAAACGCCTGCGCCTCAGGATCAAATGCTCTGGGCGAGGCTTACCGCCTGCTGAAGGCCGGATTCAAGGGGCCGGTCATAGCAGGAGGGACCGATGCGCCCATATGCAGATTATGCATAGAAGGATATGGCAAGTCCGGGGCCTTATCAAAGGCGGATCCGGATTGCGCGAGCAGGCCCTTTGACCGGCAAAGGGATGGTTTTGTACTTTCTGAAGGGGCCTGCGCTCTGGTGTTGGAAGATCTCGAGACCGCCCTGAAGCGGGGGACAAAGATGTACGGAGAAGTCATCGGCTATGGAAACTCTGTCGATGCTTTCCACCAGACAAAGCCTGATGTAAGAGGCGAAATACATGCCCTGCGATCTGCCTTGGATGAAGCCGGCACAGGACCTGATGAAATAGATTATATAAGTGCCCATGGCACTTCAACTCAGATAGGCGACTATGTTGAATCAGAGGCTATACTCGGCGCATTGGGAGAAAACGCACCACATATCCCCGTCAGCGCGCTTAAGTCCATGACAGGCCATATGCTGGGGGCCTCGGGCGCTTTCGAGGCTGCCTGCGCTGCAATGAGCTTGCTGGAAAGTGTTGTCCCTCCCACGATAAATATTAGGGAAAAAGACAGCCGTTGCGGCATAAATCTCATAACGGAAAAAAGTGAGCGGCCCATCAGGACCGCACTCTCCAGTTCTTTCGGTTTCGGCGGGGTGAACGCTGTCCTGGTACTCCGGAAATTAGAGACTCCAGAATTGACGGCTTCGTAATAAATACTCTTTTCACCGCAGAGTGCGCAGAGAAAGGATCTATCAGGGTAAAATCAAATGTTCAGGGTAGCGTTGAAATACTATATTTCCTATCTCGCTCAGTGAGTGCACAAAAGAAAGTCTTTGTCTCCTTTATTTCAGCCATTGTTTATCTGCGTCCTCTGCGGTGAACCGCCTTTTTTTCAGGAGATTGCTTTTTCGTAAATCCTGTATTTCTTGTAAAGCCTGCCGTCAGCCATTGCAATGATCCTCTGAACCGGTATGTTATCATCGAGGATCCAGGAAAACTCGACCTGCGTATAGCCCCTTTTTTTGATACCCTTGAAGGCTTCTCTCATAAGCAAAGCCTCCACCCCCTTGTTCCTGTACTCGTGTTTGATTCCGAGCAGCAGGAGCCTGAGTCCTTTGATCTTTCCGGAATAATACAGGGCCTTTATTATGCTAACCGGGGTAAGTCTGCCCTGCATATGTCTGAGGACTGAATTGAAATCAGGGACTAGCCCAAGAAAACCGACCGGCCTGTCCTGGTCCTCGGCTATTAAGGTCAGTTCAGGCACCACTACCTGTTTCAGTCTTTCCCCGAGATTAAAGAGTTCAGCGTCGGTAAGCGGGACAAAGCCCCAGTTCTTCTCCCAGGCAGAATTATATACTTCCTTGAAAACCAGCATCTCCTCATGGAATTTCTTTTTGACTATGGGTCTCACACTAATCCCGCGTTTTTCGGCGATCAGGGCAACCCTGGTAACTTTTTCCGGAGCAGTTGCCTGGACATCATGGATATATGCATACAGGTCCTTTATCTTGCGCAGGCCATACTGTTCCATAAGCTCACTATAATACGGAGGGTTATAAGGGGTCATCAGCATCGGAGGGGTATCAAAGCCTTCAATAAGCAACCCGCACTCTTCATTGGTCGAGAAACTCATGGGACCCCTCATCGTCTTCATCCCCTTTCGCCTCAAATCATGAGCTGCGGTCTCAAGCAGCAAGCCTGACACAGCAGGGTCATCAAGCGTTTCAAAAAAACCGAAGAAACCCGCTTCCTCGTTATGAAATTCTATATGTCTCTTATTTACGATAGAGGCTATCCTGCCGACGGTCCTGCCGTGATCCTCTGCGACAAAATACCTCGCCTCAGCATGTTGAAAGAAAGGGTTATTCGGGGACAGCTGGTCCCGGACTTCTCTTTTTAACTGGGGGACGTACAGGGGGTCTTTTGCATATAAGGCGTAGGGAAGGTCTATGAACTTATTGAGCCCTTTGCCCTTTTCAACTTCAACAATTTCCAAGTTGCCGGCCCGTCAGTTTATCAGGCCCAGCGTCCTGCCGCTTTTTTCAAAAGCAGAGAGAACCCTGTCCAATTGCTCCTCTGTATGAGTGGCCATATAGCTAGTACGTATCAAAGCCTTGCCTTCGGGCACAGCAGGACTTACTGCAACGTTTGCGAATACCCCTTCTTCCTGCAGCATCATGGCCATTTTGAAGGCAGTCTCGTTATCACCGACGAGGACAGGGATAATCGGGGTCTCGCTGGGCCCAACCTGGAACCCCAGGGCCTTGAGCCCTGCAAGCATTTTTCTGGTGTTCTTCCAGAGCCTCTCTATCCTCTCGGGTTCATTGTCTATGATGTCGATTGCAGCGCTTACGGCAGCCACCGAGGCCGGAGGGGGACTCGCACTGAAGATCAATGCGCGGGCAAAGTGCTTTATGTAGTGCACTACCTTTTCGGAGCCTGAGATAAAGCCGCCTATGGAAGCCAGGGATTTACTGTATGTGCCCATTATGATATCGACTTCGTCTTCGAGTCCGAAATGTTCCGCAGTACCCCTGCCTGTCTTTCCCAGCACACCTATGCCATGGGCGTCATCGACCATCAGGCGCGCCCCATAGGCCTTTGCAAGCTCAACCACACTTGGCAGATTAACAATGTCCCCTTCCATACTGAAAACGCCGTCCACGATGATAAGTTTGCTCCGGTTGGCGTTCTCCTTCAGGATCCTCTCGAGGTCCGCCATGTCATTATGCCTGAATTTTTTTACCTCACCGTAGGAGAGCCTGCATCCGTCTATAATGCTCGCATGGTCCATCTTGTCGATGATCATAACATCGTCTTTCCCGACCAGCGCTGATATCACGCCTAGATTCACCTGAAAACCGGTAGAAAAAATCAGCGCAGCCTCTTTACGGATAAAGTGCGCCAGCTTCTCTTCAAGCCTGACATGGATATCCAGTGTGCCGTTCAGAAACCGTGAACCTGCGGCGCCGGTACCGTATTTTCTTATTGCCTCAAGCGCGGCCTCTTTCACCGCCGGATGGTTCGTAAGCCCGAGGTAATTATTGGATCCCACCATGATCATGCGGCGTCCGTTCATCAGGACTTCAGGGTCCTGTGCGCTTTCAATGACCCTGAAAAACGGATAAATACCTACCGACATCAGCTCTTTAGCCTTCGTAAATTTATTGCACTTCTCAAAAATATCTGTAGATTTTTTTAGAGCCATTTGTGAATTTTGTACCAGTCTGCCGTCCATTTAATTCCTTCCTTTAAAGTGACCTTCGGCATAAATCCCAGGTCATTTTCCGCCTTTTTCGAATTACACGTCCAATGGCTGTGCTTGATTTCCCTGAGTTTGTCGCTGTTAATAATCGTTGCGCCATCAGCGAGTCTCTCACTTATTCTAGCAAACAGACGCATTACCGGCGACGGGACCCTCAGTCGTACCGCCTTTGTGTCCATCGCCTGCGTTATCTCATAAACAATGTCATCATTAGAATAAATCCGACCGTCCGACAAAAAATATATCTTGCCCGCCGCCTCGTTCGACTCAGCTGCCGTTATCAGGCCATGGACAAGATCATCCACATACAAGAGTGAATAATAACATTTTCCCCAGTAAGGATAAAAGCCCCTCCTGACCATTTTGAAAAACAAAAAGAAATCCCTGTCCCGGGGGCCGTACACAGCAGGAGGCCGAATAATAGACACCGGCATCCGGTCTTTATACGCCAGAGCCGCCAGTTCACCATTTAGCTTCGAAGCACCATACTGTGACACCGGCCTCGGCTCCGCCGTTTCATCAATGGGCTCACCCTCGCGACTGGGGCCCGCAGCAGCAAGGCTGCTCATATAAAGAAACCTTCGTACAGAGTGCACGTTGGCTGACAGGGCGCTCAGCAGGTTCTCTGTCCCCTTCGCATTGGCCGCAAAAAAGTCATCCTCTTTTTTGGCCTTTGTAAGTCCGGCGAGATGAAACACGTAACTGAAAGGCACAGAAAGTTGCCGCATGGAATCTTTATCAGTACAGTCGCCGTAGACTATACTCACATCAAGACCTTCCAGGCATCTAAGGTCGGAGGTCTTTCTTGCGAGACAGGTGACCTCATAGCCCCTCTTCACCAGCTCTCTCACAAGGTTGCTTCCGATAAAACCCGTCGCTCCTGTTACCAGGGCTCTCATGTTATGAACAAACTCTTATACAAGAAGGCCTTCAAGCAAAATCTCTCTCTTTATTATACATTGTTCAGAAGAGGGCCTATAAAAGCTTAAAGATTTAAACACTTTTGCACAACTATATTTAACTCATCAAGTTTAAAGGGTTTTTTTAAAGTGAATATTCCTTTATTCTTGAATTCCTCTTCCAGTTCAGATGAGATAAAAGCAGAGCAGACAACCACCTTCGGCTTGACAGCCAGAGTCCACACTTTCGCAATCAGCTCTGTGCCATTTCCCTCCGGCATCCTGAGGTCTATAAACAGCATATCGAACTTTTCCGTGCCGAGCTTCTCAATGGCTTCGGAAACATTAGACGCTATAATCACCTCATGCCCGTTCTTTCTGAGCGCTCTGCCCAGAAACCATCGCACAAGCTGCTCATCGTCTACAACCAGCATCCTCATTTTAGAGATAGTTCATCCTCCCCCCGATAATAGAAAAGTCTGGGGCATACAGAGCAAGCATCAGCCATGAAGACTCCTTACGGCAAGACCGCCGGGGATTTCCAATGCAACGTATCGTTTTGCCATTATAACCGTTTGCTAACCCCGTGGCAAACCCGAAAACCTCCGGGATAATATTCCTCGTTATCCATTAATGTTTATTGCCCTCCATAACTATGCAGGCCGGAGAGCAGCAGGTTCACCCCAAGGTAGGTGAAAATCACGGCCATAAACCCCATTACAGCGACAACAGCGACTTTCTTCCCTTTCCACCCGCGCATAAGACGGCTGTGCAGATAAAAAGCATAGAAGAACCAGGTGATCAAAGACCACGTCTCCTTGGGGTCCCATGTCCAGTATTTGCCCCAGGCCTGGTCCGCCCAGATAGCGCCGAAGATCAGGCCGCCGAGGGTGAATATCGGGAAGCCGATGGCGATGCTTTTATAAGTGATCTCATCCAGCATCTCAGGCGAGATATTAAGACTGACAATAATCTTTTTCAGTACCCCTCCGAATCTCCATATAAAAAACGTCAAAGCCGCAGCAAGGGTCCAGCTCAACACCGCCACCGAAGGCGAGCTGCTCAGGAAAGAAGCCTTGAAAAGATAGCTTTTTATCAGTTCTTCCTGACTTTTTATAGCCACCTTGAAGGTCATATAATCAAGACCCATCGCAGAAAGAGTTATTACAAAGACACTCAGCATTACGGTCCAGAAGATATACGAAGGCTCAGTCCTCTTCTCTGTCCTCACAATCAGGTACATCAGGGCGGTACTGAAGGAGATAGCGAACATGGAGTAGGAGAAAAAGCTCATCATGACATGCACCAGAAGCCAGTTGCTCTGGAGCGCGGGCACAAGGGGCTGTATGCTCTTGGACATACCTGAAATATCTATAAAGGCCAGGGCAAGCGCAGCAATAGGCGTTATGAAGGCGCCGAAGGAGCGGTTCTTGTATTTGAACTCTATGACCAGGTATACCAGTATAAGGCACCAGACAAAGAAGATAAGCGACTCGTACAAATTGGTCAGGGGTACCGCCCGCAGGATGCCCATTTGCCCTATTTCTGCGAATTCCTTCCATCTCAGCCCAAGGGCGATCGTCTGGAAGGCAAAGCCAGCGACAGTAATGGCCGTCGCCACTAGGCCTATCGCTTTATTCCTGAAGGCCAGATACGTAATATATGTAATCATTGCAAGTATATACGCTATAGTTGATAAGCCGAAAAAGGTCGAACTGTCCATTTATTTTCCCCCTTTTTGACCGGCATTCAGCATGCCCGCCAATTTTTCGATCTTCCCTTCGAAGGCCGCCTTGTTTTTGTTTACAGATGCTCCGATCAGGACTTTTAAACCGTTTTTCTCTTCGGATATGTTGATCCATATCCTTTTATGACTCATAAAGAACGTCATGTACAAACCTATCGCCATCAGGATGCAACCCAGGTAAACGATCAACACGCCGGGGTCTTTCCTTACCTGCATCCCGGTATATTGAACCCCCCAGTAATCCAGAAATTCGACCCTGTTGCCGTCAGACAGTGACCAGGTCTGAGGATATCTTTTCAATATCCAGCCGGAGTATTTCATTTTCCCAGCCTCGGAAAACTCTACATATATCCCTGGATTCGTCATCTGGTCGGAGTAGGTAAAGGCCCTGCCGGACTGGTCAACAGAAAGCGCCGGGCTGAAATTGGTTATGTGCCCTGTTATAGAAGTGCCCGGGATAGTAAAACTCCCCCCTATCTTTGTATTTATCTGCTCGGCTTTTCCACTGCTGGAAACAACCCGTAATACTATAATGCCGTTTTCAAGGCCGCCGGGCACTGTGCCGAAGCTTGACTGATAAAATGTTATCCCGTCATACGTAAGCGGGTCATTGACAACTATGGACTTCTTCAGCACCTCCTTGCCGTTTTTTAAAACAGTCAGCCAGCTCCGGTAGGCCTTGGGCATGTCGCTGCCAGGATAGTACTCGACTTCAAAATTATCACAGCGCAGGTCAAAACCAAGTGGTATCTTTGTCTCTCTGTCTTTATACGCGAAAGAGGAGGTCTCCCCCTCAGGCAGGTTAAGCACAGCGTTATAGCCGAACTTAAGGCCGATAATTGCTCCTGCAAGTATGACCAGTATGCTCAGGTGCGTGATATAAACGCCGAGCCTGGTAAAATTGCCTTTCTCGGCATACAACTGCGTCCCCTGTTCTCCGGCATATTCAAGGGGTTTAAACCCGAGGCTGCGCAGAGAAGAAACCGCAAGGTCTTTTAGATGTGACGCCTTTTCCTTTTTGGAAAAAATCTTTGTAATGGACATCTTTTGCAGATAGTCCAGCGGCACCGCACGCACCTTCTCCCTGACCAGCTTCAGCACCCTCGGGAGCCTGTCCAAAGAACAGATTATCAGGTTCGCCGCAAACAAAAGCAGAAAGGCAATAAACCACCATGAATGGTACATGTCCGTAAAACCAAGCTTGTCAAGAACACCTAATACGCTGTGCGCAGTCTCATGCCCGATCCCGAATATCTTTGAAAGCAGTTGTATGTTCTTCTCAGGCTCTACATTCTGCTCGAGGACCGTGCCTACTATGGATGTAAGCCCGATCAGGGAAAAGATTACAACCGCGAGCTTGACCGAGGCAAACATGTCCCAGATTTTGTCTATAATTGTTTTTTCCTTCTCTTTTACCATTCAATGACTCCTGTAAAATTATGATGTTTATAATAATATTATTGTTTTAAACAACACAAGCGATTCATTTCTGCAACACCCTGGGCCTGTCTCTTCTGGAATTCACTATGCAGATGAACCCGAAAGGCTCCTGATAAGGTTTCGTCAGCTGATGAACGGTATTCGGAGATATATACACAGTATCCATAAATCCCATTGTGCGCTTTTTTCTTCCTGTCAATATTTCCCCCCTGCCCTTAACGCATATCACCACATGCTCGTGCCGGTGCTGTTCAAGGCTGCTGTTTCCATTGGCTGATATCCCGAAAGATCTGACATGGAACCTGGTTGTTTCCCCGTGTCCGCCAGTCAAGGCCTTAAGAGAGTTTTCAGCCTTTGCCGTAAGCCTGAAGGCCTCGCCAGCAGCGCATCCATCCTGTTTTCAGATTTGCAGTTCATCCGGAACGTTTTAGACCTTAAGATATAGTATACCTGCCGGGCTTTACTGAGGTAAACAAATGAGTTAATAGTCCAGCGGTGCCGCCACGCGGCAGGCCGCAGGGCTTGAGAAAAGATAATCAGCCAGAACGGAAGGTGACATTCGCCCGGCTTTTATATGCTGCTGATCTGTGGCCTGCTGATCTGCTTAACTCTAAACTTTAGTTCTTTTCGTAGCTAAAACCATTGAGTGCGTGTAAAATATAGCATTGAAAAGTACAGATTACTGCGTCCTCAGGGCCTTCTTTCAGAAAGTTCCGGGGATTTCCTGCAGCGAATAAGAAGGATAAGGAAGGTCAAGGCATTATGAAATTTGAGGATTTTTCACATCAGCAAAGAGACGCTGAAATCAATATCAATTATGGGATATGAGGAACCGACACCGATACAGGTCTCTGCCATCCCTATGGTAATGAGGGGCGCTGACCTCGTGGGACAGGCCCAGACAGGGACCGGGAAAACAGCGGCCTTCGGCATACCTATCGTTGAATTGCACAGAAAAGGCAAAAAGCCCTTTGCGATAATACTTGAACCAACGCGGGAGCTTGCGGTCCAGGTAGCACAGGAGATGATCAAGATAGGCGCCAAAAAAAATATCGTCGTACTCCCGGTCTACGGCGGCATGTCCATAGATACCCAGATAAGGGCACTTAAAGAAAGGTGTGGATGTTGTCGTCGGGACCCCCGGACGCGTCATTGACCATATAAAGAGAAAGACCCTGTTACTTTCTGATATTAAGATAGTTGTCCTTGATGAGGCTGATGAGATGCTCGACATGGGGTTTATTGAGGACATCGAGTCTATCCTTAAGACAACTCCGCCTGAGCGGCAGACGCTCCTGTTTTCAGCAACAATGCCCCAGCCTATCATGAACATCGCTAAAAGATACATGAGAAACCCCGAGAAGATCAGGATCAATACAAAGGACCTGGTAGTGACTGAAATCAAACAGGTCTTCTATGAGGTGCGGGATGCGGACAAGATAAATGCCCTTTCAAGACTCATTGACGTAGAGGACCCCAAGCTGGCGATCGTCTTCTGTCATACCAAGAGGGACGTGGATGAAGTCGCTATGAAACTGGAGCAGATGGGATATAGCGCGAGCGCGCTGCACGGTGATTATACGCAGGCCCGGCAGGGACGAGGTCATGGGAAAATTCAAAAAAGGGATGATTGATATCCTTGTGGCAACAGACGTTGCCGCAAGGGGCCTCGACATAAAAAATGTCACCCATGTGATCAACTACAGCATCCCGCAAAACCCTGACAGTTACATACACAGGATCGGCAGGACCGGGAGGGCCGGGAAATCAGGGATCGCGATAACCCTCGTGACCCCGAGGGAATATAACCATCTCCGGCTGATCGAAAGAACAGCCAAGACAACAATAGACCGGAAAAAACTGCCCTCCTCGCAGGAGGTCATCAAGGCAAAGGAAAAGAACATCACAAAAGATATCTCTGAGATAATCTCTGCAGAACAAGCATGCTGCATACAGCACCTTCATCAAGGATTTATCAGAGCAGTTCAGTTTTGCCGATATCGCTGCAGCAGCCTTTCATATGGCCTTCGGCGAGCCGAGGGAACAGCCTATAGCGGAGATCCGGGAAAGGGAAAAGACCGGCGGCGGAGGCGTAGTGCGTCTGTTCATGACGATCGGCAGGAAAGACAAAGTGAAAGTGCCTGACATCATAAAATCGATAGCCGCAGAAGCCAATATACCTCAGGGCAAGATCGGCAAAATAGATGTCTTCGACAAGTTCACCTTTGTCGAGGTCCCCGCGGAACTTGCCGACCGCGTAATCCGTTCAGTGGATGACGTAATCATGATGGGCAGAAGGGTCAAGATCCAGCAGGCCCAGGCAAAAGGACACAAGCGTAATTAAGCTCGGCAGTGAAAAGACGACTGACCTAAGGCACAACCGCGTATTTTATCCCCTTGCCCTTCGGCAAGCAGGGGGAAAACAGAAGGGAGGTCTTTTAAAGAACAGGTCGCGGTGATCAGCTGTTTGACATCTATCTTCTTGTTTTTCAAAAGAAGAAATGCCTTTTTTACATCCTGCGGCGTAAAATGGAATATGCCTTTCAGTGTGATCTCATCATAATGGAGTCTTTCAGCGCTGAAGGTAACGTCGGTGCCTTTTTTGCACCCGCCGAAGAGGACAACAGTACCGCCCCTTCGGACATAATCCACAGAAGATTCCCATACCTCAGGCTGCCCTGTGCATTCAAAGACATAATCCACTCCCGTTCCATGGCTGAAGTCACGCACCTGAGCGGCTGTTTCCGAGGGATGGAATACAATGTCAGCCCCCAGTTTTTTGGCTGTCTCAAGCCTCTCCTGCTCAAGACCGGTTATCATCACCTTCGCGCCCTTATGCTTGAGGAGCATCAGATGCAATAACCCTATAGGCCCGGCGCCGATGATCAGGACAGTATCTTTTCTTGTAATGTTCAGGGGCTCCACACTGTGGACAACGCAGGACAAAGGCTCCAAAAATGCGGCTTCCTGAAAACCCAGGCTCTCCGGTTTCTTAAAAACATTCTGGCGGACTATATGTCCGCGGTATCAGGATGTATTCTGAAAAAGCACCGAGCACCTTCGAGGACATCAGGTCTTCGCAGAGGTTGAACAGGCCCTTTGCACAGTACGCGCAGTTCAGGCAGGGAGCGCTGTGTACAGACATCACCGCATCATTGACTTTAAATCTGCCGGCGCCCCTGCCCCTGGCAGCTATCACGCCCGAGAATTCATGACCGAAAGGTCCTGGCATGGGTATCAGGGAATGCCCCCTCAGGTAGGCCTTAAGGTCAGTCCCGCAGGTGAGGGCAGCCTTTACCTTCACCAGCAATTCACCTTCTGCAGGCTCAGGTGTGGGGACTTCCCTGACTTTGATGGTGCGCGGCCGCTCCAGAATCGCGGACAGCACGTTTCAGATTTCCATTCGTGCGCCGAAAACCTGACCCACTATCGCTGCAACAAGGAAAATCGGTATGTAGCGCCAATCAAGGTGAGAAAAGATCCGGGCAAAAGCAACAAACGGAATCGGCAGATGGATATAGAGGAACCACTTAAAGGAGAATTTTTTCTGTTTGCCCCGAAAATAACCGAAGAGCACATTCAACCCAAGGGTAAGAACACATATTAATATAACAGTAGACCACCTGGAGGTAAAATCCATTCTTCAAAATACCTTAATTGTTCTGACCCAGTCAAGCTGTCAGGCCCGTTCGCGTTGACTTTTCATTTTGTTATCTTGTAGAGTAGTCAGTTCGGGGCGTAGCGCAGCCTGGCTAGCGCACCTGCCTTGGGAGCAGGGGGTCGGAGGTTCGAATCCTCTCGCCCCGACCAATAAATCTTACCCTGTCTGTTTGCGATGCTGTCAGTTTGCCAAACCAAAATACCGCATCGAAGTGCTTCAATTCTATCTAACAGCCGTTCATCTCTGAAATTGTCCTGCCATCCCGCATTAAAGGAAACCTCCCGAATATCGATTTGCAATGATTCAATCCCAGGTGTTAATTTATAAGTATTGGCAAAAACGCATCAGCGGATTTACCGGATAAATGCTATAGGATAAACCTTCTCAATGGAATATACGCAAATGACAAAAGAAGAGCTTCTGAATGAACTTAAGAAAGCGGAACAGCGGCTGTCCCGGGTTGAGGATTCTGAAAGGCGATTTCGAAGCACGCTGGAGGCCATCGGGGATATAATAAGTGTCCAGGACACGTCTTTTAAGATTATATACCAAAATCAGACGAATAAAGATCTTCTGGGCGCCGATGCTGTCGGTCAATATTGTTATGCTGCATACGAGAAAAGAGCCCATGTCTGCGAAGGATGTCCTGTTGCTAAGGCTTTGCAGGACGGAAAAATTCATACGGCAAAACGCGCCGGGATAACAGACAAAGGCCCTGTCCTGGTTGAGGTCACAGCTTCACCCCTGAGAGATTCAACGGGGAAGATAGTTGGAGCAGTGGAAGTTGCCAGGGACATCACCGAACACGACAGGACAATAGAGGAACTTCGCCTGGCAGAGTTGAAATTCAGAAGTCTCGTTGAGCAGTCCCTTGTCGGCATTTACATCTTGCAGGACAACCGGTTCCACTATGTTAACCCGAAAGCGGCTGAGATTTTTGGCTACTCTCCTGATGAGTTTATTTCTGAAGTATCCTTAAGCGATATTATCTGCGAGGAATACATGGAACTTGTGAATGATAACATTCGCAGGCGTATTGAAAACGAAGTCAAGACAATACATTATACATTTAAAGGGAAAAGAAAAGACCGGACAATTCTTGATTTGGAAGTGCAGGGCACAAGAACAGAATTCAACGGAAAGCCCGCAATAATAGGAACTGTCCTGGACATAACCGAACGAAAAAAAATGGAGACTGAAAGCTCGAGGATTCGGAACCTCGAGTCTCTAGGCGTCTTTGCAGCCGGAGTTGCCCACGAATATAACAATCTTCTCACAGCGATAATAGGGAATCTTTCACTGGCAAAGATGTATGCGAAGCCAGGATACGAGGTATATGATGTCCTGTCAGAGGCCGAAAAAGCATCTGCCAGGGCAAAAGACCTGACTTCTCAACTGCTCATATTTGCGGAAGGCAGCAGGACCGCAAAAAAATTTATTGACCTGAGAGAACGTCTGAAAGAATGGGTCGGCAGCGCCTTAAATAACTCGCGGATAGTACCGGAATTTAACTTGCAGGGAGACCTCTGGCCTGTCGAAGCAGATGAACAACAGCTTCGCCAGGTGCTTGATAATATTATCACAAATGCCCGGCAGTCTATGCCTGAGGGAGGATTGATCAGGATAAAGGCAATAAATACAGACATTGATGTCCCTTCGGAGTCGCCTTTGGAGAAAGGGAAATATGTGCTGATATCAATTGAAGATCAGGGCGGCGGCATCCCTGAAAAGTATTTATTGAAAATATTCGACCCCTTTTATACAACCAAACAAGAAAACACCGGGCTGGGATTGTCCAGTTCATATTCCATTATCAAAAATCATGGCGGACATATTTCTGTCGATTCACAACTGGGTATCGGGACGATAGTCCAGATATATCTCCCCGCATTTCCGGAGGATATCTCCACTTCCAAAGAGGCGTTGAAGACATATCCCTCAGGTCGGGGCAAAATTCTTGTAATGGATGATGAAGAAATTATCAGGCTTGTCGTCAGTAAACTGCTGAGCCAATGCGGCTACGAGGCAGAGCTTGCACGCGACGGGGAAGAAATGCTTAAGATGTACAAAACAGCCCGGGAAACAGGGCAACCTTTTAAAGCCGTTATCATGGACCTGGGAATCGAAGAAGGGATGGGAGGTCAGGAAGCGATCAAACACCTTCTGGACATGGACCCCCATGCAAAAGCAATTGTTTCGAGCGGTTATTCTCATGCACCGGTAATGTCACATTTTAATGAATTCGGCTTTATCGGTTTTCTGGCAAAACCATACAGACTTGAGGAACTCGGCAAAGTGCTGCATGAGGTCCTGACCGAAAAGGAAGAATAGGCCCCACTTTTCTTTCGTCAGAATCCGGAGTGTATGGCCAAAGCTGTCAAAGCCGTTATCGGAGAACCGGGCTGTGCGATATCTCCGCATATTAAATTATTGAGTGATATTTAAAGTTATCCAAAGATATGATATATTAATAAAGGAGAGCCATGGATAAAAAAACGTGTCTTAATTGTTATAATCTGGTCCGCACAAAGAACAACAAAGTTAAGTGTATATCACTGGTAGGCACCCTGAAGAAAGAGTTGCCGTTAAATACACTTCCAAAGTCATTTGAAGTTCTTGCTGAGAAATGTCCAGGGTTTGATGACGAAGATTAGCCGTCTTTTTTACTCCGGCCGTCTTGACGAGACGCATTTTTATTCCCATTTTTTTGCAGGGCGTTCTGTTCCGGGTTCAATCACTAAACAGGCTGTTGAAAAACTTAATTTTCAACAGCCTGCAGCATAAAGACCTGATCCTGAATCTTCTCCTTCACTCTTCAGAGTATAGCCCTCAGTTCTATCGAGCCACTTCTTATCCTTACTCGTTATCTGAGTTCTTGTCTTTGTCCTTGTTTCTGTTCTTATTTTTATCCTT
The DNA here is from genome assembly GCA_963734475.1 of uncultured Nitrospira sp. GTDB lineage: Bacteria > Nitrospirota > Thermodesulfovibrionia > Thermodesulfovibrionales > UBA6898 > JAOUFP01. The sequence goes on from CAVTHB010000004.1 coordinate 848,732, forward strand.
TTTCTTGTCTTTATCCTTATTCTTATCCTTGTCCCCTTGCTTCGAACGGTCTTGCCCTCCTTGTTTTAAGTGGCCAGCGTCAGTATCCCTGCCCTTGCCGCCTTCTGGATGTCTTGCGCGGTCGCCGTCGGCATCCCTTCTTCTGTCGCCTTCGGGATGTCTTGCGCGGTCACCGTCGTGGCGTTGACCCCCGTGACCCTCCCTGCGCATCCTGTCGCGCTCTGCCCGTATATGATCAAACCTTTCTCTTCTTACGTCACTCCTCCGCTCGTGTCTAAACCATTCACGTTTGTCCCAGTGCCGGTCACGGTCCCACGTCCTCCAGCCTCTGTGAAAGTCACGGTAGTGTATCCTGACATAGGTAGGCGGCAAGAATGTAACATATTCCGGCGGCACATCCACGATGACCCGTGGGACCATCGTTACTCCAACACCGGCCCAGCGGCCATTATAAGCGGAAGACCGGTACCAGCGGCCCCTGTAGTTTCGATACCAGCCGCCACCGTAGAAATAGAGGCCTGGGCTGCCAGGCACCAGATAGACATAGCTTTCTCCGCTGGGCACTACCGCCATATCAGGCTCAGCCTCAAATTCTAAAGGCGGGGGCGCCGCAGCCGCACCTTCAAAGTCCTCATCTTCGAACTCCTCGTACTGCGGCGGCAGCGGTTCAATTTGTTCATCCGCCGGCGGCAATGGCTCATTCATTTGTCCGTCTGGCGGCGGCAATGGTTCCGCCGCTTGATCGTACGGCTGATGAGAAGCTGTGCCAGCAGATACAGCAATGCTGACGTTTACATCCGCAGCCGCACCAGCCTGCGGCATGCTGAATGCAAGAAACAGAGAAACCAAAAAAATTGCGACATACTTCATAAAGTAGGCCTCCTTATTTATTGTTGTACCTGCATTAACAGCAAGCTGAAACGCATATCCAGCTGTTTGAACAATCATGCAATGAAAAATTATAGTCAATAGTGTCTGATCAGGGCAATCCCCAAAAAAGAGTGGCCGTGGGCGCATCCCCTCTAGCGCCAAGGAAAAGGATTAGAGCAGCGACTGTACCGGCGGACGATATGAATCATCCATAATTATTCCGGGTGTTTTATTCTCTCTCCCTTCCAGCAATTATCGGGGTCATTCCACTCCTTGTGTCAGCTTTTGCTCAGGCACGTCAGGAGAATATGCAAATTCTTTCGAACTGAACGCCTGAAAGATAAAAATAATGAGAGAAATAAGCCCCCATGCAAGACCGACAACAACACCGGCGTCTACAATCCCCCTCCACGGCTGGGCTACAAAACGGACCAGGATAATGAGCACAATGATACCGGACGTCACTGAAACAGAAGTAATCTTTCGCCTCCGGGAAGCGTGGAAAAAGCCCATGCAAAACAACGGGGCAAACAAGACATGGAGAAAACGGGGATTGTTCTTCAGGTAAAGCGCACGGCTCGCGACGCGGGGAGAGAACCCTTTTTGAAAGCCCCGGTAGCCTTCCGCGTAGGACATGAATGCGAGTATGATAAAAAGGGCCAGCCAGTGATACCAGAAAAAATCATAAGAAAATGCGTTGATGGCCAAGGGGCTCAGGCGGTAAACAGCGCTGCCGAGAAGCAGCAAGACACCTGTTAAACCCCATATCGCGCCGAATATGCCCATAATTTTTCCTTCCCGTTCCATTATAGCAAATGATGTAAAAAATCCGTAACGCATAATGAGTAATGTACCTGAGCGGGATACAAGAACAATTATTTGAGCTTGTTACGCGACACATATCAAGCGTCGCGCATGCGAACCAGCGCTTAATTGACTTGAAAATCCGCATAAGTTAATATTTCTGTATGCATTTACACGCGGATTATGTTTCCCTCCATCTGCATACTGAATACAGTCTCCTTGATGGCGCGATAAGAATAAAAGAACTGGTGGAGCGGGCGAAAGAATTTAAGATGCCGGCGATCACGATGACCGACCACGGGTGTCTGTTCGGGGCAGTCGAGTTTTACAAACAGGCCACAAAAGCAGGCCTTAAGCCTGTAATCGGATGCGAATTGTACGTTGCTCCAGGCAGTCGTTTTGACAGAGGCAATTCAGGCACTGAAGAGACCGCCTTTCACCTGGTGCTCCTTGCGCGGGACAATGTTGGTTACAAGAACCTTGTCAGCCTGGTCACCAAGGCCTATCTGGAGGGTTTTTATTACAAACCAAGGGTGGATATGGGCCTTCTGGAGCAATACAGCGGCGGCCTTATAGCGCTTTCCGCCTGCCTGAAGGGTGAGGTCCCGTACTGTCTCCAGCGGGGACTGCTGGACCGGGCGCGGGAGCGGGCGCTGCAGTACAAGCATATCTTCGGACCGGAGAATTTTTTCTTTGAGATCCAGGCTAACGGACTGCCCGAGCAGATTGAGGTGAACAGACAGCTGATAGAGCTCGGCAGGGAACTCCATATCGGTCTCGTCGCCACTAATGACTGCCATTACCTGAAAAAAGAAGACGCGAAGGCCCATGAAGTGCTCCTCTGCATCCAGACCGGCAAGACGCTCAAAGACGCTAGCCGGCTGAAGTTCAGCTCCACCGAGTTTTACCTGAAATCGCCGGCTGAAATGAAAGAGACGTTCAGTGAAGTGCCGGAAGCTATCGCAAATACCATAACCATTGCCGAAAGGTGCAATGTCGATTTCGAACTGGGGAAAAGCCTCCTCCCCCAATACAAGGCGGATGACGGTGAAGAGCCATACTCAATGCTTGTGAGGCTGGCGAACGAAGGACTGGAAAGAAAACACGGCCCCGAGGTGCCAGGGGAATACCGGGAAAGATTGCTGACTGAACTCGGCGTAATAAAGAAGATGGGATATGCCTCGTATTTTCTTATTGTCTGGGATTTCATCAGCTATGCCAGGAGCAAAGACATCCCTGTTGGCCCCGGAAGGGGATCAGCAGCAGGGAGTCTCGTCTCTTACTGCCTTGATATAACAGAGATCGACCCTATCAAATATACCTTGCTCTTTGAACGGTTTCTGAACCCGGAAAGGATCAGCATGCCGGATATCGACGTCGACTTCTGTCAGGACAGACGCGGCGAGGTCATCACTTATGTCTCTGAGAAGTACGGCAAAGACCACGTCGCCCAGATAATAACCTTCGGCACAATGGCCGCAAAGGCCGCGATCAGGGATGTCGGCCGGGCCATGGACATGCCCTATGCCGAAGTCGATAAGATAGCAAAACTGGTCCCTAATACCCCCAAGATCACCATTGAATCCGCCATGAGGCAGGAACCGCAGCTGAAGGAATTATACGATACGAATGACGAGGTGAAGGGTCTGCTGGATATCGCGATGAGACTCGAGGGACTTAACAGGCACGCCTCTACTCATGCGGCCGGTGTTGTTATCTCTCCGGTTCCGCTTACCGAGTATACCCCGCTGTACAAAAGCCCTTCGGATGAAAGTATCATGACCCAGTTCGATATGGGGTCCATCGAGGGGATCGGGCTTCTAAAATTCGATTTTCTCGGGCTAAAGACTCTTACAGTCATCCAAAAAACGCTCAAATATATCAGGCAGGGCGGAACCGAGGTTATTTTAAAGGATATACCCCTTGATGATGTGAAGACCTATGAACTCCTCAGTTCAGGCCAGACCACCGGCATATTCCAGCTCGAAAGCGCGGGTATGAAGGACATCCTGGTCAAGATGACCCCTAACAGGATAGAGGACCTGATCGCGCTCGTCGCACTTTACCGGCCCGGTCCGATAGGCAGCGGCATGATTGACGATTTCATTAAGAGGAAAAAGGGGAAGGTCCCTGTAAAGTATGACCTGCCGCAATTAAAAGAGATCCTAGATGAGACTTATGGCGTTATCCTCTATCAGGAGCAGGTCATGAGGATCGCTAACAAACTCGCAAACTTCTCCCTCGGTCAGGCCGATATATTGAGAAAAGCGATGGGGAAAAAGAACATCGAGGTGATGGGGAAGCAGAAGGAGCATTTTGTCAACGGCTCTGTGGCCAACGGCATCAATGAAAAAAAGGCCTCGAAGATATTCGACCTCCTTGCGAACTTCGCGGAATACGGCTTCAATAAGTCGCACTCGGCAGCCTATGCTTTTGTTTCCTATCAGACAGCATATCTGAAGGCACATCATCCGGTAGAATTCATGGCTGCGACGCTGAGCATGGATATCCATGATACTGACAAGATCGTAAAATCCATTAATGAATGCAGGCAGATGAACATAGACATCCTTCCCCCTGACATAAACCTGTCAGGGAGCGAGTTCAGGGTCGTGGGCAATTCCATACGGTTCGGCCTGGCAGCTGTAAAGGGTGTGGGAGCTGCTGCAATCGAATCGATCCTTGAGTCAAGAGATGCGGCGGGTGCATTCAGTTCAATCGCTGATTTTGTGGCTAGGGCTGATACCAGGAAGGTGAACAAGAAAGTGCTCGAGAGCCTCGTGAAAGCAGGGGCCTTTGATTCGCTGGGGATAACAAGGGCCGCCGCGATGGATTCCGTCACCACCATACTTAACGGATCAGGCAGCAGAAATAGCGGCCAGCAGAGCATCTTCGGTGAGGAAATGTTCGCACCTGCCCCGCTTGTTGAGGAATGGGACGAGACTGAATTGCTGCGGAATGAGAAAGAATCACTCGGATTTTATATAACCGGGCATCCGCTTACAAAATATGATATGATTCTCACAAAACTCAAGGCGAAAAAGACCACGGACCTTGAACATATCTCCGACCGCTCTGATATAATTATCGGCGGCATATTGAGGGGCCTGAAGAAGAAGAATGTTAAGTCCACGGGTGACCTGATGGCCTACCTGACCTTGGAAGATGACGAAGGGAGCGTGGAGGTCATAGTATTCCCTGAGTTATATAAAAACAGTGTTCATGTTCTGAAAAAGGACATGCTCCTTTTGCTAAAAGGCACTATTGACAAAGATGAAAAAGGTGTCAGGGTCAGGGCGAGGGAGGTATCGAACCTGGAAGATGCTGGCAAAATAGATTTCAGACGGATGGACATCGCTATAAATGATTCCGTGGAAAGCAGTGAACAACTCAAGGGCATCAGGGACCTCGTAGCGCAATACCCAGGGGAGTGTCAGCTTTTTCTGAAGATAAGAAAAGGAAGATCTCAAACAGTGATAGCAACGAGTATTAATATAAGGCCCGATAATATTTTGTTAAACAGACTGGAGGACATGGTCGGCAGGGGGGCGGTGACTTTTTCATGATAAAGTACTATCTGGAGTTCGAAAAGCCGATAGAGGAACTGGAATTAAAGATCGAGGAAATGAAAAGGATTTCTGACGGAAAGGATGTAAATTTATCCGGGGAAGTCAAGAAGCTCGAAAAAAAGGTGAAGGACCTGAGGACTGAGATATTCTCAAAACTCACGCCGTGGCAGAAAACACTCCTCGCCAGACATCCTGACAGGCCTTATACGCTTGATTATATAAATCTTATGACAGAGGAATTTCTGGAGCTCCACGGAGACCGGAGGTTTGCGGATGATAAGGCGATCATCGGGGGCCTCGCAAAGATAAAGGGCACACCGGTTGTCATCATAGGCCACCAGAAAGGACGCGGCACCAAGGAGAGGATACGCCGCAATTTCGGACAACCCCATCCCGAAGGTTACCGGAAGGCCCTGCGGCTCATGGAAATGGCTGAAAAGTTCAAAAGGCCTGTCATTAATCTGATAGATACACCCGGAGCATATCCGGGAATCGGGCCTGAGGAGCGCGGCCAGGGTGAGGCCATCGCCTCCAACCTCATGCATATGTCACGGCTGAGGACGCCTATAGTGTCTGTGGTTATCGGGGAAGGCGGGAGCGGCGGAGCGCTTGCACTCAGCGTAGCCGACAGACTTTTTATGCTGGAGCATTCAGTCTATTCGGTAATATCACCTGAGGGTTGCGCGGCGATACTCTGGAGGAAAAATGTTGAGGGGAAGAACAGCGAGTTGAAAGCGGAAGATTTCTCCAGGGCTTCAGAGGCCCTTAAATTGACTGCTCAGGACCTTCTGCGCTTTAAGATAATAGATGATATTATCGCCGAACCTTCCGGCGGTGCCCATATGGATATTGAACAGACCTCGCGCAATATTTCCGAGAAGGTCATGGAGACGCTTGAGGAACTGAAAACCAAAGCGCCGGGGAAGCTTCTTGAAGAACGGTATAAGAGGCTCAAGAAAATCGGGAGTTTTGTCGAAGAGGCCTGATGCTTGCGCCTGCGGCGCAACAATTTTGAGAGGGCAGTAGTCCGGCCGGAAAGGGTTGATATGTACCTTTTTCTTATCCTGGCATTGCTGATTTGTATAGTAATCGTCCTTTTCGCGGTTCAGAACGCGGCTCTTGTGACAGTAAATTTTCTGACTTTTCACTTTACCGGCTCCCTGGCCTTCATCCTGGTCGTTGTTTTCGCCCTCGGGGTCCTCTCCGGAATGCTGATGACCGTACCTTCGTTCTGGAGAAAAAGCGCAGCCCTGCGCGAACAAAAAAGAAAGGTGAAGCAGTTGGAGGAGAGTGCGGAGGCGAAAGCGGGCCCTTAATCAGGTCGAGTTAAAGAAGATGGTACAGATGAATAGTGTCAGGGTGGCCGTCTTATAAATAAATCCCTCCTAACCCCTGGTCGCCTTCGGCGCCGCCATAGGCTGGTAAACTCCCTTTCCCAAAGGGAGGGACTTCCCCCTCTTTGCAAAGAGGGGCTGGGGAGATTTTAAGTTCGGCTTTTCAGCCGTGTAATATTTTGTTACAATAAGAAAACATTTTATGAGGTGTGAGATGAAAAAACTTATCGTAGCGGTTGCTTTAGTAATTATTACGTCTGCCGGCTGTCAGCAGAAGGAAGAGCCGAAACCCCAGTATCAGTTCCCCACTGGACCAGGGGGGACTGTCCAGTCAATGGACCAGGAAAAAATGTTGAGGGAGGTCCTTGCGAAAGACCCGAAAAACCTGAACGCCCTGATAAGCCTCGGCAATATGATGATGGATTCCTCCCGCTTCAGCGAGGCTGTTGATGCCTATCAAAAGGCCCTGGATATTGATCCCAAGAATACCGACGTCAGAGTGGATATGGGGACCTGTTACAAAAACATGGGGAAACCGGATATCGCCGTGAAAGAATACCTCCGGGCGCTGGAAATTAATCCGAAGCATATGCATGCGCTTAAGAACCTGGGGATTGTCTATGCCTATGATCTCCATGACAGTAAAGAGGCGGTGAAGACTTTCGAAAAGGCGCTTGCTACGAATCCTAATGACCCTGATGCGGAGAAGATGAAGCAGGAGATACAGAAGCTTAAGGCAGCGAAATAGCCTCCTTGGAGAAAAATTATCATACCTGTCCCCTAGCAGTCAACAAATGCCGGGGGGGCAGGGTTTACTTTACTTTTCATCACCTGAATGTCCACCGAAACGCACAATAGCAACATCCCGGAGCTGAAGAAAAAACTGGCGTCTGTCCCTGAAAAACCCGGCGTATACCTTTTTCAGGATGCCGTCCGTAAAGTCCTTTACGTGGGGAAGGCAAAGGAATTGCGGAACCGCCTGCGGAACTATTTCCAGAAGTCCTCGGCGCTTGACACAAGGAAAGCAGCGATGATGAACGATGTCGCTACTTTTGAGTATACTGTAACAGATAATGAACTCGAGGCCCTTGTCCTTGAGGCCAATCTCATAAAGCAGTTCAGGCCGCGTTATAACGTTCTCCTGCGGGACGATAAGAGTTACCCTTACCTGAAGCTCACCCTGAATGAAAAATGGCCCCGGCTTATGGTAGTGAGAAGGATCCAGAAGGACGGTGCACGGTATTTTGGCCCGTATGTCCCTTCAGGCCCTATGTGGAGCACACTGGCCTTTATCAGAAACCATTTCCCGATATCGACCTGCAAGTATTCGCTGGATAAACGGCTCAGACCCTGTATTCAGTATCAGATCAAGAAATGCATCGCGCCCTGCAGCGGTGAAGTCGACCACAGAGAATATCTGAGGATGGTCAATGATATCCGGCTTCTGCTCGAAGGGAAGAACAGAGGACTTCTGACTTCACTCGAAGAGAAGATGCAGAAATTTTCACAGGAACTGAAGTATGAAGAGGCAGCACTCGTGAGAGACCGCATAAGGGCAATTCAGAGGATATCCGAAACCCAGAAGGTGGTGGCACAGGGACTCGGCGATGTGGACGTGATCGGTTTTTTCAAAGACAGGGATACGCTCTCTTATAAAATACTCTTTTCGCGTAACGGTATCATGATAGGCTCCAGTGACTTCATTTTCAAAAATACAGCAGGTGAAGCTGACAGCTATCTGATAAAGAATTTTATAGAGCAATTTTATGGCAAAGAGATCATGCCGCCGCCTGAGTTGATATGCCCGCTCATGCCTGAAGACGCCACTTTATTGTCTGCGTGGCTATCGGAGAAAAGAGGAGGAAAGGTCATTGTAACCGTGCCCAGGCGGGGCCTCAAGAAAAAGCTCCTTCAAATGGCCGAGGAAAACGCAAAGATACACGCCCTGGCTGCGAAAGAAAAAGGAAAGGACTTTTTTCTTCAGGAAGTGGCCGACCGGCTGCATTTTCAGCGCATACCCAAATCCATCGGCGCCTTCGATATCTCGAATATGGGGGGAAAAGAGGCTGTGGGGGCTTTTGTTTTCTGGGAAGACGGAGAGTTCAGGAAGGAGCGCTACCGCCATGTCAAAATGGACTCTGTTGCCGGACCGGACGATTATGCGATGATGAAAGAGATGGTAAGGCGGACGATCAGTTCTCTGGAAGAGCAGTTGCCGGAAATGATAATAATCGACGGGGGCAGGGAACATCTGGAAGCGGCCCTATCTGTATTTCGCGGGCATCATATCACGGACAGGAGTATCGTCGGCCTTGCCAAAGACCCGGACCGGATTTTTCTGGAGGGAGAAAAAACGCCTGTTGATCTCGAAGACGGAAGGTCTTCGTCCCTCCTCCTGAAAAGAATCAGGGACGAGGTCCACCGTTTTGCGATCAGCTATCACAAAAAACTCAGATCAAAAGAAGCCCTGGCTTCTCCCCTCGAAAAGATTTACGGGGTCGGCAGAAAGAGGCGTTTTGAATTATTGAAACATTTTGGTAGTATAGAGGCCATGCGCAGCGCCCAGGTCGAAGATATTGCAGATCTGAAAGGTTTTAACAGGAAAATGGCTGAGGACATTCTTTCAGCACTGAAGAAATAAAACGATATGGAGATACCATGAATATTTACATTTCAGGCTCGATGGCTTATGACAGGATAATGGACTTTCCGGGGGCCTTCTCTGACTATATTCTGCCGGACAAGATCCACGTACTGAATGTCTGTTTCAACGTTAACAGCCTGAAGGAGAAGTTCGGCGGCACTGCGGGGAATATCGCCTATTCACTTGGTCTCCTGGGCGAGCGGCCGGTCATCATCGCGGCCATAGGCAAGGACCACGGACAATATTTTTCCTGGCTCGAACAAAACAGTCTCTCTGTGGAGGGGATCGAAATTGTTCCTGAGGAGTTCACTGCCGGCGCCTATATCACGACGGACAAGTCCGACAACCAGATCACCGGCTTCAATCCCGGGGCGATGAAGAAGTCCACCCGCTATGACCTCAGCAAGGCTGATCCGAAGAATTCCATCGTCCTGATAGCGCCGGGCAACCTTCAGGACATGATCGGCTACGCGGCGACATGCAGCGAAAAGGGAGTGCGCTATATCTGCGACCCGGGACAGTCGCTGACCCTCTGGAACGGGGAGCAACTCAGGGACTGGATCAGGGATTCGATGATGCTCATCACCAATGATTATGAACTTGAAGTGATAATGAAGATGACCGGGATGAAGAAAGCGGAGATACTCAGCCTTACCGGCATTATCATAACTACGCTGGGGGAACATGGTTCACTGATCACCACTCAGGGAAAAGAGCTGAAAGTGCCTGCTGCAAAGGTGTCCGAAGTCCTGGACCCCACCGGGGCCGGAGACGCCTACCGGGCAGGCCTGCTGAAAGGCCTGGCCCTGGGCAGGGACCTCGAAACAGCGGCCAGGATGGGGGCTGTAGCGGCAACATATGCGGTAGAGAATTACGGGACCCAGGAGCATCATTATACGTATGATGGGTTCAGTGAAAGATACAGAATGAATTTTGGCGTTCTGTAGGTCCCGGGAAAAGCAGTCTTTTCAGCATCTTTACCCTTAAGCGCCGTTCTATAGTGAATCACCCTGCGCTAATGACCAGCGAACTCAGCAGTCTCAAAAAAGTCGATAAACTAACCTTTCATCCCTCCACTATACTTACCCCCCGGAAACTGATACGATTCCATTATGATCAACGAAGATGCTATAAAGGTCTACCTCTTTGAGCGGTTCCGGGACATAATCAGCGCTGACATCAAAAAACTCGGCTCTGGTGTGCAGGGCTCCGGATTCCTCATTGAACTGAAGACCGCAGAGGGGGAAAAATCCTATGTTGTAAAAACCCTTTTGTCAGAAGGTTTCGGGCATGATTATCCTTCGGACAGGGCAGGAGTTTTTCTCCTTGATCTTGACGAATACAAGAACCTCCCGGGGCATGTGAAGGCAGTTGATGTACTGGCAGAACTGGAAGACGGCACTGTCAAGTCAGTCGGCGGCGGAACTGAATATTATCTGCTGATGGAAAAAGCCGAAGGTAGAGATTATTTCAGCGATCTTAACTCCTTTGCCTGTAAAGAGCGGCTAGACAATCAGGATATCGAAAAGATACATTCGATGGCCCTTTATCTGACCGGGATACACGCCCTCAAAAAGGATTCGAAGACTCTCTACTGGAGGAAACTGAGAGACACCGTGGGCCATGGCGAATGCTTGATGGGTGTTTTTGATATCTATCCCGACGGTACTGTGCCATATGAGGTGATGACAAATATCATCAAAAAGTCCGTCGACTGGGTATATAAATTGAAGTCCCGCTATAAAAGGCTCTCCCGGATACACGGCGATTTCCATCCCGGGAATATATGGTTTAAAGAAGCCGGCGGTCAGCAGCCAGCTATCAGCGGTCAGGCCGGACAATCAGCTCAATGTGACTTTGTTTTGCTCGACAGGAGCAGGGGTCCCTGGGGTGAGCCGGCTGATGATGTGACTGCCCTGGCGATAAATTACCTGTTCTTCTCGATAAAAAAACATGGGGATGTGAGGGGCGCATATAAGGAGGGGCTGGAGCTCTTTTTTGAAGAGTATATCAGGACGTCAGGCGACAGAGAGATAACAGAAGTGGTCGCCCCTTTTTTTGCCTTCAGGGCAGCAGTTGTGGCCAACCCGGTATTTTATCCCGAGTTGAGTCCGGAGGCACGTCGAAAGATTTTCCGGTTTGCGGACAGTGTTTTATCAAGCGATATTTTCTGTTTGAAAGGGTAAATGAGTATCTCTTTGAGAAAGGCCAGCTGAATAAAAGAGGCACTGAGCAGTATGACTACTTCTCAGGGTCTGCTGATGTTGGATTAAGAAAAGTTTTGTTTAAGCCTCTGCAGTTTTTGAAAGGCCATTCACTCTTCTGGTCAGTCTCGAAATCTTTCTGGAAGCGTTATTCTTATGGATGATTCCTTTTGACTTCGCGCTGCTTATGGTCTTTATAGCCTTCTGAAGAGCGCCTGAGGCTGTTTCTTTATCGCCTGTCTTCACAGATGCATCTACAGTCTTGATGACGCCCCTTATCTTGGTGCGTTCAGTCCTGTTGCGCTCATTCCTTTTTTCTGACTGTCTGGCTCTTTTGATCGCCGATAGATTTTTTTTAGGTGCTGATTTTGCCGCCAAATTAAAATTCCTCCTTTTGAAAAGTCTAATTTTATAACATATAACAGCTCATTAAATCAATAAAGTTGCCTTTCCGCTGTTAGGCAGGCTTAGAAATGTCCGCTTTGCATCTTAACGATCAGCCTCTTTAAGGGCCCTTCCGGGGCGCTATTCTCAGTCTGTTTCATTGCGTCACAAAACACTGAAGATAATCTCTCTTTCTTCCATGTCAACCCGGTCGACCCTCAGCCGCAGTTCCTGGCCCAGCCTGAACGAACGGCTGGTATGCCTGCCGCTGAGTCTCATGGTTTTGTCGTTGTACTGATAATAATCATCTGTCAGGGACGAGAGATTGAGAAAACCTTCGACATAGAATTCATTCAGCCGCACTCTGAGTCCATACGGTGAAACGCCAACTACCTTTCCGTCAAATTCATCCCCCACCTTGTCTTTCATGAACCAGACCCTCATGGCTTTTATCACCACCTTTTCAGCGTCGTCGGCCAGTCTTTCCATCCGGGAAGAGCTGAAGGCAATATCAGGCAGCAGGCCTTCGAGTTCTTTTTTCCTCTTGTCGGACAATATTTTTTGCGAGTCAGTATTTCACGCAGAATCCTGTGGACCACGAGGTCGGGATAGCGCCGTATCGGCGAAGTGAAATGCGAGTATGAGGCAGAGGCAAGGCCGAAGTGTCCCACATTTATCGATGAATATCTCGCCTGCTTCAGACTCCTGAGGACGATATAGTTTATGATCTCTTCCTCGGCAGCACCTTTTATCGACTTCAAAATGCCCGAAAAATCTTTCGGCTTTAAGGTGCTCCTCGTCAATTTCCCGAGGGTCTTCAGAACCTTCAGGATATCTTCAAGTTTCCTCGGGTCAGGCTCCTCATGTATCCGGTATAAATTCGGCACATTGCGCTTTTCGAGATATTCCGCCACTGCCTCATTTGCCGCTATCATAAACTCCTCTATAATCATATGCGCAAAGTTTCTCTCGGCCCTTAAAATAGCCTCGGGGTTACCCTGCAGATCGAGGAGCACCTCTGGTTCAGGCAGGTCAAAATCAAGGCTGCCCCTTTCAAGCCGGGCTGCCCGCAAGACATTGCAGAATTCACCCATGAGCTCGAAATCCCTGAGAAGGTGACTCGTACTTTTTTCTTTCCTCAGGGTCATTGTCCACAAGTATTTTTTTAACGGATGTATACGTCATCCTCTCATCGCTTCTGATCATGCTCGGATAGAATCTTGCGTCTAACCTTCTCCCGTTTTTGTCAAAATCCATCTCGACTGTAAAGGCAAGTTTGTCTGTTTTAGGCCTCAGACTGCAGAGGTCTTCAGAGAGTTCTTTCGGGAGCATAGGTATAACCCTGTCAGGGAAATAGACACTCGTGCCGCGCTTGCGCGCCTCGAGGTCTACAGGGGAGTCCCACGGCACATAAAAACCGACATCGGCAATATGCACCCAGAGCCGGTAGCCCTGTTCGATACGGGCGATAGATACGGCATCATCGAAGTCCTTTGCCCTTTCTCCGTCAATCGTGACCGTCGCCAGTTCTCTCAGATCCCTTCTCTTCTGCATGTCCTTTTGAGAAGCAGCCTTCTCATACAAAAGTCTGGCTGCTTCTGTTGCAGACTTCGGGAAATCTTCTGGGCAGGCTGAACTCATCGATTATGGCCTCGATTTCCGCCTTCGGGTCTTCAGGTTTTTCGATCACCTTGATCACCCTGGCTGAAGGCGGCCTCTTGTCAGTGGCGTAAGAAATAATCTCGGCTATAACGTTGTCCCCGTTTTTTGCCTTTCCCCTGTCATCCGGACCAACATAAAGATCAAAGGGGACAGACTTATTTTTCGGCTTGATAAACGCTGCTGTTTTGGTGATATCGATCTTCCCTGCTATCCTTGTAAATACCCTTTCGAGCACCCTGATGATTCTGCCTTCCCGCCTTTTCCAGTTCTCTACTCTGACGATCACCCTGTCTCCGGTCATCGCGCCTAACGTAGCTCTCTGGGGTATGAACAGGTCCCGCTCCCCGGGTTTCTCTAAAATCACAAAACCGTATCCATCCCTGTGTCCTTCAAAATGTCCTGTGAGCAGGTTCATCTCTTCAGCAGGGCCGTACAAACCCTTCCGGGTGAGCACAATCTCACCCTCCCGGACAAGCTCTCTCAGAACCCGCTTCAGGGACCTGGCCTCCGGCTTGCTCAGACCCAAAAGCTGGATTATTTCCCTGAAAGAAAGGGGTTTTGTCTTTCCCTTGAAAAATTCAAATACGATTTCTCTATTCAACATAAATCATTGTCCTTTTCCGGCCAAGGCCGACCAACACGCGAGCTGACCGTAAACTGCACCGGCCTGATTCTCCTGGAATTTCAGCTGACCGTTCAGACATGGCTGCCCGTTTACCCGGATAACGATAGTATAGTGAGGTCCGAACAGTCATATACCGGTCTGATAGCAGGGGTTTCTCAGCCACTGCCTCAAGTCAAGTCCGCCATACTGCCGCAGAAATCAATATACCTTTTTTATCGGGTTATGCTTTTTGTTGGAGATCATTTGGCTGTTCCGATCGAGCATAGCCTCAAGCTTACTGATTTCGCCGGGGTTAAGCCTCCCGTCGGCCTTCATCCTCGCGAAGGTGGCCTTTATCCAGTTCAAATTGTCCTGCAGCACATCTGCCTCTGCCCGAGTCAACTCCCTTGATGCGACACCCTGGTCTATACGCCACTGCTGATTGGCTATCCTCTCCGGAATATCGGCCTGGTACACCCTCTTTATCGGGTTCTGCTTCTTGTTGGATATCATCTGGCTATTCCGATCGAGCATAGCCTCAAGCTTACTGATTTCGCCGGGGTTAAGTCTGCCGTCGGCCTTCATCCTCGCGAAGGTGGCCTTTATCCAGTTCAAATTGTCCTGCAGCACATCTGCCTCTGCCCGAGTCAACTCCCTTGATGCGATTCCTTGGTCTATACGCCACTGCTGATTGCCTATCCTCTCCGGAATATCGGCCTGGTACACCCTCTTTATCGGGTTCTGCTTCTTGTTGGATATCATCTGGCTATTCCGATCGAGCATAGCCTCAAGCTTACTGATTTCGCCGGGGTTAAGCCTGCCGTCGGCCTTCATCCTAGCGAAGGTGGCCTTTATCCAGTTCAAATTGTCCTGCAGCACATCTGCCTCTGCCCGAGTCAACTCCCTTGATGCGACACCCTGGTCTATACGCCACTGCTGATTGGCTATCCTCTCCGGAATATCGGCCTGGTACACCCTCTTTATCGGGTTCTGCTTCTTGTTGGATATCATCTGGCTATTCCGATCGAGCATAGCCTCAAGCTTACTGATTTCGCCGGGGTTAAGTCTGCCGTCGGCCTTCATCCTAGCGAAGGTGGCCTTTATCCAGTTCAAATTGTCCTGCAGCACATCTGCCTCTGCCCGAGTCAACTCCCTTGATGCGATTCCCTGGTCTATCCTCTGCTGCTGATTTGCTATCCGGTCTGGAATATTTGCCGGAGAAGCACCGTACACGAGGACAACGCCGCTAACGACCAATAAAATGACTAAAACCGAGATTGCCGTAAACTTTTTCATGTTCTTTTCACCTTTCCTTTTTTTAATGATATTTAAAAGTGTATAGCCTTCGACTTAAAAAGGCAACGTGCCCGCCAGAAGATTTTGGGGAAGGATGTAAATAATGTGATGGAATTTGCAGACATGAAAGCGCACTAAGCAGCGCCTGTCATGTGAAAAATGCGAAGTGTGTTATGGCCTCAAGTGAAGGACGTCGGATTCCTTTTTTGTAGGGGCAGCCCTCTGCGGACGCCCGAAGAAGGGCAACCACAGAGGTTGCCCCTACGCGGAAACATTCCGGCTTAAACTCGATTGGTTCGATTAAAGCGTATAGCCGCTTTCTTCGTGTTGACTGAGGTCCAGACCCATCATCTCTTCTTCTTCAGTCACCCTGAGGCCTATGGTCCAGTCGATCAGTTTCAGCAGTAGCAAGGCTTATGACAAACGAATACACTGCAACAACGGCAATTGCCATTACCTGGACAACGAGTTGATGAGGGTTCCCGAAGAAGAGGCCGTCGGCGCCTGACGGATTAAGCATCTTCTCAGCGAACAATCCTGCGCCCAGTGTGCCTAATATCCCGCCGACACCATGGACGCCAAAGGCGTCGAGGGAGTCATCATATCCCAGCTTACCCTTCATATTTAATGTGACATAGCAAACAGCTCCTGCCAGCAGGCCGATGACAAGCGCAGGCATGGGACCAACAAAACCTGAGGCAGGGGTGATCGTGGCAAGCCCCGCGATAGAACCCGTAGCAGCTCCGAACATTGTCGGCTTCCCTCTGTGGAGCCATTCTATGATTACCCAGATGAGAGTCGCCGATACTGCTGCTATATGGGTTACGACAAAGGCCATCGCGCTCAGGCCGCCCGAAGAAAGGGCGCTGCCTGCGTTAAAGCCGAACCAGCCGAACCAGAGAAGTCCGGCGCCTAGCACAGTCATCGGCAGATTGTGCGGAGGCATGTGCTCGCGCAGATAGCCTTTTCTCCTGCCTATGAGCAGCGCTGCCGCAAGTGCTGATATACCTGACGTAATATGGACAACGATGCCTCCGGCAAAATCCAGTACTCCGATACCCTTAAGCCATCCGCCTGTTCCCCATACCCAGTGGGCGACCGGATCATAAACGATAGTTGTCCAGAGCAGAGTAAAAATGAGAAAGGCGGAGAATTTCATCCTCTCTGCAAAGGCCCCGGCGATCAGTGCAGGCGTAATTACCGCAAACATCGCCTGATATATCATAAAAGCAATATGGGGGATAGTGGCTGCATAATCCGGATTCGGCTCTGTTCCGACGCCTCTATAACCCGACCCATGACAGGTTACCGATTATGCCGTTAATATCGGGGCCGAAGGAAAGGCTGTATCCGATAAGCACCCACTGGACGCTCACCAGGGCTATCGCCACAAAACTGTGCATGATCGTCCCGAGGACGTTCTTTCTCCTCACCATCCCCCCATAAAACATCGCCAACCCCGGGGTCATCAGCATAACAAGCGCAGCAGACAAAAGGATAAACGCCGTATCACCAGTGTCAATCTTTCCTGCCTGCCCGGCATATGCGCGGAACGGAATAAGCAATGCTGCAAGCAGACCGCTAAAAAAGAAAACTTTCTTCTTCATTACGACCTCCCTGTTCAGGGCATTTTTGCCCATGGAAGGATGAGCTAAAAGCATGCCAGGCAGGATATCGTTGATTTCTAATGGAAAAATACTGGAAATGGGCACAACAATGCCTACAATATTTGTATGGGATTCCCGCCAATAAAGCATATTACCCTTTAGAATCAAAAGGTTAGCATAATGCTACAATATTGTATTTTTTACAAATTTGTATGATTCTATACTCAGCTTTAGAAGAGCCGGCTTGAGCGACCTGGCTAGGCTTTCGTTGACGTCCTTTTCGTCGCTGCCAGGCCGCTGACGCGCAAGCTAAAGGGAGCGTTGAATCCAGAGCCCCTGGGGGACAGCATAAGAGCTTGGAGAAACAGAAAGATAAGTCCCCTGGCAAAATAGCGCTTCTTTTAGCTGCGGCTTTTAACTT
Organism: uncultured Nitrospira sp.; assembly: GCA_963734475.1. Classification (GTDB taxonomy): domain Bacteria; phylum Nitrospirota; class Thermodesulfovibrionia; order Thermodesulfovibrionales; family UBA6898; genus JAOUFP01. Next base: position 866,131 of record CAVTHB010000004.1, read on the forward strand.
ATGATTTTTATCTTATATCGCCGACTCCCCGGTTTCACCTGTCCTTATCCTGATGATCTGCTCAACAGATGAAACGAATATCTTCCCGTCTCCGATCTTCCCGGTCTTCGCCTTTTCCTGTATCGTAGCCATCGCCTTCTCTACCATGTCCTCTCCCACAACAACCTCTATTTTTATTTTCGGAATAAAGGCCACGTCGTACTCTGCGCCACGGTAAAGTTCAACATGCCCTTTTTGCCTGCCGAAGCCCTTCACCTCGGTGACCGTCATCCCCTGCACCCCTATTTCATTCAGGGCATCCTTCACCTCATCCAGCTTAAACGGCTTTATGATTGCTTCTATCTTTTTCATGCTTCCTCCTTTATCAGGTGTGGGCGGTTAGCGGCCAGGGAATAGCACATCAGTAAACACACCAATGTCTGATCCCCAGACCCTAATCCCGTCATTATAAGTTGTATGCCTTTTCGCCATGCTGGCTTTCATCAAGTCCTATGACCTCATCCTCTTCCTCAACGCGCAAACCGATCGTGAACTTGATGATCATAAAAATGATCGCTGTGGCAATAGCGCTGTAGACAAAGGTTATCAAAGAAGCAATGATCTGCGTCCAGAGCTGACCTGCATTCCCGAACAGAAGGCCCTTGCCGAGCCTCGTTGATCGACGGGTCTGCAAAGACGCCGGTCAGTATTGCGCCGATCGTACCGCCTATGCCATGGATGCCGAAGGCGTCAAGCGTGTCGTCATAACCCAGTTTCGGCTTCAGAAAGGCAACTGCAAAGAAAGGGATAATACCGGCCGCGATGCCGATAACGATTGCGCCGGAAATGTTTACGAAACCGGCAGCAGGGGTGATCGCAACCAGTCCTCCCACTGCGCCTGACGCCAGGCCCAGGACTGTCGGCTTTTTGGAATGGAGCCATTCCACAACCATCCAGGACGAGGGCGGCTGCAGCCGCGGCCGTGTTGGTATTGATAAAAGCAGCGCCGGCCAGGCCGTTTGCGGCAAGTGCGGAACCTGCATTGAACCCGAACCACCCGAACCAGAGGAGACCTGCACCTGTAACTACCAGGGTCAGATTGCCTGGGATGAGGGCCTTCTCCCGTCCGCTTGCCGAGGATCAGTGCCCCCACAAGGGCTGCAGCGCCGGCATTGATATGTACAACCGTACCGCCTGCGAAGTCAAGCGCTCCCATCTTGCTCAGGAAGCCGCCGCCCCATACCCAGTGTGCAACCGGGAGATATACGAGGGTCATCCAGAGTACCGAAAACATTATCCACGCGGAGAATTTCATCCGTTCGATGTACGCACCGCTTGCAAGGGCAACCGTGATGGCCGCAAAAGTCAGCTGGTAGACAATGAAGATATACTCCGGTATCGTCTTTGCCAGGTCATTGATGCTTCCGGGGCCAACGCCTTTCAGCAGCGCCTTCGCGCCATTGCCGATGAATCCGCCGATATCTCCATTAAAGGAGAAACTGAAACCGTAGAGCACCCAGAGCAGGCTTACTATGCAAAACGCAACAAAAGTCATGGCCATCGTATTGAGTGAATCCTTCCGTTTTGAAAGGCCACCGTAAAAAAGCGCCAGGCCGGGTATGCTCATAAGCATGACCAGGGCCGTAGCCACAATCATCCATGCTGTGTCGCCTGTGTCGATCTTCGGGGCAGCCGGGGTTTCAGCAACCGTGGAAGTCACTGCCGCCGGCGCTGGCATGTCCGCCGGCTTGACTTCTTCGGCAAAGGCCATGCCTGCGAAGATCAGAAAACCGAGAAGCACTGCGAAACTTATAAATCTTTTCATGATAATCCTCCTTTTATTAACACCTTGTCTGTTTCTTCCCTGAAAAGCCGATAATTCCCGGTCTTTATACAATGTCTGCTTCATGCCATCCATCCTGTTCCTGCTTGTCGCAGTTTTTTCTTTAATATTTAGCCAGAACCATGCCAGCCTGTAAGTCCCTGTTTTACATAGCATATACAGATAACCACCTTCATACAATTTTGTATGTTATTACAATTTTGTATGCATTGCATACGCAATCACTTAAGACAACATCCCCTTTCCGCATTATACCGGGGGCCTCCGCCCCTGAACAAGTACGCCGGAAGAAACAGCCTCCGCTTAACGAGACCAGATGGCTAAGGTCCCATGCAAAATAAACAGGGGATTGCTATTATAGCTATAGGGTAATCGTAACCTGCGGAACTCAAAGACAGACGGAGGTTTTTCATGTATGCTGAGAGAATAGGCGGACTGAAGAGTTCGGCCATTCGTGAAATACTAAAGATCACCTCCAGACCCGGGGTCATCTCATTTGCAGGCGGCCTGCCGGCCCCGGAACTCTTCCCTGTGCAGGAGATCTCTGAGGCCGCGCGGACTGTATTCACCCGATACGGGGATGCTGTGCTTCAGTACTCGGTAACTGAAGGCCTGCTCATGCTGCGGGAGAAGATCTCCCGCATGCTGGCTGCCGCGGCTTCGCCGGTAGAGGCCGGCAATATCATAATCACCCAGGGCTCGCAGCAGGGGCTTGACCTGCTTTCGAAACTCTATCTCGAAAAAGGCAGGGTCGTCTTTACGGAGAACCCGAGCTATCTTGGTGCGCTCCAGGCCTTCCGGCTGTTTCAGGCGGACATTCTGCCGATAGCCTCCGATGGAGACGGCATCCGGCCTGACGGCCTTCTGCACGCGCTCAGGAAGCAGCGGCCGGCCCTGATCTATCTCATGCCCAACTTTCAAAACCCTACAGGGTGTCTCCCTCTCCCTGGAGCGCAGGAAAGAGGTGGTGGAGATTGTCAAAGAACACGACCTTCTTCTGCTCGAAGATGACCCTTACGGAGACCTTATTTTTTCAGGGGAGAGGATGCCCTCCCTCTTCACGCTCGGGGGGCCGCGGAATTTTATCTATATGAGTTCCTTCTCCAAAACAATCGCCCCGGGCATGCGCATCGCATATATCTGCGGCAATGAGGAACTGATCTCAAAGCTGGCGGTTGTCAAGCAGGGCACGGACCTGCAGACGAACACCTTCGGCCAGTACGTCGTCAATGAGTATCTTGAAAGCGGGCAGTTCGACAGGCACAAATCCCTTCTCAGGCAGACCTATAAATCACAGGATGGACTGCATGCTCGCCGCTCTGGAGCAATATTTCCCTGCTTCAGTGTCATGGAACTCTCCCAGGGGAGGGATGTTCCTGTGGGTCAAACTCCCAGCCCGCTGCAACGCGAGAGATTTACTGTTGAAATGCCTCGAAAAAAATGTCGCCTTTGTCCCCGGACAGGAGTTTTTCCCTGACGGTTCAGGCGAAAACACTATCAGGCTGAATTTCTCCAATGCCACGCCTGAGAAGATCAGTGAAGGCATCAAGAGGATGGGAGAGGTGCTGAAAGACTCAGGATTATGAGCAGCAGTGAACAGGCTTTTACCTAAAGAGAGGAGGAAAAACATATGGACGTCATTGAAGCCATCGCCACAAGAAGGAGCATAAGGAGATTTTCTGATAAGCCCGTAGATGAGGGCATGCTGTGAGTCTCTGCTTGATTCTGTCCGCATGTCCCCCTCATGGGCAAATATGCAGTGCTGGAGGTTTATCGTTGTCAGAGATGCCGCGCTGAAGACCAAGATAAGCGAACTGACCTATGTCGAATCCTTCATGGCCCCTAAGGGATATAAGGCAAACCCCTCAAAGATTGGTGTGGCCGAGGCCCCTGCCCTGATCATTGCATGCGCAGACCCTCAACAGTCAGGAGAACTATGGGGACAGCAGTACTACATGGCCGATATCGGCATCGCAGCTCAGACCCTGATGCTTGCGGCACACAGCATGGGCCTCGGGACTGTCTTTGTCGGCGTCTTCGAAGAAGAGAAGTTGCGCCTGCTGCTGGGTATACCTTCAAATATCCGCATTGTCGGGCTCTTTCCTGTTGGCTATCCGAGAGAGATAAAGAAGGAAGGCCCGCCGAGAAAGCCGCTCGGGGAAATAGTCTACAAGGAGAAATGGGCACCATGAAGAGAAGATATTTTGGGTTTTCTGAGGTCGCTGTGACAGTCCACGCAGCCGGACTTTAATGTCCTTCCCTAAGCTGCCAGCGTCTCACATTGTTTATGAATTATGTGGGTTATGCGGACCTTTGCCCGCCGGAGCGCTCTTCTTTGAATTGAGCATCTAAATAGTTTATAATAATTGAAACTATACTTTTCAAGGAAAGACAAGGGAAAGATGACACATCGATATAAAAAAGCTCTTCAAATATTGCTCCTAATCTCCTTCATGACGGGATTGACTGTTATCGCATCTGCAGCAGATGTCCCCAAGATCACCGCAGAGGAACTCAGGGCTATGCTAGGCAAGCCTGACCTCATTATTATCGACGTCAGGATCGAACGCGACTGGAAATCGAGCGCATTAAAAATCAAAGGAGCTGTCTGGGAAGATTTCATGGACGTTGACAACTGGGCACAAAAATACCCTAAAGACAAGACCATAGTCCTTTACTGCGATTGACCAAACGAGCACACGAGTGCCTGGATGGCGCAAACACTCATAAGAAAAGGGTTCTCACGGGTCTACGCTCTCAAGGGCGGCTGGAAAGAGTGGTTAAAGTCCGGGTTCCCGACAGAACCAAAAGAAGCAGCTGCCCACTGATATATGCAAAACAGCGATCTGGACAACTTTAAAGCCTGGTTCGCCGGATATTCACATACCTTTTATACCGATAACGAAGAAGACAACAAAAACATCAGCCTGAAGGTACTTCATACATCATTTGTCTGCGAAAACGCTCTCCTGATTGCAGGAGACGAACATCTGGGCAGTGACAGAGTCCTGATCGCTCAAACAGCCGCCCTCTTCCACGATGTCGGCAGATTTTTACAGTATTCCAAATACAAGACATTCCGCGATAGTATCTCTGTAAACCATGGCAGGCTGGGTGCTGAAATCCTCAGTGAAAAGAAGATACTTGCACATTTACCTGTTTCCGAAAAGGAACTGATCCTCAATACCGTTCAATTCCATAACATATTTAAAGTCCCCTCACTCGAGGACGAGGAGAAGGCACTCTATTTGCGGTTAATAAGGGACGCTGACAAGCTGGACATCTGGCGGGTATTTGCAGAATACTACAATAGCGCTGAAAACGACCAGGCCTCTGCTGTCGGTCTGGGCTTGCCTGACCGGCCCGAATATTCACAGACAGTCCTTTCATGCCTGCATAAAAAAGAACTGGCCTCTCTTTCAGACCTGAGAACCCTGAATGACTTCAAACTGATGCAGCTTTCCTGGGTGTATGACCTGAACTTCAGACATTCATTCAGACTACTTGCGGAAAGACGCCTTATACACCTGATCGCTTCAACCTTGCCGGATACAGAGGAGCTTGCAGGTGCCCTGGCAGGAGTGGAGGAGTTCATCATTGAAAAAGCGGGAATGAAGAGGCCTTGATGGAACAACAACCGGAGGCCGATCTGCCGGGCAATTTGAAAATTAAGGAACAAAAAAGTAAAATTAGACATCAGATAAGAAGGGACGCAAGATGAAAAAATTGATCCTTATAAGCTGTTTGTTACTGCTTATCTCAGTTGGGCCGAGCCTGCCGGGTACCGCGGGAGGAATGTCTCCCCTGAACTCCGACAATATCGTAAATTCCAAAGCGCCTGATTTTGTGCTGAAAGATATGAGCGGCAGAACAGTCTCCCTCACAGCCTTAAAGGGAAAGGTCGTGCTTTTGAACTTCTTTGCGACCTGGTGCCCTCCCTGCAGGGCTGAGATGCCGTCCTTCAATAAGCTATATCGGACACTCAAACAGCGCGGACTGGAAATCGTAGCTATATCGTCAGACAGGTCGATCAATGACATTAAAGACTTCCTCGAAAAGAACAAGGTCGACTTCCCTGTGCTCTTTGACACTGACCGCGGCGCTACTAAACAGTACCGGGTATTTTCGATGCCGACTACCTTTCTCATAAACAAAAACGGAGTGATCGTAGAAAAGTTCTACGGCGAATATGACTGGACAGAGCCCGAAACCAGGGGTAAGATAGAGAAGTTGCTGTAATATTTTCGCTGCTTCTGCAGATGAAATTCCCGGAGAGTCCGGGAAACCAAAGGGGGCAAAATGGTAACATCTATTATTCTTATCGAAGTGGAGAGGTCAAAAATTAACGAGGCAGCGGCTGAGCTTGCGTCAATGAAAGGGATATCAGAAGTATATTCCGTAAGCGGCAAATATGATCTGGTTGCTATAGCCAGGGTATCCAGCAATGAGGAACTTTCCGACCTCGTCACAAACCATCTCCTCAAAATCACCGCAATACTGAAAACAGAGACGATGCTCGCTTTTCAGGCCTTTTCAAAGTATGATCTCGACGCCATGTTTTCCATAGGCCTGGAAGAAGAATAGATCATCGTTGTTCAGAGACTACTGTCGTCACCTGATTAAAAGACCTGACCGGCATCGGGCTAAATAACCTCTTTCTCTTTTCCCCGGGTTTCTATTACAATTATATATTGGGAAGAAGGGGGTTATGCTGCAACCAACTGAAGATCCGACAGGATATCCAAAGCCGGTTCCGGAAAAGTTTGGAATAAACGGCAGGACCACATTTTTTCCCGGGTCCACACACAGCGACAGCCAGCCGGCTCTGATTCAGTTCAGTTCAACGCCCTTGTTCAGACTCGAGAAGTGTCCTGAAAAATATGCGCATCTGCTGAAGAAAAAAGACAGGCAAAATATCGGCCCGATCGTTAATTACTTTATAAGCAATTCAGGCCATATCGCTTATCTGGGAGGAGATGTGGTCAGCAATCTCTACCTTCATGGCAGGAGAAAATACAAAACAGTCAATATACTGGTCATATTGACCGGCTCTGATGTGGATAAATACTCGAGTATAATGAATAACATCATTTCCTCCAATGACGGTGACTTTTCTCTTGGGTTTAAATACCACGTCAGGAAAAACAGGGGAGAAGGCTGCTTCAAGGAGATTGCAAACGGCGGATATATAATTGAACCGAGGCTGGAAGGCCCTGAGAAACTTCTATACCCCTTCAGGCCTGCTTCGATAGAGCTGGATCTCACCACCCAGGACAGGTTTTCCCAGGTCTTCGGGGTTGAGGTGAGATAGAAAAATCCTTCACCCCAAAAACAGCAGGGGGCAGACTCGAACAACTTCGTCCTCTTTTCGTTGGTCTTCTCAGTGAAATAGAGCGCTAAGCAACCGTAAGTGTCTGAACCCGATGCGTTTCATGGCTGTAGTGAAATTTTTCAATGAGTCGGCAGATTCGTATTTCATCTTTTTGGTGGAATCTAAAGCGAACAAAAGTATTTGTTTTATCTGCGGCCAAATGCATTTTGCGGTTTTAAAGTGTGATATACTCCAAACATCAACGCCAGGGATATCCTCTGACCTTAATACAGAAGGTTTCGCATGTTGCCACTGTTCAGGCTATTGAGCAATCTCCCTCGATGTCAATATCGTTGATCCGAACTGCGTGCAGTCTGAAGGCGCAGCGTTCCTGGACTTTCGATCAGAAGCAGGCCGTTTTCGACTCTTGCCAACGGTGGCAATTAGTCTTGCTCATCTTCTGTGGCCTCCTTCGTTTATCGTGTCCCACACTTTACACGATTGTCCGATTTTTGGGGACCACTTCATCATCCACAATCAGGACTTTAAAGCCGTGTCGCTTCATGAGGGTAGTTCGCACCCTGAGATTCGATTGAGCGAATTACTCGCTGTCTCCCAAATGGCCTATACAGATCAAGGCAAATCATTCCATGAACATGGGATATACCCCTGGTCGTAGTAGTTAGGGTATGTTACGCCATCAGAGATGTATCCGGCCGAGCCCCACATCTCTACTCCCCGAAATGGATAGAACAATGAGGTCTGTCTGACCCTGCACGGCGCTCGATAACCATAGCTATCGCAGAAGGCCGTATCTGTACTATAAATTTCCTGATTCCTAACCCCTGTCGCTGTATGGGCTAACGAGCCGCTTGCTCCGGTATTGCTGTAATTATCACCGGGGTCTTTCTTGACCATGGTTCCATAAGAACTGCTGTAAAAGTCATAATCACTCAAGATGAATACTCTGTAGAGAGTCCCTGCATTGACAAGCGACGCATGAAAGGTGAAGTTGGTCGGAGATGCATTGCTCGGACTGCTTAGCGGTGATATCTTGCGCTACCTGATTCCATCCATCCCGTAGCAGTTACGTCATTAAACTTATCGGTTGCATTTATATTCAGGTTTGTTCTTAAGTATGCCTCCGTGCCTGCTGCCGCAATCGCCTTGGTGGTTATTTCCTGACGGACATCTTTGTCATAGCCTTGCGCCTCTACTGTTACAATTAATGCTGAGAGTAGTATCAATAGTAATTTTCTCATGCTATTTCCCCTCCTTGCTGTCCAAATCAAGTCTTAGACTTTCACGATACCGCGATAAAGAATCTTGCCAGTTGTACACTAAATGTGGTTCATGAAAAGTTTTGATGATTTTTTCAGAATACTTGTCGACGATTTTGTACAAGTACAAGAAATACGGCTTGTATTTCTTAAATGCCGCCTTATTCGAGTTTCTAAAATAATCATGATAAGAGGAAGTGCTTCCCAATAAATCCAGATAGCCGTTGATGGTAGGCGAGCCGTCAATATCTTTGTCATCATTATTGCTCAGGTATATTTTAATTGAGTCATTCAGAGGTATTTCTTTACTTGTCCTGTAGAGCTCAAAATGCTTACGTAACACATTTTTTTTCTCGGATAGCTGAAGATATTGCAACGCATAAATATAGCCCTCTTTGAAGATATAAACGCGCCTATAATCCGCCCATCCGCCGGAATATTTTCTGTAAGAATCTACCTTAAAAAAACCGTTTTTATCCGTTATGGCAACCTGCAACGAATCAGGGAAGGCATTACCTCCTCCCGGATCTAGTCCCTGCCAGAAAGAATAATAATCAGTAAAGCAGACTACGTAAGCATTTTCTATCGGCTTGCCTGATTCCTTATTCAGAACAAAACCCTGGAACCCTGGCAAAACAAAACTCAATGCACACGACACAGATGAAAAGATCACCAGAAGAATCACGAGGAAAACGATGAGAAATGTATAACTTTTCATAATAAGCCTCTCTTGTTCTTTGTTTCTTTTATGTGTTCCCTTGCCTATCATTTCCTAAAACTCCTCTATTTTCCACAGACCATCGTCATCCTTCACAAAATAGATAAAATACATAACATCTGTCGGTTGTCCGTTTATACTTTCATTTCTGATTATGCGGTATTCGGCTACGTCACTGCCGATATAGTTTGAGCTTATGTTCTGCATATTGGCGGCGATCTCCGGAAGATGACCGGCAAGCGTAGAAAATGTGCTGAGATATTTATCTTTAGATGCAAAGCTATAATATCCAGCCGCACCGACAGCATCATTATTCGTCAACTTTGCTTTCATTGAATTCCAAATAACCTTAAGCATGCCATCGAGATCCGTTGCATTCGATACCACGATTGCAATCGTATCTGCATAGTCAGTGTCCGCATCGTCTGTTACTGTCAATGTGGCATAGTAAATGCCTGGCGATGAATATGTGTAGCTTATGTTGTCGAAAGGGGATGGTGGAACCTGCATCATCTTTCAGGTAAAGCTTGTTTGCCGCCCTGTCGTAGCTGGTCCATATTGCACCCACTCCGCTTTCCGGCCCTACAAGCAGCTCAACCGTCTTTAGATTGGCGTAGCCGTCTGCATCGTATATGAATGTGGCGATTCGTCGTTAGCATCAGCGGTGATGGTATTTAAACCTTCTGTCAAAGGAATATGATTAGCAACAAACTGACCTCCGTATACCATTGCCGTTATCCCGTTTATCGTGACACCTGTTTCATTGCCTGTTGTATTGCTGATATCTTCGGCAACCATATTTATACGCTGAAGGGAGGCCCGAGGCTGCCTCCCTAAAAAGCCGGTTCCGCTCCGGCCGCTTTTGTCTCTTGACAATCGTGGTAATTACAAATGTTCCGCTATAGAAACGCAATATGTTTTTTTGCTACAGCAAATCATATGAACATGTCGAGCCGTCCGGATAGGGGCTATTTTCCAAAATTTTTACACTGCCCCCCCACATCGATGTATTTCTGAAAGTGAAGAACGCAGGAGTGATCTCACTCGGGAACACATCAAGGTGCTCAGGATAAACATCTATATAGCAGGGGGGACTGCCGCCGCAAAGTCCACTATCTTCTGAATAATCAGTCTGCCTCTTTACAGTATAAAACCACCACAATCTATTAAAATCGTTATATATCCATTGATCATCAGGATCTGTTGTCACCCAACTCATGTAATGACCAATGTTGACCATATCGTCGCTTAGAATGTATACGGCCCTAACTGGAGCACCGGCTGTAAGATAGGGGACTGTGAAATCATGTATGGAAGGTGATGCCCAATAATAAGGGGGAACTTCTGAATGCGGCGAAAATCTTAGATATATATTATTCAGGTTATGGGCATATACATCGGCTTCATCTGCTATGCCGTCTTTAGGATTTGTGTCCACCTGATCAATCGCCTCCGGGCTTCCTGCTTCATGCCAGCTTCCGTTTATGCAGATTTTATCCATATTATTGAACATGTCTACTGGCGTAGGTTCGTTGATGTCTTTGAACCCAACAGCCACAGCGCCGTCTTCATTGCCGAGCTTCCCATGATACACGACCTGCAGGTACACATCTGTCGCCCACAGGGGGATGGATTTCTGACCGAGGTCAAAATTCAGTTCAGTGTAAGCTGTGCGTGAAAGTGAGCTTATGCCGTTCTTCTCCGGCACAACGGCATATGAAAAGTCGGCGGACGTTGCAACCGGACCACCATGAAAGGGGTCTGCTAGGGCAGTTTTGTATTTTACAACCAGCTCAATAGTGCCGTTTGTCATGTCCTCATTAGTGGAGGTGGTATTCTTCGCGCGAAGCTTAATGGTCGTGAATTTGGTCGTTGCCGGGTTAAAACCAGCCTGCGTTGCATCTATCATGGAATAGACGCCGTTGCTGCTTGGCGGCGCAGAGATTGGAACGGTGATTTCTATGCTGCCACGGAAAAAGTAGTCAAGCAGTTTGGCTGAATAGCCGACGGCACGGGGGATGAGCCTGGCGGCATAATCTTCATGGCATTTTTCATCCCGATAAAATGATTTGTAGAATGTTGTACTCGTGCCTGACTGGTTGTATATCCGACTTGTCCAGCGGCCTGCACGAACAAAATGGTTGATGATTGATTCACCATCACGCTCTTTTTTTATCCAAATCCCTTTATCTTCAATCCCATCTTCCGCAGTTTCAAAAGTCAGAGATTTTATCTGATCAATATAAGATTGAATATCAGTGCTTGTTTTTTTTGGATAAGGGAAATAATGCCTGTCACTCGCCGGATATATCTCCGCTGCAAACAGCGTGTCATTGCTGAAAAAGTTTGTGTTTGCATATTCTGAAAGTCCCTGGTTAATCCCTGCCGACGCGTTTAGTCCGTCATACGTATCGGCATCGAAAAGCTGGGTAACAGGGGCAAGTCCATTGTAAGGAGCATCTAACGACACATTAGGAAAGACCGGAGTAGTTGCCAAGTCGATAATTTTCTGTCTCTCATTTTTTACCCAAGACTCAAAATATGGATTGCCAATTATCCTTTTCCCAAACAATGCATCTTCAGGATGTGCATCATTTCGCACATGGTCCGGGACGGCTGTATCCTGAAGGAGGTGCATCTGATGTCCCAATCCACGGAATGTTTTCGCAAAGTTTTCCTGTCGCAAAGTATCAGATATGGATATTAGAGCGTCATAAAAGTAGTCTCTTGTCTTTTGCCAGGACCAATCTCCGCGATATTCAACTATGCTTTGTTGTTTATTGCCATCTTGCGCCCACAAAAGAGATGACTCGCCTGTGTAATGCAAACCAACCCAATCATCCAAACCCGCTTGAGACCACGGTTTTAAAGGATTATGAAAATGGTTATTAAACCTAGCCTTGCCTGTAAGAGCATCCCGTTTAGTGCCCGTGTCCTCAAGTTGGGCACCATCTTGCAGCCATAACATTACACTCTGCATTTTCCCAGCACCCATGACTTTCTGATTTAACCCCTTTTCAAGTCCAAGATTTTTCATATAATCGCCCTTACTTCTGCTCAATACAGAGTTTGCCGCAGCAGATTGAGATAAATCTCTGTGAGTAATGTCTTCATTCCAGCTAAATACAAGGGTTTGAAGAATATAAGTGAGAAAAAAAAGACATAACGCATTTATTATCATTGTTTTTTTCATATTTCTTATCTCCCAGAATTTATAGACCCAGTCGGCCGTCGTATTGTCTTAGGTCTTAGTGATTCTTCTTCCTTGTTAATTTCCTTAATTATTAGTTTTATGTTATGTGGGATGTAAAGATTAGTTATACCTTCTTCCGTCCTTTCTTCAAGATAAATATTAGGTAGGACTTGTTTCAATCTCTCTTCTATTGTCAACTTCTTCAAGGGTATTATCGCCTTCGCCCCTTCCCATCTAATGTTTTCTTTCTGTATGAGATATTGCGACGTTTTCAGGGATTCCCAAGGTGTTGCCAGATATTCATATCCTGTTTTAAATATCGTTACATCCATTGGTATTACATTGCTCAGTATCTGCGTGCCCATCCCTTGAATATAAAACTCACCATTCTTGTCAGTAACCGTTTCTCTTGCATCATAGAATTTATGTGTCGCCCCGGCAGGAGTTGCCATCTCCGTATACCAAACGCCAAGAACTACTACGCCTTCTATCGGCTGTCCGGTATCCGCATCCATTACACGTCCTTCATAAGGGCCGTCAACACGTACTGCAGAGGAACAGCCTGAAAAAATCAAAATTCCCAACAAATTTAAGATGGTTGCAAGCATGATTTTCTTCATTTTATGCTCCTTAGTACCTATATATTTTCCAAACTCCATCAGTATCTATGACAAAATAAATGTAGTAGGTAATCGTTTCGATATTTCCACCATAAAGTTCACTTTCTCTTAAACGATACTTAGCAGTATTGTTCTTAGCGTATATTAGCTGAATATCATTCATTTCATGAGCTGTCTGGGGCAATTGATTGTAAAGGGCAGTATAGATGTCGTTGTATATTTGTTTGGTTTCTTCAGTGTAATAATTAAGCGCGTGAGCAATATCCTGATTTGCCATGTAGTTTTTCATCGCAAACCACTTCGCCTTAAGAAGCGCATCCAGATCTGTCGCATTCAACACCACTATAGCAATCGTATCCGCATACGTATTCGCCTGATCATCTGTCACTGTCAAGCGTTGCGTAGTAAATTCCCGGTGACGAATACGTGTGACTTATATTGTCGAATGTTGAGCCTGTATAATCATTCGTACCATCCCCGTCAAAATCCATCTTATAGTTTGTCGCGGAATTGGGTATTTCCGTAGAAGCTGAAAAGTATGTTGTCAGAGGTGAAATACCCGATTCCGTGTTGGCTGTCAGGGTCACTTGCGGCGCTGTCGTTGCCGCAGTGACTGTGATGGAAGTGCTTGTCGAATTCTCGGCCGTATCCTTTGCCGCAATGGTGATAGTATTTACACCTTCTGTCAAAGGCACATGGTTCGCAACAAACTGGCCGCCGTACACCATCGCCGTTATCCCGTTGACCGTAATCCCTGTTTCATTGCCTGTGGTATTGCTGACAGTCTCCTTTGACCATGACATGAGGTCCGTTTATCGTATCATTGTTTAAAGGAGCGCTTATGGTAATCGTAATAGGACTCGGTTCAATGGTCCATTTCCCTTTGGCGACCCAGCCTGAAGTTGCATCGGAGTTGTCCTGCGCTGACATCCAGAGTTGTCTTGCCGTGCGGAAATGTATCGCGGCCGCAGGTGTGATACTCCAGGCGACTGTGAGGTTATTGCCTGTGCCTGAAACAGTTGTTTGCTCGCAGTTCAGTGTCACCCTGTGTATTCTGTATTATCTCTTCACTGCCGGGAGTGCATCCCCCGGGGATGGTTGAACCTGCATCATCTTTCAGGTAAAGCTTGTTTGCGGCCCTGTCGTAGCTGGTCCATATTGCACTCACTCCGCTTTCCGGCCCTACACGCAGCTCTAGCTGTCTTTAGATTGGGGTAACCGTCTGCGTCTTTATAGACTGTGGTAAAGGTCTGGGGCTTTCCCGCCGGCGAGGTTGTCGGCGTGGGCGTAAGAGCGCCCAACGTCGGCGCAGTATTGGATGTCTATGATCTTCCAACTGCCTTTGCTAATCCATCCTGAGCTTGCAGCGGAATTGTCTTTTGCCAGCATCGCCACGCTTTTTGCTGTTGTAGAGGCGAAAGCAGCCTTTGGTGTGATGTTCCAGTTGACGGTGAGGTCGTTGCCAGTGACCGAAACAGTCGTCTGCTGGCAGTTGATTGTGCCCTGGGTGTTGTCGAGTGTTCCCGAGGCGCCGGGTGCGCAATCTGCCGGCAGGTTTTTGCCGCCATCGTCCTTCAGATAAAGCTTGTTTACATTTCTATCGTAAGTGGCCCATATCGCGCTTAACCCGGTCGATGGCCCTACACGCAGGTCTGCTGTCTTGAGGTTTGCGTATCCGTCGGCGTCGCTGTATACTGCGGCGAAGGTCTGGGGCCTCTCCGCTTCAGTGGTCATCGGTATGGGGGTAAGCGTCCCCGCTGTCGGCGCGGTATTATTCGCTATGATCTTCCAGGTCCCTTTGGCGACCCAGCCAGTGATCGAATCAGAATTGTCCCGCGCTAATGTATAGAGTTGTTTTTCCGCCTCTGACACATAGGCAGTTTTAGGTGTAATATTCCAGTTGACAGTAAGGTCGTTGCCTGATACTGCCACTGTTGTTGCTGCGCAGTTGAGGCTACCCTGTGTGTTTGTCAATGTCCCCGCAGTCTCCAGGCGTGCAACTGCCTACTGTCGCTGTCCCCGCGTCATTATAAAGGTAGAGTTTGTTTGTTGTCCTGTCGTACTTGGCCCATATAGCGCTTATCCCGGTCGTCGGCCCTACCAGCAACTCTGCTGTCTTTAGATTGGCATATCCATCTGCATCGCTGTATATTGCCGTGAACGTCTGGGCCATGGCCGGCGTGCTGGTTAGCACCGATGGCGTCAGTGCCCCAAGGGTTGGCGCTACATTTGTGGCCTTTATTGTCCAGTCTCCCTTGTCAGTCCATCCTGCTGTTAAATTTGACATGTCACTCACAAACATATAGAGGTTCCTTGCTGTTGCAGAGGCAAAGGCTGCGCTGGGTGTTATGTTCCAGTTGATTGTAAGGTTGTTGCCTGATACTGCCACTGTCGTTGCTGCGCAGTTGAGGCTACCCTGTGTGTTTGTCAATGTCCCTGCAACTCCCGGCGTGCAACTGCCTACTGTCGCTGTCCCTGCGTCATTGTAAAGGTAGAGTTTGTTTGTTGTCCTGTCATATCTGAGGTATATGCCGTTTGCCGCAGTATGGACCCTTAAGTATGCCTGTTTGATGTTCGCATATCCATCCGCATCGCTGTATATTGCTGTGAACGTCTGGGCTGCTTCAGGCGCACTGGTAAGCACCGATGGTGTCAGTGTGCCAAGGGTTGGAGCTACATTGGTCGCCTTTATTGTCCAGTCTCCCTTGTCTGTCCATCCTGCTGTTAAATTTGACATGTCACTCACCTTCATATAGAGGTTCTTTTTTGTTGCAGAGGCAAAGGCTGCGCTGGGCGTTATGTTCCAGTTGATTGTCAGGTTGTTGCCTGACACTGCCACTGTCGTTGCTGCGCAGTTGAGGCTGCCCTGTGTGTTTGTCAATGTCCCTGCAACTCCCGGCGTGCAGCTGCCTACAGTCGCTGTCCCTGCGTCATTGTAAAGGTAGAGTTTGTTTGTTGTCCTGTCATATCTCAGGTATATGCCGTTTGCCGCAGTATGGACCCTTAAGTATGCCTGCTTGATGTTCGCATATCCATCTGCATCGCTGTATATTGCTGTGAACGTCTGGGCTGCTTCAGGCGCACTGGTAAGCACCGACGGCGTCAGTGTGCCAAGGGTTGGCGCTACATTCGTGGCCTTTATCGTCCAGTCCCCCTTGTCTGTCCACCCTGCTGTTAAATTTGACATGTCACTCACCTTCATATAGAGGTTCTTTTTTGTTGCAGAGACAAAGGCTGCGCTGGGCGTTATGTTCCAGTTGATTGTAAGGTTGTTGCCTGACACTGCCACTGTCGTTGCTGCGCAGTTGAGGCTACCCTGTGCGTTTGTCAATGTCCCTGCAACTCCCGGCGTACAACTGCCTACTGTCGCTGTCCCTGCGTCATTGTAAAGGTAGAGTTTGTTTGTTGTCCTGTCATATCTCAGGTATATGCCGTTTGCCGCAGTATGGACCCTTAAGTATGCCTGTTTGATGTCAGCATATCCGTCTGCATCGCTATATGTTGCTGTGAACGTCTGGGCACTGGCAGGCGCGCTGGTCAGTGTCGATGGCATCAGTGTGCCCAGGGTTGGCGCTGTGCTGACTGTGGCCCCTGCAGTGTCGGTGGTGCCCGCCGCTAAACTGTACTTCAGAAACGTATCATTTCCTGCAACGTAGGCAGTGCTGCCGTCTACCGCGTATACTGTCATCAGGGACTCGCCTGAGGTTAAACTCTGTGCCTCATTGTCCCATGTTGCCCCTCCATCTGCGGTATGCAGGATTACGTTGTCGCCGACAGCCCAGCCTTCCAGTGAATTAAGGAAGAATACATCAGTCAGATTTTCAGTAGAGGGTCCAGTTTGAGGGACCCAGTCTTTTCCGTTGCCTGTGTGTATTATTTTCCCCTGTGCCCCCACTGCCCAGCCGTTTTTGCTATCCGTAAAGCAAAGGGAAGTGTAATAATTGGTGTTGTCATAATTCTGATCATCCAGCCAGTTTGTGGTCCTGTGATACATGTGCGGCCCGCTGATAATCCATCCTTCGCCGGCTGTTGCCGGGAATATGAGAGATGTGAATGCATCGCCCGATATGGCAGCATCGAGGGCCACCGTTGTGCCGGATATGCTGTATATCTTTCCATCGCTGCCGCAGGCGTACCCTTTGAGCCCGGCGGGAGGGAAGTGGACCGACCACAAGGCTGCGCCTGTTGAGCCTATCTCCTTCCAGTTTGAGCCTCCGTCTTTCGTGTGATATATGTAGCCTGCATTAGTGACTACATAGCCCTCAACTGCGCTTAGCATAAAAATAGACTGGGAAATGTCTATCTCAACAGAAGTATCAGTCGGCAGATCCTGGACAGTAAAAGTCCGACCTCCGTTTTTGGTATAGTAGACCTTTTTGTTCCCGCCTGTTAACCAGCCCTGCTCGCCTATGAAATGCATGTCGTTGAGATACGCACTTTCAGGCAGGTTCGCACTTAAGTCTACCCACGCTGCCTGAGCCCAGGTAGGCTGAAACATGATTAAACAAGCGGCAACCAGCATCAGCGACGTTTTCATGACCCCAGAATATCCTCTTGACTTGCGCTCCATCTTCATTCCCTCCTTTTCAGATGTGGCTTTATATTGTCGGAATTGCCCCTAATCCGTGTATGATAAAGCTCCGGAGGGCGAACCCAATAAAAATGAGAAAGCAGAAGAATAATGTGTTGAAGCAGATTTACAGGTGTGCTTAAGTTCCCCCGACATTCCTTTTGGTCCCCTCCCAAGGTTCTTTTCGGCTTGAAAAGTGAATTTTTATATCATGCAAAAGAGATTGGTGTCAAGAAAAAAATGATGGGAAAAATGATAGGGAAAGTGAAAACAGAAAAATGAAAAAGAATGAAAAAAATAAAATGAGCTTAGAACAACGGAGAAACGCGACTGGAGCGGAAGACAGTTTCGCCACTGTAAAATATAGGATCATTCAGTAGGGGTTCCAGAGATGACATGAGACAAGTCTCCCTTTATGATCGACCAAAGAAGGGACGACCTTGTCGCAGGGGCCAAACCTCTTCGGACACCTTGGATGAAAGGGGCATCCTGAGGGAATATTGATCGGGCTCGGCACGTCACCTTTCAGGACTGCCCTCCGGGGTGCTCCTTCTTCTCCAGCCCTGATCTCCGGCACAGAGGCAAGAAGCACCTCCGTATAAGGATGCAGCGGCACGTCGAACAATTCACCTGTCTTTGCGTATTCAACTATCCTGCCGAGATACATCACCCCGACCGAGTCGCTGAAGTATTTGACGACCCTCAGGTCATGGCTTATAAAGAGAAAGGATATCCCTGTCTTCTCCTTCAGGTCCTGGAGCAGGTTCAGTATCTGCGCCTGGATCGACACATCAAGGGCCGAAAGCGGCTCATCAGCAACGATCAGTTCCGGTGAGACGGCAAGCGCCCGTGCGATACATATCCTCTGTCTCTGACCGCCGCTGAACTCGTGGGGGTACCGGTCCAGGATCTCAGGTGCCAGACCGACCCTGCCCAGGATATCTACAACAGTGTCTCTTCTCCGGCTACGCGGGACGAGGTTGTGAATGAGCAACGGCTCCGAGATCGTTTCATGGATAGTCCTCCGCGGATTCAGAGATGCAAAGGGGTCCTGGAAGATTATTTGAACGGACTTTCTGAAGGTCTTCATATCCCTGCGGTCGAATCCGAAGATATTACGCCCTCTGAAAAGGACTGTTCCTGATGTAGGTTTCAGAAGATTCAGGACAAGCCTGGCCACTGTTGACTTGCCGCACCCGCTCTCGCCCACCAGGGCCATTACTTTGTCCTCAAGGATCGCGAGATCAAGCCCGTCTACAGCCTTCAGCACCCCCGCTGAAGTGCCTAATCCTTTTTTGGTCTTGAAATGCTTTTTTAAGGCCTCGACCCTCAGTAGCTCCACGTTATCTCTTCCGCCCTTATGCATCTCGCCTGGTGTCTTGCTGAAATCTCTCTTAACCCGGGCTCTCTGGTCCCGCATTCCGCTATCGCATACCTGCACCTGTCCATGAACTTGCACCCTGCAGGGAGGTCTTCGGGACGGGGTACAATCCCTGCAATCGGTTTCAGCGCAGTGCCTTTCTTTTTCGGGATCGAATCGAGCAGCCCCATTGTATAGGGATGTCTGGGGTTGTTGAATATCTCCCTTGTATCTGCAAGCTCCATAAGCCGGCCGGCATACATAATACCCACACGCGAGGCATTCTCTGCAATGATACCGAGGTCATGGGTAATGAACAGGATCGACATTCTTTTTTCCTCCCTGATCCCCTGTATCAGTTCGAGTATCTGTGCCTGTATGGTCACATCGAGGGCTGTTGTCGGCTCGTCAGCGATAAGCAGGCCTGGGTCACAGGCGATGGCCATCGCTATCATCACCCGCTGCCGCATACCGCCTGACATCTGGTGCGGATATTCCTTCACCCTTACCTCCGGGGCCGGTATCCTGACCATCCTCAGCAGTTCGATGCTTCTTTCCATAGCATCTTTTCTGGACATCTTAAGGTGGGTCGTAAGGACTTCGGCGATCTGGTAGCCGATGGTGAGCACCGGGTTCAGGGAGGTCATAGGCTCCTGGAATATCATCGAAATCTCCCTGCCACGCAGCTTTCTCATCGTTTCCCTGTCAAGTGTCAGCAGGTCTTTGCCCCTGAAAAATATATCCCCCTCCGCGGTCGCGTTGGGTGGGAGTATACCCATTATGGAAAGGGCCGAAATGCTCTTGCCGCATCCGCTCTCGCCGGCAAGGCCGAAGATTTCTGATTCTTTGATCTCGAAGTTGAGGCTGGAAACGACCTTTACGGGTTTGTCTGCTGACCTGAAGTAGATATTGAGATCCCTAACGTCAAGCAGGGACACTGTCTGTTACTTGTCCTCTTTTTTGAGAAGCTTCAGATAGGTCTCCGCCTCTTTCAGATTTGGATTGAAATCCAGGGCCTTCTCCCACTCCTCAAAAGCGAGGCCGGTTAGACCCGCCATATAATAACTAAGACCGAGCTGCACCCAGGCAGGACCATAGTTGGGATTAATCACTTTTGCCTTCACAAAATGCACGATCGCCTCTTCCGTCTGCCCTTTGTTCCTCAGCGCGATGCCCAGCTTTGTATGGACATCCGCCAGTTTCGGGTGCAGTTTAATCGCCTTCCGGTATTCTTCGATCGCCTGTTCATTCATGTTAAATTCGAGGTAGATATTCCCGACCCTGTAATGTTCGTTCGCCAGTTTACCGGCGATGAAAGGGTCAATTGCATCAGGGTCAGGGTGGGCAATCTGCGCAGCCATCGAAAATACTTCCTGAGCCTTCTTGAACTCTCCAAGATCGTTGTAGGTTACAGCGAGATTCAGAGAGGCCTCGGTATAACGTGGATTGAGTTCAAGGGCCTTCTCGAAATGCTCTACAGCCTTTTCCAGATCACCATTGAGGTTCTCTATGATCCCCAGTTTATTGTGGACATCCGCATATCGCGGGTTTAGAACCAAAACGTCTTTCAAAACAGGTTCAGCCTCAGAGAGCTTTCCCTCTTCAAAAAGTTTCTTTCCAAGCTCATAAAGTTCTTGTAATGGCTGATCCATCATCTTTAAAGATTATATGGAGTGCGCGGAATGTTTGTCAACAACTCGGATTTCAGATGCGGCCTTTTTGTGCAGGTTACTAGCACACGCGCAAATAACTTGGACATACGTGCATATCATCTTCAGGTCACCTTTGTGAGACATCCGGTCTCAACTTTGCGCGAGAAACATTTCGATTTTTTATTTGTGTCCGGCAGCCTCGGCGGAGTCAGCTCGCATAGGTAAACTTTACCTATGCTTTAGGTAAAGTTTACCTATGCACTATAGTTCCAGCCCGCCCCAGTTACTTATATCCATATAGATCAACAGGTTAAAAATGGCTAATTTTAGGCACACAGCTTGCATGTAAAATAGAACGATGGTATATCATTTCATAAATCTGGGTTTTCTTGGCATCAGCATCGAGGGGATTGCCTGTGACAGGGCAGTTGAGATACTCGAAAAGAGGGGACTACTGTCTCAGGTGGGCGGAGGGGCCATTGCCGGAGCTATAACCCCAACCCCTCTTTTCGACCTCAATTCTCCTTCTGCGGAGCCATTGAAGGTGGAACGCTCACTCCTTCTCAAACAAACATTTCGGAGGTTTGTTAAAAAAAGTCGCCGTGGCACTGATAATTGACAACGAGTACATTCGGAAAACAACAAAATGCCCTTCTGACTTTAGATGTTTGACTGATGAAACCCATCCCCGTTGCGTATCGGAAAGTCCTGTTATCGAAGGGCATGGCTTGTTCGTTCTCACCGCCAGGCAGCACTCATGCCCTTACGGTTTGTCATTTGGAAACGGCTTTATATGCAATTGTCCATCACGATATGAAATCTTTCTTCGCCATAAGCGATAAGACTAAATAAAAATTCATTTGACTACCTGACCGAACTTAAACGAAACGCCATGTCCGCATAGTTGTCATTCTTCTTTATCATCAGCCATTCCTTGTCTTTACCGTACATCTTGACAAGAGCGAACATGCCGTTGAGTTTTTTGCCTTTGAAAACCACCTCAAGCTTCCCAGTCCCTATGCTTCCGCCTGTCAGCTCATAGATCCCGCTGTCCCAGATAAAGACGTCCCCTGCTCCATATTCGCCTTCGGGGATCGTTCCCTCGAAGCATGCGTACTCAAGTTCATGGTCATCCACCATCACAGCAAGCCTTTTCTCAGCGGGATTCATGGAGGGACCCTTTGGGACTGCCCAGGACTTGAGCACTCCTTCCATCTCAAGTCTCAGGTCGAAATGGAGCCTCTTTGCGTGGTGCTCATGGACAACGAATACCGGCATTAAATCCTTCTCTCCCCTGACGCTTTTGCATCCTCTTTTTTTATCTTGAAGAGGAGCAGCATTATCATACCTGCCATAAAAAGCAGGCCTCCGATGAGCGCCCAGACCGCCCCGGGTTCCCTGCTTACTTCGACCATGGCCGCCGGATAGGGCTGGAGCTGGACGTCCTTGATATATATGCCGAAACCTTCCCGGAAGGAGGGGTTGTTCGGCCTTATCCTGTCACCCCCCAAAGACCTCCCTCGCTCAAAGTATTCAACGGCAACTGACCAGTCTTTTATATATCCCATAGGGTCCATGTCCGCATCTATCTTTCTGAAGACAACTTCGCTGCCGTTCGGCAGTCTGAGTCCTGAGTTCTCATAGACGACTGCTGTCCCCCTGAAGCTGCTGTATGCACTGAGAAGATGGGCCAGGAGGATAAAGAGGAAGCCGATATGAGCCACCTGGGGAGAAATTACGAGCATCCACTGCCGCGCGCTCCTTTTTTTCACCACAGACTCTATACTGCAAAGAAGCGTATTGGCGGTCAATAGCGAGATGACGCCGATCGCAGACCAGAGCCACCAGGTTATTCCTGCGGAATTTCCGGTCATCCACTGAAAGAGTGCAACTGTTTGAAGGGACTGGAATTCCTCGTTCGAGCGGCATCACGACCGAGCCATAGAAGAGGAGACATAAGAGCGCAGTGAGCAGCCATATCGCTGTCCGTAGTGACAGAAAAAACTGGAATATTTTGAGCAGCACGTTTGTGTTTTTCAACTCATTACTCATCACTCTTTACTCATTACCGCCTCTAAAAGGCATGGGAGCTCTTCATTAGCAGACTCACTCCTAGATATGTAAATAATACGATAACAAAGCCTATAATCCCCAGCAGAGCAGCAGGTCTGCCCATCCACCACTGCCTCAGCCTGGCATGAAGATAAAGGCTGTAGAAAAGCCAGAGGATCACTGTCCATAATTCCTTGGGCGTCCAGAGCCAGTATGTGCCCCAGGCGTAATAGGCCCATATTCCGCCGAATATCATAGCAGCGGAGAAGAGGAAATATCCGACCAGGATTATTTTATATTGAAGGGCCTCTGCAGCTGCTTCCCTGTCGATCAGGTACAGCACGCCGAGCACCGCTGCGAGGCCGAAAAGGGCATAGGAGAAGAACGAGAAGGCAACATGCGTCTCGAACCAAAAGGTCTTCAGGACAGGAGGAAGCGGAAAACTGTGCGGCTTCGCAAGCATTGAAAAAAGCATAAAACAGACAGTGAGCGCTATCGCTGTGTTCAGGAACCTCTCCTTCTTCTTCAGGCTGAAGGACGCGGGAATGGCAAAGAGCATGAACGAGGTGGAGAGAAAAAACAGTGTGTCATGAGGGCCTATAAGGGGCAGCCTTCCGATCTCTGTCCCCCGCAAAACCATATAGGCCACCTGAAGGAGAAAGCCGCCATATACAAAAGGCATGCGGTAATAACCGAAGGCATAGAGAGCAATCGACAGGACGATGAAGACGGGGGGCATCTGCATAATGGATCTTTACCGCTTCACGGAAAGATCTTCCCGGGGTTGAGGATGTTCTTGGGGTCAAAGACCGCTTTGATCTTTTTCATGAGTTCAAGCTCATCAGGCGGTATCTCCATGGAGATATAATTTTTCTTCGTCAGGCCAATCCCATGCTCCCCCGAGATCGTGCCGCCAAGATCGAGGGTCGCCCTGAATATGTCCCCGACGAGTTTAACTGCTTTTTCGTATTCAGGCTTATTATTCCTGTCGACCATAAGATTAACGTGGATATTGCCGTCTCCAGCATGTCCGAAATTAACTATCCTGATGCCTGAGCTTTCTGAAAGCCCCTTTAAAATTCTGAGCATTTCAGGGAGTCTGCTCCTGGGAACAACTATGTCTTCATTGATCTTGGTGGGACTGAGATGAAAAAGGGCCGGGGACACCGCACGCCGCGCCTCCCAGAGCTTCTCCCGTGCAGCTTCATTTTCCGCCATTATTACTTCTCCATCCAGTCGTCCGCAGATCTCTGATATCGTTTCAGCGTCCTTTGTAATCACGGAAGGGACGCCGTCGAGTTCGATCAGCAGCATGGCCTCGATGTCCTTTGGAAGGCCTATCGGTTTATAGTTCTCTACTGCGTTTATGGTCTCTCTGTCGAGAAATTCAAGCGTCCTGGGAATTATGCCCTCTGAAATAATCTGCGTGACAGCCAGTGCTGTTTTTTCAAGCTCCTTAAAAAACACCAATAAAGTTATGACTTCCTGGGGCAGCGGCAGGACTTTAAGACGGATCTTTGTTATTACGGCAAGTGTGCCTTCAGATCCGACCAGAAGCCCGGTAAGATCATAGCCGACAACACCCTTTGCGGTCTTCACCCCGGTATTTATGAGCCTGCCGTCAGCAAGGACCGCCTCCAGTCCCAGCACATAATCTTTAGTCACCCCATATTTTACCGCCCTTGCCCCCCCGGCATTTTCAGCTACATTGCCCCCTATGGTGCAGAAGTTCATGCTGGCAGGATCAGGGGGATAAAAAAGCCTGCGGCGTTGAAGTTCTCTCTGGAGTTTGCCGTTAAGCACCCCCGGCTCAACCAGCACCGTGAGGTTTTCCTCATCTATCTCGATAATCCTGTTCATCTTTTCCATGCTAAGGACAATCGCGCCTTTCGAAGGTACAGCGCCGCCTGTCATGCCCGTGCCTGCGCCGCGCGGGATGACCGGGATCTGGTTTGCAGAGGCGTATTTTATGACTTTTACGACATCAGTGGCGTCCTGCGGCCAAACAACCGCGGTAGGTGGGGCTTCAAGCCCGGAGGAATCGAACCCGTAACATAAAAGGTCCTCAGGGTCAGTTGAAGTCTTTCCAGGCAGGAGTTCTGATAACTTATCCATTCCCTATCTGATTGATAAATTCCTCAAGGGATTTCTTCATTTCCTGTGAGAGGTTCCGGAAGATCATGGCTATTTCGTATAAAGGAAGGCATTGGGCACCTTTCTTCTCAATACTGAGGGTCGAACGGACCACCTGGCCTCTTATGTTTAGTGATATCCCGTCTTTTTCTATTTTCAGCCTGTGGATACCATTCATATCAATCCGTCTGCCGCACTGGAAGCGGATGCCGTTCAAACTTAAATCTATGATATGTAGCTGGTCGATCAGGACCATCTTCCCGTTTACTTTGCCTTCAACCTTCTTCCTTTCGTATTTTCTTTTTTCCAACCTAGACCTCTGTGAGCTGCATTGATATGACCTTTGTAACGCCTGCCTCTTCCATGGTAACCCCGTATAAATGCTGGGCAGCGGCCATCGTAGTCCTATTATGCGTCACAACGATAAACTGGGTGTCTTTGGAGAGTTCTTCCAGCATCTTCGAATACCTCTCGGTGTTGGATTCATCAAGCGGTGCGTCAGCTTCATCGAGTATGCAAAGCGGCGTAGGTTTGATAAGGAAGCTGGCAAACTGCAGGGAAAGTGCGGTAAGGGCCTTTTCCCCTCCGGAAAGCAGGTGCAGGTTCTGAAATTTCTTGCCTGGCGGCTGAGCAACGATATCAATGCCTGTTTCGAGGATGTTATTCTCGTCCGTCAGAATAAGTTCTGCTTTACCTCCTCCAAAGAGTGTCACAAACACCTCTGTGAACTTCACCTTGAGTGCTTCAAAGGCCTCCCTGAGCTTCTTCTTGGTCGTGTTATTGATCCTGGATATGGCCTCTTCCAACTCGGCAATCGACTTATTAAGATCTTCCTGCTGCTTTGTCATAAAATCATAGCGTGTCTTGAGTTCATCATATTCCTCAAGCGTACCGAGGTTTACGGCACCCATCTCCTGTATCTTATTCCTGAGGTCAGCAAGCCTTTCAGCTTCCTCCTGGGTCACGTCCGTAAGCTCGACCTCCTCGATCTCTGTCCCATAGTTGTTTCTAATATTACCGGTAAGGTTTTCAAGCCTCATTTTATGTTCAGTCCTAAGCACATCGAGTTCAGACAACCTCGTCGTCATCTGGGAAAGCTGCTGCCTCAGCCCCTTCAGTTCCTGTTCAACAACGATAAGGTCCTCATTTTCATCCTCTATCTCCCCTTTTCTCTGCGCTATATCCTGGCGCACCAGGTCAGCCTCGGCAACGAGCTTTCTGAGCCTTTCTTCCTGTTCGGAGATGCCTGTCCTGCGCTCTGAAACGCGTCCCAGGACAGATGCAACCTCGGCATGGAGGTCCGCCTTCCTCTGAATGAATTCTTCGAGGAGCTTTGTTGAAGCCTCCATCTCATTTCTGATAGCGTCTAGTCTTTCTCTGTTGGATGTGGCCATAAGCCTCAGGTCAGTAACCTCGGAACGATATCCTTCAAGCTCCGATTTCTTCTGAGAGATACTCTCCTGAAGATTGAGCAACTCCGTCTCCATATCAGCTTTCCGTGCCTCAGCAATTTGCACCTGTTTTTCAGTCTGCATAGTGAGCGTGGTCACAGACTCCTTCTCTCTGGTGACCTCCTCAAGTTCTATCGTCAGATAAGAGAGCTTTCTGCTCACCCTTTCCTTCTCTTCCATGTATTTCTCTATGGTAAGCTTTGCAAGCGAGATTTCTTTTTCACATGAATGTATAGCGGATTCGACTCCTCGGATCGCCTCTTCCTTTTCAAGGATCGTATTCTGCATGGTACGCATCTGCTCTGACATCTGCTCTATAGAGGTTTTTTTATCAGCGATCTGCTCTTCGAGTTCGCGTATCTCGCGCTTTCTCCTGAATATCCCCTTCTCTCCTCCTATCACGACGGCCCCTGACGGTTCCAGCACCTCCCCGCCCAGTGTGGCGAAAGTGTGCCCGGTTGCAGCGGTCCTGAGTTCAAAAGCGGTCCTGAGGTCTTTGATGATCAGGACATTTCCCAAAAGATTTTCTGCGACCTGCGCATAGCCTTCACTTATCTTCACAAAATCCAAGGCCCTGCCGATCACACCTTCGGGGACATTATCACCTGCTGCGCAGGGAAGAGGAGACGAGACGATAAACGCAGTCTTGTCAACGCTCTTTCCTTTTATGGAGGATATGGCTTTTTCTATGTCGCCGGTGGATTCGAAAATAAAGGATTCAGCCTTCTCAGAGAGTGCGCTCTCAACAGCTTTTTCATAATCTGCCACCACATCCAGCACATCAGATAGCGACGCCAGCAGCCCGACCTCCGCGCTTGTCTTGATCAATTCCCTTGTAGGCTGGTCAAAAACAATCTCCTTCAGGGAATCCATGCGGGATATACAGGATGCGAGCTCCTCCCTTGAATCAGAAAGAGTTTGCGAGTGCCCCTCAAGTCTGGACTTCGTTGCCGAGAGCTCCTCGGTCAGAATCTCTTTCTTTTCCTTCATCAGGAGGGCCTCACTGTTCCTTCCGTGGATATCGGCTTCGACCGCATTCATAGCAGACTCAATCTCCCCTAGCATTCTCCTTGAATCGCCGGATTCTCTCACAGAAGTGTCTTCTCTGCGGTAGAGGGCCTCAAGCATTGACTCCTGTCTGCTGAGTTCATTTCTCAGCTTGCTTATTTCATCCGATACTCTGAAAATTTCCCGCCTTTTGTCCTCTATCAGTTCTTCCTTGTCCGAAAGTGATTCCTCGATGGACCGCAGGGCCTCGGACTTCTCCTTAAGCCTTTCCGCCTGCTCTCCGAGTTCGTCTGATATTCTGGAGCTGTTAGTCCGTAATTCCTCGCATCTCGCGGAGATATCAAGACTTCTCTGGTCCATGTCTTCTCCATTGTGCAGAAGTTTCTTATGATACTCATCGAGATTGCTGATATCATTCCGCGCCACCGCTATCTCACGCTCGATATCGGCGATTTCCCTCTCCAGCGTTTGGAAGGTGTTCTGCACGGCTTCAAGTGACTTCTCCTTTTCAAGAAGTGATACACGCCTTGTCTCTGTTTTGTTTTCTATCTCTGTTATGGCTGCGCCTGCAACAGCTTCTTTCTCCTTGAACAAATTATGTTCTTCAGTAAGTTGGCCGAGGGTTTCCCTGATCTGCTGGTATTCCTTTCTTGCGATCTTGAGCTCTATGGCGTGCATCTCCGAAGAAAGCTTCTTGTAACGCTCCGCCTTTTTGGCAAGTCTGTCAAGAATGTTAATCTGCTTCTTGACTTCCGCTATTATGTCATTTATCCTGACGAGGTTCAGACGTGAAGAATCCAGTTTGGAAAGGGCCTCGGCTCTTCTGATCTTGTATTTCATGACACCTGCGACTTCTTCGATAATAAACCGTCTTTCAAGGGGCTTTGAATTGAGGATTTCACCGATTCTGCCTTGGTCAAGGATGGAATAACTCTTGGAATCCAGTCCTGTGTCGAGGAAAACATCCTTTAGGTCCTTCAGTCTGCAGGCGTTTTTATTGATCATGTATTCACTTTCCCCTGATCGGTAAAGTCTCCGGGTAACCGTAACATGATCACTCTGTCCCTGGCCGTTGTTTGATCCAGCACCGTTCAGACCTGAAACCACCAACGATACTTCCGACATCCCCTTCGGTTTTTTTGTAGCAGACCCGTTAAAGATGAGCTCTTCCATCTTTTCACCCCGCAGGCTTTTGGCGCTCTGCTCACCAAGCACCCATCTGAAGGCATCCACAACATTGCTCTTGCCGCAGCCGTTGGGGCCGACAATACAAGTTATGCCCGGATGAAGGGCGAACGTAGTCTTATCCGCAAATGATTTGAAGCCTATGAGTTCGATTTTTTCGATGCGCATTTTGTAAGAGATGAATACGTAATTTTAAAGCCCTTTAGTATACCCTATATCAAATTTTACTGACAAGAGTCCACCCCAAAAAATGGTCATTATAAGGGAAATAGTTTGGATTTCAGAATGGCCGTCATTGGCAATCAAGTGCTGTCCCTCATAAAAAAGGGACCCCCGAGGGGGCCCCTTCTTAAACTAACATTTTTTATTCCGCCTGCCCGGGCCTTTTTGAGGGACTGCTCAAGTTGATACCCCTAGCCTGGGCAACACTACTGTCTGTAAAATTATCCAGACTGCGATTATGGCGAGTCCGGCCAGGATATCGCTCATGATGCTTTTTTCTTCTCCGCAGCCTTCTCTTCTTTCTTGGCCTTTCCCTTGGGCTGCTTTACCTTTTCATAATCTATGAATTCAAGAATGGCCATGGGGGCTGAATCCTTCAGCCGGTTCCTTGTCTGTACGAGCCTGAGATAGCCTCCGTTCCTTCCGGTAAAACGGGGCGCTATTTCACTGAAGAGTTTTGATGCTGCCGACCTGTCTGTTACATATGATAAGACTTGCCTCTTGGAATGCAGATCACCTTTTATCCCAAAGGTTATCATCTTTTCAGCGATTCTTTTTGTTTCTTTTGCCTTTGCTACAGTTGTTTCTATCCTCTGATTATCGAACAAAGCGGTTACAAGCCCGCGCAAGAGGGCCTTCCGCTGGTTTGCGGTCCTGCCGAACAATCTCCCATCTACTTTATGACGCATTGTCCCTACCTCCAGTCTGTATAGCCGACTCTTTATCGAGATTATCAAGATCGATCTTCATGCCAAGATAAAGCCCCATCCTCCCCAATATTTCCTTTATCTCGTTAAGTGATTTTCTGCCGAAATTCTTTGTTTTTAGCATTTCAGGCTCTGTCTTCTGGACAAGTTCAGCAATCGTTTTTATGTCTGCGTTCTTAAGACAGTTGTAAGACCGTACGGAAAGTTCAAGCTCATCTACTGTTTTGAAAAGATTGTTATTCAACGACAAATTGCCTTCATCCCCGATAATCACTGCCTTTGGTTCATTCGGAACCTGCTCTACGAATTCCTCTTCAGCGACGAAAAGGTCCATATGTTCGATAAGGATGGAAGCAGATTCAGAAAGCGCCTTTTCAGGGGTTATGCTCCCATCGGTCCATACTTCCATAATAAGCCTGTCATAATCTGTTGCTCTTCCGACCCTGGTCTTTTCTATCCAGAAATTGACTTTGTTAACAGGAGAAAACACAGCGTCAACAGCAATCATGCCGACGGGCAAGTCCTCCTTCGTTATCTCCGTTGTTACATAGCCCTTGCCTTTTTTGATATACAACTCCGCCTCAAACTTGGCGTCTTTATCCAGCGTGGCTATAGCCAGTTCAGGATTCAAGACTTCTATTGAAGAGTCAGCCTTCAGATCTCCGGCTGAGACCTGGACCGGCCCCTTCAGGCTAAAAGTAGCGACCTTATCACCTTCCCCGTGAGACTTGATCCTCATCTTTTTCAGATTTAAAATAATATCAATGACATCTTCCTTGATACCCTTTATAGACGAAAACTCATGCAGAGCACCGGAGATTTTTACTGCTGTAACCGCAGCGCCCTCCAGAGACGAAAGTAAAACCCTTCTCAATGAATTTCCTACTGTTGTTCCAAAACCTCGCTCCAGCGGCTCAACAATGACCTTCCCGTATGTAGTGCTCAATGTCTCTTCATCAAACCTGATTTTTTCAGGTAATTGAAAGCCTTTTTTCTTAAGGTTCATAAGGCCTCCCATCTGCCAAATGTATTTTTCATTAAATTATTTATAATTCAGTTGAGAATATTTTTTCAACTCGCGCCGCATGCCTTATTATTTTGAATAAAGTTCAACAATAAGCTGTTCTTGTGCCGTCAACTGAATATCCTCTCTCGCAGGTATCTGCAATACCTTTCCCCTGAAGTTCTTTGCATCCAACTCAAGCCATGAAGGAACTCCTCTGTGCTCAATCTTCGCTATGCTGTCATTGACAAGGGCCAATTCACGACTTGCCTCTCTGAGTTCAACAACATCGCCTACGCGGAGACGGCAGGAAGGGATATTCACCTTTTTGCCGTTTACCAGAAAATGACCATGCGTCACAAGCTGCCTAGCGCTTATCCGGTTAGGAGCGAAACCGATTCTGCAGACGACATTGTCAAGACGCGTCTCCAGAAGCTGTAATAGCACTTCACCGGTAACGCCTTTTGCACCGGCCGCTTTTTTAAAGTACATCCTGAACTGTTTTTCGAGAACCCCGTACGTCCTTCTGACTTTCTGTTTTTCCCTCAGCTGGATCCCGTAATCGGACAATTTCCCTCTGCGCTGACCGTGCTGTCCCGGAGGATATTGTCTTCTTTCAACAGCACATTTCTCTGTAAAACACCTGTCACCCTTTAAAAAGAGTTTTTCAGTCTCCCTGCGGCATAACCTGCATAATGCTCCTCTGTAGCGTGCCAATTTACACTCTCCTCCTCTTCGGTGGCCTGCAGCCATTATGAGGCACAGGCGTTACGTCTTTTATCAGATTTATGTCCAGGCCTGCCGCCTGAAGGGCCCTGATGGCAGACTCACGTCCTGAGCCTGGTCCCTTAACGTACACGTCCACCTGTTTCATCCCGAAATCAATCGCTTTCTTGGCAGCCGACTCTGCCGCAAGCTGTGCCGCGTAAGGAGTGCTTTTTCTGGAACCCTTAAATCCCATGTTGCCGGCGCTTGCCCATGTAACGACGCCGCCGGTGGGGTCAGTTATTGTAACTATTGTATTATTGAAGGTAGCCTGAATATAAGCGGCTCCCGAATAAATATTCTTTTTGTCTTTTTTGGTGCTTTTTTTCCTCTGAGCCATGAACTAAGCCTCCTTCTTCTTGCCGACAACCGCTTTTCTCGGCCCTTTTCGTGTGCGGGCATTCGTCTTTGTCCTCTGACCTCTCACAGGCAAACTGGCCCTGTGTCGCAGCCCCCTGTAACAGCCGATATCAGTAAGCCTTTTGACACTCATCGATATATCTCGACGCAAATCACCCTCAATCCTGTAGTCTTTCTCCAGTAAAGCCCTGAGTTTCACACCATCCTCGTCCGAAAGGTCTTTTACCCGGATATTGGGATTCACGTTAGCTTCTTCCAGAATCTTCTTTGAAACTGACCTTCCAACCCCGAAAATGCGTGTAAGCCCTATTTCTATCCGTTCATTTTTTGGCAGATCAACTCCTGCTATTCTAGCCAATTTAAGCCTCCTTTATCTGTTCAGGGTTGTTAATTTTACTTCTGATCACAGTCTCTCTCCCTAAACGCTTAGCTTCTTTTATCCCTGGCGCTGTTTGTGTCTCGGATTATCACAGATAATCCTTATAACGCCTTTCCTCTTTATTACTTTGCACTTGGCACATATCGGTTTTACAGATGAACGAACCTTCATAATTGCTCCCTTGACTTATAGTCTATTTGAATCTATATGTTATTCTTCCCCTTGTCAGATCGTAAGGAGAAAGCTCGATAGTTACCTTGTCACCCGGCAAAATTTTAATAAAATGCATCCTCATTTTTCCGGAGACATATGCCAGTATAATCTGGCCGTTCTCCAGTTCGACCCTGAACATCGCGTTTGGCAAAGTCTCGACAATCGTACCTTGAACTTCTATATTATCTTCTTTTGCCATAAACGCTAATTATAATTTTTCTTTCTAATTTTAGTCAATATTTCAGGTTCGCCCGAGGTCACCAGGACCGTATGTTCGAAATGCGCCGACTTCTTGCCGTCAGCGGTCACCGCTGTCCATCCGTCTCCCAATATCCGCACCTCGTAAGTGCCGGCATTGACCATCGGCTCTATCGCAAGGGTCATCCCCTCTTTCAGCCTCGGTCCTTTGCCCGGGGTTCCGTAATTGGGTATCTGCGGCTCTTCATGCAGCTCCCTTCCGATGCCGTGGCCGACAAATGTCCTCACTACAGACAATCCATTCTTTTCTGCGTGGCTCTGTATAGCGTAAGATATGTCGTGTACACGGTTCCCTTCGACGGCCTTTGCTATGCCCAAAGCCAGTGCTTCTTCTGTTATCCGCAGAAGGGCGGCTGACTCGCTGTCAATCTTCCCCACAGGCGCAGTAATTGCCGCGTCTCCGTAAAATCCGTCGTAGTAGACCCCAAGGTCAACGCTTATTATATCACCGTCTCTGAGCTTGCGCGAGGAAGGTATTCCATGCACGACCTCTTCGTTCACCGATGTGCAAATGCTGGCAGGGTAGCCCCTGTAGCCTTTAAACGCAGGCTTCCCTCCGAGCGCTTTTATGCGCCCGTCAGCAAACAGCTCAATCTCCTTTGTTGCCACTCCGGCCTGTATCATACCTTTTATTGACTCCAGAACCTCTCCTACTATATTGCCCGCCTGTGTCATTTTCTCTATTTCTTCAGCTGATTTTAATACAATCAAGTTGTCTCTCAATCAACAAATTCTTTTTAGCTTAATTAGGTTGAACATAACATTCAGATGTGAAAAGGGTCCATAAATATATTGCTTCAGCCCCGGCGTCCTTTTAATCTGCCCTTTTTCAAAAAACCTTCGTAAGAGCGGGTCACGAGATGAGACTCCACCTGAGAAACCGTATCGAGCGCAACGCCGACAGCGATCAAGAGAGAGGTGCCGCCGAAATAAAAAGGGACCTTGAACTTTGTTATAAGAATTTCAGGTATAACGCATACTATTGCAAGATATATGGCACCTACAAAAGTCAGTCTGGAAAGCACCCTGTAGAGATATTCCGACGTCTTCTGTCCGGGCCTGATGCCGGGGACATAGCCGCCGTATTTTTTGAGGTTGTCCGCGATATCTACAGGGTTGAAGACTATTGCTGTATAGAAATATGCGAAGAAAAAGATCATACTGACATATAAAAGAGTATAGGGCACCGTGCCCGGCGACAGCTGCTTGGCTATTGACTGCACCCACGGAATTGGAATAAACCCAGCTATGGTGGCAGGAAACATGATGATCGAAGAGGCAAAGATAGGGGGAATGACCCCGGCGGTATTAATTTTTAGAGGCAGATGGGTAGACTGTCCGCCATACACCTTCTTGCCCACAACCCTTTTTGCGTACTGCACCGGAATCTTTCTCTGTCCTCTCTCAAGCAGGATGATCGCGCCAATCACTGCGACCATCATAATGACAAGGAAAATTACAAAGAATATGGAAAGCTCATTTGCCTGTATCAACCTGACAGTGCTGATAATTGCGTTGGGGAACCTTGCGACAATACCGGCGAATATAATAAGAGAAATGCCGTTACCTATTCCTCTTTCGGTGATCTGCTCTCCCAGCCACATGATAAAGGCGGTGCCGGAAGTAAGGGTTATCATGGTAACCAGCTTGAAGGACCACCCCGGGTTCTGCACAAAAAGGCCGTTTTGCATGCTCTCGAGTCCCGCTGCTATGCCAAAAGACTGTATAGCACTGATGACAACCGTCCCGTATCTTGTATACTTGGTAATCTTTTTTCTGCCTGCTTCCCCTTCCTTTGCCAGTTTTCCGATGGCCGGAATAACGACGGTAAGGAGCTGCATTATAATAGAGGCGCTGATATATGGCATAATGCCTAAAGCAAAAATCGTGACTTTTGAAAGAGCGCCGCCTGAAAACATGTCAAAGAAACCCATAAAGGCGCCGCCTTTTTCAGTCAAAAACTTGCTGAGCGCTTCTCCGTTTATGCCTGGGGTAGGTATATGACAGCCTATGCGATAGACAGTCAGGAGGGCAAACGTAAAAAAGATACGCTTTTTGAGCTCTTCTATTTTAAATATATTCTGAACGTTCGCAAGAAGCCCCAATTTATATTACCTCTGTCTTGCCGCCGGCTGCTTCTATCTTGGCAGCCGCAGAAGTACTGAAGGCGTTGGCCTTTATCGTAACAGGCCTCTGGATACGTCCGTTGGCAAGCACCTTTAGTCCGTCTTTCATCTTCTTAATAACCCCTTTTTCGACGAGCAGCTCCGGAGTTATAACAGCATCGTCTTTCAGGGCATCGATAATATCCAGGTTGACAATAGCGTATTCTTTCTTGAAAATATTTTCAAAACCCCTTTTGGGGACTCTTCTTTGCAAGGGCATCTGGCCGCCCTCAAACCCGGCGCCTTTTGTCCCTCCGGATCTGGCCTTCTGGCCTTTATGGCCTTTGCACGATGTCTTCCCATGTCCGGAGCCAAATCCTCTTCCAACCCTTTTCTTGTTTTTTGTGCTGCCTTCGGCAGGCCTTATGTCCTCAATCCTCATAGTAAAAGTCAAACCTCCAGACTATTCATCTACCTTTTCGAAAGATACAAGGTGAGATACCTTGTTAATCATGCCCATAGTCGCCTTGTTGTCAGCTTTTTTAGCAACGCAGCCTATCTTCCTCAGCCCCAGCGCCCGTAAAATCAGCCGCTGTTTCGGAGTAATGCCGATATAACTTCTCTTTAGAACTATTTTTACCATTTAGCTAACAGCCTCCTGAGATTCTTCCTCTCCGCGGCCCCTGAGTTTTATCACAAAATCAGGGTCCTTCAGGTTAGTCAGTCCGTTGACAGTCGCCTTTACAGAATTGTAGGGGTTGTGGTTACCCAGGCATTTCGCAACAATGTCCTGTATACCAGAAACTTCCAAAATCGCCCTTACAGCTCCGCCGGCGATCAACCCGGTCCCTTTCTGAGCAGGATTCATAACAACTGCATCCGAACCGAATCTCCCGACAATCCTGTGCGGTATTGTCCCTTCTTTTATAGGAAATTTCAAAAGGGACTTTTTGGCATGCTCCACAGCCTTCCTGATCGCTTCAGGGACCTCAGCGGCCTTTCCTTTGCCGATGCCCACAGTGCCTTCTCCGTCTCCCACTACAACCAGCGCTGCAAAGGAAAACCTTCTGCCGCCCTTGACAACCTTGGCCACCCTATTTATAAATACAACCTTGTCTTTGAGATTCAGTCCTTCCGGGTCAATCCTTCCCACCTTACCTCCTCGCAACTTTTTCGATCATGTTAGAATTCTAAACCAGCTTCCCTTGCTGCCTCTGCTAACGCCTTAACCCTTCCGTGATAGAGGTATCCGCCTCTATCGAACACTACCTTCTTTATGCCCTTCTCCCGGGCCTTATTGGCAATAAGCCCGCCAACCTCTTTTGCTGTTGAAATATTCCCCTTGTGCTGCTTCATCTCTTTTACAGGACTGTCGAGACTTGAGGCCGAAACCAGCGTGCTGCCCTTTGTGTCATCGATAATCTGGGCATATATGTGGTTTAAACTCCTGTAAACAGAAAGTCTCAATCTTGCCTGTGTGCCGGCCACCTTTTTCCTAATTCGGATGTGACGTCTTTTCCTGTTGTCTTCCCTGCTCTTAACCAAAATAGCCTCCTGCGACATTTCTGCGATCAGGACGCATCTGCGCCCTGATACTATTTTTTGCCTGTTTTACCTACCTTAAGCTTCAGTCTCTGCCCGGCATGTCTGATACCCTTGCCCTTATAAATATCTGTTTTTCTCAGAGTTTTCAGGTTAGCCGCTATCTGTCCTATTTTTTGCTTGTCGATGCCGGTCAGCGTAATCTGCGTCTGCTTTTGATCAACCGCGGCGGTTATTCCATCCGGGAGGTTGAACTCTATCGGGTGGGAATATCCAAGCGACAGGACTATCTTGCTGCCCTGGACCTGCGCCCTGTAACCCACTCCGACAATCTCCAGCACCCTCTGATATCCTGTTGTAACGCCCGTAACCATATTGGCGACAAGATTCCTGGTCAGGCCATGGAGCGCCTTGTTCTTTTTTAAATCGTTCTCCCTTTCAACAAGGATCTTATTATCGGCCAGGGAAGCCTTTGCGCCGGACGGCAGGCTCCATTGCAGCTCACCCTTGGGTCCCTTTACCTTTATCAAATTATCCAGGAGCTTAATGTCAACTCCAGCCGGAATATCTATTGGTTTTTTACCGATTCTCGACATCCTGCTTCTCCTTTACCAAATGTGGCAGAGAACTTCTCCGCCTACTTTTTCCCGCCGGCACGTCTTACCCGTAAGGATTCCCTTGGAGGTGGTAAGTATGGAAATGCCCACGCCTCCCATGACGGTCGGTACCAGATCGGTATTCACATATACCCTTCTGCCGGGCTTGCTGATCTTCTTCAGTCCGGCAATGATCGGCTGATTATCAGGCGCATACTTAAGGGTAATCCTCAATATGCCCTGTTTTTTGTCTTTCAGGATTTTATATGCCCTGATAAAGCCTTCTTCTTTTAATATCTTTGCTATATCAAGCTTCATCCTGGATGCGGGGATATCCACTTTTTCTGCCTTAATAAGAGCGGCATTCCTGATTCTTGTAAGCATATCTGCTATCGGGTCAGTTAACATCTATCACCTCTACCAACTTGATTTAGTCACCCCGGGTATCTGCCCGCGGAGAGCGAAGGTCCTGAAACATATTCTACACATACCAAATTTTCTGAGATAGCCTCTCGGCCTGCCGCATACCTTACACCTGTTATAGACCCTGACACTGAATTTCGGCGGCCTGTTTGACTTTTCTATCATGCATGTCTTTGCCATTCTTAAATACCTCTCTAATTTCTAAAAGGAATGCCCAGCATGCGCAAAAGCGCCTTGCTTTCTTTATCTGTCCCTGCTGATGTACACATAATGACATCAAGCCCATGCACCATCTCGACCTTATCATAGTCAATTTCAGGGAAAATAAATTGCTCTCTGATGCCAAGGGCATAATTACCCCTGCCGTCAAAAGACTTGCCGGAAATCCCCCTGAAGTCTCTGATGCTCGGCAAAGCGATGCTGATAAGCCTGTCGAGAAATTCATACATGGTATCGCCTCTCAGTGTGACCTTGCAGCCTATAGGCATGCCCGCTCTCAACTTGAATGTTGCGATCGATTTCTTTGCCTTGGTGATAACTGCCTTCTGTCCGGAAATTTTGCCCAATTCCTTCTGTGCTGCCTCAAGGAGCTTGATGTTCTGGATGGCCTCACCAAGCCCGACATTCAGGACCACTTTCTGTATTTTGGGCACCTGCATGATATTCTTATACGAAAACTCTTTCATCATTGCAGGGACAATCTCATTTATATATTTTTCTTTCAGTCTTGGAGTCATTATCAATCAATGACCTCCTTGCATTTTTTGCACATTCTGTGCTTTTTTCCACCCTCGAGAAGAGAGGCGCCGATTTTGGCCGGCTTGCTGCACTTGGGACAGAAAAGCATTACATTTGAAATAGCAATAGGCGCTTCTTTTTCAATAATGCCGCCCTGTGCATACTTTTTGTTAGGCTTCATATGCTTCTTGATCACATTGACCCTTTCAACCAGCACCCTGTTCTTGCCTTTATCAACCAAAAGGACCCTGCCCTTCTTACCTTTTTCCTTGCCTGCTATTACAAAAACAGTATCTTCTTTAATGATTCCCAAACCCATCTCTCCTCCTACAGTACTTCAGGAGCAAGGGAGATTATTTTCATATATTCTCTCCATCTTAGCTCTCTCGCAACTGGTCCAAAAATTCTTGTGCCTATCGGTTCGCCCTGAGGATTTATCAACACTACTGCATTCTGGTCAAAACGAATATAGGAACCATCAGGTCTTCTGGTTTCTTTCCTTGTGCGCACAACAACCCCTTTTGCAACAACGCCTTTTTTTACCGTGCCCTCTGGTATAGCCTCTTTCACACTCACCACAATAACGTCCCCAAGCCTTGCATACCTTCTTTTAGAGCCGCCCAGGACCTTTATACACTGGACTCTTTTAGCACCGGAATTATCTGCTACCTCAAGTGTGCTCATCACCTGGATCATTTTACGTTACTCCTTGCCGGGCCGCCTACCTTCTCCAGGACCAGCCATCTCTTGTCTTTACTCATCGGCTTAGTCTCCGTAATAATAACCGTGTCACCGATATCACAAGCATTTTCCGCATCATGCGCCTTAAACTTCGACACCTTTTTTACTGTTTTCTTGTAAACAGGGTGCTGAAAAAGTCTGGTAATAGCGACTACCACTGTTTTATCCATCTTGTTGCTGACCACTTTACCCGTATAAGTTTTGTTAATCATTTTTACCTTCCAAAACTATTATTAAAAGCCAATATGATAATTTCTTATGTGCTCTTCTTTTCCCTGGCGACAGTCAAAACCCTGGCAATATCTTTTTTTATAGCCCGAATCCGCATAGGATTCTCAATCTCTCCTGTTGCCTGTTGAAATCTGAGGTTAAACAACTCTCTTCTCAGATCCTGCTCTTTCCTTTCGAGTTCTTCCGTCGTACCTTCTCTCAGTTCGGCAGCCTTCATATTATCTGCTCCTCTCTTCTGACAAACTTCATAGACAGAGGAAGTTTATGTGCAGCAAGTCTCAATGCTTCCTTGGCGACTTCTTCCGTTACCCCTGACATCTCATAAATGACACGGCCAGGCTTTATAACGGCAACCCAGTATTCCGGAGCGCCTTTCCCCTTACCCATTCTGGTCTCAGCCGGCTTTTTTGTAATCGGCTTGTCAGGGAATATCCTGATCCATACCTTACAGCCTCTTTTGACATGGCGGGTGATGGCAATTCTGGCAGACTCAATCTGCCTGCTGGTGATCCAGCCGGGCTCGGTCGCCTTCAATCCGAATTCACCAAAAGATACTTCAGCCCCACGGTATGCCTTACCGTTCATATTGCCCTTCTGCATCTTTCTGAACTTAACTTTTTTTGGCATCAACATAGCTTAATTCCCCTTATATCGCTGCGGCCTGCGCAACAGACTTTGCGGCCTCCGGCAGTATGTCACCATGATAAACCCAAACTTTTACTCCGATAATTCCGAACGTCGTTTTTGCCTGGGCAGTACCGTAATTAATATCGGCCCTGAATGTATGCAGCGGGACCCTGCCTTCACGATACCATTCTGTCCTTGCGATTTCAGCTCCGGCAAGCCTTCCTGAACACGTGATTTTGATACCCTGCGCCCCGAATCTCAGGGCGGACGCCACTGATTTCTTCATGGCCCTCCTGAAGGCAATTCTCTTTTCCAACTGGAGAGCTATATTTTCTGCAACAAGTTGGGCATCTATTTCAGGCTTCCTGATTTCCTTGATATCCACGCTGACCTGCTTGCCGCTGACCAACTCTATGTCCTTCCGGAGTTTTTCTACTTCAGAGCCCTTTTTCCCGATTATAATGCCCGGCCTCGCTGTATGAATAATGACACGGATTTTTTGCCCAGCACGCTCTATTTCTATTCTTGAGACCCCGGCATGATACAATTTTGCCTTGATATCTTTTCTTATGCTGATATCTTCAAGCAACTGACTGGCATACCCTTTTTTCAGATACCACCGCGAGTCCCATGTCTTTACAATACCTAATCTAATTCCTATAGGATGCGTCTTCTGGCCCAAAATTTCCTCCTGGTTATTTCTCTGTTAATATCACGGTAATATGGCAGGACTTTTTCTTGATCATGTTCGCCCTGCCCATTGATCTCTGCTCGACCCTTTTCATCATGGAACCCTCATCAACAAACGCCTTGATAAGTAAAGATTCCGAATCTACATTGTTGTCTTTCTGTTCCGCATTATGCATTGCGGACTTCAGAATCTTTTCTATATACCTGGCGCCTCTGTAAGGCATGAACTTTAGAGAAAGCAAGGCAACTCCCGCCTTTTTCCCCCTGATGAGGTCAACAACCCTCCGTGCCTTTCGGGGCGTACATTTTGCGTATTTTAATATAGCTTTCGACTCCATTTTATCAGCCCTTTACACTAGTAGTCTTTGTAGTCTTTGATGAGCCTGAATGGCCCTTGAAAGTCCTCGTTGGTGAAAACTCACCAAGCTTATGTCCAACCATATTCTCAGTTACATATACAGGGATGAACTTCTTGCCATTATGAACAGCGAATGTATATCCGATAAAGTCCGGTACTACCATGGAACGCCTTGACCAGGTTTTTATGATCTTTTTGTCACCTGCTGAAATCATTGCGTTTACCTTCTTCATGAGCTTGTCTTCTACATACGGGCCTTTTTTCAGTGACCGTGGCAATTTACTTCCTCCTCTTCACGATATACATATTTGTCCGTTTACTATTTCTGGTCTTAATCCCTTCAGGTACACCCCATGGAGTACATGGCGGCCTTCCTCCGGAACTCCTGCCTTCCCCGCCACCGAGCGGGTGGTCAACCGGGTTCATTACAACACCTCGCACATGAGGCCTTTTCCCAAGCCACCTTGACCTGCCGGCCTTGCCCGAGGACAAATTCTCATGCTCGGGGTTGCCAACCTGACCTATCGTAGCCATACAGTCAGCTGCCACACGCCTCACTTCTCCCGAAGATAGTTTTACCTGGACATACTTTTCTTCTTTGGCGATAAGCTGCGCTGAAGTACCGGCACTTCTGACCATCTTCGCGCCCTGCCCTGGATGCAGCTCTATATTGTGGATGAATGAACCGAGAGGCATCTCACTCAGGGGAAGCGCATTCCCGACCTTGATCTCAGCCCCCTTGCCCGAAACGACCTCGTCACCCACTTTCAATCCGGCAGGGAGTATTATATACCTCTTTTCGCCGTCCTTATAGTTCAGTAAGGCGATGCGGGAAGATCTGTTCGGGTCATATTCTATAGTCGCCACTACTGCAGGCACGCCCACCTTGTCTCTCTTGAAATCAATGAGTCTGTATTTTTGGCTGTTACCGCCGCCCCGCTGCCACATTGTCACACGACCGCGGTTATTTCTTCCGCCGGTCTTTCTTAATGGCCTTATCAATGACTTTAGAGGCTCGCTCGTAGTGACCTCTGCGAAATCCATGACAGTGCGGAACCTTGTTCCCGGAGATGTTGGCTTAAATTTTCTAATTCCCATTATGCACCCTCGATGAAATCAAGTTTTTCGCCCTTTTTGAGGGTAATTAAGGCCTTTTTCCTGTCCGGTCTTTTACCCAAAGACTTTCCCTGTCTCTTCCATTTTCCATGAGATTTTATCGTCGCTACCTTTTCCACCTTGACTTTGAATATTTCTTCCAATGCCTTCTTTATCTCTATTTTGTTGGCATCTTTGCTGACCTCAATAAGAAGCTTATTTTCAGCCTCCTTGAGATTACTTCCTTTTTCTGTAAACAACGGTTTTTTTATGATTGTAAAAAGATTATTCATTTCTTACCTGCCTCAGTCAACATTTCCACAGCCTGCCTGTCGAATAATATCCAGTTATTGGCGGCAACTTCATATGGGTTAAGGTCTGTCACCCTCGTGACCTTTACCCCCGGGATATTCCTTGCCGAAAGAAACACCGCGTCATTTTTCCCAGGCAGAACTATAAGCGTGCTCTTGCCCGAAAGCCCGAGATTTTTCAATAAAGAGACTACACCCTTTGTGCTCGGCTTATCCAGCCCGAAGCCATCTATCACGATTATCTCGCCGTCTGCCAATTTCCCGGAAATCGCAGCGTTCAGGGCGGCCTTCCTGGCCTTCTTCGGAAGAGCGTAGGAATAATCCCTCGGCTGCGGACCAAATATGGTACCGCCGCCTCTCCATAACGGGGAACGAGAGCTGCCTGACCTCGCCCTGCCGGTAGACTTCTGTTTCCAGGGCTTCTTCCCGCCGCCACTGACCAGGCCCTTTGTCTTAGTTGCAGCAGTCCCCTGCCTCTGGTTGGCTAGGTAATTTACTACCGCGCTGTGCAGTACTCCTGCCTTCCGGTTAACACCAAAGACGCTTTCAGGGACATCTATTTTCCCTACTGATGTATTGTTCTTATCTTTTATATCAATTTCAGGCATTTTAGCTTTCCTTTCTGATCTCGAGATACGTCCCCTTTGCTCCGGGAACAGCTCCCAAAATGAGAAGAAGATTCTGGTCGGCCCTGACATCAATCACCTTCAGGTTCTTAACACTGACCCTTTCGGAACCCATATGGCCGGGCATCCCCTTGTTCTTCCATACCCTTGACGGAAAAGAACTTGCACCTATTGAGCCCGGCGCCCTGTAAAACGTAGAGCCATGAGTTGCCGGACCGCCAGCATAATTATGCCTCTTCATTACTCCCTGGAAGCCTTTCCCTTTTGAAATGCCGGTCACAGTAATAACATCACCCTTCTGGAACTTCTCAACAGTGACCGACTCTCCAACCTTCAGGTCTCCCATCGGGAATTCCTTCATTATTCTGCATGGGTTCAAACCGGCTTTTTTATAGACGCCCTTTGTCGGACGGTCCACTCTCTTCTCTTTTTTGACCTCTTCAAAACCCATCTTGACAGACTCGTATCCGTCATTTTCCTTGGTCTTGATCTGCAATACTCCACATGGGCCGGCCTCAATTACCGTGACAGGCCAAACCCTTCCTTTTTCGTCAAAAACCTGCGTCATCCCAAGTTTTTTACCCAGAATCCCTGTCATAGCTTTATCTCCACATCTACCCCGGCCGCAAGCTCCAGCTTCATAAGAGCATCTACAGTCTGCGGAGTTGCGTCATGAATATCAATCAGCCTTTTATGGGTCCTTATTTCAAACTGCTCCCTTGACTTTTTGTCCACGTGCGGAGATCTGAGAACTGTTATCTTGTTGATATGCGTAGGTAGCGGCACCGGACCCGCAACCCTAGCGCCTGTTCTCTGCGCAGTGTCCACAATCTCCTTTAAGGACTGGTCAAGCACCCTGTGATCGTATGCTTTTAATTTTATTCTTATTATTTGATTCACGGTTACCCCAGCACCTCTGTAACGACGCCGGCGCCAACCGTGCGGCCGCCTTCCCTGATAGCAAACCTCAGTTCCTTCTCCATCGCTATCGGCGATATCAGCTCTATCGACAGACTCACGTTATCTCCAGGCATCACCATCTCTACCCCCTCCGGCAGCTGCGCCACTCCGGTAACGTCCGTTGTCCTGAAATAAAACTGCGGCCGGTACCCCTTGAAAAACGGTGTGTGCCTCCCGCCCTCTTCCTTCGTCAATATATACGCCTCTGCCTTGAATTTCGTGTGCGGCGTGATGCTCCCGGGTTTCGCCAATACCTGCCCCCGCTCTACCTCTTCCTTCGCTATTCCCCTAAGCAGTACTCCTACGTTGTCTCCTGCCCTTCCTTCGTCAAGCAGCTTCCGGAACATCTCTACCCCCGTCGCCACTGTCTTCCTCGTCTCCCCAAGCCCCACTATCTCTACTTCTTCTCCTACCTTGACTATCCCTCTTTCTACCCTGCCCGTTACAACCGTGCCGCGGCCGGATATCGAAAATACGTCTTCTATAGGCATCAAAAACGGCTTGTCTATCGGTCTCTCGGGCGTCGGTATGTAGCTGTCTACCGCTGCTATCAGCTCATGTATGCATTTGTAGTCCTCTGACTTGGGGTCTGTGCTGGTGCTCTCCACCACCTTCAGCGCGCTGCCCTTTATGATCGGTATATCGTCCCCGGGAAACTGGTACTTGCTCAGAAGCTCTCTGACTTCAAGCTCCACCAGCTCCAAAAGCTCAGGGTCGTCCACCATGTCTGTCTTGTTCATGAACACCACTATGTACGGCACTCCTACCTGTCTTGCAAGCAGTATGTGCTCTCTTGTCTGCGGCATCGGCCCGTCCGCTGCCGAAACCACCAGGATCGCCCCGTCCATCTGCGCCGCACCCGTGATCATGTTCTTTACGTAGTCGGCATGCCCCGGACAGTCTACGTGCGCGTAATGCCTGTTTGCAGACTCATACTCAACGTGAGCTGTTGCTATCGTTATACCCCTGGCCTTCTCCTCAGGCGCATTGTCGATGCTGTCATACGCACGGTACTGCGCCTGACCCGTCATCGCCAGCACCTTCGTAATCCCTGCCGTCAACGTCGTCTTCCCATGGTCAACATGCCCGATCGTCCCTACGTTGCAATGTGGTTTCGTCCTCTCAAATTTTGCCTTTGCCATTTTGTCACCTTCCTTTATTGCTGTAGTTGCAGGATCACCCTGCACCTACGAATTATTCGCCCTTGACTTTGGCTATAATCGTTTCAGAGATGCCCCTGGGCACCTCGTCATAATGTGCAAACTGCATAGTATATGTAGCTCTTCCCTGAGTTTTGGACCTTAAATCCGTAGCATACCCGAACATCTCGGAGAGAGGCACCGTGGCCTTTATTACCTGTGCCTTTCCCCTTTTGTCCATCGTCTGTATCTTACCCCTGCGTGAATTAAGATCTCCTATAACATCTCCCATATACTCTTCAGGCGTAACAACTTCAACATTCATAATCGGCTCAAGAATGACCGGCTTTGCCTTTTTTGCGGCCTCTTTAAAGCCCATGGAGCCGGCAATTTTAAAAGCCATCTCCGAAGAGTCCACCTCATGGTAAGACCCATCATACAATATAGCCTTTATATCAACAACAGGATACCCTGCAAGGATACCATTGTCTGTCGCCTCTTTGATACCCTTTTCGACGGCATTCCAGTATTCTCTGGGGAC
Source organism: uncultured Nitrospira sp. (assembly GCA_963734475.1). GTDB lineage: Bacteria > Nitrospirota > Thermodesulfovibrionia > Thermodesulfovibrionales > UBA6898 > JAOUFP01. The sequence goes on from CAVTHB010000004.1 coordinate 911,116, forward strand.
CGTACCGCCGACAACCTTAGTCTCGAAAACGAACCCGCTCCCGGGCGCAAGCGGCTGGAGTTCCAGATATACATGCCCGTACTGTCCGCGGCCTCCGCTCTGCCTGACGAATTTCCCTTCTGCCTTTGAAACGGTCCGTATTGTCTCCCTGTAGGCCACCTGGGGCTTGCCGACATTGGCGCCGACCTTAAATTCCCGCAACAGCCTGTCGACAATGATCTCAAGATGCAACTCACCCATCCCTGAAATAATAGTCTGCGCTGTCTCTTCATTAACAGACACCCGGAACGAAGGGTCTTCCTGCGCAAGCTTTGCTAGCGACTGGGACAGCTTCTCCTGGTCAGGTTTTGTCTTCGGCTCGATCGCGATGGATATGACCGGATCGGGGAATTCCATTGATTCCAGCACAATGGGATGTTTATCGTCACAGAGGGTATCACCTGTAAGCGTACTCTTCAGGCCGACAGCTGCGGCTATATCTCCGGCTGTGACTTCCTTTATGTCCTCCCTCTTGTTTGCATGCATCTGGAGGAGCCTGCCTACACGCTCTTTCGTGCCCTTTGTAGAATTATATATATAAGAGCCTGCGCTCAAAGTTCCGGAATATACTCTCAGGAAGGTAAGCTGCCCGACAAAAGGGTCTGTCATAACTTTAAAGGCCAGGGCCGAGAAATGGTCCTGAGCATCCGGCTTCCTTATCATCTCTGCATTGTCATCAGGATTTATACCCGTAATCGGTGGCACATCATAAGGTGAAGGGAGGAAATCAACAATAGCGTCAAGGAGATGCTGGACGCCTTTGTTCTTGAAAGCACTGCCGCAGAGGACCGGATTCAGCTTCATCTCAACCGTACCCCTTCTGATGGCAGCCTTAATTTCATCTACACTCATCTCTGTGCCGCCTAAAAATTTTTCCATTATTCCTTCATCGACATCTGCAATGGCCTCGAGCATTTTCTCTCTGTATTCCTTTGCCTGGTCCAGCAACTCTGCAGGGATGTCCCCCTCAACATATTTCGCACCGAGGGTCTCATCATCATAAAACATGGCCTTCATGGTCACCAGATCAATTGGACCCCTGAAATGCTCTTCAGAGCCTATCGGTATCTGGATAGCCACAGGATTTGCACCCAGCCTGTCTACCATACTGTTGACGCTCATGAAGAAATCAGCACCCATCCTGTCCATTTTATTCATAAATGCGATCCGCGGCACATTATACTTGTCCGCCTGTCTCCAGACAGTCTCAGACTGCGGCTCGACTCCGGCCACGGAATCAAAAGCAGCCACGGCACCGTCCAATACCCTCAGGGATCTTTCGACCTCAATGGTAAAATCAACATGCCCCGGTGTATCTATAATATTTATTCTATGGTTCTTCCAGTTACACGTAGTAGCAGCAGAAGTAATCGTAATGCCTCTTTCCTGCTCCTGCACCATCCAGTCCATGACGGCTGTGCCGTCATGCACTTCACCTATCTTGTAGGTAACACCCGTATAATAGAGGATCCTCTCTGTAGTCGTGGTCTTCCCTGCATCTATATGTGCCATAATTCCAATGTTGCGTGTATTTTCTAGCGGACCCCTTGACAAAATCTTTCTCCTCTATTCTCTTTACCATCTATAGTGGGCAAACGCCTTATTGGCTTCTGCCATTTTATGGGTATCTTCTTTCTTTTTAATTGATGACCCGGAGTTATTAAATGCATCAAGAAGTTCTCCTGCAAGCCTCTCCTTCATGGTCTTCTCTCCCCTGCCCCGCGAATAGGTAATCAACCACCTGAATGCCAGCGCCATGCGTCTTGCCGGCCTTATCTCTATAGGTACCTGATAGGTAGCGCCGCCGACTCTCCTTGGCTTGACCTCAAGGACCGGTTTCACATTTTCCAGAGCTGCCTTAAAAACCTTCAGGGGGTCGTTGCCGGTCTTTTCCTTGATAACATCGAAAGCGCCATAGCAGATACTCTCAGCCGTAGACTTCTTCCCATGCTCCATAATTATGCTTACAAACTTGCTTACAACCTTGCTGTTGTATTTTGGATCAGGCAATATTTCTCTTTTTTCTGCAACTCTTCTTCTTGGCATTATTTACTCCATTAACTCTGGATTACTTGGGCTTCTTAGTCCCGTATTTGGATCTTCCGCGCCTTCTGTCATTAACTCCCGTAGAATCAAGAGTGCCCCTTATAATGTGATATCTGACACCCGGCAAGTCCTTAATTCTTCCGCCTCTTATCATAACTATAGAGTGTTCCTGAAGGTTATGTCCCACTCCGGGGATATAAGCGGTGACTTCCATCGCATTCGTAAGTCTTACTCTTGCAACCTTCCTCAAAGCCGAGTTCGGTTTTTTCGGCGTAGTCGTGTAAACCCTGATGCAAACCCCCCTTTTCTGGGGGCATGACTTCAAGGCAGGGCTCTTGGTCTTTGTTACTAAACGTTTGCGACCGTGCTTCACAAGTTGTGCTATCGTAGGCACTTTTCCTCCAAAAATTAAAGAATCAAATAGTTTTCCATACTCTGGGAAAAAACCTTACAACTTTACCAGAGAACTTTCTTCTTGTCAAGTTTTTTGTAGGCAGCGCTTTCAAAATTTAGCTGCCTAAAAACTTTTACCATTTAGGAAGATAATACTATACCATTTCTTTCCATTCTATGTACAGGCCATTTTACACTATCCAAAATAAATAAACTACTAAAACAGCAGGATATTCGGAGAGTAATCAGTGTCTGAAAGCCCTCTGCCCGGTAAATACCATCGTTACCTTGGGATTGGCCTCATTACATGCCTCTATTGACTCAAAGTCCCTCTCAGACCCCCCGGGGTGAACAATCGCTGTAATGCCCTCTTTAATCCCCACGTCCACACCATCCCTGAAAGGGAAAAAAGCATCAGAGACCATAGTGGCCCCGCGGAGGCCGCCCTTTTCTTCTTTTGTTATCTCATCGATCCCCCGCAGCGCAGCGATCTCTCTTTTGCCGTGGGCTGCCTCGAGTTCAAAGGTCTTGTAAGGAACGCCGTATTTTCTGAAGCAGAGGGCGTCCGCATATTTTGTGTAAGCCTTAAAGACCGCGATTTCCGCAACTCCCACGCGGTCCTGTTCCCCGGTCCCTATCCCGACGGTCACACCGTCTTTCACATAGATAACAGAATTTGAAGTGATACCCTGCTCCACATTCCAGCCGAACAGCATATCATCGTAGTCTTTTTCAGTCGGCTGTCTTTCGATAATAAACTCTTTACCTTTATAGAGGGCATTTGCGGGAAGAAAATCGTCCTTTGTCCTTATCCTGTTGACCGGAGACTGCTGGACGATTATGCCCCCGTCTGTAAGAGACTTAAAATCAACAAAACGGGAGGAGCGGTACTTTTCGAGCTGGTCTATCCTGCTGATCCTTACTATCCTGAGATTCTTCCTCTTTGCAAGGACAGCGAATACCCCTTCTTCGAAATCAGGGGCACCGACCACTTCAAGATAATTATTATTTACCATCTCTGCAGTAGTCTTATCCATCGGCCTGTTTACCACAAGGCAGCCGCCGAAGGCAGCGATCCTGTCAGCCATATTTGCCCTCTCATAGGCTTCGTCAACAGTCCTGCCGTAGGCAACGCCGCATGGATTGTTATGCTTCAGGATTGCGGCAGCCGGCCTGCCAGAAAGGTACTTCAGTATATTCAGGGCATTGTCGAGGTCAGTCAGGTTAGTCTTCCCGGGATGTTTACCTGCCTGGAGCATATCTTTCTCGGTAATTGCGCTCACCAGACCATTCCCCGGCTCAATAAACTTGCAGTCTCCAAGCACCAGGTTTCCGTTGACCAGTTCATAAAGAGCTGCCTGCTGATCCGGGTTCTCGCCGTAACGAAGCCCCTTTTCAATAAGCTCCCCTGTTTTTTCATCAGGTATCTTCCAGGCCCTTTTCCGGTACATCAGGGCCTGCTCCCCAAACCGTATCGTCATCTCGTCGGGGAAATTGTCATCCATTATGGTCTTATACATCTGCTTCAGATCTGCCATGGCCTTATCTCCTTTATATCCTCTTGTAATTATTAATCCGGGAAAATGCGGAAATGCCTACCGGAAACCCGGGCAAGGTAATCATACCAAAATATGCAAGAAGAGGGAAGAGGAGGCCGGGGATCGAAAAAATGCGCCGCTCGGAAAGCGCGTGCTGTCGAAAAATCTATTTTAAGGCCCATTGTGTTAAAATAAATGCCTCATGGGCATTGAAAGAGATATATCCCTGTCACTGTAGATAAAAGTCATATAATGACGATCGGCGAACGACTTTATGCTGAGAGCACGAGCTCGTCCGCTTTTGAACAACGCCTATGATGCGGATGCATCCCTTGTCGAGATTTACGTCTCAGAGGGCAGCATCGAAATAAAAGACAACGGCGCGATAAGGAAGGAAAAGGATTGACGCAGTATTTTAATATCGGTTCTCAGCAAAAGCTCCACACCTCACGGTCCCCAATCTACGGAAGGGACAGGATAGGCCAGTTCGGCATAGGCAAGTTTGCGAGCCTCTCTGCCTGCGAGCGCTTTGAGGTCCTTACAAAAAAAGGAGAATTCGTCGGCAGGGTTGTATTCGATAAAAAAGAATGGGAAAGGGCAGGCACTGTCTGGAGCCTTCCCCTTGAGATACTTCCTTCTGACTTCAGGAAGATTGACGGCACAACTGTTTTATTGACCGGCATGAGCAGGAGGTTTGAGCTGATTGATATTGAGGCCAAAATTATTGAGGGGACACCTCTCAAGGCGCCTGATTTTAAGGTAAAACTGAACAACCATACCATAACGCCCAGAAGTCTTACCGGCCAGAAGATCCCTTTCCTTGAGGGCACGGAATTCGGTCCTGTACATGGAGAGATAATAATACTGCCCCAGACAATGGCGTCGACAGACGAACTCGGCATAGAAATAAAGGTGAAGCAGGTCACGGTCAGGAGGGAACTCTTCGGGATGGAGACCTGGGGAAAAATCATGGCCCGCATTAGGGGCGAGGCAAATGCGGATTTTCTTCCCATAACAAGCGATCGGACAGGATTTATCAAGGACTCACCTGAATATAAAACCTTCCTTGGCATAATGGAAAAAGTATTTGAGGAAATCAAAAAAGTTCTCCACAGACTCACCGCAAAAAAGGAGGGCAGGATCGTAAGCCGTGCCCTGAGTGAGGCCCTGCATCGCATCTATAAGGCTCTGTACCGCAATCCTGAACTTTCTCCCTTTGGGGCGTTCCCGATTGCTGATGAAATTTCAAAGGGGATCGGCGGCGCAGGACTTCTATCTGAAAAAGGCAGCGAGGGAAAAGAACAAGTGGTCGGGGATGTAACTGAGAAAGAGAAGCCCGCTGGGAATATCGAAAGTCAGAAGGTCGAAAGAAAGAGGAAGAAAAAACCCAGAGTAAAGAGGCTGACCCCCAATGCTGTGATCAAGAAGATGAAGTTCGGAGAGTCGGGCGTCTCCTGCGTTGTGGACAGTTTCGGAGAAGAAGGAGTGGAGGTCTTTACTGAAGAGACGACCATATATATAAACAGGGACCACCCTCTTTATAAAAGGGAATCCGCCAAGGTAGATACCCATATTCTTAACCTCGCCAGGCTTATCACCCAGGAGATCGCTCTCATGAAAGACTCGAAGAATCCCAGACAAGCATTCGAAAGACAAAGTAGGCTGCTGAAGGATGCGTTTATGAAAAGGGACGATAAGGACATGAAACGGATCGCAAATTTTTTGTTTGAGGCAGGGATGCTCAAACGCACGCCAAGGACCGGGTTCCAGTTCCTCGGTTCAGGCGCTGAATCTGTAGCTGAGCATATATTCAGGACAGTCTATATAGGATACGCGCTGGGGAACTTGTCCGAAGGCGCGGACACAGACCGCATCATCAAGATGTGTCTTTTCCATGACCTCCCGGAAGCAAGAACCGGTGACCTGAATTATGTAAACAAAAAATACGTCAAAGTCGATGAACAAAAGGCTGTTGATGATCTTACGGGAACCTTGCCGTTCGGGAATGAAATTGGGGAGTTGATCACAGAGTTTTCTAAAGGTGAAACCCTTGAGGCCCTGCTGGCGCACGATGCCGACCAGCTAGAGCTGATACTGGCGTTAAAAGAAAATAAAGACCTTGGCAACAAATACGCTGATGAATGGCTCGAATATGCTCTAAAGCGTTTAAAGACTGATACCGCGCGTGAACTGGCCGGGACAATTCTCGATACCGATTCCTCGCTTTGGTGGTTTTCAGATAAAAGTGACTGGTGGATCAAGGGGAACAAAGAGTAGCGGACTTCGTTGTTTTACCTGAAAATGCGCTTACAGCAAAGAAGCGGATGGCGCCGTTCACAGAAGATAGGTCATCCCTTTGCAAAGGGCCCAACCGAGGAGTGCGCAGGCAGGCAGAGTAATAACCCAGGCGACCACAATATTTCCACCGACCCCCCAGCGGACTGCAGAAAGCCGTTTTGATGCGCCGACACCCATAATTGTAGATGAGATGATATGGGTTGTCGAAAGTGGCAGCCCTATCCGGGATGCAACCTCAATGATCGTGGCGGCAGAAGCCTCTGCCGCAAAACCATGAATAGGTCGCAGGCTGACCAGTTTCACACCCAGCGTTTTTATGATCCTCCAGCCCCCTATCGCGGTTCCCAGACCCATTGCTGTTGCACATAAGGCAATGACCCATACCGGCACATTGAAATCAGGGATAACATGAGCGCTTACCAGCGCCATTGTGATGATACCCATTGTTTTCTGAGCATCGTTATTGCCGTGGCTGAATGCCATATAAGCCGCAGAAGCCATCTGCGACCGATTGAATATTTTGGAGACCACAGCCGGGGAAGTCCGTCTGAATATAGTCACTAGCAGCTGCATAAGAAGATACCCGAGTAGCAGACCTACCACAGGTGAGGCCAGAAGACCTATCAGAATCTTGTAGACACCTTTTTGAATAATGACCCCTGTGCCAGCTGTTGCTACAGCAGCTCCGACGAGGCTCGAAAGGATAGCATGACTCGAGGACGTAGGCAAACCGAAATACCAGGTGATAAGGTCCCAGATAATGGCAGACAGGAGCGCTGAAACTACTGTGAGTTGGGTGACTGATGAGGGCTGAACCAGCCCTGAACCGACCATCTTTGCAACCTCAGTACCGGCAAAAGCTCCCGCAATATTCAGAACAGCTGCCATGGACACGGCAAATTTTGGCGACAGAACACGGGTGGAGACAGAAGTTGCTATCGCATTTGCAGTATCATGGAATCCGTTTATAAAATCAAAGACGGTTGCGAGGACTATGACGCAGACAAGCAGAGTGAATGAATCATGCATATTTGAGTACTATGGCTTCCAAAACATTTGCTACATCTTCACACTTGTCGGACGCATTTTCGAGGTGCTCGTAGATCTCCTTCCATTTTATGATCAGAATAGGGTCTGAAACCTCATCAAACAATTTACCCAGCGCGTCCCTGAAATCCCTGTCTACCATGTTTTCAAGCCTGTTTATCTCGATACAGTAATCCTGAACATGGTTGTAGTTCTTTTCCTTGAGTTTATGTATCGCCTTATGCATCGCCTCAGTAGTCGCAAGAATGTCCTTTGACATCTTTACGGCTTCTTCCGTCGACTTCTTGATTCTGAATACCGAAAGCCTGTCTACGGCCCCCCATATGAGATCGAGCACATCATCAAGACTTGAGGCCAGAGAATGCAAATCTTCCCGGTCTATCGGAGTAATAAAAGTCTTGTTCAGCTTCTTCATTATCTCGTGGGTGAGTATATCACCTTCCTGTTCCACCTCATATATCTCTTTTGTCCTTGCCTCAAGGTTGTCGAAGTTTTCCATGAGGGCAACGAGGAGAGCAGCAGCCTTAGTGACATTCAAAGCAGCCCTGTCAAAAATCTCGAAAAAGTCTATCTCTTTTGGAAAAAGTTTCATAATTGAGCACTGATAGGATATAAGAAATAAAGCATGATGTCAAATCTTTGAATACAGGGAGTGTCAATCATTTTATGTAAACTTTTTTGAGGTCTTCTTTCCCGTTGGTCATTCAGCAACCGGGATGGATTCAGTCCTTTATTCTGCGAGCTTTATTATATCGTCAGCAGTAATCTCACTATGGATTTTTACTGACCCCACGGCTTCCGGAAGCACAAAATGCATCTTCCCGGCAACTGTTTTCTTGTCGACCCGCATCATCTCAACAAGGTCATTCATCCCAACCCCATCCGGCATAACCGAAGGCAAATCATAGGAAGCGATAAGTGTCTTTATTCTTGCAACAGCTTTATTGCCTATAAGGCCGCGTTGTTCCGACAGCTTCGCCTCCATATACATCCCTATAGCAACGGCTTCTCCGTGCAGATATTTTCTGTATCCGGTAATGGTCTCAATGGCATGCCCGATAGTATGGCCGTAGTTCAATATCGCCCTGAGACCGGATTCGCGCTCATCCTTTGAGACAACCTCGGCCTTTATTTCACAGGACCGCCTGATGATATACGTCAATGCCGCCGGGTCAAGCTTTAATATTTTGTCCCTGTTCGTCTCCAGATATTCAAAGAAAAGTTCATCCCATATTACGCCGTATTTTATGACCTCTCCAAGTCCGGAAAGAAATTCCCTGCGCGGCAATGTGTCCAGAGTAGCTGTATCGATCCAGACGAGCCTCGGCTGCCAGAACGCCCCGATCATATTCTTCCCCAGCGGGTGATTGACGCCTGTTTTACCTCCTACTGAACTGTCCACCTGAGCCAACAGGGTGGTCGGCACCTGTATGAAGTCAATCCCTCTCATATATGTAGCCGCGGCAAAGCCCGTTATATCGCCTATTACGCCCCCTCCGAGGGCAACGAGGGCTGATTTTCTGTCCAGCTTTGCCTTCAACAGGGCCGAATAAATCTTTTCAGTATCTGCAAGACTTTTGTATTCTTCTCCATCCGGGATCAGTACTTCTGTCAGATCATGGCCTGAAGCCCTTATCACCGCTGAAACTTCCCTGCCGTAAAAACCATATACAGTAGGATTGCTGATCAAGGCTACCTTACTGCTGAAGTCGAATGCGCCGAGTGTTTTGCCGAAGTCGTTTAGCAGCCCTCTTCCGATACTTATGTCATAGCTTCTATCCCCGAGTTCTACTCTTATTTTCTCCATTTCACTATCTCCGCAATCTCCTCAGCAATCAGCAATGGGGATTTGCCTTCGGTCTCTATCATAATGCCTGCCTTTTCATAAAAAGGTCTTCTGTAAGCAAGCAGTTCACTGATCTTTTTCTTTGGATCTTCAACCTTCAGCAATGGCCTGTCCTGACTGCCCGCCGTACGCTCCAGGATCGTCTCAGTGCCGGCATTGAGGCAAAAGATAATTCCCTTCTCTCGCAGGGCCTGCATATTTTCATCTCTTAAGACAGTTCCTCCGCCTGTTGATATGACAAGGTTATCTTCCTGAGAAAGTTTCTTAATCATGGCTGTTTCTATATCTCTGAACTGCTGCTCGCCGTAAGTCTTGAAAATATCGTTGATCGTCATTCCCTGGGCAGTCTCTATCTCTTCATCAACGTCAACGAGTTTCATATGAAGCATCTTCGCAAGGGCCTTCCCGATCGTTGTCTTGCCTGTGCCCATAAACCCTGTCAGAACTATGTTTTTCATATCCGGAATTGTATTTTATTATATATCGGCAAGTTAAAATGCACTTAAATAAGAAAGATAGGAATGATAATTCCTTTCAACTTCCGCCCTGCTGTCACCGCCGAATTTTTCGAGAAACGCATCCGCGATAATGAGGGCGGCCATGGCCTCGCCAACAACAGCAGCCGCAGGGACTGCGCAGACATCCGAACGCTCGTAGGCAGCTGAAAAAGGCTTTTTGGTATTTATATCTACGGACATAAGGGGAGTCCTGAGTGTCGGAATCGGCTTCATCCCCACCCTGAGGATTACCGGCATCCCATTTGTCATTCCGCCCTCGAGACCTCCGGCATTATTGGTCTTCCGGTAAAAACCTGATTTAATGTTATCTTTTTTAATCTTCTGACCCCTGACCCCTGACCCCTGACTTCTATATAATATCTCATCCATCACCTCAGAGCCGCTTCTCCCGCACATCTCAAAACCCCCGCCTATCTCGACGCCCTTCATAGCCTGGATGGACATCATAGCCTGGGCCAGCCTTCCATCAAGCTTTCTGTCCCACTGCACATGACTGCCAAGGCCCGGAGGGAGTCCTGTGATAAAGACTTCGAAGACACCTCCAAGTGAGTTGCCTTCTTTTATGGCCTTATCTATAAGCCTCACCATTCTCTTTGAAGCGTCTTCATCAGGACACCTGACAGAAGATTTTTCCGCATTATCAAACGCCCGCAGAAGGTCTTTTCCCGAACCCTGATCTTTGAATTCCGGATTCCGGACCGTCCCTATCTGGATTACATAGCTGCCGAACCCTATGCCGAACTCTGACAGAACCCTCTTTGCTACCGCCCCGAGACCCACCCTCATCGCAGTCTCTCTTGCGCTTGACCTTTCCAGTATATTCCTTAGGTCCCTGTGATCATATTTGAGGGCCCCGGCAAGGTCCGCGTGCCCGGGCCTCGGCCGCGTGACAGGCTTTATGGACTCTGAAAAAGCGGCGTCAGCAGACATGCCCTCCTTCCAGTTCTTCCAGTCCTTATTCTCTATAAGCAGAGAAATCGGAGAGCCGATAGTTTTCCCCCACCTTACGCCGGAGAGTATTTCAGCATGGTCGGATTCGATCTTCATCCTGCCGCCCCTGCCGTAGCCGCCCTGGCGGCGCCTGAGCTCTTTGTCTATATCCCCGGCAGTGACGGGGACGCCCGAAGGGACCCCCTCTATTATCCCTGTAAGCCCCCTGCCATGTGATTCACCGGCGGTGAGGAACCTTAGATATGCCATATCGGAAATCTCCTAACATTATTTGTGTCACTATGTTATTAAACTCATGGAAGAAAAGTAAACCTGCCTCCGTGTGGGCATAAAAAAAGGGCGGGCCTCAGGCCCGCCCTTTTAAGCAAATGGACCTTTAATTGATCCCTGTTCCCGAGAGCGTAACTCCGGCCGCGGGCGTTACCGGATCATCAGAGTTAAAAGTAAGTTTAGAAGAATATGTCACGACCGCTGTGGGGCTAAACACGACATCTACAGTGCAGGTTTCGCCCTGACCAAGGAGCTTCCCGGTGCAGGTGTTACTGCTGATACTGAACGGGCCGGAGATGACGACCGTCTTAATTTTAAGATAAGAACCGGCATTGCCATCATTCGTCACCGTAAAAGTCTTTGGCGTAGACGTAGTGCCCACTCTTTGGTTTGTGAACTTATACGTGGAAGGTGAAATGCTGATCTCCGGCGGAGGTCCCACTCTGAAAATCTGGCCATATACATCCGAACCGCACGGCATTGTGCCTCCACTTGCGGCCTTAAGTGTACAGGTGTCCTTGTCGAAGTTCCTTGCATCCTTCCAGACAACAAGGAACCTGTCTGTAAGGTAATTAAACGCTATTGAAGGGTAATACTGATTGCCGGGCTGCTTGACTATGGCGGAGTTCTTACCCCTCAAGGTGCCTTCAGCGTCGACCCTCTGGCTGTAAATGTCCAGATTATTCAGGTCGCCGTTTCTCCCGTCCTGCCAGGCAACAAAGAAACTCTCATTGACATCGTCATAAGAGATAAATGGTTTTGTCTGTCTGGAATTCAAAACATTCGTGTCGTTCGTACCGTTTTTATCCAGGTCCTGGTATGAGATGAGGATGTTGTCATTATAAAACCCGCCGCCTGAGAATAAAAGCTGGCCATAGATCTTTGTATTGGCGCCATCCCTCATATCTTCCCAGGCAGTAAGGAACTTCCCTGTAATCGGGTCAAAACCTACCGCCGGATAATACGCAGTTTTACTTCCTGTATCCAGCTTCAGGCTGCTGACAACCGGAAGAGGAATGTAATTGTCCCAAATGCCGTATACATGGGTGAGATCACCGTCAAACGGCTCGATTGTGAAAGTGTTAGTAACGGGTTCGCCAGAATCACAAACGCCGTTACTGTCCTTGTCTTCACAAGTGCAGGTGAGAGTCCCTTTTGTCCTTACACCCTCGGACGCTATAAGGCATTGCGTCATCATATCATCACAGGCCACGTCAGGGTTGTTGACACTGTGGAAAGACTCATAAGTCCTTGTCTCCTCCAGCCCCGTGGATGAAGATGTAAGCAGCCTCACAGTTGTAGTATCTGCATTTCTTATGATATCGGCGCCAGCAACACCGATCTCGCTGGGCTGCTCCGCAAGCGTGCTTCCCTTTAGCCTGACGTAGCCGATAAAGTCCGGATCATCAAATAACCAGCCGACGGTACGAAAGCCAAAACACCGTTCAGATAGCTGATGAAGTGTCGACCGGGTCTCCTTCCAGACTATTAAGAACCGGTCCCCAGTCTGGTCATACGTTATCCTGGGGTGCATCCGGGCAAGCAGCCTGTCCCCGACAGAAACCTTGGTGCCGCTCAAACTATATTCTTGTATTGAATTAAATCCTATCTGCTTTTTTGTGCCTACAGTGCGCGTACAGTTGGCAGCCGCATCGATATTGCTCAGAGCGCTATAGTAAATATAGTTCGGCTGCGCGTCCTGCCATACCACTACAACCTTGCTCTTTGCAGGGTCGCCGCCCGGGTCCGGCCTATATGCGGCCCTGGGGGCTGTCTGGTTTCCCGCAGACTTTGCGATGATGAATTCGGGTCCGCAGGCCGTGCCGTCGGGGTTAATGAACTTGCCGCGTATGTCAGCGCCTGTCGGAACTGCGGGAGGTACGGCATCTCTGTTTCTCCAGTCTTCCCATACTGTCAGCCAGATACCACGATCACCCTGGTCGATCAGATAAATGGTATCGGGGTTCTGCTGATCGTAGGCGACATTGGATATGGCGCCGGCCAGTACAAAGGACGGCAAAAAGAGAACTGCCGCCAAGATCACTGCACCGGCCAGCCGGTACTTAAGAATATTCACACTAAACCCTTTCCTGTTTATCACGTTCCCTCCTATGGCAGAGCTACTTTCACACTTACTTACTGCCTGCTTTTTTTACTTTGCTATTAAACCAATAGGTCTTAAAGCCAAAAAATGCCCTACTTCATGGAAAGCTCATTTTAGCGCGGGAGGAGGAGGGGCTGCATCCTCAAAATCCGAAAAATTGATTGTAAGATTTGTCTCGAAACTGGCTGTTTTATCTGTATCTATTTCAGTACCCTTAAAATCAAGGGTGACGAAATAACTATAATTAGACGTCGTGCACCCATTGTCTGGTGTCACTATCAAATTGCTGAGGGGGAGACTGGCTTTCATGGCCGCACTTACAATCCTTATAGGAACAGTTATTGCGCCGTTCGCAGGGACAATAGCGCTCAGAGCATACTTCTCGTCAGGCAAGACCTCGCTTGTCGAAGTCGCAGGTTTATATTTTACTGTTACGCTTTCGAGTCTCACAGCAGAACCGGTTATGCTCGCGGGCAAACCGGGATTGATAGTTGAAACAAAGTTGACTTCTACATCATCTGAAGTAGTAGAAATCTGATCAGTATATGGATCTTGTCCGCATGTGTCAATAGCAGTATGTTTTGCAACATCAGAGTCAAGTATATTGACGGATGATTCAGCAGTAAGGGTGACTGTCTTAAAAACCTCCGCACCTCCGCCTGTCCCGCCGCCCCCGCCACAACTGAAGAGCAGCACTGATAACAGAACCATCAAAGTCGCGATCAAAATCTTTTTTTTCATTTTCACTCCTTATATTCTTAGTTACTTATCTATATTTATCTGTTTACTTAGATTCTATTTCAGGCTGCCCAATTCCATAAGCCTCGGCGTAACAAAAATCAGGATTTCCGAGGTGTCATCCACCTGATTTTCCTGGTTGAAAAGCAGTCGTCCTATAAGCGGAAGCTTGCTCAGATATGGAATTGAATTGTCAGTGGAGTTTTCAGACTTTTTGAAGATGCCGCCGATAACAACAGTGTCGCCATTGTTTATCAGCACGGAAGTCTTTGCGGTATTCCTTAGCACCGTAACATTATCATTAAGAACCGGCCCGGGCTGGTCCTTGGTGATGTCAAGATCCATGAAGATCGCACCTCCGGGGGCTATACGCGGCTTCACCGTAAGAGACAGGTTTGCGTCAACAGCGGTAAAGCTCACCGTGTTTCCGCCCGTCGGTGTATTTGCAATATATATAGTGCTTCCCTGTGTTATCTTGGCCTCCTGATTGTTCATCGTCATGATCTTGGGATTGGATATAACCTTGCCTTTAAGCAGCTGTTCCATTGCCGACAATTTGAGGTCAAGGGCAAAAGTCCCTGCCCTGTTGATAAGACCGAATCCGATCTGCCCTGTAGTCACACTTGCCGGTAAATTCACCAGAGGGGTGACTGGATTCGAGCTGGAACCCATTCCATTCCCGCCGATAACGCCACTGCCGTTATCTGTCGAACCTGCAAGGAACGCACCCCACTGAATGCCGAGGTCCTTCGTATATGTGGAGGTTACCTCAACGATCTTGGCCTCTATCATCACCTGACGCGCCTGCATCTCCGCCCGGTCCAACTGCCTCACCAGTATGTCTACCTCTTCGAGGTTCTTCTCGAGGTCATTAATTATGAGGGAACTGCCTCTTTCATCCAGAGTGATGCTGCCTCTTGAACTAAGCACTTTTGCCTTGTCGATCATGTCCTTTAATTTCGCAAGATCCGCATAATTTACCGGGAAAACCCTTGTCTTCAGGTCCCCTGATTCATCCCTCGCTTTTTTTGCCTTTGTTATCTCATCAAGCTCTTTTGATACTACGGCTGTAGGTACCACCCTGATTATATTTCCATCCACAATCTTGGACAGAGAAAATGTTTTAAGCATAATATCCAAAGCCTGGTCCCAGGGCACATTGACCAGTTTAAGGGTAATATTCCCTTTCACTGCCGGGTTCACGACAATATTATATCCGCTGATATCTCCAAGCAGTCTGAATATGGGTACAATATCAGCATCCTGAAAATCAAGGGATATCTTCTTTCCTGTGAATTCACCTTCAACCAATTGTTCAGGTCCCGCAGCCGGTTTTGGTTCAGCTGCCTTGGCCGGTCTGTTCGAATGAGCCTGGGCTGTTTTGGGCTCCTGCCTTTTATCAACCGCTTGCATATCCTTGCCCAGCAGGGAAATCTCTACGGAGTTCCCTATTGCGGTAACATCATAATTCGTCTTCTCCTGTAAGTCGAAAACAATTCTCAATTTGTCCTTATGCTTGCCGGCCCTGATACTTTTCAGCGGCGCCATTACGTGTTCCGGCAGCACTGCTTTCATTGATACGTCCGGGATATCCACGACGATTCTCTCATTTATCGGGAAAACATTCGGCATTATAAAGCCATTGCCGGTAATCAGCACCTTTATCCCATCTCCGGCTTTTCTCAGTTCAATACTCCTGATCTCTGTCGCCTTGGATGCAGGTTGTTTATTCTCCTTAGCTGCCGTTACATCATTGGAAGGAGGTTCAGCTGACGAAACCGGTTCAGCAACGGCCGGGGCGGGTTCTTCAGCTTCGGCATTTATAATTGCTGATGATGCAACCGGCTCTTCTTTTGCGATTGAAAGCACCAAAGTATTATTTTTATATGATGGAGATATATTAGAAGGCGACTGAAGAATGATATCGAGTCTGACCGCCATATGCGGCGATTCTATCTGCTGCGGTATGATCTCTGTTATCCCGGACGTATTTGAAGCGATCTTGCTGGTGAAAGCGCCTATGGACATGTCAGGAATGTCAACAGTGGTTCTATACGGATCATTGGCACTGTATAGGGTATAAGTAAAGTTCTTATTGCTTTTAACCACCACAGTGTTGTCTTCTATCGCGATATCGGTTATAACCGGTATACCTTCTGACGAAGACACTTCCTTCGTCCCGGATGTTGTGGCACATCCGAAAAGCAATAATAAACCAACAAGTGATATGCAGAGATTTGTTATTTTATTTTTTTTCATTCTTCCCCCTCCTTGCGGAGTTTCAATATTGTATCTCTAGTTTTATTTTGCCCTTTGTAGTCTTTAACCTGTTCCTGTATAAAGACAGAATCCTTTGTAATCTCTTTTACTTTTCCATTATTAAGACCTAAAGTCATTCCTTTTCTGATCGTATAGGATTTTTTATCCGGAAGCGTTATCAGGGCATAATATTGCTTGTTGTCAGAGGCTATGGCTATGAGCTTAATATCATCCACATCATAATTCTCTATGGGACTCGCGCCGGGCTTCCTCTGAACTTTTGCCTTGGCAACCTGGACCAGAGACATAAACGGGTCCCTTCTTCCCTTCGGATCATAAACGTAAATCTCGTTTTCTGCCTTTGGCCCCGTTTGCTGCACAGCAGCTGACGGCGCAGGAGAGGTTGCCGTTGGCTTTTTGGCAACCGGCTTCTTTCCGGCTGGAGCTTTATCTTTGCAGCCAAAACTGCTGATCATTGAAAAAACAATAAATATATATAGCAGCTTCTTCATCATTTCTTCCCGGCTTTCGCTCCGGGCTTTGCTCTGCCCTTCGCTCCGCCCTTTGCTCCCGCCTTTGACTCGGCTTCCGCAAGCTCATTTTCAGGTATGGCAGAAAAAGTTGAGGCCTTAAACGAAACACTAAGGAGATTTTCCCCTTTCCCTGCTTCTTTCACTGATTTAAGATTTGTCACTTTCATATCACTGATGTTGACAATCCTGTTCAATTTCGTCAATCCGCTCAGAAAATACCCCAAATTATGGTATGTCCCGATAGCTTCGACCGCAACCGGAATTTCGTAGACAATGCCGCTCTCATGAGTGATCTTCTGGCCGGGTTTCCATGATTTTATCTCAAGACCCGCCGCGATCCCCATATCTGATACCTGCTTCAGAAGAGAAGATATCTCTTTTTCTTCCGGCAGCTGGTCCTGGAGTTCATTAATCCTCTTCAGCAGCCTCTCATTTTCCTGTTTTAGAATGTCGAGTTTTGCGGATTTGGCCTGACTGGCTGCAATCTCATTATTCTGGCTATCTATAGTTGCATCGAGGGTTTTAATTGTCTTCTGTTTCGGCAGAATAAATAATGTAATGACGGCGATAGACAATATAAGAGACGGCAGGACCGATATAATTAATTTTGCATATGGCGGAAGATTTTTTATGTTTATATTTATAGCCATGCTTATCTCTTTACCTTAAATGTTAATCTGAAATTATATAGTGCGATCCCAGCAGTCTGTACCTGAACAGATTCCTGAAGATAAACATCAGTGAAGATCTTGGAGTTCTTGAGGTTATCTACATAATTCACAACGTCCGTGTTCGTAAACGCCGTACAACTTAAGTTGATGCTGTCCCCTTTTACCTCCATGGAAGTAAGCCATACACCTACAGGAAGAAGCTGGCTTACCTCATCCAGAATTTTCACAGGCAGGGCTTTGTTCTTGCTCAGCGTTTCAATGACATCCTTTCGCTTCTGGAAACTGGCATTATGTTTTTCGTAATCTTCCACATCTTTGAGCTTTTGCTTAAGCTCTGATATTTTCGCTTCGTTTTCCTTTACCTTGGCCTGCTTCTCGGAAACACGTCCGCTAAAGAAAAATACGAGATACGCAAGTATAAGGCATACTGCCAGGGTAATAAATACCGTTGAAATCAAAAAGGTCGGAAGCGGCTTCTGTTTTTTCTTCTTCTTAACGAGGAGCAGATTGACCTTGATCATCGGTCACCCTGCCTTCTTAAGGCAAGACCAACAGCAACAGCCAGCATCGGCGCAATTTCCTCTACCCGGTAGGAAGTATTTTCATTTACATAGTAGGTAGTTTCAAATTTCTTGGGTATCTTGATATTTTTAAACGGTTCAACGAGCCTTATTTCTATTCCGGACCGCTCAGCTATCATGGATACAAAATTGACGATCAGGGAACATCCTCCGCTCAGGATCACCTGCGAAATATCTTCATGGTCTGTGGTACTCCTGAAATAATCAAAGGAACGCATTATTTCGTTCAGAATTTCTTCGGAAGCGGAATCTATAACAGCCCGCGCGTCCTCAGGAGAAATATTTTCAACGGCTTCCCCCCTTTTCAATCTTTCAGCAGTTTCGTAGGAAATGTTAAATTCACGCTGAAGCGCTTCGGTATGCAGATTACTGCCAAGAGAGCTGTCTCTCGTAAATACTGAGATGCCCCCTTTTAGAATGACCAGATTAACAGTACTTGCACCGATATTGAGCAACGCTATATTTTTGCCTGATTCAATCTCATAATTTATTTCATACATATTTTCGAGAGCAAAAGAACCAATATCAACAATAATAGGGTCGAGTCCTGCTTCCTTGACCACAGAAATATATTCGTTAATAATGTCTTTCTTGACCGCAACGAGAATAACATCCATTTGGCCGGGCTCTTCTTTCGGCCCGATAATATGAAAATCGAGATTTACATCGTCTATATCAAAGGGGATATACTGTTCAGCTTCAAATTTAATGGACTCCGAAAGTTCCTCTTCCGTCATCTCAGGCAATGAAATCCTCTTAATTATTACGGAGGAATGCCCTGAGATGGATATGGCGGCGCTTTTTGTGTTTATACCGGCGGCTTTGATCATATCCTTGAGAGATTCGACTAAACGGATGGAATCGATTATCGAGCCGTCGACGATCAATTCAGGAGGAAGCTGATGCAGATGAAAGAGATCAAGTTCATATCCGCCCCTAGCCTCTTTCAGCTTGACTGTTTTAATATAACTTGAGCCAATGTCCAGGCCTATTGAATCTCTTCCACTAAAAATCATAGCATATGATTACCAAAAACAAATACTATTGTCAAGCTTTTTTTTTGCGAAATATTTCTGATATATCGTGTAGTTCAAACTAAACATTAAGAAATTGGTTTAACATTTTGAGGTTTGGCACTTCAGTCAGCCACAGTTTTCCAGAGCGTAACTATTAATTTTATTTAATATTTCCAGGATGCGGAAACAGCAGATTTAGCAGAAACAAACAGGGAAATCATTTGAGATTCAGAACTCGTTCTATACTTATAATATTTGACTCGGCCCTGCCGATAGCAAATAAGTTTCCAGCCGGATCTTTCAGCCTGACAAACTCTCCGTTAGAAAGATTACATGATCCCGCCCTAACCTTCACCCCATTTTTTGCCTTCTTATAATCGTCATCAGCAAGCTCTATTTCAGGCAATTTTGACAGTGCCTGATCTACCGAACAATACAGTTTTTCATCTTCAGCCAGATCATCAAAGGAGAATGAATCTTTTATATTAAAAAATCCGACCGCGGTCCTTTCAAGACCTGCCATATGGGCGCCGGTCCCGAGTCTCCTCCCAATATCATCACAAAGAGATCTGATATAAGTGCCCTTTGAGCAGGAAATCACCAGATCAAAATAGGGAATATCTATTGCAGTAATCCTGATATCATAAACATGGACTGTGCGGTCCGGCCTTTCTATTTCAATGCCTTTTCTCGCGAGTTTGTAAAGTGTCTTTCCGCCGATTTTGACCGCTGAGTACATCGGAGGTTTCTGTTTTATTATGCCTTTAAATGCATGGACCGCTTCAAACAGGTCAGCTTCAGAGAGAAAAGATATGTCCCTTCTCTCAATGACCCGCCCCGCGGCATCATAGGTATCAGTTCTTTCTCCAAGTTTTACCCTTGCCGCGTACTGTTTTTCCATATCCGTCAGAAATCTGGCGACCTTGGTAGCTTCATTCAGGCAGATCAGCAGCACGCCTGTGGCCTGGGGATCTAGGGTGCCGGCATGTCCCGCTTTCTTCGCTCCAAACAGGCGCTGGACCCTGGTTACCGCCTGTCTCGAGGTTATGCCGGAAGGTTTATTGAGGTTAATTATTACGTGCATCAGTCACCATAAGAGGTGGAGAGAAAACCGAAGCTTATCAATGCCCGAGTATTTCCCCGGCATTCAGCAGGAATTTTTCCTTTACCGCCCTCAGACTCCCCCTTGTCTTAAAGCCGGCCGCATTCCTGTGTCCGCCCCCCCCGTACAATTCAGCTATCTTCGAAACATCAATATTCCCTTTTGACCGCAGGCTAGCCTTCCAGAAACCGTCGCCTATGTCCCTGAAAAAAGCTGAGATTTTTACTGTCTTGATCTGCCGGGGGAAATTCGAAAAATTCTCCGTATCTTCGGATGATGTGCCTGTTTTTTGAAACATCTTTTTTGTTATATGCATAAAAGCAACACCATTTTTTATTTCAAGATTATTCAATGTCATTACAAGGAGCTCAAATCTGTCCTCCTCCCATCGGTCATAGAGACATTCTGCTATATACGAAGGGTCTGCTCCAGCTTTTATAAGTTCCGCGGATGCAATCAGGACTTCGGACGAAGTATTGCTGTAGCGGAAAGTGCCGGTATCAACAACTATCGAGGTATACAGGTTGGTGGCTATCTCCCTGGTAAGCGCCACCCCCATA
Organism: uncultured Nitrospira sp.; assembly: GCA_963734475.1. Taxonomy (GTDB): domain Bacteria; phylum Nitrospirota; class Thermodesulfovibrionia; order Thermodesulfovibrionales; family UBA6898; genus JAOUFP01. The sequence goes on from CAVTHB010000004.1 coordinate 931,626, forward strand.
GCCTTTATAAGATAAAAGATCATAAGGCCCGTGGCCGCCGCTCCGGGAACTACCCACCTGACATCTCCGAAATCTCTTTCTGTCTGATGGTGGTCTATAACTACGGATCTCCGGAACGGATACTTCTCAAGCGCCGCCCTTTCAGGGCTGTTGCAGTCTAAAAGCACCAGGACAGGGTCTTCAGTAAAAGCATTTTTCAGGCCGGACCTGAAGCTCTGATGCCCGGGCATGAATTTGTACAGTTCGGGAACGCGGTCTTTATTGTAGACATACACCTTTTTCCCGATAGATTCGAGGGCGCTTGATAAGGCAAGGGCAGAGCCTATTGCGTCACCATCCGGATTAATATGCGTTGCCAGAAAAAAAACAGTTTCTTTTTTAAAGACCGAGGCAATCTCTTTAGGTATCTTCATCCCGGTCTTTAATCTCTTTCAGGAGCTTGTCTATCTTGTAGCCGTATTCTATCGAGGTATCAAATCTGAATTCAACGGTGGGAATGAATTTCATCCTGAGTCTTTTTGAGAGCAGTGAACGGATAAACGATTTCGACGAGTTCAGGATCTCCATGGTAAGTTCACGGTCCTCCTCTTTCAGCACGCTCACATATACCCTTGCGTTTTTCATGTCAGGCGACATATCAACACCGGTCACCGTTACAAAACCTATCCGCGGATCTTTCAGCCGGTACATGATTATGTCGGCGACCTCTTCACGTACAAGGTCCCCTACTCTCTGCGATCGTTTATAAGGAAGCATATTGCCCTCTCATAAGGTATTACGCGTGATGCCTTATGAGAGGAGAAGGGATAAAACTTAAAAAAGGAGCATTCGCCGGGCGATGTTCCTTCTCCTGTCACGCATAACGGATAATGCTTTATGGTTTAGAGTTTAGTAGCAAATTTTTCTATAATGTAGTCTTCAAGGATGTCGCCGATTTTAATATCGTTAAAATTCTCTATCATTATGCCGCATTCATACCCTGACTGCACCTCTTTCACGTCGTCCTTAAATCTCTTCAGCGTGCTCAGCTTTCCCTCGTAAATAACGATATTGTCCCTTAAAACGCGGATGCCGTCGCACGCGCGGGAAATATATCCGTCAGTTACATATGAGCCCGCTATGGTGCCCAGCCTTGACACAGGGAACAGCTGCCTTACCTCGGCCCTCCCGAGCACTTTCTCTTTAAACGTAGGCTCAAGAAGGCCTTCCAGTGCCTTCTTCACGTCTTCTATCGCCTCATAGATCACATTATAGAGCCTTATGTCTACGCCTTCTTTTTCCGCTGTCTGAGAGGCCTTTGATTCAGGTCTTACATTAAAGCCGATTATAATGGCATTCGAGGCCGTTGCCAGCATTACATCAGATTCGGTGATCCCTCCGACAGAGGTGTGTATAACCCTCACTTTAACCTCGGCATGGGTAATATTCTCAAAGGCGTCTTTGATAGCCTCGACAGAGCCCTGCACATCACCTTTGATTATGATGTTCAATTCCTTTATCTGCCCTTCTTTTATCTTCGTGTAGAGTTCATCAAGGGTCAATTTCTTGGCCTTTGCAATATCGAGTGTCCTCTGCTTCTGGAATCTCGACAGGGCTATCTGCCGCGCCTTTTTCTCATCCTCGGTAACAGTAAATATATCTCCTGCGGCAGGCACTTCCGAAAACCCTATTACCTCGACCGGGGTTGAGGGGCCCGCGGCTTCAATTCTTTTGCCGGTATCATCTATAAGCGCCCTCACCTTGCCGACATGCGATCCTGACAGTAAAGCATCTCCGATTTTCAAGGTCCCTGACTGCACAAGAAGCGTTGCAACAGGGCCTCTTCCCTTATCAAGTTTGGCCTCGATGACAGTCCCCCTGGCCTTTTTCGCAGGATTGGACTTCAGCTCCATTACCTCGGCCTGGAGAAGGATCATCTCAAGGAGGTGTTCAATGCCTATCCTTTTCTTGGCCGAGACCTCAACAAAGATATTTTGACCGCCCCATTCCTCAGCAATAACGCCTTTTTCTGAAAGTTCCGTTCTGACCCTCGCCACATTGGCTTCAGGCTTATCTATCTTGTTCACTGCCACGACGATCGGAACGTTGGCCGCCTTGGCGTGGTTAATGGCCTCTATGGTCTGAGGCATAACGCTGTCATCTGCCGCTACTACAAGGACCACAATATCCGTGACCTTTGCTCCCCTCGCCCTCATCGAGGTAAAGGCTTCATGGCCGGGGGTATCAAGGAAGACAATGTCTTTCCCTTTTAAATTCACTTTGTACGCGCCTATGTGCTGTGTAATTCCCCCTGCTTCTGTTTCAGTGACCTTTGTCTCCCTGATAGCATCAAGCAGTGATGTCTTGCCATGATCGACGTGTCCCATGATCGTGACTACCGGGGCGCGCGGCACAAGGTTTGCGGCATCTTCCTGGAGCTCGACCTCTTCATATATGTCTTCTTCTACAGAGGCAATCTCCATTTTGATCCCGAAGTTTTCTGCTACTAAAAGGGCTGCATCAGCATCCACAGGCTGGTTTATGGTGGGCATGTATCCGAGTTCCATGAATTTTTTTATAACGTCCGTGAATTTCAGGCCCAGGAGTTCGGAAAATTCTTTCACAGTAGCGCCTTCACGAAGTTTCAGGGTTTTTTTCCGTGGCATGGTGGACAGAACAGCCGTCTTTTCGTCCGGTCTGAATCCGGGTCTTCCCCTTTCGCCCTTCTTATGCCCTCTGGCATCCTGCCATTTTTTAGGCTCTATTTTTCTGATAGTCTGAAAGGCACGCTGCAGGCCGGGCTTTGCCTTGAACTTTTCGATCTTTTCAGCCTCTATTTCTTTCTTGAAGCGGTCCGGCAATTTCACTTCATCCTCAGTCTCCTGGGCGGCAGCAGCCGGCTTGAGTTCTGCCTCCGGAACTTCCGGTGCGACAACTTCCGGCGCGACAGGTTCCGGCGCGACAGGTTCCGGCGCAACAGGTTCCGGTTTTTTCTGCTCCCCGGTGATCTTCTTTTGTGCGGGCTTGCTTTCCTGGGCAGCTTTTACGGCAGGTCTGTCCACGGCTTTTTTTATAGGTTCAGGCGCAATTTTTTCTTTAGCGGAGCGGGGAGATAAGGCCACGGTTATTTTTTTCGCGACATCCTCTTCGATACCGGAGGTGTGAGTTTTGCCCTCAATGCCCATCCTGGCAAGCTCATCCAGGATCTCCTTGCTCTGCTTGTTCAATTTTTTAGCTAATTCGTAAATTCTGACTTTTGGCATTATTCCCTAACCTTATAAAAAGAAATTAAACTGCGGATTTTAAAAATATATAGATTACCCGCTTCAGCTTGTATCAGTAACTGCGATATGCTATCATAAAAGACTTCGTTAATGCAATTATGAAAGGGGGATTGAAGAATGGCCAGTTGTATCGCTTGCGGCAAGAAAAAGACTGTCGGCAATAATGTAAGCCACGCCAATAATAGAACAAAAAGGCAGATCATGCCTAATCTGCAAAGGACGCGTATTTCGACCAGCGATGGCGTTAAACGTGCCTATGTGTGCACGAGATGCCTGCGCTCGGGGACTGTTAAAAAGGTTGTTTAGTGAAGAAGACTGGCGCTGTTCTTGGTCCGCTCTTAAGAAATCTCGGACTCGAGAGCGGTGTCAGGCTCGCCCGCATCAGGAACGACTGGCATGAAATCTTTGATGAGCAGATCGCTGCTCAGCTCTTCCCTGTAAGTCTGTCGGACAGGGAACTCCTGCTCCATGTGACTTCGCCGATATGGATGCAGCAGTGCTCCTTTTACAAGAGTGAAATCATAAAGAAGCTGAGCGCCTATGACGTGCAGAATATAAGGTTCCGGCTCGGCAGAATTCCGCAGAAAAAGCAGAGGGCCGCACCGCCGCGCAAGCCTTTTGAGCTTACCCCTGAAAACCGGTCCTTTATAACCGAACTCTTGTCTGAAGTAAGCGATGAAAGTCTGAAAGAGGCCATAAAAAAAGCGCTGGAGAAATCCCTGACTGCAAAAAGACCTCATCAATCTGATTAACCCAAAAAAATACCTTTAAAAATAACCACAGAGTTCACAGAGATCGCAAACCCTTGCACACATTGGACTTGCGGCCATTTTCAGGCAGTTCAAGAAGCCACTTCCAGTGAACTCCTACAGCAGCAATAGATTGTCATTCCGGCTTGTCCGGTCTCCTCAGCGACTCGCCGGGGCGAGAATCTTTCCCCGATTCTTGGGCATTTCAGAAGGATTCCCGACAAGCGGAAATGACAGCGGACAGAAGCTGAATCTTTTTGCGACAATTATGCGGATTCGGCCTGTTTCTCGTAAATAAGGAGCGGCTTGTCCTTTTTAACCACCGTCTCCTCGGTTATCAGACATTCCTTGATGCCTTTCTGCGAAGGTATCTCGTACATGACGTCCAGCATTATCTCTTCCAGTATGGCCCTGAGTCCCCTTGCCCCGGATTTCCGGTTTACTGTTTTCTTTGCGATAGCGGACAAGGCCCCGTCTGTAAACTTCAGCCTGACATTATCGAACGAAAGAAGTTTCTGATACTGCTTGATCAGTGAATTTTTCGGCTCCACCAGGATCCTGATAAGAGCTGCCTCATCCAGTTCGTCCAGGGTAGTGACCACCGGCAGCCTCCCCACAAATTCAGGGATGAGACCGTATTTGATCAGGTCCTGAGGTTCTGTCAATCTGAGCAGGTCCCCGATCTTCCTCTCGGTCTTGCTGACTACTTTGGAGCCGAACCCCACCGTCTTTTTTCCTATCCTCTGGTCCAGAATACCTTCCAGTCCGGTAAAAGCCCCTCCGCAGACAAAAAGGATGTTGGTCGTATCCACCTGGATAAACTCCTGCTGAGGGTGCTTGCGGCCTCCCTGGGGAGGTATGTTGGCCACAGTACCTTCGATAATCTTTAACAGGGCCTGCTGGACCCCTTCACCCGAGACATCTCTCGTAATGGAGGGGTTATCCGACTTCCTGCTTATCTTATCGATTTCGTCTATATATACTATCCCCCTCTGCGCCTTCTCTACATCGTAATCAGCAGCCTGGAGCAGCTTAAGTATTATATTTTCAACGTCCTCTCCGACATAACCGGCCTCTGTAAGCGTCGTTGCATCAGCTATCGTAAAAGGCACATTCAGGGTCCTGGCAAGGGTCTGCGCAAGCAAGGTCTTGCCTGTGCCTGTAGGTCCGACAAGCAATATATTGCTCTTCTGGAGTTCCACGTCGGTTTCAGAAGGATTGTATATCCTTTTGTAATGGTTGTGGACTGCCACGGAAAGGATCCTCTTGGCATATTCCTGCCCTATGACATAATCATTTAATACCGCATGTATCTCTTTCGGGGTAGGCAGCTTCGGCAGAACCCCGCCGCTCGCCTCCGTATATAATTCATCGGCGATAATTTCATTGCACAACTCTATGCATTCATTGCATATATATACTGTAGGCCCTGCGATAAGTTTTTTTACCTCGTCCTGGCCTTTGCCGCAGAACGAGCATTTAAGAGCCTCTTCATCTTTTTTAGCCATGTTACCTCCGGTTAGGCGTTGGGAGAAATCGTCTCCTCAGCCAGCGCTGTTACTTCTTGATAGATTCAATCACTTCATCCACTATGCCGTATTCTTTGGCCTCGTGCGCCGACATAAAAAAGTCCCTGTCGGTATCAGTACGTATCTTCTCGAGCGGCTGGGCCGTATGGCTCGAAATTATCCGGTTCAGGGTGTCCTTCATATTTAATATTTCCCTGGCATGTATTTCTATGTCCGTCGCCTGCCCCTGAAAACCTCCCATAGGCTGATGCAGCATCACCCTCGCATTGGGGAGTGAATACCTTTTCCCTTTTGTGCCGGCGGCCAGAAGCAGCGCCCCCATACTTGCGGCCTGTCCTATGCAGTATGTAGCTATATTGGGTTTGACATACTGCATTGTGTCGTAAATGGCCAGGCCGGCCGTCACAATGCCGCCGGGCGAATTTACATAAATATGTATGTCTTTGTCCGGGTCCTCAGTCTGCAGAAAAAGGATCTGGGCCACTACTGTATTGGCGACCTGATCATCTATCGCCGTGCCTAAAAATATTATCCTGTCTTTAAGCAGCCTCGAATAGATATCATAAGCCCTTTCGGACCTCCCCGTCTGTTCTATAACCATCGGAATAACACTCATGCTACGCCCCTTTCACCAATTCAGCCTTGGAAAGCACCAGGTCCATCACCTTCTCATCCTGTATGGTATGTTTGAAGTTCTCCAGGGAGCCGTCCTTGGTAACAAAGAGGTTTATCACATTTTCAGGCGTCGTCTGAAAATGTCTCGCCAGTATTGCTATCCTGGATTTTATTTCGTCTTCAGCTACTGTCACGCCCTCTTTTTCAGCAATCATGTCAAGCAGAATCGTGGCCTTTACATTTTTGACCGCCTGGGGACGGAGCCTTTCTGCAATCTCCGCATCAGCCGTGTCTTCAGAGCTTTTTCCCGGCCCTGCCTCCCCGATCACCTCTCCTGATTTCTTTTTAGACGCCTTCTCGTTCACGACAAGATTCTCCAGTTCTTTTTCGAGAAGAGATTCAGGGACATCCATTTCATGGGATGCAACCAGCATCTCAACAAGGGACGCCTTCTGCTGCTTTGCCGCGCTTTCTTTCTTTGCCTTCAGGATGCCTTCCCTGATCTTTTCCCTGAGGGCTTCAAGTGTATCATGACCGAAGTCCTTGGCGAACTCGTCGTCGACCGTCTGGAGCTTCTTCTCCTTTACCTCTTTTATCGTAATCCTGATCCGGTCACCTTTGCCGCCGTCTTCCTTGACTTCTCCGCCTTCAAAGGCCGGGAGGGTAATATCAACTACATCACCTTTATTCTTTCCCACTATCTCATCCAGTATGCCCTGGGGGGCCACATTATTCCCCAGGTTCATGACCTGGTCTTTTGCGGAAGAGAGTTCCTTCTCCCCTGTAGGGTCGAATTTCACATAATCTATCACAACCAGATCACTCTCCCCGACAGGCCTGTCAACAGCTTCAAACAGGGCCCTTTCGTCCTGCAGACCCCTGAGAGTCTCCTCTATCTCCTTCTCCTCCACAGAGCTTTCTATATCGTTCACCTTCAGCGCGGTATATTTCAGGTCGTTGACATTCGGCCTGACCTCTACGGTGAGGGCAAAGGAGAGGGGTTCGTCCTTCCTGAATTCCAGACTGCCCTCAAACTTGGGAAGAGTCACAGGGACCAGGTTCGCCTCTTTCAGGGCCTTTGAGTAGTAGTCAGGTATGAGTTTGTCCAGTATGTCGTTCTTGATGTCCGTGCCGAATTTTTTTTCGATAATGCTCACCGGCGCATGTCCGGGCCTGAACCCCGGTATTTTTGCCTTCTGCCTAACACTGCTGACCGACATGACGTATTCTTTTTGTATAATATCAGCCGGAATCTCTATCTTCAGCCTTTTTTTCGTGCTCGTCATGTCCTCAACTGTTATGCTCAAATGCGCCTCCTTAAACGTTTAGTTAATTTTAAATAATACCGCAACTTTAGTCAATTTTAGGTATAATTCCAGCCATGGACCTCTATCTCGTTGACGGCAATTCTTACGTATACCGGGCCTTCTATGCGATAAAAGGGCTTGCCAATTCCAGGGGCCTGCCTACGAACGCAATCTATGGGTTTACCACCATGCTTTTAAAGGTAATACGGGAGAAAAAACCCGACGCCCTTGTCGTCTGCTTCGACTCCCCTGTCCCAACTGAAAGGCACAGGCTGTTCCAGGACTACAAGGCGCACAGGCCTGAGACGCCCCCGGACCTGGTGCGGCAGCTCCCTTATATCAGAAAGGTCATATCAGCTTTTCGCATCAAGATCTTCGAACTCCCCGGTTACGAGGCCGATGACATCATCGGCACCCTGGCAAAAGATGCGGCCGCACAAGGGACCGATGTGTTCATTGTGACCGCGGACAAAGACATGCTGCAGCTTGTGGATGAACATATAAAGATCTATGACCCCATGAAAGACAGGGTCCTCGACGAGGCGTATGTAAGAGAAAAATTCGGGGCAGGTCCGGAAAGGGTGACCGAGTTTATGGCGCTTACAGGTGATGCGTCGGACAACATTCCCGGGATTAAGGGCGTAGGAGAAAAAACAGCAAAGGAACTCCTTTCTTCATTTGAGAGCCTCGAGGACCTCCTTGAACATCCCGAAAAGATAAAGAAAGAAAGACTCAGAAAAATGGTCTCTGACAACAGGGAGATCGTCCGGCTGAGTCAAAAACTCGCGACAATCGATCTGGCAGTCCCTGTTGAAATCGACCGTGAAGAATTCAACCTGCAGACCCCGGACTGGCTGGCGCTTCTGCCCCTTTTCAAAGAATTCGAGTTTACCACCCTGATGAAGCTTCTGCCGTCAAGCGAATGCCCCGAAAGAAAACATGAAGCCATCACCTCTCTGGAAAGACTGGAACAAGTCCTGTCCGCGCTGAAGCCTGAGATCGCCTTTGATACGGAAGCAACCGGCAGAAACCCCTTGACAGACAGGCTTGTCGGCATCTCTTTCTGCGACGGGAAAGAGCTGGCCTTCTATGTCCCTGTGGCTCATTCTTCCTCCCTTGGCAACGCAGTCAGGCAGATAGACCCGGGGGAAGCTCTAAGGGCGATCTCGCCGCTTATGCAGGACGCCGGAATAACCAAGATCGGACATAACCTTAAATATGACCTCATGCTCCTCGGCCGGAACGGGGTCGCTGTTGCGGGAAAGCTCTTTGATACCATGATAGCGGCATATCTCCTGAATCCGAACAAGTCCAATCACAGCCTGGACGAAGTCTCCTTCGAATATCTCTCAAAGAGAAAAAAATCCTTCATGGAAGTCCTGAAAAAAAGGGTCTCCTTTGCAGAGGTCCCTCTGGAAGAAGCGACCTCCTATGCGGGAGAAGACGCGGCCATTTCCTATGAATTAAAAGATATACTGTTTGAGAAACTCGCTGACGAGGGTCTCTCAAACGTTTATTTCGGGATCGAGATGCCGCTTATCGAAGCGCTTGTCGACATGGAAAAGACAGGGATCAAGATTGACCCGGACATCCTCAACAGTCTGTCCGGGGAAATGTCCGTCGAGATCGACAGCCTGCGCAAACGGATCTTTTTCCTTGCAGGAGAGGAGTTCAATATAAACTCGCCCAAACAGTTGAGCACAGTTCTTTTTCAAAGCCTTGGCCTGAGTCCTTCCAAAAAGACGAAGACAGGCTTTTCAACGGGGATGGAAGTGCTGGAAGAACTCGCCGCGGTCCATGAACTCCCGCGTGAAGTGCTTAATTACAGGAGTCTGACAAAACTGAAGTCAACCTATCTCGACACACTGCCTTCACTCATCAACCCGGAGACAGGCCGTTTACATACCTCCTTTAACCAGACCGTGACAGCGACCGGGAGACTGAGCAGCAGTGATCCGAACCTCCAGAATATCCCTGTGCGCGGGGAATGGGGCAAACGCATCCGGGAGGCGTTCATAGCGGAACCCGGCAACCTGCTGCTGTCTGCTGATTACTCCCAGGTCGAACTGAGAATCCTCGCCCACCTCAGCGGGGATGAAGGCCTTATCAGGGCCTTTAACGACGGCGTAGACATCCACACGCGGACCGCCTCGGAATTATATGGCGTGGCCCTTGAGAAGGTGACGACTGATATGCGGAGGATTGCCAAGACAGTCAATTTCGGCGTCATCTACGGCATGTCGGCCTACGGCCTTTCAGAGGCCCTGAATATAGACAGAAGAGAGGCGGAAAAATATATAAAACAGTATTTCGAACGGCATCCCGGAGTCAGGGAATATATCAAAAACAGCCTTGCCGAAGCGCGGGAAAAGGGCTATGTAACAACCCTCTTCGGCAGAAAAAGACCTGTCCCTGAATTAACCAGCCCCAACAGGAACATACAGCAGCAGGGCGAGAGGCTGGCGGTCAACTCGCCGATACAGGGTACCGCGGCAGACATAATCAAGCTTGCGATGATACAGCTAAGGAAAAGCTTGCATAATCAGAATATCCATGCAAAGATGATATTGCAGGTACATGATGAACTGCTCTTTGAAGTACCGGAATCCGGACTGAAGGCCGTAATGGAGATCGCAAGGGAAAAAATGGAGGGAGCTGTTTCACTCTCCGTCCCTGTGAAGGTCGATATAGGCTACGGGAAAAACTGGGCAGAGGCGCATTAAAATAAAACAGGCTTTCAGCGGTCAGCAATCAGCAGCTGTAAGCTAAAAGCCCAGTATACAGAGGTTCAGTCAAGTTCAGCATAGTCTGATAAATATAGTTTTTTGTCCGCCTTTTTTGCTTAAAGCTGAGAGCTGATGGCTGAACTATTAAAAATAAATGTAAACTTTTATCAAAAATTTTGATAGAATTTCGTAAAAGGTAACAATAAGCATGAAAAAGTCTCAGACAACATCCAAAGCTTCTGCCGGCACTTCAAAACTCTCTGCGAAAAAAACAGCGGGGCCTTCCCTGAAAGCTGCAGAAAAAACTTTAAAGAAGCCGACTCAGTCCAAAACTGAAAAGAAGAAGGCAGTCGTGGCAAAGGCCCCGGCTAAAATAAAAGCAACTCCTGTCTCTCCTCCAAAGGCTTCAGTACAAAAGAAGACAGCGGTCAAGGCAACAAAGACAGTAACAAAAACCGGGAGCAAAAAACCGATCAAGACTGCGAAAAGTCCCGTTAAGCCGGCAGGGACAAAAACAAGGGCAAAGTCTGCGGCAGCTGTCTCTGCTGCAAAGACAAAGAAGCCGAAAGCCCCGGAAATCAGGAAGACAACAACAGGCAAAGCTCCGGCAGCCAAACCGGTGAAAGCTGCAGAAAAAACAGCAAAGGCCATAAAGAAACCGGTCAGAGAAACCGCAAAAGCGATAAGCGCCGAGAAATCTTTGACCTCGGCGAAAAAGCCGATAAAGTCTCCTGCAAAGGCCGTTGCCCCAATAGCTGGGACTATAAAAACGAAGATTGGGCAAAAGGCTGCCGTCAAATCCACAGGCACAACAAAAACTGCTCCTGAGAAGGTCAAAAAGACTGCTGCCGGGAAGTCAATGACAAAACCTTTAAAAAGCATAAAGGCTGCTGTCAGTGCTGAAGCCGGCGCAAAGACCGATAAGAGTTTAATAGAGAAGAAACCAGCTCCGGAAAAGAAGACTTTAGTTGCTGTAACCGTCCCGCGGACTAAAGCGCCGGCAAGAGAAGAAAAGACCTTGAAACCCGTAGAAAAGGAAAAGCCTGTAAAAAGCATAAAGGCTGCTTCCATCGCTGAAGTCGTCGCAAAAACCAAAAAAAGTTTGGCAGGGAAGAAACCAGCCCCGGAAAAGAAGCCTTTAATCGCTGAAGCTGCAACGCTATTTAAGGGTCCGGCAAAGCAGAAGTCTCCCTTGAAACCAAGAGAAAAGGAAGGGGCTTCACTCTCGCCCGGCAAAGCAACCCCCGCAGAAAGAGGGGCGCCCTCTTTAACAGCTGCCGGGCCATTACCTGAGACCGGCGGCGAAACAGCTCAAACATATGCTGCTCCCTCGATTGTTTCTTCCCGGGCAGAGACAAAACAAAAGAAATCGCCCCATTTAAAAGTATTTTTGCCTGAAGAGGAACTCCCTCCTGAGGAGACGCAGATAACACCTTCCCCGAAATTGCCTGAGGAATATGGAGAAAATGAGCTTTTGCTTATGGAAGTCGACCCTGCAATAGTTTTTGTCAGCTGGGAAATTAAACCGGACTGCATCTCGTGTAAAACAGGCAAACTTACCCTCAGGGTTTATGATGTGACCGGGCTGGATTTTGACGGCTCTAATGCCGGCAGATACTTCGATATTGCGCTCGCCAAGCGGGTGGACAGTAAATTTATTGATATCAAAATGCCTGGACGGGACATAATCATGGAAGTAGGCATATTGCAGCCTGACGGATCATTTGAGATGATAAAACGGTCCAACCGGGTCTCGATGCCCTCGATGCGGCCTCTGGATGAACATGGAATGCCCGGTCCAATGGCGGGGTCTGATTCACTCATAGGCTACTGAGCTGAAATAGTCAGTATACAGGTTGCTGCATAACAGCAGTTAACCGCGGACTTACAGTAAATATTTAAAGGCATCATTAACCGCAGACGTACGCAGACAAGCGCAGACAAAGATCATTGTTTCCTCATATCTTTCATGTCTGTATAAACGTCTGCGTTTGTCTGCGGCTAAATATTCTTTTCAGGATCATCGGATTTAAGCTGCCACTCAGAGCAAGTCTTCTGCCGTGTTTCAGCCTCTCTTGCAGTTTTTGGGCCATTCCTGTTAGTCTTACTCAGTTTAGTGACTGAACGCAGCAAACATTGCCTTAATTCCAAAACTTGTCCTGTGACAGGTAACGGCGGTAGCCCGCCTGAAATAAGTTTTCGGTTCTTCGTTCTTGGTTTATCGTTGATAGCAGTATCAAAGTGATATTCACAGCAGGCTTGCCTTCGAACCAGGAACTAATAACGAAGCACAAAGAACCAAATCTGCTATATGGACGAATCCCAGTTTAAAGCCCTCAGAGAGTTGGAGAAGGACAGCACCCTTTCCCAGCGCGATCTTTCCAAAAGGGTTGGGCTGAGCGTCGGGCGCATCAACTATATCATCAACGCGCTTCTCGAAAAAGGGTACATAAAGGCCCGGCGCTTCAAGAACTCCAAAAACAAGATGGGATATATGTACATCCTCACCCCCAAAGGAATAAGTGAAAGGCTCGTTCAGACCCAGACGTTTCTGGCCCGAAAATCAGAGGAGTTTGAGCAACTTCGACGTGAGATAGAATACTTAAGACAGGAAGTAGGTAAAGGTACAGGAACAGGCAAAGATGTATAAGACGTTTAAAGAGATGCCGATCTGGCAAAGCGCCATGGAATTGGCTGTTGATATGTCCTCCGTCACTGATAACTTACCTCGGAAGGAAGATTATGGTTTTACATCCCAGATCAGACGTTCATCTCTCGGGATTTCAGCTAACATTGCTGAGGCGTACGGCAGAAACCATACGAAGGACAAGGTTAATTTCTATTATATTGCAAGGGGCTCTTTAACGGAGACCCAAAGCCATCTTGAATATGGAAAACGGGTAGGCTATATTGATGCCCGAATCTCCGGAAAACTCGATCAGACTCTACACAATTTATATAATGATCTCAATAAAATAATCGTAAGCTTGAAAGGCAAGCCATGACAACTCATTCTCATTCTCTACCCGTGTCTCATTCTCTACCTGTATCTCATTCTCTACCTCTACCTGTATCTCATTCTCTACCTGTATCTCTATCTCTATCAGTTCCTGAAAGGAGTGATAATGACTAAAGTGCTCATCACCGGCGCTGCCGGGTTCATCGGCTGTGCCCTGAGCAAAAGGCTGCTCGAACGGGGTGACGAGGTCGTGGGCCTGGACAACCTCAACGACTATTATGACGTCTCCCTTAAACTCGGCCGGCTGAAGCAGATCACTATGCAGGAGAAGTTCAAACCGGTCAGGCTCGACCTGGCAGACAGGGACGCTATGGCGAGGCTTTTCAGGGAAGAGAAGTTCGATATTGTCGTCAACCTGGCTGCCCAGGCAGGGGTGCGGTACTCGCTGATCAACCCCCATGCCTACGTTGACACCAACCTTGTCGGGTTCGTCAACATCCTCGAAGGCTGCAGGCACAACAGCGTCAAACACCTCGTCTTCGCCTCTTCGAGCTCAGTCTACGGGGCAAATACGCATATGCCCTTTTCAGTCCATCACAATGTGGACCACCCGGTCTCGCTCTATGCGGCAACCAAGAAGGCGAACGAACTCATGGCGCACACTTATGCCAGCTTATACAAACTGCCTGTCACAGGGCTCAGGTTCTTTACAGTCTATGGTCCCTGGGGACGGCCTGACATGGCGTATTTTCTCTTTACAAAGGCGATACTGGAAGGCAAGTCCATTGATGTCTTCAACTTCGGCAGGATGCAGAGGGACTTCACCTATATCGACGATATTATAGAAGGGGTCGCGAGGGTGATCGACAGGATACCCGACCCTGACCCGGAGTGGTCAGGAGACCGGCCTGACCCTTCGACGAGCTACGCCCCCTACAAACTGTACAACATCGGCAACAACAACCCCGTGGAGTTGATGCATTTCATAGAGGTCCTTGAAGATTGCCTCGGCAAAAAAGCGGAGAAGAACCTTCTGGCGATCCAGCCGGGCGATGTGCCTGCCACCTATGCTGACGTGGACGACCTGATAAAAGACGTAGGCTTCAAGCCCTCGACTCCCATAGAAGAAGGGTTAAAGAAGTTTGTTGAATGGTATAGGCAATATTACAACAAATAGAAAAAGTTCTTGGTTCCTGGTTCTTAGTTCCTGGTTAAAAACGACAAACGAAGAACGAAGAACGAAATAATTGATGTCTGACGAACAAAATATTGAGTGGACCTCGGTCATCCGGCCTGTCTCAGGCTGGTTCGACCTCCATCTTTCTGACATATGGAGATACCGCGACCTCATCATGCTTTTTGTCCGGCGTGACTTTGTCGCGGTATACAAGCAGACAATACTCGGTCCGCTCTGGTTCCTGATTCAGCCGGTCTTTACAACCCTGGTCTTTACTGTCATCTTCGGTCAGGTCGCGAAGATCCCGACAGACGGGCTGCCCCAGCCGCTCTTCTATCTCTCCGGAATTGTCGGCTGGAACTACTTTTCCAGCTGCCTCAATAAGACGTCGAATACATTTGCCGGCAACGCGCATATCTTCGGCAAAGTCTGGTTCCCGCGGCTCGCTGTGCCGATATCCGTTGTTATCAGCAACCTGATAACCTTCGGCATTCAGTTCGCCCTCTTTCTCTGTGTCTACGCCTACTTCTATCTGAAGGGGGCTGCTGTTGCCGTCAGTCCTTTGATCTTCTTTTTCCCGTTCTTAGTATTACAGATGGCGGCCCTGGGGCTTGGTTTCGGCATCATAGTATCGTCCCTGACCACCAAATACCGGGACCTGGCACAGCTCGTCGGTTTCGGGGTCCAGTTATGGATGTACGCGACCCCGATAGTCTATCCGGTCTCGCAGGTGCCCGCGAAATATCAGTGGATTGTCGCCCTGAACCCCATGGCCCCTGTCATAGAGGCGTTCCGCTGCGCCTTCCTGGGCGTCGGGACCGTCAACGCGCTTCAAACAGGCATGAGCATCGCAACTACCCTTTTGGTCCTCTTCGCAGGCATTGTGCTCTTCAGCAGGGTAGAGAAGAGTTTTATGGATACGGTATAAGTATGTGCTTAGTTCTTCGTTCGTCGTGCGTCGTTAAACCAAGGACTAAAAACCAGGACCAGGAACGCAAAAACGGTATAAGTATGTGCTTCGTTCTTCGTGCTTCGTTAAACCAGTAACCAAGGACTACGAACCAGGAACAAAAAAAGTTCGTCGCTGTTTTTTAACTAAAAACCAGGAACGAAATACATGAAAATTAAGCGTTTCGAAGAGATAGAAGCATGGCAGCTTGGCAGAGAATTGAGCCGCCAGATATATAGCGCCGTTGGGAGTTCCAAGCTTTCAAAGGATTATGGACTACGCGATCAGATGTGCAGGGCATCAGTTTCAGTGATGTCTAATATAGCCGAAGGGTTTAACGGGGGATCAAATGCCGAATTCATCAGGTTTCTTGCCTATGCCCAAAGATCCTGTTCCGAAATTCAGTCTCAACTTTATATTGCATTGGATCAGGCTTATATGCCACAAGAGCTTTTTGACGACATCTATGATTTGGCCTCTAAAACCAGCTCGAAAATCGGCGCCTTTATAAAATACTTAAAACAACAACAAGCCAAGAACTAAGAAGAAAGTTCGTTGTGCGTTCTTATTTGTGCTTTATTGCAGTAACCAAAAAATAAGAACCAGCAACTATGAACTAGGACCGAAAAAAATGCGGAACGAAGAACGAATAGTTTTTAATTTGTCGTACTTTGTGCTTTGCTGCAGGAACAAGGAACAAGGAACAAGGAACGAAGAACTGTGAGCACCGATGTCGTTATTCGTGTAGAGGGGCTCTGGAAACAATACCGCTACGGCACGATAAGCCATGCGACACTGCGGAAGGACATCCAGAGCTGGTGGGCAAGAGTGCGCGGCAAGGAAGACCCCAATTCCGAGCTTGAGGAGGTTCAGTTAACCATAACCGAAGAACCAGGAACGAAGAACGAGGAACAAAAGACCAGGAACAAAGAAAGCGCAGCTGAAGACCGTTTCTGGGCGCTCCGCGATGTCTCCTTTGACGTTAAGCAGGGCGAGGTCCTCGGCATCACAGGCAGAAACGGGGCGGGCAAATCCACGCTGCTCAAAATTATGTCAAGGGTCACGAGCCCGACAAGGGGAGTGATAAAGATAAAAGGCCGTATCGCAAGTCTGCTCGAAATAGGGACCGGCTTCCATCCCGAGCTGACAGGCAGGGAAAATATTTTCCTCAACGGCGCGATCCTGGGGATGACAAAAGCTGAAATCAGGAAGAAGTTTGATGAGATAGTCGCCTTTGCTGAAATGGAGAAATTCGTCGACACCCCTGTCAAGCGCTACTCTTCAGGCATGTACGTCAGGCTCGCCTTTGCGGTGGCAGCCAATCTGGAGGCTGAGATCCTGATCGTGGACGAGGTGCTGGCAGTGGGGGATTCCGAATTTCAGAAAAAATGTCTGGGAAAAATGGGAGAAGCGGCCAGGGATGGAAGAACGGTTTTGTTTGTGAGCCATAATATGGCGGCGGTAAAGTCCTTGTGCGGAAGGACGATATCGCTCGACAAAGGCCGGGTTATGCCGGCTGGACAGCCAGGCAGGACGTCCGCCAAGGTAATAGCCATTAACCGGAAATTGACATGAAGTCCGTTGAACGCAACAAAGAGACTATACACATAGACTGGGGGAGCATGATCCCTGCAATTGACAACAATAAATGACCATGGTATTATGACCATAGGCACATAATAATTCAGATTTCCTGGAGGTGTCCAATGGGGAAGACCGTATCAAAAGCAAAATTCAAACCAAAGACACTGGAATATTTCCGTCAAATTGAGAAGACAGGCGAAGAAGTGATTATAACTGATCATGGTCGTCCTGTTTTGAAAATAACACCATATTCTCCAGACCCTGAATCAGCGCTTAAAATTTTGCGAAATTCTGTTTTGAAGTATGAAAATCCGACTGACCCGGTTGGTTCAGAAGATTGGGAATCCTTGAAGTGATCGTCCTTGATACGCATGTGTGGCTCTGGTGGGCCAGCTCTACTGAACTCCTTTCTGCGAAGGCAAAGAAGGCTATCGAGCACGCCGTGGCTGATAAAGAGCTCTATATTTCATCCATAAGCAGCTGGGAGGTTGCCATGCTTGCGGAAAAAGGACGGTTGCAGCTTACGATGCCTGTGCAGGACTGGATTGCTGTTTCCGAGGGTTTGCCATTCGTTTCTTTTGTGCCGGTAAGCAACAATATCGCAATCAGATCAGTTCAACTGCCTGGAAAGATACATAACGATCCTGCTGACCGCATTATTATATCTACGGCAATTTCTCTTGGAGCGCAGCTGGTCACTATGGATAAAAAAATACTGAACTACAGTCATATCAAAGCAATCTGGTAATGCCCTTGAACCTTGAACCTTGAACCTTGAACCTTGAACCTTGAACCTTGAACCTTGAACCTTGAACCTTGAACCTTGAACCTTGAACCTTGAACCTTGAACCTTGAACCTTGAACCTTGAACCTTGAACCTTGAACCTTGAACCTTGAACCTTGAACCTTGAACCTTGAACCTTGAACCTTGAACCTTGAACCTTGAACCTTGAACCTTGAACCTTGAACCTTGAACCTTGAACCTTGAACCTTGAACCTTGAACCTTGAACCTTGAACCTTGAACCTTGAACCTTGAACCTTGAACCTTGAACCTTGAACCTTGAACCTTGAACCTTGAACCTTGAACCTTAAACCTTGAACGGTCTTTTTGTCTTGAACATAGAACATAAGAACAGTATCGGAGGGTTACTTCATGACATTGCTTCAGATGATTAATGAAAAGAAGGCGCGCATCGGCGTCATCGGGCTCGGCTATGTCGGGCTGCCGCTGGTTATCGAATTCTGCAAGGCCGGGTTTCATGTCACCGGGTTTGACGTTGACCCAAAAAAGGTAGACTCACTCAAAAAAGGCAAAAGCTATATCAAGCATATCCCGGCTTCGCGTCTCGCGCTTACTGCTTCACTCTTCACGCCTACAACCGATTTTGCCAGGTTGTCGAAAATGGACTGCATCGTCGTCTGTGTGCCTACGCCTCTGAGCAGGAACCGCGAGCCGGATATGAGTTATGTCTTTAATACAACAGATATGATCGCAAAATACCTGAAAAAGGGCCAGTTGGTCGTCCTCGAGTCAACCACCTATCCCGGCACGACCGACGGGGACATGCGGGCCATACTCGAAAAGACCGGTCTGAAGGCAGGAAAGGATTTTCATCTCGCGTTCTCGCCTGAGCGCGAGGACCCCAACAACAAGGACTTCTCGACCTCCACAATACCGAAGGTCGTGGGCGGCTTCACCCCGCAATGTCTTTCTGTTGCAAAGGCCCTTTACGACGCAATCGTTGCCAGAACAGTCCCGGTCTCGTCAACCCGGGTAGCTGAGGCCACGAAGCTCCTTGAGAACATCTACCGCTCAGTCAATATCGCGCTTGTCAATGAGCTGAAGATGCTCTTTGACAAGATGGATATAGATGTCTGGGAGGTCATAGATGCGGCGAAGACCAAGCCCTTCGGTTTCCAGGCCTTCTACCCGGGCCCCGGCCTCGGAGGCCACTGCATCCCGATTGACCCCTTCTATCTCACCTGGAAGGCCAGGGAGTATGACTTCTCCACCCGCTTCATCGAGCTCGCCGGCGAGATCAACACCAATATGCCTTACTATGTGGTCCAGAAGACGATCGAGGCCCTTAATGAACGAGGCCGGAGCATCAAAGGCTCAAAGGTCCTGATACTCGGGCTTGCTTATAAGAAGGACATCGACGACATCAGGGAATCCCCGTCACTCAGGCTCATCGAGCTTTTCAGAGCCCACGGTGCGGTTGTGGATTACAACGATCCCTATGTCGCCCAGACCAAAAAGATCCGGAAATATGACTTCAGGATGAAGTCCGTCCCTTTGACCGAGAAGAACCTCCGGAAGTATGACTGTGTCCTGATCTCGACAGACCACTCATCCTACGACCATGCCTTTATCGCCAAACACGCCTCACTCGTTGTCGACACCCGGAACGCGATGAAGAATATCAAGAAAAAAAGCATTGTGAAGGCCTAGTCAGGGCAGTTGCTGTATTAGACTCGGCTACTCGTTGCTGCCTTTATTGTTTGTTACCTTCCGTATGGAGGGACACGGTGCCTTTTAATGGTGCCCCTGCTATAATAGAAGTGATTAAACAGTATAAAATTAAGCAAGAAACGGTATCTAAGAATGCTAAGGATAAGTAATAACGGAGGAAGCAAATATGAAGGCTATAACACTTGAAACTATATACAATAAAGTCGTTCATCTGGAGAGGGAGATAGGGCAGATTAAAAAGAGGCTCACCGAGGATCCGGAACTGCGTGAAGAATTTATTATGAAGATGAGAGATATTGATTCCGAGAAATCAATCATGGTGAAAGACTTCGGGAAAAGATACGGCTTGAAATAGTGTACCAACTTGCCATCAAAGAAAGCCTCGATAAGAAATTCAAAAAACTACAGAAAAAAGACAAGACAATGCTGCACCTTATCGACAGTAAAGTAAAGGATATTCTTGATGATCCACGCAGGTTTAAACCATTGAGAAAACCATTGCAAAATAAGCGGAGAGTCCATATCAGCGGATCTTTTGTGCTCGTCTACGAGATAGATGAAAAAGAAAAGTTAGTGACATTACTTGACTTCGATCACCATGACAACATCTACAAGATATAAAGAGGTCTGTGTTGATTAGTAGCAAATCACTATTCCGCCTCCTCAGTCCGCACACAGACGGATTCGCCGGGGCGGGCAAATCACGGTAGTTGAGCCTATGCCCTTTGCTCTTTGCTTCTGTTAATCGCTCATTGCTCAGTACTCGTTGCTGTATTTAGACTCGGTACCCATTGCTCGGTACTCGTTGCTAATGAAGTTAGCTTGTCAGCCTACTATCAGATAAATGAAAACTGATATTGCAAGACCTTGGGACTAATAAACCAAAGAATTTGATACAATAGCAAACAGGGAATAATACAGGAGGTTATGAATATGGAAGGCGGCAAATTGATTTTCACGGGTGTGGTGGTGACAGAAGAAGACGGATATAGCGCCATATGTGTCGATCTCGATGTTGCATCAGACGGTCAGACAGCCGGTGACGCCAAAAATAATCTCTTCGAGGCGGTTACGCTTTACATCGAGGCGGCGTTGGAAAGCAATCTTCCGATCATAAGACCTGTTCTGACGGAGGATAATCCTCTCAATACGAGGCGCGAGGATGTCGTGGAAGTTTTCAGTATCAAGATAGACCTTGAAATCCACGCGCATGCCTAAACTGCCCGTGGTAAAACCGCAGGAAGTGTTGCGGGCGTTGGAGAAGGCGGGGTTTGTCAAAATAAGGAGCAAAGGGAGCCATATCCAGCTTAAGCGAGGCAATTTGCTGGTAACGATTCCGTTTCATAAGAGGGATTTAAAAACTGAAACATTGAAGTCGATATTGCGGCAGGCGAAGTTGACTGTGGAGGAGTTGTCGGGCCTCTTGTAGTCTTTTAGTTTCATAATTCACTTTTACTATTAACGACTTTTTAACTTTGAATCTAAAACCTTTTCTCTATTTAGAACCTTTCACCTTTCACATTTCACGCTTTACGACAGGATCCGGAACGGTCTTTTTGTCTTGAACCTGGAACGTTGAACCTTGAACCTAGAACCTAGAACGGTCTTTTTATCCAGCACCTTGAACTTTTCACGTTTCACATTTCACGCTTTACGACGGGATCCGGACCGGTCTTTTTGTCTTGAATCTGGAACTTAGAACATTGAACCTGGAACTGTCTTTTGATCTTGAACCTAGAACGTTGAACGTTCTTCTTATCTCTTTATTCTATCGGAGTGATATCCTATGAAAAATCTTTCGGCTAAAAGAATCCTCGTCACAGGCGGGGCTGGTTTCCTCGGCTCCCATCTCTGCGAGAGGCTCCTCAACGAGGGGCATGAGGTGCTCTGCGTGGACAACTTCTACACAGGCCGCCGCCAAAACATTGCACATCTGGTTTCAAACTCCTTGTTCGAGGTAATGAGGCACGACATCTGCTTTCCTCTTTTTGTGGAGGTGGACTTTAACTCATCGGCCAAGTCTGTCCCAATTCTCCAGATGAAGGAGACATAACCGTGAACTTTTTCAAGCACCCTAATGCATTGGTAGAATCTACTCAGGTAGGCAAGGACACGAGGATTTGGGCTTTTGCCCACGTTCTGCCCGGCGCGCAAATAGGTTCTGACTGTAATATCTGTGATCACGTCTTTATTGAAAATGACGTGGTAATCGGTGATCGAGTGACCATCAAATGCGGCGTGCAGATATGGGATGGAGTGAGAATAGAGGATGACGTTTTCATAGGTCCGAACGCAACTTTCACTAACGATCTTTTTCCGCGAAACAAGCAGTATCCCGAAGAGTTTGTCCAGACTGTTATTCAAAAAGGGGCGTCCATCGGTGCGAATGCCACAATCCTCGGAGGAACCACCATCGGAAAAAATGCAATGGTGGGCGCTGGAGCCGTAGTCACAAAAAATGTTCCCCCTAACGCTATTGTAGTTGGAAACCCTGCGCGGATAACCAGCTACGTTTCGACGACCCAGGCACCGCTGAAGCCGTATGCACGCTTGTCACCTCAAAAAGATGGGGAAGTTATAAAGTCGGCGATTCCCAGAGTTCAGTTCTACCGTCTGCCGATAATCCCCGATATGCGCGGTAGTTTATCTTTTGCCGAATATGGCCAACATCTCCCCTTTATCCCCAAACGTTATTTTCTCGTCTTTGATGTTCCCAGCCGCGAAATCAGGGGTGAACATGCTCACAAGACGTTGCATCAGTTCTTGGTGTGTGTCAAGGGGTCCTGTTCTGTCATGGTTGACGACGGCAATATTCGCGAAGAGTACGCCTTAAGCAGTCCGGGAGACGCCCTGCATATACCTCCACTGGTTTGGGGTGTTCAGTATAAGTATGCCCCTGATGCAGTACTGATGGTGCTTGCTTCTGATGTCTACAATGCTGAAGACTACATCAGGGATTATGATGAGTTCCTCGCCTTAGTGAAAAAGTGAATATTCCATTTCTCGATTTGAAAGCTCCGCACATGGAGCTAAGGGAAGAATTAGACGCAGCCTATAGGCACGTGATGGAGTCAGGCTGGTTCATCCTCGGTAAAGAAGTGGAGGCGTTCGAGAGTGAGTTTGCCGCCTATTGCGGGGTAAAACATTGCATCGGTGTCGGTAATGGACTGGATGCCCTTCATCTGATTCTCCGCGTGTATGGCATCGGAGATGGAGACGAGGTCATTGTTCCTTCCAATACATACATTGCGACATGGCTTGCCGTCTCATACGCGGGTGCGACCCCGGTCCCCGTCGAGCCTGATGAAAGGACGTATAATATAAAGCCCGACCTGATTGAAGCAGCGATTACAAAAAGAACAAAGGCCATTCTTCCCGTTCACCTCTACGGGCAGCCTGCCGATATGGACCCCATCAATAAAATTGCTCATAAACATGGGCTGAAAGTCGTTGAGGACGCTGCCCAGGCGCACGGAGCGCGGTACAAAGGGAAACGGACCGGCAACCTGGGACATGCTGCAGGGTTCAGTTTTTACCCCGGAAAAAATCTGGGCGCGCTGGGTGACGGCGGGGCGGTGGTGACAAATGACGACGATGTTGCTGAGAAAGTAAAATTACTTCGTAACTATGGATCGAAGCTGAAATACCACAATGAGGTTAAAGGCTATAATTCGCGGCTGGATGAGTTGCAGGCTGCCTTGTTGCGTGTGAAGCTGACAAAACTCGATGAGTGGAACGAACGTCGTCGAGTCGTTGTCAGGCACTATCTCGACGAACTCGCTCCCTTCCAGGATCTGATTTTGCCGTTTGTGCCT
This sequence comes from uncultured Nitrospira sp., assembly GCA_963734475.1. Taxonomy (GTDB): domain Bacteria; phylum Nitrospirota; class Thermodesulfovibrionia; order Thermodesulfovibrionales; family UBA6898; genus JAOUFP01. Next base: position 954,773 of record CAVTHB010000004.1, read on the forward strand.
GAGTGGTCCGAACCGGTTTGGCACCTGTTTGTTGTGCGTCATCCACAACGGGATGAGTTACAGAAGCGGCTGGCCAGTGCGAAGATCGATACGCTAATTCACTACCCGATCCCACCACACAAGAGCAAAGCCTATCGGGAATTTGACACAATATCCTTGCCGCTATCGGAGAAACTCGCGGCAACCGTGCTGAGCCTGCCCATGGGGCCACATCTAAATGAAACCCAGTCATCGAAGGTTATATCAGCAATCATATGACAGATTCAGTTGTTCAAGAAACTGCTGAGGTCGAAGCTACAGACCACACCTATCGAGGCATCCTCAAATCGACCTCCTTGATCGGAGGGGCTTCGATCCTCAACATCCTGATCGGCATGGTGCGGACCAAGTTTATCGCTATCCTTCTAGGCCCTGTCGGTGTTGGCCTGCTTGGCCTCTACACCCAAATAGCCACTCTGGTCAGTTCGGTAACAGGCATGGGCATCGGCAACAGCGGAGTACGCCAGGTCGCGGAAGCGGTCGGCACAGGGGACGGCATACGCATTGCCCGAACCGTCATCACTCTGCGACGCACCGCTTGGCTGACTGGAGGTTTCGGACTGCTCGCAATGGTGATCTTTTGCGTGCCCATTTCGCGTATCACCTTCAAGTCGGATAACTATGCCGGGCAGATCGCCCTGCTAGGTGCTACCCTCCTAATTGGATCGATCACCGCTGGTCAATCCTGCGTACTACGAGGCACACGCCGCATCGTGGATGTGGCCAGAATTACAGTCATAGGCGCTTTGTGCGGGACCATGGTCAGCATACCTTGTTATTACCTATGGGGTATTCGGGGGATTGTCCCGAGTCTGATTTTGAGCGCCATTGCTGCGCTGGTTGCCTCCTGGTGGTATGCACGCCGCGTAGCAATCGCGGCAGTCGTCATGTCGTGGCAAGAAAGCCGTCAGGAAGCACGCACGCTTTTGTCTCTTGGCCTCAGCTTCATGGGCGCCGGCCTTCTTGGAAGTGCCACGACCTACCTAATTCAGGTCTTGCTTATTCGTCAGTTCAGCCTTGCGGCATTTGGCATTTATCAGGCGGCCTTCAGTCTGTCCGGGGTTCTGGTCGGCTTTGTCCTTAGCGCTATGGGAGCAGATTACTACCCGCGACTGACCGCTGTTGCCGGCGACAACGCAAGCATCTACAGGATGGTCAACGAACAGTCGCAGATATCTATTTTGCTCTCCTTGCCTGGGTTAGCTGCGATGATGATCTTTGCCCCGCTGATCATAAAAATCTTTTACGCAAATAGCTTCACAGCTGCGACGCCGATTCTTCGCTGGTTCACCCTCGGCATGCTTGGGCGCGTTATTTCCTGGCCGCTCGGATTTGTTATTCTGGCAAAAGGGAAAGGGAAGCTTTACTTCGTTACAGAGCTTTTTGCGGATGGTTTGCAGTTGGCCTCAGTCTATTACTTCACGCAGCTTTTTGGGTTGGAAGGAGCCGGAATTGCTTTTACTGTACTGTACGTTGTTCATAGTGGATTTATGCTTTGGGTGATGCATAGGCTGGTTGGCCGGTCGTGGGCTGTCTCCACTGTGCGACTTACCCTACTGGCAACATTGACCATGGTGCTCCTTCTGCTTAACTGTACGCTGAATAATCACGAGATTGTCGTGTGGCTCTTAAATTTATGTTTGCTTGCAGTTGTCACGACGGTATGCCTTAGACAGCTCGCTGATAAATCCGGTGTTAATATAAATACCTTGCTTACTAAGATCAGCATCACAATAAAAAAGGAGCGATGAACCAGTGCTAGTCCAGAGAGATCGGTACGATTGAAAATTTTGAACGGCTGCTTTAACCTTACCTTTCTGATAAGCGGAGAGCCATGAGCGACCGGGTACCAGTTTCGGTTATCATCCCTAATTACAATTCCGGTAATTATTTAAGCGAGTGCATACTGTCAATTAATTCCAGCACGCCACCGGTAGAGATAATCATTATAGACGATTGCTCAACAGATGGCTCGTTGAATGTGGCAAGAGCAATTGAAAAGGAGCACAACAATGTTCGTGTTATTTCTCGAAAAAATAACGGCGGCGCAGTAGAGGCAAGGAGGGCTGGAATTTTTGCTGCTGCCCAAGAATGGATAGCCCTTGTCGATGCCGATGATCTATTGGAAGATCATGCGTTGCGTGTCGCCTATGAAACGGCTCTTTGCACAGATACCGACATTTGTATTTGGGAAATGTGGAGACTTAATCCTGATCGCGAGTGGGTGATGTTGGAAAATGATCTGTCAAAATTTCCGATATCCGGTCGCCAGGCGGCACTCATGACTTTGGGCGGATGGAAGATCCATCCTTTGGGTGTTTCCAGAAAGTCAATTTATATGGCAGCATATGATAATTTTCAAGAAACCTGCTTCAATGCTGACGAGCTATTAACTAGAGTTGTATTCACGCTTGCTAAGTCGGTATCTGCTTGCGACAAGAAATATTTTTACAGGGTCAATCCTGTCTCTGAAACCCTAACCCTGCATCCTCGCCGGTTAGGGGTGCTGGATGCGTCTTTGTGGTTGATAACTTTTTGTAAGGGGTTTCAAGAGGCCCCTATCAAAGAGATTGTTCTTGGGACGATCGCGCAATCCTGGTGGTTGTTTAAGAATAGACGTGCGCTTGGGGTTAAAGCTACCAAGCGAAAAATTAACCAATTCATTCGTAGACTTTCTCAGTCTGGCGCACTATCAGCGTGGATTCTTCGGCATCCAAAACATCTTGCAGCCTTGGTTGCTCTCAAGATTCTTACTCTAGAGTCGAGGTGACTTATGGTGCTACGAAAATTCTAGGTGGGAGTCGCTCCGATTGACCAAAGGGTTATCTACAGATCTGAATTCAGAATGCAGTTTTCGGCGTCAGTGTTATGTTCTGAAAGCTGCAAGAAACTGGAATGAGAATGAAACTCTGTTCTGTAACAATAACTAACCACCCGTTAAGAGGGCACAGTGGGCACTGAACAACCTTTAGTTACCGTCATAATACCGTCGTATAATCATGAAAAATATGTTGAACACTCTATTCTCAGTGTGGTTGATCAAACATATGATAATCTAGAAATTATAATTATAGACGACGGTTCAACTGACGGAACAATCGATGTAATTAAGAAAACAATAAGTAATATAAAGAATAGAAAAGTACTTTTTCTTACACAAAAAAATATAGGTCTTTCTTGCACACTGAATAAGGGAATAAATATATCTACCGGGGAGCTTATTACTTGCATTGCATCTGATGATATGTACATGCAAACAAGAATTACAGAATTAGTCGATAAAATAAAAAATACATCATCCCATGTGGGTGCCGTTTATTCTGATGGGTATTTCATGACCGAATATGGAGAAATCGGCAATAGAATCTCAATGACTCGTGTTGTGCCCATCAGCCACAATATCCACCGAGAGCTTATCGTTGACAACTGGATTCCGGGTGGTTGTGTCTTATATAAAAGGCATGTGTTTAGCGAATGCGGTTTGTTCAATGAAGAAGTGATAATGGAGGACTATGACTTTTTATTAAGAATGACAAGGAATTTTTCCTTGATATATCTTGATAAACCACTGTACTTGTATAGAATGCATCAAACCAATATTAGTCGAGATTCGGACAAGATGGAGAAGGCGATGGCAACCTTTCTATTACACCACCCAGAAGTAAAAGAATACCATGACTTTAAAGGTGCACTTAAAAATGTCGATCTCTCCTATATTGTAAGGCACTTTAGTTTATCTAATACAGATTTGCTTATGAGATATTTGGCGCGAAAGATAAAGCAAAGGTACTATCAAAAGAAATGCGCAAGATAGTTCAAATAATGCATATCCAATCCCGGGAAAAAAGCAGGTGAACATAGGAGAACCAAGCAAAAGATATGATGGCGATGACCCCAACAATGAAATAGGTCCGGTCCTGCATGGAGACGGGAAGAAAAATAGCGTCTTTGTCGGAGTGTCAATTGTTGTTCTTAACTATAACAGTTGGCAAGACACACTTCAGTGTGTGAACCTCCTCCAAAGACAAAATTGGCCCAACTATTTAATAGTGGTCATAGATAATGCCTCAACTGATGACTCAGCCGAGAAGATGAAAGCGGAGTGGTTCGCAGAAAAAAAGATCGAATATGTGGCCGAATATCAGAAAGACGAAGCGGAGGAGGGTGGAACACCGGACAAGGAAGAAAAATTGCTGTGGTATAAGTCCGAAAAAAAAATAGTTCTCATTAGAAACAAGGAAAATATTGGATATTCTGCAGGCAATAATGTGGGAATCCGGTATGCGTTAACGAGGGGCGCGGAAGAGATTTTTATTGTGAACCCTGATGTCCTACTCGAAGATAATGATGTAATCTTAAAGATGGTTAAAGATCTGTTTAGCAGTGATGATTATTATGTTGCCGGGCCCCGCGTTCTCGATCGGGAAGGCAGGGATCAAAATCCAATGTACGAGCCGTCGTTTGGTGAAGAGGTTTTCGGAACTCTTTGGAAAGGTCTCATGGCACTCTTGGGTAAAGAACGGCGGGGTTGTCTCGACCATCCGGAGCAGCGAGGACTGAGGATCGTTGAGAAAGTTTCGGGATGCTGTATGATGATCAAGAGCTCTTTTCTCAGAGACCACGGGCTGTTAGATGAAAATATTTTCATGTATAGCGAAGAGCCAATTCTGGCCCATAGGGTACGTAAGGCGGGAGGCTATATTGTCTATGTGCCTGAAGCGAGCGTCAGACATTTGCATCGATACGACTCCACAGACGTCCGAAAATACAGGCGTTTTATAAGCAGCAGGCTTTATTTTCTTAGTAGATACAAGAACTACGGGTTCATTAAACAGGCGATGGTCCGTACAAGCTATGGAATTGTCCTGTTGGTAAAACTTATTCGGGCGCGCCGGACGGTGAGAGCATGCAGGTAATAGCGCCCCCGTTCCGATATAAATCGACATTATTGGTCGCGCTTATTTTTTGGGCTGTGGCAGGGGCATGGGTTGCGGTAGATCCCTCGACTGGGCTGTATCTGACTATCGTTGCCTTAGTGACGACCCTCATCCTTGCTCTCCAAACGGACATCATTTATGTGGCTTTTGTGATTTCTCTCGTGATGACGAGCTTCTACGCTGTCGAGCTCGGAGGAAGCTACCTTAGGATTCCTTTTATTCTGAATCTCTTTGTTATCCTGTTTCTTCCGAAGCGATCACTTGTGCAAGTAATGAAATCCCGTACTGTTATCTTTATAGGTCTTTATATTATCTGGACTCTTTTCGTCACTTTTTATCACTCTGCCAACTATGTAGACTCTCTCAGGGTCTCGGGCCTGCCGATACTCCTTTTATTGATCGCCATCAATGTCGCTGCTATAATCGGAAGCGGCCGTCTTCCCCTTAAAAATACACTCGGGCTGCTCCTTGTAGCCGCTGGAATCAATTTAATTATGGGGATTGTGCAGTACGTTGGGTACATTGGCTTTGGTGCTGATATCTTGAACTTGACCGAGCAGCAATGGCAACAAATATCGCTTTTTCACAGGATGACAGCTACGTTTTGGGAAGGAGACACCTATGGGAAATACTTGATGGCTTTGATTCTTCTTATGCTTCCGCTTACGGTCGAGATGTATCGGAAGAAGCAAAGAATGGGCCTTTATATAACTTTGTTTGCTTTTCTCTCGCTCATGCTGAATCAGACTAGGTCCGCGTGGGTGGGTCTTGCGGCAGGACTGTCCCTCTTCGTCTTGTTTGGCAAGATCGACCTAAAGAAAAAGGTCCTGCTCCTCTTTACTATAACGATGATCGCCACTGTCGTTTTTTCTGTTATTACTACGTTCGAAAAGGACTCCCAGATTCGGCAGAGGATCCAGGCGCTTGCCTCATTTGAAAAAATGCGGGAAGACCCCTCCGCGGCTTATAGGATAAAAGGTGTGGAAGATACATGGAATTTAGTCACTTCGGATGCAGCTTCATTTTTCTTCGGACGCGGGTTTGTCGATATGGGAGAAGATTATAAGGGCGCCTCCAATATCTTTCTGCATGTTATTGTGACGTCCGGGATTGTGGGTCTTGTTTTATTCGCGCTGTCCTTTGCTGCATTACTCCACAATAGCCTTACATGTAAATCTGAGGATGCCGCTATGCAGCTCATTGCCAAAGGCGTGGGCCTAGCCATGGTCGGGATGCTCGTAGCGTCCCAATTGGCTCCTATGTTAATAGATCCCGTATTTTGGATGGTCGCAGGGCTCGGTATCTATAACGAAGTATATTCGAAAAAAATGCTGCCCGCCGTAAAAAGGTATCAAGAGATGAGCAGGGTCTGATGAAAAAGAAGATTCCTGTTTCTGCTATTATCTGTGCGTATAATGCGGAGAGGTATATTGAAAAGACAATTAGAAGTATTCTGACTCAAACGTATGAAGATATAGAAGTTTTGATAATTGATGACGCATCGTCAGATGGCACACCTGAAATTGTAAGAAATGCCATGACCAAAGATAATAGGATGCGGTATATAAGGATGGCGGAAAATAAGGGTCTGGCAAAAGCACGGCAGGTGGGGATAGATAATGCCAGGCATGATTGGATAGTCTTTGCGGATGCGGACGACATTCTATTGCCCGGAATGATATCAGCTCAAGTCAATGCCATTATGAACGAGCCGGATCTGATCGGAGTTGGGACATACGCTTATTACATCGGCGAAGACGAAAAAAAGTTTCTTGGAATAATGGCTGTCGGACCTACTTCAAAGCAGGAATTCTTTGATCTTTATAAGCATGATAAGATGCTGTTTTTGTCCACACCTTTTCTCGTATCGAAGAAACATATAATAGCCGTGGGTGGAATGAGGGTAGACTGCTTTCCGGAGAAAGAAGGTGTACGATGGCAGGATCTCTGCGAAGACCTGGATCTTCGTTGCAGACTTTCGGATTTGGGAGCAGAAGGGAAGTATTTTATTGCTCTTCCCAAACCGCTTTATTGTTATCGTAAGAGGTTGGATTCTATGTCCGGCGACATTTTCGGCATGCAAAGAAAAATGCGTTGGATCAAAGACTGCTTGGTGAGAAGAAGAGGCGGGACGGAAGAACTTTCCTTTGAAGAATTTGAAAGGTCCTTTTCTGTCCTTGCAAGAATTAATAATTTTCGGACGGACTATGCTGCCTTGCTATATCGAAAAGCCGCAACGGGATTCGCTAAAAAAAACTATTTGTTTGTATTTCTTTTGTTGCCGTTTGTCACGCTGCTAAACCCTAAGTATATTTGGCAGAAAATCAAGAGCCAAAAGATTGTACGCACGGTGAATGATTCTAATGTCTGATGACTATGAGCTTAAAGACCTCTTAGGCGATCTTTTTCATAAATATGAGGAATTGAATGTTGAATATTGCTTATTGAGAAACTATGAAAGCTTGCCGGAAAAAGTGGAGTCAAGCGACATCGACATCCTTTTATCTCGCCGTAATCGAGGCCTTAACAGAAAAATCGTCGCTGAATTGGCTTCGAAGTATGGGCTTGTTATTTACAACCATCATAAAGATGAGCGGTTTGACGGATATTTTTTTTATCGGAGGGTGTCGCAGGACAATCTTTTTTTGCTTAAGCTCGATTTTTTTTGCGACAGCGAAGTCTACGGAATAATACTCATCGACGGCAATCGCATACTCAAAAATAGAGTGAACTATAAGACTTTCTACACTGCAAATGACGAAGACCGCTTCTTTCACAAGTGGCTATTTGGCTATGTATTAAATGCGCCCTTGCCAAACAAATATAATGCAGACTTCAAAAAGATAATTAACGCGAATTTCAGCGATGTGAAGTCATCGTTAATTAGTGTGCTGGGGCATAAACGGGGAGAGCGACTTACTCAGGAGCTTAAGGATATGGACAACCTGAATCGTTTGCCCAGGGTCAGCAAATTTGAATTGCTGCGCATCCTTTTTCGAAATGCTCTTAAAGCTCCCTTTCTTCAATGCCGGCACTTTTGTCTCTTTCTGTTTTATCGAATTAAAGAACGCCTTTTGCCGTACGGAGAGTTCATATCCGTGAGCGGACCTGACGGGTCAGGGAAGACGACTGTGCTTGAACTTGCGAAAGAGCAACTCACCACCGCATTTCGTATGTCGCAAAAGAATATGTTTCATTTTCGCCCGACAGTGCTTCCCCGGATAGCGGAAGTGGCAAAGACGGCCAATCTGGTTTCCGCCGTCGACTGCAACTATTCAGAACCGCACCGGGCAAAACCGTCGGGCATAGCAGGATCTATTTTGAGACTGGGCTATTATGCATTTGATTATCTCTTCGGCTACTTTAAGGCTATAAGACCGATCCTTGTCAGACGTGAGCTGGTGATCTCGGACCGCTATTTCTACGACCTCATTGCTGACCCGGGACGTTCGAGGATATCCCTCCCCTTTGGATTATTAAACGCCATATTCAGGTTAATGCCGAAACCGCACACTGCTTTTTTCATTCTCGCATCTCCCGAAAAGATAGGTGAGCGGAAACAGGAGCTTACGCCGGATGAAGTCGAGGTGCTGAACAGGCGATATCTGAAACTGGCAAGAAATCACAGGAATTTCGTAATAATCGAAAACAACGGCGCTCCGGAGAAAGCGGCAGCGGAAATCGTGGACGCTGTAATTACGAGACGCGCTCAGAGACTGGGGCTAATGAAGCACGGGGCGTGGCAGTCTGTGTCCGATGGCTCGCGAAGTGAAAAGACCCCGACATTGTGATGGACCATGTTATGAAAGGGGTCGGCTTCCTGGGGCGCTTTGATGATATCGCTCGTGATGAGCACGGATCGAAAGGCGTGCCATATGGGGTTGTGCCTTCTACTGCAAATCCCAGGTGGCTTGTACCGCTTAAGAACAATGCCACTGCTGCCGCATCGTTTTCGTTATACCAACCGAGTTTGGCCAGGGTGCAGTTTCTCAAAAAACTGACGCTTCTGGCGGCTAGGATCGGTATGACAGGAATGATCTTCCGGGACCGGGTTTACTTCAAACCCGAAGATGCCGCGATTCGACACATCTTTAACCGCAATGATCTGCAGTATGCCGTATTCGGCGGGACAGAAGGATGTCATCGGAAGATAACTGTCCAGGTGATGAATGGACGGGGTACCATCCTCGGATATATCAAGGTTTCCGGCAGCGCTGAAATAGACGACCTCCTGAACAACGAGGCGGCGATATTGAGGCGATTGGCGGAACTGAAGGTCGGCGAAGGTCTCTACCCGAAGGTGCTGTATAATGGGGCCGTCAGTGGGGTCAATATCATGGTTATCGACAGTCTGAAAACTATCAGATCGAAATTCAGTAGTAAACTCTCAGAGGCGCATATCAAGTTTCTGATAGAAATTTTCCAGAAGACAGCAGAGAGCAGGGGGTTCAGGGAGAGCAGCTTTTATCATGGACTGATGGAGAGGGTTGATCGTCTAGACTGTATGATGGCGAAGCAATTGAAGGAACGGGCGCAAAGAGTTTTGCTTTTTCTGGATAGCCAAATCAGTGAAAAGGAGCTTCCCTTCGGCCTGTGCCACAGGGACTTTACCCCGTGGAACACTTTCTTCCATGGAACAAAACTCTATGTTTTTGACTGGGAGTATGCAAAGAAAGACTATCCTCCTTTGCTGGATGTTTTCCACTTCATTATTCAGGATGGCATCATCGTGAGGAAGCTTAATCCTGACGGATTGATGAATAAGGTCGCGGCACATCAGGACCTCATCAAGATGTATATTGACGCTGTCGGACTTAGTGTAGAAAATGTGACACCATTCCTTCTTTGCTACCTTCTCGATATCAGTCTGCTTTATGTTGAACGGGAGAAGGACGAAATAACTGAGGATGCAAAGAACTTAAACGAAATTCGCGCAGAATTAATGGATCTTATTCTTGGTGGCCGGGTGCTAGCATGACGAAATTGAAGGTGCTCGTCTCTGCCTATGCCTGCGAGCCCGACAAAGGCTCCGAACCCGGTGTCGGCTGGAACTGGACAAAACAGATCGCCCGCTTCCATGAGACCTGGGTGATCACCCGTGCCAATAATAGGGAATCGATAGAAAGAGAACTCAAAAAACACCCTGTTGCCAACCTGCATTTAGTCTATTACGATCTGCCCAAATGGTTGAGCTTCTGGAAAAAAGGGCCGAGAGGTATGCATCTATACTATTTTTTTTGGCAGATAGGTATATGGAGGATTGCGAAGAAACTCAATAAGATGGAAAAGTTCGACATTGTCCATCACCTCACCTTCGGAAGCGTTTTTTTACCGACCTTTATGCCGCTGCTCGACGTCCCCTTTGTTTGGGGACCTATCGGTGGTGCCGAGCAGGTACCGAGGCGATTTAGAAAAAAATGGGCCATACTTCCCCGCCTGAAAGAGAGTCTGCGAGACGTGCTCGTCCGAACACTCGGCTTGAATCCGCTATTTCGTCTTCCCTCTGGTGGCGCATCCCTGATTCTCACAAAAACAGAAGATACGGCGCGCTGCATTCCGTCGCGATATGCTGCTAATGTTGTCGTTACGTGCGACGTTGGGATTTCCCCTGAAGCGCCTGCTCAAGATGGGGGTGGGCAAGCAGGTCTTCGGGTACTTTTGGTCGGAAGCCTTGAGGCCTGGAGAGGGTTCGATCTTGCCCTTCAGTCGTTCGCGCTCGCAGCTGAGAATATTGACGAAATGAAGTTAATCATTCTTGGGACTGGTAGTGAGATGGCGCACTTGACGCAATTGGCAGGCGTGCTTGGTATTCAGGATAAAGTTTTATTCGCTGGGAAAGTTCGTCAGCAGCAGTATAGGGAATATTTGCGCACAAGCGACATTGTGATGAATCCGTGCCTCAAAGAAGGGGGAGTAACAGTCCTTTTTGATTCGCTGATGTGCGGCAAGCCGGTTGTCTGCCTCGATGTGGCTGGAAGTTCCCGAATAATAAGGGATGAATGCGGTATACGCGTTAATCTCACAACGCCGGAAGATGTCGTCAGAAATATGGCAAGCGCATTGGAAAAACTGGCTTGCGATCAATCTCTGAGAAAACGCATGGGTGAGTGGGGAAGAGAATTTATCCTACGAGAATATAGCTGGGGGAAAAAGGGGGATTTCATCCGCGAGTTATACTCGCGTATTCTCCCTGACGTAGCATGAAAACCTTCTCCTTCATACTTCCCACCCCTCAGACTCGGCCAGTGGGGATGCCCTGGTTCACCGGAAAAATACCGGACTGTTTGAACGAAGTGGCCACAGGTTTATACCTTTCAACCATTCCAGCTATGCATTTGACGGCAGGGAGCAGGCAGGAAAGGTAGCGACAGCCTTCCAGATTCCGTAGTCGCTCTCCTTGGCAAGACAAATTCGTGACATTGAACGCAGAGAGCGGCCTGACATCACCCACATCCATAACTTCTTCTTCACTCTATCTCAGCATCCGTCCATTTCCTCTAGACATATAATTATTTCTGAACTGCTGGCAGAAATTGACGTGAAGCCGTCCTCCTGTTATGCATCATGAAGAAAGCTGATATTGTCTTCATCCACCTGCTGAACGACCATTCCGGAAGCCCAAAGGTGCTTAAGGAGGTGATTGGAGCCGTTTGTGCGCACGGAGAGTTGGAGGGAAAACTTTATGTCGGCAGTTCTGGTGAAGGATTCCTTTCCTCTTGCGATATCCCGACAATCCGCTACTGGTACCAGCGGACCGGGCATAGAATTCTGACTCTTTTCACCTTTTTCCTCAGCCAGGCTATCCTGTTCTGGAAACTGCTCTTTGACAGGCCCATCGATAAACGGGCCGTTATTTATGTCAATACCCTGCTCCCCTTTGGGGCTGCTCTGTATGGCAAACTGACCGGCAGGAAGGTTATCTATCATATGCACGAGATATCAGTTACACCGGCTCCGCTTAAATGTCTGCTGACCGGAATAGCCCGAATGACTTCGTCGTTGAATCTCTATGTTTCCGATGCCCATATGGCAGCCCTCCTCATCCCAGGCCCGCCTGCGCGGCGCATCTATAACGCGCTTGACGCAAACATCCTCGAAAAAGCATATAACTCCGTGTATTCACACCTCCATAGCGGTCGCTTCAATGTTTTGATGCTGGCCTCTCTGCGCGATTACAAGGGGGTGGATGAATATGTCGAACTGGCAGTTGCCCTGCAAAAAAGGGCCGAGATCCATTTCGACCTGGTGGCAAATGATTATGCAGCAGCCATCGAACGTTATTTTTCCAGCAGACCGCAACCTTCGAATCTCACGGTACACCCCAGGACGACTAACACAGCACAATTTTATGGAAGGGCAAGCCTTGTGCTCAACCTTTCCCGGGTCGACCAGTGGGTGGAAACCTTCGGGTTGACCATCCTCGAAGCAATGGCCTTTGGTATCCCCGTGCTCGTTCCACCGGTCGGCGGGCCGAGCGAGATAATCGCCGATGGCGTCCAAGGGTTTCATGTCGATTCGCGAGACCATACACAATTATGCGATCGGGTATTGCAACTAAGTGCTGATCCCGGGTTGTGCCTGCGAATGTCGCAGGCTGGGCGTGCAAGGGCAGCAGATTTCTCACCATTAATCTTTGCAGAAACAATCAGATCGATCATAGAACAGATGAGGATTGGTAAGAAGTGAACAGGAACAACAAAAAGGTGTCTATTATTGGGACTGTCGGCGTGCCCGCAAAATACGGGGGGTTCGAGACTCTGGCTGAGCAGCTTGTGCGTCATTTGCACAGCGACTTTGATTTCACCGTTTACTGCAGTTCCGCAAGCTATGACCATAAGTCAGAAGATTTCTTCGGAGCCAAGCTCGTATACCTGCCCTTCAATGCAAACGGCGTGCAGAGCACTATCTACGATATTGCAGCCATCTTCCACGCCCTGCGCCGGCCAGATACGTTATTAATCCTCGGTGTCTCAGGCTGCATTATCCTGCCTTTTGTGCGCTTATTCAGCAGAAAAAAGATCATCGCAAACATAGACGGGATGGAGTGGAAGCGTGACAAATGGAACTGGCTTGCGAAGGCGTTCCTTAAATTATCAGAGCGATTAACCGTCACATATGCCGATGTGCTTATTGCTGACAATGCAGAAATTCAGCGCTATGTTAAGGATGCATATGGAAAAAAGAGCGTGCTCATCGCCTACGGCGGAGATCATGCACAGCCTGAGCCAGTGGCGGAAGAACTGCGTGAGGAGTTCGGATTTCTCGGCCGCAGCTACGCTTTCGGTATCTGCAGGATCGAGCCTGAAAACAACGTCCACATTGTCCTCGATGCATTTTCTTCTTTTGAACTTCTCCCATTAGTCATGGTCGGAAACTGGGCGAATAGTCCCTATGGCATTGAGCTTAAGACAAGATATCAACGTTTCAGAAATATTCATCTGCTCGACGCAATCTATGATCAGAAGAAACTAAATCTGTTGCGCAGCAACTGTACCCTTTATGTCCATGGCCACAGCGCCGGAGGAACAAACCCATCGCTCGTTGAAGCCATGTGCCTCGGGTTGCCGATTGCGGCTTTCGATGTTTCTTATAACAGGGAAACTACAGAGAACAAGGCCATATATTTCACTGATGCCGCCGGGTTGAATAATATTTTGCAGGCTCTTGACTCATATCACCTGTCTGATATTTCCCGGAGTATGTTCGAAGTGGCTAACAGGCGCTACCATTGGGATATCATCGCCAGAGAGTACGCTGAACTTTTTTAATACACTGGGGAATATCTTTGTTTCCCGATGTTCTCCTGCAATTTTTCTGCGGCTTTGAAGAATGCAATTGCGCTGCGGTCCTGAAGAAAAAGTTATCCTACTGCTGGCCAGGTTGTCCCTTGCCAAAGAAAATGAAGGTGCTATAAATCATCTGCTGGCCACGGTAGATTATGAAAGACTTATCAGCCTGGGCCATGCAAACGGCGTGGCTTCTCTTCTGTATAAAAACTTAGCGGACATTACCTCTGTGCCGGACAGTTTCCGGTCCCGTGTCAGAAACTCTTATCTCCAGACGATTAGGAGCAACCTCAGGATGTCCGCTGAGACTTTGAGAGTGATACGGTTGCTGAAAGAGAGCGGGATAGCGTCGATACCCCTTAAAGGTGCTATAGCTTCAGAGATGCTGTTTGGTGATGTTGGGCTGTACCCTTCTTCGGACATTGACCTCCTGGTCAGACTTTCCGACCTTGACGAGGTGTCGAGAATTCTCGCTATAGACGGTTACACGCTGAATGTGGAAAACAGAGAGGACCTGTTGGTAGGTCATTATCATCTCACTTTTTCAAAAGGAAGACATTTCGTGGAAGTCCACTGGAATCTGGTGAAGAGATACTTCAGAGCGCTGCCGGAATTCTGGTGGGAGAATGTAAGGCAAACAGAATATGACGGGCAGAAAATCTTGCAGCTTTCTCCTGAAAAATATGTTCTTTATGCAATATTTCGACTCTTTGACCACGGGTTCAGACCGCTTAAATTCTTTGTCTTTATTGCGGCTCTTCTCGAAAAATACGGCTCTGAGTTTGATTACAATAAAATAGTCGCTTCAGCAGCGGCGCTGAAAATGAAGAGGGTCACGCTGTTCACCCTCAGGTTTCTCTGTGACATGTTGGGTCTCGACCGGGCGGCTCTTTCTTCTGAACAGCAGATCTGGGGCTACGTGGCGTTCAGGGGCAGTATCCTAAAGGGGCTCTTCCAGGCAGGCACGAATGTTCACTTGCAGATGTTATTCTATATGCTCTTGCTCGATTCTCCGGCCGATGTGGTAAAGGTCCTCCTCAGGCGGATATTCCCTGATTTAAGCGAGATCAGGCTGCGGTATGGACTGCCGGCGAAATCAAAACTGGTATATATTTACTATCTCCTTAACCCGATTCTACTCGCGACGAAGAAGAGGGAAAGACATTAAGAAAGGGCAGGCAAAGGTAGAGATCATAAAAACAGGCAGAGAAAGGAACAGGGGGGAGTAAGGGCTATTTGTCTGACATACTCGGTTTGCGCGTCGATATTATTCCGCGCGAAGATGTGCGGCTTGAGATCAGGAAGGAGATCATGGAGGAGACGGTATACGTACGTGCACGGCGATGCCAAAGTCCTTGAGCGCCTGGGGCTTATAAAACGCGATGCCGAAGGGCTTCTGCATATGCCTTGGAATAGCATAATTGCAGAGATGACTCTTGCGGCATAAATGTGCTGCCGGGCGTCAAACCGAAGCAACTCAAAACTTAAAACCAGGAATTCAAAACTACCAGCTTGATCATCTCTCTTATCACTGGCGTATTTAACAATGCCCGTCACATCGGAAGTTGCATCGATAGCATTCACTCCCAGACCTGGCCTCACCGCCTGATTTCTGGTGGGAGGAGAGCATGACACTTCATTCACAGGGCCGCGCTTACCACGAAGTTTACCATAGGCATGACAGCATTGATAACAGACATCACAGGGCAGAACAGAGCATGCCTTGCAGAACGAGATTAAAAGGTGATCAGTCCGAGGATTGCCTGGGCCGGGCTTCCGGTGGTGGCCCCACAGCCGCATAATTGTTGCCAAAATGGCGTCATTATGCTAATCTAAAATTCATAGGAGGCAGCATATGACGATTACAAAGACAGAAGAAAGAATTCCTGCACGAATGCCTCATGCGGTCTACGAGAAGATCTCCGAAGCCGCTCAGGTCGTGGGAGCCACGCTTAATCAGTTCCTTGTCCAGGCGGCGCTGGAAAGGGCAAATGAGATACTTGAGCAGGAACGGGTCATATCCCTGTCCACAAAGGCGGCAAAAACCGTTTTCGACCTCATCGAGAATCCTCCTGAGCCGAACAAGCGGTTGAAAAAAGCCATGGAGCGCAGAAAAGATCTCCTGTGTTCGAGATAGTACCTCTCTGTAGTGACCATGAGCGCTCTGGTTTTGATTGCGGCATACCTGAACTAAACGTTTTTTTAAAGGCCACTGCGCGGCAGCACACCACAAAGGGGATATCCCGTACTTTTGTCATGATCGACCAAGATAGCCCCTCCACAGTCATAGGGTTCTTTACCCTCACTCTCTGTGAAGTCAGCGCCGGGCGACTCCCATCGGCGTATGCAAGGAAATATCCCGGACATGGTCTCCCTGCCGTACGGCTTGCCCGTCTCGCTGTATCGCGAAGACATCAAGGCAAAGGCTGCGGAGAACTCCTTCTTGCCGACGCAATCCACCGTACAGTGCTGATTGCGGAACAGGCAGGTGTCATAGGTCTGTTTGTCGATGCAAAGAATGCAGGTGCCTGTGCCTTCTACAAACATTTCGGCTTTGAGTCGCTCCCTCGACATGATTTGTACCTGTTCCTTCCCAGTAAAACACTTCGGGAAATTATACCTGGATAAAACCGTCGACGCCACCGGCAGGCTCCAGGCCGTCAGGCAAGGTGACAATCCCAGATACCGGCAGCTGATTAAAGAGTTCAGAAAGATCACCGGGGTCCCGGTTGTCCTCAATATCTCGTTCAATGAAAACGAACCAGTCGCCCGCAGGCCCGAGGAGGCGCTCGCTTGCTTCCTCAGAACGAAGATGGATGTGCTTGGAGACCAGCTCCGCCTGCATCCTCGTCGACGGGAAGCCGATGGCTGCTGCGGGAAAGTGGAGGCTGCAAAAACGGTTGTGTGATATAATCTCGATATGGAAATGACGAACAATAAACCCTCTGATCCGGGGCGCGTTATCGGGGTCCTCAAGGAGTATCTGTCAAAAGACGACAATGTTATTTTTGCCCTTCTATTCGGATCTTATGCCTCCGGTAAGCAGAAAAAAAGAAGTGACATCGACGTTGCCGTTTATTTTAACAATCCTCCGTGCGGACTTGACCTTTTCAGCCTCATCAACACGCTGTCGGACATCTGTGCGGCAGATATGGATTTGACTGTCCTCAATACAGCTTCTCCCTTCCTCAGTCATCAGGTTCTGAAATATGGCGTTGCTCTTGCGATCAAAGATCGACACATCTATCGACGCTTCAGAGAAGGCGTCATCTCAGGGTATGATGAGTACAAATTTATTTCAGGGATGGCTGTCTATGATCGATAAGATCCTGATCGAAAGAAAGCTCACAGGAGACTTCATTCTTTTTATCTTACAGATCCGGGAATTCATCAATAGAACTTAGGAACTCATTGATCAGTAGAACGAGGTGTAATAAAGCAAAAAAGGGATGTGTTTAAGGAGGCTTTGGTATGCATACTTCGGTAGCTGCGGCAGCAGCTAGGAAGATTTGGACCGATTCCGGAAATCTTTGGCTGGAACTTACTGACGGCAGGCAGTTGTCTGTTCCTCTGGCATATTTCCCGAGACTTTTACACGCCATCCCGGAGCAGCGCTCGCAATTCGAGTTGAGTGGCGGAGGTACAGGTATTCATTGGAAAGAGATTGCCGAGGATATCAGTGTTGGAGGTCTTTTGCTCGGCATCGGTGACCGGAAGAAAACAGCCTGATTCAGCGCCGAGTGCCTTTGTTTAATCTTGAGGCTTCTCATTCCCCTTCGGGGCGCTCGACCGCTGGACCGGGGGCGGATAAAAACTGAGGGGAATGGTAAAATAGCAAAAGAGAAAGGAGGTTGAAATGAAGACGATATCGGCGGTTGACGCCCTTGCCCTTTCCATTCCAGAGAGGATACAACTGGTGGAAGACATTTGGGACACAATAGCTGTTCAGGCAGATGCTATTGAATTAAGCGCGGAGGAAAAAAGAATAGTCGATGAGCGGTTGGATGCGTTTCATAAGAATCCGGCTGCGGGCTCACCGTGGGAAGAGGTGATTAAAAGAATCCGGAGCCGATGAACTATTCCGTCATTATCAGGCCGGAGGCAGAAGCTGATCTGGCGAAAACCTTTTCGTGGTATGAGGACAAGCGGCAGGGGTTAGGTTATGATTTTCTTTTGCAGATTGAAGCGGGTTTGAAGGTCCTTAAAAGGACCCCGGAGATCCGCCCGCTGGGGTATAAGGGGACAAGGAAATATTTTATCAGGCGCTTTCCCTATAAGATCATCTACCTCATTGAGCATGAAACTGTTATTGTCATAGCCGTTCTTCACACCAGGAGAGCTCCGGAATTGGCCCAGAAAAGGATAAGGACAGCTACTTAGCAAGGATACGGGAGAAAAGTTGTTTGCTCGATTGCTGTAGCGGGCACCTGTCGGCACTCAATGTTGATTTCCCGGCATATCGGGGATTAAACTAAAAGCCATAAAGCAGCAGCATCCTTCTTCTATCTACGAACTTGCGAAGCTGCTGAATAGAAATATAAAGAATGTCTCTGAGGATGTTCATTAACTTGCAGTTTTGTTGGTGAAGCGGGGGAAAGCCTAAGAGCCGCCTTGACCCGCCATAACTGTATTAGAAGTCACAGCTGATAGGTCCTCATCAAGCTGCAGCCGCTCCCAAAACCCTTCGCTCAGTCCAAAAAAACGGGACAATCTAACCCACATTATTCATAAACTTTGGCGGGAATAAGGCATGATATAGCATCCTCGCTCATTCTCGCTGCGCTCCGAGCGCTTTTGCCTCTTGAAGTTAACATGCATGCTGAAGGAATATCGGACAAAAGAATCCGCTCGGATACCATATCCCGCCTTATTCAGGGTAGAGTTGTCTGAAATTCATGAATTATATGGGCTAAGACCCGTGTCTGTCGTGATAGAGCGTCTGCCGGATATTATCTCCCCGATGCGCCGCTGCGACACGCTGCTCACCGGCCATTTAACTTGGTTTTTCGTGAGTGAACATATTATTATTACAGTGAGGATATAACATGAAAAATAAAGTCGCACTCATCACAGGCGTCACAGGCCAGGACGGGGCCTATCTGTCCGAGTTCCTGCTCAAAAAAGGCTATACAGTCCACGGCATAAAGCGCCGGGCTTCCAGCTTCAACACCCAGCGTGTCGACCACCTCTATGTAGACCCTCACGAGGGGCACCCCAGGTTCTTCATGCATTACGGCGACCTGACGGACGCGACGAACCTCATCCGGGTCATCCAGGAGACCCAGCCTGACGAGATCTACAACCTCGCTGCGCAGTCGCATGTGCAGGTCTCCTTCGAGACCCCTGAATACACCGCGAACTCGGACGCCCTCGGCACGCTCAGGATACTCGAGGCCCTGAGGATCCTGAAGATGACGAAGAAGGTGCGGTTCTACCAGGCCTCTACGAGCGAGCTCTACGGCAAGGTCCAGGAGATACCGCAAAAAGAGACGACCCCCTTCTATCCGAGGAGCCCTTACGCGGCTGCCAAGCTCTATGCCTACTGGATCATCGTGAACTACCGGGAGGCCTACGGCATGCACGCAAGCAACGGCATACTCTTCAACCACGAATCACCCTTAAGGGGCGAGACCTTTGTCACCAGGAAGATCACGATGGCTATAAGCAGGATGGTCTGCGGCCTCCAGAAAAAACTCTTTCTCGGCAACCTCGATGCGAAGCGCGACTGGGGATATGCAGGGGAATATGTCGAGGCGATGTGGCTGATGCTCCAGCAGAAGGACCCTGGACGACTATGTCATCGCCACAGGAGAGACCCACTCTGTCCGGGAGTTTGTGGAGATGTCCTTCAGGGAGATCGGCATCGAGATAGCATGGAAGGGAAAAGGGGTGAAAGAAGTGGGAATTATAAAAACGGTGAATAGTGATCAGTTATCAGTAATTGGCAAAAGCCGGAAACGCACCTCAACCTCTGCCTTTACCTTAGCCTCTGCCTCTACCTTAACCTCTGCGCTGCGCGCCGGAGACACGGTCGTCGCCATCGACCCGCGCTACTACAGACCGACTGAGGTCGACTTTCTCCTGGGAGACCCCTCAAAGGCAAAGAAGAAGCTCGGCTGGCAGGCAAAGGTAAAACTGCCTGAGCTGGTGAAGATGATGATGGAGTCAGACCTGAAGCTCGCAGAGCGTGAACTGCTGCTTAAGAAGAATAAGATGAATGTCAGATAATTAAGAACAGGTTAAAGATAAGGTATAGAAACTGATGAGAATGAGGATTAGACAACATGATGAAGGAAACCTATACCTCACCCTATACCTCGTCTTCAGCTATCTTAGCCTTTACCTTAGCCTTTACCTTAGCCTTTACCCTGACCTTAACCTCGCCCTTGTCATATGAAAGCTGATTCAAAAATATACATCGCCGGCCACAACGGACTTGTCGGCTCAGCCATTCTGAGAAGGCTTCAGGCAGGCGGATATGCAAACATAATCACAAGGACCAGTAAGGAACTCGACCTGACCCGCCAGGCGGAAGTCGAGGCATTCTTCGAAAAAGAGCGGCCTGAATACGTCTTCCTTGCGGCGGCAAAGGTCGGCGGCATCCTCGCAAACAGCACCTACAAGGCAGATTTCATATACAAGAACCTCATGATCGCGTCCAATGTGATACATGCCGCTTACAGGTTTAAAACAAAGAAACTTCTCAACCTCGGCTCCTCCTGCATATACCCGAAATTCGCGCCCCAGCCCATGAAAGAGGAGCATCTCCTCACAGGCCCTCTCGAATCTACCAACGAGCCCTACGCAGTGGCAAAGATCGCCGCGATCAAGCTCTGCAGATATTATAACGAGCAATACGGAACGAACTTCATCTCGGGAATGCCTACCAACCTCTACGGACCCAAAGACAACTTCGACCTGCTGAACTCCCATGTCCTGCCGGCAATGATACGGAAGTTTCATGAAGCGAAAGAGCATGGCAAGGTGGCAAGGGGCAAGGGGCATCTGAAAACTCATCACTCATTACTGATCACACATCACGCTCGACAGCAGTCGAGCTCTGGGGCACTGGTTCGCCCTTTCGGGAATTCCTCTATGTCGACGACCTTGCTGATGCCTGTGTCTTCCTTATGGAAAAGTATGATTACCAGGAGATTGGCGAACTGATCAATATAGGGACCGGCAAGGACATTACGATTAAAGACCTTGCCCTGCTGATCAGGGAGATCGTGGGTTTCAGGGGAGAGGTCGTGTGGGACAATACAAAGCCTGACGGAACGCCGAAAAAACTTCTGGATATATCCAGGATAAGGGCCCTTGGATGGGAACCAAAGACAAGCCTGGAAGAAGGCATACGAAATACCTACGAATGGTATTTAAAGACAGTAAACAGTTAAAAGTGAAAAGCCAAACGTAAACAGGAAACAGTCAAAAGTGAATGGTAAAACGTGAAAGGCAGCTCACGTGCATTTCAAAATATTTTTTGTTATTCTAACTGACCGGCTGATATGAAGAAAAACCATTATAAAATACTCCCTGTGGTGCTCTCAGGCGGGTCAGGGACAAGACTTTGGCCGTTGTCACGGGAACTCTATCCAAAGCAGCTTCTTCCCCTGACCGGTGAAAGGACCATGATCCAGAATACTGTCACGCGCCTGGAAGGCATCGCTGATCTGGGTCCTCCGCTCATCGTCTGCAACGAAAGCCACCGTTTCATGGTCGCTGAACAGATGCGTCTGATAAATGTCAGGCCCTCCGCGGTTCTGCTGGAGCCTGTTGGCCGCAATACTGCTCCGGCTGTTGCTGTCGCAGCGCTTCAGGCAATGAAAGATGGAGACGACCCTGTTCTGCTGGTGCTGCCTGCCGACCATGTCATTCAAAACGTCGCTGCATTTGCCTCCGCTGTAACTGAAGGGGCCAGGCTGGCTGAAAACGGCAGCCTCATCACCTTTGGGATAGTCCCTGACAAGCCGGAAACCGGGTACGGATACATAAGAAAAGGCAAACAGGTAAAGATTGAGGCTAAGGTAGAGGCAAAGGGTAAGACCGAGGTTAAGGCAAAGGGCAAAGGAATTCCCCCGCTCGTTACTCATCACTCATCACTCGTCACCGCCTTTAAAGTCGACCGGTTCGAAGAAAAGCCGGATTCGGCAAAGGCGAAGAAATTTGTCTCCTCAGGGGAATATCTCTGGAACAGCGGCATGTTCATGTTCAGGGCCTCCAGATATCTCGGGGAGCTGAAACGATTCGCGCCGGACATCCTCTCTGCCTGCCGTAAGACCTTCAAGGGGGCTGTCCGGGACCTTGATTTCATCCGGCTCGCCCAGGAGGCCTTTGCAGGCTGCCGGAGTGATTCGATCGACTACGCTGTAATGGAGAAGACCGGCTCTGCGGTTGTGATACCCCTTGAGGCAGGCTGGAATGATATAGGGTCGTGGTCAGCGCTCTGGGAAGTTCTGGAAAAGGACAAAGACGGCAACGCGGTCTCAGGTGACGTCATAATGCAGGACGTCAGCAATTCCTTTATCTATGCAGGAAGCAGGCTGGTTGCTGCTGTCGGGGTCAGGGACCATATCATAATAGAGACAGCCGACGCTGTTTTGGTGGCCGAAAAAGATCAGGCGCAGAAGGTAAAAAATATTGTAGCGCATCTCAAGACACAAAAAAGGGGCGAGGCGCTGCTCCACCGGAGGGTGAACAGGCCCTGGGGGGCTTACGAGAGCATAGACTGCGCAGACCGTTTTCAGGTGAAGCGCATCACTGTCAATCCAGGGGCATGCCTCTCTCTCCAGAAACACCACCACCGCGCCGAGCACTGGATAGTAGTAAGGGGCACAGCCCTGATAACCAAAGGCGATGAAAAGATGACCGTCACTGAAAACGAGTCCACCTATATACCGCTGGGGACCATGCACCGCCTCGAAAACCCGGGGAAGATACCCCTGGAGCTGATAGAGGTCCAGTCCGGCAGCTATCTTGGTGAAGACGATATCGAACGGTTTGATGACAGATACGGAAGAAAAGACACTAATAAGTAAACAGCAAAAAAGTAAATAGTAATTAGTGATTAGTGATTCGTGAAAGGCAAAAAATGAAGGTGAGAAAGAAACATTGTGTCTTTACCAATAAGTGTCTGTGTCCAAAGCAAGAAGTTGTCATCCTCGGGCTTGACCCGGGGATCCAGACGCTGTCCCCTTGAAGAAGGGAAACCAGTACAATTTCAAAACTCTGGATTCCCGATTAATAACTTCGGGAATGACAGACAAAAGCTAAAGTTTATACGCAGAATCTAATTACAAATCACTAATAACTAATAACTTATTTTGGTTAAACATGAAATGTTTTAAAGCATATGACATCCGCGGCAGGGTTCCGGACGAACTGAACGACGAGTTCGCCTACCGCATCGGCCGGGCCTACGCGGAATTCCTCAGGCCTTCAAAGGTGGTCGTCGGACGGGATATACGTCTGAGCAGCGAAGACTTGAGCTCAGCGCTCAGCAGGGGACTGACGGACGCAGGGGCGGAGGTGTTTGACCTCGGGCTCTGCGGCACAGAAGAGGTCTACTTCTCCACCTTCCATAACAGCCTGGACGGCGGGATCATGGTGACCGCGAGCCACAACCCCATGGACTATAACGGCATGAAGCTCGTCCGTGAAGGGTCTAAGCCGGTCAGCGGGGACACAGGCCTGTTCACGATAAAAAAGCTGGCTGAGGAAGGCCGTTTTTCTGCTGCTGCAGCAAAAGGCAAGGTGACCTGCCTTGATGACAGGGATGCATATATAAGGCATCTGCTGGGATATGTGGACACACGCTCTCTGAAGCCCCTCAAGGTAGTTGTCAATGCAGGCAACGGCTGCGCAGGCCCTGTCATCGACCTTCTCGAAAAACATCTCCCCTTTGAGTTCATCAGGGTCAACCATGAGCCGGACGGGACATTCCCCAACGGCATACCCAACCCTCTCCTGCCTGAAAACAGGGCAGCAACAGTAAATGCTGTACTCGAACACAGAGCCGACGTCGGTATAGCCTGGGACGGAGACTTCGACCGCTGTTTCCTCTTCGATGAAAGGGGAGGATTCATTGAAGGCTATTACATTGTGGGGCTGCTGGCGACAGCCGCCCTGCTCAAGCATCCCGGGGCAAAGATCATCCATGACCCGCGGCTTACCTGGAACACGATCGATCTGGTCAAACAGGCCGGGGGCGTTCCTGTGCAGAGCAAGACAGGCCATGCCTTCATCAAGGAACGGATGCGGGCTGAAGACGCTGTCTACGGCGGAGAGATGAGCGCCCATCACTATTTCAGGGACTTTGCCTATTGCGACAGCGGCATGGTCCCCTGGCTGCTGGTCCTTGAGATCATCTGCAGGACAGGCAGGCCCCTTTCAGACCTTGTCGGCGAGAGGATCAGCCTCTTCCCTGCGAGCGGTGAAATCAACCGCAGGCTCAGGGACCCCGGGGCCGCGCTCAAACGGATAGAGGAAAACTATCTTCCCGAGGCCGTTAATATAGATCATACCGACGGCCTGAGCATGGAGTTTGAAAAATGGAGGTTCAACCTCCGCTCCTCGAATACAGAACCTGTCGTGAGGCTGAACGTCGAATCAAGGGCCGACAGGCAGCTGATGAAACAAAAGACAGCCGAAATACTTTCGCTCCTCGACAGCCAGGACACACGATAAACTCCCCCTCTTCTTCTGCCGCCGAGAGGCTGCCTTATACCTTGGGTAAATCGCCTCAAGATACTCCCGCTTTTTTGTAAATCGATCCGCTGGAAAAAAACCATTGACGTCAAAGGAGCATTTATGTATATTAAGACCGCTTACGGCTTTTGAACTGGAGGGAGCATGGGGCAAAACTTTCTTAATCTGCTGCGCGAAAACAAGACTGTCTTAACACTGCTGCTGCCTTTTGCGCTGACAGCTTTTTTCCTGCCCCATCTCAAAGGACTCGCCTCCAGAATAGGGCTTATTGATTCTCCCAACAGAAGAAAGATACATCTAAGCCCAAGGCCCCTGGTCGGCGGCTTGGGGATGTCTCTTGCTGTGGCGCTCACCGGCCTCCTTTTCGTCCCTCTTTTTAATATGAGGGGCTTCTATGCCGGACTGGTCCTTCTTGTCATCACCGGTTTCTTCGACGACTTCGGCGAACTCAACCACAGGTATAAATTTGTCGCCCAGATCATAGCCGCGGTATTTATGATGTACTTCAGCAAGGTATACCTGCACACCTTTGGAAACATCCTGGCCTTCGGCTCCATCGATTTTGAGATGCTGGCAATCCCCGTTACTGTCATCGGTGTCGTAGGGGTCTGCAATTCCATTAATATGATAGACGGCCTTGACGCTCTTGCCGGGGGCATAAGCCTCACAGTCTTCAGCTCCTTTGCCTTCCTAGCATTTCTTAACAACGAACCTGCCCTGATGCTTCTCAGCCTCAGCATCTGCGGGAGTCTCCTGGCCTTTCTCATCTATAACTGGCATCCTGCAAAGCTCTTCATGGGTGACGCCGGGAGCCTCTTCCTCGGTTTTGCGTGCGCCTTTATGTCCATTGCCCTCACCCAGGGGCAAAAAAGTATTATTACTCCTGTTATCCCCTTGCTGGTACTTGCGGTCCCAATAGTGGACACAGTCACTGTCATGACAAAAAGACTTATGAAAAGCAGAAGCCCTTTCCTGGCTGACAAGGGACACCTCCACCATGTTTTACTGAAGATGGGATACAGCAAGAGACAGACTGCCGCGATCATTATCCTGCTTTCCGCTATCTTTTCCTTAATCGCCATCACAGGCTCTCTTTTGAAGATCCCGGAATACTTCCTCTTCTTTTTCTTCATGGCGTATTTTGCCGCTTACTTCGCCGCCTCTTTTTATGTAAAGAAGATGGTGAAGAACAGGGCAAGGCTTCTGCTGCATTTCAAGCTTCCTCTCTTCTGAGAAATCAATACTCCCAGTTCATGTGTGCATTCCCCTGTCCGGCTTAACTTGACAACAGAAAGCCATGAAAGTCAAAATAATTAGTTGAATAATTAAGAGGAGCACTATCACCATGACCAGCAACAGAAACATAAAATGGCATACACCGAGGATAACGAAAAAAGACCGGTGGGGCAGCAACAAGCACAAATCAGCCCTCATCTGGATCACAGGGCTTTCAGCCTCAGGGAAGTCGACCATCGCTATAGAACTTGAGCACAGGCTGTTCCAGAAGAAGATAAAAACTTTCGTACTCGACGGGGACAATGTGCGGCACGGTCTTAACAAAGACCTCGGCTTCAGCCCTGAAGACAGGAAAGAGAACCTCAGGAGGGTCGGAGAGGTGGCAAAACTCCTTGTCGACGCCGGCCTCCTCACGATAGCGGCCTTCATCTCGCCCTACGCCTCGGACCGGGATTCGATCAGAGAGCTCTTCCGCGGTGACAACGAGGAGTTTATCGAGGTGTATCTGAAATGCGATCTGAATGTATGTGAGTCAAGAGACCCCAAGGGCCTGTATAAAAAAGCCCGGAGCGGTGAAATACCTGTGTTCACCGGAATTTCACAGCGCTACGAGGCGCCTGCCTCCCCTGAGATGGTCATCGAGACCGACAGGCTGAGCATCGAAGAGAGCGTCGAAAGGCTGATAGCGTACCTGAAGGAAAAAGAGATAATATGAGGACAGCTTATGCCCGCGAATAGTTTGCTTGACATAAACAGCCTGCTCACCGAAGCCGTGGCAGCCGCAAAAAGGGCCGGCGACGCGATCCTCGAGGTATACGGCTCAGGCTTCACCGTGGAGCAGAAAGAAGACCGGTCCCCGCTCACACTGGCCGACAGGCGTTCCCACGAGATCATCTCCGGGCACCTGCAGGCCCTGGAAAAACCCTTGCCCCTTCTGAGCGAGGAAGGCAGGAACATCCCTTACAGCGAGAGAAAGGCCTGGGAGTATTACTGGCTTGTCGATCCGCTTGACGGCACCAAGGAGTTCATCAGGAAGAACGGGGAATTCACAGTGAATATAGCTTTAATGCAGAGGGACAGACCGGTAATGGGGGTGGTCCTTCTCCCTGTGAAGGACGTTCTGTATTTCGCCGCCGAAAAGACAGGCGCCTTCAGGGTATCGGATACTTCATTGATAAATGAGCAGGCTCTCTTTCAGGGAACTGCAGGGGAAGGCTCAAAGGCTTCCCATAAAAGCAGAAAAAGGCGAAAGGACTTTTACAGCGATCGCCAGCCGCTCCCATATGTCCGAGGAGACCAGCGCCTATCTGGACACCCTGGAGAAAGAACACGGCGGGCTCAGGACCATTTCCGCAGGCAGCTCTCTCAAGTTCTGCCTGGTTGCTGAAGGCACTGCAGATGTATACCCGCGCTTTGGCCCCACCATGGAGTGGGACACTGCCGCAGGACAGGCGGTCGTAGAGCAGGCAGGCGGCGCCGTGCTTGAGCATGTTACAGGCAGGCCACTGAGGTACAACAAGGAAAACCTACTGAACCCCTGGTTCATCGTCAAAGGTTCCGGGTGAGCGTTCAGCCGTTGGCAATAAGCGATCAGCGAAAAGCATAATTTGCGCGAACCCTAAGCGACTGAGGGCCTTGGCCGTTCTTTTCTTGGCCCTTTTTTTTGCTGGTCCATATTATTCACAAATTTCAGACAAGACGACCCGAGGCAAGGTGGGGTATGGTATTGGAGCGGATTCTTTTGTCCGATAGTCCTACAGTATGCATATTATAAATAAAGAGGCAAAAGCCCTCGGAGCGAAGCGAGAATGAGCTGCAATATCATATCCCGCCTTGTTCTCACGGCAGCTGTGAATAATGTGGGCTGAAAGCTGACCGCTGAAGGCTGACAGCTGAACTACTGCTTGGGCTCTCTGTTCTTCGGCCTCTTGTTCACATCAAGTATCTTTTTCCGGAGACGTATCGACTGGGGAGTCACCTCGACAAGCTCGTCGTCCTTGATGAACTCGATTGCCTGTTCAAGGCTCATCATCCTCGGCGGAATAAGCTGGAGCGCATCATCTGACCCTGAAGCACGCACATTAGTGAGCTTCTTTTCCTTGGTCACGTTCACATCTATATCACTCTCTCTGGAATTCTCGCCGACGATCATACCTTCGTAAACAGCGGTGTTCTCCCTGATGAAGAGCGTGCCGCGCGGCTGAAGATGGAAGAGCGCATAGATCGTGGTCTTGCCTGTCCTGTCCGATACAATGGCCCCGGTTGAGCGTTTCGAGATCGTGCCCTGCCACGGCTCGTAGCCGTCGAAGATATGGTTCAGGAGGCCGGTCCCCCTCGTGTCGGTCAGAAACTGTGAGCGGAAACCGATAAGCCCGCGCGCAGGGATCCTGAACTCAAGCCGCACTCTGCCGTGTCCGTTGTTAAACATCTTCTGCATCTTTCCCCTGCGCATGCCGACCTGCTGCGTGACCACTCCGACATAGTCTTCAGGCACATCTATGACCAGGTGTTCCATTGGTTCGTGGAGCTTTCCGTCAATCTGCTTTGTTATAGTCTCCGGCATCGAGACCGAAAGCTCATAACCTTCCCTTCTCATCATCTCGATGAGTATGGCCAGCTGGAGCTCGCCCCTGCCCATCACATTGAAGGATTCGGTCCCGCTGAAGTCCACTTTTATCGAAACATTGTAAAGGAGTTCCTTTTCAAGCCGGTCCCTGAGGTTCCTCGAGGTAACATACTTGCCTTCCTTTCCGGCAAAAGGCGAGGTGTTGATTGAAAAGAGCATGGATATGGTCGGTTCATCGACAATAATCCTGGGCAGGGGAGAGGGGTTTTCAAAATCCGTAATAGTGTCCCCGATATTGATCCCTTCGATGCCCGCAAGGGCAACGATATCGCCGACAGAGGCCTCCTGTAAATCGACCCTTTCGAGTCCCTGAAACCCGTAGAGAGAGGTGACCTTGGTTTTTATCGCATCTCCTGAGCTGTTCACCATGGCGACCCAGTCGCCGACCTTCGCAGTGCCTGAGAATATTCTGCAGATGGCCAGCCTGCCTACATAGTCGTTATAGTCTATGTTCGTAACCAGCATCTGCAAAGGGCCGTCTGCGTCGCCTTCAGGCGCCGGGATCGTCCTTAGTATCAGATCAAAGAGGCATCTGAAGTCCGTCCCCTCTTCCTCCATCGACAGCGCCGCCGTCCCCAGCTTTGCGTTTGTATAAACGATGGGGAACTCGAGCTGGTCTTCTGTTGCGTCCAGGTCGATGAAGAGGTCATAGACCTCGTTGAGGACTTCCTGTATCCTCGCATCAGGCCTGTCTATTTTATTTATCACCAGAATGGGCGGGAGTCCCAGCTCCAGCGCCTTCTTCAGGACGAACCTGGTCTGTGGCAGCGGCCCCTCTGAAGCATCGACGAGCAGGAGTACGCCATCGACCATCTTCAGGGTCCTTTCGACCTCTCCCCCGAAATCAGCATGGCCGGGGGTATCTATGATGTTTATCTTAGTCCCCAGGTACTGCACTGCCGTGTTCTTGGCCATGATGGTGATGCCGCGCTCTCTTTCGAGGTCGATATTGTCCATCATCCGCTCCTGCACCTTCTCGTTCGAGCGGAACAGGCCGGACTGGTTCAGCATGCCGTCCACCAGGGTCGTCTTGCCGTGGTCGACATGGGCGATAATAGCTATATTTCTTAAATTTTCGTGTTTCACAATGACCTCTTTTTTTATGATTATTAAAAGCTCCTGACAGGTCCAAAGGGCTGGAGTACTGCATAAATGGGGCTTGAACTAGAGTAATCTTGACCCATAGTGTAAAACTATCCCAGGGAAAAATGCAAATTGCCAATTTGAAAATTACCCTGTGAGATTTTAGTTCTAATTGGAAGTGGTCCGCCGCCTTATTCCCCATCCGGGAATATAGGAGAAGACGGAAAGAATTCCCGGCGGGGCGCCCTTCTTTGGCGCCGCCTTGCTTGGGCGGCAAGAAAGGTGGAAGAGTTATACCGGGGCCAATCTGCTTTGCCTATTGCCGCCGTCTGAAGGACGGCTTTACGCTCTATTTTCCCCAGTCGTATTTGTGCCTGCTGCGGTGGTGCAGGTATTTTTCAGCAGAAAGGGCCGCGACTGCGCCGTTGGCAACAGCGGTCACTACCTGACGCACTTCAGTACAGGATACATCTCCTGCTGTGAAAACACCCGGGACAGGCGTCTCCATCATACGGTTGGACTCGAGGCACTCTTCTTCGGTCAGGGACATCGTGCCCAGCAGAAAGTCCACGATGGGCTTGCTGCCGTGCAGATATACAAAGACTCCGGAGAGAGGGAGTTCAGTCTCCTTTTTCTCCTGGTCGACGAGCTTTATCTTCCCGACAGTCTCGCTGCCTTCGATGGCGGTCACAGTGCTGGCTGTTATGACTTTAAGGTTCGGCGCCTCCAGCGCGGGGTGGTGGTCCACCTTCAGCTCTTTTGTCGGGGAAATAAGGTAGACGGTTTCAGCGAATTTCGTCAGATACCCGGCTTCCTTCACCGCCTCTTCTGAATTGCCGATGACACAGACTACCCTGCCTTTGTAAAATGCCGCGTCACAGACAGCGCAATAGCTGACGCCCCTGCCCAGGAATTCCGCCTCTCCTTTTATCGTGGGCTTTCTTCCCATCGACCCTGTGGCGATAATCAGGCTCTTGCCCTTGTAGGAGGTCTCCATTGTGAAGACTTCCTTGAGCTCAGTGTCGACCTTCACGCCGATGACCTGCGCGGTTACATGCTCAGCACCAAAATTCAGGGCCTGTTTCTTGAAGATGTCCAGGAGTTCTCTGCCTGATATCGGACCCATGACTCCGGGGTAATTTTCTATATGACTGGTATAGGCCAGCGCCCCTGCGGTGGCGGACTTGTCGAGCACAAGCGTCTTCAGCTTCGCCCGTGCGGCATACTGCGCTGCAGCCAGACCAGCGGGCCCGCCGCCTACGATCAATACGTCATAAAGGTTCTCCGAGTCAGTCATGCCCCCTCCTTAGTATTCTCTCAAGATATTATAATGCGTGTCCCGCTGGGCGGGAGTGAAGCCGGCGGACCTGATGGCGTTGACGATCTCCTGCTTCGAGGTCTTGAAGCTCACCCCTGTCGAGGCCACAACGTTCTCCTCGATCATCGTGGAGCCGAAGTCATTGGCCCCGAACCGTAGGGCGACCTGGGCCAGCTTCAGCCCCTGGGTGACCCATGAGGCCTGAATATTGTCGACGTTGTCCAGGTAAATCCGCGACAAGGCCAGCACTTTGAGATATTCGACAGCTGTCGCGGGATTTTGGTTACTTTGAACTTTGAACCTTGAACTTTATTGCTTTTTGCCTTTAGCTCTGTATTGCCCGGCTGGAAAGACCACGGGATAAAGGCTGTGAAGCCGCCTGTCCTGTCCTGCAGTTCCCTGACAGCCTCCAGATGGGTGATAATGTCTTCAGGACTCTCGATGCTGCCGAACATCATCGTGGCGGTTGTCCTCATGCCCAGTTGATGGGCCGTCTCCATCACCTTCAGCCAGCGGGAGGAGTTTATCTTCCTCGGGCTGAGGACCTCCCTGACCCTGTCGGAGAGTATCTCGGCGCCACCGCCCGGGACTGAGTCAAGACCGGCCTGCCTCAAAATCTGCAGAGTCTCCCGGAGTGTCAGGTCCGCGGAGTCCGCGATATAGCATATCTCCGGCGGTGAGAAGCCGTGGATGTTTATATCGAACCTTTCCTTGATCGACCTGAGAAGGTCGACATAATAATCGAGATTGAGGTCAGGATGCAGCCCGCCCTGGATGAGTATCTGCGTGCCGCCGAGACCGAGCGTCTCCTCTATCTTTGCAAAGAGGGTGTCTTTATCAAGTGTATAGGCGTCCCGGTCGTCTTTGTCCCTCCAGAAAGCGCAGAACGTGCATTTGTTGACGCAGACATTCGTATAATTTATATTCCGGTCCACAACAAACGTGACAATCTTTTCAGGATGGAGCCGCTTTCTCATGCTGTCGGCGGTCAGACCGAGATCCAGCAGGTCTGCGCTTTTCAGCATCGACAGGGCCTCTTTCCTTGTTATGCGTTCTGAAGTCTGCACGCATGCCCGCGTTCTTTTCGCAGCAGTATCCGTTTTATGCTTTTTGGTCATTTCGGTCTTCTTACTTTCCTGTAGAAGGAATCCCTCTCGACGGGGGTCCTGTCTGCCTTCTTTATCATATCGCTCAATTGTTCGGCAGTCAGCTGCCCGGCTGTAAGGCCGCCTGCCGACTGCGTGATCTTTTCCTCTATTATAGTGCCGTCGATGTCGTCAGCCCCGAACTTCAGGGCAAGCTGGGAAATCTTCTCTCCGAGCATCACCCAGTAGGCCTTGATATGGTCGAAATTATCGAGGTAGAGGCGGCTTATCGCTATGGTCTTGAGGTCATCCAGTCCTGAGGTGTAGCTGCCTTTTATGTCCGTATTCTTCGGGTGATAGGCCAGGGGAATGAAGGCCTGGAAACCGCCTGTCTTGTCCTGGAGCCTTCTGAGTTTCATTAGGTGGTCCACGCGGTCTTCGTATGACTCGATATGTCCGTAAAGCATGGTAGCGTTCGTTCTGAGACCGGCCTTGTGTGCAGAGGCCATAACCTCAAGCCACCTTTGGCCTGATATCTTCTCAGGACAGAGTTTGTTCCTGACCGCAGGCGCGAATATCTCCGCACCTCCTCCCGGCATTGATCCGAGGCCGCAGCGTTTCAGCGTTTTGAGGGTCTCTTCAATACTGAGGCCGCTGATCCTTGAGAAATAGTCTATCTCAACAGCCGTGAAGGCCTTTATGTGGAGTTTCGGAAATTCCTTTTTTATAGCCGCGACGAGTTCGAGGTAATAGGTGAAGGGCCAGTCAGGATGGAGGCCGCCGACTATATGGACCTCCGTGATGCGTGACGCGCGGTGGGTGGTGCGTATTTTATTTATAATCTCCTCACGGGTCAGTTCAAAAGCGCCTTCCTGTCCCTTTGACCTGCTGAAGGCGCAGAACCTGCAGCGGTTGACACAGATGTTGGTCGGGTTGATATGCCGGTTCCTGACGAAATAGGCCTTTCTGCCGTTCTTCTTTTCAGCCACAAACGACGCGAGGGAGGCAAGCGAAAAAATGTCGTCGCTTTTAAAAAGTCCTAAGGTCTCGGCTTCGGTGATCCGTTTTCCCGAGAGTACTTTATTCAGAATTTTAACAGGCATGGATAATTATAAATCAAAGTGAGGAGAAAGACCAGATAAGTTGGCCATAAGACAGTGCGGCGATGCACAAAAAAACAGGGCTGGCTTGAAACCAGCCCTGTCAATTTCTGTTTTTCCTGATTAAATCTTTTTTGCGGCAGGCGGAGTCGGGATATTTGATCCATGGCACTCATTGCAGTTCTGCTGAGCTGTGATGCCGAAGTTGCTCGCTGGTTTCCAGCTGGACTTTTGTTTATATGTGCCGTCTTTCCAGGCATTCAGATCCTGAACAAGGTTGTAGGCAACACTGGCCGCTACACGGGCGCAGCGGTCCTTTCTCTCCGGACTGCTGAGTGCGTATCCTGATGCCTTCATCCACTTGCCGACTGACACATGGCAGAGAGGTGAATTGCTGGTCGTCTGGATGATTTTTGTCTTCTGTCGGGGCTCTTTCGGGGTAAATGTAGGCAGTGCTGTTTCAGAATACCATTGCAGAGTGTCTGCTCCGATTGCAGCTCCGTTTTCACACTCAGGCCCTGCGATACGTGGTCCTATAATCACGTTTGCAACAATGTTGGCCCCGGCATTTGAGCCGCATATCGTTCCCCAGCCGACCATGCCTCCTTCGAGAAAAACGAACGCATCGCTCGGGAATGATTTGTAGGGTTCACCCACTTTTTCACTGAGTTGACTGAACACACTATTGATAACCGCGGCCCCGCAAAATACTCTGTACCATTCGTTATAAGCTATCTCTGCTGCTTTTGCAGGATCAAGCTTTACATATGGCCAAGGCCATTTTTCTGTAGTCCCACCCTTTGCCTCAGCCTTTGAGAAGAGACTGAGACCTCCTGAGGCCAGGGAAACTATCCCTGCGGCTCCGACAGCACCTTTGATCAGACTTCTCCTTGACAGCCTTTCGTCTAAGACCTTCCCGTCTTCCATAAATCTTTCCTCCTTCATGATATATAGGCCCAAACCGGACCTTTTTCTGATAAAGCAGGGGGCTTGTCAGACCTCTCTGCGCCAAAAGCGATTTGCGGTGAAAAAAAATGGCTCTGCTTCAGAGTTATTATTCAATAATTTCCGAAGCAGAGCCCAGTTTAACGGGGAGAAAAGTTTGAAAAAACTTTTCCCATGCGGGCAGTCAGCCTGCATTCCTTAATAACCTTGACTCTAAGACTTCGGAGCTGAGATCAGACTTTTGGAGGAAGTTCTTCCTGTGAGGGTATTAAAAGGAGTGAAAAGGATGTGTTTGAACTACTATGGAAACCCGCAAATTCCAGAGGGACCATTTTGCAGGGACGTTCACATATGGACGGCTCGTCCTGATTTGCTGACAGGGGAGATTCTGGGTCAGAGCAGACATCAAGGGTGAGAATCATCGCGAAATCTCCGGACGAGACAGAGGACGCAGCAGCAAAGACTGGTGTTGCCACAGAGATAATAAGGGATAAGAGGATCAAAAGACTGACTTTTCTCATTAAATAAATGTAAACGAAACGTTTTGGTGGTGTCAACTCCAATTTTTGATTCCGTAGTTAACCGACCGCAGAGCAGGTCCGGGGATCCGATAAATTTTGCTGGGGCAAAGGCTGAAGAGTCCGTTACGATCCGTTACGATTTATTGACGAAGGCTTTAAGTCTGTGGTATAAAAGAAGGCTCCTTGCTCTTTCCCTTGGAAAGGGCTTTAAGCTCCGCTGCGGCGGGGAATAATCCATAAGGAGGTGTTTGAATGAACATCTACGAAAATGTCGTAATTCTTAACGCGTCACCCACCGACGAGGAAATCAATGGCTCTGTATCCAAAATAAAGGATATTATCATCAATGCGGGCGGGGAAATCCTGCTGGCAGAGATGTGGGGCAGGAGAAAGCTCTCCTATGAGATAAAGAAGCAGACCAAGGGTTTTTACGCTCTGCTGATATTCAAGGCCCCTCCTTCGTCCGTCAAAAAACTTGAAGAGTTTTACAAAGTCTTTGACTCGGTCATCAAATACATGGTGATAAAGCTGGACCCGAAACAGGTCAAGCATTTGGAAAAAACCCAGACAACTGAAGCTGCGGAGGCCCCCAAGGAGGCTTAAATGTACAGCAAAGTAATACTGATAGGAAGGCTTACAAAAGACCCTGAATTGAGGTATACACCGAAGGGCACCCCTGTGGCTTCTTTCAGTCTGGCCATAAACTACCGTTACAAGCAGAATGATGAGAAGAAAGACGAGACTACATTTATTGATATCGTGGTCTTCGGCAAGCCTGCTGAATTTTGCGGCCAGTACCTGAATAAGGGGTCCGCGGTGATTGTAGACGGCAGGCTCCAGCAGAGGCGCTGGGAGTCGGACGGTCAGCAGAAGAGTAAAATCGAGGTGGTGGCCCAGTCGGTCAACTTTCTCCCGGGTTCAAAAAAGGACGCCCCAGCGGAAAGCAGCAGCGGAGAGGGAGACTTCGCGACGCCTGACGAGAAGACGGACCTCGAACCATTTTAAATTAAGTGAAACACTGTCAATAAGGAGGAACAATGGCATACCAGCAAAAAAGATTCCAGAGAAGAAAATTCTGCAGGTTCTGCTCTGAAAAAACGGAATTCATCGATTATAAGGACATCAGACTTCTCAGGAATTACCTTACGGAGAGAGGGAAGATACTTTCACGGAGAATGACCGGCACCTGCGCCAAGCACCAGAGGGACATAAGTGTGGCGATCATGAGGTCCAGAAGCATAGCTCTGCTTTCTTTTGTAGAGAGGTGAGATGAGAATCCCGAAATCATGGGTCCCTATCATGGCTAAAAAGATTATTGATAACCTTGTAGCCAGGGAATTGGTGAAACCGAAAGTCCCTATGGCGAAACTTCTGGAGATAGCAGAAGGCCTTATGATGGAAGAACTTATGGTTGAGGACAGGCTGAGCGATGAGGTGAGGCAGCTCCTGAAAAAGCATGAGACTGAAATTGAGCGCGGCAGGATGGATTACAGGGCCTTATTTGAATTGACCAAGAAAAAACTGGTGAAGGAAAGAAATTTAGTGCTATGATGCTTTCTGACGATAAGATATCGCACCTCAGCCATATTCTTTTTGACGGCCTCTGGAAACAGGACCTGATAGAAATGGACGATGAAAATGAAGGCGCGATCAGACGGGAGATTAAACGCACCATAGTCTCGGAGCTTAAAGTCGGTGAAGAGATAGACCAGATTGTCAGGAGAAAACTCCAATCTTTTGCGAAAAAATTAATAGAAGGCAGTCCTGAATGGGAAGTCCTCTACGGAAAATATTACAGGGAAGAGGAGATCAAGAAGGGAAGAGCTTCCGGCTGATAAGGGCTCTCCCGCTTTTTTTCCTTGTTTCGACCTGGCTTGGCCTCCTCATAAATTTCCCTGTAACAAAACCCGTCCTCTGGTTTTCAGTAAGCGGCCTGAGCCTTATCATATCTTCTGCGCTGCATTTTCTGTCAAAGCGGCTCGAGTTTTCGATTGAATTTCTCTTCTCCGTCGCCCTGATCTACGCGGGAATAAATTTGCGGATGGATTTCGCCTGGCTGAAGCTGGCCTATTTCCCATTTATTATTTTTATTTCAGCCTTCTACGGCCTAAAAGCAGTTGTCCCGTTTTCACTCCTTATCCCATTCATTGAATTGAGGGCTTTTTTTGCTAAGGAAACCCTGCCGGGAGAGGCTGCCTTCTCGTTTTTTCTCCTGCTGACAGCTCTGATGTCATCTCTTTTTTTCGGGAAACTTCGAAATGAAAAAAGCAAAGCGGTATCAGACCTCGAAAAAATAAAGAGCAGCGCCAGGGAAATATCGCCTGAATCAGAAATGGGATCGTTGGACAGCGACGAGGTAATTTCCCATTACTTCGCTGCCATGCTTAAGACGGACGAAGAGATCGAAGAACTTTTCCTGACAATACGGCAGGCTGTCCTGGCTGATTCAGCCAATCTCTTCATACCTGAGGATGCCAGCTTTGCTTTGCGCTGCTCTACCGCTGAGAAGGGCAGTATCAAAATTGCCGGTAATGGGATACTGTCGGCCTGCGTGCGCGGCAAAAAGCCCTTTTTCTCAGGTGATCTGAACGAAAAGACCACAGAAGTCGGATACATAAAGAACGGGAAAATATCTTCGCTGATCGTTGTTCCGCTCGTGGAAGGTTCAGTCCTCATAGGTCTGCTGACGGTCGACAGTTCACGCTATCAGGCCTTCAGCGAGACAGACAAGGACACTGTCCAGCGGTTCGCAAAACAGCTCGCGAGGATCCTCGAGAGAGAACGGGTTTATACGATGATCAAGCGCGACAGGTCCGGTCTGAAGATCCTGAAAGAAGGAAGTTCAAATCTCGTGACCTCGCTGGACATCGATATCCTTGCGAAAAGTTTGTGCGGCGTGGCAGAAAATATTGTCCATTCCAGGGTCTTCTTATTCCTGCTGGGTCCCCAGGGGTTTGAACTGAAACAGCATACCGGAGTTTTATCGCTGGAAGACAATCGGTTTGATTTCAAAGGCACTATCATCAATTTCGCTGTTGAAAACAAGCTGCGGCATTATGTCAGCGATACAACGGATTACCGGGTCCCCATCATGCCGTTCGAGACAAAAAATATCCGGGCGGTCATCGCCTTCCCCATGCTGTATAAGAAAGACCTCCTCGGCCTGTTCGTCATGCTCTCGGAAAAACGCAATTTTCTCGATTCGCTCCAGATCTGGATACTGGAAGTATTATGCAATCAGGCGTCTATAGCGATAGCAAACGCAAAATTGCATTCCGAGATAGAAAAACTGGCGACTACCGATGGGCTAACCGGCCTTTACAACCACAGGCGGTTCCAGGAGAAGCTTTTAGAGGAATTCAAGCGCCTGAACAGACACTCTGCTCCTGTTTCGCTGCTCCTTACTGACATCGATTTTTTCAAGAAAGTGAATGACACTTATGGCCATCCTGCGGGTGATCTTGTGTTGAAGGGGGTCTCTCAAATTATAGGAGAAGTGATCAGGGATATTGATGTGCCTGCCAGATACGGGGGTGAAGAATTCGCGGTCATATTGCCGGGGACTGACACTGACGGCAGCAAAAATATCGCTGAGAGGCTTAGAAAAGCTGTGATGGACAAGATTTTTTCCGCGGACGGCAAGGTCTTGAAGGTGACTATAAGCATCGGCATAGCCACGGCTCCTGCGGACGCCGGAAGCAAGGAAGAACTCATAGGGAAGGCTGACCAGGCGCTCTATCATGCAAAACATAACGGTCGAAACCAGAGCGTAAGCTGGAGCAGCATGCAATAAAAATGAAACTTATAAAACACTTCAGCACAGAGCACGCGGAGAAAGCACTATGATTATTAGAAGGGAAATAGGGCACAGAGTAATGCCCAAGATGGCTGGGTGGAAAACTCTGTGAACTCTGTGGTTAACCCGCTTTTTTTGAAATGACAGAATATTTCATATCATATGTGACCGAAGAGGAGCTGAAGAAGGAGCGCGCCAGGGCCCGGGAGATCAGGAACTCTCAGTGGTGGAAAAGGCGGCTTTCGGAAGGCCTGTGTTACTATTGCGGGAAAGAGTTTTCTCCTGGGGAATTGAGCATGGACCATGTGGTCCCCCTTATACGCGGCGGGAAATCAACAAAAGGCAATGTTGTCCCGGCATGCAAGGCCTGCAATAACAAGAAGAAAAACCTGCTCCCTTCGGAGTGGGAAGAGTACCTTGAACACTTAAGAGAGGACGAGGCTTAGGCCTTCAGTTTTGTGCCGTCAGGCAGGAGATTCTCAGGGGCCTCGGTACCCCGCGATTTGATTTTATATCTCGCGCAGTTCTGATAATTATCGTCGTTCAGACAATAGTCCTTAACAAATGGCTGCAGTTGTATGATCCTGACGGCTGTCGTAAGATGGTTATACATCGGACACCCTTCTACGAATACGCATTTCCCGGACATGAAAACTTTTGCCTCCAGACCTTTCCCTCTATAATAAGGTTAATTGCAGATTTTGCAATACGTATTATAGGTCCATTAAATAAAATCATAATATCAAAGACAATTGAACGCAGAGAGAGTTGAAGGTACTGAGAAAAGTATTTGTCTAATTTGCAGGCATTCAGCTGTCAGCAAAAAGTTATCAAGAGCGTAATGTGCGAGGCCCGTATACGAGCATTAGAGCTTGTTAATTCTTTTTTCAGTCTTTTTCACTAAAAGCTGATTGCTGAAGGCTTACCGCTGAGGGCTGAATGCTGACAGCTGTTTTATTAAAAGCTGCAGCCGAGCATTATTCCTGCTCCGCCATCAAGCGGCATAGGGGTGACCGAAAGGCTTTTATTTTCGTACTTTTTTGTGAATATCAGATTGGCCCCGATGCCGATGCCGGCCCCTGCAATCACATCGATTGCGTGATGCTTGTTGCCGGTGATTCTGCTCATGCCGACCAGCGCTGCGGCAAAATATGCAGGGCCGCCGTATGTCCACCCATATCTCTGCTGGATGAAGGATGCGCCTGCAAAGGCGATCGAGGTATGGCCTGAAGGAAATGAATGCTCGTGGCCGTCAGGTCCCTCTGAATGGACTGTATATTGCAGCCCGTATGTAGCCGCTGCTGTCGTCACAAGGGCCTCACCCAACTGGATCGCCCCGTCCTTGTCTCCTTTGACAGCGGTCATCGCCAGTGCTGCCGCAGGGAGCGCGACCCTCGCAATATCACCGTAAAGTGTAAAACCATTCGCGGCAGCAGCATCAGATGAAAAACATGTCATCAATACAGCAGCCATGAAAAAAACCGACAACCCTTTTGCTACAGCATGCTTAATCATTATATATTTCCTCATTTCTATTTAATTAGCAGACGTATGTTTTATAGATGCCCAGCCTGAGCGCCAAAAGATCTGTACAATATAAACTCTGTCAGGCCTGAATTGCAAGCAGACGAAGGCCTGCCCTATTTGCAGTCCAGCCATCTGATAAAAGTTTCCTGCCGGGGGCGGAGCGCGTCAGCTATAATTCCATTGTGGGAAGTCCATATGCAGTAATATTTTTTAAGCGTTTGAGTCTTCGGAGACATGTCATCCGGCTGGGAGCTGAGACCGAGGAGATATCGTTCTGTCTGATCAGACTGTGCGTATACATCTGCCTCAGCCCCACTAAGAGGCCGGACCCCCTGAACTCCAATTCTCCTGAGCCTGTCAGAAAGGAGCTCCATTTCAGAGGCTTCTCCACTGACCCCAATTCTGGCCCAGGGGGGGGCCACGAGATCGCCATCGCTCAGACCTCCCCGCAAGTAATTCCCTGCAGCGTAAATGTAATAATAAGCTTTCCGGCTGCTGTTCGGAGGCCAAAATGCGGGGAATGGTGGAGAAACTCTGTAACTCCATACAACAGGTCCTGAAGCCGTCTCTTCCGCAGTATTCCTAATCTTGCGCCACTCAGCCTCAAGCCTGTCCCTAAACTCCGACGCCATCATCCGTCCGCCTCCCTGTGCTGAGGAAATACAAAGGTTCGCAATAAAAGCATATACAAATATAATAAAAACGAGTCCAGCCCGCAGCTGTCTTTTGTACCGCATGCCGTTATTATATCCTACCAACACTTTTAATCGTATAACGTGACTAATATTTGAATATCAAAGAAGAAAGCCTTTATGCACGCGGGGTTAACTTATTCGGGCGAAGACATTTAATATAACCTGATTAATTCTGAAATAACATATTGATCTTATTAGGATATTTTACTGCCTAATTATTAGGCAAAATGTTAAAGACTTTTAATTTAAGCCACTCAGCGCATGAAATAAAGAGGGTTCCTAACAGCTTATTAACTTATGTTCAATAATCTTATAACCTGTTGAAAATAAATGATAATTTAATTTGAAAAACTTATTATTTCTGGCAGACAAGTTGCTTTATTTGCTTGATATCAAAATATACCAATGGTACACTCTCATTATGCTCCCGGATGAACTCAGAGATTGGAGGAAAAGTCATGGTTTTACTCAAGCAGAATTAGGGGAGATTCTTGGAGTAAAGAAGACTACTGTATATCGCTGGGAGAAGAATATGAGAATCATACCGCCGTTTCTGCACTTGGCCCTTGAGTGCATAGAAATGAAAGGAGATGAATTCAGGGATAAGGGAATTAAAACGAGAAAAGAAGAAGAGGTGTAAACAATTGGCATGATTTATTGGAGTACAATCAAAAAATGTGTAAATAGAAAAGCAGGCGGTGTATCCTTTTAAGTTGCGACCAAACAACTAAAGGAAGGAAACACCACCATGAAAAAGAGTATCACTGATAGTAAAGAAGGGTCAAGCGCGACGTACGAGGTATTGGAGACAATGATTCGGCAAAAGGCACAGGCGTATATCCAGGAGATTCTTGAAGATGAGGTCGAGAGATTCCTGGGGCGAAGGAAATCGGAAAGAATCTTGGCAGTCGATGGA
Organism: uncultured Nitrospira sp.; assembly: GCA_963734475.1. Lineage (GTDB taxonomy): Bacteria > Nitrospirota > Thermodesulfovibrionia > Thermodesulfovibrionales > UBA6898 > JAOUFP01. The sequence goes on from CAVTHB010000004.1 coordinate 996,090, forward strand.
ACTGCAGGATATCGTAACGGACATGGGAAGCCTAAGAGAATGTCACTAATGAATGGGACAATTACCGTCCGGCGACCGCGAATTCGTAATTCCGAAGGGCGGTTTGAAAGCAAGATAATTCCTTTTTTTAAACGGAGATCGAAGGAAGTTGGGCAACTGTTACCGGAACTGTATCTGCATGGCCTAGCGATGGGTGACTTTGATCTGTCTCTGCGAGGTTTATTGGGAGACGGAGCTCCGTTATCGGCATCTTCGATTGCACGGCTGAAGGCAAAATGGCAGCTCGAATACGAGGCATGGAATAAAGAGGATTTATCGGGCATGGAAGTAGTGTATCAATGGGCGGATGGCATATACGTCAAGGCAGGACTCGATAAGGACAAAGCAGCGCTCCTTGTAATCATTGGCGCCCTTACAAACGGCAGGAAGGTGTTTCTTGCATGTGAGAGCGGATATCGGGAGAGCAAGGAATCGTGGGGCGGAGTCCTGAGGGATCTCACAGCCCGCGGGCTCAAACTTGGAAAGCTGACGATTGCCGATGGTCATCTTGGAATATGGACAGCCTTGAGTGAGCTTCATCCTCATGGCAAAGAGCAGCGGTGCTGGAACCACAAGCTCAGAAACGTCCTGGACTCGCTCCCTAAAAGAGTGCGCTTTGAGGCCGGGGAATTTCTCAAAACAATTCCTTATGCCGAAACAGAAGAGGAGTGCGAACGTCTGAGAGATGCATTCGTTCGTCGACACGAAAGAGATTACCCGAAGGCTACAAAAAAGCTGATGAGCGATTGGAATCGCATGATCACTTTCTACTCATATCCAAAAGAACACTGGGTACATCTTAGAACGACAAATATTGTCGAGTCACCATTCAGCTCAGTTCGACTGAGAACAAATGCGGCGAAACGATTCAAGAAAGTCCAGAATGCAACTGCTATGATTTGGAAGCTCCTTCTTGTGGCAGAGAAGAGTTTCCGCAGCCTTAAAGGGTATTGGTTGTTATCTGATGTCTACTCGGGAAAAACGTTTGTCAATAGCGTTATAAAACAGGAATCAAAGGTGTCGGAAAGGATGGCCGCCTAAATGCTGTTTACACTCCTATTGACATGACTCCGATTTATTTGAGAGGAAAAACATTCTGAGGCGAAGTATTACCGCAATGGTAAGCCTTGCCTGGAATCCCAGCACTCTGACAAAAAACAGATGCAAAACTCTTTTAGAGATCAGAAAATGGCATGTGAACATGGCACTTTCACAGGATTGACCACAAGAATGATTTGGAGAAAGTCCTGAATCCTCAGCAAGACTTGAAATAATAGCAATAGCCAACGGGCACAATATAGGCACAAATGGAAAATGGAGGAATTGACACATGGGCTGGAAATCTCGTACGCCATTGATTTTAGAGTGGTGCGAGAGAGGGGATTTGAACCCCTACAGGTTGCCCCACTGGATCCTAAGTCCAGCGCGTCTGCCAGTTCCGCCACTCTCGCATGATTGATTTTAAAGGATTTTTAGCTATCTGGTCAAACGTTCTGAGCCTTCAATGTAGCAAAATTGTAGCAAATATCAAGGACATCGATACTCGATCGCAGGCTTTCTGGGTAATGATGAGAATAGCGCATGGTCATCACAATTGTCTTATGACCAAGCAGTTCTTTCACCTTGTAAAGATCAACACCATTCTGAACCAGCCTTGTTGCAAAAGTATGCCTGAGATCGTGAAAATGAAAATCCTTGATGTCTGCCTTTTCCAGTGACTTGCTAAAAGCCTCTCTTAAGCTTCTTACAGCAATTGGGAATACCCTTCCTGATATGTCTATGACCTTGCCAAATCCTTTAAGAGTCATTACAAGGGTCTGAGACATGGGAATACCTCTCTTTTCCCCGTTCTTTGATTTCATGACTCTTACTATCCTTCTCACAAAGTCAACGTCCTTCCATGTCAGGTTAAGTATTTCTCCTCTTCTCATCCCTGTATGAAGGGCCACGATCAGCAGCGGCCTCAACCAATCGGGATTAGTTGCAGATGCTAAAAGAGCTTTCTCTTCTTCAACTGAAAGCCATCTCTCGCGTGCATTCTTGTTACCAACGGCAAACGAGAGATCGGCGACAGGGTTTTCATTAAGCCATTTCCATTCCCTGCGTGCCACATTGAACATACGTCTCATCAAACTCAATTCCTGATAAACAGTGGCAGGCTTAACGCTCTTTAGTCTTTCGTCTCTGTAATCGGAAACCAGCTCAGTCGTAATATCAGCCAGTGTAAAATGTCCGAAAACGGGAAGGAGCTTTTTAACTGTATGCTCGTCCCTTATCCTGTCATACTTATCTAGATATTTTTCGACCATCTCCTTAAAGGTAATTGACTTAGCTTTTTGTTTCTCAAACCATCGGCCTTCTTGTAAATCAACAAGGGCCTTTCCATATATGCGTTCAGCCAGCTTTCTATTATCGGAACCAGTGGAAATCTGAATCCTCTTGCCATTTTCCATAATACTGAACCAGAATAATTTACCTCTCCGGTATAACCCCATTTTAATTATCTCCTTTCCTGGGGCCTCTGGACTGGACAAGTGGATTATAACTTGATTGAGGCTCTACTTTGCAACTTGCAATCCATTTCTGAATATCTCCAAGATCAAACCTCAGGGAACCATTAAGCTTGATAAAAGGTATCTGCCTTAATTCCGCCCACTGGTATATTGTGGAGGCTTTTACATTAAGTTCCTTTGAAAGTTCCTTTACATCAATCAGAGCCATAATCTTTCCTTAGAAAGGCTCTGTTTCCGGATTAAACCAGAGTTTGACTTCTTTTATAAAAACATCCTTCAAAGTCTTTACAAGCTCGAAGTTTCTGTATATTTCCAATTGATCTCTTAATTTATGATTTATGTATTTATAACGAACCTGTAAAACTCCAGTATGGTCATTACCTCCAAAATCAAATACTTGGAGCCTGTCAAAATATGAAGCAAAACTCTCAGGGTCTTCTGCTATATCTTTTAATGTTTTTTTACTAAGCCGTACTTGAATTTCAAATCTTGTATATATGTTCCCTGATTCAATAAGCATTTTTTCATAGTCAGTAATTTCGGCCCCTCTACGCAATCTTGCCCTGATCTCTTCGACCTTATCGTAAATCCGGATTTTGGGATTAGTACCAGCATAGATAGTCCCTTTATAAAAACTCAGGCTTGCAGATCGGATTTTCTCAACTCTCAACATGGAAAGCATGCTATCTGTAGAAATGCCCTCAATATCGACTGCTACGTCTATTCTTGATGGGTTGAAATCATCTTCTTTAACATTAATCACGAACATAGCAAATATATATGAGAGCATTTCTGAATAGCAGGTAAAATATTTAGGGTTAATATCTACCTTTGAAACTGGGATTTGCGCATTAGTAGTCTCACTGAATTTATGAGGCAGGTAAAATATAACGGCCTTATCCAGCCGACACATATATTTATAGATATTTCGTCTGTATTGATCCTCAATGATCTTGCCATTGCTTTCCAGATACTCAATATCAGGGAGGATATCTATAGTTAAACTCAACTTGTCTATCATGATAGGTAAGGTATTTGCTGGTGATTACTCATATCCAGCAAATCATCCTGATTCATTTGCTTGGTGCCGGTGGCGGCTGCGCTCGTGCTTACGCTGGAGAGCTGCAGCACCAGCTCCGCCCTTGCACTGGTTATCATTGCTTTGATAAATACAACAACCTGGCTTTTTCTCCATCTACCGTTCGGAGACTCGTCCGGTCCTGCCTGAAGGCAAGGAACCGAACGAGACTCCGCACTAGCCTTACTATTAATGTTCATCTTCACTCGAACCTTCTCCCTCCGAAATAAATTCAGCAAGCATCCTGTTAATCCGGTATTCTTCACGTCTGTTTTGCCTTTGAAGCTTCCTGAGTCCTGCTTCACGTTCTTTCTTTTTTGCTTCCTCTTCTTTTCGATGATCTTCCCTTATCTTCTCTGTCCAGTCGTTATCGTCTTTGAAAGGGCCGAGACAGAGTTTTATTCCACGATGTCTCGAACTAAAAAGCATGCATTCATCCTTCCGAAAGCAATAGGGGCACTTTTTATCGATTATTGATTGGAAATGTTTTTTGTCGTCCATGGGAAAAGTTTAGACGACTTGAAAAGGTAAGTCCCGGATATGATTTGAGTCTTTTTATATCCGATAAGGCTGAATTATTTCAGAGAAGAAATAACTGACATATTACGCTGACTTGCTCTAACTAAACTATTTGCGAATCTCCTAAAGGATTCAGGATCATCCTGGACTCTGATACCACATTCCTCTAAGAGTTCTATCCTTTCCGAATTAGTCAGCTTATTTAAGCCTAAATGCCAAAAGAGAATAATTATCATAATAGCTCTTGTAAATTCTTTGTCATGTGTCAAGGGCTGCTTTGCAATAGCCTTGGCCATTCTTTTAAAAAACTTTTCATCACCAGACAATTGAGCCTTTCTGATCATCTTTATTGCCCAAGTACTTTCAATAATTGTTCTATCTATCTGAAGGGCTTTAAAGAAAGAATCTTGATTTCCATTCTTTCCCTCTTTTATCAGTTCATAGATGTTTCTCCCGAAGACCACTAAGGAAATTGTGTTGTATGCAGAAAAAAGCGTAAAATTTAGCAGCTTCATCACTTCCCTGTCTGACGGTTCTTTTTCATTTTTAAGTACTTCAATGGAAATCTTATGAATCTCTAAAAGCGCATAATCTGCATAAAAATCTGTCAAAAGTGCAGCCAAATCTTCCTTCGTTACATTCACTGGAATTTGATCAGCCGGCACCTCTGAATAAAAGGGCTTGAACTTTTGTTTATAATACTGCTGACTTTCTACTGGTAAGCTCTCAAGATCAGCAAAAAGGTCTATTCTGCGCTTTCTCAATAGGTGAATTCGTTCTTTTTCATCGAACTTCTTCGGGATACGTATTGCTTTAATATTCTTTGATAGCTGAGATAGGAAGCTTTCATATTCTTTATACCAACCCTTTGACCCTTTTTCCTCCCATTTTTTTAAATATTCGTCTCTAAGGGCAAACCATCCAGAATCGCGTATCATATCGGTATCCGACAACATAGATAAATAGGCTTTAACTATTTTGTCAAAGGAGGGGTCAATCTTATTTTTCCATGAAGATTGATTAAGCATTAACGACAGTACTCACCAATTGCCGTAATCCCAGACAAAGCTATAGGCAATCCGCGTGTAGCTCATTGTTATTTGAAGAATAGCAGCACTCCACTTACTATTGAAAATATTGCAGCAAGTAGCCCCACGAGTACAAAGAGCCAGTGCTCTTGGACTATCTCGGCTACAACTTTCGGACTTACGCCGTATATCTCACGCCATCTGGCATTTGTCTTTAAAGTCTTGTCTACTGTACGTTCAAAAATATTTGCGATGATATCGACTTTGCGTAGGGTGCTTTGATGCAGTTTTACATACTCTTTATTGTTGAATGCCTCGGCTTCTTCTTGGCCTGAGAGAGCGTCTCTGTCTGTGATTTTGTTTTTCATTATAAGTCTCTGAAGCCTTGGATGTCCGACGTAACCAACCCCGTACAAAGCCACCATCGCTCTCGCTAGATCAAATTTATTAGCTTCTTCAACTTTGATCGGATTCCCACCCAACACCTGATATCTGTGTTCTATAGCATGGAATCCATAGTTTATATCACGCATATTCCAATGCACCCAGATATACCCTTGGTGACCATGAACATATTCAAAAAACTCGTCCAACATCTTGCGTTCCAATGCATCGTACCTATCGTCAATTTCCGCAAACGGCGTGCCCTGTTGCTCGGCCACCTTGTGGATTGAGAAAGATTCAGTTTGCCCAGAAGCTATATTCCTAACAGCGACAGAAGTGATGCGAGAAGTCTGTCCTTCCGGTCTATCGTAGAAACTCTCGCAAGAGTAATGGATTACAAGAACTGTATTATCTCTAGAAGCAAGCTCATCAAGCCGCTTCTTTGTCTCGTGACGTTTTTGAAGGCGCCTAAGTTCGTGTCCCATATATTCCCTTCACTTCTACCCAGTTATTAAGCCGATAGAAATCGCCCTACGAATATCGTAATTTGTTTATTATCCGGACAACTCTCGACGCTCCCGTATTTTATAACCGAATAAAAGTTAAAACAGCCTTCCCTGATCTTTTGTTACTTCTCTGGCAGATGAGCCTGCGCTGACTTTTTTTAGATTTACGATTGAAGTTATATCCAAGGCTGTCTTTTCTTTAGTATATGCTGCTCTGAGCGCATCAAAGAAAATAATCTTCCAATTTTCATTTTCAAAATGTTCTCTAAAAAGTGGCGAAGTCATCTTATTATTAAATTGTGTTTCTCTCTCTTCGGGCAGTATCATGAATTTGTTGATTGACGCTTCGACATTGGAGCCCCTCATTATTGCACTCATCATACTAGTTGTTGATTCGATCTCAAAAACTGTATGAATTTTATTTCCCCTTATCCACAGCAAGTCTATGTTTTCTACTACCTCTTGGTTTATAGCATTATCGACTTTGAATCGCTTTAAGGTCATATATTCCGACAATTTCTTTACTTCCAGGGTATTATCCCTTTCACTCTGTTCCCTTCGCCCGATCCAAATATCATGGCCTTGCTTTTTACCTATTATGGCTAGAATTGCAATCATTTCACTATGCTCACTTATTCTCTGCTGAATTTCGGGCTTTAACATCCAATGTCCACCCGTGACGTGCCGCGCATAAATTTTCAATGCATCCATAATGCTTGTGCTGTCAGAGGTAAGAGAATTAGGGAACTCAGTGCTTACAGCATCCCAAACCTCAGTGAATGTAACTTTGCCTTTCTGATGCAGCTTTCTATAAACAGTCTGTTCCACTCGTTCAGTTAATGGAATCTCATTCAAACGAGGAACAATTGTCGTGTCTTTAAACCACCATAATTTACCTTCTGCTCCACCTATCTTTGTAGGCAAAAGTACAAACTCTTTTTCAAGATGATTTTTTAATACTGTGTTGATATCAAGTCCTGTATGAAGAATTGAAAAATAACCATGCTTCGCAAGTACAGGGTCAATGTAATTGATAATGATTGTGTATGGCGTCGGCTCTGCCCTTTCAGCGAGGAGTGCAATTGTTGTATCAACCACAATCTTTTCAAACCTAACCTCGTCAATCTCCTCGGGATGGGGCACTTTAGATTTTGAAGCTGATCTATAAAAACGCAGATAAAAATCACCCTGTGCCGATCCAAAAGGCTGCAGCAACGACTTAGCGGAAGGTCTTGCAAGTTCCTGGTGATGTATTTTTTGAAATTCGAACCCTGAAAAGACGCCAGCCCGGATTGTTGCATTTCGCACCTTAAATGTCGGATTATGAAATGTCAGAGTAAGGAAATGTTCAGGTTTCAAGACACCGAACATCCCCTGAAAACTCGATGAAAGGAGAGAATGGTAAACATCAAAATCTTTATGCTGCCGTTCATTCCGTATGATCTCACTTGATATAACTTCATTCAAATATTCGTCGTTCATCTTTAACCAGGCTACCCACATGTAGGACAGTTCTCCATATTGAATAGACGAATCATATGGCGGATCAGTGAAGATGTAGTCAATGGACTTTTCCGGCATCTTCTTCATCAAGTCAAGACAGGAACCATTATAAATGTATAGATCAGCCTTGCCGGAAAAGACCTGTTCCAGTGAAGAGCCTATCTTGATATCCTTAAAGAACTTATTAGATTCAATCTTTGCCTTCAAGAGTCCTTGATGGCCGTTAATTGCGCTATTAAACTTATTCCACACATTTTGTTCCATATAAGGCCCTGAAGGATACCAATAACTATGCTGAGTCCATGCAGAGCTAAAAGGAGTAAAGTGACCTGCTTCTGATATTGGACTCATTCTTGAACAAAGATGAATCATTGAAGAAAAGCCCATTCTTAGAAAATCTCTCAAAATTCCTTTCGGTTCATCTTCAATTGCCTTTACCAACCATGCAAGCGCCTGAAGGTTGCGTTTTGTGAACAACTCATCAATCGAATCGTATCTTTCTTTCTTCATGAAGGGCTTGCCGTCGGGATAGTAAAGTTTGTTGGTTGGATACCACTCTCTAATTTTGGTGGCTTCTATTGTTTCAAGCAGGTTTTTATCAGTGTCGCTTGGCTTACAATCCGACCGGCAAGATCCACCGCACTTCGGGCAGGCTTGATATCTGATTTCGATGCATTCAGCCTGTTTCCATATCGAGCAAGAAAACGGAAATTCTTCTCCGCAATCCCTACAAGATGTTAGATAAAGTTCTTCTATCTTTTTCTTAACCTTTACTTCTACGCGCTTGAATGCCGCATGTAATTCAATTTCATTTACGGGTTTTATAGTTAAACGAATAATTTCTGTTGCGATCGGATTAAGGTCACAGACGATAGCTCTCCTTCCATTTTTCAGAGCCTCCATCGCAGTAATGCCGCTACCAGCGAAGGGATCAAAAACAATTCCGCCTTCAGGGCAATAGGTCTTTATGAATTCCGAGACGACATTCCATGTCTTTCTCGACCAATATTTATGCCAGAGATACATCGACGTGTGAGCAAGTGGCGGAATCTGACGGTTGAGATGAGCTATTGCTGGTCTTTCAATTTCCGAGACAACGACGCCTCTATTACCGCTCTTTAATCTACTCTTTTTCAAGTGCTTTTATCACTCTCCTTGCAATTTCAAATGCGGCAGCTATCCTCACAACCTTAACGTCTTTAAGTCCCTTAATTTTAGCAAGGTCAGTAAGTTTTTTCCCCATAAGTCCAGCTATCGAATAGTAATTATCCAATAACTCTTTTGCAATAGCCTCCGCCGATCTGCCCTTATAACCTGACCCTATCAAAATCGCAAGCAGCTCTTCGTCGCTGAGAGATGAAGGGCCAAGTTCTATGAGTTTTCCCCCAGGATGATTCCAAGTTTTCATAATTGCCCCCCCATATTTCCCCTCAATATTAAAACCTTTCCTCGATATTTGCAATAGCGAGTATTGTCTCACAACAAATCTATATGAAAGGCCAAGGGCAGGTCTTTATTGTTAGCATTTAGGTCTCTCTCCGAAATGTGACACTGTAGCAAAAACGTAGCAGAACATATCAAAAATCCGTGAATAGATAGAAAATACTATAAATAACAGAAGGCAATATTTATATTTAAAATCAGTAAGTTATTCTAATGTCCAGTCCAGAAGCCACTCTTCAACAATCGTTCTTTTAGAGTCCTAAGTCCAGCGCGTCTGCCAGTTCCGCCACTCTCGCATGTCTTCAATAATAATGGTTTTTCAGACATTTTGTCCAACCGGAATTTTATCCGGAACAGAAAATATTATAAAAATAAAAAAGCGATATTTACATTTAATTTCAAAAAGTTATGCTAATATCCGGCGCCTCTGCCAATTCTGCCGTTGACATATAATTATCCAGACAATAGTTCTTGGCAAAAAGACTTATGAAGCCTATAATTGAAAAAAATGGAACCGTAGCCAAGTCTTCAGCTTAGACAATTGTATAATACTATGGTCTCCGGCACATTTAAGAGGGGGGGGGTGCGGCAGAACAAAATGAAAGAAGGCAACTGTGAAAAAAATGCGGGCATTAACTATTTTTCTCGTTCTTTTTTCGATAGTCAATGCGGAAGCCTCAGGGAAGGCTAACTTGGTCACTTTCGATTTTCCGGACCTGAAGCAGGAGGAAGTATCCAGACGGTACCATAAATACGGATACAGGGAGAGAAAGAACCCTCTTTTCAGGTTCGAGATAGTTTTTCCCAGGGATTGGAAAATGATCAATGTGAAGGAACCGGCCGGACTCCCTGATAACGGCGTCCCTGTAGAGATCGGGGTGTTAAACCGGTATAAAGTCACTGATGATCCGACAAGCAATATTATTGCTGCCGTATACCTTACTGCCATGCGCGTGCCTTCAGAATGGTCGGATGCGGAGGCCGTAGATAAAGTTACGGAATTTCTGCTGAAAGATTACAAGCATACTATTTTGAAGTTTCAGGAATACAAGCTTTCCAATACAGCACTGAAAGATGTCCTGGTTAAGTACGAAATTCCAGGGGACAAAATATACTGGTCGCGTTTCACAGGGTTTAAGGTCAAGGACGAGACCAGGACATATGTTGCCGGGAAAAAGGACATCCTGTATCTGGTGCATCTGCATACTTCAGAAAAGGACTATGAAGCCTTTGCGGCAGAGGCGTTTTATATTGCCAAGGTAACGCTGAGGCTTATTCAGTGACAAAGGATAAGGCGCGGCCCATGCTGCCCGCATCCTTCCGGAAGAAAAGCGTCATATTTTTTATCACGTCGGAGGCCGGATGATCAGATGTTCACAGTGCAGCGCAGATCTGGATCAGGAGGGCATGCCCGGCCGTATTGCTTCGATCTGCGGGAGTATCCTGGGAGACGAGTGCATAGAGTCGTATTATTTCTGTGACCGCTGCGGCGTCTACACGGTCGAGGTCTATTGGGACCTGTTTTCCGGAGGGGAATCGACATCGATGCAGGGACCGATATCCAGAGCAGAAGGTGAAGCAGCGGTCGGCTTGATCAGACAATGCGCTACTCCATGGGACAAAAAATGCCGGTGCAGTGCGCACTTGTCTTATTTTAAAGGATCGGCCCTGGACTGAACATGGCGCAGTTGTCTTATGTTGGGTTAAAGAAGCCGCCCTGGAAGATACAGAGGTACGAGTACAGGAACGATCCCCGGGAGCGATGCAATGCTTGAGTGGACAGGCTATATAAAAATATTTACCGCCCTGCTGGCGATAGTAAACCCGCTGGGAGCTGTCCCGGTCTTTGTCGGCCTTACCGGGGGTCTGACCGAAGGGGAACGCCGACGCGTTGTGCGGACTACAAGCATAGCCTTTGCCGTGGTATTGATCGTGGCCGCATTGATCGGCGAGTCGCTGCTGAACTTTTTCGGCATCAGCATTCCCTCGTTCAAAGTCGGCGGCGGCATACTTTTGATTTTAATGGCAGTCGCAATGATGCAGGCCAAGCACACCCTGACCAGGCAGACCCCTGAAGAGGCTGAAGAAGCCGGGGAAAAGGAAAGCATCGCTGTAGTGCCGATTGCGATACCTCTTCTGGCAGGTCCGGGCGCGATATCTACCGTGATTATTTATGCGCACGCATCATATCGGCCTGTACATATCGCCTTGATGATCTTAATAATACTGGTGGTAACGCTGGTTACATGGATTGCACTTCATTTGGCCGGCCCTGCAGGCAAGGTGCTGGGCAAGACAGGGATCAATATCGCAACGCGCCTGATGGGCTTGCTTCTGGCCTCAATCGCCGTAGAATTCATTGCAGGCGGACTTGCTCAACTGCTTCCCGGCCTGGCGAAATAAACAGGTTGTTCGATGGTCGCCGGACGTCGGAAACATTTTTGGGGTTCAGCTCTTACATGGACTTATTGTAAGCTTTCTTAACAGTAGGGAAAAGATCCATATTTGTATGGGGGAGAAAGAGTGCAGACATATATTCGTCCATGAACCCTCTTAAAACAGATAGTTCCATATAAGTCATCTTCTTTGCTATTTCCTCTGCCTCCTGACGCATCTTCCGGGAAAGCAGGCATAGATACGCACCTGCGATGGAGGTATTGCCGATAAAGGAAAACTTCTCTTCAGGCAGATCAGGGAGCATGCCGATCATAATGGCCTTGTCTATATCCAGGTAATTGCCGAAACCCCCAGCGATATAAATACGCTCCACAATATCAAGCGAAAGTCCGACTTCCTTTAGCAGAACTGAAACTCCCGCATAAAGGGCAGCCTTTGCCCGGATAACGTTTTCGACGTCCGCCTCCGTCAGTACAATGTCCCTGAGTTCGCCCCTGTAAAGAATGAATTCCGGGCCCTCATCCTCGACCCTGATCCTGTCGGTTTTAAGCTCTCTCTCAAACTTCCCCCTCTGGTCTATCAAACCAGTGAAAAAGAGCTCTGAAATGGCGTCTATCATGCCGGACCCGCAGATCCCGACAGGCTTCGTCTCCCCTATTACCCCCAGAGTGGGTTCGAAGGTCGCGGGGTCTATCTTTACGGACTCGATCGCGCCTTCGGTGGCACGCATGCCGTGCCGTATCCCGCTTCCCTCAAAGCACGGGCCCATCGAACACGCGGCGGTAATCAGCCATTCATTATTGCCGACAGCTATTTCACCGTTTGTGCCGATATCCATAAAAAGGGCTATCTCCGGGCTCCTGTGCATCTTTGAGGCCAATACCCCGGCCACAATGTCACCTCCGACATAGCTCCCGACAGAAGGCAGCGTATATACAGGCGCCTGTGAATTTATTCTGATCTTTGCGGTGCCTGCCCTCCAGACCGGAAAGATATTAATAGTCGGTATGTAGGGTTCTTCCCTGATCGATGAGGGGTCGAGTCCCCAGAAAAGCTGCGACATGGTTGTATTCCCGGAAATAACAGCGGCAACCACGGCGTCCCGGTTGATTCCGTTTTTTTCCAGGACAGGCAGGAGCATATCATTGACGTCATCTACTACCGCCTGCTGCAATTCGGCTATGCCCCCGCCTTCAGTGGCATGGACGATCCTTGTTATGACATCGTCTCCGTACCGCATCTGTGAATTATAGGTCATGCCCACGTCAGTGAGGCTGCCGTCGTAGCAATTTACCAGATAAAGGACAACGGTCGTCGTCCCGATATCGATCGCAATGCCATATTCATTTAAACATTCGGAGGGGGACAGGGCAAAGGCCTCCATATTGTCAGTATAAGCTAGTGTGACCTTCCAGCCGGCGTCTCTCAGTGCCTTTGACATAGAAGAGACAAAATCATGGGAGAACCTCATGCCATGGATCCCCTTTTTTTCAAGGGACCTCTTGATGCGCTCAAGGTCGCTTATATTATCATGTATCGTGGGAGGCTCCAGGTCGAGGACGGTACATTCAACCGGCGGAGTAAAAACCTCTTCCTCGGAATGCAGGAATTCAAGCAGGCCCTTTGATTTGGAAACAGCGATCTTGTCGCCGATTACGAGCTTCGCGTCTTCGGGGACCTCTATAAGAATATCCTCTTCGGGAAACGCCTGGCACGCGAGGACCATATTTTCCTCTCTCTCTTTTTTCCTGATCTTTGCCGCAGCCTCAACGCGGCTTCTGCCTTCAACGACCTTTACGCGGCATTTGCCGCAGAGGCCCTTGCCCCCGCAGTGGGCCACGAGATATATGCCGTTTTTCTTGAGAGCCGCGAAAATGCTTTCTCCAGCTTCCGCGGTCACTGTCCTGCCGTCTGCTATCCTGATTTCCATAGTTTTAAATTTTATGTGTTATCGCCGCCTAAAATCAAGAAAAGTGGTATGGCAGAAAAAGAGCAGGCCCCGGCTGTCAGTGCCGGCTGATAAGCTGAAAGCGCTTTCCGGGTGCATACAAGGCTATTAGGATCTTGACCAGTCTCTTTCCGGATTTCCTTCTTGAGGACTGATGGCTGACCTCCTGGGAAAAGGAATATGCCGGAGACTGAAAAATCTGTTATTATCTTCAAAGAGGACTGCAATGAAAATAGCATTAATACAGATGGACTCAGACTGGGAATGCAGAAGAGCAAACTGCGCCAGGGCCGAAAAATTCTTCAAGAAAGCCGCACAGGAAAACTGCGATATAATTGTATTCCCTGAGATGTTTGATACCGGGTTTTCGATGAATATTTCAGCCCTTAGCAAAGACAACAATGTCGAGACAGCCGGGGTATTGTCCGGATTGGCAATAAAATATGGGCTGAACGTTATCGCAGGATTCGCAGCAAAGCCGCCTGGCCGGAAAAAAGCCAGGAACCTTGCTGTTGCCTTCAACAGAAGCGGCGCGATCATCGCCAGCTATGCCAAGATGCGGCCGTTTGCGTTCGCGGGCGAAAACAAGTATTTTTCAGAAGGCGATTCCAGCGTAGTCTTTTCCATCGAAGGGGTCCCGGCGAGCGTTTTCATCTGTTATGACCTCAGGTTCCCTGAGCTATTCAGGAAAGTGGCCAGAGAAGTCCGGATAATATTTGTGATCGCCAACTGGCCTGTCTCCCGCAAGGACCACTGGGAGACGCTTCTTAAGGCCCGTGCGATCGAAAACCAGTGTTTTATCATAGGCGTCAACCGTACGGGGAAAGACGGCAACGGGATCAGATATTCCGGTGCCTCCCATGTCTACGGTCCCACTGGAAAAGATATCTGTTCCGGCGGCCCAAGGGAGCAGTTTGTTGTCTGTGAGATCAACCCCGCGGAAGTCATCAGAGTCCGTTCCAGGTTCCCGTTCCTTGATGACATGCGGCCCTGCTCGGATATTCAGGCATCTGCAGAAAAGTGATCGGGCTTCAACCAAAAAATGCGATTATTGCGGGGACATGTGAAAAAGAATAATTTATAGTGCCGCAATTGGGCTGCTGACAATTCCAATACCTCGGTCATAATATTTCCGCTTTTGCGATTGTTAAGCCGCTCTTGAGCAGCGCCGGAATATGGTATAATTTCAGTCAACGCCATGGCAGAAATTTCAAAAGAGATTAACATAGAATGCCCGGTCGCCTACAGTCTTCAACCTGAGGACGGCGGGCTGAAGACCGAAGGACAGGCCAGGGCGCGGCTTGACAGCAGCGGCTTGACGATTTCCCCTGAATCGGGCGAGGAGCTGATAGTCACCTACAGAAACATCCTCGATTTCTCGGGAAGCGATTACAGAATCAGTCTGACCCTCACCAGTCAGGACAAGATCATTCTTTCTGAACTCGGTTATCAGTATGAAGCCTTTCTGCGGATAATGTCTCAATTGAGAAATGAAATGCTCCTTAAGGACATGCTGATGGAGGAGTCTCTGAAAAGCTCATGGAAGGATGCCGGGTTCTCCTTCAGGGACAGTGCAGGGGTGGAGCTCAAAGGCAGCTGCGAACTGCGGCTTTATGACACAGCCCTTGTAGTCATGCCTGAATTCGGGGAACTGAAAAGAATCCCCTACAGTGATATCCGGGACCTCAAAGCAGGGGACTACGTGCTGACACTGACAACAGAGGACAGTGAACTCCTTGCCTTGTCACAAATGGGCAGGAACTTCGATCCTTTCAGGACGGCACTTTCGGCTGCGATGAATGAACTGGCAATAAAAGCGCAGGCCCTTCTGAATGAGGTGCTTCCTGAACTCGACAGCCTGCTGCTGCAAAAGGCGTCCCAGCTCATGAAAGAAGGCAGGGCCGCGATGAAGTCTGACCTTGATCAAATATCTCCGGAGATCTGGAGGAGGCTCGAAAAAAGGCTCCCGGCATTCGGTCTTGCTGAGGAATATGCCTTTCTTAAATCCCTCGCGCTGGAAGACAAGCTCTGCATAGGCCTCAAGCGGGGACTTATGGGAGACCTCACCGGAGAGTATGTCTGGTTTCTCATCCCGGTCTGCAGCCAGGACACTTTAAAGCCCGGGAACGCGGTGGCCATGGAAGCGGCCTCTGAAAATGGAGGAGGTAAGGCAACCTACTTTTTCAGAATCATGCCGAGGCAGGACTACAGGAACAGTAAGGATCTCTCCCTCTTGTTGCAGGAAGTCGACAGGACCCTCCGGACGATAAACCGGTGTATGATAGAAATCAACTTCAGGCGGGAACCGATCTATCTCAGCGACGAGAAGCTTCAGGAAGCGGCGTATATCAAATACCTCTTTGCGGTGCGGAAGCTGCGCTCTCTGCAATTTCTCAGGGACCGTTTCATCGGCAGGGTGGTCCATTCATCCCCTGAACAGTGGAAGCAGGACGTCCTCGAACTCTTGAAGTTCAATGCTGAGGCAGATTATGATAATCATAAATGGAAAAAGGAGGCCTGAGATGCCAGGTTACAAACATCCCTGCAGATACTGTGACAAGTTAATAGAGGCTGACTCCAATACCTGCCCCCTCTGCGGAAAAGTGAACCCTCTCGGTCCGCTCCGCTGCCCCAGATGCAAGAACCCGGTTGTGAAGGGCTATAAAAGCTGCGGAAACTGCGGACTGTCCCTTGAAATCGGCTGCCCTGCGTGCGGCAAAAATACCTTTTTCGGAGATTATTGTGAAGGGTGCGGCGCCAGACTTGTGGTTGTCTGCCCCAATCCTAAATGCAAAACAGAGCAGCCCCCGATTTCCGGCGTCTGTCTGAAATGCAATAAACCACTGAAATAGAGGAGATAATTACCATGGCGCTTAAAGGTTTTACAGACAACTACGAAGACAACAGCACGGACGCTGGTTTTCAATTCACCTTTTTTTGCGAAATCTGCCGCGAAGGTTATAAAACCAGCTTCATTGAATCCAACTGCTACAAGAAGGCCGGGTTTTTCAGGGGCCTCGGAGATGCGGTCTCAGCCGTCTCATCCATATTCGGCAGCAGTATAGGCTCCAGCGCTCAGCGCGGTACGGACATCCTCGCCAGGCGGTATGAAGGCATGTCGCCAGAGTGGCGCAATGAGCATGATGAGGCGTTTGATGTTGCCCAGAATGAGGCAAAGTCGCATTTCCACCGCTGTCCCAAGTGCACCAAATGGCTCTGCGAAAATGACTGGAATGAGCAGGAGGGCCTCTGCACGGAATGCGCTCCGCGCGAAAACATCGAGGTTGCCGCAGCCCGTTCAAGAAAGATGGTCAAAGACATAGAAGAGAAGGCCGACAAAACCACGGTTTTTACAGGCCAGATCGAATCCAAGCAGACCCTCTGCCCCCAGTGCGGCAAGCCTGCCGGGGCAGGCAAGTTCTGCAACAACTGCGGCGCGTCACTGAACATGCTCAAGTGTTCCAAATGCGGCGCAAAAAACGCTGCCGGGACCCGCTTCTGCGGAGAGTGCGGAGACAGGATAGGATAAGAAGCAAGCCGGATTGCTGAGACTTATCAGAAACAAAATGAGATGAAATATCTTACAGGCCTCAGCTGATAAGCCGGCTATAGATAAAGGTTCCTTTTCGCCGCATCGAGCCCGGCTTCGCGCTGGGCCACAACCGCACGGACAGCTCACTATATTAAACAAATAGCATATAAAGCCTATTGTTAAAACCGGTTTTGTGTTTCACCTTCAGAAATACTATCCGCAATATCACGACAAGTAGATAGTGATTGTTAGATTCTGCCCATTTGCTGCGACGCCACTCTCACGCACCTCCGCCCAGCACCTTATAGAGTGTCACCAAATTGACCAGCCGGGACAGGTGAACGCTAATCAGGCCCTGTTGTGCAGTGTAAAGAGAACGTTGTGAGTCAAGGACATTGAGGTAGCTTGCTATGCCCTTGCTATATCGGGCTTGCGATAGACGATAGCTCACCGCAGTTGCGTCCGTCAGAGACTGCTGCGCCTCCAGTTGATCTCCAAGGGTGCCACGTTGCGCAAGGGCGTCTGCCACTTCCCTGAAGGCGCTCTGGATCGCTTTCTCATACTGGGCTAGGAAGATTTCACGGTCGACTTCCGTCACTTTCAGGTTAGCACTGTTTCGTCCTGCATCGAAGATTGGCAGCGTAATTTGCGGAGCAAAGCTCCAGGTGCCGGCCCCTCCCTTAAAGAGTCCGGACAGCTGATCGCTTGAAAGACCTATGCTTGTCGTTAGGGCGATACGGGGAAAGAACGCTGCCCGTGCCGCGCCGATGTTTGCGTTGGCCGCCTTGAGAAGGTGTTCTGCCTGCATGATGTCGGGGCGGCGTTGCAGCACGTCCGACGGCAGACCAGCGCCAAGCTCCTTCAGCGCGGTTATAGCACTGAGCCCCGCAGGCATGAGATCCTCCGGCACCGGCGAGCCGATTACGAGCGCGAGCGCGTTTTGATCCTGGGCCACCTGACTTGTAAAGCGGGCAATGTCGACCCTGGCCGAATCAACGCTGGTCTGGGCCTGCCGAAGGTCCAGCTCCGAGGAGGCGCCCGCCTCGAAGCGGCGCTTGATGAGATTGTACGACGCCTGCTGGTTTTCGAAGGTGTCGTGAGCGATTTTCAGGCGTTCTTTATCAGCGGCAAGGGTCAGGTAGTTGCCTGCAACCTCGGCCACCAGGCTGATCTGCAGACTGCGGCGTGCCTCTTCTGTGGCGAAAAACTCCTCCAATGCACTGTCTTTAAGACTTCTCACGCGACCGAAAAGGTCGAGCTCATAGGCGCTGACCCAGAGGTTGACGCTGTACTGGTGTGTTATTATGGCTTGCCCGGTGCCGGAGAGTACCCCCGGGGTCCTGGCCTCCACGGCGCTGCCTGCAGCATACACTGTGGGAAATAGATCGGCGCGCTGGATCCCATACAAAGCCCGCGATCTCTCGATATTGAGGGCCGCTACGCGCAGGTCGCGGTTATTCTCAAGTGCGAGGGTTATCAACTTTTGGAGCTGCTCATTAATAAAAAACTCTTGCCATTTGATGTCGGCAACAGCCTTGTCAGCTGATGTGGCTGCGTTGTCCTTGTAAGCCGGACCGCTCGGCCAGTCAGCTGGCACAGGGGCATCCGGGCGGGTATAACCGGGAGCCATGGTACAGCCGGAGAGAATGAGCAGGGCGATAGCAACGAATAAAGTTGCCGGGCTTGCTGGCTTGCCAGCTTGTCGGCTTGCCAGTTTCCTGAAGAGATTTGCAATAGATTGTCTTTTCATATCACTCTTCCTCCGCAGCAATGGCAATCTCAGGTGCTGCTGCGCTCGCTTTATATTTTTCCCGGCCAAACAACCGTGACACCATCACAAAGAAGAACGGAATAAAGATCAAGTCGATGAAAGTAGCCGAGAGCAGTCCGCCTGTAACAGCAGTGCCGATAGCGTTCTGGGCTGCGGCCCCGGCGCCTCGGGTCAAGGCCAGCGGCAGGGTGCCGAAGAAGAAGGCCAGCGAGGTCATGATGACCGGACGGAGCCTGATCTTCACCGCCGCCAGAGTTGCCTCAACCAGCTCATGGCCCTGTTGCATCTGCGCCTTGATGAACTGAATGATCAGGATCGCATTCTTGGTCGAAAGCCCCACTGTCGTAAGCAGTCCGATCTGGAGATAAACATCGTTGGGCAATACCCGCAGCGTAACAGCCGTGACTGCTCCAACCAGGCCCAGCGGCAGCATCAGCAGATTGACAAACGGGATGGTCCAGCTCTCGTACAGGGCTGCTACGGAGAGAAACACCACCAGCAGAGAAATGGCGTAGAGGGCCGGTGCCTGCTTGCCTGCCTGTTTTTCCTCATAGGAGAGGCCGGTCCATTCGTAGCCGACCCCGGACGGCAGTTGGCCAGCCATTTTCTCCATCTCGGCCATAGCCTCGCCTGTGCTCACGCCAGGGGCTGCCTGCCCCATGATTTCAACGGATGGAATCCCGTTGTAGCGTTCCAGACGTGGCGAACCATACTGCCAGCGGGCGGTGGCAAAGGCCGAGAAGGGCACCATCTCACCGCGTTTATTGCTGACATACCAGCTGTTGATGTCCTCCGGCAGCATCCTGTATCGGGCCTCTGCCTGGAGAAAGACCTTCTTGACCCGGCCGTTCTGGATGAAGTCATTAACGTAGGAACTTCCCCAGGCAGTGGCCAGCACGTTGTTGACATCAGCCAGAGACACCCCCAGGCTGCCGGCCCGCACGTCATCTATATCGAGCTTGAACTGGGGGGAGTCATCCTGACCGTTAGGCCGTACCGCAATCAGCCTCGGGATTTTTCATGGCCATACCCAGCAACTGGTTGCGGGCCTCCATCAGCTTGTCGTGCCCCAGTCCGCCACGGTCCTGCAATTGGAAGTCAAAGCCGTTGGCCTGCCCCATCTCCATCACCGCCGGTGGGGAGAAGGCAAAGGCCATACCGTCGCGGATCTGTGAGAACGCCATCATTGCCCTGGCGGCAACGGCCGGGGCCTTCAGGTCAGAGGACTTACGCAGCTTCCAGTCCTTAAGCTTCACAAAAGCCAACCCCATGTTCTGGCCACGGCCGGCAAAGCTGAATCCGGCAACCGTGATTATGGCATCCACTGCCTTGGTTTCACGCTCCAGAAAATGCTGTTCAAGCTGCTCGATCACCTTCAGGGTACGCTCCTGGGTGGCCCCGGCAGGCAGTTGCACCTGGCATATGATAAACCCCTGATCTTCATCAGGCAGGAAAGCAGTAGGGAGCCGCAGGAAAAAGAAGACCATGGCCGACACGATAGCGCCATACACAATCAGATAGCGTATTGGTTTGCCGAATGAACGGCCGACAATCGACTCGTACTGTGCCCTCCGGCGGTCAAACCATGCGTTGAACCAGCGGAAGAACCCCTTGAACCAGCCGGATTCACCTGCTGAATGGCCTTTAGCCACCGGCTTGAGCAGCGTTGCGCAGAGGGCCGGGGTGAGGACCATGGCCACCAGCACCGATAGGATCATGGCCGAGATGATGGTTATGGAGAACTGGCGGTAGATCACGCCGGTGGATCCGCCAAAGAACGCCATCGGCAAAAAGACCGCAGTCAGCACGGTGGCGATACCCCAGAGGGCGCTGGTGATCTGGCCCATCGACTTGATGGTCGCTTCCTTGGGGGACAACCCTTCTTCACTCATTATACGCTCCACGTTTTCGACAACGACGATGGCGTCATCGACCAACAGACCGATGACTATGACGAGGGCGAACATCGTCAGTGTGTTGATCGAAAAACCGGCTGCCGCAAGCACCCCGAGGGTACCCAGAAGCACAACCGGCACAGCTATAGTCGGGATCAGGGTGGCCCGGATGTTCTGCAGGAAGAGGAACATGATAATAAAGACCAGGAAGACCGCCTCGATCAGGGTCTCGACCACCTCCTCAAGGGAGATCTTGACAAACGGCGTAGTGTCGTAGGGGTAGACTACCTTCATGCCGGGAGGGAAGTAACCGGACAATTCCTCCATCTTGGCCTTGACCCGGTTGCCTGTATCCAGTGCGTTGGCGCCTGCTGCCAGCCGGATTGCCATACCACCCAGTGGTTTTCCCTTGTAGCGGGACAGGATATCGTAGTTTTCAGTTCCAATCTTACTCTCGGCTACATCCTTCAGCCTGACTGTCGAACCATCGCTGTTGGTGCGCAGTACAATGTCGCCAAATTGCTCCGGGGTCTGCAGAAGTGTCCGGGCGGTGATGGTGGCGTTGAGCTGTTGTCCCTGGGATGCTGGGGTACCGCCGAACTGGCCGGCCGAGACCTGGGCATTCTGGGCCTGCAGCGCCGCCATAACATCGTTGCTCGTCAGGTGGAAGTTGTTCAGCTTCGCGGGGTTCAGCCAGATGCGCATGGCGTTTTGGAAACCGAACAGCTGCAGTTCACCCACCCCTTCCACCCGGCTGATGATGTCCTGTATGTTTGAGACCATATAGTCGTCGAGGGAGTTGCGGTCCATGGAACCATCTTCCGACACCAGCCCAACTATCAGCAGGAAGTTCTTGGTGGACTTGACCACCTGAATTCCCTGCCGCTGGACGATCTGGGGCAGGAGGGGCGTGGCCAGCTGCAGCTTGTTCTGCACCTGCACCTGGGCGATGTTGGGGTCAGTACCGGCCTTGAAGGTCAGGTTGATCGCCACGGCCCCGGCCGAGTCGCTGGTGGAGGACATGTAGATCAGGTTGTCGATACCGTTGAGCTTTTGTTCGATCACCTGGGTTACAGTATCCTGCACTGTCTGGGCCGAGGCGCCCGGATACATGGCATTAATGGTTATCTGGGGCGGCGCGATGGGAGGGTACTGGGAGACCGGCAGGGTCTTGATCGCAAGCAGGCCGGCCAACATGATCATTATGGCGATCACTACTGCAAAGATAGGACGATTTATAAAAAATCTGGGCATGAAGCGTCTCCTTTATTTATTTGCTGCTGCTTGCGGAGCACCGGCGGGATTTACATCCGTCTTGCTGCCAAACGGAACGGCCTTGACCAACGTTCCAGGGCGGGCCTTCTGCAGTCCTTCCAGGATCACACGATCACCTGCTTTCAGGCCTTCGCTGACCAGCCAGTTGTCGCCCACTGTCCGGACGACCTTGATGACCCTGGGCTCCACCTTCTCTTCGCCTCCTACCACCATCACCATGGCGTTGCCGGCCGGGTTGCGGGTGACCCCCCTCTGCGGAACCAGAATCGCCTGATCGCTGATCCCTTCCTCCAGGATGGCGCGGACAAACATGCCCGGCAGCAGCGTCTGCTTCGGGTTCGGGAAGACCGCCCGCAGCGTGATGGAGCCGGTGCTCTGGTCCACCGTAACTTCAGAAAACTTCAGGGTGCCCGGCAAGGGATACGCACTGCCGTCCTCCAGCAGCAGCTTGACCTGTGCCTGGGCTGCGCCGTTGCTTTTCATAAGGCCGCTGGCCAGGTTCTGCTTCAGTCGCAGCAGCTCGGCGCTGGACTGAGTGACATCCACATACATAGAGCTGAGCTGTTGGATAGTGGCCAGCGCGGCAGGCTGACTTGCGGTAACCAGGGCGCCGTTGGTCACTGATGACCGGCCGATCCTTCCGGAAATGGGGGCAGTCACTTTAGTGTAGGCCAGGTTGATCCGGGCGGTCTCGAGTGCTGCCTTGCCGGCCTCCACATCGGCCTCTGCCTGCTTGAGCGCTGCGCTCGCATCGTCGTAGTCTTGCTGACTGACCGCATTGATTTGAACAAGTTCCTTATAGCGCTCGGCCTTGAGCCGGGCAGGAATAAGATTGGCCTCAGTCCTGGAAAGCGCTGCCTTTGCACTGTTGTAGGCTGCCTGGTAGGCAGCAGGGTCGATCTGATAGAGCACCTCACCTGCTTTGACATCCGCACCTTCAGTAAACAGGCGTTTCTGGATGATGCCGCCTACCTGCGGTCGCACTTCTGCAATAAGGTAAGCAGAAGTGCGACCGGCAAGCTCAGTGGTAAGCGCCACGCGTTGCGGCTGTACAATAACAACTCCCACTTCGGGTGCTGTGCCCGGCGTCTTTACGACTGCGGCGCTTTGTTTTCCACATCCGGCCAGAACAAGGTATCCGGCGAGCATTCCAACTATAATAATCGCCTTGGCTCTGCCTTTGGTTTGCATATACTGCTTTACGAATGTCATGTCCTATTCCTCTCTTTCTGCAAAACAAAAATGTAATGTTAAATGAACCTCGCGGTCATTTGTACTTTTTCACGATGAAGACAGCTACAGCTGCAAAAACCAGCCAGATGGCGGTAAAGATGAAGAAGAGATTAATCATGAAAAGTTGTTGGTCTCATTCATAAGTCAGCGTCCATTTCTCCTTAAATTTCCAAATATGCATAGCTCAGTTTCTCCTCCCAGGTTTGCCAAACGTATTCAATGTTGTGGAAAGCAAACACCAAAAACATTGTTTAACGGTGTTAAGGTTGCGCGCCAAAAAATTACTTCTGGTACCCGCGCAGCAATCCATCAACCACAGTTTGAGCGATAACCCCCCCATTGTCTTTGATAAAATTGGGTTTATATAGAGTCATTGTAATTAAACCATGAGATGCTATTGCCAAAGTATGCGCTATCACATCCACATCCAGGTCCAGCATCCTTCCCGCTTTGATGCAGTTCTGCACCATTTCTCTGAACACGAAATAAGTGTTTCGGGCCATTGACTCCTTTTCAACGAATTCTTCCTGGGTTCCATAAATATTACTCTTCGTGAAAAAAATTACTTTATATTGATTAGGATTTTTAAGACCAAATTCCATTAGGTAAAGCAAGGCTTGGCGCAGAGTCTCGATAGGATCCTGGGAAATTGATCTGATATGATTCAATTGAACAGAAAAATGCTCGAAAAATTCTTCACATATGGCGAAAAGCAGATCGTCCTTGTCTTTAAAATAAAGATAGATGGTGGTCGCCGAATAGTCTATTTTTTCGGCAAGCCTGCGCATAGAGAACCTTTCGTATCCCTCATTTATAAAAAGTTCCCGGGCTGCATTGAGAATCTCCCGTCGAAATTCTTCTTTGTATTTGGTTCTCTTTTCTTTGACTCCCATTAACCTTTCCTTAACGACGATAGCTTATATTAACGCTGTTAATTTAATCTGTCACATCGTTGTTTGTCAACCTGATCCTTTTTTTTATAAAATGGGCAAAGGTATGCAGCTAGGATGCAAGGCAGACATATTCACAAAAGCTGCTGACTGGAAAATAATCGACAGATCAAGCATCCCCAAAATTATCAAAGAGATAATAAACGTCTTCGGTATCTCTCTTAAGGATGCTGGGAGAATCTTTAAAAACAAACTACCTAGTGTGGCAGATAATCGGTAACAATACTGAAAGGTAAGTCATTGAAAAATATGGTGGAGCTGAACGGGATCGAACCGTCGACCTCTTGAATGCCATTCAAGCGCTCTCCCAACTGAGCTACAGCCCCACGGACATATAAAATAACATATTCCTGATCGCCGTGACAATATTCATACTTCGAAGGCATCCTGAATGTGCTCTATCCGTGTTCCCTCTCTGCCTTTGGTGATACTCATTACATCAAATCTGGCGGGGAACTCTTTTTTCTGTGTTTTCATAAAACTGAGCGCCACCTTTCTGATCTTCTCCCTTTTCCTCTGGTCCACCGCCTCGAAGGGATGTCCGAAGGCATTATCAGCCCGAGTCTTGACCTCAACAAAAACTATGACACCCTTGTCTTTCGCTATGATGTCGATCTCCCCAATAACAGTCCGGTAATTTTTCCTGATAATACTGAACCCCTTATTTCTCAGAAAATCCAGTGCAATCTCCTCCCCCTCCTTACCGAGAGTATTCATTGCCCTCCAATCTCATAAGCAGTTTAGGAATCCCTTCGACATCTTTTATTTCCTTCTGACAAAGAATTTTTATCACATCCCTGAACACGGAAAACTCCTCCCAGTGCCCCCTGAGGTTCTTGCCAATTGCCTTATAAAGATTTTCCCCTTTAGTATCCCAGTCGAGCAGAATGACAATCCTTGGAAACCTCTCTATAATATCTTCGCAAAAATCATAGAGGTTCTTGCCGCTGTGAAGGATTATTATTTGGCCCTCCAGACCTAGTTTTCTGAGTGCATTCGCATCCTTTTTGCCTTCCACAATAAGAGGGAACCTCTGGTTCACCTCGCAAAGAGCAGACAATACATCCCTGAGTCTCGCGGCTCTTTCTGTGTCCTCTGGTGAGGGTATATTTTTCTGTACATTAAGCATTTTCAGACAAAAACTACCTTTAATCCCTATAAAGATATAAAACCATCGAAAAAGTTAATCTCAAGGCTTTAGATATTTAATAAATACTGTGCTTTTAGTATAATCTAAAAGGCTGATATTATGATAAAAAATTACTTTAGCTTTTGAGGCATAACATACTAATTTTAATTAGTTGTTAGTATGTTGACTTTACTTTTCGTTTAATATATTTTAAACGTATGGCTGCTAAACTGGGTCAGTTATTAATTACATCGAGTATCATTTCTGAAGAACAGCTCAAACAGGCTCTAATTGTTCAGAAAAAAGATGGCGGCAGACTTGGCACAAACCTCGTTAAACTTGGATTTATTACAGAAGAGAAGCTTGTAGCTTTCTTAAGCAAGCAATACGGGGTCCCAGCCATAAACCTTGCTGAATACAAAATCGACCCCTCTATTCTGAAGCTGGTCCCCGCGGACATGGCAAAAAAATATTTGATTCTGCCTGTTGCAAGGGTCGGCGCCACTTTGACTATCACTATGGCTGATCCATCGAATGTCTTCGCAATCGATGATGTAAAGTTTATGACTGGATACAATGTCGAAGTTGTGGTTTCAAGCGAATCCGCGATTATCAACGGGATCTCCAGCTATTATCTTGGCAAGGGAGACAGCATGGTGGCGACTTCATCTGCGCCTTCGCAAATGTCATCCAACCTTCAGGCAAAAGATTATACCCTCGGGGCTGAAGACATGGATGCAGGCGGTTTTGATTCGGGGTCCTTTGATGAAGGACCGAGTGTAAATGTCGACGAATTTGACAAGATAGTCGGCAGCGCGCTTGACGGCATTGATGTTATGGAAGAAAAAGATGACGATTCGGTCATCAAGGATGTCGAGGCCCCGATTGTAAAGCTTGTCAATGGTATATTTGTCAATGGCATCAAGTCAGGCGCAAGTGATATCCATATCGAACCATATGAGAACTCTCTCAGGGTAAGATACAGAGTTGACGGCGTTATGTATACTGTCATGAACCTGCCTATAAAGATAAAGGCCGCGCTTACCTCAAGGGTCAAGATCATGTCGAAGCTTGATATCGCAGAAAGAAGACTGCCTCAGGACGGCAGGATAAAGCTGAAACTCGGCAAAAAACGCGACATCGATTTTCGCGTCTCAGTGCTCCCCACCCTCTTCGGAGAAAAAACAGTATTAAGAATACTTGATAAATCGAACCTCCAGGTAGATCTAACAAAATTAGGGTTCGAACAGACAGCGCTTGATGATTTGATGGAGGCTCTGAACAAGCCCTTTGGGATGATTCTGGTTACAGGCCCTACAGGAAGCGGAAAGACTACTACACTGTATTCCGGTCTGCATTATCTTAACAAACCCGACACTAATATTATGACGGCAGAAGACCCTGTTGAATTCAACTTTATGGGGATAAATCAGGTCCATGTCAGGGAAGATATAGGACTGACCTTCGCCTCTGCATTGAGGTCTTTTCTCAGGCAGGACCCTGATATTATCATGGTCGGAGAGATCCGGGACTTTGAAACTGCGGAAATAGCCGTCAAGGCAGCTCTGACCGGTCACCTGGTCTTGAGTACTCTGCATACCAATGACGCGCCAAGCACAGTAAGCCGACTGTTAAATATGGGCATAGAACCGTTTCTGGTCTCATCGGCAGTCGTTCTCATCCTGGCGCAAAGGCTCGCGAGAAGGATCTGCCAGCAATGCAAAGATGTTGAGAAAGTCCCTGTTGTCGCGCTGGTCAAACTCGGTTTTTCAGAGGAGGAGGCCCCGAAGATCACCTGTTACAAAGGGAAAGGCTGCCCGGCCTGTAATGGCACCGGATATAAAGGCAGGATAGCGCTCTATGAAGTAATGCCGGTCAAGGACGAGTTGAAAGAATTGATACTCGAAGGCGCGTCATCAGCAGAGTTAAAAAGAGCAGCCATACGCCTCGGCATGAAGAGTTTGAGAATGAGCGGTTTGACAAAAGTCGCAGACGGAGTCACCACTATAGATGAAGTATTGCGCGTATCTTTTGGAGATTAAGGAGAATTAAATGGCAAGCATCTACGACCTGCTGAAAATAATGATTGAAAAAAATGCCTCTGACCTTCATATCACAACAGCCAGTCCCCCAAGACTCAGAATTGACGGAAAACTTGTTCCTCTTGACCATCCGCACTTGTCACCGGTGGAAACCAAGGCCTTGTGCTACAGCATCCTGACTGATGCTCAAAAACAAAAATTTGAGGAGCACAATGAGCTTGACCTTTCTTTTGGAGTAAAAGGACTCAGCAGGTTCAGAGGCAATATTTTTATGCAAAGGGGCGCTGTCGCAGCAGCCTTCAGGACTATCCCTTTCGAGATAAAAACCTTCAAGGACCTCGGACTTCCCGAAGTGGTGAATGACCTTGTTAAGAAACCGAGAGGACTAATACTCTGCACAGGACCTACCGGCAGCGGCAAATCCACTACTCTCGCAGCCATGATCGACAGAATAAATTCGGAGCGTTATGAACACATTATAACTGTGGAAGACCCTATAGAATACCTCCATGGGCACAAGAAATGTCTTATCAACCAGAGAGAGGTAAATGCCGACACCTCTTCTTTCAAAGCCGCCCTCAGATATGTACTGAGGCAGGATCCGGATATTGTGCTCATCGGGGAAATGAGGGACCTCGAGACGATTGAAGCCGCTCTTACAGTGTCTGAAACAGGGCATTTGAGTCTTGCAACACTCCATACCAATTCTGCCGTGCAAACGATAAACCGGATCATTGACGTCTTTCCTCCGCATCAGCAGGAACAGATACGGGTGCAGCTTTCTTTTGTTCTTGAAGGGGTTCTTTCGCAGCAGCTTATCCCTAAGAAAACCGGAAAAGGACGGGTGCTTGCAATAGAAGTCCTTGTGCCTAATCCTGCGATACGAAACCTCATAAGAGAAGACAAAATCCACCAGATATATTCCTCCATGCAGACAGGGCAGTCTAAATTCGGCATGCAGACTATGAACCAGTCCTTAATTGACTTGTATACAAGAGGGCATATCTCGTATGAAGACGCTATCGGGAGGTCACCTGTGCCTGAAGAATTAATCACAATGCTCCAGAAAGTGAGTTCTTCTCCTTCTGGGCGCGGGAGGTGATGTAAATGGCGACGGTTTTTCAATGGTCAGGAAAGACAAGTAAGGGGCTTATCGAATCAGGCGAAATAACTGCCAATTCAAAAGATGAAGTCATTGCTCAGTTGAGAAAAAGAAGCATAATGGCGACAATCGTCAGGCAAAAAGAGAAAAAAGCGGCCTTTGGCGGTCTGGGCTTTGGTGGGGGAGTCAATGATAAGGACATTGTAATTTTCACGCGGCAGTTCTCCACGATGATCGATGCCGGACTTCCTCTCGTTCAGGCGCTGGAGATATTGTCAACCCAGGTCGAAAACAAATTTCTCGGCAAGACCCTTGAGACAATCAAAACTGATGTTGAGGCCGGATCGACATATGCTGATGCCCTTAAGAAACACCCAAAGGCTTTTAGCGACCTTTATGCCAATATGGTAGCGGCAGGTGAGTCCGGCGGTATACTGGACACTATTCTGAACAGACTAGCTGCCTATATTGAAAAGGCGATGAAGCTCAAGAAAAAAGTCAAAAGCGCGATGGTCTATCCCATTGTTGTATCAGGGATTGCGGTAATATGTATTGCAGTCATCATGATTTTCGTTGTTCCTACCTTTGCCAAAATGTTTACCTCAATGGGTGGAACACTCCCCCTTCCGACACTTCTTGTTATGAAATTGAGTGGTTTTCTGGCAGGCTTGGGAGGTCTTCTTACAGGGTTGGCAATAGTTGCCTCTATTATAGCGTACAAACAAATCAGGAAAACCGAAAAAGGCCAGGCAGTCACGGACAGAATTTTTCTGAGACTCCCGATATTCGGCATTCTCCTGAAGAAAGTCGCAGTCGCTAAGTTCACAAGAACACTTGGCACATTGATAAGCAGCGGTGTCCCGATACTGGACGGTCTTGAGATAACTGCCAAGACAGCAGGCAATAAGGTCATAGAATACGCTGTCATGGACATAAGACAGGCTGTATCTGAAGGTAAAACACTTGCAGAGCCTCTCATGAAGGCCAAGGTGTTTCCCCCTATGGTCACACATATGATATCCGTCGGTGAGGCCACCGGCGCGCTCGATGCAATGCTTAGCAAAATTGCTGACTTCTATGATGACGAAGTCGACGCTGCAGTCAACAACCTGACAGCAATGTTGGAACCTATGCTGATGGTTTTCCTGGGAGGTTCAGTCGGTTTTATTGTCATAGCCATGTATCTCCCCATATTCAAGCTCATAACGCTCATTAAATAGTGTCTTTTATGGCGGGAGACCCCCTGACCAAGAGAATCAAGGCCCTGATTGGTTTCAGGGCCTTGATTATTACCATTCTTCTGGGAGCTTCTTTTCTCTTTAAGATCGAATACTTAGGCTCGCCGCATCCCCAGTTCATCTCCTATTTTATAATCACCCTCTATTCCCTGACAATCATTTACTCACTGCTTATGACGAGGGTGAAAAACCTTTTATTATTTGGTTACGTTCAGTTAATACTTGACGTTATAGCTGAAATCTGCCTTATTTTTATCACCGGAGGGATAGAAAGCTGGTTTTCTTTTACCCTGATTCTGACTGTTCTGTCTTCAAGCATCGTCCTGAACAAAAGGGCAGGCTATGTCATAGCAAGCCTGAGCAGCATACTTTATGGGATATTACTTGACCTGCAGTACTACAAAATGCTGCCGATTGAATACGAGGGCGTAATGGGGGAAAAACAGTTCCTGTTCAATATCTTTATGCATGTCGCCTCGCTGTATATTACGGCTTATCTTGCCGGATACCTCTCATACAGCCTCGAAAAAACCGTCGAGAAACTCGAGGAAAAAAACAGCGACATCAAAGATCTCGAATTTTTCAACACCAAAGTTATTGAAAGCCTCCCAAGCGGATTGTTTACTACAGATATAGAAGGGTCTGTCTTGATCTTCAACCATGCAGCAGAATTAATTTCAGGTATAAAAAAGGAAACGGTCATAGGTAAGCCAATCAAAACAGCATTACCTTTTCTTAATAATCCGCCGGAAAGCGGAAAATATGAAAAATTATTATCGGAAAATGCCGGCAATGGAAAAATTATCGGCCTTAATATTACCGTGCTCAGGGACCTCAGCGGGAGCAATACAGGCTTTATAGGTATTTTCCAGGATTTGACAGAGAAAAAGAAGCTGGAATCAGAAATGAAGAATAAGGAAAAATGGGCGGCGATAGGTGAGCTGTCAGCAAATATCGCTCACGAAATAAGAAACCCTCTCGCCTCTTTAAGAGGTTCTATAGAAATGCTCAGGGAAGACAAACTCCCTGAAAGGCACAAGGAAAAACTGATGGACATAGCACTAGGCGAAATGGAACGCCTGAACAACATCATCTCAGACTTCCTGACCTATTCCAGACCTAAACCTCTTGAAATAAAGCCAATAGACATTCATTCGATACTTGACAGCACCCTGGAGCTTCTCAAGAATGCAGAGCATAAAAGCGGAATATCGATAAAAAAGGATTTCGAAGGACAGTTTATTATCCATGCGGACCCCGAGAGAATGAGGCAGGTATTCTGGAATTTGGGAACAAATGCGTTCGAGGCTATGGAAAACAGCGGGGAATTGACTGTATCAACAAAAAACAGTCCAACTAATGTCGCCATCTCTTTTTCCGATACAGGGTCCGGCATATCTCAGTCAGATATCGATAAAATTTTTTATCCTTTCTTTACGACAAAGGAAAGCGGGACAGGGCTGGGGCTTGCGATAGCTTACAGGATTATTGAAGAGCATAACGGCAGGCTTATTGTTTCGAGCAGACCTGGCATCAAAACGACGTTTGAGATTATACTAATGCACTGATATGGCAAACAACGGCCGGATACTGATAATAGAAGATGAAAAGAGCATGCGGGAAGTGCTCAGAATACTTCTTGAGGAAGAGGGCTATGAGATCACAGCCGCATCCAACGGGCTTGAAGGAATGGAGTATCTCAGGGATGACATATTCGATCTCGTTGTTACCGATATCAAAATGCCAAAGGCCGATGGGTTCGAGGTCCTGAAAAAAGTCAAGGAACTCTCTCCTTCAACCATCGTTATCATGATAACAGCCTTCGGAACAACCGAATCTACAATTGAAGCAATGAAGCTGGGGGCATACGATTACATCCACAAACCTTTCAAGATCGATGAAATACGTCTCATAATTCAGAAGGCGTTTGAAAGGAAAAACCTGGGCGAAGAACTCTCTCTCCTGAGGGAAAAGATAAAGTCATCCTGCGGCCTGGAGAATATTGTCGGGAAAAGCCCGAAGATGCAGGGTCTTTTCACCCTCATACGGAGAGTTGCGCAGAGCAATTCTACAGTACTCATCAGAGGTGAAAGCGGCAGCGGGAAAGAACTGGTGGCCTCAGCGCTGCATAACCTCAGCCCGAGAAAACAAAAAAATTTCGTGACTATCAATTGTGCAACCTTTCCGGAAGGCCTGCTTGAATCAGAACTTTTCGGACACGTAAAAGGTTCTTTTACCGGGGCCTTGTATAACAAGGAGGGCCTCTTTGAAGTAGCAAACAGGGGGAGCATCTTTCTCGACGAGATAGGAGAGATGCCCTTGTCCCTTCAGGCCAAATTATTACGAGTGCTTGAAAACGGCACTTTCAGGAGGGTCGGCGGTCTAAACGACATCACTGTGGACGCCAGGGTAATATCTGCTACAAATAAGGACATATCAGAAGCAGTTGCTTCAGGCAGCTTCAGAGAAGACCTCTTTTACCGGCTGAATGTTGTGCCGATAAACATACCTCCGTTGAGAGAACGCCCCGATGACATCCCTTTATTGCTCGATCATTTCCTGAACAAGTCTTTATCCGGTGCAAAAAGATTTTCACCTGAAGCCCTTCGCATTCTTATGAGATATTCATGGAAAGGCAATGTGAGGGAGCTCGAAAATCTGGTAGAGCGGACGGTTTTGCTTACTGACAGTGAAGTCATACTGCCTGACGATCTGCCTGTAGAGATATGCAGCGCAGGTGAGACAGGGAAACATCTTCCTGACATAGGAGA
The DNA here is from genome assembly GCA_963734475.1 of uncultured Nitrospira sp. GTDB lineage: Bacteria > Nitrospirota > Thermodesulfovibrionia > Thermodesulfovibrionales > UBA6898 > JAOUFP01. Next base: position 1,028,386 of record CAVTHB010000004.1, read on the forward strand.
AGAAGGCATAGATTTCGAGGGTATTATGGAGCAGATTGAAAAAGAATATCTGGTTAAAGCTTTGGAGAAAGCAAACGGCATAAAGACAGAGGCGGCCAGGCTCCTCAGACTCTCATTTCGCTCTTTCAGACACAAGTTATATAAATATGGGATAAAATAATGGCCATGAAACTCGGAGAGGCATTGGTAAAAGCAAGCCTGATCACTAGGGAGCATCTCAGGCTTGCACTCGAAAGGCAGGTGATCTTCGGAGGCAGGATCGGGACAAACCTTGTTGAGCTCAAAGCAATCAAAGAGACCGAACTCGTCTCTTTTCTCAGCAAATACCTGAAAGTCCCGGCGGTCGAACCTTCAAAGCTTGTTTCCATAGATGCGGAGACCATATCCTGCATCAGCAGGGAAATGTCTGAAAAATATAAAGTTGTGCCGTTTCGGAAAGACCGTAACAGACTTCATGTAGCACTGCTCGATCCGCGTTCCATGGCGGCCGTGGACGAACTCAGGTTCATTACAGGCTATGATATAATTCCCTATGTCACTTCAGAACTCAGACTTCTCTACGCCCTCGAAAAATATTACGGAGTGGAAAGGGACCTCCGCTACATCAGTATCTTCGGCAAAGACGGCGAGCAGGCAGAGGAAAAACCAAAAGACGTCGAAGAAAACAAAAAACAGCTGGCAAAGGTCAAAGAGGAGTTTGCAAATGCAAAGGACCGCGACGAGATCATAGGGCTCCTCCTCAATGAAACAAAGAAAATCTCTTCACGGGCAGCAATCTTTATCCTGAAAGGGGACCGGATAGCAGGATGGAAGGCCAGGGGAATGAATGCCGAAAACCTCGAGTTTAAGATAGAGCCGGCTTCGATTTTCACTGAGGTCATGAACAAGACAAGTTATTACAGGGGGCCGTTGCTGAAAATACCCGGCAACACGCCTCTGATATCCATTTTGTCAGGGACACCGCAGGACTGCTGCCTTATCCCTATACAGCTGCGAGACAGGATCATCGCGTTCTTATACGTCGATAACGGGAACAACTCAGTGCTGGATGCAGGTTTAAACTACATACATACCATGGTCACCATGGCGTCGTACAGTTTTGAAATCGCCATCATACGGAAAAAAATATTAGACCTCTAATCGTATTCGCTGTATCCCCGCATACACATTCATCCTGTCACCCCTCATAAACCCGACGAGAGTTAATCCTGCTGCTTCCGCAGTCTCCACCGCAAGAGTCGTCGGGGCCGCCCTGCTGACAAGCAGTGGGATACGGCATTTCGCACATTTTAATATGATTTCAGAGGAAAGCCTTCCGCTGACCATCATTATCTTTCCCCTGAAAGGGATATTTTCAAGCAGACAGTAACCTATGGCCTTATCCACAGCATTATGCCTGCCTATGTCCTCTGCAAAAACCAGCATCTGCCCAGCTTCTGATACCGAAGCGCTATGGACCCCGCCGGTCATTTTGTAGCTGTCAGACCTTTGTTGAAACTCCCGGTACAGCTTTTTTATTGTCTCTGCAGAAAAAACCGTTGGATCGGAAACTTTCTCTTCAGGCCGTTTTCTTGCTAACTTTATACCTCCGGCGCAGCCGGAAGTCACGGTCATTTCGCCCTCAAATACCTTGCCCGAGGCCGGGATATCCACATTGATTTCATCACCGTAAACAATGCTCATACGCTCAGCACACCATTCTCCTACTATGAGCTCCTCATTATGTACCAGGCCTACAACGAGTTCCCGAACCATAGTCGGGGTACAATAAAGGCTGAGCACATTCTTCCCATTCACCGCGATACTTACCCTTGTCTCTACAGCGATCAAATCGAGGACCTCGCCGGAGGTGTGGTCTTTGATCTTTATGACCCGCATTTTTTTATATGCATCCATTCGAAGAGTTTAACAGAGAGATTCGGGATTGTCGACTTGACTTTATACACCCCGGCTTCTTATTATTTCATAGTCGGGGCGTAGCGCAGTTCGGTAGCGCGCACGGTTCGGGACCGTGAAGTCGGAGGTTCAAATCCTCTCGCCCCGACCATATTCCCCTTTTATTTTATGTAATTTTTCTGACACCTTCACCTCTTAATTGGTTCTGCGGCGGGCCCGCGGAAGAGTAAATCGGTTCCCGGAAACATAAAAAAAACCCCCTGCGCGCAGGGGGCTTTCAGGCTTACTTCGTTAGACTTTTGTTACATTTATTGCCTTAGGGCCCTTAGGGCCTTTTTCGATATCAAAGCTGACTGCGTCACCTTCGGCAAGAGACTTGAACCCGTTGCTTTGGATGGATGAATAGTGTACAAATACATCACCGGCATCTTCGCTTGTAATAAAGCCGAAACCCTTTGACTCGTTAAACCACTTTACTGTTCCGTTCGCCATTTCGGTTACCTCCTATGTTTAAACTAAAGTCTCAGGGGTGCTGACAACAAAAAAGACCACATAGCTAAAAGTCTTTGTGGCCTTCTATATAGATAACTTCTGACACTTCAGGATAAGAATAACATATTTCACAAAAAAGAAACAAAATATTTCTGCAGTTCCGTGACTAAGGCTCCGCAGCCTTCCCTGTTCGCACGAAGGACGGCGTTTCTATCTGAACAGCAGAGTTTGCCTTTGTGTTTTCAACCTCAGTCCTATGCCTTCCGTATAGATATATTTTCAATCTCGAGTTTGCAGTGCAGCGCCTCAAGCAGGATCATCGCCCTTTCTCTGCCCGGGACTTCCCTTTCAAATATGCCGTAGAAGTTTGCGAACGGCCCTTCTTTAATAAGGACCCTGTCTCCGCTTTCGAGTTTCTCGGCAACAGGGGTCACGATATCACCGTCCATCCTCTCAAGTATAGTGTCGATGATCTCCTGAGGCACCACCAGGGGGTTCTGCTTGCTGACGATGAACTTGACACCCCGGGTGTACTTTATCATGTGCCCGTGGTTTTCCAGGTCGAAATAGGCGAAAAGGTAGCTCGGAAACAGAGGCTCTATGGCAGTGATATACTTCCCCCGGAAATACTTCTTTGTCCTTATCTTCGGGTTGAGGACCTCTATCCCGGCATTCCTTAGCTGAAGTGCCGTCGAGTCCTCGCACTTCGGTTTTATGTATATTACGTACCAGTTCATAGGTAAGTATAGCAGGTGCAGACAGACATAAAGGCAAAAATTAACATGCCAGCAGGGAAAAGATGCAAAAGACAAACGCACGGACCGGCGGTGATTATCTTTATCTTTTCCTGTCTTCCTATTTCTGTCCTCATGCTATCTCCTTGTTTTCTATGACTGCCTTAGGATTTTCAAAAAATATCCTGTCAGCCTCAGCCTTGTTCAGGATGCCGATGGTCTCACGATATGCCTTAGAAAGCACCGGCGGTCTTTGCATTGTGCTGTGGGCATCGGTTGCGATAAAATCAACATATCCTTTTTTCAAAAGGTGCTCTGTGAATTTTTTTATCTGCCTGCCGAGTTTCCCTGTCACGCTCATCGCTGTAAGCTGAATGAGCGCACCTGCATCCCTGAGCGTCTTGATCTTCGCCTGAGCGGATAGCAGGCTGTAGTTGCGTTCCGGATGCGTTATGACCGGCACATAGCCCTTGAGCCTTGTCTCAAAGAGAAAATCATCCAGATGAGGGGGTATGAGGTCGGGCAGTTCGAGGAGAAAATACCTGGAGCTGTTTATTGTGGGTATCCGGTTTTCTTGTATACCTTCCATCAGCTCATAGGTAAGTCTTATGTCAGCCCCGCCCAGCAGTTCGATAGCTATGCAGCTTTTTACCATCTCTTTCCTGACCTGTATCAATTTCTCCTCTATGTCCCGGAAGGTCGGGGATTCTCCATGCCGGTAATGAGGCGTGGCGACTATGTGCGTAATACCGTCAGTGGAGGCAAGTCCGAGCATCTCCAGCGTTTCCCTCAAATCATCAGGACCGTCGTCGATAGCCGGCAGTATATGACAGTGGATGTCGATCATGAACCTGTGGAGAAAGAGGCAAATTGGCAGAGAGCAAAGGGACATTATAATTTCTTTTGTGATGAAAATGGCACCGTCAGCCTTCAAGCCTGTTTTCAAAAATCTTTAGCCAAGCGCCGTCAGCCATATGTCTTTGTTTATTTATTTTCGTAGACAAACCTGTCTCCTGTCTTGAGGCCCAAAGCCTCAGCCAGTCCGGCATTGATCTCGAGGGCATAGGCTGTATGAGCAGGTGCTTTGTATGTCGGGCATTCTTTGCAGGGCATGAGTTTGGGCAGTATTTCCGTCAGGCTTTTGTCTTCGGCAAAGAAGAGGATGTCGATAGGGAATTCCATGCCCTTCATCCAAAAGGAATGTTCAGCTCCGCTGTCGAGAATAAAGAGCATACCACGGTCATCAGGCATCGAAGACCTGCCCGAGAGTCCCTGCTGCATTGTTTTCCTGTCGGAGACAATCTCGACAGTTAAAGACGGCGATCTGCTCAGCTCCCCTCTGTATTAATATCTTTCTTGCTCCTTCCGGGACTGGAGTAACATTCTGCAGCACGCTGCGGCTGAAAAGTCTGAAAACAGGAAGAAACATAAAACAAAGAAGCAATATGCTGAAAAGGCCCCTGCACAGTCGCGTATCAAAGCTTTCATCTTTCTTAATGCTTCTTACTCCCATCCCTCGAGTTTGCCTTCCGGCATACTGCCGTGCTTTTTTGTATTCTGTTTTTGGGATTGTATCCTTTGCCCTGTCATCTTCCAGCTCTGACAGTCCTGCCACCATGCCGAGGATGCAGGCAAAGACCAGCAAATTCGAGAGGATATGGAGGTTGAAGTCGAAAAAACTGTGCACCGCCATTGTGAAGACAGAGGAGAGCGCTGCTGTCCTGAGCACGCTGTCCCCTGCCCTGAAGCGGATGTATTACGACTGTATAGATCATTAGAGACACGAATACCAGCAGAAAGAGGGTCCCGAACAGACCGGTTTCGAGGAAAAACTCCAGGTAGTCGTTATGCGCATGGTCATAGATGCCCCCCTGAACGGACAAAGGCGAATAGAGGTGAAAGATGTTGAGAAATGAGCCAAGCCCCGAGCCTGTCAGCCAGAAAGTCCTTGATAGCGTTCCAGGTCGAAGACCATACTACAAGCCGCTCCTCGCCCGAGATATCGGTTTTGTAGAACCTCTCTATGATCGGGTCGATGCCAAGGTATACGACATAGGAGAGCACGACTGCAATGAAAAAGGCGATGATCCAGACCTTTCGTGACTCTCTGTTGCGCTGCTGCAGCATCAGGAGCGCAAAGAGCGACATGCCTGCAAAGAAGCTTGTGATGCCGCCGCGCGAGAGGGAGAAGAAGAGAGAGACTCCCATTATGACTGTCATGAAACCGAAGAGCAGCTTCTTCTCTTTTTCCTGCTGTGTGATGGCCAGTCCGAGTCCGAGAGGTATGAGCATGCCTATGAGACCCGCAAAGTGGTTCCTGTTCACATAAGGACCAAAGGGGCTTCCGCCAAGGGTAAGTTCCCTGAACCAGAAGATACCGTTGCTCCAGGTCGCCTTTTGGACTATTGCGAATATGGCGAGGCTGAAGCCAAAGACGCTGAGTGTCTTGAGCGTCTCGATCAGCTTGTCCCTATTGCTGAAGCTTACTGCGGAGATGGCAAAGACCGTGAGAAAAGCGACTGAGCGTATTGTTTCATATACGGTCCCGTAGACATTAAAGCTGATCGGCATCGAGCTTTTTGCGTCGACGCTGTAGAAGGATTGCATCTGAAAGGAGAGCGGTGAGATCAGTTTCAGTACAGAGGAGGGCAGGGGCACTGCCTGAAATGCTCCATAGCATATAAAGCCGAGTATTGTTAAGAGAAGAAGTTTGATTTGCACCGGCGACCTGATATTCGCGATATTCCCCTTTGAGTATCCATATGAGCCCGAGCGTGAAGACCAAAAACTGGATGGCGGTTGATGACCATATTTCGACGCTGCCGAACAGGAGCACGGAGATTATGAGTGTTATCGTGAGCAGTCTATTTATCATAGTTTATGCTTATGATTTTCAGTTCGTTGTTTTCTTTTGAGATTTTCCATTGGATCCTTCCCGAGTATCGTATCCAGCGGTCCTCAGCCGACGTATACCTGTTCAGATCATAGTACCCTGATACAGTTGCGCGTACGGCCCGTTTAGCATTATTGTCATATTGTTCACCCTGTAAAAGCTTATCTTCTCGGAAAAGGTCTCCCGGTAAGCCTCCCGCACCGCATTATAGTGCAGTCTGTTATTTTCCACCACGGACTTTGAAAAGAGGGACATAAAGACATTGAGGTCTCCCTTTGAATAGGCGCTGGAATAGCGTTTCATAAAATCCTCGACCTCTTCATGTGTCAGTTCGGCTGTTTTAAGGTTCTGCGCCGGGTGAGCAGGAGGAGCTTCCTGACCAACGGGTCGTGCAGGTTCAGGCTTTCCGGCGCTGTAATCAGCTGCTGGAATATCTTTGACTGACGGGACGGACAACTTCGGCTCTGGTCTGCCGCGTTTCGGCCTGCCGGACCGGCGGCATGTCGGCAGCCGGTTGGGATAATAGCGGTACGGTCTTTTTCGGAGCCGAATCTTCCCTGGCAATGACCTTGTCTGGTCCGGTTTCTTGTCTTGCTGCATTGCCTGCATTTTCAGGTACAGCAGGCGCATGCGGAAATCCCGGCATTTCCGGGTTTCGGCATTACCGCGCGCGAGCTCAGCTTTTTGGCTCCTGTGAAGGCGGGCCTGCCACAGAGGAGCGACTGCAGGTTTGCGCTGCCCTTGTCCATATTTTCGGCGGGGCGGTCAGACCCCTGCGGAAAGATGCCGCTTGAATTTTCTTCTTCCGGATGCAGCGCCGGACGTCAGGCTGGCCTGCTCTGAAAGTCCTTCCTTCCTGCTCAAAACGCTTTCAAGGTGCTCGCCATTGTTCTGGAAGTATATAGTAGCCGAGGAATACAAGGGCCGCGATCAAATATCGCGCCGACAAGAAACTTTGGGATGTTCTTCTTTTTCCTGTCCCATTCAGGGTCCCGCGAGATCTTTCTGCTGCTTTGGAAGGTGCGACGCCTGACGCCTGTCCTGGACTGCGGCACAGGCTTCCTGGCCATCGCCTGCTTCAAGAAGTTTCCTGTCAAAGGACTGTCTTTTCTGATTGTCTTTCAGAATGCTGTATGCCTCGTTGACCTTTTTCGCCCTTTCCGACACCCAGGAATCATCTCCGCCCTGACGGTCGGGGTGATAGAGGAGCATCAGTTTTTTCCATCTTTCCCTGATCTCCTCATGAGATACGTTCTGCGAAAGCCCCAGGGTTATGTAATAGTTGCTTTCAGGATTGAAGTGCATCTTGGATATGACGAAGTTCGCGCCGTCGACAAGGTACTTGATGTCTATGTCGTGCCTGCGGGCGAAGGCCAGTATCGCATCCGTGTTATGGGAAATCTCTATAAGACAGTCGAAGCAGCCTATAGCGTCACGGTAAAGCCTGTCTGCAGAAGCGCCCTTGTACGAATCGATGATGACTTCTAAGGCTTTACGGAATTGCTCGTCTGTAAGGTCCCCTGCTGTTTCATTGTTATTCCGTCTATCCATGCCGTCCCTTCAATCTTGTTGTCGAACTTGTTCGACTTTTCCCTTCTTATGGCTATTGTTACCGCCCTGCAATCAGCAGGCGTTTCGAAATCAACTGAGAGTTCCTTCCAAAAACCGGTGCCGGTGACGACCTCGGATCTCTTATTGAGCCCGGCGCATTTATGACCAAGCACATTAAGGAATATGCCGTTTGCGGTTGTCAGCGAGTCTGTCCTTACGTAACCTTTCAGGCTATACTTCGAGGACGGTTTTACCCTGACCACCTGCCGGGCCGCGGTTATATCAGGGTTATGCTGACCGTCAAAGCTGATGCCGAGCGAGCGGCTGCCTGACATGCGTACTGAATCGTCGAGGAAAACATTGGCGCCTTCGACTTCACTGATCGTCCAGTCGAACCCCCCGTTAAGCATCGCACTGCTCGAATCCCGGGTTCCATACCAGCGATGTGTCATCATGCTTTTCCATTCCTTCCATCTTGCCTGTTACCTCTTTCCATATCGTCCACGCTTCATCATAAAGCCCGCTTAATATCAGGAAGTTGACATATTTCATGAAAAGGTCCTTATCCAGCTTGTTGATGTCTATTGTCTTCCAGGTCTCCTGGGCCTCAGCTGCATGCCCTGTGCTGATAAGGTAGGAGAGATATCCGGACCTGTATTCGTAGTTATCCGGAAGGAGGTTCTGAAGGATATAGGTGTTGCCGAGCTGCAGACCCCAACAGAGGCCGTAGACATCGTTCTGTTTCGCAGGGGCGAGCAGCATATAGCGTTTTAGAGCACCCACAGCCTTGTCCGGTTTGTTGTTTATGAGCCAGAAGGTCCCTGCCTCCCACATAAGGGCAGGGTCGTTCGGGCTGAGTTTTACCGCCCTTTCGAAGCTGCGCTCTGATTCTGCTGTCTGTCCGTTTGCCCGGTAAGCCTTCGAAAGGTCTATCCAGACGTTTGCCTGAAGAGGACTTATTCTTATTGACTCCCGGTAATGCTCTATCGCCTTTTCAGTATCAGGGCTGATTAAATTCATGTGGTAGTGCCTGCCGAGCAGGTAATGATATGCCGAATTGCCGCTGTCATGGCGTAAAGCTGCAAGGAGACCGTCTTCATCGGCTTTGCCGAGAGATAAGCGTCCCATGAAGGATTTTGCAAGGAGCCAGATAAGGACTATATAAATGAAAACAGCAGCGGTTGAGAAGACAATATAGGAAAAAGTATTTTTTGGGCTGTTGCGTTCATTTATCATCAGTGCTCGTGTAGTTCTGGTAGTAATACTGGTAATAGGAATAATATCCGTATTTAAGGTTCGACTCGTTTATAGCATTCAGTACTACGCCCAGCACCTTTGCGTTGACGCTCTCGAGTATCTTCTTTGCCTGCTGGGCCGCTTCCTTCGGCGTCTCTCCGGACCTGACGACCAGGATGACCCCGTCGGTCTGGGTGCTTGTTATGGCGGCGTCAGCCAGTCCGAGTATAGGCGGGGTATCGAATATGATGAAATTATAGAGCGGATATAATCCGTCTATCAGGTCACGCAGCCGGTACGAGCTGAGCAGTTCCGCAGGGTTCGGCGGAAGCGGTCCGGAGGGCATGATGTCGAGCCCCGGTATCTTGGTGTGCCTGTATGAGAGATGCCGAGAATTCCTCGTTGCCTGAAAGGAAGGACGACAGTCCTGTAGTGTTGCTTACCTTGAATACCTTGTGCATTCTCGGCCTGCGCATGTCCGCGTCAATGATGATCACCCGGGCATCCGACTTGGTCAGGCTGATGGCTGTGTTGACCGATGTTGTTGTCTTGCCTTCTTCTCTGCGGGCGCTGGTGACCATCATTACCTTTGGCGGTTTGCCTGCCGTAGAGAAGAGAAGGAATGTGCGTATTGATGTGTAGGCCTCGCTCATCTGGCTTTTGGTGTCAGAATGTGAGATGAACTCAACTGGAAGGTTCTTTTGGCTTTCCTGGCTCTTATAAAGAGGCACAAGCCCGAGAGAAGGCATCATTATCTTCTTTTCGATGTCCTCGGGGGTCTTGATGGTATTGTCGAGATATTCCGCGAAGAATGCCAGGCCGATGCCGCCGAAGAGGCCGATTATCAGTGAAAGTAGTATGTTCCGGCTTTTTTTCGGCGAAAAGGGTGATTTCGGGACTTCCGCCCTGTCGAGTATCTGGATGTTGCTCGATGTGAGGCTTGCTGATATGCCGGTCTCCTTCAGTCTCTGGAGAAGGCCGTTATAGAGCTCTTTGTTCGTGTCTGCCTCACGCTTGAGTATCTGGTACTGGACCGATCTGCTGTTAAGGTCGAGGGCGTCCTTTTTCTGTTTTTCGAAGGCTGACCTCAAATAGCTTTCACGTTTCAATGCGGCTTCATAGTCTTTTTTGATGCTCGAGACTATCTTCTTTGTCTCTGAATCCATCCTTTTCTTAAGCTGGTCGGCCAGTTCCCTGATCTTGACCATCTTCGGGTAATCAGGTTTGTATATTTTCAGGTTCTGGTTATACTCAGCTTCGAGCGCCCCGTAATCCTTTTTCAGGACTGTATGACGCTATTGCCCATCACGAGAGAGCTTGAATCAGCGATTCTCCCGAACGTATTTCGTTATAGAGCGCCTCTTTCTGTATGCGGTCGGAGGTTGCGGAAGTAAGCTCTGTTGATAATTCGGAAAGTTTCTTCGTAATGATATTTTCGCCCCCGCTTTTATTGCCTTCTTTATCGGTAGAGGATTCGAAAAAAATGATCTCATTTTGGGCTGCGTAGGCGTTCAGTTTCTCTTCAGCCTGCTCGACCTTTGCCTTCATGGAATCGAGCTGTTTTTCAAGCCACTCCCGCGCCTGTTGTGTCGAATCAAACTTGGATTCGATGTTAAGGTCTATGAAGGATTTTGCTATTGAGTCGGTCACCCGCGCAGACAGCTGCGGGTCGTATGACGAGAAGCTGACGTTGACAAGCCTGGATTTCTGCTGAGGGACCACTTCTATTCTGCTTAAGAAGCTGTCGATCAGGGAAGAGTCTATGCCGTCTTCCTTGCCCAAGGGTTCTTTCCTGAGGAAGGACGAGGCCTGTGCAGTCCCGGGCTTCTGAGCTGCGAACTCAGGGTTCATGTCGAGCTTCATCTGGCGTATCACGCGGCGGGCAAGGTTCCTGGATTTGAGTATTTTGAATTGTGTCTGGTAGTAGTCCTCCTCGGGTCTCTCTACGGCGTAAACATCCTTAAAGGTGAGGATGTTGGGGTTTTCCTTGTCTATCTTGATCGAAGTCATTGACTTGTACTGGGGTTTCATCATGAAGGTGCCGAGAGTGACGGTCGTGACGACAGCGATGAAAGAAGGTTATGACGATCCATTTCCTGCGGAGGATGATCTGGAGATAGTCCCTGATGTGTATCTCGTCTTCCTGGTGTCCGTAATAGGCGCCCGGAGCAAGAGGATATTCCCTCCTTATTTCGAGGTCCCTGCTCTTGCTGTCTTCTTCTCTGTCTTTATGCTCTTCCGCCATGGGTTAACTACAGTGTCAAAGCTCCAAATGTAACAAATCCTCTTATCGTGTTGAGGAACCCGCTAAAGAAATTCTTTATGCCGCTCTGGGGCACGATGATTATATCATTTTCTGCAATGAGAATGTCGGGTTGGTTCCCGGTCCTTATCGCGTCGTAATCAGCGACAACAACCTCGCGTTCGCCTTTGCCGTTATCACGGAAGATCCTGACATCAGAGAGGTTCGCATCAGCGCTCACACCCTGGGCCATTGATATCGCCTGGGTAAGGTTTGTTTTGCCTTTCATGGTGTAGGCTCCGGGCGTTCTGACTGAGCCGTCGACAAAGAAGATCCCGCCTTTCGGCACATTGATCACATCTCCTGCAAAAACAGGAATGTTCAGAGAAAGATTGCCGTTTATGAGAAGCTCATCGAGATCTATCACTATGGTTGCCGAGCGGTTTGCAGCGCTGTTTTTCAGCATCGGCCTGATGATGTAACAGATACTGCCGGCGTCCTTTGCTATCCCCTCTGCCATCATCAGCATGTCCAGCAGATACCGCTGTCCTGTTACCGCGAAGACCTGTGATTTATTGACAGCGCCGATTACGGATATCCTCTGGCTCTTATATTCCTTCACAAAGACAGTGACCAGGGTTTCCTCAATATATTTGTCGAGTTTCCGGGCTATCAGTTTTTCGGCCTCTGAGGTGGTGAGGCCTTTGACATTTATGATCCCGACAAGGGGCAGCCCGATCTCACCCTGAGAATTGACCCGTACGGTCTTTTTGAGCTCCTCGACATTATAAGCCTCAATTTCGAGAAGATCTTCTGTGCCGATGAGGTAGTCTTCGGAGAGAGTCTTCCTGCTGGTTTACTGCCTGGATGGCTAGAGCCTCGTTCATCTTTTCTGTTTTCTTCTGGCTGGGTAGATCAGCGGCAGACTGGACCTTTGAATAGCCCCCGCCGCATGCTGTGAATGAGAGCATAATCAAGGCGGCAAAAAACAAGGATTTAAGACAATATATTTTCATTAGCGCTTTGAACTGTTTTTTTCTGGAGATATGTAACTTAAAACCGTTAATTTATCTGAAAACCCGATGGACTCTTAGGTTTATCGTGATCGTGATGATCAAGAATGTCATTCAAGCCATAAATTATCAAAGCTTTCTCCTGCTGCTGTTCCAACAAAGAGTAATGCCCCTGCGCCACGTCTCTGGATCCTCTTTTTCGGGCTCTGTCCTGCCTACACCCTGGGTCTTATAAACTTTATAGTTGCTGTCAGGCCCGACAAGCATGCTTTCCCCTGTAACCAAAGTCTTTGTTCCTGCTGTAGAGGAGGTCACTAATATCCTTCCTGAAATACTTCTTACCTCGGTGCCTTTTTCATTAGAGGAGATGACGCCGAGTACGCGGGAAGACTTCTCATATCCCACTTTCTGGACCAGGTTATCCTTGCTGTTTACCGAGATGCTGGCTGAGGGGGTTGATATCGAAAGTGAGGATATTGGTTTTATGCTGAAGGCAATTACTCCTTTTGCGAGGTGTATCGTATAATTCGGCGCTCCTCCGGCAATACTGAAACTATAGTGTCCGTGGAAAGGTCTACTCTTGAACCGTCCTTAAAAAAGATCGACGCACTGCCGTCTTCTGTCCTTATGCCGGTATCCTGAAGAAGGGGGTAGGTCGGCATTGCAGGCAGACCATTTACCGGTAGAGGAACTGATAAAGACCTTGCCTGTGGATTGTAATTCACCGAGCACTGCAACAGTCTGTGCGGACACGCCGGCAATATTGACCAACGAAAACACGACGAGAAGAAAATATGATATAAGTCTGTATGCAATAATTATTCATTATCTCCCCCAACTTTTTGAAAATTAAGTATAAATAAATTTGGCTCAACTTACAACCTTAAAGCATACTTAAATTGCAAGTTCACATAGCAAAGTATAATTAGGTAAAGATTCCCATTGCAGCTAGTCATTCCGCAGGCATGAGTTTATGCATCTCAGGCAGGGGATTTGGGTAAAAAATACAAGGCGATTAGGTGTATATTATTCAGGGGAAAGAAAATGCGACATAATTGCTACGGGATACCGAAACTGAGGAATATCCTTAAAGGAAGGCCACTGTTTTTAGTTCCTGCCAGAGGTCAATAAATTTTCAGGAGGATGGCGGTGTGGACAAAGTAATTCTTAGAAGGGCTGAATATGATTATGGCACGCTCAGGCCACTGATCTTTGAACTCCTTGACGGACTTGCAGGAGACAAGATAGGGGACAAGAGCAGGGTCTTGATAAAGCCGAACCTGCTTGCGCCTGCCCCTCCTGAAAAAGCTGTGCTGACACACCCGTTGATTGTGCGGGCCGCTGCCGAATATGTGCTTCAAAAGGGCGGGTTGCCCCTTATATCCGACAGTCCGGCTATGGGGACTTTCGAGAGGGTGATGAAGGAAAGCGGCATAAGGGGGGCACTGAAGGGCCTGGATGTGGAATGCCGGGAGTTTAAGCGCTCTGTGGTTGTCGACGTGGGGCCGCCTTTTAACAAAATAGAGATTGCTGAAGACGCCATGAATGCTGATGTGGTGTTAAACCTGCCGAAATTGAAGACCCATACCCAGATGCTCCTGACCTTAGGCGTCAAGAACCTCTTCGGATGTGTTGTGGGACTGAGAAAGCCCGAGTGGCATTTCAGGACAGGCGTTGACAGGGAGATGTTTGCGCGCCTGCTCGTCAGAATTTACAGAACGATCAGCCCTGCCGTGACCCTGCTCGACGGCATCCTGGCGATGGAGGGGCAGGGACCTGGCAAAGGCGGTCAGCCGAGGCATCTCGGCATGCTTTTAGCGGGCGCTGACGCTGTTGCTGTGGACATGGCTGTATGCAGGACACTCGGACTTGCACCGGACAGTCTGTTGACAAACAGGATGGCTGCAGAGACAGGACCTGTTGCCCCTGAAATACTGTTCGATGGGGCGATGCCCGTAATAGAAGACTTCAGGCTCCCTGAAATTACCCCTCTTGTCTTCGGTCCGAAAAGGCTGCACGGCTTTATGAGAAGGCATCTGGTCCAGAGGCCTTTTTGCGATGACTCCCTCTGCAGGCAGTGCGGAGAATGCCTGAAGTACTGTCCAGCCAGGGCCATAACAGTTGAAAAACATAAACTCCGTTTTGATTATGATGCGTGCATCAGGTGCTACTGCTGCTTAGAGGTCTGCCCCCACGGCGCACTCCATGCTGTCGAGACTTTATATGGCAGGATGACGAGGAAAATATTGAAGCGCCGCAATAGATGACGGAACAGTATAGAGGTGTAAACAATCGCCGTGAGATCAGCATTCCCGAACATCCGGATCAATTTCCGGCAAGGCAATGCATACCCTTGTAATCTGCAATGCACTAAAGGTAAAATTTACCTGCTTACGCACTGACAACGCGAAAGGGACGATAAACTTGCTGGAAAGGGGGGAAAATGATTAAAGAGGCTATCAATATTCTAATTAATGACATCAGTCTTTCCGAGACCGAGATGGCGGAATGTATGAATGAGATCATGGAAGGCAGGGCAACCGATGCTCAGATAGGTGCCTTTCTTGCCGCCCTCAGGATCAAGGGCGAGACTGTTGATGAGATCACCGGAGCGGCAAGAATAATGCGTGAAAAAGCAGCAAAAATAAGCGCCCCCGAGGGGGTGCTCGATACCTGTGGAACAGGCGGCGATATGTCCCATACGTTCAACATATCAACAACCGTTGCCATTGTGGCTGCCGCGGCAGGCGTCCCTGTCGCAAAACACGGGAACAGGTCTGTATCCAGCAAGTCCGGGAGTGCTGATGTGCTTGAGGCCCTCGGCGTAAAGATAGACCTTCAGCCTGAAAAGGTCGAGAAGTGTCTTTTCGAGACCGGCTTCGGTTTTTTGTTCGCGCCTTTGTTCCATCCCGCCATGAAATACGCCATCGGTCCAAGACGTGAAATGGGTGTCCGCACTATTTTCAATATACTAGGCCCCATAACAAACCCTGCCGGCGCGAAAAGACAGATAGTGGGCGTATTTTCGGGCAATCTTACCTACACTCTTGCAAGGGTGCTGGGGAACCTCGGGGCAGAGGACGCTATGGTGGTCCATGGTGAAGACGGGCTCGACGAGATAACGATCACAAACGGTACGAAGGCCTCAAGGTTCTCAAATGGCAATGTAGAAAACATTATCCTCGCGCCTGAAGACTTCGGCCTCGAACGCGGCAAAAGAGACGCCCTGATCGGCGGGGACAAAGATGAAAACGCTAAGATATTCATGCAGATACTGAAGGGTGAAAAGGGCCCTAAACGGGACATCGTACTGATGAACTCGGCGGCTGCGATCGTTATCGCAGGGAAGACAGCTGACTTCCGCACTGCCGTTGAAATTGCTAAAGACGCTCTTGATTCAGGCAGGGCTCTGAAGAAACTCGAAGATATTAAAAAGGTCTCGAATTCCTTGCCAAACTGACGGGGGCGGATGAACCCGCCCCTGTCAGTTTGCATTGTCT
Organism: uncultured Nitrospira sp.; assembly: GCA_963734475.1. Classification (GTDB taxonomy): domain Bacteria; phylum Nitrospirota; class Thermodesulfovibrionia; order Thermodesulfovibrionales; family UBA6898; genus JAOUFP01. The sequence goes on from CAVTHB010000004.1 coordinate 1,043,943, forward strand.
GAATTTATCCTTAGTGTGCGTGCTCTTCTACTTCCTCGTACCCGGTGATCATCGACTTTATATGTGCCAAAGCAGTATGGCCGAGCGTTGCCAGGTAGACATGTACGAACAGAAACGATGTGAAGAAAAGGAATATGAATACATGTATCGTATCCATGATCTTCACTCCGCCTAACATATTGATCCAGCCAGAGAAGGCCTTTATGTCCCAGAGCAGCAGTCCGGTCGCAAGCTGAACAGGGATGAGGACCACCATTATCGCCAGATAAGCTATCTGCTGCATGGGGTTGAACTTGTTTTCAGGCGTGCTGTGATGCGGGTTCTCCTCCCCGAGGAAAATCCCGTAGCCGTAGTATTTTGCCTGCCTTATGCAGCCGGTAACGAATTTCTTCAGGCTCAGCGGCGGGATATATATCTTTATCTTCCCGGTAAAGATATAGTAGGCCAGCCAGAGGAAGAAGTTGCCGATGAGGACAAACCCGAAGAAGTTATGGACATCGACAGCATCGCGGAACGTCATAAGACCCAGTATTTCGCGGTAGCGTATCTGCAGTCCGGTAACGATAAGGACCAGAAAACTGGCAGCATTGACCCAGTGCCATATTCTGACCGGCAGTGGATTCAGGTATATCTTTTTCATCTCTTGTCCCCCTTTCTCATCTTGTTCAATCTCTTTGCTTCCCTTATGGGAGAAGTAAGTATCCTCAGGGTAAGGTGCACTATTGGGAGCGATGCTCCTCCGAAGACCATTAATACGCCTATCCAGTCAAGGAGCTTCAGCCTTGTGCTGCCCAGCACATAGAACTGCTTCAACGAAGCCAGTGAGATCACTGAGCCGAGCACTTCGGGCTGGACCTTGAACTCCGTCAGTCTCCCGTCAGCCTTGACTATGGCCACGGTAACTGTCTTGAAAAAGTTCGAGCCGGAGGTGTGGCAGCTCTCACATTCCTTTACAGCGTTTTTCTTCAGAGCCAGCATGTGTGACTCGGAGCCTTTATTCACCTGCATCTGCCCCATAAAGGTCACCTTCGCGTCAGCGCCCTTTTCATTCAGTTGCCTGACGATGCTCCAGAGGTCATCGGAATTGATGCCTTCACCATGTGCGCTCATTTTTTCCGAAAGTCCCTGGTAGCCGCTGCCGAGAAGTTTTCTGATCTGTTCCTCGGTAAACGGTTTCCCGGTGTTCTGGTCATACAGCCTGAGGGCGATCCCTCTTCCAGAGTTCGGGGAATGACATGCTGCGCACGCTATAACACTCAGGTGCAGACCTGAGTTCGGAAGCCATTTGGCGTGAACTGCTTCAACCTCTTTATGGCATCCAAGACATGCGTTCTTGATCTTCTCCGTCATGTTGGCGACCTTTATTTCATGTGCAAAATGGCACGACGAGCATAGAGGCGCCCTGTGTTCACCATTTGCCTTTGCCATGCCGTGTACACTGTTAGAGTATAATTTAAATATCTCGCCATGACATTTCTGGCAGGGCATACCGCTCAGGGTTTCATAGGTGGCCTTCGGTCCGACATTGTGAAATCCGTGGCAGTCTGTGCATACGGGGGCTTTCAGGTTTCCTTCAACAATCATGGTGTGGTGTATGCTTTCACTGACGGCTTTTTTCTTGTCCGCATGGCATTTTCCGCATGCCTCTGATATCGCGATTGAATGCTCCCTGTTGCTGGCAAAGGATTTCACAGGATGTGAGGTCCTTGAATATTCAGCATGGCAGTCGCTGCAGGCATGTTTGTTGTGGACAGATGAAGCTAAGAGTGACGGGTCAATATGGAGAGAAAGTTTATCTCCGTTCCGTTCTGTCTTGCTGAAATTCTTGCTGTGACATGTGAGGCAGTACTGGTTTCCTGCCAGGGTGGGTTTCCATACAGAGGCCCTCTTTACGGTGTGGGCGCCATGACATTCAGTACACGGGGGCGCATTCTGTCTGTTTGCAATGGCCGCGTGATGTGGTTTTGCATTGAGCTGTTCGTCTGAGTGGCACATTCTGCAGGCTTTTGCAGCCTCAAGCACAAATGCGCTTCTGCTTTCAAAGACGCCCGCATTTCCGGGATGTGTATCAAGGGAGATATTCGTATGACAGCTGTCACAGCTCAGAGAGCCGTGGACAGTGTCCTTGAAGTCGTTGACGTTCACAAAGACCGAAACTTTCTCCTTGTTTTTGAAGACCTTGTTGACTCCTTTCATGGAGTGACAGCCTAGGCATACTTCACCGCTCTCGATGACAGGCACTTTTTTCGCGCTTGCATACTCGGGGATTGCCAAAAGAAGGGTCATAATCCCTATTATCGGCAAAAAGAATATGTAGAGCATGCCGAATAGAGGGCCTAACAGCACAAGTCCAAGCGTGCCTTTTTCAGGTTTTTTTTCAAGATTTGTGTCAAACATGTTTCTACCTCCTTTCAAAATTTTAACTGCAATAACAAAAACATCAGCATTCAGCAACTAACTGTCAGCGAAAAACGAGCTATGCAAAGTCGTTAGACAGTTCGGCATAGCGTCCTATACAGTCTTTTGTTCTCCTTTTCTGCTGAAAGCTGACCGCTTAAGGCTGATAGCTAAAATAACCTCCTTTCCCGCGTACCGCGCCGACTGGACCCATTACATGGGCATAATTATTCTTCGTCCGTGACCGGCCGACCTATTCTATCGTTCAGGGTCAGCACGGTCAAAGACTCATAGCAAAGTCCTCTCAAACTACTCCTTGGGAAATGAGTCCGAACGCCCTGGGGACACATTCCCGGTCATCTTAAGTCAAGACTATCACTAATAGGAGGGTGAATACAATTGGGAAAAGTTCTTACGGGCCCCAGGGAAAATATCCTATCACGCAGGCAGGGCTTTTCACACCGGGCATGCGTTCAGCCGTCAGCAAGCAGCTGTCAGCGAAAATCGGAATAGCGTCTTATACAGTCTTTATGTAAGCCTTTTCTTGCTGAAAGCTGATAGCTGAGGGACTGATAGCTGAACTATTACTACCGCAACAATCGCATTTTTGGGTATCTTACCCCTGCCTCAGTTTAAGAAAATTGCGCAGAAGGTCTTTCCCTGCAACAGTCAGGATCGATTCGGGATGGAACTGCACCCCCTCGATCACAAATTCCTTGTGCCTGGCGCCCATTATCTCACCGCTGTCTGTCCATGCGCTTATTTCCAGACAGTCCGGGATGCTTTCTTTCCTGATAAGGAGGGAATGGTATCTTGTGGCCTCAAAAGGGTCCGGCAGGTTTTCGAATATCGTCTTGCCGTCATGGTAAATAAGGGAAGTCTTTCCGTGCATGAGCCTTGGCGCGCGCACAATCTCTCCGCCGAAGGCAGCCCCTATTGACTGATGCCCGAGACAGACGCCCAGTATGGGGAGCCTGCCTGCAAAGTATCTGATTGCTTCAACGGATATGCCGGCTTCCTTCGGGGTGCAGGGTCCTGGTGATATGACTATCCTGTCAGGTCTCATGTCTTCTATTTCCTTTATAGAAATCCTGTCGTTTCTGAAGACCCTTATGTCTTCCCCGAGTTCCCCGAAATACTGTACGAGGTTGTAAGTAAAGGAATCATAATTATCGATCATCAATAACATCTTCTTAACACCTCGCCAGAGTTAATACTGCAGTTGCAAAAATGTCCCGCGCAAGGCGGGGAGAATACCCCGAAAAGCCTTTTGTAGCGATTCCTTACGGCCGCGGAAGCCCGCATAAAACACTGCAGCCGGACATAACTTTCCATAAGGTCCTGTATATCCGGTGAAAGGCCCTGATCAAAGCTTATCGCCTTAAAAGGATTTGAGGAATATTCTCCCCGCCGGTTATGCAACCTTAGCGCCTTTCATTGGTCCAGTCCTTCTTCTGCCATGTCCACCGCCTTCATCATACCCTTTGCCTTGTTGAGCGTCTCAGTGTATTCGTTCTCCGGATCAGAGTCCGCTACAATACCGGCCCCGGCCTGGACATATACCTTGCCGTCTTTTATTATAAGGGTCCTGATTGTGATACAGGTGTCCATGTTCCCTGAATAACTCAGATAACCGACAGAACCGGCATAAGGTCCCCGCCTGTCGGGTTCGATCTCTTCTATGATCTCCATCGCCCTCACCTTCGGGGCGCCACTGACCGTGCCTGCTGGAAAACAGGCAGCAAGAACGTCGAAGGCATCCAGTCCCTGATTCAGCTCGCCTTCCACGTTCGAAACAAGGTGCATGACATGGCTGTACCGTTCAACCGCCATCAATTCAGTGACTTTGACCGAACCGGTTCGCGCTACTCTTCCGACATCGTTTCTCCCTAAGTCGACCAGCATAATATGCTCTGCTACCTCTTTCGGATCATCCTTCAGTTCAGCCTCCAGGGCCTTGTCAAGGGCTTCCGTAGCCCCCCTTTTCCTTGTGCCGGCGATGGGCCGGAGAACGATCTTTCCGTTCTCAACCCGCACCAGGATCTCGGGAGAAGAACCGACGATTTTCGCCTCACCCGTATCAAGATAATACATATAAGGTGAGGGGTTAATAACTCGCAGGGCCCTATATATATTGAAAGGTTCACTGGAACTGCTTCGCTCAAACCTCTGTGACAGCACCACCTGGACAATGTCACCTGCCATAACATATTCCTTGGACTTCTCCACTCCGGCCAGGAACTCCTCCTTCGGCATATTGGACTGAAACTCCCTGGCAGAACTCAGAGGCCCTGAGTCAGATATTACCAAGGGCGTTCTGAGTCTAGCTATGATCTCATCGATCTTCTTTTCAGCCTCCTGGTAAACCGCGTCGGCATTTTTTGCGGATACATGCGCATTAGATACAACCTTGATCTTCTGTTCGAAGCTGTCGAAGATAAGCATTGTATCAGTAAGCATGAAGAAAAAATCCGGAAGGCCGAGCCCTTTCTTGTCACGCTGAGCTATGGGCTCGAAAAACCTCACCATGTCATACCCTATATATCCTACAAGACCGCCGAAGAACCTCGGCAGACCTTTAACCTCAACCGGCCTGTAGGCGGATAATTCCTTCTTGATCCAGCTGATGGGGTCGTCTGTTTCAAAAATCTGCGAGGACCGCTGGCCTTCTGTGACTTCCAATATGTTCCCCCTGCCCTTTATGACTTTGGCAGGCCTCGAGCCGAGGAATGAATATCTCGCCCACTTCTCGCCGCCTTCAACGCTCTCAAGGAGAAAAGACGGGGAACCGCCCAGTTTCAGGAAGGCCGTGACAGGAGTATAGGTGTCGGCAAGGATCTCCTTATACACAGGGATGAGATTCCCTTTTTCCGCCAACTGTCTGAATTCCTCTATTTTTGGGTAAGGCATATTGACAAAAATTTCCTCTTTACATTAGTATTTATATCTTATAGATTTTGTAATTATAGCTTATTGCTTAAGGATAAGTTAAGAGCCAATCCGTGAAAAAATATAACTCTTAACTTTTTTGAAAAATGCGGGAATAGCTCAGTGGTAGAGCACAACCTTGCCAAGGTTGGGGTCGCGGGTTCGAGCCCCGTTTCCCGCTCCATTTAAAACCGTAATGAGTAATCGGTTAATGTGTAATGAGAATAAGGCATTTACAGACCAACTCATTACTCATCACCCTTCACTGAATACTGTCTTTTATCGGCGGCGTACCCAAGTGGCTAAGGGGGAGGTCTGCAAAACCTTTATGCAGCGGTTCAAATCCGCTCGCCGCCTCCACTCTCAGCAAGCGCTTTGTTCTCCCGGATAGAATCAAGGATGCTGGCGTCGATATTTTTTTCCTCGAAATAATCATGCTCCAGCGATTCAAGATAAAAGCGGTCAAGACCGCTGTTGTCAAGAAAATCTTCCCTGAGCGCGGAGTTCCGCTTCTGGATTACTTCAGGCAGGATCTGGTTCAGGTATACCGATTCTTTCCGCAGGTCGATAAATACCCTCTCAAAGAGTTTTGCCGGGATTTTTTCAACTATCCCCTTGTCCTCGAGCTCTCTGGCAATATCTTCCCTGATCTGGTTCCTGACCGCCTTTAGCTCAAGACCGGGGAAAAAGCTCCTCATCCGTTCCTTTAATGAGGCATGGATAATATTGTACAGCTTTTCTTCGTCGGAAAGTGCCTTCAATTCCGCTATGACATCCTTATAAGAGGCCTCTCCATTCGGGATGGCCTCTATCCCTTTCAGAAGCAGTTTCAATTTCCGTTTGCCGTAGCTCGTTATATACTTGTTCTCCATAAGATCCCTTATAAACACCGCCCTGAAGAGGCCGGCGTCCAGATCATCAAAGGCTTTCTTGTTTCCAACAAGACTCCTGAGAGAGTCCTCCGTGAATTCAATATGCTTCATGAACGAAATCTGACTGAGCAGGGCCTGCACGTTGTCATATCTGTCAAAATAGGTGACAATGGAACTGAACTCCTCAAACACCGTGAAATCGTCTGTTTCCCGGGAAAGCTCATCGCAGGCCTTCCCTATATCGAGCAGCACCTGCTCAAAACCCCTGTCGTTCTGGGAATAGGCCATGTGTTTCGACCTTATGAGTCTGACTATATCGTCATTAATAATATGCTGTTTGAAAGAAGGGTCCCTGAAAAAAAGGTTCTCCAGAATGGCCCTTGATTCCTTGAGGTATTCGGCCTCTTCCAGCTCCTGGAGTTCTTTGTCTTTCAGCAGCAGTTCGTCAAGCTTGTCGAACAGTACCACCGGAATATTGTTCCGTATACTCAGGGTCCTGAGGCGGTTCAAACGCGCGTGTCCCGAGGCCTGAAGGATCTCCTTTGTGGCGCCGTGGATAAGAACATCTCTGTATTCATCGACGACCAGCTTGTTTTCAGCGTGCCGGTACATGATATCAATCTTCATCCTCTCCTGCTGGTAACGGTCAATACCGCATCTTGAAATGATTTCTTCAAGGAATATTTCTTCGTTGGGAGACAATTCCCTGTTCTTTGCATAAAAACGGCTGAAGGCGTTGTAATATTCGGCGTTACCCCTGTGTATAAGCTTGAATATGAAAATAATAGATTTTTCTTCATCCAATTCCAGGGAAAAAGTTTTGAGCAGCTCCGTGTCCCTGTCAGCGGACAAAAGCTCTGTCCTCTTCAGGAACTTCCCTACAGCCTTAAGCACCTGCTTCTGCCGTTTTTTGTATTCTCCCTGAAAATCCGAGGCAACGAGGAAGTAATAGTTCTCAACCGCATGTCCCTGGAGAAAAAGCCTGTAAAAGGTTTCAGAACCTTCTGTGTCGTTTGTGAACACTACCTGTTCGTTGCTGTTCATGAAAGCTCCGAACATTATCAGCCTGTTCAGTACATCCTCCTTGAGCATGTCCTTGACAGGCTTTTCCACTCCGAACATATACTCGCAGAAACTGCCGCCCGTCCCCCGGTAATAAAGACTGTCTCCGGTGATCGTAAATTCGTTTCCCCGGGCAAAAAATCTGATACGACGGGGCTCTTCTTCGTAGAAATAGGTGTTATACATGCCGGCGCCTGAGACAAAGGCAAAAAAATCTACAGGGCCCAGGCTTCCGTGGAGTCTGAGGTCAGTAATCATAACGAAAATATACCACAGCACGGACAAATTATTCTAACCCGGCATACGGCAGCCTGCGGCGGGTTGCTGAAAGACCGGGTTTTGTCTATTATAAAAGAAACGGAATAATGCAATGAAATACCACAATAAGAACACGTCCCGACCTTTAACCTCCTGGGCTGTCCTGTTTATGTTTAGCGCCTGTTTCCTGCTGTTCCCTGTCGCCGGCAACGGGGGACTGGACGGCAAGGGTTATTTCAGGCAGGGCAAGCAGGACCTTGAGGCGCTCCGTTATAGCGATGCAGTGCGCAGCCTCTCTTTAGCGCAGAGGGAGTTCCCCCTCCTCGGGGACTACACCCTCTATTATCTGGCCGGGGCCTACCACGGGCTGGGAGAGTGCGGGAAAGCTCTCGATGCAACACAGGCGCTGCTGAAAAATTATCCGGCAACTCCGCTGAGAAAAAAGGCGCGTATGGCCGAGATCCGTGAAGCAAAAGACAGCCGCAGGGGCGATCTTCCGGCGCTGTACGAGGCATACACAAATGAATATCCCGAAGACGAAGAAGCGCTCTTTCTCTTCGGGAAGATACTCAAAGAGGCCGGAAATAATGCGAAGGCCTCAGCGGTCTTTAAGAAAATATATATCAGGGCCGGCGAGCTCTCCAACTCCGCGTTGGCGGCACTGAAGCCCGAAGACCTTAAGACTGAAGATATCCTCGAAAGGACTTCCAACCTGTTCAAGAGATACAAGTTTGCTCAGGCGGAACTGGAACTGAGGCAGGCGCTCGTGAAGGATGACGGGACCTCCCGTACAAAGATACTTAAAACCCTGGGCCAAAGCCTCTTCAGGCAGAAAAAATACCAGGAGGCATCAGAGGTCTTCGGCAGGGTGGACGAACTCTATTACAAGGCGAGGTCCTTATACAGGGCAGGAGATAAAAAAGCGTTTGAGGCAACCCTCAGCGAACTTATCGCCAGGGATGACAGGCGCGCAGGGTATCTTCTCAACTCCGTTGCAGCGGACAAGAGAAGGGAAAAGGACTTCGACGGGGCGATAAAAATTTATAACGATGTCCTTAAAAATTATCCTTCTGATGCGGAAGACGCCCTGTGGGGCATCGGGTGGTCCCAATACCTCTCTTCTGATTACACAAAAGCAGCCGTGACTTTCTCACAGCTCTATGCAAAATACGATGAACTCAAATATTTGTACTGGAAGGCAAGAAGCCTTGAGGCAGATGGCAAAAACCCGGCTGAACTCTACAGCAAAATAATGCCGGCAGCAAATAATTTCTACTCTGCCATGACCTATGCGATTCATAATAAGCCGGTTGAAAAGACAGTCTCTTCTGCCCTGCCTCTCTTCGATATCTCCAGGGACAAGATAAAAAATTCCGAACGTGTGGAAGCCATGATCTCACTCGATATGCAAAAAGAAGCGGTCCTCGAACTCGCATCCGCCTTTAAAAAAATAGATACGCCGTCGGAGCTGGTTTATATTATCGCGAAACTCCAGGAACTGGGGGAATATAAACGCGCGATCAGCCTTGCATGCCAGCTTCCCTATTCCGAAAAGATGCATATATTCTGGTATCCGCAGGCCTTCTGGGACCACGTGGAGACGGCAACGAAAAAATATAATATCGACCCGCTGGTCGCCCTTTCAGTCATAAGGGAGGAGAGTCGTTTCGACACAAACGCCAAATCCGCTGCCGGTGCATACGGCCTTATGCAGCTCATGCCCCAGACGGCTTACCGCCTTGACCGGAGTCTTAAGCTCGGCATAAACAGGCCTTCCCAGTTAACAGTAGCAGGGAACAACATACAACTCGGCAGCTTTTACCTGAAGAGCCTCTTCAATGAGTTTCATTCACTGCCGCATGTTCTGGCTGCCTATAACGCAGGAGAAACGCCTGTGCGGATGTGGCAGGACCGGGGCAAGTACAGGTCTGCCGATGAATTCATCGAAGACATCCCCTATGCCGAGACAAGAAACTACGTCAAAAAGGTTATCACCAGCTATTTCCAGTACAAAAAACTCATCTCTGTTGACAGAGAGGGAGCTGTTTTAGATATTATATCCGGCGGTCTTTAATGATATAGACAGCAAAGGTTTATATCTGGTATGTTTAATAAAATGATGCCGGGGAAAACTCTTTTTGACGATGATAATCCTGATGAAGGGACCGCTGAAAGACCGGGTGAAATAATTCATGACAGAAAAAAAAAGGAGGCCATACCATTGGAACGGCTTAAGAATCTTGAAGAAAAAATAACTGCTGTTGTAGAAAGAGTGAAGGCTTTAAAGGAAGAAAAAAACTCTTTGGAAAGAAAGATACGGGAACTTGAAGTCCTCCTGAATGAAAAGAACCAGGTCATTGAGTCTTTGACAGCGGAGAAAACGTCCATTAAAACACAGGTTGAAGAACTTCTGACTGAACTGGAAACGATTGAACTCTGAGAAGAAAATGGGAAGCATTGAAGTCGATATACTGGGACAGAAATATACTATAAAAGGTGACGCGCCCGAGGAGTATATAAAGAAACTGGCAGTCTTTGTTGACCTGAAACTCAAAGAAGTCCACAATTCCGCGCCGAACATAGCCCCACTGAAGGCGGCGATTCTTGCTGCGCTGAATATCGCCGATGAACTGCACAGGCTCAGGGAAGAGCACGAAAAGGCGGCAAAGGAAATAGAGGAGAAGGCCAATGTGCTCAGCGGTCTCTTTGACTGATCGGGAACGGCTGGCAAAAGACTGCCGCTATGCCAGGTCAGCGAACTTCGCATATTCCGCTTTTCGCTGACAGCTGATTGCTGCGACTGGACTCTTACAATATTTCTTGAGCCCCTTTTCAGGATGAGGACCCCGTATTCCATCTGCTGAATCTTGCCGGTTTTTTTATTAACAAGAAATAAACAAGCTAATTCACTGAAAAAATAATTAAGAATCAAGACCTTAATAATATCTCTTTTTTTGTCTTGACATATACAATATGTTGTGTTTTAATCTTTGCTATACACAAATTGTAGCAATTAATAAATTATAATATTGAGGGGAAGATAAAGATTTAAAGTGATTTTATGACAGTGGGAAATCTGTATTTTACATATTCAAAATCCTTGTCATTGCTCAAAAAAACATAACAACAAAAGTTTAACGGGAGGGTATGCGTATGAAGGGCTCTGTATCATCAATCGGTCTTACACCGAACTCATTGAAGGTTCTTGAAAAGAGGTATCTGCAAAAAAACGAGGAAGGCATGCCGATTGAGACGCCGGAAGAGCTCTTCAGGAGGGTAGCAAAGACAGTTGCTGCCGCTGATCTTATGTATGGAAAATCAGAGGCAGAAGTCATGCTGACTGAGGAAGATTTTTATGCGATGATCACCTCCCTTGATTTCCTCCCCAACAGTCCCACGCTAATGAACGCCGGCAGGAGGCTCGGACAGCTGTCGGCCTGTTTTGTACTCCCGGTTGAAGACTCGATGGAATCGATCTTCGATGCGGTAAAGAATACCGCCATCATACACAAATCAGGAGGAGGCACTGGGTTCAGCTTCTCCAATCTCAGGCCTGGAGGCGACATCGTGGGTTCGACAAAAGGGGTGTCTTCAGGCCCTGTTTCGTTCATGACTGTTTTTGATACCGCAACAGAGGCTGTCAAACAAGGCGGTACGAGACGCGGGGCGAATATGGGTATACTGCGCGTCGACCACCCTGATGTCCTGAATTTCATAACAGCAAAGGACCACAACTCCCGGTTCAACAACTTCAACATCTCCGTGGCCATCACCGACAGTTTCATGCAGGCTGTGAAAGACAACAGCAATTACGACCTTATAAACCCAAGGACAAGGAAGGTCGTCAAAAGCCTGCGTGCGCGCGAGGTATTTGACCTTATCGTCAACCACGCCTGGAAGAACGGCGAGCCCGGCATTGTCTTTATCGACAGGATAAACAGTGCGAACCCGACGCCGAAGGTCGGTGTGATAGAATCGACGAACCCCTGCGGCGAACAGCCGCTCCTGCCGTACGAGTCCTGCAACCTCGGCTCGCTCAACCTTGCCAGGATGGTCAAAGACGGCGGGGTGGACTACAAAAAACTGAAAAAACTCGTCTGGAAGTCGGTCCATTTCCTGGACAACGTAATCGACGTGAATAAATATCCTATACAGAAGATAGCGGACACAACACGGTCCAACAGGAAGATAGGCCTCGGGGTGATGGGCTGGGCGGACATGCTCATCCAACTGGGAGTTCCCTACAACTCCGATAAAGCGATCCTGCTTGCAGAAGAGGTCATGGGCTTTATCCAGAAAGAAGGGAAGAACGCCTCCGCAGCCCTCGCCGAAGAGAGGGGCGTATTCCCCAATTACCCTGAGAGCATCTATGACGGCAAGATGAAACAACGGAACGCCACTGTTACTACTATAGCGCCTACGGGCACACTCTCGATCCTCGCGGGATGCTCATCAGGAGTAGAACCCCTCTTTGCCGTCTCCTACGTTAGAAACGTAATGGAGGGCACCAAGCTCCTTGAGGTGAACCCTTATTTCGAGAAGGTGGCGAAAGAGCGCGGCTTCTGGTCCAGGGAACTCATGGAGAAGATCGCTGAAAAAGGCTCCCTGCACGATTTCCAGGAGATACCCGAAGAAGTCAGGGCGGTCTTTCTGACAGCCCACGACATATCTCCTGTGGAGCATATAGCGATGCAGGCGGCTTTCCAGAAACATGTGGACAACGCTGTCTCGAAGACCGTTAACTTCTCCCACAGCGCAACCACAAAAGACGTAGAGGATGTCTACCTTTTCGCCTACGACCTCGGCTGCAAGGGTGTCACCGTCTACCGCGACGGGTCGAGGGAAGAACAGGTCCTCTCCACAGGGGCTACAGGCAAGACAGCGGCTAAAGAGGCGGAACAGCCTGCTGTGCAGGCAAAGATCGTGCCCAGGAAGAGGCCTGAGGCGATCATAGGGGAAACAAGGACGATGAAGACAGGCTGCGGCACCATATACGTGACCGTCAATGAAGACGAGCACGGCCAGCTCTTCGAGCTCTTCACACATATGGGCAAGGCAGGGGGGTGCGCCTCAAGCCAGGCAGAGGCCATAGGCAGGCTTGTTAGTCTGGCGCTCCGTTCTAATATCGAGCCGGAGGCGATCATCAACCAGCTTAAAGGCATCACCTGCCACCAGCAGACCTGGGCCAGCGGAGGCAAGATAACATCCTGTTCCGATGCGATCGCAAAGGCGCTAGAAAGATATACTGAGAAGGGCAGCGGGTCCAATGGCCACGGCAACGGCCACGGCAACGGCGAAACGATGCTGATAGGCGCCTGTCCCGAATGCGGCGGTGCGGTAGAACACGAAGGAGGCTGTGCAGTCTGCCATAGCTGCGGATTCACAAAGTGCGGATAGGCATAAAGAGTTTGTGAAAAAATATAACCGCACACGCATAGCCTATATAGCCGGACGTCTGATCACAGGGAAGCATATCGCTTCCCTGTATGATTTCAATGACCTTTTGCAGATCGAAATAGCAAGCCTGCCTGACGCGGACTGCCTTAAGGAATTCGACGGCAAATACAAAGATTACGCTGCCGGAAGGTCCGGTAAATACAAGTACCGGGTTGACTGCGAAAAAGACCATACCATAGATCTCAGCATAAACGGCAGCACCTTTTTGGGGAGAATCACGGGCAGCACGGCCTGTTTCCTTGGCAATGTCCGGGGCGACCTGATCTATATATACGACCATGAGGCCTCGCTCCACCTCAATTACAGGATATCAGAATACATCGATAATAAAAAATAGTATCAAGGAGGCCGGAAAAAATGTTACTTCCGACAACAAAAGCTTTCTTCAGAGCATTATTATTCTCAGCTTGTGCATTTACACTGATCTTTTTCAGCTCCTCGGAATCTGCTGAAAAGACAAAACAGAAAACTCCGCCTGCAACTATTTACTGGATGAGCGTGTCCACCCAGAACCAGACCATACCGGGAATGTCAGAAGATATGTCAGGGATGGACGGGCTTGCAGGGAGGATGATGGGGGGCCGGGGTTTTGGTCCGCACAGGGATATTCTGCTGCAGTTAAACTCGCCGCAGCCGTTACCCAAGGAACCTTCTGCAGGTCATGATATCCCTTCCGGACAGAAGATGGGCGAGACTCTTCCCCTGCTTATCCCACTGAGGGAAAAGGCACGTCAGGAAGAGTATGAAAAGGTTCCGGAGGAGCGTGTCGAAAAACCGAAGGCTCGCATGCTCATATATTGGGGCTGCAGTGAAACAGTCGGCAAAGGCCAGCCCAGGGTCATTGATACTGAAAAAATGGGTCCTGCTGACTTCGGCAAGGCGCTGACAGGCCATATGCCGTCGCCTCAATATCCGCCTTCTCCACGGTCAGGCATGATCTATGCTGAGTGGCCGAACAAGGAAAGCCGGGTGGAAGTTCCCAGGGACAGCTCTCTGCAGGGCAGCCAGCTCGTTCACGGCAACTACCTGCCTGATATCAAGTTTTCGATCGACCGGATGCATGACTTCATGGACCCCGTTAAATTTACCTCTGTCAAAGGAGAACTGACAGAAAGCATACGCTTTGCATGGAAGGACATTCCAACAGCCATAGGCTATTTTGCTACAGCAATGGCCCACAACGAAAAGACCGGGGAGACGATTATCTGGTCTTCGAGCGAACTGCCTGACCCTGGTTTCGGCCTGATGAATTACCTGCCGAGCACTGACGTCAGAAAGTTCATAAAGGAAAAAGTAGTGATGAACCCGGACACCACAAGCTGCAGCATACCCAAAGGCATATTCAGTAACGCCGGAGGAGGGATGATCCAGTTTATAGCTTACGGCGAGGACATGTATGCCTCTTATCCTCCAAAGCCAAAGGACCCGAAAACGCCCTGGAACCTTATCTGGTCTGTCAAACTGCGTCTGAAATCAACAGGCATGACCCCTCTGACAGGCTCAGAAGAGAAAGCTTCAGAGCCACGGAGATCACGGGAAAGAGAGAGTGACGAACCTTCTACAGAAACACAGAAAACCGATGAGAGAAAAGAAGACTCCGGAGGCAGCCCCTTTAAGAGTTTGAGGAAGGCGTTCGGATTTTAATAAAAGCGAGGTAAAAGGAAATGGGTCATCACAAGCAGCATGCCAGCATAATATATATTGCCAGCCGTCTGATCACAGGGAAAAGTCCAGCCTTTCTGTATGACCTTGAGACCGGGCAGGAGATGGAAATGGCCGGTGTCCTGGACCTGGACTTCCTCCGCGAGTTCGACGAACGACATAAAGACTATCTGCCCGGCTATGCCAGCAACTGCACATACCAATACACTGCGGGCTCAGGGTTGACCCTCAATATCTTCATCAATGAAAAAACCTTCATCGTCCATGTCAACGGCAGCTCCGCCTACTATATCGGCAACCTCCGGAACGACACAATCTATCTCTACGACAACGACAAGGCCATTCATTTCAGGTATCGCATTACCGCATACATCGAAGACCACAGGAAAGAGGAAGTCAGGCCCGCCGGCGAGGTAATGTATGGTGAGGATGAGGACTGATTGGGTACGGCGCGTTTATTGGCGCGCCTTCAATTAAACGTCATGATAAATGCGGTTGTCAGGGGCATAGCTGACTGAAAAGTATTTTGCAGCAACACCTTTGTCATGCAATAATCAATTCCTGAGAAGCATGAATTTATACTGCGGGTTTTTGAGAATTGCATGGTTTGATCATGTTGAAATTAGAAGACTTTGAAGGTATCTATGCCCCTGCGTCATCATACTAATAAGAGAGCAACCATCAAAGGTCTGTGATGAACTATAAACACTTTATAAATCTCAAGTGCGAATTTTTGCCCTGCCACAAACTCGAAGACTGGCACTCATGCCTCTTCTGCTATTGCCCCCTTTTCCTCCTCGACTGCCCGGGCAATTATTCCACACTCCCTGGGGGCATGAAAGACTGCTCTGCCTGCGTTATGCCCCACACAGAGAAGGCCTGGGACATCATCCAGGAGGCCCTCAGGAAGCAGCTCTACCGTCAGGGCGCTCCACGCTTATGAGAAATCTCCACCTCAATTGCTATCCGCGGGAATAAACCTTGCAGTCGCATTATAATTACGGCGCATCAAAAGCAACAGCATCTTCGGGAAAAGTCCGTCAGCCCAGTTTATTAATAAATTTACTTCAATGCAGACTGGACACAGAATTTGAGCGGCTTTATCTGGTCCGACCTGCCTGCCGGCAGGCAGGTATTCATACAGTGTGTGTTTTGATAATAAAGAGGGCCAAATACCCCGGAGGTCGAAGACCGGGGATGAGCGAAGATACTGGCCGGTCGTGTTATCATGGTTTATGAATAATATGGGTCAGCGCATCAGGAATATATTATCTATAAGGCGGGTGTTCCCTATCCTGACTGCGACGGCCAGTAGCGCTTCCTTTTGTATGTCATAGACTTCTTCCAGGGTCTCAGGGTCGTAGACGGACGCGTATTCAATCTCAGATATCAGGGGCACGGCCGAGAGGAAATCTCTCATTAAGGTCTTTATCTGTTCGCCTGAGGTGACCCCTGATTTTACAGAATCAGAGGCCTTGCTCAGGCACCTGTAGAGCGCAGAGGCAGCAGCGCGCTGCTCTGTGCCGAGATATGCATTCCTTGAACTCATTGCCAGACCGTCCTGCTCCCGTATGATCGGGCAGACAACAATATCAACAGCGAAATTCAGGTCCCTTGTCATTCTTTTAATAATGACTGTCTGTTGAAAATCCTTCTGCCCGAAATATGCACGGGTAGGACTTATAATATTGAAAAGCTTTGCTACAACAGTAGCTACCCCGCTGAAGTGTCCGGGTCTGAATTTTCCGCAGAGCTTTTCCGAAACTGCTCCAACCTCTATATGGGTAGAAAAACCCTGGGGGTACATCAGACTGTTATCAGGCAGAAAAAGGATGTCGATATCCTCTTCGCGCAGCTTCCTTATGTCCTCTTCGATATCTCTCGGGTATTTGTCCAGGTCTTCAGCAGGGCCGAACTGCAGGGGATTTAAAAAGATGCTCACGACTACTATATCATTTTCCATCTTCGCCCTTTTGACAAGGCTTATATGGCCGTCATGGAGAGCGCCCATTGTGGGAACAAATCCCAGAGAGCGTCCCCTGAGGAGGTGTCTTTTGCAGCTGTCCTGGGTGATACGCGGAATCCTCAGTATCTCCATGTCTAACATACTCCTCTTAGCTATCAGCCATCAGCGGTCAGCTTTCAGCAGAACATGACTCGACTTTGCTGAGAGCTTATTGCTGAGGGCTGAACGCTTACTTATTTTATCCTTGCCCCTTCTTCGACATCCTTTTCAGGCATCAGGATGACCGGAACACCGTCCGAGCCTGTCGCAGCAAGGAGCATACCGTTGGACTCAACACCCATGAGTTTCGCAGGCTGGAGGTTCGTTACTACAACGATCTTCCTGCCCACAAGTTCTTCAGGGGCATAGGCCTTTCCTATCCCTGCCACGATCTGCCTCTCCTCCCCGGTATTCACCAGGAGCCTGAGGAGTTTATCCGATTTTTTTACGCGTTCGGCGTTTAATACCTTTCCGATCTTCAGTTCGACTTTTGCAAAGTCGCCGATGGCTATAAGGTTCTGCCCCTGTGGTTCTTCTTTGGGTTTGTCTTCTGATTTTTCCCCTTCTATTTTTTCCTTCTTTTCTTTTTCGATCCTCGGGAAGAGCTGTTCTCCCTTCGAGACCCTGATCACATAACCAGGGGCCCAGTCCCAATCAAAGTTGCTGGGCTTCTCACCGCTCTCTGAAGCTGTTTCTGGAAGGCTTTTTGCTGTCTCCTCAGCAAGTGACCTCAGGCCGAGCTGGGTCCACATCTTCTCCGCAGTCTCCGGCATGAATGGATAGAGGTTGATCGCGCTGAGACGCAGAATGTTCCAGATCCGGAACATTACGTCCTTAAGCTGCTCAGGATCAGACTTTGCCAGTTTCCATGGTTCTGTCTGTGCTATGTAGTTGTTCGCTGTTCTTATTATGTCCCAGATATGATCGAGAATTATATTGAAGCGCAGGTGCGACCAGTTCTGGCCGTCGTGGGCCGCTGTCTGGGCAGCGACGATCTGCCCGGAAAATGCCGCCGCCTCGTCTGTTTTCCGCTCCGGATGAATTTCGCCGCCAAAATATTTCTCCGCCATCGTAAGAAACCTGCTCAGGAGGTTGCCAAGATCGTTTGCAAGATCTGTGTTTATGCGATTGATCAGGGCCTGCTCAGAGAAATCTCCGTCAAGGCCGAAGGGCACTTCCCTGAAGAGAAAGTATCTGAAGGCATCAACTCCGTATCGGTCCACCATGGCATGCGGGTCCACCACATGACCGACTGATTTCGACATCTTTTTCCCGTCAACAGTCCACCAGCCGTGCGCGAAAATATTGCCGGGCAGCGGCAGATTTAACGCCATCAGCATCGTTGACCAGTAGACAGCGTGTGTGGTGAGGATGTCTTTGCCCACCAGGTGATGGTCGGCAGGCCACCAGAAATCGCCAAGGGCCGCCTGTTCGGGATGAGGGACGAGATAGCGTGTGGCTGAAAAATAATTGACGAGCGCGTCAAACCAGACGTACGTCACGAAGTCTTCGTCAAAGGGAAGCGGGATGCCCCACGCCAGCCTCTGCTTCGGCCTGGAGATGCAGAGGTCTCCGAGTGTGTTATGCTTCAAAAACCCGAGAACCTCATTCCTGCGGGTCTCGGGCAGTATATAGTCAGGGTTGTCATTGATATGTTTTATAAGCCTTTCCTGATATTTCGACATCAGGAAAAAATAGTTCTCTTCATGGATCTGTTCTACAGGCCGTCCGCAGTCAGGACAGTTGCCTTCGACAAGGTCTTTTTCTGTCCAGAACCGCTCATCAGGGGTGCAGTACCAGCCTGCATATGACCTCTTCTCTATCTCCCCTCTGTCCAGGAGCATCTGGAGGAGCCCCTGCACGGTCTTTTTATGTTCTGCATCCGTCGTGCGCATGAAGGCATCATTCGATATATTCAGCTTCTTCCAGACCGCTTTGAAGTTCTCTACCATCAGGTCCGCATGATCTTTCGGTGACAGGCCCCTTCCCTGCGCGGCCTTTTCTACCTTCTGTCCATGCTCGTCAGTCCCGGTAAGAAAAAAGACTTCGCAGCCTTTCAGCCTGTTGTACCGTGCCAGTATGTCTGCTGCCACGGTAGTGTAGGCATGCCCGATATGCGGTATATCGTTCACGTAATATATGGGAGTTGTTACGTAGAACCGTTTATTCACCTTGTCC
Organism: uncultured Nitrospira sp.; assembly: GCA_963734475.1. Taxonomy (GTDB): domain Bacteria; phylum Nitrospirota; class Thermodesulfovibrionia; order Thermodesulfovibrionales; family UBA6898; genus JAOUFP01. Next base: position 1,062,762 of record CAVTHB010000004.1, read on the forward strand.
ATCTTTTTTGGGTCCCCTCCTCCTGTGTCTTCTTCGCCTTTTTCGCTTAGGGACTCCGGTCCCTTCCTGCATCTGTTGGATATCTTTCTTCTCAGGTGCTGACGTAATATTTTCCGCCTTCCGGACAGGCTGAGTTGCGGGGCAGCAGACAATTTCGGGAGAAAGGACATCCGATAATTTATCATCGACAGCGGCCGCTTCAGTCTTTGCGGTCTCGCGGAACTTTTCCATAGCTTTTTTGTAGCCGGCAGCGGTATCGTTCTCATCGTATTCATAGCCGAGGCAGCACATCAGCCTGCCGCAGGTGCCTGAGAGCTTGCCTGTATTAAGAGAAAGGTCCTGCTGCTTTGCCATCTTTATCGAAATCGGCTCGAAGGAGGTCAGGAAAAGCCTGCAGCATAGTTCCTTTCCGCAGATACCCAGGCCGCCGACGAGTTTTGCCTTGTCCCGCACACCGATCTGCCTCATCTCTATCCTGGTCTTGAATTTGGCCGCAAGGTCTTTGACCAGTTCCCTGAAATCTATTCTGCCGTCTGCGGTGAAGTAAAATACGATTCTTTTTCTGTCGAGCGCCACCTCTGAACAGACGAGTTTCATGGGCAGCCCTCTTGCCATTATCCGTTCATAGCAGAAGCTTTTGGCCTCTCTTTCGAACTTTTCATTCTCCTGTTTATGTTTAAGGTCTTCTGCATTAGCAATGCGCACTACCTTTTTCAGTTCTTTTGCGGGTTTTTCGACAAAATGGGCATCCACCGCAATATTCCCGATACTGAGGCCGAATTCCGAATCAATAATGACCTGGTCCCCTTTTCGGACTTCAAGGCCGTTTATCTCAAAATCATAAATTTTGCCACAGCTCTTGAATCTGATCCCTACGACATTCGGCATCTCAGATCACCAGTCCTTTTCTCAATAATGATGCAGTATAGTTCCATGTAAGCGATTTATTCAGATTGAACATGAGCAGCCCTTTCAAAAGAGACAGCTCCCTGTAAATATCTATTATAACCTGCAACTCCGTGTATTTTCCCAGTTTATAGATATATTCCCTGAGGTCCGCCAGATCCGCATTGATGAGCTGTGAAGGCTCGCCTGTTATCCTTAATACCGCGGCATCCCGCATCATGGTCAAAATATACTCGAACCATCTGTCCATCTCTTCACGTGAGGCCCAGTTGTCCTTTTCCGCATTCAGCATAGCCTTAAGGAGACCGTTGAACCAGGCAATTTCTTCCTTAAGGTCTGATGAAAGTGCAAGCCCCGGCTTCCCCGCCGAAAGTCTTGCCAGTGTATCAAGCTCTTCGTCCGGGACTTTCCCTCTCAGGACCTTTTTGCACGGTTCCAGTGAAAGGGCAAAAAAATTCACCCTTGAGCACCGCGACCGTATCGTGGCAGGCAGACGGTCAGGCCTTGAGGAGATAAGGATAAGGACGCTGTCCCCGGGAGGCTCTTCGAGTGTCTTGAGAAATGCGTTTGCAGCAGCGATGTTCATGGTATCTGCATCATCAACGATCACAATTTTTTTTCTGCCTTCAAAAGGTCTGAAGGAGAGGGCGTCGTCGATGAGCCGTATTTCGTCTATTTTTATCTGTCTGTCTTCCGGTGCTACCAGCAGCAGATCAGGATGGCTTCCTGTGTTGATCTTCAGGCATGATTCGCACTGTTCGCAGGCATCAACAGGGAATGAGTGAGGAGTGAGGAGTGAGGAGTTCACCCCCCCTGTAATCCCCCCTTTGGCAAGGGGGGGCTGGGGGGGTAATGACTCATAGCGGTCTTTCAGACAGTTAAGGGCCTTTGCAAAGTTCAGGGCCGTAAGCTTCTTCCCGATGCCGGGCTCCCCGCAAAAGATATACGAATTGGCAAGCCTGTTCCTCTCCAGTACTCCGGTGAGTATTCTGATCGCCTTTTCCTGGCCTATGATCTCCGCAAATGACATCTTCTTTTTATCAGTTCCGGCCTTCCAACAGTTCTGAAAGTATTTCTACCACTTTTTGGCGCACTCCGGCCAGGCTTTCCGAGCAGTCGATAACTTTTATTCGCAGAGGTTCCATGGCGGCAATCCTGATGAACCCTTCACGGACCCTTTCATGGAAAGAGATATCTTCAAGTTCGAGACGGTCTCCCTTGTTGAGCGCCTTGTTCCGTGCGAGACCTGTCTTGACATCCAAATCGAGAAGGATGGTGATATCAGGACGCATCCCTCCGGTCGCGATCACATCAAGAGAGTCGATGAGCTTCAGGTCGAGGCCCCTTGCATAACCCTGATACGCAACCGTAGAATCGCTGAAGCGGTCTGTAATGACAATTTCACCTCTATCAAGGGCCGGTCCTATGACCTCTTTTATATGCTGGACCCGTGCAGCGTTGTAGAGGAGCAGCTCGGTCACGTGGTCCATTTCCATGCTGTCGGGAGAGAGAAGAAGTTCCCGGATCTTCAGGCTTATCCGGGTGCCTCCCGGCTCCATAGTCTGTACAACCTTGTGTCCTTTTTCCCGCAGATATTCTGCGAGCAGCTTTGCCTGAGTAGACTTGCCCGTGCCCTCAATCCCCTCAAATGATATAAAAAGACCTTTCATGCGTATTCCTCTTTCAGCCTCATAAGAAGCTGGAATATCTTCAGGGTCTCCTCTATGGTCCTCGACCCTGTACCGCAGGAAGGCGTCAGCAGGAGGTTTGAATAGATAAGGTCTATGGGGATATTAACGGACAGTTTTTCTACTCCTTCCTGGAACCGTCTTCTTATTGATTCGGGATTTTCACCTGTTATCGCATCTGAAGTCGGGACCGCCCCCCAGGCAAGGACCCCTCCGCGTTCAAGGAAGGCCCTGAACTGTCCGGGGTAAAGCGCCAGGGTGTCCGCATAATCATACGCATCGAAGTTTATTATATCCGGTCCGCAATTGATTACCAGAGGCCAGTCCGCATTGCCGCAGCAGTGGATGCCTGAAATTCCGCCTTCGCTTCTTATTACGTCAACAAGCTCTTTTAAGAGCCTCGACGCCTCGGTCTCGCTCACTCCAAGATAGCTGGAGCTGCCGAGTGCGGAGAGTATCGGTTCATCTATAAATATTATTACTTTTTCCGCATGCGGCTTTAACTGGTCCAACTGCCATCTCGTCTTTGCCTTCAGCAGCATCAGCGATATTTCCCGGAACTCCTCGTCGAAATAGACAGCCTTGCCGCTGCTGTCCTTCAGGCCGAGAGAAAAGGTCAGAGGTCCTGTTACATGTCCCTTCAGGAGGTTGAATCTCCTGCCTTTAATAATCTCAAGAAATGTATGCAACCCTTTTGCATAATCCTCTGATATGGCAATCCTGCTTTCCTCTGTCCAGCTTTCATAGAACCGTTCAAGTTCATCCGAGCTGTTTCTTTCGATCCATATGGTTTCTTTCTGTATATCTGTTTGCAGGAAGGGCAGGCCTTCCGAATACTGGGGCACCATGAACTCCCTGAAGGAGAGGGCGGGAAGCTGCGGCCAGAAGGGGATGTCGAAGGTATCGAGTATAAGCCTGCTTGCCTCCAGTGCATCGAGATGAGGCAGGCTTCCTATTCCTGTTGTCAAAAACGGTTTCAGCATCTATGAATGATACTCTATTACGCCAGGTAGTTTCAAAGGCTTTCCCTCCCTTGCGCCCTGGAACTAATAGCACCCGCCGGCATTTCCAACGGGGAATGGGTTTGTATGATGCAGAGAACAAGGGACGTTATGGCAAAAAAATCCCCTTCCGGAATTATCTTGAGAATCTGCCTTTTTTCGGATTATGGATAAGACACATTTGAAGAAAAAATCAGGTCACATCAAATCCAACGGCTTTTAGGATTTATTTATTCCTTCTCTGATGTTTGGTTTTCTTAAGAAGCTTTTTGTGTTTATGCTTGCTCATCTTCTTCTTACGCCATTTTACAACATTCCCCACAGACCCACCTCCTTTGTTTAGTCAGTAAATAGTAATGCAGAAAAGCAGTAAGCAGTAAACAGTATCGCAGGAAATCAGGGCCTGTTCTCATTACTCATCTACTTTCTACTGGTTTCATTGTATTCTCTCGCCTGGTCCATAAAGGCCTCAAGCTGAATTTCCGTTGTCAGAGATTCCGTCCCGTCATACGGGATACTCAGGAAGGGGATGCCGTACTCTCTCTTGAGTCCGCGCATCAGCCCGCTAACAATAGTCCCTGGCATGCATCCGAAGGGCATGGCATTGATAATGCCTGCCGCTCCTTTTTCAATCATCTCGATGCTTTTGCCTATACTGAGGATAGCCTCACCTTCGAAGGAGGGGTGGATGTACGGACTTGCCTTATCTAATGTCTCCCTGGTGTCTGCTTCGTGCAGGTTTTTTAAGAAACCTGCAAAATAGCGTTCAAATTTGTGCTCTATCCTCTTTTGAAAGAACCTCTTTGACAGAAGTGTAATCATACCAGACCAGTCTTTTTTTATCAAGGCCCTCCGCAGTCCCATGAGGTTAATGTAATATATCCATTCTTCAACCGGCGCAAGATACGCCTCGCCCCCGACGTCCTCGATCTTTCTTACCAGATCTTCATTCGAAAACCTGTTTGATCTCACAAAAATCTCGCCCACGATGGCGATGAGGGGTTTTTTGTCCTTATTCCTGGGGATATTTTCGAAATCGACCCTTGCCTTCTCCAGGACTGCATCAATGCCGCCGTCAGCGCCGCGCAATAGAGTCATAAGCCTTTTTAAGATACATTGCATAGATCTCGTCGGAAACATTTTTTTCTTTTTCATAAGGCCTGGTCTGATGCAGGCATTTCTGAAGCAGGCCGATGGCAGTTATGCCCTTCCATGACCTCATCGCAAAATCATTGCCTGCAATCTTCAGGTGATCGTAGAAGTTTTCGTCCTGGTTCGGGGAGAAAACAGGGAGATTGTCAAGCTTCAGGTCTTCTATCACGAGGCGGTGGAATACATTATATTGTCCGAACCTGCAGGGGCCTGCCCCGGAAGGCATGAAGAAGGCGGACCTGTCAGGATCAAAACCAGGCTCCATGATCTTTTTTATCATGTCTCCTGTGGTGACCGCACAGGGATAACATTCCTTGCCTGAGACATATTTTTTGCCCAGATCTACGGTTTCACCTGAAGACTCGGGGAGCACCTCTGCTGCTCTGCCGCAGTATTCGAACGCGCCTGCAACGGCAAAGGCATGGTCTGACATATGCGGGATGAAAACAGTCCTTTCCCCGGAGAAATGACCGTTAGCTTTTCTTTTTGGACAGTTTTCCAGGATCTGCTCATTTCCCCTTTTGTGTTTTCAATGCTGTCCAGGAAGGCCTCACACCTGGTGATAGCGCCTGCATCAGCGCTGTGGGCGTCAAGCTCCAGGTGAAGATAGGGCTTCCCGGACATCTCTTCCTCGAAAAATTTTATGATGAAAGAGTCCGGTCCGCAGGAAAAGTTGCCGATATACACAGCATGAAGCAGGGGGTTTGACCTTATGATCTTTGCAGCGCTGAGTATCCTCTGGCCTGCCCGCCAGTACATATTCGGCCAATCCTGCTTCACCGCGGAATTTTCGATCGGCAGGAAATCCATGGGGAGGGAGATTACGCCGAGGTCTGCCAGTTTCTTCGGGATATTGAGATTCACTCCCTTGTCAAAGGAATTGTAAGCCCTTCCTACAATAACAACAGCCCGTTTATTCAACGAGGCAATGACCTCATCCCCTTTGTCCTTTATTGTCTTTATGAACTTTTCCTGTTCAGACTGCGCTGCCCTGAAGGCCCTGGATATCTGAGCGGTGCTGATATGGTAGGGGCTGAGTACGCGCTTCAGCTCTTTTTTGAGAAAGGCCTCGCCCTGGTTCATGTCAACAAGAGGGGTAAGGGCTTTTATGTTCTGAAAAGCTGTTTTTGCCAGATAAGGTATGGTCTGTGTGTAGGGACACGCAAAGCCTGTATCAAAGGGGTCATCAGCCTTGTTCAGGTTTACAAAACTCGGTATCAATATCGAATCCACTCCTTTGTCCATGAGATATTTGATATGGCCGTGGGCGGTCTTTACAGGGAAGCATGTTTCTGCAAGGATGGTTTCCATCCCGATATCTATGATATGCCTGTCGGTTTCCGGAGATACCTCCACCTCAAACCCGAGCTCCCAGAGAAGAGTGGTCCAGAAGGGAAGAAAATCATGGAAATAGAAGATGTAGGGTATCCCGATTTTGACACGTGATGGGTGATGGGTGACAGGTGATGGGTTCAACCCTCCTGTACTCCTCACCTTGGCAACTCTGGCTCATGACTCATTACTCATTGCTCATAACCTTTACGGTCATTATGCGCCTTCCAGAGCATTTCGTTCCTGAAGGCGAAGAGGTCAGGGATTTTATTTTCCGGCTTCTTTTTCCTGACATCATATTTTTCACACCTGCCGCCATAAAAGAGATGGATCTTTTCGCCTTCGATCCTGATCTTGTTGATCTCGCAGACATTCGAACATCCCTTGCATTCAAAAGACGATATATCATAAGGCCGGCGCAAAAGTTCAAACCCCTTGAAGGCCGTGATGGGTGATGAGTGATGAGTGACGAGTGATGAGTCCATCACCCTGTAATCTCCCTCCTTGGCAGGGGGGCTGGGGGGTAATGACTCATTACCCCTTACGCATAACGCCTTTCATATGTCTTCATGGCTATCAACGCCATGCCGATTGCACCGGTGACATCGTGGTCCGGCGGAACAATGACCTCCCTGCCGAGGTATTTTTCGAAGGCAGCCACCACTGATTTATTAAACGCAACACCGCCCTGGAAGAATATCCTGTTGCCGATCGGTCTTTTGCAGACGACCCTGTTGATATAATTCTGCACTATCGAATAGGCAAGGCCTGCAAGCAGGTCTTTTTTGTCTGTGCCTGACTGGAGGTTTGACATCAGGGAGTTTTCCATGAAGACAGTGCATCTCTCTCCAAGCCTGCAGGGGTTCTCGGACCCAAATGCTGATTCCTGAAATTCTCCTTTTATGGATATGCCCAGTTTTTCCGCCTGCTCCTCAAGAAAGGAGCCTGTCCCTGCAGCGCAGGCCTTGTTCATCTCAAAATCCACGATCACCCCGTTTTTCAGGGAGATAAATTTGGAATCCTGCCCGCCGATCTCGAATATGGTATCTACATCCTGATCAATAAATGCAGCAGCAGTTGCCTGTGCAGTGATCTCATTTTTGACGATGTCAGCGCCTATATAGTCGGCGATCATGTATCTCCCCGAGCCTGTTGTGCCGACGCCTGCTATCTCTATCCTGTCGCCTATTTCCCCGTATATCTCCTCAAGCCCCTGCCTGACCGCCTCGATAGGCCTGCCTGCTGTCATGAGATAACGCTTTGCGATCAACTTGCAGGATTCATCTATTACAGCCAGGTTCGTGCTTATAGAGCCGATATCAACACCGAGAAAAGCCTTTAAAGGCGGTGAATGCGTGAATGCGTGAATGCGTGAATGGTCACTACTTGAATCCTCGCTTCAAGGCGAGGTTGCGGCGTATAACGATTCACCATTACGCTTAACGATTACGGTCTTTAAGATGTGTCTCTCAATAAAATCATCACCCTCATGTATGAGAGGACTGTACCCTTTTTCAGACAGCTTGCTGGAATTTATAAAATCCTCAAGCTTTTGCAGGTCAAATGCATTCAGCTGTTCACTACCCTTGCCCCTTGACTCTTGCCCTTGACCCTTGCCTCTTCCTTGCCACCCTGTTTTTCTGCCATGTCCTTTAACGCAGCTCCGATTGCGCCCATCAGGGCGAACTCCTCAGGCACAAAGAGTTCCGCGATCCCGAAGATTTCCTTGAAGGCACGGACCATCCCGTTATTTGCTGCAACACCACCCTGGAAGGAGATCGGGAATGCCAGTTCCCTGCCCCGTGCAATAGAGCCCTTGAAATTCCTTGCTACAGCAAAACAGAGCCCTGCAACGATATCTTCGACCGGCGTTGCTATCTGCTGCAGATGGATCATGTCTGATTTTGCAAACACACTGCATCTGCCGGCGATCCTGGGCGGCCTCTGGGACTTCAGGCTGAGTTCGCTGAATTCCTCGATGGACAAGCGGAGCCGTTCAGCCTGCTGGTCCAGGAAAGAGCCTGTGCCTGCAGCGCATACGGAATTCATGTAAAAGTCTTTGATGCTGTATGAATCGTCCCCGAGGATGATCAGCTTTGAATCTTCCCCCCCGAGTTCTATGATCGTTCTGATGTGCGGATAGAGCTTTCGGGTGGCGTAGGCGTAGGCAACAACCTCGTTCACTGGTGTTACCCCAAGGACAGAGCCTATCAACCTGCCTGCTGAACCCGTGAGAGACAGTGATGAGTGAGGCGTGAGGTGACGAGTTCGCCCCCCTGTAATCCCCCCCTTGGTAAGGGGGGCTGGGCGGTAATAACTCATCACGCATTACGGTCTTTAACATTTCAAGGGCCACAGGCAAAGGCCGGCCTTTATGCCGCTGATAATAGGCTGTTTTGTATTTTGCCGTTATCATCCAGCAGCACAAGTTTTACGCTTACCGAGCCTGCATCAAGACCAATGAATTTCATAATTTTTAATTGGTTATTATATATTTTTGTTCAATTATATCACAGTTTGCATTGATGGGGAGTTCCTGAGGACGTTTGATGAATTATGACAAGAATCAGACATGAACTGCCAAATTTTGTCACACCCCCTTGACATCCGGTCTTTTTTCGCTTATTCTTTTAACGTAACTCTTTAGTATTTAAAAGTTTTTCATATTTCAGTCATTGGCACAGAAACTGCTCTTATTTATTCCAGAGCAAACGAATTTAGTTTAAGGAGGTGGGATTATAGTCATCAGGCAGTAAGGAAGTGCAGTAAAATATAAACGTTGTGGCCGGAGATACCGGCCACTAATCAAAATGAAGGAGGCAATTATTATGTACAAGGCAGTAAATAATTTAAGAGAACAGAAAGGTTTTACCCTTATCGAACTGCTGATCGTTGTCGCGATCATCGGTATCCTCGCAGCAATAGCAATCCCGGCATATCTCGGCGCGCAGGAAAGAGGTAAGAAAGGAGCGGTAACAAGGGCAGCGGAGGCTTCAGTGCCGGAGCTACAGGCATGGATGAACTCTGCAAAAAAAGTGGGGACGACACAAGGGGATTTAGCAGAGGTTGACTGGCTAGATTGTAACGGAACGATTGACCCTACAAACGAGATGAATAAGGACCTCGCAGCTGCAGGTGTTGTTACTTCATGGACAACTATGCATGATCCAGCAGGAACCAATGCCTGCAAAGTGAGTTCTCCATGGAACGGCACCTTGCCCCTTTGGAATAATGGTGGTGCCGCTGCTGACTTAGCTGCATGTGAAACCACAGCATTGGGAGCTCCAGGTCAGGTAACAGTATGCTTCACCGGAACTGATGAGGGCGGGGCGATTCAGCAGGTTCACTTTGTGGCGATGGATAATGCCGCAACTCCAGTTAAGATATACTCGAAGACCGTCAGTACAGACTAAAAGATCTTTCAAGCACAAAAAGGGAGAAGATAATTCTTCTCCCTTTTCTTTTTTATTAATCAATGCTAAGATTAAATAATTTTTTATTGCAAATAATGAACGGTATAGACTCATATAGCTTGAGGCACAAACTTCTTACAATGTTGTTATGAGGCACTAATGAAAAATAAAGGTTTTACCTTGATTGAGTTATTAATAGTGCTTGCAATAATCTCCATCCTTGCGATTATAGGTATCCCCACATACATCGGACAGCAAAAAAGCGCCGCCCGCACTGAAGCCTATACCAATCTCGGCATTCTTCGGCTGCTTGAAGAACAGTATTTTGCAGAACAAGGGGAGTATACCCCCACGATCACCATATACAATGGAACTCACTACCCGACACCAGGATGGGATGACGCTGGAATAGAGGACGTTTTGCGAGGGTTTAAGCCTGGGGATGTAGCTAATTTGAATTATACATATTCAATTGATCAGAATGTAGACATTAGATAATACTGCCCAAGCTCCATGTTTTCGAGCTACCGCTACCGGCAAATTAGGTTCAAGAGTTGAGGGGGACATTTTTAGGATTGACTGCAATAACCAGCGAAACTTCTGAAGCTTGTTACAACCTCCGTATTTCGATTATTTCCTTGCGGCAGCCATCGCAGGACCTTTTTTCCCCGAGGTCAAGCAAGTGTATAATAGAAATCCTGCCAATTTGGATTAACACTTTCAATCAACTCAAGTTTCCACTTTCTGTCATTCCGGCAGTGTGTTGAGCCGGAATCCAGTTCCTTTTATGTTTCTCCCTCTGAATAGCAGATTCCATGGCCTCGTGCAACTCATACCAAACCAACTGGTGAACACCGTAGCGCTTAGTAAATCCTTCTACCATATTGTTTTTGTGTTCCCATATCCTCTTGCTGAGGTCTGAAGTCACACCAATGTAAAGAGTGCCATTTCTTTTGCTTGCAAGGATGTATACCGCGGGTTGTTTATTCACTGTCATCTCCCTGGATTCAGTAGAAAATAGAGGCTGTCATTCCGTGCTTGACACGAAATCCAGAGCTCTGGATACCGGCGCCTGCCCCGTACTACGATACGGGGTTCGCCGGTATGACGACATTATAGCCTTTATTGCCTGCAAGAACTTCCCCCATTTTTTAAAAATAAACCACGACCACTTCATAGAAACAGATTTCCCTTTTCTTTTATAGGCTTATCCCTCGACAAAGCCCTATTCTTGGGGGAACGCCTGGAAAGAAAGGGAAAGGCTTGTAATCCGCCAGAGCGCGAACGACATCTTCAGGTACACTGCTTTGGCAGCCAAGCCCATATAGAACCTACTCAGTGAGATATATTTCCGGATCGCATTATTTTAACTTCCTGACAAGGCTCTTCCCCGACTTTCTCCTAGTGGACCTCCAACTGAGCAGCTACCAAAAGCACTCAAGGTTTTGCCGAGCGTTTCTGGCTTCCGCACGACCAATCGTCTGCCACATGACCGTTCTCAGTGCCTTGTTCCAGCCTGGACCTCTTGCTCTTAGAAGCTCTCTTCTGCCCCGATACAGGTGGCACATGTGCATCTGCACTTATGCCGGCAGCCATCCGACGATCAACCGCGGACAGCAACACATACGGCCGGAGTTGTCCCCAGCAAAACGGCCACACCTCTAATTTGGTGGCGCTGCCGACTTAACATTTTGGTGGGTCCGCATAACTGGACTCTCTGGAGCGGGTCGGGGTATAAAAGCCTGGCAAACGCTTCGAAAAAAATGACAGGGTTGACACAACAAAAAAAAGGCCAGGCTGAATTTTCAGCCTGGCCTAGTGGTGTTTACTCTAAGACTTCTTTTTTACTGCACTGTCCATGTATAGACAGCAGGCGATGCATCCTTATTGCCTGCATTATCTATGGCCCTGACCCTGAAGGTATGAGACCCTACAGCCAACCCCGTGTATGCCATTGGACTGGTACACGCACTATAAGCTGTATCTGGGCTCATCATGCACTCAAAAGTCGCAGGTGTCTGAGATGAGCTGAACGTAAAGCTGACATCTGCTCCCGAAGGATTGGCCGGTTTTAAAACAATCGTCGTATTAGGGGCCACTGTATCGATAGTCCATGTATATACTGCTGGTGAAGTATCGACATTACCAGCCGCGTCTTTTGCCCTTACCTTAAAGGTATGCTGTCCATTTGCAAGAGCAGGTGAATATGTTTTTGGACTGCTGCATGCAGTCCATGAAGGCGTCGAACCGCCGTCAATATCGCATTCAAAAGTAGCTGAAGCATCAGGCGAACTGAATGCGAATGTCGGGGTGGCATCGTTAGAAGGATTTACAGGCTTTGTTCCAAGTACTGTATCCGGCTTTGAAACATCAATGTCCCAGGTATAAGAAACAGCGGTCCCGATATTGCCGGCAGGGTCTTTTGCCTGTACATTGAAAGTATGAGTGCCGTTGACAAGAGCTGTAGTACGTGTATATGGGCTTGTGCACGCGAGAAAAGATCCAGCGTCTATCTTGCAAAGGAATTTTGTTACCGTTGGATCCGCTGAGGTGAATTCGAATGTCGGCGTACTGTCATTCGACAGGGACGGTGGGGTTACAGTTATAGCTGCATCAGGAGCTGTCAAGTCAATAGTCCAGTCCCATACGTCGCTGCTGCCAGTGCCGTTGGCATTTTTGGCACGCACGCCAAAAGTATGGTCGCCCTCAAGCAATCCTGTATACGCCTTGGGACTGGTGCAGGTCGTATATGCAGCGTTGTCCAGGCTGCATTCGAATGTAGCGTTTGCCTTGTTTGATGAAAATGAGAATGTTGCTGTCGTCTGTTTCGTGACAAGAACAGGTTTTACAGTTATGGTCGCATTAGGGAGTGAAGTGTCTATAGTCCAGGAATGCGATACCGGTGTCGAGTCAGTATTCCCTGCCTGGTCTGTGGACCTGACTGCGAAGGTGTGAGCGACTGCTGACAAGGCAGGAGCAACCTGGTAGGGAGTATTACATGCAGCAAATGCGGCCCCGTCGAGACTGCACTCGAACGTCGCGGCATATTCACTCGATGAGAAGGTGAACCTCGGTGTAGTGTCTGTAGATACAGCCTCAGGCTTGATACCCATAAAAGTATTCGGCGCAGTCTTGTCAACAGTAAATATATAGGAAGCAGGAGTGCCATCCGCGTTTCCTGCTGCGTCCTTTGCCCTTACATAGAAGGTACGGGTGCCTGCGCTCAGAGGCGTACCAGAACCGTATGCATATGGACTGCTGCATGCTGAATATGTAGTTGCAGGTGTCAACTTGCATTCAAATACTGCAGTAGGATCAGAGGAACTGAATTCAAATGTGCCGGTCCCCACATTTGAGTAGGCGGCGGGATAAACATCTATCACAGTATCAGGAGCGGTCTTGTCTATGACCCAGGGATATGTTGCTGCGGCACTTTTGTTGCCTGCCACATCAGTAGCCCATACGCTGAACGTATGGTCACCTTCAGAAAGGTTGCTGTATGATTTCCCGGTTGAGCAGACACCAGCAGCATAGGTGTCAAGCTGACAGGTGAACTTCGCTCCCGTCTCGGCTGTAAAAGAGAAAGAAGGACTCACAACCTTTGAAGGATTGGAGGGTTTAGATGTAATACTAGGCGATGCAGGGGCAGTTGTGTCAATTGTGAGCGCCTTTGTATTACTTGTCCCAAAAGTTGTTTCAGTATTTCCGGCGCGGTCTGTCGCCCTTACCCTGAAGGTATAGGCACCGTCTGCCTTTGTCGCAAAGGTATGGGAGCCACTGGTTGAATATCCTGCTCCACAGGCTTCCCATGTCACTGAACCAACAGGTACTGTCGTCAATTCAAGGCTGCATTCATAACTTGAAGCCTCATTTGCGCCAAAGGTGAAGGTTGGGGTGTTATCCTTGCCTGGAGATTTCGGATTTGTCTTAATGGTAGTAATAGGTTTGGTCATATCAAGCGTCCAGTTGCAGGTAGACGTAGTGCTGTAATTTCCTGCCAGGTCTTTTGCCTTTACGCTGAATGATCTGACGCCTGCAGCGGCAGTGTATCCATACGGAGAGCTGCAGGCTGCAAAAGCCGCCCCGTCCTTTGAGCACCAGTAGGGCTGTGCTGCAAGGTCCGTGTCATCAGAGGCGAACGTAAATGACACTGCAGCAACATTCGTATAAGCAGGATCACCTACACCAGGACATGTAGGTGTAGTTGATAATGTAGGCACGCCTGTGTCTATTGCAAGTGCCTTTGTATTACCCGACCCAAAAGTTGTTTCAGTATTTCCGGCACGGTCTGTCGCCCTTACCCTGAAGGTATATGCGCCGTCCGGATGAAGTGCAAAGGTATAGGTACCGGTAATCGAATAGCCTGCTCCGCAAGCTTCCCATACCCATGACGCCGGGTCGACTACTGTCGTCAATTCAAGACTGCATTCATAACTGGAAGCCTCATTTGCGCCAAAGGTGAATGTGGGAGTGTTGTCCCCACTTGGAGATGTCGGATTTGTCTTAATAGTCGTAGTCGGCTTGGTAAGATCAAGCGTCCAGCTGCAGGTTGACGCAGTGCTGTAATTTCCTGCCAAGTCTTTTGCCTTTACGCTGAACGATCTGACACCCGCAAGAGGAGTATAACCATACGGAGAACTACAGGATACAAAAGCCCCTCCGTCCTTTGAGCACCAGTATGGTTGTGCCGCAAGATCTGTGTCGGTAGAGGCAAATGTAAATGATACAGCCGCAACATTCGTATAAGCCGGATCACCTACACCAGGACATGTAGGTGTAGTTGATAATGTAGGTGCAGTTATGTCTATTATGAGTGTTCCTGTGTTGGGTGATAGTTCTTCGTTTCCCGCAGGGTCTGTTCCCTTGACTCTGAAGGTGTATGTCCCGGCAGGGGTAACACCATAGGTCTTAGGATTTGTACATGCAACCCAAACCGGAGTGCCAGTGTCAAGACTGCACTGGAATGTCACACCTGTCTCATTTGCAGTGAAACTGAATGTCGGGGTGGTATCATTCGTCGGGCTTGTAAATGCACCTATAGTTGTAACGGGTGAAGAGGTATCAATCTTCCAGATATATGAAGCGGCAAGACTCACATTGCCTGAGGCGTCAGTGGCCTTGACATAAAATGTGTGATTTGTATTCGCGGCAAGGCCGGCATATGATTTAGGAGATGTACAAGCTGTATAGGAGCCCGAGTCCATCTTGCACTGAAATGTGCTGTTATTGCAGTCAAGTGTATAAAGATTTGTAATAGGGTCCTTATCTTTGCAGCTAAATGTGAAGTCTGCAGATTGGGAATTGGAGGGGTTTGCAGGTTTGGTATCTATGGTCACATTCGGCGCATACTGGTCCGGGGCCAACTGTGCAACAATCAAATCAGTAGTAGTCCCAGTCGCGTCGGCATTTGTACCGCTAAAGTCACCTGTAGTTTCACCGGCCAGATAAATACTGCTTGAATATTCTTCCCAAACTGCAGACCAAGAGCTGTCCGCCCCGGTTGTGCCGATCTGTTTTGTCCAGAGCTTAACCCCGGCTGTGTTGAATTTTGCCATAAAGGCATCGACAGTACCGGAAGTCGTATAGCCATCGAGATTTCCGTCTGTGACGCCAACGATAAAGACATCACCGCTTGCCGGTTCTACAGCAATACTTTCTCCAGTGTCATCACTTGCGGTGCCGAACTGAGTAAGCCACTGTTCCGCACCAGTTGAATCATATTTGGCAACCACAATATCTTTTGTGCCGGTTCCGGCATTAGTACCGCCAAGGTCGCCTGCGCTGTAGCCACTGATATAAACATTGTCTGAACTATCTATACCAATGCCGTTTGCAACGTCATCTGCTGCAGTTCCGAGCTGTTTCATTACAGTAAAAGTACTGGAGGCATATTTGGCCCAAAAGAAGTCCTTTGCCCCGGCATAAGTCTGTGTGCCTGCAGCGTCAAGGTCGCCTGAGGTCTCACCAACAATATTAGGATCTCCATTGCTGTCAAGCGCTATAGAATATGCGATATCATTTGCAGATGTTCCGGCCTGCACTTTATACTGGTTGACAAGAGAGCTGTTATATTCGGCAATAAAAATATCCTTGCCGCCTTTACCTGTCCCGCTGAAATTACCGTTAGTTTCTCCGGCAACAAAGATATTGCCGGAACTGTCAGCTGCAACAGCCCAGGCTATATCAGTCCCTGAGGTGCCATCCTGCTTGACCGTGCCCTGCAATACGCAATTGTCGTTGAATTCTGCCAGAAACATGTCTGTGCCGCCGACCTGAGTTCCGAGTGCCCCATTTGTGCTGCCCACAACGTATACATGCTTGGCAGAGCCATCATCATATACAGCAACACCATAGGCAACGTCATCCCCCGATGTGCCGAGCAAAGCCGAGCATGCCTGAGCGCCGTTTATATCATACTTGACTATAAAGGCATCTGATGTTCCGCCGTTATATGTATTTCCGTCAAGAGCGCCAGCTGTATTTCCTACTACATAAACATTGCCCGCACCGTCGCCGGCCGTGCCGTTTGCTGTATCAGTGCCTGTTGTTCCCATCTGGGCCTTCCAGTAGATGTCATACGGCCCTTCGGCAGATGCGGGCAGCGCTGTCATCGCCAGAATAAAACATAGAAAGAGGAGATGGATTATTGACTTAAACCCAAATCCCGGTTGTCCAATGCCTCTTTGTCCTGAACTGTTTTCTCTCATGACTTCCTCCTCCTTGATATGATGCTGCTCAAATTTTTTGCCCCTTCTAATGCTGATGTTTATCAAACTTTCTCCTCATAAATTTTTATGAGCCAGTTAAATGAGAAAAGTGACACTAGTCAGACACCTTCTCATCCTTCGTCCGTCAATAAGCCGGGATTATTCCCCCCCTTAAACTGCAGATTTTATGCCAATTATTAAAATAAATTAATCCTCTAACCTGCCGTTATTAAACAAAACAGCTTTTCGTTTCCCAATGCGCCACCATATTGCTGACATTTTTTGTCAGACAGGCATGCCTTTATTGTCATATTTGCAGGTCCATCGTCAACGACCAATATTATTTTCAACCTTCCCTGTCCTCTGATCCAAAATTACTGACTTCAAGACACATCCAAAGATCTCCGCATAGCTTACTTTGACTCTTCATTATTCTATAGTCAATCCTACCTGGGTAGGGGGTGATCGCTATATATTCGGTCACTATCGGTTAAAGATAATGTCACAGTACATAACCCTTCTGTACTCTTGTGTTAAAATAATCAGATGTCCAAAGACGAACTCATTATCACCGGCGCGCGGCAGAACAACCTCAAGAATATAAATCTGACTCTCCCCCACAATAAAGTCATTGTTATCACCGGGGTCTCGGGATCAGGGAAGTCGTCGCTCGCCTTTGATACGATCTTTGCCGAGGGGCAGTGGCGCTTTATAGAATCGCTTTCCACCTATGCGAGACTGTTTCTCGAAAAACTTGACCGGCCGGACGTTGATTCTATCCTGAACATAAGGCCTGCCATAGCCCTCGAACAGAAGAACCCGGTCCGGGGTTCGCGTTCAACAGTCGGCACATTGACAGAACTGAATGAACTTTTCAGACTGCTTTATGCGAAGATTGCAACTCCCTTCTGCCCCAGGTGCGGCAAGGAAGTGCGGAAATGGGACCCCTCCCAGATCATTGCGGAACTTCTCGATAAATATCCTGAAGCAAAGGCTGTCATTATCTTCCAGTTCGACAGCATCGGCAGCAGAGCTGAAGCAAAGGGGTTTTTACCGGGTCTGGCACAAAGATGAGACTATTGACATGGATGAGCTGGCAGGGACTGATCTTTCTTCTCTTGATATCGTCCTTGACAGACTCGTGATAAGGGATGAGGCGAGGCTGTCGGATTCCATAGAGATGGCCTGGAGGGAAGGACACGGCAAGATCAAGGTGGCGGTCCTGCAGGGACAGGACAGGCCTGACAGCGGCCCGCAGTTCCTTATCAGACAATTTTCAGCTGAGAACGTCTGTGAAGAGTGTGAAGTCAGTCTTCCTGAGCCTTCGGCCCTGCTTTTTTCCTTTAATCATCCTGTCGGCGCCTGTCCTGAGTGCAAGGGGTTTGGCAATACCTTGCGCTACGATGAAGACCTGATAATCCCGGACAAGGAGCTCTCCCTTTCAAAAGGCGCTGTTGACCCCTGGGAAAAGCCTGCATATACATGGTGGAAAAAGCAGATGCTGGCAGGCGCAAAAAAGACAGGCCTGGATGTAAAAAAACCTTTTAAGGAATTCACTGCCGGAGAGAGGGAGAAGGTATTTAAGGGGACCCCTGATTTTTACGGGATCGACGATTTTTTTGAGGACATGGAGGGAAGGCGATATAAACTGCACGTCAGGGTCTTCCTGAGCAGATACAGGAGGGGCGTTACCTGCCCTGTATGTCAGGGGAAAAGGCTGAGTCAGGAGGCCTTGTCATACAAGGTCGCAGGATTGGACATCGCTGAACTCAGCAGAATGCCGGTTTCCGGGTGTTCACGTTTTTTTGCGGATCTGGGACTGTCTCCTTTCAAGAGAGATGTCGCAAAGGAGCTCATCCGGCAGATAAGCATGAAGCTCCGGTTTCTGGAAAAAGTCGGCCTGGAATACCTGACCCTTGAACGGCAGGGCAAGACACTTTCCGGAGGTGAATACCAGAGGATAAACCTCTCGAACCAGCTTGCCTCATTATTGACAGGCACTCTCTATGTGCTTGATGAGCCGACAGTCGGACTTCACGCCAGAGACACTGACAGGATATCCCGGATCCTCAGTCAGCTGGCAGACCTCGGCAATACAGTGATCGTTGTTGAACATGACAGGGGGGTCATTGAGTCTGCTGAGTGGGTTGTGGAGCTTGGCCCCGGGGGAGGATATAAGGGCGGTGAAGTTGTCTTTTGCAGGGACAGCAGGGGATTTTCTGAAAACCGATTGTCTTACCGCGAGGTATATGAAGGGCCTTGAAAAAGTTGAAGTGCCGTCTGAAGAAAAGGGAGAGGTCCGGCGGAATGCTTACGCTCTCAGGGGCTGCAGGCAACAACCTCAAGGGTGTCGACTTCAGTCTCCCCCTGAACAGACTTATCGCTGTCACCGGTGTGTCCGGCTCAGGCAAGAGCAGTCTCGTGGTTGAAACGCTTTACCGGGTCCTGGCAAAAAAATTCAGGACAGAGAATGAACCTCCTTTGCCGTATGAGAAACTCGAAGGAGCTGAGCATCTCAGAGGCGTTAAACTCATTGATCAGTCGCCGATAGGACGAAGTCCGCGCTCCAACCCTGTCACGTACCTGAAGATCTTCGAACATATCAGGAAACTCTTTGCCTCCCAGAAGGAGGCGAAGACCTATGGTTATGGCCCGGGGTTCTTTTCCTTTAATGTTCCGGGCGGCAGATGCGAGACCTGCAAGGGCGGCGGCCATGAATTAATGGAGATGTATTTTTTTGAAGACCTGTATATAAAATGTGAGAAATGCGGCGGGAAGAGGTATAAGCCGGAGGCGCTGAGGGTCACCTATAAGCATAAGAACATACACGATATACTGAATATGACGGTTGAAGAGGGTTGTGCGCTGTTTGAAGACCAGCCGGCCATCATGTCCAAATTGAAGCTGATGATGGACACAGGCCTTGGGTATCTGAGGCTCGGACAGTCTGCCACAACGCTTTCCGGCGGAGAGGCACAGAGACTCAAAATCTGCGCTGAGTTAAATTCGTCACTCGTCACTCGTCACTCATCACTTCTTTACATTCTCGATGAACCGACTGTTGGGCTGCATTTTGCCGATGTGCAGGCCCTGCTCAATATCCTGAACAGGCTTGTTGAATCAGGCAATACCGTGGTCCTTATAGAGCATAACCTGGACATTGTCAAGGCCGCAGACTGGATCGTGGACCTCGGTCCTGAAGGAGGGGACAGAGGTGGACATATCATATTTGAAGGTACTCCCGAGGATATTGTCAAGGCAGAACATTCCTATACAGGGAAGTATCTGAAAGGCTTCTTTGCCCCTCGCATTGCACAAAAATCCAGACAACGGAGCTAGAAAACCTCAGGCTGCAAAAAAAGCTGTCGGCTAAATTGAAAAATCATAATAATTACAGTATTCTTAAGCATCCATGAAAAAACTTTTATTTTTTTTGCTGCTTTTGATGCTGTTTTCCGCGATCGCCGGCTGTAAGGGCGAACAGCAGGCATTGCTCCGGCAGTCAAAAGGAAATGTCTCTGCGGAACCTGCCTATGGCGATACGCTTGTCGTCGGCTCGATCGGTGAGCCGAGCAACCTCATCCCTATGCTTTCAAGCGACAGCGCGTCAAGCGACGTCTCCGGCCTCATCTATAACGGACTTGTGAAATACGACACCGATCTGAGCGTGATAGGCGATCTCGCCGAATCATGGGACATTTCCAGGGACGGGCTCATTATTACTTTTCACCTCAGGAAAGGTGTAAAATGGACTGACGGCGTCGAATTCACCGCAGACGACGTAATGTTCGGGTACCAGACGATCATAAACGATAAGACGCCCACCGCGTACAGCGAAGACTTCAGACAGGTGAAAAAGGCGGAGGTGCTCGATCCATACACCTTCAGGGTCACCTATGAAAAACCCTTTGCGCCGGCGCTCACCTCATGGGGAAATCTCGTCGTCCTGCCGAAGCACCTCCTTGAGGGCAAGGACATTACGAAGAGCCCTCTGGCAAGAGACCCTGTGGGCATGGGACCTTTCAAACTGGTCAAATGGGTCTCGGGCCAGGAACTGGATCTGGATTCGAATCACGGCTATTTCGAGGGAAGGCCCTATATCGACCGTTATGTCTACAAGATCATCCCCGACACCGCGACGATGTTCCTGGAGCTCAGGACAGGGGGAGTGGACATGATGGGCCTGACGCCGATACAGTATACGAAACAGACTAACAGTAAATTTTTCACGGACAACTTTCAGAAATTCCGCTACCCCGCTTTCGCCTATACCTATCTCGGCTTCAACCTCAAACATCCCTTCTTCAAGGACAAACGTGTGCGCCAGGCGATCGCATATGCGATCGACAAGCAGGAGATCCTCGACGTCGTCCTCTTCGGCCTCGGAAACGTTTCCACAGGGCCTTATGTGCCGAACACATGGCCCTACAATCCGAACGTGAGGAAGTATGAGTACAACCCTGAAAAGGCAAAGGCACTCCTCGGCGAGGCGGGCTGGCAAACAGGCAGCGACGGCATACTTCATGATAAAGACGGGAGGCCCTTCGACTTCACGATTCTGACAAACATAGGCAACAGTCTCAGGATGAATACCGCTACGATCATCCAGTGGAGACTCGCCAAGATCGGGATAAAGGTGCATATCAGGGTGCTCGAATGGTCGACCTTTATCAACGAGTTCATCGACAAGAAGCGCTTTGAGGCGGTCATCCTCGGCTGGAGCATAGGGCTTGATCCGGACCAGTACGACATTTGGCATTCCAGCAAGACAAAGGCAAAGGAATTGAACTTCGTGAGTTACAACAACCCGGAGGTCGACGCGCTCTTCGAAAAAGGCAGAAGGACATTCGACATCAAAGAGAGGAAGCAGGCATACTACCGGATACAGGAGATCCTGGCCGAAGACCTTCCCTATATCTTCCTCTACGTTCCCGACGCTCTCACGATCGTCAACAGCCGCGTTAAGGGCATCAAGGTTTCACCGATCGGGATTACCTACAACCTTCCGAAGTGGTACGTGCCGAAGCAGCTTCAGCGCTACCACCTGGAGCCGTGAGATGCTCGAGTTACTTGATCAAAAGGCTTTTCGAGATGGTCCCGACGCTCTTCGGCATCACGCTGATATCCTTTTTCATCATCCACCTCGCGCCCGGTAAGCCGACGGACATCTTCACCGAGTTGAACCCGAAGATCACGCCCGAGGCCAGGGAAAAACTCGATAAGTACTACGGCCTCGACAAGCCGATCGTCGTGCAGTACGGCATATGGATCGAGAGGATCTCCAAGCTCGATTTCGGAGAGTCTTTTTCTTCCGACAGAAGACCTGTGATCGAAAAAATATGGGACAAGAAGCAGCCACTGATCCAGAGGAGGCTTTTCATCACTTTCATGATTAACCTCCTCTCGATGGTCATAATCTTCATTATAGCGATCCCGATCGGGATATCTTCGGCAACACACCAGTACTCCCTATACGACAAGATCACGACTACAATCGTCTTCTTCGGCTTTGCCATGCCGTCGTTCTGGCTCGCGCTCCTGCTCATGATCCTCTTCGGGGTGCATCTCCACTGGCTGCCGATCGCCGGGCTGAAGTCGATGAACTTCGATTCCCTTTCCCTGGCAGAAAAGGTTTGGGACGTCTTCAAACACCTTATGCTTCCGATCTTTGTCTCTGCCTTCGGAGGGCTCGCAGGGGATTCGAGGTTCATGAGGTCGAGCATGCTCGAAGTTATACGCCAGGACTATATCACGGTGGCGCGCGCGAAGGGCCTCCCCGAACGGACAGTGATCTACCGGCATGCCTTCAGAAATGCGCTTCTGCCGATCATCACGCTGATGGGGCTTTCGGTGCCTGGCCTGATCGGAGGGAGCGTGATCTTCGAAAATATCTTCGGGATCCCCGGCATGGGACAGCTCTTTTATATGAGCGTCATGACGAGGGACTACCCGATGGTGATGTGCATACTGACGATCGGTGCGGTCCTCACGCTTGTCGGCAACCTTCTCGCTGATGTCGGGTATATGATCGCCGATCCGAGAATAAGGGCAAAGTGACATGGCAACCGCAACACTGAGAAGCCTCTTCTGGAAAGGGTTCAAAAGGAACAAGCTTGCGCTTGCGGGCGGTGTCATTGTCATCGCGCTTATCGTGGTAGCGGTGTTCGCTCCTTTGCTTTCGCCGTACAGTCCCGATGATATAGACAGAAGACATATACTCGAACCACCCGGAATCAGCCATCCACTCGGCACCGACGACCTCGGCAGGGACGTATTAAGCAGAATGATCTACGGTTCCAGAATATCGCTCGCAGTCGGTTTTGTCGCTGTCGGCATCGCAACATTCATCGGCATGGTGCTCGGTGCGCTTGCTGGATACTACGGCAGCTGGCTCGACAGGATAGTCATGAGGTTCATCGATATCATGCTCTCGATCCCGACCTTCTTTCTCATCCTCGCCGTTATCGCCTTTATCGGCCCGAGCATATGGAACATAATGATCATCATAGGACTCACCTCCTGGATGGGTGTGGCCAGGCTTGTAAGGGCTGAATTTTTGACGTTGAAGGAACGGGAGTTCGTACTCGCCGCGCGGGCCATAGGCGCAAGTGATCTGCGGATAATCTTCAGACATATCATGATAAACAGCATGGCGCCTGTCATCGTGTCAGCGGTGCTCGGCATTGCGGGTGCTGTCCTCGTTGAGTCTGCCCTTAGTTTCCTCGGAATAGGTGTGCAGCCGCCTACCCCCAGCTGGGGCAATATCCTCACCCTCGGCAAGGACAACATCGAGATAGCCTGGTGGCTTTCAGTCTTTCCGGGACTGGCTATTTTAATAACTGTGCTTGGATATAATCTTCTCGGCGAGGGCATCAGGGACTCCATCGACCCCAGGCTTTGGGACACGGAGAGAAAATAGAAAAGCTCTCAAAGCTAACTTTCAGCCATCAGAGGTCAGTTCATTATGTAGCTGACAGCTGAATGCTTTTTCTCAGAACCCGGCGACAGCGATTTTGGCGAAGTCCACGACTGCTGAGGGCAGGATGCCTATGAGCAGGACCGCGACTGCTGATATTGCCAGGGCAAGGCCCAGCCCCGGAGATGTGGACAACTGGACGGTCTCCTTCGGTTCCTTCATATACATGTACATAACGATTCTTAGGTAGAAGTAAGCGGATATGGCGCTGAATATGACGGCCACGATCACCACCCAGGTATAGCCTGCATTGATGGCGCTCATAAAGATATAGAACTTGCCCATAAAACCCGCAGTCGGCGGGATGCCGGTGAGGGAGAACATGAATATGAGCATCAGTGCCGCGGCCACCGGATGGGTCTTCGAAAGGCCCTGGTAATCGGATATATTGTCGCCCTTGAAACCCTCTGACCTGAGCATGATCACAACAGCGAAGGCGCCCATGTTCATGAACCCGTATATAAGCATATAGTTCAGCACGCTGGCCATACCCTCTGTAGTGCCTGCTACGATCCCCACCAGCATATAACCCGCATGTGCGATCGAGGAGTAGGCGAGCATCCTCTTTATGTTCGTCTGGGAAAGGGCAACTATGTTGCCCACGGCCATCGTGAGTATGGCTATCGGGACCAGGAAGGCCGCCCATTCTACCTTGACTGAACCGAAGGCGACCATGAAGACCCTTCCCAGGACAGCGAACCCGGCGGCCTTGGGGCCGACCGACATGAAAGCTGTAATGGAGGTAGGTGCGCCTTCATATGCGTCAGGGGCCCACATATGGAAGGGGGCAGCTGCAATCTTAAAGGAGAAGGCGACGGCAAAGAGTATCATCGACAGCGTCAGGACAGGGTTAGAGGCGAGCCCATGCTCAACTACATATGCAGATATAGCCTTTATGTCTGTGGTCCCCGTAAGGCCGTATATCATTGAGGTGCCGTAGAGCAGGAACGTTGAGGAAAAGGCGCCGAGGAGGAAATACTTCATGGCAGCCTCGTTCGACTTCATGTCATAGCGGATAAACCCGGCCAGCACGTAAGTGCTGAGCGCCATAAGCTCAAGGCCTAGATACAGGATTATCAGATCACCCGCTGAGGCCATAAGCATCATGCCGAGGGTGGCAAAGAGTATAAGAATGTAGTACTCCCCGAAATTCACCTTCTCGACCTCAATATATTTCATGGATATCAGGACAGTCAGTATCACGTTCAGGATAAATATAAGCTTAAAGAAGGTGCTGTAGCCGTCTGATACGTACATGCCGCTGAAGGTCGTTCCAAAAGACCCGATGAGCAGATACGCCACTACACCAATGCTTATGACGCTCATAAGGGCTATCGTCTCTTTCCGCTTTATAAAAAGATCGGCCATAAGGATGCAAAGCGCCAGCACAGTCAACGCAATTTCAGGCATCACAGGGACAAGATTAGGCATAACAAACTGCATCAGAAAACCTCCGATCTGCTCATTTCAGTATCTCCATAACGCCACTGGCAGCAGCAACCGCCTGTCCGCTTCCTGTGTTGACACGCTCCAGAAGATGTCCCACTGAGGCGTGCATATAGCCCAGGAAGGTGTCCGGATATATGCCGATCCAGAATATCATTATTACCATCGGCAGAAGGGCCATTATCTCTCTGGCATCGATGTCGGAAAGCCCACTCACCTTCGGGTTCGTCTCCATGAAAAACACCCTCTGGTAGAGCCAGAGCATGTATCCTGCTCCTATAATAATGCCGGTTGCCGAGAGCACTCCTGCCCACTGGCTTGCGGCAAAACCGCCGAGGATGATCAGGAACTCCCCGACAAACCCGTTAGTAGCAGGAAGTCCGATTGCGGCAAAGGTGAAGACCATGAACATCGTCGCATATACCGGCATAACAGATGCAACGCCGCCGTAATCAGCGATCTGCCGCGTGTGGGTCCTGTCATAAATAGCGCCGACACTCAGGAAGAGCGCGCCGGTGACAATGCCGTGGTTGATCATCTGAAGTATGCCGCCTTCCATCCCCTGCGTATTGAGGGCAAAAATGCCCAGCGTCACAAACCCCATATGGCTTACGGAGCTGTACGCGATGAGCCTTTTGAGGTCTGTCTGTGCAAGACATATCACCCCGCCGTATATGATGGCTATGACGGACAGTCCGAGCATCACAGGGGTCATCGCCTTTGTGGCCTCGGGAAGTATCGGCATCGAGAACCTCAGAAATCCATACGCGCCCATCTTGATAAGCACTGCGGCAAGCACGACGCTGCCTGCGGTCGGCGCTTCGGTGTGGGCGTCCGGAAGCCAGGTGTGCACCGGGAACATCGGGACCTTCACTGCAAAGGCCGCAAAAAAGGCCCAGAAGAGCATCAGTTGCATATGCATCGGATAGGGTTTTGTCATGAGTTCGAGTATATCGAAGGTCCTGCCTGCATAAAAATAAAGCACGATTATGCCGACTAGCATCAGCACGCTGCCGACGAGCGTATAGAGGAAGAACTTCACAGCCGCGTATATCCTGTTCGGACCTCCCCAGACGCCGATGAGCAGATACATCGGGATAAGCATCGCCTCCCAGAAGATATAGAAGAGCATGAAATCAAGGGCGCAGAAGACGCCTATCATCGCCCCTTCCAGCACCAGCAGGGATATGAAAAACTCCTTGAACCTCGTCTTTACCGAATTCCAGGAGATGAGGACGCACAGTATGGTGATCAGAGTCGAGAGCAGCACAAAGAGCACGCTGATGCCGTCAATGCCCAAGTAGTAGTTGACGTTCCAGGCCGGTATCCACGCCAGCTTTTCAGTGAACTGCATCAGGTGGGTTGTCTTGTCGAAATTCGTAAACAGCAGCAGGGATACAAGGAATGTGATGATGCTTACGCCGAGGCTCACCCATTTGATGAGTTCCTCCTTGCCCCTGTCTATCAGAAGGAGCAGGGCCGCTCCAGCGACCGGCAGGAATATAAGGGTGCTGAGTATCGGAAATCCCACGCTGTTCGTCATTGCCTGTTCCATCCTCTCCCTACCTGAATAGCATCAGGGCCACTATAATAAGTGCGCCTGTTGCCATGATTGTCGCGTAATGCTGCAGCAAGCCTGTCTGCATCTTCCTCAGCCACTGGCTGAACGCCCCGATCGATGCGGGAACACCGTTTACAATGGCCTCGATTATCCGCATGTCGGTGATGCCTATGAGGATGTTCTTCGCCGTCCATATCGTCGGCCTGATGAGAATAAAACTGTAGAGCTCGTCGATATAGTATTTATTAAAAAGGACCCTGTGCACAGCGCTGAACTGCTGCACGAGTTTCGCAGGGATTTCAGGACTAAGGATATAGAAATATGCGGCAAGCCCGATGCCGGAGAAACCGGCAGCTATTGAGATGGCCATTACTATTAATTCCTCGGAGTGGCTCCCGTGGCCTGCCGGATGGCCCAGAACGGGCATCATGAATTCCGTAAAATGGGCGCCCCCCCCCAGCAGCTTCGGTATGCCGACCCAGCCCGCGGCAACAGCCCCGACGCAGAGGAGCATGAGAGGGACAGTCA
Source organism: uncultured Nitrospira sp. (assembly GCA_963734475.1). Lineage (GTDB taxonomy): Bacteria > Nitrospirota > Thermodesulfovibrionia > Thermodesulfovibrionales > UBA6898 > JAOUFP01. The sequence goes on from CAVTHB010000004.1 coordinate 1,089,472, forward strand.
TGCTTTTCGGAGACTCGTGCAGGTGGTGTTCCTGCTCGTGTGTCCCGCGGAATTTTCCATGGAAGGTGAGGAATATAAGCCTGAAGGAATAAAAGGCCGTAAGAAAAGCCACAAGGGTGCCTATTGCCCAGACAAGCTTGCCTACAGGACTCGGCCCTGAATACGCCAGCCAGAGTATCTCGTCCTTGCTGAAAAAGCCGGCAAATCCGGGGATTCCGGATATGCTCAGTGAAGCCAGAAGCATCGTCCAGTATGTCACCGGCATATATTTTTTGAGTCCGCCCATTTTTTGCAGATTGAGTTCTCCTGCCATAGCGTGCATGACACTTCCCGCGCAGAGGAAGAGGAGCGCCTTGAAGAAGGCATGTGTGTAAAGATGGAAAACGCCAGCTGAATAGGCCCCAACCCCGCAGGCGAGGAACATGTAACCAAGCTGGCTGATCGTGGAATAGGCGATGATCCTTTTTATATCGTTCTGCACCAGGCCTATGGTTGCGGCAAAAAGCGAGGTTATCGCGCCGGTCAGGGCAACTATAATGAGAACTGTAGGGGCAAGATTGAATATCGGACTGCAGCGGGCAACCAGGAATACGCCGGCGGTGACCATTGTCGCTGCATGTATGAGAGCACTGACAGGGGTCGGACCTTCCATCGCATCAGGCAGCCAGACATGGAGCGGCATCTGTGCGGACTTGCCGACAGCGCCGCAAAAGAGCAGAAACGCAATCAGCGACATAAGATGCACGTCATAGCCGAGGAAGTTTATGCTTTTCGCCGCAAAAGAAGCTGCCTGTCCGAAGACCGGCGCGTAATAAACACTGCCGAAGGTCAGGAATATTAAAATGATGCCCAGCCCAAAGCCGAAGTCGCCGAACCTGTTGACGATAAAGGCCTTCTTGCCGGCGTCGGATGCGGATTTCTTGTTGAAGTAATATCCTATAAGGAAATAGGAGCAGAGGCCCACGCCTTCCCAGCCGAAATAGAGCTGCATGAAGTTATTGGCCATGACCAGCATCAGCATCGAGAAGGTGAAGAGGCTAAGGTACGCGAAGAACCGGTAATAGCCGCTGTCGCCGTGCATGTAGCCGATAGAATAGATATGGATGAGCATGCTGCAGGTGGTGACCACGATCAGCATCACCGCTGTAAGCTGGTCTATAAGGAAGCCGACCGACACCTTGAAGGTGCCTGAAGCGATCCAGGTATAGAGGTCCACGTTAAGGGTCTTTCCTCCAAGCACGTCGATGAGGGTCATAACCGCAACAACCCAGGAGCCGCCGACCGCAAGGGTCGAGACCCAGTGGGCCTTGTCCTTTATAAAGTTCCTGCCAAAGAGGATATTTATCAAAAATGCAGCAAGCGGTAAAAAAGGTATTAATAAATAATTACTCATTTTCCCGTCCCTTCACACATAACTCATTACGCTTCACGGTCTTTCTCATCCCTTCATCTCATTCATCTCATTAACATGCGCTGTCTGCTTGTTCCTGAAGAGCGCTATGATTATCGCAAGACCAATGGCCGCCTCTGACGCAGCAACTGTGACAATAAAGAAGACAAGTATGTGCCCTCTCATGTCCTGCATGTAGTGGCTGAATGTGATAAGACTTATATTGACCGCATTGAGCATCAACTCGACGGACATAAACATGATAATAATATTCTTTCTCGTGAGGAACCCGAACATGCCGATCACGAAGACTGCGGCGCTCAGCATTAAATACCATTGAATAGGTACACCCATTTTCTAACTCCTCAGCTTTCTCTTCGCAAGGACTATCGCGCCTATCACAGCCACGAGCAGTATCAGCGAAGCTATCTCAAAGGGGAACAGGAACTCGGTATATAAAAGCTTGCCCAATACCTTCGTATGCGTCTGCTCCTGAATGAACGCGTCGGTATATTGCCCGGAAGGCCCAAGCACCACGGACTTGAGAGCGATACTTACCATCACGAAGAATGCGCCCGCTATAAAAAAGGCAGCTCTCCAGGAACCGATGAACCTGTCTATCTTCAGTTCTTCTTTAAGGTTAAGCAGCAGCACCACAAAAAGGAAGAGCACCAGAATGGCCCCCGCGTAGACAATGACCTGAATCGCGGCTATAAACTCGGCGTTCAAAAAAAGATAGAGACCTGCTATGTGAAAGAACAGGAGGAGCATCCACATGACGCTGTGAACCGGGTTCTTCCCGGTGACCACGAGCATCGACAGAAAGACTATTACAACCGCGTAGTATCCAAAAAACAGTTCAGGCAGCATAACATCTCCCAATAAACGTAATGCGCAATGCGTGATGCGTGATCGGAATAAATACGAATTTATCGAAATTTATTGTTGTCAACTTTTCACTCTTCACTTATCACTCTTGACTTTCTTAAACATGGCCTGGTCTTCATGGGCTATGAAGTCCTCTGACTTCGGCCGCCAGAACTTCTCGTAATAACGTTTGCCTTTGTCCCCGGTGAAATACTTGTCCCAGTTATCCAGCAGCTTCTCCTTCGTCATATAGAACTCCTCCCTGGTATAGCCGGAGTATTCGTAGTGCTCGCTCAGGGATATGGCACCGAACGGACAGGCCTCCACACAAAAACCACAGTAGACGCACCTGAGGACCTCTATCTCATACCTTTCCACAACCTTGGTGTGGTCCTCGCCCTCGGCTGTATAGATGTGAATGCACTGAGACGGGCAGTATGCGCCGCAAAGGCCGCAGCCCACGCATTTCAACTTCCCTTCCTCGTTTTTCGCCAGGGCATGCAGGCCCCTGAACCCCGGCTGCACCGGCCGCTTTACCAGAGGATAGCGCCGCGTTACCGGAGTGGTAAACAAGGTCCTAAAGGTCAAGGCCATGCCTTTTGCGATCTCGTAGAAAGATATTCTTCTGAGGAATTTATTTACTGTCATAGCAACCCTTTGACCCAGATTTTTATTAGCGCGGTTATCACAATGTTTGCAAGCGCAAGCGGTATCAGCAGCTTCCAGCCGATCGCCATAAGCTGGTCGTACCTGTACCTCGGCAGCGTCGCCCTGACCCAGTAATAGAGAAACATAAAGGCATAGACCTTCACGAGAAATACGCCCAGGCCCAGGGCCTTCCAGAGAAAGACCGGAAGATTGGCTGTAATGAAAGCAGGAAGCCCCCACCCGCCCAGGAAACAGACGGATGCAATCGAGGACATCACCAGCATGCCGGTGTACTCGCCGAGGAAGAAGAGCGCGAACCGGAAACCGCTGTATTCCGTGAAGTAGCCTGCAACGAGTTCACTCTCAGCCTCGGGTAAGTCAAAAGGCAGCCTGTTCGTCTCGGCAAAGGCAGCAACAACAAAGACAAAGAAGCCGATAAACTGGGGAATGGCAAAGATACCTAAAGGATACGCTTGCTGCGCCCTTATAATTTCAGTAAGGTTCAGTGAGCCGGCCATGATCATGACCCCAACGAGGCTTAGCCCCATCGCGATCTCATAGCTGATCACCTGCGAGGCAGACCGCAGTCCTCCGAGAAACGCGTATTTAGAACCCGACGACCAGCCGGACATCACGATGCCGTAAGCAGCAAGCGACGACATGGCAAAGAGGAAGAGCAGCCCGATATTGATGTTCGCGACCCAAAACCCGTCGAAGAACGGGATCACCGAAAGGGACGTTATCGCTGAAACAAAGAATATGACCGGCGCAAGATAGAATATCGGCTTGTCCGCTTCAGTAGGTATGATATCTTCCTTGAAGAAGAGCTTGATGCCGTCTGCAAACGGCTGGAAAAGACCGTAAGGCCCGACTTCCCTCGGTCCGAGCCGCACCTGCATATGCGCGATCACCTTCCGTTCCCAGTAGGTTGCGTAGGCGACGTGAAGAAGCCCGATGCCGACGACAATGACAATCCTGATCAGGATCCAGATAATATTCGATATGATATCTATGGAGTCCGGAGAGAGTATACCACCCAAGATACTCCCTAATATACCGGCTATTAAACTGGTCATGCCCTCACCTTCTCCACCTGGATTTCAATGCCGTCCAGACAAGGTGTCTTCAATACCGGCTCCAGGGTGTATGCCATCAGGCTGAAGGCCCCGCTGCCCTCAAAATTGTTCGTCAGCATCACGGTCGAAGGATCAACCGCTATGTCTATGGCCACCGGGAGTTCGAGAGCGCCGGTCTTTGTTGATATCCTTGCGATATCACCTTCCTTAAGCGAAAGGGCCGCAGCAGTATCAGCGCTGACCCTTGCCACGGCGCCGGAATAGATCTTTACCAATGCCGGGGCCTTTGTGCTGAGCGTCCCTGAATGAAACAGCGGCCTTTCAAGACGCATATATAACTTGCCGGCGGAGCGCACTGCATTGCCCTTGGATATTTGTATCTCTTCCATAACGTCCCTCAAAGGCTCGCCCTTGTATGGATAAATGGCATGGCCGTGCTCCAAGTCCGCATAGGCCAGGTTCCTGTAAAGGGGAGAAATCTCCGATATCTCGTGGAATATGCTTTCAGAGTCGGAATAATTGAGTTTGCCCCCCATGTTCCTGGAGACCTCTACGATAATCTTCCAGTCCTCCATGCCTTCCCTGTGGACAGCCTTTCTCACCCTCTGTATTCTTCTTTCCATGTTCGTTACAGTGCCGTCCTTTTCAGCCCAGCTCAGTGACGGCAGCACAACATCCGCAAGTTTCGCCGTCTCGGTAAGGAATATGTCCTGCACAACAAGAAACTCAAGTCTCTCCAGCGCTGCCTTTGCCGAGTTGGAATCCGGCAGGTTAAAGACAGGGTTCTCACCCATAACATACAAGGCCTTCAGGGACCCGGCGGCTGCAGCGTCCATCATGCCGAATATCGTCAGGCCCGGTTTATCGGATATTTCCGCCTGCCAGAGATTTTCATATCTCTTTCTGAATTCCGCATACGTGACAGGTCTGTGTCCCGGCAGAAGGTCCGGAGCGCATCCCATATCAAGCATTCCCTGCTCATTCGCGCGTTCCGAAAGAAGATATATTCTGCCGTTGGCGAGGTAGTTTATCGCGGAGAGAAGCAATAATTTGTAGCTTGCTCCACTGCTCTGGACGATCTCCTTGCCGATCAACACCGCAGGATTTGCCGAAGCAGCGAGTATATCAGTGAACCTCTTCAGATCCGCAGCAGCGACAGCGCACTTATTTTCTGTTTCCTCGGGCGATATGTTGATGTCCTTTATCTTGGCCTCCAGGGCCGGGTTCGCGCCTGAGAGACCTTTTTTCTCTTTAAGCGCAGTTACTACGCCTTCAAGCAGGACTTCTTCAGTATAAAGGAGGGGTTCTACCTTCACAGGGCTGAAGTATTCCAGACCCTTCACATTTCCCACAGTAAGGACGTTCCCTCCCTTGCGTGAACAGGCCCTGACCTGAAGTCCGAGGATCGGGTTTATGGTCGTCGGATCACCGCCGACCACAAGCACAGTGTCTGAATTCGCAAGGCCGGAAATGATATTTGCCGTTGCTCCCTGCCCGAAGATATTCTCTATAAACGTCTGGGCCCCTGCAAACCCGTTACGCGCGGTGCTGTCAATGTTGTTAGTGCCGATAGTGGTCCTCATGAACTTCTGGAAGACATAGTTGTCCTCGTTCGTACAGCGCGGAGATGCTATGCCTGCTATCGCATCGCTGCCTGATCCGGCCTTTATCTCACTGAGCTTGTTTGCCACAAGACTGATCGCCTCTTCCCAGGTGGACGACTCAAGCTGACCGTTTTTTCTTATCAGCGGTGTAGTCAGTCTTTCCTTGCTGCCCACAAATTCGTAGCCGAACCTGCCGCGCGAGCAGAGCATCCCGTTGTTAACCGCGGAGCCGATCTTCGGGACGACCCTTTTGATGACGTCGTCCCGCACCTGGGCCACGACCGTACAGCCGACGCCGCAGTAAGGGCATATAGTCTCGTACTGTTCCTTCACCTGCCATGGCCGGTAGCTGTGCCTGTGAAGCCTTGACATGATCGCGCCCACAGGGCAGACCGAGACACAATTGCCGCAGTATTCACAATCATATCTGCCTCCGGAAAACGGCTCTATATGGGAATGTCCACCACGGCTGATAACGTCAATCGCTGAAGCGCCCTGAACTCCCGCACACATCCTGACGCAGCGTGTGCAGACAATACACCTTTCCATATTGCGCACGATGACAGGGTCTTCAAGACTCTCTGGCACCTTTCTCTTCTTCTCCTTATACCTGCCTTTTGCGGGCCCGTACTTTTCGACAAGGTCCTGGAGCTCACACTCGCCTGCCTTGTCGCAATACGGGCAGTCAAGAGGGTGGTTGATCAGGAGGAACTCGAGTATGCCCCTTCTCACCTCAGCTATCGCCTCCGTCTCAGTCTTGACAGACATGCCGTCAGTTACCATCAGCGTACAGGCTGTCTGAAGTCTCGGCATCTTCTCGACCTCTACCAGACAGAGCCTGCAGCCCCCGTATTTTTCGAGCTGTTCATGGTAGCAGAGGGTAGGTATCTTTATGCCGGCAGAGCGCGCTGCCTCAAGCACTGTCACGGCCTTTTCGAGTTTTATTTCCTTGCTGTTTATCGTTACCGTAATCATGGTTGACCTTTGGCTGCGCAGGCCTTTGCCCTGATATGCTCTTCGAATTCAGGCCTGAAATTTTTAATGAAATTCTGCACTACAGATGCAGCACCGTCGCCGAGCGGACAGAAGGTCTTGCCCATCATATTTCCCGAGACCGACAGCAGCATCTCTATATCGCCTTCAGCGCCTTCGCCGCTTTCTATCCTGCCAAGTATGCTCCTGAGCCATCCGGTCCCTTCACGACATGGTGTGCATTTGCCGCAGGACTCGTGCTCGAAGAATTTCAGCGCCCTGTAACAGACCTTCACGAGGCATACGCTCTCGTCCATAACGATCACAGCGCCGGACCCGAGCATGCTTCCGTGCTTGGGCATATTGACGAAGTCCATCGGACAGTCTATCTTGTCAGGGGGAAGAATTGGCGTGGATATACCTCCCGGTATAACAGCCTTCAGTTTCTTCCCTCCCTTGATCCCTCCGGCGTGGGTATAGATAAGGTCGCGGAGGCTCGTACCCATCGGGAGTTCAAAGACTCCGGGCTTCTCGACATGGCCGCTGACGCAGTAGAGCTTGGGACCGGGACAATCCGGGGTGCCGATCTTGGCATAGGCCTCCCCGCCGATACTTATAATGTATGGGAGGTTCGAAAGGGTCTCGACATTGTTGACTACCGTTGGTTTTGCCCAGGCGCCGACGTTTACAGGGAACGGCGGTTTGATCCTCGGCTGGCCCTTGTCTCCCTCAAGAGACTCTATCAGCGCTGTCTCCTCTCCGCATATATAGGCGCCGGCGCCCTGATGCACGGTAAGATGGAATTTGATCCCCTTGCCTGCGATATTGTCGCCAAGCAGGCCCTTTTCATAGGCCTGGGAGATGGCCCGGTTCAGTATATGCTTTGCCTCCGGATATTCTCCCCTGAGATAGATAAAGCCGTATTCAGCAGACAAGGCGTAGCCGGAGATGGTCATTCCTTCAATCAAAAGATGGGGGTTCTTCTCCAGTATCGGCCTGTCCTTGAAGGTCCCGGGCTCTCCCTCATCAGCATTGCAGAGCAGGTACTTGGGGAATTTCGGATCTGCGGAAGCAAAGGTCCACTTCATCGCAACAGGAAAACCCGCTCCCCCGCGGCCTCTCAGACCGGCCTTCTTGACCTCTTCGACAATCTCCTTAGGCTGCATCCCCAGCGCCTTCGGAAGACTGCTATACCCTCCGGCCTTCATATATTCGTTTATGTCCGTCGAATTAGGGTTGTCTATATTTTTTAAGAGTACTTTTTCCATAAATTATTTTATGTATATTTCCCCAGTATCTCTTCAATGTATTTTTCAGTGAGATTTTCGTAGAAATCATCGTTCACAAGCATTGCCGGCGCAGTGCCGCAGGCGCCGATACATTCCATAATCACAAGCGAGAACCTGCCGTCAGAGGTCATTCCGCCGGGTTCGAGACCGTATTTTGTCTTCAGAAAATCCACAAGCTTCTCAGCCCCGAGTATCATGCAGGAGACGTTTGTGCAGAGCTGCACAACATGCCTTCCCATCGGCTTATGCTTGTACATGGCATAGAACGTGGCGACACCCCTAACCGTGGTCTTTGGAACACCCAGGGCAGCAGATACAGCCTCATAAGCCTCGGAGCTCAGATGGCCGAATTCCCTCTGGGCTATATAGATGGCCGGCAGGAGCGCACCCCTGGCCGACGGATACCTGGCCCTTATCGCTTGGAGTTCTTTTATCGCTGCTTCACTAAACATTTCTTATCTTTTTATCCTTGCTTAACCTGTTTTTATCGGTCACACTCACCGAGCACGATATCTATCGTACCGATGTTAGTTATAACATCCGCGATCATTCCTCCCTCACACAGTCTCGGGAGTACGGACGCATGGACATAAGAAGGCGCCCTGACCCTCATCCGGTAAGGCTTTCCTGTGCCGTCGCTCACAAAATAGAAACCCAGTTCTCCCTTCGGCACCTCAGTGCCCATATATATCTCCCCTTCCTGCACAGTCGGGCCTTTTGTGATAAGTATGAACTGGTGGATAAGGTGCTCCATGTCCTTCAACACAAGATCTTTCGGCGGAAGCGTAAACTTCGGCTCATCAGCCATGACTGCACCGGCAGGAAGTTTTTCAATGCACTGCTTGACGATCCTGTTGGCCTGCCTCATCTCTTCCATCCTGACAAGGTACCTGTCGTAGCAGTCTCCATTCTTGCCTATCGGAATATCGAACTCGACTTTATCATATGCGTCATAAGGTGCATACTTCCTGACGTCGTAATCTACCCCCGACCCCCTCAGCATGCCGCCGGTAAGGCCCCAGTTTACAGCCTCTTCAGCGGAAATCACACCTATCCCTACAGTCCTGGCCTTCCATACCCTGTTTTCGGTGACCAGGGTCTCATAGTCGTCCATCTTCGATGGGAAGTCCAGTACAAATTCATATAATTTATCGAGGAACTCCTGGGAGATATCATTGCGAACGCCGCCGACCCTGGGGTAGCTTACAGTGAGCCTCGCCCCGCAGAGCATCTCAAAGAGGTCCATTATAACTTCCCTTTCCCTGAAGGCATAGAGAAAGGGGGTGGTCGCGCCGATGTCAAGCACGTGCGTTCCCAGCCATATGATATGGCTCGAGATCCTTCCCATTTCCGCGACCATCGTCCTGATAAACTTCGCCCTCTCCGGGGCCTCGATACCGAAGAGCTTCTCGACCGCATTGACGTATCCGACGTTATTGTTCATCGAGGATATGTAATCAAGCCGGTCGCTCAGGGGAAGCGCCGCAAAGTATGTCCTGTTCTCCCCCAGCTTCTCAACACCTCTGTGGAGATATCCCACATAGGGGGTACATTTCATGACGTTCTCACCCTGCAGGTTCAACACGAGCCTTAAAACGCCGTGGGTCGCAGGATGCTGCGGCCCCAGGCTTATGGATAGCTCTCTTGTCTCGAATGCTTTTTCTATATCTTCCATTTTTTTCTATTCACGCTTCGCCGTGTCATCCGCGCCACTCATAATCTTTAAACAGCCTTGATCTTTCGAGGACATCTTCGAACCCGCTCCATTCTTTTGCAGGGCCCTGAACAGGGTAGTCCTTTCTGAGAGGGTGCCCTTCCCAATCCTCTGGCAAGAGTATTCTCCTGAGATCAGGATGGCCTTTGAACCTGATGCCAAGGAGATCAAATGTCTCCCGTTCATGCCAGTTGGCGCCGACCCAGACAGGAGTTACAGAATCAATCGTTGGATCTCCTTCAGACACCTCTGCCTTTAAACGCAGCGCGCGCCTGTGCTTTATCGAATAGAGCTGATAAACGACTTCGAAGCGTTTCTCTTTTTTCCCGAGATAGTCCACACCGCAGACGTCGATGAGGTAATCGAAATAAAGCTCAGGGTCGTCGTGCAGATATCGGGATATGTCCATGATCCGGTTTTTCCTGAGTGTAACAGACACCTGTCCCCTGTACTCACTTATAGCGAGGACCTCATCAGGAAAAATCTCTTTTAGCTTTTCCGCAATATTTAAGGGTTCCATATCTTAATCTTTCAGGAGATTTGAGGGTAGGGATTTGTAATAAATACTTAAATCGTCAAGCTCCAATCCCCAGCCGCTAATCACATATCCCTTTCTTTTCATCTCCAGCGGCTCCATCTGAATTGCTCCCTGTGTATTTTTTCCTGCAGCTTTATTATCCCGTCAAGAAGCGCCTCAGGTCTCGGTGGACAGCCCGGTATATAAACATCCACCGGGACAAAAGAGTCGCAACCCTGAACAACGCTGTATGTATTAAATATGCCGCCGCTGCATGCGCAGCTGCCCATCGAAAGGACATAACGCGGCTCAGGCATCTGGTCATAGACCCTTCTGACGATCTGGGACATCTTTTTTGTGACCGTGCCTGCAACGATCATGAAGTCCGCCTGTCTCGGAGAACCCCTGAAGATGATGCCCATCCTGTCTAAGTCATAGTGTGACGATCCCGTCGTCATCATTTCAATGGCGCATCAGGCAAGCCCGAAGGTCACTGGCCACAAGGATGAGAGTCTTCCCCAGTTCACCAGCTTGTCAATCGAAGTGATGATGACGTTCGGCGCCAGCACCCTGGTGCCTTCTTCGACTTCAACAAGCGAAAGGGAAGGAGTGCTCATGGTTATCAGTCCCATACAAATGCCTCCTTTTTCCATGCGTAAATATATCCCGCTAGAAGTATGACGATAAAAATTACCATCTCAATGAACGCGTAGAGCCCGATCTTGTCGAAGACAATGGCCCAGGGATAAAGGAAAATGGCTTCAACGTCGAAGACCACGAAGAGCATGGCGATTATATAAAATTTCACTGAGAAGCGGTAATGCGGCTCTCCCACAGGCAGGTTTCCGGATTCGTAAGGCATGAGTTTTTCTGAGTAGGGCCTTTTCATCCTGAAGAGATTACCGATTAATAAGGCCCCTATTCCAAAGGCCGTGGCGACCATGAGAAAGATCAAAATCGGCAAATATTCTGAGGGCATAAAAGTTCCTGGCATAACGGTATAATTTATAGCTAAATCAACCGAAGATGTCAAGCAAAAAAATTAAACCTGTAATTTTAGCTTTGTCCTTGCATAAATTCTTCAAATAATATAAATTCCTTTAATATGCTGGTAAAAAAATCTTTGCAGTCCCTGACAGGGAAACTTCTCTTCACGATCGGCACTCTGATGATTATCGGAAGCACTCTGTTCTGGTATTTTCTTTTCAGGCATCAGGAAAAAGAACTGCTTCAGAACTCTGTAAAGTACGGCTATTCTTTTGTCGATTATATCAAGAAAAGCACCCGCTACGGCATGCTCACCTTTCAGGAGCTTTTGATACAGCAGACAGTCGAAGCAATTGGTTCCGCCGAAGGGGTCCTGAACGTGCGCATCCTCGACAGCCAGGGCCAGGTAAAATACTCTTCAGCCAAGGAAGATGTAGGAATGGTCCTGGACACCAAGGCGCCCATCTGCCAGACATGCCATGTTGAGGGCGGACCGACCAAAGACACCCCGAGTTGGTCTATTCATAGGGGAGACAAAGACTATAGAATACTCAATATCATCCAGCCGATTCAAAATGAAGCCGCCTGTTACACCTCAACCTGCCACGCACATCCTAAAGATCAGCGGGTCCTCGGGATAATAGAGGCCAATCTCTCGCTCGAAATCCTTGATAAAAGCATCAAACAGCAGGGCATCGCCATAACCATCTACGTCCTCGCCTTCCTGTTCGTCATTTCCGTCGTGCTCTGCCTGATCCTTTGGAATCTGGTATCCACCCCGGTGAGCATGCTCGCAAAAGGCATGGAGAGGGTGGCCGGAGGCGACCTTGATTACGCCATCAACATCAACCGTAAGGATGAGATGGGAGAACTTGCAAATGCCTTTAACGCAATGACCTCTGACCTGAAAAAAGCAAAGAACGAATTGATGGACTGGGGTAATACCCTGGAGAAAAAAGTCCGTGAAAAGACCGAGGCGATACACAGGGCCCAGGCGCAGCTCATCCACTCCGAGAAACTGGCCTCCCTGGGAAGGATGGCAGCCGGAGTCGCACATGAGATCAACAGTCCTCTTACAGGTATCGTCACTTTCGGTCATCTCCTCCTGAAAAAATTCCCTCCCGGCACCCAGGAGCGGGAAGATATAGAGGTGATCATAGACCAGGCAAACAGATGTTCGACGATAATCAAGGGCCTGCTAGGCTTCGCGAGGGCCTCAGCAGCAGAAAAAGCGCTGACAAACATCAACGATGTGCTGCACAGCTCCATGAACATTGTGCGCAACAAAGCTGACTTCTTCGACATCAAATTGATAACGGATTTTGACGCTGCGCTGCTGCGCGTCAAGGCTGACTCTTCGCAGCTGCAGCAGGTTTTCCTCAATATGATAATGAACGCCGCCGACGCGATGGAAGGCAAGGGCACGCTGACCCTCACCACCCGGAACGTCTCTGAGAACGGCAGGGACTTCGTTGAGGTGGAGTTCAGGGACACCGGTCCCGGCATTCCTGAAGAGAACCTGGAAAAACTTTTCGAACCCTTCTTCACTACAAAGCCGGTCGGAAAAGGCACTGGCCTGGGACTTGCGGTAAGTCATGGCATCATACAGGACCACGACGGGAAGATCAGAGTAAAAACCAAAATAAATGAAGGGAGCAGCTTCTTTATAAGGCTTCCTGCACAGAGGGAGAACACATGAGCACAGGCAAGATTCTTGTTGTCGATGACGAGGATATCGTAAGGACGAGCTGCAGCCGCACGCTCTCTCCTGAAGGTTATGAAGTGAGGCTTGCAAAGAACGGAGCTGAAGGCCTGAAAATGGCCAGAGAAGAAAGGTTCGACCTCGTTCTTACAGACCTGAAAATGCCTGATATGGATGGTATCGAGGTGCTCAGAATCATCAAGGAAGAATGGCCTGAAACAGCGGTAATCATAGTCACCGGCTACCAGACAGTCGACACCGCCGTGAAAGCGATCAAGCTCGGGGCTTACGACTATATAGAAAAACCCTTCACTCCTGACGCCCTTATTACTGCCGTGAGAGAAGCCCTGACGAACAGACAAAAATGATTGCAGGCCTTTAGGCCTTTTACATCTCGGGACAACAGGTTAAGCAGCATGAAATCTGCATAAAGTACAGGACGGTCATGAACAAAGGCAGAATACTCATCATAGACGACGAAGAGATTGTAAGAACAAGCTGCTGCCGCATCTTCGAGCCGGAAGGTTATTCAGTCAAAACAGCCGCCACAGGAAGCGAGGGGCTTGCCGCCCTCGAGAACCATGACTTCGACCTTGTCCTCACTGACCTGATGATGCCGGATATGGACGGCCTCGAAGTTCTCAGAAAGATCAAGGAGACCTGGCCTGATACCGAGGTGGTCATAATGACGGGATACGGCACGGTAAAGACAGCGATACGGGCAATGAAAATCGGCGTTTTCGATTATATAGAAAAACCCTTTACCCCTGAAGACATGCTTTCACTTGTCGCAAAAGCGCTCGAAAGAAAGAAACTCCTGATAGACCATCTGGACAGGAAGGAGATCGTACCGTCACATTATGAACTCAGCAATATCGTCGGTCTTTCTCAACCCATGCAAAAGGTCTTTCATCTTATCGCCAAGGTCGCAAATACCGGCAGTACCGTGCTGATAACCGGAGAAAGCGGCACAGGAAAAGAACTGGCAGCCAAGGCCATACACTTTAACAGTCCGCGGAAGGACCAGCCCTTCATCGTCGTGGATTGCATGACCATACCGGAGACTCTTATCGAATCGGAACTCTTCGGGCACGCCAAAGGCGCCTTTACAGGAGCGCTGGAAAAGAAAAAAGGGCTTCTCGAAATGGCAAACGGCGGCACCATTTTTTTCGATGAGATAGGCAACCTCAATGTCACTACGCAGGCAAAACTGCTCAGGGTCCTTCAGGAGCGGGAGTTCAGGCCGATCGGAGAAAGTAAATCTGTACATATCGACGTGAGGTTCATTTCCGCAACCAACAGAGACCTTAAGGTCATGACAAAGGATGGGACCTTCAGGGAGGACTTTTTCTACCGGCTAAACATATTCCCTATACATCTGCCCGGGTTGCAGGAGAGGAAAGAGGACATACCGCATCTTTCCTACCACTTCCTCCAGAAATATTCCAGGGAAATGGACAAAAACGTCTCCCACATATCAGCTGATGCGATGAAGATGCTCCTCTGTTATGACTGGCCCGGGAACATCAGGCAACTGGAAAATATAATTCAGCGCTCGATCATCCTATGCCAGGGCAGGACACTGAATCCTGAACACCTGTCTTCACTCGAAATATCCGCAAAGGACAATATACCAAAGACAATATTGGAGCTGAAGGAAAAGAAAAAAAACCTGAGAATCAAGTCAGTAGAAGACATCGAAAAGATATTCGTAATGGAGGCGCTCAGGAGAAACAGGGGGAACATATCGCAGGCAGCATCAGATGTTGGAATGCAGAGGACAAATTTCCATGCGCTGCTCAAAAAATACAATATTTCAAAGAACATAGCGGTACAGCCTTGAAAACCCATACTGACCATCCAGACAAAACAGTATGTATGTATAGAAAAAACATACAGCTTGATTCCTATGACCGGAGTCGTTCTTCGACATCTTTACGTCCTGGATGTATACTGCTTTTATACACCTGGATAGGACATAGCGACATATGCAGGCCTGATCCAGCCCTTATCCCTTGTTTTTTAAGGATTATTTAAAAGGGCATTATATTTGCATTTACATAAATTCAGATACACATAAGCGGGCTTAATAAATCATAACCAGGAGGGCATTCATGGAAAAGAAGGGCAAGATACTGGTCCTTGATGACGATCCGGTCGTAACACTCAGTTGTAAAAGGATTCTCGGTGCTGAGGGTTTTTCTATAATCACCACTGACAAAGGTGAAGACGCGATAAAGAAGATCTCCAATGAGGAGTTCGATCTCCTTATCTCAGACGTCAGACTGCCCGATACAAACGGCATCAGCGTACTGAGGCAGTCAAAGATAATACAGCCAAAGCTGGACGTTGTAATCATTACAGGCTACCCCACCCTTGAAGACGCCAAAGAGTCCGTAAAGCTCGGGGCGTTTGAGTTTATCGAAAAACCCTTCACACCGGATTTCATGCTGAATGTGGCCAACAAAGTCTTTGACACCAAGGGCTGGATATTACGAAAGGCCTTCATAGACGAGTTCAGAAACGATATCGTCTCCCTCAGGGATGCGGCAAACCCGGTCATCTTTTACAAGGAAGGCACCTGGGCAAGGCCCCTGAAGGACAATATCTGGGAGATCGGCTGCGACATACGCTATTGGCTGCTGAGCGGAAATCTGATGTATATCGACCTGCCAGAGAACCTTAAGGAAGTTGCTGCAGGCGAAGGTTTTGCAAAAATCCTCTCCGGCGGAGGCCAGACAGATGACCTCATCTCTCCGATGTCGGGCAGGGTAATTGAGCTCAACCATCAGGCAAATAACGCGATGAGCGCCCTTGTGCGCGACAACCTGAGTGAGGGCTGGCTTCTTTGGCTTGCTCGGGTGCAACCCATGAACGTTTTAGTTTAATCATAATATACAGGAGGACTTTTTATGTCAGGAGAACCCAAAATCTTGATTGTTGATGACGAATTTGTCGTAATAAAAAGCGCACAGAGAGTCCTGGGCAGCGAGGGATATAATGTGGAAGGCGCGCTCGGCGGCCGGGAGGCCATACTCAAGCTGGAACAGGGCGATTATGACCTTGTCTTTACCGACCTCAAGATGCCGGAGGTCGATGGCATCACCCTGATCAGGTGGATAAAAAAGGCAAAGCCTTCCATAGGCATTCTCATCATCACAGGCTATCCGTCTCAGGACACGATAAAAGAGGCGATAGAACTTGGCATCATCGATTACATACCAAAGCCCTTTACCCCGTCGGTGCTGCTTGACGTCACTCAGAGGGCCGTCGAATGGGCAAGAGGCGCAAAGCCCGAGGAGAAAAAGGTTTCTGAGGAATTCCCTCCGGCAATGGTAGCTGAACTGGACAGGGTCATAGAGCAGTTTAAAAGCAGACCCGGCAGTCTTATCCCGGTGCTTCAGCGCGCCCAGGAGATCGTGGGCTACCTGCCGCCCCCGGTCCAGAAAAGAATAGCAAAGGGAATGAACCTCCCGGAGGCTGAAGTGCACAGCGTTGTCTCTTTTTATTCATTCTTTACCATGAAGCCGAGGGGCGACCATAACATCAGGGTATGCATCGGCACGGCCTGCTATGTAAAAGGAATCGAGAAGGTCATAAGCAAAATAAACGAGACCCTTAAGATCGATTTGGGAGATACAACAGAGAACAGAAAATTTTCGCTGGAAGGGGTCAGATGTCTCGGGGCCTGCGGACTCGCTCCTGTCATGATGATAGACCAGGATACGTACGGCGCCCTGACAGCACCAAAAGCCCTGTCGATAATAGGCCAGTATGACCCTGCATTTGCTGGGGCGCTTGCTCCAACTCAAGAAGAAGAAATGGCTGAAAAGGAGGCATAAAATGGCACGATTGACTATAGATGATCTCCAGAAGATCAAGGAGAAACATAAGGCAGAGTTCCAGCTGCGGGAAGGCGGATATCGCGCAAAGGTGACAGTCCATATGGGAACGTGCGGCATAGCCGCAGGCGCAAGGGCCGTCATGACGGCTGTTCTGGACGAGATAAGCAAGGCCAATGTGACCGATGTCATTGTCACTACCTCGGGCTGCGCCGGCCTCTGCGCGCGCGAACCCCTGGCGACAGTCGAGATCATGGACCGGCCGCCCGTCAGGTACTGCGACCTCAATGACGAGAAAATGAGAGAGATTTTCAAAGAGCATGTCATGGGGGGCAAGCCCGTGGAAAAATACGCGCTGGTGACCGGCTGCGAAACAACATATTAAGAGCCTGGGATTCGGGATTCGGGATCAGGGTTTAGTAAACTCAAAAGAGAACTAACCCCAACCCCCAGTCCCCGGTCCCTAACTTTATAGGAGGATAGTAATGGAAAAGTTTCGTGCGAATTTGATGTTATGTGCAGGCACTGGTTGTGTAGCCAGCGGATCCATGAAGGTAAAAGCCGCCCTCCAGGAAGAACTGAAAAAAAGAGGGCTGGAGGAAGAGATAAAGCTGGTGCTGACAGGCTGCAACGGCTACTGCGCAGAGGGTCCTGTCGTTGTCGTGCACCCGGACGAGGTGTTCTACCAGAAAGTGACTGTTGAAGAGGTCCCCGCTCTGGTTGAAGAGCATTTCCTCAAGGGCAGGCCCTATCAGAAGCTGATGTTCAAGGAGCCTGAAAAAAAGACCGCCCTGCCGATGATGAAAGACATCCCGTTCTTCAAGTATCAGGTCCTGAGGGTCCTGAGAAACAAGGGACTTATCGACCCGGAGAAGATGGAAGAATACATCTCCAGGGACGGCTATCAGGCGGTTGCAAAGGCCCTTACACAGATGACCCCCGCGGACATAATAAAGGTCGTAAAGGATTCGGGGTTAAGGGGCAGGGGCGGAGCAGGTTTTCCTACCGGTCTGAAATGGGAGTTCGCCTCGAAATCGGTTTCTGACGTAAAGTACATGCTTTGTAACGGCGACGAAGGTGACCCCGGCGCATTCATGGACAGGTCTGTCATGGAGTCAGACCCACATTCCGTGATCGAGGGCATGATAATCGGCGCCAGGGCGATAGGTGCCCATCACGGATATATATATGTCCGGGCTGAATACCCTCTTGCCGTCAAACGGCTGCGGCTTGCGATAGACCAGGCAACAGAGGCTGGTCTACTCGGCAAGAACATACTGGATACGGGTTTTGATTTTGAACTGGATATCTATCTCGGCGCGGGCGCGTTTGTCTGCGGTGAGGAAACGGCACTGATGCGCTCGATAGAAGGCAGACGCGGGATGCCCCGGCCAAGGCCCCCTTTCCCAGCCCATAAAGGACTATGGGACAAGCCTTCTGTCCTGAACAATGTCGAGACACTGGCCCAGATAGCCCCCATTGTAATGAACGGTTCAGAGTGGTACCGGAGCCTCGGGACTGAAAAAAGCTCAGGGACAAAGGTCTTCGCCCTTACCGGTGCGATCAACAATGTCGGACTGGTCGAGGTACCGATGGGCATACCGCTCAGAAAAATCATATACGACATAGGCGGCGGGCCCAAGAAGGGCAGGAAATTCAAGGCAGTACAACTGGGTGGTCCTTCAGGGGGGTGCATACCCGAAAGCCTGCTCGATATCCCTGTAACATACGAAGACATCATGGCCACCGGAGCTATTGTCGGCTCAGGCGGCATGGTTGTCATGGATGACAATACGTGCATGGTCGGCACCGCAAAATTCTTTCTTGGTTTCACTGCCGACGAATCCTGCGGCAAGTGCACGCCCTGCAGGGTCGGGACCAAAATCCTGCTTGACATGCTCACTGACATTACAGAAGGCAAGGGGAAAGAAGAAGACATAGAGACGCTCCAGGACCTTGGCAGGGACATCATCGCCGCGTCTCTTTGCGGACTCGGACAGACAGCCCCCAATCCCGTGCTGACAACGATAAGATACTTCAGGGATGAATTTGAGTCCCACATAAGGGACAAGTGGTGCAAGGCCGGGGTATGCAGAAACCTGACTACTTTCTGGATTGACGAAAAACTCTGCAAGGCCTGCGGCGCCTGCCTGAGGGCGTGTCCCGCAAAGGCTATCGTCGGAGAAAAGAAAGTGCCTCACAAGATCATCCAGGAACTCTGCGTGCATTGCAGGACCTGCTACGATACGTGCAAGTTCAAATCCATAAGTATTCTGCCTGCAGGCTTTGAAGGCGACCCAACAGAATTTCTCGCAGCTGCCGCAGCCAAAAAGGAAGGAGGGAAAGCATAAATGATTGAACTGACGATAAACAACAAGCAAATTTCTGTTGAGGAAGGCATAACCATACTGAAGGCCGCACAGCAGAACGGCGTAAAGATACCGAACCTCTGTTTTGATAAAAGATTGAGGCCGTATGGAGGCTGCAGGCTCTGTGTTGTTGAGCTTGAGGGCCAGCCAAGACTCTTTGCCGCATGTTCTACGCCGGTTGCCCCGGGCATGATCGTCAAGACGGAGACCCCGAAGCTCAGGAAGGCCCGGCAGACTGTTCTGGAGCTTCTTCTGGTGCACCATCCCCTCGATTGTCCTATCTGTGACAAGGCAGGTGAATGCGATCTCCAGGACCTGGCTTACGAGTATGGGAAGCCGGAAGGCCGCTTCATCCGCCACAGGAAGGCGGCACCTCCGGATGTGAGAGGCCCTCTGGTAGAACTCACGGCAAACAGGTGCATACTCTGCGGCAAATGTGTAAGGATATGCTCAGAGCATCAGGGCCGCGGGGCGCTGGGACTTATCGGCAGGGGGTTCCCGACTGTTGTGCAGCCGGCCTTCGGCGAGATACTCGAATGCGATTACTGCGGCCAGTGTATCGATATCTGTCCGACCGGAGCGCTGCTGAGCAAGCCTTTCAAGTTCCAGGCACGCGCCTGGTTCCTAGACGAAAAAGACACGATATGTCCCTTCTGCGGATGCGGATGCACCCTGACCCTGGGAATGCGTGAAGGAAAACTGCTCAGGTCAAGGGCAAAGGAAGACAGCGGCAGAAGCGACGGCAACCTCTGCGGAAGGGGCCGGTTCGGGTTTGATTATATCTACAGCGAAAACCGTCTCAGGACGCCGCTCATCCGGAAAGACGGAGAACTCGTCCCTGCCACATGGGACGAGGCCCTGACGTTTATCAGCGACAGCCTTAAATACACAATCAACTCTTACGGCAAAGAAGCCGTGGGGGCAATAGGGTCTCACCGGTGCACTAATGAAGACAACTACATGCTGCGCAAGTTCATGGTAAATGTCATAGGGTCGCACAATATCGATTCGTCCGCTGCCTTCGGTTACGCAAGGGTCCAGAAGGCCCTTGAGCAGGCGTTTGGTACGAAGACCCATCCCATCCACCTGAAATCGCCCCTCGGCAAGGAGGTTATCCTCGTCGTTGAATCGGATATCAGCATCACCCATCCTGTGTTCGGCCTGAACTTTATGCAGGCCAAGAGAGATGGTTCAAAGCTCATCGTGGCCGATTCAAAAGATACAAAGCTCACCAGACACAGTTCATCGTATCTGAAGATGCGGCCGGGGACCTCTGTGGCGTTTCTTAACGGCCTGATGAAAATCATCATAGACAAGGGGCTGTTCAGCACTGAGACAGTATCCAAAATACCCGGCTTCCCCCAGCTGGAAAAAAGTCTTGAGGGGTATGCTCCGGAACAGGTCTCTGCAATAACCGGGATCCCTGTTGCGCAGCTCACGGAAACAGCTGAAGCGCTGGCACAGGCAAAGAGCCGCATGCTCTCCTTTACCGTCAGTGTGAACGAAAACACTAAGGGGGCTGACCTCGTCTTCGCGGCCTCGAACCTTATCATCCTTCTTGGCGAGGGGGTGGATGCACTTCAGATACCTGCGGAATACTCAAATACCTACGGCCTGTATAAAACCGGGGGCAGACCTGATGCGGGAGGACCGGCCGGCAGGAACATCTTCGACATGCTGTACGACACCGGGTCGATCCATGCGCTGTATATTATGGGCGAAGACCCTTTATCGACCTTCCCGTTCAACTCGAAGATAATGCGGTCGCTGAAATCCCTTGAACTTCTCATAGTCCAGGACATAGCCCTGACTGAAACAGCGAAGCTTGCACACGTTGTACTGCCTGCTTCAAGCTGGGCGGAAAAAGACGGCACATTCATCAATGCCGAGGGTGTAGCGCAAAAATTGCAAAGGGTGGTCGACACCCAGGGGCAGTCCCTGCCCGACTGGCAGATACTGAGAAACCTCTCGTTATCCATGGGGGCTGACATCGCAACCAGGAATATCGAGGGCATCGCTGAAGAAATAAAGTTGTCAGTCAAAGAGGAGCAGACCGCTTCTGACAAAAGGGTCTTCACACCCGTATCTCATACGCCGGGTGAGGCTGTTGACCCTGAGTATCCTTTGTCCCTCGTGACCAGGGACGTACTCCAGCATTCCGGAAGCATGTCGACACGCTCAAAGGCGCTTGATCTCGTTGTCTCGGAGCCTTTCCTTGAGATCAGCGAGGAGGATGCGAAACAGTTCGGTATAGTCGATGGCAGTCACGTAAAGGTATCGTCGAGAAGGGGCGCCGTTTATCTGAAGGCAAAGGTGACCGATGCGGTAAGGAGCGGCACAGTCTTTACCTCGGTACATTTTCCCCATGGCCGCGTAAATGCGCTGACTTATTATCCGGAATCCGGTATCACGAGTGCTGACGCGGTCAAGGCAGAGCCCGCAAAAGGTTAGTGCCTTGTGATCCCGGCGCCATCCATTATGATATTGGCCGATATCAGAGATTTGCTGCATGCGGTAGTCCTTGCCAGAGGTGAGGACATGGGCATGGAAATCGAAAGGGCCTACTGCGCGGATCTCATGAGCGATGTCCTTGCGTTTTCGATCAGCAATTCGCTCCTCATAACCGGACTGACAAACACGCAGGTGATACGCACCGCAGAGGTCGCCACTATAAAAGCGATTGTTTTCATACAAAACAAAAGACCGGACATGCAGACGATATCCCTCGCGGACGAAAAAAAAATCCCCCTTCTCGGAACAGGTCTTTCGATGTTCGATGCGTGCGGGCTTCTCTTCGAAAAGGGGCTCCGGAGCTGCCCGGGGCTGGAGTTCTGAATATGAGCAGTTCCGAAGGGGTTTTTTTCCTGACCGGCAAGGACTTTAAAAATGCGGGCGCTGCGTCGAGCAAGCTGAAAGGTATCCTCGAAGGCATGGGCATCCCGCCGGCCATCATCCGGAGAGTTTCCATAGCAGCCTTTGAGGCTGAGATGAATACGATTATATACTCGGTGGCCGGGATGATGAGCTACAGCATAACCCCGGAAATGATAAAGATCAGGGTGCAGGACATGGGGCCCGGCATCACTGACATCGAACTCGCCATGAAAGAGGGCTACTCTACGGCCCCTGACTATATCAGGGAGATGGGTTTCGGCTCTGGAATGGGGTTGCCGAATATCAAAAAGAACGCGGATGTCCTTACCGTGAACTCACTGGCAGGAGAAGGGACAACAGTAGAATTTACCATAACCCTTTCAGCGGCTGAATAAAGGAGAGTAGAATGGAACTGCAAGATATCGTCAAACGTCTTTCCCTTAAGGTTGAAAACCCTTCAGTCGATCTTAACAGAGAGGTGAAAGGGGCCTACGTCAGCGATATGCTGTCCGATGTCATCGGGAATTCCAGGGAAGGTTTTCTCTGGATAACGATCCAGATCCATATCAATATCATAGCAGTCGCTTCCCTGAAGAATCTCTCGGGTATTATACTCGTCAACAACAGGGTGCCTGCTGAAGACACGCTGAAGAAGGCCATTGAAGAGAGGATTCCCCTTATGACAACCCCTCTGCCCGCCTTTGATCTTGTCGGCCTGCTTTATAGCCTCGGCCTGAGATGCCGGTAGAATTCAGGGCTGACCTTCATATCCATACTTGCCTGTCTCCGTGCTCCGAGCTTTCGATGACCCCGGCCAGGATAGTCGAAAGGGCTGCGTCCCTGGGCATAAACATCATAGCGATATGCGACCACAACACCGCGGAACAAGTTGAAGTGACCGGAAGCCTGGCAAAAAAAAAGGGCATAAGGGTCATGGCCGGACTCGAGATAAACTCCTCCGAGGAAGTCCATATCCTTGGCCTCTTCGGAAAGCTTACAGATGCCCTCAGCATGCAGTCTGTCGTCTATGAGAACCTCCAGCCAGGGGAGAACAATGAAGATGTCTTCGGCATGCAGGTCCTGGTAAATGAGGAAGATGAAGTTCTGGGGTTCAATAAACGGCTTTTGATTGGGGCCACCGACCTTTCTGTAAACAGGATAGTCGGGTTAATACACAGCTTCAACGGGCTTGCCATAGCGAGCCATATTGACCGGGAGGGGTTCGGTATTATCGGCCAGCTCGGTTTTATACCGGAGGGTGTGGGATTCGACGCGCTGGAGATATCATACAGGACCAGCAGGGCAGAGGCGCTCGAAATGTTCGGGCCTTACAAACATATCCCCTGGATCACCTCGTCGGATGCGCACAGCCTCGAAGACATAGGGAGAAAAACAACAGCCTTCTTGATGGAACACGCAACATTTGAAGAACTTCGTATGGCGATCAGCGGCATCGGAGGCAGAAAGACGACTTTTTAGAACAGATGGAAGACATCTCCCTTCATATACTCGACATCGCTGAAAACTCGGTCAGCGCAGGGGCGACCCTGATAAAAATAACTATATCGGAGGAGACGCCGAAAGACCTTCTCACCGTTGAAATCGAAGATAACGGCAAAGGCATTCCGGAGGACATAAGGCTGAAAGTCCTCGACCCTTTCGTTACGACACGGACGACCAGAAAGGTTGGGCTCGGACTTCCGCTGCTTGCCCAGGCTGCACGGGATACCGGCGGAGATATCACTGTAAAGGCAGCTGACACCTCCGGTACAATCGTAACCGCTGCTTTCAAGCCTGGTCACATAGACATGAAACCTCTCGGCAACATCTCCGAAACCCTTGTCGTGCTGATTGCGGGCAGCCCTCAGGTCGATTTTCTGTTCACCTATCACAAAAACAGCAATGCATTTTCGCTGGACACGCGCAAAATAAAAAAAGAACTCGAAGGCCTGCCTATAACATCACCACCTGTGCTGTCATTTTTAAGAAATTATCTGAGCACATCCCTGTTGGATATTAATAATGTGTAAAATGTATATGTTACATGTCCTTTAAAGGTGGTTACAGATGATACCTTACAGAGATGACAACCCGATAAATATAGTCCCTTACAGCACGATCCTGATTATCAGCCTGAATCTGCTGGTCTTTGTCATGCAACTCCTCTCAGGAGAAGACAGCAGAAGTATCGTTTACAGTTACGGCGCGATACCGCAGAACATCATCAGTTTTCAATCCACTCAGCCGATACCTGCTTATCTGACTATATTTACCTCAATGTTCATGCACGGGGGGGTGTTCCATATCGCCTGGAATATGCTCTATTTCTGGATATTCGGCAATAACATTGAAGAAAGTCTGGGCCACATAAGATTTATCCTTTTCTACCTCTTCTGCGGCGTTGTGGCCGCACTCTCCCACACACTGCTCAGCCCAAGCTCTAATATCCCTATGATCGGGGCAAGCGGCGCTGTTTCCGGCATGCTGGGGGCATACATCCTGCTTTTCCCGATGGCGCAGGTGCGCACAATTGTCTTATTGGGCTTTTATATCACTGTCGTCAAGATTCCAGCCTTGATAGTTATTGGATTTTGGGCTATTATACAGGTCGTGAGCGGCCTACTTTCGCAGGGAAATGCGGCCCAGGGTGGCATTGCATTTTTTGCTCATGTAGGCGGGTTCGTTGCCGGCCTCTTCACGATCAAACTCTGGCAACCAAGGAGGTCCAAAAAGTGGTAGTAATATGTCCGAAGTGCAAGGTAAAGCTGAAGGTGGATGATGCAAAGCTCTCGACCGCAGGTTCAAGGTTTAAATGCCCTAAATGCAGTACAGTGCTTGTCGTAAAAAAACCACCTGTGCAGATAAAAAAGACCCTTGACACAGCTAAAGTGCTGGTTGCCCACTCCAATCCTGAAGTAATGGAGAGTGCCCGCGCGATACTGCAGGACCAGGGATATAAAGTCGTTACTTCAACCGACGGTATCGATGTCATGGTAAAAGCACTCAGGGAACTTCCTTTTCTTGCTGTAGTAGAGGTTTCGCTTCCAAAGATTTACGGGTTTGAGGTATGCAAGAAACTCAAGTCAAGACCGGAGATGAAAGACATAAAGTTCATACTCGTCCCTTCAATATTCGACAAGTCGAAATACAGGCGTGAACCTGCTTCGCTTTATGGCGCTGATGATTATATCGAGGCGCAGGACATCCCTGTTATGCTTATCGAAAGAATCAACAAACTCGTGGTCATGCCGGAAGAAGGCCCCACGGAAAAGAAGCCATCGCAGGAGGCCACTGCGCCTTCATCGGAGATTTCAGGGACCGGCCTGCCGGGCGAAGGGCCCGAATTCAAAAAACCGGCTGACCCTGAAGTTAAAAGGGCCGCAGGCGAAGAAGATCCCGAGGCCCTCGAGAAGGCGAAGAGGCTTTCCAGGACGATCATAAACGATATTTATCTTTATAACTCTGCTAAGGTGATGGAATCCATTAAGAACGAGAACTTTTTTGCTATATTCGCACCCGAACTGAAAGAAGGACAGAAGTTGTATGAAAAAAGAATACCTCTGGCAATACGAAACAGCGGGGACTATTACAGAGAGACTATCGAGGAATTCATCGCTAAAAAGAAAAATGAATTAGGCTGATTTTATTAGAAAATTAAAGAAATTAGAAGATTATAACAGAAACCAGCAATTATTAACTTTTATTACCTGCAAAAAGACCTTGCCTAAACATATCATTTCTTAGTATATTAGCACTCACGCGCTTTGAGTGCTAACAACCCAAAACTCAGATAAAAAAGAAAGGAGAACTATTCATGAAATTCAAACCACTGAAAGACAGAGTATTCGTAAAATACTCCGAAGAAGCAGAAAAAACAGCCGGCGGCATATATATCCCGGAGTCTGCTAAAGAAAAACCTCAAAAAGGAGTTATCGAGGCTGTCGGATCAGAAGTGAAGGAGATTAAAGTCGGAGACGTTATACTTTTCGACAAATACTCCGGCTCCAAGATCAATATTGATAACAACGAATACCTGATTATCAAAGAAGAAGACATACTCGGCATCATCCAGGGTTAAACTAAACTTATCTAACATTTTTCAAGGAGGAATAAACAATGGCAAAACAGCTTCTTTTTGATGAAGCGGCTAGGAGCTCAATACTGAAGGGTATTACGCTGCTCACAAACGCGGTCTCGGCAACGCTCGGACCAAAAGGTAAAAATGTCATCATAGACAAGAAATATGGCGCGCCGACCATAACAAAAGACGGCGTCACAGTAGCAAAGGAAATCGAGCTGAAAGACCCTTTTGAAAATATGGGCGCACAGCTCGTAAGAGAAGTAGCAAGCAAAACCTCTGATGTTGCGGGTGACGGCACGACAACTGCTACCGTCCTGGCCCACGCGATCTACAGCGGCGGAATAAAGCACGTTGTTGCGGGCTCCAATCCAATGGATATCAAGAGGGGCATCGAAAAAGGTGTTGAGAAGATCGTCGAGGAACTCAAGAAGATCAGCAAAACAGTGCAGGACAAAAAGGAGATAGCACAGGTAGGAACAATCTCTGCAAACAATGATCCCTCAATCGGCGAACTGATCGCTGAGGCGATGGACAAAGTCGGCAAAGACGGCGTTATAACCGTTGAAGAGGCAAAGAGCATGGTGACCTCCCTTGATGTTGTAGAAGGGATGCAGTTTGACAGGGGTTACTCTTCCCCATATTTTGTCACAGATCCTGACAGGATGGAGTGCAACCTCGAAGACGTCTTTATCCTGATCCATGAGAAGAAGATATCTTCCATGAAAGACCTGCTTCCTATCCTGGAGCAGACCGCGAAGATGGGCAAACCCCTGATGATCATCGCTGAGGAAGTCGAGGGAGAGGCACTCGCCACCCTGGTAGTCAATAAGTTAAGAGGGACCATACAGGTATGCGCTGTCAAGGCCCCTGGCTTCGGAGACAGGCGCAAGGCCATGCTCGAAGACATAGCAATCCTTACAGGCGGCACTGTAATATCCGAAGACCTCGGAATCAAGCTCGAAAACGTCAAGCTGACCGATCTCGGAAAGGCCAAGAAGATCACGATTGACAAAGAGAACACGACCATAGTTGAGGGTGCCGGCGACCCCGCAAAGATCAAGGGCAGGGTAAAACAGATAAAGGCCCAGATCGATGAGACAACCTCTGACTATGATAAGGAAAAACTACAGGAACGGCTCGCAAAAATCGTCGGCGGAGTGGCAGTAATCAATGTCGGCGCGTATACGGAGACCGAGATGAAGGAGAAAAAGGCAAGAGTTGAGGATGCCCTCCATGCTACAAGGGCCGCTGTTGAAGAAGGCGTGGTCCCCGGCGGAGGCGTTGCCTTGCTGCGATGCGTCAGCGCCTTAAAAGGACTGAAACTCGAAAACCACGACCAGAACGTCGGCGTTGATATCCTTAAAAGGGCGCTCGAAGAGCCGATTCGCCAGATCATCAATAACACAGGCCTCGAACCCTCAGTGATCGTCGACAAAGTCAAATCCTCCAAGGAAGCAAACTATGGTTTTGACGCAGCAGGCGAAGAGTATGTGGACATGCTGAAGGCAGGTATCATCGATCCTACAAAGGTGACCAGGTACGCTCTTCAGAACGCTTCATCCGTAGCATCGCTGATGCTCACTACCTCTGTTATGATAACCGATCTCCCAGAGGAAAAGCCTGAGATGCCGGCAATGCCTCCTGGCGGCGGAATGGGCGGAATGGGCGGAATGTACTAAGCCTTCCGATGTTATATTCTCTGGAAAGCGGGGCCCTGCCCCGCTTTCTTTTTTGGGCCATATTTCTTAATAAAAAATACAACTGATTTTAATCAAGGAGGGGCATGAAGGCCTTCAAAGTCTTTTAATTTCGGCAGGATTTTATTAGCTGCCGTGATAAAATTCTCATTACTTGCTTGCATAATTATATGCACATCAGGAATTTCACCATGGCATGAATAACGTGCCGCTGCAAAAGACTTTTCAGTCATCCACACCCCTGATAAATGCTTTTTCGGGTTAACGTGGTTTACATTTCAACAGCTTATTTGGCATCCTACAATATATGAAAAAAAATCTTCTATTTATATTTTCGAGCATCCTGCTGATGCTCGTCTCCTATACCGCATTCGAAATGCTGGTGCCTGCCCAGACAGGTAACAGGAAGTCCGAGATAGAAATCCCCAAGGGGTCGACCTTCAGGCAGGCGGTGGATATCCTCCATGACCAGAAGCTGATACGGGACAAAAACGTCTTTCTGCTCGCGGGAAGACTGACAGGGGCAGACAGGAAGATCCGGGCAGGTTTCTATTCAATATGGAGCAGCATGAGTCCTTTTGATATATTCAAAATTATACGCAAAGGTCAGATAATTGAATATGAGATAAAAATCCTTGAGGGCGACTCGCTTTTGGAGATCTCCGGGCAGCTCGAAAAAAACGGCATTATGAAGAAGGACGAGTTCATGAAGCTCGCGTATGACCCTGACTTTCTTGCCTCATACAAGATAGAGTCAAAAAGTATCGAAGGTTATATATTTCCTGATACCTACAGGATCCCAAAGGGAATTTCACCCAAAGATGCTCTCGGAAGCATGATCGACAAGATGCGCGAAAAATTTTCTTTTGACATCCTCTCCAGGATGAAGAAAATGAACATGACAGAGAATCAAGTGCTGACCCTGGCCTCGATCATCGAAAAGGAAGCCGTAGTAGACTCGGAGCGTCCCCTGATCTCTGCTGTCTACCATAACCGCTTGAAAAAGAAGATGCAGCTGCAGGCAGACCCTACATCAATATACGGCATTAAAAGTTCCAGAGAAAAAATTACCAGGACAGACCTGCTCCGCAAGACCCCTTACAACACTTATCAGATAAAAGGCCTGCCCCCCGGCCCGATCGCCTCACCTGGGCTGAAGTCTATTATGGCGGCTCTTTATCCCGCTAATGTGCCGTATATATATTTTGTATCTCAGGATGACCGCACGCACCAGTTTTCCACAACAGCCGAAGAACATATTGAGGCGGTAAAACTCTACAGGCTTAGGCAGCAGGAGATAAGAGATGAAGCAGCAGACGAAAATAGCGACTCGTAAAAGGACAAGGAAGATATACGTCGGCAATGTGCCGGTCGGAGGCGGAAGCCTCATCTCAGTGCAGTCCATGACCAAGACAGATACGCGGGACGTAAAATCGACTGTCAGGCAGGTGAAGTCCCTTGAAAAGGCCGGCTGTGAGATCATAAGGATAGCAGTCCCTGACCTCGAAGCTGCAAGGGCCCTTGGCAGCATCAGAAAAGCAGTGACTATGCCCATCATCGCTGATATACACTTTGACTGGAGGCTCGCGCTTGAGGCGATCAACCAGGGGGTCGATGGCTTACGGATAAACCCGGGCAACATAGGCGCACGTTGGAAGGTGGCGGAGGTCGTCGCAGCAGCCTCGGACAGACATGTCCCGATAAGAATCGGGGTAAATGCAGGGTCTCTCTCAAAAAAACTCCTAGCAAAATACAAACATCCAACTCCCGAGGCTCTGGTGGAAAGCGCAGCGGAACATATCAACATCCTTGAACAGCTGAACTTCAGAGCAATAAAGGTCTCTCTTAAGGCCTCGAATGTGCCGACGACAGTCGAGGCCTACAGGCTTTTTTCACGCAGCTTCAGATATCCGCTTCATGTGGGTATCTCAGAGGCAGGGCCGTCTTTTACGGGGATCATTAAAAGCTCTGTAGGTCTAGGCATACTCCTGGCAGGCGGCCTTGGAGACACGGTGAGAGTCTCCCTGTCGGCCGATCCCCACGAAGAGGTCAGGGTCGCCTATGAAATCCTTAAATCACTCGGGCTCAGAGAGAAGGGGGCAAATATCATTTCCTGCCCTACCTGTGGCAGGTGCCAGATCGACATCAGGGGACTTGCCTCAAAAGTCGAAGACCGCCTGAAGCATATAGACAAACCTTTGACCGTTGCTGTCATGGGCTGCGTTGTGAACGGCCCCGGTGAGGCCAGAGAAGCGGACATAGGCATTGCAGGAGGAAAAGGCATAGGCCTGCTCTTCAGGAAAGGGAAGATAATAAAAACGGTTGAAGAGAAAGACCTTTTAAATGAATTGATGGAAGAGATTAAGAAGTAAGCGGCCGTTTCTGTCTTCCTATCTTCAGATCTTATCAATTCTCGTTATTTCGGCTTAATTCCTTTATTCACCTTCACCATTCACAGCAAAATTGGGGCTTATTGGTATGGAATAATAGCCGGGTGAGACCTTGTACTGTTCGAGCATCGAAAAGATATAGTTCTTTTCCTTAAAAGTTCGTTCCGGCATTAGTTCAACAGTCAGACTAGCCCTTCCGTCAGTGATCTTCCCTTTTATCCGCGCATAGATGCCGTCGCCTTCCAGCAC
The DNA here is from genome assembly GCA_963734475.1 of uncultured Nitrospira sp. Lineage (GTDB taxonomy): Bacteria > Nitrospirota > Thermodesulfovibrionia > Thermodesulfovibrionales > UBA6898 > JAOUFP01. Next base: position 1,119,740 of record CAVTHB010000004.1, read on the forward strand.
AAAGGATTTGATCTCAATGGTACTGTTTTTGACCGTCATTGCGCCCCTGGCCTTATCAAACATTTCCAGCGGGAGCATTATGCCTCCGAAAGATGCTGATTCAAAAACAGCATCTGCCATGGAAAATCTGATTTCGCCGCTGCCGTTCTCCATCTTCATATCTCCTGAGACTGCCCCACTGCTGCCTGAAAGGCCTAATAGACTAAAAAATGGGATGCCTTCCATTGCTGCCTTATCTATCGTAATGTCCATTCGCTTATCATTTAGCAGGTCAACCCGGCCGTTCATCCTGCCTCCGCTGATGTCTCCATCAAATAGGACCGGCAAGTGCAGGGCAAACAGAGACAAAGGCTTGATCCTGGCCCTGGCATTTTCAATAGACAGCAGTGAATTGCCGGATTTCTTGAGTGTTATCCTGCGTGCTTCGAAGGTAAAAAACAGGCCTTTCCTGAACCCCATAAGATCAACATGGAGCCCCTTGTCAGCCAGTGATCTCTCGATAAGGTCCGTGATAAGGCTGCCTGGGACTGCTATCTGCCAGAACCCCAGGACAATAAAGATGCCGGCAAGACCGGCAATCAGGAGGCGTTTCACTTGGGTTTTACAAGGCCGATAGTCATCGTAATATTAAGGAGCGAAGGGTCCTCGAAGGAAGTTTTCATTCTGGCTTTTTTTATCAGGAGGACCATCGGGGCATTCTCGATCCTGTACAGGATATTGACCAGCTCATTCATGCTGACTTTTTCGACTTCCACGTCAGCCTCTTCCTCAATAGCGTACTTCTTATCTCTTGTGGCCGTGGGTTTTACGGATTTGACCTTCTGGGCCAGTCCGGTCGACCTGAAAATCTCATCTACAGCCGGTATAATCCCCTCGACCTTTATCAGCGATTTCTTCCCTTCAATAGCACTGATCTTTTTGTTGAGTTCAAGAAAATCCTCTCTCAGCAGGAGCATTTCCTCTTTCTGCGATCTCAATGCCGAATTCTCTTTTTTGAGCGACAGGGAGGTGGTGACAAGCAGGACAGAAATCGCGACGATTATAACGGCCGCGGCTGAAATCAGCAAGCTCCGGTCAGTCCTGAGGTTCACGCCTTCACCCCCTTTGCGGTAATAGTAAAAAATGTCTTATTGCCTGAGGATGGTTTCGTATCAGAGATGCTGACGCCGGTCAGGATATCCTCGAGTTCGGACTTGATCTTCTGGATGTCGCTGAGAGAAGGGCATTCGCCCTTTAGTATGATAATGTCTTTCTCTACACTGATCTCGCCCAGTGAAACACCAGGCCCGCTTATGCGTGTAAGCGCGCGCAACGCCTCAAGAGGAGAGACACCGGCAAAAGAGCCCTCCTTGTCCTTCAATTCCTTCAGGTGCGCCTTTAGCTGATATGTTTCGCTCGTTATCTTTTTCTCCCCCGGAAACATCGCCTGATAGGTCTTCCTGATATCGTCCCTCAGGTCCTGGTTTTCCCTCCGGTAAGAAATAATATTCATTGTTATATCAGCCAGAAACAAGATAAGCAGTAGTACGGCAAGAACCGCTGTTGCCCGCAGGGACTTTTTTACCTTATCTGAGTCTGCTGTATGGGCGAATTCGTCTTTTCTGAAATCCACTGTGGGTTTTTTCAGTTCTCTTACTGCAATGTCCAGGCGTTCATCATTCTCCAACGGCACAGGCATGAGGAGGTTGTTCGCGAAGCTTTCCTTTGACGCAGCAACCGCATGCCCCAGTTCAAGGGAGAATACGGCCCTCGGATCAATGCCGTAGGACTTAAGGTTCTCCAGAATGGCCCTGAGGACTTCTTTTCGGAGATAGGCCACGAGCACCTTTGATCTGCCGTTTCCATTGCTCAGGAGGCAGGCATCGAAGACAATATCTCCGCTGCCGCCGAGTATTAGACCGTCCAACTCAAAGGGAAGCAGCTCCATCACCTTCTTCATTTCAGAGAAAGGCAGCTCTATGATTCTGAAATTCAGAAGACCCAGGGGCAGGCTTAGGTAGGTCTCATCTATGCCAGCCACATTTTCATCCAGCACAAAGGAGTAGTTGCCGCCTGATAAAGGCACGGCATGTAGTGACACAACAGCATGACTTTTTTTCTCCAATATGGATATTGAGAGTTTCTCTTCCCTCAGGTCAAACAAGGCGATCCTGCCCATGCCGTTACCATTCTTCATATTCGCTGTTCTAGTACTCCTTCCAGTACCTGACTACCCTGCTGCCGCCGGATATGTCGATCACACTCTCGATGATCCTCTTTATATTCCCTGTCTGAGCAGTAGCCAGCACACGGAATGCCGTACCTTTGACCATAATATCCGCACTAATTGCCGTGTATATATCTCTACCAACGACCGCAGAGATATCATTATTCCCTCCTGTAAAGGGGGATGCTTCTCTATACCTGACTATCTTTTCGGCCGTGTCTGCGTCCATTCCGGGAAGAGACATCAAAACAGGGATGGCAGCCCCGTTTATATTGATCTTGCCAATATGCGGACCAGGCTCCAGCCCGTATATTGTAACATATGGGACCAGCCTCTCATAACTCTCCCTGTCTATCCCAGGGATAAGAAGCAGTTCGTCTATACTGTCCAGAGGTCCGTTTTTTGCAGAATCCTCTGAATCGCGAAGCCTCGGTTCAGAGTCGGGGTCTATCCAGTCGACTATCCTGTCAGCGATGTCTGCCTTCAGATTCAGGTCCTTGAGCATTCCCTGCAGGGCGACATATGCAGTATTATTCAGAGTACCATTCTGCCCTGCTACAAGGTAATTCAGATTAAACTTTGAATTTTCATCCTCAATCCTGAGCAGTATTGTGCCGTCGAGCTCGTCAAAGGGGATCTTCTGGGCGATCTCCATCTGCCCCGGATACGTAAAGGGATACAACGAGTTGTTTTCAGTAATTAGTCTTGCCCCCAGCCGCGTCGCTGATTTGGCCGCAAGAGAAAGCCTCTGCGCCGTCTGCCAGTTATGGAGGGCGTTTGTGCTTACATAGACACCATAGGCAAACTCAACCACCACGGCAGTCAATATCGCCACGACCAGCAGCGTAATAACAAGCGCCATCCCGCTGTTGTTTCTTCCATCTGCCTTCTCTCCCTGCCTCATATCGTCTTTCCTATCTTCGGACTGACCGTCGAGAAGAGCTTCAGAGGCCTGCCTTTAAACATTACTGTTATGCTGATCCTTAATTCATCAGGGACTTGCCTTGTCTCATCGGCGTCCCATGTCTTTACCCACTTGTCCATTGCCCAGGCCTCTACAGAAAAAGAATCGATCCCCTCTATCAGGGCAACCCCTTTTGCCGGACTGCCGGTTATATAGGCGCTGTCTAGCTGTTTGAAGAGCGTCAGCCTGCCGTTTTTTTCTTCGGCATAATAGGAAATCCTGGAGAGGCCGGGTCTCAGGAGAGAGAACGCGGTGAAGGTTATCCGCGAGACCTGTTTGCCGAAGAGGTCCCGGTCCTCAACCTTGAATTTAGAGTTCTTGTCCCCTTGCCCGTACACGGCAGAGTCCATCTCCCTTGACATCATATCCATGCTCATCCTGACCTCACGGAGACCCTGCAGTGACTCATCCAGGCCGGTCATGGCCTTGTCCGAGATAAAAAAAGTGCTGTAGAGGGCAATGAGGATAACAGAGAGCAGAAGCACTGATATTAGTAATTCAAGAAGCGTAAAACCGCTGTCTGAAGTATGGGAATAATGTCCTGAGTGCAAGGTCATTTTAATCCGTTCTCTATCATTTCAGAGAGTTTAACATCTTCATCCCCCCTGCTTACCGCAACAGTGAGCACTGAGATGCCTGGATACGGTGATTCGCTTAGCGTGGTCGCATAACTGTAATCTGCGTAAGGCTCGGGGAACTCTCCCTTTGATGCAACAGGGTTCTTCTCTGCCTCTGCCATCTTGTTTTTCGAAAGCATGGTAGCTGTGGTCTGAAACTCCTGTCTCCCCGCGAGGCTGAGGTTGTAATTCAGCGTATAGATGACAGTAACGAGCAGTCCTCCGATAATGGCAAGAGATATCATGATCTCCAGCAGGGTGAACCCGCCTTCAGCAAGGCCTGACAAATGCAGCCCTCTACTCCTGCTTCTTTTGTTCATCCTGTTCCTCACCGGTCAATATCTCCGCCCTTCCGCTTACCGGGTTGAATGCCACCTTCATCTCCTTTTCATCATCCTTCAGCAGGACCTCTATATATTCCGTTATCCCGGCGGGACCGAAGAACACTGTCACCAGTCCTTCCCTTGTCATGCCCCTTGACTGCAGGTCAACGCCCGCGAGGGTCCTGAGACTTTCGGTCTTGTCCCCTTCCGGCCCCTTCCAGGATATAGAGCTTTTCTGGAGGTCAAAGTCCACTGAGTAGGTCTCCTTTGAAGCCATGGCGCTGTCGCTGAGATATTGGAGCAGCGAAGCTGTCCTCCGCGCATCTGAGTTCAATCGCCTTTCGCTCAGGCCGCGGAAGGACGGGAATACAATGCCGGCCAGCAGGGCGATGACGAATATAACAACGATAAGTTCCAGGAGTGTAAATCCATGCTGACCGACAACTCTGAAAGCAGCAGTTGGAAGAGTTGAATTGAGCGATTTGGCCCCTTTTCCGTTGCAGTTCTTAGCGAAAGAGCGCGTTAAGCAGCCGTGAGTGTCTGAACCCGGAGGGCGAGTTTCACGGCTGCAGCAAAATGAGCTTAGAACCGCAGAAAAAGGGCCTTTCAAGCGAATGTCAGCTCTTCCAACTGCTGAACATCGGATAAAAGCATACGGTTTTTTCATGCCTGACCCACAACTTGCAGCAATATATTACATGTCCCAGTTTGTGATGTCAGCGTCCTTGCCAGTACCGCCTTCCTTGCCGTCAGAACCATAGCTAAGGATATCAAAGTCCCCGTGGATGCCTGGCGATACATAAATATACGGATTGCCCCAGGGGTCCAGGGGGACCTTTTTTTGCTCAAGATACCCGCCCTCCCTGTATTTGTTAGGGACATTCCCTGTTGCCGGCTGTTCTATCAGCGCCTCAAGCCCCTGCTCCGTGTCCGGATAAGCCCCGTTGTCGAGCTTGTAGAGCTTCAGCGCTGTCTCGAGGTTCCTTATCTGTACCTTCGCATCCGCAATCTTGGCGTCATCCGCCCTGCCCATCATCTTTGGCGCGATGATAGCAGCCAAAAGACTCAGGATAGCGACGACTATCACAAGCTCAAGAAGGGTAAACCCATCCCTGCCTGTCACAAAATGCTGTATCTCCATTCTCCTTTTGTTTGTTGCCATGGTTCCTCCCGGATTATTTCTATGCCATTAGTGGCACTTACCTAAAATATCAACCCAAAAAACAATTACTTACATGGCAGGATTGAGAGCTGAAAAAGTCTTTACCTGCGCCACCATTGTAAGACATTATTAATACAAATGCACCGCATATTGTTGGTAAAACGAATCATATCCATCAATAGCCAAATTGCGACATTGTAAAGATTTTTCAGATCTCAATCCTGTCATAAACGCACTTTGGGGTTGATCCATAAATAAACACTATTTAACCAGCTGGTTCATCTGGAACATCGGAAGCAGGACAGCAAGCACAATAAACCCGACGATTAGCCCCATTAAAAGTATCATTACGGGTTCGAGAAGCGACAGGAACTTCTGGACACTCCGCTCATACTCTTCCTCATAGCTGTCGGCTGCCTTAGCCAGAAGTTCAACAAGGGTCCCGCTCTTCTCACCTGTTGAAATAAGCTGCAAGAGTATTGGCGGAAAGCCTTCAAGGGATGCAGAAAGTCTTGCGCCCTCAGCCACCCGTGTTGCCGCGAGCATAATCTTCTCTTCCAGTATGATATTTCCGATGGATTTTGCAGAGAGCTCAAGGGCCCTTAGCATAGGCAAGCCGCCGTCGAGGAGAAACCCCAGGGTCCTCGCAAAACGGCCGTAATAAAGAACCTGCATGAGCCCTCCCGGGACTTTAAGTTTGATCCTGTCGATAAAAGGCCTGTTGTTTTTCCTCGTCCGCCTGATAAGAGAAGGGATAGCCGCGGCGATAAAAATAAGAGCCCACCAATAATGGACAAATATATTGCTTATTGCTATGAGAACGACAGTGATCAGGGGCAGGGCACTTTGGGAGTTCTCGAATATCCTTACTATCTTCGGGACTACAAAGGTGAAGAGAAAGGACACGACGATGAACCCTACAGAGGCCATGAAGGCCGGATAGACCATTGCAGTGCGTATTTTTTCACGAACAGAGGCCTGTTTTTCGAGAAAATCAGCCACCTTCTGCAGCACCATATCGAGTGTGCCGCTTTGCTCTCCTGCCTCCACCATGTTCCTGTAAAAATCAGGGAATATCTTTTGATATTGGCCAAGCGCGCGTGAAAGGCTTGCCCCAGCAGAAACACGCTCCCTTATGTCCACCAGAAGCCCCTTCCAGAAGCCTCTCTTTTCTTCTGAGAGGGACCTGAGGGCCTCTATCATAGGCACACCTGAGGCCAGCAGGATCGAAAGCTGTCTGGTGATATTGGGAAGAAGCCTGCTGTCGGACCTTCTGAACCCCCAACCTTTCTCTCTGTGCACATATTCGATTACGTCCCTTGGATATATGCCCAGGGACTTAACGCCTGATACAGCGGCCTGGAGGCCCTCAGCCTCGATAGTACCTTCAGTGCTGGACCCGTCCGGTCTATATCCTGTGTACTGAAATATAGGCATAATAACCTAAAGTTCTTCCGGAATACTTGCTGTATGTATCACAATTAATAGCATTATGCCTCTGCCACGTCTTTCTGTGTCACCCGCAGGACCTCCTCTAAAGTCGTGACCCCCTGCAGGGCCTTTTCCAGTCCATCTGCCCTCAGGGTCCTCATTCCCCCTGAGACCGCCGCGTTTCTTATTTTCATGGCATCAGCCTTCAGGGAGATGATCTGTCTGACAGACTCGTCCACAACAAGGAGTTCAAATATCCCGGTCCTGCCGAGATAGCCTTTGCCGAGGCATGCATCGCATCCTTTTCCCCTGTATAACTTAAATGGGGAGTTGCTTTCCGGGATGGAGGAATTAAAAAAATATGACTTTTCGACCTGCAGAAGGGCTGTAAGGCTCTTTGCAGTTCGGGCATATTACCCGGACAAGCCTCTGTGCCAGCACCCCTATCAGCGAGGAAGCGACGAGGAACGGCTCGACCCCCATGTCGGTAAGCCTCACTACAGCAGAGGAGGCGTCATTTGTATGGAGAGTACTGAGCACGAGATGGCCGGTCAGAGAAGCCTGGATCGCGATCTCGGCTGTATCCACATCCCTTATCTCTCCGACCATTATAACGTCAGGGTCCTGCCTCAGTATCGACCTCAGGCCTGACGCAAAGGTCAGGCCGACCTTTGTATTGACATGTATCTGGCCTATGCCTTTGAGCTGATATTCAACGGGGTCTTCAATAGTGATGATGTTTTTCTCTTCCGTATGGATCCTGTTGAGGGCTGAATAGAGGGTTGTTGTCTTTCCGCTGCCTGTAGGTCCGGTGACCAGGATGATGCCGTTGGTCCTTCCCAGCAGTTCTTCAAGGTGTCCGACGTCTGCTTTTGTCCAGTCCCACCTCCCAGAGGCCGATAAGCCCCTGCTGCCTGTCAAGGAGCCTCATTACCGCCCTCTCCCCATGCGATGTCGGGACTATCGAGACCCTGATATCAATGTCCCTCCCGCCGATGAGGAGCCTTATGCGTCCGTCCTGCGGCAGTCTCTTCTCTGCGATGTCGAGGCTCGCCATTATCTTGAGCCTGCTTATAAGGGCGTCCTGGATGATCTTCGGAGGGGCCAGGACACGGTGGAGCATGCCGTCCACCCTCATCCTGATCTCAAGCTCCTTCTCATAGGGCTCAATATGTATATCGCTTGCCCGCTCTTTAACCGCCTGCTGCAGGATGGCGTTCAACAGTCTTATTATTGGCGCATCTTCTGTAAGTTCCAGGATGTCCTTCGGTTTTTCGAATTCTGTTGCAACAGAAGAGAGGTCTTCGCCTGTTATATTGTCCATGACGTCTTCGGCAGAGCCGATCTGCCCGTAGAACCTGTTGATCGCATCTATCAGGACACCTGGGGAAGAATGCAAAGGCAGAGGATCAAGTCCGAAATGCTGAGAGAGTTCTCTTAATGCAAGCATTCCCCTGTCATCGGTAACAGCGGCAATAAGGCGGCCCTTTTCCCTCCTGAGCGGCATGATCATGTTCCCTTTTGCGAAAGAGAGCGGGATCTCGTTCAGGAGGGGATACTCGACATCCTCGTCTCTTATGTTTTCAATAGTCTCGATATCCATAAATAAAGAAAGAACAAGGTTGAATGGTTAGAATAAATTAACAATAAAATCATTAATTGCCAGTACCTTGGCATTATTCCGAAAGCGTAAATAATAAAGGCCCCTTAAACTATTACCTTATACTAAAGGTATAGTTTGGCTCTGTGTACAGGACCTCAGGGATCGACATGAAATCTTTAAGCGCATCTTCGACTGACTGGGCCTTTCTCAGTTTGATATGATAGAGGTCCGTCTTTGCATCAAACCTGATGACCGATGCACCTTTTTCAGAGATGATCGACAACGCCTTATCTTCTGTGACGCCTTCCTTGAATTTAATCAGGAGCTCCCCCTCGGCAAACTGGTTTCTTGCGACCGCCATTTCCTTCTGCTTCTTCTCGGTTATCCTGGCAAGACTTTCAGCCTCTTTAATAATATGGGGAGTGAGAAACACAAGAAGATTTGTTTTTTTCTTGTCGACGCTTGTTTGTTTGAAGAGGTATCCCAGCAACGGTAAATCTCCCAGCAGAGGGATCTTTGTAATGGTTTCCTCGTCCCTTTCCTGGATCAGCCCTCCTATTACAACAGTCTGGTCATCCTTGACAACCACAGAGGTCTTTGTAGACCGCTTGGTAGTAGTAGGCCCCACAGTTATGAGGATTGCGGTTGAGTCCTGTTTTACTGATGATATCTCCTGGTATATATCGAGTTTGACATAGTCGCCTTCGGTTATCTGGGGGGTTATGGTCAGCTTTATGCCGACATCCTGTCTCACAATGGAATTCATAATTCCCGGGATAGCTACGCCGGTGGAAGTGCTCGTCTGGGTCTGCGATATGAACGGCACATTCTCGCCTACAATTATCTCCGCTTCCTTGTTGTCGGAAGTAAGCAACTGCGGAGTAGAGAGCACATTAACGATGTCTTTAAATTCGTTCAGGCTGAACAGGGCAGCAAAGCCCGGCACTTTTAACGAAGAGCTAGTGACCGCCCCGGTTGTAGGATCGACCGTTGTTACCGGGACATTAAAAAAGTTTCCCATGCCTCCTATGGACATGCCGGCAAGCCCAGTGATTATAGACTGTAATGTAGTCTGGTCCATTGCACCAACGCCGCCTATGGCGACTGGCTCGCCGTTATGCGTTACAGCGGCCCTCCACTGGGTCCCGAGTTCCTTGAGCTTATCGATTGAGGCCTCGATAATCATCGCCTCGACAAAGACCTGTTTTCTCCTCTTGTCGAGCTGCTTTATTATCTGAGACAGATTCTGGTAATCGGCTGGCGACGCGACAATCAGGAGGGAATTTGTGGCCTTATCAGGGGTAATACTTATGCCTCCTGCGGCCTCAAAAGGGGTCGCCTGTGAGCCGGGAGCAGTCGGCGGGAGATCTGTTTTGGCGACTGCTGGCCTTTGAGCATCACTTCCAGCACCTTGGCCAGTTCGGTAGCGTCGGCATTTTCGAGGAAGTAGACATTTATCCTTCCCATAGTCTCAGGTGAGGGTGTGTCAATTATGGATATGAGGAGTTTTATCGATTCCCTTACGCTCTGATCACCGAAAAGGATAATGGCATTGAGCCTCTGGTCGGCCACAGCCATGGCGCCGTCCATGGGGGTCTGTTGGCCGGGCGCCCTGCCTGTCTTGCCCTTGGCAAAACCTTCGTTAAGCAGTTTTGCGATCGTTTCGGCGTTAGCGTTCTTAAGCCTTATGACCTCAGGTATTTCTGCTGACGATGGTTTATCGATATGTTCAACCAACGAAAGGATTTTTTCTATATTCAGCCCCGAGTCCACAGCAAGGAGAAGATTGCCTGGCCCGAAAATAGATATATAGCCGTCTTTTGATACGAGCGGCTGAAGGAATTTTAATGCGTCCTCCGCAGAGATGTATTGAAAGCTGATAAGTCTTGCTATATAGCTTTCATCGAGGGGCATGCCAGCCGTAGATATCCGGAGTCCCCGTTGTTTTGCCTCTATTGAAGGGACTATTTTATAGATATCCAGACCAGAGGGCACAACCGTAAGCCCCTTCAGTTCGAGCACAGAGGTGAAAAGGGTATATGCATCATCGATAGAGAGTTTTGTCGGGGCGATAATAGTTATCTTGCCCTTGACCTTTTCGTCAAAGATAAAGTTCTTCCCCGTGATCTCACTGATAAACTTTGTAACAGCAGTAATGTCTACGTCCACAAAATTGAAAGTGACTTTTTCGGGTTTCTTTGTCTCCGCGGCTGAAGAGACCGCCGGCGCTGTCATCCCAATAATTAGAAGGAGCAGGACCAGGCTGCAGACTCCAGCAAGCAAAGGAAAAGGTAATCTGGGCAAGGGATACTTAATAAATTTCATGATCTATGTATATTAGTAGAATACCTATCTCAGGTCAATATGATAATGGCATTTGCCGGAAACCATTCACAGCAAATCCGCTGATATTTTCCCTTGGATTACCTTATCTGATAGGTCATGGTCATCTTCGACCCGTTCCGAACGATGTCCAGATCCGCCCTGTCAAGACCCCTCAACGCGATAAAGGCCTGAAGAGCAGTATCAGGTGTGGATATATCATACTCGTTTATCTTCAGCAGAATATCCTCATTCTGCAGACCGAGGCTCTGATAGATGCCTCCGGGTTTCACCTCTCTCAGGATAAAACCCTGTTGCCTGCCATCAACCAGATTCGGGACAAATCTTGCATCGGTCATAATCTGGTCAGGCTTCTCTATGGCCTGCTGGACCCTCCGCTGGTCAACCTGGTATGACGTGGCCCCGGTTTTCCTCCCGAAGGCAGCCGCGGTACCCGGCCCGGCCTTGACCTCCTTTACAGCCGTGATCTCAGCAAGGTCTATCACTATGTCCTTTCCTCCGGAATATATTATTACCCTTGCCTTTTCGACCTTCTTCAGCTGCCCCAACCCGAAGACCTGCTCGCCCGGTCTGAACACATCCTGCTGGCCCGCCCCGTCAGAAAAAATAGCGTAACTCGCGTCCCTCCTGCCTGCGATTGTCCCCATGAGTGATATCTGCATTTTGGACGCCGAAGGCCCGGCAGCAGACAACAGCTTCAGTTCTCCTGCGGGAAAACCAAAAGGATTTTTTTTCAATATAATGCCATAATCCAGAAGCCCCTTTTTGAGATCAGGCTGAAGCTTCTTTTCATGAATCACTGGGCTCTCTTTCCTGGAAACGAACGTCGACAGGGTATCCCTTATGAAGAAAAGTACCGCTAAAACAACGAGTAGGCCAATAATAATATTAATAAAAGCTATTATTCTATAATTTCTCGGAATATAGTTCAGCAAATATGTTTTTAAAGGCACATAAAACATTAACAAGAGGTCATTCGCCATGTCAACCGGCAACAAAGAAGGCCGACTACTACTTTTTTTATTTCTCATACACCTGCAGCATTTTCCCTTGTATCTTGATGAGCGTTAATTTATGGCCAAAAATGACCGGCATCATTATAATAAGCTTGACTCTTTTGTTCATCTCGGTTATTTTTTAAGTTATAGAAAAACTTTAAGGAAGGAGAGTTATTATGCTGATTAGAAAACTTTTACCTTTTTTCATAGTAGCCTCATTAATAGTTCCGGCATTTGTTTTTTCAGAAATGCAGGAGATGAAAGATTATAAAGTTAAAGGAGGCGATACTCTCTGGGACATATCAAATAAGGAGTTGCAGGACCCCTTTTTATGGCCAAAAATCTGGAAAGAAAATCCTGGCATAGTGAACCCCGACAGGATCTATCCTGACCAGTCGATCAAGATACCGCTCTACCTGTTACAGAGGGAAGAAACGGCCGAAACAGTTCAGGAGCCGGTTGTTGAGGAAAAGCAGGAGCAGAAAACTGAAACTCGCAAGCCAGAGCCGGTCGTCAGGAGTACTCCGCCGCTTGTGCCTCGGAACGTCTTTATATCAAGCGGATTTATCGGCAGCAGCCGGCAATTTTACCGGAAAAATCGACGGTCACTTTTCAGGAAGAATCTTATACGGGAACAACGATGATGTCTATGTGAAAATTGCCGGCGATGCAAAGCCCGGGGACCGTTTCTATATCTATCACCCAGTGCAGAAGGAAGTAAGGCACCCGGCAACGGGCAAGATGATGGGCTTCATTGTGGAACCGGTCGGTATCCTCGATATTATCAAACTCGAGCACGGGCAGGTGGTTGGACGGATCGTACAGACTTTTACCGAGATTGAGGCTGGTGATTTCCTGTATCCCTACTTTGATGCGAAGCCTCCGGTGATTGAGCAGCCGTTCAGAAGGCCTGACATCAATGGTTATATTGTGGCTTGCCGGAAAATAAAAACCGGGAAATGGGAGGACTGGGCTGTCACCTCTGATATCGTTTATATTGACCGGGGAAGCAGTGACGGTCTTAAGCCCGGTGATCTCATCGGCACCATGTCACCCAGCGGTTACTATGGCAAGAAATACAATGTACCGAATGGACTGATTCAAATCATCAGAACCCGGAAAAACACATCTACTGCCATTGTCGTAAAAGTCAACGAGAAGACAGCCGACAGAATGATCGGCACTGGGAACGTACTGATAAAAGCTGAATAGAATGCAGGATTAATGTTACGCGGTTGTAAGAACTTTTAAGGCCCTGAGCCGGCTGGGATGTTTCAGCTTTCTCAGGGCTTTCGCCTCAATCTGTCTGACTCTCTCACGCGTAATTGACAGGTGTCTTCCGACTTCTTCAAGGGTATGGTCTCTATCAACGCCTATGCCGAATCTCATCCTGATGACTTTTTCCTCTTTTGGGGTCAATGTCTTAAGGATCATCAGTATCTGGTCGGATATTTCATTTCTTTCCGCATCAGAGTACGGTGACGGACTGTTTTTGTCGCCGATAAAATCTTCCAGTTCTGTATCTTCATCGCCGACCGGGGTCTGAAGCGCTATAGGGTCCTGAATCGCCCTGAATACCTCTTCTACCTTCCTGGTCGGGACGCCAAGTTTCTTGCCGATTTCTTCATTGCTTGGCTCTCGCCCAAGTGATTGTGTCAATTCCCGTGGTGGCCTTCGTGACCCTGTTATAAAATTCCATCATATGCACAGGCACCCTTATGGTCTTTGTCTGGTCAATCAAGGCCCTGGTTATGGCCTGCCGGATCCACCAGGTGGCATAGGTACTGAACTTAAAGCCTTTCTCGTATTTAAACTTGTCCACGGCCTTCATAAGACCTATATTCCCTTCCTGGATCAGGTCAAGCAAAGGAAGCCCGCGGCCTACATAATTTTTTGCTATATTGACCACCAATCTCAGGTTGCGGGTTATCAAGCTCATTTTTTGCTTCGGTCACAAGGGCCCTCGCCCTCGTTATTCTGTCCCATTTGATTTTTATTTCATCTATCTTAATGCCGACTTCCGCTTCTACACGTTTGTATTCGGCTTGGATCTCTTTCGCAAGAACTGCAAGCTTCGACGGATTTACATCCTTCTTCTTCTTCTCGGCAATCAGCTTCTTCAGGTCCTTCAGGCTTCCGTGCCTTCCAATCTTCCTGTCAGCAATCTCGATCTTTTTCATCAAATTATCGAGAATCTTTAATGAGGTAGTGAGTGCCTCATCAGGCTTTTCTTCTTCTTCCGTATTTTCTTCTTCTACTTCTTCCTCTACTTCCTCAGGGACCTCTTCCGGCAACGCCAAGGTCTCCTCTACCTTTTTATATAAAGGCAATTCCACAACTATCAATTTTATGATCTCTTTTCCCTCTTCCAGTCTTTTTGCGAGTTCTGTCTCCTCATCTTTTGTCAGGATCGAAATATCGCCCATAGAATGGAAATATGCCTGGACAAGATCTTCTGTTTTTTCGTATTCGCCTACTTCCTCTTCTTCATGCACCTCTTCTTCGGAAACTACGCCTTCTTCAGAATCAGTGACCTTGACCCCCATGTCCTGGAGAAGGTCCATGAGGTCTTCCAATTCATCGGGAGAGAAAAATTCTGACGGGAGCGCATCGTTTATCTCATCGTAGGTAAGTACACCGCGCCTTTTCCCGATATCTATTATCTCTTCAAAAATATCCCGTTCTTTCAATATAAGACCTCTTTTTGGAATACAAGAAAGGAGGGGTTTTAGCTAAACCCCTCCTTTCTTGTCTGTCATGATTTTACTATAATTTATTTTTTATACAACAACAATTTGACAACAGGAGGAAAAAAAAGTAAGGGTCAAGCCACACGGCCTATTAGTACTGGTCAGCTGAACACATTACTGCGCTTACACCTCCAGCCTATCGACGTGGTAGTCTACCACGGGCCTTTAGGGGGATTGCTCCCCGTGAGATCTAATCTTGGGGTGGGCTTCCCGCTTAGATGCCTTCAGCGGTTATCCCTTCCGGACATAGCTACCCGGCATTGCCATTGGCATGACAACCGGAACACTAGAGGTCCGTCCATCCCGGTCCTCTCGTACTAAGGACAGATCCCCTCAAATCTCCTGCGCCTGCAACAGATAGGGACCGAACTGTCTCACGACGTTCTGAACCCAACTCTCGTACCGCTTTAATTGGCGAACAGCCAAACCCTTGGGACCTACTTCAGCCCCAGGATGCGATGAGTCGACATCGAGGTGCCAAACCGCGTCGTCGATGTGAACTCTTGGACGCGATAAGCCTGTTATCCCCGGCGTACCTTTTATCCGTTGAGCGATGGCCCTTCCATTCAGTGCCACCGGATCACTAAGCCCTACTTTCGTACCTGCTCGACTTGTTTGTCTCACAGTCAAGCTCCCTTATGCCTTTGCACTCGAAGGCTGGTTTCCGTCCAGCCTGAGGGAACCTTTGGACGCCTCCGTTACTCTTTGGGAGGCGACCGCCCCAGTCAAACTACCCACCAGACAGTGTCCTCTTCCCGGATTACGGGAATAAGTTAGAGTCCCAGTAAGACAAGGGTGGTATTTCAAGGTCGGCTCCACGCAAACTAGCGTCCACGTCTCATAGCCTCCCACCTATCCTACACA
>CAVTHB010000004.1:1140000-1299415 GCA_963734475.1 uncultured Nitrospira sp.
CACAGCACAAGAACACCGTGCCTGTCAAATATGCGGCCTTTTCCGGGATATTGCCGCTTTGTTGCCAGATCTCACCCCTCAGCAGGCCCCAGCCTGCCAGGCCCATCGCAACTGAGGAGAGAAGCGATTTCGAAAAAAGAACCCAGGATCTTCCGAGCATCGACACGCCCAAGTTTCTTTCGCAGAAAAAAGAAGAGAAGAGAAAAATTGATCCACGAGGCAATCGCATAGGCAAGCGCCAACCCGGAATGCTTCATGGGTCCCATCAGGGCAAAGCTGAAGAGTATGTTTGAAAGCATGCCCACTATCGCAATCTTCACGGGCGTTCTGGTGTCCTGCATAGAATAAAAGGCAGCCGTCACAACCCGGACGCCGACAACAGACCAGATGCCGAGCGAATAAAACAGAAGCGCCTCGGCAGTTCCCTGCGTTGCAGCATACCCGAACCTGCCATGCTGGAATAGAAGATTGACAATCGGCTGCCTAAGTGCGATCAGCCCGGCCATAGAGGGTACGGCTATGAAAAACAGCAGCCGTAGAGCAAATGAGAAGTCTTCTCTCAGCTTTTCCATATCCCCTTTTACCGCATGCTCTGAAAGTGTTGGCAGCACCGCCATCCCCATAGCAACACCGAAGATACCGATCGGGAACTGCACCAGCCTCATGGAATAAAACAGGTAAGTGATGCTCCCCTGAGGAAGAAACGATGCAAAGACGCTGCTGACAATTATATTGATTTGGCTCACTGACAGCGCCAGTGTCGCGGGCACCAGGAGGAGCATCATTTTCCTGATTCCCGGGTGCCGGAAGGAAGGGTCCAGACCAAGCCGATAACCATTCCTGAAAAAAGACGGCAACTGAAACGCAAACTGCACAAAGCCGCCGGCCAGGACACCTATCGCTGCCGCAAGGATCGGCTGGCTGGTTCTGGACTCAAAAAAAACAATACTCAAAATCAGTGTGACATTGAGCATTGCAGGTGCAAGGGCAGGCACAAAAAAAACCTTTTTTGTATTCAGCGCTCCCATAAGAAGTGCGGCAAGGCTCACGCAGAGCAGGAAGGGGAACATTATTCTCGTTAACATTACGGTCATGGAAAACTTATCTGGAGATTTAATAAAACCCGGAGAGACAACCGTTACAATGGCCGGAGAAAAAATAATGCCGAGGACACAAATAAGCCCGACGACAACCAGGATAAAGCTAAATGTTATTCTGACGAGACGACCGGCCTCCTCCTCACCATGCTTCTGCCGGTATTCAGTAAGCACAGGCACAAACGCGGAAGACATCGAACCTTCTGCAAGGAGCTCTCTCAGCAGATTTGGTATCTTGAAGGCCTGGAAAAAGGTATCGGAAATCCCTGTGGCGCCGAAGTAAAACGCAAAGATCATGTCCCTTACGAAGCCGAGTATACGGCTTATAAAAGTTGCGATGGACATTACTCCCTGCAGCTTTTGCTATCTTACCTTTGCCATCCATGTCAGCGCTCATTATAGCAAATACAGTCTGTCTTCAAATAACTTTTTGTTTTTTAAAGGGTTGCAATCCCCTTAAAAAACCTCCCTGATTTCATTAATACCCTGACAGTCATTTACAAAAATGCGTTGAATAATTATAGTTCGATCAAATCAATTTACTACTTTTGTCAAAACAAAAGTAGTTCTCGGATGGATATTTTTAAAAACCAAGTGGAGACGCTACAATGTGCATACGCAATCAGAGACTGTATCTGAAGACTAGACCGGAAATATTGAACAGGTCAGGACAACAGCCTATATTGCCAGGGGGTTCATGTGATGGAAAGATGAATAAGGCCGACCCTGCTCTAAAATTAAAATTTACTTGACAACAATTGCTTATCTACATAAACTTCTAACTATTAATTTCTATAGCAGCTAAATTACACAGTTGGGCAGAATAGGAATTAATGACAGCCTTTTATTAAATCTGGAATATCAGCACAGCAAGATTCCTGACAGAGAAATGGATTGTCTGAATTGAAAAGGCATTGAGGGGGAGAAAACGAAAAAGACAATTTTTGTGAATTTAACTCACCTCTTCTGTTTGTTTATCTTTGCCAGTGCGTGTTGTTTAACTCCGTCAGTATGCGCTTCCTATACCGAAAATGTGACTTTTCAATTTCAAAATGTGACTGCGTCAAACGTCTGCATCGGGACAGCCACTGCCAACCAGACCGCCGCAGCTAACACAGATCCCAATGGGACATATGTATATTCAGACAGTCTGGAGAAATATGCTTCCGGTGCGTATCATTTTAGCTGGACGAATAATTCCACGGCAGCGGCAAGCTCAATTGCCGACGACATGTTCACGCCCCCATACGGTGCTGCCAAGACAATCTCGTCAATTAACATGAGTACTTACGGTTACTTCAACTGGGCATCCGGCGGATGGGTGAGGCTCACTGCTAAATTTTGGGATGTCGATGAAAATGCGCCGTGTCCGACCTTTGAAAGCGGCCAGTTTATAGGGTCCTCTGCCGGGGTCTTTTGGCCTGTAGAATGGTGGGCGACAGTTGATTTGACCGCTTCCGGACTTAATTATAATATTCTCCCCGGCCACAGGATCAGGGCTGAACTCTGGGTGGAAGACAATGGCCTATATAATATAGGCGATGTCCAGCTGAGATATGGGCAAAAGAATTCAGTCTGGATACCTTCGGAGGGGTGCAAACTCGTGGTTGTTCAGGCCTCCAGTGATACAACGACTGTGGGGAGCGGCTCCGTACCTCAGGATGCGACCCTCGCTCCTGGAGGGGGGTTCACCGATCTTGACGCCTTTACGTTACAGACCTCAGCCGGTATTGATACAGTGGGAAGTGTAACCACAACACTCTCCCCTTCAAACGCATACAGTTACATAGGTGCGATAGCGATAACAAACGATGAAGGAACGATCACGTATGGTTCATTATCAAACCCTTCTTCGGCCGTAATCACAGTCCCTCTGTCGGCCTACATAGATGCAACCGCATCCTCCATCCAATATAAAGTCAGGATTGCTCCAAAGGCGCAATCTGCTATGCCTGAACCACCTGGTGGATTATATGCTGTCCAGGGCGTCGTAACTGCGCTGTCGTCGATGAATACAAAAACTTACGGTGATACATCGGCCACCACGATAACTATTGACAACCAGTCGCCGGAAAATCCGGTCTGGGGGGCGGTCACTGTCGGTGATACTCAACTGACCCTTAACTGGACGAATCCCTTTGATTTCAGTGAAGTTCTAATTTTAAGAAATACCTCTCCCATCGCTGACGCACCTGCGGAAGGGACAACATACGTACAGGGTAATACAATAGGCTCAAGCACGCTAATATATATCGGTAACCTCCAGGGCTTTATCGATACAGGCCTGACAAATAATACGAATTGTTATTACAGGATATTCGCAAAAGACGCCAATGGAAACTATTCTACCGGTGCCGCCACCGGTCCTTACATGCCTTTGGTACCACTGACGGTCGGCAATGGGACATCTCCCCCGGATTTGACGGTTGTCCCCGGCAGTGCAGCTGTCGTGCTTGATTCCTTCACTTTACAGACAACGACCGCGACTGCGACAGTAACAGGAATAACAGTGAGCCTGACCTCCGGCAGTTCCTCTGCTCTGGGCCTTGTGGAGATTACAAGCGACAACGGGGGCACTGTTTACGGTTCTGCCTTTAACCCGGGCTCTGACGCGGTCCCTGTGGTTCTTGCGACGAATATTACTGTAACCACTGCCCCGATCCAGTACAAGGTCAGGATTACCCCAAAATCTCACGCTAATATGCCATCCCCTCCCGGCTCACAATATTTAATAACTGGCACTGTAACGTCGGTCACTACAAGTCAGACTTTAAGCAAGCTATACAGCGATTCATCAAGCGCCTTTATCACTGTTGATAATCTCTCCACGGACAATCCTGTATGGAACAATATCATCACGTTGGACGGGCAGATCATACTCAACTGGACTAACCCTTCTGATTTCAACCAGGTGATAGTCCTGAGAAACAATTCTGTTGTGTCTGATAGACCGGCTGAAGGAGTTTCTTACCTGCAGGGCAATACTATCGGAGCAAGCGCGATAATATACGCCGGCACACTGCAGACCTTTACCGATACCGGACTTTCAAACGGGACCAACTACTTTTACAGGATATTCTCAACTGATACCAATGGTAATTATTCCACGGGCGCAGGCATCGGTCCTTATTTGCCGCAGTCGAACGTTGTGACACTGGCCGGAAATGCGGCAGCATCAGTCGCAAGTCTAAACAGTATCTCCATAAACATGCCGTACACAAATGATTCAAACTCCAGCAATACAAGCACAGTAGAGTATAAACTTGCCTCTGCCGGAGTATGGACAAGCTGGATAGCAGGGGCTCCCCACGTACCCAGTCCCTTTGGCGCAACGATAAGTGACATCCCGACGGGTATCTATGACGTACGGATGACCTATAGCGACTCCGACGGGGTTATTGGACTGAATCCCCGGACAGTAACTGGCCTTGACCTCTCAAGCGCAAAGACGAATGCCGGGACCGCCACCGCCGTGCTACAAGGCATATCAGAAATCCTCGTCACAATGCCGTATACGCAGGATTCAAATTCAGATAATACCTACTCTATAGACTACAAGCTCACTTCAGACAGCACATGGGTCTCATGGACTAGTGTAGCACCTCATTCTCCCGCCTCTTATGCCAGCAGCATTACAGGCCTTGCACCTGGGCTCTATGATGTCCGCATGACTTACAACGATCCCGACGGGGTGACAGGAATAAACCCCCGGATTATTGCCGGCGTTGACCTGACCGGGCCAATGACCAGGCCGGGAATCGTAACGGTTTCCACAGGTGAATTAAGCCTATACGTGAATACGCCTTTTGATAAAGACAATAATACAAACAACACCTGCCAGATCGATTATAAATTAAGTTCAACCGGCGTCTGGATGAATTGGTCTGTCCAGAATTGTCGCATTTCGCCCGTATATCTTGCAGGCCTCACTTATGATCATTATGATGTGAGGGTAACATATGAGGACCCGGACGGAGTGGAAGGTGCTGCCGTACAGACGATAAGTTCGTTAATGCCGCAATCCGACAAACTCATACACAACAGCAGGAACGCAAACAAGAAAAACTATTGGGCCCAGTATGGTGGATGGGGCCTGCCGGGGGCGCAGTATGGAGAATTCACCTGTGCGACCTGCCATGAGCCGAGGTCCCCGAATATTGCGGGCATCAGGAGTTTTATCAATTTAATGCCGATTCCGGGCCCCGAAATGCATTTTGGCGGACCCGTTTACTTTCAGTCAAAGACCGGCCCCGAGAGCTTTGGAGACGACAGTATCCTGAGAGATCCCCCCCCTCCTGTCTCAAAAATCTGCGAGGTATGTCACACACAGACCT
This sequence comes from uncultured Nitrospira sp., assembly GCA_963734475.1. Lineage (GTDB taxonomy): Bacteria > Nitrospirota > Thermodesulfovibrionia > Thermodesulfovibrionales > UBA6898 > JAOUFP01. Next base: position 1,145,432 of record CAVTHB010000004.1, read on the forward strand.
ATGGCCATATAAACCCGTCCACGCAGGCGCAGGTTCACCGCTACAACCAGACCGAGACAGGCAACCATGCGAATTCCAACGGAACAGATTGCACCTCGTGCCACACACATAATACCGGCTTCATGTCCCCGTGGTAGGACTGACGCCGGGCCAACCGCCGGAGTGGGAATATCAGGCTTAATTATAGAGAAATCTCTTCGCCTTTTGGGGTAGAATTCCATATGTCTGTTTTAGAGACAATTATCGCGGCCAAGAAAAAAAGGGTCTCTACTGCCCGTTATGAAGTCCCTCTTGCTGTATTAAAATCCCTTATCCGGGACAGCGACACAGGGAGGGATTTTCACGCAGCATTACAAAGGGACTCCGCGGCCATACGCATTATCACTGAGATCAAGAAGGCGTCCCCCCTGAAGGGCCTCATCAGGCCGGATTTTGACCATCAAAGAATAGCCTCCATATACGAAGAGCAACATGTCAATGCTGTTTCAGTCATCACAGAGGAGGATTTTTTTCAGGGGAGGCTTGAGTTTCTGAAAGATGTTAAAAAGATTGTCTCCTGCCCTGTATTGAGAAAGGATTTCATCTTTGACGAATACCAGATATTTGAGGCCCGTGCCCACGGAGCCGACGCAATTTTGCTGATGGCTTCCGTCCTTGCCCCAAAACAGGCGGAAGAGTATCTTAATCTTAGCCGGGAACTTGGCATGTTCGTTCTCTTCGAGGTTCATGACCATTCCGAGCTTGAAACAGCCCTCAGGATCAATGCCCCAATTATCGGCGTCAACAACAGAAACCTCAAGACCCTCAAGGTAGACATCCAAACTACCTTCGAGTTAAAAAAAGAGGTCCCCGGAGACCGCGTAGTGGTAAGCGAAAGCGGCATAAAGACTCGAGATGACGTCATCAGGCTGGAAGAGGCCGGAATCGATGCAATGCTGGTCGGCACGTCCCTGATGGAATCTCAGGACATCGCGGGGAAAATTGACGTATTGCGTGGAAGAGGGTAACCTGGTGCATATTGTGGTAAAATAAACTTTTACAATGTCGCCTTTTGAAAAAAAATATGACAACTGGAGGAAAAGATGCGAGAGACAAAAGTAATCCTGCCTGACAGGGAAATACCTAAACAATGGTACAACATCATGGCAGATATGCCAAACCTGCCGAAACCTCCCCTTCATCCCGGCACAAAACAGCCTGTGGGGCCTGATGATCTAAGTGCTATCTTTCCTATGACGCTTATTGAACAGGAAATGACTACAGAACGGTGGATCGATATTCCTGAAGAGGTGCTCGACATTTATACCCTCTGGAGACCCTCGCCGCTCTTTCGCGCGCACCGGCTCGAGAAAGCGCTCGGAACTCCGGCAAAGATCTATTATAAATACGAGGGCGTGAGCCCTGCGGGCAGCCACAAGCCAAACACCGCCATCCCCCAGGCTTTTTATAATAAGAAGGTGGGCATCAAGCGCATCGCTACAGAGACGGGTGCCGGACAGTGGGGTGCATCCATGGCCCTTGCGGGCAAGCTTTTCGGACTTGACGTCACTGTGTACATGGTTAAGGTGAGCTATGGCCAGAAACCCTACCGGAGAATCCAGATGGAGACTTGGGGCGCCACGGTGCATGCAAGCCCGTCGACAGTCACGAACTCTGGAAGGAAGGCTCTCGAAATTGACCCGGACAACCCGGGCAGCCTGGGCCTCGCCATTTCCGAGGCTGTGGAAGACGCGGCCACGCACAATGACACCAACTATGCCCTCGGCTCGGTGCTGAACCACGTTTGCCTTCATCAGACCGTAATCGGGCTTGAGGCCAAGAAACAGATGGAGATCGCGGGCGACTATCCCGACATCGTGATCGGCTGCTGTGGCGGCGGAAGCAACCTGGCGGGCATCGGCTTTCCGTTTGTGCACGACAAGATCCAGGGCAAGAAGATCCGCATCATAGCAGTCGAGCCGGCGTCATGTCCCACACTCACCAAAGGCGAGTTCCGGTATGACTTCGGCGATGTTGCAGGACTTACCCCCCTGATGACGATGTATACCCTCGGCCATGACTTCATGCCACCCGGCATCCATGCAGGAGGTCTGCGTTACCACGGTGACTCGCCGCTTATCTCACAGCTCTATCACGACAAACTTATCGAAGCCAGGGCGTACAACCAGACACCAGTATTCGAGGCGGCATTGCAGTTCGCTGGCACAGAGGGGATCATCCCAGCGCCTGAAAGCGCTCATGCGATCCGCGGGGCCATCGATGAAGCGCTCCAGGCCAAGCAGGAGGGCAAGCAAAAGACTATCCTCTTCAACCTGAGCGGCCACGGCTACCTCGACCTCCAAGCCTATGCAGATTATCACGACGGAAAGCTCCAGGACTATGAATATCCTGAGGAGAAGATCAGGGAAGCCTTGGCGAAACTGCCCGTAATATAGGACAAAGGCCCGGCAGCATGGCTCTTGCCGGGCCGCCTTTTTCGCATGACAAAAATAAAAATATGCGGCCTGACAAATCTTGATGATGCCAGCGCTGCGATAGACTTCGGAGCGGATGCCCTTGGATTCGTATTTTTCAAAGAAAGTCCGCGTAATATATCGCCTGAGAAAGCGGCCGCGATCATTGCCAAACTGCCTGCCTTTACTGCGACCGTGGGTGTGTTTGTTAATGAGACCAGGGAAGAAATCCTGAAGATAGTCAACCAGACAGGCATCTCTGTCATACAACTGCACGGAGAGGAACCACCGGAGGCGTGCCTCCTGACAAGGAAAGTGATAAAAGGAATACGGGTAAAATCCCTGGAAAGCCTTGAGCCGCTCAAAAGATACCAGGGCCTTGTCTCAGCCTTTTTGCTGGATACGTATGCGCCGCATATGCTCGGGGGGACCGGACAGGTATTTAACTGGGACATCGCTGTCGAGGCAAAAACTTTCGGAAAAGTAATTCTTGCCGGAGGACTTACACCGGAGAATATCTCAGAGGCGATCGGAATGGTCAGGCCATACGCGGTCGATGTCAGCAGCGGGGTAGAGCTCGAAAAAGGGATAAAAGACCATCAGAAAATGAAATTATTTATTGAAAGGGCAAAACGGACCTAACCGGCTTTTTTCTGTCTTTTTGGGATATAAAACTTAAACCTTTTATCAAACTGCGCCCTCTTTTCTAAGCCTATCGCCTTATTCACGAAAATATTAGCTTCTTCAAGCCACTGGAGTTTCGCCTTTATGGACAGGCCTCTGAATTCATCCAACTTTTCATCGGAAAGTTCATGGACGAAGTCTATGCCCGATCGTTTGCTCTTTCTCATTTGCCTAACCTCTTAAGGGCTTCTATGTCAGCCAGATCCTGCGGCCTTCCCGATATTTCTTTCAATTTTATCAAGTCCTTTACCGACACAGTGACCTCACTTCTGACGCGACTGAAGGCTATATAGGGTCTTTTTTTTCGGTCGAAACCCGGATAACCGTCTTGACATTCCCCCTGGGGTTGAAATCCCCCACGACCTCAAGAAACCTGGGCTGCAGCTTCTTCTTCAGTTCGCCAAAAATCCTGTTGGTGCTCTCCTCATGGGAGATGTAAAGGTTCCGGTAAGAGTTTAGATACAATTTCAGGGACTTTAACTCGACGATCTTTTCATTGGGGACATATCTGATCTTGATATTTGCATAGTCAGGGTAGCCTGACCTCGGGCAGAGGCAGGTGAACTCCGGGAAGCTGATATCTATCTCGTAATCTCTCTCGGGATGTGGGTTCTCCCATATCTCGATGCGCACACTTTTTATGGCCTTCTGTCCGTACTTCATTTTGAAATCTACCATTTGGGCTGAATTTTTGTAAAGGCATTCTTGACAAAATATTATTCTTCTAGTATTTTAGAATTAGTTCAATTCTTCTTTTTTAATAAATAAAAATCCCGCATGGACAGGAAAAAACCTCCCGGGAATCAAATGCCCTAACTGTATATCACCCAAATGAGGAGCAAAATAATGGGAAATATCTCAATTTCCGAATTGAAAGAAAAAACTATTGAAGAACTCACCTCTGTCGCGAAAGAGCTGAAGCTCGAAGGAGCGTCAGGCCTGAGGAAACAGGACCTGATCTTTGCGATTCTCCAGGCACAAACTGAAAAAACCGGGAACGCTTTCTCTGCGGGGGTGCTGGAAATTCTTCCTGACGGGTTTGGTTTTCTGCGTTCGCCAGACTACAGTTACCTGCCCGGTCCTGATGACATATACGTTTCGCCCTCACAGATAAGGAGGTTCAACCTCAGGACAGGAGACCTGGTATCAGGCCAGATAAGACCTCCGAAGGAATCGGAACGATATTTTGCACTTCTGAAGGTCGAGGCGATAAACCACGAATCACCCGAAGAAAACGTCAAGAGGCCTCTCTTCGATAACCTCATCCCCTATTATCCCACCGAAAGAATAAAGCTCGAATACGACCGGAATGATTATTCTACCCGGGTCATGGAGTTCATCACTCCTATCGGCATGGGGCAGAGAGGCATGATCGTGGCGGCGCCTCGGACCGGAAAGACCGTACTGCTGCAGTCGATCGCAAAAGCGATCAAGAAGAACCACAAAGACATTCATCTGATAATACTGCTGATAGACGAACGTCCTGAAGAAGTCACTGACTGGAAGCGTCAGGTATCTCAAGCAGAGATAATCGCTTCCACATTCGACGAACCTCCCCAAAGACACTGCCAGGTGTCGGAGATGGTCATAGACAGGGCCAAGCGTCTCGTTGAGTCCAAGAAAAACGTTGTCATACTACTGGACAGCATAACGCGGCTTGCGCGTGCATATAATGCGATAATGCCTACCAGCGGAAAGGTGCTCTCAGGAGGTCTGGACTCAAACGCGCTCCAGAAGCCCAAAAGGTTCTTCGGGGCCGCCCGTAATATAGAAACCGGCGGTAGCCTAACCATCCTGGCAACTGCCCTGGTCGATACAGGCAGCAGGATGGACGATGTCATTTTCGAAGAGTTCAAGGGAACCGGCAATATGGAACTGCACCTTGACAGGAAGCTCGTTGATAAGAGGATATTCCCGTCAATAGACATCAATGCCTCCGGCACCAGAAAAGAAGAGCTGCTGGTGGACAAGGAAGTACTTTCGCGTATGTGGATCCTGAGGAAAGTGCTTAACCCCCTGAGCACGGTGGAGAGCATGGAGTTCCTGCTCGGCAAGCTTACCGGGACGAAAACAAACAAGGATTTCCTGGATATGATGAATAAATAAAATTACATGCGCGATTCCGGAAAGGCAAAAAAGATTCTTCTCAGCGGGGCAGTTATCGGAGGGATTATAAGTCTTACGATAACGTTGCTGATGGATTCAATGTATGCGGATTCCTTTCAGGGAACGTGGCGTGACGCGATCGCAAAAGATCTAAACACCTTCTTCTCTCTCGGAGTTACTTCAAAAAGCATACTTGTAAATATCTTTTTCGTTTTTGTTCTCGGCATATTGACGGCCTTTGGCGCTTTTCTGGGGTTTATTTTCTCTTTTTTCCTATATAAATTTTTCAGCCTTCTGACGGACAAATCATGAGAAGTAATAATGGCCGATAACTCACGCCTGACATCGTTTTGTATGAGGTTCATCGAAGAAAACCAGAAGGCGATCGTTGTTCTTCTGCTGCTCACATCTATAATCGGCGGGGTAGTTGGCTTACGGTATTACAAGCATACAAGGGAAGACCCTGAGTTCTGCGTGTCCTGTCATATGATGAAGGAGGCATTCAAGTCCTGGCAGATGAGCAAGCACAGGGACTTCACCTGCCAGACCTGCCATACAATGAGCATCCTCGAACAGAACAGGATGCTGATCGCCTATGTGATCAAGGGGGGCAGTTCCATCAAACAGCAGCATGGCCGTATTTCCCCATGGAACTCCTGCAAGGGATGTCATCTTTCAGATGCCGAACAGGGGTCGGTCACACTCAACAAGTCCTATGGTCATGCCAAACATGTCTTCATGCAGAAGATAAGCTGCAGCAAGTGCCACACCGGAAGCCTCCACAATTTTCTGCCGGACGAGCAGGCCTGCTCTGAATGCCATGCAGACAAACTGATCCATGGCATGGGGATGGAGGGGCTGTCGTGTCTGAAATGCCACAGCTACAGCGAAAAGGCCCCCAAGATGGTGAGCAAGGAACGGTGTATACACTGCCACAAGGACCTTCCGACAAAGGGGACCATGTCGTCGCTAAACTGCTTTGACTGCCACCATCCGCACGGCAAGATAAAGCCTTCGAGCCAGGACTGCATGAAAAACTGCCATGGCAATGAAGCCAAGGTCGGACAGCACAATCTTCACTTGACAAAGGCAGGGCTGAAATGTCAGGACTGCCACAAGGCGCATGTATGGTCCATCGGCAAGAAAGAGGCTTTGCATCTTTGCAACAGATGCCACCAGTTGAAAGACCCTGCGACTTTTATTTATTGAGGAACTTTCGAGGTAGGGTAGGCGTTGGGGATTGGATCCATATCCACAAAGCCCCTTTGCACCAAAAAATGCGTTTAAGGAAAAAGTTGCGTATATGTGTGAAAAAAGATCTTTATCTGCGCCACCTTTGTAAGACATATGTGATACAAAAAGACGGATATTTTATGGCTGACACATGAAAATTATCAGCAAAGTTGCGACATTATAAAGATTTTTCTCACATGTCTCCGCAATAATTGCATTTTTTCGGTTTATTCAATATTGTACGCTACTTTAACTTCCAGGTCTTTCCTCAGTGAATGGTAGACAGAGCAATACTTCTCCTGCGAAAGGGAGATCACCCTGTCCATCTTCTTCGGCGTGATGTTTTCACCCGAGATATGGATGACCATGTCTATCTTTTTGTAGTATTGTGGAGGGGTAGGGTTTCTCTCCCCGATGATGTCGACCCTGAATTTCGATATGACCGCCTTCATCTTCTGAAGAAACGAGACGCAGTCGATCGCCATGCAGCCGGCTAAGCTCAAAAGCAGGCTTTCAGTCGGCGTACAGCCCCACTGGACGTGAGCATCAAAGTCTATCTCCTCTCCGCGCTGCGTCCTGCCCTTAAAAATTAGCTCTTTGTCCCAGGTTACCGACCCTTTGTTTATAGGCACAACCTTTTCCTTATATCCTTCTAATGACTCTTCGAGTTTTTCTACTTCTTTATCTTCTGCTTTGCTCATTTCTTGCTCCTCCCATCTAAAGTTACAGCTTCAGTATTATACCACAGACAAAAACAGCCTATATATATAGGCTGCATCGCTTTTAACCCCCTGTAATGGATCGGGAACTCGGGCAGCTTATTTGACATAGCGGTCTTCAAAATCTGATAATGGAATATGCAGAGATATAAATCCTTCGGTACATTCATGAGGACCGAATTCGGCTTCACCGTATACAAAGTGAATGTCGACGCAGGCTTCACCTGCCCTAACAGGGACGGCTCACTTGGGCTTTCCGGATGCATATACTGCAATAACGACAGCTTCCGGCCAAACTCCTGCAAACCAACGCTTTCACTCAGCGAACAGATCGGAAACGGCATACAGCATATCAGAAAAAGATACAAGGCCAACAAATTCATCGTCTATTTCCAGCCCTATACAAACACCTACGCTCCGATTGAAACTCTCAGAGAGCTATATACAGAAGCTTTGAGTCAGCCTGATATCATAGGCCTAGCGATAGGGACCAGGCCTGACACAGTCGATGAGGAAAAGATCAGCATGCTTCAGGAAATGGCTGAAAAACACTTCATCCTGATCGAATACGGGCTGCAGTCGATATATGATAAGAGCCTGGCATTTATCAACCGCGGCCACGATTACTCCGCCTTCCTCAGGGCAGTGGAGATGACGAAGGGAAGAGGGATCCATATCGGCGCCCATCTCATCGCCGGTCTTCCGACTGAGACGCGCTCAGAGATGCTCTCCATGGCAGATGAGATATCCTCGCTGGGGATAGGCTTCCTGAAAGTGCACCAACTCCAGGTCGTCAAAGACACACCGTTAGCCGACCTTTACAAAGAAAAGCCTTTTTACACTTTCGGGTACGAGGAATACGTTGACTTCATCGTAGATTTCATTGAGAGGACCTCACCGGAAATAGTGTTTCAGCGCCTCTTCGCAACAGCCCCCGACAGCATCCTCGTGGCCCCTGACTGGGGAAGAAGCAGACATCGGATGCTTAGCGATATCGAAAAGAGGCTCGAAGCAAGGGACACGCACCAGGGCATTAAATACCGGATGCAGACAGCGCACTCGAGGTGCTGATCTTTTATATTTTCTCAGATTCATTTTCTGAAAACCACCAGATCCTTTAACTGCTTCCTTTTTACGCTCTTCGGGTTTTCAGCTGGATGCCCCAGGGCAACAACGGCCATAAGTTCGAGCTCTTTCCCAAGACCAAGAAGTCTCTTTATCTCCTCATTACTTTTGATGATCTCGCCAAGCCATACCGCCCCAAGACCGAGGGAATGCGCCTCCAGAAGCATATTCTGAAGACAGGCCCCTATTCCCTGGATGTCCTTTTCACGGTGATAGCTCTTATCGGTATCAAGGAATACCGCAATCAATACCTGAGCAGCCTGCACTATAGTGGAATAGTGGGTCAGTTTCGACATCTCTTCTTTAAGTCCTGCATCTATTACAATCCCGAACCTCCAGGGCTGGTTGTTCAGGCCGGACGGAGCCCATCTCCCTGCCTCAAGAATCTTTTCAATGATTTCATCTGCAAAAGGTTCCGGGGTAAACTTCCTCACGCTCCGTCTGCTTTTTATGATATCGATAATGTCCAAGTCAGCCTCCGTCTGCTAAAAATAAATTTTGGGAAAGTGTATTATGGAGAATATAGCGAACGGCATCAGGAAAATCAAGAAGTGAGTGGTGACCCATGGGACACAGACTAAAAGAGAGCTTGCAGGCATGAAAAAAAGGCCTGTCATAGCGAATACGGCACGCTCTCCAAAATCGCATTCACCCTCCAGCCAGGAAAACCTGTAGCAGGCATCAGGAGTTGGGACATCAGGGCGTCGCACCTCTGTTGATGCCAAGGATACGGCGGCAAAGGCCTTCGCGGCAATTCAATGAATTGGCCGACATCCGGGATTGCTGATTAGAAAGAATTGTCTGCTTGAGTCAGAACTATGCAGTATGACTTTATAGTGAGCTACGGATTCCCGTCTTGTTTTCATTTTTTCTGCTGATTTATTGTATAATATTCTCTGTCCCGAAATGCCCCCTTAGCTCAGTCGGATAGAGCACAGGTTTCCTAAACCTGGTGCCGCAAGTTCGATTCTTGCAGGGGGCACCATAAAAATCAAGGGGTTATGAGATCCATGACCCCTTTTATTTTTCCCGGTGTCCATACAGCAATTATCATGGGGGGGTTCTTGACAGTGGGCCTTATATAAAGGGATAATAACAAGCTTTTTTATTTTTTCCCGGAGGAAAATTGGACAGGGTATTAAGCGGAATGCAGGCAAGCGGAAAGGTCCATCTCGGCAACTTCGTGGGCGCGCTCCAGAACTGGGTGAAGTTGCAGGACAAATACGATTGCTACTACTTTGTGGCTGACTGGCATGCGCTGACCTCCGGATATGCAAATCCTGAAGCGCTGCAGGATTCGGTGAAGGATCTTCTGATAAATTTTCTTGCGGCGGGTCTTGATCCTGACAAGTGCACCATATTCCTCCAGTCCCGGATACTGGAGCATGCGGAACTCCATCTGCTCCTTTCGATGATAACACCCCTCGGCTGGCTTGAACGGGTACCGACCTATAAAGAGAAACAACAGCAGCTGAAGGACAGAGACCTCGCTACATACGGCTTCCTCGGTTATCCGCTTCTTCAGACGGCCGATATCATCATCTACAGGGCTAAGTATGTGCCGGTAGGCGTGGACCAGGTGCCCCACCTTGAGATCTCGCGTGAAATTGCACGGAGATTCAACAACTTCTACGGCGAAATTTTCCCTGAACCCGATGCGCTCTTGACAGAGTTCCCGAAGGTTCCCGGTATCGACGGCAGGAAGATGTCAAAGAGTTATAATAACGCAATCTATCTTTCCGACTCGCCAAAAGAAGTGGAAAACAAGATAAAGACAATGACCACTGACCCTGCGAGAATCAAACGCTCTGATGTAGGTAATCCTGATCTTTCACCGGTATTTCAGCTTCATAAAGTCTTCTCTTCAAAGGAAGAGCAGGATGAGGTTGCAGTTGGATGCAGGACAGCGGGCATCGGGTGCATAGACTGCAAGAAGGTGCTTATCAGGAATGTCTTCAGGGTGCTTGAGCCTATCTGGTCAAAAAGGGAGGATCTTATCCAAAATCCCCGTCAGCTCTCCGAGATAGTGGATAAAGGGACGGACAAGGCCAGAAAGACTGCTCAGGAAACTATGGGGCTTGTAAGAAAAGCTATGGGACTTTATTAGCTGAAATCTTTTGAGCGCATGCCGCCTTACCGTGGTTTTTTTATTGCCTTGTCAGAGGAACGCAGCTATTTCTTATTGCTGAAACAGAAGGCGCAGGAGGAATAGCCCTCCGATGATAAGCGCCAGTATCAGAATGACAATCATTAGATTAGGGAATGAACTTTTCTTGGCTTCGAGCAAAGGGGCCGCAGCTTTCTCTTGCTTTATGACATCCGCTCCAGTTTGTTCAGTGCATATTTTTGCCTCTTCCCCCGGAGACTGAGTCTGCTTCTTCTGCCGGATCTCCAAAAGTTCCAGAGTTTTAAAGTCTTTATATTCTACCTCCACCTCATTTTGGTTGTCGGCAACAGTAAATCCGCATTTGCCGCATTTCTTCTGAGTGGCCATATCAGCATCGCAACGGGGACATTTCATTGAATCTCCTTCCCTAAGGTCTGGCAGCAGGAGGCTCTACATAATCAACCCTGCCTTTCTTTTATTATTAGTGTTTCCGGCGTGATTTGCAATATGAAAAAAAGCTGACAAGTTTGCACTTTTCCCCGGTGCATTAAGAGGAGGGTCTGATGTGCCCGGAGCAGTCACTGACCAACTCTTATTTGCGTGCTGTTCCTGATGAAGCTTTTAGGATTAACACCTGTCTCCATCCAAATTGTGTGCATCGATTTCCTGTGATAAGATGGGATAAGAGACAAAGGAGGTATAAAAAGGTGAATATCTTACTGGCGACTGACGGTTCGGAATATTCGGATGCGGCGACGCGGTTCCTGACACGCTTAAAACTGAGCCCTGAGGACAAGATCACTATCTTATATATTGTAAGTGAAGTCCCATACGAGGATGAATATCACGCCCAGATCCTGAGGGTAATCAAGAGAGTCGCGCCAAAGATACTCAGTTCTGCCTCTGATATTCTGAAGGATGTTAAGGCAAAGGTGAGTGTCGAAGAGAAAGAGGGCTATCCTGATTCAACGATCGTTGAGTCTGCTGCCGCTTCTGATGCCGACCTCGTTGTGATGGGTGCCAGGGGGGTCAGGGGGCTGAAGTTGCTCATTTTAGGGAGTGTCACAAGAGCCGTAGTCAACAATTCACCAAAACCAGTTCTTGTCGTCAAGCGCACAGAGTGGGACACTCCGAGGACAATGAATATACTTTTTGCTACAGATGGTTCAGAGTCCGCGGTTGCGACGGCAAAACTTCTGGCTGCCCTGCCTTTTTACGATGACTTCAGGATAACTGTTCTGAATGTGCAGCATTCGGCTTTTTACGATATACCGGACAGGTTTGCGATTGAGATCGAAGACCGCACGAAGGAAGCGGCTGCAGAACGCAGGAAACAGGAGTTTGCGGAGTCGGAGAAGATACTCGAAGATGCAAAGAAGTATCTTTCCGGCAAGTATAAGCACCTTCAGTTTATCAGCAAGTTTGGCGACCCCGCCTCTGAAATACTTTCAACTGCGGAACAGATGAGGGCTGACACTATCGCAATCGGCTGCAGGGGGCTTAGAGGAATCAAAGGGATGCTGGGCAGTGTTTCCAGAAATGTAGTTACACGTTCAAAGTCTTCAGTGCTTATCGGGAAGGCACCCTGAAACTGCCGGCATGATTACTGACTGGTCTTCGGGGGCATAAAAAAAGCAGGCGCTCCTAATAATAGGACGCACCTGCTTTTTCGTGTATTATTTATGGCATTTCTGACATTCCGTTGAAGCGAACGCCGTTTGACCGTCATGACATTTGCCGCAGAATTTGCCCTGATAAATGTCATCCATCTTCATGCCGGACCCGCCCTTTTTGAATTTAAAGACAGAGGTATGGCAGCTATCACAGCCGAACATGGCTGTATGGAACTCGTGGCTGAAGATTGCCGGACTCATATCGCCGGAAGGATAGGAGAGTTCTTTCTTGAACGCGGTCATTTTATGGCACTTTATGCAGTCAGTTGATGCAAAGGCCTTCTTCCCGTTATGACAATTCCCGCAGGAATTGCCCTGATACATCAGGTCCATGGTTATCCTGGAAGTACCCTTTTTCATGTTGAAGAGTTTCGGGTGACATTCGCTGCAGGCATATCTCTTAGAATGGCCCTGGTGTGAAAATACTACCGGCATACCGGCGCCGGCGAAGGTGAAGTTCGTCAGATTATGGCAGCCATTACAGATATCCTTGTTTAGGTTAGCTTCTTTATGCGGCTTTATAATATGACACTGGTTGCAGTGTACACCGAAGCTTATGTGTTTTGAGTGTGAAAACTTGCCGGGTTCGTCCTGAGCGAATTTCTGATAAGCATGACATTTGAAACACGGGAGTCCGGATTCACTCAACGATGAGATTACCGGCGATTCCTCTTCTTTGGCCACCGGTTTCTCATCTGTCTTCCATTTGCAGGAAAACAGCATAAGTACAAGAGAAAGTATAGTTATGGCTCTTAACATTATTCCCCCTAATGTTTCTTGTTCTTTTTCGCTGCTTCCGGAAAAAGGTATTCGTATTCAATGGGGTGATGATGTTTTAACGTCTCCGTTGATATTTTTCCTGTTATCCATATCCAGCTCATCGGGAATACTTCCGGCTTGAGGTGCTCGTTGTAAAAATGCCAGAAGAGTATGAACACGATGGCCAGTAGCGCCTCGTCACTATGCATCAGCCATAGGAGCTGCCATATCCACTCAGACGCAGCCTGGGGGATGATATAAGATACCTGCATCGGGAAGGCAAGGGCATAACCTGAAAATCCGATAATGAACATACCCCAGAAGACGGCCCAGTAATCGAATTTCTGTGCGTAGGAAAATCTTCCGAACCTGGCCTTTTCCTTCGAAAGGCCCAGAAAGTACATAAAGTTTTTGACAACATCCACCACATCCTTGGGCAGCGGGATGACGGTTGTCTTTAGGTTTATGGTCATCTGCTTTGTTGCAAAAAGGTAGGCGAGGTAGATGACATGCCAAATAAAATCAATAAGCATCCCCACGCCTGCAATCCGGTGTATCAGCCCCGCTGTTTCGGCGCCTCCCCAGACCCTGATCCATACACTTGACAGGCCCTGTGGCTCATGGGCAAACTTAAGTCCCCATCCGGTGAAACTCAGGAGGAGAAATGTTGTGAACATAATGACATGCTGTATCCTGAAGATGATGTCGAATCTTTCTATCTCAGCCGGGACTTCCTGTGTTGCTGTAGTGGTCTCGCTCATTCTTCTTCCTCCTTTTTCCTGAAGATAGCGTCTCTTATGTCTGCAAATGCCTCGAGCAGAACATGTATAACTATAAAGGCAAAAACACCGATCGTCAGAATTATTAATAATTTTTCTCCATAGTGCGGAATGGGCCCCGGGCGTTTGTGTGTAATTGCCGGTACAAATTTCTCATTGGCGCCTTTGTGGCACTTCCCGCAGGTCACAAGTTTGTTTTTACCGAATACCGGGGATGCAGGGTCGTTCTTTGAGCGTATGTCATGAGAACTGTGGCAGCTGGAGCATGTAGGTGCTTTCGTATGTCCCAGGAAAAGCTTCCTGCCATGGAAGCTTTCTTCGTAGCTTTCCATGACATTTTCTTCAAGCTTGTACTTTTCGATGATCTTTTTGTCTCCATGGCATCTGCCGCATGTTTCGACCTGACGCTCGCGGCTCATCGGCGAGCTTGCGTCCTTTACCGAGGTTATATAATGAGGGGAGCCGTGACAGTCTAAACAAAGTGCTCCGTCCGACTGATGTTTGTCTACGATATTCTTCCCATGTACGCTCCCCAATACCATTTTGTAAATATCTTCATGGCAGGTACTGCAGGCAGCTCCCGCGATAGGGTCAACTTTGAATTTAGACGAGATTTTTGAAGAAAGTGCAAGGACAGCTTGCGGCACATCACCGCTTGGGGTTGAATGCGGATTGTCGGAAAAACGCATGTGGCAATCAGTGCAGGAGAGCGAGCCGTGTTTCGAAGCCCCGAACTTGTCTGCGTCAATATTAAGTTCGACCATTGCACCGCCTGCGTTTTTGATTCTTCCTTTCATGGCGCTGTGACACGCAAGACAGTTTGCTGAGTCCTGGCAGACCCCAGGGATTGGCAGTGCGAGTATAGCCAGGAATAGCAAGGGGACAACGATATACAAAAACCTACTATTTGACATAAGCACCTCTATATATAGTGATTACTGCTCTAACGAACAGCTAAAGCTTTTCGCAAGTATTATATATTTTTGGGAGTTGAGAAACTAAAAACATTATATCGATATAATTATATAATTTAAGTATAAGCTGAAATAACAGGCTATATATAAACAAAAATCCCTTGATTTGTCAATTTAAGTAATTTATAGGTTTATTATGAAAACTAAAATTCGATAAGCCGTGGAAATGGTTCTGAGAAATGCTAGCCCGTGCGGTTATTTTTGAAGCCTACAACTGCGATTCCTGCCTCGTTGGCTTCCTTGATCAGTCTCTTTTTTTCCAGAAGTATGCTCTTCTCCGCCTCTACTGCCAGGACTCTCGCTTTAACTTCGACCATCGACCTTACAGTATCCAGCCCTGCAACAGGCACATCAAAACGCATATCCTGCTGAGGTTTACTCACTTTTACCACTACTGCGCCGCTGCCTGCAAGTTTTCCTCCCCTCTTTATTGCTTCGTCTGTGCCTTCTATAGCTTCTATGGCCATGACCGCCTGGTTCTTTATTACGACCGTCTGCCCGATGTCGAGTCTGCCCATTTCTTTTGCGATCCCCCAGCCAAAGGCTATGTCTTTCCACTCTTCCTCTGTGGGCCCGCTGTCGGAGAGAACCCCTTCTGGAGTTAATAGCTGGGAGGAAAAATCAGTCGTATTCAGGAGTGTAATCCCGTCCTTCTTCAGTTCTTTTGCAATAGCCAGCATTATAGAGTCATCACTGCGGTCTCTCAGAGTAAAAAGCAGTTTGATCGCCCTGAGATCAGGGGATATTTTACTTTTATAAAGCATTTCCTTGGGCACTTTTCCTGCCATTATCACTTCTTCTACCCCGGATTTTTTCAGATATTCTATGATCGCGCCGAGTTTGCCGACATTAATCCAGCGTATTTCATCCACATATGCATCAAGTGGCCTCACGGCAAGAGGTTCGAGTCCCACAGCAATGACGGTGTAGCCTTTAGAACGGGCATCAAGCGCTACGGCTATCGGTAATTCACCCATGCCTGCGATGAGGCCCACTTTCTTCATCAGCGGCAGATACCGCGCTTGTTTTTTTCTATGAATTCTATCAGATGGGTCACTTCTTGAATACCGGACATTTCGTCCCGGACCTTTTTTATCGCGTCTTTCATGGTCCTCTTTTCTCTGAAAAGGATTTTGTATGCTTTTTTGATAGCATTTATCGCAGCGTCTGAAAAACCGTGCCTTTTCAGCCCTATGGTGTTCGGGCCATACAGCTTGGCCCGCGCGCCGGAGGCGATCATATATGGCGGAATGTCCTGTCCAATGCCGCTGAAACCTCCAACCATCGCATAACTGCCTATCCGGGTATACTGGTGGATTGCCACCAGTCCGCCGACAACGGCTTTATCTTCAATAAGTACATGACCAGCAAGGGTTGCTGCATTAGCCAGGACGACATTGCTGCCGATTTTGCAGTCGTGGGCGACATGGACATAGGCCATAAAGAAATTGTTGTTGCCGATGACCGTCATTCCGTCGCCTCCAACAGAGGCCCTGTGGACAGAAACATATTCCCTGATGGTGTTATTGCTGCCGATGACAAGCTTTGTGTTTTCACCGCTGTATTTCAGGTCCTGCGGAGGGAGTCCGAGGCTTGTAAAGGGATGTATCATGCAGTTCTCACCGATCTCTGCGGAACCCTCTACTACAACGTGAGACAAGAGTTTCGTTCCCTTTCTGATTCTGACCGGCCCTTTGATGACGCAAAAAGGACCGATGTCAACACCTGAATCAATTTCTGCCTTCGAGTCTACAATCGCAGTAGAGTGGATTCGTGTTTTCATCCTACGATATCTCCTTGTCTGTTACCATAGCGACGAAATCAGCCTCAGAGGCGAGCTTGCCGTCTACGGTGGCAGCGCCGGAAAACTTCCATACATTCCCCCTCTGCTGCAAGACCTTGATGTCGAGTTTTAGTTGGTCACCAGGCACAACAGGACGCCTGAACTTCGCCTTCTCAATGCTCATGAAATATACTGACTTGCCGCTGCCTTCAATACCTGAACGGAAGGCCATTACGCCTGCTACCTGCGCCATAGCTTCTATGATCAGCACGCCGGGCATGATAGGCTGGCCAGGGAAGTGTCCTTGAAAAAACGGCTCATTGAATGTAACGTTCTTTATCCCTGTAATGCTTTTCCCCGGCTGCAGGTCAGTAATCCTGTCGACGAGGAGAAAGGGATACCGGTGAGGCAAATAGGCCATTATTTCGTTTACGTTCATCATACAGAATCCCCCTTTTCCAAGCTTTGTATTTTCCTTTCAAGTTCCATTATCCTTTTGTTCATTTCCGGCAGCTTCGCAAACAAGGATTGGGACCGGAGCCAGTCTCTATGAGGAATTGCCGGCGCTCCCGAGTATACTCCTTTTGTCACATGTCCGAACAGACCTGACATTGCAGCGGTCATTGTCCCTGATTCGACCACGGTATGGTCGGCGATTCCGGCATGTCCTCCGATTGTAACGTAGCTGCCGATCTCTGAGCTGCCCGCGATGCCGACCAAGGCCATGATGAGGCATCCTTCCCCGATCTTGACATTGTGTGCTATCTGGACAAGGTTGTCTATCTTTGTGCCCCTTCCGATGATCGTGTTTCCAAGAGTCGCACGGTCGACAGATACATTGGATCCAATTTCGACATCATCTTCTATGATCACCCCGCCCACTTGTGGTATCTTGTAATGTTCACCCTTCTCGAAAGTGTATCCATAACCGTCCGAGCCTATTACTGTTCCGGAATGAATAATCACCCGGTCGCCTATGGAGACACCTTCGCGGATAACCGCATTGGGATGGATGACACAGTGCTTCCCGATTTTTGTCTTTTCCCCTACAAAAACTCCCGGCAGAATGATTGAGCCGTCCCCTATGGAAACGTCATCAGACAGGAACGCAAAGGGGTAAACAGATACATTCTCGCCAAGTGAAACACGGTTGGAAACAGCCGCCAGGTTACTGACGCCCACCTGATAATTCGGTCCCGGATAAAAACATTCTATTGCCTTTGCAAAAGCAAAATAAGGGTTTGGTGTGCACAACTGTGAGGTTTTCAGGTCGGGAATCGGTTCTTTTACGATGATGCAGGCAGCCTTGCTCTCACGCGCCTGCCCCAGGTATTTTGCTGAGGAGACAAAGGTTATGTCCCCTGCCTTAGCATCGATAATCCCCGAGACGCCGGTTATCTCCGTTTCAGGATCGCCCTGCACGGCCCCTTTGACGATCACGGCAAAATCTTTAAGTTTCATCCTTGGCTTATTGTCTCAATTTTTATTGACGTTTATTGCGCCGTATGTCAAGAAAGCCTCCTTTGGGGAGGAGGCTTTCTTGATGTCGGGGCATCTTGTTTGTTGAAGTACCTTTGCTATTTTTTTGGTGTGGCCTTTAGTTCATTATGCTTTTTGATTACAGTCTCCGTAAGGTCTATATCTTTTTTCGCATATGGAATCTGTCCTTCTCCGCCTTCCAGTATTATGGTATATCCCTCTGCAACGCCTATTTTCTGGATTATATCGCGCAACTCCTTAAGGATATCTCCTGTGAGTTCCCCTTCTTTCTTCTTTACCTCGTTTTGCGAATCAGACACCTGCCGCTGATAATCACGGATCATCCTCTCCAGCTCTTCTTCCTTTGTTTTCCTTGCATCTGCTGACAGGACAGAAGCCTGTTTCTGGATCTCGTTTTTAACCTTCTCTATATTCTTCCCTTTTTCATCCAGAGATGCCTGTTTTGACTTAATCAGAAATTCAAGGTCTGTTTTGGCCTTCTTGCCTGCATCCGAATTGTTCAGGGCCTTCACGAGATCTACTGATCCGATCTTGACGTTTTCAGCATAGACATGAGTGCCTGTCAATAATATGAGGACAGCTAATAGTACTGATAATCTTTTCATGCTTATTCTCCTTTATTTTTGAATCTTTAATTTTAAAAAAACGTTCCGAAGGCAAATTCAAATTTACTCGCACTTTCATCTTCTTTTCTGTCTAGATTATAACCCCATTCCAGCCTTATAGGTCCCATGGGAGATAACCATCTGACCCCCAATCCTGTAGTATAACGCAGGCTCCCGAAATTATGGAAGTCTTCATAGGCCTGGCCTGCGTCAAAGAAGGTCACCCCTTTCAATTTCATCTCGGGAAAGATCGGGAAAATATACTCCGCATTGAAGATAAGTTCAGTGTTGCCTCCTATCGGATCACCGTCAACTGTTTTGTAAACTGGCGGGACATTCGGATCGGGATAGATCTCTTTCCGCTGCTTGTCTTTCGGGCCTCCCTCTCCAAAGCCTAACCCCCTTACAGTATCGATGCCCCCGACATAGAAATTCTCATAAAGGGGCAGTTCTTTGCCGAATATTCCAGTACCATACCCAAAGCGGCCCCTTAACATAATCGTGGTATTGGTAGCACCAACAGGGAAAAACCATCCCGAGTCGAGCAGTCCTTTTATGAAAGCATTGCTCCCGCCGAGCCCTGCAAAAGTAAAGGATATAGAATTTCTGGAACCCCGGGAGGGGTCTAAATAATTGTCCCGGCTGTCTCTTACCAATGTGGGAGAGATGCTGCTGGTTGTAGCATTGCCTTCCTGGTCCGTTATTACTTTTGATGCATCGTCCTGAATATTATAAATTGTTGCATTCTCAAAATTATATGAAACATCAGCCCTCAGGAACTCAGCAAGGTCTTTCCCAAGCCCCACATAAAATCCCGTAGCTTTTTTGTCATATTCAAGATATTCACGGGTAGTATGGTAAACACCCGTAGAGAGCGCGTAAGGCGAGTCAAGGAAATACGGGTCCCTGAAGGAAAGTTCATAGAAAGAACTGACTCCTCCCAGTTCGGCCTTTAACTTTATATACTGCCCTTTACCAAAAAGGTTCCCCTGAGTAAGATCGACGGTTCCAATGAATTTGTCTACGGAACTGTACCCGCCGCCTACGCTCAGGAAGCCCGTCGGCCTTTCCTTGACCTTGACTTCGAGATCGACAGCTTTTTCTTCAGGTTTTGGCTTGGGCACCATTTCGACCTGATCAAAGAAGCCGAGATTGTTTATCCGTTCATAGCTCCTCTTCAGTTTTGAACTGTCGAAGGTATCTCCTTCCGCAAGCCTGATTTCCCTCCTGATCACCTTATCTCTGGTCTTCGTATTGCCGGAGATCTCGACCCTGCCGATCCGGTATTTATCACCTTCGTCGATATTCAGCATGACCCCAACCGTTTTATTGCTGTCATCCGGCAGGAGATCAGGCACGACCGAGACAAGCGCATATCCGTTTTCGGAGTAAAGTTCTGAGATGGAGCGCAAGTCTTTTCCGAGAAGGCTTTTTCGGAATATTTCATTCGGCACCATTTTTATTCTTTTTTGTATGGTTTCACGGTCATAGACCTTGTTCCCAGCAAAATTGATCGAGGAGAGCCTGTACTGGCTGCCTTCGGAAATCTGCATTTTTATAGTCATGCTTTTGGGGGGCTTGTCCAGCGTTATTTCGGGT
This sequence comes from uncultured Nitrospira sp., assembly GCA_963734475.1. Taxonomy (GTDB): domain Bacteria; phylum Nitrospirota; class Thermodesulfovibrionia; order Thermodesulfovibrionales; family UBA6898; genus JAOUFP01. The sequence continues at coordinate 1,165,531 of CAVTHB010000004.1, forward strand.
TCGGAGACAATGGCCTTGATATATCCGTTGTCGAAATAAACATCCTTAATTTTATCTATGTCGGCGGTCATCTGGTCTTTTTTGTAGTACCCTGACGACGTTATAAACGAAAAGAGCCACCATTCCTTTGTGTCCATCGCCTTCTTTAACTTGCTGGAGGAAATATTTTTATTACCTTCGAAAAGGATATTTTTGATTTTTACTTTAGTTCCCTCGTCTATCTGATAGGTAAGGCTGACTTCAGAATCAGTGATCTTCTTGACGACCGGAACGATGTTGGAATGCCAGTAACCCTCTTCCTCGTATAGTTTGCCGATGTTTACCGCGTTATCCTGGATCAACACGGTATCAGCGATAGAGCCGGGGGTTATAGTTACTTTTTCTTTAAGTTTAGCATCATCCAGTTCCTTATTCCCCTGGAATTCGACCTTGATGATAGTAGGTTTTTCCTTGATGATATAGAAGACTTTGACGCCGCCTTCAAAAGGTTCGATCTCTACCTTTACATCATCAAAATACCCCATTTTAAAGATGGACTTAATGTCTTCGTTAGTCTTTTCCTGTGAAATGGGTTCCCCGATTTTCTGGGAAAGCTTTGCTTTGACCGCCCCTTCTTCTATACGCTTCAGTCCCTTAATTTCGATTGAATTGACGACCGGCAGTTCCTGCGCATAGAGAACGCTGACTGAGGTCAGGAGCAGGAACACAACCAGTAGTAATATTTTTCGCATTTCATCCTCCAGAAATATTCACTTAAGTTTATGTAAAAAAAAGAACCAAAACACGTTCAGTATAGCACTGCCAGAGGGGTTATTGTAAATAGAAAAACGGCTGTCCCTTATTTGCTGCCGTAGCGCTCAGGCTGATCGTGAAGCTTTGAATGACAGATGAATAAGTAATTATGATTTGATAATTAAATTTTTTTATTTGACCATTAGACAATAGGTGTTTTAATCTTTGTAGCGTCTGCAATTCTTGCAAATTTAGCTTACAAAAATCATTTCATAAAGGAGGATTCGATGAAGAAGTATTCTACGCCGTTGATTGACGAGTTGGAAAAAGGTCCTTGGCCAAGCTTTGTCACAGAGATGAAGAAGGCAGGGAAGAAAAACGAGATGGCCAATGATGCAGTCGGACATCTTGAAAAATGCTACACGACAAAAATGGGTTACTGGAAGCATGGCGGCATCGTCGGTGTTCTGGGTTATGGCGGAGGAGTTATCGGCCGGTATTCCGAGATCGGAGATGAATTCCCTGGGGCAGCACATTTCCATACAGTAAGACTTAACCAGCCGAGCGGGTTTTTCTACACCAGCAAGGCGCTGAAAGAAATTTGCGATATCTGGGACAAGTACGGCAGCGGATTGACAAACATGCATGGTTCGACCGGCGACCTCGTTCTTTTGGGAACAAAGACAGAGGCACTCGAAGCGATATTTGCCGAATATTCTTCCCGCGGTTGGGACCTAGGCAGTTCAGGCTCCGCACTCAGGACGCCAAGCTGTTGCGTAGGGCCAGGCCGCTGCGAATGGTCAAATTACGACACACTTGGCCTTACGTATAATCTTACCCAGGAATTCCAGGATGAGATGCACAGACCGTCGTTCTCTTACAAATTCAAGATCAAGTCTTCGGGTTGCGCCTGCGACTGCGTTGCAGCTATAGCACGTGCCGACTTCTCCATCATCGGAACCTGGAAGGGCGATATCCAGATTGACCAGAAGGAAGTTGCAAACTACGCGAAGAACGGCATGAACATCAATGCAGAAATTGTTAATATGTGCCCGACCCAGTGCATCAGCTACGACGGCAAGGAGATGAAGATCAACAACTCTGAATGCAGCAGGTGCATGCACTGCATATCTAAAATGACAAAGGCCCTGAGGCCGAGCGGTGAAAGGGGAGCTACCATCTGCATGGGAAGTAAGGCACCTATCGTTGTAGGTTCACTTCTTTCATGGGTCATTATCCCTTTCATAAAGCTTGAGCCGCCGTATACGGAACTTAAAGATATTATCCGGAAGATTTGGGATTGGTGGGATGAGAATGGAAAGCCGAGGGAGAGGATCGGCGAGGTCATAGAAATAAAAGGCATGAGGTCCTTCCTTGAGGCTATTGGCGTGCCTCCTATGCCGCAGCAGATCAAGGAACCAAGGAAAGACCCGTTCATGTTTTATACTGACGCTGACATCGCGTCATATAAGGCAAAAGAAGCTGAAGAGAAGAAGACCGGCAAATACAAATTCTAAATAAATTAAATCATTTAATTTAAGGAGGATAAAGCAAAATGGCATTACCACAAAGAAAAACAGATGTAGGACCACCTAATTTTGAGCAGTTTCTGCCGCCGGTAATCAAGAAGAATTACGGGAAGTGGAAATATCATGAAGTTATTACCCCCGGCACCATGGTGCATGTTGCTGAGAGCGGGGACAAGCTCTGGACAGTAAGGGTTGCATCTCCAAGACTTATAGCAACAGATACAATCCGTGAGCACTGCGATATTGCAGAGAAGTACTGTGACGGACACCTCCGTTATACGACAAGAAACAATGTCGAATTTCTAGTGTCAGACGAAAAGAAGCTTGAGCCGCTCAAGAAAGATCTTACAACCCGCGGGTTTAAGATGGGTGGTATCGGCTACGGCATAACCAACGTCGTCCATACCCAGGGTTGGGTACACTGCCACAGCGCATGCACAGATGCCTCAGGTCTTGTGAAGTCCATGATGGACGAGCTTTTTGAGTATTTCGAGACCAAGAGGCTTCCGAACAAGCTCAGACTTGCAGTTGCCTGCTGCGTTAATATGTGCGGCGCTGTCCACTGCTCTGACATTGCCGTCGTTGCGGTTCATACAAAGGTCCCTACAGTAAACCACGAAAACTTCAAAAACATGTGCGAACTTCCTACAGTCATTGGCTCCTGTCCTACCCGTGCTATCAGCCCTGACCCGGCAAATAAGAGCGTCAAGATCAATCCTGATAAGTGCATGTTCTGCGGCAACTGCTTCACTGTCTGCCCGCCGATCAGCATAAAGGACCCTGAGAGAGACGGTATTGCTATCGTTGTTGGCGGGAAGATCAGCAGCTTGAGGACCAGCCCCAAGTTTTCGAAGCTCGTTATTCCTTACATTTCGAATGAGCCGCCAAGATGGCCGAAGGCCGTAGCTGCGATAAAGCATATTGTTGAGGTTTATGCTGCAAACGCGAGGAAGCATGAGAGGCTAGGCGAGTGGATCGAGAGGATCGGATGGGAGAGGTTCTTCTCTCTTACAGGCATCGACTTTACATTCCAGTCCATAGATGACTTCACATTCATGAGAGATACATTGAGGACCTCTGCAGCCTTTAAGTGGTAGTATTATCATAGGGATTTTAAGAATAAAGGCAGTCCCGCTTCGCGGGGCTGCCTGCTTATAAACAGTGTAAAGTTAATCACGGGGGTAAAATACATGGAAACAACTGAGCTTCAAGAAAAGATTTATGCCTTCGTACTGGCGGCAAAAGGCAAGAAGAAACTGAAAGAAAAGGATATTATCAACGGGATAAACGCTGCGGACGGTATAGAAAAGGATGAAGTCAAAAAGGCCATGAGAGCGATGATCGACGTGGGAAGACTTATGTATTCCTACGGCGGCGGAGCAAGTTCTGTGGAGATCCCGAGCGACGAGTATCTCAGGGAAAAAGGTCTTTTAAAGTAATTAAAGCCTGAAGAACACTTTTTTAAGCAAAAATGCACAGAGGGGACTTTCCCTTCTGTGCATTTCTAGTTTTCCATTAAGTCAATTACCTGCAGGCCCCTGGCGTTCAGGATTTTAAACAGCGGACGGCCGAAGACGAAAAGTTCCGCTTCGAGAGAAAGACCGAATTCAGCTATAGCGCGTGAGCGTATTGCCAGATCTTCATGTATGAGCACGGTCAGTTTTGCAAGTGATCCAGGATCATCCTGTTTCTTCAGGAGCACTGAAATGAACTCTTCCGCCTGCTGGAGAGAGCATTCCGCTTCGTGTGTTTCAACGTACTTCACGACAGGGTCGTCCGGACCAAGGATATCGGCGCGGGCAAGCGTATCTTTGCCTATGACAGATAAAAGCTCTTCAGTGTCCCAGCATTTAAGAAGGCGGCATTCGAGCGGCCTGTGGCTGTAAATAGTGCAGAAAGCCTTCTCTGTGTCGTAAAAACAGCAACTCCACCCCTTCCCTTTTCCCGCGACCTTGACGAGTTCCTTCTTAATGGGTTCAAGTTTTCCGCTGAGGGGAGAAAACGCAAGTTCTCCTTTTCTGATAGTTATCAGCCGTTCGCGTATGATATGGCCTTCCAGGAGAATATCTTTGTCCTCCTTGTGCAGGGCCGGACCGCCCTTCAGGCAGCATGTCCCGCATCTTATGCAACCAGTTACCTTCTCAGAAGCTGTATCGTGCTTTTCCTCTTTCTTCTCGTTCTTCATTTTACGCGGATTTAGCAGTTATATATCTTAGATATCTCATGCATTATTGTACGGCTTTTAAGTCACAGAATCCAATTAACGGACTATGAGGTTTGCTGCCGGAAGAATACTTGCCAATCGTATGTAACACTTTATCTTAAATTCAATGCTCGGCTATAATTACAGAGCTGCCTGAAAAAAAGGAGAAATAATGGAATCTCGATATCCAAGGCTGGTAATTGCAGGGCTTAAAGGAGGGTCCGGGAAGACGACCGTCTCCCTCGGGCTCATTTCTGCATGGCGTGAAAGAGGGCTTTCAATAGTCCCCTACAAAAAAGGGCCTGACTATATTGATGCTGGCTGGCTATCGTCAGCTGCGGGAAGCCCCTGTTATAACCTTGATCCCTTTCTGGTAAGTCAGGAGAAGATACTCTATTCATTCCAGGGGCATTTCAGGAATGCCGACTGTGCTGTAATAGAGGGCAACAGGGGCCTCTATGATGGGCTGGACTCAGCCGGGACTTATAGTACAGCCGAACTTGCAAAGATGTTGAAGACCCCGGTAGTGCTTGTGCTTGACTGCACTAAGATGACCAGGACCGCTGCTGCCGTGCTTCTTGGCATACAGAAGTTCGACGGGAAAGTCGGCATAAAGGGAGTTGTCCTGAACCAGATTGCCGGAGCAAGACATGAAAAGATCATCAGGGAGACAATAGAGAAGTACTGCAAGGTACCGGTCCTTGGTGCGCTCCCGAAACTCAAAAAGAATTTATTGTCGGAAAGACATATGGGCCTTACGCCTTTTCAGGAACATGCTGAAGTAGAAGAGGCTCTCGCGCGCGCCGGAGACCTTGCCAGGCAGTATATTGACCTTGACAGCATATTGGAAATCGCACAAGGGGCGGTCCCTTTGAAGACAGGTGCCAGGAATTTGGGATTAGGGGATAGCAAGGTGATAAAAGACAACCTCCAAACCCCAAAACCCGGCCCCATTGTGAGAATCGGCATTATCAGGGATTCCGCGTTCCAGTTTTATTACCCTGAAAATTTTGAAGAACTTGAAAAAAGGGGTGCGGAGCTTGTCGAGATCAGTTCCATGAAAGAGAAAGGGCTTCCTGATATTGACGCCTTGTATATAGGCGGCGGTTTCCCGGAGACGAACGCTATTGCCCTCGCAAAAAACACTGGGTTCAGGAAGTCTCTCCGCAATGCAGTGGAAAAAGGCCTCCCTGTATACGCAGAGTGCGGAGGGTTAATGTATCTGGGAAAAGCACTGCTATTGGAAAATAAAACGTATCCCATGTCCGGGATATTCCCACTCACCTTCTGTCTCGAAAAAAAACCGCAGGCCCACGGTTATACAGTAGTTGAAATATCAGCTGAAAACCCGTTCTATACCCCGGGCACAGTGCTGAAAGGCCATGAATTCCATTACTCGAGGGTCGTCGACAGAGAAATGAAGGAAGGGTCATATTTCTCATTCCTGATGAAACGGGGACAGGGGATAATGGATAAAATGGATGGATTATGCTATAAAAACGTATTGGCTACATACACTCATCTGCATGCCCTCGGCTCTCCTGAATGGGCGGACGGTCTTGTTAGGCAGGCATATTCATTTAAAAAGAAAGGTTTTAAAGGTGCAGAGAAAAATAATCATCCCTTTGCTGGAAGAAAAAAAATATAACGAGCTGTTGGAGATGGCGAAAAAAGACACCAAGGCTACTTTCAGATTTCTTATCGGCAGCACCTATGACAAGGCCGATATCTTATGCTGGAGGGCCATTGAAGCCGCAGGTATGATAGCGGGTGAAATAGCCAAAACAAAACCTGACATGATAAGGTCTCTGGCGCAGAGGCTTCTTTGGATGCTGCGTGATGAGTCAGGGAACAATCTTTCGAGCGCGCCCGAGATGCTCGGAGAAATTGTCAGAAACAGTCCTGGTACGTTAGCTGATATTGCACCGGTCATCGCGTCTTTTCATGATGAGGCATCGCTGAGACGGGGGGTGCTTCGGGCGCTCTTCAGGATCGGTGAAATACGCCCTGATCTGATCTGCATTTCAGGGGAATTCCTGGAGCCGTTTATGCGGGACGATGATCCCGCGGTGCGTGCATATGCGCTGCTTATTGCCGGAGCATACAGTTTAAAAGCGACCCTCCCTGCCATATCTGAACTGAAAAACGATGGCGGCACCGCCACGCTTTACAGAGACGGAGCTTTTATCTCCGAGAGTGTGGGACAGATTGCGGCAAAGGTCCATGAACGGTTATCAAAAGAGGAGAATTGAATGAGCAGATATGACGAGGACAGCAGCATATTGAGGTGCCCTTTTTGCGACGCCCCGATAGAAGAACCAAAGGATATGGGGAGCAGCTTCGGGAGCATCATTACCGGCGGGAAATGCACCTGCGGGGCCGTTTATGTGTATGACCGGAGTGGTCATAATATGGGGGAGGCGTATATCGATGCGCTCAATCTGGCCTGCGAAGGGGATCTCGACAATGCCTGGGGCCTTACACCTGGGGAAAACTATGACATTACCGAACTGACCTACAATGCCAGAAGACATAAATTCGGCAGGGAAGCGGCCAGCCGGGGAAGGCCGACACCGGGCTTTATTTTTGTCCGTCTGAAAAAATAGGGGGGCGGACCTCCTGATTTATGCCGCACTATAAAATTATTGCGGCGTGAAAATAATATTTTTAAAGGGTTAAGCCTGTAATATTTAAAGAATAAACAAAGATGATTGGCTGATAAGTTTTTTTTATTTGACCGAAGGTATGTATGTGTATTACTGTTTATAGCCTGATCTTATAAACAATAAATCAGATAAATTCTGAATGTTAGAGCTAAGTTGAATACTTTGTATTTTACTTACTTGTTGGGATTTATTCCCTTCAAAGATGAACGTCAAATACCTAATTATGAAAGGGGGAAAAAAACATGGCAACAATGGATTTTCAAGGAAAGCAGATTGAGGTGGACGATGACGGATATCTTCTCAATCTCGATGACTGGAACAAGGAGCTGGCTGTTGAACTGGCAAAGCAGGACGGCATTGAACTCACTGATTCACACTGGGAAGTAATAACCTTCCTGAGAGAGTACTACAAACAGTACCAGATTGCTCCTATGATCAAGATCCTGGTCAAAGAAATTGGTAAAGCGATGGGGCCTGAAAAAGGCAACACAAAATACCTCTATGAGCTCTATCCGGGCGGACCGGCAAAGCAGGCCTGCAGATATGCCGGCCTTCCAAAGCCTACAGGCTGCGTATAAGAGCATTGCTTTTCGACAAGACTTCAAAAAACAGTACCCCATTGAGTAAACTTCTTTGGGGTACTGTTTTTGAGACAGATAAAATCAGAAGGGGAGAAGGAGTAACGAACGCAGATGATTTTTTTTCCAGCCGGTAACGCGTGCCTTACATTCTTTTTATTATCTGTTTCTTTCCGCTGCTTTTATTTAATACCCTCTAGCTCAAGGAGCGGCCGGCAATGGTTGCCAATCTAAAAAATATACTCTCGGAGAAGAAGCCGGACATATTAAGACAGTGGATTGATTATATTCTCGATACGTATCCGGCCGAGACAGCCAAGTTTCTCCGTGAAAAAAAGAACAAATTTACCAATCCGGTAGCACACACTGTATCGGAGGGTACAGAGGGCATCTTCGAAAATCTCCTTCAGGGCATCGACCCTAACAAGGTTTCAGTTTTCCTCGATAATATCATAAGAATACGCGCGATACAGGAGTTTACCCCTTCTCAGGCCGTCGCTTTCATCTTTGCCCTGAAAAAGATCGTACGTGATGTGCTTGCAAAAGAGGTCCGTGAAAACGGCCTGTCCGATGAACTAATCCTGTTCGATAGCGACATCGATTCCCTGGGCCTCCTTGCGTTCGACATTTTTATGCGCTGCAGAGAAAAACTGTACGATATCAAGGCAAATGAAATGAGACATATGACTTTCAGGCTTTTGCAGCAAGCAAATCTGATCTGTGAGCAGCCGGATGAAAAGCCGGACGACCCGGACAGTAATTTTGTTAACTTAAACGAAAAGAGGTAACCAAATGAGAGTTTTATTTCCCTTCTTCACCGTTATAGTACTGGTTCTGCTTGCGTTTGCGGGAGTGAAGTTGGCGAACCTCCATTTTCTTTTCGGAGTGCTCATCCCCTACACTGCTTTAGCGGTTTTTATCCTGGGTTTTATTTATCGCGTTGTGCAATGGGGACGTTCGCCTGTACCGTTCCGCATCCCGACAACATGCGGCCAGATGAAGTCATTCCCCTGGATCAAGCAGAGCAAGCTTGAGAACCCTTCCTCCACTTTGGGAGTCATCGGAAGGATGCTGCTCGAAGTGCTGTTTTTCCGTTCCCTGTTCAGGAACATAAAGACCGAATTCAGGGAGGGGCCGAAACTTTCTTACGGCTCTGACAAATGGCTCTGGATGGCCGGACTTGCCTTCCACTGGTCATTCCTTATCATCCTCGTCAGACATCTGAGGTTCTTCAGCATTAATGTCCCTTATGTAATAAAGATAATGGAAGGCCTCGACAGTTTTTTACAGATCGGGGTGCCGCTGCTCTATATCACCGACGCTTTGATCCTGGGAGCAGTCACCTTTCTCGTCATCAGAAGGTTCTGGATACCTCAAGTGAGGTATATCTCGCTTGCCGCTGATTATTTTCCCCTCTTTCTCATACTCGGCATAGCCGCCTCAGGCGTTCTGATGAGATATTTCGTTAAGGTGCATATCGTAGGAGTGAAGGAACTGGCGATGGGACTGGTCAGCTTCAGCCCGATAATCCCCGAAGGCATCGGTGTTATCTTTTACATCCATCTGTTTCTGATCTGTGTGTTGTTCGCGTATTTCCCGTTCAGCAAACTTATGCATATGGGCGGGGTGTTCCTCAGCCCTACCAGGAATATGGCGAATAACAACAGGGAGGTCAGGCACATAAATCCCTGGAACTATCCCGTCCATGTTCATACCTACGAAGAGTATGAAGACGATTTCAGGGAAAAAATGAAAAAGGCTGGGTTACCAGTAGAAAAGGAGTAGAGATGGCAAAAGGTCCTATTAAAGAAGAACTGTCTAAACTAGATTATACTCCTCCTGCAACGGAGTGGATGGATACGCCAGTCGAATTCAAACCCGGGACATTCTGCTGGGGAGCTAAAGGCAAAAACCTCAAGATATTGGATTTCCCGAACGCGCGAGACTGGTCACCGGCGGAGGATAACTGGAAGCTGCCGAAAGATTGGGAAGGGACGGTCCTCGAAGCGATGGCTGACAGGCTCTCCAAGTACCGGTCCTTCAAGCTGTTCATGGATATTTGCGTCAGGTGCGGCGCCTGCGCCGACAAGTGCCATTTTTATATCGGCTCCGGCGACCCCAAGAATATGCCTGTTCTGAGAGCTGAACTGATGAGGTCTGTCTACCGGAAATATTTCACGACGCCGGGCAAGATTCTGGGCAAGCTCGCAGGGGCCAGAGAACTTAACGTCGATGTATTGAAGGAATGGTGGTATTACTTCTTCCAGTGCACGGAATGCCGGCGTTGTTCGGTGTTCTGCCCATATGGCATAGACCAGGCCGAGATAACAATGATGGGAAGGGAATTCCTGAACCTGCTCGGGTTGAATACGGACTGGATATCAGGCCCTGTGGCCAACTGTTATATGAAGGGCAACCACCTGGGCCTCGAACCCCATGCCATTATGAACAGCATCGAGGGCATGGTCGATGACATAGAGACCATCACTGGTATCCGGATTAACCCTTCTTTCAACAGGAAGGGCGCCGAGATACTCTTCGTAACGCCGTCAGGCGACCTCTTTGCCGACCCGGGCACTTTCACCTGCATGGGGTACATGATGCTCTTCCATGAACTCGGGCTCGATTACACCTGGAGCACCTATGCCTCCGAAGGCGGCAATTTCGGCTTTTTCACATCAAATGAAATGGCAAAAAGGCTGAATTCAAAGATTTACGCCGAGGCCAAAAGACTCGGGGTCAAATACATAATCGGTGGTGAATGCGGACATATGTGGAGAGTCCTGACACAATACATGGACACCTGGAACGGCCCGACTGATTTCATGGAGGTACCAGTCTCCCCCATTACCGGGACAAGGTTCGAGAATTCCAAATCAACAAAGATGATACATGTAACGGAATTCACGGCAGATCTCATAAAGAACAACAAACTGAAGCTTGACGCAAGCAGAAATGACGACCTCGTGGTCACCTACCATGATTCCTGCAACACAGCCAGAGGCATGGGGCTTCTGGAGGAACCCAGATACATTATCAGGAATGTCTGCAATAATTTCCATGAAATGCCTGAAGACACTATCAGGGAGAAGACCTTCTGCTGCGGCAGCGGTACGGGCCTCAATGCGAGTGAAAATATGGAGCTGAGAATGCGGGGCGGCCTGCCGAGAGCGAATGCCGTGAAACACGTACAAGAAAAGCATGGGGTCAACATGCTGGCGAATATCTGTGCCATTGACAGGGCGACCCTTTCAGCATCCATGGACTACTGGGTCCCGGGGGTCAGGGTAACAGGCGTTCACGAGATGGTTGCTAACGCTCTCATCATGAAAGGCGAGAAAGAGAGAGAGACCAATCTGCGCGGCGACCCCCTTCCTGGAAAGGAGGGCAAATAGAATGTATAACGGTGGAAAAATAATCCTGGGTCTGATCGTCTTTCTGGCGTTTGCGACTTTTCCCTTCTACTATAATATCGGGAAGGTCAACGCCAAGCCGGATCTGAAAACCGATACCCCTGCTATTCAGGAATGGGTCCAGAAATACGGCAAAAAAGAATGCATTGAATCAAAGGAAGTCATGAGGCCGGAGCACATGCAGATATTAAACAACTGGAGGGATTCTGTTGTGCGTACCGGAGACAGGATCTATGTCAGCACCACCACCGGAAAGAGCTTCACGATGAGTCTTCAAAATACCTGCATGAACTGTCATTCGAACAAGAAGAAATTCTGCGACCAATGTCATAACTATATGGCTGTTGTGCCTTATTGCTGGACTTGCCATATCGCACCGAAGGAGAACGAGTTATGAGTATAAATAGAAGACAATTTTTAAAATTGGTGGGAGTTTCAACAGTAGCGGGAATTGGTGGATCCGCTGTCCTTGGCGGCCTCCGCAACGGCGGCCTCGATGCCGCCCAGATGTCTCCCGACCCCAGGCAACTAAAGGCAAAACAATGGGGTTTTGTTGTCGACATAAGCAAGCTTAAATCCGACGAAGATTACCAGAAATGCATAGACGCCTGTCACAGCATCCATAACGTGCCCGACATGAGCGGTCTCCCGGAAGAGGTCAGGAAACGGCAGGAGGTCAAGTGGATATGGAAGGACAATTTTGAACGTACGTTCCCGACGGCAGCCCCGACCGAATATCAGAACGCCGAACTGAAGGAGAAGAATTTTTTCCTCTTCTGCAACCACTGCGCTAATCCTGCCTGCGTCAGGGTATGCCCGACGAAGGCGACTTTCAAGAGAAAAGACGGCATAGTAATGCAGGACATGCACCGTTGTATCGGCTGCAGGTTCTGTATGGCGGCCTGCCCGTTCGGGGCCAGAAGTTTCAACTGGAGAGACCCCAGGGGAAAGGATGGCAATGGCAGGCCGTTTATCAAGGAAGAGAACAAGGAATACCCGACGAGAATGATCGGTGTGGTAGAGAAATGTACGCTCTGCACCGAACGGCTTGCGATAGGCAAGATCCCGGCCTGCGTTGAGGTTTCAGGCGGTGCCATAGTATTTGGCGATCTTGAGGATCCGAATTCAGAGGTCAGGAAGATCATAGCCGAAAAATATACCATCAGAAGGAAACCTGAACTCGGTACAGAGCCCAGTATTTATTATGTGATAGGAGGTAGAGAAAATGCTTGAGAAAGCACTGATCGGAAGTCGAAGATACTGGACATGGATTTTTATTTTACTCGCTGTCATTGGCGTGGCCTTCCTCACATATCTCAAACAGTTTAATGAAGGTCTGGGAATAACCGGTATGGGCAGAGATGTTTCCTGGGGGCTGTATATAGGGCAGTTCACCTTTTTGGTCGGTGTCGCCGCCTCGGCAGTCATGCTGGTAATCCCCTACTATCTCCACGACTTCAAGAAGTTCGGCAAACTCGTCATTCTGGGTGAATTTCTGGCGATCTCTGCGGTGATAATGTGCGTTTTGTTCATCTTTGCTGACATGGGCCAGCCGATGAGGATCACAAACGTTATTCTGCATCCTACGCCGAATTCCGTTATGTTCTGGGACAGTGTTGTTCTGATAGGCTATCTTGCCCTCAACCTGGTAATAGGCTGGACAACGCTCGGCGCGGAACGCAAGGGAGTTAAACCGCCGCACTGGGTAAAACCCCTGATTTACCTTTCAGTGCCCTGGGCTGTCAGCATCCATACCGTGACTGCTTTTCTGTATGCCGGTGTCCCGGGCAGACATTTCTGGCTGACCGCTGTGATGGCCCCCCGCTTTCTGGCCTCCGCATTTGCCGGCGGTCCGTCGCTCCTTATTCTGCTTGCACTGCTGGTTAGAAAACTTACGAAATTTGATCCTGGCAAGGAACCGATTCAGGCGCTGGCGAAGATCGTCACCTATGCGATGTTCGCGAATGTCTTCCTGCTTGGAATGGAATTTTTCACAGCCTTCTATAGTAATATTCCGGGCCATATGCTTCCGTTTAAGTACCTCTATACCGGACTTGAGGGGCATGACAAACTCGTCCCTCTTATGTGGACTTCCAGCATATTTGCCATTGCGTCACTTGCTCTCCTTGTCTTTCCCGGCATCAGGAAGAACGAGAAGATTCTGGCCTTCGCCTGTTCGATCCTGTTCATCTCACTCTGGATCGACAAGGGCTTTGGGTTGGTAATAGGCGGTTTTGTCCCGAACATGTTCGAAGGCGTAACTGAATACTGGCCTACCGCCGCTGAAAGTATGATTACAGCCGGTGTATGGGCGATAGGCATGCTGGTCCTGACCGTGCTCTATAAAGTGGCAGTTTCCGTGAGAGAGGCAGCATAGGTTGGTTTTTTTTAACAGAATTATATATAATTAAACAAGCCGTTAAGGCATATGAAAACAAGGAGGTCAGTTAAATGTATTTAGTAGCAGTCGATGCGTCAAAATGTGAAGGTTGTGAGGAGTGTGTAAATAACTGCCCGGTCAGTGTATTTGTGATGAAGGATGGCAAGGCATTCGCCGAGCAGGCAGATCTCTGCGAGGGATGCCAGACATGTACAAGCGTCTGCTCGACCGGAGCGGTAACCCTGACTGAAATGTAACACTCCCTGTGATTCCATTAAAGGGCAGGAGCGATCCTGCCCTTTTTTTTGCTCCTGCGGAGCCGCCCCCCCCCCCCCTTATTCTGGTTTCAAATTCATTGAATATAGGGCTGGAAATGCAGCCACGGCAGGCTATCATATAAGTTTTCACCCCTGGTTTTCTCTGTCCCCTTAACGCCTGCTAGCCGGTTTCCGGCGCTGATTTCGTGCCGCACAATTATGCAGTTATAATATAATTTGTATTGACAAATTTACCTGCTAATTGTTATAAAATCATGCTGTTCCTCGAAACCAATAATATTAGGAGGTGTGACAATGAAACTCGGCGTTATTATGAGCGATTACAGAACAGGTTCTGATGTCATAGACAGATTAACTGCTGAAAAACTGGGCATTATTTTTGTCGGCAACGGAGTCTATCACGCAGCAGCCAAGGAAGATGGCAAAACCTCTTCCATCCTCGGGAAAACTGCCAATTTGTACGTGCTGACCGAAGATCTCGAGTGCAGAGGGCTAACCTCCGCAAACCTGGACAGTCGGGTAAAAGCAATTACTTACGGCGATGTAGTTGATCTTATTTTTAATGACTACGAAAAAACAATCTGGTTATAAAATATAAAGGAGGCAGATATGGGTAAATTAACAATTGGCTGCTTTTCATCTCTGGTTGGCTCATTGTCCCTTGATTTTTCAGTGAAACTGGCTGAGGCAGCGGTAAAAAAGGGGCATACCGTTGATTATTGGATGTCCGGCAATGCCACCATGCTTGCAAAGAAAGGGCAGAAGGCATTTAAAGACTATTCGTTTGTTTCAAAAACAATCCAGGAACTAATCGCAACTGGCAAATTCCAGATTACAGCCTGCGAGGCTTGCGCTGAGGCAAGGGGTTATCATAAAGAAGATTGCCCCGACGGTTTTAAGAGATTCAGTATGGACTGGTATCTCGCAAGTACCTTTGATGCAGACAGAGTCCTTCATATAGGAGGGGATTAATATGGCTACCAAAAAACTTTTATTCGTTATCAGGGCGCTTCCTTACAAGACCGAGGCATCAAGGCTGGCTTTGACTCATGCCATCGCCAGTCAGTCAGTTGAGATATATTTAAAAGATGGGGACCTGGTCGAGGCTTCTGTTGCCTTCATTGGTGATGGCGTTATGAACTGTCTCAAGGGCCAGCAGGCCATGAAGCATTACGGCATAACAAGCATCGAAGGGCATATGAAAAACTCCTTGCTCCTTGACATGAAAGTCATGATATGCAAGGAGGACCTTAATAAATTCGGCCTTAAGGAAGACGCGCTCCTGATGGATGCCGAGGATATAGGCGGCGAAA
The DNA here is from genome assembly GCA_963734475.1 of uncultured Nitrospira sp. Classification (GTDB taxonomy): domain Bacteria; phylum Nitrospirota; class Thermodesulfovibrionia; order Thermodesulfovibrionales; family UBA6898; genus JAOUFP01. The sequence continues at coordinate 1,180,623 of CAVTHB010000004.1, forward strand.
CCAACGCCCAGATAGTTCCGTACAGTGAAATTCAGAAGGAGATGGAATCAGTAGACCATCTTCTTTTCTGTTAATACAAAAGAGGAGGATTAAACAAAAATGGCTGATTTAAAATCACAGACCCCTACCCAGACCCTTGATGTTTTAGGTCGTGTGTGTCCCTATCCGCTTGTTCTCACCAAAAAAGCGCTCGAAAAACTGCCGAGCGGCGGGATACTCAAGATCCTCTGCGATGCGCCTGCATCCGCAGAAGATTCAGTCCCCAGATTTGCAGAGGGAAAAGGATATCCTATTGAAGTTGTAAAGCTCGCTGAGAGCTGGGAGATTTTTATCCAGAAGACGTAGTATCCTGAAATTACAAAAAGCCCTCCGTTTATCCGGAGGGCTTTTTTATGGGCGATATATTCTTTTCGTGTCGGTTACAGCTGAAAAAACATAGCCTGCGGACTCTCAGTTGTTTTTCAGTCTGAATGTAATCGGTATCTCGTATCTGCCCTTTGCGACAGCGAAAGGGGCTGCCTTGACCATGGAATCTTTCGCGGCCGTATCAAGGATGCTGTATCCAGTACTCCCGATGATCCTGATGTCTTCCGGATATCCCTTTGCATTGACTGTAAACTCAGTCAAGGCAGTACCCTCCAATCCCTTTTTCCTGGCAAATAGGGGATATATCAATGCCTTTTCAATAGCATTCCGGATGGCCCTGCCGTCTTCTGTATTTGCGCTTTTAACTTGAGTTTTCGCCTGGTCATAGCTTGAAACACCTGCTGCGGCATTGCCGGCTGACGCTCCCTGATGACCAGATGAAAGGGAAGACAAAGACGGACCGCCCGCTTGCACAAATCCGGCCTGCACAATTTGGGCCCCTGACGACTCCTTTGCACTTCTCTTCGCGGTGTTCTCCTCTGCCGCAGGAGACACAATATGGTTCTCTTCGTGCCCTGCTTCAGCAGTAATCTCTTCCTTTACAGCATCGCCATTATCGCGCGGGCCGCTGACAGCTGCATTCCGGTTTGGTGAAACTGGACCATGGACCGCCTGTTTTTTTTGGTCCGGACCATCCAGTGCCCTTATTTTAGTCAAGCCACTCACTAATGATACAGTCAGAGGAATTGATAGTGCAGGCGAATTCCAGCCACTGCCAACCGCCAATGCGGTCGTGATTAGCGCCGCATGCGCCACGAGCGAAAATACTATGTTCAACCGCAATTTCATAAGATCTATAATAGAAATACCCTCACCGGCTTTCCCCGTCAGAACTCGACGGACATCCCAACGAGAATGTTTCTCTTCGGTGACGGATAATACGCCTTCTGATCAATCACTCCCGGGAAACCAGTATACGACGCAACCCCATATTCCGAATATTCCGTATCTGTCAGATTATTTATATCAACAAATGCCGTTAGAGACTTCCATTTATATGTAAATTTGGTATTTAAAAGAAAATAACCCTTCTGGTCGCTGAAGTCATTATTAAAATCACTGACAAACGGCCTTTCCCCTACATAGATCCCGGTAAGGGCCAGCGTCATATCTTTCCCTATAGAAGAAACAGCCGTCATAGTCGCTTTATGTTTCGGCACATTGGGGACCTGTTTCCCCTTGAACTCACCCTCTTTAATTTCAGCATCCACATATGAATAGCCGCCCCTCAAGGTCAGCCAGTCAGTGGCCTTTGCATCAAATGAGATATCCGCCCCCTTTCTGCGGGTCATTCCATCAAGGTTTTCATTGGTATAAGAAACCGGATTGAAAAAGATCTCTTTGTCAGTGTCCAGCCAGAAAGCATTTACATTCACAAAGAAATCATCATTGAAATAGTGTCTTATACCTGCCTCGTAATCATCAGATGTCTGCGGAACCAAAGCTTCGTTTATCGTATTGGTGATATAACTGAATATTTCGTCATTAACAGGATACCTGAAACTCCTGGAATAGCTTAAATAGGCATATGACTTTTTATAAAAGATATAATTAAGGCCTGCTGTATATGCATCCGCTGACATGGTTGTACCTCCGCCCGGGTCAAAACTGAACCTCACCTTGTCATGCCTGTATCCTCCGGAAATATTAAGTTTGTCGGTCAGTCTGCTTTCATCATGTGCATAATACCCATAAGTTTCCTTTTTCAGATTCCAATTCAGGATGGTTCTGGAGCCGAAGAATAATGAATCGTTCAGAATGTCCTGATCCGCTTTCTGATAATCAAAACCGGCTGTCAGGATATTTTTCACTTTGCCAAAGTCCTTCTTGAAAATAACCTGCGGCGAAACAGCAATCGTCTTGATTTCGCTTTCGCCCAAGAAATTCCATTCATCTCCTGAACTGAAAGATGAAAAGTCCCTTTTCCTGAAGGATGTGTCGATCTTGAATATGCTGTCATTATAAAAATAAACCTCCGGCACTACCTGCAGATAATAATCCTCAGTATCGGAAAAATCGTCCGGATGCAACGAATCGGTCCTTGAATGGCCATCGGCAAAATCGCTCTTTTTCAGGGCCCCTGGTAGTCTTGTATCATCCTTGTGATATCCGCTGTTGACCCCGATTTTCATAAAATCTTTTACATAATACGCCATGTTCAAGCCTAAATCCTTGGCCTCGGTTTTGCTGTTCTCCCTGTAGCCGTCAGATGTAAGATAATCCCCGGACAGATATGCGGAGAGGTCCTTCAGAGTTCCTTCAGCATAAGCATCAGCCTTGTAAGTATCGTAGCTGCCTGCAGCAATTGAAACTCCTGCTCTTAACCCTTCTTCTCCCCTTTTTGTAATAATATTTATAACGCCTCCAGCTGCGTTGTCGCCATAAAGAACGCTTCCCCTTCCTCCCTTTATTATCTCAATCCTGCTGACCCTTTCAAGGGGTATCTCGGTCCAGTCAACGCCGCTCAGGTCAGGCTGATTCACGCGTCTGCCATCCACAAGCACCAGGGTATTTAAGGTCGCGGTCTCTCCGAAACCTCGCAGGTCTACGGTAAAAGCCCGACGGTTTCCGGCGATATCGTTGACTAGAACACCGACCTCTGTCCTAAGGAGATCAGGGATATTCTGTGCTGTTGAATTCTTGATCTCCTCTTCCGAGATGATCGAGACGCTGGCAGGCACATCTGCCACCTTCTCCTCGTACCTTGTCGCTGTCACAACCACTTCTTCAATCTGTATCTTTTCTTCTGCCTGCGCCGCTGAAACAAGCGCCAGCAACAGAAAAATTACCCAAAATTTCTTCATTAAATAGATCCTCCTGCAAAGTTAAATGTCTTGAAATCATTTTTCCCTGTTTGAAAGTCAGCTGATTGCTTTGAGGCGAACCTTTATATACGTCTTTTGACTTTAAACCATCTCATGCCTACCTCCTCTTCCCTCGAAGGGTATTAGTTTTGAGGTATTCAGGGTCTCCTGACTCAGGGCTTCCTAATTGCCGGCCTTCCCTGGCTGTCAGCCAAGTGGCTTTAGTAAACAGCGCTTAGTGCTTAGTTGAGAGAAAGTATTATTGATATCCACTAATCTCTATTTACTATTCACTACTTACTGTCTTTCGGCTTTCGTTCCCTTTACAGTTGCGGGGCAGTTTCCGGTTTTCACGGAATTCCCCTTAAATACCTTCTGAATCTGCCCAAGGCAGCTATGAATAAACTATCTTTGTCCTCCGTTGATCAGTTTAACTACAGGATATTTGTCCCAAAATTCGATGATATTAACGGCAGCATAGTCCTGCTCAATCCTGAAGATATTTTCGAGCGGTACCCCCAGAACGTGGCAGAGGATTATTCTGTTTACTCCTCCGTGGGCCACGACAGCTATACTGTCTCCTTTGTGGCCTTCCAGGATTTTAGTCAGAGCAGGAATGATCCTCTCTTTCACATCGATTGTGCTTTCCCCCCTGACCGGACTGTATCTCAGCGGGTTATTCGCCCAGGCCTCGAACTCTTTAGGGTATTTCTCCTTTATTTCAGTAAAGGTCATGCCTTCCCATTCTCCAAAGCTTCTTTCCCGCAAGTCAGGCATCTCTACGGGCCTTAAGCCGTAGGGCTCAGCTATTACACCGGCGGACCTGACAGCCCTGCTGAGGTTGGAGGTATAGACGGCCTGGAGTCCGGGGGTCCCGCAGTCCTGAAGCCCTGAAGCCTAGTCCTTGTGCTTCGCACATCCCTTCGTCAGCGCTGTCATCTGATGATTTATGGATGTCTTTTAAATAGCTCATATGCTTCGATAACGATGCTTTCCCGAGATATTCCCGTATAAAGAGAGAAGAACCCTTCACTTGTTCGGCACCTTTTTCAGACAGCGGAACATCAATACTCCCCTTGTAGCGTTTTGCTTCGCTCCCTTCGGTCTCACCATGTCTGACTAAATAGAGTGTTGTAACCATAATGTCGTCACCAGTAAATAGAGTATTTCCGAGATCTCGCCTGCTGCACCGACAGTATCTCCTGTAATCCCTCCGAACCTGTTGTTGAAAAACCAGGCAGAAAAGATGCAAAAAATATAGAAAACACCGGTCAGGACAATAAACAGCATTATCGCGCCTGTCCCGAATGCCGCATGCAGATACAGTATGTCGGCCGCAAAACAGAAAAACACTAATAATAATGATGCAAGCAGGACTGAGGGAAGAGTAATGTTTTCGATGAACATCTTCCCCAGGCCGTCCCGCCGCGCTGATGTCCCGTGATACATGTTAAGTATCATCCCCCACTTAGAGAAAACCGGCATCAAAAACAGGAATGCGTAATGGCCGGGTGAGAGCGACAAACTGATCACGTTATTCAGGAAAAGGAATTTAAGCAGAAGGGTCATAACTATCGCTGTGACCCCGATGGCGCCAGTTGTGCTGTCTTTCATTACCCTGAGTTTCTTATCTCTATCAGCTGCCGGGTCCCCGCAGGATTTTACGGCTAATGCGTCAAAGGTATCTGCAAGACCATCAAGGTGAAACCCTCCGTTGCTGACAATTAAAACAAGCAGGACCAGCCCAGCCGTTATCTCGAGGAGAAAAAAAAGCCGCTGCCAACAGCGCGGCACAAACGGCCAACAGACCCTGGAAGGCCCCTGCAAGAGGGAAAAAGGCTGCAGAACCGGACATGTCCTTATCTGTTACGGTTCCATTGACCTTTAGGGAAAGGATAGTGAGAAACTGCAGTGCCAGAAGAAACTGCCTCATTCAGACCTTCTTCTCCGTAGCAACCCCGGCATCGCCGAACGTCGCCATTTCTCTGTAGATTTTCAGCCCTCCCTCGATCATAAGCATCGCGAGTGCCGCGCCGGTGCCTTCCCCGAGCCGAAGGTCCAGATCAAGGATAGGCCTTAGCCCGATCTTTTCGAGCATCGCCGCATGACCGACTTCCACGGATTTATGAGCAGCGAACATATAGTCCTTTGTCTTTGGTTCAATACAAAAGGCTACTAATGCACCGGCTGTTGATATGAATCCGTCTATTACAACAGGGACCCGGTTTGCCGCTGCCCCGATAATGAGACCTGCGATGCCGCCGATCTCAGTTCCTCCAACCTTCGCAAGCACATCGACCGGATCTGCAGGGTCGGGCTTATTTAAGGCTATCGCATCCCCGATCACCTTGATCTTGTTTATTAAGGCCTCATCTCCTATGCCAGTGCCTTTCCCTGTTACTTCAGAAACCGTCCTATCGGCGAGTATCGAGGCAATAGCTGCTGAGGGCGTTGTATTGGCGATCCCCATATCTCCGGTGCCGAAAAGAGAATATCCCTTTTTTGCATATTCAGCCGCGAGTTCAATCCCGACGTCGATACATTTTTCCGCTTCCTCTCTGGTCATTGCGGGGCCTTTTCTCATATTCCTTGTCCCCCTCATGACCTTTCTTATCACCAAGGGCACTGTATGACCTGCAACTGCGTCAGCAAAATCAAAATCAACCCCCATATCGACCACAACTACATCAGCACCGGCATGCCGCGCAAGGACGTTTATGCCGGCCCCCCCGTTGAGAAAGTTGAGGACCATCTGGGGCGTGACCTCTTTTGGATAGGCCGAGACACCTTCCTCTGCAACCCCGTGGTCGCCCGCAAAGGTGAAGACCACCTTCTTGCCTGGCTCCGGCATGGTATTTTCTGTTATCGCCACGATTCTACCGGCAAACTCCTCAAGCCTGCCGAGACTGCCCCGCGGCTTTGTAAGATTATCAAGCCTTGACTCTGCTTTTTTAAAAAAATCAGGATTGACATATGATATTTGCTGCAGTGTCTCTTTCATTAAAGTTTCCTTTTAGCCTTTAATTTTTACTGGTATGCCTGCTACCACCATGAATACTTCATCGGAAACACCGGCAACCCTCTGGTTCATGGTCCCAGCCAGGTCCCTGAATTCCCTTGCCAATGCGTTTTCGGGTACTATCCCTGCGCCCACTTCGTTCGAGACGATATAGGATATAACGTCCTGCTTGCTGTGCCCCGTATGTTCAAAAAATTTTCCACTTCAACCTCTATATCAGCATTCCGTGCATAGCGTTTGAAAGCCAGAGGGTGAGACAATCAAGGACAATGACGCTGTAGTGGCCTGCAGCTTTGCGATCGTTTCAGCTATATGAAGGGTTCCTCATAGGTGTCCCAGTCCTCACCCCGTTGCAGTTATGTCTCTCTATCCTGTACTGCCATTTCCTCATCAAGGGCCTCAGCAGTAGCAATAAACGCCTTTTGTCCGTGATGCTTTGCAGCTTCACTGAGGACAAAGGAACTCTTCCCGCTTTTTGCTCCTCCGGTCACAAAGATCACTTTCTGTTTCAATCTACTCATCTGTCTGGTCCCTCAGCAGAGATAACAGACAGTCCATGATCGCCTTATAATTCTCAGGCCTGTGGGGATAGTCACAGTCAGTGCAGCTTTTAAACATAAGCCCTTTGCTCTGTTTAAACCGCGGCGTGCCCGGACAGATCGCAAAGTACAGCGGGCAGAAACAGAAAAGGCAGTTGAACTCCGGGATATCCATTTCGTGACAGGGGAAATATTTGCAGTCCCTGTTTTCGAAGTATTTAAAAGAGGCCTTTAGTCTCCTGGTCTTATCTTTTGTCTGTTTTGCTTTCATCTGTTTGATCGCACCCTCCTAAAACAGACGGTTTTGTAAAAAGAGCCATAGGCAAGGCGCGCAAATTCTAAGGAATGAGGCGTACTTTGCTGTACGCCGCAGTGACTAAGAATGCAGCGCAACGCAGTATGTGGACTTTTTAGGAAACCGTCAAAAATTGCTGCCATAGCTTATATACGCCTCTCCGGAATCGTGCTTCCTTATCTCGAGGCTTACATCAAAGGCGTCCTTCAGCCTGTCTTTTGTCAGTACTGACTCAGGGCCGCCGCAGCCGAGCAGTCTTCCCTTCCTTTATCAGGAGCACTTTATCAAACTGCAGAGCAATATTTATGTCGTGCAGCGCCATGATTATCGAAATGTTTTTAGCCAGTTTCAGTTCCCTCAGCAACTTTAGTATTTCAAACTGATACTTGATGTCAAGATTTGCGAGAGGCTCATCCAGCATCAGGAGCCCGGCACCCTGCACAAGGGTCATTGCAATGAACGTCCGCCTCCGCTCCCCGCCGCTCAGATCTGTAAGATGTGCCTGGGCCTTCTCCAGAAGCCCTACTATTTCAAGTGCGCTGTCAACGCCCATCACAGGCGGGATGTCATAGGGGTATAGCCCCATAGCCACCAACTCCCTGACTGTAAACGGCACAGTAATGTCAAGAGTCTGGGGCAGGTAGCTTATCAGCTTTGCCCTGTCCCTGTTGCGGTATGTATTCAACGGTTTTGACCAGAGCAGGACCTCGCCCCCTTGCGGCCTGAGTATGCCGCTTCCCAGCTTCAGGATAGTAGATTTGCCGGAGCCATTAGCGCCGAGCAGACCTATAAACTCTCCCTGTCCGACTGAGAGGGAGATACTGCTGATCAGAGGGGACTGCCTCCTGTAGGAATAGGAAACATCGCTCAGTTCGAGGATACTCGGCTCAGATGCTGAGGACATTTTTCCTCCTGAGCAGATAAAGAAAATAGGGCGATCCGATGATCGCAGTGACTATTCCGGCAGGGAGTTCCGTGGGGGCCAGCACAGACCTGCTGACAAGGTCTGCGATACAGAGGAGAGCCCCGCCGGCAAGTGCGGAAAAGGGTACAAGCAGCCGGTTGTCCGAGCCTATGATCGACCTGATGATATGCGGGACCAGAAGACCGATGAAGCCTATCATGCCGCCAAGGGAGACGGAGGCCGCGGTCATAAGCCCTACTGCCACAAAAAGGATGAACCGTTCCCTGTGGGGAGAAAACCCAAGGCTGTGGGCAAACTCATCACCGAGTATGAGAGCATTAAGTGCTTTTGCCCTGAAGAGCACTATCAGGATACCCGGCAGCACAAAGGCAAGTCCGTAGGGGATCTTTGACCATTCCGACATCGAAAGATCGCCAAATATCCAGAGCATCGCCTTTCGGATACCCTCGTCCGAAGATATACTCATTACTAGCATCAGCAGTGCGGAAAAAAGGAAGCTGAGCCCAACACCTGCAAGCAGGAGCCTCTCAGGCCAGAGCCCCCCCCTTTTCCACCCCATGATGCCGACCATTACACCGGTGATAAGTGCGCCGGAAAAGGCAAAAACTGGAATGGTGAAGCTGCCGAGGAAGGCCGCGCCAGCCATGATTCCCATGACTGCAGCAAGGGAGGCGCCACTTGATATGCCCAGGATATACGGGTCTGCAAGCGGGTTCTTGAGTATGCCCTGGAGCACTGCCCCTGAGGCGCCGAGCGCCATACCCATAAGCAATGCAACAATGCTTCGCGGCGCGCGTATCGAAAATAATATCTCACGGGAAATGTCATCAGTTGCAAACGGGTTGATCATTCTTGGACCTGAGATGAGAGAAAAAACGAATACAACCACAGGCACACTGATGATGAGTGCTACCTTTGTTTTCATATTCTTCATTGCCGCAGGTATCCTGCCAGTTCCTCTATGCCCCTGAGCGTCCTGGGCCCAAGCCGGTAGAGGTAGTCACTTACGTAAAACACTTTTTTGTTCCTTGAGGCCGGGGTGTTCTTCAGCCGCCTGAGAAGTCCTTCTGATACTTCATTCATGCTGTTTCGGCCTTTACCTATAAAAATAATGTCCGGAGCCCTTCGGATGACCTCTTCGATAGAGTATTTCGGGTACGTTGACGCAGTCTTGCCTGCAATATTGTCTGCTCCCAGCAACCGGAGTGCGTCATCAGAAATGCTCCCCGGTCCGGCCACGATGAGAGGTTCCGGCCATACAATAAACAAGACCTTCTTTTCCGGTGAAGGGTTTTTACTTGAGCGCAACTTATTAATTCTATATTCCATATCAGCAGCCAATGCCTCTGCCTTCTCCCTTGCCCCAAGTGCAAGGCCCATTTCCCTGATCCCCTTGGGCAGTTCTGAAATTCTCTTTGAGGTGAACACATAAGTCCTTATCCTCATTGACCGCAGCCGTTCCTCAAACTCCTTCGGATTGCCGTCAACAGAAAGGACCACTATGTCAGGCTTCAGTGAAACCACCGCCTCCAGAGATGGATTGGACATCCCGCCCACTTTCGGCTTTTTCCTGGCCTCTGCCGGATAATCGCAAACATTCGTAACGCCAACGATCCTGTCGCCGAGTCCCAGGGCAAAAAGCATCTCGGTTGCGGCCGGGGCAAGAGAGATTATGCGCTGGGGCGGTCCGCCTGCATAAGAAGCAGTGAAAAGTGAAAAGTGAAAAGTGAAAAGTGAAAACAATAAAAATCGCTTAACAAAACCCCGGCTCAAATTACCATCTCCTTAAAATAAAAGTATTAAACCGCTCAAATTATGTTTTCGCTGATAGCTTATTGCTGACTGCTGACTGCTGAACGCTTACAAATAAAAAAATCCCCGGAACCCTTATAGGATTCTGAGGATTGCACCCTGGTTTACTTCATCCTCGTCTTTCTCCGCGGAAAGACATAACGTTCAAAGTTCTACGTTCCGTGTTCAAGTTTTTTACTGCAACATCGAACGTTGAACAGTTGAACGTTGAACCGCTGTTGACAGGCAGGTCTTCTGGCTCTCCCGACCTTTGCCAGCCTTCCCATTCGCTGATGAACAGTGGCATTTTCCCGGCAAAGGCACTTACCCCGTTATACAACGGAATCAGGATTACAGCGGCGGGACCGCTCCTGAATTTAACAGGATTCCCTTTTAAGCGATACAGCACCCGTATTGGTATTAGTGTGCAGAAAAAGGGCATATAAAATCAACTCTTTTATTTTCATATTGCTGGATAATATGCATTTAAATTTGCTTTTTAGTTGTTGCTATCAGGATGACTGCTTGTTATAATCCGTTGTACGCTATAATAGATCTTTCACGAAATCCCGGAGATCAAAGGCTTGCAGGAAAAAAAGAAGGAAAAACTACCTCTCGACGCAAAACTTCTTTCCGAGGCAGTCATTGAGCTGAACATATCACGACGAAGTATAGGCATGTACCCCGCCGACCATCCCATAGTAAAAGAATCCATTGAGAGGGCTTTCGGCTGCCTGAAAAAACTATTTGAAATCCGGTCTGCCATAACTCTCGGAATCGCTGGTGACACCCTTGTGGTCGACGAATATAAGCTTGACAGGAAAAACGCCGTATTCAGGGAATTTGCAAATAGTGTCCACAATAAAGGAATTGCCGCTATCACTTTCTTGTCAGGTCTGTCTGAGGAAGAACTGACAGGTGTTCACGAATTGATAACAGCGAAGGACATGCCGACCGGCAAAGGCCTCGTGGAAATGGCTGCGTCTAAGAATATGCACCATATCATATTAAGTCCGCTGGATTTTGAGAGTTTCAGATTTGTAGAAGGCGGCCGGAAGAACTCTGAAACGTTCGGGGACATATGGGAGGATTACACATACGGCCTCCTTTCAGGGGAGCTGTCAGCAGTTGCTGCAAACCCGGGCATGATCCTGAATATTCCACCGGAAGACGTGGCGCGGGTAATCAACAAAGCAACGAGAGGGGGACTATACCGCAGAATCATATGACAGGGTAATCACCGCTTATCTGAAACGTAAAGAGGGCTCGAAATTAAGCAAAGAGTCTTATAATAAATTCGTTTCATTTATTGATAAGCTCAGTCCTGAACTGAAACGGCAGTTTCTTTCAAGGTCATTTGCTCAGACAGCCGCAAATCTTGACGAGATCGAGCATGTGATCGCTGATATGACGACTGAAGACTTTAACCGTATAGCGAGGGTTTTTGCGGAGAATTCCTCCGTAATTCCGGTTACCTTGAAAAATCTGATAGATAAACTTTCAACGGTAAAGCAGGGCAGCGTCGGAAAATTCGATTTTTTTTCAAAGGGCAAGGCAGTAGTGGATGATGTTGAACTGGGCGAAGATATCCTGAAGCTTTTTGACGAAGACCATTTCAAGACCTATGTCAGCGATGCTTACCAGCAGGAACTCAGTGAGATGCTGACGAAATACCCCGAACACTATGAGCTGAAGCAGGTGGAATTAATAGAGGAATGCCGGGAGGAAGTGCTTGACTGGACAACGCTGGGGGTGATGATAGAAATTCTGGAGTCTGATTGGGTAAGCGGTGAGGATTATCTGGCCCTGATCACAAAACTCTCTGAGCATACGTTTGTTTTTATCGAGACCGGCAGGTTCGAGGAGATACTCGGTGTATATAATGCAGTCGCTTCCCATTCGCTTAGCGGCAGGTTTAAGTCTGATGCCTCTAATATGATCGAGTACTTTTTCCATTCCGAAGACTTCGTTTCAAAGTTTATAGATGCGATAAGACTGTGGGGAAGAAAAGACAGGGAAGGGGCCTTCCGGCTTGCCAGGGCTCTTAAGCGATCTGTTATCCCTCCCCTGATCAATGCCTTGCTTTCAGAGCCGGACCCGATAATGAGAAAGTTTTTTCTGTCTGTGCTTAAGGCGATCGGCCCTGACGTCAATCCCTATGTAATAAAAAGACTGAACGATAAACGATGGTTTGTTGTCAGGAACATGCTCTACCTTTTGCGGGAATGTGATGGGCGGTCCTATCTATCGTATATGAAAAAATTCGTTAAACATAAAAATACAAGTATTTGCATTGAAGCAGTAAAAACACTATTACATTTTAAAACTCCTGACGCCATACCCTTCCTGAAGCTTTATCTCAGGAGTGATAATGAAGACTTAAGGAGAGCGGCGGTAAGGCTTGCGGGTTCATGCAGGGTCAAAGAAGCAGTGCCGTATCTTGTGAGGATTCTTCAGAAGAGGGACCTTTTCGGCGTTGAGTCAATCTCAAAGGCAGAGGCGGTACAGGCCCTTGGTGACATAGGCGACACGTCCGCGATCAAGGCGCTTTTGGTCCTTTACAACACCAGGAGTCTTTTCTACAGGGAATATCTTGAGGAATTGAAAGTGGAAATTTTCAAGACCCTGGAGAAATACCCTGCTGACTCCATCCAGGAGCTCCTTGCAGCCGGCCTGAGATCAAACAACAAAGAGATAAGGTCCATAAGTGAAAGACTTACGTCATGCTGCGTCTCTGTAGAAAAGGCCGGGGCCAAAAAGAATAATGCCTGAAAAAATTCTTGAACTGATATCCAATTTTATGACTGCCATGGCAAACTGCTCGCTCTATTCGAAGGAACACCCTTCTGTATACAATCTGTCTCAAAGGTCTGTTGCTATTTTTAATGACCTTTATAAAGAAGACCGGTTCAGTATGGCTGTGCTCGGGGAGAGACTTATTGTAAACGACACGCCCTTTGCAGAGAAGAGTCTTCATATTAGCAGCTTCATGACAAAATTTCGGAGGAAGGGGATAGAAAAGATCTCCATAACCAAAGGTGTTACGCCTGAAGAGTTGAGGGATTTCATTTCGGAAATGGCCCTTTCCGATAGAATCACGGGCAAATATCCTCATATAGCCTGGGGAACCGTAGAGGTCAATCTGAAAACGGAAAGCTATGACACCTCTTCAGTAATGGCAGAGAACCGCGGGAAAGTCAAAGAGATATATAAGGGGATGTCAAGATTCAAGACCCTCGATATGGTAGGGCTCGAAAGTGTGGTGATAAGTTTCATATCAACCCTTAAACAGGAGACCAATATTCTCCGGGTCATAAGCCCTGTGAAGTCCCACAGTGAATACACCTTTACTCATGCCACAAATGTTGCCGTGCTTTCCATATTCCAGGCAGAATCTCTTGGCCTGAAGGGTGAAGTGCTTCACGATATCTGCCTCTCGGGACTATTGCACGATGTCGGAAAGATGTTTATATCCACTGAAGTGCTGGAGAAGCAGGCAAAACTTGATGAAAAAGAATGGGATGAGATGAAAAAACACCCTGAATATGGGGCCTTGCACCTGGCAAAGTTGCCGGATGTGCCGAAACTTGCAGTTATAGTTGCCTATGAACACCATATGAAGTTCGATGGAAGTGGTTATCCACAGACAAGAAAAAGGGGCAATAAACAGCATCTGATAAGCCAGATTATCGCGATATCGGATTTTTTTGACGCGCTCAGGACAGAAAGGCCTTACAGAAAGGCTCTTGAAGTCCCGGTAATAACCGGCTTGCTCAGAGAGGGGTCGGGCAAGGATTTCAATCCAGTCCTTCTCGAAAATTTCCTGTCTGCATTGAGCAAAAAACAGGCGTACAGCAGGTAAAGGCAGATATAAACAAAGTCGCCATGCAAGGTCTTTTCAGCTCCTTTGCCTCGACTTGTTGCAACGATAACGTTTTATTTACCCACTCAACAACGGCCTCAGCCAAAAAAAATGAGCGGTCCAGTAGTCGCTGGCGGCTAAGCCGTTACGGTACGGTCAGAAAAACCCACAACTGGTCTTCTTTCATTGCATTGCCTGATATGTCCTTGACCTCCGTGGTTATTGTCGCAACAAATTGCGTGCCTGGCGCAAGCAGTTCCGTTGGTGTAAAGGTCGCTGTTTTTCCGTCGGCAGAAAGGGTCACTGTGCCTTTTACAGACTTCAGACCAGTACCTGCCGTAACAGTAAAGGTTTTTGTGTCGACCGTTAAAGGGTCCATCGCCACATTGAACTCTGCCGAGATGGTCGTGTCGAGCGCCACATTAGTCGCGCCGTTCTCAGGGAACCTGCTGAGCACAGTGGGAGACAATGTCGTACCTGTTGTAAAGCTCCAGATTTTGTCAGCTGCCAATGCCTTGCCATCAAGGTCTTTGACTTCGGTTGTGAGCGTGGCAGTAAATGTAGTTTCCGGTGCGAGGTTGCCTATTGGTTTGAAAATAGCTGTTAAACCGTCGGCAGTAAGGGAGACTTCTCCTATAACAGGCGTTAAGGCACTATCTGTCAAAATAAAGGTGGCTGGGGTGATCGTCGAGGGGTCCATCTTATTGTTGAACGTTGCTGTGATATTCGGGTCGATTGCAACACCCGTGGCAAGATCATCAGGAACTGTAGAACTCACTTTGGGTGCCGAGTGTCCTCCTGAGCTGCTGGACCCACCGCATCCTGCCATCATAACGGCCAGGAGCAATACAATAAAAAACACCCTGAAATATACTTTGCAAGCGCCCGACTCCATACCCTCCCTGAAAAGATTTAAGCCAGACAAGCCCTCAGTTGCAACCCTTTTATTCTTCATTTCTGCCTCCTGTTTATATATCTTTATTCAGATTATTCGGATAATCCATTATGGTACTGTCGTAAAGGTCCAGGTTTGTGAGCCAATCATTGGATTGCCTGCAATATCCCTAACCCCCGTAATCGACGCAGTGAACTGGGTGCCGGGTGCAAGATTGCCTGAGGGCGTGAAGGTCGCTGTCAAGTCGTCAGGAGAGAGGGCAACACTTCCCGTTACAGGCGTTAAAGCAGCCCCTGCCTTCAACGTAAAGTTTGTTGTGTTGACTGTTAAAGAGTCAACCGCCTCGCTGAAAGTTGCGGAGACTACGGTGGTGACCGGCACATCAACAGCCAAGTTAGCAGGGAATAGAGTAGTCACTGTTGGAGCTGGACCTGTTCTAAAACTCCAAACTTTGTTGGCTGCCAAAGCATTGCCATCAGCACTTTTGGCCCCGGTGGTAATCGTAGCAGTGTATAATGTGTCCTCTGTGAGATCAGTGTCTGGCGTGAAGGTCGCTGTTAAGCCGTCAGCAGAAAGGCTCACCGACCCTGTTGCGGGAGAAACTGTAAAGGTTGTTGTAGTGATCGTTGCAGGGTCCATCGCCGTGCTGAAGGTCGCTGTGATCACAGAGGTAACCAGCACATTGGTGGCGCCGTCAATAGGGGATGTAGAAGTTACTATAGGCGTCCCACCGCCCCCTCCTAATGATTCGTTGGACCCGTTGCATCCTGCCATAAGAACGAGCGGGAGCAGTAGAATAAGCAATGTCCCTGGACCTGGAAGATTTAAACCTGACAAACCCTTAGTCAGAAATCTCGTAATTCCCTTCATATCTGCCTCCTGTTATTAAATCTATAGCTGTCGTAATATTATAATACCGAGAAAGATGAACCTCAGGAATACACCAGTAAATTTACCAGTATTATCATTAAATGTAAACACTTTTCCCGAATATGGCTTTTAAACGGGCAGGAAGGGAGATGAAGGCAGAATTAAAAACAAGGGGCTCCGCAAACAGCTCTGCGCCGCTCGCAATGCTAACCCCAAAAATGCATTTAAAGAATAAAGCTGCGGAGACACGTGTACCCCTTTTAGAACAAGCAATGTATCAGAAATGTCGAAGCAGGCAGGGGTTCCCTTTTCTAACAGGGTGAATCTGCTCTTCCTTTGTAATACTTCTTTGGCTCACTATTCTCGACTCAGTGCAAATTCGTCTGTCATTTAGCGGCCTCTATCTCCGACATCTTTTGCTGCATCTGCATTGTTCTGTTCTGCAGTTGCATCATCTCTTCTTGCGAGGCATTGCCGGCCTCCATGATACGGGACATCTCTTTTGCCTGTTCAGACATGTCCTTCATCAGACCGGAAATCTGTTTCATCTTGTCGATCTGATTCTCCTGCAGAATCAGCGACATTTTACCCATAAGCTGTGACATTATGTTCGTCATCAACATCAGCCTGTGCATAACAGGCCCGTGTTCCATATGCTCCATCGTCATGCCCTGTTGCGTTTGGCCCATCTGGGCAGCACCTGCCCCGGCAGCAAACGAGCACGAACCGGCAAAAAGGGAAACAGACAGGCACAGACCTACTAATAAAGTCTTTTTCATTGCAAGCCTCCAATCCTTTTGATCTTCACTAAACTTTCTTCAAAACCTACAGGTGATCTCTATGCTCCTAAGTTTACCTTAGCTCATATAGGTCAGATTTAAAGGCTTTTGCCTTTCAGGCCCGCCTCAAATATTTCGGCCTTCCCTGTCCCTATACCGCGTTATTTCTCCCGTCCATCAGCCGGGCGCTCATTGTCTTCTTCAACAGAAGGCTCGGGGGCAGCAGTTCTTGGGATAAGATCTTCTCCTGCGTCCATAAGTTCTATTTCAAATATCAGTGCGCTATTGGGCGGGATGCGGCCGAAAGGCCGTTCAGCATAAGCAAGTTCGGTCGGGACAAAGATCTTCCACTTAGACCCCACTTTCATTAACTGCAACGCCTCTGTCCAGCCTCGCATCATGCCGTTGACATGGATGATCATGGGCGCGCCACGGCTGTATGAGCTGTCGACCTCGGTGCCGTTAATGAGCGTGCCGCGATAGTGGACCTTCACCATGTCAGTCGCCTTTGGCATGGGACCTCTTCCTTCTACCAATAACATGTACTGCAGTCCGCTCGGAAGGGTCTTTACTCCTTCCTTTGTCTTATTGGCGTCAAGGAAAGCCCTTCCTTCCTTAAGATCTTTAACCGCGCGCTCCTGCTGACGCAGCTGCTGTGCTACTGTCACCTTTCGCCTTATGTCCTTAAGAGCGTCCCGAATCTCCTCAGGAGAGAGGGCCGGGGTCCTGCCCTCAAGCGCGTCCCTCGCGGCAGAGAGAAGAGTATCAACATCCGCCTCAATCCCTTGCCTTTTTACACTGGAGCCGAACTCGTATCCAAGGCTGTAGCTCTCTTTGAACTTCACATCATCAGGGTGTGGCTTCTCCTCGGCCCGGCATACAGAGAAAAGCAGGAATATGCCAAGGACAATAATCGGAATACGAACCATCAGGTTCCTCCATGTATCTGGTATTTGTTTACTTGTAAGTAGAGGGCCGGAAGGCCCTCTACTTACTTTTACTTCAGTATTAACTATTTTACAACCTTGTACGGCCGCATCATATCGTTGTCTTCATGGTCTACGATATGACAGTGCCAGACATAACCGGGCCCACTAGTCGGATCAAAGGGGAAGAGATTAAAGCCCTTGAGAGAATTATTATTGTAAATCGGCACATCGGT
This sequence comes from uncultured Nitrospira sp., assembly GCA_963734475.1. GTDB lineage: Bacteria > Nitrospirota > Thermodesulfovibrionia > Thermodesulfovibrionales > UBA6898 > JAOUFP01. The sequence continues at coordinate 1,197,990 of CAVTHB010000004.1, forward strand.
CGGAGTAAACCGCACCAGAATTCTCGTGACCTGGCCCGGCATTGTCCTTACAGTATCCTGCCAGCCGATCTCTTCAGGGTCCGGAGGTGTGGAAATGCCGGACAGGTATGGAACAATACTCGGGTTGCCACCGACAATAGGCGGGTTCCCTAGGAAGGCCTCATCCTTGACAACAGTATTATAGGGCAGCGGCGGGCCCCAGCCAGGACATATTACGCCGCCTGTACAAAGGGGACTATAGGTCAGGTCAGCGGGAAACGCGGCTTCCCAAGCTGCATTGTAGCCAAGCACCGGGTCGGTATTAAAGTCCTCACGGTTCAGTAGCTGGAACTGTACAAGATGAGTGTGCATGGGATGCGCATCCATAGTCAGATTGACGATCTCCCAGAGCTCAATAGATCCCTGCCTCGGCTTCTCGCTGATGCCGTCTTTCGAGAATATCGCATTAATGCCGGGCGACAGCGCCCCCATGAATTGGGTGTTGTTCACAAAGACGACTGCAGGACCACCAGCGGCCTCGTACTCTTTCAGGACAATCCGTCTTACCTTGTCTATTACTACACCCGGAGCTAATATTGCCTATCCCGTCAGCCAGTTTTACCATAGGCTTCGGCCGAACACATTGGCCTGCGACAGAGGGGTTGCAGCTCGTATCTGCGGTTGTTACCGCTGGAGCCACAACAAACCTCATTATCTGTGCCATCTGCGGCTGGTCAGCAGGACACGTACCTCCGGGGCACACCGGGTCTGCATAAGGCACAGGAGAAAGGCCAGCGGGGAAGGGAACAGGCGCATTGTTCCTGACCGTAAGAGTGCGGCCCTGCAAGGCCGTGAAATCAACGATTACATCGCGCCGCTGGCCAGGCATCATGAAGACTCTGTTGACCTATGACAGGCTTATCAAGGTAGTTATCGTCTGTCGCGATCACGTAGGTAGGGGCCGCTCCAAACCAAAGACTGTACGCGCGGGCGTTAGATCCGTCCAAAAGACGGAAGCGGTAACGCCTCGGCTCCACGTTAAGATACGGCCAGGGCGCTCCGTTCACAACAACAACGTCTCCGACAAACTCAGGGATCCAGAAGGGATGGATGTCAGGGTTCGGAGGTGTTCCGTTGAGGTTGCTCGTTGCCGCGTCAGCACCCGAGCCGTCAGGGAAATAGAGCTGGCCGGTTGTGTCGAACTGACGGTCCTGTAGAGCCATCTCGATCTCCTGGGCGTCGGACGGAAGATTCTTGGGCTCGTTCTGAGGGTCACGAAGAAAATAGAATGCCTCCAGGCCGCTGTAAACGTTTGTTCTGGTCATGCCCATAGCATGGTCGTGAAACCATAAGGTCCCGGGTTCCTGTGTGTTAGGGTAGAGGTTGACCTGTGCATCAGGCCCTGCATTATAAAAGCTATTGTAATTCATACCTCTTAGTCCATTTGGCGTGAACCAGCCAAGCGGACCACCGTCTGCCTTTGAAGGCACCTCGCCGCCGTGCAGATGGGCTATCGCAGGCGGTGGACCAACGTACGGGGCCATGCAGGCTGCAGCCAATGGCGGCACGCCAGGTATTATAGTACAGCCGTTCGCCGCAGAAGTCCCAAGCGGGTCAGCCACATCAATAGTCTGGTCCACTGTGATAATCCCCTGGACCAGACCAGCTCCGGTGGGGTTCAGGGAGTTGAAGGTCGGCAGGGTGTTCACGTATTTAATCTGGGTAGGCCTGAACCTGTCAGCCACGACCGTAACCGCAGGCCAGTTCGGCGGGCCAAGAAGCCTCCCTGTAAGCGTGTCCCGGGTCTCGTAAGCCCAAACCCGGGTTGGTCCGGGCGTGACTGAGACACCCGCACCCAGAGCCGCGCAAGGGAATGTGGTTTGAGGTAGTACCACCTGGTTAATCTCCTTCATCGTCACCGTGAGATATGGATATTGAGTGGCTCTTACCCTGGGAATCGTACCGGCAGGACCGAAGACCGGCATTGGCACCTGCCACTTTGGTATACATTGCCCCGGAAGGGCGGTCTGCGGCACCAGGGAACTCGCATCGGCAAATCCAGCAGTCAAAACAAAAAGGCCGGCAACCATAAAAATACATAAATGTAATAATCTTCTTTTCATCTTATCCTCCTAATAGGGTTAGGCTTTCTAATAATTTCCAGTCTACTATGGCATTTCACCACTAATGACTCAGAGCTGAGAACATCGACGTGCCTGCAAAAATTGGAACATGTGAATTCTTTATATGACTGAAACTTTCGCAGTAGCACTGGTTCCTTCCTGGCAATCCCGTCAGCCTGCAGGCTTCACGGTCAACAATTCCCATCTGCCTTCTCACCTCCTTTGGTTTCATTTCCCTAATTTACGAAATTTTTCCAGGAATATGGATACGGGACTTACTTAACTAGTCTCTTCGCTGAATTCGAATTAGTACTGTTGCCCTCTTTGCAAGACGACTCTATATGTCTAGTTTAATCGTGCTAAAACTCTCTCTCAATCAGGAATAGCCGAATTTCATGTGCGACTTCAGACCAGTCCTGTAGGGTTTAGATTACAAGTCACCGGTGGGAAATACCTATGGCGTGAAACGCATTGGGGCACTTGAATTTTTTTTCACAGCTGCGACTGACAGGGCGCGCCAGGACCGACCTCGCCGCGAACAGTGGCCTTGTAAAACCAGCTAAAAGTGCTAATATGACTGTTATATGGAATCTACTATAAAGGCTGGGGTTTTTCTGTCCTTTTTTCATTTCCTTGGCAAAAGGACAATTAAAGTCATAAGCCATCTCGGCGCTGTGACCATTTTTTTTTCTACGGCCTTTCTGAAGATCTTCAGGCCTAAACAGCTGAGGGAGATTATTCAGCAGGTATTCTATATCGGCGCCAAGTCATCGAATATTGTGATTCTCGTGGGGCTCTTCACCGGCATGGTCCTGGGTCTTCAGCTTTTCTATACCCTGAACAAATTCGGATCCGAAGGGGTCCTCGGTTCTGTCGTGGCCCTCACGCTGATCAGGGAGCTGGGGCCGGTACTCACTGCAATCATGATCACTGCCAGGGCTGGCTCTGCAATGACCGCGGAGATCGGGAACCTCCGCATATCCGAGCAGATAGACGCCCTCTATACCATGCGGATCGACCCCCAGCGCTATCTCATCAGCCCGCGGATAGCGGCCTCAATCATCAGTTTTCCCCTGCTTACGGCCTTTTTTGATCTTATAGGAATACTCGGAGGATATATCACAGGAGTTCTCCTCCTTGGTGTGGATAAAGGCGCTTACTTTTATCGCATCCGTGCGTATGTGGATATGGTTGACATCAGGGGTGGGTTCATAAAGTCGCTCGTCTTTGCTGTGCTTGTGTCCACAATCTGTTGCTACCACGGATACTTCACGCACCTCCGTACAGACAGCTATGGCGCAAGAAGCGTCAGTCTCTCGACCACCTCGGCAGTCGTATTCGCCTGTGTAACGATCCTGATCGCAGATTATGTTGTTACGTCTTTTCTGATGTAGAGGGGCATATGGAAACACCACTGATAGAATTCAGAGAAGTCACCAAGCGCTTTGAGGAAAAGACCATTCTTGACAAGGTTGACCTTTCTATTTATGAAAACCAGATTACGACGATCATCGGGAAGAGCGGCAGCGGCAAGAGCGTCCTGATTAAGCATATCATCGGCCTCCTCTCTCCTGACGAAGGAAGAATACTCTTCAGGGGCAAGCCTGTTCATGAGATGAAGAAAAAGGAATGGGAAGAATACAGGAGCAAGATAAGCTACATGTTCCAGAATAACGCCCTCTTTGATTCCATGACCGTCTTTGAAAACATAGCCCTCCCTCTCAAACAGACGACAAGGCTCAAAAAGAAAGAGATCGAAAAGAAGGTGATCTCGCGGATCGAACAGATGGAACTCGCGGATGCTGCCCAAAAGTACCCTGCGGAGCTCTCAGGCGGCATGCAGAAACGCGTGGCCCTGGCGCGGGCGCTTGTAACAGATCCGACCGTAGTGCTCTTTGACGAACCAACGACCAGCCAGGACCCTGTCAGAAGAAATGTGATCATGAGCATGATCGCCCATTACAGGAAGGAGTTAGGGTTCACCGCCATCCTCATCAGCCATGACATTCCGGATGTCTTCTTCATCTCCGACCGGATACTCCTCCTCTGGGAAGGAAAGATCGCCTTCCACGGCAACTATGAGGAGTTGGCTAGTCTGGACCATCCAATGATCCATGAATTTCTCAGGAGCATCGATGGCCTCAGGGATGAGCTCACAGGGCTGCTACTCTAAGGGGGTGTTCAAGTCCAGGTATAATTTGGTACTGGGCGGCGGCCGCATCGATACAACAAGCACTGCCGTACTCTTCAGTGTCCACTTTGACCGTCTGGCTGACCTGTTGGGGCCTCAGCCAGCAATAGAGGTGGTCAAGGCCTTCGGGCAATATGTGCGTACCTATTTCGAGCCGTTCGGCGCGTTTTCAGCGCGCCACAGTCGGGGTGAGGTCCTGACAATGCTGCCACACATTGGCCTCGAAGAAGCCGAACCATTAGTACAGGATTTTGCCAAGGAATTGCAGGAAAGGGGCCTTCCCGAGATCAAATCACTGGCCAGGTGCAATGTCGGCGCAGGGGCCCCCTGTGGCGTAGCTGTGACTGCAGGAATAACAGATTGCTGCGCCGCCGACAAAATTGAAGAGATCATGGAAAAGGCTGAGACGAGCCAGAAAGTAATCGTAACATGTCTGTGCGCCAGGGAGGTTAGTGCTAAATGAAAAAGTATTCAACAGAAACGGTTGTCGGCATATTTGTTGTCATCGGCCTGCTTTGCGTGGCATACATGACCGTCAAGCTAGGCAAGGTCTCCCTCTTCGGAGACGATTATTATCCTGTCCATGCACGCTTTGCTTCGGTTTCCGGATTGCGGGTAGGCAACCCGGTCGAGATGGACGGCATAGAGATCGGCCGGGTGGAACATATGGGCATAGACCAGGAGAAGCAGATGGCGGTGCTTGAATTGAAGATCAGGAAAGGCATCAAGATTTACGACGACGCCTCCGCATCAATAAAGACTGCAGGACTGATAGGAGACAAGTTCGTCAAGATCGACCCGGGGGGGGGCGGTAACATCCTGATGCCGGGAGGGAGTATCACCGATACCAATTCGCCGATCGATGTGGAAGATCTGATCAGTAAATACGCCTTCGGTGAAGTAAAGAAGGATGACAAAAAGGAGACTAAAGAGTAAAAAACATTAAATGTTGAAAGAATCGTAAAAAGTAGTCATTCCGGCTTGTCCGGTCTCCTCAGGCGACTCGCCGGGGTGAGAATCCTTACTTTTCCAATGCGTAACAAAAACAGCCGATTCTAGGCAAGCTGGAATGACAGTTTCAAGGTATAATAGTATCATTTACGAGTACATCAAAATTTATAATTGCTCTTATGGAGGTAGTTATGAGGAGACAGTTCTTAGGCACTACACTTTTCCTTTGCCTGGTCTTTGCGGTTGCGGCCTTTGCAGGAGCGCCGTTTGAAGCCGTGAAAGGAAATGTTAACGAGGTGTTGGAGGTGCTGCGCGACCCGGCTCTCAAGGCCGAATCCGCCAGAGAGGTAAAAAAGGAAAAGATCCAGGCCATCGCGGAAAAGATGTTTGACTTCACTGAACTCTCAAAGAGAACCCTGGCACTGAACTGGAGCAAATTCGACCCCGGGCAGCAGAAGGAGTTTGTCAAACTTTACTCAACTCTTCTCCGGAATACCTACATTAACAAAATCATGGGGTACACAGATGAAAAGATAGTCTTTAACAGCGAGGTCGAACTGACAAAAAATACCTTCGAAATCCGGAGCACTGTTCAGGCAAAAGCCGGGAATGTCCCAATTTATTACCGGGTCTTACTGAAGGACGGCTCGTGGAGGGTCTACGATGTAGTCATCGAAGGGGTAAGCCTTATCAATAACTATCGTTCTCAGTTCAGGGAGATACTGGCGAAAAAGCCGCCTGAAGCCTTGCTCGAAACCCTGAGGAAAAAGGTGGCAAAATCCTGAGGCATCAGGCGCGATAGTTCAGCTGTCAGCGGGCAGCTTTCAGCAAGAAAAAGGAACAAGACTGCACAGGACGCTGTACAGGACTTGCAAATGAGCTTCCCCGCTTTTCACTGACAGCCAATTGCTGACGGCTAAACGCTTACATGCAGACAAAGCAGTAGCAGAAAGAGCAGGAATGAACGTCACTTCTCTATCCCCAGCTTTTTAATCTTTCGGTATAGAGTAGCGAGGTCGACGTCAAGCTCCCCCGCCGCCGCCTCCTTGTTCCAGCCGTTGGCCTGCAGCGCATCTTTTATGACCTTCTCTTCGTAAATTTCGAGCTTGGCCTTCAGCGTCTGCCCCTCTTTTCCGCTCCGGGCCGTCGTAAGTCTGTCAGGCAGTTCAGCGAGACCTATCTTGTCGCTACCCGCCAAGACAACCGCTCTTTCAATCACATTCCGAAGTTCCCTGATATTGCCCGGCCAGGGATAGTTGATCAGAATGTCCATTGCTTCACCGGTTAAACTGACTACCTTTTTGTTGTTCTCCCTGCTGTACTTGTCGACAAAGTGCCTGGCAAGAATATCTATGTCCTCTCTTCTCTCCCTCAGGGGCGGAATCGTCACCTCTATAACATTCAGTCTGTAGAAGAGATCCTCTCTGAAAAGTCCTTTATCTATCTGCTCCTCGAGATTTTTATTCGTCGCCGCAACAAGCCTGACATCTGCATATTTAGGCTTTGTCTCACCTATCGGATAGACCTCCCCTGTTTCAAGGACTTTCAGTATCTTGCCCTGAAGGCCAAGCGGCATATCCCCGATCTCGTCGAGGAAAAGAGTGCCCTGGTCAGCCATGGTTATTAGACCTTTCTTGTCTGAGGCCGCTCCGGTGAAGGCCCCTCGCCGGTACCCGAAAAGCTCGCTTTCAAGAAGGTTTTCAGGGATTGCAGAGCAGTTTATCGAGATAAAAGGCTTGTCCTTCCGCTGGCTGTTGCAGTGAACAAGTTCTGCGACAAGCCCTTTCCCTGTGCCGCTTTCGCCCAGAATCAGGATATTGGACCTGGTCGGAATAACTTTTTCGAGCAGCTCGAACACTCTGAGGATCTGGGGGGAAACGCCCACAAACTCGTGACAGCCGAACTGCTGGCTGAGCTGCTGCCTCAGCACAATGTTTTCCATCAGAACCTTTTTGTGCTCAAGCAGCCTCTTTATGGTCATTTTCACATCTTCATTGATGAAGGGTTTGACAATATAATCACGGGCGCCTTTTTTCATTGCTTCGACAGCAGATTCTACCGTTCCAAATGCCGTCATAATAACAACTATAAGTGAAGGGCGAAGGTTGATGGCCCTTTCGAGCACCTCCATCCCCGTAATGCCCTCCATCTTGAGGTCCGTTATTACAAGATCGAACTCTTCCGCCTCGATTTTTTTCAGGGCATCCTGCCCGCTGTATGCCGTCGCGACCTTGTAACCTTCCCGTGAAAGAAGAAATTCCAGTGCCCTGCAGATGTCCCGCTCGTCATCTACTACCAGTATCCTGTGCTCACTAACTTTCATAATATGGCAACCTCACTTTGAATATTGTGCCGCCCTCTGGTTTGTTCTCGACAATTATATCGCCCTGATAACTCTTGATAATATTATAGCTCACCGCCAGTCCCAGGCCCGTCCCCTTTTCCTTGGTCGTAAAGAAAGGATCGAATATTTTCTCGGTATACTCAATAGGAATGCCGGGCCCTGTATCGGAAAAAGATATCTCCACATTATGGTCAAGGATTCTCGCTTTTATATCGAGAGTCCCGCTGCTTGACATCGCATCCGCCGCGTTGAGAATTATGTTCATAAAAACCTGGATGGATTGTGTTTCATTGACAATGACTCTGGGTAGCTCCTCAGGGATGTCAAGGTTGACCTGGATATGTTTCAGCCTTTTGTCATACCTGACAAGGTCCAATGTCGAAGCCACGAGTTGATGAACATCAAGCGGCTTCAGGTCAGAGTTCGCTGTTCTGGAAAAGCTCGACATCTGCCTCACGATATCAGTGATCCTGTTGATATGCTTTGCGATGGTATCAAGGCTCTCTTTCGTGAACTCATCATGCTCCATCTCCCTGAGGATCTGCACATATGAAGAGATGGATGTAAGAGGGTTGCCGATTTCGTGCGCGACACCGGCGGAGATCCTGCCCAGTGCTGAAAGCTTCTCGGAGTGCATCATCTGCTCCTCCATCCTCTTCATGTCCGTAATATCCTGTATAAGTACGAGGGTCTGGACGTGCCCGTCAGGGCCGACAAGCGGGGTGGATGAAACCTGAAAATAACCCTTTCTCCTGCCGAAGTCATGATATATAACCTCCTGAATCATTTTGTTTTCCTTGACAGCCCGATGGATATTATGACCGCCGTAGACACGACTAAGCCTGATATCTTTAATATTTTCTTCCCCGATCCATTCCCTGAGGGTCCTGTTGACCCAAGTGACCTTTTTTCTCTCGCTGACCAGAAAAAGGCCTGCCTCAAGCGTCTCAACTATCGCATTGAGTTTTTCCTTTTCGCTGAGAAGCTCATCGGTCCTTTCCGTCACAATATCTTCCAATTTCGAGGCATAGTCCCTGAGGACCTCTTTGAGATTGACCTCTTCAGTTACGTCGCTGCTTGACAGTATGGCCCCGGTCACTTCCCCGTGGAGGATCAGAGGGTTAATGCTGATATTGAGGTAAATGGGCGTGCCCTCTCTGATATAGGTGTAATTACTGATCCTGTGGCTGCTGCCTGACAGACATTTATCAAGAATCTCCTTTATCATGTCTCTGTCCTTGTCTGTGGCTATGGGGAATATTTCAAAAAAACTCTTTCCGACAATCTCAGCCTTCTTCTGGCCGAAGACCCGTTCATGGGCAGAATTAACCGTCTTTATCTTCAGGTCACTGTCAAGCACCATAATCTTGGATTCCGTACTCTCGAGGATATTCTCGAGATAATCCTTGGTCTGAATTATCTCTTTCTCAAGATGCCTCTGCGTTTCAAGGTGAATTGATTTCTCAACCGCCTTCACCCTTTCCCGGTTTATCCTGACTATCACAAACGCCCCTGTCAGTGTTGCTATAAAGATCGAGATAACAAGAAGCGAGTGCAGCCTCATGCTTCTCCTGATACTGTAAGTCACTTCTGAATAAGGGATAGAGACGCAGACAATCCATGACATGTCCCCTATCCTGGCCCTGGAAAATGCCAGGAGTTTGTCTTCCCCGTAAGGCGCTATATATGAACTGAACCCTATATCACCGCTTTGGAGTATCTTCTTTTCCAGATTAAATGAAGTATGGCATTTATAGCACGATTCGTCCGCCTTATTCAGGTCCTTACCCACCATGTTCGGCTGGGTAGGATGATAAAGCAATATACCATTGCCATCCATCATCCATGCATGTCCCCGGATGCCGGCCTTTACAGGGGCCAGAAACTTCTCGCTTATGGTATCGATCATGATCTCCATAATCAGGACCCCCTGCAGTCCTTCAGAGCCCTCAATCGGCGCTATCATTATAATTTTCCTGTCCCTCGCAAGATGGTCCTCATACCGCACCTTCTTAACAGAAGCCTTCTCCATCATCTTAAACAGCGCCGTGTCTCTTGGTTTGAGGGATTCACCAAGTGAGCTGTAAACCATTTTCCCGTCCCTGTCAAGAAGTTTTATATTAGAGCTGATCTCAGCCTTCACTCCCGCATAGGTATTGCTTATACACCCCTCCAGATTGCGGTTGTCCACTTTTTTTTCTGCCAGCATCCCGGCGAGGGATACAGTGCCCGCTTCAATATAATGAATTTCATCCTCAATGCTTTTTGCGATGGATTTTGCGATGATCAGCTGCTGACGGTTAAACTGTTCCGCCATCTCGCTCTGATAGCTCTGCTGGAAGAAAATATTCAGCGTTATGATAAGGGAAATAATAAAAACTACCAGTGCGAACAGGATTATGTTAGTCCTCATGGTCTTCCCTTCAGGACCCTTCCGGCCCTGCAGCGGATGTCTTTATAATGGCTGCCCTCCCAGTAAATTTTCCCGCAACCGCTGCAACGCATAAAACTGCTGAAATTGTGATGTACGTAATCAGGGACAAGGTCTTTTACCTCACAACTGTCAGCCACCGACAGCAATCTGTCATTACAGAGAGCGCACCTTCTCGCCGCGTCCGGATCTTGGAGTTGCAGGATTTCTTTCATCTCAAGAAGCTGATCGGCGATGCGGTCTGACCTTATGAAAACAGCGTTCCTGACAGCCTTGCATTGCAGCATGCGGGTATCTCTGGTAAGTATAGTACGCTCCTGTTCCCGGCTGATTTTTTTGACCTGCCTGTCGTCAATGGCCGGATAATACAAAACATCAAACCCCAAGAGTCTGAGCCATTTCGCGAGCCTGCCGAGCATAGCATCAGCTATGAATTTCATCTTGTTTGTTATCTGATAAATTACACTGGCCGGGAATATTCCATGACCAGTAATGTTTCTATAATAACATATTAAATACGGGGAGTTATTGAAGCTGGTCAGGGGTCTGAAAATAAAAGGTCCCTAAGCCTTGTTTCAAAGAAAAGGGCTTAGGGACCTTTTATAAGGCTGTTACTGCTCTACTTCCATCTGCTCAGTCAGCGCCGGCTGAAACTCGCTTTTTACATAGGTATTCTTGTACTTTGTCATTCCGGTGCCTGCTGGTATTACCCGTCCCATGATCACGTTTTCTTTCAGGCCGCGCAGCTCATCGACTAAACCGTTGATAGCTGCTTCCGTCAACACTCGGGTAGTCTCCTGGAAGGATGCGGCAGAGACAAAACTGTCCGTTGTCAGGGATGCCTTGGTTATGCCGAGAAGCAATGGTTTGCCCTGCGCAGGCCTTGGCAGGTCTTCATCCTTGATTTTGGGGTTCTCTGCCTTGAGCTTCGACCTCTCCTCTTTAATCTTGGCATTCTCTGCCTGGAAGAGCATTCTGTCCACCTGTTCACCGATGAGGTATGAGGTATCTCCAGAGTCTTCTATCCGTACCTTTCTCATCATCTGTCTGACAATGACCTCTATATGCTTGTCATTGATCGACACACCCTGGAGCCTGTAGACCTTCTGCACTTCATCGACAAGGTAACTTTGCAATTCCTGCGGACCGAGGATATCAAGTACGCTATGTGGGTTTACAGCACCGTCCATAAGCGGCTCACCCGCCTTGACCCAGTCTCCCTCATGAACGCTCACATGCTTGCCTTTCGGTATATCATATTCTTTTGTTACCTCTCCGCCCTTCACCATCACAACACGCTTGCCCTTCTGGGCGCTCCTGAACTCGACTATGCCGTCAATCTCGGATATAATCGCCTGCTCCTTGGGTTTCCTCGCTTCGAACAGTTCAGCTACCCTCGGAAGACCGCCTGTGATATCCTTTGTCTTGGTCGTCTCTCTGGGGATCTTGGCAAGTATGTCTCCGGGATGGACGATCTCGTTTCTGTCGACAAGTATATGCACGCCGGCGGGCAACAGATACCGCGCCAGATTGCCGGTCCCAGGTATTTTCAGCGTTGCCTTGCCGTGCTCGTCCTTGATGGAAAGCCGCGGCCGCATATTGGACGGATAATCTATGATGACCTTATGTGAAAGCCCGGTTGTCTCATCGACTTCCTCTTTGACTGTTACACCTTCAACAATATCTCCAAAGGCGATCTTTCCGCCGATTTCCGTGAGTATGGGGGTTGAGTAAGGGTCCCATTCAACAATCCTTTGTCCGATTTCGACCTTTTTGCCCTCTTCTACGAGCAGTTTTGCGCCATAGACAATAGAATATTTTATCCTTTCCCTTCCCTTGGAGTCTGCTATCGCTATGCTGCCGTTTCTGTTCATTACAACAAGGAAACCCTCCCTGTTTCTGACAGTATTGATATTGTGAAATTTGACGGTCCCGGAGTTCTTCGCTTCAAGAACCGTCTGCTCAACAATCTTCGAGGCCGTACCACCGATATGGAACGTCCTCATTGTCAGCTGCGTCCCGGGCTCACCGATAGACTGCGCAGCGATGATTCCGACGGATTCGCCTATCTCAACATACTGCCCTCTGCCGAGGTCCCTGCCATAGCATTTTGCGCATACGCCGAACTTGGAGACGCAGGTTAGAACAGACCTGATCTTGACCCTGTCTATGCCTGATTCGACAACCTTCTGTGTATAGACCTCGTCTATCTCCTGGTTCCTCTTGATGATCAGCTCTTTTGTTACCGGATCTTTTATGTCTTCCGCAACATACCGGCCGAAGATCCTCTCTTCAAGCGGCTGTATGATCTCGCCGCCTTCGATCAGCGATACAACTGTTATGCTGTCTGTCGTGCCGCAGTCGTCCTCTGTGATGAGCACGTCCTGGGCAACATCCACCAGCCTCCTGGTCAGATATCCCGAGTTGGCTGTCTTGAGAGCAGTGTCGGCAAGACCTTTTCTCGCCCCGTGTGTAGAAATAAAATACTGCAGAGGGGTCAAGCCCTCACGGAAGTTAGCCGTGATCGGTGTCTCTATGATCTCGCCAGAGGGCTTTGCCATAAGTCCCCTCATGCCGGCAAGCTGCCGGATCTGCGCAGCGCTGCCTCTGGCTCCGGAATCAGCCATCATGAATATGCTGTTGAAGGACCTCTTCTCTTTCAGCTCCTCTTCAGGGGCGATCCTGTCGTCTTCAGCGCCGAGCTCCTTCATCATCTCGTCAGCGATACGTTCTGTTACATTGGCCCAGATGTCAATCACCTTGTTGTAACGTTCACCCTGTGTGATAAGTCCTTCTGCATATTGCCTCTGGACTTCTATGACTTCCTGTTCCGCCTGGTGTATCATCGGGGCCTTCGTGGAAGGTATATGCATGTCAGCCATGCATATCGAGATGCCGGAGTTGGTGGCATAATGGAACCCGAGCTTCTCGAGATTGTCCAGGAAAACAACCGTCTTGCGCTTTCCGGCCTTCTTGAAGGCATACTCGATTATCTTGGACAGTTCCTTCTTAGTCATATCCTTATTGATCATTTCGAAGGTGATCTCAGAAGGGGCTATTTCGCTAAAGAGCACCCTTCCCGCCGTAGTGTCGACAAAACCACCGTTAATCCTTACTTTGATCTTGGCATGTTCGCTTAAAAGGCCGGCATCATAAGCCATCCTGACATCCTGGGGATCAGCAAAGGTTTTGCCTTCCCCGAGGGCCCCGTTTCTCTCTTTAGTTAGATAGTAAATGCCAAGGACCATGTCCTGCGTAGGTACCAGGATAGGCTTGCCGTTTGCAGGAGAAAGGATGTTGTTGACCGACATCATAAGGACCCTTGCCTCTATCTGCGCCTCTATAGACAGAGGCACGTGCACAGCCATCTGGTCACCGTCAAAGTCCGCGTTGAAGGCCGTACAAACGAGGGGATGCAGCTTGATGGCCTTTCCCTCGACAAGTATCGGATCAAACGCCTGGATACCCAGCCTGTGCAGGGTCGGGGCCCTGTTGAGCAGCACGGGAGTTTCCCTGATCACCTCTTCCAGTGCGTCCCATACTTCAGGAGATTCCTTCTCCACGAGCTTTTTGGCGGCCTTTATTGTTGTAGCATATCCCCTTTCTTCAAGCTTGTTGAAGATGAAAGGCTTGAAGAGCTCCAGGGCCATCCTCTTGGGGAGTCCGCACTGATGGAGTTTGAGTTCAGGACCAACGACAATAACGGACCTTCCGGAATAGTCCACTCTCTTGCCTAGCAGGTTCTGTCTGAAGCGGCCCTGCTTGCCCTTGATCATGTCACTGAGAGATTTCAACGGCCTTTTCGTAGCTGTCTTAAGTACCTTGGATCTGCGGCCGTTATCGAATAAGGCATCAACCGCCTCCTGCAGCATCCTTTTTTCGTTCTTTATGATAACGCTCGGCGCCTTCAGTTCAACAAGCCTCTTCAGCCGGTTGTTCCTGTTTATCACTCTCCGGTATAGGTCGTTGAGGTCAGAGGTCGCAAAACGTCCTCCTTCAAGGGGGACGAGCGGCCTGAGATCAGGCGGCAAAACAGGGATTACGTCCATGATCATCCACCCCGGCATGTTTTCGGATTTTCTGAACGCCTCCACAACCTTCAGCCGTTTGGTGAGTTTCTTTTTGACTCCTATGGAAGCCGCTTCCTTGATTTTCAGCTTAAGTTCAACGCTGATAGTTTCAAGGTCGACACCTCTCAAAAGCTCTCTGATGGCCTCTGCTCCCATGCCGCACTTAAAACGCGGACCGAACTCCGCATTCCTTTTCTTATACTCATCTTCAGTGAGGAGTTCCTTGAATTTCAGAGTTGTATCGCCCGGGTCAGTAACAATATAACTCTCAAAATAGAGCACTTTTTCGAGGTTCCTCATCGTCATGTCAAGCAAGGTGCCGATACGGCTGGGCACGCCCTTGAGGAACCATATGTGGGCAACCGGGCTGGCGAGTTCGATATGTCCGAGCCTCTCGCGCCTTACCTTCGACTGGATGACCTCGACCCCGCATTTGTCGCAGACTATGCCCCTGTGCTTCATCCTCTTGTACTTGCCGCATATACATTCCCAGTCTTTTATCGGGCCGAATATCTTGGCGCAGAAGAGGCCGTCCCTCTCCGGCTTAAATGTGCGGTAGTTAATCGTTTCAGGCTTCTTGACTTCTCCAAAAGACCATTCTCTTATCCTTTCAGGCGAGGCCAGCTTTATTCTGAGCGCCTCAAAGTCCGTAGGATTCTTAGGTTTCTGAAAAATGGCGTAAATGTCTTCTGCCACTCTATTCCCCCTTCTTCTTTTTCTCCAGGAGCTCTACATCAAGACCAAGGCTCTGGAGTTCTTTTATTAATACATGGAAAGACTCTGGAACGCCCGGCTCAAGCGTGGCATCGCCTTTAACTATCGCCTCATACATCCGTGCCCTTCCTGTAACATCATCACTCTTCACTGTTAAAAATTCCTGAAGCGTATATGCGGCCCCGTAGGCCTCAAGGGCCCAAACTTCCATCTCACCCAGCCTCTGGCCGCCGAACTGGGCCTTACCGCCCAGGGGTTGCTGCGTAACCAGAGAATATGGCCCGATGGAACGTGCGTGGATTTTGTCATCGACAAGGTGATGCAGCTTAAGCATATAGGAATACCCGACTGTGACCAGTCTTTTGAACTTCTCCCCGGTCCTGCCGTCGAAAAGCTGAACCTGCCCTGTAGGCTGCATGCCGACTTTTTCCTTCATCTCGGCCTTTTTCATCAGGTCTTTTATCTCAGATTCCTTTGCCCCTTCGAACACCGGAGTGGCCACGTGCAGGCCAAGAGCCTTCGCAGCCCACCCGAGATGTGTCTCGAGTATCTGCCCTACATTCATTCGGGAAGGCACGCCCAGTGGGTTCAGGACCACGTCAACCGGCGTACCGTCGGGGAGATAAGGCATGTCCTCTTCAGGCGTTACGGTAGCCACAACGCCCTTGTTGCCGTGTCTTCCGGCCATCTTGTCACCCACCTGGACCTTACGCTTCATCGCTATAAAGACCTTCACCAGTTTATTTACTCCCGGAGGCAGTTCATCTCCTTTTCTGACCCTGTCCACTTTTTCGTCGTACCGTGACTCAAGATAACGTATATACTGGTTGGCCTCGGAGTTAACGGATTCGATGTTGGCCTGAACGTCCGCATCCTTGACCTTTATCTTGGCAAGATGCTCATCCTTGACATCCTCAAGGTGTTTTTCGGTTATGGTCTTGCCATGTGCGCATATGACTTCCCTGGTCTTTGAATTCTTCACGTCCTCAGCTGCATGCTGGCCGGCCAGAAGCTTTCGAAGTTTGTTGTATTTCTCTTCCTTGACGATCTTCACTTCCTCCTCAAGGTCGCGCTGCAGGCTTTCTATAACGTCATCTTCAATGCTCTTCGCCCTTCCGTCCTTTGCAATGCCCTTGCGGGAAAATATCCTGACATCTATGACAGTCCCCTCGATGCCGGGTGGGACGTAAAGACAGCTTTCCTTCACCTCTTCAGCCTTTTCACCAAAAATGGCCCGCAACAGTTTTTCCTCAGGGGTAAGCTGGGTTTCGCCCTTAGGCGTCACCTTGCCCACAATAATATCGCCCGGCTTTACCTCGGCCCCTATTCTGATGATCCCGTGTTCGTCAAGGTCCTTTAAAGTCTCCTCGCCTACGTTCGGGATATCTCTGGTAATCTCTTCCGGCCCAAGCTTTGTCTCCCGGGCTTCAACCTCAAACTCCTCAATATGTATTGAGGTGTATACATCCTCTTTTACCAGTTTCTCGCTCAGAAGGATCGCATCCTCAAAGTTATATCCGCCCCACGGCATAAAGGCCACAAGCACATTCTGCCCGAGCGCAAGTTCTCCAAGGTCTGTAGAATGCCCGTCTGCAAGAACGTCGTCCTTACTCACAGAATCACCAACATTCACTATCGGCCTCTGCGTGATACAGGTGGCCTGGTTAGATCTCTGGAATTTGATCAGGTTATATATATCAACGCCGCCGTCTTTTGTCTTGACCACGATTCTTGAGGCGTCAACACTCTCGGCAGTTCCCGGCCTCTTTGCCCGCACAAGCGCTCCGGAATCTCTGGCGGCAACAAATTCCATGCCTGTGCCGACGATCGGCGCGTTCGGCTTCAGCAGGGGCACAGCCTGTCTCTGCATGTTCGAACCCATGAGCGCCCTGTTGGCGTCATCATTTTCAAGAAACGGGATAAGCGCTGCTGAAAGACCGACGATCTGCTTGGGGGAAACGTCCATATACTGGACTTCCTGCGGTGTAACCATCCTGAAGTCGCCGCCTTCCCTGGCCGATATAGAATCTCCGATGAGATTGCCGTTCTTGTCTATCGGTGATGTGGCCTCTGCAACAATGAATTTTTCACCTTCGATCGCCGAAAAAAACTTGACCTCTTCAGTGACTTTACCGTGTGAAACCTTCCGGTAAGGAACTTCTATAAAGCCGTAGTCGTTTACCCTCGCATACGAAGCAAGGGATGTGATGAGACCTATATTCGGACCTTCCGGGGTCTCGATGGGACATATCCTTCCGTAATGAGTGGGATGTACGTCCCTGACCTCGAAGCCCGCCCTTTCCCTTGTCAGGCCACCGGGTCCGAGGGCGGAAAGTCTTCTCTTATGCGTGATCTCGGAGAGCGGGTTCGTCTGGTCCATAAACTGACTGAGCTGGCTGGAACCGAAGAACTCCTTCACAGCAGCCATTACCGGCTTTGCATTTATCAGGTCATGCGGCATGGCTGCTTCAAGATCGGTAAGCGTCATCTTCTCTTTGATAGCCCGCTCCATGCGGACCAGCCCGATCCTGAACTGGTTTTCAAGGAGTTCGCCGACACCCCTGATCCTTCTGTTGCCGAGGTGATCTATATCATCCACCTCACCCTTGCCTGTTCTGAGGCTCAGGATGTATCTGACTATTTCTATGACGTCTTTATCGGTAAGGACCTTTGTCTCCAGCGGTATATCGATATCCAGACGTTTATTGAGTTTCAGCCTTCCCACCGGAGAAAGGTCATACCTCTTGGGATCGAAAAACAGCCCGCTGAAAAGGTCCTTTGACGCCTGTGACGTCGGAGGTTCGCCTGGTCTGAGTTTCTTGTATATCTCGATAAGGGCTTCATCCTGGGTATGCACTTTATCGGTCAGCAACGTGTCCCTGAGAGAAGAAAGATAATGCACGTTGTCGATAAAGAGTAGACTGAGCGTATTTATTTTCAAGGAAACGATTTTATTGAAGACCTCTTCCGAGAGGACCTCATTGCCTTCGAGTATAACCTCGCCCGTTGTAGGGTCAACTATATCCTTAAGGGTGACCCTTCCTATGATTTCATCCTTAGCTATGGGAATGGTCTTGATTCCAGATGATTCCATTTTCCTAACGGCGCTCTTGGTAATCTTGCCGCCGTCCTTTATAATGACTTCCTTCGTATCAGGGGCAATAATATTTTGAACAGCCTTTGTCCCGACCAGCACCTCGCTGACCCCTCTCGAAAATTTATCGCCTTTCAGGGTAATGGTCTCTACCGGATAAAAGATCTTCAAAAGGTCTTCGTTTGAGTACCCCAGGGCCTTCAGCACGATAGTGGCGGGAAGCTTCTTTCTCCTGTCTATCCTTACATAAAGTATGTCTTTTGCGTCAAATTCAAAATCAAGCCAGGAGCCGCGCGATGGAATGACCCTAGCGGAATACAGCAGCCGCCCGCTCGCATGTGTCTTGCCCTTGTCGTGGCTGAAAAACACTCCCGGGGAGCGATGCAGCTGGCTTACGATCACCCGCTCAGTACCGTTGACAACAAAGGTGCCTGTCTCGGTCATTATCGGCATCTCGCCGATATACACTTCCTGCTCCCTGGACTCTTTCAGTTTCTTCTTGCCGGAGGCGTCGACTTCGAAAAGATTAAGCCTCACGCTTATCTTCAGAGGAGCCGCATGAGTTATGCCTTTTTGCAGACACTCCCTCACTGAATACTTCGGCTCAACAACAGCATACCCGATAAACTCGATTTCAGCAGTTTCATTGTAGTCTGTTATGGGAAAGACGCTGAGAAAAGCAGCCTGAAGGGCTGTTGCCTCTCTCTTGTCCATCGGGACATCTTTCTGCAGAAATTTGTCAAAAGATCTCTTCTGTATTTCAATAAGATTCGGCACTTCCAGGAACTTGGGGACCTTACCAAAATCCAATCTTTTTCTAAGCAGCCTTGCCATATATCTCCTTCTCCAAATTAATAAAGGCAAAGGTAGAGACAGTATTTCCACCTGCCTCTACCTGTTTTTACTTACCTTGTATCAGATTTTCTACTTTATTTCTACTTTTGCTCCCTGTTCCTCCAACTTCGCCTTCATGGCATCTGCTTCTTCCTTTGAAATACCTGTCTTGACCGGCTTCGGCGCGCCGTCGACAAGATCTTTTGCCTCTTTCAGGCCAAGTCCGGTCAACTCTCTCACAACTTTGATCACCTGGATCTTCTTGTCACCGGCAGCCGCCAGGACAACATCAAAGCTTGTCTTCTCCTCGGCAGCAGGGGCTGCTGCGCCCGGGGCTGCCGCTGCAACCGCCACAGGGGCTGCTGCCGTCACGCCATATCTTTCTTCAAACTCCTTTATGAACTTTGACATATCGAGAATTGTCATATTGTCAATAAACTCAAACACCTGCTCTTTTGTTACAGACATAAGTAAAACCTCCTATATTAAAATTAGTTATTTTTTGTGCTCTTCAGTGATTCCATAGCGTATGCAAAAGAAGTGACCGTTGCATTCAGCGCCCCTGCCAGCTTGCTCAACGGCGCCTGGAATGCACCCGCAAGCATGGAAAGCAGGACCTCTCTGGACGGCAGGGCGGCTATCTCTTTTACCACATCCGGACCGCAGAACTTCCCTTCAACCAATGCACCTTTCACCTGAAGCTTCTCATTTGTCTTCTTGAATTCAAGGACCTTCTTCAAGACCAGTACAGGGTCATCATAACCGATGGCAATACCGACAGGTCCCTTAAGGGAATCTGCCGCCACTGACATAAGAGTATCCTGAGATGCGATCTTGGCAAGAGTGTTTTTCACTACACTGTATTCCAGGGATGAACTCCTGAGCAAGCTCCTGAGATTCGTAAGTTCAGCCACTGTCATGCCCTTATAATCCGTTAAGACGACAGCGCTCGCACGGGAAAGCCTGTCTTTGAGATTTGTTACGGCCTGTTTTTTCTGTTCCTTATTCAGCTTGACCTCCTTTCCCAGAGACTCTGGGAGGCGAATCAGGAATATATAAGAAATGCAATGCACCCGGGACTTTCAAATTCCCCTCCTGATATTGCACTCTTACAAAACGCTCCTTATTTAGCCTCGGCAGGCCGGACTTTCCGTTTAAACAATCTCCCAGTTCGCTGTATGCAGTCGAACTAAATTGCGCCTGCTGTCTCTGACTAATATAAAATGGACCTATGTCCGGTTACACTATTTTACTGTTACTGAATTGACATCCACCTTAAGGCTCGGCCCCATGGTCGATGATATGTACAGACTCTTTAAATATTTCCCTTTGCTGGTTGAGGGCTTGGCCTTGTTGACTGAATCCACAATCGCCTTGGCGTTATCCCGGAGTTTGCCGGCATCAAAGGAGACCTTGCCGATCGGCACATGAACAACCCCGGCCTTTTCCGTCTTATATTCGACCTTCCCCGCCTTGATGTCCTTTACAGCCTTTGCAACATCAAATGTTACGGTCCCGAGTTTCGGATTAGGCATCAGGCCCCTTGGGCCCAGGACTTTACCAAGCTTTCCGACAACGCCCATAATATCAGGGGTTGCTACAACCTTATCAAAATCAAGCCATCCCTTCGTAATCTTCTCCACCATGTCTTCCGCACCGACGAAGTCGGCACCGGCATCTCTGGCCTCTTTCTCTTTCTCGCCTTTTGCAAAAACAAGCACGCGCAGTGTTTTGCCGGTTCCGTGAGGAAGTACAACGGTTCCCCTTACCATCTGGTCTGATTTTCTCGGATCAACTCCCAGGTTGAACGCAAGGTCGACGGTTTCGTCGAATTTCGTATGAGAAAGTTCTTTTACCTTGCCGATCGCCTCTTCGAGCAGATATTCCTTGCCTTTTTCTATCTTTTCATTCGCAGCTTCAATCTTTTTTCCCATTGTCGCCTCCCATCTATTCAACTACATCAATGCCCATACTTCTCGCGGTGCCGGCTATGATCTTCATAGCAGCATCTATTGAATAGGCATTGAGGTCAGGTAACTTTGTTTGAGCTATCTCCTTGACTTGTGCTGATGTAATCTTTCCCACTTTGTCCTTGTTTGGAACACTTGACCCTTTAATCACGCCTGCCGCTTTCTTGACCAGTTCGGATGCCGGAGGCGTCTTTGTAATAAACGTAAATGACCTGTCAGCGTATATGGTCATAACTATGGGGATGATCGTGTCCCCGAGTGCCTGAGTCTGTGCATTAAACGCCTTGCAAAACTCCATAATATTCACCCCGTGAGGACCGAGTGCCGGACCCACGGGAGGCGCAGGAGTTGCCTTGCCTGCTGCTATCTGAAGTTTTACCTGGCCTGTAACCTGTTTTTTTGCCATTACTGTCCTCCTGCCTTGTTTCTATGCTGATATTTCAGGTATTCTTCTCAACCTGGAAAAAATTAAGTTCCACCGGAGTCTGCCTGCCAAATATACTAACCATGACACGAAGACGGCCGTGGTCCATATCCACATCTTCAACATAACCGTTAAAATTGCTGAACGGGCCGTCCATGATCCTTACACTTTCGCCCTTCTGGAACTGCGTCTTGATCTGAGGCGCCGGACCTTTCTCCAACTGCTGTATGATGATCTCGACTTCCTCTTCAGGGATGGGAACAGGATTTTTCCCGCCCACAAAGCCGGTCACCCTCGGCGTGCTCTTAACCAGGTGCCAGGTCTCGTCATCCAGTTCCATCTCAACGAGAATATATCCGGGATAAAACTTCTTTTCACTTTCCTTCTTCTTCCCGGCCTTCAACTCCACAATCTTTTCAGTAGGTATCAGGATCTTTGTTATCCTTTCCTGCAATCCCCTGTTTTCTATCTTTTCCTCGAGGGATATCTTGACCTTTTCTTCAAAGCCGGAATATGTATGCACCACGTACCAGTTTTTTTCCATTGTTTTACCTTATCGCCATCCCAACAAGCTTCGTAAGACCCAGGTCAACAATCCCAAGGAACATCGATATCACCATAACTGTGACTATCACCACCCAGGTGGAACCTATCAGCTCTTCCCTGTTCGGATAAACCACCTTTTTTGTCTCAATCTGCACTTCCCTGAAAAACTGCTTGATTTTCTCTATCATTATATTAACTCCATTCAGTGGCAGGCCAGGAGGGATTCGAACCCCCAACCCTCGGATTTGGAGTCCGATGCTCTAGCCGTTAGAGCTACTGGCCTATGTGCCAAATTAAAAGTGAAATGTGAAATGTAAATAGTGAAAATATTCCCTGCCTTTATTTTTACCTTACTTTTCACCGGCAACCCTTCACCTTTCACTGTCTTTTATGCCTTTGTCTCCTTATGCGCTGTATGCTTTCTGCAATGCCTGCAGTATTTCTTCAGCTGAAGTTTTTCGGTCGTATTCTTCTTGTTCTTCATACTTGAATAGTTCTTGTCCTTACACTCCGTACATTGAAAAAGTATTATATCTCTCATGCCAGCACCTCTGTAACGACGCCGGCGCCAACCGTGCGGCCGCCTTCCCTGATAGCAAACCTCAGTTCCTTCTCCATCGCTATCGGCGATATCAGTTCTATCGACAGACTCACGTTATCTCCAGGCATCACCATCTCTACCCCCTCCGGCAGCTGCGCCACTCCGGTAACGTCCGTTGTCCTGAAATAAAACTGCGGCCGGTACCCCTTGAAAAACGGTGTGTGCCTCCCGCCCTCTTCCTTCGTCAATATATACGCCTCTGCCTTGAATTTCGTGTGCGGCGTGATGCTCCCGGGTTTCGCCAATACCTGCCCCCGCTCTACCTCTTCCTTCGCTATTCCCCTAAGCAGTACTCCTACGTTGTCTCCTGCCCTTCCTTCGTCAAGCAGCTTCCGGAACATCTCTACCCCCGTCGCCACTGTCTTCCTCGTCTCCCCAAGCCCCACTATCTCTACTTCTTCTCCTACCTTGACTATCCCTCTTTCTACCCTGCCCGTTACAACCGTGCCGCGGCCGGATATCGAAAATACGTCTTCTATAGGCATCAAAAACGGCTTGTCTATCGGTCTCTCGGGCGTCGGTATGTAGCTGTCTACCGCTGCTATCAGCTCATGTATGCATTTGTAGTCCTCTGACTTGGGGTCTGTGCTGGTGCTCTCCACCACCTTCAGCGCGCTGCCCTTTATGATCGGTATATCGTCCCCGGGAAACTGGTACTTGCTCAGAAGCTCTCTGACTTCAAGCTCCACCAGCTCCAAAAGCTCAGGGTCGTCCACCATGTCTGTCTTGTTCATGAACACCACTATGTACGGCACTCCTACCTGTCTTGCAAGCAGTATGTGCTCTCTTGTCTGCGGCATCGGCCCGTCCGCTGCCGAAACCACCAGGATCGCCCCGTCCATCTGCGCCGCACCCGTGATCATGTTCTTTACGTAGTCGGCATGCCCCGGACAGTCTACGTGCGCGTAATGCCTGTTTGCAGACTCATACTCAACGTGAGCTGTTGCTATCGTTATACCCCTGGCCTTCTCCTCAGGCGCATTGTCGATGCTGTCATACGCACGGTACTGCGCCTGACCCGTCATCGCCAGCACCTTCGTAATCCCTGCCGTCAACGTCGTCTTCCCATGGTCAACGTGCCCGATCGTCCCTACGTTGCAATGTGGTTTCGTCCTCTCAAATTTTGCCTTTGCCATACATATCCTCCTTAGTTCTTAGTTCTTAGCTCTTAGTTCTTAGCTTTAAAACTAATAACTATTAACTAATACCTATCTACTGTCTTTTTGGAGCCCATGACCGGAATCGGACCGGTGACCTCATCCTTACCAAGGATGTGCTCTGCCAACTGAGCTACATGGGCATTTTCCCCAGTACCCAGTCACGAGCAAGGAGTACCAAGCTGTCTTTCTGTCCTATCGCATTGCTCGTTACTAAATACTGTTTACTTTTTCTTATGGAGCGGGAAACGGGATTCGAACCCGCGACATCCAGCTTGGAAGGCTAGCGCTCTACCACTGAGCTACTCCCGCGTTCTTTAAGCGATCAGCTATCAGCGTTCAGCTTAATAACATTTGCGCCGACTGCCGACAGCTTATTGCTAATCGCTGTCCTTCACTGGTGGAGAGGGGAGGATTTGAACCTCCGTAGGCTACGCCAACGGGTTTACAGCCCGTCCCCTTTGGCCACTCGGGTACCTCTCCAAAACTTCAGTTATTAAGTAAAAAGTTATTAGTTAACAGTAAAAAATGGCCAGATATTTTTTCGTCTTTTTCTATTCACTCTTAACTGCTTACTATTCACTTTCTTTAACTTGGAGCCACCGAAGGGAATCGAACCCCCGACCCTCTGATTACAAATCAGATGCTCTGCCAGCTGAGCTACGGTGGCGCTACCTGAAAAATAAAAATACAACAGACAGGATTGGTTAGGTTCTTGCCTGCTGCTTTCTGTGTTCAGTATTCTGTGCCAGAGCTTTTTATTGCCTCACCTAAAAAGGCAACAGTTATCCATTGGGTCCTCGAAACTAATTAATATAAAGATTAGATTATAATACTGTCAACCATAAAAAACAAGCTGAAAAGGGGCAATTCATATAAATACCTAAAAAATAATGCTATTTACTCATTTTCTGACGCATTATCTCGAAAATTATAATACCGGTAGCAACAGAGACGTTTAGCGAATTAACCTTGCCCTTCATAGGGAGCCTGACCAGCAGGTCACATTGTTCCCTAACCGTCTTTCTCATGCCCCCGCCTTCCGATCCCATGATCAGGGCAAGAGGCACTGCAAGATCAGTTTCCCATGGCAGCAGGCCGGCACCGGCCTCTGCTCCGACAATTGTAATGCCCGCTTCCTTCATCTCCCTGACAGCGTTTTTAATGTTAGGCACCATGGCGATCGGGATGTGTTCCGAAGCGCCGGCTGAGGCCTTGACAGCTTCAGGGCTGAGCGATGCGGACCTGTATGCCTGGATGACCACTCCATGGACTCCTCCCGCATCCGCGACCCTTAGTACCGCGCCGAAATTTCTAGGGTCCTCGACACCATCCAGCAGCAGGAAAAGGGGCATTTCATTATTGCGGCAAGTGGCCTCCAGCAGTTCATCAAAATCCGCATATCCCCGCGGCGCAACGAGTGCAGCTATTCCCTGATGCCCTTTGGCAAACCTGCTGTCGAAGAAAAGGCTGTCTGCCCTGTTGATCTTTATCCCCCGGGAGGATATCTCCTCCTCAAGAGCCGCGACCTTATCTTTCCTTGCTGAAGAGAGGAAGACCGCTTTAACTTCCCTGCCTGAACGAACAACTTCAAGGACCGGGTTCAGTCCGTAGATCCATTCTTCAGCTGATTTTGACCTTCCAGCCGGTCCCTTCTTTCTTGTCTTCAAGAATAATCCCTCTTTCTTCAAGTTCTTTTCTTATCGCGTCAGAGGCAGCCCAGTCTTTTTTCTCCCTGGCAGCCCGCCTCTCCTTTATCCTTGCCTCAATGAATTCTTCTGTAAGGTCCGGGCATTTAAAGGCCATCAGCGCCCTGCTCCATTCTTCAGGCGTACGCCTGAAAATATTCAGCACCCCACCGGCTTCTCTCAAAAGGTCCCGCGTCTTTGATACCAGTTCAACAGCCTTGCCTCCGGTTGGTTTGCCGTCGAGATACTTATTGACGACCCGGATCAGCTCGAAAATACTCCCGATTGCAAGGGCTGTATTGAAGTCATCGTCCATCGCCTCGCCGAACTTATCGTGGAACTTTCCGAGGAGGTCAACCAGCAGTTTTTCATCAGCAGCTGTCTTCTCGCGCGAATGGTCCTGATTGAGGAAGTCGCTAATCCTCGCGGCTGTAGTATAGTATCTGTCGATGGACACCTCGGACTCCCGCAGCTGCTCGTCGGAGAATTCGATCGGGCTCCGGTAATGGGTCGAAAGAAGGAAAAACCGGATGACTTCCGCGTCAAACTTGTTAAGAATCTCCTTTATAGTGAAGAAATTGCCGAGGGATTTGGACATCTTTTCTTTGTCAACGGTTATAAAGCCGTTATGGACCCAGTACCTGACAAACGGCTTTCCTGTAAAGGCCTCTGACTGGGCTATCTCATTTTCATGGTGAGGGAATATAAGGTCCGCGCCTCCGCCGTGAATGTCGAAGGTGTCCCCGAGATGCTTCCGTGACATCGCCGAGCATTCGATATGCCAGCCCGGCCTCCCCGGCCCCCAGGGACTCTCCCATGCAGGTTCATCCTCTTTGGAGGTCTTCCAGAGGGCAAAGTCCATGGGGTTCCGCTTCTTCTCATTCACATCAACTCTGGCACCTGCCAGCATATCGTCAAGGTCCCTCTTGGAGAGTTTACCGTAGTCCGCAAATTTCCCTATCTCGAAATATACGTCACCCTGTACTTTATAGGCATACCCTTTATCGATAAGGCCCTTTACTATATCGATAATCTCATTGATATGTTCAGTCGCCTTCGGCTCAACATCCGCCCTGGCAACGCCGAGGCTGTCCATGTCCCGATAATATTCCTCTATATATTTTTGCGCAACAGCGTCCCACGATATGCCTTCCTGCCTTGCCCTGTTTATGATCTTGTCGTCGATATCAGTAAAGTTCTTTATATAGGTTACGTTAAAGCCCATATATTTCAGGTATCTTCTCATCACGTCAAAGACGATCGCGCTCCGCGCGTGGCCTATATGGCAGTGGTCATAGACCGTTATGCCGCACACGTACATCTGCACCTGCCCCGGCTTCACCGGAATAAAGTCTTCCTTTTTGCCGGTCATAGTATTATAAATCCTCATCCGTCCTCCTCTTTTATTCAGCTGTTCCGAAGCCCCAAGCCTTCTTGCCAGCTCGTTCAGCCTCGTCTCCAGTTCCTTCAGTTTCTCCAGTGTGGGGTCAGGGAAATAATCCATGACTTCGACCAGCCCGTCCTCTGTGGTCATCCGGATTATCTTCTTTTTCGTCACCCTTCCAGGAACACCCACGCATATGGCGTTGTCAGGCACAGGCTTTAAGATTACTGAATTGGCCCCTATAATAACGTTATTGCCGACCCTTATCGCGCCAAGGACCTTCGCTCCCGCGCCGACAACCACGTTATTGCCGAGTGTGGGGTGTCTTTTCCCCTTTTCTTTGCCGGTGCCGCCCAAGGTGACTCCCTGATATAGAAGGCAGTTTTCACCCACCTCGGATGTCTCGCCTATGACCACTCCCATGCCGTGATCGATAAAAAATCCGGCCCCTATCTTTGCAGCAGGATGGATCTCAATGCCGGTAAAAAACCGGCCTATATGGGAGATTAGTCTCGGCAGGGCCGGGATGTGCCGGTTCCAGAGGAGATGGTTTATCCGGTGAATGAATATCGCGTGAAAACCAGGATATGCCAAGACTACTTCAAGTCCGTTCCTCGCCGCCGGGTCTCTTTCGAAAACAGCCTTGTAGTCGCTTCTTATTGCCCTCCAAAAGCCCATAATTATTTAACCCTTCAGTGAATCATGGCCGCATATGGGGTGGCAGGTCTCAACATGTTTCTGCGACCCCATGTAAAAAAAGCCCGTAAGATTTCGACACAGATCGTCGTTCAAATAATAAAGCAAAATATAAATAATCATAGTCGATCAGAAAAATGTTGAGGCCTGCTGCCCCATGTGATACTAGTAACCACTCCCAGTGAAGGGTTACCTAATTATTGGATATTATACATAAAACACCTCTGAGCTGTGGTATTATTATTCCTGGTGAAAACATACAGCGGCAGCGCCCCGGACCTCATAACGCTCATAGCCGACCACATGGAAAACGGCTTTCTCGAAAATATCATCGACATGTTCAGGCACGACAGAGGCCTCTATCTGCTGATCAGCAGTCTGATACAGGACGAAAGGGTCAGGGTCAGGGTGGGGATTACCGCCATGATGGAAGAACTCAAAAAATTGGATGAAGGCAATATCTCCGGCGCCCTGCCGGGCCTGCTTCCCCTGCTTTCCCACACAGAGCCCTTTGTGCGCGGGGACGCGGCGAATCTCCTGGGGATCATAGGCGACAATAGGGCACTGGTTCCCCTCGAAAAGCTTCTCGAAGACGAAAATGCGGATGTCAGGATAATTGCAAATGAGGCAATTGAGGAAATCCGGCAGCATCTCCGGCAGATGAGTCTCAACCCAGAAGATGTATTCTCCCGGAGGAGCCATGACTAACAAAGACGGCTTCGAATATGACAAGCTCGGCAAAGACCGGGCTTCGATAAGAAAATCCCTTTCCAACAGACTGATCTACTCCCTTGGCAAAGACCCTATCACAGCCACTCACCGCGACTGGTTCCATACAACAGCTTACGCTGTGCGCGAACGGCTGATCGAGCGCTGGATGGAGACTATGCGCAGTTACTACCGTTCCGATGCCAAGCGCGTCTATTACCTTTCCATGGAGTTTCTGACCGGACGACTGCTCTCTAACAGCTTGATGAACATGGGGTTCTATGATGAATGCCGCGAGGCTTTGTCAGACCTGGAGCTGGACATTGACCGTATTCGCGAACTCGAGATGGACGCCGCCCTGGGCAACGGCGGCCTCGGCAGGCTGGCCGCCTGCTTTCTCGATTCTATGGCAACGCTTTCCCTCCCGGGCTACGGCTACGGCATTCGTTACGAATACGGCATGTTCACGCAGCGCATCGAGAAAGGCAATCAGGTGGAGCACCCAGACAACTGGCTGCGATACGGCAATCCCTGGGATTTCCCGAGACCTGAAGTGCTTTTCCCTGTAAAGTTCGGCGGCCGGGTAGTTAACTTCAAAGATGAACAGGGACATTCCCACTTCCACTGGGTCGATACCGAAGACGTAATGGCCATGGCCTGCGACACGCCTGTGCCCGGCTATAACACCGGCACTGTAAACAACATGCGCCTCTGGACTGCCAGGGCCTCGCGCGATTTCAACCTCAAGTACTTCAACGAGGGCAACTACATCAAGGCTGTGGAGGACAAGAACGAATCGGAGAACCTGTCCAAGGTGCTCTACCCCGACGACACCACGATCATGGGGCGCGAGTTGAGGCTCAAACAGCAGTACTTTTTCGTCTGTGCATCCCTTCACGACATCCTGAGACGCTTCACAAAGTATCATCCTGATCTGAATGAACTGCCGGAGAAGGTGGCTATCCAGTTGAACGACACTCATCCTGCCATCGCCATCCCGGAACTCATGCACGTGCTCCTGGACACTCACCACCTGGACTGGGACCAGGCCTGGGATATAACACGCGGCACCTTCTCCTATACCAATCATACGCTCATGCCCGAAGCGCTCGAGACCTGGCCGGTAAGTCTCTTTGAGGAAATCCTGCCCCGCCACCTCCAGATCATCTACGAGATCAATTACCGCTTTCTTGAAGAGGTGCGGCACCGCTTTCCAGGCGACACTGACCTCCTGCGGCGCATGTCGATCGTGGATGAAGCAGCCGGACGCCGGCTGCGCATGGCGCACCTTGCAATTGTCGGGAGCCACCGGGTGAACGGAGTGTCGCAGATACACACGGATCTCATGAAAAAAACGATCTTCTCCGACTTCGAGAGGTTCTTCCCCGGCAAGATCATCAATATCACAAACGGCGTAACGCCGAGACGATGGCTGCAACAGTCCAATCCTGGACTGTCCGGGCTCATAACATCGCGCATCGGGAAAAGGTGGGTAAGTGATCTTGATGACCTCAGGAAGCTCGTTCCTCTTACGCAGGACTCGACATTCCGTGAGCAGTTCCGGGCTGTCAAGAAAGAGAACAAGGCCAGGCTGGCAGAGATCATAAAGATGCGTCTGAGGCTTACGGTCGACCCTGCCTCGATGTTCGACGTGCAGATCAAGCGCATTCATGAATACAAGCGGCAGCTGTTGAACGTGCTGCATATCGTGACCCGCTACAACCGCATACGCGAGGGGCGGGTCAAAGACATGGTCCCCCGTACGGTAATCTTCGGAGGCAAGGCAGCGCCCGGATACACCATGGCTAAATTGATCATCAAACTGATCCACAGCGTCGCCGACGTCGTAAACAACGATCCCGCAGCCGGCAATCGCCTCAAGGTGGTGTTCATGGCCGACTATAACGTCTCCAACGCCGAGAAGATCATCCCTGCCTGCGATCTGTCAGAGCAGATATCCACAGCCGGCACCGAGGCCTCCGGCACCAGCAACATGAAGTTCGGACTAAACGGCGCGCTTACTATCGGCACACTGGATGGCGCGAACATCGAGATTAAGGCGGAGGTCGGCGACGAAAACATCTTGATCTTCGGCCTGACATCAGATGAAGTTGGATCACTCCGCGCAAAGGGCTATACCCCCAGGGATATATATCGGTCCGATATCGAGCTGAAACAAACCTTGGACATGATCGCAGGCGGTTACTTCTCTCCGGAGGCGCCGGACATTTTCAGGCCTATCTTCGATTCCCTCACCCGGGACGACAGATTCCTGGTGCTTGCAGATTACAGGTCTTACATTTCATGCCAGGAACGGGCAGATAAACTCTATGAAGACCCTGAGGATTGGTCCAGGCGCGCCCTTCTGAACATAGCAGGCATGGGGAAATTCTCAAGCGACCGCACGATCCGCGAATATGCCGAAAAGATATGGGACGTCAAGCCGGTGAAGGGAAAGTAGTTATAATTCTAAGCCGGAACCAAATAACATCATCCTCGCGCAAAGACGCAAAGCGCGCAAAGAAATAAACCTGAAAAAAGCAGTTAACCACAGAGGTCACAGAGACAACAGAGAAAAATCAGGGAGGGTCATTGTTTTTTCGTTCTTTGCGGTCTTTGCGTCTTTGCGCGATCAACTGCCTTTTTTAGGTTTAACGCTTTCTTGCTTTTTGGTTTGTCTCCGAAGACTCCCGTATATACCTCAGATACAAAGCTTCAACTTTATTCCTGGCCCACGGGGTCCTTCTTAAAAATTGCAGGCTGGATTTGACACTTGGGTTATTATTAAAACATCGGATACGGATGATCCTCCCCATTTCTTCCCAGCCATAATGTTCTGCCAGCTGTGTCAGCATCATTTCCAGCGTAATGCCGTGAAGAGGGTCTTTGGATCTCTGGTCAGTCATATCTCGTTGTATAAACAACAATCTTTAAGCAAAAGCTAACCAATAATCAGAGAGGATCACTCGTGATCAGACGATATAATCCTGAACGATTCATTGCCGTTGTCATCGCGCATAAACTAAAGCGGCAAAACGAAGTCCCGGCTATGCGGACAGAATGAGCAGATCTGTGTCTCTCTGTCGTGAATGCTTTTAGTTAATATTCCGCTTCGTACTACTGACTCTCAGCTCAGGTGTTTATTGACCAGTTTGGTCATCTCGAACATGGATACCTGGTTCTTCCCATCGAATACAGCCAGGAGGTTCGCATCTGCATTGATGTTCCTCTTGTTCTTTTCGTCCTGCAGATTATTCTTCTTTATATAGTCCCATAGCTTCTTGGTCACCTCTGTCCTTGGAAGCGGATCAGTGCCAACTATTTTTGAAAGGGCCTCGCTTGGTTTCATCGCCTTCATAAATGCTGAATTAGGGGCTACCTTCTTCGCAATCTTCTTTTCTGTCTCTGCCATCATTCTCCTCCTGTATTTTCGACTTTAGGGTCTTAATCCCCATATTCCTGAACAAACATTTCATATGAGTATACACTAATTCGAGTTCTAAAACCAGATATTCTTAACCCCAAAGATGCGCTTAAGGAGCAGTTGCTGGAACTTCATATACAAGGAAGTGCGTGCATCCTGGCTCATGAACTCTGGAACAAGTACTGCGAATCGCTGGAATATTCGCTCACGACCTTGCGCTCCTGATACACCGACAGGATATGCTCGATATCTATTTAAGAATAGACTTCAATGAGGGTGCCGGATTTTTTCCTGCCTCTGGCAGCTTCAAATATCTTGCTCGCCACGTATTCCGGAGCCAGCACTTCCGAGGGGTCCAGATCGAGGTCGCTGTCCGTAAGTAATGTAGTATTCACTGCCCATGGCAAGACAGCGTATATGTGAAGACCGCTGTCCCTGGTCTCATCGGCTATCGCCTGGGTCAACCCAATTACACCGAATTTCGAGGCGCAATAGGCTGAAAAATTTGCCTCTCCTTCCTTTCCCAGGGCCGAGGAAATATTGATAATAATTCCGCTTTCCTGTTTTT
The DNA here is from genome assembly GCA_963734475.1 of uncultured Nitrospira sp. Taxonomy (GTDB): domain Bacteria; phylum Nitrospirota; class Thermodesulfovibrionia; order Thermodesulfovibrionales; family UBA6898; genus JAOUFP01. Next base: position 1,229,887 of record CAVTHB010000004.1, read on the forward strand.
TCATTACCGGCAGGACCTGCCGCATGAAAAGAAAGGTCCCCTTTAAGTTGGTTTCAATAATGTCATCCCATTCCTTCTCGCTGGTCTCCTCAACAGGTTTGTACGCGGCAATGCCTGCGTTATTGATCAGAAGATCTATTCTCCCGAGATTTTTCAGGCACTGCCTAACAATCCTCCTTGCATCTGTTTCCTTGCGGACGTCACCGGTCAAAGCCAGGATATTTTCAGGAGGACCAAAAGAGGCAAGCTGCTTCTTCGCTTTTAAGACGTGTTCCCTGTGGCGGCAGAGAATAACAACACGGTCTCCATTTTTTATAAACTCGGCTGCTGTTGCAGGCCAATTCCCCTGGTTGCCCCTGTGATGATCACAGCCCGCTTCATAAATTCTTCCTGATTAAATAGATGCCGTCTCGGATAGTGAGGAACAGCTTCTCTGCCCGGTTATCTGCCTTCACCAGTTCGTTGAAGTCCGCCATAGCGCGGCTGTCGTCGTCCTTAGGATCAAAGATCCTGCCGTACCAGAGCGCATTGTCGGCAAGTAGCAGTCCGCCATTTCGCAATATCCGCATGGATTCTCTGTAGTAGGCGCTGTAATTTTTTTTGTCAGCATCGATGAAGACAAGGTCAGTCTCTGCATCCGGCAGGGTCTTCAGGATTTCAAGGGCATCTCCCAGGCGCAGGTCGATCTTTGTAGCCGCTGGGGCTCCGGTCGAAGAATCCCCTGGCGATCTTAGCGTGGGCCGGATTATTCTCAATTGTCAGAATGCGGCCCCCCTCTGCCAGCCCCTCTGCCATGGCAAGGGCTGAGTAGCCGGTGAAGGTGCCGATTTCAACTATCCTCTGCGGCCCGGACAATTGGACCACCAACTGCAGGAACCTGCCTTCGACACGTCCGGTGAGCATATTGGGATAGGGTGTCCTGGTTAGGGTATAGTATTCGACCTCTTCAAGAAGTGCCGACAAGGGAGTTGTATGGGCAGACGCATATTCTTCCGCCTCCCTGGCGACGATATCCATAAAGGAGTAAATACCGGCTTTATTGTCAGCCTGCCTGCTGCTACTTGACTGCATCAATGACCTCTCCGTTCATAGTGCCTTCAAGGGCCTTCAGATATGCGGCCGCTACCACTTCGACCTGCGTTCCCATCGACGGGTCCATATTAAAGGCCTTGAGCGTATCAACTACCCAATTGGGGCTTACGATGTTTATGCGGATATTACGCGGCATTTCGAGGGCTGCCGCCCTTCCGAAACCTTCTAGCGCTGAGTTTACCAGGCTGATGGCAGTCGAGCCCGGCATGGGCTTCCGGCTTAATATACCGCTAGTAAGTGTAATCGAGCCGTTGTCGTTTATATGCTCTATGCCTAAGCGCACCAGGTTCACCTGCCCCATCAGTTTGTTCTCCAGGCCGAGCGCAAAGTCTGAGTCAGTAAGCGACGACATTGGACCGAATTTCGCGAGTCCGGCCGCACTTATAACTGCATCGGCCCGTCCTGTGCTTTCAAACATCCTGGATATGGATGTCCTGTCGGCAATATCGACCTTTATCGCGGATTTGCTGAAGCTGACCGGGACCACTTCGTGACGGTTTCCGATGGCCTTGACAATAGCCCTGCCTATTGTTCCGGTTGCTCCTACGACAATAACCTTCATGGCTTGATCCTCCTGGGTTAAAGCTGTCAGCGCTCAGCGGTCAGCTTTCAGAAATAAAAGGCGAACTAAAAACTATATTGTACGCTAGTCAAATCGACCGAGCTTGTTTATCCTGCTTTTCGCTGACAGCTGATTGCTGACGGCTGAACGCTTCTAATTCAAGTATATCATCGTGTCGAAGGTTTAAAAGGGTAGGGAGAAATAACTCCCCAGGTGCGGATTCAATTGGCCGTGTTGCGTGGCTGCAGCTGCAACATTAGCCGAGGATCAATAATCCCTCCGATAAGGCTTTGAGCATTTAAGGTTATTGCACTAAACATGCAAAACTGCTGTTTTGGAAACAGCACGTCAGATCTTCTCGATCACGCAGACCGCGTATGCAGCGATGCCCTCGCCCCGGCCTATGAAGCCCATGCCCTCGTTGGTCTTGGCCTTGATGTTTATCTGGCCTGACTGAAGCCCTGTCTGAGAGAGGGCCTCCTTCATTTGTTCTATATACGGGGCAAGTTTTGGTCTTTCCACGATGATCGTCGTATCCACCCAGGCAACCTTGAACCCGTTCATTATCGCCAGCTCAACAACATACTTCAGCAATTCAATGCTCACGGCATCTTTCCACTTCGGATCACTGTCCGGGAAATACTTACCGATATCACCGAGTCCGAGCGCCCCCAAGACCGCGTCGGTGATCGCGTGGCAAAGGACATCGGCATCGGAATGACCCAGCAGGCCTTTCTCAAAGGGGATATTTACCCCGCCGATAATCAGCTTTCTTCCTGCAGCAAGCCTGTGCGAATCATAACCAAAACCAATCCTCATTATTCACCTTCCTTCATTTTAAGAAAGACCTCTGCGATCAACAGATCTTCGGGGGTGGTGACCTTTATATTCGTATAAGACCCCTGGACCAGCTTTATCCTGCCGCCGTTTCTCTCTACCAAAGCAGAATCGTCAGTGGAATAAAATGATTCTGCCATGGCCTTTTCATAAGCATCATGCAGCGCCTGATAATAGAATATCTGCGGCGTCTGGACAGCCCAGAACATGTCCCTTTTCAGCGTGTTTATGATTATGCCGTCTCTCACTTCCTTGACTGTGTCCTTCAGCGGCACCCCGACTACCACACCATCAAAGCCCTCCAACTGCTGCAAGGCTTCTTTTATTACGGAAGCCTCTATTAAAGGCCGTACACCGTCGTGCACAAGCACAACTGAATCCTTATCATGATCATGTATCAGACTCAACCCATGGAAGACAGAATCCTGCCTCTCTCTGCCGCCAGGAGCTACGCGTTTGATCTTTGTGATCGAGTATTCTTCAAAGAGCAGGCTGCAGAGTTGTATATCCCGTTCTTTCACCACGGGAATGATCTCCACGATCTCAGGGATGCTTTGGAGAGTCTCAACAACCCATATGATAAGGGGCTTATCAGCCAGACCTGAAAACGGCTTGTTAGTGCCCCTGCCGAACCGCTCCCCAAGCCCGGCAGCAGGCACTATGGCTACAACTTTATTTTCCAAGAGATAACCCCCTTAGATCCATTCGTATTATCATTGCCTTACAGTTGCAAAACAACATACAGCTTGCGAGGTGGGAGTGAAGAAAAAGGGCTTGTCTGTTCTCCCCGGCGAATCCGCCCGAGTGCGGACGGCACCTTCAAGCACTCTGCCCTGGTCAGCCAAGCCTGAACAGGAATCCATTATTTGTGAGATTTGAATAGGCGGCATCATATATTTATTCCTGTCGTCATTACAAGACCTTTTCTTCATTTCCTCCCCGCGTTTTGCAACGCAAGGGATTATTTAATGGCCCTGCCTGCCTCTTCCTTTTCATGGTCTTCCTTAGCCTTTCCGAATATCATCCGGCCGGCTGTTGTCTGGAGCACGCTGGTCACCGTGACCTCAGCGTTTTTGCCCATTAGTCTGCGGCCGTTTTCTATGACTACCATGGTGCCGTCATCCAGATAGGCAACACCCTGATTATACTCCTTACCTTCCTTCAGAACAAAAACCCTCATCATCTCCCCGGGAAGGACCACGGGCTTCAGGGAATTGGCCAGTTCATTGATATTCAGCACCGATACCCCCTGCAGTTGGGCCACCTTGTTGAGGTTAAAATCATTTGTTATGATCTTGGCGTTCATCATCTGTCCCAGGGCCACGAGTTTTGCATCAACCTCCTTGATCTTCGGAAAGTCTTCCTCTACTATCTTTACGCTTATATTCGTCATCTTCTGGATTTTATGAAGGACCTCAAGGCCTCTCCTGCCGCGCGCCCTTTTGATGGAATCCTGGGAATCAGCGATATACTGGAGCTCCTGAAGGATGAACTGAGGTACCACAAAAACACCTTCGAGAAAACCTGCCTCACAAATGTCTGCTATGCGTCCGTCTATAATAACGCTTGTGTCGAGGACCTTGAGGTTCTCCTCGAACCCCTTACCCCTGAGCATCCTGAAAAGCGTCTGCAGGGTTATCCCCTTGCCCCTTCTCATGCCGATAAGGAGTCCGCCGTAGCCCAATATCCCTTTCAGTGCAAATGAAGCCGCAACCATATCGTCCTTGATCAATGCCTTAATGGGAATGAATGCAAGCGTCGCGAATAAAAGACCTGAAGACAACCCGAGCAGGCCTCCGGCGAGGGTCCCGAAATCGACCTTCTTCAGTATAAGGTCGGAATAGCTGGTTATAATGCCCAGGAGTATACCGAGTGCGACCCCGTATTCCATGTAGCCGTATCTGAGCCCAAGCAGATAACCGGAGGTTGCGAATAAGGCCACTACAGCAACCTTAATAATGAAAAGCATGTCTATCACCTCCCATGAAAGCGACCCGGATGAATAAAAAGAACTCCTTATATATACTTTATCGGAAATTTACCTGAATGGGAAGAAGATGTGTTTATTGTTAAAACTTTCCCCCGCGTTCAAAAAACCTGAGCAGCGCGACAGAACAGGGCCTTAAAATAAAAACGCAGAGTTCAGAGAGGTATATCTAATTTCTCAAAGATTTATAAATTTAAAGCGTTCTATGCGCTCGGTGCTAATTGCGTATTCCCGGCTTAATCAGCTCTGATCGTCAAATAGAACTTTTTCCCGCCCCTGTTTATAAACATGAGGACCGTATCCCCGGAGCGTATATTAGCTGCAATCCGGGTGTATTCATCAAGGCGGGTGATTTTTTTCCTGTCTATCTCCTGAATGACATCGCCCTTTCTCATCCCTGCGTCTTCCACTGCGCTTCCCGGGTCCACTCTGACGACCACTACCCCCTTTTCATCCCTGGCCATTCCCAGCTGTCTGGATATTTCCCTGGTGAGTTCTATCACATCCAGCCCGGTAAGCCCTTCAAGGGCATTCTCTTCAGGGGCATTGCCAGGCGCTGTCTCAGATACCTCTTTCGGAAGTTCACTCGTGGTAACGTTTATAGCATATTCCTTGCCTGATCGCATTATAGTAAGCGGGATCCTTGCCCCGACCTTGCTCTGCGCCACCATGTTCCTGAGATTCCCCACATCATCAATCTTCCTGCCGTTAAATTCAAGGATAATGTCGCCCCTTTTGAGGCCGGCCTTTTCAGCAGGGCTTCCCTTTGCCACGTCTCCGATTAGCGCACCCTCGGCTGTCTTGAGCCCGAACTTCTGTGAAAGCTCAGGTGTAATCTCCTGAATCGTCACCCCGAGCCACCCCCTGGTAACCTTCCCCTTTTGAATAAGCTGATCCATAACAAGACGGGCCATATTGCTGGGGACGGCAAAGCCTATACCCTGGTACCCGCCTGACTTTGAAAAGATGGCAGTATTGATGCCGATCACTTCACCTCTGGTATTGACTAGCGGTCCGCCCGAATTTCCGGGATTTATGGCAGCGTCCGTCTGGATAAAGTCCTCGTAGTCAGCTATGCCGACATTGGCCCTCCCGACCGCGCTGATTATCCCCATCGTAATGGTATGGCTCAATCCATAAGGGTTCCCGATGGCGAGCACGAACTCCCCAACCTGCAGCTTGTCCGAATCCCCCCATTGGACCGCAGAGAGATTATCAGCATCTATCTTAACAACTGCGACGTCCGTCTTGTTGTCAGCGCCGATCACTTTCGCCTTGAAAGACCGTTTATCAAAGAGCGTGACCCTGATCTCATCAGCCTGCTCAATTACATGATTGTTCGTTATGATATAGCCGTCAGGAGAAACTATGACACCTGAGCCCAGACTCTGCTCCTTCCACTTTTTAGGCATTTTGAAATCGCGGAAGGGAGAAAAAAATTCAGAAAAAGGGTCGTCGGGCAGCGGGGCAAGCTCCCTTTTCATAACCTTTGTAGTGGAAATATTTACTACCGAAGGAGAGAGCGCACTGGCTATCTCTGAAAAGGCCTTGCTCGACTCAGCGATCTGCCTTGGGACATGGGGAGAAATAGGGACATATCCCCTCTGCTGGCCGGTGATTTTCCCCAAAAGATAGAAAGATACTCCTCCCAGAAGAAATCCTATGAGTAAAACCGAAATCCCTATAACTATTTTATTTTTCACCGTATTTCATTATAATAGTCTGGAGGAAATGTTGTAAAGGGTCTTTCTTGACAAAAAATTCATTCTAATGCTAAGTTTCAAGGCTTAAATGTAACTCCGGGATCCCGGGCCAGGTACAGGAGACTTGCCTCCCCGGGCTTGACCAATCCCATAAATTCAATCCCTGCAGCATAAAGGAGGTTGCTCATGTTAAAACGTTACTTGCTGGCCCCTGGCCCTACTCCTGTGCCGCCTGAGGCGCTACTGGCAATGGCCATGCCGATAATACACCACAGGTCCCCTGATTTTCTGCCTGTGCTCGATTCTGCCAAAAAAGGCCTTCAGTGGCTGTACCAGACAAAGAACGATGTCCTCATCATCTGTTCCACCGGTACCGGAGGAATGGTCGGCACAGTCAATAATTTCTTCAGCCCCGGCGACAAGGCCCTGGTGATAAACGCCGGTAATTTCGGCGAGCGCTGGACAAAGATCTGCAAGGCATATAACCTGTCAGTTGAGGAGATAAACATTGACTGGGGATATACTGTCAAGCCTGAAGACGTTGAAAAGGCCCTCAAGAAAGATCCCGCTATCAAAGGTGTTTTTGTCCAGGCCTCGGAGACCTCTACAGGGGTGTACCATGACATCAAGGCAATGGCGGACATCGTAAAAAAATACGGGAACACAATACTTGTGGTTGATGCTATATCCGCACTCGTCGCCCATGATCTCAGGATGGATGAGTGGGGAATAGATGTGCTCATCGGCGGCTCCCAGAAAGGGCTCATGCTGCCTCCGGGACTGGCCTTCATCGGGGTCAGTGAAAAGGCCTGGGCTTTTGCAGAGAAGTCCACATCGCCGAAATTTTATTTTAATTTCAAGGCCGAGAGGAAAAAACTTAAAGATAACCAGACAAATTTTACATCTCCTGTCACCCTTATCATAGGTCTGAACGAGAGTCTGAAGCTATTGCAGGCGGAGGGGCTGCAGAATGCCTTCAAGCGCCATGAAAGACTTGCCCACGCGACCAGGGAGGCGGTAAAGGCTATCGGACTCGAAATGTTCACAAAAGAATCTCCGAGCTGCTCGGTTACAGCGATCAGCGCCCCTGCAGGCATAGACGGACAGGAAATTTACAAGAACCTGAGGGTAAAATATGGCATCACAGCAGCCGGCGGGCAGGGACGCGCAAAGGGCAAAATATTCAGGATCGCACACCTCGGATATGCGGACACCTTTGATGTAATCACAGCTATCGCAGGAGTCGAGATGGTGCTTAAAGGCATGGGGCATTCTGTAAAGCTCGGCACTGGAGTTGCTGTTGCTCAGGAATTATTAATGGTATCGTAAGGAGAGAAATAATATTCACTCCAGAGGTCGCAGAGAGAACCGGAGTTTGTATAAAGAATCTCGTCTTTTCTTTGGGTGCTCCGGGGTCCCTGCGGTAGAAAATGTACTTTAGTTCCGGCCCGTCCGGAGTAGGAGGATAACGGTTTAATGAAAGTTCTGGTAAGCGACAACATATCTTCAAAGGGCGTTGAGATTCTGAAAAAGGCCGGGCTCAAGGTTGATGTCAGAACAGGCCTGAAACCCGAAGAGCTGAAGGCCTGCATAGGGGACTACGACGGCCTGGTGATCCGTTCGGCCACAAAGGTAACGTCCGAAATCATAGATGCGGCGGTCAAACTCAAAGTGATCGGCAGGGCCGGCTCAGGCCTTGATAATGTCGATAAAGCAGCAGCCTCCAAAAAAGGCATAGTAGTAATGAACACCCCAGGCGGCAACACAGTCACCACAGCGGAGCATTCCATTGCGATGCTCTTGGCCGTTTCCCGCCTGATACCCCAGGCAACGGCGTCAATGAAGGCAGGGAAGTGGGAAAAGAAGAAGTTCATGGGCGTGGAACTCTACCACAAGACACTTGGTGTTGTGGGGCTCGGAAATATAGGAGGCCAGGTCGCAAAAAAGGCCCAGGGACTCGAGATGAATGTAATAGCCTATGATCCTTTCCTTAGTGAGGAAACCGCGAAGTCTGCCGGGATAAAGAAAGTCTCCCTTGACGAACTCTTCAGGGAAGCTGATTTCATCACTGTCCACACTCCGCTGACTCCTGAGACAAAAGGGGTCATTAACGCCGGAACAATCGCCACAATGAAAGATGGAGTTCGAATAATCAACTGTGCCCGCGGCGGCATCATAAATGAACAGGACCTTTACGAGGCGCTCAAGAGCGGGAAAGTAGCGGGTGCTGCCCTTGATGTATTCGAGAAAGAGCCGCCTACTGACAATCCTCTGCTTGGGCTCGATAATGTTATCTGCACTCCCCATCTGGGGGCATCTACAGAAGAGGCTCAGGAGAATGTCGCGCTCGCAGTGGCGGAACAGATCGCTGAGTATCTCGTTCGCGGGACGATCAGGAACGCTGTGAACTTCCCTTCTATCCCGAGCGACCAGGTCCCCCGCCTGCAGCCTTATATAACTCTGGCCGAGAAACTCGGCGGATTCTGCTCCCAGATATTCGAGGGCGGGGCAACAGAGATCACGGTCGAATATCACGGAGACGCCTCGACCATCAATACCGCCCCTGTGACCATCGCGGCCATCAAAGGATATTTGTCGCCGATTCTCCTTGAGACAGTGAATTTTGTGAACGCACCTTTTATAGCCAAAGAGCGGGGCATAGAGGTAAAAGAAATGAAGAGCAGCGAGGCGGGCGATTATCAGAATATGATAGCCTTGAGAATAAAGGCAAAAGACGCCGGAATCTTTGTTGCCGGGACGCTTTTCAGCAAAAAAGACCCGCGCATTATATTGATAGATAATTACAAAGTCGAGATCGTACCGGAAGGTGTATTGCTATTGATACACAACAACGACAAACCAGGAGTAATCGGCAATCTCGGCACGCTTATGGGCAAGAACAGCATAAATATCGCAAGAATGCATTTCGGCAGGGAATCTGCCGGCGGCATGGCCATCTCCGTGCTCAGCATTGACACATCACCGGCCCCTGAGATCATTGAAGAGATCAGGAAACTGCCCAATGTACTGTCTGTAAAACAGATATCTCTGTAAACGGTCAGTTAATTTGAAAGCTTAAGAGAGGGTATACAATGCCTATAATAGTTGTAGTCGGTGCGCAGTGGGGTGATGAGGGCAAGGGGAAGATCGTAGATGTTCTTACTGAAAAGGCCGATATTGTCGCCCGATACCAGGGTGGTCATAATGCCGGACACACTGTTGTCATCAATAACAAGAAGTTCGTTCTCCATCTGATACCGTCCGGGATACTGCATAAGAAAACTGTCTGCATCATAGGCAACGGCGTTGTTGTTGAGCCGCAGGCCTTAATAACGGAAATTGCCGATCTGAGGAAACGCAGTATCAGGGTATCGGACAATCTCCTTATCAGCATGAACGCACACCTCATCATGCCCTATCATCTGGTGATCGACTCTGCCAGCGAAAAGACGAAAGGCAAAAAATGCATCGGTACAACCGGAAGGGGAATCGGCCCTACATATGTCGACAAGATGGCGAGGACCGGTCTGAGGGTGGGGGACCTTTTAAACCCTGAAGCCTTCCGGGAAAAACTTGTGACAAACCTCAGGCATGTCAATTTCCTCATGAAAAACCTCTATAAGCTGCCTGTATTCAGCGCAAAGAAGATATTCGACGAATACATGGGATATGCCAGGACGCTCCGTAAATATATCGTTGATACAGACCTCGTCATAAATAAGGCGATAGCGGAAAATAAAAACCTGCTGCTTGAAGGAGCTCAGGGCACGCTCCTTGACATCGACCATGGGACATACCCTTTTGTAACATCATCCAATTCTATAGCCGGAGGGGCATGCACCGGACTAGGGATAGGTCCCACAAAAATAAGCGGTGTTATCGGCATAGTAAAGGCCTACACTACTAGAGTGGGCAGCGGTCCATTCCCGACAGAACTGCGTGACTCCGTTGGAGAAAAGATGCGGGAAAAAGGCGGTGAGTTCGGGGCTACCACCGGAAGACCCAGAAGGTGCGGATGGCTCGACACTGTTATCCTGAAGCATTCCGCGGCAGTCAACGGTTTTTCAGGGATCGTCATCACAAAACTGGATATCCTGGACGGCCTGGCTACGATTAAAATATGCACGTCCTACAGGTACAAGGGCAAGATATACAACAGTATGCCGAAAGACCTTGCGGTCCTTGAAAACTGCACTCCTGTGTACGAAGAATGCAAAGGCTGGAAAGAGAGTACAGAGGGGATCACTGAATTCAGGAAATTGCCTTTGCAGGCCCAATCCTATATTCGGAGAATCGAGAAACTCACCGGAGTTAAAGTGACGATAGTTTCAACCGGCCAGAAAAGAGATGAGCTCATAATTATGCAGGAGCAGTTTTGAAGTCAAGACGCGGCCACGACCGGTTTATAAGAAGGCTTGAAACCGAGTTTTCCGCGGAAAATAAAAGCTACAGAGGGATATCCAGCGACCTTTCCATAAGCGGACTTTTCATCCGGACCCAGAATCCCTTTGTGCAGGATACCATTCTTGATATAGTAATACACCTCCCCGACTCCACAGAGGTCAAGCTGAAGGGTCTGGTAAAGCGGTCCATCAAAACACCGGTCACATCCGTTAAAAACGGCATGGGCATTGAAATTCTGGAGAACGATTCCCGGTATGTCAATTTCGTGAAGAGTGTATTCCCGGGTTTCCTGAAAGATCCGGAAACTGCAGACCATCAACCTGATACACCCTTTCGACAACAGACCGACGAGCCTCAGCCTCAGCCTCAGCCTCAGCCTCAGCCTCAGCCTCAGCCTCAGCCTCAGCCTCAGCCTCAGCCTCAGCCTCCTGAATTCACGGTCATCTCCTGCCCCCGCTGCGGTGTCAGAAACAAAGTAATAACAGCCAAGCTTTCCCTCGGACCAAAATGCGGCAAATGCGGATCTCTGCTGACTGCTCGGGACTGATCCCGAAGTTTATTAACTTTCTTTACCCTTCGAAATGCCCTTCGTGCAGCAAAGAAACTGACACCTTCAGTACTGCCCCGTTCTGCTCCGCATGCTGGTCAGGGATAGAAAAATATACCGGTCCGTCCTGCCGTGTCTGTGCCACCCCCTTTACTTCAGAAGATGCAAGGGTCTGCGCGGAATGCATGAAGAAGCCTCCTCACTTTGCGAAGGCGATGAGTTACGGACTATTTGACGGCACGCTGGCATCAGCCATACATTTCTTTAAATTTGAGCGTATAAGAAGGCTGCACAAGCCGCTCGGAGACCTTCTGCTAGCTTTTGACATGTCGGGCATAGATGCTCTAATACCTGTGCCGCTGACTATCAGAGGATTGCGGGAGCGCGGCTTCAACCAGTCGCTGCTCCTCGCAAAGGCCATCTCTTACAAGACAAAGACACCGCTTATTATGGATGGTATTCTAAAAAAAACAGATACCGCCCCCCAGATCGGGCTTTCAAAAAAAGAGCGCAGACTCAATCTGAAGGGCGCGTTCAGGGCAGAGAGGAAATTCCCGGGCATGAGACTCCTGCTGATTGACGATGTCATGACTACCTGCTCCACGGCAGATGAATGTTCAAAAGAGTTGTTGCGGGCAGGGGCAGCTGAGGTTATGGTCCTTACCCTAGCCAGGGCGAATTATCTTTAGCAGGCTTATCTCAAAAACGAGTTCCTTGCCTGCAAACTCGTGGTTTTCATCGATCGTGACCGTATGCTCGTCTGCCGCTGTAACCTGTCCTTCGATATAGTCCCCTTCTGACGTGCTGACCTCGAGCGCTGTCCCGACCTCAGGCCTGGTACCAGGAGGCAACAGGCTCCGATCAACCACATAGACAAGTCCATCATCGTAAGGTCCATAGGCCTTCTCAGGGGAGACCGCAAACTTCTTTGTCTCGCCTTCCATCATCCCCATCACAGCATTCTCAAAGGCCGGAAGCACAGCTCCTCTCCCTATCATAAACTCAAACGGCAGCGGCTCGGTCGAAGAACCAAAGACAGGTCCGTCCTTCAGGGAGAGAGTATAACTCACCCTGACAATGTCCCCATCACATGCCTTCAACAAGCTCTCTACCATCAATAATTCCTGAGATCATAGACAGCTGCAGTTATGTCAGTCATTGTGCGCCCGCAGGAACTCTTCAACCTCACCCAAGCCCGGTGCGCCTGCCCGGCCGCCGACACTCGTGCATGTCAATGCAGCCAGTGCAGAGGCAAACGGAAGAACACGTTCGAGGCCCCACCCCTGCAACAGGCCATATATATAGCCCGCATGGAAGACATCCCCGGCCCCTGTCGTGTCGACAGCCTCTACTTTAAAGGCAGGCGTTCTGATTGCCAGGTCGTCCGATACGGTTATGCTCCCGCTTTCACCCTGCGTCACAGTAAGGGCGCTGCATCGAAGCGTTTTGAACTCCTTTAAAAGGGCCTTGGGCGTCTGTCCCCAGCCGAGACCTGAGGCAAAGACTTCAGAGGCGACCACATAATCACAGAGCCCGGCCAGGTCAGTCATGCCCGGGCGCGCGCTCCCGGCATCGAGCATACTGGGTATGTTCATCTCCCTCGCCCGCTTCACCGCAGACATCGAGGCCTCCATCATAAGCCCGTCGACAAGCAGGAAGTCGCTGCCGATGAGGAAATCCGCGCCCAGTTCATCCGGCTGCAAGGCCCTGCCTGAAGGTCTACTCCAGAAGACTGTCCTTTTGGCGGTGCTTTTTTCGATTGCGATAAAGGCAAGTTGAGAAGAACTCTTCTCCCTCTTTAGAAGCCCTTTCAGATCTATGCCCTCCCCCGCAAGAGATTGTCTGATCTTACCCCCTGCATCGTCATCTCCTGTAACACCGTAGAAACAGCAAGAGACTCCAAGCCGCGAGAGTGCGACGAGCGCGGTCGCAACAGGGCCTCCGCCCTGCTCAAACCAACCGAGCACCTCTTTTTTTGTGTCGACCCGGGGGTACGCATCAACAAGAGCGAGATAATCCAGAGAGCACTGTCCAAGACCAGTAATATGCATAATAAATTATACACAGCAGGCGTATTTTTTTTACAGAAAGGGGAATTGGATCTATCTCTTCCTATGCATCAGCTATCAACTCTCAGCAGAAAAAGGCGAACAGCTATGGGTTTAGTATTCTGCTTTTGCCTGAAAGCTGCTTGCTGAAGGCTGAACGCTTCCCTTCCCTTAAAAGACGCTGAACTTAAAATACTTCTTGGGATTTTCCTTGATATCAGCTGTCAGCTCCTTCAGTTCTCTTATTGTGTCTTTCAGCTCCTGGGCCAATTTTTCATCCCTGATCAGGGCTCCTGCTGTTCCTTCCCCGTTATCGATCCTTTTCAATATTGATGAAAGGTTTGCGGAGGCCTGCTTGAGGTTCTCATACAGGTCCGGGTCCTCAACAAGCCTGTTCAGGGTCCCCGGCCCTTTGCTCAGTTTCACGCTGAAATCCTCCAGTGAAGTGGCTGTGCCGACCAGTCTGTCATATAGAGTACTGTCCTCAGCAAGCCTGTTCAGGGTCCCCGGCCCTTTGCTCAGTTTCACGCTGAAATCCTCCAGTGAAGTGGTGGCCCCAAGCAGTCTGTCATAGAGAGCGCTGTCTTCAATAAGCCTGTTCACGGTCCCATGGCTTGTATTCAATTTATTGCTGAACGCTTCAACAGATTCAGTGGCAGAGAGGAGTTTGTTGTAGAGCAGATCATCTCCTGCAAGCTTTCCCAGGGTGCCCTTCTTGTCCTGCAGACTGGCAACCAGATCCGAAAGCCTCTGAGAGGCGTCCCTCAGATTATTATAGAGTGCCGGGTCCCTGATCAGTTGAGGAACTGTCCCCTCGCCTTGCGCTATCATGTCTATGAATCTGCTTAGCTGCTCAGCCACATTAGTAAGCTTCCTCAAGGACTCTGTGCCTGTGGCTATTACATCCTGGACGCCTATCTCTGTATTGCCTTGAACCATATCACCTTTCTGGAGCTGCGGCGAACCCGGCGTGCCGGAACTGAACTCTATATATTTATCCCCCAGCAGACCCATTGTCTGTATTGTCGCATGGCTGTCTTTCTTCAGATAACCCACAACGTCCCGGTTGATCAGGACAGAGACGAGCGTGCCATACTTGGGATGGAGATCTATGCTTTTCACAGAGCCGACCTCAAGTCCTGAATACCAGACAGGCGATCCCTTCCGCAGACCCCTGACATCTCTGATATCGATCTTGATCAGGGTTTTGGGGGACAACATATTTTCGATGTCACCTGCAAAGAAAACCGTACCCAGGAGCGTCACAAGCGCCACGGTGATAACAATCCCGACTTTGAGCTTCGACCACGCCAATTCTTTTTTTATGTCAAACATCTCCGCCTCCTCTTGAGCAAACAATAATCACTTTATACCAGTCCCTGATCACAGTTCCGTGAGGAACAGCCGGACATCAGGATCAGCAGTACCAACCAGCTCTTCCCTGTTGCCGTCAAGCAGTATTGAGCCATTTTTCAGAAATATAAACCGCCTGGCCATTTTAAGTGCGTCAGTGACCTTATGCGTTACAGCTATAAAGCCTTTCCCGTCCTCTGCCAGCTTGACGATCAGTTTGCAGATATTGTCCGCATTGACCGGGTCAAGGCCGGTCGTCGGTTCATCGTAGAGGAACATCTTGGGCTTATACCCCGCGAGAGACCGCGCAATCGCCACACGCCTGTGCATGCCTCCGCTAAGCTCCTCGGGCATAAGGTCTATCGCAGCCTCCACATCCACAACCCTGAGGATATCCCTGACCTGCCTGTCCAACTCTTCTTCAGTCAGGCTGAAATACTCCCGCAGGCAGAAAGCGACGTTCTCCTTTACATTCAAGGAATCAAAGAGCGCGCCTTCCTGGAAAACAATGCTGAATTTCATCCTCGGCTCCCTCAGCTCTGCCTCTGACTTGACGGTTATATCGTCTCCGTCTATAAGTATCCTTCCTGAATCAGGCCTGATAAGCCCCAGAATAAGTTTCAGGATAGTTGTTTTGCCGTCGCCGCTTCCGCCGAGGATCGCAACCCGTTCAGAAAAGTCGATCGAGAAACTCAGGTCCTTCAGCACGCTCCTCTTGCCATACGAAAACGATACCTTATCAAATGCAATCATACTGAGAAACCAAGGACATACAGCAGTATCCTCGTAAGGATGAAATCCGAAATGATGATCATAACAATCGATATGACGACCGCCCGTGTGGTAGTGCGCCGCAGGCCCTGCGCCCCGCCCTTGGTGGTCAGGCCCATAAAACAACTTATGCTTGCGACCAGGAAACCAAAAATGAACGGTTTAAAACTGCCTGAAAACACGTTTTCAAACGTCAGCACCTCCCGGATAGAACTCCAGTAAAAGGTGCCGCTCTGGTGGCTTACAAACACTGATATATAGTAACCTCCCAGCAGCGCGACAGCATCACCGATAATAGTCAGCACAGGCAGCATTATGAGCGCCGTTAATATTCTCGGAGTGACGAGCTTTTTGATGGGGTCAACCCCGAAGACACGCAGCGTGTCGACCTGGTGGCCGAGGACCATGGAACCGAGTTCGGAGGCTGTCCCGGCTCCGACCCGGCCTGAATAGACAACAGCGACAACCATAGGCCCCAGTTCCCGGATTATCGATATACCGACGATCTTTCCGCTATACATCTTCAAGCCCAGGGTCGAAAGCTCGGCAGCCAGCTGCAGCGAAAGCGCCATGCCTACAAAAAGAGATATCAGGGCTATGATGAAAAAAGATCCCGCTCCGGCATAATCCATCTGCTCGATGGTATCGTCAAAATAAAAAGGCTTCCTGAAAGCACCGAGAAGTCCCCTGGATGAGAGAAGATAAAACTCCTGAACTTCATAAATCAGTTCTTTGCATATGAGACCATTTACGCCTCCCGGTCTGGACAATTATCCTCCTATCTCAATTGTTACTGTGGTCGGGTGTTCCAGGGCAATTCTCATAAAACTTTCCTTAACATTATACATATCAGGAGCAAATCCTTAAAGATTTTTTACCGGGATCGCGTTCTAATCGCACAGGCTGCAAATTGATCACGGAGATCCTCTAAAGCACAGTCCACTGCTGCGGCAAAAAGATCTTCTCATAGGTCATCAGAGCAAAGCTGTCTGTCATCCCGGCTATAAAATCGCAGACCATCCTTTGCCTGTTCAGTTTCTTCTCAGGGGGGATATCGGCGAAGACTTCTTCAATATGCTCCAGATAGTATCCATAGAGGTCTTTCAGTATCTTCTTCACTTTTTTGAATTCATCCAGTATTACATGGCTCTCATACACATGCGCGTAAAGAAAGTCCCTCAGCGTGTAGGCTGCCTCTGACACTTTATCACTCAGACGCAGCTCCTCAAGATCAGTTTCCCGGGAACTGTAGATGAAATCTTTTACCATGACATCTATCCTCTTCGCGTGGGTCTCGCCGAGCACGTTCAAAATTGCTTTTGGGATATCCGGTTTCCTGATCACCTCTGCCCGCAGCGCATCGTCGAGATCGTGGTTGACATAGGCTATAAGATCGCAAACCCGGACCACCTGTCCTTCGAGCGTCTCCGCCCGTTCGGATTTCCTGTCGGGGATGATCTTGCCCCTGCCTTTGGAATGTCTGACAATGCCGTTTCTGACTTCCTGTGTAAGATTCAGGCCCCGGCCGCCTCTTTCGAGGAAATCCACTACCCTGAGGCTCTGTTTGAAATGATCGAACCCTCCTGGATGGATCTCCCTCAATACCATCTCCCCTGCATGCCCGAAAGGGGTGTGGCCCAGATCATGACCTAAAGCTATCGCCTCTGTCAGGTCCTCATTAAGCCGCAATGCCTTCGCAACTGTCCTTGCTATCTGGGAGACTTCTAGCACATGGGTAAGCCGCGTCCTGTAGTGGTCACCCTGCGGGGCTAGAAATACCTGTGTTTTGTGCTTCAGTCTTCTGAAGGCCTTTGCATGGATTATTCTGTCCCTGTCACGCTGAAAAGGCGTTCTGATCTCATCTTCATCTTCGGGTATTGCCCGGCCCCTGCTGTCGGAGCTGAGGCAGGCTTTTTCGTGAAGCAGCCTTCTCTCGAACTCCTCTGTCTCTTCGCGTATAGTCATGCTTGTCGGCCGCTCTCCTCTTCAATACCTATGCTCAGGAGCCAGGCCCTGATCTCTTTCCTGGAAGCCTTCGCATTAAAGCCATACCATAGTTTTCTTTCTTTCGGATATGGGGCCAGGCTGTCCTTAAACCTCCTGAAGGCGTTCTTTCCGTCCAGAAGCGCAAGGAGAATTTCTCTCAGTGACTTATCCTCAAGCGTCTCTGCAAAGGCCTTCATAGTGTCATATCCATAACTGGGATTCCTCTCAGGTATCCTTGTATACCGTTCTTTTTCATAGATAAATATGTCCAGCGCCAGCTCTATCTCATCCTCCATCCACTCAGGGATGACCGGCACTTCTTCAACCTCAACATCTTCATAATCACCTATGTCGTCATCATAACTTTCCGCGAGGATTTCCTGGGCCTTATTTATGATATCTCCGGAAAGGATGATGACCTCGCCGCTCTCCATGTCCAGAAAATATTCAAAGGCATTGCGATCAGTGTCTTCCATTGCCTTCTGTATTTCGTCGAAATCTAAATCCATTTTTGGACTATTTCGGTTGCAAAGGCGCAAAGAACGAAGGGGCAAATCAAGCTGTTAGTTAAGGAGCAAACCATTCACCAGATTGGGGAGGTGTATATACACCCATAAGTCTTTGAACTTCTTTGGGAGACTTTGCGCACTTTACGCGATGCTACTCCCGTTTTGAGGTCCGTTTTCTTAAGCATGGCGTGCATTGAGTTCCATGATCAGTTCATGCAGTGCCGGGAAGTCTTCAGAGACCAGTGCAGATTCTTCTTTGAGATATCTTACTGCCTGGGGGATATGCTTAAGAAAATATTTCTTTCCTTTCACTTCAGACAGAAAGCCGTATGCTCCGAGGGCCTGCATATGTCTTTGCAATCGGCAAAGAAGAAGAGAATATCTGAATTCATCTTCATCAAATTCATTGAATGCGACAGCATTCATTTTTCCGATGTAGTAGCATAGCAGTCTTTCCAGCATAGCCTCCTCGATCCGGTAATAAGGGTCCCAGAGAATTGAGGCAAGATCATAGCTGGGAGGACCCATCCGCGCGCCCTGATAATCAATGACCCTGGGGATTCCACCTTTCATTATCATAAGATTCTGCGACTGAAAATCCCTGTGCACTACTGTCTTTGGAAAAGAATCTACTGTCTCTGCAAGCATCTGGAATTCTTCCTTGAGTGTGTGCGCATTCTTTATCATCATTCCTGAATGGCCTGAGACAAATCTTTCCATGAAATAACCGGTCTCCCATCTGAGGTGCTCGCAATCAAAGACCCTGGAGGCCAGCAGCGGACATTCTGCTATATTTGCGCTCACTTTTGTATGAAGATCTATAAGAATATTCAGCACCTTCCGGTACATACCCTCAATCATCTGCGACTCTCTCCTGCATTGCAGCCATGAATATAGGGAAAGATCCCCCAGGTCCTCGAATAAGGCCTGCTTCCGTCCCCCGTCAGTTTCGAACATTTCAGGAACAGGAAGTGAATGTCTTCTGAAAAATTGCGTATAGTCGATATGCCTATCGTAGTCAGGATCATCTGAAGAACAGACCATGAGTACCGCTGATTTTTCCTGATCATATAGACGGTAGTATTTCCTGTCCGACCCGCCGGTGCCGATCAGAGCGGCCTCAAGAGCAGCCAATGGTTTCTGAAAAAATCTCTCTGCCATGTCGCGTGAACAATCTGCAGGAGCTGATCCTTTCTCTTTTTCGAGCATGATCTCATAATCCGGACCAACCAGGGCATCTTCGATGCTGCTGCCGTCGGATATCCTGGCCCCGGGAAGAACAACGCAATTTTTCAGATATGCGCCTGCCCCTATCACGCATCCCCGTTCAAAAACCGCATAGCCGTCTATTTCAGATTTGCCGCAGTCAGCGGAGGCATGGACATATATGTTTTCCCCGGCTTTTCGGAGGGCTTCAACAACCGCAGCCGCATAGGCAGCCGGGGTCCCTATATCATTCCATGAGCAGCCTGAGAAATCCTTTGTCCCTATTTCTCCGCCCGAGGCAAGAACCTTCAGCCATGCGTCAACAACGCTCGAATTTCCCTGAGGCAAATAATCCAGAAATTCGGGAGAATAAACTGCTATGCCTGTGAAGGCTATTTTACATAATCCTGGCGTGATGACCCCTGCGTTTCTAATATCCCTTAAATTCCCGTCACCATCTACCAGAAGGTTATTATACTTTTCATTGTCATGTACAGCCAGAGTTACTGTATTTCCGGATAAATAATGCTCTTCGACAAGGGTTTCGAGGTTTATGTTCGAAAGTATGTCAGCGTTATGTACGATAAATGCTGAACCACCCAGAAGTTCAGATGCATTTCTCAAGGCCCCTCCTGTGCCCAGGATGTCTATTTCATGAAAAATTTCAATGCTATCAGCATGTTGCGAGGTGTGTACCCATTGCATAACCATTTCAGGTTTGTGGTGGATGTTGATGCCGAAGGAATCTATGGGGAGCATTGTCAAGCCTTTCTAGAACCATCTCGAGTATAGGCCGCCCGAGTATAGGCAATAAAGGCTTGGGAATATGATCGGTTATAGGCCTCAGCCTCTCCCCGTAGCCGGCTGCCAATATGAATGCTCTTAAGGTTTTCACGAATATAGGAGATATTTTTTTCTTATTTCCCCGTCAAACTGTCTTAATTCCTTGTTCCACCAAGCCTCCATAGTGTCCAGCTCGGTTCCGATTTCTATGTCCTTTCGGAATTTGTCGCTGCCGGCTAGAATGTCAATGGGAAGATGCACCTCTTCATACTCATAAGGTGGCTGGTTCCATGAAAAAAACTTCGGATAGAGTTCTTTTACAGATTTCAGAATTGCAGCAGCTGTCTTGAAGGGTTTAAACTTTTTTCTGTCAGTTAAGTGTAACTGGGCGCCTCCGCATAGGCTGCCGGCGTGTTTTTGAAAGGTCGGCAGAAAATAAAGAGGCCTGAAAATGACTCCAGGCAGCCTCGCTTCCTTTAGTCTTTTCACGAGCGCTTCCGGCTCGATAAAAGGGGCGCCGAATATCTCAAAAGGCCTGGTTGTACCCCTGCCCTCGCTGAGATTGGTCGCTTCCAGCAGGCACATGCCCGGGTAAACAGCCGCCGTTTCAACAGCCGGCATATTGGGGGATGGGAAGACCCAAGGCAGGCCTGTATCATCAAACCACATCCGTCTTTTCCATCCGGCCATAGTTATAATATACAGAGCAAGACCGGTGTTATAGAAATCCTTAAGGTAAAGCGCGATTTCTGCTATTGTCATGCCGTGTCTCACCGGCAGACTGCGCAGTCCAACAAAAGATGAGTATTCGGGCTGGAGTACTGGGCCTTCCATAATTTCTCCGCCTATGGGATTCGGCCTGTCAAGGACTACTGCCGCCTTGTTCTGCTCCTGGCATGCCTCCATTACCAGGGCCATTGTCCAGATGAAGGTATAATAGCGAGACCCTACATCCTGCATATCAATGACTATTGCATCCAGATCAGCAAGCATGCCGGGAAGAGGTTTGCGGTTTGTTCCGTATAAACTGTAAACAGGCAATCCTGTATCGGGATCCCTGGAGCCCTCCCATTCGATCATATTGTCCTGCGTCTCCCCTTTTATGCCGTGCTGCGGCCCGAATAGCGCGGTGAGCCTGCATTTTTTTGTCCTGAAAAAGAGGTCAGCCGCATGAATATATCTGCTGTTTATCGAGGCAGGATGCACAAGCAGGCCAATATTTGCTGCCTTGAGCGGTTTTGGCCAGGCTTTTTCGAGTCGATCAAGGCCCGTATTTACATGTGGTGGCATGGAAAAGCTGTCCGGATATTATTCCAGCAAAAGATCGCGGATAACCATAGTCAATTCCTTGAGCTTCTGCTCATGGTTATGCGGTGTCAGCTCGAATAACCTTACATCTTCTCTTTTCTTTATCTCGGTTATCAAACCTGTACCCTTCTCAGGTATGGATGCAACAAGAGGCTTGTCGGAATTCAACAGTTCAACAATAAGTTTGGAGAATTTCTTTGATTCACATTCTATTTTCCCTATCTCATCTATAAAATACAGACCTGTCTTCTTCTCTTTCAAGAGGATATGCTGCAGGAAATCTTCGAAGCCTTTCATGTCTATCTTATATTTTCCTACATTGTATTTTGACTTCAGGTTGATATGGGCCAGAATCCTGCCGTCGCCGTTCAGGTTTTCTATCACAACGCCTGTGTTTTCGTTGTTTTCCATGATAGCCGACGTAAAAAACCCGGCAGGATTAAACTCTTTAAAGATAACGCAGAGTTTCTTCATCAATGTGGTCTTGCCGGCGCCCGGCATTCCTGTAATTAAAATATTGTTCATTGGACTAATATGTCGAGAAGCCTGTCAAGTTCTTCCAGGGAGTAATACTCTATCTCGATGCGCCCCCTTTTATTATTCTTCTGGATAAGGCGTACCTTAGTTCCCAGACTCTGTTTAAGCCTTTCCTCAAGGGACCGGATTTGCGGATCCTCGGCGCCGGCTGTCCTGGCCGGCCTTGACGGCTTTTTGGCCAGCAACTCGGCCTCTCTTACACTAAGGCCCTTTTTTATGATCTTTCTGGCCGCCTCTGTCTGGTTCAGCCGTCCCTCAACAGAGAGCAAAGCCCTGGCATGTCCCATGCTGAGTACACCATTATATAACATCTCCTTAATTTCTTCAGGCAATTTTAACAAACGCAGATAGTTCGCGACAGTTGCCCTTTCTTTGCCTACCTTTAAGGCAAGTTCCTCCTGGGTCATGCTAAAGTCCAGTTGAAGCCTGTTGAATGCCTCTGCAGTCTCGATAGGATTCAGGTCTTCCCGTTGTATATTTTCTATCAGGGCGATTTCAAGGGCATCTTTTGATGCGACGTTTTTTATCAGGGCAGGAATTTTTTTCAGCCCGGCAAGCTTCGCTGCTCTCCATCTGCGTTCGCCCGCAATCAGGCTGAACGTACCATCACCGGTTCTTGAAACAATAATAGGCTGGAGTACGCCTTTTTCTTTTATTGAAGCTGAAAGCCCTTTTAAAGCCTCCTCCTGAAAGACCCGGCGGGGCTGCTGTTTGCCCGGCAGTATCCGCTCGATATCCAGATTTACTACATTGTCACCCCTGTCAGGGATAAGGGCATCCAAGCCTTTACCTAACGCTGTTTTCACGCAACATCTCCTTTGCCAGGGCAAGATAGCTCTGGGCGCCGCGGGACCTGACATCATAGAGCAAAACAGGTTTGCCATGGCTTGGCGCCTCACTCAGGGCAATATTCCTGGGGATAATTGTTTGATACACTTTGTCCCCAAAGTGTTTTTTCACTTCCTCGGCAACCTGATGAGCGAGATTATTCCTGGTATCAAACATGGTCAGCAAAATACCTTCTATCTCGAGGGCAGGCTTGAAAGCTCCCTGCACCAACTGGATAGTCCTTGTAAGGAGGCTTAATCCCTCAAGAGCATAATATTCACACTGAACAGGGACAAGCACAGAGTCGGAGGATACCAGCGCATTCAGGGTCAAAATACCGAGAGAAGGCGGACAATCGATAAAAATATAGAAATAGTCATCTTTTACTTCAGACAGGGCATTAGACAGGAGCATTTCACGTGCGTCTTTCCCCACAAGCTCAACCTCAGCCCCCAGTAAATCTATGCTCGAAGGAACAATCATAAGATTTTCTATGGCAGTCTCCTGCAAGGCCTCTGCAATCCCGCACCTGCCTGACAAAACATCATATAATGTCAATGATACTTCATCCCTTGAAATTCCTATCCCTGAGGTCGAATTCCCCTGGGGATCAGCATCTATCAGGAGGATCTTTTCCCCTGAAAGAGCTAAAGAGGCAGCAAGGTTTATCGCTGTCGTTGTCTTGCCAACGCCGCCCTTCTGGTTTACTATCGCGATTATCTTATGCATACGTCTCGGTATTATAACACGCCTGAAAAATATTCATTATATAAATACTGCTCTTTTCCCTGTGTGGTTACTATGTTCCACGTGGAACAATGAAGGCAATGGAGAAATTCGCATCAGAGAACGCAAGGTGTCCATTATTTGAATGTTTATTTTTTGTTGTCATTCGTAGGGGCGGCCCCCTGTGGCCGCCAGAAAAGGGGCAACCACAGAGGGTTGCCCCTACATGGCCGAGACCGCAGAAGAAGATTGTTCCACGTGGAACAATTTTTACTGCCTTTTTAAGATTCCGAGAATTTTCAGGCTCAACGGGGTCACTGAGTAGAATCTTTTGGCGTTGCTTGAAAGCAGGCTCAACTCCTTAAGCTTTCGCATATTCACCTTGACGGCATCAGGAGCCATCTTTATTGATTTCTCAATATCTTCAATTCTTAGCGGTCCAAGCTTTTCCAGTTCCAGCAATATCTTGACAGCGCAACCGGACCCACCATTTTCGTCCAGCGCCAGGAGCTTCTGCCTGATCTCGAAAAGCTCAATCGGTGTGACCTTACCCATAAGCTTTTTTTTGTTCTCAATATCATCACCAAGATATTCAAACTCAATTTTCACCGCTGAATCTGTTTTAAAATCAACTGTTCTTCTGGCGCTCTCTTCAAAACTGTTTCTGAAATCCTGAAAGTTCTTAAATCCGCATTTCTTAATTTCGGAGAGTGGAATATCAGCAAGCTTTTTAAAGCTCACATCAAGCACTTTTAGCAGTCCCAGATTGCAGGACTTATAGATCTTATTCTTCTGCACATTCAATGTCTTCCAATCTCTGAAAGAGACAGTGATAGCGCCTGTCTTTATTTTCTCGTGATATTTTGGTTTAAATGAAAGCACTATTAAAATTTCGCCTTATAAAAATATACCTGCTAATTTTACCAGAATCCGGCGCAAAAATGTTGTATATGTCACAAAACCACCCATTTTTTCTCATTATTTCGATTTTGAAACATTTTCCCTCGCTTATTACTCAAATGTAGCCTGCAAAAAAAGAGCGTTTGAAAAAATTCCGCATAGCTATTAATAAATGGATCAAACAATGTGTATTTATAGTTTTCTATTTATAAATAGACCAAATGTGATAGATATGTACGAAATGCGATTTTTTTATGGACAGTGGGATGAAAGACCTCAAATTCTTTCCAGTCATGAATGTCCCAGCGACAAGCATTTTGGGGTACAGGGAATAAAACAGATCCCTGATCCGAATATCCTGTCATATTCGTTACTATAGGCAATCCTGCTATGTTACTATTTCAGATGTCTGAAGTAATAAAGATTACGCTGATCCTTTTCCTTATACTATTCCTGATCAGGAAGAAGCTGAATATAGGCTACGTATTGCTGATTGCCTCATTAGCGCTATTCATATTATATGGAATGGATGCGCTTAGCATTGCAGACACTGTAAAAAAAACATTATTCAGCAGCATAGCAATAAAGCTGTTGCTCGCTCTTTCGCTCATAAGGGTACTTGAACTGATACTGAGAGAAAAAAATGTCCTTGCTACCATGACTTCCACAGCAAAAATACTCTTTAGAAGAAGAAGGGCCGTAATAATTTCCATGCCCATGCTGATAGGGATGCTGCCGTCGCTAGGCGGGGCCTATTTCTCGGCCCCGATGGTCAAAGAAGCCACCTCCGGCATACATATGAGCCGGGAGGAGAAGGCCTTCATAAACTACTGGTTCAGACACCCCTGGGAATTCATTCTCCCGCTGTATCCGGGAATACTGCTGGCCTCTGCGGTCTCCGGCATCCCGCTTTATAATCTCATCAAGGTAAACATGGTTTATGCGGTCCTGTTGCTTGTGACGGGCTTTCTCTTTGCCATGCGGGGGCTAGAAAGGGATATGGAGGTCCATATTGCCGCCGCTATAAAAGTCCGGCGGCCGGTCCTAAAACAGGAACTGGCAAGCTTTTCCCCGATAATAGCAGTCCTTCTGTTGGTTGTCTTATTGCATATAGAACTCCACTATGCGCTCATGGCAACTATCATACCCCTCTTTATTTTCTACCGATACGGCACAGCTGAGATTTTTCGTGTCATAAAGCATGGCTTTGCCTTTGAGGTAATCTCGATGATCTTCGGTATAATGCTCTTCAAAGAGACGCTGGAGGCATCCGGAGCAGTAAGAAATTTAAGCAGCTTTTTTATCCAGCAGAAGATACCCCTTCTGCCTATCATATGCGTATTGCCTTTTACAATCGGGATGTTGACGGGCCTGACCGTCGGCTTTGTAGGCAGCACCTTTCCGCTGCTTATTAATATCAGCGGCGGAGCACCTCTCGCAAATATAACCCTTGCCTTCGCAGCAGGCTTTATCGGCGTGCTTCTGTCGCCCGTCCACCTTTGCCTCATCTTGTCAAAAGAATATTTTAAGGCTGATATGTGGGGCATGTATAAAAGGATGCTGCCTGCCAGCGCTGTCATATTTGCCGCGGCGCTCATAGAATATACCGTCTTTCGCTGAGGTGGCTGCCCTTTCAAAGCCAGGTTCACCGCAGAGTGCGCAGAGGACGCTGAGGATACATTCTTATAAGCCAATAAAATCTCTTCTCTGCGTTCTCTGCGGTGACATTTCCATTATGGACAAGAATGACATTTATGCTATATTTAAAAACCATGCTTAAAGAGCTAAGGATCAAGAACCTCGCGATAATAGGCGACCTGGCCGTCAGTTTCAGCAGAGGCCTGAATGTTCTCACTGGCGAAACCGGCGCCGGAAAATCAATTATCGTCGACGCCCTTGGGCTTGCCCTGGGGGACAGGGCCCAGCCTGACATGATTCGCGCTGGTGAAAAAGAGGCCTCGGTACAGGCCTACTTCGACCTTGAGGAGAATTTTTCTCTGCCGGATATCGGAATAGACATTTCAGAAGGCCTTGTCCTCAGAAGGACTCTCTCTTCTCCGGGAAAAAGCAGGGCCTTCGTAAATGATACGATGGTGACCCTTCAGACACTCTCTGAAATAGGCAAATCCCTTGTCGATATCCACAGCCAACATGAGCATCAGAGTCTTCTGAAAGCAGAGAAGCAGAGGGAGTTGCTGGATTCCTATGGCAGGCTTGAGACTGAAGTCGCTGCCGTTGCTTTACTTTTCAGAGAAGTGCAATCCCTCAAAGTAAGTTTAGACAAGCTGGAGACCAGCGGCAGGGAACGGGCCCACAGGCTTGATCTGCTGCGCTACCAGGTGAATGAGATCGATTCTGCTTCCCTGAAGGCCGGCGAAAAAGAGACGCTCGACGAAGAGAGGAACATACTTTCAAACCTCTCCAAACTCAATGAGCTGACAGAGGCATCTTACTCATTGCTCTATTCAGCTGACAACTCCTGTACAGAAAGGCTTTCAGCGGTCTTATCACGGTTGCGGGAGATGTATGCAATAGACGCAAGTGTTGATGAAACGTTAAAAATACTTGAGTCTGCAAAGCCCCTGATCGAGGATGCGGCCATAGCCTTGCGTGGGCACCGGGAGAAGTACAACGTTGATCCTGACGGTCTGGAGACACTTGAGGACCGCCTTGAACAAATCAGAAAACTCGAAAAGAAATACGGAGAAGGAATCGAGGGGATTCTGGAATACAGGGGCAGGGCAGAGGAAGAGCTGAAGGCCCTTGTCAACTCTGATGAAAGACTTTCCTCTCTCTCGGCAGACCTCCAGCATAAAGAAGCAGCGCTCACTCAGGCAGCAGAGCTCCTTTCGGAAAAGAGGAAGAAAACGGCCCGTAAAATAGAGGCTCTCATCATCTCCAACCTTAAAGATCTGGCCTTCGGAAACCCTGCATTCCGCATTGACCTTCGCAGGGAAAAGGGTGACGACGGGAAATATATCGTCAATGCCTGCGGTCTGGACCGCATTGAATTCCTTTTTTCAGCAAATCCCGGTGAGCCGATGAAACCGCTTGCCAGGATCATCTCAGGCGGCGAGCTTTCCCGGGTCATGCTCGCATTGAAAAGTATATTGGCTGAAGTGGACAGTCTTCCTGTCCTGATCTTCGACGAGGTGGATGCAGGTATTGGAGGCAGGACCGCCGGGAGCGTCGGCGAAAAGCTGCGCGCTATTTCGGGGAAGCATCAACTTCTCTGCATAACTCATCTACCTCAAATAGCAAGCCGCGGCGATTTTCACCTTAAGATCGAGAAAAAAGAAAAAAACAAAAGGGTCTTCGTTGACGTCCGGGAAATCGCCGGCAGGGAGAGACTTGATGAGATCGCCAGAATGCTGAGCGGGACCTCAACAGAAACTTCCCTGAAACACGCGGAAGAGCTTCTCGGGTGGGAGAAATGAAGGGCAGAATCAGGATAGACACTGAGCGTTGTAAAGGCTGCTCATACTGCCAGGAAGCCTGTCCGGCAGGCGTCATTGCCATGAGAACTAACTTTAATAAAGGCGGTTTTTTCCCTGCCTTTGCGGAACATCCGGAAAGATGCACAGGCTGCGCCATCTGTGCAGTCGTCTGCCCTGAAGTGGCCATCGAGGTATTTCGCATTCATAAAAATTCAAAATAAAAGAAGCCTCAACCAGGCAGTGTAGTAACCGGCCCTCATGTCATACAGCTGTGTCGCAATAATCCACTTTGCTGTTGCTCAAATGCCGCTCCTGCGTTATACTTAAACGTCAAAACCTCATTGTTAATCCTGGGAGATAATTATGTCTTTTTTCGGTGAAGTCTTTTCTAGCGAGATTATAAGGAAGCCGGTGCTCGACCCGAAGGGTGAGGAGCTCGGACGGGTAAAAGACCTTGTGATTATCAAGGGCGATCCCCTTCCTGTAGTGTCGATGCTCGTTATCGAAAAGAAAAAAAAGCTTTTCAGGCTCGCCTGGACCGACCTCAATATATTCAACAAAAAGATTATATCTTCCAAAATATTCAAAGAAAGCCTCCCGCCTTATGAGTTCAACGAGGAAGACCTTCTGATCGTCAGGGACATCCTTGACAAGCAGATTGTAGACGCCAACGGAGCTAAGGTTGTGCGCGTCAATGATGTAAAACTTGAAGGTTA
Organism: uncultured Nitrospira sp.; assembly: GCA_963734475.1. Classification (GTDB taxonomy): domain Bacteria; phylum Nitrospirota; class Thermodesulfovibrionia; order Thermodesulfovibrionales; family UBA6898; genus JAOUFP01. The sequence goes on from CAVTHB010000004.1 coordinate 1,258,127, forward strand.
TCAGGATAACGCCGTACTAATCGGTGTGGACGTGGGCATGAGAGGTATCCTCAGGAGACTCGGCATCGAGCGGGGCAGTGACGAATTTTTGAATATGTTCAATACAAGCCTGCCGTATAACCTGATCAGCTGGGACTACATTCAACCGCTCAGACCCAAACTTGAAGCTATAACTCTGACCGTACCAAGGCAGATGCTCTCTGAGCTTCACCCGGCAGATATTGCCGACATAATAAGCCAGGTCTCACGCGAAGAAGGGGCCCACCTGTTCAAGGACCTTGATATTGAAACTGCCGCAGAGGCCCTCTCTGAATTAAAGCCTGAAATGCAGGCAGACATCATCAATGCCATGGATACTGAAAAGGCAGCGGACATCATTGAAGAAATGCCGCCGGATGAGGCAGCGGACATCCTGAGTGACCTGCCGAGCAAAAAGGCGCAGGAACTCCTCAAAAATATCGAGAAAGAGGATGCCGAAGACATACAGGAACTCCTCGGACATGAAGACGACACCGCAGGCGGCCTTATGACGAACGATTACATAGCGTATCAGCCACTCATGACCGTGCAGGAGGCCTCAGAGCGTTTCAAGCTGAACGCAAGGGAGGTCGAGAATGTCTATTACATCTACATCCTCGATAAGGAGGAGAAATTGATCGGTGTCACCTCTCTCAAGGAAATGCTCCTGGCCGAACCTGACTGCCTGCTTGCAGATATAATGGAGACCAACCTAAAGACAGTGTCCCCTGGCGAAGACGAGATGGACGTTGCAGAGATTATCTCAAAGTATAATCTGCTGGCTCTCCCGGTCGTGGATGAAGACGGGTATATGCACGGAATAATAACCGTGGACGACATAATCGACTTACTCCTCCCTCCTGCCGCAAAGAAGAAAAGGAGAAAGGTTTGAGCCGCTGGAAGAGATTCCTTCTCTTTCTTTCCATCATGGGACCCGGCATAATCACCGCAAACATAGACAACGATGCCAGCGGGATTACAACCTACTCAGTCGCCGGCGCCAGGTTCGGTTACAGCCTGCTCTGGACCCTGGTCCCGACCACTGTTGCGCTGGTGGTTGTCCAGGAGATGATAGCCAGGATGGGTGTCATAACCGGCAAGGGTCTTTCAGACCTCATTCGGGAGAACTACGGGATAAAGGCCGCCTTCTTCATGATGCTCGGGCTTCTCCTGGCCAATTTCGGCAATACTGTTGCCAACTTTGCAGGCTGGGCCGCCAGCATGGAGATACTCGGCCTGAGCAAATATGTCATGGTGCCCCTGGGGGCCCTGGCAATCTGGATGCTGGTAACTAAAGGGAGCTACCGTTTTGTTGAGAAGATACTCCTTTTCGCCTGTCTCCTCTATTTTGGATATGTTGTTTCAGGGCTGATGTCAAAACCGGACTGGACCCCTGTCCTCAAAAGCGCTGTCATACCGCAGATGAAATGGGATTCTGAATATATAATGCTGAGCATCGCTATCATAGGGACAACCATAACTCCCTGGATGCAGTTCTATCTTCAGTCCTCCATTGCTGAAAAAGGGATCAAGAAGGAAGACTACGCAGCTTCGAGGCTTGACGTTGTCATAGGATGTTTCATCACCGACATTATCAGCTTCTTCGTCATCGTCACCTGCGGAGCGCTCCTTTTCCCTAAGGGCATCAGGATCAATGAGGCGGCTGAGGCAGCTCTGGCGCTGAAACCTCTTGCCGGTGAATATGCGTACCTGATATTTGCAATCTGCCTTGCAAACGCCTCACTCCTTGGGGCGATCATTGTCCCGCTCGCGACAGCCTACTATATCTGTGAGGCGATGGGCTGGGAGGCTGGAGTCAACAAATCGTTCAAGGAAGCGCCGCAGTTCATGTGGATCTATACCATGACCATCGCCCTGGCCTCTGCTGTGATCCTGATCCCTGGCGCTCCCCTTGTCCTTCTGATGGTGCTTTCTGCGGTTGTAAACGGCCTGCTGCTTCCGTTTGTTCTCATTTATGCCCTACTCCTGGTCAACAATAAGAAGCTGATGGGCGATTATGTGAACCCCAGGAGTTATAATTACATATCATGGGGAACTGTCATCGCGATTACGCTTCTCACGGGTTTTCTTATTGTCGTAACAATCGCCCCTCTCAAAAGCGTGATGGTATCGAAGTGATGAAATAAGTCTTTTGCGGACCGTCGGCACGCAGCATTTTCAAGATTTTTTTCAGCTGATGGGTATAATGGCCGGTTTTAGTTTATAATATTTAAAACACTTCTGGAGAACAAATGGTCAAGACAATTGAATGGGCAAACGGAAAAGTAGTCATGCTTGATCAAACACGCCTGCCGATCGAAGTTGTTTATAAAGAATGCGACAATTACCTCATGGTGGCCGAAGGGATTAAAAAGCTCTGGATCAGAGGGGCCCCGGCAATCGGGATAGCAGCTGCGATGGGCATAGCGCTCGCGGCCCAGGAAATTGAAGCTGACAATATCGAGATCTTCACAAAAAAAGCTGGCACCTGTAACAAGCACCCTGCTTTCCACCAGACCGACGGCCGTCAATATAAAATGGGCTGTTGACAGATTCCAGGCCTTTATTGAAAACCATAGGGATGCGTCAGTACAAGACCTTAAAGAACTGCTGATACAAGAGGCGAAGAAAGTGCTTGAGGAGGACATACTGATAAACAGGTCTATAGGGGCCTGGGGCGCCCAATTTATCAATGACGGAGACACCATACTTACTCACTGCAATGCAGGCTCCCTTGCAACCGGCGGCTACGGCACTGCCACAGCCCCGATGCTTGTGGCAAAAGAACAAGGCAAGAAATTCAGCGTCTTTGCCGATGAAACAAGACCCGTGCTTCAGGGTGCGAGGCTTACTGCCTGGGAGCTTATGCAAGCCGGGATTGATGTGACGCTTATAACAGACAATTCAGCCGGCGCCTTTATGCAAAAGGGGCAGATAGACCTCGCCATTGTCGGCACTGACAGGACCGTGCTGAACGGGGACGTGGCCAATAAGATCGGTACCTACACAGTAGCCGTACTTTGCAAGGAGCACAATATACCGTTTTATGTTGCAGCTCCTTTAAGCAGCATTGATTTTTCGATCCCTTCCGGGGACCTTATACCGATCGAGGAGAGGGACCCCGAAGAGGTAACGAATGTCTTCGGGAAATGCAGGATAGCCCCTGAGGGTGTGAAAGCCAGAAATCTTGCCTTCGATGTCACACCTGCGAAATATGTCTACTGCGATCATAACGGAAAAGGGCGCGTTCCGGCCTAATGACTTGAAACAACTTGCGGATCCCGATGCTGATGTTGAAAAACTGAGAATCCGGACCACACAATGAAAGGGTATTCAGCTTGACATCAAAATCTCCTCTATCCTATCATCAACAAATGAATCTCCAGGAAGTCTTCAATCTCTATGAAGAAAAGCTCCATCGCGTGGAGTTGAATATAAAAGAACTCTTCAGAAACAAAATACCTTTTGTCCCGTTGATCGGCAACCATATTATTTCAAGCGGCGGCAAAAGACTGAGGCCGCTTTTTCATCTGATCAGCGCGGATTTGGCCGGCTATACAGGCAACGCGCATATCGAGATTGCAGGCATTATCGAGTCCATTCATACAGCGTCCCTGCTTCATGATGACGTCGTGGATATGGCAGACCTGAGAAGAGGCCACCCCACAGCAAATTCCGTATGGGGCAATCAGATCGTTGTCCTGGTCGGAGACTTTTTATATTCCAATGCCCTGAGGACCGCTGTCATGCAAAAGAACCAGAGGATTATGGAAGTCCTTTCGAGCGCCACTACCAGGATGACCGAAGGCGAATTGCTGCAGCTTACCCGGATAGGAAATCCGGACATAACAGAAGAGGAATATATCGAGATCATATCTGCAAAGACCGGGGCCCTTATTTCCGCTGCCTGCAGATTAGGCGCTATTTTGGGAGAGCTGCCGGAAGAGCAGGAAAACGCACTGGCAAATTTCGGCATGAAAATCGGCATAGTATTTCAGATGGCCGATGACATACTTGATTACATGGCAGATGAACACGCACTCGGCAAAAAACTCTGCAAAGACCTGGAAGAGGGCAAGATAACTCTTCCCTTGCTCTATCTTTTGACTGCTGCCGGAGAAGACGGGAAGAGCGAAATAAAAAAGATCATCGAGGATTTTTCAGACAAAGGCTTGTCGAGAATCATGGTACTTCTGAAGGAACACCGTTCGATTGAATTGTCCCTGAAAAAGGCCCGGTCTCTGGTAGATGAGGCAACAGCCGAACTTGCTGTTTTCCCGGACAGCCGGGCAAAGGACGCCCTGCTCGCAATTTCCGAGTATTCACTGCATAGAGAAAAATAAATGCACAAACTCGCGGAACTTGCCCGGAAGAGCGTCGAAGAGTTTGTAAGAAACGGAAAAGAAATACCCCCTCCGCAAGAACTCACCCCTGAAATGAAGGAGAAGGCAGGTGTCTTTGTATGCATAAAAAAAGGGGGGAACCTGCGCGGCTGCATAGGAACGTTCCTGCCGTGCACTGAAAATGTTGCTCATGAAGTAATCAAGAATGCCATATCCGCCGCAACCAAAGACCCGCGCTTTGATCCGGTTACCGAGGATTTATTGAATGATCTGGAATATTCCGTGGATGTGCTCTCACCGCCTGAAAAGGTCTCTGATATCAGCGAGCTTGATCCGAAAAAATACGGTGTCATTGTTGTGCATGGATCACGCAAGGGGCTTCTGCTCCCTGATCTGGAAGGCGTGGACTCGGCCGAAGAACAACTGCGGATAGCGAAGATGAAGGCATGGATCAACCCTGAGGAAAAAGTGGAAATATTCCGCTTTAGGGTTTCCAGGTACAGGTAACTTTTCATTGACAGAGCACTCCCGCAAAAAAAACGCTGACACCGCCCCTCTTAAAAGCAGGAGGGTGAAGCGGTTCCTTATTTTTTTGCTGGTAGTTTCGATCATCGTCGAAGGTTATTATATATACCTGTTAAAGGACAAGATAGAGAAACAGGACGATGAATTAAAGGACATTTCAGTCCAGCTGCAATTTCTAAAGAATGAGAGAGAAGATCTGAAAGCAAGCCTTTCTTCAGCTAATAAAACAACAGGAGACCCAGGCAATGGAAATACCACTGAAAGGTAATATTAAGGACATAAGTCTTGCAAAAATGCTCGTCCTGCTGAACAGGAACAGGAAGACAGGAACGCTTTCTGTTTCAAACGGCTCAATCACGAAGAACGTATATCTGAATATGGGCGATGTCATATTCGCGTCTTCTACATACGCTGATGACAGATTAGGCGAAATGCTCCTTAAAGCCGGCAAAATAACTATAGAGCAATACGACAAATCCGTAGAAATATTAAAAATCTCAGGCAAGAAGCAGGGGGCCATTCTGGTCGAACTCGGCTATCTTACCCCGAAAGAAATTTTCTGGGGGCTCAAGTACCAGGTGAATGAGATTATACAGAGTATGTTTCTCCTGGAAGACGTGGAGTATGAATTCAGAGAGGGGGACATCCCTGTCCAGGAAGTCATTGCGCTGAAGATGAGCATGGGGAACCTTATATATGCCGGAATCAACAGGATTACCAACTGGACGAGGATCCGCAATGATATGCCTGACACCGATTCCGTCCTGAAGCTCACTGAAGATCCGCTCAGCCTTTTCCAGGAGATTGAGCTGAGTCCTCAGGACAAGAAGATCCTCTCTCTCGTCGACGGCAAGAGAACGATCAAGGAGATCATTGACAGTTCCTGGCTGGGGTCCTTCGAGGCGTTAAGAATTCTTTATGTCCTCTGGTCTATAGGCATGATCGAGGAAGCTGCTCCCCGGAAGGAAGCCGGGAAGGCCGCAAAAACCAGAGGGAAACTCGAAGAGGCGGCGCTGAATGAAATCCTGCAGACCTCTCTCTGAAGAAGACGAGGCGATGATCACAAAGATCAACTCCCTCTATTCTCAGCTCGAAAACCTGCATATGCATGAACTGCTCGAGGTTGACGAAAGGGCAAAAAACGAAACAATAAAGAAAAACTACTACCGCCTCGCAAAGGAATATCATCCTGACAGACACCTCACCTCTCCCGACCCTGACACCAAAATGAAACTGACCAGGATCTTCGATGAACTGACAAAGGCCTATAACACCTTAATAGACGATAAACTCAGGGCAAAATATTTCCAGTCTCTTGCCCCTCTGAAGAAGGAACCGGCGCGTACAGCCGGCGACAAAGCCGAAGACCAGTTTAAACAGGGGATCAAGGAATTCAAAAAAGGGAACTTCCCGGGCGCGATCCACAATTTTACCAGTGCGATTAAATTGAAACCGGAGGCCGCAACTTATTTGAGCTACCTGTCCCTCGCTTACTCAAAAGTCCCCGACAAACTGAAAGAGGCGGAGGAGGCGCTTCAGCAGGCAATAAAACTTGAGCCTTTTAACGCCGACCTCCATGCAAACCTCGGGCTTATCTATGTCAAGGCAGGTCTGAAGAAAAAGGCCCTCAGCAGCTTTCAGAAGGCGCTGAAGATTGACCCTGAGCATGATAAGGCCAGGAAAGGACTGCAACAGACAAAGGGATAGTCATAGATGAGAACTAACGCATTATCTTTTTCAGAGCCTTCAGAAAAGCAGCATTTTCTTTCGGGGTCCCGACAGTAACGCGGAGACAGCCTTTTACAGCATCGTTTAAGTTCCTGACAAGGATGCCCTCTCTGAGAAGCGAAGCATAAACACGGTCAGGGTCAGCCACTCTGAGCAGGATGAAGTTCGCCTCTGAGGGAAATGGTGTAATCCCCTCTATCCGCTCCAGCCCTTCAAGCAGCCGCCCTCTTTCGGAGACGATTGTTTTGATGGATGCCCTGAATTCCCTTTTCCGCTTCAGCGCGGCGCTGGCGACAGCCTGTGAAAATGAGTTGAGGTTGAAGGGAAGCCTCACCTTGTTCACCTCACCGATGATCCCGGGGTCAGCGATCATGAAGCCGAGCCGCAGCGCCGCAAGCCCGATCTTGCTGAGGGTCCTCATAATGACAAGGTTCCGGTAATCCTTCAGCAGCGGCAGCATCCCCATCTCACTCGAGAACGGCTGGTACGCCTCATCAACAACTACTATACCCTTTGACGCCTCAAGGACCTTCAATATCCTGTCCGTCGAAAAGCAGTTGCCTGTCGGGTTGTTAGGGCTGCTGAGGAAGATGAGTTTCGGTTTTTTCTTTCTGACAGCGGTCAGAAAGGTGTCTGTGTCAAGATCAAACTCTTTATCAAGGGGTATTTCTACCTTCTCTTCCCCGAGCGCCTGGCCGATGATCCCGTACATCGAAAACGTCGGCACAGGGTATGAGACCGGCCCGCCGAAGGTTGTGATGAGATAGTAGATCAGTTCATCAGAGCCATTACCAAAGAGGATGTTCCCTGTTTCCACCCTGAGGTCTTTTGCGAGGAGTTGCCTCAGAGCCTTTGCCTCGGGGTCAGGGTATCTGTTGGTCCTGATCCCGGCGATGCCTTTCACCGCATCTGCAAACCCGTAGGGGCTTTCGTTCGCATCTAGCTTGATCCTGCAGGGGATTTCTTTTGCGTTGTAAGCCCTCAGTCCGGTGACTTCTTTTTTGACCAGTTTCCTGATATCCATTGCGTTGAATTATATCATAATCGCGCTGTCAATAGCGCCCTTGAGCAAAAGCAGACGCCCTTGATTCGGACAGGAAATGCTGCAGCTATACAAAATTAACTTTGGCAGAATAAAATAGATAAAATGGCAGCAGGATACAATAAAAAATTAGGTTTAGACCCGGAAAGGACAGAAGTCCCTGAACCGGGGTCCGGAAGGCATGAAAAGAAGCAGCATTGACGCAATCGGGCTTATCAGTAAATATTATGAGCCGGGTTCTCTCGCTTTCAATTTATTGATCGGCCACAGCAGGGCTGTTGCCCAAAAGGCGCTTGAGGTTGCGGAGCGGCTGAATAATCCAATCCCTGACAGGGTGTTTATCGAAGAGGCGGCGTTGCTCCACGATATCGGTATCTTTCGGACAGACGCACCCAATATCGGCTGCCACGGCGATAAGCCGTATATCTGCCACGGATATCTGGGAAGAGAACTCCTCGAAAGAGAAGGCCTGCCTGTGCACGCGCTTGTCTGCGAAAGACATGTGTTAGTCGGGATCAGCATTGCCGACATCGACATTAACGGACTGCCGATACCGAGACGTGACATGCTCCCTCTTACGCTCGAAGAGAGGATAATCTGCTTTGCCGACAAGTTCTTTTCGAAAAAGGTGGATGCCCTCGAAAAGGAGAAACCGCTTGAGGAGGTGAAAAAAAGCATCGCCAGGTACGGCGCCGATAAACTGGAGATCTTCGATGATATGTTGAAGGTCTTTGGTATGTGAGGATGCACCTGTCCGGAAACCCCTCGGGCAAAAATAGCAGCATAATGAGAATGAGGCTTTGGCGCAGGCAGGGTCGAGCCCTGCCTGCCCTCTTCGAATGCTACGGGGTTGTTTTGGATATGCACGGAGTATAATTTGAATACCCGTATGAATACGGCAGCGATGTCCTATTAATAGAACGTATTTTGTATGAATAAGCCTTTGCAGCAGCAAGCCCTGTATTAGTAAAGGTCTTGACGTCCTTAGCAACAGTGCCGACCAATGACCATGGTCCTCCGGCAGCACAGGCGCCCGGTTTTCTGTAAATTTCATAACCCGTATCATTTGAGACATCAGTCCAGTTGAGGGTAATCTTGCCGGCTGCTGCTGCCCCGGTCAGGTTTGTCGGCGGAAAAGGTACAAGAACAGTTTTACTTGCAGAAGAGCACTTAAGATCATTACACGCGTTCAGGTAGTAAGAATAGCTATTGGGGGCAACATTGTTGGCTGTAGCAGTCGCATCGGTATAGCTTGAAATATAAGGCCCTATCTTTTTGATCAGAGTTGCTGCAGCAGTACCCTTTTTTCTGTAAATTTTGAAGCTCTTTTCATTTGTTTTAATATTCCACGTTAATCCTACGCTATTGGCTGATAAAGATGTGGCCCTGATATTCGTTGGAGCAGCTGGGATAATAGGATCAGATCGCAAGATTAACCCTGTATTCCCAACCGTTACAAAAGTATTGTTCCCATAAGCTATAGCGCGAAGATCGTTTAAAGTACCGAGAAAAGCAGCGTCACTTACTCTTATTGTCCATGTTATTCCATCAGGGGATGTCAAAATTGTAACATCATCACCTACTGCAACAAAAAAACCCTGGTTCCAGGTGACAGAATAAAGCGCGGTTGTAATATTAGAAACTGCAGGAGACCATGTCATCCCATCTGAAGAATAAAGAATTTTCCCTGCCTTGCCAACTGCGACGAATTTTTCACTGCCCGCAGCGCCTCCAAAGGCAACTCCCTGCAAAATATCAGTTGCATTGCTGAATGGAGACGTAGGTATCGTCCAGTTAATACCGTCAACAGAATAGAAGAATCCGCCGCGATAAGTGCCAGTATCAGACACAGTGTTCCCTACAGCGATAAACTTATTTGCCCCGTAGGCCACGCCGTTGAGATTATATTTAAATGTTGTGCAGGCGGGATTTGCTACACAAGCTGAATCAATATTGGTTGGGGTCCAATTATACCCGTCAGGCGAAATCAGGATATGCCCTCCTAAACCTACTGCGACAAACTTTTGATTACCCGTAGCTCCACCAAAGACAACGCCGTATAAGGTTTTAGCACAATTTTTTGGATTGTTATCCAAACATGCTGCTATGTCAGTCTCAGTCCAAAGAGCACCGTCGACAGAGCTGATGATAAGGTCCTCGGCTGTTGAGCCTCCAACTGCAATGAACTTGTTATTTCCATATGTTATACCTTTGAACGGATAAGACAGATTTTGATATGTACGGGTTGTCCAGATATCAGCGTCTGGTGAAGTTTGAATGAGGGAATTGTCACCGGCAGATACAAATTTATTATTACCATATGCACTTATGTTGCCGTGGGGAAAGGTGTAGTCATGACTTCACCTGATCTTATCAACTGGGACAAATGGATTGTACAAACAAAAAACAATCTTAATGGAGTGGCAATCCCGACGAAAATCTTCTTCATTTGGTCATCCTCCTTCTGATAGATTTTGAAGGGAAGGATATGCCTCCCAGCCAATACACCTGCGTTACCAGGGCTCTAGGCCCAATCAACTGATCAGGGCTAGGGGAGGCAGGGGATAGACAGTACTAAGGATTCTAAAGACCCAGTGAGTAGTTATTCCTCCTGCCCTTCCTATCTTCTTTATAAACATGTTCTATAGGTAGGTGTGAGAAACTCGCAACATGTTTTTCTCTCGATGATCGCAGTTAAGCAGGTAAAAACTCTTTAAAGATTTACAAAGTAATTTGCCCGATTAAGAATAATGTCCTTCAGGCATTTCTAACGGGACTTACTGCTTTTTCCCCGTCAATTTCAGGAACCTGCCCATCACAGACTGCTTTACGTTGTCCAGCCCCTTTGTCCGCAGCGTATCCAGCACGTCTCCGGAGGCCAGCCCCTTGAGGAACTTTTCTCTTGCCGATTTGTCGGCAATCTCCTTCATCGCCCGGGACCGCAGGGTTTTTACAAATGAAAGGTAACCGGAGAAGACCGGCCCGTATGACTTCTCGATCTCTTTCCTGACAGCCTTCGCAAAGGCAGGACTTGTCCCGCCCGTGGATATAGCAAAGACAAGCGGCCCCCGCTCTACAATAGAGGGCGCGATAAAATTACATTCCACCGGTACATCGACCACATTCAGGAGGCACGGGGCCTGAGCAGCGACCATGGAGTTCACTTCAGGCGAATCAGTGGCAGCGATCACCAGGAAACCGTCCCTCAGGTCTCCCTGCCGGTAGGCGCGGGGTATGTGACGCATGCGTCCGGTTTCCTTCTGCTTAGCAGAGCTTTTCGGTCAGCCGGGGGCTGATTACAGTGACGTCCGCACCGGCCTTGAGCAGCGTCAGCACTTTTCGTTCGGCAATCCTGCCGCCGCCTACGACAACAGCTTTTTTCCCTTTGAGGTTAAGAAATGCAGGATAATAATTCATTCAGGAGGAAAGACAACTTATTTAGCGGCAGCTTTCTTCAGTGAAGAGAGCTCTTTTTTCGCGTCTTTAAGAAGCTGGCTGTTCGGATACTTCTCGATCAGGCGGCTCAGGTACATTTCCGCCTTTTCCGGATCTCCGGACTTTTTATAACAGATGCCGAGGTCAAGGAGCACGTTATCCATCTTCTTGTAATCCGGGTACTTCTGCAAGACTGTCTCAAAGCGGCTGATCGCAGCCTGGAAAGAGCTTCTCTTGAGATAGAACTCGCCGACCAGGAATTCATAGTCAGCCATAATATTTCTGCACCTTTCTATTCTGAGCTCAATGAGCTCTTTATAGGGGTTGCGCGGGAAATCCCTTTTCAGCTTCTCGAACTCCTCAAGCGCCTTGGCAGCCCCTCCATACCCCCGCTCCGGTCCTTCTATCTGGTTAAAATAAACCATCGCGATCTGGTACTGCGCGTATGAGGCGTGCCTGTGATCAGGATATATTTCAAGGAATTTCCTGTACTCGGCGACTGCAAGGTCCGGTTCACCTTCCTTCACATAGGAATCAGCGATCCTGAGCTGTGCTACCGGAGCATACTTTTTTGTAAGGTCTCTGTTTTTGATCTCGAGGAGTATCTTCCTGGCCTCTTCGTAGTCTTTGCTCTGTATGAGCTTGTCGGCCTTCTCGAAAGAAGCCTCCGGGTTAAACTCCTCCGGAGAGGTTTTCACCGGGGCCTTTCCAGAGCAGGCAAAGACCAAAAGCAACACCGGTATGAGAATAAAAATCCGGATAAATTTCATATTGTTATTAAAACTGTAAACCCTGCTTGAAGTCAAGCTTGATGAACAGGCTATCCTTGCTAAAGCCTCATTGAGAGTGTTATTTTAAGTTGGTGAATTATACACATTTTCTGAAACCCAGCAGATACATAAACAGCGAACTCAACTCTGTCCATAAATGGGCCCCGGTGACAGTTGCACTCGCGTTTCCTGATGTCTATGAGATAGGCATGTCCCACCTCGGGATGAAGGTACTGTATCATATTATAAACAAGCTGCCCTTCGCCTCTGCTGAACGTGTTTTTGCGCCCTGGACGGACCTCGAAGAGGCTTTAAAAACCCGGGGTCTGCTTCTTTCATCCCTTGAATCAAAAAAGCCGCTTCAGGAGTTCGATATTATCGGTTTCAGCCTCCAGTACGAGCTCTCTTACACAACTGTCCTGAACATGCTCCAGCTGGGAGGGGTCCCTGTCAAAAGCGCTGAAAGACTGGACACAAAGGGGTCTCCCCTGGTCATTGCAGGAGGGCCCTGCACTGTCAATCCTTTTCCCATGGCAGCCTTTATAGACGCATTTCTTATAGGAGACGGGGAAGAGGCAGTGCCTGAGATACTTCAGGCCTACCATCATTGGAAGACCAGCGGCAGGGAAAACAGGGACGCACTCCTGCACGCATTGAGTGAAATCAGGGGCGTATACGTTCCGGCCCTGGGAAACGAACGTCCCGTGCAGCGCAGATATATCGCATCGCTCGAAGACGCGCCCTTCCCCGACAGCCCTGTTCTGCCTTTTATGAACATAGTGCATGACCGGATAAATATCGAAATCTCCAGGGGCTGCACCATGGGATGCCGCTTCTGCCAGGCCGGGATGACCTACAGACCCGTGCGAGAGCGGTCTCCTGAGAAGATACTGGAGCTCGCCGAAAGGTCCCTGAGGAATACAGGCTATGATGCGCTCTCTTTCACATCTCTGAGTTCAGGGGATTACTCCTGTCTGAACTATCTGATGAAAGAATTCAACAGGAAATTCTACGACAGGAGAATATCCCTTTCCCTCCCGTCCCTGAGGGTCGCCTCTGTAAACAGGGAGATGCTGGAGGAGATAAAGGTCGTCAGAAAATCCGGCTTTACGATTGCGCCGGAGGCAGGCACGGACAGACTCAGGGCAGTAATAAACAAGGACGTTACAGAGGAGATGTATATCAAAACACTTGAAACCCTCTTCAGTGCAGGATGGCACAACCTGAAGCTGTATTTCATGAGCGGCCTGCCCACCGAGACTGACGAAGACATAGAGGCGATCCCGGCAATGGTCATGCTGGCAACCAGGATATCAAGAAAGCAGTCCGGCAGGCCTGCAAACATCTCTGTTGGCATTTCATCGTTTATTCCGAAGCCCCACACCCCGTTTCAGTGGTTCGGACAGAATGATATGGAGCTCCTGAAAGAAAAGAACCGCTACCTCCGAAAGAGCCTTACCAGACGCGGTATCCAGTATAAAGGCCACCAGGAGGAGATGTCCCTGCTTGAGGCCGCCTTTGCCAGGGGCGACGAACGCCTTTCAGCCTTGATAGAGACCGCCTGGTCGCTGGGCTGCCGGCTCGATGCCTGGTCAGATCTCTTTTCGTTCGACAAATGGAAGCAGGCGATGGATATGACCGGCATAGACGCCTCAGGCTATGCTATGCAGGAATATCCTGCTGATGCCCGGCTCCCGTGGGACAATATTCAAACTGGCGTAACAAAGGCATATCTCCTGAAAGAATATGAGGCAGCTCTCTCGGGCAGCTTTACTTCAGACTGCAGAAAGGAATGTCATGCCTGCGGCCTCAAATGCGAGACTGCGGCATCAGAAAAAGGAGATCGTACCCTTGCTCCTGTATATTCTTCTCTCCCCCGGGATAAGCCGGAAGCCGGCAGGCCGTCCATAAAGATACGTCTGCAGTTTTCCAAGACAGGCAGCGCCAGGTATCTCTCACATCTTGAACTTACCTCAGCGCTCATCCGGGCGATGCGCAGGACTTCTTTCCCTTTCAAATATTCCAGGGGCTTCAGTTCCGTGCCGGTGATGTCTTTCGGCCCGGCGCTCAGGGTGGGCATAGCGGGCCTGCGGGAATATCTCGAGGCAGAGCTCTTGCTGCCTTTTAACGCCGAAGCAGGAGTTGAGCTTTTAAACAGTACTCTGCCGGAGGGCCTGCATGTAAACAGGATCTGCTTTATTTCAGGAAAAGAAAAATCCCTCGACAGTTTTATTAACAGATATGTATATGATATAAACAATGATACAGGTCTTTCTGTTGAAGACTTCCTCAGTAAGAAGGATTTACCGGCTCAGAGAAACAACAGGCTGTTCAATATGAAGGATATGGTCGAAGACATTAAGCAAACCGACAGGAATACATTTCAGCTTACGCTCAAGGACCTTGGAGAGGTAAAGGTGAAGCTCGCAGAAATCCTCAACGAAATCTTCGGCGTCCCTGTTGATGACCTTGATGTGACCAGAGTGGCCATGTTCGGCTGGGACGGCGTTGCCTGGAAAGAACCGATGGAGGAAGAAAAGCTATGGGCAGCGAAATTCTGATAAACGTCACACATGGGGAAATCCGCGTCGCCCTTCTCGAAGGCGGGCAGGTAGTTGAATTCTACATTGAACGCAAGCGCGGCGCAAGTCTTGTCGGAAACATTTATAAAGGAAAGGTCGTAAAGATACTTCCCGGGATGCAGTCGGCCTTTGTCGATATAGGGCTTGAAAAAGCGGCCTTTCTATATGTAGGAGATATACAGACCGGCGATGAATTCGCGCCGCTCTTCGAAGATGAGGAAAACGGCGATTCGATGGACTTTCTCCAGAAAAGAAGCCGTTCCGAGTTGTCCATCGACGAAGTCCTTCAGGAGGGGCAGGAATTGCTTGTCCAGGTTTCTAAAGACCCCATCGGCAGCAAAGGAGCGAGGGTGACATCTTATCTCACCTTTCCGGGCAGGTATCTGGTGCTGATGCCGGATGTCGACCATGTCGGTATCTCCAGGAGGATAGCCGGGGAAGAAGAGCGGGAACGTCTCAAGGCGCTAGTTTCTGAGATTAAGCCCGAAGGCTTCGGCCTTATCATACGCACTGCAAGTGAAAACTCCCAGGAAGACGAGATAAAAAAGGACCTCGAGTTCCTTCTTCTGCTATGGGAGAACCTGAAGAAAAAGAAGGACAAAGTGCCTTTAAGGGGCCTTCTTTACGGAGACCTCGATCTGGTTTTCAGGTCTGTCCGTGACCTCATGACTCAAAATGTGGAGCGTTTCATAATAGATTCCGCGGAGGAATACAACCGGATCACCGAGTTCGTGAAGGCTTATTTCCCGAAGTTGCTCGAAAAGATAGAGCTGTATGAGGAGACAGAGCCGATCTTCGATGCCTTCGGCATAGAGCTGGACATAGCCCGGGCCATCGGCAGGAGGGTGTGGCTGAAATCCGGCGGATATATAGTCGTAGACCAGACAGAGGCTATGACGGTCATTGACGTCAACACCGGGAAATTTGTCGGCAAAGAAGGGCTCGAAGATACAATACTGAAGACGAATCTCGAGGCAGTGAAGGAGATCGCCTATCAAATAAGGCTGCGTAATCTCGGAGGCATCATCATAGTCGATTTTATCGACATGGACAAGCTCGAAAACAGGGAAAAGCTCTTCAACGCCTTTACCGAGGCGATGAAAAAAGACCGCGCAAAGAATACCATCCTCCATATTTCAGAGCTCGGACTCATACAAATGACCAGGAAGCGGGTAAGGGAGAATCTCGGACGTACACTCTGCACAACCTGTCCCTACTGTGAAGGCAAGGGCTTTGTAAAGTCACCCAACACGCTCTGCTACGAGATACTGCGGACCATCAAGAAAATGGCGCGGCACGGCAGTACAAAGATCATCATAACAGCCCATCCCCTGGTCGCAGAGCTGCTTTCAGACGAGGAGATGCTCGGCATCGAAGAAATCGAAAAGCAGTATGGGGTCAAGGTGATCATACGCGCCGACAACAAGATGCACCAGGAGAACTACGAGGTCACTTCCCTGTGAGCGGCAGGACCACCGGTCCTGCCGGTGAAAAATTTGAAGGCCTGCTGTCTTCTCTCCGTTCCGCTGAGTCCGCAGTGCTCGCCTATTCCGGCGGAGTGGACAGCTCGTTTCTGCTGAAGGCGATGAAGCTTTCCGGCCTGCGGTTTCTGGCTGTCACCGCCTTTTCCGGAACAATGCCGGAAAAAGATTTTCAGGAGGCCGTGTCCTTTGCGGAAGAAACCGGGGCTGACCATCTCGTGATTCATACTGACGAACTCTTGAACGAGTCCTTTGTCAGCAACCCGAATGACCGCTGTTTCTACTGCAAAGAAGAACTCTTCAGAAAATTACGCGCGATTGCCGCAGAAAGGGGCTACAGGCATCTTTTTGACGGCACCAATACCGATGACCTCGACGATTACAGGCCTGGCCTCAAAGCTGCAGCCCTATATGGAGTGAGAAGTCCGCTGGCCGAAGGCTTTTTTTCGAAAGAAGATATCCGCAGGATGTCCAGAGAGCTTGGAATAAGGGCCTGGGACCGTCCTTCATCCCCCTGTCTTTCCTCGCGGTTCCCTTACGGGAGACGGATCACCCTTTCAGGGCTGAGGCAAGTGGAAAAGGCAGAGGAGTTCCTCAGGGGTCTTGGTCTGCGGGAGTTGAGGGTAAGAAACTACGGGGATATCGCAAAGATCGAGGTAAAAGAGAAAGACATGCAGGTCTTTCTGGAGCCTGACAACAGAATAAAAATAACAGAAGCCCTCAAGGCCCTGGGGTTCAGCTTCGTGGCGCTTGACCTGGAAGGCTATACCAGCGGCAGCATGAACAGGACGTTGGGAAAAGAGGCCGCTGGCAGCAACAGGAGTTCCAGCTGAAAGAAGAAAGGTAATGTCCGCTTTTGTCATTGCCCGACTTGATCGGGCAATCCGGAATAACGAACTGGATTCTCCGCTCAAGCCGGAGAATGACAATACTGAATACTATGAGTTGATTTTTCTATATCGGAAATCAATAATCCCAGTGCCAACCAAGCACGAACTCCTTACTGCATTTTGTATATAATAGAGTATCTGGTAACAAAATAGACTACTGCCAATTACTTTATGAATAAAACTGATTACCTTGACATTCTCTCGCATTGTGTCCGCTGCGGAAGCTGCAAGGCGACCTGTCCGACGTACGACAATGACCCATCAGAAGGCATGGGTGCGCGGGGACGCCTGATGCTTATAAGAAGCCTTCTCGCAGGTGATCTGAAGCCTTCGGCTGCCTTAAATGAGCGCGTATTCAGCTGCATCCTTTGCGGCTGCTGCTCAGGCGCCTGTCCGCTCGGCATCGACATACCTGAGGCCATATGCCACGGCAGGGCTGTTCTCAAGGAAAGCGACAACAAAAGAAAGCTCATCCGGTCTCTCGCAAAATTCTCGTCCAGATGGCCTGACATGAGCTTTAAAATCATGAAGATGTCCCAACGCCTCTTGCTTCCCATGCTTGCCAAAAAAGGGCTTATCCCCTTTCAGCCAGATTTTCCTGACGCCCCTTTCAGGCATATTGAACAGGTCCACAGGGTCAGAAAAAAAAGGGGGAGGGTTGCCATTTTTGCAGGCTGCAGCGTTAATTATCTCTTTCCGCCTCTCGGTGAATCTTTGCTCAATATCCTCACGCACCTTGGTTATGAAGTCATACTGCCGAAGGGTGAAACCTGCTGCGGCAGTCCCATGAGGGCCCTGGGACTCGAAGACGAAGCTATCGCAATGGCAAAGACTAATTATCAGATCTTCAGTAGGCTCAAGGTAGATGCGGTACTGAGCCTATGTCCCACATGCAGCCTTACCCTGAAGTCGGAATACCCGAAGCTGATAGGCCATGGACTCGAAAAGGCCATGGATATCTCTGCTTTTTTTATGGACAAATTCGACGACACCGAACAGATCAGGAAAACCGCTGTCTATCACGACCCCTGTCATCTTGCCTACGGCCTTGGGATCAGGAAGGAACCGCGGGAACTTATTAAAAAAGCGGGTTTCGAACTTCTGGATGCAGGTCCTTCGGAGTGCTGCGGTTTTGGAGGGGTCTTCTGCGTTTCGAACAAGGAGATATCGCAGGGTCTCCTGCTGAAAAGCTCAAAAAAACTTTTGGACACACGGGCAGATGCGGTAGTCACCTCGTGTCCGGGATGCATGCTGCAACTGGGCCGGCAGATCACCGACCGCCCGGTGCTGCACCTTGTTGAAATGCTGGAAGAGGCCTTCTGCCAGAGGCCCTCGGAGAAAAAAGGATGAAAGCTAACACCCAATGTGTAATTATTGAGGAGACGTATGAAAAAAATCTTTATAATGTCGCAAGTTGGCTACTGATAATTCCAAAACGTCGGTCATAAAAATATTCGCTTATTTGTCTCACAGACGTCTTACAGAGGTGGCTCAAATATTTTTTTCACACATCCCCTCAACTTTTTTCTTTGACCATATATTCAGCAGTTGGAAAAGTTGGCTTGAGCGCTTTTTTCAGGTTAAATGCATTGGGAGGTAAAATTGTCCGGGGCAAAAATCTTTCTGTTTTGGTTATAATAGAAAATCAATTTCATAAGGAGAAGACATGAAATTTTTTATCGACACAGCGAACACCGATGAGATCAGGAAGGCATGGGAACTGGGGGTCATTGACGGGGTAACCACGAACCCTTCCCTTATGTCAAAAGAAGGCAAGGACCCGGTCGAGCTTCTCAAGACAATCTGCGGTATAGTGGACGGTCCTGTAAACGCGGAGGTAGTAGGTCTGACGGCTGATGTCATGATAAAAGAGGCCAGGGTCTTATCGAAGATACACAAGAATATCGTGATAAAAATACCTATGATCGAGGAAGGTCTGAAGGCAGTAAAAAAGCTGTCCTCACAGAAGATAAAAACAAATGTGACCCTCATCTTTTCAGCGAACCAGGCGCTTCTTGCTGCAAAGGCCGGGGCAAGTTATGTGAGCCCCTTTGTCGGACGGCTCGATGACATCTCCCATGACGGTATGGAGATAGTAAGCCAGATCATCGACATCTACGACAACTACCTCTTTGAGACGGAGATAATTGTTGCCAGCGTCAGAAATCCTCTGCATGTCCTGGATGCTGCGATGATGGGCGCTGATATAGCCACTATCCCATTTTCAGTCATATCACAGCTGGCCAAACATCCTCTGACAGATATAGGCCTCGAAAAATTCTTGAAAGACTGGGAAAAGGTGCCTCAGAAGAAGGCAAAGAAATAGTAAGTAATCAGGTGGATAGCCTGAAGGAGGAAGGCTTTTAGGTAATTACACAGCACTTCGTCCATTATTGAGATGGCGTAGGAGGCTCAGGCAGCTGATTGCTATTACTAGCCTTCAGTCTTCAGCCTAAGCACCTAAGCAGTTACAAGAAGAAAACTATTATTTAAGAATCAGGTGAAGACAGATGCCGATCTATGAATATATATGCAATCAGTGCGGGGAGGAGTTCGAAACGCTCGTCTTTGGCAGCCAGAAGGTCGACTGCCCAAAATGCAGTTCACAGGACATTAAGAAAAAAATGTCTTCCTTCGGTATGAGCGGAGTGGAAAAACCCTTTGCAGGTTCCTCTTCCGGATGCACCTCCTGTACTAAAGGCTCGTGCAGTTCCTGCAGTTGATGACATACTGAATATTGACAGATTCGCAATAAAATACTCTTTTTACCGCAGAGTGCGCAGCCAAAAGTAGGCGCTTCTAAGCGAGGTCACAGAGTTTTTATTATCAAGGCCTCAAATCTGTCTCCTCAGCGTTCTCTGCGCCCTCTGCGGTGAAATCACTGTTTTCGGTAAACGACTTTTTCGAGACGGCTACTGCTGTGCAGGGAAAACAAAAGGATTTGCCCTGAGGATCTTTGAGACCTTCAGGGGGACGCCCTCCATGACAAATACAGCCATACCGCTCTCCTCAGTGCTTTTGCCGGACACAACCCAGACGCTCTTCCAGGCTATATTTACCTGGAGCTTATTATCCTCTATCTCGACCCACCGGGGTGTAAAGGTGAATTCGACACGGTCGTATGCCCTGGTATTTTCCATTATATCCCTGTATCCTGCTTCAGTGGAGTTCTTCTTCAGGGTTATATCATCTTTGACCACAAATGCATTTTTTACCGTCTCCGCCAGAGCAAAAGCCTCCAGTGTGAGCTTTGAATCCTGCGATACCTGTTTGACTTCTTTGTTCCCGCAAGAAACCAGCAGCACTCCGGCGAACAGCAAAAGCAGTATTTTTTTCATCATTCCTCCTGTGGGTTGAATCTTCTCTCTGCTAATAATAAAGCTTCGACCCCATTTTTTACAATATCCGGCCGGAGATTAAGTACTTTTCAATGGTCGGCGCGATCTGCCTGGCATAGATCATGCGTAGACGTCCAATCCAAGGGAACTACAGCAATAAGGAACTAAAGCAGTTTTTAAGTTCGTCTATTGTGTACGGCTTCTTAAGGAAGGCTGAAAATCCATAGTCTTTATATCTGGCAACGGCTGCACTGGCAGCATAGCCGCTGGACACTACAGCCACCACATTAGGATCTATTTCCCGGAGAATGCGCAAGGCATCTTCTCCCCCCATGCCTCCCCTGACTGTAAGATCAAGGATTACAAGGTCAAATGGATTATCAGTCTCTCTGGCCGTCTTGAATGACTCTATCGCGGCCTCGCCATCTGAAACGTCTTCAATCTCATGGCCAAGCGTCTCTATCATAGCCGTTGCAACATTTCTTATAACCTCATCATCATCCATCAAAAGAACTCTGCAACTCCTGCACGAAGAATGCTGTTCGGGCGATAGTTCATGTTTTATCGGCTCTGGTTCTTCTATGGCAGGAAGATATATACTGAAGGTAGTTCCTTGTGATACCTCGGATTTTACCTCTATGATACCGCCGTGGTTCTTTATGATCGAATAGGATGTCGCAAGGCCGAGCCCGCTGCCCATCTGTTTCGTGGTAAAATAAGGATCAAATATCCTGGAGATGATCTGGTCGGGTATACCTGTGCCTGTGTCCTGTATATCCATCCGGACGAATTTGTTTCCTTCAGGCAGTCCGGCGATGTTTTTTGAAGAGGTTTCCACATTGCTCATAGATACATTGACTGTCCCGCCCCCTGCCATTGCCTCATTCGCATTGAGAACTATATTATGGATTACCTGGGCCAGCTGCCCCCCATCGGCAGCTATGTCCCAGAGTCCTTCCATCACGGAAATGCTGTAGTTTGAGTTTGAACCGCTGAGGGCGAATCTCAGTGCGTTTTCAACTAAAGGTGCAGGCTTGATATGCTGTTTGACAGGCCGGCCGCCCTTGGAAAAGGTGAGGAGCTGATTTGTAAGGTTTACTGCCATATTGAGGGCCTTCTCCGCCTCTCCCAACATCGCAAGAGACTTTTCTTTCTTGTCGTATGTCAGTTCAGCCAGCGAGATATATCCAAATACACCCTGAAGGAGGTTATTGAAGTCATGGGCTATGCCGCCCGCAAGAATTCCTACAGATTCGAGCTTCTGGGTTTGGGACAGCTGGATCTGGAGTTTATTTTTCTGTTCCTCAGCCAGCTTGCGCTCGGTGATGTCGCGGGCTATGCACTGCAGACAGACTCTGTCGCCCAAGTCGATCCGGCTCAGGGAAATCTCCACGGCAAAGAGAGTCCCATCTGCCCGCATAGACTGCCACTCAAACTGCTGCGGTTCTTCGTTTATGACCTTGCCCATTACAGAGGCGATCTCCACGGCAGACGAACGGCCGTCAGGCTGCCGCTCAGGCGACAGATCAGCCGGGGAGCGGCCCATGAGCTGCTCCTTCGTGAGCCCGTACATATCGGCGCCACGCTTATTGCAGTCGATAAACCCCGTCTCATCCAGAATAAAGATCCCATCGTTGGCGGACTCAAAAAGACTGCGATATTTGCTCTCCTTGTCCCGAAGCTCCTTTTCATTCTGTTTCCGTTCAGTTATATCTTCGAAAACGACAAGGACCTTGTCTTCGACCCAGACCCCATATATACTAACGACCTTGACGCTGCCGTTTTTGCAAGTGACACGGTACTCCCGCCGTTCAATCTCGCGCCTATTCGCAAGTGCCTCGCTGACCAGCCTTGACCACCGGGCGATGACTTCATCCCGATATTTTTTGTCTGGATACGCCTGGACCCACCACCGGTCCATATTCGGTATGTCCTGCGGCAGATATCCGAAAATATCGATGGCCTTAAGATTTATATACTCGATTACACCTTCAGAGTTTACCAAAGCCATGGCGAGAGGACTCTTCTCGACCAGTGTTCCGAACTGCTCCTTGCTCGCGAGAAGTGCATTTTCAGCCTGAGTCTTTTGCTTCGAGTACATGATGAGCATCCAATATAGAAAGGCCGCTGCCAGTATCACGTATATCCAACCCTTGATTATACTGACCGCCGTGTATATCTGCTGCTCCCTGGTCATTTGACTAAGGAGCAAATCCGAAGACAGAATCCATAATAGACTGAAAGCCAAAAAATAGATGACGATTTTAATAGGGGAAAGGTTTCGATTGATCATAAAATAAAGTATATCATTCTGTATCAAACTTGCAACGATGGTTCGCTCCCGGCTTCCGGAAAGTTTATGCATCAAGGGAGCTTGCCTCGCTTATCTGGCCTGCCGTCCGGCTCAGGTTGATGCCCCCGAAAAAATTTCGATTGTAAAAACACTTTTTCTGATGCTATGCTTTTTCTACCGCATTTGGAGGGGGTGAAGTTCAGATGCTTTCTAAAGTCCTGAGTTCGAGTGTCATAGGGATCGAGGCCCATACGGTCGAGGTTGAAGTCGATATATCCAACCGGGGGCTTCCGCATTTCTCCATGGTCGGCCTTCCTGATGCTGCGGTCAAGGAGAGCCGGGACAGGGTCAGGGCAGCCCTGAAAAATATCGGCTTCAATTTCCCCCTCAAGCAGATAACCGTCAACCTCGCGCCGGCAGACCTGAAAAAAGAAGGATCTGCCTTCGATCTGCCGATAGCCATAGGGATCATAGCCTCGGAAGGCCTGATAGACCCTGAAGTCCTGAAAGGCTACATCTTCACCGGCGAACTTTCCCTGGACGGCAAGATAAAGCCGGTCAGAGGCGCCCTGTCGATTGCGCTCCTTGTGAGAGGTCTCGGGCTCAAGGGCCTGCTGCTCCCTGCTGTCAATGCGCCCGAGGCAGCCGTTGTGGACAAGGCAGTAGTCTTGGGCATGCACGACCTTCCCGAGGTCGTCGCCTTTTTGAGGGGAGAAAAGGTTGTCATTCCCTTTGTGACCGATATAACAGAGACAATAAAAGAGCAGTCAGTCTATGAGGATGATTTCTCCGAGGTAAAGGGTCAGGAGCAAGCCAAGAGGGCGCTCGAGGTCAGCGCAGCAGGCGGCCATAATGTACTGATGATCGGGCCGCCGGGGTCAGGCAAGACCATGCTTTCAAAGCGCCTGCCGACAATCCTGCCGGGCATGACCTTTGACGAGGCGCTCGAGACAACAAGGATCCACAGTGTTGCGGGCCTTTTAAGGGAGGGCCAGCCACTGCTCTGCCTGCGGCCTTTCAGGTCACCTCACCATACAATATCAGATGTCGCCCTGATCGGCGGAGGCCAGGTCCCCAAGCCCGGCGAAGTGAGCATAGCCCATAACGGAGTCTTATTTCTAGATGAGATCCCTGAATTCAAAAGGAACGTGCTGGAGGTCCTTAGGCAGCCGCTCGAAAACGGGGAAGTGACAGTATCGAGGGCAGTGGCCTCCATCACCTATCCGGCCTCTTTCATGCTCGTCAGCGCTATGAACCCATGCCCCTGCGGCTATCTTGGCGATCCGAAACATTCGTGCGTCTGTTCTCCAAGCCAGGTCCACCGTTACAGGAGGAAGGTCTCCGGCCCCCTGCTCGACAGGATCGACATACATGTCGAGGTGCCGGCGGTGCGCTATAAGGAGCTCTCAAACGAGTATTGCGGCGAGTCTTCCGCCTTGATAAGGGAGCGGGTGCTGAAGGCCCGCGGCCTCCAGCTCGAACGCTTCAAGGGGGACAAGATCTACTGCAACGGCCAGATGAAGACAAGACATATAAAGAAATACTGCAAACTCCGTGAGGACGCCCACAGCCTCCTCGAAACCGCGATGCATAAGCTGGGCTTGTCGGCAAGGGCGTACGCGAGAATTCTGAAACTTTCCCGGACGATAGCAGACTTAGAGGCGTCAGAGGACATACAATCACATCATATCTCCGAGGCGATACAGTACAGGACGTTGGACAGGGGGCAATACTAACCTATGTAAAAACGAAGCAGAGGTCGAAGAAGAGCTCCAGCGGCGTGACCTCGTATTTCTGTTCGGCTACATTGCGAATGGAATGGTCGCTCATAGTGTCATTTTGCTCCCTTAGACAAATGCTTTTCCCAAAACCGAACAGCGTGGTCTAACCAGCCTTCGGCATCGGTGCCTGTGCCAAGCCCGAAGCCGTGACCGGCAGTTCTGTATCTGCGATATTCGACCTCTACCCCGGCGTTTCGCAGATTTTCGACGCGCTTGTCAACAACCGCAATATTCGCTATAGGATCATTTTCGCTCACCGCAATAAAAGTTGGAGGAAAAACTTTTGAATAGCTTGATTGACCGGTATAAGCAATAACCGCTATAGATGGTTTCGGCAGCTTACCGCCCGCGTAGGCTGCAACTCCGCTTAAAGCAATATTGCCCACCATCCTGGCACCGGCAGGACCTCCCCATAAAGAGTAATCTTTAGTGCTTACCCCGAGTCCGTCCGCATTTCTGAAAATATAGTCTATTGCTGCCGCCAGGTCTGCCGTTGCCCTTTGCTCGCTGTCGATGCGATACCGTATGACAAAAGCGTTATATTTCTTATTACTTATCTCCAAAGCGAGCTGGAAACCTTCATGCAGGGAGCCGACGTAGGAAAATCCTCCGCCAGGGCACACAATGGCAAACGGGGCTCCCGGTTCTCCCCGGAAGTAGAAGAGTCCTGTGTGTTCTTTGGCGGGGTCCTCCTGCTTTTGCTGCTCGGTGTAGAAATCGTAGAATATGGTTTCGCCGTCTTTGACTTCATCAATCATGTGGTTAAGCGCGCCCACTACAATGTCAGGGTCTACATGGCTGTGGTAAGGCATGAGCGAACGAACATTATTCAGCGGCGTATCATAGTAATAGGTGTTATTATCCGTCGGAAGGATGAGCTGGCTAAAGCCTTTAAATGCCGGATGGTTCACGATGTGGCGCACGGTATCATTGGTTGTGATATGGTCATAGCTTCCAATCTCTTTCAATGCCATTGTCTTGCTGTAAGGTGTCATATGAAGCTCCCTGGTCTCTTGAGCAGTGAAATCGCGACCAATGATAAACGAGATCGCAATCCCGGCCAAGAGCAATGTTGTTATTCGACTCGGCAAGCTGCCCCCTTAACCGTACCGGCCGATATGAAGCCTTTGGGCAGAATTGAGATATCCTTTCTCCTCTCTGCTGTCAAAATCAGGAAATACTCAATCTTTCTACCCAACTCGATACGTCTGATTCAGCTGACGCTGCACTGGTTCCATGGATAGCGATTCCTTCTAATACAGTAGCATTAGGACATGTTTGGGCAATATCCTTTTCGCTATGGCCCATACCGCTTCCCTCATGGGTGCAAAAGGGAACGATTGTCTTTCCCGAGAAATCGTAGCTCTCCAAGAAAGTATAGACCGGCATTGGCATGGTTCCCCACCAATTCGGATATCCCAGGAAAATCACATCGTATGCCTCAATATCTTTAACTTGTTCAGTCAGCTTCGGCCTGGCTTTAGCACGCAATTCTTTTTTGGCAACTTCAGTAGTTTCCGTATAATCTTTGGGATAGGCTGTGACAGATTCAATATGAAACATATCTCCTCCCGTTATTTTCTGAATCATGTTTGCGACAACTTCGGTATTGCCGACTTTTAAATCGACGATCCTGCCGCTGACATAATTTTGTCCCTTCCGGGAAAAATATGCTATCAGGCACTTTTTGTCAGTTACTCTCATAATGAATACTCCTCGGATTCATTTCTGTTCGAGCACGTTCTTCAAGTGGGCAAGGCCGGAAGCCGCAGTCGGCCATCCGGCGTAAAAGGCAATGTGCGTAATCGCGGCCGCGAGTTCTTCCTTCGTCAGTCCGTTCTCGAAAGCCTTTTTGAGATGGAACTCTACCTGCTCGATACGGTTCAGCGCGACCAGGCAGGTGACCGTGATCAGGCTCTTGTCGCGTTGCGAGAGCGGCGGCCTTTTCCAAACGTCCCCAAAAAGAATGTCCTGCGTCAGTTGAGCATAGTCGGGTGCGAGCGACTTCAGCTCGTCAGTAGCTTTTTTTACATCACTGTCTGCCATGGGTAACTCCTTCCTATCTATACTGGTTTCTTCATGCTCCTGTTTTCAGCGATGCCATGTCGATCACAAAACGGTACTTCACATCGCTTTTAAGCATGCGTTCATACGCTTGATTGATATCCTGGATTTTGATCACTTCAACATCTGAAGTAATGCCGTGCTTGCCGCAGAAGTCGAGCAATCTCCTGGGTCTCGGCTATGCCACCGATGACAGACCCCGCCACCGATCTCCGCCCCATCACCAAGGGAACAGTGCTCAGCATCGACTCCAGATCACCCACATACCCGAGAAGCACCAGCGTGCCGTTGATCGTCAGCGTCGGCAGATAGTGGTTGAGGTCATGGACATAGGGCACGGTATCGATGATCAGATCGAAACGTCCCTGCACGGATGCCATCTGGCCTTTGTCTGTAGAGAGCACGACATTGTGGGCACCCAGACGGCGCGCGTCCTTCTCTTTGCCCGCTGAACGGGTGAACAGCGTGACATCAGCGCCCAGCGCATTTGCAAGCTTCAGCGCCATATGACCCAGTCCGCCGAGGCCGACAACCGCCACCTTGCTGCCCTTCTCCACCTTCCAGTGGCGAAGCGGTGACCAGGTCGTGATGCCGGCGCACAGGAGAGGCGCTGCCCCTTTCAGGTCCAGCCCATCAGGAATCTTGAGCACAAACTTATCCGATACCACGATCTTCTCTGAATACCCTCCATAGGCAGGCATCTTGTCACGGCGGTCAAGATTGTTATATGTGAATGTTGCGATCTCCGAGCAATACTGTTCATGTCCCTGTTCGCAGGCTGTGCACTTCTGGCAGGAATCGACCATGCAGCCGACACCGACATGATCGCCCGGTTTGAAACGCTTAACATCCTTTCCGACGCTTGTTACGCGGCCGATGATCTCATGGCCAGGCACGACCGGGTACGTCGTGGGAAACCAGCTCGCCCAGTCATTGCGGACGGTATGCAGGTCAGAATGGCATACGCCGCAGTAGAGTATCTCGATGGCCACGTCGTCAGGCCGCTGATCGCGGCGTTCAAAGCGAAATGGTGCCAGGGCATCCTTGGCAGACTGTGCTGCGTAACCTCTTACATTCATTGTCATGGTCTTATTCCTCCATAGTAGTTAAGGGTTCATAATAATACTTACGTCAAAATCACCCCTCCCAGGCTCCCCTTACTAAAGGGAGGAAATGAAGTAGCCCCTCCTTGACAAGGAGGGGTTGGGGAGGTGCTTTTCGTCATGTAGGTTCCATTTTGAGACACCGCTTAGAGACCGGTCCTTTTTTCCAGGGCTTCCGGGTACCGCTCACCCTGGATCGTGATCTTTGAGGCAGCGCTTTCGATCTCACGAAGATCATCGGACGTAAGTTCGACGTTAACTGCTCCGATGTTCTCTTCCAGGCGCTACAGTTTCGTGGTGCCCGGGATCGGAACAATCCACGGCTTCTGGGCCAGGAGCCAGGCGAGCGCTATCTGAGCAGGGGTCGCTTTCTTCCGTTCTGCGATCTTGCGAAGCAGATCGACCAGGGCCTGATTCGCTTTCCGGGCCTCCGGGGTAAAGCGAGGAACGATGTTGCGGAAGTCGGTTTTGACGAACTCCGTCTTCTCATCGATCTTTCCCGTGAGGAAGCCTTTACCGAGAGGACTGAAGGGAACGAGCCCGATTCCGAGTTCCTCAAGCGTCGGCAGCAGTTCCGCTTCAGGCCGTCGCCACCACAGCGAGTATTCGCTCTGGATCGCAGTAACCGGCTGGACTGCGTGCGCGCGGCGGATCGTTTTCACTCCTGGTTCAGAAAGGCCGAAGTACTTCACCTTCCCTTCCCGGATCAGGTCCTTCACCGTTCCCGCCACTTCTTCGATCGGCACGTTCGTGTCAACACGATGTTGATAGTACAGGTCAATGGCATCGACCTTGAGCCGCTTGAGCGAGCCCTCGAGGCTCTGCCTGATGCCCTCGGGCCGGCTGTCCTGTACTTGCTTCCAGTCGGCACCCATCTTGATCCCGAACTTGGTTGCTATCGCCACTTTCCCGCGAAAGGGAGCGAGGGCTTCGCCCACAAGCTCTTCATTCGTGTAGGGTCCGTAAATCTCGGCAGTGTCAAAGAATGTGACGCCACGTTCCACAGCCTTTCGTATAAGGGCGATCATCTCCTGCTTGTCTCCAGGCAGACCGTAGGCTATGCTCATCCCCATGCAGCCGAGCCCGAGAGCCGAAACTTCCAGGCCGCTTTTTCCTAATTTACGTTTTTGCATTGCTTATCCTCACTTAGTTATCAAACGCAATGTTTCCTTATCACATCGTATCATATTGATTTCTACCTGGCTAACGAGTCGTCAGCCACCACGTTGATGATTTTATTGTAATTCTGAAAGAACAAAAGCAGGTAGACCAATCCTGTTAATTTCTTGCCTAATTGTATGAGCCATTCGATAAATTGGGTTGTGTAACACGGCGGTGTTGGCTATTATAAGGTAAGGAGAAATTAATGCATAAACAGGTCGTCAAGCAGGAGTAATTGAGAATAATGAAATGGCAATTGCGCTTGAAGCATTGAGAAAGGGCATTGCCCGATGGACCGATAAGGGCGACCAGCACGTTACCGCGATCCAGGGCTTGTCGCTTTTTCGACGGGAAGAACCGAGTCCAGCCGACGAGCATCATGTACGAACCTCGCATTTGCTTGGTCGCGCAAGGGGCTAAACGCGTTCTGCTCGGAGACGACACGTATGTGTATGATGCGCAGCATTTCTTGATCACGTCCGTTGATCTGCCCACGATTGTACAGATCGTCGAAGCCAGCCGAAAGAAGCCTTACCTTGGGCTCATATTGAAACTGGATCAGCGCGAGATTTCACAGCTGATGGTGGATAGCAATCTTCCGCCGCCGCATCCGCAGCAATCGAGTCGTGGAATGGCGACTGGCGAGATCACCTTGCCGCTGCTCGCCGCCTTTCAACGGCTAATCGACTTGCTTGCTGAGCCGAAGGATATCCCGATCCTTGCACCGATCATCCAGCGGGAAATATTTTACCGTTTACTTGTGGGCGATCAAGGTACGCGTCTGCGCCAGATGGCCTCTGTCGGAAGTCAGAGCCATCAGATAGCGCGGTCAATCGATTGGTTGAAGGGTAACTTCACACAGCCGTTGCGTATCGATGACCTCGCATCGCAGGTCAATATGAGCACATCGACTTTCCACCATCACTTCCGGGCGCTGACGGCTATGAGCCCTCTGCAGTACCAAAAATGGTTACGTTTGAACGAAGCGCGGAGGTTGATGCTCACCGAAAATCAGGATGCGGCAGCCGCGGCGTTTCAGGTTGGCTATGAGAGCCCCTCCCAATTCAGCCGGGAGTATAGCCGCTTGTTTGGCGACTCGCCATTACGAGACATCACAAGTTTGCGTCAAATGGCTAATAGCGAGACAGTGTAGCCTTGTTCGGTGTATTTCTTTCGGGTAGTAACTTTATCTCTGATGCAGGTGCCGGCGGTGCGCTATAAGGAGCTCTCAAACGAGCATTGCGGCGAGTCCGCCTCTATCAGGGAGCGGGTGTTGAAAGCCCGCGGCCTCCAGCTCGAACGTTTCAAAGGGGACAAGACTGCTGCAACGGCCAGATGAAGACAAGGCATATAAAGAAATACTGCAAACTCCGTGAGGACGCCCACAGCCTCCTCGAAACCGCGATGCATAAGCTCGGACTTTCGGCGAGGGCCTACGCAAGGATACTTAACCTTTCCCGCACAATCGCTGACCTGGAATCTTCAGAAGATATCCAGTCACATCATATCTCCGAAGCGATACAGTACAGGACATTGGATAGGGGACAGTATTAAATTTGCCTACCTGCGAGTATATTCGGTCTTCCCTTCGATTACTGAGCAAATACTAATTTTCTACTAATTACGCCAAAATTAGTATTTGACAATATCTAAATACTAATCTAAACTAAATTAGTATTTAGATTTATATTTGTAGCTAAATACTAACTTTCTACTAATTAATGTCAAATTAGTATTTGGAGGTAACCCTTTGAAAATACCGGAAAAAGCACCTGATTGGGAGAAAATATTGAGGGATGCTATCAGTTCTGATCTCGCAACTAAAACAATCGAGATTGTAAAGAAAGCAAATATCGAATATATGTACTGGGATGATTTCAAGTATCAACCCATGCCGGAAGAGGTAACTCCTGAAGC
The DNA here is from genome assembly GCA_963734475.1 of uncultured Nitrospira sp. Classification (GTDB taxonomy): domain Bacteria; phylum Nitrospirota; class Thermodesulfovibrionia; order Thermodesulfovibrionales; family UBA6898; genus JAOUFP01. Next base: position 1,288,598 of record CAVTHB010000004.1, read on the forward strand.
AGCATGGGCCATCTTAAAGATTTCGAGACTGTTTAATACCAAGGCAATTTCTCTAACTGACTCAAAGGGGCGCCCTTTCAGTTACTGGCTCCCAGACAGCGTGCTGAGAGAGCTCCATTTTGTAGATCAGAAGGCAGGCGGTTCCTTTCTTGTCGATGACCCTTCGGTCCACTCAGAAGAAAAGCAGAGATACATGATAAGGTCGTTGGTTGATGAAGCGATATCTTCAAGTCAGATTGAGGGAGCGGCAACTACACGGGTTGTTGCAAAGGAGATGCTCAGGGCAGGTAGAAAGCCAAAGGACCGCTCTGAGCAGATGATATACAATAACTATTTGTCAATGCAGATGATAAAAAACCATCTGTCGGAACCTCTGACCATAGACCTGATACACAAAATTCACGCCTCCATGACAGAGAAGACCCTTGAAGACCCTTCATGGGCGGGCAGATTCAGAACTCCCGAGGACGAGGAGATCCATGTCTTTGACAGTGATGGGCAGATACTCCATATACCGCCCAAGGCCGCTGATGTGCTTGTATCGATAGAGAATCTGTGCAGCTACGCAAACAGCGATGGGGAGGACGAGTTCGTCAACCCAATTATAAAAGGGATACTTATTCACTTCTGGCTTGCATATGTACATCCCTTTATGGACGGCAACGGCCGTACAGCGCGGGCGCTTTTTTATTGGTTCATGCTTAAGCATGACTACTGGTTGTTCGAGTACCTTTCAGTCTCCACTGCCATCCTGAGTGCGCGGGTCCAGTACTACAGATCGTTCCTCTATGCTGAAATGGACGACAACGACGCCACGTATTTCATTGTCTATAACCTCAAGGCCATACATAAGGCATTGGAAATACTCAACGCATATATTGAGAGAAAACAGAAAGAAACGAAGAATGCATACCGATTTGCCGCGGAATATCCAGCACTGAACCTGCGGCAGCGCGCGCTGCTAGCGAGCGCGCTCGAAAAGCCTCAGGAGCTTTATACTATTGAAATTCATGCCAATATACATGGTGTCACTTACCAGACTGCGCGTACTGATCTGCTTGCGCTAAGAGATATGGGCCTCCTTGAGATGCAAAAGGAAGGGAAGAAGTTCATATTCAGGCCGGTTGCAGATATCTCAATAAAACTGGGTAGCGGAACAGTGGACAGATGAGGGCTTTTTGGTCAGATCAATTCTTCCGTCTCAGCATAAAAACTTCCGAAGGAAGCAATTTCGGCAAGACTGCAGGGAATCTCAATGTAAGGAAATTTTCTCCATTGTGTTCGCCTGCTTAAAGCACCTGCTTCCGGCGCTAACTCCGTGGCAAGATCACGGGGAATACCGCTCGCTATCCATTTATCCCCTCTCGTTAGGATAACATTCCACTGGATCTAAGAACTCCTTCCAATTGTTTAGCCGCGGCATATAAGTTAACCTAGAATCAAGAAAAGAAGAAAAACAATAAAAGGAGGACAGGACAATGTTAAGACATAGCGGAGGAGAGATTGTAGGAAAGGGTACATACTGGAACCTCAGCAACGGAGAGAGGATTGATATCGCTGAACAGGGGATACTCCCCGGCGGCCGGGACAGAAACTTTTACAGGATGCCTGCTGCTGCAGTCCTGGCGGCAGCGCCGGTATTGGGGCTTCTGTATGCAGCTTTTTTGCCGTTCATCGGGATAGCGATGCTGGCGAAGCTGGTGGCACAGAAGATCGGAGGAGGAGTTTTGGAGACAGTCCCGGGCAGCGCCTCTTTTGGCTGGAGGCCGAGCGAGTCATATCTGGCCGGCAGGAAGAACAGGGCAAGGAAAGATGGAGCCTCCAAAGACACAAATAAGGAAGAGAAAAGCTGAGGAAGACTAAATAGAAAAAAAGACCTGAAAGCAGGGCCTCAAAGCATTGAGGCCCTGCTTTTTTGTTCAGACTGCGGAAGCAGACTGAAGCTTTTGTTTAAATAAAAATGGTATAAGTCGCCTTTCCCCAATGTGTTCAGCATCTTCCCTTCGAAGTTTAAGTAACTGTTAATTCCCTGCTAATTGATGTCAAATTAGTATGATACCGCTCATTGAAAAGACCGGAAAAAGCTCCAGTCGAGCTCGGAGCTGGACAGGAAACTGATCAATCTATGTTAAAGTCACTTATTGATGACATATGATAAGGAGGGACGATGAACAGTCGCCTGAACGAAATTCTGGCCGAGATCAGGGAACTCGAAAAAAGTGTGCAGGAGGAGCTGAAGCAAAGGGAAGAGGAGTTCAAATACAAGGTAAAAAAGGGCAAGGTGACCTTTGAGCGTGAGTATGCGATGCTCCACAAGAAACTCTCGAAGTCGCTGCTTTCCTATGTCTTCGGGGCGCCGATTACCACAGTGCTGTCCGCGCCTGTCATATATGCGATGATTGTACCCACGGTCCTGATGGATCTGGGGTTGACTATATATCAGACCATCTGTTTCCCTCTTTACGGGATACCAAAGGTAAAACGCAGCGAACATATTATACTCGACCGGCACTACCTGAAATACCTCAATTGTCTTGAAAGACTGAACTGCGACTACTGCAGTTATTTTAACGGTCTTGCATCTTATGCAACAGAAATTGCCGCCAGGACAGAGCAGTATTGGTGTCCCGTAAAGCACGCCTCCGGAAGAGCCCAGCGTCATTCCCGCTACCACAAATTTTTTGATTACGGGGACGCGCAGGCATACAGCGCGAAACTCGAGGAACTGAGAAAGGAACTCTCTGACTTATCCGAAACAGGGAACAGCTGAACCCGGGATTCAGGCTGCCTCACATGCTGTGAATAAGGACGAATACAAGAAACACACCTACCGCGAGGATCGCTATCGTCAGCAGTATATCCAGAAGTATCGACGGCCGGAAGGTCTCCTCATCGATCTGCCTTTCGGTTTTTTTGTACCTGATGAATGCAAGCAACCCCATCAGCGCGCCGAGGGCCACAAGGAATACGCCCAGTATGGATGAATATCCGGGAGACGGCATAGAAGGCCCTGGCATGCCCGCTTCTGTCTTTCCCAGAAAATAGGTGACCTGCTTCAGAAAAAGGGCGAATTTCTCAACGACAAATCCGAAGGCCATGATCCCTATGCTGGTCCTTATCCATGCCAGGAAAGTACGTTCGTTGGCCATATGGACCCTCCGGTTTATGACCTTTGTTAGCTGCTTATTATCCGGTATTTCTGTAATCGTCTTTCACCTGCGCCTTTATTTTCAGCCGCTATGGTACTCCATTATCAAAACAAATAAAATTATAGCTGAAACGAGTCAAAAAAATTCCGATAGCGGGTTCAATAGAATCATAGCACCGATTATTTTGATGTCAATAATATCAAGGCAACGGCGGTCAGAATTTCTCAAATATCTGGAAAGGGCTTCTTGTTTACCCGCCATATGCTCGATTAGAGGAATAGTATAATTGCCCTCCATGTAATATACTTTTCTTACAGCATAGCTGAAGGGAAGACATGGCAGCAATCATCCCAAGTCGGTTTGTATGTGAAATATAGGGCGGGAAGTGTTAATGAACGTGATAGAATTCACATCTCTTGTATGGATCGGCTCGTTTCTAGCCGGTTTCCTGGGATCATTGACAGGACTTGGCGGAGGTGTTGTCATTGTGCCCTTGTTGACACTGGTGTTCGGCGTTGATATCCGGTATGCGATCGGCGCGTCACTCGTCTCAGTGATCGCAACCTCTGCCGGGGCTGCCTCCGCGTATGTCAAAGAAGGCTACACAAATGTCCGCATCGGGATTTTTCTCGAAATAGCAACCACCCTGGGCGCACTCTGTGGGGCATTCCTGGCATCACAGATACACACTTCTTGGCTTGCGGTGATCTTTGGCGTTGTGCTTATACACTCCGCCTATCTTTCCTCGAGGCCCAGACGCGAGGGGCCAGGGGCTGATAGACCTGACCCTCTGGCGGCCAGGCTGAGGCTGGATGGGAGCTTCCCGACCGCTGAAGGACGCCAAGTCTATCATGTCCATGCGGTGCCGGCAGGCTTTGGCCTGATGTTTTCAGCGGGTACCCTCTCCGGCCTTCTCGGTATCGGCTCAGGCGCTGTAAAGGTCATTGCGATGGACCATTTCATGCGCATCCCCTTTAAGGTCTCAACGACAACGAGCAACTTCATGATCGGCGTGACAGCAGCCGCAAGCGTCGGGATATATCTGAACCGCGGCTATATTGATCCGGGACTTTCCATGCCTGTGATGCTGGGTGTACTCATGGGCTCAATGTCAGGGGCACGCATACTGATAAAAACAAAGACCCGCCTGCTGCGGCTTATCTTCAGCATAGTCATACTTCTTCTCGCAGTCGAAATGATATACAACGGGTTGACAGGGAGGATCTAGATGGCGCAAAGGAACAATAGCTGGCCCGACGAGCGCGTTGAATTAATTGTGGGCCGTTTTTTGCGGGCCGGGGTCATCGTCGCATCTTTTTTTGTGCTTATCGGGGGCATTTATTATCTGACAATATACGGCACAGATGTTCCTGAGTACAAAATCTTTTCGGGTGAGCCTGCGGATTTGCGAATTGTGCATGGAATAGTAGCAGACGCGTTTTCCCTGCGGAGTCGGGGCATAATCCAGTTTGGTCTTCTCCTCCTGATGTTTACCCCGGTTGCCTGGGTCGCGTTCCTCCTGTTTGCCTTCGCAAAACAACGGGACCTCACTTATGTAATTGTCACAACGATTGTCCTTGCAGCGCTTCTTTTCAGTCTCGTTGGTAAATATCTGTACGGCTAAGCCGGAATCCGCATTTACAGCGTTTTGTTGTCTCCCGGAAAGATGACAAATCGTTGAAAGATGATACATTAGTAAATAAAGAGTATGAAAGCGATTTCAATTATCACAGGGACAGCAGAACTCAGACTTGTCGATCGCCCCGAACCCACGATCACGGCGCCCGACGAGGTGAAATTGCGCGTGCTCCGCGTCGGCATCTGCGGCACCGACAGGGAGGAAGTCTCAGGCGGCCGCGCTGACCCGCCGGAGGGCAGCAGGGAACTCGTCATCGGACACGAGATGCTGGGACAGGTCACGGAAACAGGCAGCAGCGTTACGCGTGTGAAGACCGGCGACTACTGCGTTTTCACAGTGCGGCGCGGCTGCGGGAGATGTCCTGCATGCCTCATGGACCGGGCCGATATGTGCAGTACAGGGCAATACAGGGAACGGGGGATCAAGGGACTTGATGGCTATGAGATCGGCTTTGTCGTAGACCGGGAGGTCCATGCGGTGCATCTGCCTGATGCCCTTGAGGCGGTCGGGGTCCTTGCCGAACCTCTTTCTATTGCGGAGAAGGCGATAGATGAAGCAGTAAGGGTCCAGACAGCCCGTCTGTCTTATGCGCAGCCAGGGCCCGACTGGCTGCGCGGGAAGCGCTGTCTTGTTGCGGGACTCGGTCCTGTCGGCCTGCTTGCCGCAATGGCTCTCAGCCTCAGGGGTGCGGAGGTGTATGGTACCGATATTGTCGGGCCGGCTACGGCAAGACCGGGATGGCTTGAATTTATCGGCGGCAGATATGTTGACGGCAGAAGGGTGACTCCGGACCGTGTGCAGCAGGAGCTTGGGCCGATGGACTTCATCTTCGAGGCCACAGGCGTCGCTGCCCTCGAATTTAACCTGCTGGATGCTCTGGGTTTAAACGGCATATATGTGCTCACCGGAATCCCGGGCGGAGACCGTCCTCTGCAGGTGCCAGGAGCTGAATTGATCAGAAGGCTTGTACTCGGCAATCAGGTGATGCTCGGCAGCGTCAACGCATCCACCGACCATTTCCGGATGGCGGTCGACGACCTTGTCGCCGCTCAAAAACGTTGGGGAGAGCACCTCAAAAAACTGATCACCCACCGTTATCCTCCGGCAGAATTTGAGAAGGCGCTCAGGTATAGCGCTCCGGACGAGATAAAAGGAGTGATCGAATGGAGCTGATCAGCAATTCAAAAAATATGGAGAAATATGACTGACATTTCCCATGCTCCGGGATGGCCGGGTTCCGGTCCGCGCTGGACTTCAAGCGCAAAGAGCGGGGTCGGTACTTCTCTGAGCCCTTTAAGCCGGGTCTGGTTTACAATAAGCCACGGGATTTTCAATGAGATCTACTTCCCCCGACTGGACCTTGCCTGCACCCGGGACATGGGGCTGATCGTTACTGGCGGCCGGGATTTTTTTTCTGAAGAGAAACGCCATACCTCCTCTTCAGTATCTTACCTCACGGAGGGCGCCCCCGCCTTTCATCTCGAAAATACCTGCAGACAGGGGCGTTACAGGATCGGGAAAGAGGTCCTGACAGACCCGCGGCGGGACGTTGTGCTCCAGCAGACCCTCTTTACCCCGCTTCAGGGACGGCTGGAAGACTATCATCTCCATGTGCTTCTTGCTCCTCATCTTGGAAACAGGGGCAGTGGTAACACCGCGTGGGTGGGCGATTATAAAGGGGTCCCGATGCTCTTTGCACAGCGCGAATCCTTCACTCTGGCACTTGCCTGCTCAGTTCCATGGCTGAAACGTTCGGCGGGTTTTGTCGGGGTTTCAGACGGCTGGCACGATCTGATGCAGCACAAGGAGATGACATGGACCTTTGACAGGGCTGAAGACGGCAACGTTGCCCTGACCGCTGAAATAGACATTGTTTCTGCCAGGGGAGCTTTCCTCCTTGCTCTGGGCTTCGGGAGGAATGCCGCGGAGGCAGGCAACCGTGCCCGATCGAGCCTGACAGACGGCTTCGATACTGCCAAAGAGGACTATATCCGCGAATGGAATGCCTGGCAGCAGACTCTTACACTCAGCAGCGGTATAAGCGCAGGCCGGCATAATCTTTACCGCGTCAGTGCCGCAGTTCTCAGGACACATGAGGCGAATAATTTCCCCGGGGGCTCAATAGCAAGCCTCGCGATCCCCTGGGGCTTTGCAAAGGGAGACGACGACCTGGGTGGTTACCATCTCGTCTGGCCCCGGGATCTTGCTGAGGCCGCCGGCGGACTACTCGCGGCCGGCGCGCTCGATGATGTCTGCCGCACGCTTTATTATCTCCGGTCAACGCAGGAAGAGGACGGTCACTGGCCGCAGAACATGTGGCTCGACGGCTCCCAGTACTGGGCAGGCATTCAAATGGACGAGACTGCTTTCCCGATCCTCCTGGCAGACCTTGCGGGACGTGAGCACGCCCTGGATGCCGTTGACATGGAAAAGCTCTGGCCGATGGTGAGAGCTGCGGCAGGTTTCATAATACGAAATGGCCCGGTAACCCAGCAGGACCGTTGGGAAGAGGACCCGGGATATTCGCCCTTCACTCTTGCGGTGGAAATCGCCGCATTGCTCGCAGCAGCGGACCTCGCTGAGGATAATGATGAGCCCGGATTGGCGAACTTTCTGCGTGAGACGGCCGACGCCTGGAATTCCGGCATTGAGCGGTGGATTTATGTAAGAGGGACAGAGATGGCCAAAAAGATCGGTGTCGACGGATATTACGTTCGCATCGCGCCTCTGGAAACAGCTGAAGCTGCGTCCCCTTCGAGCGGTTTTGTTCCGATCAAGAACAGGCCTGCAGGACAGAGCAGCCTGCCGGCAGCAGAGATAGTCAGTCCCGATGCCCTGGCTCTTGTGCGTTTCGGCCTCCGCGCTCCGGACGATCCGCGTATACTGAATACCATTAGGGTGATTGATGCGCTCCTCAGGGTCGAAACCCCCTTCGGTCCGGCCTGGCACCGCTATAATGACGATGGGTACGGAGAACACGAGGACGGCTCGCCCTTCGACGGCACAGGGGTCGGAAGGCTCTGGCCGCTTCTCACGGGAGAGCGCGGCCATTACGAACTTGCCGCAGGGAACAAAGAGAAGGCGGACAGGCTGATGAAAGTTATGGCCGCCTTTGCGAACGAAGGCGGGATGATCTCCGAGCAGGTCTGGGATTCCCCCGACATACCCGAAAGAGGGCTCTTTTTCGGAAGGCCCTCGGGTTCAGCCATGCCGCTTGTTTGGGCGCATGCGGAATATATCAAACTCATCAGGTCTCTGCGCGACGGCCGGGTGTTTGACGCACCGCCCCAGAGTGTAGAACGCTATGCGAGGGGAAAGACTGAATCATCGCTCATCATCTGGAGGTTCAACCACAAGTGCAGGAAAATGCCTTCAGCAAAGACCCTCCGCATAGAGACACTCAGCCCGGCGACCGTACACTGGAGTGCAGACGGCTGGAAGGCAGTCCATGACTCAGGGACAAAAGACAGCGGACTGGGCCTGCATTACGCTGATCTGCCTACAGAAAAGCTCATTGCAGGGACTTCTGTTCTATTCACCTTTCACTGGTCCGACACAGGCCGCTGGGAGCAGAGAGACTTTGAGGTCCGCATAGAGTAGGACGTGGATCATTAATGGAAAAGCGCAGCGCGTCCGGGCCCTCTTTTTCACTGCGGCCGCTTCCTCCCTTCAGTCTTGAACTTACTGTCTGGGCGCTCAGACGGAGGGCAAATAATGAGATCGACCGCTGGGACGGCAGGAACTATTCAAGGATATTCGTCTTTGGAGACAAAGCACTAAAGGTTTCCGTATCCCAGGAAGGCGGGCTCAACAGGCCGCGGCTCCTGGTGGCAGCATCTGGTGAGATTGCCGATCAGCCGGCCGTTAAATCAATGATATCCGCATACCTCGAAAAGATGTTCTCGATCAAAAGAGACCTGAGCGGTTTTTATTTATTATCCGGAAAGGACAAGAGACTGGCCCCGCTTGCGGCCCGACTCACAGGGATGAAGCCGCCCAGGCTTCCGACTGTTTTTGAGGCTCTTGTGAATGCCTTCGCCTGCCAGCAGGTCTCCCTTGATCTGGGCATTATTCTCCTGAACCGCCTCTCCGGTTCATACGGTGCGGTCTTCAAAAAAGATAAGTCGGTTTTCCACGCTTTCCCCCGTCCGGGAGACCTCGCAGGACTGTCGCCGGAGGACCTGAGAAGCCTGGGCTTCAGCAGAAACAAGGGAAGGGCGATTATCGAACTTTCTGAAAAAGTAGCCGGGCGAAAACTCGATTTCGAAAATCTTGAAAAAATGACCGATAGCGACATTGTTCAGTATCTCTCGGAAATCCGCGGCGTCGGCAGGTGGACTGCAGAGTACGCGCTTCTGAGGGGGCTCGGCAGAATTAATGTATTCCCGGGCGACGACGCAGGGGCGCAGAAAAACCTTCAAAAATTCATGAGGCTCAGCGAAAGGCCGGACTATGAGCGGATAAGCAGGATCACCTCGCGGTGGCAGCCGTATGCAGGCTTTGTCTATTTCCATTTCCTCCTGGAGAAACTGATGAACAGGGGATATCTGTCATGAAAGGAAAGCGGTCCGAAATGAAGGTTGAGGTATTTACGATCGGCCATTCGACAAGAACTGTCTCGGAGTTTATAGAAATTCTTAAGGCCTTCGGAATTAAAAAGGTGGCTGACGTCCGGACCATCCCAAAGTCGCAGCATAACCCTCAGTTCAACGAGGACCTGCTGAAGGAAAGCCTGAAGTCCGCTAAAATCCGCTACCTGCATATGAAGGGACTCGGCGGACTTCGCCATGCGCTGAAAGACTCGCCGAATAAGGCGTGGAGGAACGCATCTTTCAGGGGTTTTGCCGACTATATGCAGACAGCGGAATTCGAAGAAGGCCTTGAAAAACTTATCCTGGAGGCGGAAAAACAACCAACAGCCATCATGTGCGCCGAAGCGGTCCCCTGGCGGTGCCACAGATCCTTGATCGGAGATGCCCTTCTAATCCGGGGACTCCGGGTAGTGCATATCATGGAAGTGAATTCAAGCCGGGAGCATACCCTAACCCCATGGGCAAAGGTCAGAGGCAGAAATATAACCTATCCTCAGGTGGGACCGCCGGAAAACCTTGAAGAAGAAGGGCAAGGCAGAAGAAGAACAAAAGCACAGTAAATTATCGCCGCCACTTCCTGGCAACGGCTTCAGTCATCGACGCTGCTTACCCTCCTGGGCAAACTTCTAATACACGCTTTCAGTTCTTCATAAGAAAATGACTTGCTGATGAAAGCGTCCGCTTCACGCGGGATGGTTACGGCGGCCTGATCGAAGCCGGTAAAGATCACGATCGGTATTTTTGGGCGTATCGCCTTCATTCCCTTCAATATTGTTATTCCATCCATGCCGGGCATCTTGACATCAACGATTACCATATCAGGGTTTTCATTCCTGAAAAGTTCCATGGCCTCTCGTCCATCCGAGGCCGTAATGACCTGCCAGAGTTCATCTCTGAGCTCTAACTTGGTTAACAGCAGGTTGTTTTCGTCATCATCAACGACCAGAATCTTCATGCGCTGCCCTCATTCCCTGAATATTTTTCCCGGCTCAGCATACCGCCTCATAGCCGCCTTCGACTCCGTTTGGGGAGAGGACGAATTGCCAGACCTGAAGCCTGCGGCCGGTCATGTAGAACTCTCCGAGTCCCAGGCTTCCCTCCCTCATAACGCTATGGAAAAACCTTTCGTTGAGATGTATGTCCCAGGGTTTGTCGCCGTTGATGGTAATGCCGCCCAAAGTCAGAATCGCCTCTGCGGCGGCACTCAACTTATCGGCTGACTCGGTTTCCTTGCCTATGCGTTTGTCCTGCAGTAAAGTGCCGGTACTCACGAATAGTCCCTCCTTTTTCTTTCAATGTCCCTGGGGATGAAAAGCTTCAATTATATTCTAATTTCAGTAAACAGGGAATAAAATCAGTATCAACTCCAATACCTTGTAGGATTATGCCGACAGATCCCATTTGAAAAATTGCGCGTACGTCAGGTCTGAAGCCGTCA
>CAVTHB010000005.1:0-973351 GCA_963734475.1 uncultured Nitrospira sp.
ACTGGATGGTTACGAGATCGAATTTGTGGTCGACCGGGAGGTCAATGCGGTGCATCTGCCTGATGCCCTTGAGGCGGTCGGGGTCCTTGCCGAGCCGCTTTCTATTGCGGAGAAGGCGATAGATGAAGCAGTAAGGGTCCAGACAGCCCGTCTGTCTTACGCGCAGCCAGGGTCCGACTGGCTGCGCGGGAAGCGCTGTCTTGTTGCGGGACTCGGTCCTGTCGGTCTGCTTGCCGCAATGGCTCTCAGCCTGGGGTGCGGAGGTGTATGGGTACCGATATGTGTCGGGCCCGCTACGGCAAGACCGGGATGGCTTGAATTTATCGGCGGCAGATACGTCGACGGCAGAAGGGTGACTCCGGACCGCGTGCAGCAGGAGCTGGGCCGATGGACTTCATCTTCGAGGCCACAGGCGTCGCCGCCCTCGAATTCAACCTGCTGGACGCTCTGGGTTTAAACGGCATATATGTGCTCACCGGAATCCCGGGCGGAGACCGTCCTCTGCAGGTCCAGGGGCTGAATTGATCAGAAGGCTTGTACTCGGCAATCAGGTTATGCTCGGCAGCGTCAACGCATCCCCGGCCATTTCCGGATGGCAGTCGACGACCTTGTCGCCGCTCAAAAACGTTGGGGAGAGCTACATCAAAAAACTGATCACCCACCGTTATCCTCCGGCAGAATTTGAGAAGGCGCTCAGGTATACGCTCCGGACGAGATTAAAGGAGTGATCGAGTGGAGATGATCAGCGATTCAAAAAATATGGAGAAATATGACTGACATTTCCCAAGCACCGGGATGGCCGGGTTCCGGTCCGCGCTGGACTTCAAGCGCGAAGAGCGGGGTCGGTACTTCTCTGAGCCCTTTAAGCCGGGTCTGGTTCACGATAAGCCACGGGATTTTCAATGAGATCTACTTCCCCCGACTGGACCTTGCCTGCACCCGGGACATGGGGCTGATCGTTACTGACGGCCGGGATTTTTTTTCTGAAGAGAAACGCCATACCTCCTCTTCGGTATCTTATCTCGCGGAGGGCGCCCCCGCCTTTCATCTCGAAAATACCTGCAGACAGGGGCGTTACAGGATCGGGAAAGGAGGTCCTGACAGACCCGCGGCGGGACGTTGTGCTCCAGCAGACCCTCTTTACCCCGCTTCAGGGACGGCTGGAAGACTATCATCTCCATGTGCTTCTTGCTCCTCATCTTGGAAACAGGGGCAGTGGTAACACCGCGTGGGTGGGCGGATTGTAAAGGGGTCCCGATGCTCTTTGCACAGCGCGAATCCTTCGCTCTGGCACTTGCCTGCTCAGTTCCATGGCTGAAACGTTCGGCGGGTTTTGTCGGGGTTTCAGACGGCTGGCACGATCTGATGCAGCACAAGGAGATGACATGGACCTTTGACAGGGCTGAAGACGGCAACGTTGCCCTGACCGCTGAAATAGACATTGTTTCTGCCAGGGGAGCTTTCCTCCTTGCTCTGGGCTTCGGGAGGAATGCCGCGGAGGCAGGCAACCGTGCCCGTCGAGCCTGATCAGACGGCTTCGATACTGCCAAAGAGGACTATATCCGCGAATGGAATGCCTGGCAGCAGACTCTTACACTCAGCAGCGGTATAAGCGCAGGCCGGCATAATCTTTACCGCGTCAGTGCCGCAGTTCTCAGGACACATGAGGCGAATAATTTCCCCGGGGGCTCAATAGCAAGCCTCGCGATCCCCTGGGGCTTTGCAAAGGGAGACGACGACCTGGGTGGTTACCATCTCGTCTGGCCCCGGGATCTTGCTGAGGCCGCCGGCGGACTACTCGCGGCCGGCGCGCTCGATGATGTCTGCCGCACGCTTTATTATCTCCGGTCAACGCAGGAAGAGGACGGTCACTGGCCGCAGAACATGTGGCTCGACGGCTCCCAGTACTGGGCAGGCATTCAAATGGACGAGACTGCTTTCCCGATCCTCCTGGCAGACCTTGCGGGACGTGGAGCACGCCCTGGATGCCGTTGACATGGAAAAGCTCTGGCCGATGGTGAGAGCTGCGGCAGGTTTCATAATACGAAATGGCCCGGTAACCCAGCAGGACCGTTGGGAAGAGGACCCGGGATATTCGCCCTTCACTCTTGCGGTGGAAATCGCCGCATTGCTCGCAGCAGCGGACCTCGCTGAGGATAATGATGAGCCCGGATTGGCGAACTTTCTGCGTGAGACGGCCGACGCCTGGAATTCCGGCATTGAGCGGTGGATTTATGTAAGAGGGACAGAGATGGCCAAAAAGATCGGTGTCGACGGATATTACGTGCGCATCGCGCCTCTGGAAACAGCTGAAGCTGCGTCCCCTTCGAGCGGTTTTGTTCCGATCAAGAACAGGCCTGCAGGACAGAGCAGCCTGCCGGCAGCAGAGATAGTCAGTCCCGATGCCCTGGCTCTTGTGCGTTTCGGCCTCCGCGCTCCGGACGATCCGCGTATACTGAATACCATTAGGGTGATTGATGCGCTCCTCAGGGTCGAAACCCCCTTCGGTCCGGCCTGGCACCGCTATAATGACGATGGGTACGGAGAACACGAGGACGGCTCGCCCTTCGACGGCACAGGGGTCGGAAGGCTCTGGCCGCTTCTCACGGGAGAGCGCGGCCATTACGAACTTGCCGCAGGGAACAAAGAGAAGGCGGACAGGCTGATGAAAGTTATGGCCGCCTTTGCGAACGAAGGCGGGATGATCTCCGAGCAGGTCTGGGATTCCCCCGACATACCCGAAAGAGGGCTCTTTTTCGGAAGGCCCTCGGGTTCAGCCATGCCGCTTGTTTGGGCGCATGCGGAATATATCAAACTCATCAGGTCTCTGCGCGACGGCCGGGTGTTTGACGCACCGCCCCAGAGTGTAGAACGCTATGCGAGGGGAAAGACTGAATCATCGCTCATCATCTGGAGGTTCAACCACAAGTGCAGGAAAATGCCTTCAGCAAAGACCCTCCGCATAGAGACACTCAGCCCGGCGACCGTACACTGGAGTGCAGACGGCTGGAAGGCAGTCCATGACTCAGGGACAAAAGACAGCGGACTGGGCCTGCATTACGCTGATCTGCCTACAGAAAAGCTCATTGCAGGGACTTCTGTTCTATTCACCTTTCACTGGTCCGACACAGGCCGCTGGGAGCAGAGAGACTTTGAGGTCCGCATAGAGTAGGACGTGGATCATTAATGGAAAAGCGCAGCGCGTCCGGGCCCTCTTTTTCACTGCGGCCGCTTCCTCCCTTCAGTCTTGAACTTACTGTCTGGGCGCTCAGACGGAGGGCAAATAATGAGATCGACCGCTGGGACGGCAGGAACTATTCAAGGATATTCGTCTTTGGAGACAAAGCACTAAAGGTTTCCGTATCCCAGGAAGGCGGGCTCAACAGGCCGCGGCTCCTGGTGGCAGCATCTGGTGAGATTGCCGATCAGCCGGCCGTTAAATCAATGATATCCGCATACCTCGAAAAGATGTTCTCGATCAAAAGAGACCTGAGCGGTTTTTATTTATTATCCGGAAAGGACAAGAGACTGGCCCCGCTTGCGGCCCGACTCACAGGGATGAAGCCGCCCAGGCTTCCGACTGTTTTTGAGGCTCTTGTGAATGCCTTCGCCTGCCAGCAGGTCTCCCTTGATCTGGGCATTATTCTCCTGAACCGCCTCTCCGGTTCATACGGTGCGGTCTTCAAAAAAGATAAGTCGGTTTTCCACGCTTTCCCCCGTCCGGGAGACCTCGCAGGACTGTCGCCGGAGGACCTGAGAAGCCTGGGCTTCAGCAGAAACAAGGGAAGGGCGATTATCGAACTTTCTGAAAAAGTAGCCGGGCGAAAACTCGATTTCGAAAATCTTGAAAAAATGACCGATAGCGACATTGTTCAGTATCTCTCGGAAATCCGCGGCGTCGGCAGGTGGACTGCAGAGTACGCGCTTCTGAGGGGGCTCGGCAGAATTAATGTATTCCCGGGCGACGACGCAGGGGCGCAGAAAAACCTTCAAAAATTCATGAGGCTCAGCGAAAGGCCGGACTATGAGCGGATAAGCAGGATCACCTCGCGGTGGCAGCCGTATGCAGGCTTTGTCTATTTCCATTTCCTCCTGGAGAAACTGATGAACAGGGGATATCTGTCATGAAAGGAAAGCGGTCCGAAATGAAGGTTGAGGTATTTACGATCGGCCATTCGACAAGAACTGTCTCGGAGTTTATAGAAATTCTTAAGGCCTTCGGAATTAAAAAGGTGGCTGACGTCCGGACCATCCCAAAGTCGCAGCATAACCCTCAGTTCAACGAGGACCTGCTGAAGGAAAGCCTGAAGTCCGCTAAAATCCGCTACCTGCATATGAAGGGACTCGGCGGACTTCGCCATGCGCTGAAAGACTCGCCGAATAAGGCGTGGAGGAACGCATCTTTCAGGGGTTTTGCCGACTATATGCAGACAGCGGAATTCGAAGAAGGCCTTGAAAAACTTATCCTGGAGGCGGAAAAACAACCAACAGCCATCATGTGCGCCGAAGCGGTCCCCTGGCGGTGCCACAGATCCTTGATCGGAGATGCCCTTCTAATCCGGGGACTCCGGGTAGTGCATATCATGGAAGTGAATTCAAGCCGGGAGCATACCCTAACCCCATGGGCAAAGGTCAGAGGCAGAAATATAACCTATCCTCAGGTGGGACCGCCGGAAAACCTTGAAGAAGAAGGGCAAGGCAGAAGAAGAACAAAAGCACAGTAAATTATCGCCGCCACTTCCTGGCAGGACGGCTTGCAGTCATCGACGCTGCTTACCCTTCCTGGGCAAACTTCTAATACACGCTTTCAGTTCTTCATAAGAAAATGACTTGCTGATGAAAGCGTCCGCTTCACGCGGGATGGTTACGGCGGCCTGATCGAAGCCGGTAAAGATCACGATCGGTATTTTTGGGCGTATCGCCTTCATTCCCTTCAATATTGTTATTCCATCCATGCCGGGCATCTTGACATCAACGATTACCATATCAGGGTTTTCATTCCTGAAAAGTTCCATGGCCTCTCGTCCATCCGAGGCCGTAATGACCTGCCAGAGTTCATCTCTGAGCTCTAACTTGGTTAACAGCAGGTTGTTTTCGTCATCATCAACGACCAGAATCTTCATGCGCTGCCCTCATTCCCTGAATATTTTTCCCGGCTCAGCATACCGCCTCATAGCCGCCTTCGACTCCGTTTGGGGAGAGGACGAATTGCCAGACCTGAAGCCTGCGGCCGGTCATGTAGAACTCTCCGAGTCCCAGGCTTCCCTCCCTCATAACGCTATGGAAAAACCTTTCGTTGAGATGTATGTCCCAGGGTTTGTCGCCGTTGATGGTAATGCCGCCCAAAGTCAGAATCGCCTCTGCGGCGGCACTCAACTTATCGGCTGACTCGGTTTCCTTGCCTATGCGTTTGTCCTGCAGTAAAGTGCCGGTACTCACGAATAGTCCCTCCTTTTTCTTTCAATGTCCCTGGGGATGAAAAGCTTCAATTATATTCTAATTTCAGTAAACAGGGAATAAAATCAGTATCAACTCCAATACCTTGTAGGATTATGCCGACAGATCCCATTTGAAAAATTGCGCGTACGTCAGGTCTGAAGCCGTCAGTGAATACCTACAAAATTATCAGGCTGAGACTGATTTTCTTGCCTGGCCTCATGATGTAGATTAATATGACAGGACTCGTCCTATTTCCATTCCAAACTCAGAGGGGCAGATGAAGGCCTTTTTAATTGTCTCGAACAGTTCACCTTCGAAAAACGGCATGCTGGTGTCGGTGATCTCCGCCTTTGTCAGCATAGAATCGATTGGAACTGCCGAAGACGTAGTGGAGGCCGTTGGCATCATACAGCAGCGCTATCCAAACATACTGATCTTCAACAACCGGATATTTGAGGAAAAGGGGCACGATTATCTCACATCCATTCTCGAAGCCAAAGGCTCCTTCCTTATGCTGCCTAAGCACAGGCAATTCAGGGACATACATCGGTATAGATTTTTCGGTCGCGGAACAGAAAGAGTGGGTCCTGAACGAGATAGGAGAGACACTTCGTGAGTATCAGCATTTTACCGCATAATAAGCACCCGGGGCCGTAAGTCCCGGAAGTTCCGAAGTGCACTCAATGATCTGAAGCTGATGCAAGCAGCTATCCGATAATCCGCACTTGTTTCTGCCCCATCTCCATCTTTTCAGACGGTTAGCGGCCGTCCGCAACTCGTAGAGAAACGTGGGAATAGGTTATACTAAAGTAATTCCATACCCGTGATTGTCCGGGCTTTTCAGGGAAAGAGGCTGTATTGGCTACTGACTCAGAAAGCATTTCGATTACTTACTCGAAGATAGAAATTTCCGGGACCAGCATCAGGAAAGTTGATGACGGAAGGATTATCGCCACGATCGGGAAGGAGCAGATCAGGAAGATCAGGCTCTGCTACGACACAGAGGCCAGAAACCCTTTTTTTCAATACTTCCTGGGCTTTACCTTACTTTCCCTCGGGCTGCTTGGATTAGTCGTGACCTTTTTTGCAAGTGCAGGAGGCGGGGACTTAGCCGCGTCCGAACCCGGGGAGTTTGTCATCCCTCTGGTCCCGGTCATCCTATGGACCATGGCAGGAATCGGTTTATGGCTTTTGCTCGGGATATTCCGGGCAAGATATCATCTATACATTGACACAGATAATGGTGCCCGCAGGATTTTTTTCGACAAGGCAGCAGAAGTTGCGGAAATACGTCAGTTCATACGATTGGCAAATCAGAAATACGGATATGAAATAGACGGTTCCATGCTGGATAAAATGCGTGGCTCTCCCTGAGATTCCCCTCATTTCGGCTATTTCTTTTCCGCATCCTTTCTGAATACGGACGAATTGATCCCGTACTTCCTCATGAGCTGCTGCAGTGACTGCCGCTCTATGCCTGCGGTCTGGGCTGCAAGGGAGACGTTCCCTTCCATGCGCTGCAGGAGACGCGTAATATATTCCATGTTGAAGGTGTTGAGGACTCTCTTCCTTCCCTCCCTGTACGAAAGCCCGTACAACCCGATGTCGTCGGATACACAGGCATCCGGAACTCCGGTCCCGAAATCCTCCAGACCAAGGAGGCCGCATTTCGAAAAGATCACGGCCCTCTTTATCTCGTTTTGAAGTTCGCGTGCGTTGCCTTTCCATTGCCTGGAAACGAGAAACCGTATTGCCTCCTCTGAAAATTTCTTCTGCTCTAATCCAAGTTCTGCACAAAAAAGAGAAAGAAAATGGTAGGCAATAAGAGGGATGTCCTCGGGTATTTCTCTGAGAGGCGGGGTGCGCACAGAAACAACGTTCAGCCGGTAATAAAGATCCGACCTGAATAGTCCGGAGGCAACGTTTTCTTCGAGGTCCCGGTTGGTGGCCGCGATGACCCGGACATCTACCCTGCGGGTCGCAGTATCGCCGAGAGGTTTCAGTTCCCTTTCCTGCAGCACTCTAAGGAGCTTTGCCTGCAGCGAAGAAGATATGTCCCCGATCTCGTCGAGGAAGAGAGTCCCCCCCTCTGCGGCCTGAAAAAGCCCCTCTCTGTCTGTGTTGGCCCCTGTAAAAGCCCCCTTGCGATAGCCGAAGAGCTCACTCTCCAGTATATTTTCAGGGATAGCGGGACAGTTTACGACCACAAAAGGCTTGCCTGTCCTGGTGCTGAGGCTGTGGATCATGCGGGCCGCCAGTTCCTTTCCTGTCCCGGTCTCACCGGTGATAAGCACAG
This sequence comes from uncultured Nitrospira sp., assembly GCA_963734475.1. GTDB lineage: Bacteria > Nitrospirota > Thermodesulfovibrionia > Thermodesulfovibrionales > UBA6898 > JAOUFP01. Next base: position 7,736 of record CAVTHB010000005.1, read on the forward strand.
TCACGTCGGTCCGGGCCACCAACTTTATTGTATCGATCAGCCCTTTCATCCGTGGGGACTCTCCGACAAAGAAAGTTTCCTTCTCTTTCTCCCGGATCTTTTTTTCCAGGTCCAGGTTTCTTCGGAGGAGATGCTGATGCTCCAGAGCCCTCCGCACCGTATGCAGCAGCCTCTCCTCCTCAAAGGGCTTGGTGATGAAGTCATAGGCCCCTTCTTTCATGGACTCCACCGCTGCTTCAATAGCGCCGTAAGCCGTCATTATTATTACAGGCAGCGAAGAGTCCTTTTTCATTATTTCCCGCAGGAGCTCCATGCCGTCCATTCCAGGCATCTTCATATCCACAAGCAGGCAGTGGACCGTGTTTCCCTTCAGGATCTGCAGGGCCGCTTCGGCGCTCCCGGCGACAAGGGTTTCAATATCCAGTGCCTTCCCGATCAGCCTCTCGAGGAAGCGGGTCATCTCCGGATTGTCGTCAACAATGAGGATCGTCTGTTTCATGCCTTGTCTCCTTCAAGGGGGAACCAAAGCGTAAAAGATGATCCCTTCCCTTCTTGGCTCCTGACCGAAATCTCTCCTTTGTGTTCCTTCACTATTCCGTAGCTCACCGCAAGGCCGAGCCCGGTCCCCTCTCCCGGCTGCTTAGTTGTGAAAAAAGGCTCAAATATTTTGTCCCTTATTTCCTCAGGGATGCCGCTGCCTGTGTCGGAAAAAATAATGTTTATTCCGTTTCTCAACCTGTCGTAAGCTGTACTTACAGTGAGGCTCCCTCCTGAGTGCATGGCCTGGAAAGAGTTCAGCAGAAGGTTCATGAAAACCCGCTTCAGCTTGTCCTCATCCGCTGTCAGAAGGGGCAATTCCCTATCATATTCCCGGATAACGTTGATCCCTGCGCCGCGCAAAGTGTCCTCCATCAAAACCACTACTGATTCGACCGCGGCATTAATGTCCGTAGGTCCCCGGTTGGCCTTTGTCTGACGTGAAAAATTAAGCAGATCTTCAACGATCTTTTTGCACAGCCGGGCGTTATTGTAGACAATTTCAAGGTCTTCCTTCGCCTGCCCCGAAGCCGGACATTCCTTGCGCAGCATATTAGTATATCCGAGTATCAGGCTGAGCGGGTTGTTGATCTCGTGGGCCACACCCGCTGCAAGCTGACCTATAGAGGCGAGTTTGTCTGCCTGCAGCACCCGCTCCTCCATCTCTCTTCTTTCCTCTTCGGATTTTTTCAGATATCCCATCATTCTGTTAAAAGATTCGGACATCTCTTTTATTTCATCATAGTCACGCTCTTCGAATTGTATGTCAAGTCCGCGGTGCCCGTCCACCACTTCCCTGAAAAAGGAGCTGACCCTCTTCAGGGGGACCACCGCAAGCCTGTAATGGAAAAAATTGAGGCCGGCAAAAAGGGCCGCCATCCCGGCTATTCCGAAAAGGAAAAAAGAGAGTGCTACTTGCCGCAGCTGCCGGAAGGTCTCGCTTACAGGAGCCGCTATCGACTCGGCGCCCACGACCTCTCCGACTTTCCAGTGACGTCCGTGCACCCTCCCGTAATGAAGCGTAATAGACTCAGGTGACGCATCGGGATCTCCGTGGCAGAGCAGACACTGCTCTTCCATGACAATCCCCTTGAGATGCAGAAAGTAATCCTCACCGTTTCTGGTGACGAGACCCCTCCATTCCTTCTTCGATGTCCGGTCATCCCGAAACTGCTTGATATGGCCTTCTTCAAAGGCATCGGCCTTGTTGGCCGGATTCATGGGATCAATGGCGACCCTCCGGTAAATATAACGGGGGAACCTTTGTTTGAATCTCTTCATGATCCCCATATTCATAAAGGAACTCGACATAACCTGCTTTATGAATATATCTCCGGGAAGTGCATGGAATATCTGGGGCCGAAGCTCATCACGTGCGTATTCCATAGTAGCGTCAATATGCCCCAACACTATATCTGTTTTCTCATAGGCCTCCCTGATATATATTTTCTTCAGATAATCATATGTAAGGTAGGAAAAAACTGATATTACACAAAGCAGAATGACGCCCAACCCCAGCATGAATTTTACCGTAAGCGTTGAGCCGGCCGACTTGACTGCTCTTCTCACAGTCATCCCCGATGACTTTGTTGATGCGTCACGGACTTCCTGCCCGCAGGGAGAATGGTTTTCCGATCTTTCATATATCTTTCCTAGTTAACTGTTAGCATATTTTCACCATAATTCAAAACAAAAAGGGCTGCTACAGCAGCCCTTTTACAAACCGACGCCTGCAGTTGTCTCAGGTCAGCCTAGCCTGCATCCACAAATTCCCTGGCAGCCTCGGCAGCTTCCGCGTCAATTTCCGTCTTGTTCATGGCCGAAAAGTAGGCGGAGAGGAGATTGAGGGCAAGAAGGACCCCTACGACTACAAAAAACCCGTACATGAAGGCGCTGTCTTTGACCGGCACAGGGATGCTGGTATTGCTGAATACATGCTGAACATTCTGAAAGCCTTTTTCGCTCAGATACCGATGCTCCAGGGTGGTAAAGATAACACCGGATATATCTACGCCGAAGATAAGTCCGAGGGACCTCATCATGTTCAGGACACCGCCGGCCACCCCCAGTTTTTCCTTTGGGGCTGAACCCATAATCGCGCTGTTGTTAGGCGGGGTGAATAAGCCCATCCCTATCCCCAGCAGCACGAAGACTGATATCAGGACAGGCAGTTGCACCGACACTCCCATAAACATAAGGAACAGACAGGCCAAAGCCGAGATAAGCATTCCCGAAGTTGTCATGATCCTCGGTCCGTACCTGTCAGAGATATGTCCGGAGAAAGGGGCAACGACCGCCATCGCAAGAGGGATGGGGGTGAGGAGGGCCCCCGTAAGTGCAACGCTGTAGCCCAGTACCTTCTGCAGATAAAAAGGCATCAGGAACAGGACCGCAAACAACACATAGTATGACAGCATACCTGTGAGGTTCCCCAGCAGGAACGTGGCGTTCTTAAACAGCTTAAGGTCGATCAGCGGGCTCTCGACCCGCAGTTCCGTAATCACGAAAAGGGTCAGCAGCACGAGGCCGGAGATGAAATACGCTACGATCTCATTTGAGCCCCAGCCCAGCTTCGCCCCTTCATTAAAGGCGAGCACGATGGAGGCCAGCCCTGTGGCAAAGAATGCTGCTCCAAGGTAATCCACCTTCTCCTTCTTTTCGACTTTCTGATTTGGCGGAAGTATGAAAAGCGCGGCCAGTGTCCCCAATATTCCTATGGGAATGTTCACATAGAAGATCGCTCTCCAGCCTATGGTGGATATCAGGACACCGCCCACAAAAGGACCGACAGACATCGAAACCGCCTGCACCGCCCCCTGGATGCCGATGGCCTTGCCCCTCTCGCTGGCTGGAAATGCATGCGTAATGAGGGCCACGGAGTTGGCCTGCAAAAGGCCCGCCCCGACAGCCTGTACGACCCGGGAGGCGATCATCATGCCGGCGCTGGAAGACATTCCGCAGAACAGCGAACCTACAGAGAAAACCACAAACCCGATGTTGTAGAGCTTTGATCTGCCGTACATATCGGCAAGCCTGCCGAACAAGGGAAGGAAAATGGTCAGGGTAAGCATATAAGCCATTGCAATCCATTCGATCACCGCCATCGAGACGCCAAAGGTATTTTTCAGCGTCGGCATGGCTACGTTAACGATGCTTACATCAAGGGCCGACATGGTGGCGCCCAGCAGGACAGTGGAAAGAATAAACCACTTCCAGCTCGGACGTGAAGAAATGTTCGGGTGCGGAAACTTCAATCTGCTCATTTTAGAATAACTCCTTTTATGAATTTGATTTTATGAATCCGAAAAACTCCGGTTTTTCAATTTACATTGTCCAAAAGTTCAAAGGCCCACGTGCGCACTCCGCTGCCATGTTCGGTGATTGTATTACCCTGAATGGAAAGCCTTTTTACCAGCATGCCATTCTTTATGACACTGGCATCCATGTGATTACCGCGCGGCGTTACCTCGATGCGGACATTCGTATCCTTGTATTTATTGCCATAATAAGCCAGGGCAAGCTTCTCCGCGTCTGAAACGCTTTGCCCCCGGCCTGCATCGACCTGTTCGCTTTGGATCGTCTGATGGACAAGAGACTGCTCGTTCCTTAATCTGGAAGAGGCAAAAGCTGCGGCAAGACCGGTAAAAAGCAGCAGCGATATGAAAAGCGCTGTCCCTCTCGCTTCCTGCCCAAAGCCATTAAAGAACCCTGAAGAAATAACAACCGTGCCGGCCGCTTCATGATCTATGATCGGGACTGTGTTGACTCTTCTGGCGGCCGAAAGGATTGCCGTCAGGACATTGATGGCCAAAAGGACCCCTATCACGACAAGAAACCCGTGCATAAAGGCATTCGCTTTTACTGTCATGGGAATAGTGCTGTTGCTGAATATATGCCGGGCATTGGGGTATCCTTTCTCAGCCAGGTATCCGTGTTCAAGGGTGGTGAATATAACTCCGGATATGTTTATCCCGAAAATGAACCCAAGAGAGCGCGTCATATTCAGTACTCCTCCTGCCACCCCCAGCTTGTTTTGCGGAGCTGAGCCCATGATTGCGCTGTTGTTTGACGGAGTGAATAACCCCATCCCGATACCCAGGAGTGCCAGCACGGCCACCAGCAGGGACAACTGAGCCGATGTTCCCATGAATAAAAGGGCGACACAGGCCAGCGCCGAAATAAGCATCCCCGAAGTGGTCATTATTCTGGGTCCGTACTTGTCCGAGATATGCCCGGAAAAGGGTGCGACTACCGCCATCGTGAGAAGAAGGGGAGTCAGCAGGGAGCCGGTGAGGGCGACCCCGTAACCCAGCACTTTTTCGAGATAAAAAGGCATCAGGAACATGAGTCCGAACAGGACATAATAGGAGAGCATGCTGGTCAGGTTCCCCAGGAAAAAGGTCGCGTTTTTGAAGAGCCTGAGGTCTATAAGAGGACTCTCGACCTTCAGCTCAGTTATTACAAAAAGGGTCAGGAGCACTACGCCGGAAATGAAATACATCATAATGGTATGCGAATACCAACCTAGCTTTACTTCCTCGTTTATGGCCAGCACGATAGAAGCAAGCCCGGACGCAAAGAAAGCCGTCCCGAGGTAATCAATTGTCTGTTTCTCTTTTATCTTTTGGTCACGTGGAAGTATGAAAAGGGCGGCAATGGCCCCAAGTATTCCGATAGGGATATTCACGTAAAAGATCGCACGCCAGCCTACTGTTGCGATCAGGATGCCGCCCACAAAAGGCCCCACAGACATGGATATCGCCTGGACCGCCCCCTGGACACCGATAGCTTTGCCACGCTCGCCCTCCGGGAAGGCCTGCGTAATAAGAGCAATGGAGTTGGCCTGCAGAAGTCCGGCCCCGACAGCCTGGATAACGCGGGAAGTTATCATGAATCCAGCTGAAGCGGACATGCCGCAGAGCAGCGAACCCAGGGAAAAAACCAGCAGCCCTATATTATAAAGTCTGGACCTGCCGTACACATCTGCCAGTCTTCCGAACAACGGCAGGAAAATGGTCAGTGTTAACATATAGGCCATTGCTATCCACTCGACGACCGCGATAGAGACACCGAATCTGTTCTTGAGCGTCGGCAGGGCCACGTTTACGATGCTTACATCAAGGGCTGACATGGTGGCGCCCAGCAAAACAGTGGAGAGAATAAGCCACTTCCAGCCCGGCTGCAGGGAAATGTTTTTATGTATACTCTGTAACTTTTTGTTCATGGTGATATACCTCAAATACAAAGCCTCAGTTTTTATTACTACGCTAATAGTATTACAAGAAGCGTGCCATTCCCCTGAATTTCGAACTCGTTGATATTTAAGAGTAATTTGACGAGGAAATCAGGCCTGCCGATTTTGCACTGCAAAAAATATCTTGCAGTGCAATATTTCTTAAGTCGGTATGCTCAAAGAAACCCGAAACTGCGCAGGACTGAGCAAAAATTCATAGCATCTCGAAAGGTGGGCAATAAACCTCCTTAAACAGGGTTTTTTCGAGTTACTATAGTATGCTGCTCCGAATAATGACCTGAGACGCTCACGCTTTATCACAAAAAGTTATCATCCGGCAGACTTCTTTCATTGCGCCTTCCCTTGATCTGAAATAGAATCTAAAGAAGAAGAAAAGTCATTTAACCGAGGGGAGCAGAACACGATGACAAGAAACAACATTAACCTTTTTCTTTTCTTACTATGTGCGGCCTTGCCGGCTATTACAGGCTTGCGTATCCAAAATGCCTGCGCTGAGGTAATCCCCACCTGCAATCTCTCCGTGTCGTTCGATCTCCAGAAGAATACTCTTAGCGGAACCGCGGAGATAATCTTCACGGACTCATCGGAAATTGTTGTTTCAACAGGTGCTCTATCGATTATTTCAGCCGATTTTAACGGTCATTCCGTTGAATACAATAAAAAAGAGGGCGCAATGAGGTTGAAAGGCAGCGGCAAGCTGGTCATAAGATATGTAGGTATTTTCAGGAGAGAAAGAACTAAGAACGAAAATCTTGAGAACGCGGGCGTAGTCCAGGGAGGCCTGATAGACACGGAGGGTATATCCCTGACCGGCAACTGGTATCCGTCCGTTAAAGGACTCGCTTATTACAGGCTTGCAGCAGTCGTTCCCCACGATTTCACAGCGATATCCGAGGCGGATGAAATAACTTATAAAGAGACAAGAGCGGGCAGGGAGTATTCCTTCTATTTCCCTCACCCTCTCAACGGGATAGACCTGGTCGCCGGCAGGTACCGGGAGGTCAGGGGTGAGATCGGCGACATAAAGATTTATGCCTATTTCTTTCCAGAGGATGCTTCTCTTGCCGGGACCTATGTTGAATACGCCAGGAAATACTTTGAAATGTACAATAAGCTGCTGGTTCCCTATCCATATAAAAGGTTTTCTGTGGTCGAAAACTTTCTGCCCACCGGATATTCGATGCCGACGTTTACGCTGCTGGGCAGTGAAGTTGTAAGGCTTCCTTTTATTGTCAAGACATCTCTGGGGCATGAGATTACACATCAATGGTTCGGCAATTATGTCTACGCGGACTTTTCCAGGGGCAACTGGCTGGAGGCGGTCACCAGCTATCTTTCCGATCATCTTTACCAGGAGCAGCAGGGGAAGGGATGGGAGTACAGAAAAAAGATCCTCACGGACTACCAGAGCTATGTCTCTCCTCAGAAGGAGTTTCCTCTGAAAGATTTCAGGGAGAGAACTGACTTCGCATCGGCCGCGATCGGATATGGAAAGGGCGCAATGCTCTTTCATATGCTTCACAATCTTGCGGGGGAGGAGGCATTCTACAGGTCCCTGAGAGTTCTCATCGAGAAAAACAAGTTTCGCGACGCAACATGGGATGATGTAAGAAGATCTTTTGAGTCTGAATATGGAAAAGACCTGAAGTGGTTCTTCACACAGTGGCTTGACCTAAAAGGTGTTCCTTCCATAGAGGGCAGGGAAGTCAGGAGGCTGGTTCTTGGCGGGACTCCCTCGGCCTCGTTCAAGCTCTTACAAAGAGGACAGGTATACAAACTGAAGATACCTCTGAAGATCATGGCCGGGAAGAAGGAGGCTGCAAGGCAAACAATTTACTCCGAACAAGAAAAACAGTATTTCGAAGTCCCCGCCGGAGAAGACCCCGAAACGCTTGTCTTAGACGGAGACTACGACGTCATGAGGAGGCTTCGGGAAGATGAATTTCCACCCGTTATTTCCCGGCTCCTCGGAGATGAAAAAAGATTTATCGTCTATTCTGAAGAAGAAAAAGGGATCTACGAGGACCTGATCTCTGTCTTCAGGGCTGAGGGGTTCATCCCAAGAGAGGTGACCTCCCTCAAAGACGAAGATATCAGGACTTCCTCTCTTCTGATCCTGGGTTATCAAAGCCCGGTATTGAAGAGGCTGTTCGGAGAAGTGGAAAAACCAGCGGCCGGATTCGTCCTGACTGTACGAAATAATCCTCTGAACTCCGCAAAGGTCGTGGCCTTCGCAAACGGCAGTACAAAGGAAGAGGTCGGGCTTGCCGTGAGAAAAATCTTTCATTACGGTCAGTTCACAACGATCCGCTTTGAAAGGGGAGAGAATGTGAAAAAAGAAACGGCGGAAACAGACCGGGGAATGATATTCGACCTTGTTGAACCTATGAAGGGCGTGGCGCCTGCAAGATCATTGGGACTTGAGAGGATTATAGACAATATTGCCGACAAACCGGTGATATTTGTGGGAGAACGTCACTCGAATTATGAAGACCATGTAGCTGAACTCGACATTGTCATGGGTCTTCACAGGGAAGGCAGAAAATTCGCCATCGGCATGGAGATGTTTCAACGGCCCTTTCAGAAGGCAATCGATGAGTTTATGTCCGGGGCGATCGGCGAGAGGGATTTTCTGAAAAAGTCAGAGTATTTCAAGAGATGGGGATTCGATTACAGTCTCTACCGCGAGGTGCTGGAATTTGCAAAGGCAAAGAAGATCCCCGTGGTGGCCCTCAACCTTAGATCCGAGATCGTCGACAAAGTAGCCAAAGAGGGGCTCGATTCCCTTTCCCCGGAGCAGATGAAAGAGATCCCGCACGACATGGATATGTCAGACGCTGAGTATAAGAAAAGGCTGCAGGAGATATTTAAAGAGCATCCGTCCGGGACGACGTTCGACAATTTCTATCAATCCCAGATACTATGGGACGAGACAATGGCCCATTCAGCCGCACAGTATCTGAAGGAGCACCCTGATTCCCAGCTTGTGGTGCTTGCAGGAGAAGAACATATCATGTACGATTCCGGGATACCGCAAAGACTGAAGAGGCTTACCGGAAAGGAGTATGTCACCCTCATCAACGGCGCCTTTGATGAAGAGATCGGGAGCTATGTGATCTTCGCAGCTCAGCTGGAACCGCCCTTCAGCGCAAAATTAGGCGTCATTCTTGAGAAGAAAGACGGGAGCGTGGTCGTAAAGGACTTCGCGCCGGACAGCGCAGCGGAAAAGGCGGGCCTGCAAAAAGGAGACATTCTTATGCTGATCGATGACTGGAAAATAGCCACGGTGGAGGACGCCAGAATAGCCCTTTCTGACAGGAGGCCCTATGAGTCGGTGCGGGTAAGGGTAATACGGAAGAAATTCATGTTTATCAAGCAGGAACTCGACTTTCGTATCCTCCTCTGAGGAGACTTTGTCAGCCAGGCTTATAAAAGGTTTCCCGGGGCATTGAAGACTTGGGGAAAGAAGTAAGGAAATTCGTCGAAAGCTAGCCGGAGAAGAATTACCGGTGTATAATTTCTCTGGTGAACAGTGAGAAAAAGAAGGGAGGAGGAATGGTCATCCAAATGTATCTACGTATTTCAGTCATTCTGATATGCACTGTAGGACTTATACTCTTTCAGTCAACAGAAGCCCGCAGCGCGGAAAATGTCGAATCGCTTACGGCAGACATCATAAAAGCTTATGGAGGCAGGAAGGACATTGAAAACGTGAGGTCTGTATATATGAAAGGCGAGATAAAAGCACTGGCCTTTGATGACAGAGGCACTTACGAGTATTATTTCAAAAGGGGAGGAAAGCTTAGGGTCAACATCAGATATTCGCGCTCAACAGAAGAGCGAATCCTCAACGGTAATAAAGGATATGAAAGCTCCGGAACCGGGTTTTCCGCTGTCTCGGACATGCAATATCTTGGCATTGTCTATCAGTACAGGCAAATCGATCTTCCTTACGCACTCCTGAAGGATACATATCGGATAAGCTACGAGGGTCGGACAGAGGTCAATGGCAGAGAGGCCTATGTTTTGGGATTGAGCGCTTCAGAAGGCCCTCAACTGAAGATTTATGTGGATACCCGGAGTTTTTTCATCCTCAGGGTATCAGGTTTTTTCCCCATGGATGGAGGGTCGATGACACTATCCGCAGCGTTTTCAGATTTCAGAAAAGTTCAGGGAATAGCGCTCCCCTATAAAATAACCAACTTTGCCGGAAAAGAAGAAATAGCAGAGACCGTAGTTGAGAAGTACGAGATAAATGGTGCTATTGCGGACTCCGTTTTCCAGCCGGGAGACTGAGAAGGAAAGGCGATAAAGTGATTGAAATGAGGATCCCATAACTGTCTGAAAGAGTGACAAGGCCGTAGTGAACCTTTCGGTATGAAAACAGTCTCTTCTCAGTAAGGCGGCAGTTCGCCGGCCAACACAGTTGAAAAAGGAGAATATTTGTTTCCGGCGACAGCGCGAATCTTGTAGAAGTAAGCGCCATTCTGCTTTATCGCAAAATCCTCGTAATGTGAACTTCCTTTATTGACGAGTGCTATCCGTTCGTACGGTCCTTTGTAATCGGGGGCCCGCATAATCTCGTATCCTGTTACAATGCCGGGATCCTGTGGGGACAGTTTCCACTCCAGATAGAACGCTTGAGGCAAAATGTCCATTGAAAATTTCGACGGAGGCATCACAGCTGGACTGACATTGTCGGCGGCTGCAATATGTATGAGCTTCTGCGTCACATCATTCCCGTTTGGGGAGACCGCATTCGCGCAAACAGCGGTTATGAGAATTAGTATCCCTGATAGAAATGCGCAAGACAGGGTCTTCACTTTAACAGCCTTGACATGGTTCCCGCATGGAAGGTGAAATAGCCGGCGAAGAAAAAAAACGAACGCGCCGTTAGGCTTACTGCAAAATTCTCTCGTCCTTTTTTTCATTTTGTTCTCCTCTTTGGAACGCCTTCCGGCAGTTCTGTCAGTATTCGTGTATTTAATAAGGCATGCAAAGGACTGCCTGTCTTACAACACGTTTATCATGAATGATCCTTTAATACAACTTGGGATGTTGGAGCAGAGATGACGGCTTCGGTTGGTCAAGCCCTCCCTCGTTCGCTTGACAACAATCCTGCCGGTGATATTATGGATATGATTCCAGAGAAAAGAATTCGAGAGACAGAGAACGGGCAAATGAAAAGAATAACATGTTTTGGACTGCCTCTTGCGGGCTTGCTGTTGATCCTGATATCCGGCTGCGCAAGTCCCACTTCCAGCGAGATGAAGAGGGAGGCTGATGAGAGTCTTGAGTTTATCAGGGTTCTTGAAAATCCTACCGCCTATCATGGAGTGTCGGTCATCTGGGGCGGGGTCATAGTGAGAGTTGCTAAGCGCGCAGGAGGAAGCGACCTTTTCATCCAGGAGACACCTCTGGATTCCAGTGACAAACCCAGAAGCAGAGAGTATGCCGATGGTTTTTTTGTTGCGCAGACCCGGGAATTTCTGGATACAAAGGAGTACACAAGCGGACGCAGGGTGACCATCGCCGGAGAGATTATCGGCGAGCAACTGGGTAAGCACAAGGGAGTTCCCTATGTGTATCCCCTCATTAAGATCAGGAAGATCCACCTTTGGGAAAGAGAACCCGAGATCAAATGGGACTGGGCTAATATACCATTCTATGTGCCGGAAGAATTCAGTCCTGATGAGGAAGAGACCAGGCCTTTGCCTTAAAAGGCACATATGCAGACCCCTAAGAAGACAGACTTTCCCAGCTGATGCTATTTCACTTTATGAGTACTGCTATCCTGTCCAGGCCAGTGCAGAACGAATGTGTGTCGACCTGATTTTTTCCGAACTAATTCCTCTTCTCTTTATAGGTGCTAATCCCGAGCACCTTCCAGAGGGGTCAAAAACCGAAGATTGCCGTAAAAAGAGCAACAGCAGCTACTACAAAGGCTACGATCCTGAGCCCTTCTGCTATCGGAGCGAATACCCCCGCAACGATAGCGGCAATTCCGAGTATGAATCTTAGAAGCTTATCGATGCCGCCGACATTCTTTTTCATAATCTGTCTCCTATTGCGGAATAGACTTCTACTGCTCAATTACTTCAAGGATACTGCATCTTACATGATAGTCAATAGGTCTGATGAATTAACTATGAGTGCTGCACACCCCGGCTTCATAGTTTGAATCTTCTGAAAATATAAAATTTCGGGAAATCTATGCCGAGTGTAAAAACTATCGAAAACATCAAAACAGCGGCAACCTGAGACAGCGCAAGGGACGGAACAAAGACGCCGTATAGGCCCAGCAGTGCAAAGCCGATTATTGTCGCCACGCTCAGGATCAGTAATTCCCTGCCGGGAAGTGACGACCAGAAGTGCCTTCTTTCCCGCACGATCAGGACCCGGAACTGGCTGTTAAATATCAGGTTCAGCATTACCAGGGTGCGCAGTCTCTCCCATTCCAGATGAAAATAATGCGTGCCCATCAGGATAACTAGCATGCCCTCCACAACCAGGAGCAGGCCCGGGACGAGCGACGCAAGAGTAATGTTCTTCACATTCCACATGTTCGGGTTCGGTGTATACTTTACATTGTCGGTCGCCAGAGACATGGTTACGAAATCGTTCGCAAACACCAGGAGAGACATACCCAGGAGAGAAAGCACAATGTTATGGAACCAGAAGAAGCTCAGGGTCAGCAGGCCGACGAATTCTATAACCTTTGTGACTTTATTGATGACCCAGGTCAGCATCCTCTGATAGGTCTGTCTGCTTATTGTTACAGCATTGATTATGACGCTTATGCCCGGCTCGGTCAGGACAACGCTGGCAGAGGCCTTTGCCACGTCGGTAGCATTGCTCACTGCTATGCCCATCTCCGCCTGTTTAAGCGCCGGAGCATCATTAACCCCGTCCCCGGTCATCCCAACCATATGACCTCCGGACTGCAGAAGTTTTACAATCTTATACTTGTCCTCGGGATATATCTCCGCAAATCCGTTGCTTTCTTCCACGGTCTTCAACTGCTCATCGTCGCTCATGCCCCCGAGGTCCGCCATACGGATAATGTTGCCGCCAATCCCGGCCTGAAGTGCTATCTCTTTGGCTATGGCCATGCTGTCGCCGGTAAGCATTATCGGCTTTATTCCAAGCTTTCCTGCCTGTTCTATCATGCTTTTTGAGTCCGGCCTGAGTGGATCAGCCAATGACAGCAATCCTGCAAGTCTGAGATTATCCGGGTCTTCGCTTTCGGAACGGGCAACTGCTATCGTTCTGTACCCCTTACGGGAAAATTCTTCTATGCTCCTGTTTGCTTTTTCAAGGTCTTCTTTATCGGTCCCAGGGCACATGGGTATGACAATCTGGGCAGCGCCTTTGACCGCTTTAAAATGCTTTGTGCCGGCACCGATTATCCCTTCACTCCTCTTAATGGCAGGATTAAAGGGGGTATGTGAGATCCGTTTGTAGGCGCTAAAATCAACTTTCAGGCTTTTCGCGTAGTCGATGACCGCGAGGTCTATGATGTCCATCCCCTCCTCCTGCGAGGCCAGGGCTGCTGTAAGGACAACCTCCTCTTTGGTATATCCCGAGAACGGTATGCTGTCGGCGACTGATAATTTATTCTGGGTTATCGTACCTGTCTTGTCGAAGCAGAGGACATCTATCGAAGCTGCATCCTCGATCGAATCGAGCCTGGTAACGAGGGCTCCTTTTTTTGCGAGCTCCATTGCTCCGACGGACTGGACAATGGTGAGCACTGCCGGAAGGGCGACGGGGACAGCGCCCATAAGGAAGATTACCGCCAGCGTCAGCATCGTAACAATATGTTCTTCCAGTCGCATAATCAGACCGTAGGCTAAAATCACGGCCAAAGCCGCTATACCCAGGTACATCATGTATCTGACCATAGTCATCATCACTTCACCCTGGTGGGACTTCGGCTTTGCTGTCTTGACGAGTTCGGCTGTTTTGCCGAAGTATGTGTTTGCTCCGGTATTGACTACTGCGCACCCGGCCTCTCCACGCCTCACTACCGAACTCGAATAGATTATGTCCGCTTCGTGTGTTTCTATGGGCAGCGATTCTCCGGTCAGGGCCGATTGATCAATCGAAAGCCCGCCGCTTATAATTTTGGCATCGGCCGGCACTATATCCCCGAGTCCAACGGCAATGATGTCTCCGGGGACTATCTCTCTGGCTGCTTTCATTATCCACTTGCCGTCACGCAATACCTTAGCCTTGACTGCCAGCTTCTTCTTAAGGAGCTCGACGGCCTTTTGGGAGCCGCGTGAATGCACGTGGCCGATGACGGCATTCACCGTCAGCAGCACAAAGATTATGGAACCCTCGAGATAATGCCTCAATATAAATGAGAGCCCCATCGCAAGCTCCAGCAGCCACGGCATGGGCCCCCAGTAACGCAGCAAAAATTCAAGAATTGGATTCTTCCTTTTCTCTGCTATTTCGTTATATCCGAACAGCTCAAGGCGCTTTTCCGCTTCTGATTCCGCAAGACCATTTTTTGAAATCTCCAGGATCTTCAGAGACTCGTCAATGGAGATCTTCTTGTATTCAGATGTGTTTCTGACTGTCAGACTCATTGGAATGCCTCAGCCACGTTTGACAACCATGACAGCACAGCCTGCAAGCCCGACAACTTTTTCAGTTGTGCTGCCCATAAGGAATTTACTTAACCCGGTTTTACCGTAAGTACCCATCACGATTAAGTCAACCGCCCTGCCCCCAGCTGTTTCAACTACTGTATTGTAAGCCTTGCCCCTTGGAGTTATGCCTTCCGCCGATACGCCTTCCGCCTGCGCCGCATTAATAACTTTGTTCACTATTGTCCTTGCCTCCTCCAGTTCCTCATCCATCAGGAAAGCGGATACCGCAATGATGTGACTCCTGCAGCGTTTCGCAATATCAACTGCCTCAGAGACTGCGGCGTTGGCATGACCGGACCCGTCTGTTGCGACCAGAATATTTTTGAATTCGATCGCCGCGGCTCTTGGGACTACCAAAACGTTGCAAGGTGCATTGCCGATAACCTTTGCCGCGACACTTCCCATTAAAACCTTTGCCAGTCCCCTGCGGCCGTGCCTGCCTATCATTATCATGTCAACATTCTTCTTTTCAGCCTCCTCGACTATGAGTCGGTAAGGCTCTCCCGCCTCCCTTAGGATAGTCTCACAAGAGACCCCTTCTTTCAATGCCCTTGTTTTTAGAGATTCGAAATATGCTGCTACTTCTTTCTCTTCCTTTTCGATAACATCAGTCCCGAAAGTCTCATATTCGGGATTTATTTCAATGACTGAAATGGCATAGAGTTCAGCCGCACATTTTCTGGCGAGGTTTATAGCCTCCCTCACCGCGCCCTCGCTATAGTCCGACAGGTCAGAAGCTAAAAGCAGTTTTTCAATTTTCCCAACAGGGCAAAACTCCCCGGTAGTGCTCATGACAATTTCTCCTTTCTTACACCCCCATGGCGGAATGTATCGAGTCGTCTTACCTCAGCATATCTTCCCGGTAATCTCGTCTCTCATTTTTTCAAACTCTTCCCTGGTGATCTCTCCCTTCGCGTACCGTCTCTTGAGAATATGCAGCGGTGATTCGGAGTGAGGTTCCCGCCTGATTCCGGAAATCAAATTTACGAGGTGGATCACGCCGAGGACAATAAAAATCGTAAAGATGACGATGAACAGCCATCCAAATTCCATCCCCTGTTCAACCATGCGCCAATGCATTTTCTTTCTCCTTTTTTACAGTCTACCACCGGTACTCTGCATTTCATAGGCATTGACAACAAGAAGGACAAGGGGGAAAAAAATACTGTTGTTTTTCTTGACAACTCTGAGCAACGAGATAGCATATTGTTAAGGGCGGGGCGCCCGCAGCTTCATCACCTGTAAACTGTAAAGGAGTCAAGACATGAAGACACGGCAAATCGGCTATACGGTAGCAGTTGTTTTTATTTCGGCGCTTTTGCTGGGTCTGGTCGCCCTGCAGAGCGGATGTGAAAAAATGAAGGGAACATACTCCGTTGTCGGTTTTCCACAGTCCTTTGCCGACCTTGTGCAAAAAGTGAAGCCTGCTGTAGTGAATATCCGCACAACGTCGACCGTGAAGGTGCCGGGCAGTCCCTTCAGACATTTTTTCGGTCCTGAAGACGGGGGCCCCTTCGGAGATTTCTTCCACAGGTTCTTCGGGGACGTCCCTGATCAGGAACTGAAGCAGCAGAGCCTTGGCTCAGGCTTCATCATAGACAGGGACGGCTATATCATCACCAATAACCACGTGGTGGACGGGGCGGATGACATCAAGGTCAAACTGGCCGACGGCAAAGATTATACGGCCAAGGTAATAGGGAGGGACCCAAAGACCGACCTCGCCCTCATAAAGATTTCATCGTTCTTTAAGGACCTGACGGCCCTTTCCCTTGGGGATTCGGACCAGATGCGGGTGGGCGACTGGGTGCTGGCCATCGGCAACCCCTTCGGTCTTGAGGAGACTGTCACGCAGGGCATAATCAGCGCTACCGGACGCGCCATAGGGTCAGGACCTTACGACAATTTCCTTCAGACAGACGCGCCGATCAACCCCGGCAACAGCGGCGGGCCGCTGATTAACCTCAAAGGAGAGGTGATCGGGATAAACACAGCGATTATATCTTCCGGACAGGGCATAGGTTTTGCCATACCGAGCAACATGGCAAAAAAGATCACCTCCCAGTTAAAGGAGAAGGGGAAAGTGAGCAGGGGCTGGATAGGCGTCTCCGTGCAGAGTGTAACGCCTGAGATCGCGCAGGCCTTTGGACTGAAAGAAACGCAGGGCGCCCTCGTGGGGGAAGTAGTGCCCGGGGGACCGGCTGACGCAGCAGGCCTGAAGCGCGGCGATGTGATCATCTCCTTTGACGGCAAAGAGATCAAAAAGATCGGGGAGCTCCCACTTGTCGTGGCCGACACCCCGGCCGGAAAAACAGCCGAAGTCAAGGTCATCCGCGACGCCAAAGAACTCTCCCTTACCGTAAAGGTGGCTGAGCAGCCCTCCGGCAAAATACCTTCCGCAGGCAGGCTTTCCCCTGAGGGCTTCGGCCTGACAGTAGAAAACATAACTCCTCAGATAATGAGCGAGCTTCAGCTGAAACAAAGGAGCGGCGTTGTTGTTGCAAATGTCCAGCCCGGAAGCCTTGCTGATGACGCGGGTTTGAAGGCCGGCGATGCTGATCACTGAGGTCAACCGTGTACCCGTAAAGGACCTCAACGACTACAATTTAGCTTTAAGGAATTCCGGAAGAGACAAGCCGGTGCTCTTCCTGGTAAAGAGGGGCGCCCAGACATTTTTTGTCACTATTCAAATTGGTTAGATAAAGGAGGAGACATATGGAAGAGTTTAAAAAGATACTGGTCGTGAGCACAATGACAAAATATTGCGAAAAGGCGGTGCATTATGGTGTTTCCCTTTCCCAGAAATACGGGGCTGAACTTACAGTGCTGCACATAGTGCATGATCCTTTTATATTCTGGGGCTGGAACCTGCCAATCCCTTCGATAGAGGCAGAATTTAAAAAAACAATGGAAGAGGCGAAAAAGGAGCTGGATGCCATCATACGTGCAGAGAAGAAAAAAGGGGTCGCCATAAAGGAATTGATCCGGGAGGGGAAGCCAGCTGATGAGATACTCAGAGTGGCGAAAGAAGAAAAAACAGACCTCATCATCCTTCTGGCACATGAAGAGGGCCATCTTGAGCATTTCCTGTTTGGGAGGAGTAATGAAGACATCGTTCGCAGGATGCCCTGCTCGGTGCTCCTTGTAAAGAAGGAGCCGGAACCCGCTAACTTCTGAGCCCGGCCGGCCGTAAAGGCCGGTAAGCAAAGGGACTTTCTGATAGACAGCAGCGTCCCGTCAGCCGCAAGGAGGCATGCCATGTTGCTGGTCAGACCTCCAGCTTGAGCCTGTATCCGACTGCCGGTTCATTTATCAACAGTCTGGGGCGGGCTGGGTCAGACTCGACTTTTTTTCTGAGCTGTGCCATATGCACATGCAAATATTGTTGCTGGTCCGTATATACCGGCCCCCAGACTTCTTTCAGAAGCTGTTTATGGGTCACCACCTTGCCCGCATGCCTGATCAACACATTCAGCAGCCGATATTCGATGGGCGTGAGATGAATCTCTTCACCCCTGATAAAGACCTGCCTTGAGGCCAGATCAACCTTCAGTTCCTCGGCCAGAAATATGGAATCTTTCTGCCCGGCAGATTGCAAGGCCCTGTGGCGAAGGGCAACCCGTATCCTGGCAAGCAGTTCGCCGGCGCCAAAGGGCTTGGTCAGATAATCATCCGCTCCGGCATCGAGTGCTTTGACTTTGTCCTCTTCCTGCTCCCGCGCTGAAATTACTATGATAGGAACTTCACTCCATTCCCTGAATCTCTTCGCAATCTCGATCCCATCCATATCAGGCAGCCCAAGGTCGAGCAGCACCACATCAGGGTTGCGCGTCGTTCCCTCCATGAGACCTGCCTGACCGGAAGAGGCCTCTATAAGCCTGTAGCCGTGAGCCTGCAGCGTGACCCGAAGGAAGCGTCTCATTTGCGGCTCATCCTCTATCAGTAGAATCGATTCTCTAGTCTCTGTCATATTCTGTAAGGGAGCAGTTTCAAGCCTGCCCCTGGTCCTCCGATCCGGGCAGCTCCAGCTGTTCGCCGAGTGGCAGTGAGAAACGGAATATCGCGCCGCCACCAGGGCGGTTTTCAGCCCTGATCCATCCGCCATGTGCAGTGACAACGGCACGGCAGATCGTCAGCCCGAGACCGATACCTCCGCCGGAAGTAGAGCCGCGCACAAATTTGTCGAATATCTTTTCCTCTTCGCCCGCCTGAATCCCGGTGCCCCTGTCTTCAATTTCGACGATAATCTCTCCGTCCTTCACATACGCTGAAAGCTCTATAGGTGTCTCCAGGGGAGTATATTTAATGGCATTATCGAGGAGATTCACGAGCACCTGTTCAATGAGCAGAGGATCAAAAAAGACCAGAGGCAGATCTTCCGGCAAAGAAGTTTTTACGGGCCTGCCCTTGAGTCTTTCGTCAAGACGGTTAAGCACTGCGCCGACAATCTCCTCAAACGGCTGCCATGTCTTTTTCACTTTTATGGCCCCGGCTTCAAGTCGGGTCATGTCCAGAACATTTCGTATGATCTGATTCAGATGCTCTGCTTCCTCATGAATCGTCAGGAGCAGCTCCTGACGTTGGGAAGGCTTTATAGTAACGTCTTTCTGCAGAAGGGTCGTTATGGCGCCTGTAATCGAAGCAAGAGGTGTGCGCAGATCATGAGAGACTGAACTCAGTAATGTGTTGCGAAGTGTTTCTGTCTCGGCCTTCACGAGGGCCTGCTGCACCTCCTGGGAAATCATGGCGCGGTCAATAGCCATGGCAGTCTGGTTCGCAAAGCTTTCCAGAACGTGGACCTGTTCCTGGTCAAAAAAGCCCTGAGTGGTACGGGGTAAAATACCGATCACGCCTACGGTCTTCGACGCTGCCATAAGAGGAATATACAGCGCCCTTGCGCCGGCAAGGGTATCGGTACCGAGCCCGGCACGCTGCCGGTGGTCAAAGGCCCACAGGGCAACACTCATTTCTTTCTCATCAAGCGCAAACGTATCCTGTCCTGTTGCCGGGACCGTCAGTCTTTTTCTTTCATCAGGCACCAGCACAATCACCTGACTGGAGAGGACATCGCTTATATGTCTGATTGCGATAGCGCATAGTTTCTCGATACCGCGTTCATGTACAAACTTCCTGCTCAGGTTATACATCGCTGCGGTCCTCTTCTCCCTTTGCCTGGCCGAATGGGCCTGGTCCCGTATGCGATGGGTCAGGCGGCTTATAACAACAGAAATCATGAACATAACTATAAACGTGATAAAATACCGCACATTGCTCACTGCGAAAGTATGGTAGGGAGGAACGAAAAAGAAGTCGAATGCCGCCACACTGAGAAACGCAGTAAACAGTGACGGAGCTCGGTCGTGTTCTACCCGCCGCGATAACAACGCCAAGAAGATAGACCATTGCAAGATCAACAATGGCAAAATAGGGGAGCATAAGAAAGGCAAGCCCTGTGGAGGCCCCGACAACACCAAGGCCGAACAGCCATTCCTTCACCTTGGGTTTGGGGCGACCCGGTATCGCGAGGAGGCTCTTGACCGGTTCTCCGGTATCGCCGGATATGACATAGACCTCAATATCACCGCTGCCGCGGACCAGTTCGTCGAGCATTGACCCGAACAGTTTGTCCTTCCACTGAGGATGGGTAGGCTTTCCGGTGATGATCTTGGTGACATTTCGGTCGCGGGCATAATTTAGTATCTCTTCACTCGCCTTTGGTCCGGTCAGGGTGACTGTCTCCGCTCCGAGACTCTCTGCCAGCCGCATATGTTCTGCAAGCTGTCTGAGGTCGCTTTCGGATGGTCTTACCTTATGCGGGGCTTCGACATAGACGGCGATCCACTCAGCGCGCAGGCCTGAGGCCATGCGCTTCGCAGCACGGATCAGCCTGATCGACCGCGGGTTTGGGCCTACACAGACGAGCAGTCTTTCAGCTGCCGGCCAGACCTCTTTGACCCCTTTTATCTCTCGATAGTCCTGCATCTGTACATCTACGCGGTCAGCCGTGCGACGAAGTGCCAGCTCCCGCAACGCAAGGAGGTTCCCCTTCCTGAAAAAGTTCTGTCTGGCCTGGGCCGCAAGCTCGGGCACATAGACCTTGCCCTCCTTGAGCCGCTGCAGCAAATCCTCGGGGGAAGGTCGACAAGCTCTATTTCGTCTGCCCTGTCGAGCAGGAAATCCGGTACTGTTTCGCGCACGCTTATGCCGGTGATCTGGGTAACAACGTCATTGAGGCTTTCGAGGTGCTGCACATTAATAGTGGTATAAACATTGATGCCTGCGCCGAGAAGCTCGTATACATCCTGCCAGCGCTTCTTGTGGCGCGACCCTGGGGCGTTCGTATGGGCAAGCTCATCAACCAGGATGATCGCGGGTTTCCTTTTCAGGGCGGCATCCACGTCGAATTCCGACAATACCGAGCCTTTATATTCGATGGAATGGCGCGGGACCACTTCAAGTCCTTCCAGGAGGGCTTCAGTCTCTTTTCTTTTGTGGGTCTCCACAAGCCCGACGACAACATCGAGCCCCTCTGCCAGCTTCTGCCGGGCCGCGCTGAGCATGGCATAGGTCTTGCCTACACCAGGGGCCGCGCCGAAAAAGATCTTCAGCTTACCCTCGCGGCTGCGCTCATCTTCCTGCTGGACTTTTGCCAGGAGAAGATCAGGATCAGGCCTGCGCTCTTCCATCTCTTCCCGCCATAATTATATATTCTCTCATATTTTTGCCGGATACAGACAAACAAATCACCTGTCGCATATTTCAGCAGAGATTACGAGGCATGAGACTTTCTCCTTTTTCGCTATATCATCAGGCTTGATCTCACCGGCAAAGACCTCTCCCTTGATATATGTCTCTCCAACAAAAGATATCACCTTGATTATGCCAATTGGCAGTTACCTCACATGACAGGCTTGTCCTGTAGACAGTGAGCGTATCATTGACGTGGATAGTCCTCTTTACATCTTCAGTACCGCTATGGAACAGATATACCGTGTCGCCTTGACAAACTTGTCGTGCCTTACCTCACTGTGATAAAGCTGGACGGGATAGGATACGGCAAACGCGGCCAGGGGAGCACAGACAGCCGTTAAGAGCAGAATCACTATTATTATTTTCAATTCTGCTTTTTGTCATAGTTCTGCTTTTCATACATTCCACCTCTTATTTCTGTAGGACCAGAGGATATTCGATCCGCAAAGCTAAATTTACCTTAAGCACATTCACCACAGGCTCTCCCAGAATCCCGACTTCCGCCCTTCGGTATTGGCAGCCATTAAGGCGCTGACTTTCGCCTCATCAATGCCGCGCAGCTTTGCGATCCTCTGCACCTGATATGCTGCGGCCGCAGGACTTATGTGGGGATCGAGGCCGCTGCCTGAGGCTGTAGCCAGGTCCGACGGGACCGATGCAGAGGCTCGCGGATCAGCAGCCTTCAGCGCATCTATCCGGACTTTCGCATTATCCAGCAGGGCCGGGTTGGTCTGCGCGAGATTGGACCCTGAAGAAGCACCTGAATTATACGGAAAGGGAGCGGTCGCCGACAGTCGTCCCCAAAAATATTTGGGGTTATCAAACGGCTGTCCGATGAGTGCAGAGCCTACGGGCTTCCCATTTTTCACCATAATACTGCCGTTCGCCTCGCCCGGGAAAAACAATTGAGCAATGCCGGTTACTGCAAGGGGATAGATTATTCCCGTTAGTATTGTAAATACAATCAAAGAGACAAGTGCAGGTCGTATTATTTTTAACATCTTAGTCTCCTCACGCCAAATGCAAAAAAGTTATGATTATATCGATCAGTTTGATGCCGATAAACGGAACGATCAGGCCGCCAAGACCGTAAATGAGAAGGTTGTTCCGGAGCACAATACCGGCCTTGAGCGGGCGGTAGGCCACACCACGCAGCGCCAGAGGTATCAGCGCAATGATGATCAGTGCGTTGAATATTACCGCTGACAGTATGGCGCTGTGAGGTGTCAAAGCCCCATGATGTTCAGTGCTCCCAACTGCGGATATATTGTAAGAAATGCAGCCGGGAGGATCGCAAAGTATTTTGCCACGTCGTTGGCGATACTGAATGTCGTCAGCGTGCCACGCGTCATCAGGAGCTGCTTGCCGATTTCGACGATCTTCGAATCAATTTCGTGGGATTGGAGTCAAGGTCCACCATGTTGCCGGCCTTCTTGGCAGCCGGTGCCGGTGTTCATGGCAACCGCCACATCGGCCTGCGCCAGCGCCGGAGCGTCGTTGGTGCCGTCGCCGGTCATAGCCACAAGCCTGCCTCCTGCCTGGTGCTCACGGATGAGCTTCAGCTTTGCCTCGGGTGTGGCCTGGGCCAGAAAATCGTCCACCCCTGCCTCGGCGGCAATTGCTGTGGCAGTCAGCGGATTGTCACCGGTGATCATGATCGTCTTTATACCCATGCTCCGGAGCTCTGCAAACCTTTCTTTGATGCCCCCTTTGACGATGTCGTTAGGCGAATCACGCCAAGGACTTTTTTGCCTTCTGCGACCACCAAAGGAGTGCCGCCTTCTCGGGCTATTTCCTCGACAGTGACTCTGACGTTGGAGGGAAAGGCGCCTCCCTGGTTCTTTACATATTCTTCAACAGCATCAGCCGCGCCCTTCCGGATCTCCCTGTCGGCGAGATTCACCCCGCTCATCCTGGTATGCGCTGAAAAAGGGACCAGGGTTGCGCTGAGCGAGTGGATGTCCCGTTCCCGGAAGCCGTATTTTTCCTTTGCCAGAATTACGACGCTCCTGCCCTCCGGGGTTTCATCAGCAAGTGAGGAGATCTGGGCGGCATCTGCTAATGCCTTGGCGTCAACGCTTTGGGCCGGTATAAATGCAGTTGCCTGCCTGTTTCCAAGCGTGATAGTGCCGGTCTTGTCAAGGAGGAGCACGTCAACGTCGCCTGCAGCCTCAACAGCCCGTCCGGACATGGCGATCACATTGGCCTGGATCATGCGGTCCATACCTGCGATCCCGATGGCGGGGAGAAGCCCGCCGATCGTCGTCGGGATCAGGCATACGAGCAACGATACGAGCACAGTAATAGAAACCGGGCTCCCCTGGCCTGCCGCCTTTACGCTGAAGAGGGAGAAGGGCAAGAGCGTTACCGTTGCAAGCAGGAAGATTATGGTCAAGCCTGCAAGCAGGATGTCAAGCGCAATCTCATTAGGTGTCTTCTGCCTCCTGGCCCCTTCAACCATCGAGATCGACCCCGTGAAGGAAGGTCTCTCCGGGGTTGGCGGTAATTTGGATCACAAGCCAGTCAGATAGAACCCGCGTGCCGCCAGTGACCGCCGACCTGTCTCCGCCGCTCTCCCTTATGACAGGGGCGCTCTCTCGGTTATGGCGCTTTCGTTCACTGAAGCCACACCAATCACAACCTCGCCGTCGCCGGGGATGACATCACCGGCCTCCACCAGAACAATATCCCCTTCTCAGCAGAGCGGAAGAGACAGTGGTGATCTCTGACTTTGGGTCCGGGTTTACAGTCGGGGCGTGATGTCTTTCCTCGAACCCCGCAAGGCGTCCGCCTGGGCCTTGCCCGGCCTTCGGCTACTGATTCGGCAAAATTGGCAAAGAGCACCGTGGCCCAGAGCCATAACGAATTAGAATGAACCCCGCCGATTCCGGGCCGGGCACAAAAAGGGCACGCACGAACAGGAGCGTAGTCAGAATGCTGCCGACCTCAACCACAAACATGACAGGGTTGCGGAACTGGTTCCGGGGGATTGAGTTTTACTCAGCGAATCGAGCAAGGCGCGCCGCATGATCTTAGCTTCAAAAAGTGCGTGCTCTTTCTTTTATGGGTCATAACCTTATCTTCTTATTGTTAAACTCTCAAAATAATGAGCACATTGATTTAAAAAATCCCTCCCAGCCTCCCTTTGCCAGAGGGAGGAATAATGCCCCTCTTTAGCAAAGAGGCCGTCCTGCTGTAGGCAAGGATGAGGAGATTTTTGAACAACGTTTTTTCAACTGGGAAAGTTCCTACTTATACAGTATCAGGTGCTCTCGGCCATCGGGCCCGAGCGCAAGGCCGGGAAGAAACGTCAGTGCGCCTACTATAATGATCACGCCTGCCAGGAACAGGACAAAGAGCGGTGTATGCGTCGGCAATGTGCCTGCGCTAGGGGTGACATATTTTTTTTGAGGCAAGCGAGCCTGCAATCGCAATGATCGGAACCATGACCCAGAACCTGCCGAAAAGCATGGCCAGGCCGAGCAGTGTGTTATAGAACGGCGTATTCTGGCGGAGAGACCAGCGAAGGCGCTGCCGTTGTTGGTCCCTGCCGATGAAAAGGCATAGAGTATCTTGGAAAACCCATGGGGGCCCGGATTCTCAGATGCCCGCCACACCTGCAGGCATCACCGACGCAACCGCGGTCCCGAGCAAAACGCAGGCAGCAGGAACCAGACTTCACAATCGCTGCCATTTTCATTTCAAAGGCCTCGATCTTCTTGCCCAGATATTCAGGGGTGCGACCGACCATAAGACCGGAAAATAAAGACTCCTACCATTGCAATGCTAGCATTCCGATATAGTCCGGAGCCGACCCCGCCGAAGATAATTTCTCCCAGTTGTATCAGGACCAGAGCGCCAGCCCACCCAACGGACTGAACGAATCGTGCATTGAGTTGACCGAGCCGTTTGATGCAGCAGCCGTAGCTGTAGCCCAAAACGCCGAGTTCACAATCCCGAACCGCATCTCCTTGCCTTCCATATTGCCTTCTGGCCTGCAGATTGGTTGCAGTCTGATCTGCACTCGGCTGCCGAAAGGATAGGATTCCCCGCCTGCTCACTGGTGTAACTCAGGATCAGAAACGGGATAAATATTATCAGCATGACAACAAGCAAAGCCCATCCCTGCCGTCTATCGCCGACCAGCTTGCCAAAGGCATAGCAGAGCGCTGCCGGACTAAATAATTGCCAGCATCTCAAGAAAGTTGGAGATAGGGGTCGGGTTTTCGAAGGGATGGGCAGAAGTTAACATTGAAAAAGCCGCCGCCATTAGTGCCTAACTGCTTGATAGCTATCTGAAGAGGCAGCCGGTCCCATGGGCAGTGGCTGCTCGGAGGCCTTTGCAGACTCCATTACAGGCTTTCCGTCAGCACCTGTGACTGCTTTGCCGTCAGCATCAAGTTTGGGAGTCGACAGAATGAGAAATCGTCTGAGTAAGAGCACATTTTTATAGGGACTGAAGTTCTGCACCACTCCCTGGCGATACCAGCACTACGGCCATGAGGAGCTACGAACGGCAGCAGGATATAAGAGCATCCGACGCGCTATGTCGACCCAATAATTACCGATCGTCTTTGCGGTACGTCTGCAAAACTCTGACCAGGTCCGGCGCCCATTCCCTGGGCAGCCGAAACAAAATTCTGGACAATGGTCAACCCGGTCATCTGTGTCAGGTAGCTCATGGTCCACTCTCCACCATAAGACTGCCAGTTGGTATTCGTAATAAAACTGACTGCTGTATTGAAGGCCAGGTCAGGCGCGACCCCTGGAAAGCCCTGGGGGTTCAGCGGCAGTATCCCCTGCAGGCGCAGTATAAGGTACAGCAGGAAAGAAACAGGCGAGCTTGAAGACAAGGGCTGCCCCTGCATAGGTCTTCCAGGACATCTCGTCCTCAGGCCTTATACCGAACATGCGATAGAACAGCCGCTCTACAGGACCGAGGATGCGATTGGCCCAGAACGGCTCGCCCTGATACACTTTCGCCATGTAGCTGCCGAACGGTTTCACAAGGACCAGAAGAACGAAAAAATATAATCCGATCTGTATTATTCCATTTATTGTCATGAGAATATCTCCGGTTTCATAAGCGCCACAATAAGATAAACGAGGAGCCCGAAGGCCACGATCCCGCCTATCCAGTAAAGAGATTTCCATAGTAGACCTCCTCCTGCTTTCTGGAACAGCTTCACCAGCAAGCCGGTGAGAGCGGAAAAGGCTATGCCCATAAAAAGATATAAAACCATCCATGGTTTTACCTCCTTCTGAAACAATTAAATATCCCCGTATTCTCACGCCCGGTGGATCGGAAACATGCAAATTTCATATCCATAATTCATCTTATCAAGGAATCGCATTAAATAGGCGTTAAGAAAATACCTGTAAGTCTAAAGATTTTTCTTAAGAATAGAGCCTGAATGCCCTTTTTGGAGTCTGATCAGCGAAGGAGGTCTGGATAAAGCAGGCGGATTCTTTTGACGAAAGTCCTAATCATGAATATATAACCACAAGAGACAAAAGTCCTCGGAAAGCAGCGGGAATAATCAAGGATGCTCTATCTTGCCCATTCTCACGATAGTTAATTAATCATGTGGGTTGGGAAGACAATGATTCGGTAATAAGTTTTACACCTTAACGACGGAACAACTCGCTTTCAAGCGTATCGCATATGAATTTGTCCCAATACGCCCTGTCGACTGTTTCCGGCAACGCGCTGTCCGCTGCCAGTTGCTCGACCTCTTCCATGATTCTTTCAAGGGCCGGCGCAACCTCTGTAAGATAATCCAGCCTCCCCTCCTTCACCTGCAACAGAAACCGGGCCTCTTTCAGCGGGAAGGTGATTGTAGCCGCAGTCAATATTTCCTTTATCTGAAAAGCGGCCCTCAGCGCATGGGAGACCGCCTTCCAGTCGATATCCCTGTTTTCCGCTGCAAGCCTCGCCCTTTTGCCGTACTCCTCGCAGAATTTTTCAAGGACCGGCGCAACATAACCTATTGCAGCAGATTCCTGGAACTGCTTGCCGCAGACCTGGTATCGGCGTAAGCCCTGCGGGTCAATCCCGGTTTCGAAACAATATTCATTGCGCGGCAATTTATTCCAGATAGTGCGAAGGGTATGAGACGGGTCTTCGGATTTCAACAGTCCGAGCACAGTCGCGGCGGCATTGAGGCGCGAGCCTTTAATTCCATATTTGGCTGCCTGGCGTCTGGCGTAACTTATGAAAGTTTTGAGACTTTTTGTGTAAAACCTGCGGCGTTCCCTGACGATGGATTTCCATATGTCTGAACTCTCGACGATTAAGGAATCCGGGGCATGAAGCATATCGAGAGCGACCATCTGCCCCTCGCAGGCCATCATGATGAAATAGTGAAGGGAGTAGGTCTCCACGTCGACGTCTCCGGGCCTGTTTTTTGATACTCCGTCGCCGGTAGACCAGGAATGACATTTCGGGATGCGGCCAAGCAGGATTTGTTCTTTAGACGGCAGGAATACCCCCTTATAGTCGATATCAGAGTCAGACGTCGCTATGCCGTAAAGATGAGAACCGAACTTCATCCTTACCACGAGCTTCATGTCCGCTGCAGCCTTCATCTGTTCCATGCTTAATCATAATACAACAATCAACATCCGCAGGCAAATTCAACAAACAAGGACACCACAGTTCTGCGTCGGCAAGAGAGCAGGCGTCACTCCAGCTGTGCCCGTTGCCGGGCGAACCGGTTTTAATGCCTGTCACGCCGAACGTATTCAAACGTCTCTTCCAGTTTGCGCATATCGATTCGCCGTGGAGGAAAATCCCGTGAAAAACAACCTCTTCAAATTCACAAATTGGCGTCGGTTTTTCGTTATTTTACAACACAAACGATTTATCGGCGATGTGAAAATTACCTTTACATGAGACTTCGGTTCCCTTTATACTTGAATTAGGGAGATGATGGACCATAAAAAATTGGATCTGAATTTCTTCCTATGGCTAAGTATTCCAGGAACAATTTTTTGAGAACGGAGAATCAGACATGAGTAAGCTTTTGACGAGCCTTTTTTCGGCAAGGAGCAGGAATTCAGTTTTGATGGTGGCAGTTGCAGCTTTACTACTGCTATTGGTAGCAGGCAATTCGTTTGCAGTTCCGGATCCTTTGGCCAATTGGCACTGGAGGTCTCAGGGGGATGACCTATATGGTGTTGCATATGGAAACGGGAAGTTCGTCGCCGTGGGGGGCGGTGGAACAGTAGTGACCTCACCTGATATGGTGAGATGGACAAAGCAGAGGATAACAGATGTACATGCCTTCAATGGAGTGATTTATGCAAACAGCAAGTTCGTCGCAGTAGCGGATTACGGAGATGTGGCGACTTCGACCGACGGACCACATGGACTTTGCAAGACCACAGGAATAGATGACAACTTCACCGCGGTGACTTATGGAAACGGCAAGTTCGTCGCCGTCTGTGACGGAGGCACTATAGCTACATCGCCTGATGGAGTCGACATGGACAGAGCAGACAAATACAGGAAATCGCTTCTATGCAGTTACATATGGAAACGGAAAATTCGTCGCCGGAGGGTACTATACCGTCATATGGACCTCGTCCCGACGGAGTGAATTGGACACAGGAAAGCTGGCATGAAAATAACCCTGTGGGTGCTTTTCACCCCGAGGGATTCGCTTACGGAAACGGAAAGTTCGTTGTCGTAGGGGCCGGAATAGCCACTTCGCCTGACGGCGCGACCTGGACGGTGCGGACAACACCGCCGATAAGCGGCTGGCTCACTGCTGTGATATTCCAAAACGGGAAGTTCTATGCCGTAGGGACAGGCGGCGACGATGCTGACATCTCCTGACGGCATTACATGGACAGCTCAGGATTCAGGGGTATCGAGTGACCTCAATGCAATAGCTTACGGAAACAATGAGTTCGTAGCCGTGGGGGGCTCTGCATGGACCAATCCTGTCATAGTGACTTCGCCTGACGCAACGACCTGGACTTTACAGAAAGAAGGCGCGGGGATATATGACCTTACTGTCCGTAACTTATGGAAACGGAAAGTTCGTTGCCGTAGGGGATTATCTGGAGGTTTCGCCTGACGGAGTGGACTGGACAGTAGTGGACATGCCAAGCGGAATGATGGCCTCCTCGGTGGCATACGGAAACAATAAGTTCGTAGCCGTGGGGCATAACTCAATAAACACTTCGCCTGACGGGCTCGACATGGACACCGCGTGATCCGGGAGATATTACCAGCTGGCTTAATGGAATCAAATATGCAAACAACAAGTTCGTCATTGTAGGAGACCAGGGCACAATAGGGACTTCACCTGACGGGATAACATGGACAAAACAGAATTCCGCAACAACAAATTGCCTCAATGCTGTGACTTACGGAAACGGGAAATTCGTTGCGGTGGGGTATGATGGAACGATCCTGACTTCCACCAACGGAGAGCTCATGGACTCCGAGGACATCGCCGACAACCGACGCGCTCTATGGAGTGGCTTACGGAAACGGGACGTTCGTTGCCGTGGGCGGCTATGACGGTACGATAGTGACTTCACCTGACGGGATTAAATGGACAATTCAGACAGACCCAACATTAAACTACCTGTATGGAGTTGCTTACGGCAACAAGAAGTTCGTTGCAGTAGGGGAGGCCGGAACACTGTTGACCTCGCCAGACGGCGTGACATGGACAGCAGCGAACATTCCGGGACAATCGATGACCTCTACGGCGTTTCTTACGGAAACGGGTCATTTGTCGTAGCCGTGGGGGCAACCTCGACGATAATACAGTCCGATCAGTTCTGCGCTATAAAGTCGGTCACTTCCTCAACGGCAAGCGGCTTCTATAAGGCAGGGGCGAGCATCAATATAACACTCAACTTCACCGAGCCTGTTTCTTCGGCAGGGCTGACGATCAACCTCAACTCCGGCGCTTCCATTTCCACAGGCCCTTTCAGCAATCTGTCCACCTATAGCGGGACTTATGTTGTTGCGGCCGGAGAAAATGCGGCTGCCCTGAAAGTCAGCGGAATCACCGGGTCGATATCCGATTCCGGCGGACTGTATCGTTTCCTCTCCGGTAGTGCCTGTCGACTATAACATACCAACTACAAAAAGATAGTGATAGACACCACAAGGCCGAAAGTTACGATAAGCAAGCCTTCCGTCTGCAACCACCAGGACCGGACCTGTGACTTATACGGTCACTTACAGCGATGCGAATTTTGACTCGAGCACCCTTGCGGCAGCTGACATCACCCTGAATAAGACCGGCACGGCAAATGGCGCTTATTTCCGTTGCTGGTACTGGAAAAACGCGCACTGTAACAATTAATTCGATTACCGGAAGCGGGACCCTGGGGATATCGATAGCTTCGGGCACGGCAACGGACAAGGCAGGAAACAAGGCGCTTGCGACAGGGCCGAGCGCAACATTTACCGTTAGTCCCTAAGCTCAATTACGGACTTTCAGGAAGAGGCGGGGTTTCTTTTTATGAAGGGACCCCGCCTTTTATATGGGTTAATCGGGTGTCCATCTCTTGCTGAATTGGCTTCCCCGCCTTCCCTGGGGATAAAAGAAGGCTTTGCGGGTATATAGATGAAGTTGAATTAGGACTCGGCGGCAGCAGATAAAGTTTTCGCGCTCTCAGAAGGATATTCTTCAAGTGGATTTTTCGGTTTAATAACGTTTCATGCAGAAATAAGGTCTTGAATTCCGTAATTCCGGAAATAGGTGCTTCTTTGTCCTTGACTCTTATGCCTGCAGATACATAAAATCATGGTGGGCAGTCGCAGAATCGAACTGCGGACACGAGGCTTTTCAGGCCTCTGCTCTACCGACTGAGCTAACTGCCCACGGATAATAACTATACTATTTAGCTTTTTTTCTTGTCAACTTATGAAAAAAATTAATACACTTAAATTAACCGATTATCTGCCGGCCCTTATATCCGGAGCGCTGATAGTTCTCGCCTTCCCGGTCTTCGATTTGTATCTCCTCGCCTGGGTGGCGTTTATTCCCCTCCTGCTGTCTCTCTGGAAGAAATCTCCGGGCGAGGCCTTTCAGGCAGGTTTTGTATTCGGCGTCGTATATTTCTTCGGGACCCTTTACTGGATCTACCATTCGATAAACTTTTACGGCGGCGTCTCCTTTGTGGCCAGTATCTCCATAGTCCTTTTGCTCTGCTGTTATCTGAGTATTTATCCGGCCGTGTTTGCTTATTTTTTCTCGTCGTTCATTAAAAGGACAAGGCTGCCTGCCCTGCTCATCGGACCTGTCCTCTGGGTAGTCCTGGAGTTTGTGCGGTCATATGCATTCACCGGGTTCCCCTGGTCAAGTATCGGATACAGCCAATACAAGTTTCTCTCAGTCATCCAGGTCTCTGACATCACCGGCGTATACGGGATCTCATTTCTCGTGCTCGCCTTCAACTGTGCTGTTGTGGACGGTCTGCTCATCAAGGCCCGCATCAGGAAAATGCCTCTCTTCCCCCTTTCCTACACGATAATCGGTTTTATCATCTTCTTTATCGTAATTGTATCCTCCCTTGGCTACGGTTTCTGGCGGCTGGGGCAGGACAGGCCCGGCCATCCGGTCAAGGCCGGTCTCGTGCAGGGCAATATCGAACAGGACAAAAAATGGGACCCGGCCTTTCAGAAATATGTTATGGACACCTATTTCAGCCTGTCCCGGGATGCTGCCGGAAGATCTCCGGACCTGATTATCTGGCCGGAAACAGCTGTTCCCTTTATTTTCGGTGAGGACAAGGAAAATACCGAACAACTGGTCGAGTTCCAGAAGACGCTGAACACGCATCTGCTCTTCGGCAGCGTACTGGAGAAAAAGACCTCCTCTGAGCAAATCGTCCCTGACAAACAGCGTGCTTCTGCTCGATAAAGAAGGAAAAATAATATATCAATATGATAAAATACATCTCGTTCCTTTTGGAGAGTACGTGCCGCTGAGAAGGGTCCTTTTCTTTATAGACAAGCTTGTGGCAGGTATTGGAGACTACCTTCCCGGGGACCAGTATATAAAGGCGGAAACCCCATTTGGAAGCTTTGCTCCGATGGTATGCTATGAGATCATCTTTCCGGGTTTAGTCAGAAAATTTTATTCAACAAACGGTGATTTTATAGTAACTGTTACAAACGATGCCTGGTTTGGAAAAACAGCCGGTCCTTACCAGCATTTCAGTATGGCTGTTTTCCGGGCGATCGAAAACAGAAAACCGGTGATGCGTTCCGCAAATACAGGAATATCAGGGTTCATAGACAGCAATGGAAGGATTATAGCAAGAACAGAACTGTTTCAGAGACAGGTTTTGACCGGAGAAATAAAGACCGATAATACCTTGACTTATTACAGCCGGTACGGTGATCTTTTCACTTACTTCTGTATCGTGATATCCGCTATTTTATTCATAAATTTAAAGTCCTGGAGGTAATTATGCTGCAGTCAGAGCTGAAAGACGAACTCTCTACCCTGGGGTCCAAGACAAGGGCCTTAAGAGGTTATCTTTGAAATAGACAAAAAGAAAGAAACCATACAAGAAAATTACAGAAGATCTGGCCATCGAACAGGTCTGGTCTTCTCCTGAAAAGAGCAGGGAACTTCTCAAGGAGAAATCCCGGCTTGAAAATACTGTCCTGCCTTTTGACACGATCGAAAGCAAGCTCCTCTATATAGAAGAATCCATCGGGATACTTGAGGAAGAAGGCGGAGACGTTTTTTTAAAGGATATCAAAAAAGAGATCGACTCCTTAAAAGATGACATCGAAAATATCGAACTCCAGACCCTTCTTTCCGGGAAGCTTGATAAGAACAATGCGATTATGACCATCCATCCCGGGGCCGGCGGTATTGAAAGCCAGGATTGGGCCCAGATGTTGATGAGGATGTACCTGCGGTGGGCTGAACGCTGCGGTTACAAGGCCCAGATCGTCGACATCCAGCCGGGTGAAGAGGCAGGAATAAAAAGTGCGACCATTACCTTCAGCGGCGACTATGCCTATGGTTACCTGGGTGCAGAAGCCGGGATACACAGACTGGTCAGAATTTCACCTTTCGACGCAAATAAAAGAAGACATACTTCTTTTGCCTCTGTTATTCTCTGGCCTGAGCTGGAGGACGACGTCCCTGTGGAGATAAGGGACGATGATATAAAGATGGACACGTTCAGGGCCTCCGGCGCAGGTGGTCAGCATGTGAACAAGACCTCTTCTGCAGTCCGCTTGACACATCTGCCTTCCGGCATCATTGTAAGCTGCCAGAATGAACGCTCTCAGCATAAGAACAAGGCCGTTGCCATGAAGATACTTAAGGCAAAGCTTTATGACCTTGAGGTAAAGGCAAAAGAAAAACAAATGGAGCAGTTTGCCGGAGACAAAAAGGACATTGCCTGGGGTAACCAGATCAGGTCTTATATACTTCAGCCTTACCAGATGGTGAAAGATCACAGGACAGGGCTTGAAATAGGGGATGTTAATTCTGTTCTCGATGGCAATATTGACAGGTTTTTGAGGGAGTCCCTTAAAATAAGGGTGACACTGTCCTGATGGTTAATCCCCAAAATGCATTTTTTAGACGTTAAACAGATATGTTATGAACAAAATATGTTCTTCTCTTCTTTAATACTTTAAATATAAAAAAATAGTAGCCGTTATAATAGTGCTTGTCAGTATGTGAAAAACATGAAGAACATATTGACAGAGAAGGAATAAAATTCCCTAGTAAGTATATGCAGAATCACAGAGAGTTCTTAAGAGATTTAACAAGGAAGAGAACCATACAAAATACTAACAGTGAATGAACAGGGATGTTGTCACCTAAATGAAATTAAGCTATAATACCCTGCATTCCATTTGTGAGTTATTAACATATTGTTTATAACTTGTTGATAAAGGCTTAAAAAACATGAACTTAGAAGAAATTTGGAGTAACAGCCTCTTGAAAATAGAAGGCAAAGTAGGAAACAGCGTCTTTGATTTATGGTTCAAGCCGATAAAAATATCGGGTATAAAAGACCAGGCAGTGACTCTGGAGATCCCAAACAGATTTTTTAAGGAGTGGATAGAGGATTCATATCCGAACCTTATCAAGGATTCCCTGGAGTCGGTAGTCGGTTATCCTGTGACGCTGAAGTACAGGGTTGAAGAAAAGCAGGACACAACACAACAGAAGATCATCAGCCAGCTTGAGAACAAGAGGATAAGGCTCGCAAACAAAGGGATCTACCTCAACCCGAAGTATACATTTGATAATTTCATTACAGGGAACAGCAACCAGTTTGCCCATGCAGCCGCGATCGCGGTAGCGGAATCACCGGGGAAGACATACAATCCTCTTTTCGTCTATGGGGGCGTCGGACTTGGAAAGACACACCTCATGCATGCTATAGGCAATAAGGTGCTGAACGGGAAACACGATTTTTCAGTCCTGTACGTCTCATCTGAGCAGTTTACCAATGAGGTGGTATCAGCGATCAGACACGAAAAGATGTCCGAACTCAAGGAAAAATACCGGAACCTGGACTTGCTCCTGCTTGATGATGTCCAGTTTATTGCCAACAAAACAGCGACCCAGGAGGAGTTCTTTTATACCTTTAATGCCTTGTACGAAAAGCAGAAGCAGATAGTTATTTCCTGCGACCGGCCTCCGAAAGAGATCAGCGATGTCACTGACAGGCTCAGGTCAAGGTTTAATATGGGGCTGATCGCGGACATACAGCCTCCGGATATAGAGACCAAGATAGCGATTATCTACAAGAAGGCCGAGATGATGGGGAAGAAAATACCTGAGGATGTTATTTATTATCTTGCAAGCAAGATAAAATCCAATATACGTGAACTCGAAGGAAGCCTGATCAGGATCGCCGCCCAGTCATCCCTGACAGGGGAAGAGATAAACGTCGAGACCACAAAGAAGATACTGAAAGACATCATCCATGATGATGAAAGGCCCATCACCATAGAAAGCATACAGAAAACAGTATGTGATTTCTATAATCTTAAACTGACTGACATCAAGGCGCGAAAACGCACAAAAGAGATCGCGCTGCCGAGACAGGTCGCCATGTATATAGGAAAGCAGATCACGGATTTATCGCTGAACGATATCGGAAAGGCCTTTGGAGGGAAAGACCACGCTACTGTGATCTATGCCTGTAAGCAGATAGAGGAACGAAGAGGCAAGGACGAGAGCTTCAACAGAATGATAGAAAATCTTTTGCAGAAGATAAAAAACTAAGGAGGGGTCATGAAATTAATTGTTTCCAAGGACGAGATTCAGCAGAAACTCTCAAATATCCAGAACATTGTTGAGAAGAGAAATACCATGCCCATTTTGAGCCATTTTCTTTTGGAGGCCGGCAAGGAAGGCTCGTACCTCATTGCTACTGACCTGGAAACCGCACTGAAAGAACCCCTCGATATAAAAGTGGAAAAGGAAGGAAAGATCTGCATCCCTGCGCGGAAGATGTTCGAGATAGTAAAAGAGGTGGACACTGAAATCCTCTGCGAATCAATAGATGACCAGTGGGTGAAGATCAAGGCCGGCGCAAGTAATTTCAGGCTTGCGTGCCTGTCTGCGAAGGAATTTCCGGCATGGCCCGGCATGGAGGACATGGAGGAGATATATATCAATGCCAGGATCCTGACCGACGTGATCGACAAGACGGTATTTGCCGCAGGTGAGAGCGATACGCGGTATACGCTGAACGGCATTCTCTTTCATATACTTCCGGACGGGAAACTCAATGTTGTCGGAACTGACGGGCACAGGCTTGCCATGACAGCCAGGACCATAGAGGGGTCTGTCAGGGAAGAGAGAAAAAATATCATCCCGAGAAAGGCCGCGATAGAGCTGAGGAAACTCCTGGACAAGTCCGAGGACAATATCAAGGTGACGTTTTGCAAGAACCATGTCATGTTCAGCATCGGCAATATCCAGTTCCTTACCAGGCTTATCGAAGGCACCTATCCGAATTATGAACAGGTGATACCTGCAGGGAATGAAAAGAAGGTCGTATTCCAGAAGGACGCCTTTGTAAAGACCCTGCGCAGGGTCTCGATCATGTCTAAAGAAAGGTCAAATGCAGTCAGGCTGGACCTGTCCGAGCAACCGTGTTGTGATCACCTCTTCGAACCCTGATATGGGAGAGGCGCAGGATGAGATCGCGGTTGATTATGCCGGGGAAGAGCTCTCCATGGGTTTTAACGCACGGTATCTGATAGACATTCTTTCTGCAATGTCTTCGGAGAAGATCATCCTGGAAATGCAGGCGCCGTTAAGTCCGGTCCTGGTAAAGGATGAAAAGGATGAAGGCTACCGCTGTGTAATCATGCCTATGAGAATATAACTAGGAATTGGGGATCAGTGGCCAGGGTTTAGAAAAAGATCAATTCCCAATCCCAAACATTCCGATCCCATATTGAGAATAGAGGAAAATAGAGGAAAAATGGAAGAAAAAGAGACACAAAAGAACGTTACACAAGCAACCTACGGGGCTGAAGACATCAAAGTGCTCAAAGGCCTCAGTGCTGTCAGGAAAAGGCCTGCCATGTATATCGGCTCTACCGGACCGGAAGGGCTGCACCATCTCGTATATGAGGCTGTTGATAACAGCGTGGACGAGTCCCTGGCAGGATATTGTAATAATATTGATGTGATCCTCCACCACGACGGGAGCTGTACGGTTATCGATGACGGCAGAGGGATTCCGACAGGTCCCCATCCCGGAGACTCCGAAGGACGTTCAGCGACCGAAGTTGTCCTGACAGAGCTTCATGCAGGCGGAAAGTTTGAATCAACTGTATACAAGATATCGGGAGGATTGCACGGGGTTGGGATATCTGTGGTTAATGCGCTTTCTGAGTGGCTTGAAGTCGAGATAAGACAGAATGGTCAGGTATTTCAGCAGAGGTTCGAGCGGGGGAAACCGACAGGACCACTGACAGTTGTCGGCAAGACAAAGTCAAGGGGCACCAAGGTCACCTTCAAGGCTGACAGTGAAATATTTGAGATGACCGAGTTCAGCTATGATGTGCTTTCCCAGAGATTGCGGGAAATGGCATTTCTCAACAGGGGATTAAAGATCACCATACTTGACGAGAGGACTGATAAAAGCAAGGAGTTTGTCTATGCAGGAGGCATTGTCTCTTTTGTGGAGCATCTCAACAAGAACAAAAATGTGCTGCATCCCAAGCCGGTTTACATATCAGGGGAAAAGGACGGGATCTTTGCGGAGGTCGCCCTGCAATACAACGACAGTTATTCCGAGACCCTCTATACCTTTGCAAACAACATAAATACACATGAGGGAGGCACCCATCTCATAGGGTTTAAATCCGCTCTCACCAGGACCGCCAACAGCTACGCCTCTTCTTCGGGCATACTCAAGGCAGGAAAAGACAATGTTTCGGGAGA
The DNA here is from genome assembly GCA_963734475.1 of uncultured Nitrospira sp. GTDB lineage: Bacteria > Nitrospirota > Thermodesulfovibrionia > Thermodesulfovibrionales > UBA6898 > JAOUFP01. Next base: position 45,361 of record CAVTHB010000005.1, read on the forward strand.
TGATATCAGGGAAGGATTGACGGCTGTCATAAGCGTGAAACTGCCGAACCCGCAGTTCGAGGGACAGACGAAGATGAAGCTCGGCAACAGCGAGGCAAAGGGCATTGTTGAGTCGATCGTGAACGATGCCTTGTCCACCTACTTCGAGGAGAACCCCTCTATTGCGAGAAAGATCATAGAAAAGGCTGTCCAGGCAGCAAGGGCAAGGGAGGCGGCAAGAAAGGCCCGCGAGCTTACCAGGAGAAAGGGCGCGCTTGAAGATACCGGGCTCCCGGGAAAACTTGCGGACTGTTCTGAAAAAGATCCGGCCCTGAGTGAGCTGTTTATCGTGGAGGGAGATTCCGCAGGAGGTTCCGCCAAACAGGGAAGAGACCGGAGGACGCAGGCTATCCTGCCGCTCAGGGGAAAGATTCTGAATGTTGAAAAGGCGCGTTTTGATAAAATGCTCGGCTCGGAGGAGATACGGATACTCATCACAGCGCTTGGGACCGGCATCGGCGCCGGTGATTTTGATGTTTTGAAGACCAGGTACCATAAGATCATACTTATGACTGATGCGGATGTCGACGGCGCTCATATCAGGACCCTGCTGCTCACCTTCTTTTACCGGCAGATGCCGCAGGTCATTGAGCAGGGGTATCTCTATATAGCCCAGCCGCCTTTGTTTAAGGTAAAAAAAGGCAAGACAGAAAAATATATCCAGAATGAGGCGGAGATGCAGAGTATGCTCTTCGAGCTTGCGGCAGAGGACATCAGCATACCCTTAAAAGGCCAGGAAGTAAAAGGCAAGGCCTTAATACCTTTTCTGAAACGGCTGCTTAACTATGAGAAGCTGCTGGAATGGTTCGAAAGAAGGCGTAGAGACCCCATGGTATTGAGGTTCCTGCTGGAGGAAGGGATAAACAAAGAGATGCTCAAGGACAGGGACGTCCTGAGTGCGCTTCTTGAAAGAATGAAGGCTGCTGTCCCGGGACTGACGATCGATACTCCTGATGTTGATGAGGAGCACGGCGCCTTCAGTGTTGAGATCCGGAAGCAGAATTACAAGCTTCTGCTTCACATGAACCTGCTGGTGTCCCCTGAGTTCAGGGAGTTGGAGAGTCTCTATAACTTCATCAAAGACCTGGGGAAGACACCATACAGGATAATTACGAAAGACGGACCGAAGGAGTTGGGCTCGACAACAGAGCTGTATAATTATGTTTTTGAGGCTGCACGCAAGGGTCTGTCGATCCAGCGATATAAGGGTCTGGGAGAGATGAACCCCCAGCAGTTGTGGGAAACAACCATGGATTCCGAAAAAAGGACCCTGCTCCAGGTCACGGTTGAGGACAGTGTGCAGGCGGATGAAATGTTCACGGTCCTGATGGGCGATCAGGTGGAGCCGAGAAAAGACTTTATCGTCAAACACGCACTGGAAGCAAGGAATATTGATATTTAAGTGAACCAATGCAAGGCAGGAAGTAAAAGTTAATAATTAAGTTGAAATATGAATCGAAATTTAAAATGTTGTTAAAATAAATTTTATATAAAAAGAAAAAAAGAAAAGCGTAATCGAATAATGGGAATGCCAGCGAAAAAAAAAAAAAAAAGCTGCTGCTATTACCGTCCAGTCTCCTTCTTAAAATGCCTATTTCGGGTTAAAGGCGGAGTAGTTGACAGGGGGTTAGCGGGCGCATAGAATGAAAATAAATATCCTGCGTAGAGATTCCCAGCACTCTTGCCGGAGGGAGTCTGCAGTTAGGAGGTCTTTATGAGACATTCTGTTAAGGCCTTGAACTTCCTGAAATATTCCGGGCGATCATTTTATCGCCATGTTCGTCATGGCATGTCTGACCGCCTTTGCAGGTTGCGCTACTCCGGGGAGCCGAATCCACACTGAATCCCCGGGGGACAAAGAGATCTCCGGGGTCTTTACCCTTATCCTCTACGGCGGCAATTATCTGGATGACCTGGAAACAGTCGCTTTTCTTGACAGGGAAGGGGACGCCTATACGTTCGATATCTTTGCCCCTGACTTCAATTACAGGACCATCAAGGGATTGTCTGCAGCAGAGGGGCTGAAGAAGGCAGAGGAGTTTGTCAGCAGGAACACCTCCTTTCATCAGGTGAGATTGAGCAGTATAGTCGAAGATAAAGCAGGGAACATCGGATATGAAGTGAGACCTTTGTATCTGCCGTTTACCTATGGGACTGATGACTGCTGGATATCTCGTACGGTGAAAAGGGGAATAAAGTAGTGGTGAATATAAGGCTGAAACCTTCTGTAGAAAATCTGAAGACAAGGGATGATTTTAATTCCGTTGACAGGTATTTGCCTCTGGCCGGATTCAGGCCCCTGTAGGCATTTAGGCTGAAGTATTTCACCGGTTGCCGGAGCCTCATAAGCGCCAATGCTCAAGTATTGTGTAATCACAATTCCTTCCGTCGGCTATCCCAGAAGATGTTTTATGATGCTGCTAAAGCTTTTCAGCTCAACTGTGTTGCAGAGCATTGATTGCAGCGTTTGGGTAAACACATTTTTTGGGTCAAACGGATTTGATTTTTGGCGGCATCTCGGCTATTTCCATACTGTTTTCATAAGCAAAAATGGGGCTCTCTGTGGTAAAATATACAGATTTTAAAAAGCTAGAAAGGGCTGTTGGATAAATGTCAAAGGTACCGGTAAATATAGAAGAAGAGATGAAGGTCAGCTATCTTGATTACGCGATGAGCGTGATCATCGGCAGGGCCCTTCCCGAAGTCAGAGACGGGCTGAAGCCTGTCCAGCGCAGGATCCTCTATGCGATGTTCCGCGAAGGTCTGCTGCCCAACAAAAAATACTCCAAAAGCGCCGGTGTGGTCGGCGAAGTGCTGAAGAAATATCATCCTCACGGCGATACTGCTGTGTACGATGCTATGGTAAGACTTGCACAGGACTTCAATTTAAGATATACCCTTGTTGACGGACAGGGTAACTTTGGCTCAATAGACGGTGACCGGGCAGCTGCATACCGGTATACCGAAGCGCGCCTGGCTAAGATAGCCGAAGAGCTGCTTATGGACATCGACAAGGAGACAGTCGACTTTATCCCGAACTTCGATGAAACAACCGTGGAGCCGACAGTCCTTCCGTCCAGGATACCCAATCTGATCATCAATGGCGCCGCAGGTATTGCTGTTGGTATGGCCACGAATATCCCGCCGCATAATCTCGGGGAGATCATAGATGGCCTGATGCTTTTGTTAAAGGACAAGAATACAACGGATAAAGATCTTATGACAGTTGTAAAAGGACCTGATTTTCCCACAGGCGGCATGATCTATGGCACTGCAGGAATAAAGAGCGCAATTGAGACAGGCAGGGGCATTATCAAAATCCGCGCAAAGGCAAAGATAGAGCGGGAACACAGGGGCGGAGAAAGCATCATTGTCACTGAAGTCCCCTACCAGGTGAACAAGGCGAGGCTGATCGAAAAGATCGCCGAGCTTGTAAGGGAAAAGAAGATAGAGGGTGTATCAGACCTCCGGGACGAGTCTGACAGGGACGGCATAAGGATCGTGATCGAGCTGAAACGCGGGGAGATGGCTGAGGTTGTACTTAATAATCTCTATAAACATACTCAGATGGAAAACACCTTCGGGATCATAATGCTTGCCATTGTGGGCGGCAAGCCCGAAGTTAACGGCCTCAAGAAGATTCTTATCCTTTTCCTTCAGCACAGACGGGACGTTATACTCAGGCGGACCCGCTATGAATTGAGGAAGGCGGAAGAGCGGGCCCATATTTTAGAAGGACTGAAGATCGCACTCGACCATCTCGATGAGATCATCGCCTTGATCAGGGCCGCAAAAAATCCTGCTGAGGCAAAAGAGGGCCTGATCGCCAATTATGCGCTGTCAGAGCTACAGGCCCAGGCGATCCTCGAGATGAGACTGCAGAGACTGACCGGGCTTGAGCGCGACAAGATAATCAGCGAATATACAGAGACATTGAAGGAGATAGAGAGGTTAAAGGCAATACTCGGGAGCGACGCCCTTGTTTCCCAGATAATAAAGGACGAACTTCTGGAGATAAAGGGAAAATATGCAGACGAGAGAAAGACGGAGATAGTTGAGGATATTGGTGAGATAACCATGGAAGACCTCATTACCGAGGAGGAGATGGTAATTACGCTTTCCCACACAGGCTATATCAAGCGCAATCCCCTCAGCGCATACCGGAGCCAGAGGCGGGGAGGCAAAGGCCTGATGGGCATGGAGACAAAGGAAGAGGACTTTGTAGAGCAGCTCTTCATCGGCTCAACGCATGATTACCTGCTCTTCTTTACCAACTTCGGCAGGCTTTACTGGATGAAGATATACCAGATACCTGAGGCAGGCCGCACAGCAAAGGGGAAGGCGCTGATAAACCTTCTGCAGCTTTCTCCGGGAGAAAAGGTATCAACAGCCCTGCCTGTCCGTGATTTCAAGGACGGTTATCTGGTGATGTTCACCAAAGACGGAACAGTCAAGAAGACAGCGCTGACTGCATACAGCAATCCAAGAAGCAAAGGCATTATCGCCATATCACTCGATGATAAAGACGAGCTGATCGCTGTCAGGAGGACTACTGGAAACAACGACCTGATAATCGGGACACGGAACGGCCTGTCCATAAAATTCAACGAAGAGGATGTCAGGGAAGTGGGTCGTGCAGCAAGAGGTGTGCGCGGCATACGGCTGAAAAAAGGCGATGAGGTTGTCGCTGCAGAGGTTGCGGAGGAGAAGACCGCCATACTGACTGTTGCTGAGAACGGCTTTGGAAAGAGGACAAAGATCGAAGACTATCCGCTTCAGGGCAGGGGAGGCAAAGGGGTCATATCCATCAAACTCACTGAGAAAGGCGGGAAGGTAGTAGGTCTTCTCCAGGTGAGGGAAGAGGACGAGGTGGTCATGATAACCGGCGCCGGCAAGCTCATCAGAACAACCGCTGAGAATATTTCTATCCACGGCAGGAACACCCAGGGTGTTACGCTCATGAACACTGCAGACGAAAAGATATCCAGCATAGCAAAGGTTGTGGAGAAGGAATAGTTTTTTAGTTCAATAAAGTCCTGATATGGGACTTCGCCCCAAGCCCCAGTTACCTTTCTTGCCGCCCAAGAAAGGTAACCCAAAGAAGGGCGCCCCAACGAAACTTGCTTAACGGTTTGCTCGGTCCGCCTCGGTAGATTTTAGAAACTCGTCCCGAAAGTGTTCGGGACTCAGACACTCTAAAATTCTTAACCCTCGGCCTCAGTCGCAAACCTGCAATTTTCGAAGGGGGAAAATAAAGCGCTCCAATGGATAAAGGGGATGATGAAAGACGCGGTCGATCTCTTAAGGGCAGGCCTCGAAGAACTCGGACTCAGGTATTCAGAAAAACAGGTCGAGGCCTTTATCACCTATCTTGAAGAGCTCAAAAAATGGAACAGGGCCTATAATCTTACTGCTCTTAAGACAGACAGGGATATAATTATCAAGCATTTTCTCGACTCCCTCCTCTTTGCAAAGGCCTTGCCCCCTGAAGTATTGACCCTGGCGGATATCGGCAGCGGCGCAGGTTTTCCCGGCATACCGATCAAAATCATGTGCCCCGATCTTTCGGTCTTTCTTATTGAGCCAACTCAGAAGAAGGCAATTTTTTTAAGGCATATCTGCAGCAAGCTCCAGCTTAAGAATGTAGAAATCATAGACAAGAGGATCGAGGAAGTAAAAGGGCTTCAGGTCGATGTTGCTGTAACAAGGGCGCTTTACAGCGTGAGGGAGTTTATCGATAAGACCAAAGGATATTCTCAATAAAAATGGCATATTGATATTAAGCAAAGGCCCGGGACTTGAGAAGGAATTGGAAGGGCTTGACCAAAGTAATATTTACCATCTCTGATTTTAAACTCCCCTTCGAAAATATTATCAGACATATGGTTGTGGTGGGGGTTTTATAACTTTGTAACTATTATACCCTGTGGTTCAAGCCACAGTTTTTTAATGGTTGTCTACAAGGTAAAGCAGTTTTACCAGTGCTTCATACTGTTTCTTAGTGAAAAATATCTTCACCTTTGCCTCCAATACTTTTAGAATAAACAGCTACGTTCTAAATTTACCTAGGGCATTAAGGCAAACCCCTCTTTTCTGGCCGCATCTCTTAATCTGTTGTCCAGGCATACAAAATGGTGTCCTTTGGGAGCCTTGTCCGCCCAAGTCAGGGCTGCGGCAAGCTGAAAAGAGTCTGCGGCACGCAATGGATGGAGCAACAGAAGACGCGAGGTAAGGTTCCTGATTCCCTCGCTCGGCTCGATTTCAGACCATGCCTCAGAAAGGATCGAGAGGATATAACGCACCTGGTCTTCTTCTTTGTCGGTTAAGACTCCGTCACGGCGAAGACGGGCAAAGGCGGAATGGCATTCAACTATGCTGCCCCACCAGACCGCCATGGAACCGTCTTTCTTCAATATGCCTTTAACCCCTCTCGTCTGCGGTTCCTCGATGCAGAGAGGGATAATGGCGGATGCGTCCCAAAAGATCATCTGCCTTCTTCCCGCTCTTCAATCAGGGCCTTCAGGGCAACCCCTTTTTTATCTTTCGGCCGCTGCAAATCCCAAAAATCAGCCTTAATCTTCCCGCTTCCTAGACGGACCAGGCCGGCTTTTTCAAGAGTCAGCAAGTGGGCAGGTGCCTCCGTGTCTTTCCTTTGAACCGGTATCAACTTGGCAATCGGCTTTCCCCTGTCGGTAACAAGCACTTCCTTCCCGCCTTTACCTTTGAAAGATATTCACTGATAGATGCCTTTAATTCCGAGACAGCCGCGGTTTTCATGTGCTTACCCTCCGGTATTATTAGCTCAAGTTTATATGACTAATATAGTCAAGTAAGAAGGATATGTCAACTGCCGGGGATTTCAGAAAAAGGAAGGCGCCATAAATCAAGGGTGGAGCAAGGCAAAAAAGGCTTTCCCCTGCCACTTTATTTGAAGCTATCTCATTAAAAGATACGCATAATAAAAAGCCATACACGAAAAAAAGAGCGCAAGGCACGCGAGGAAAAGAGACAATATGGCCTTCCCGACCTTTCCGGCCCTGAATTCAAAATAGGCCTTCGGCACAAGGGTCACTGCGCCGAAAAGCAGCATAAGGCCTACCAGTATCTGGGTGATGATGCGAGCCATATAGTTCACATCCCTTCAAGAGGACAGCCTGTGCATAAAGGCTTTGTCCTGCAATTTTTCTTTGCCAGTCTCACAAACAATGCATGATATTCATTATAAAGGCTGATGTTTTCCCTGAGTTTTGAGTGGAACAATCCCTGAAATACATCATATGACGCGTTATGGTCCAGGATATTATGTCTCGACAGCACCCTTTTTGTATAGGCGTCTATGACGAAAACAGGTTTCTCCAGGGCATAGAGTATGATCGAATCCGCTGTCTCAGGCCCGATGCCGTTTACGGAAAGCAGTTTTTTCCTTATGGATCCCAGGTCCTCTTTCGCCATCCTGGACATGCTGCCGTGATATTCGCTAATGAGCAAAGAGATAAAATTCTTCAGTCTTTTCGCCTTGATGTTGAAATATCCCGCAGGACGGATAAGCGAAGCCAGGCGGGCATGAGTCATATTATGCAAAGCCTTAGGCCTTAGCACCTCATCTTTTTTCAGGTTGGCTATAGCCTTTTCAACATTGTTCCAGTTTGTGTTTTGGGTTAGAATGGCTCCGACGGCCACTTCAAAAGGCGTTTCCCCCGGCCACCAGTGCTGGGAACCGAAGGAGGCGTATAGTTTGTTATACATCAGGGCAAGCTTCTCAGGCATTATTTTCAACAGGACGACTGCGTAGTTTCTTCTTTTCTGAAACGATCTTTTTGTCCGCGAGCATCTTTTCCTTGGCCCTTTTTGAGCGCTTTCTCTTTTGCCGCCGGATCTTCTCTATACGCTGTATTTCCTCACTCTCGCTTCCCTTAATCAGTTGTTCTATCTTCTTTGCCAGGACCACACGTGCCCGGTATCTGTTGAGGGACTGAGAGCGCTCCTGCTGGCATTTGACTTCAATTCCTGTGGGAAGGTGTTTGAGATAAACACAGGTAGAGGTCTTATTTACGTGCTGGCCTCCCTTTCCGCTGGAGCGGATAAAGGTTTCCGCTATGTCCTCTTCACGGATATTCAGCGCCTGAAACTTTTCGAGCAAGCGCTTTTTCTTTGGCTTCACTGACAGCAAAAATACTCATAATTTCAATACTATAGCATCTTTAACCCAGATTATTCATACACCGTGACAGCACAGACTGTACACAGCATTTTCGTTCGTTCTCGGTCTTCTGACCTCCGAGGTATTTGGCCTCTTTAAATTGAAATTACAACACTGTATGAACATCGGACCAAATAAAGCCGCTCAAATACTATATCCAGTCTGCATTTGAGAAAATTTATGAATAGAAAACTGGGTTAATAATTCAAAAGACAGCATTTGGAAGAGTTGGCTTGAGCGTCTTGGCTCTCTTTTCGTTGACGTTCTTAGCGAAATGGAGCGTTAAGCAGCCGTGAGTGTCTGAACCCGAAGGGTGAGTTTCACGGCTGTAGCAAAATGAGCTTAGAACGGCAGAAAGAGAGCCTTCTGAGCGAAAGACAGCTCTTTCAACTGCCGAACAAAGGATATTCATCTTTCGCATTAATCCGTCTCCTGTCCAAGCCAGTCCAGATACTGTTTACTGCCCTTTACAAGAGGCAGTCCTATAATCTCAGGGACCGAATAGCTGTGAAGTTCTTTCACGCGCCCCTGAAGACGTTCAAAGAGGCTTTTCTTTGTCTTTACGATCATTAAGACCTCTTGTTCGTCTTCTATGCGGCCCTGCCATCTGTAGATGGACCGGACAGAGGGTATGATGTTTACGCAGGCAGCGAGCCTTTCTCCAACAATTGCCTGGCTGATGCCGGCAGCCTCCTCTTCGTTTGGAGCTGTTATAAAAACGATAATATATTCTGTCATCATATTAAGGAAAACATATGTAATGGTGACTCTAGAAAATCTCCCCTCATCCCTCTTTGCTAAAGAGGGGAATTATCCCTCCCTTTGTTAAAGGGAGGTTAGGAGGGATTTTATATAACTTTCCCTTTCCGGCAGGTAGGTTACTTGAAAAACAGCTCCATCTGCTCAAGGTGTTCGCCAGGGAAACTTATCGGATAAACATTATCAAAGCAGGCTGTACAATAGTTTTGGGAATCAGGCACGATCCTGGTAAGACCCTCGAGGCTGAGATACGCAAGCGAATCAGCGGTCACGTATTTTCTTGTCTCTTCCACATCGTGGTTGGAAGCGATCAGCTCCTGTCTGGTCGGGGTATCTATGCCGTAATAACAGGGCATGATTGTAGGCGGTGAGCTGATCCTGAGATGCACCTCTTTGGCGCCGCCGGTTTCCCTGAGCATCTTCACGATCTTCTTGCTGGTTGTGCCCCTGACAATAGAGTCGTCTATGACGACGATTCTTTTCCCTTCAATGAGTTTCTTTACGGGGTTCAGCTTGATCTTTACCCCGAAATGCCTGATATTCTGCTTCGGTTCAATAAAGGTCCTTCCGATATAATGGTTTCTTATCAGGCCGAAATCAAAGGGGATGCCGCTTTCTTCGGAAAAACCCAGGGCAGCCGGGACTCCGGAATCAGGGACCGGAATGACAAGATCAGCGTCTATCAAGGATTCTCTCGCGAGTTGTCTGCCGAATTCCTTTCTGATCTCGTTGACATTCTGGCCGCCGAAGATATAGCTGTCCGGCCTCGAAAAATATATGAACTCAAATATACAGAAGGCCTTTTTTGTGCTTATCAGGGCCTGCTGCGCTTTCAGGCCATGCTCATTGATGATGACCATCTCTCCGGGTTCTACGTCACGGATATACTTGGCGCTGATCAGGTCCAGCGCGCATGTCTCTGAGGCGACAACATATGCCCCGTCCACCTGCCCGATGCAGAGCGGTCTGACGCCATAGGGGTCTCTGACAGCGATCAGCTCTTTCTCTGTCAAAATAAGCAGGCTGTATGCACCGCTGACTTTCTTAAGGGCCTCTATGATCCTGTCGTAAAAACTGTTGCCTTTGGCATGCGCAATGAGATGCACTATGACTTCGCTGTCTGAGGTCGACTGGAATATTGCGCCTTCTTCTTCAAGGGTTTTTTTCAGCTCATCGGCGTTGACGAGATTTCCGTTATGGGCGAGTGCGAGCGTGCCGAGGGAAAAATTGGCGATAATAGGCTGAACATTCTTCAGGATACTGCTGCCTGCGGTAGAATATCTGTTATGTCCTATTGCGATATAGCCGGGGAGTTTCTTCAGCCGTTTTTCACTGAAGATATCTGCTACGAGTCCCATCGCCTTTTCAACATACATCTGCCGTCCGTCTGAAGAGCATATCCCTGCGCTCTCCTGTCCCCTGTGCTGTAACGCATAGAGGCCGAGATAGGTGAGGTTCGAGGCTTCAGGATGGCCGAAGACGCCGAAGACACCGCATTCTTCATGCATTTTATCGAGTTCAAACTCAGAAGGATTGTGCCGGTTAACAGACGACGCCTTGGATCTGCAGGTCCCTGATTTTTTCGACTGAGAAATATGCCGGCAGGAACTTCTACAGCTCTTTTGCATTTTATTGTCTATACTGTCGTCCACTGATGAATGTTTTTCTCCAGGAGAATTCGTACTTTTAATTTTAACATAAAGTCATAAGATAATTCGTTTAAACAAATGGAGGTGAGAATCAAAAATTGCATAAATTTTGAATTCTCCTATTTTTTGTGCTACTATCAGAACAGAAGTTCAAAGCCACGAAGGCTGGAGGAGACAGGAGTCTCCAACAAAAGCCCTGGTGGCTTTTTTATTTCCGGCATTTCCGGCAGGTACTAAGGAGAAATCACCATGCATATGGCTGATGCGTTACTTTCACCGGCAGTAGGAGCGACTTTTTGGGCAGGGACCTTAGGGACGATTGCGTACTGCTCAAAGAAACTTAAAGAAAATATGGATGAGAAGCTGATACCCCTGATGGGGGTCCTCGGCGCTTTTATCTTTGCAGCCCAGATGATCAATTTTACTATACCGGGGACCGGCTCGAGCGGCCACCTGGGAGGAGGGATGATCCTGGCTATAATTCTGGGGCCTTATGCTGCCTTTATAGTCATGGCCTCGGTCCTGACTGTCCAGGCGCTATTTTTTGCTGACGGCGGTCTCCTTGCCCTCGGCTGCAATATCTGGAACCTTGGCATATATCCGTGTTTTATCGCATATCCGCTCATTTATAAGCCCTTGGTCAAGGCAGGAAGCGCCCCGAAAAGGATATTGTTGCCTCTGTTATAAGCGGCGTGGTCGGGCTGCAGCTGGGGGCTTTCTCCGTGGTCCTTGAGACAATGCTGTCAGGCAGGAGCGAGCTTCCGTTCAGTACGTTCGCTATGATGATGCAGCCTATTCATCTGGGTATCGGCCTGGTCGAAGGGTTTGTGACTGCAGGCGTGATTAATTTCGTCAGGGCCGCACGGCCTGAGATACTTCAAAGCGTTACGTCAGCGCGTCCTCTTTCTGCTGAGGTTTCGATCAGGAAGGTGCTTGTTGGCTTATTGGTGGTCGCTCTGTTGACCGGAGGGGCGCTGTCATGGTTTGCATCTGCCAACCCCGACGGTCTTGAATGGTCAATAGAAAAGGTCTTTGGAAAGCCGGAGCTGCCGGAACAGGAAAGCGGGATAGCGCCTGCATTGAAAAAGATCCAGGAGAAGACCGCTTTTCTGCCTGACTATAAATTCAGGAAGGAGCAAGAAGAGCAGGCGGTCAGGAAGCCGGCAAAGATGAAAAAACATTGCCCTCTGCAGAAGCAGGGACATCAGTGTCAGGCATTCTCGGCTCTGCCATGGTAATCAGCCTGATATTATTGATAGGCATTGGCCTGAGGCTTGTCAGAAAAAATAAAACTGCACAGAAGACGACCGGCAATGACATTCGATAAAGAATATTTCAACCTCGGATATCTTGACATGCTTTCGTATAAGGACACCTTTATCCACAGGCTCGACCCAAGGACAAAGCTCTGCGCAACAGTTTTCTTCATTGTCATGGTGGTTTCATTTCCCAAGTATGAGGTGAGCGGGCTCTTGCCCTTTCTCCTTTTTCCTGTGCTGCTCTTTTCTCTGGGTGATATCCCTGTGAAGTTCATCATGAAAAAGGTGCTCCTGGTATCATCCTTTGCGTTCTTTATCGGCATCTTCAATCCCCTGCTTGACCGTCAACCCATGTATATCCTTTATGGGGTGACGGTCTCCGGCGGCTGGGTCTCCTTTCTCTCGGTCATGCTGAAGTTCTTTCTGACTATCACCTCTGCATTGCTCCTCATTGCCACCACGTCATTCCCGGGCATATGCCGTGCACTCCGGAAGTTCGGCATCCCGGACATCTTCATCTCCCAGCTGCTCTTCCTCTACCGGTATATTTTTGTGCTCGTGGAAGAGGCGATGAAGGTCGTCAGGGCAAGGGACATGCGCTCCTTTGGAAACAGAGGCAAGGGCATGATCGCCTTCACCGGCATTATTGGAACGCTTTTCCTCAGGACTGTTGAGCGGGCAGAGCGGATCTATCAGGCGATGCTTTCCCGGGGGTTCAGCGGCACGCTCCATGCCACAAAGCCATATGGATTAACAGGCGCTGATGCCCTGTTTCTTGCCATAACAGTCACTGTCCTGTATCTTTTAAGGGTGAATGATGTTGTAGGCGCCATAGGAAGACTTTCGGTCAGGATATTCTGAGAAACGCATGAGCCATCATATTGTTGAATTCAAGGATGTTCATTACAGTTACCCGGACGGTACGGCGGCGCTGAAAGGTCTTTCCCTTAGAATCACCCATGGCGAGGCTGTCGGCATTGTCGGCGCAAACGGCTCCGGCAAGTCAACGCTTCTCATGCACACAAACGGCTACCTGCTGCCGCAGAGCGGCACGATCACCATAGGCGATTCCCAGCTGGATAAAAGCACGAGGCAGGAGATCAGGAAAAAAGTGGGACTGATATTCCAGAACCCTGATGACCAGCTCTTCATGCCCACGGTCTTTGATGATGTTGCCTTCGGTCCCCTCAATCTGGGATTGAAGCCGGAGCGGGTCGAGCAACGGGTGATTGAGGCGCTGGAAACCGTAGGCTGCCTTGCCTTGAAGGACAAGCCTCCCCACCACCTTTCAGGCGGACAGAAAAGCGCTGTTGCAATTGCAACAGTCATTGCGATGCAGCCTGACATCCTGGTCATGGACGAGCCTGCTTCTCACCTTGACCCGAAATCAAGGAGGTCCCTGATCCGTCTTCTGGGACATTTCGAGCACACAAAGATCATTGCTTCGCACGACCTTGACCTTATTTTGGATGTCTGCAGGCGATGCGTTATCATAAAAGAGGGAAGAGTTGTTGCTGACGGACCTGTTGAGGAGATACTGTCCGACAGGCAGCTGCTTGAAGCAAACAATCTGGAACTGCCGTTATCTTTGCAAAAAAGAGAATTACCATCAGGAGGAACTATGGACGACATCAGCAAACTGCAACACCTGCTTGAACATTGGGCAGAGCATAATATTGAACATGCGAGGACCTATCTCGACTGGTCAAAAAAGGCGAATGCCCTTGGAAAGTCTGAGCTGTCGGCTGTTTTAAGGCAGATCGCTGATGAAACGGAAAAACTGGATGGACTGTTTAAAAAGGCGGGGAAATTATGTTCAGCGGACATAAAACCTAATAGTATCTGTGGTATAGTAATTTTCAAATAGATCTGCTCTTGCTAGTATAAAGGACATAGAATGAAGATTATAGGGAAACACCCCCTCTGGACAGGAAAATTTCTCAGGACTGTGCTTATCGACTATTCGGCACATTGCAATTCCAGCAATTCTGTTGAAAGAAGAGACTGGGAGTCTGTTGAAAGGGTAAACTGCAGCGGCATAGTAGGAATGGTGCCGATTACTGATGATGGGGATGTCATATTGATTAAACAGTTCCGGCCGCCGGTAAACGGATACGTGATTGAACTTCCAGCCGGGCTCTGTGATATCGGTGAGACCCTTGAAGATGCCGCCAGAAGAGAGCTGATTGAGGAAACAGGATATGCTGCGGCCGGCATGAGGTTTCTGGTGAAAGGGCCGATGTCTTCGGGATCATCTTCCGAGATGCTGACAGTATTTGTCGCAACAGACCTGACCTATGTGGGTATCGGCAAGAGAGACGAAACTGAAAATATAGAGGTCTTTAAAATCCCTGCTGAAAATCTTGCTTCTAGCCCTGCTGCAGATGCAGCAGGAGGGCAGCTTTATCGACCTTAAGATAAACGGGCTTGTTGAAATGGCGCAGGTCCTTATCAGGAATGAAAAAGGTGATCAAAATGAAAAAAACTGACCTGAGAGGGAAGAGCGGAGAAGGGAGACGGTGAATATGTCTTTGGCGCCGCGGATACTGGTTCTCATGCCTGTTACATGATCTACGGTGTTTTAAAGCCAGGGGAAAAAGAACGGATGATACGGCCGGGCAGGGGGCACGAAGAAATACTCGTTTCAGTGAAGGGCAGGCTGACGGTTACAGGACATTATAACGGCTTACTCGATGAAGGGGATGCATTTCATCTGGCTGAGGACCAGGCCTGCTTTCTTGAAAACAGGGGTGAATGCGAGGCTGTCTATGTTGTTGCCGGCGGACATTCAGGCCAGGCCACGGGCATTAAAGCCCTGCAAATGAAGCTTCAGCTTTACCCGCACGGACAGAAAGGCGGATCTAACACTTAAGTGATTAAGTTTATTTTGTAGCATGAAAGGAACCTTAAATAACAAACTCTTATAAAGAGGAAATCGGAAGAGGTTATATTTCCTAGATTCTAAGACAGAACTTGATACGGAACAAGGGGACAGAATTAATGCAGGTTGCAACAGGAAATCATAATAAAGATAAGCTCGAAACGATCTTGCAATAAGAAAGACACGACACCGGAAGCCGTCTGCTCTATTCGCGGGCAACGGTATTTAACCATTATTGAGATTCCTTTCCTGGCCTTCCCCTTTTATCCACACAAACATCAACACTGGCATGAATAGGATTGCCAATCGGACTCTCCGCACTTCACATTCTCCCTGCAGGGTCGTCTAATTCTTAAAACTCTGGACCGGCGCCGGGATTCTGCCGCCCAAAGAGATGAACCCATCGGAGCCGCCGTCATTAGGGGCATTCATGATGGTGGCTTCGCCCAGCAGGCCCCCGAAGGATGCCCTCTCGCCTGCCTTTTTCCCGGGAACGGGAATCAGCCGGGCCGCTGTTGCCTTGCTGTTGATCACACCGATGGCCATTTCATCGGCGATGATGCCGGCGATGAGTCGCGGCACTCGTGTCTCCCGGCAGGGCGACCATGTCGAGTCCCACGGAACAGACGCTTGTCATCGCCTCAAGCTTTTCGAGACTGAGATGTCCTTTCCTTGCCGCCTCCGCAATGTTCAGGTCCTCGCTCACCGGGATGAAGGCCCCGCTCAGTCCACCTACGTGCGAGCTGGCGAAGATGCCGCCTTTTTTCACCGCATCGTTCAGCATTGCCAGGACCGCCGTGGAGCCGGGATTGCCGATGCTCTTGAGGCCGAGGCTCTGGAATATCTCGCCGACGCTGTCGCCCACGTTCGGCGTGGGGGCGAGTGAAAGATCTGCTACACCAAAAGGGATGTCGAGTTTGTTTGCCACCTGTCTGCCGATGAGTTCACCTACGCGGGTCACCTTGAAGGCCGTGCGTTTGATGATCTCCGAGAGCTGTCCCAGGTCAAGCCCGGGGTTTGCGGCGCGGGCGCGGTCAATCGCCTTTTTCACCACTCCCGGCCCGCTTACGCCTACATTGATCACGGCGTCCGGTTCACCGACGCCGAGATAGGCGCCGGCCATGAACGGCACATCCTGCGGTATGTTGGCGAAGACGACGAGCTTCGCGCAGCCGAGGCCGTCCCTGTCTGCGGTGAGCTCTGCTGCCCGCTTGATCGTCCCGCCCATGAGCGACACTGCGTCCATGTTGATGCCGGCGCGCGTTGTCGCCACGTTGATCGATGAGCAGACGCGTCCGGTTTTTGCGAGCGCCTCGGGGAGCGCCTCGATAAGCGCGCGGTCGCCCCTGGTGAAGCCCTTTTCGACAAGGGCGCCGAAGCCGCCGATAAAGTCGATCCTGAGCCCGCAGGCGAGGTCATCGAGCGCGGCGGCTATCGCGCACATCTCTTCAGGCGATGCGGCGCAGGCGGCAACAGCGATGGGGCTGACGGCGATCCTCTTGTTTACAACCGGAATACCGTACCTGAGCCCTACCTCGTCACAGACATCCACAAAATTTGCTGCGAGGCGGCTGATCTTGGCGCGGACATGGTCGATGAAACGGCCGGCGTCATCACTGGCGCAGTCGAAGAGGCTGACGCCGAGCGTCACGGTGCGGACGTCCAGATTCTCGTTCCTGAGCATGTCAAGGGTTGCGATGATTTCACGTTCTGTCAGCATGGTTACACCCGGTTGAGTTCTTCAAAGATTTCCCTGTGCTGGAGACTGATGTCCAGCCCCAGCTCCTCTGCCCTGCCGCGCAGTGCGGCCCTGAACGCAGAGAGATCCACTGCCGAAGGGATGTCGGCTTCGAATATCATGACGTAGTCGTGGTGACTCTCTTCTCCCCTGGAGACCGCCTTGAGGCTTGTGATGTTCGCTCCATGGCGGGCCAGGACCTCTGTAACCCCTGCCATGAGCCCCGGCCTGTCCGCCCCTACGGTGGTGATCACAAAAGGCTCGCCTGTCTGCACGCCGGCAGCCGGCTCTTCCTCCACCGGCCTCAGGTGCACGAACAGACCGAGAGAGCCGATCCGGGCGCGCAGCGCCGAGAGCACCTCATCCACATTCCCGTCGTCGGCCATTGAAGCGATGAAGATGCCGACGAACTCTGTCTGGAGGATCGTCTGGCTCACATCTTCCAGGTTGCAGCCCTGCTCGAAGAGTGTTTTCGAGACCGCCGCAATTATTCCCGTTCTGTCCGGTCCCAGGACAAAGACTACAATCTTTTTCACTTTTTGCCTCCTCTCACTACTGACCTAAATACTTTTCAGGAGAGCTGAATGCCGAAGAAACACGATACGACTCCTTGAAAATAAAAGCCCGTAAGTCCATGGCTCCAACAAAAGTCCCTCTATGTTTCATAGTTTACTCCAGGTTGAAATATTAATATCCCTCGATTTATCGTGTTTGTGAGGCATTTGGCCCTCAGTCCGATTATATTTCGGACAGGAATGGCTCCCTCTGTATTATAAAACCCGTGTATGAGAAAAAATGAATCCTGCTGTTGTGTCAGTCTGGTCCCGTTGTTCTTTCGATGATCTGCGTGCAGACCTCTTCCTGCGAAAGTCCTGCACAGGCAATGGTGATATCGGCGTACTTTCTGTAAAGGACAAGACGCTCCTCAAACAGGTCCTCCAGGCTCTGCTCCGGCCGTTTTGCTATCCCCCGGCTATGGATATTATGAATTCTCGACGTCAGGGCAGACAGGTCCACATCGAGAAAGACGATGGTCCCGTTCAACCGCAGGTGGTCCATCGCTGCGGCGCTGTATACCGCGCTCCCTCCGGTAGCGATGACATGATGCCGGCCGCGCAGGGTGAGTATTACTTCCTCCTCGATTCTCCGCAAGGCAAGGGGGCCTTCCGTGTCGACGATCTCCTGCAGGGATCGGCCTGTTGACAACTGGATAAGAATATCCGTATCAATGAAATCGCGTGCGGTCATTTTGGCCAAAATAATGCCGACGGTGCTCTTTCCTGCACCCGGCATGCCGATTAATACAATATTTGAGTTGTTGTCCATCACAGAGCAAGGTTTTACAATAATACCAGTATTGTGCAGCTACTGCAAAAAAAGGAAGGCCCGGCAGAGCGATGAGGGACTCCGAATGAGGGTCAGGTCTTTATACTTAGCATTATCCAATAGTCCGGAGGGTAATCGAACGAAGCCGAAATAAAAATGAGTGGACCACGTCTGATTTACTGCCGCTCTTTTCCTGTGAACCCCTTTATACCCTTCATCCTCTGATTCCACGGTATCATGGGCTGGGAGTTCCGTGACACAAAAGGGTGGATGCTATGCGCTTTCTGAGGATTGAGGGGGGTCAGCTCTTGACTGAGATTTTTTTCACATAACCGAGCCCGGAAACTTTATCTATTAATTGTTTAATGGGGACACGGTCTTTTGAGGAAATCGTAAAAATAAAGCTTTTCTGCTTTTCGGGGATGGCCATCTCATAATCCATTTTGCTTACTCTGAAGCCATGCTCTTCGAAAAGAGTCTTGATCGTATCTTCATCGCCTGAGTCATCGGTCACCAGGGTAATGTATCTGTAGGTAAGCCTGGGGATCCTCGTTTCGAGAATTCTCAGCATCCATAAGGATATAAACGTGATCACGGACCCTGTGATCGCCGCAAGGTATTGCCCGACCCCGACCGCGAGCCCTATAGCAGCGACTATCCATATACAGGCCGCTGTAGTGAGCCCCTGTACCGACAAGCCGGTTTTGAGTATGACGCCGGCGCCGAGAAAACCTATGCCGGTCATTGCTCCGGCAGCGATCCTGGTCGGGTCAAATCTTACATAAGCTTCTGAAAGTTGCCCGTGGACATAGTAGTTCTCGGAGATTATCATAAGGAGCACGCAGGCGACACAGACGAGCAGCTGGGTCCTGAAGCCCGCAGGTCTGCCATGGGTCTGGCGTTCGAAACCTATGATCCCGCCCAGCAGTGTGCCGAGCAGCAGCCTCAGGATAATTTCATTCGGAGTAAGTATTGTCACACCTGTCTTGAGTAATCATCATATCTACAGGTTACACTATTTTACGATTACTTTGTAGAATCTTCTCTTGCCGACCTTGAGTATATGCTCACCCTGCTGAAGGCGTATGTCAGGATCGGTCACAGTGGCGTCATTCACTTTCACCCCGCCCTGCTTGATCAGCCTTATGGCCTCGCCGCTCCCTTTTGCAAGGCCGGTGTCTTTCATGATCTGAGGGAGCCAGGCGGCATTTGGAGAGCTGTCCCTTGAAATCTCGACAGAAGGCAGGCTTTCTTCATCGCTGACTTTTTTCTCTTCGAAAACAGCATGATATTTTTCTCCGGCATGCTCTGCCTCTTCAGGGCCATGGTATCTTGTGACGATTTCCCTGGCGAGCTGCTTCTTCGCCTCCCGGGGGTCAAGCGACTTATCTCTGAGACCCGCCTGAAGGGTCTTGAATTCTTCCAGGGAGATTCGGCTCAGCAACTCAAAGTAGCGCTCGATCATGGTATCAGGCACGCTCATCACCTTCTTGAACATGCCGGTCAGCTCACCGTTTACGTATTCAAAGGCAGGCTCGTTGATGCCGATGTAATTGCCAAGGCTCTTTGACATCTTGTTGACGCCGTCGAGCCCCTCAAGGAGCGGCATCATGAGCACCACCTGTTCTTCCATGCCCTTTGCCTTCTGGATCGACCTGCCCATCAGCAGGTTGAATTTCTGGTCAGTGCCGCCGAGTTCCACGTCCGCCTTCAGGGCAACAGAATCATAGGCCTGGAACAGGGGATAGTAGAATTCAAGTATGCTTATGGGCTGATTGCCTTTAAACCGCTTTTTGAAATCCTCCCTTTCGAGCATCCTTGCGACTGTCTCAAAGGCGCCCAATTGTGCAGTTTCCATGGCGCTCATCCTTTCAAGCCACTCGCTGTTAAACCTGACCTCTGTTTTTTCAGGATCGAGCACCTTGAAAATCTGGGACTTGTATGTCTCGGCATTCTTCAGCACCTCATCCTTTGTCAGGATCTTGCGCGTCTCGCTCTTTCCCAGTGGGGTCGCCGATCATGCCGGTGAAATCGCCTATTAAAAAGATGACCTCGTGCCCCAGTTCCTGGAACTGGCGCATCTTTTCGAGCAGCACGGTATGCCCCAAATGTATGTCAGGGGCCGTAGGGTCAAAGCCCGCCTTGATCCTGAGCGGAATATTTTCCTTATAAGACCGCTGGAGCTTTTTTTGAAGCTCTGCCTCGCTGATTATCTCGACAGCGCCTCTTTTGATTATCTCAAGCTGTTTTTCAGGTGTAAGCATGGGAATTATGATAACTGCTGAGGGTAATTTCAGTCAATTTGCACCTCGACCTGCTTACTTCATAAACCATGACGAGAATAAGCAGAATCCTGCACTTTCGTTTATTCTTGCCGCGCTCCGAGGCTCATCCCGCATTTAGGGAATCTTTGAGATATCTATAGCAGGATCAGGAGGCCTTGAAAAGGAAAAGTTATATGAGAAAATGCAGCATAAAGGAATTATTAGTTATTAGCCAGGACTGCTTTGGTCCGGTAAGACAGGCTGTGGAGCAGAAGGGAGAGATGAGATGAAAAATACAACCTTATTTGCGGACTTCGTGATGACCGGCCTCATAGCCGGCTGTATCGTCTTTTCCGGCTGCCTGGGAAAGCCGGCTGGAGATGCCAGGGTATCAGCTCCGGAGCAGATCAAGGTTTATTCCGCAGAAAAAGGAGGCTATATCATGAGCGAAACTATTATAAAAACCGACCAGGAGTGGAAAAAAGCAATTGACACCCGAGCAGTACCACATCCTGAGAGAAAAGGGGACTGAACGGGCCTATAGCGGAATATACGCCAACTATCATGAACATGGCATTTACCGCTGCGCGGCCTGCGGGCTCGATCTGTTCAGGTCGGAAGATAAATACGAATCCGGCACCGGCTGGCCGAGCTTTACAGCGCCGATCGCGCCTGAGAACATCATCACCAGACCGGACAACAGCTCTCTTCACGCGCCGCACCGAGGTGCTCTGCCGCCGCTGCGGCGGGCATCTTGGCCACGTATTTGACGATGGGCCCAAACCAACAGGGCTTCGCTACTGCATGAATTCAGCTGCCCTGCAGTTTGTGGCAACCAAGAAATAATTCAGTCATCAGGGAGGAGGTACGATGAAAATGCTTACTATCACTATAATAGGACTGTCAATGACGCTTATCGCCATTACTACAACCATGGCTGCAACTAATCTTGAGAAAGCGACATTCGCAGGCGGCTGCTTCTGGTGCATGGAGCACCCCTTCGACGAGCTTCCCGGTGTGGTTTCGGTCACATCCGGTTACACTGGCGGGCAGAAAAAGAACCCCACCTACGAAGAGGTCTCGGCCGGAGGGACCGGCCATGCCGAGTCAGTTCAGATCGTTTATGATCCGGCAAAAATTACCTACGAAAAGCTCCTGAATGTCTTTTGGCACAACATCGACCCGACAACCAAGGACCGGCAGTTTTGTGATACAGGTCATCAGTACCGAAGCGCTATCTTCTATCATAATGAGGAACAGCACAGGTTGGCGCTTCAGTCTAAGGAGCTCTTGGAAAAAAACAAGACTTTTAAGGGACCTGTTGTGACCGAAATTGTGCCGGCCACAGAGTTCTATCCTGCTGAGGATTATCATCAGCACTATTACAGGAAGAATCCGATCCGTTACAAATTCTACCGTACCAGTTGCGGTCGTGACTATCGGCTCAAGGAGCTGTGGGGCAGTGAGGCCGGGCATTGATAAGGGATGACCGCCTTATATCCGGGTGAGAGCTGACCGGGTCCGCCTGTTTCTCCAGTTATCATTATTTTGTAATTTCATAATATTGTCTATCATGAAGTAAACCCATGTAAATGTGATGCAGCCGCGCGGATAAAGCTCGACTTCGACAGATGGGAGCGGGTATTATACGGCGATTCTGAAGGGGTGGAAAAACAAAGGGCCGGCCAAAATCATCTGTTGGAAAAATAACTCACCCGGGCAGAAGTGAAAATTGTTTTGACAGGATTCTTGCAGAATACTATAATTTCCTGAAATTTTCATATTGGAGGCCTGATGAGTAAAAAGATAATTTTGGCTGATGATAATAGAACATTTTTAATGTATCTCGGTCTATTGCTCAAAAGGTTTGGTTTTAAGGTAATACCGGCTGAAAATGGCCTGGAGGTCTTAAAGCTTGTAAAACTTATCGAGTCGGATGTTGTTATGCTCGATGTTCATATGCAGATGCTGGACGGTCTCTCTGTTCTCCGGCATATAAAAGGAGATAAGCGAATATCTCATACCCCTGTCATTATGGTATCCAGTGATTCGAGCAGGGAAACAATAGAGCATTGTAAGCGGAACGGGTGTTTTGATTATCTGCTGAAGCCCATAAAAATCGATAAATTGCATGCATCGCTTCAGTTGTGTTTTTTTAGTCATATGGGCACAAACCGTAAACATATAAGAACAACTCTTAATAAAAAGGTCTTTGTAGACTGTGGCGGACAAACGTATGAACTTTTTTCTGAAACCCTTTCCGAAGGGGGTGTCTATCTCAGAAAGGAAGAGCCATTACCGGTAGGTACTGAAGTTGCTGTGATGCTGCAACTGCAAAATGGCCAAAAGCTGACATTAATGGGAGAAGTTATTTATATCAAGAAGCTTTTTGGAGATTTCTTGATCCTTCCGCCCGGAATGGCGATACAATTCAAGGATCTTACAGAAGATGACTCCCGGATTTTAAAGGTACATATAGAAAATCTTATTGCCGAGGATATCCTGGAAGGGCAGAGAGAAAGAATTATCGAAAGGTAAAAGTAGAAGACAGCCTTCAAGTATTTCTCTCCGAAAGAAGCATTTGAAGGCAAAGTCGCAGGGATTGTAGAAAGACATTTCATTGTTCTGCATGTGAAGCCCCGGAGACAGCTTTTCTTGTATGCTCAGACAAAGAGTTGCTATTATGTATCCATAATGAAAGAATAGGGGAAGAAGAGCGTTGGCCTGCCTGACATGGTGCGTAGGGGAGGAGAGTCAGCGCTTATCTTTCCCGGTCACGGAGAATATTATTCGTTGGAGCTGCCAAAGTGAAGAAAATAGCAATAACAATGGGCGACCCCGGCGGTGTCGGGCCGGAAATTATCCTAAAGGCTGTCGGTTCAGATGAGGTGAGGGACCTCTGTATACCTATGGTTGTAGGCGACCGCGTTGTTATGGAGGAAGCGGCCCATCTTCCGGGACTCTCCGTGAAAATGAATATAATAGGGGAGCCCGGTCAGGCAAAGGGCGCTCCGGGAACTCTGGATTTGATCGATATGGCAATTATGAAAGAATTTCAAAAAAACAGGCCCGGGGCCGATAATGGAAGGGCGGCCGCAGCCTGTATCAGAAAGGCTGTTGAGCTGGCGGTCAATAAACAGGTGGATGCGATTGTGACGGCCCCTATTTCGAAAGAGGCCCTGAAGATGGCAGGCATGAATTGGCCAGGCCATACCGAGATGATCGCTGAACTCACGGGGACAGAGGATTATGCGATGATGCTGGCGGGAGGCCCTTTAAGAGTCATCCTTGTGACAATACATACATCTTTAAGGAATGTGCCTGACCTGATAACAAAGGAGAAGGTGCTGAAAACAATACGCCTTGCCCAAAAGGCCTGCGGCATGCTGGGGATAAGACACCCCAGGATAGCTGTGGCCGGGCTTAATCCCCATGCAGGTGAGGCCGGCATATTCGGGGACGAGGAAATAAAGAAGATTATTCCTGCCATTGAAGATGCCGCAAGAGAAGGAATCCGGACAACCGGACCCTTTCCTCCGGATACAGTATTTATAAGGCATACAGGGGAGAGGTCGACATTGTGGTCTGTATGTACCATGACCAGGGACTGATCCCTTTGAAAATGATAGCCTTTGATAAAGGAGTGAATGTGACCATAGGACTCCCGATCATAAGGACATCCCCTGACCATGGCACAGCATATGATATCGCCTGGATCGGAAAGGCCGACCCCTCAAGCATGATTGAGGCCCTGAAACTTGCTTTACAAATGAAACCTGTATGACAAAAAAGCATCTCGGCCAGAATTTCCTCTATGACCCCATGATATTAGACAACATAGTACGTGCTGCAGGCCTATCAGGGGAGGATACGGTCGTGGAAATAGGCCCCGGCCCTGGCAAACTTACGCGGAAGCTTTCGGAAGTCGTCAAGAGGCTTATCGCCATTGAGCTGGACCCTGAATTATTTGAAAGGCTGAAAGGAGATTTTATCGCCTACGAAATGTCGAGATCATCCACGCGGACGCCATGAAGTTCCCGTTCGAGGGTATCGGCGAATTCAAGGTCGTTGCCAATATACCCTACTATATAACAACGCCCATTATATTCAGACTGCTCGAGGCAAAGGAGCGTTTAAAGAGCATGACCCTGACGATCCAGAAAGAGGTGGCGGAAAGGATAGTCGCACACCCCGGAGGCAGGGATTACGGTGTCCTGACAATAATGATCCAATACTTTGCACAGGCCGAGCTGATGTTTGTTATCCCCAAAGAGGCGTTCCGCCCCATACCGAAGGTCGACTCCGCGGTAGTGCACATGAAAATTCTTGAGCGGCCCCGCGTAATGGTCAGAGATGAAAAGATGTTCTTCAGGCTTGTCAGAACAGCCTTTTCGCAACGGAGAAAAACGCTTTCAAATTCGCTGAAGGGCCTTGGAGAGGGAGTAAGGGATGTGATGAAATCCGCCGGGATCGACCCTCAGAGAAGGCCGGAGACCTTGAGTCTTGAGGAGTTTGCAAAGCTGTCCGATTATCTTGTTGATTAGAGTCTGTTTATAATTTATGACATACAAAGAGACAGAGTTTTATAAACAGTCACTAGGAATGGCAGGAAAAATGGCGGAGGGGGTGAGATTCGAACTCACGGTAGAGTTTCCCCTACAACGATTTTCAAGACCGTCGCCTTCAACCGCTCGGCCACCCCTCCTGGTCGATAATTATAACAGAAATAAGAGAATTTATTCATTTGGCCTTTCTCAAAGAGGGCTCAAGGGATTTACTTTTAAATCAATCCCCAGTTCGCCTGCCTTGTCAGTCAATATTTTAATGGCCTCCCCTGTCTATGATCCAATTTTACTGTCTGTTGGGCGCATCAGACTATCTCCTGTCTCATCTGCCGAAACTCACGCCCATACCTTCCGCTGCTTTCACGAGCGGTTCTTCGGGATTAACGAGCTTAAGCTTTGTGATCGCCTTTTCGAGCGGAACCGAAGTGATCGCAGGCGGATCGTAGGAGACCATATGTCCGAACTTCCCTTCTTTTATAAGCTCGACCGCCTTCACCCCATACCGTGTCGCCAGGATCCGGTCAAAGGCGCAGGGAGAGCCGCCCCTCTGGACGTGTCCCAGGACAGTCACCCTCACATCGATCCCTGTCTGCTTCCTGATCAGCCTCTCCAATGCTGTTGCCGATGCCGGCCAGTCTCAGGGCATAGCCTGAAGCGTCTTTTTCGAGCACAGCCATCTCCCCGCCGATCGGCTTCGCCCCTTCAGCCACAACAACGATGCTCGAATGGCAGCCTGCTTTTTTTCTTTCGAGGATCTTCTCAGTGACCTTTTCGATATCATAGGGTATTTCAGGGATAAGGATGACGTCAGCGCCCCCTGCTATCCCTGCCTCCAGCGCAATCCATCCAGCATATCTTCCCATAAGTTCCAATACCATTACCCTGTGGTGACTTTCAGCGGTGGTCTGGAGCTTATCGAGGGCGTCTGTGGCGGTTTCAACAGCAGTGCTGAATCCAAAGGTTATATGGGTCGCCCTGAGGTCATTGTCGATCGTCTTCGGCACGCCGATGACCTTGGCCCCTTTCAGGAGCAGCTTGTATGCGATGTTCAGCGAGCCGTCTCCGCCTATGACGACAAGCGCGTCGATGCCGAGCTTCTTCATATTTTCAATTACGCTGTCCGAGAGGTCTTTTTCGACCTCCTTTCCTTTTATCGTCACCTTGGAAGCAAAGGGGTTGCCCCTGTTTGTTGCCCCGAGGATCGTACCGCCCCTGTAGAGGATCCCCCGCGTGGTCCACGGAGTAAGCTTCTTGGCATTGGTTTTTCCGATCAAACCCTCAAAGCCGTCGAAGATCCCCATGACCTCCCAGCCATACTGAATATGGGCCGTCCGCACAACAGCCCGTATAACGCCGTTCAGGCCCGGAGCGTCTCCGCCGCCGGTCAATACCCCTATTATCATATGCCTGTCCCTCCTCAAATTTATCGTCTCGTGCTAATATGGAATCAGTAAGCGTTCAGCCATCAGCAATAAGCTATCAGCGAAAGGCAGAATATACGAGGCTGATAAATAAGTCCAGCTTGGCCTCCCGGATATTCTTTTGTTCGCCTTTTCTTGCCGAAAGCTGATCGCTGAGTGCTGATAGCTAAACTATCACTGGAATTAATTATAGATGAAAAGGAGAAAAGATGCATATAGACGGATATGTCTTCGGCAGGATGATTATCGACAAAAAGACCTATACGGCTGATCTGATCGTCTATCCTGACAAGGTCGACCCGTCGTGGTGGAGGAAGGAGGGCCATTTTCTCCAGAAAGAGGACCTCGCAGGGGTCATAGCAGCCAGACCGGACATCTTCATCGTCGGGACCGGGGACATGGGTGTGATGCAGGTGCCGGAGAGCACGCTCTCCTTTCTTGAGAAACAGGGGATCGAGGTCCATGTCGCAAAGACCGGAAAGGCCGTGGAACTCTTCAATAACCGGCCGGCCGGCAAAAAGGTGATAGCCGCCTTTCACCTTACCTGCTGAAGAAAAAAGGTATGCTATCCCCAAAAGTGCGATTTACTTTTTATCCGCAGGGGCATAAATGACTTCAAAGTCTTTTAATTTCAACAAGGTTCTACCATGTGCCATAATGCAATTCGCATTCGCCCACCTCATATTTTTATTCCTTCGAGGAATTGATTACGGCATTTATAAGGTGTTGCTGCAAAATGCTTTTCAGTCATCGATGCCCCTGATAAACGAATTTTCTTGTTCTTACCAAATTCAATCATTATAAGCAGTGTTTTAATTTTGGAGATGCTTAGGCTATAGTAAGACACTATAATTTGAAAGGGAGTTGCAGAATGCTTGATGCGCGGTTTGTGAGAGAAAATATCGGAGCAGTGAAAGAGGCGCTGAACAAGAGGGGCTACGAGTTCCCCCTGTCGCATTTTCTGGCGCTGGATGAAAAAAGGATGGCCTTGCTCAAAGAGGCTGAGGAACTCAGGAACAGGCGAAATGTGGTCTCCGAAGAGATAGGCAGACTCAAGAGAGAGAAGGCGGATGCCTCTTCTCAGCTTGAGGAGATGAAAGGTGTCTCAGACAAGATAAAGGCCCTTGACGAAAAGCTGAGGGAGGTCGAAGATGAGACGCGGAATCTGCTCCTGACGATCCCGAATATCCCGGACGAATCAGTGCCTGTGGGGAGGGACGAGACAGAGAATGTCGAGATACGGAAATGGGGCGCCCCGGCGGAATTTGCGTTTGAGCCCCTGAACCACTGGGACATCGCTGCAGCGCTCGACATTATAGACTTTGATCGCGCTGCAAAGATCGCCGGCGCCCGCTTCGCGCTTATGAAGGGGCCGGGAGCAAGGCTCGAAAGGGCGCTGATGAACTTTATGCTTGACCTCAATACCTCGAAAGGCTATACAGAGATTTTCCCTCCTGTCCTGGTAAACCGGGAGAGCATGACCGGCACAGGACAGCTCCCGAAATTCGAGATGGAACTCTTCAGGATCGCGGACCCTGAGTTTTACCTTATCCCGACCGCTGAGGTGCCGGTGACAAATATGCACAGGGATGAAATCCTGAAGGAAGAAGACCTTCCGCTGTATTACACCGCCTATACCCCGTGTTTCAGGAGAGAGGCAGGTTCCCACGGCAAGGACACGAGGGGTCTTATCAGGCAGCATCAGTTTAACAAGGTAGAGCTGGTAAAGTTCGTGAAGCCGGAAGATTCCGTCGCAGAGCATGAGAAACTGACGAACGACGCTGAGGACATACTCCAGCGGCTCGGGCTGCCTTACAGGGTGATCACCTTATGCACAGGGGATATGGGTTTTTCCTCTGCAAAGACATACGACATTGAAGTCTGGCTTCCGGGCCAGAACAGGTACCGGGAGATATCATCCTGTTCAAACTTCGGCGACTTCCAGGCGCGGAGGGCGGGCATACGGTTCAAACGCGCAGGGAAAAAAGGCACGGAGTTTGTCCACACCCTCAACGGCTCAGGCCTTGCAATCGGAAGGACCCTCGTGGCAGTTCTTGAAAACTACCAGCAGAAGGACGGTTCAGTCATCATACCCGAGGTCTTGAAGCCGTATATGGGAGTTGACAGGATACAATAAGTGCAATAGTTCAACAGCAGGCAGCTGGACTTGAGAAAAAAACCAGTCGAATCAAAAGGCGACCTCTGGTGCCTTTTATATGCCATTGCTCTACTGAGCTTTTGAACTGTTCCAGTAAGTCAGCAGGGCTGGACTGAAGTCACAGCCCTGCTGGTAGACTCTTGTTTGCTCTTTATCCTTAACTGAGATCAATTCAATCTCAAAGATCAGAACTGAATTCGGGCCTATGATGCCTGTGCTCTGTTCGCCGTAGGCCAGGTTGGCAGGGATAAAGAGCTGCCATTTAGAGCCTTCTTTCATCAGTTGCAGGGCCTCAGTCCAGCCGGGGATAATTTGATTAAGCGGGAATGTAGCCGGCTCTCCGCGTTTGTAGGAGCTGTCAAATTCAGTGCCGTCAATCAATGTGCCGCGGTAATTGCAGACAACAGTATCGTCTGCTTTAGGCGATTTTCCCGGTGCCTTCTTTTATTACCTTGTATTGCAGGCCGCTCGGGAGGGTTTTTACCCCTTCCTTTTTCTTGTTTTCAGCGAGGAAGGCCTCGCCTTCTTTTTTGTTTTTCTCGCCAAGCACTTTATTCCGCTCTATCATGCTTTTCCCTCAGATCCTTTTGCAGGGCTGTGAGCGTTTCCCTGATCTCGTCATCGGTCATGAGCTTCTTTTCGCCGGAGAGCGTGTCCTTCAGGCCCTGAACAAAGGCATCGGCGTCCACCTCGATCGACTGGGCCTTCATCCGGGCCCCGATATCAGCGCCCATGCTGTAGCTCTGTTTTTCTTTAGTGGTTTGAAGCACCTTCTTTTCTTCCGCACTGGCCTGGCCAGCCAGGAGGACAACACCTAAAACCATCGACAAAAATAATTTCATTTCTTCTCCTTTCGTGAATTGATGTATTTTTTAATGAGAGCAAGCGTACAAAAACATTTTATTATGTTCCATAGTATTATGCAAGCCGACCGGAGTGTAAGAATTTAGCGTCTACGTGGCACATGGACAGATCTCATCAGCTTCCCTTTTTATCGCCCTGGCAGCACGCTCATCAATCCCGCTCTTTCTCAGGAAGGACTCTTCATCGATATCAGCGATCTCCTGGGCGAGGATGAAATTGTTCCTGAACAGCGGCTCAAGGAATTTTCTCCGCGCAGACGGCAATATCGTCACAGGATAGAGCTTCTTCTCCTCGATCATTTTTTCGAGGCTGCCTGTCTCAGGGTACCGCCAGCTTATGATCCGCAGTCCGACGCATTCCGCATATTTCAGCGCGTCGGTCGTGCAGCGTGTATTTGTGACAAGCCACCCCTGATGGACATCATGACCATGTTCGGGCATGAGTTCGAAGGCCTTCTTTATATCATTAAACCGTGAATGGACATACAGCGCAACCTTAACATCCGTTGGCTTGCCGCCGTTGCTGTGGTATTTGCACTCTATCATGAAATGCTCGTTCCCGTTTTTTGCCAGGATGTCCACTTCGTGCCTTACGCAATAGCCGCTGATAACCCGGTTGACCTCTGCGGAATAGCCATGGCCTTTCAGCACCCTCGCAAAATATTGTTCAAAGGGATATCCGGATGGTCCGAGGACTGAAATCGCTTTTTTCAGGGAATAGCGCATGCCTGTGACAAGGCTGTAGTGTTTCAGCAGCTTCTTTGCCATTCTGTAAATGTCTTTTGTTCTCATGGAGGGGAGTATTTTTTTTGCGACCTCTTCTGCGATATCCTCCGCAACATCAGCAGGAGTCCCCGATCGGATAAGGGAACTGGTAAGCTTCTCTCTGTCAAACTCCTCGGGTTGCCCCGAGGCCTTTAGTATCGCAATGGCCATTGTTAGAAATATAACACTATTTCGATTATTCTGAAAATAGTCCAAAGACAACTGTGGTATAATTCCCATAATAGTTGAGCTTTCATCCTAAGCAGTCAGCTTTCGGCAAGAGGAGCCGAACAAAAGACTGTATAGGACGCTGTGCCGAACTTGTCTTTGAGCTTTGTATATTCCGCTTTTCGCTGACAGCTTATTTGCTGACGGCTGAATGTTTACTAATTTTCCATAACCTTGGGGAGGCCGCCATGAAATTATACAAAGATGTTTTGGAGCTGATCGGGGACACGCCGTTAGTAAAAATCAATCATCTTACCGGTCCGGAAGATGCCGTGATATGGGCAAAGCTTGAAGGATATAATCCGGGCGGTTCTGTCAAAGACAGGATATCGCTTTCGATGATAGAGGCAGCTGAGCGTGAAGGGAAATTAAAAGCAGGCGGCATTATTGTCGAACCGACGAGCGGGAACACAGGGATCGGGCTTGCAATGGTTGCCGCGATCAAGGGCTACAGGCTTATCCTTACCATGCCGGACACCATGTCTATGGAGCGCAGGCAGCTGCTTCAGGCGTATGGGGCGGAACTTATACTTGTCAGAGGGGAAAAAAGGCATGAAGGGGGCTGTTGAGAAGGCCGCTGAAATATGCGAAAACAATCCGGCTTATTTCATGCCGCAGCAGTTCGAAAACAGCGCAAACCCAGAGATACACAGGAAAACTACTGCTCTGGAGATTCTGCAGGCCCTCGGATCAGTCCCGGACGGGTTTGTTGCAGGCGTCGGTACAGGAGGGACCATCACCGGGGTCGGAGAAGTGCTCAGAGACAGAAACCCCGAGGTATGGATTGCGGCAGTGGAACCTGCGTCATCACCTGTCCTGTCAGGGGGGAAGCCCGGCCCCCATAAAATAGCCGGGATAGGAGCTGGTTTTGTCCCTGGGGTACTCAATACCAATATCTACAACGAGATCATTGCAGTGACCGACACTGACGCTGCAGAGACAGCGCGCGCCCTGGCCAGGAAAGAAGGCATTCTTGCAGGCATATCCTCGGGTGCAGCTGTGTGGGCAGCGCTGAGGGTCGCAAGAAAACTCGGCAAAGGCAGGCAGGTCGTTGTTATTATCCCTGACAGGGGCGAGCGGTATTTCAGCACAGGACTGTTTTCACCTGAATAGGGTTGAAGGCATTATTCGGATCAACCGCAGAGTCCGCAGAGCAAATACAAGAGGTTCAGGTCTGAACCAAGGGAACCCCTTACCCTGATCGCCGAAAAACCTGAAATACTTTTCTCAAGCAGAGGAGTCACGTGTAATGGCATACTGCGTGGGGAAACTTCTCTCATGGGAGCATGAATTCAGGGAAGATACACCGGCAGTTTAAGCCCCGGAGCTAAGCAGAGAGGTTTATCAAATAAATTCCCTAAGACAGGAGCATGCTGTGGTTTTTTGTCTCGACTCAATGTTGCTCCGAACGCTTCCCATGCGTAAAATACAGATGTGAACATCGATGACCTTAAGGCGATCGGCAGGACCCTCTTTGAGGAGGTACCAGCTGCCAGGTTTGCTCCCGCCAGAAAAGACTTTGTCGGCACAGGCGCTGCAGGCGATAAAACCTTTGCCATTGACATCCTAGCTGAGGAGATCGTTCTGTCAGGCCTGAAGGCGCTGCAGGAACCCCTCACAATCATATCGGAAGAAATGGGTATCATGGAGCTGCATGGAGGCGGGACCCGGGTCGTGGTCGATCCTGTAGACGGCAGCAAGAATGCTGTTGCCGGGATCCCCTTCTTCTGCACCTCTATCGCTGTTTCTGACGGTGATATTCTCGGCAAAGTTCGGCTCTCCTATGTGATCAACCTCTCCAATGGCGATGAGTTCTGGGCTGAGGCCGGTTCAGGCGCCTGGCTCAACGGAAGACGGCTGCAGACACAGGCTGATGATCTGCTGTCCCTCGTCTCCTACGAGGCGCAGGTCCCGGCTAAAGACATCCCCGCGATAATGCCGCTTCTTTCCCAATCCAGAAAAACAAGGTGCCTTGGGGCGACTGCTCTGGATCTTGCTTATCTTGCATGCGGGGCCTCAAGCGTATTTGTTACGCCCTCGCGCTCCAGGAGCTTTGACTTTGCCGGGGGATGGCTGCTGGCAAAAGAGGCCGGCGCTATAATCACCAATATCTCCGGCGAAGACATAGAAAATGTGTCATTAGACCTTAAGAAAAGTTCCAGCCTGCTTGCTGCAGGCAATAAAGGGCTGCACAAAAAGGCGCTTGAGCTGCTCTCAAAAGGGGGAAAACTTGTATAGCAGGGTCGTCCTGTTCCAGGCACTCGTCGGCATACTGGGAGCTGTCATCGCCTCAAAGAAAGGGAGAAACCCCTTTGTCTGGGGTCTGGTCTGTTTCATCTTCCCGCTTCTGATAGTGGTCCTCGGGGTCCTGCCCCCGCTTTTAAAGGCCGGCAAGACCAGACAATGCCCTTATTGCAACAAACTGCTTCAGGAGTCGGCCACTGAATGCAGGTACTGCGGAAAAGAAATGCCGATCAATATGGTACAGTGCAAGGAATGCGGCAGTTTCGTGCCTGAGAGAGACTACTGCATGCAGTGCAACCGGAAGCTGAGGAATTGACTGCTTCCAAATGCTGATCAGTGTTGTCGGAGGGCGCTAACGGCCACCCAGGGGGTGATGTTTTCTGTATGGCAGTGGACTTTCTGATACCCTGCCCCTGTTTCCTTTATTAACGCGAGTCCGACAGTTTTCCCGCTAGGCGGTTGCATCACTGGCAATACATACCCTGCATTTCCCATATGTTCCGCTCTCTTCTTCTCTGCTTATCCTGCTGGACAGGATAAAGGGAGCAGTCAGGAGCATAATCAGAAAAAAATAAATAACCAACCCCACAATCCATATCATTTCTCTACCTCCTTTAACACCTCACCACAATGCCCGCCAGTCCCTGTCTGCAACATAAACGTACGCGTCCCGGTAAGGGCCAGCCAAAAGCGATAATAAACTAAATTATTTATAAATTTAATTTAGTAGATTTGTTTGAAGGAATTATGAAGGGAATCTCTGTCACAAAAAAGTGATGACATTTTGATGATTAGAAAATGTAAGTGGAGATCAGGAAGACGTCCAGGGAGAAAACCCTAACGTATATAGGCCTCGGTCACGTACCGCCGCATCATGCGGTGGCAGTTGAAATAATAGGCGTTCTTGCCGATGGCATTCTGCATCATCCTGATCCACATGTGTCTGTCGTCATAATACATGGGGATGATGATATTTTCGAGCTTGAAGTAAAGGTCTTCTGCATCGCGGCTGTCAGCGCTCTTTATGTCAGTAAGGTCGGAGGACTGGCCCTTTTCAATGGGCGCAGGTCCTATGGACCAGCCTGTGTAGCCCTCGATATGCCCCTCTATCCACCAGCCGTCCAGCACGCTGAAATTCATTACCCCGTTATGCGCTGCCTTCATCCCGCTCGTGCCCGAGGCTTCGAGGGGCCTCAGGGGCGTATTCAGCCATACATCAACACCCGAGACGATCTTCAGCGCAGTCTCCATATTATAGTTTTTCAGATAAACGATCTTTATCCTGTCCCTGAACTCTTCCTTGTATCTGAAGATGTTCTGTATAAGCTGTTTTCCGGGTTCGTCCTTTGGATGGGCCTTTCCGGCATATACCAGCTGTATCTTTCCGGTGCCTATCCTCTTGAGCCGTTCGATGTCCCTGAAAAGAAGGTCTGCCCTCTTATAGGCGGTCGCCCTCCTGGCAAAGCCTATCGTCAGGATGTCCGGAGAAAAGATATCGCCTGTCTGCTGTTTAATGTAATCACAGAGGAGCTGTTTTGCCTCCATATGCGCGTTCCAGAGCATCTCATCCGGGATACGGCCCACCCTCACGAACAGCTCCGGTTCGTTCGCCCAGCCAGGCAGGTATTCGTCATAGAGTTTCCTGAAGCTGTTGCAGGTCCAGGTAAAGGAATGCACGCCGTTTGTGATGGCGTATATCTCGTAGCCGGGGAACATGTTTTTTGAGACCTCGCCGTGCTTCTTTGCCACTCCGTTGATATAACGGCTCAGGTTCAGTGCCAGCATAGTCATGTTCAGGTTTTCCCAGCCTGCCAGCTCCTTCAGTACATTGAACGGTATGATCTCGCCCATGACCTGCGACACAAGATCGTAGGGGAACTTGTCGTGGCCTGCCCCTACAGGGGTATGGGTCGTAAATACGCAAAGGTCCTTCACCTTCTTTTTGTCCCAGACGAGCTTTTCATCCCATACATCCTCAATCGGTCGTTTGAAGCGGTTGAGCAGGTCAAGGATAAGAAAGGCCGCGTGTCCTTCATTCATATGGTACTTCTTTATCTCGAACCCCATCTCACGGAGCATTCTGACCCCGCCGAGCCCGAGCACTATCTCCTGCTTCAGCCGGTAGGCAAGGTCGCCTCCGTAGAGCTGGGCGGTGATCTCGCGGTCCTGAGGGGCGTTGTTCACCACGTCGGTATCGAGGAAAAATACCGGAATGCTCCCGCTCGTCAGGCTCTTCACGTTATACTGCCATGCCTGGACATGCACTTCCCGGCCCTCGATCTGCACAGTCACCATACAGGGCAGAAGCTGCATGAATCTGGAAGGCTCCCATTCATAGGGCAGCTCGGTCTGCCTGCCGCTCTCGTCGAGTCTCCTGCCTGAAATAGCCCTTTCTGCAAAGGAGGGTAACAGCAACCATCGGCAGTTTCAGGTCAGCCCCCGAGCGTATGGTATCGCCTGCAAGGACCCCAAGGCCGCCGCTATAGGTGGGTATGTCGTTATGGACGCCTATCTCCATCGAAAAATAGGCAATCTTCGGCTCTTTTGTCAGTTCTATAAGTTGATTGGCAATGTTATCCATGGTTTTTTATTTTAAGCTATTTGACCGGGAGAAACAACTTTACCATTCTTACTTGTCATCCAGAAACATGAGCTCCCTGAAATCCTCGATAACCGGGAACTCCACCTGAGCTGCCTTCTTTGCCTTCGAACTCGCATATGTCTTGTGGAGTATATATTTGATTCCGTACTGAGCAGCAGTCTTCAGCACGGCAACTGTATCGTCGATGAAAAGGGTCTTCTCTTTTTCAAAGCCGAGCTGGTTCTCTGCCTTTTGCCAGAACTTTGGCATCTCCTTTGGATAGCCGATCTCGCAGGAAGTGAGGGCTGCGTGGAAATAACCCCCGAGTTCGGTCTTCTTCAGCTTGAGTTCAAGGACCTTATAATGGGCGTTCGTGACGAGAAACACCTTCTTCCTGTGGCGCCTGAGCATCTTAAGAAAATCCTCAACATGGGGATGTATCTCGATCAGGTGGTGTATTTGCTCCTTCAGGGCCGGGATATCGATGTCTACTTCTTTTGACCAGAAGTCTATGTCTGTCCAGTTGAGCGTACCTTCGTGGGTTTTGTACCTGGCGAGCAGTTCTTCCTTTGCCTTTCCGAAGGTGATGTTTTTTTTCTCTGCGTATTTTTCAGGCAGGAGGTGCTCCCAGAAATAATCGTCGAAATACTTGTCGAGCAGCGTGCCGTCCATGTCCAGCAGGACATATCTGATCTCCTGCAAGGGTATCAGCGGCTGAAGGGATTCCGGCTTCATATTCAATAATTAAAGTTCATTCGCGCATAAAATGAATTGACCATAATTCTGACTGGATTCCCGCTAAAGACCTGCGGGAATGACACACTGGAGATAACAGTTAAGATTGTCATCCTCGGGCTTGACCCGGGGATCCAGAGTCTTTTCAACAGAAACACTAAAGGCACGAAATCAAAGAATTTCAGAGTTTCCCCTTTGTCGAGGGCACGCCTTTCACCCTTGGGTCTATCGTCACAGCCTGTCTCAGGGCCCTGCCGAGGGCCTTGAAGATCCCCTCGATGATATGGTGAGTGTTCCTGCCATAGGGCACGCCAGCGTGCAGGGTGATGCCCGCGTTGCCTGCGAAGGCCTGAAGAAAGTCCTCGATCAGGTCAGGGTCAAACTCCTTCAGCTTGCTCTTCTTCTGAAACTCCACCTTATACACCAGATAGGCCCTCCCACTGATGTCGAGGCATACAGAGGCAAGCGCCTCGTCCATAGGAACAGAGGCCTGTCCGTAGCGGTTGATGCCTTTCATGTCCCCGAGCGCCTGTCTCAGGGCCTTGCCCAGGACGATCCCGACGTCCTCGACCGTATGGTGGTCGTCTATCTCCAAATCGCCCTTTGCCTTTATCTTCAGGTCAAAGAGCCCGTGCTTGCACATGAGGGAGAGCATGTGATCGAGAAAAGGTATCGAGGTATCTACCGCATACTTCCCTGTCCCGTCTAGGTCCAGTTCTACCTTGATGTCCGTCTCTTTCGTCTTTCTCTCAATCTTCGCCTTTCTCATTCGTCCCTCCCGGAGATATCTTTGCCGTAGAAAATCGTCTCTGGAAATTATAATGTTTTTCCAGAGGTTTTATAAAGCAAAACCAGTAAATCAGTTGATAAGACTTTCTAAAGTCCTTAAGCGACGACACAGAGGAGGAGATTAATAAACCGGCGATTAAATTCCTGAAGTTGTTATTCCCGCATCTGAAAATCAAGAATGATTCCGGACAAGTCGGGTTGACAACAAATTGAATGTTTCATGTATTGCCGAATAATAAATCGATCGTTCCTTCAAAGCATGTTATACAACCATGAATTATTTTATAATAGTTCTCATGAATACGAACAAATCCTACGATGTTATAGTTATCGGCGCGGGCCATGCGGGCTGCGAGGCCGCACTCGCCGCGGCCCGCCTGGGTATGTCCACCTGCATATTCACCATGAACCTCGATACTATAGGCCAGATGTCCTGCAATCCTGCTATCGGAGGTCTTGCCAAGGGACACCTTGTCAGGGAGATCGACGCCCTCGGAGGAGAGATGGCAAAGGTCACTGACAGGGCAGGGATACAATTCCGGATGCTGAACAAGTCAAAAGGCCCTGCTGTCTGGTCTTTGAGGGCGCAGGCTGACAGAGTTTTGTACAGGCTGAATATGAGGCGGGTCCTCGAGGCACAGGGGGGCCTGGATATCAAGCAGGCGACCGCAGAAGAAATTGTTGTAGAAGACGGGAAGGTAAAGGGTGTCAGGACGGCACTGGGCATGTTCTATGGTTCGCGCTGCGTCATTGTCACGACCGGGACATTTTTGAAGGGGCTTATGCATGTCGGACATGAAAGTTTTGCTGCAGGCAGGGCTGGGGAGTTCCCCTCTGTAGGTTTGTCAGACTGCCTTTCGGCTCTGGGGTTGAAGCTCGGCAGGCTGAAGACAGGGACTCCGCCAAGGCTAGATGCAAAGACCATAGACTTCTCAAAGACAGAGGCACAGTTTGGCGATGATCCGCCCATCCCGTTTTCTCACAGCACTATAAAAATAGAAAACCCCCAGCTTCCCTGTTATATAACCTATACCAATGCTGGAACGCACAAGATTATAAAAGACAACCTTGAGCGGTCCGCCATGTACAGCGGCAAAATTACCGGGATAGGACCGAGATATTGTCCTTCTATAGAGGACAAGGTCGTGCGTTTTGCAGAGCGCGAAAGGCATCAGGTATTTCTGGAGCCGGAAGGCCTCGAGACTAATGAATACTATGCAAACGGGATATCAACCAGTCTGCCGTTTGACGTCCAGACCGAGTTTTTGAGGACAATACCGGGACTTGAAAATGCGGAGATCATGAGGCCTGCCTATGCGATCGAATATGACTTTGTCTTCCCGACACAGCTGAAACCTTCACTTGAGACAAAGAACATAGAAGGTCTGTTTCTGGGAGGCCAGATAAATGGGACCTCAGGATATGAAGAAGCTGCTGCGCAGGGTTTAATGGCAGGGATCAATGCAGCGCTGAAAATCCGGGGCAAAGGGCCCCTTCTGCTCGGCAGGCACGAGGCATATATAGGGGTCCTGCTGGATGATCTCGTGACTAAAGGCACGAAGGAACCTTACAGGATGTTCACCTCACGGGCGGAATACCGCCTGCTCCTGCGGCATGATAACGCGGACATGCGGCTCATGGAAAAGGGCCATACAATAGGCCTGCTGGACTCTGAAGTGTATGAGAGGTTCATGGATAAGAAGCAAAAGATTGAGGCCGAAATAGTCAGGATCAAAAAGACACGCATAAAGCCTGACAGGATTAACGAGACATTAAAGAGACTCGACACGCCGGCAATCGGGGAGGACAGCTCCCTTGAGCAGCTGCTGAAGAGGCCTGAGGTTTCATATAGCGTTATCAAACAATGCTCGCCGTCTGAAATTGAACTCGGTGAGGATGTTGAAAAACAGGTAGAGATTCAGGTGAAATATGAGGGGTATATAATCAGACAGATCGAGACAGCTGAAAAATTAAAAAAGCTTGAGGAGAGGCAGATCCCTGAGGTCATTGACTATAAGGCCGTGCCAGGCATTTCAAAAGAGATCCTCTGCAAGCTCGAGGAAGTGCGTCCTGTTAATCTCGGCCAGGCCAGCAGGATACAGGGCATGACACCGGCTGCATTGTCGCTCATTATGATCGCAGCAGAAAAAATGAGGCGCTCAAAAACAGGGAAGGCTTGGCCGGTGCAATAAAGCCATGAATTTTAGTGACCTGACATTAGAGACGTGCGGGGAAGCCCTTAAGGCGGCCCAGGCGGCAGGGAACATGTCCGAAATATCAAGATGCTATAACCGGATAGCTCTCCTGCACCAAAAGAGAGGTGATTATGACAAGGCGCTTGAACTCTCTTCCAGCGCACTTGAGATATCGGAGAAGTCCCGGGACAATGCCGAGATATTAAAAAGTTATCACCAGATGGCGGTGGTCCACCAAAAACGGGGTGATTATGATAAGGCGCTTGATTTCTCCTATAAGACCCTTGCCCTTGCGGAAAAGATCAGGGACATCAGCGGCATATTAAAGAGCTATAACCAGATCGGCATTGTTCACCAGAAAAGGGGCGATTATGACTGGGCCCTGGATTTCCATCAAAAGGCCCTTGAGATTGCTGACAAAACAGAAGACCTGGCTGCTGCATCTGCCGGATATCAGAATATGGGGATTGTTTATCAAAAACAGGGCGACTATGCTAAAGCGCTCGAGCTGTCCCACAAGGCGCTCGAGATAAAGGAAAAGACAGACGATCATTATACGATATTGAGGATCTACGGACAGATAGGGCTCCTTCACAAATTGAGGGGAGATTATGACACAGCCCTCGATTTTACCCTTAAGGCTCTGGGGATTGCCGAGAAGATCGGGGATATAGCAGGGGCCTCAACCTGCTATAACCAGATAGGCCTTGTCAACCATGAAAGGGGGGAATACAACAAGGCGCTCGATTTTTATCAAAAAGCCCTGGAGATCGCCGAGAAGATCGGCGATGTGACGGAAGTATCAAAAAACTATAACCAGATGGCTACCGTATATCAAACCAAGGGGGATTATGACACGGCGCTTGATTTTTCCCGCAAG
The DNA here is from genome assembly GCA_963734475.1 of uncultured Nitrospira sp. Taxonomy (GTDB): domain Bacteria; phylum Nitrospirota; class Thermodesulfovibrionia; order Thermodesulfovibrionales; family UBA6898; genus JAOUFP01. Next base: position 84,900 of record CAVTHB010000005.1, read on the forward strand.
GCGCTTCAGATCTCGGAAAGGATAGGGGATGTTGCCGCAGTATCCATGAGTTACAAGCAGATAGGTATTGTGCATCAGGAAAAAGGCGACTATGACACAGCCCTTGAGTTTTACCGGAAGGCACTGGGAATAGCCGAAAGGGTGGGAGACATCGTTGGGATTTCAAAAAGTTATCATCAGATAGGAATAGTCTATCAAAACAGGGGCGATTATGACAGGGCGCTCGAGTTTTACCAGAAGGCCCTTGAGATCGCCAAAAAGGTCGGAGACATTGTGGGGGTCGCCGGCACTGTGGGCATGATAGGAAAAGTCATGCATATGAAAAAAAATTATAAGGACGCATTCATCGATTACCTGATCTCCCTTGATATTTTTGAAAGGATAGGCTCGCCTAATCTGAATATCATAAATGAGTTAATATCCGAGTTGACAAAGGAAATGGGAGAAGAAGACTTCAGCCGGCTGCTGGAAGAATTCAAGGGCCGCCCTTAGTCTTATTATGAAGTAAAGATCGATAAACTAATACCACGGAGAGCACAGAGAAAACATTATGATTTTAAACAGAAACCAAGGCAAAGAGTTATAACCAAAAGGTGAGTCAGAAGAACTCTGTGGTTAAGCTGGTGTTTTTTCGATAAATGACTCTTAAGGACAAGATCCAGATAGACCGCCCCCCGGCTGTTGTATGGCGGTATCTCAGGGCGCCGGCGCAAATTAAGGAATGGGACCCGAAAATCAAGGCTGTAGTCCCTGTCTCAGGGGGTGGGCCGGCAGAGGGTTACAGGTACCGGGTGCGCTTCAAAATGAACGGCAGGGAGGGCAATTTTCTGGCCGAGTTCATGGAATATCAGGAGCCGGCAAAACTTCTCGTCCATCTTACAGGAGGCAACCTGCCGGTCAAAGGATATATCCAGGAGATATATGAATTGACGGAGAATGCGAGAGGGACATTGCTCAAGTACAGGCTTGAGGTGCACAATTCCGGCAGGAATATCTTCTCCAGCTGCCTGACTTTTTTCATACATTATTCCTTTGTAATATTTTCAGGGGAAAAACACCTCAGGACTCTGAAAAATCTCGTCGAAACTGTTTAAAAGCCAACCGTTGAGCCGTTATCAGTTTAATGGCTGAAACAGGCTAAATTATTAATTATAATTATTAAGTCAATTAATATTTTTCTCTTGATATTGCTGGCTGCCTATGTTAGAAATATAGATAAAGGTCTTTTTGTTTTCTGAAACTACAAACCCAAGGGAGGGCATCTATGAAATGCTCCTTTTTATCAGGAAAGCAGACTCTGTACAGCAGACCGAAAAACATTCTGCATGCCACGGACTCCTTCGAGGTGCGGGAATACTGCAAAAGCAAAAGGCCACAATTTTACATATTCTGCCCTAAATCTTCAAAACCTGCGATAAAAGACACCAGCCGTCAGAATATCCAGGGATTGCGTCCGACAAAACAGGAGAGGAAGATTGCGGAGGCTATTATTCTTCAGGCAGTCGAAGACCTCTGGAGCCCTGTTCACAGAAAAGAAAGCATCGAGTTTTTTACCGGCGAAGGTTTTGTAATCTGCGCCAGGATTGTCGGAATGGGTCTTTATGAAAAACTCCGTCTGGTTCAGCTCATAAAAAAGGCGGTACAAAAAAAAGATCATAAATACCCGAAGCAATTTTTGAAGCAGGCCTGGGGGTAAGAGAACAGATGGCGCAGCTTCAACACGCCAGAAAAGGAATCCTCTGCATCCGTCCATATACCTACTGAACAGCTTTTTTTGAAATCCGCGTAATTTCTTTCTTCCGGGGCATTTTTTTAAGTCTCTTAGAGATCAAAAAAATGCCCTGGTAAATTATGAACCAGGGCCTATTAGGAGGGATATCTTCACTTTATACTCCAAATATTAAACAATGGTTAAAGATTGATTAAATAAATTTTACAATTGATCTTGAACATTAGTAAGCATTCTTTATCTGAGAGTCATCCCTGTTTCTCCCTCTCCGATGAGAGGTAGAATTCTCTCAACCCTGAAGTGAGTCAGGAACTTTGGCCCCTTGGCTTTATCTTCTTCAGGACTAAGATGCCGTCTTTTCATGCTCTCGATCAACGCATCGTCTGTGTCCTCTTTTATCTTCTTTATGAATAGCCTTATGCCCTTATAGCCCTGACCTTCTTCAATGAACATAACTGAAGCGTAAGGATTGCTCTTCAGGTTCTCATGGGTAAGTCTTTTCCTCATGACAAAAGCAATTGTGCCGTCATCAAAGACATGGGGTTTTGAATATATCGCCGATGTTACCATCCCGGCAGCGTTGGCAGATGAAAGGATGATCTTCCCCTCCGTGTTTTCGAGGTATTGTTTCAATTTCATATATAGCTCCTATTGTGATGTTATCATTAATTTTGAAGTATCGTAATGATGAACTTCTGCCAGCCGTTTGAGTATGCCTTCATAGGCGTCATTTTCTATTGTCTTTGTCCGGCTCAATATCCATAAGTATTTCCGTTTTGGGTGCCCGACAACAACATATTTATAATCATCATCAAGATCAATTATCCAGTAGTCCCCGGCAAAGAACCAGAAAAATGACACCTTGAGTTTGGCGTTTGTTTTTTTATCTACAACCCATGCTTTCCCCTTTGCAGACCTTAGTTTACCGCCGAATGATCCGTCATAACACTCATTCAGGACAGAAACTTTGCCGCCCTCAGCAAGAGTATAGGTTGCCCTGCTTCCTATACAGCCCTTCTGGAAGCTGTTAGGGTATCGGGCGATCTCATACCACACCCCCATGTATCGGTTAAGATCAACGTGAGGAACTGTGCCCAGGGGTGCTGATGGTTCGTTGCCCATATATTTGCATCCTACCACAACCAGTAAAGCCGAAGCGACGATTCCAATAAAAAGGGCGAGTGATATGTTTCTGTTTCTCATCTGGGTTATTTGAACTTAACAACATTGCAATCACAACCTTTTTGCCGCAGGATTTCCACCTGTCTTTCGAGCGGGTCTACAAAAGTATTCTGTGTCGGGCTACCAGCGGCAAGCGCCTTATCCAGAGGACTTTGATGTCTATATCCTCTTGCAATCATTTCCTTAACAATTTCTTTATGCGTTCTGAATAGTGCCTTCAGCTTTCCTTTCCACCGCTTAGTTTCCGGATGATTGGCATAGCCTTTCTTGCCCTGCGTCAGTATGTTCCAGATGGCATGAAGTTCATTATGCTCGCCAAGCAGATGATTACGGCACAATTTATCGGGAGGGATGTCCCAGATCCTCATTTCTTGTCAAACAACATGGATTTGATTAATATTTAACGGCACTTCTTCTGACAACTGCAAGCCAGGTTGCCCTTTGATTTTTCGAAAGCTTCCCCCCCCTCTCTATATGAAAAAAGAGCGATTCCAACAGCACCTATAGAGTCGATTGCCCCTATTCCTGTAACCTCATAGCCTACGCTCGAAACAAGAAGGATGATTGACAGATACATACACGCCTTTGAACAGTTGGCGTCTGAAAGCAAAGCCTGTGAATTGTACTGTTTTCCGATTTTTACCTTATAGTGGATAAGCAGCCACATAGACAGGATAGAAATTACAGATACGACAATGCCCCAGAAGGTAGTGTCCGGTCTGCTTCCCCTGTATATATTCAGTGCCGAGGTAGCAACGAGTCCGGCAGCAAGCACATAAAAAGCCCCGCCAGTTATCTGCAACGCGCGTTTTTCAAAACTGTCATGGGCAACAGAGTCATTTTGTTTCATCCGTCTGACCATATGCCATATCCCGACTCCTGAGACTACTTCGACAAAGGAATCAAGACCAAAACCGAACAGGGCCATGGTTTCATCCTGAAGACCGAGGAAAACAGAAGCACACCCTTCAATGACGTTGTAGAAAATGGTAATTAAGGCAAGGCCGGATGCCCACCTGTAAAACAGGGTCCTGTCTTTGCTGGGCTTAATAAATGTAAGTTCCATCTTATTATAATAATGGAATTCTGCAGTTAATGGAAATTTTAAGCAGATCATTGGACAAAGGCACTTGGACGAAATTGTTGACAGTTTCGAAATAGCGAAATAAAATATAATCTAAATACACAACTTTAGATTGGAGGAAATTTATGAAGATCAGAATGATTTCATTTTTTGCTTTGTTATTGATGACTTTTGTTCTGGTAACAGGTATGTGCCAGCTGTCTTACGCAGGGAAACCGACTATCGGAGCTCCCTGTAAACAGTGTCACCAGCCGGCCGAAGATATGGTAAGGGGGACACTGGTGGGTGTTTCTGAGAAATTCAAAACAATCCAGGTTGCTGCCGGCAGTGTTGTCTGGGTCATGAAGTACGGTGATGACATCAAATTAGCCGGGGTCGCAAAATTGACCGATATCCCCAAGGAAAAGGAGATTGGCGTCAGATTTACAGGAAATGAAAAAAGCCCCTTTGCAGTCAGTCTGTCAGTAAAACCAGCTGCTAAAGTACCGCCGGAAAAACTTGTCTCCCTGGAAGAGATGACACGGCTGGTTGCTATGGGGCCCGGGAAAGGCGACTTTATCCTTATTGATTCAAGGCCTGCTCCCAAATGCATTGAAGGGCAGATTCCTTATACCATATCTCTGCCCAATGATAAATTCGACACATTAAAAGACAAACTTCTGCCAAAGGAGAAAGATAAACTGATCATCTTTTACTGCGGAGGGGTTACTTGAAGGCTCAGTCCTGAATCTGCCCGTCGGGCAGAAACCCTTGGATATACCAATGTCAAAGTCTTTCACGAAGGAATGCCTGCCTGGAAAAAGGCAGGGAACCTCGTATTGTCCGAACCTACATACCTGAAAGATCTTATTGAAAAAGACATCGCCCATGTGCTCATAGATCTCAGGTCTCCTGCAGAGGCCCGAAAGGGTTTTATACCCGGGGCAGTCAGTATTCCCATGAGCGAACTTGCCGCAGCCAAAGAAAGGTTCCCTGCCGACAAGTCTGCTCCAATCATCCTCTATTCAGACAACATGAACGAAGATGCCTTTAAGACCGTCAGGGGCTGGGGCTACAGGGAAACGACCTTGCTGCGCGGCGGCCTCGAGGCGTGGAAACAGCTGAAGGGGCAGATAGCGCTCGGCGATCTCAAGACCGTTATTTCGTATGTTCCAAAGCCCAGACCAGGCGAGATATCGATAGAGGAGTTCAAAATGATCGCTGAAAATGGCTCACCTGATAAAGTGATCCTCGATGTCAGGGATACGGACGAGGCGATGAACGGCATGCTCAAAGACGCCATAAACATACCGGCAGGCCAGATAAAGAACAGACTCACTGAATTGCCTAAAGGCAAAGAGATAATCACTCACTGTACCACCGGGATAAGGGCGGAGATGGCCTATGATGATTTGAAAGAGAATGGGATAAAGGCCAGATTTCTGAATGCGGTCATCCAGGTCGACAAGGACGGTAAATACGAAATAACAAAAAAATAAGCGGTTAGGGCAGGTAAAGAGGCAGAATTGAGCCTCCGTGCGGACAAGCCCGCGCGGAGGCTCATGAAAGGTTATAGTCAGCATGCTTATAATAAAGCGCCTTGCTCAGGGTTTTGAAAATCTTAAGATCTTTCTTTTTGTTCCTTGTCTTGTCATTTTCATTTAAGTCATAATCTTATCAGTAAGGTCAAAACATAAAGCTTATTGGGGGATGATAATGATGAAAGTTGCTGCAATTAATGGAAGTCCGAGAAAGAAATGGAACACGGCAACCTTGCTTGAGAAGGCCCTTGAAGGAGCTGCCTCGAAGGGAGCAGAGACAGAACTTATTCATCTTTATGATCTTAACTTTAAAGGATGCATAAGCTGTTTTGCCTGCAAGACCAAAGGTGGCAAGAGTTATGGCAGGTGTGCTGTCAAGGATGACCTGGCACCGGTATTCAAGAAAATTGAAAAAGCCGATGCCATCATCCTGGGCTCCCCGATCTATTTTGGCAGTGTTTCCGGAGAGATGAAATCATTTATGGAGCGGTTGCTGTTTCCGTATCTGACATACACCGATCCTCCTCAGTCGCTTTTCCCCAGAAAGATCGAGACGGGTTTCATCTACACGATGAATGTCACAGAAGATCAAATGAAGGAATTTGGATACTTTCAACTTTTCAATAATCATGAAAGGATTCTCAGCAGGATATTCGGGGCTTCTGAATACATCTGCAGCTTCGATACGCTACAGTTCGATGACTATTCAAAAGTGGTTTCAGGCCGTTTTGATCCAATAAAGAAGGCCCGGAGGCGCGAGGAAATATTTCCAAAGGATTGCGAAAAAGCCTTTGAAATGGGGGCAAGATTTGCCCAAAGTGTGAAGTAGCAGAAGTTAAGAAAATATTTGAGGCCTTGGGGTAATAGGCAATCAGCGTTTCCTTTTCCGTGATCTCCGCTCCTTAGGCTCGACTCCGAACCTTTGATCTCCCATCCTGATCGCCTCAACTATCCCAGAAGAGACACTTTCAAAGTACTCAGATTCTTCTGCCAGATACAGCCACTTCTTAAGGACAGGATGCTGGACCACATTCCCGAACTCCTGTTGGATAGAATCGTGCAACTCATGCTCAGTTGCAATCAGCAAACCGTTCCACGGCTCCTCTCCCGAACATAGAACAAGCATGAGTCTCCCATGAAGATAAACCGCACGACACCCGAACCAGGCCCGGTCAATATAGCTCGGCTCTTCCATGATGGATTCAACGACCCATAAGAGGGGATTTTGCGGTTTTTTCTTTTTCGATGGGGAAGTCATAAAGGGATTTTACTACCAAAACCACAAAATATCATAATTTTGATAGGTTAATGGCGGGAGCGAGTGGGAATCGAACCCACCCTTCCAGCTTTTGGCCGGAAACACCGGCTTTGAAGGCCGGGCGGGACACCAGAACCCGATGCACTCCCGATGAAGATACACAATGATATTACTGTATTTTCCATGTTACTTCAAGCACAGAACTGCTCAGTTGTTTAGGCTGAAGACTGAAGGCTGAAGTATATCAATCGCCGGACTGCATTTCGTCAGCCATCTCGATTGTTGGCCGTTTCAGTGATCAAGAGTATTTTGATCCTAAGAACCTTCCACCTTTAGTCTAACCACCTGCTCTTGTCAAAATAAAAGGGGGGGACCGAAAACCCCCCTCTTTACTCGTAAATTTAATCCAGCTTATTTATGTGCAGCTGCTTCGGCCCTTAATTTGGCTGACTCGTCTTTGATCTTCTGCAGGGTCTCCTTCATCGGCGCCCAGCCGTACCAGTGCATATAGTCAGGGTTCAAATGGAATGCGCCTTCGAAGGCCCTCATTCTGTATTCCATGAACATGACATAGAGGTCCTGTTCAACTGCGCTCTTGGCCTCGTAGAACTGGAGCAGGTCCGGCGCAAAGGTCCAGTCGGCCGGTTTTCTGAGTATGCCGTCTTTGTATAGACCCTGGACTTCCCTTATCGCCTCTGCCATGATTTTGTCGACATCCTTAACAACCCGGTCGCCTGCATCGAGCTGAGCGGTTGCATATGACTTCCCATGGCACTGGGCGCAGATATTGATCATCTTGTCACGCTCTTTCTGGAATTCTTCTTTTGTCAGACGTGCCACCCTACCTGCCTTTACCAGGTCGAGTCGGGCAGTAGGATTGCCTTTTTCATCGAGTACGCCTAACGCCTGGAGTATGGCCACCCTGTCGTTCATCCATTCTTTGTCATCCTCAGGCAGCCGCAGGGCAAGGAAGCCCCAGGAGGTGATCACATTATGATCGCCGTTGCTCATGTGGCAGGTCTGGCAGGTGGGCGCGCGCTTGCTGCCCGTGCCTTCTATCTGCCATATAGTGCCGTGCTTTGAGGTGGACCACATCTCCCACTGGGGATGATCAAATCCCATATGGCAGGTTTGGCAGGCCCTCGGGTCCTGTGCCTCGGATTTTTTAAACGAATGCCGGGTATGACATGAGTCGCACTGCGCATGGCCGTAGCGGTAACCGGTCTTCTCAGCGTCTGGCTGGACACCTATCCTGTGACAGCTCGAGCAGCCTTTGTAGTCTCCTCCTGCGACGGCAGAGGGTTGATGTCCCATCATCGGCATTGAACTTGAGGCTATCCAGGCAAGGTTATGCTTGCCTGCCTTGAATTGCTCAGTCTGCTTTGCATGGCAGCCGGCGCAGGTCTCGGGCGTCGGCATCTTGGCCAGTTTGGCGTCGTCCATTTTCATATGGGCCGAACCATGACAGGACGAACAGTCAACACCCTTTTTTGCCATCTTCCCCTCAAGATGCTGATCTACAATCCCCGGCGTCACCTTCTCATGGCAGTCGATGCAGGCGCTTTTGGCGGCAGCAAAAGATACATTCGTCGATAAAAAAAACAAACCCAAAAAGCAGTAATAGTTTAAGATACTTCATTAAATCTCCTCCTAAATATGATGCATGGTTTATAAGAAAAGCTTTTCGCCAATAGCCTGTATATTCCGGTTGCCACCTTTCCTCCTCAGATGTTACCTCTCCTGTAAATATGCTATCGGATATATTTGTTATTGCAACCGGCATCCGGCCTTGCCAAACTAAAGCGGAAGCCACCTCCTTTCATACTGGAAACAGCTTTTGAGAGAGCTGTCTTTGCTCCGGAATATATTTGCCGGTGGCCGTCGGTTTCCTGCTTTTTAGGATAAGGCAATGACCATAAGATGAGTTATGATTTAAATCATAGGTTTAGCAGCTTGCTTAATAATTCTGACTTGATATACTGAACTTAGAAGTATGGACCACTCATATTAACTTTGCAGGATAAGCCAGGGGAAGACCATGAATCCCTGTCTATCCTCTAAAAATGGGGGTTGAGATATGGGCACTGAAAAATCCAGAAAGGTTATTCAGTATCTCGTTATTTTTATAGTCGTCGGGGGCGCTATATTTTTCTTCCTGCTGCTGGGGCCTCCAAAGCTGCTCGCAAAGTCCGAAGCGCCTATCTTCTGCGGGGGCTGCCACGTTATGGAATCGGAATTTGAGGCATGGTCGCATGCCGGAGCGCACAGGAGAAAAAAATGCGTTGACTGCCATCTGCCCAACCAAAATATGGTCATCCACTACATCTGGAAATCTATAGACGGAATGAAGGACGTGGGCTTCTTCTTTTCAGGCCTGGCTCCCGAGCGGATAAGGATCACAGAACACGGTAAAAAGGTCCTGCAGGCAAACTGCATCCGTTGCCATGAATCAACTGTAAGTATGATAAACCAGGATCGACAGTGCTGGGATTGCCACAGGAGGATCGCACACACGCGCACTGGTTCAATGACAACGTTATGACAGAAAGGGGGTTTCCGATGAAAAAAAGATTTTTTTTAACACTGGCTATGTTCCTGACGATAATGTGTCCCGTAGTATTTCTTTCTGCATGCCAGAAATCGAAGCCGGAACCGGTCAAGACAGTCCAGATACCGGATGGAGAAGTAGACCCTGAGGTATGGGGCAAGGCCTATCCTGCGGAGTATGAACTATGGAAGAAGACCGAGGAGCCGACACCTGCGGGAAAAAGTAAATACAAGAGAGGGTTTGACGCTGATAGAATCACCTATGACAAGCTTTCCGAGTTCCCTTACATGGCACTCCTTTTCAATGGCTGGGGGTTCGGCATTGAGTACAATGAACCCCGCGGACATGCCTATATGCTTCGGGACCAGCTGGAGGTCGATCCCTCGAGGGTCAAAGCCGGTGGCGCCTGTCTCACATGCAAGACGCCCTATGCCCCGAAGCTGGTAAAGGAGAAAGGGCTCGATTACTTCTCAAAGCCTTATCTGGAGGTCCTTAACTGGATACCGGAGAAGCATAGGAAGCTGGGAGTGGCCTGCATTGACTGCCATAACAATAAAGACATGACGCTGAAGCTCTCGCGAGACTTCACCCTGATCAAGGCGTTGCAGGTTATGGGCGTTGATCCGACGCAACTGACCCGTCAGGAGATGAGAACAGCTGTCTGCGCACAATGCCATGTCACCTATATGGTACAGAAAAACCCTGAGATGCATTCGATTGATGTTATCTTTCCGTGGGAAGGAAGCAAGTGGGGAAATATCACGGTCGAGAACATTATAAAAAAGCTGAGGTCCGACCAATCCTACAAGGAATGGACACAGGGCGTGACGGGCTTTAAACTTGCCTTTATCCGGCACCCTGAGTTCGAACTCTTCTCGAATAACAGCGTTCACTGGAAGGCAGGCGCCGCATGTGCTGATTGTCATATGCCGTATACTGTTGTGGGCGTAAACAAGGTCTCTGACCATCGCGTGATGAGTCCGGTCAAGAACGACTTCAGGGCCTGCCAGCAGTGCCACGCCGAGAGCCCCGAATGGCTGAGAGACCAGGTGAATGTTATCCAGGACAGGACCGTCTCACTGATGCTCCGCTCCGGCTATGCAACAGCGACTGTTGCGAAGCTCTTCGAGATGGCCAACAAGGCCCAGGCTGAGGGGAAACAGATCGACAAGGCGCTCTATGATAAGGCAAAGGACTTTTATGAAGAGGCCTTCTACAGATGCGTATATATAGGTGCCGAGAACTCAGTCGGCTTCCATAACCCCACAGAGGCGACGAGAGTCCTCGGGGACGCGACCGCCTTTGCAGGCAAGGCTGAAGCGCTGCTAAGGCAGGCGCTTACAAAGGCAGGCGTTGACGTGCCGATGGTCGTGAATCTCGAACTGAACAAATACCTTGATGCAAGGGGCCAGAAGAAACTCAATTTCCAGAAAGAGGCCGAAATCAAAGACCCTTATGGCATTGAGGAAAGACTTTTAATGGTAGAGCACGGGAAGTAGCTTCTAGGAGAAGGCGGGGCCTGCGGTCCCGCCTTCTCCCTTACCTTGCCAAAAGAATTATTCAGGACAGACATCTTTTCGGGTGCCCCTACATTTAGTCAAACACATTTCCTGTCAATCGAAATGCCGGCGAGCTTCCCTAAAATAAATACCCGGATGCTGCTTGAAATCTGTACCTGCATCGGGTAGAAGTATAGGGAGAGGCCTGCAATCATGTAATTAAAGGAGATTGCACAAAGCAGAGACAATAATAAATTAAAAGCGAAGAGGAGGATATGTAATGAAGAAACCTGTTGTGGATTATGACCTTTGCATAGGATGCGGATCATGTGCTGATCTATGTCCGGAGGTGTTTGAACTGAAAGACGAAAAGGCTTATGTGAAAGGCCCTGAGAAGTGTGACACCTGTAACTGCCAGGAGGCGGTGGAAGTCTGTCCTGTGGAGGCGATAAGCTGGTCAGAGTAGCCGATACAGAATTATCCTCGTCTCATGTGCGCGGCGAAAAAGGTGTGAGCCATGGGAACGCAATTGAACCCAGGGACAATAAAGACAACGCTGCTCTCCTGTCGCGCAAGACAGGGAAGCCTAGCCGACTGCAAAGGAAGGAGAAAAATATGGACAGCTACAGATGTAAAGTCTGCGGTTATATTTATGACCCTGCAGAAGGAGACCCTGATGGCGGAATAGCGCCCGGCACTCCTTTTGATCAGATCCCTGACAATTGGCTATGCCCTGTCTGCGGCGCGCCCAAAACTGAATTTGAAAAAGTTTAAATGGGGGAGTTTATGACCAAGAAGGCGGCCTTCTGGATTTTTCTTCCTGGGTACGGTTTCATCTGCGGTCCTTTTCCTTTACCTGACCTATGATACCCATATACAGGTTGAAGCGCTTTCACATGCAGACAAGCTTTCCCCTGCTGTTGTCGAAGGCAAGAGGACTTTCGAAAAATACAACTGCAACGACTGCCATACAATCCTGGGCTTTGGAGGCTATTATGCCCCTGACCTCACCAAGGTCTGTTCAGAGGGTCGGGGAGGAAGGCATACGGTACCGGATAAAATCTCCTGAAAAGGCGCTCGAAAAATCGTGGCGCAAGATGCCGAACCTGAAGGTGTCTGAGGCTGAAATCAACAACCTGGTGGCCTTCTTTCAATGGGTCGGAGAGATCAATAACGGGGACTGGCCGCCGCAGGACAGTAAGCAGCAGTTGACAAGGGGCGAGGAGATTATGGTGGCGAAAGTCGGGGTTTCAGCCGGGGCTGCGGTATATAAGTCCAAAGGCTGCATGAACTGCCATTCTCTCCACGGAGAAGGCGGGACTTTCGGACCTCCTCACGACCATATCGGCAGCAAACTGACTGCGGAACAGATTGAACATTATGTCAAAGACCCGAAAAGTGTCAATCCAAAGGCGCATGATGCCGCCCCAGACGGAACTTTCGGAAAAAGAGCTTGAAGAGGTAGCAAAATTCCTCTCGGGGATGAAATAGGGAGGCTGCCATGAAATATAAAGCACAGGAAATAGCCCACTGGTATTTCAGAATCGCCTTAATGTTATTTGTGCTGCAGGTCATGATGGGTCTCTGGCTTGCCTTCCAGTACGCCTTTACAGTGCCGCAATGGATTGTGGACCAATTCCCCTTTTCAACAGCCAGGGCCATGCATACGAACCTGCTTGTCCTCTGGATGCTGCTTGGTTTTATGGGGGCAACATATTTTATTGTCCCTGAGGAAACAGGGAGAGAGATTTTTTCTCCGGCGCTCGCGTGGGTCCAGCTTATCGCGCTGGTCGTCACAGGTGTCATCGCGCTGATCGGCTTTATCTTTGGCTGGACACAGGGAAGACCGCTCCTTGAGATTCCCCGGCCCCTTGACGTCGTCGTTGTCATAGGGGCCCTCATATTTCTCTTTAACGTGGGCCTGACCATGATACAGGCCAAAAACTGGACTGTTATACAGGGGACCCTCCTCGGAGGTCTCTTGTTCCTGGCCCTTCTGTACCTTTTCGGGATCCCCTTTTATAAAAACGAGGTCATTGACTGGTATTACTGGTGGTGGGTAATCCATTTGTGGGTAGAAGGGGCCTGGGAACTGGTTACAGGGGCGATTATGGCCTTCATACTCATGAAGCTTACAGGGGTCGACAGGCAGGTTGTCGAGAAGTGGCTTTATGTAGAAATAGGACTGTTTCTCTTTACCGGCATCGCAGGCACCGGCCATCACTATTACTGGATTGGCGCGCCAAAATACTGGCTTTGGGTCGGAGGTGTATTTTCAGCGCTTGAACCCCTGCCGATCGTGCTGATGCTCTTTGATACGATGAACCATGTCAAGGAAAGGCGGAACGAAATCCTGAACCCCCTGACCTGGACAATAGCAATAGGTTGCGCTGTGATGCATCTTATAGGAGCAGGGGTCTGGGGATTCATGCATACCCTCCCGCAGATAAATTATTACACGCATGGTTCCCAGGTGACTGTCTCCCACGGCCATCTTGCGTTTTTCGGGGCCTACGCGCTTCTCAACCTTATGGTGTTTTATTACGCGATACCACAATTGAAGGGCATTGAAAGGTATAACCCTGCAAGAGGCAAGGTCGGTTTCTGGACTATGAGCACGGCCATGATGCTGATGGGGATCAGCTTCGGCATTGCAGGCATAGTGCAGGCGTACGTGGAAAGGGTCCTGGGAATGGGCTACATGACAGCACAGTCTTATATGCGCCTTTGGCTGGGCGTGACATTTGCCTTGGGCCTTATATTTTTTACGGGTGTCCTGATTACTGTATCGGACCTGCTCTTTATGCGCCCTGAGAAAGAAGCGGGGGGCTGAATACTATGGTGAAGCTTAAAAGGGTATATGACCTGCCTGAAAAGTCCGACGGGATGCGGGTGCTTGTAGACAGACTCTGGCCGCGTGGTGTCAAGAAGGAAGATGCAGAGTTCGATCTTTGGCTCAAGGACATTGCGCCGAGCGCTGAACTCAGGAAATGGTTTGCCCACGACCCCTCCAAATGGCAGGAGTTCCGAACAAGATACAAAAAAGAACTCAAGGACAAACCGGGGATGATAGAAGACCTGAAAAAAGCCGCGCGCAAGGGCACAGTCACCCTGCTGTTTGCAGCGAAAGATGCTGACCGGAATAACGCTGTTGTGTTGAAGGAAATGCTGGAAGAATAGGCAGGGACCTTTCCCTTGCCCATGACCTCTCAGGTCAGCCGCATGACTCCAGGAGTTCCTGAAGTGACTTCCGCCAAGAAGCCGAAAGGGCCGGGACAGCCAGCACTTTTTCTATCGCCTCACAGTCTTTTCTGTTGTGATGATAGGTATGGCTCGCGAATGATACTGATATCCCCCGGAGATCTCTTTCCCTGAGCATGAGTTCGGCGCCCTTTTCGACAACTCCCTCTTCCAGTACCCTGAGATAAAAGCCCGTATAGCCCGAATCTACCACCAGCTTTACAAGGTCATCCCTGCCATAGCGCGCTGCGAGCGTTCTGCAGGGCTGACGGGGCTGGCTCACCTGGACACTTGAGGTGCCCAGCAGAAAGATGTCCCCTATACAGATTTCATCTTCATTCAGATTTGAAACAGTGAGGTTCTCCCCGAAGGCAGCAACCGGAAGCCGGATGCCCAGGGTATCTTCCCAAAAAGCGTAATGATCCAGACTGTAGACGCAGACTGCCTTGTCGCTTCCCCCGTGATGCTTCAGATCACCGACCCCGTCGTTTTCAAAACCGGTCTCCTTGAGAATAACGGGTCCTGTTGCCGGCTGCTTGCATATCCCGGTAAGTATTTCCCTGCCATAGAAAATCTCTTTTTTGGGGAGGCCGATATTCAGGGATTCAATAATAATTTTTTTCATTGTCTTGATCTATTATCCCAGAAAATCAGTTTCGCGCATATGTTACGGATTCTTGCAAGGCGCCTGAGAATATCGCTCACGGCAATTTCACCGCAGAGGTCGCTGAGATCGCAGAGAATATATAAATCGACGCTTCCTGAGTGAAGTATTTTGTTCCGATGTATTTCAGAGAGACCCAAAATTATCTGTTCTCTGCGCCCTCTGCGGTTAATTCCTCCGCTATTTCTAATATCCTTGATAAGATTAAAGCCAGAATTCAGGATATCTCCGGTTTTTCGGTATATTGTTCACAAGCAGCGCAACTGTCAGCAGCATGGATGCTCCAACCGCTGTCGGAATAACTGCGTATAGATAACCTAGTTTATGCACGCTCTCTCCGCCGATAACGGCGATCAGTGCTGTTGCCCCGCCCGGAGGATGAAGAGTCCTTGTTGCATGCATCAGCGCGATGGCAGTAGAGACAGCGACAGCTGCCGCAAGCCAGATATGTGACTGAAATAACTGATATGAAGTAACGCCGATGAGGGCTGAGAAGACATGACCGCCCAGGAGGTTCCTCGGCTGTGCCAGCGGGCTCTTGATGGCGCCGTAGATGAGCACGGCAGAAGCGCCGAAGGAACCGATAATCATGGTCAGTCCTATTGCGTCAAGGACCTTGTAGCTGATGAGCGCTACCGTAGCAATCCCGATGAAGGCCCCGATCCAGGACCAGATTATTTCTGACAGGCCCACAGCCGGGGGGCTCTTGGTCGTCCCCCGCATTTTATTAAAATAATCACTGAGCATTTTCGAATCGGCCTTATGGTTTAGATTTGATTTTCAGCAGAGAGGCACGCACTATGTCTTCCCTGGAGACAATCCCTGTCAGGTCGCCTTCTCTGCCGGTCACAGGCACCCTGTTGATCTTCTTTTCATTGAAGATATTCGAAATCTCGAAAACCGTGGCATCTTCCCTGACTGTGATTGCGGGAGAGGACATTATATCTTCGGCCCTCTGCGAACGGATCGGCATGGCAACGCAGCCCTTCCCGCTCAGGCATTCGGCAACAACAGCCATAAAATGCCTTTTGTCCCCGGCGCCCATATGCAGCAAAAAGTCTTTTTCCGAGATGACTCCCGCTACTTTGCCGTCTTCCTCAATAACCGGGACTCCGGAAACGGACTTCCCGGCCATCAGTTCAGCAACTTCTGTGACCGGAGTCGCCTTTTTTACGGAGAATACCTTTTTTGTCATAATATCGATCGCCCTGACAGAACCGATAATCCTCTCCAGAGCATGGCGGTACGCGAACCTGAATACTTCCTTAAAATCAGCCGGTGTGATATCCAGATAGCCCTGGATGTCCTTCATCGCTTCATAGATATCATCATCTGATATCTCAATATTTAAAGGAAGGTTTTTTCTTTCGGTATTCTCAGCCATAATTAATATCCTCTCCGTCTCCGTCCGGGATAATTCCCACGCGAAAATGGTCCATTGTCAAAAACCGCTTAGGCATAGTTTAGTTTACGATATAATTTCTCAAACCGGTTATGATCTTAATCATAAAGAATCTTTCATTTGCCGGAAAGAAAGCTCACTGACCTTATGATTCATGTCATTTGGCCGAAAAAAAAGCCCCCGCACTTTACAGGGGCTCAGGGGAGTAACCTTTAAAAGTAGAGGGCTGCGCCTTAGTTATTGGCTTTGACTTCCTCAGTTTCTTTTGCCCTGCCGAAGCCCGCGACTACATCAACCACATAACCCATGGCAGTGCCGAATACTGAACCAAGCACTATGCTCACTGCCCCGACGCAGAAGATGCCCAGCATGATGCCCACTACTGTCAGCATCCTTACAATCGTTGTAGGCTCTACAGGACCGCCTGCCAGATGGCTCAACAGGATCAGGGTCCCGTAGCTGCCGAAATAAAACCCCGGGATTATCCCGAATACCAGAAATGCCAACACCCCAAGCCCTGCTCCGATCTTTGTTCCAACCTTCATCGTATTTGTTCTTGCTGTAGTCATGACCTTTTCTCCTTTTACTTGTTATATATTTTTTTATTTGTGCTCTGCTATTGCCAGTTCTTTACTTCCAGTCCTTATCGCATCCGCTACCGTGCCGCTCAGCCAACCCAAGGTCGTCGATGCCATGAGGAACATTAACCCTGAGACCATCACTCCAACCAGCATGGAGGCTGCCACGATCATCCTCGGAACCAATCCGGAACCTACCGGTGTGCCGAATATGATCCCTGCTATATTCAATCCCATAGCTCCGCCCAGGAATGAACCGGGAAGCAGTCCGAATACTGCAAACAGTATTAATCCGCAACCTGCTCCCATGTATGCCAGTTTCTTTTTATAGTTTGTGTCTTTCATCTTTGTGTCCTCCTTCGTTATTTACTTCCTGCTATATATAGAGCATTTGCCGTGCCAATTCTAACTTGTTGTTTTTATGGCTTTGTCTTTTTGCATTCCCGTGCATTTCAGCAAATCCTTTTGCATCTATGCAAAAAAGATGGGTTGAAGCAAAAGATAATGAGGACGGTGGTAGGGGAAGGACATATTCATCGGAAGACGGTTAGAAACAAACGCGAACAAAGAGGTGAGTGTTTATTACCCAGGGCAATCGTCCGGTACGGTTTACTCTTCAAATCCCAGTCTCGCAGCAGATGTTTTTGAGGCGTATCTTAATTGGTAGATGATTATCCCCGCGAGCGTGAGAATAATACCCAAAACCTGCACGGCGCCAAGCGGTTCGAGAAAAAATAAACAGCCCCATACTGTAGCCAGGAGCGGCTGAAGCATCAGGAGAAGGCTTCCCTCATGGGCCGGTATTTCTGTAATGCTGTTATTGATGAGATACCAGCCGAGGGTCTGGCACATGAACGCGGTAACTATCATAATCGCGTGGCTTCTGCTGTCCCATACCACGAGAGTGGCATCTTCCTCAGTTACCGCATACAGAGCGATCACGAGCGCTGCCACCGAAAATACCGTGCATAGGGAAAATAATTCAGGGTACTTCCCTGCTGAACGCGACTTAGCGTATCTCAGGCCTATAAGCATGCCAGCGTACGTAAAGCCCACTATCAGTCCGAGCATATATCCGATCGGCCGGCCCACTGTTGCTGTTGCGGCTGGAGTCAGAAGATACAGTCCGGCCATCACAAGGGCAACGGTTATGTAATAAATCACTGGTATCTTCTCCCTGAATATAAAAGCGGCAAACAAAGTAATAAAAATTATCTGGGAATTTCCAAGGAATGTCGCAGGCCCTGCTCCGAGGAATATTATGGTCTTATGCCATACCTCCAGGTCAATACCCAGAAATATTCCGGCTATTACAGAAGGCAGAAGCCATCGGGAATGGTTTACGCCACATTCCTCCTTATATTTAAACAGGGCCATGAGAAGAAAGAAAACAGCGGCGTAGAAAGACCGGTAAAAAGCGCTTACGCTGGCATTGAAGCTGACAAGCTTCACAGCAAGTGGCGAGAAACTTATTGCAACGATCCCGGCAACAAGTTTAACGTGGTGCCATCTGTTTGCTGTGATTTTCATTTAATATTTTCCCCTGTTGAGTTAAAACAAAGCTCTCTCCATGCTAAACTAACAACAACAATTATCAGCCCGTCCGATTATTAAACAATTTTAATAGTTTCATCAGGGCAATGTATTATATAATCTATACCGGGTCTCTGTAATTTGACTTTTTGGACCAGATTGGATAAATTCAAAAAAACTTTTAAGAGGTAATTATGGACCATTCAGCACTTCAGTTAATCCTTCAGGCAGGTTATGTTGTAAAAGGGGTATTGCTTATTCTTCTTTTTTTCTCTGTGGTTTCATGGGCGATTATTTTCTATAAACAGAGATATTTTTCGAAGTCCAACAAGGAGTCGGAAGATTTTTTGCGCTCTTACAGGTCCAGCAAAAGTATAGCGGACCTCTATAAGGTGACCAAAAATCTTTATTTAAGCCCTATCGCGAATGTGTTTAAAGCCGTTTATGCGGACGAGACAGGCAGGGACCAAAGTGAGGTGAAGCGGCGTCTCAGAAGATATGAGACCCTCGAATCAGTGAAACTGGAGAAATATCTTAATTTTCTTGCTACAACAGGCTCGACCTCACCCTTTATCGGGCTCTTCGGGACGGTCTGGGGGATCATGAGTTCCTTCCAGGGCATCGGAGCTGCCGGCTCAGCCTCTCTCGCTGTTGTGGCCCCCGGCATCGCGGAAGCCCTGATAGCTACAGCCGTCGGCCTTGTTGCCGCCATACCAGCGGTAATCGCATACAATTATTATCTAAGTACGGCCAGGAAGATGATCATAGACATGGAGGATTTTTCGGAGGACCTTCTGGAGCTGTTTACCAGGGGGAGTAAATGAGGACAAGCAGAAACAGGTCTGTGCTTTCAGAGATAAATGTTACTCCCCTTGTGGATGTAATGCTTGTTTTGCTGGTCATTTTTATGGTCACCGCCCCTCTGATGCAGCAGGGAGTGGATGTTAATCTGCCCCAGGCAAAAGGCAAGGACCTGCCGCCGGAGGAAAGGATATCAATCATAATAAAAAAAGACCGGACTATTTATATGAATGATACTCCTGTTGCGATGCCTGTAATGAAACAAAAACTCGAAGCAATCAGCAAAATGAACCCCAATATTTTTCTGAAGGCGGACAAGGACGTCCCCTATGGGCTTGTGGTTGAAGTAATGGGTGAGATAAAGGAGGCAGGGATAGAGAAACTCGGTATGATAACCGAACCGAAGATCGATATGAAATGAGAGGGCCGAGCATCCAGAAAACTGTCGCAGTTTCATTGCTGCTGCATCTGGCCCTTCTTGCTGTTTCGGTTGTCCTTATAAATTATACGAAAAATATTGTTTTGCCTTCGCCGTATACAGTAAGCCTGGTGAACCCTGAAGAGGCCGGGCGATCAGGTCCGCCTGTTTCCGGCTCCCGGACGCCTGAATCACGGACAACCGAGTCACCGGCGGCAGAGAAAGAGGCGCCTGTTAAAGAGAGTAAGATGATTGACTCAAGCAGCAAAAAATGATCAGAAGAGGGTTGAAGACAGGATGGCTGAACTCGCGGCCAAAGAAAAACGTAGAGCGTATTGTCAAGCTGCGGCAGGTCATTTCAGTGAAAAGCAGCGGGCAGCAGGCCGCTGCGGTGACTCCGCAAAAGGGAGGCTCCCCGGGAGGAGCAAAAGGCACATTGTTTGACAGCTACTACGGAAAAATAACAGATGAGATACGGGAGGAATGGGCCTATCCCGATTATATGAAGAAAGATCTTGAAGCAGTTGTGTCGGTATTGATCGAGAAAGATGGCACACTAACAGGGGTGAAGATAGAGAAATCATCAGGTGATCGGTTTTTTGACAGGTCTGCTTTAAAGGCTGTTACAAAAGCCTCTCCGGTATCTCCTCCGCCGTACGAAATGGAAATAGGGATCAGGTTTTATCCATGATGAAAACAGGCGATAGGCAATGGGCGATGGGCAAAGGCATTATATTCATGTTTTTACTTTTCACTTTTCACTTTTCACTTTTCACTGCTGCTGAGGCCAAGGTCTACATTGACATCACTTCACCCTCTTCAAAAAAACTTCCCATTGCAATCTATGATCTGCAGGGGCCTCTGGGCAGGGAGATTTCTGAAATCATCCGTGAGGACCTCATTTTTACGGGCCTTTTCATGTACATTGATAAAACATCGTATATAGAAGACCAGCAGAAGGCCTTCAATCCTCAGAACTGGACGCCCCTGGGCATCGAGGCTGTTGTAAAAGGGAGCGTCAGTGGAGAGCGGAATTTAACGGTCAGCGATCAATCTTTATGATACTATGGAGGCCAGGCCGGTACTGAGCAAACAGTATCAGGCCGAGAAGGACCTCCTGCGGCAGCTGGCCCATAATATTGCGAATGATATTTACCAGTCGCTGACAGGCGCCCAGGGTGTTTTCCGGACACGAATCGCCTTTGTCGCTGAGGATGACGGAGACAAGGGTATTTACGTTATGGACTGGGACGGACAGAGGGCAAGAAAGACGAGTGTGAAGAGCAGACTGGTCCTGTCCCCCCACTGGTCGCCTGACGGGTCAGAGATTATCTACTCCTCTGAACGGGGTAGACAATGGGGATTGTATCTGTTAGACTTTCTGAAAATGACTGAAAAAATGGTCTTTGTATCCAAGGGAACAAACATGGCAGGAGATTTTTTCCCCCAGGGAGATAAAGTGATATTTTCATCAAGCAAAGACGGCACACCTGATCTTTTTACCCTGTCGCTCAGGGACCATTCTCTTAAGAAGCTTACCTCAACATACGGCATAGAAGTATCTCCGGCAGTCTCCCCTGACGGCAGTTCTATCGTATTTGTCTCAGACCGCGGCGGAAGTCCCCAGGTTTATCGTATGCGCAGCGACGGCAGCGACATAAGGAGGGTGACTTTTGAAGGTTCTTATAATACTTCCCCGAGCTGGTCTCCAAAGGGAGACAGGATTGTTTTTTCCTGCAGACGCGGGAAAAACCAGATTTGCACTGTAAAACCGGACGGTTCGGAACTGGTCCAGCTTACAGAACAGGGGAATAACGAAGACCCTTCTTTTTCTCCTGACGGCAGATATATAACTTTTTCCTCGGACAGGGACAAAATAAAAGGCATCTATATTATGAGAGCAAATGGGGAGGCCCAAAAAAGGGTCAGCCCGAAAGGCCTGAGGTCAACTGGTCCAAGATGGTCGCCGAACTAATTTTATTTTAAGGAGGAAGTATGAAAAGAATTGTGGCAGAGGCAGTAAAAAGGAGCAGGGTTTTATCAGTATTAGCACTGACGATCATCGCTGTATCGTTTATGCTGGTTGCAGGGTGCCAGCAGAAAGCGGCCACCCGGCCGGAAAAAACCTCTCCTCCAGCAGCCAAGGAACAGCCTGAATCGGCCCAACAGCAGAAAGGGCCTGAAAAAATCACTGAGCAGAAGGGTGGAACTGTTACCTCCGAAGACATGCCACCGGGCTATGCAGAGGGGAAAGAGGGGATGTTTGAAGATGTTCTTTTCGACTTTGACAAATACGATGTAAAGGAAAGTTATAAGGCCGAGATGCAGTCAGTTGCTGCATGGATGACGAAGAACAGTTCAGCCACCTTATCGATTGAAGGCCATTGTGACGATCGCGGGACTAATGAATACAACCTCGCGCTGGGTGACCGCAGGGCGAAATCTGTTAAAGACTTCCTTATTTCCCTCGGGGTGCCGTCTTCCCGTATTGAAACCATCAGTTACGGAGAGGAGAAGCCGCTGTGCACCGAACAGACCGAGGAGTGCTGGGCAAAAAACAGACGGGCTCATTTCGTCATTTTGACTAAGGCAGGCAAATAGTGAAGAAGGCCTTAACTTTACTGCTGCTTTTATTGTTGTCTGCCTGCGCCTCGAACACTGATATGTATCGTCTGAGAAGCGAAATAGATGATCTGAGAAAGCAGACGTCTGCAGCCAGGGCCGAGGTCGATAACTTGAAGGAGCAGGCCTCCCGCGCTGTCAAGGAAGATGCTTTTTCTGCAGTCAGGGAAAGCCAGGCTGAAACAACTTCCCAGATACGCGACCTGTCAGGCAGTGTCCAGGAGCTGAGGGGCAGGTTCGATGAAAACCGTTATTTTGTCGAGAAATCTTTGAAGGAAGCTGCTGCGGACCGTGATATCCTGCGGGCACAGATCAGCAGCATCGAGAGTCAGCTGAAGACGATAAAAGAGAAAGCTGGCCGGACCTGAAACGGACACGAAACATAAAGAAGGAACTAGGTGACACAGCAGTCGCCGACTGTGCAGGCGGAGGCTCCCGAAACAACTACTGAACCGGCAGCAGCTGAATCTCAGGAAAAGAAGGAGCCCCGGGATGAAAAGACAAGCTCCTACGATGCTGCCTATCAGGCGTTCAAGGACAAGAAATATAAGGAGGCCAGGGAGAAGTTCGAGGCTTTTATCAAGGATTATCCGAAGAACGACCTGACTGACAATGCACAGTTCTGGATAGCGGAGACTTACTACGCGGAGAAAAATTATGAAGATGCCATTCTTTCCTATGAGGCCCTGCTGAAGAAATATCCTGACAGCAAGAAGACAAGCGGCGCCCTCCTGAAGCAGGCGTTCGCCTTTATCGAAATCAACGATGCCAAGACCGGGAAAATAATCCTCAACAAGCTGATCGAAAAGTACCCTGATTCCAAAGATGCTGAACTTGCCAGGAAGAAGCTTACGGAACTGGACAAAAAGAACAGCAAGAAAAAATGAGCGAACTTAAAGACCGATATTTCAGGACAATAGATTATCTGAGGATCTCCATCACGGACAGGTGCAATCTGAGATGTCTCTATTGCATGCCTGCTGAGGGTGTCAGCCCGGAAATGCATAGGGACATCCTCAGATACGAGGAAATTGTCCGGGTAATAAAAGTTGCTGCCCGCCTGGGGGTTTCGAAAATCAGACTGACTGGCGGAGAACCGCTCACCAGGAAGAATATCGCATCTTCTGATTTCTTTAATAAAAAATATTCAGGGGATAAAAGACCTCAGCATGACAACCAACGGCATTCTTCTTGAAAAGTATGCGCATCAGATGGCAGATGCCGGGCTTGACCGGATCAATGTAAGTCTGGATTCGCTCAGGGAAGAACGTTACCGGCAGATCACCCGCGGGGGTGAACTGTCTTCAGTCTTGAAAGGTATCGATGCTGCCGTACAGGCAGGCCTTAAACCGGTCAAGATCAATATGGTGCCGATCAGGGGGTTCAACGATGATGAGATACTCAGCTTCGCTGAAATGACCCTGAATACTGAATATCAGGTCAGGTTCATCGAGTGTATGCCTTCCTCGAATGTTGATTTCTGGAGCCCTGCGAAATATATGACTACAGATGAAATCAAGAAGATTATCGAACCGTTAGGCCCCTTGACTCCGGTGCGCATAAGGAAAAAGGGGCCTTCGAAATATTTCAGATTCAAAGGCGCAAAGGGAGTGCTCGGGTTTATCAGTGCGCTTACCCATCATTTCTGTCATGACTGTAATCGCTTAAGGCTTACAGCAGACGGGAAATTGCGGCCTTGTCTGTTCTCCGAGACAGAGATCGATCTCAGGTCGGCGATCAGGCGCAGCGCTTCCGATGACGAGATAGAGCGTTTGCTCAGGTTGTCGATTGCAGTGAAACCCGATGGGCACAGGATCGGCAGCCGCCAAAACATTCCTGCGGGGGATATTGCAGAAGCTGGGACAGACGGTAGTGAGGATTTGCGGTCATTGTTCAATGATACTATACAGAAAAGGCCTATGTCGAAGATTGGCGGATGACCAGATTTACGCACTTTGACAAGGAGGGGAAGGCCCGCATGGTGGATGTCTCGGACAAACCTGCCACTGAAAGAGAGGCTGTTGCAGGGGGTTTTGTCTCGATGAAAAAGTCCACACTGGAGCTTATTAAAAACAGTAAGGTATCAAAGGGGGATGTGCTCGGGGTCGCCAGGGTGGCAGGCATTATGGCTGCCAAGAGAACTTCTGAGTTGATACCTATGTGTCATCCCCTGAATCTCGCCTCTGTTGAAATCGATTTCGATATCGATGTGAAGGACAGCAAAATATATATAGAGTCCCGGGCAAAGGTCACCGGGAGCACAGGGGTCGAGATGGAGGCCCTTACCGCTGTTTCCGTCGCTGCTCTGACGATCTATGACATGTGCAAAGCAGTCGACAGGGAGATGATTATTTCCGATATTATGCTGCTTGAAAAGAGGGGCGGCAAAAGCGGGAAATTCAAACGCTGAAATCCGCACATTACGGCCGATCTTCTGTGCAGGTGCAAGTAAAGTTTCATTATATGTCGGAATGCGGGTGGCCATTAAGCTCAACTCCAATGAAGAGGTGGAAGGCACTGTGACAATAGTCGGGGACAGCCTGGTCCATCTTTCGAAACTTTCAGGCAAAGACTTTTATGACGCTGTAGTCGTTTTCGACAGGATCAGCGCGGTGAGTATGAGGGTGCGTGACCGCTAGACAAGGCGGGAGTGAATAAAGAAGGCGACCTGCGAGGTCGCCTTCTTTATTCGTTGTGTGCCCTTTTCTATTTCTTATGACACTTTGCGCAATTCGCGGGATCGTCTGATTTAAAAGCCTTTTCGCCGTTATGGCATGTTCCGCAGTTTTTCCCAGCGTTCATTTCAGCCATAGTAATTTTTTCAGCGCCCTTTTTCATCTTGAAAATCTTTGTGTGGCAGTCATTGCACTTCAGGCCTTTGTCAGCGTGGACCTTCCCGTCAAATATGACTTTGCCCATGGCGCCGTCTGCAAATTCGACCGTCTTCCCCGGGGGGACGGCCATTGCGCTGCCGACAAACATGACAGCAATTACGACAGTTAATACAAAAATAAAAATCCTCATATTCTCACCTCCTTTTTCATAAAGTTTTATCAGCATCATTTTTGCCTTTCAATACACTTTATCACATAATTATGAAGAGGCAAGGAATAGATTATAAAGAATTATGAAGACGTCAGAGAGGGAGTGTAATCGTAAAGACAGAGCCTTTGCCATAGGTGCTCTGCACCTCGAGCCTTCCTCCCTGCGCTTCTGCCAGTTCTTTCACGATGGTAAGACCGAGACCGAGGCCACCTTTTGAAACCCGGTAAAAACGCTCGGATATAAATGGAAGGTCAGACTCCCGGATGCCGCAGCCTGTATCTCCTATCTCAATCCTGAGCTCAGACTTGTCTGCTATTGCCCTGATCCATACCTTGCCTCCTTTGTCAGTGGCCTTCAACGCATTGCTCAAGAGGTTGATAATTATCTGACTTAGTTTGTCGGGATCAGTTCCGGCAGCGGCATCGTCGTCGCAGAAGAGCTCAAGAGCAACTCCCTTGTCCATAAAGGCCTTTGAGAACCTCTCTGTTATGCTCCTTAGAAAATTATGTAATTTCAGGTTCACCTTCCTGATGGTCAGGCTGCTCGCCTCAGCCTGTGAAAGGTCTTCAATGCCTTCGAGGATGCTTTTCAGCCTGCCGATTTCAGCGTACAAGGATTGCAGGGCCTCTTTATCTGCAGCTATCAGCCCGTCCATCATGGCCTCAAGCTCTCCCCTGACAGCGCTGAGGGGCGTTCTGAGTTCATGTGCTATGTTGGAGGTAAGCTTTTTCCTGAGGGCCTCCTGAACTTCGAGTTTCTGCGCCATCCGGTTGAAGGCGTAAGAAAGATTACCAAGTTCA
This sequence comes from uncultured Nitrospira sp., assembly GCA_963734475.1. Classification (GTDB taxonomy): domain Bacteria; phylum Nitrospirota; class Thermodesulfovibrionia; order Thermodesulfovibrionales; family UBA6898; genus JAOUFP01. The sequence continues at coordinate 110,823 of CAVTHB010000005.1, forward strand.
TCATCGCCGGAGACAGCCACCCTGCTCCTGAAATCGCCTTCTTCGATTGCGGCCGCAGCAGAGGTAAGGGCCTTTATGGGTCTCGTCATCTTCCGGGAAAAAATAATGCTCAGGAATACGGCGACGCCTCCCAGGGCCATCAGGGATATAAGAAGGAATCTATTGGACCTGCTGACAAAAATCTCTTCTTTCCGCGGGGAAGGAAACTTCACCTCTATATGGCCGATCTGCTTGCCTGCGAGAAAAAGATCATACGGCATAGATGGGCCGCTCTCCTCCCAGGTCCTGCGCTCTGAGAGGGCCAGTACCCTTTTTTTGGCAAACGGCGAAAGGGTCTCTATAGCCTTGTCCGTGTCCATGACGAGCTTTCCCTCCGCGTCATAGAGCTTCATCTCGATACCGAGCATCATCGCCCATACGATGTCATCGATAACGCTGTCTTCCCTCCAGCCGGTATAGGTGGCATAAGAGCTTTCCAGGGCTGCGGTCACCCAGTACGCCTTGTCTTCTCTCTCGCCCTCCAGGTACTCCCGGAAATCCTTTACCATCAACTCCCGGAGCAGGAAGGTTGCGGAAAGACCGATGGCCACGACAGAGATGAGCAGAAGAAGGAACTTGGACCAGAGGCTCTTAAACATCCCTCTTCCCGGAGAACCTGTAGCCTACGCCGTAGATAGTAATGATGTACGCAGGATTTTTAGGGTCCTCCTCGATCTTGTACCTGATATTCTTTATATGGGCATCTATGCTGCGTTCATAGCCCTCGAACTGATAGCCAAGGGCCTTTTCCACAAGATCTTCCCTGGTGAAAACCTTGCCGGGGGCAGAGGCCAGACTGTAGAGGACCTTGAATTCGGTTGGAGTGATTTTCAGCTGTTGTCCGTTCTTTTTTACGTCGTAACCCTGGCCGTCGATGACAAGGCTGCCGTTGTTGAAGCTCATCGGCAGAAGCACTTCCTTGTCGCCTTTCTGGGCCCTTCTGAGAACAGCCTTGACCCTGTATACCAGCTCTTTCGGACTGAAAGGCTTCACCACATAGTCATCCGCGCCAAGCGCGAAACCCGCGACCCTCTCTTCCTCGGAATGCTTCGCCGTCAGCATAATAATAGGGAAATCCCCCATCTCCTTCAGCTCCTGGCAGACCTCTTCCCCGCTGATATCAGGTAGCCCTAGGTCAAGTATCACTGCAATCGGGAGCTCCTTCATGGCAGCCTCGATCGCACCTTTACCTGTCTCGGAATGCGCCACCTTATATCCGGCATCTTCGAGATATACCTTCACTATCCTCGCGATCTTCTTGTCGTCTTCAACCAGGAGAATTGAATTCATGGGCACCCCTTTATGCTTTCCTATTAGAATACCTCAATCTGCAAAAAAGCAAAAGTTGCCTGATGCAGCGCGCAAGACAGCCTCCCCGCTGCATCAGGCTTCACTCTTTATGGCTGATGTGCTATAAGTAAATGCGGAAACAAGACTTTCACGGGAAGGAGTGATAACGTTGCAGAGCCGGGAGGAAGATATCGCTGTGATTGGAGTACGTCCGAGTGCGTAAGGCGCGGGATCTCCTCTGGACCTGGTTGATTGCTGAGTGTCCGACAATTCCTCAGCGCAGCGAATGGACCAGGCACGGCGGCAAGTGGATCATCTTCGATGAAAGGGATAAGATCTTCGGCCTTGCGGAGCGGCTGGGACCCCATCTGGACGCAGGTGAAGTTGAAGGGGCCAAATACTGGAACGAAGATCCGAGCGCTCTCTGTGTATACTCGCTGGACATTGACAGAGATAGGGTCCGTGACCTTCTCGACAGCCTTGGCGCTGGCAGGGACAGAGTCTGGGAATATGATTACGCCTGGGACAAGAACATCAGGAACCCTGTGACGTTTCTCTACTCCTGGTATTCGAAGCTGACTACAATCCTGAGGAGCTACGGCATAGCCGGCACACTCCGTCTCGTACGGGAGATCCTCAAGCCAGGGAGGGGATGACCTATGCTCAGTCTCAAAGCACAGGCATGGCTAAGCCTTGCAGCCCTCGCCGCAGCAATGGGCCTTCTGCTGTTCATTTCAGCCGGGACCATACACTACTGGCAGGCATGGGTGTACCTGTCGATCTTTATGGGGGCATCCGTCCTGACCACGCTTTATCTAATGAAGAATAATCCAGCGCTTCTCAGGCGCCGCATGCGCGGCGGGCCTACTGCTGAAAAGCGGGGAAAACAGAAGCTCATTATGCTCTTTACGTCAATAGGCTTCATCGCCCTTCTTGTTGTCCCCTCGCTCGACTACCGCTTCCGGTGGTCTGCAATGCCGCTCTCCTTCGTTGTAGTCGGGGACGCTCTCGTTGTTACAGGGTTCTATTTCATTTTCCTGGTCTACAAAGAGAACCCCTTTTCGTCAGCTACCATCGAAGTCGCAGAGGACCAGAAGGTCATTTCCACCGGGCCTTATGCCATTGTACGCCATCCGATGTACGCAAGCGCCTTACTGTACCTGGTCGGCACGCCCCTTGCCCTGGGCTCATTTTGGGGTCTCCTCCCTTTCGCGGCCATGATGCCCTTCCTGATATGGCGGCTCTATGACGAGGAGAGCTTACTGGCAGGGAATCTGCCTGGGTATACGGAATACCAGAAGAAGGTCCGCCATCGCTTTATACCGTTTATTTGGTAGACCTGACCCCGTCCGCTCCAGTTAAGGTTTTCTGGAGAAACCGGTCAACCCGATGTCAAACCGAACATTTTATTAAGCTCTGGGTTATAATATTCTCCAGATGCGAAGAAAATACCTTTTAACCGTTCTCCTTGTTCTGCTCTTTTTGTCGGCCTTCTGGCATGGAGCATATGCTTGACAGGTCGAAGAATGCTTTCTCACCAGGAACGGGTTCCTGGCCGGCTCCACCCCCGAAAATCTAAATAAGGGGATTGAATACGAGAAGGTGGATAGGGCAAAACTTGACGCACTCATCAATGACGGACGGGTCATCAGGCTGAAAGAAAACATAGAGGTTCGGGTTGTCGAAAGGTCGGTCGCATTTAAGATGCTCGAAGTAAAACTTCCGGACCGGCAAACTCCGTACTGGGTGATTGAAGGTGCTCTCTCACCAATCAAAAAAAAGAAGTAGCTGCCGTGCCATGGTGCTTTTTTCTGGCCAGCTGACAGTATGACCTAAACCGCCCTTAGCAGCAGGAGGGCAACATTCAGCAGGCGCCAGCGTCCCGGTCACTCTTCTATTATCGCTTTGATGACAGGTTTGTCTTCTGTCTTCTTCTCCATTTTCCGGGAAAAAACTCTGGCCGTCAGCAAAGAGATCAGGAAGAGGAAAAACCCTCCGGCTGCTGAGAGTACGTCGGGGCTTGTCCCGCTGAAATATGCAGGTAGATACGCCCCGCCAAGGAGCGCACCCGTCAAAAAAGCAACAATCGGCAGTACGTACACTACCAGCACCCTTTCGAGGAAGGCAAGGGCCTTCATGTCTATCCTTACCTTCTGACCCACCTCTGCGTGGACAGGATTGGCAGCCTCGGTCTCGATCCCTCTTGTTGTATCAATGTCACAGGAGACCGGCTGGCAGCTTTCGCAGCAGCCATGCCCTGCTCCTACAAAGACTTTGGCCATATTGCCTTGCACGCTTTTTACTATGCCTACGTTTGTCATAATTTGTTACCTCCATAATTTATTATCCCGCAATGTGATGAAGAAAATGTGAACGGAAACAGAGTGTTCAACCACTGTTACGCATCCTTATCTCTACCGAAGCCAATTTTGTGAGGGGCAGACTTGTTATTGCGGCATTTACACTCTCACATAGCTCCATTTATTCGGCTGTTATACAGATAAATATCAATCAGAAATGACAGCGCTTTAAGAGACGTTCTTCTCCCAAAATTCAGCGAAGTCTTTCAGAAATTTGTCTTAAACCAGTTCATTGACATCGGGGTCGAACTGAATAAGAGTCATGAGACATGACTGCCGGAAAGATCTATCTGCTGTAATTCTCTGCCTCAGATTTTTCTTGAAGCCTGGTCGAACCCCTGCCGGACCTTCGGTTTCCTGAACCCTTAGTATTTTTTAACAAAGAGCGGCCCTCCGGCCTCATGCTTTTCTGCAGACAAGCCGTGCTATTGCCTTCGGCGGGTCGCCGATAATCCCTTCAAAGGTGTGTATCACCTCCCAGCCGTGGAACCACGAAAGAAGCTCGCCGGGTTTAAGGAGGTGGTCAGGGTTTTTCGGCTTTCCGAAGCGTGCCTGCTCTGCTGTGAAGGTCTCATACATTAGAATCCCGCCTTGTTTAAGGGACTTTGTGATACAGGGGATGAGGGGGCGATGGAGATAGCGGAAGACAAGGACTGCGCTAAAGAAGAGACCCTCCAGAGGATTGACGCCTTCCTGTTCAAGGTCCATCTGCCGCAATTGTACATCTACCCCGGCTGCCTCGGCGCTGAGTCCTGCCTGCCTGAGGGCCTCTTCCGACCTGTCTGCAAGAACTACCGAAAAGCCCTTTGACGCAAGAAATATCCCGTTGTGTCCGTCCCCGCAGGCAAGGTCAAGGAGCGGCTGATCTTTCAGATTAGCCATGAAGAGATATGAATATTGAACAAGAAGTTCATCCGGGCCGGACTCTCTTCTGAAGTCAGCCATTTTATCTTCTCCCTAAACCAGTTTATTCATAAATTTTATCGAATCCGACTGGATACAGTATTTGAGCGGCATTATTTGGTCCGTATACATACAGTGTGTAATTTTAATTTAAAGCGGCCAAATACCCCGGAGGTCGAAGACCGGGAATGAGCGACAATGCTGTATCCAGTCAGCGCTATCATAGTTTATGTTGAATACGGGCTAGGTGATGGTAAGGGGGGAGGGTGGCGAGCCTTTTGTCCTCGACCGGCTTTCCGATCGAAAAATGGTAAAGGTCCTGAAACGTGTTATCGGAAAGCCCGAGGATTTCGTGGGTGATATCGTCAAAGAAGCATCCCATTCCCGTGCCCCTCATAGCGTGGGCCTCAGCCTCCAGATAGAGCACCTGGCCGATCATGCCTGCCTCCCAATGGAGCTGCCGGTAGAGATACGGATATTGTTCTACATTCTCCCTGAATCGGGATATCATCGCTATTGAGAGGACACCGTCCCCCGCGATATCCTGATTTCAACCTGCTGCTGCGCCTTCGTTCCGGGAATCTCCCTTCTTAAGGAGATAGAGCTGAAGAGGGCCAGGCGCCCCGTCCACTCTTTCCCATAAGAAATCCGGCCGGCATTTCTGTTTTAATTCTCCGTCTCTCTCATTTCTTAAGAAGAAATAGAGCCCTGGGTCCAGCCCCGAGATCCTGTGGACAAAGACAAGCAGGTGGACAGAAGGCTCGCCTGCTTCCAGGTCAAAGGGGGCGGCATGGCTGCGGGGGATGGTCTTGTCCAGCATACCGAGGAAATGTCTCTTCTGCAGGGCGGTCTTTCCGTCAAAGGCCACTGCGCTTCTCCTCCGGCGTATCACCTCCGCGGCCGGCATTGAGGGCGCTTCTTTTTCAAAGAATTCATGTTCCCTGTAGCTGCATCGCACCACTGGAGTCTCCGGCTTTGCCGTGGTCTTCGATACCTGGTCGATTACCTGCCAGTCTTTATGCCCCCTGCTCAAACGGTTAGGTTCTCCGGAATATGCGAAAGTCCTGGAGGCCTCGATGATTTCCTGCGGAAGGTCTCTCGGAATATCTTCTTCTGAATTTTTACAGATGAAGAGCAGAAGCCCGGGGTTCTCTTTCTCGGAGCTGTGCCACTGCACTATATGGAAGCCGAGGAGAACCTCGATTTCCTCATCCGACAGCGCGTTGAGATAAGTGGTTTTCCAGCCCAGAAGATTTCCGGCAAAGCTCAAACAGGCTATGGCATGCCCGATGTCGTGATTGCAGTACCGGAAGGCCCGCTCACCGTATTTCCAGGACTCTCGCCAGTAGATGCTGCTTAGTCCGACAAAAAAGCCGTCCATGCGAAAATACTCCCTGAGTTTTGACCAGAAGACGGCATCGAATGCTGTTCTCTGTTCAAGGGCGTGACGTAAGGGGTTGTAATGATATACCCCTCCTCTGTTATCAGTCTCAGGAAGTGGCGGCAGGATAAGATGTGCTTCTGTTGGGTGCAGGTTGCCGCTTGAGGGGTTCATGCGAAGCGGCCAGGAGCTTCCGCTGTACGATTTCCAGGCCGACAGGCCGAGAGAAAACTCCAGCAGGGTCGAGATATTTTCGAAAGAGAAGGCCTGAGGCGCTTTGTTTTTTCTTTCGAAAAGGTCCTGATAATTCAGGGCCGGAGCTTTTCCGGTCAGCGGAAGCGAAAAAAGACGCGTGCCTTCATATGTCCGGAAGGGATCGGGCTCATTCGCCCAATCCAGAAATCCCGGGGACCGGGCGAAACGTCCGGGATAGTGTTTGGTCCTTTCATGATATTGGATCGCAGAGAGCATCTAAAGCAAGTTTAGCAGACACAACAGCCATTTGAAAGCCGGACTTGATTGTTCCGGCAGCTAAAAATTGTCTCCATTGTTCATCACATCCGGCAGCAGGCGGCCCTTTCCTCACTCCGGGGCGGTGTTTTATGCTAGAATATCTCGCTATGAAAGAGAAAAAAGGTACTGTTTATCTCGTTGGTGCGGGACCCGGAGACATCGGACTGCTTACGGTAAAAGGAATGCGCTGTCTGCAGAAGGCGGAGGTCGTCATTTATGACTTCCATCTGAACGCCCAGATACTGAACTACATAAACCATGACGCCGAGTTTATCTACGCAGGTAAACGGGGCGGCCGGCACACGATGACCCAGGATGAGATCAATGCAGCGATCGTACAAAAGGCGAAAGAAGGGAAGAATGTCTGCCGTCTGAAGGGAGGGGACCCCTTTGTCTTTGGTAGGGGAGGAGAAGAGGCGCAGGTGGTCGCCAGAGAGGGGATATTGTTTGAGGTTGTGCCTGGAGTCAGCTCGTCTGTTGCTGCTCCTGCCTACGCGGGCATTCCGCTCACCCACCGCCTGTATTCTTCTTCGTTCGCTGTCATTCCCGGTTATGAAGACACTACAAAAGAAGAGTCCTCCATAGATTGGGCAAAACTTGCGACCGGCGTCGGCACCCTGGTATTTCTTATGGCTGTCAAGAATATAGAGGTCCTGACAGAAAAACTTATCGAAAACGGCAGGAGCCCTGAAACACCTGTCGCTGTTATACGCTGGGGCACACGGCCGGACCAGAAAACGCTCGTCAGCACGTTAAGGGATATAGCAAAGCTTGTCAGGGAGAAAGACATCAGGCCCCCTGCTGTCACGGTGGTCGGCGATGTTGTAAAACTCCGTGATGAATTGAACTGGTATGAAAACAAACCTATGTTCGGGCACCGCGTTCTTGTAACAAGGGAGCACTCAGGCGGGTTCGAGTCGCTCGAAGATCTCGGGGCTGAGGTCATCCAGTTCCCTACCCTGGAGATAGTCCCGCCCGCTAGCTGGGACGGACTCGACAGTGCTATAGACACGATAGAAAACTATGACTGGCTCATATTCACAAGTTCCAATGCTGTCCGCTATTTCTTCAGCAGACTTTTCGAGAAGAAAAGGGACATCCGTGAACTAAAAGGCCTTAAGATATGCGCGATAGGAAGCAAGACAGCTGCTTCAATAGGGGAATTCGGGATCCTGGTGGACCTGGTCCCTGAAAGCTTCAACGCCGAGGGTCTGATTGAAGAGTTTCTCAAAAAATGTTCAACGTTTAACGTTCAACGTTCTGAAAAAGACATTGAACCTAGAACATCGAACTTTGAACCTTTTAAAGGCCTGAAATTTCTTCTTCCCCGTGCCGAGGCAGCAAGAGAGCTTTTTCCTGAGAAAGTAAGGGAACTGGGAGGGGCTATTGATGTCCCTGTCACCTACCGGGCGGTGAAACCGGAAATACACGGCAAGAGGCTCAAGCGTTTTTTAAAGGAAGGCCGGGTTACCATTGCAACTTTCACCAGTGCGGCAACATTCAACAATTTCAGGGAATTACAGGGAGAAGATGCGGACGATCTCCTCAAGGGAGTTGCGCTTGCGGCAATCGGACCTGTTACTGCCAGGGCCATAGAAAAAGCAGGCCTTAAAGTGCAGATCATGCCTGCGGAGGCCACGATAGAAGCCCTGGTTGAAGAGATAAAGATATGGGCGACCAGGGGCCGTTAGCCCTTCTTTTGCCTCAGGGGTTCTGCCTTGGCTATTGCGGATAAAGACACTTACAGGACTGACCCTCAGCAGCTCCGCCCTCTTTTTTTGCGTCCGCAGTTTACATTTTATCCCCAGGCCTTCTGGATAGTCTGGAAAAATGGCAGAAAGGCACTGAAGGGTCTTTATGGAGGGGCTGAATGGGCTAAGAGCAGTCTTGATATATTGCGGGCGCTGGAGAATGTGGGTGTCAGGATAGAGATAACAGGGATGGACAATATCAGGAGGCACGAAGGGCCTGTTGTTTTTATTGCCAACCACATGAGCACGCTTGAGACCTTTATACTGCCCTGCATTATTCAGCCTGTAAAAGAAACTACTTTTATTGTCAAACAGCCCCTGGTGACGATGCCTGTTTTCGGCCCTGTTATGCGTTCAAGAGATCCTGTTGTTGTCGGCAGGGTAAACCCTAGAGAAGACCTCAGGACTGTTTTGGAGGAAGGGTCAAAAAAACTTGCTGCCGGCAGGGCCATAGTAGTTTTTCCCCAAAGCACGCGCTCTTTGGATTTTAAGACAGATGAATTCAATACGCTCGGGATAAAGCTTGCCTTAAAGGCAGGCGTCCCTGTTGTTCCTATTGCGCTGAAGACAGACGCGTGGGGTGTTGGGAAAATCATGAAAGACTTCGGCCCTGTGGACAAAAACAAGAAAGTCCATTTTGCTTTTGGAAGACCCATGGAGGTCAAAGGCAGAGGCGCTGACGAGCACCGTGAAATTATTGCCTTTATACAGGACAACCTTGCCAGGTGGGTGATAGAAGATGAACATAAGAAATGAAGATATCGAAGAGATCATTGTAGAGATACCCGAAGGCCACAAGCATATAAGGACGAAGATTACTCTGTGGGACTCTACGGAACTAGTTTTTCAGGAAGCAGCCATTGCTAATATTGCCAGAGCATATATAACGGTCAAAACCCATCCGCAAAAAACAGCGGTTAAGTTGAAAGGCAGACAATTAAACGATAAAAAAGAGGGCTACGCTGACTGGCAGTTATTAGAGGAGTAGGCTCATTTCTGCCGGCTTCTGTTCTGTTAAAGCGGTCCGCGACAAATTTAGTGTATATGGGCGGTGTTATCAATGTTCCCCCTTTGGTAAAGAGGGATTTCCCAAAATATCCATAAATTTGAGACCCTGCTCCGTAACAAGGTTTTCCTCATATCCAGCGACATGGTAGAGTATAAAGATGTTAGCCAATCTCCAGTTTTTGACGATTAACCTCCAGGGGTTAGACAGAGCGCTATTTTTTCTGATCAATAAGAATCTGCAAAACGGGTTCCTTGACACAGTCATGCCCTTTGTGACAAAGCACGCGGAACTGGTTTTTCTCGGCCCTGTGCTCTGGGCTGCTTCAAAGGAAAAAAAAGCAATATGGCAATTCCTTTATATTTCTCTCTTTGCATTGGCCCTTGCAGACGGTTCAGGGCATATCTTAAAGGACATAATCCAGAGACCGCGGCCCTGCAGCATATTCTCTGATATGAACCTGCTTGTCGGGTGCGGACATTCCTATTCCATGCCCTCAGGCCACGCCTCCAATGCCTTTGCCTTCGCGATGACCTTCTTTATCCTCCGGAAAAATATCATAGGCTATCTGTCCCTGGCGGCAGCGGCGCTCATTGCGCTGTCACGGGTATACGTGGGTGTGCACTATCCCTCCGACGTTCTCGCAGGAACGCTGCTTGGAGCAGGAGCTGCATATGCTGCGATTCGACTTTTCCGGTGGGGCGGCAAAATATATGAAAAAAGGTCTTATGGGGAAGCGCTTGTATTCTTTTTGCTGCTCATAAGCCTCTTCAGGATCTACTTTATCATGACAAGCCCCATTGACCTGAGCCCGGATGAAGCGCATTACTGGGAATGGTCGAGACGGCTTGACTGGAGCTATTACTCGAAAGGCCCGATGATCGCGTATCTGATTTACCTGGGGACCTCTGTATTCGGCGATACTGTCTTCGGGGTCCGGGTGTTCGCGGTAGTTCTTTCAGCCGCTAGCAGCTGCCTTATCTACCTGATGGCCAGGGACCTTTATGATGAAAAGACAGGTCTTGCTTCCGCCCTTTTGCTCCAGATTGTTCCCCTGTATTCCGTCTTCGGGGTGCTGTTCACGATAGATTCTCCTTTCATCTTTTTCTGGGTCCTTTCGCTTTATATCCTCCACAAGCTGCTGAAGCGGCAGCTGTATAAAGGATGTAAAACGACCTTCGATTATTTCTGGGTGCTGCTTGGCATCTCTGTTGGCCTGGGATTACTGACGAAATATACCATGGCCTTCTTCCTGTTCTCAGGACTCCTCTTCCTGCTCTCTTCAAAAGACACCAGAGGCCTCTTGAAAACCTCAGGCCCCTATATCGCCGTGCTTGTCAGTCTGGCTGTTTTCAGCCCTGTAATACTCTGGAATGCAGCCAACGGATGGGTCACGCTGAAACATACCGCCGGCCAGGCCCATATTGCTGAGGGGCTGAAAATATCCGCAATTGACTTTATTGAATTCGTGGGATCACAGTTCGGCGTTATTACACCTGTTCTTTTAGTCCTGATCATCACCGCCCTTTGGAAAATAAGAAAGACGGAAAAAGGCGCTTTTCTTTTCTGGTTCTCAGCGCCCACCTTAATATTCTTTATCCTTAAGAGCCTTCAGGGGAAGGTAGAGGCAAACTGGGCTCTCCCGGGATACGCTGCAGGCTTTATAGCGTTCTCGGCATGCTATGCAAGAGACATCATGACAGCAGGACGAAGCAGGAAGGCATTGTTAATCTCAGGCATATTGTTGTCCCTGCTCGTCACATTTTTTGCCCACTTCCCTTCACTACTCCACCTCCCCCAAAAAATAGACCCTACCTCAAAGCTTGTCGGCTGGAAGGAGCTGGGGCAGGAAACGAGCGTGATCTACAAAGAAATGGCACTGACCGGGCCGGTCTTCGTCTTTGCAAGCAGATACCAGGTTTCAAGCGAAGTTGCCTTTTATATGGACGGCCATCCCGTCACCTACTGCATCAACCTTGACAGGAGGATGAACCAATACGACCTCTGGCCGGGTATTGAGGGGTTTAAAGGTCAGAACGCTGTTTATGTCAGGATGTCCGGCAACCTGCCGGAAGAAGTGGGAAGGGCCTTTGAGCATTGCGAAAAAAAGCCGCTGGATATCCGGACCAAGCAGAATAAAAAAGTGAAATTTACGATATTTAAGTGTTATGATTTCAAAGGTATTAAAATGAGACAGACAAAAAATTATTAATGACAATTTCTATTGTAATACCCCTCTATAACGAAGAAGAAAACGTCCGGGAGCTTTACGGCAGCCTCAAACCTGTATTGGAGTCGCTCCGGAGCGAATACGAGATTATCTTCATTGACGACGGCAGTACAGACAATACCCTCTCTTTACTGCAGGAAATTCAGACAGCGGACGATGCTGTAATAGTGTTAAGCCTGAGGAGAAACTTCGGCCAGACAGCGGCATTTGCAGCAGGTTTCGATTATTCAAGAGGGGACATCATCGTAACCATGGATGGAGACCTTCAAAACGACCCCAAAGACATTCCTAAATTGCTGGAACTGATGAAAGATAATGATCTTGTAAGCGGGTGGAGAAAAATAAGAAAGGACCCGTTTCTGTCCAGAAGGCTCCCCTCGATCCTCGCCAATTCTCTTATCAGTAAAGTAACAGGGGTCAACCTCCACGATTACGGATGTTCCCTTAAGGCATACAGGAGAGAGGTGATCAAGAACCTGAAGCTCTACGGTGAGATGCACCGTTTTATCCCTGCTGTCGCGAGCTGGTACGGGGTCAGGATAGCAGAGGTTGAGACAACACACCATCCGAGACTCCGTGGAAAATCAAAATACGGGATATCGAGGACAATGAAGGTCGTGCTTGATCTTATCACCGTCAAGTTCCTGCAGAGCTTCTCGACAAAACCGTTGCAGTTCTTCGGGCCTATAGGTCTTTTGAGCGGCGCGTTGGGATTCTTAATTTCACTTTATCTGAGTATCGACAAGATATTTTCCGGCAGAGACATAGGAGGACGTCCTTTACTGCTTCTGGGCGCACTCCTGATCATAGTCGGCATCCAGTTTATCGGCATGGGTCTCCTCGGAGAGATGATGGTGAGGGTATATCACGAGACACAAAAAAAACCTATCTACGTTATCAAGAAAGTCATTGGCCCTGTCAACAAATAAGGCACTCATATTCTTACTTAAATTAGCGGTAAGCTCCCTGGCCCTTTATATCGTTTTTTCAAAAGCGGACTCAGGGCACACCTTCGCTATAATTAAAAGCATCGGCCCCTTTTATTTTTTCTCGGCAGTTTTTATCTATATTTTTTCCCAGCTCATATCTTCCATCAGGTGGAAACTCCTTCTGCCTGAACATTTTACAATAAAAAAACTGTTTTCGATTTATATGATCGGGGCCTTTTTCGGGAGTTTCATGCCTGGTATCGTCGGCGGCGACGCTGTTCGGGCATACTATCTGAACAAAAAGGCAAAAAAGATGAGTCTCACCCTTGCGTCTATCTTCATGGACAGGTATCTCGGTTATGCCAGCCTGATGCTGATCGGTATTTCAGCAGCCCCCTTTGCCTTCGGATATTTTGGGGATTCACCGTATAAATGGATCATGCCCTTTATTTTCTCCGCCTTTGTTGTCGGCAGCCTTATCTTCTTTATGCTTCAGATCGGCAAGAAATTCAGGGGCATGTCTGAGTTCTATGAATACTTCACCAGCCTGAAAACACAGAAGGGCACGATAATTAACGCCGTGCTTATATCCCTTCTCGTTCAGTTCCTGAATTTCTTCATAGTCATAACCCTTGCTGCAGGGATGGGAGAAAAAATACCGCTACTCGTGCTCTTTGTTTTTCTGCCTATTATTATAACCATCACCATGATACCGATCTCGATATCAGGCCTCGGTGTCAGAGAGGGGTCTTTCGTAATTCTTCTTGGGCTAATCGGAGTCAAGTCCGAAATTGCGACGTCCCTGTCCCTCGCATGGTTCTTCTCGGTATTTGTCGGAAGTCTCCCCGGCCTGGCCATGTATTTTGCACTCACTAAGAAGACTGAGAAAGCACAAGGTTAATTGCCGTGGGGACACTTGATGATAACCAACATCTCGAAGATACAGACAAGAAATATATCTGGCATCCTTTCACCCAGATGCGGGAGTGGAAACAGGAAAGACCGGTAGTAATCACGGAAGGACAAGACTGCTTTATCAAGGACATTTACGGGAGATGGTATCTGGACGGGGTATCGTCCTTATGGGTAAACATTTTCGGCCACAGGAAGAAAGAGGTCGATGACGCTATCATGGACCAGCTCGGCAGGATAGCCCACAGCACTATGCTCGGCCTGAGCAATGTGCCGGCAATACAGCTGGCAGAAAAACTGGTCGGGATAGTCAGTCAATCCATCGGGCAGTCACAGGGCTCTCCCCCCGCGAAGGTGTTCTATTCGGATAACGGGTCGACCGCTGTTGAGGTTGCCCTGAAAATGGCCTTTCAGTACTGGAGGCATAAGGGAGTTTCCGGAAAGGACAGTTTTCTCTCCCTTAAGAATGCCTATCACGGCGATACTCTCGGAGCTGTCAGCGTCGGGGGTGTTGAGATATTCCATAAGGCCTTCGGTCCGCTCTTGTTCAATACATTCAAGTCGCCCTCGCCTTATTGCTATCGGTGTGAATTGGGGGAAGAATGCGCGACCTGCGGCCTTGCCTGCACCAAAGAAATGGAAGTGACACTCAGAGATCACCATGACGAGATAGCAGCGCTTATTATAGAACCCGTTGTCCAGGCCGCCGGGGGGATGATCATCGCTCCTCAGGGCTATCTGGGGGAAGTCCGCAGGCTCTGCAGCAAATACAATGTCCTCCTGATCGCCGATGAAGTTGCTACAGGGTTCGGCCGGACCGGCAAAATGTTCGCGTGCGAACATGAAGCTGTTGTCCCTGATATCCTCTGCCTTTCAAAGGGAATAACCGGCGGATATATGCCCCTTGCTGTTACACTTGCGACAGAAGAAATTTACGTTGCCTTTCTGGCGGAGTTCAGGGAGCTGAAAACATTCTTTCACGGACATTCCTATACAGGTAATCCCCTGGCTTGCGCAGCTGCCCTTGCATGCCTTGATATATTCGAAAAGGAAGAGACCCTGAAAAATCTCCTGCGGCGGGTAGCTATCCTTGAGAAGTGGCTCAGGGAAATTTATGCCCTGTCCCATGTCGGCGATGTGAGAAACAAGGGGCTTATGGCTGGGGTGGAGCTGGTCAGGGACAAAAAGACCAAAGAGGCTTATGCATGGGAAGAGAAAATGGGCTGGAAGGTCGCTTACCATGCCAGGGACAACGGGGTATTTATCCGGCCGCTGGGCAATGTTATCGTCCTGATGCCGCCATTGAGTATAGGCATTGAAAACCTGGAACGCATGCTTGCTGTGGTCAAAGAAGCTATAATTCACGCAACGGCATGAGCAGGAAGACCATCATATCCCTTGGCCTTCTGATCCTCTCCCCTCTTATCATCTATTTCCTCTGGCCTTCGGACGAAAACAGAATAAAAAAACTTTTCAAAGAAGGCGCAAAGGCGATAGAAGAGGAAAAGCTGGACGACGTGATGTCAAAGGTCTCATTCAATTATACGGACAACCAGGGGCTCGCCTACATCACCATTAAAGAAGGGATGAGCCGGGTTTTTCAGCAGATGTCAGGCATAAAAATCGAGTATGAGATAAAAAACATCAGTATTAATGATGCCGTTGCTACCGCTGACCTGGATCTTCGGGTCATAGCAAGCTGCGGGGAGGAGGCAGGTTATGTTGTTGGAGATGCTGCGACGCCCGCACACATGAAGTTTTTTCTCGAAAAGGAAAGGGCCTCGTGGCTGGTGGCCAAAACTGAAGGGCTCCGGCTTGCTTTCTGATTTCCATCTCAATTTCAAAAAATATTATTTTCTAATGTCCGCATATATTTCAAAACAGTGATTGTGTTATAATTCTTCATGCGTAAAATTATTCTCCTTGTCATCATGTCCTCTTTTCTGGTCTTTTCGGGGTACAGGACGGCCTTTGCCTTTGCCCAGGGAGACCAGGACTGTTCAAAGTGTCACACCCTGACGAAGGAGCAGGCAACGAAGACCCTGTCTGAAATGGTCCCCGACGCAAAAGTCCTCAATGTAGCTCCCAGCACTGTAAAAGGCCTGTGGGAGATCAGCATAGAAACTGGAGGGAGAAAGGTCATTGTTTACCTCGATTATGCAGGCAAGCATCTCCTGGCAGGCAACCTGTTCCAGATTCAGACAAGAACAAATCTCACACAGGAAAAGTTACAGGATTTAAACAGAGTCGATATATCCCAGATCCCCCTTAAAGATGCCCTTGTCATGGGCGACAAGAGCGCCAAGTATAAGGTCATCGTGTTTGACGACCCTGATTGACCATACTGCGGTAAACTTCATCAGGAGATGAAGAAGGTCATCAAAGAGAGAAAGGATATTGCTTTTTACATTATGCTCTATCCTCTGCCGATGCATAAGGACGCCTACGCAAAGGCAAAGGCGATTGCCTGCGCAAAATCCTTATCAATGCTTGACGATGCGTTTGAGAAAAAGCCGTTGCCGGCAGCCAAATGTGAGACCTCAGTTATTGATGATAATATCAGCCTTGCTCAAAAACTAGGGATTACCGGCACGCCTGCTATAATCATGCCGGACGGCAGACTGATTCCTGGATATATGGAGTCTGGAGCGCTGATACAGCAGATCGAGAAGAAGTAATCCCAGCCTTACATCGCATCGGTTTCCCGGTTTATATTGACAAGTTTTTTTTGATGCAGATATTATAAGTGATTGCCGAAGTGGCGGAATTGGCAGACGCGCTAGATTCAGGTTCTAGTGGTGGAAACGCTGTGGGGGTTCGAGTCCCCCCTTCGGCACCAACAACAGGTGTTCAGCTTTTTAAAAGTTCCTCTTTAATTTTTTCTTGTATACCAAAGCATTTTCAAATCCACGAACAAGGTGCTACTATAGTCGTATTCAATGAAGTGGGAGAGGCTATGAACTATTCCAGAATTACAAGCTCTTCTAACCCCAGAATCAAAGAAGTAATGGATATCCGTCGGAGAAAAAGGGGGGCCGGGCAAGCTTCTTTTATAATTGAAGGGCCTCATCTTGTGGAGATGGCCCTTGCCGCCGATACTTCCATAAGTGAGGTCTTCTTCACTGAGGCCTTTGGCGGGAAAGAAGAAGGACAGAAGCTTTTAGGTCGACTTTCGAAATCCGCCAGGCTTTATGAAGTTGCGGATCATCTGCTCCGCAAACTCTCGGAAACAGAAACACCTCAGGGCGTCATAGCCGTGGCTGCACACAGTCCTCTTCCCCTTAATGAATTGCGGCTGCGGGGCAATCCCCTCCTGGTGGTGGCCGATGGCATTCAGGACCCGGGGAATCTCGGAACTATCATACGGACGGCAGATGCTGCCGGGGCGGACGGAGTGGTCATACTTCCGGGCACCTGCGATGTCTATATGCAAAAGACCATCAGGGCAACGGCCGGGAGCCTCTTTAACATCCCCGTTTCCCACGCTGCTGTCGATGAGCTTTTGGACTGGCTACGCGTCCAAAAAATAAGCCTTGTGGTAACTGCATCCGGCGCTGAAAAATCTTTTTTAGAGGCGGGTCTCGATAAGCCTGTTGCGTTTGTATTCGGAAACGAGGCACATGGTGTAACGGACGGTATAAGAAGGGCTGCCGACATGGTTTTGAGTATTCCGATATACGGAAAGGCAGAGAGTTTGAATGTCGCAGCCTCTGCCGCAATCTGCCTCTATGAAGCTGTGAGACAGAGAAAAAAGTAACCGCTGGCAGGCATATATTCCACCCCTCCCAAGGCAATTATTTCGGTGACATGTGAAATAAATCTTTATAATGTCGCAGCATTGCTACTGATGATTCCTTACGCCAGTCATAAAAATAACCGTCTGTTTGAATCACGTATGTGTTACAAAGGTGGCGCAGATAAAGGTATTTTTTCACACATCTCCTCAATTTAATTCTTTAAATGCATTTCGGGTTTATGAATATGCGGGCGTTTGTAGTCTAGATTTCCTTAAATACCTTGGCCAATGAATCCCCGGCAACATGCAGCCTGAATTCGTTGAAATAGCCAAAAGGTGTTACCATTACATTGTATCCCGTGTTTTCGAGCCTTTGGCGGACCTGATCCAGCAGCGCCTTTGCAAATTCAGGGGACGACTTGCTTGAGGACAAGTGGTTAAAGGAATGCAGAACAACATTTTTCACATTAAACTTGCCTGTGAGCCATTTTGTATTCTTCACAAATTTCTGGACAACGCTGTCATGCCTGGCCTCATCCTCCTCCTCGCAGTGGAAAAATATGACAACAGCGTCTCTCATGGATTCTTCCTTGTCTTCTTCAGGGACATCAGCCAGGGTCTTTGTAGCTGTCTTATACCACCATTCCTTTGAATAGAACATAAGCAGTTTCATGCATGATTTTCCAACAAATCTCCGTCTGCTGTCAATCCGCCGCAAAAAATTGCCGAAATGTTATATCATGTCCCGGATGGACGAAAACCTATCAAACGCCCTTTTGAAGACAGCGGTATCCGCGGCAAGGCTTGCAGGCGACATCATACTCAGGGACCTCGGACAACTATCTCAGGGTGACATACAGACAAAGCAGGCGTTTGACTTCGTTACCAAGGTTGACCGATGGTCCGAGGCCGTGATTGTAAAGACTATAAAGGAGAAGTTTCCTCATCACCTCTTTTTCTCCGAAGAGACCCTCCGGCAGAAAGGGCAGGACAATTACAGGTGGATAATCGATCCCCTTGACGGCACCACAAACTATATACACAGCTATCCCATGTTTTCAGTCTCAATTGCACTTGAGTATCAAAACAGGATAGTCCTTGGGGTTGTCTTTGACCCGCTTAAGGATGAGCTTTTCCATGCCATTAAGGGGTGCGGGACTTTTTTGAACAATAATAAAATCCGGGTCTCTGGGACAGACATGCTTGAGAAAAGTCTTATCGCGACAGGGTTTCCCTTCCGGAAAAAAGAGATGATTGATAAGTACCTTGAGGCCTTCAAACAAATATTTGAAAAGGTGAGCGATATAAGGCGCGCCGGTTCGGCAGCTCTCGATCTTGCGTATATTGCGGCTGGCCGTGTTGAGGGCTTCTTTGAATTGAACCTCAGCCCGTGGGACATCGCTGCCGGAAGCCTACTGATCACTGAGGCCGGGGGCCGCATCACTGACTTCGGGGGTGGAAAACAGTATCTTGAGACAGGCAATGTTGTTGCTGGAAACGCCAAAATCCACTCCGAAATACTCAAGGTCATAAGACAGGTTTTTCAGGGAGAAGTTGAACGCTAAAAATAAACACAAAAAATGTGATTAGCCTGAAAACGGCAGTTGGAAGAGCTGTCTTTCACTCAGGGAAGCTCTCTTTCTGCCGTTCTAAGCTCATTTTGCTACAGCCATGAAACTCACCCTTCGGGTTCAGACACTCATGGCTGCTTAACGCTTCATTTCACTAAGAACGGCAACGAAAGGAGAGCTAAGTCGCTCAAGACAACTTTTCCAACTGCCGAATATAGGGTCAAAGAAAAAATTTGCAGAGATGTGTGAAAAAAATCTTTATCTGCGCCACCTTTGTAAGATGTATGTGATTCAAACAGGCTGATATTCTAATGACAGGTATGGTTAAATTATCAGCAGCCAAGTTGCGACATTATAAAGATTTTTTTCACATGTCTTCGCAATAATCAGATGTGTGACGTTAAAGCCCTGTAGGATGGTCGATGAAGTCCACTTCAAGACCGAAGCGCTTCATCAGAGTGTCCCCGACAGCCTTCACTCCGAGTGTTTCAGTAGCATAATGTCCGGCAAATATCAGGTTGACCTTCATCTCCTCGGCTAGCGTATATGCGCTATGGGAAGGCTCGCCGGTTAGGAAGGTATCTATCCCGTATTTTTCAGCTTCGTTGATGGCAAACCAGCCGCCGCCTGAGACAACTCCGACATTGCGGACTTTCCTGCCAAAACTGACCGCAGTTGACCTTGTCCCCAGTTTTTTATCGATTCCAGCGACAAATTCCTCAAGGGAATACGCTCTGGAGGTCCTGCCCCAACAGCTGATAGTTTTTCCATGGTATTGCCCGAATTCTCCCATTTTCTTTAAGGAGAGGAGTTGCAGCAGCCGCGCGTTATTGCCGTATTCCGGATGCCAGTCAAGCGGGAGGTGGCAGGCATAGAGAGAAGTCTCTGAATCCAGAAGGAGCTTTATCCTTTTCCTCATCACACCTCTGACAGATTTTAAGCCGCCCCAGATCAGTCCGTGGTGTACGAGCAGAAAATCGATTTTCTTTTTCGCGGCCTTGCGGAAAACATATTCGCAGGCGTCCACGCAAAGACCAACTTTTTGTACTGTTGACCTGCCTTCGACCTGCAAGCCATTGGCGCTTTCATCTCCGGCAAAGTCTGCCAGAAAGAGTTCGGCATCAAGAAAGGAGACAAGTTTATAAAGCGGCACGCCCTTCATCGGGTCTAGGCCTTACATACGCCTTCGAGGTTAAAATGATAGGTACTCCAGTGTTTGCAGTCAGGGCACCTCCCTGACCATTCATCTGCGGTATTTCCGCACTGAGTGCAACAGTAGGGGAGCCTGAGGGACAGCTTGATATCCACAGCCTTTTTAAATTCCAGGACAGCCCTTTCATATTGCTTTTTCCTTATGTAGAGGTTGCCGAGGACCTGGTGCAGTTCAGGATAGATAAGGCCCCCGGTGTCGATACCCGTAAGGATTTCAAAGGCGTCGTCGACCATCTCCAGCCGGTAAAAAAGCTTCCCGAGGAAAAACTTGGTCACAGGGTCGGTCGGCCGTTTCGATATGCTGTTCTTATAGATACTGATCAGTCTTGAGGGTTCTCCCAGGCTGATCAACAGGTCTTCCAGCCTGGCGAGCAGAATAGCCGCATGGGTGTTTTCATAGCTCTTCTCCAATAGATTCACTGCTTCTTCACTGTCTCCTTCTATAAGCATGACCTCTGCAAGGCCCAATACGGCTGGAAGGAAATCTTTCTCCAGGCGTAATACAGTCTTAAAGGCCTTCTTGGCCTTTTCAGGCTGGTTGTTCTCCAGACTGTGTCTTCCATATTCGTACTTGTACCCGATCAGGTTCTGATTTTCACGTTTCTTGTCTTTTTCACCATGTTCATGCTTTAAAATAGCCTTCTGGAGATATACAAGTTCATCCCATTTCCCCTGCCTTTCAAGGAGGCCGCGTTTTATATACATCGCTGTCAGATTGGAGCTATCAACATCCAGAATATCCTCAAGGTATCTCATGGCTTCGGTCCACCTGGCTGTTTTTTCCATGAGGCCCTCAAGGGCAAAAAGAGTCTCGAGTTTTTTTGGGTCTATATTTTTGGCCCTCTGGTAATAGGCGCCCGCCTGCTGGTAATCGTCTTCAGCAGAGTAGATATCTCCCAGCCTCAGTAAGGCGTCTACATGTTCAGGCGCTTCCAAAAGTATTTCTCCCAGTGCGGCCTTTGCGGCCTCTTCATTGTGAGCCAGAAGGGCGTTCAGGGCCTTCGAGTAAAGCTCCTGGACCTTTATGTCCTGTTTCTGTTTCCTCTGGTACTGCCAGTTGTCGATAAATTTTTTTGTGTCCCTGATCACAAATATGAAGAGTGTAATGAGAAAGCCTATTGCGCTGGAGAGCAGCATCAAGGAGATCTTCGGAATCTCATACACAGACCCGAAAGGGACTTTTACCGTTGTGACTTCATGATTGTTGATCGCAAAGAGCGCCACAACTGCACAGAACAGCACAATGATAAAAATAGATAATTTGCCCATCAGTGATGATAACCTCTTTTATGCTTTATGGTAAACGCCCTGTAAAGCTGTTCAAGAAAAAACAGGCGGGACATCTCATGAGTAAAGGTCATTCTGGAAAGAGAGAGTGTGTCCTGGGCGCTCTTCTTTACTTCTTCAGATACGCCGTAGGATCCTCCAAGGACAAAATTGACTGAAGACCGATGTCCGGCGAGATACGCGGCAAATTCCATTGAGGTAAGGGCTTTCCCTTTTTCGTCCAACAGGGTGTACGGTGCCTGGAGTCTCAATATCCGCTCCCCTTCCTTTTCGAGTATTTTTCTGACATCGCTGCCTTTCTCTTCTTTTAATTCAATTGTATTGATATCAGCATAGGGTCTCAAAAGCTTCAGATATTTTCTCAAGCCTTCAAGAATGAACTGCTCTTTTGTCTTTCCCGGCCATATTACCGCTATCTTCATCTATTTCTATGACCTTCGCGTCCATCCAGAGCTTCTCCAGAGTGTAATATGCACGCGTCTCCTTTTCGAATACATGTACAATCACGTCCCCGTAATCGAGCAGTATCCAATGGCTGTAGGCAGTTCCCTCTATTCCAAGGGGCTTAAGACGTCTCCTCGCAAGCTCCTCTTCTATAAATGATGCAACCGCCTTTACCTGGGTTGTACTTTCTCCGGAACAGATCACGAAGTAATCGGCAATGACTGTGAGATCCGAGACCTCAAGGATTGTGACATCAATGGCCTTTTTTTTGAGCGCTGCTTCTGCTGCCGTTACGGCTAAATCTCTGCTTTTTAGAGGCATTCCCTCCTACCAGACACCTTTTTTATTCCATCCTTTTCTTTGTACAAGTTGTTAGAAATTATATAAGATTCAACCTCTGCTGGCAACAGGTATTTTATGCTGGCCCCTTTTTTTACATACGCCCTTATATCGGTTGAAGAGATCCCTATAGGCGTTACTGCTGAAAGGGCGACCCTTTTGCCGCTTTGTAAAACTGCTGAGGTCCGGACTGCCTCGCCTCTGTCAAGACTTGCCAGGCTGGTTCTTTTCATATTCAGATACGGCGAATGAAACAGCTCGGAAAAACTCTTCCCTGGCCTCGAAATTACGATGAAGTTTACAAGGGAAAGGATCTTTTCCGGTTTATGCCAGCGCGGGATATCAAGGAATGCGTCTACGCCGAGTATGAAGTTGAAATCAGTATTATTATAGTCTTTTAGGAGATGTTCAAGTGTGTTGACTGTGTAAGATTTGCCGGACCTGGTGCTTTCGATGTCAAGGACCTCGAAGTATGGATTGCCCTTAACAGCTATAGCGACCATGTTATACCTGTGGCCAGCATCGGTAAGGTCTTTTCTCTTCAGCGGGGGATTGCCTGAAGGGACAAAAAAAATCCTGTCAAGCCCGAATATCAGCCTGATCTCCTCAGCAGACCTGAGATGTCCGTAATGTACCGGGTTGAATGTACCGCCGAAGATACCTATTTTCATCTGATCAGATTTTACGGCCCATACCCGCTGCTGTTATTCCCTCAACTGCCCGTTCCCGAGTACTATGAACTTGGTACAGGTCAGTTCTTCAAGTCCCATGGGGCCCCTTGCGTGTATCTTGTCAGTCGATATCCCGATCTCAGCGCCGAGTCCGAACTGGAAGCCGTCGTTCAGGCGGGTCGAGGCGTTAATCAGGACGGCTGAAGAATCAACCTCCCTCAGGAACCTCATCCCTTTGGCGTAATCTCTTGTGACGATCGCGTCTGAGTGGGCAGAGCTGTATTTTGCGATATGCTCCATGGCCTCATCGATGTCACTGACGACCCTTACATTCAGGGTCAGATCGAGATACTCGCTATAGTAGTCTTCGTCCTTGGCAGCACTGATCAGGGAAACTATTTTTCTTGTCTCAGGGCAGCCTTTCATTGTCACGCCTGCACTCTGGAACCTTTTGGTCATGGCCGGCAGAAAACTTTTCGAGATCTTCTTGTCCACAAGCATGGTTTCCATTGCGTTGCAGGTGCCAGGCCTCTGGACCTTTGCATTAAAACATATGTCTTCAGCCATCTTCAGGTCTGCGTCCCTGTCGACAAACACATGGCATACGCCTTTATAGTGCTTGAGCACCGGTATCCTGGAGTTCTCTGTAACAGCGCGTATGAGTCCCTCTCCGCCCCTCGGAATGATGAGGTCGATGATGCCCTCGAGCTTCAGCATCTCCATTACTGCATCTCTGTCAGGTATATCGATAAACGTTATCGCGCCTTCATGTATGCCCTCTGCCTTTGCGATATCCCTTAAAATCTTAACAATCGCCTTGTTGGAATGAATGGCTTCGGACCCACCGCGCAGGACCACCGCATTGCCGGCCTTCAGGCAGAGACCCGTCGCATCTGCAGTGACATTAGGCCTCGATTCATAAATAATGCCTATAACACCTATCGGCACGCGCATCTTACCCACAGTCATGCCGTTTGGCCTCTGCCACATCTTCGGGACCTCTCCCACAGGGTCAGGGAGCGCAGCCACCTCGACAAGCCCCTGGGCCATCTCATTGACCCGCTTCTCATTCAGGGTCAGCCTCTCGATCATGGCTTTTGAAAGCCCTTTCTTCTTCGCGAAGGCGATATCTTTGGAGTTCTCCCTTATGAGCTCCTTCGAGCGTTTCTTAAGTGCCCCAGCCATCTTAACCAGCGCAGCGTTCTTCTGAAGCGAAGAAGCCTTCGCGATCGAACGGGCGCCTTCCCTGGCCTCCCGCGCCTTTGACAAAACAAATGCCTTTATATCCATATTTGCCTCCTGCTATCAAATTGCTATGTTTAAAAGACATTAGATTATAGCATAATCCGGATTGCTTCATATGCCCTGAATTGGCGGGTGTTCCGGGCAATCCCCGCTTATTCTGAACCATCTCTGCATATGTCATGGCAACGATCTGGCAACGGGTGTAATAGTAAGCAGGGCCATGAATGCCCTCAAAGTCTTTTAATTTCGACAAGATCTTATTTGGATGCCATGATAAAATTCTCAAAACTTATTTGCATAATTATATGCACATTAAGAATTTCATCATGACATGAATGAGGTGTCGCTGCAAAAGACTTTTCAGCCATCCACATCCCTGCTGAATGCAGCGCAGGCTAACTATTCACGATCCACTATGCACGATTTACTGCTTGCGTGCCTGAAAAAGGACGCCTATCGTATAAGAAGAAGTGCGGAAGGCTGTAGTCCCTGCAAAAGTGACCTCTGTAAATCCGGCCCCCTCCATCAGCCTGATTTGGTCCCCGACCGGGACCGTGCCGCCAATTCAGTGCGACCAGGCTTCAGGACTCTCTGCCAGATGGGCGGGCAATTCACTTTCAACTACCACGTCGGCAAACTGGAGCCTCCCGCCAGGCTTGAGAATCCGGAAGAGCTCCCTGAAACAGGCTGGTTTGTCAGGGACGAGATTGATGACGCCGTTTGATATCACAATATCAAAGGTATTGTCCCCATAGGGTAGTGTTTCAGAATCGATCTCTGTTATCTCGAAGTTCATGACCCCTCCGGAGGCAAGGTTCTCCCTTGCACGTTCTGCCATATGATGCGTCAAATCAACACCGCACATCCTGCCTTCTTTGCCGGCGAAAAATGAGGCGACGAAGAGATCAAACCCCGCCCCGCAGCCGAAATCCAGGACAGCATTTCCGGGAGAAATTTTACCCAGAGAGAAAGGATTGCCGACACCGCAGAAGGACTCAAGCATTTTTGCCGGAGCAGCGCTGATTATGTCAGGATCGTACCCAAGGGTCTCGGCGCCCTCCCTGCCTGTAGGATAGGAGAACTTTCCCTCGGCTGATAAAGACACTTCAGCGTACTTTCTCTGTATCGCGTCCTTGATCGCTGTTATCCCCTGTCCGGATTCTCCGGCAGTTTCCTTATGCCCGGCTACGCCGGCATTGCCTTGCGGAGGTCAAAAACTGGAAGAGCAACCGGCGCTTTTATCTTCACTCATTTCAGGACTCCTCGTTGGATTTCTTTATACTACCCAAATTAACTGCTGGGAAGCAACACTATACCTCGTGTTTAATCCGCCGCCTTGTTTTGCCCCAAAAATCCAGTTGCGACCGACCAGCGATCAGAGTTCCCTACAGAAATTTGCGCCAGATTTAATTTTCGATAAATGAGAGGGCCCCTTGAACTACGCAACAATTTCATTTCTCTGACCCGGGGCAGTACATGTCCTACTCCGGACATGAGTATATCAGAAAGGCCCGACTGACTCGTTGGTTTGTCCTAGCAATTATCTATAAAAGATGATATAGATGAAATGTAAGACGTGCGATGACTCTACAGCAGTCTTCATAGTGCTTTCGGCAATTTCTCCCGCAATCCGCAACTGTCGGCGCGCGGGCAGGTGGTTAGTTTCGATAAGAAAAAAGAGGAGGCACATTATGAGTACCACGATGAACCACGTTATTTCAATGATGAGGATCAGGCACCTGAAGTGGTGTCTTATGATTCTCAGCGTTTTCGTTGTGTGTCTGTGCAGTTCGGACCCTGCTGCCTCTGACGGCGCCGGCCTCATAGTCGACACGAAGTTCGTGATGGACAAAATAGGCAAGCCCGGATGGGTACTTCTCGATATGCGCTCCGCCGAGGACTTCGGTAAAGGGCATATCCCCGGGGCGGTAGCACTGCCGTACTGGGCGCCGAAGATATACGCCGATGATACGAAGCGTATGGTACCGGTAGTCATGCAGATGGAGAAGACGCTCGGCGAGATGGGAATAGGTACTGACAGCCACGTCATCGTCTACGGTACCCCTTCAAATACCGCATCGAACACAATCATGTTCTGGGTGCTGGAGCTGTTTGGCTGTAATAGCAGCCTCCTGAATTGTACGGTACAGTATTATGACGGTGGAGCGGACGGGTGGAAGGCCGACGGCGGCGCGCTGGATAAGACGGAGACCAAACCAACGAGTGCTACATTCAAGGCAGCCGACGGGACAAACAGAGGGGCTAAGGCCGATGAAATACTCCGGGTAGTCGAGGGCAGGCAAAAATCGATCATTCTCGATATCAGGACCCCGGGCGAGTACAGCGGAACAGATGTGCGGGCGCTCAGGGGCGGTCACATCCCAGGGGCAATCAATATTGATTTTGCCGAAAACTTCGACGCAGAAACGTTCCGGATGCTTCCGCTTGACCGGTTACAAAGCATATACAAGGACGTACCAAAGGACGTGCGGGTGATTACCCACTGCCAGACAGGACACCGTGCCACATACACCTATCTCGTGCTGCGGGCCCTCGGTTATCAGGACGTGGCAATTTATCACGACGGGTGGCGCGTCTACGGCAGCGACCTTAAGCTTCCGGTAGAGGACGAGACATGGTATGACTTCAGTAAAATCAACACGACGATTAGGGCCGTCAATAAAATGCAGGAGAAGATGAAGTAGGCCTGAGACATGAGAAAAATATGGGGTTACCGCGAGTAGGATTTGTTCAGTCAGCGGATTTGGCTTTCAACAAAAGCGCCATTACTGTTCCGTATTTTATTGCAGGAGCAACAACTTGCGCAATCTTCCGCTAAATTTTTAAAATACAGCATGCCCCGGATTAAAATCCTCCCAACTGATTTGAGAAACAAGATCGCCGCAGGTGAAGTCATCGAAAGACCGGCGTCTGTGTTAAAAGAGCTTGTCGAAAACGCGATCGATGCCGGAGGCACCGAGATCAGGGTCGAGGTCCTCAATGGTGGCAAGAGGATGATCAAGGTCTCGGACAACGGTGCCGGCATGGACAAAGAGGACGCTATGTTGTCCTTTGAACCGCATGCAACCAGCAAAATCAGCAGCTTTGACGATCTCTTCAATATCAGGTCCCTCGGGTTCCGGGGAGAGGCGCTGGCGTCAATAGCGTCTGTGTCAAAGGTAAAGCTTATCACCGGCCTCAGAGGTTCTCAACTGGGCATATCCATAGAACTGGAAAACGGAAAGATAAAGGAGATCAAGGACGCCCCTCTTGCCGGAACCAGCTTCGAAGTGCGGGACCTTTTTTACAATACACCCGCCAGAAAAAAATTCCTCAAGACGACCAGCACCGAACTCTTTCATATTTTAGACACCCTTACTAAAGAGGCACTATCGCATCATCAGATCGGTTTCACTCTCGACACAGACAAGCACGAGACTATGAATCTTCCTAAGGCCTCGGGGCTTAAGGAGCGGCTGATGCAGGTCTTCGGGAATGAATTTACCAGCGGCCTGATGGAGGTGGACTCCGCAGCTGAAGGCATGGAATTATTTTCTTTTGTCTCGCACAGCGGCAATTTCAGAAACAGTAAATCCCATCAGTATATATTTATCAACAGGAGGCCTGTAAAGGACCAGTCCATATCCCATGCTGTATATAAGGCATATGAAGGTATCCTGCCGCCTGACAAACACCCGATGTTTTTTATTTTTCTGACCATAGACCCCCGCAGGGTTGATTTTAATGTCCATCCGACAAAGCGTGAAGTCAGGTTCGAGGACAAAGAGGCGATTTACAGATTTGTCAACAGCCGGCTGCGTGACAGGATAAAAGAGGACAGGACAGAATATGCAAAGCAGTTTACAGAGTCCCCGGGAGAAGAAGTTTTCATTGCTCCGTCCCATCACGGATACATGAATCCCGGGGCATCTCCCTTCACTTATGAAAAATCTGTTGTTTCAGAGAACCTGGAACTTGCTTACCGGCCTTCCCTGCCGTTCATTTATCTGGGAGATACATTCGTTGCTGTCTCCGGCAGGGCAGGGCTCACGCTGATAGACCACCATGCAGCACACGAAAGGGTCCTTTATGAAAAACTACTGAGAGGGTCGCAATCGATGACACGGCAGCTTCTGTTTCCGAAACAGGCCAGGGTTTCCGGCAAAGAGCATGTGGTATTGCTTGAGAACAGGGAGATGTTAAAGACCTTTGGCTTTGATGTTGAGGATTTCGGCAGTTCAACCGTGATCGTCAGAACAGCGCCTGCTGAGTGTGATGATGAAGACCTCCCTGGCATACTCTCCGACATTGCCGCCGGTTTTATAGAACCTAACACCTCGTTCCAATCTTTAAGAGAAAGCATAGCCGCTCGTATAGCTTGCCACGCTTCGATCAGGGGGAAAAAGATACTTTCACAGGAGGAGTTCAACAGACTGATCGAGGACCTGGAAAAAACAGAGCACCCTGACCAGTGTCCTCATGGCAGGCCTACAAGGATATTTTATTCTCTCCGGGACCTGAGCAAACTCTTCAAGAGAACATGAAGAAGGTCATTGTCCTGCTGGGCCCTACGGGAGTCGGGAAGACCGGGGCCTCTATCCTGCTTGCACAGGAACTCGATACCGAAATCATCAGTGCTGATTCGATGCAGATCTACCGCGGCATGGACATCGGCACGGCAAAACCTTCCAAAAGCGAGCTTTCACTGGTAAAGCACCACATGATAGACATAATCATGCCGACAGAATCCTATAGCACAGGTCAATATATCGAGGCAGCAACCGAAATCATGGAAGGCCTCCACAAAAAAGACCGTGTCCCCATCGTTGTAGGCGGTACAGGCCTTTATATAAAGGCGATGACCAGGGGTCTCTTCAGTGGGCCGCCGGCTGATCACGGCCTTCGCGATGAACTGCTTTCGCTTGAAGAGAACTCGCCGGGGTCGCTTTATGCACATCTTGAACGGCTGGACCCTGAAACAGCGGAGAAGGTCCAGGAGAAGGATATACGCCGCATCGTAAGGGCGCTTGAGGTATGCTTAAAGAGCAGAAAGAAGATCTCCCTACTCCGGAAAAAGCTTACCAACCCGCTTCCGTATGAATTCATCAAGATAGGCCTGACCAGGGAGAGGAAAGAGCTCTACCGGATAATAGACGAGCGTGTCGAAAAGATGTTCAGGGCAGGGTTCATGGAGGAGGCGGAAGCCATTTTCGGAAAGTCTCCTGACAGGACAGCTCTGCAGGCGATAGGGTATAAAGAACTGGCGATGCATTTTAACAAAGAGATAGACAAGGACGAAGCCATCCGGCTTATCATGCGCAACTCCCGGAGATACGCAAAAAGGCAGTATACCTGGTTCAAAAAGGAGGAGGACATAAACTGGGTCGATGTGACAGGAATTTTCGACAGTACAGGAGTTTTTTATTCAGTCAGAGGCGCTCTTTTACGGGTCTGCCGGGAGATTTTTTCCTGCGACAGGGGAAGAAGATAGACAGACTTGATTATCTTGATTCAAAGTGCTTGAATAATTAAGGAAAATCATTTAAGGTAGATAAAAATATTGCTCAGATTATTATCCAACTAATACAGCAGGGGGGGTGTCAATGTCGAACAGCAAGAGCCAGAGTTTTCAGGACAATTTTCTTAATCAGCTCAGGAAAGATAAGATACCGGTGATCATTTTCCTGACGAACGGGGTACGACTGAAGGGCTTTGTCAAGGCCTTTGATAATTTCGTCATTTTGGTTAAGGACGTCAGTCAACAGCTTATTTACAAACATGCTGTTTCCACTATCGTACCGGAAAAGGACATTGACATCAGGTTTGAAAGCGAGCAATAAGCGCAAAAACCCTGTTCCTACAGTAGACATTATTATCAGGCATAAGGACGGAATTATTTTAATAAAGAGAAAGAACCCTCCTTTAGGATGGGCGCTGCCCGGTGGTTTCGTTGATTACGGAGAGACCCTTGAAGCCGCTGCAGTCCGTGAGGCAAAAGAGGAGACAGGGCTCCGGATAAAGCTTATCAGGCAGTTTCATACCTACTCTGACCCGGACAGGGACTCCAGACAGCATACTATATCTACTGTTTTCTTGGCTGAGGCTTCCGGGAAAGGAACAGCAGGGGATGATGCTGTTGAATTAGGGACTTTCCTTAAAGGCGGTCTGCCTGATAAAATTGTATTTGACCATAAACAAATTCTTAGAGATTATTTTGCAGGGAGGTATTAGTTAAATGCTTAAAATGATGCGCCATCACGCTAAATACTTTTATGTGCTTTTCTTTATAGTAATTCTCTCGTTCATTTTCTGGGGGGTCGGCACTGTTGATAAAACAAGCAGCGGAGGTATCGTGGCAGAAGTCGGTAAATACAAAATAACCCAGGAGGATTACTACCGGGCTTACGACAACGCTTTTAAGTTTTACAAAGACACTTACAAAGAAAAATTCGATGAGGAGATGCAGAAAAAACTGAACCTGAAGGATAAGGTCCTCGACTCACTGATAAACAACAGGATATTGCTTATCGCCGCGGCAGAAAACGGCATCAAGGTGAGCGACGATGAACTCAACGACGCGATCACCAGGGAACCCGCGTTTATGAAAGACGGCGTTTTTGACAATCAGTTTTACCAGAACACCCTGCGGCTTTCGCGGATCTCGCCTGAGGTCTATGAAGCAATGAAAAGAGATGAACTCACAGCAACACGAATGTCCCGGCTTATTGAACTCTCAACCTATCCGGCTGTTGCTGACCTTGGCAATCTGTCTGCGGATGACCAGACAATAAAGGCCCTGAAAGACGCCATGCTGAATGACGCAAAGGACAAGGCTGTAAAAGCCTATATCGAAGGGTACAAAAAGTCATTAAAGATAAAAGAACACCGGCAGCTCATATCATAACAAAAGAAGAATTTGCCTCGGCCGGCAGCAGGCTATGTTTAAACGGGGCTGTTTTTCCCAGGCGGGTTCATTAGAGCCTGCGGATAACTTTCCCTTCTCTGTCATTCCCGCAATCCTGAAAACATTCGGGAGCCGGGAATCGGTATTAGGCAAGCAGCCGCTTCCGGACAAGCCAACAGCAGGCCGGACGGAGCCGCCGGAATAAAATATAAAACGGCAATGAGCCGACTTTATTGCCAGACACTGATCAGCTGTTGAGAGAGGTCTTTCTGCGGGGCCGTTACGGCCGGCCCTCATAGTGGAATTCATAAGAATTCACGTGCTACAATAACAAATCTTTTTTTCACGGGGTAACAACATGGCTGAAGTAGTCCCTTTTAAAGGGGTCCTTTTCAATGTACCACAAATATCAAAAGTCTCAGGAGAAGATCTACTTGCTCCTCCATACGATATTATTACGCCTGAATATCAGGAAGAGCTTTACAATAAAAGCCCCTATAATATTGTTAGAGTCGACTTCGGGAAGACACTGAGCTCGGACGATAGCAGGGAAAATAAATACACCCGTGCATCTGCATGTCTCGAAGGCTGGTTTCGGGAGCAGGCCCTGATCAGCAGCAAAACTCCCTGCTTTTATTCTTATGAAATATCCTACACAATAGATAAAGAGCAGAAGAGGCTCTGGGGGATTCTCGGCCTCGTTAAGTTGGAGGCTCTTGGGAAGGGGAATATCTACCCCCATGAATATACGCATTCAAAACCTAAAAAAGACCGACTGGACCTGATGAGGATATGCAGCGCCAATATAAGCCCGATATTTTCCTTATACCATAGCGAAGAAAAAAAGGTCTCCCGTATACTATCAGAGATAAACAGAGAAACACCCTATATCGAGGCCGTCGACAGAGATGGTTCAATCCACAGGCTGTGGGAGATCGCTGACCCTGATGCAATCGATTCTATTAAACGGGAATTTGAGGGAAGGGCGCTTTTTATCGCCGATGGGCATCACAGGTATGAGACCGCGCTTGAGTATCAGAAAGAGATGAGGGAGAAGGAAGAGGCGGCGGGTGGACTGAGGCCGTATGACTATGTGCTTATGTTCCTTGCTAACACCGCAGAAGAAGGGCTTACAATCCTGCCGACTCACAGGCTTGTAAAGAATATCCCATCGGATGCGCTGGACCTTCTCTCAAGTGATTTCGAGATAAAAGAGATGAGTGAGGATATTGATATCGCCGGGGCCATAACAGGGAAAAGGGATGTATACGGCCTTTATACCGGAGGGAAAAAGTGGTATTATCTGGAGTATAAGGGCGAAGGCATTTACGGGGTTCCGACTGCACTTAAGAACCTTGATGTGACAATCCTGCATGATCTGATATTCAAGCAGCTCCTGGATATCGACAGGGTTTCTTATGAGATGGATGTCAGGAAATGCTTGCAGTCTGTAAGGGACGGGGAATATGAAGCCGCTTTTTTTCTGAATCCCACGCAGGTCTGTGACGTGGAACAGGTGGCGCTTGCTTCTTTGAGGATGCCTCCGAAGTCCACATATTTTTATCCAAAGCTTATGACGGGTTTGGTCTTGAATATTTTTAAAAACACTTTTTAAAAGGGGGAACTAATGTCTGTTCGTATAGCAATTAATGGTTTTGGCAGGATAGGAAGAAACTTTCTGCGGGCGAGCAAAGGTTACAAGGAGTTTGAGATTGTCGCGATCAACGATCTCACAAACGCCAAGACGCTGGCGCATCTTCTAAAGTATGACTCAGTGCACGGGATATTTAACGCTGAGGTTAAGGCCACGGATTCCGGCATTTCCGTAGATGGCAAGGAAATCTCAATAACCGCCCTTACTGATCCGGCTAAACTTCCATGGAAAGACCTTAAGGTGGATATTGTCATAGAATCAACCGGTTTTTTCACGGACAGGGCAGGTGCCCAGAAGCATCTCGATGCCGGCGCCAAGTGGGTCCTTATTTCAGCGCCTGCCAAAGAGCCGGATGCGACAATATGTATGGGCGTCAATGAGGAGACCCTTGACGTATCGAAGCACAAAATCATCTCAAATGCTTCATGTACGACAAACTGTCTTGCGCCCGTGGCAAAAGTGCTTCTCAACGAGTTTGGTATTGTAAGAGGGTTGATGACGACCGTGCATTCTTATACAAATGACCAGCGGATACTCGATCTGCCGCATTCAGACCTGAGAAGGGCCCGTGCAGCGGCACTTTCGATGATACCGACCACCACAGGCGCGGCCAAGGCAGTCGGACTCGTGCTGCCTGCGTTGAAGGGCAAGCTTGACGGAATGGCCATCAGGGTCCCAACCCCTAATGTCTCTGTTGTCGACCTTGTAGCTGAACTCGGCAAAGACACGACTGCCGAAGAGGTGAAGGCCGCGCTGAAAAAAGCGGCCGAAGGGCCGATGAAAGGAATCCTGCAATATACCGAAGACCCTATTGTTTCGATCGACTGTAACGGCAACAGTCATTCCTCCATCGTGGATGCGGCGGTCACGAAGGTCCTTGAGAACAGGATGGTCAAAGTCCTTTCATGGTATGACAACGAGTGGGGCTACAGCTCACGCCTGAGAGATCTTGCGCTTTATATTATCAACAAAAGAGCCTGATATAAAGGAGTTAATTCCCGATGATAAGGAAGAATAACACTGACACTTTAGCGATAAAGGATGTGTTGGGCAAGCTTTCGATCGATGAGCTCAACATTAAAGGGAAAAAGGTCTTTATCAGGGTCGACTTCAACGTGCCGTTCGACGACAATCTGCGAATCACCGACGACAGCAGGATCCGCTCGACAGTGCCTACAATTAATTATGCTATAGATGAAGGGGCCAGGGTCATCCTCGCCTCTCATCTTGGCAGACCGAAAGGAAAGCCCGATCCCCGTTATACCCTGGCCCCTGTGGCAAAACGGCTGCAGCGCCTTCTCGATAAAGACGTCGTATTTGCGCCTGACTGCATCGGTCCTCAGGTTGAAAATCTTATTTCCAAAATGAAGGACGGAGACGTCGTTCTTCTTGAGAACCTGAGATATCATGCCGAAGAAGAAAAAAATGATGAGGACTTCGCAAAGAACCTCGCAAAGCTCGCGGACTTTTTTGTCAACGACGCCTTTGGCGCTGCGCATAGGGCACATGCCTCGACTGTAGGGATTGCGAAATTCCTTCCATCTGCTGCAGGCTTCCTGATGAAAAAGGAGATTGAATACCTGAAAGGTGTTGTGGAAAACCCAATACGTCCATTTGTCGCGATCCTGGGAGGCGCGAAGGTTTCCGGCAAAATAGGTGTTCTTGAACACCTTGAAGACAAGGTCGACAAGGTCCTGGTAGGCGGTGGCATGGCCTTTACCTTCATCAAGGCCATGGGATACGAAGTCGGGGATTCCCTGGTAGAAACGGATATGATAGAAACCGCGGAGCGGATAAGGAAAAAACTGAAAAACGCGGGGATAAAATTTTATCTCCCCGTAGACTGCGTGATCTCACAGACACTCGAACCGGGAGCTGAAACCAAGATTGTCCCCACCATGGAAATCCCGAAAGGATGGAAGGCCCTCGATATCGGGCCTGCAACAGTAAAACTCTTTTCAGAGGCACTCGAAAATGCCAAGACAATTCTCTGGAACGGCCCGATGGGTGTATTCGAGATCGATGCCTTCTCCAGGGGGACCTTTTCTATCGCGCATTCTGTTGCTGATGCATATGCACTGACCATAGTTGGAGGAGGAGATACAGATCTTGCGGTGCACAGGGCAGGTGTGACAAATGCCCTTTCATTTATTTCGACCGGCGGCGGCGCCTCCCTTCAGCTGCTTGAAGGCAAGGAACTGCCCGGAATAGCTGCCCTGACCGACAAGTCTCCTTAGAAGACATAAAAAAGAGAAGGCGGACTCAGGATATATTTTTGCCCTTGCCTTTTCTTTCGCTCAGAATTGGACTGTTGCCGGAAGGTTACCGAGCTGTACAACGATCGCGATTATATTACAGGAGCTAATTCAGGGTTCGTGATTTTGTGCGGCAGTTTTTCATTGACAGGAGACAGTATCCCCCTTTTGATTTCGACAAAAGAAGGGCTCTTGCATTCGAACTCTCCTGTCAGGAAGGCAGCCGCAACCTCCGGTTTTATAAGGTCTCCGCAAGTAAATATATCAACCGCCGCATACGAATACTCAGGCCATGTATGTATCGAAAGATGTGACTCTGCAATAATCACCATACCGCTTATGCCGAATGGGCTGAACTCATGGAAGGACATGTCAACTATCGTTGCCCTTGCTTCCTTTGCTGCTGAGACTAAGGCATTTTTCACCTTATTCAGGTCCTTTAGAATCTTAGGGTTACAGTCCCTCAATTCCACCAATAAATGGGTGCCTAAAGCATGCAATCCTCTACCCCCTTTAAAGTTGGTATTAGGCAATAAAGCCTTCTAAACTAGACATTTTATAGTAAATAAATAACCGTTGTCAAGCAAACCCCCTCCGGGCTTATTTATTGGATTAAAAGCCTTACGGGGGATAAGGGACAATCCCGAATATTTACAACGCATACTTACGATGTTGTCAACAAATAGAATTGTCCGGTTATGGAGCACATAAACTGTCCGGTCAGTAGCTATTGAATATCAGGCAACTTTTTTATTGCAGTTGGAGACCTCCTTCCCTTTGGAATTAAAGGACGCCAGTTTTCTGTGTCCGTGGAATATGGCGATGGTTTTGTTTGTATAGCGATGAACACGGACCTTCACTTTAACGTAGTGAAAGCGGTACTTATCGGGCTGAATCTGGAGGGTCATACCATCGAATTTGACACAATTGTCATTACCAACCGTACGCTCATACTGTTCGCAGAGGGTGTCTTGAAGAGGTGTTCCGACCCATGGCACGAACATGCTGGCTGACTCCTCTGGGGTCACAGCAAACTCCTCGTTAAAGGCAGGCATATAAACGTCACGGATATAGACATTGGCTTGTTTAATTTCCGTGATGCCGGCAAGGGCGAGTTCTTTGACAAGCCTCTCCTGGTGGGTACGAAAGGCGCGTTCAGAGCGTCCACGGGCCTCGGGAGAGTAAGCCGGAATCATCTCAATCCCTAACTGCCTCATGGCACGACCGAACTGAGTCAGATTCTCCTTGTCCACTTTCTTCCCCGCCTCAGGGGTATGCCAGTAGTGGCTGCCGCGATCAGTATAAAGTGAGGCAAATACTCCGTGCTTGTCGATGACCTCATTGACTCCCTGAAAACTGCTCTGAGTCCCTTCTTCCTCGACAAAGAACATCGAGTAATGTTCACTGGAAGCATCATCCATCGTTACTATCAGATCCCATAACTTCCCTGGTACCCACTCATGCTTGGAGCCGTCCTGATGCAGCATCATTCCGATATACGGAGCCCGTGGTCGCTGTTTCCGGTGAGTTCCCTTGAGGGAAGCCTTAGACACAAGCCCCCTGCCCTGCAGGGTATTCTTTACCCATGTGTAGCTTCTGAGACCTCCGTGAGACCTCTGATACCAACTGTAAAAGTGTTTAACTGTAAATCCCTGATACCGGTTGTTGTATAAATCTGCCAGGGCTATTATCTCATCAACCGGCGCACTACGGTGCGATATTTGTCCTAAACGCCTATCTACAAGCCCTTCCATCCCCTCCTCCTCATATTTGACCAGATATCGCCGATACGTGCGGTCGCATACCCCAAGCAGTCTTGCAGCCTCCTCCTGTGTCAATCTCCCCTTTTTCCATCCTTCATATGCCTCCTCAAATCTCATCTTCCGTACCTCCTGTAGTATTTCTGTCCTTTTCATGGATGGCTCTCCTCTCTTGCCATCCAATTTTAACCGGACAGTTTATGTGCTACAGATACGGACAGTTTACTTGCTCGCTACACAACGCATACTTACGATTGACTATTCGGAAGAATGAAGATAAAGTAAACAGAAAGAGACAGATCATTGTGAAGGAGAGGCTCATATTTATGCAGCGCATCTGCAGCCCGAGTTACAGCATAACCATCCGCGCCGAAATTGAAAATCGCATAGGCAAGTTTTCCCAGATAGCCAGCACGATCAGCCAGGCCGATGGCGATATGGGGGCGATAGATATAGTCCGGGTTGAAAAGGGGAAGATCGTCAGGGACATCACCGTCAATGCGCGTGACGAGCAGCATGAAAAAAAGATCGTCAATGCTGTCAGGAGCATTGAGGGGGTAAAGGTCCTCAGAGTGATGGACAGGACTTTCTCTGTCCACGAGGGCGGGAAAATTGAGATACACAACAAGGTACCAGTGCGCAACCGCGACGACCTGTCCAAGGTATACACACCCGGCGTAGCCCGGGTCTGCAGGGATATCCAGGCAAACAGGGAACATGCCTACCGCTACACCATAAAAGGAAACGCAGTCGCAATAGTGACCGACGGTTCGGCTGTGCTTGGTCTCGGAGACATCGGGCCGGAGGCGGCCATGCCGGTCATGGAAGGCAAAGCGATGATCTTTAAGGAATTTGCCGGTATCGATGCATTTCCCCTTGCGCTGAAGACAAAAGACCCGGAAGAGATCATCACAACAGTCAGGAATATCTCCACGACGTTTGGCGGCATCAACCTCGAAGATATCTCGGCTCCGCGTTGTTTCGATATAGAAAAACGGCTGCAGGCTGTCTGTGATATACCGGTCATACATGATGATCAGCACGGCACTGCTGTGGTGGTCCTTGCCGCGCTAATAAATGTCGCCCGTCTTCTGAAAAAAGACATAAGAAAGTTCAGGATCGTGATTGCCGGAGCAGGCGCCGCGGGCATGGCAAACGCCCTGATGCTCTCCGCCTATGGGATCAAGGACATTATCGTCTGCGACAAGGCCGGCGCGATCCATGTCGCGAGAAAAAATAATATGAACCCTTACAAGACAGCGCTAGCAAAGAAGACCAACCCCAGAAGGGTGAAGGGATGTCTCGCAGAAGCCCTGAAAGGGGCGAATGTTTTCCTTGGCCTTTCCGGTCCGGACATCGTCACCCCCGGGGACATCAGAAAGATGGCAAGGGGACCGATCGTCTTCGCGCTTGCCAATCCGGATCCGGAAATTGCGCCTGAGGACGCGCTTCCCCTTGTTAGAATTTTGGCGACCGGGAGATCGGATTATCCGAACCAGATCAATAACATGCTCAGCTACCCTGGCATTTTCAGGGGGCTGCTTGATGTTCAGGCAAAGGGCGTGAATGAAGCGGTGAAGTTTGCTGCCGCCATCGCCATCGCCCACATACTTAAGGACGACGAACTTCATGAGGACTATATAATCCCAAGCGGTTTTGACAGGAAAGTGGCCCCTGCGGTTGCCCACGCGGTTGCAGAGGCCGCAAGAAAGACCGGTTTGGCGAGGAAGTAGGCTGTGCGCCAAAAAAACGGCAGCCTCTCGCGCAAAACCGCAAAGGTCGCAAAGAAAACCAAATACGTACAAAGGTATTTACTTGAATCAATCCGGGGAATGGGTTGGTACAACTGACCGCCTGTTTTTTCTTTGCGTTCTTCGCCCCCTTGCGCGAGGATGTTTTTATAGGGCGATGCGTCTTTGAACATACAAGGTATGTTTGGAGTATTCGGTAAAATATAAACTATGACTGATTTTCGTATTGAAAGAGACTCCATGGGTGAAGTGAAGGTCCCTGCGACGGCCCTCTATGGGGTACAGACCCAGAGGGCGATTGATAATTTCCCTATCAGCGGCATCCGCTTCCCCCGTGTTTTTCTCCGTTCCCTTGGATTGATTAAGGCCGCTGCTGCAAGGGTAAACGCTGAGTCAGGGATCCTTGATTCTGAAAAAGCAAGGGTGATCCAGCTGGCTGCAAACGAGGTGGCCGATGGCTTGTGGGACGAGCAGTTTCCACTTGATATCTTTCAGACCGGCTCAGGCACCTCCACCAATATGAATGCAAATGAAGTCATAGCCACAAGATCAAACGAACTGCTCACGGGGAAGAGGACCACCGGAACCCCTGTTCATCCTAACGATCATGTGAACATGGGGCAGTCCTCGAACGACGTTATTCCGGCGGCCCTCCATATGTCGGCGTATTTTCAGGCAGCAGAACTTCTGCTGCCGTCTTTTGAATTGCTCCACAGGACCCTTGTCAGTAAATCCGTTGAGCATAAAGATATAGTGAAGACAGGCAGAACCCATCTCATGGATGCGATGCCTATGACACTCGGGCAGGAGATCTCCGGATGGGCGACCCAGGTAGAATATTGTCTTGAAAGGTTTAAGAGCGTCATGCCGAGACTCTCGGAACTGGCCATAGGCGGGACAGCTGTGGGAACAGGCATAAACTCGCAGCCAGGCTTTGGCTCCCGGGTAGCGGGAATTCTGGCAGACGGCACCGGTATGCCATTTAAAGAGGCGAAGAACCATTTCGAGGCTCAAGCAGCGCAGGACGCGATAGTGGAACTTTCCGGCCAGCTGAAAACGGCTGCAACGGCCCTCATGAAAATAGCGAATGATCTGCGCTGGATGAACAGCGGCCCTGTGTCAGGTCTTTCCGAGATAAGACTTAAGAGCCTTCAGCCCGGGTCGTCCATAATGCCAGGAAAGGTGAACCCCGTAATCCCGGAGGCAGCCAGAATGGTCTGCGCGCAAGTCATGGGCAATGACACGGTTATCACCATAGCCAACGCCTCGGGAGATTTTCAGCTCAATGTTATGCTGCCGGTTATCGCGCATAACATAATTCAGTCGATCACTATCCTGGCCAATGTGTCCGGCCTGCTGGCGACGAAGGCCATAGAAGGCTTTGAGGTTAACGGGGAGCATATAGCTGAACTCGTGCAGAGGAATCCGATCGTCGCGACTGTCCTCAACCCGATTATAGGTTATGATAAGGCAGCTGAGGTTGTGAAAGAGGCGCTCAGAGAGAGGAAGTCGGTAAAGCGTGTTGTGGTGGAGAAGGGATATCTTTCAGAGGAGGAAGCTGAAAAACTGTTGAAACCGGTAAATATGACAAAGGCAGGTTTTTCAGGGCCAGTGGCATGACAGTCTCCGGAGTGCGCTTTTGGGAGAGCAGCGTAGGCAGAAAGGTCCTGCTTTCAATTACCGGGCTTATGATGATTCTTTTTGTTGTCCTGCATTTGATAGGGAACTCTACTATATACTTTCACCTGTTGAACGCCTACTCCGAGCATCTCCATGCGCTGCCCGCACTGATATGGGCATACCGTGTCTTCATGCTCGCAGTGTTGTCTGCTCACATTTTTTTCAGTATACAGCTGACACTCGAAAATAGTGAGGCTAAGCCGCTGGCATATGTCTGCAAAAGAAACCTGAGTTCTACATTTGCATCAAGAAATATGATATGGACAGGGACTATTATCGGCATTTATCTTGTTTATCATCTTCTTCATTTTACTGTACAGGTAATCAATCCTGAGTTTGCTGCCAGGCAGCATGCGGATGCGCTTGGACGTCCCGATGTATATGAAATGGTGGTGCGCAACTTCCAGAATTTTTTCATATCTGTGAGTTATATTTTTGCCATGACCGCCCTTGCCCTCCATCTGGCTCACGGGATACAAAGCCTTTTCCAGACTCTGGGCTTGAATAGTGAAAAGACCATGCCCCTGATTATAAAGGCGGGAGCAATTACAGCGATAATCCTGTCGCTGGGTTACATATCCATCCCCGTTCTCGTCCTGACAGGGATATTGAAAGGGTGAGAGCTCTATGATCCTGGATGGAAAAGTCCCGGCCGGGCCGCTAGCAGAAAAATGGGACAGGCACAGGCAGGAAATGAAGCTGGTCAGTCCGGCCAATAAGAGAAAGTACACTATACTTGTTGTCGGCACAGGTCTTGCCGGCGCTTCAGCCGCAGCCACACTCGCTGAACTCGGATACACGGTTGAGTCCTTTTGCTATCAGGACAGCCCCCGCAGGGGCCACAGTATTGCAGCCCAGGGAGGTATTAACGCCGCAAAGAACTACCCCAACGACGGGGACAGCATCTTCCGTCTTTTTTATGACACGATAAAAGGCGGGGATTTCAGAGCGCGCGAGGCGAATGTCTACAGGCTTGCGACGCTGAGCAACAACATCATCGACCAGTGCGTGGCCCAGGGGGTCCCGTTCGCGAGGGATTACGCGGGTTATCTTGAGAACCGGTCCTTTGGCGGGGCGCAGGTATCCCGCACCTTCTACGCCAGGGGACAGACAGGGCAACAGTTGCTGCACGGGGCCTATGCCACCCTCTCCCGCCAGGTGAAGGCAGGGACTGTGAGACTGCATCCCCGGTCGGAGATGCTTGATCTTGTGGTCGTTGACGGCGAAGCGAAGGGGATAATCATCCGGGACCTTGTGACAGGAGATATCACACCGTATGCAGGAGACGCGGTCTGTCTTTGTACCGGAGGATATACTAATGTTTTCCATCTGTCGACGAATGCCATGGGGTCCAATGTCACGGCAGCCTACCGCGCATACAAGAAGGGGGCTTTTTTTGCGAACCCCTGCTTTACGCAGATCCACCCCACATGCATTCCTGTAAGCGGCGAACACCAGTCTAAACTCACATTGATGTCGGAGTCTTTGAGAAATGACGGCAGGGTGTGGGTCCCAAAAGCCAAAGGCGACAACAGGCGGCCGGAAGCAATACCTGAAGAAGAACGCGACTATTTCCTGGAGCGGAAATACCCGGCCTTTGGCAACCTCGCTCCCAGGGACATAGCTTCAAGGGCGGCAAAGGAGGTCTGCGACCAGGGACACGGAGTAGGCCACGGCGGTAGGGGGGTCTATCTCGATTTTGCCGGGGCTATCACCCGGCTTGGGGAGGGGCTGATCCGTGAGCGATATGGCAACCTCTTCGAAATGTATGAAAAGATCACTGCTGAAGACGCCTACAGGCAGCCGATGCGCATCTACCCTGCCCCCCATTACGCTATGGGCGGTCTCTGGGTGGATTACAACCTCGAAAGTTCAATCCCAGGCCTCTTCGTCCTCGGTGAGGCCAATTTCTCGGAGCACGGCGCCAACCGGCTCGGGGCGAGCGCGCTGATGCAGGGACTTGCAGACGGATATTTTATCATCCCCTATACCATTGCGAATTATCTTGCACGGACCAATCCTGGCAAAGTGACTGCTGATCAACCGGAATTCAGGGAAAGCCGCGCAGCGGCGCATGCGGTAGTCAGCAGACTTCTGGGGATAAGGGGTAAAAGAACAGCTAATGATTTTCATAACAAACTCGGACAGATCATGTGGGACCTTGTAGGCATGGAAAGGAGCGAGGAGGGCCTTAAAAAGGCCCTGCAGCTCATACCGGAACTGCGGGCAGAGTTCTGGGAGGATGTTGCGGTCCCCGGCAGCGGAGACTCATTGAACCAGGAACTCGAAAAGGCCGGCCGGGTGGCTGACTTCCTGGAATTCGGGGAGCTTATGGCCCGCGATGCCCTGAACCGCAGGGAGTCCTGCGGCGCGCATTTCCGGTCAGAATACCAGTTGGCCGACGGAGAGGCCAAACGGGATGACACGAATTTCAGTTATGTGGCGGCCTGGCAGTTCAAGGGAAGCGACAGGGAACCGGAGCTGCATAAAGAACCGCTGGTCTTTGAGTATGTTAAGCCTTCGGTTAGGAGCTATAAATAATGGACCTGACCCTCTTTGTCTGGAGACAGAAGAACTCTGATGCCGCAGGCAGGTTTGCGCGGTACGAGGCAAGGGACGTAAGCCCTGATATGTCATTTCTGGAAATGATAGATATGATCAATGAGGGGCTTGTTAAGGAAGACAAGGAGCCGATAGCCTTTGATCATGACTGCCGCGAGGGCATCTGTGGCGCGTGCTCTCAGGTGATCAACGGCCTTCCGCATGGCCCCAGAGAAAAAACCACCGTCTGCCAGCTCCATATGAGACATTTCCGTGACGGCCAGACTGTCCATGTCGAGCCTTTCAGGGCAAAGGCGTTTCCGGTGATAAAAGATTTGGTCGTGGACCGGAGCGGCCTTGATCGTATTATCCAGTCCGGGGGCTACGTATCGGTCCATACTGGCGGCGCGCCTGAGGCCAACGCAATCCTTGTCCCGAAAGAGGATGCTGACATCGCGATGGACGCTGCCGAATGCATAGGCTGCGGCGCCTGTGTCGCGGCCTGTCCTAATGGTTCTGCGATGCTTTTCGCTGCCGCAAAGGTAGCGCACCTTGCCTTGCTTCCCCAGGGCCGCGTGGAGGCCGTACGCCGGGTATGTATGATGACCGAGGCGATGCAGACAGAAGGGTTCGGCAACTGCAGCAACCATTACGAATGCCAGGCAGTCTGTCCCAAAGGGATCAAGGTAAAGTTCATCGCGAAGCTAAACAGAGAGTTTATCAAGGCCAGGACAAAACTGTTTTTTGGCTGATGTCTGGCTAAATACTAACCTCCTACGTTTGCCGTCAGTTTACTGCTTATCCTTTGGAGTCCACACCAGCAGCCGATAGGACCACCCTGTAAGATACTTCCTGTACCTGACACTCTAATATATTTCACAAAGTGTACAAGTGGTAATTATGATAGCGGGTCTCCTTTTGCTTAGTATCTAAAGTCACAAATTGACGGGTGGCTTTTTTTGTGATAGAAAATAATTAAATAGCAGTCCCGATAAAGCCAAACCCTCCGTGAGAAGGGGACAGAAAGTGGCGGGTCTTATTATAAGATGGCCGAACTGCCGAAGGAAAAACATTTCGGCAGTTCGGCCTTTCTATTTGATATGAATCAGGGATGAGCAAAGTGCTCATTTGAGTGTGATAGAGAACGTG
Source organism: uncultured Nitrospira sp. (assembly GCA_963734475.1). Taxonomy (GTDB): domain Bacteria; phylum Nitrospirota; class Thermodesulfovibrionia; order Thermodesulfovibrionales; family UBA6898; genus JAOUFP01. Next base: position 154,336 of record CAVTHB010000005.1, read on the forward strand.
CGCAACAGTGAAAGGAAGGACAAATTCTTATGGCTTAGAAAAGTATGAATCCTGGTATCGTTCTGGTCCTGGTAGTCTTTGCCGCCCACACAATATCAATATTTCAGGGAGCAACGCTGGGACAGGCCGGGACAATACTGCAACTTATGCTGTACACGGATTTGCCTGGTTGAATAAAAATGCGAGGAAATGAGTCATTGAAAGGAGGAAAACATGAAAAATGCAGACATATCATTTATGAAGGAAACAAAGCGAATGCGACTGACCACTGTGGTGGTTTTTCTGCTGCTGTTTCTTGTGCCTGGTCAAGTCAAAGCGCAGGTTTGCCAGCCTTGTTGCGCTACGTGGGACCTTGCCGCCGAGTTCCGTATCTTTCCAAACCAGGCTAACCCCAATCCTGACAATTGCGGTAACGCCAATATCTGGTACTTCCTGGAAAGTGAAACTCTTGTTCGCGATCCCATAACGTATAGCCTACTGCCCGAGTTCATAACCGATGGTCTCTCCATTCCTGGCATCCAGCAGTGGCAGGATATGTTCAATTGTTGGGGGGGTAACTGCAAAGACAAACTGCCTGCTGTCGGCATCAATGCCACTGGTGCTTTTAAGAGGATAGGCGGCGTTAAGTGGCCAGCAGGAGTGGTAAGAATGCATCCAATGCCGAATCAGTTAGCTATTGTCGGCTGGCGCAGCCCAGTTAACGGCCTTATTAGTACTACTGGCGCATTCACTGACATGGATGCCGGCTGTGGTGAGGGTATTGCCTGGTTTATTGACCAGGGCACCACGCCCTTGGCAAACGGTTCTCTCCCAAACGGAGGCGCTCGGAGCTTCCAACTTTCCCATATTGCCGTCAGTCAAGGTGATTTCTTATACTTCATCGTTCATCCCAATGGGGATAATAGGTGCGATTCCACCGGGCTGGATGTAACTATTACCTTAACGGGGAGACCAATAGCCATAGACATAAAGCCTGGCAGCTTCCCCAACTCTATTAATCCCAGGAGCAAGGGAAGACTCCCCGTGGCTATCCTGACTACTGTTGCCTTTGATGCTGCCACTGTAGACCCGGCCACGGTCCGCTTTGGCGTCGCCGGGACTGAGGCCGCTCCGGTTCACTCTGTCCTCGAGGATGTGGATGGGGATGGGGACACCGATATGATTCTTCACTTCAAGACTCAGGACACCGGCATTCAGTGTGGGGATACCTCAGCCTTTCTCATGGGCGAGACAATTAGCGGGCAAGCTATAGAGGGATCTGATTCTATTAACACGGTGGGATGTAAGTAACAGGCCCTAAGCAGGATGAACTCCGGACAGGGCAACTAAGGAGATGCATGCCATAGGCAAAGCTCAGCCGGACCCTTTGGCCTACAGAGTGAATGACTAATAAACGTGTTTTCGATGTTTTGCTGTCAGGATGTAGACGATATGGTTTGCAGAATGAAGCTCGTAGACTATGCGGTAGTTTCCGACTCTAAGGGCATATTCCCCCTTATGGCTGCCGACAAGCGGTTTGCCTTCAAAGGGTTTTTCGGAAAGGGATTCGATTTTGGAAAGAATCCTGTTGAAGATGCGCCTGTCGGCTTTATGCAGTGCCGCAAGGTCGGCTCCGGCTTCTTTGGCAAGCTCAATGGTGTATGTCATTTTATCCTGAGGCGGGCTTTGAAGTCTTTTAGCGATACAGTCTGACCCTTTCTGATCTGCCGTTTTGCCCGCACTATGGCCTCCTTCTCCTCCTTGCAGGAGAGTATATTGAGCGTCTCCATCAGGCCGTCAAATTCCTCGCTGCTTATTATGATCGCTTTTTCAACGCCATTTTTGGTGATGGCGAACCGGTCGAAGTTTTCGTCCACGTCTTTTATGATCGCAGAAAGGCTTTTCTTCGCCTCGGCAAGGGGAATAGTCTTTGTCATGCAGTATCTCCTTTCAATGGTAATATTGACTACAATTATAGTCTATTTAAAGATGATGATGCAAATCTGCTTGTATTGCCGAAGGGCAACAATATGGATGTGCCGGCGCCGGCTTTGTTTATTTTTTTCTTGCTTTCCGGCCTCTGTCAGCTATAATTAACTATAAAAGATAATTCAAAATTGCTAATAAATATTCAGTTTTCCATCAGTGAATAAGCTGAGTAAGCCGCAAAACAAACCGTATCACTGAAAAGGAGAAACACATGAGAAGGATTTCAGCAGTGCTGTTGACAGTATTTGCAGTGTTTATGTTTGTCTCTACACTGTTTGCCGCGAACACATTCGACCTGACCATACCGCTGCCGCTTACAGGCAAGCAGGCGAAATTCGGCGAGATCATGAAGAAGTCTTATGAAATGGCCGCAGAAGAGATCAATGCCAAGGGCGGCGTAAAAGGGAAAAAGATCGTCCTCTCCTTTGAAGACTCCGGGCAAAGCCAGAGACAGCGCGCGCGATTGTGGAAAAGCTGATTGATGACAAAAAAGCAGCCGATTATTGTCGGTGAATACACCTCGGCCTGCGCAAAGGCGGTTGCGGCAGTGGCTGAGGAGCGGAAAGACCCCATATCTGATCGTGGCAAGCGCCGACGACGACATAACCCGCCAGAATTACAAATACGTCTTCCGCCAGAACCGGTCAACGCCCACTATAGCGACGGCTGGTCACCAGTTTTCTCAGAAGGTGGTAAAGCCGAAGACGATCGCCATACTCTACGAAAGCTCGGCCTTCGGGACTTCCGGCGCTGAGGCCATGGAAAAAGACGCCAAGGCATCGGACATGAAGGTCCTGCTGAAGGAAAAGTATGAGGCAGGATCGGTTGACTTCAAGCCCCTGCTTTCGAAGGTCAAGGCAGCACAGCCGGATGTGCTTTATATGGTCTCCTATGTTATGGACGCGTCCCTCCTGATGAGGCAGATCAAGGAACTGAGGCTCGATGCCAAGCTCTTTGCAGGCGGCGCAGCAGGCTTTGCGATCCCGGAATTTATCGACAATGCAAAGGACGCTGCAGAATATGCTATCAGCGCCACCCTCTGGACCCCCCAGCTGAAATATCCCGGAGCAAAGGAGTATGCCGAAAAATACAAGAAGAAATACGGGGACTATCCCTCTTACCACGGCGCTTCCGCATATTCAGCTATGTATACGCTGAAAGACGCCCTCGGAAGGGCAAAGAAGCTGGACACCTGAGGGTATCCGCGACGCGCTGAAGGCCACTAATATCAAGACCGCCTTCGGCCCGATCAAGTTCGAGGACAAGGAAGGCTACCAGAACCAGAACTTTATGGATACCCTTGTGATCCAGGTGCACAAGGGTGAATTCGAGACGATCTGGCCTGAGAAGTACGCAAGCAAGAAATATATCTTCCCGGTCCCGACCTGGAGAGAGAGAAGATAGGTTAGCATGGTAACGGTATAAAGGGGAGAACAACGGCATGACATCAGTCCAGCTTGAAGTCCTTCTTCAAACGCTCATAGCAGGCCTCCTTCTCGGAGGCCTCTATGCGCTTATCGGCATCGGCATGACCCTTATCATGGGCGTCATGAAGATCATCAACCTTGCCCACGGCGAGCTGATGATGGTCGGCATGTACATCGCCTATGTGCTCTTTTCCTATCTTCCATATCGACCCTTATCTGTCGGTACTTCATAGCTGCTCCGTCACTCTTCCTGCTCGGCGTTGCGCTGCAGAAATTTCTGATCAACCCGGTCTCAAGGTCGACTCGATCATGCCTGAAAATCAGGTCATTCTGACAGTGGGCATCGGCATGGTGCTTGCGAATCTGGCCACGATAATCTTTACATCCGACTACCGTTCGACACCGGTGGAGTACGCGTCAAAGACATGGTATCTTTCGGACCTCTGGAAGAGCTTCACCGATAGAGCTTTCACTTTCATTCCCCTGGACAGTCTCTTTTTGTTGGCCCTTATGATTACAGCGGCGCTCTGGTTCTTTCTTGACGAAAACAGACACTCGGAAAGTCGATCCGCGCGACTGCCCAGGACCGTGAGGCTGCATTGCTCATGGGCGTCAATGTCGACAGAATGCGCGTAATCACCTTCGGCCTTGGTTCTGCTATCGTCGGCGCCGCAGGGTGCCTCTTTATGCCGATCTACTATCTCTATCCCGGACCTCGGCGGCCAATTTACGCTCATCGCCTTTGTGATCACGATCCTCGGCGGACTCGGCTCCACCGTCGGCGCCATAGTCGGCGGCCTTATCCTCGGGTGTCTTCGAATCGCTGACAGCGACATATATCGGCATGGGATGGGCCCCTGTAGGCAGGTTTGTCATCTTTGTTGCAGCGCTCATTTTCATACCCGGAGGCATCCTTTCGCTCTTTGAAAGGAAGAGGTTCGGCAGATGAAAAAATACTGGCCCTCGGCGCTCCTTGCATGTCCTGGCCTCCTGCCGCTGACAGGTATGAGCACCTACTGGCTGCATATTTTTATCCTTGTCATCATGTGGTCTGTCATCGGCATGGCATGGAACCTTCTCGGCGGATATTGCGGACAGGTCTCCTTCGGACATGCAGCCTTCTTCGGGCTCGGCGCTTACACCTCAGGGATTCTTTACCAGAAGCTCGGCATCTCGGCCTGGTGGGGCCTGCCGGCTGAGCGTTATCGTTGCCGTCACGCTGGCGCGCTGGTAATTGGTTTTATCTGCCTGAGGCTGCGGGGACCGTTCTTCGCCCTTGCGACACTTTCGCCATGGGCGTTATTCTCAGGGTGACCGCGGAAAATCTCAACTGGCTGACTGAAGGGGACCTGGGGATAATGATCAGGGAGCGCACATGGGTCGATAAAACCTGGTATTTCTATATCATCCTGCTGATCGCTGCTGGCACCTATCTGAGCATTAAAATGATCATCAAATCAAAGCTCGGCTACTATTTTGTTGCGATCAGGGAAGACCAGGATGCCGCTGAATCTCTCGGCATCAATACCACTCTCTATAAGACGATCGCACTCTGCATGAGCGCGGTCCTCACAGGCCTTGCAGGCGCTTTCTACACAAACTACATGGGCTATATAGACCCAAAGGTCGTCTTTGCGCTCCACGATATCTCGATAGTGGCGATTATGGTCGTGATGGTCGGCGGAGTCGCCACCTTTGGGGGCCGATCGTCGGCGCGTTCATCATGGTGATGCTCGCTGAAGTGATCCGTTCGATACCAAAGCTGGGCGCGGCCCATCACACGCTTTTCGGCATCCTTCTCATTGTTATCATAATTTATCTGCCGAACGGGATCGTAGGCGATCTGCCTAAACTGAAAAGGATCTTCGGCGCAGGGGGACATTCCTGATGGCGATGTTGTCGAAGTGCGCGGCGTATCACGGTTCTTCGGCGGACTTGCCGCACTCACGGACATCTCCTTTCAGTCTGGAGCAGGGCGAAATCCTTGCGGTCATCGGACCAAACGGTGCAGGCAAGACAACGCTCTTCAATGTTGTAAACGGCTTCTACCCGGCCTCAAAGGGAGAGGTCTTTTTCAAGGGCAGCAGAATTTCCGGCTTACAGCCTCATCAGATCTGCCAGCTCGGTATCGCCAGGACCTTCCAGGTCGTGAAACCACTTCAGCGCATGACGTCTTCGATAATGTTATCGCGTCTGCTTTCCTGAAAGCGGCAAAAAGGGACGAAGCCGAGGCGCTTGCAGTCGAGATGCTAAAGTTCACAGAACCTTTACGATGACAGGGACGTGATATCAAAGGGACTGCCTCTTGGGCAAACGGAAACACCTTGAGATTGCCCGGGCCCTTGCTACCCAACCTGAGGTGATACTTCTTGATGAGTCCTTTGCAGGACTGAATCCGACAGAGCTGAACGAGTCGATCGAAATCATAAGAAAGATAAAGGCAAAAGGCATCACAATCATGATCATAGAGCATCACATGAAGGTGATCATGGCGATATCCGACCGGATCGTTGTTCTGAACTACGGTGAAAAGATCGCAGAGGGTACCCCGGAAGAGATCGGAACAACACCTGGTAGTAGAGGCATATCTCGGAGTGGCCCAGAATGCTTGAAATGAGGGATATGGATGTGTTTTACGGTGACGTCCAGGTAATCCGGGATGTTTCCTTTGAACGTAAACAAGGGAGAGGTCGTTGCCCTGATCGGCGCCAACGGAGCAGGAAAATCAACGATCCTGAAGACGATTTCAGGTCTTTTGAGGCCCAAGGAAAGGGGAAATACACTTTAACGGAAAACCAATCCATAAAACCGAAGCCTATCAGCTTATCGAGAACGGCCTCGTCCATTTGTCCCGAGGCCGGAGACTTTTTGTGAGATGACGGTTGAGGAAAACCTTGATATGGGCTCTCTGAAGGGAGAAGCAAGGAAGCAGCGAAAGAAGACCAGGCAGATGGTCTTCGAGCTTTTCCCGAGGCTGAAGGAGCGGAGAAGACAGCTCTGCGGCACGTTGAGCGGCGGGGAGCAGCAGATGGTTGCCGTCGGCAGGGGGCTGATGTCAAAGCCGCTTCTATGATGTTTGACGAACCTTCTCTCGGTCTTGCGCCGATCCTCGTCCGAGAGATATTTCAATGTTATAAACAGGATAGGTTTGAAGGGACCACGGTCCTTATAGTCGAGCAGAATGTGAACCAGACCCTTTCTATAGCAGACAGGGCATATGTCCTGGAGACAGGTAAGATCGCACTCGAGGGGCCAGGACAGGCTTTGCTCAATAATGACCATATAAAGAAGGCGTATTTTGGGGTCTGAAAAGTGGTGAATAGTAAATAGTATATAGGACTATTTACTGATGCAGCACGACTGGAGAACAGGGGAAAATACTCATATCTTACTTGCTGTTAACCGATCATCAATCAATTACTGAGGAGGTGGAGCATGTTTGTGTCAGACTGGATGACAAGAAAAGTTTTTACTGTTTCTCCTGACGATAGCATTGCCGAGGCCGCAAAATTGACGAAAGAGAAGGGGATAAAGCACCTTCCGGTCGTCCATGGAGGAAAATTAAAAGGGATACTCTCTGACAGGGACATCAAGGAATATGTCCCGTCAAAAGCCACCTCTCTCGATGTCTATGAACTGCATTACCTTCTGGCAAAGACAAAGGTGAAAGAAATCATGAAGACACAGGCATACACGACCACCCCTGACGCGCCTATTGAAGAGGCCGCCATGCTCATGCATGACAAGAAAATAGGCTGCCTGCCGGTGATAGAAGACAACAAGCTTGTCGGTATCATCTCTGACCGCAATATCTTCCAGGTGCTGGTCGATATTACCGGCGTAAGACATGGAGGACACAGGATCAGCGTCACGGTCGAGGACAGGCCCGGGTCTGTAAGAGAGGTAGCAGACATTATCAGGAAATACGGATTCAGCCTCCAGAGCATTCTCACCTCATATGAAAGAGTTAAATCCGGCTACAGGAATGTTGTCATACGCGCAAAGGGCAGCGGACAGTTCGGACATCTCAAAGCTGAACTGACAGGGACATATAAAGCGGTAAAGATCAAGAAAGGCTGAGTTGCCTGAATTCCTGACTGTTCTTCGGCCATGGTGCTTTGTTCATTGAAATGAGACTTAATTTCTTACTGCTGTTTAGTGTTTTCCAGCACTTCTTTACATAAATTGCAGCAACAACTAACTCACATACATGATGAGAATAAGGCAGAATATAGCATTTTCGATCATTCTCGCTGCGCTCCGAGGGCTTTTCAACCGATTCTTTGATATACTTATGATAATCTCATAGAAAGTATATTGACACGAATCGACTAAAGATGTATTATATGAAGTATAACAGGAAAGGAATATGGGTACATCGGTGAAAGACTATTACGAAACTCTTGGCGTAGACAAAAAGGCCTCTCAGGATGAGATAAAAAAGGCTTTCAGGAAACTTGCGCGCAAATATCACCCTGACCTGAACCCTGGCGACAAAACCTCGGAACGTAAATTCAAGGAATTAAGCGAGGCCTATGATGTCCTGGGAGACGAAAAAAAGAGGACTGAATACGATCAATCCGGACGCTCTCCTTATGAGAGCGGCGGTCCTGGATTTGATTACAGGGCATACACCTCAGGCGACAAGTTTGACTTTGGCGGGTTCGGCGATATCTTCTCGGATGTCTTCGGTGCTGAAACCGGATACAGGGGTCACGCCATGAAAGGCCCTGACCTGGTAATGCAGCTCGATATGACGCTTGAAGAGGCCTTTGCAGGAATAACCAGGTCTGTAACATTCAACAGAGAGGTGGACTGCAAGGCCTGCGGCGGCTCAGGGGCAGAAACATACACCCAGTGTGAAAAATGCAGAGGGACCGGAAAGGTCGCCACCTCAAAAGGTTTCTTCAAGATGTCCCAACCCTGCAGCGCCTGTGGGGGAACAGGGAAAAAAGTCACAAAGACCTGCGGTGCCTGCAGAGGTATTGGCAAGACTTTCCATACAGAGACGATAAAGGTAAAGATACCTGCCGGGGCTGATACGGGGTCTCGTGTGAGGGTAAGGGGCATGGGAGGGGCTGGTCAGGGCGGCGGACCCGCGGGGGATCTTCAGATCGAAATAACAATAAAGCCTAATGCGCTCTTTACAAGAAAAGGCGACGACATACAAATAGAGGTCCCTGTGACCTTCGGTGAGGCGGCACTCGGGGCCAAAATAGAAGTGCCTACAATAGACGGAGTTGCCTCCATGACGCTTCCGCCCGGGACCCAGAGCGGCCAAAGATTCAAACTTGCAGGAAAGGGGCTCCCTTCCAAGAAAACCGGTCAGCGCGGGGGACAGTACGTCAATATAAAAATTGTTGTGCCTAAGAACATACCGGAGGCGGCAACTGCGGCGGTCAAACAGATAGAGGCCCTTTATCCGGAGCCGCCCAGAAAGGGAATGGTGAAACATTAATGAATAAGCGGGACGAAGAGCTGCCTATATACCTTATAAGCATCGTGTCTAAAATGCTTAATGTTCATCCCCAGACCTTGAGGCTTTACGAAAGAGAAGGCTTCATACGTCCTAAACGCACAAAAAGACAAAGGCTTTATTCAGAGAAAGATGTTGAACAGCTGAATTTTATCCTGCAGCTTACAAGGGAGCTTGGAGTAAACAGGGCAGGGGTTGATATCATACTCAGGCTGAGGCACCGGATGGATATACTGCAGCATGAGATGGAAGAGATGATGGACCTCCTTGAAGACGAGTTGCAAAAAGATTTCAAGGAAAGAATAAGAAAAGCATTCAAGCAAGAGTAGAAGGAACTAGTAGGAGGAACTTATGGAAAAATTTACTATAAAAAGCCAGGAAGCCATCCAGAACGCGCAGAGGCTGGCTGATAAAAAAGGGCATCAGCAGATCGACGTCGAACATCTCTTGTGGGTCATACTTGATGATGAAGAAGGCGTGGCAGCACAGATGCTCAAAAGGACCGGGCTCAACACAAAGCTCATCCAAAAAGACGTTGAAGAAGTTCTTGATAAACTGCCGAAAGTGGTCGGGGCCACCCCTGTCGGACAAATATATATATCGCCCCGTCTCAAAGAGGTCTTCGAGAAGGCAAGGCAGGAGGCAGAGCATCTCACCGACGAGTTTGTCAGCGTCGAGCACCTCCTTCTCGCGGCGCTCTCAGTCGGAGGAAGCGCGTCGGAACTCCTGAAAAAATACGGAGTTGATTCGGACAAGCTCCTTGCTGCAATGAGGGAGATACGTGGCACACAGAGGGTCACCGACCCGAACCCTGAGGAAAAGTATCAGGCCTTGAAACGATACGGCAAAGACCTGACCGATCTCGCGGCCAAGGGCAGGCTCGATCCCGTGATAGGCAGGGATGAGGAGATAAGGAGGATAATCCAGGTCCTCTCCAGAAGGACAAAAAACAATCCCGTCCTGATAGGAGAGCCCGGAGTCGGAAAAACTGCAATCGCAGAAGGGCTTGCACAGAGAATAGTCGCAGGAGATGTGCCGGAGACGCTGAAGGACAAAAAGGTCGTTGCCCTGGATATGGGAGCCCTGATAGCCGGCGCAAAGTTCAGGGGTGAATTTGAAGACAGGCTCAAAGCCGTATTGAAGGAAATAGAAGAGGCCGAAGGGAAGATAATCCTGTTCATAGATGAGATGCATACCATCGTCGGCGCAGGTGCTGCCGAAGGCGCCATAGACGCTTCAAATATGCTTAAGCCGGCCCTTGCCAGAGGTGACTTGCGTTGTGTCGGAGCAACGACCCTGAACGAATACAGAAAATACGTGGAAAAAGACCCTGCGCTCGAAAGGAGGTTCCAGCCGGTTTTTATTAAAGAGCCGACAGTTGAAGATACAATCTCGATCCTGCGGGGCCTGAAGGAAAAATATGAGGTACACCACGGCGTAAAGATCAAAGACTCAGCGCTCATATCCGCTGCCATACTGTCGCACCGGTATATTACCGACAGATTTCTCCCGGACAAGGCCATAGACCTGATAGATGAGTCTGCCTCAAAACTCAGGATGGAGATAGACAGTATGCCGGTTGAACTCGATGAACTGGAAAGGAAATTGCGACAGCATGAGATAGAGAAGCAGGGCGTAATGCGTGAGGACTCGAAAGAGTGCCGGGAAAAACTTGAGAAGATCAAAAAGGAGATGTCGGAACTGCAGGTAAAGCGGGACGAGCTCCGGGCCCAGTGGCTGAGTGAAAAAGAGATAATAACAAAGATCCGCGGCTATAAGGAGCAGCTCGAAAAGACAAAGATCGAATCCGAAAAGGCAGAGCGCGAAGGGGACCTCACAAAGGCGTCTGAATTAAGGTACGGTAAAATTATCGAACTGCAGAAGGCCCTCGAAGCAGAGAACATCCGGCTGGCCGAGGCCCAGCACAAAAGAAAGATGCTTAAGGAGGAGGTCGACGACGAGGACGTAGCTGAGGTCGTATCCAAATGGACCGGGGTCCCTGTTTCAAGAATGCTCGAGGGCGAGATACAGAAATTACTCCAGATGGACGACAGACTCCGCTTGAGGGTCGTTGGCCAGGATGAGGCGATTGAGGCTGTTTCCAACGCAGTGAGAAGGGCAAGGGCAGGCATCCAGGACCCGAACAGGCCGATTGGCTCCTTTATTTTTCTCGGCCCCACAGGCGTCGGGAAGACAGAGCTTGCACGGGCGCTTGCTGAATTTCTCTTCGACGACGAAAACGCAATGACCAGGATCGACATGTCGGAATACCAGGAACGTCATACCGTATCCAGACTGATAGGGGCGCCTCCAGGCTATGTGGGTTATGAAGAAGGCGGGCAGTTGACAGAGGCCGTCAGGAGAAGGCCCTACTCGGTCGTGCTTTTTGATGAGGTAGAAAAAGCCCATCCCGAGGTCTTCAATCTCCTGCTCCAGCTCCTCGATGACGGCAGGCTCACAGACAGCCATGGGAAGACGGTCGACTTCAGAAATACCGTAGTGATCATGACTTCAAATATCGGCAGTGTGCATATACAGGAGATGATCTCTGAACGGCAGAAACGGCCGACCGCCTATTGGGTAAAGAACACCCAGGAGGACTTCAGGGAAAAAGTCATGGGAGACCTGAAGGCGTTCTTCAAGCCCGAGTTTTTGAACAGGGTGGATGAGATAATAATCTTTAATCCCCTTACCAGGGACCTGCTTGTCAAGATCGTCGACATACAACTGCAGCGCATGAAGAAATATATAAAGGAAAAAAATATAGACCTCGTGCTTACTGAACGGGCAAAGGAATATTTCGCTGAAGTAGGGTTTGATCCGGTATACGGCGCGCGGCCGCTAAAAAGGCTGCTGCAGAAATTGATACTGAACGAACTCGCCAGAAGCATCCTCGACGGGACATTCCAGGAAGGCGACACAGTGGAGGTCGATGCTGAAGGCGAAAAGATCACCTTCAGCAAGTTAGTGACTGCTGAGGTGGGCTAGATCTGAGAGTAGAGGAAATTGAGCTGAGCAGAGAAAGCTCTCTGCGCCTCTGAGCTCTGGTGAAAAGCGTTCAGTGCTCAGATGCTCAGTTATAAGCAGCTTTATATTAAGGGCAGGACGAGTAATGCTGGGTTCGACTCGTCCTGTATGAATAAAATCAGCCCGGCGGCCAGTGCATATGCCTGCCTCCAAGAAGGTGGAGGTGGATATGATACACTGTCTGGCCTGCCTCGGAGTTGGTATTGACGACAAGGCGGAAACCGCGTTCAGCAATGCCTTTTTCTCCGGCTATCTTGGCCGCTACACGGAATAAATGCCCGATAAGCCCTTTATCTTCTTCGGCTATTTCCAGGGTGGTTGAGATATGCTTTTTGGGAATTATGAGGACATGCACCGGCGCCTGTGGATTTATGTCCTCAAAGGCAACAGTGTCAGCATCTTCATAGATTATCTTTGCAGGGATTTTTTTTGCGGCTATCCTGCAGAACAGACAATCGTTCATGGCCTTGCCCCTTTCCTGCCGAATCTTCCTTCCAGCTCTTTAAAGATATCCGAATGGGACAGGCCTTCTTCGGACATTAAGACCATGCAATGAAACCACAGGTCAGCAAGTTCATGCACGATCTGCTGCCTGTCGGCAGTCTTTGAGGCGATAATGACCTCGACAGCTTCCTCGCCGATTTTTTTCAGGATCTCATCTTTCCCTTTGGCAAACAGCGAAGAGACGTATGAGTCAGACGAAGGATTGGTCTTCCTCGAACGGATTACGCCCTCAAGATCATCAAGTATCATTCTTCTCCCTTCCGGTTTAGCGTTAAGCTTTCAGCGCTCAGCAGCAAGAAATGAGGCCAGGCCCATTAGCATAGACGTGTTCTTTTTCTTTTTACTGAAGGCTGACTGCTGACGGCTGATAGCTGACAGCTTCTTCATTTCTTGCCGTAGACATCTGCCTCAGAAAAAACCTTCTGCGCAGTCTCTTCCCCGGAGATATCAGTAAAGAAGCATGACCTGTGTCCTGTGTGGCAGGCCCCGGGACCGTGCTGGATGACTTTTATCAAAACAGTATCTTTGTCGCAATCATAGAGTATGGTCTTCACTTCCTGTACATGCCCTGAAGTCTCTCCCTTTTTCCAGTATTTCTGCCTCGACCTGGACCAGAAATGGGTGTACCCGGTCTCCACAGTCTTCTGCAAAGAAGTCTCGTTCATATAGGCCATCATCAGGACCTCATTGTTTTCAGCGTCCTGTATTATGACCGGGACCAGCCCGTTGGCATCATATTTTAGTTCAGGCATATTCATTATTCAGCTGTATCGAGATTATGTGACGACCAAAAAGTCTCAAAATATTCTGGGGGTATAATGCCTGCAATCTGAGATAGAATTTAGGTCATTTCAAAAGAAAGACAAACGAGATTATGCGTGACATACTGCTGTCACCTTCATATGGTCTAATAGTAGTATGAAGACTTAACCAAGGGAGGTTTCTATGATCAATCGACGGGATTTCTTGAAGGGAATAGTTACTGTCGGCGGCGGGATAGGCGGGCTGAATCTATTTTCGGATAGCTGGGGCAATATAAGCAATGCTTCACAATCTGCAGATGATGAAATACTTATTACCGAAAAAAAAGACAAAACTTCCCTTCCACATCCATTGGCCGGCTGCGAATTGACAACACTCGCAAGAGTTACGCAAACATATAGGGCCAAACTTGAGGGATGGGCAAGTGATAAAGACTGTCAAGATTATAATTGGGGGGAACTTGATGCCTATTGTATTGGGATGGACAATTTTGATAATTTGTTCCCGTTACACCTGATATTTTTCACTGCCAATTTAAAGGAGATGCCGGAAGGAAGGATGCGGGAGAAAATAGCGTTATCAAGAGGACAGGATTTTAGAGACCTTATAGAAACCCTGAAGGACAGAATATTACAAGATCTGCAAGAGAATTCTATCATCCGTGTAAGAGGCCCGATCTACGTAGAGAGTCCGGTTTTCATAAATATGGACCCACGCTATCAGCTGTTACGAGACAGAATCTCAGAAACAGAAGCCAGAAAAATACTTGAGGAACCGAAACGAATCAAACGCCTAAAGGAGAGCCTTGCCGGCTTCTCCTGGGGCGAAGATTTTTTCCCACGGGATTGTTAATCGCCAAAACATTAGAGCAATATGGCCTGCACGGAAGGCTGGAAACAGGCCTAAAGTTTATATCCTATCTTCCTGAGAAACTCTTTGCGATGGGCCTTGTCAGCTGGTGTTTCAACCCCTTGCGGAGGATAACCGTCTATGACGCCCATAATGCCCCTTCCCTGAGCGGTCTCAGCAACAATTACCTCAACAGGGTTAGCGGTTGCGCAGTAGATGCAGCAGACCTCGGGGCAGAGTTTGATCTGATTAAGTATGTTCAGCGGGAAGGCGTTCTTCAGGATGATACAGAAGACGTGACCGGCGCCGACAGCCTGAAGGTTTTTGACGCAGAGGTCTGTCAGTGCACTGTCGTTTCCTTCTGTCCTGATAAGACATGGGCCGGAAGCTTCTGTGAAGGCGATGCCGAAAAGTGCATTAGAGACTGTCGTGGCGATGATCTCATAGAGGTCTTCTGCTGTTTTGATAAAATGTGTCTGCCCCATTATGACATTACAGCCTTCGGGCACAGTTAATGGTACGGTCTTAATTTCCACCGTTATTCCTCCGTTTCCTGACAAACGTTGTTCTCCATTGCATAAGCGTTCAGCTGTCAGCAATAAGCTCTCAGTAAAAATATTTACGGGCCATACAAGCCGGGGCCCCAGATTCCACTTTTTCGCCTTTTCCTGCTGAAAGCTGAAGGCTGATAGCTGACCGCTGAGCCATCACTCCATTACTATACATATTGTTATGTTATAATGAAAATATTTTTCTGGAGATGTCAACCCTTAATGTCAAGATTATACACAATATTTTTCTTAATTATCATGCTCTTTTCCCCTGCACTGTCTGAAGGACAGGTTATCGCGGGACCTGAAGTGAGGCTCGCCAATAATGATATTTATGTGTCATTTTCACTGAATCTTACAGACAAGATCCTGGAGGAGATGAGAAGCGGGATAGACAAGGAGCTGAAAATTTATGTCGACCTATTCAGGGTATGGAAAGTATGGCCTGACGAATTCGTGCTGGGGAAAACCTATACAAGAACACTGAAGGCTGATTCGATCAAAAAAGAATATGTGGCAACCTCATTGGACGGCAACACGCTTATCGAAAGACGCTTTAAATCTTTTGAGTCCATGATCAAGTGGACATTGTCGGTCAAGGATATGAAACTTACAAATATACGGGAAATAGAAGCCGGCCAGTATTTCGTGAGGATTACCATAGAGTCCAAGATCCGGAAACTCCCCCCTGTCATTGGCTACTTCATTATTTTCCTGTCAGAAAATGAGTTTAAGGTTGTCAAAGATTCGGGGGTTTTTGCTATTGAAGGGTCCAGATGAAGAACTTTAAATTTACGGCCTTTATAACATCCATGGTTGTTTTCATTATTCTTGTGTTCGGGGTCGAATTGCATTACATGGGGCTTGAAGATGTCCCTTTTTCGACAAAACTGCTTCTCTTTGTCCTGTTGAACCTCAATCTGGTCGCCCTGTTCACCCTGGTGTTCTTCGTGGGCAAAAGCCTGTTCAAGATTTACCTTGAAAGAAAAGAAAAAGTCGCCGGGTATAAGTTCAAGACACGGTTCGTCGTAATACTCGTTGTCATGACCCTGATCCCGTCAGCCTTTCTTTTTGTCGTCTCCAGCGGCGTTGTCACCAACTACCTTGACAGATGGTTTGACCCGCAGATAAAGCAGCCTCTGAATCTCTCCGTCGAGATAGCCAAGTCTGCCTATGACCTGCAAAGACAACAAGCGCTTGAATACGCCAGGACAATCACTTCCGGCGCTACCCTCCCTGAGCGTTACAAGGTCTACACCCTTACCGAGATCCCGGACGACGCTTCGGAGACGGTCAAGGCCGGCTTCGAAGGCAAAGAGGATACGGAGGTGATAACAAAGAAGAAAGGTGACGTTGTCCGGGCTGTTGTCCCACTGGACAGACAGAGGCCTCAGGATGGCATTGTTGTTGTTGAGTCCACCATAGATTCAAGCATCAGCAGGAATGCCGCAGCGATACAGGAGGCGTACAAAAATTATCTGACGCTCGAATCCTGGAAGCTGCCTATAAAGGCGAACTATCTCCTTATCCTGGGTTTTTTTACCCTGCTGATTGTTTTCTCGGCTTTATGGGTCGCGCTCAGGGTGTCCAGAGCCATTACTGACCCTATCCAGGAACTTGCCCTGGCTACCGAACAGGTCGCCAAAGGGAACCTTGATATGAATATATCGATCAGCAGGGACGATGAAATTGGGCTCCTGGTGAATTCGTTCAATCATATGGTCAGGGAGCTGAAAGAAAGCAAAGAGTCCCTCAACAGCGCGTGGCTTAAATCTGAACAGAGCAGGCTCATTATAGAAAATATAATCAAGAATATAAATTCCGGCGTCATACACCTGGACACCGATGGGAATATCCTGACAATAAACAGCGCTGCCTGCAAGATACTGGCCATAACTCAGGAAGGGATCATCAACCAGAATTATTCGGTCCTCCTGTCGCAAGTGAGATCTGATGCATTGACAAACATTGTAAAAAATATAAGGGTGCGCGATTTCAGGGCCATGGAAAGAGAACTCAGGGTGCCTATCGGCGACAGGGTGCGGCTATTGAGGATATTCATCACTCCTCTCGGGGACGCTGAAAACTTTCTCGGGACACTGGTTGTTTTCAATGATCTTACCGAGATAACGCGGGCTGAAAAGGCGCTGGCATGGCAGGAGGTGGCCAGGCGAATGGCGCATGAGATCAAGAACCCATTAACTCCGATACAGCTTTCCACCGAGCATATGATCAAGAAATGGCAGAGCAGGGACGAGGACTTCGGCAAGATATTCGACCGCTCAACAAAGGCGATTATCAAAGAGGTGGAAAGCCTGAAGAATCTTGTAAATGACTTTTCACGGTTCGGCAAGATGCCCGAGATCAGAAAAACCCCTGTCAGCATCCCGGCCATTGCAGGTGAGGTCATTGATCTCTATAAAGATTATAAGGATGTCGTAATCACTCTCACCTCCCGGGGAGAAGAGACCCCTGTTGAATTGGACGCGGAACAGTTTAAACGGGTCATCATCAATATCGTCGGAAATGCCATACATGCGATGCAGAACAAAGGGAAAGTGGATATCAGGACAGAATACGATGTCAGGGCGAACAGGGTTCTTATCGATATCGCGGACAACGGGCCGGGGATACGCGATGAAGACAAGGAAAAATTATTTCTCCCCTACTTTTCAACCAAAAAAGACGGTACCGGGCTAGGGCTTGCGATAGCCAGCAAAGTTGTAACAGACCATAGAGGATATATTAGAATACTGGACAACGAGCCCAGCGGCACAATTTTCAGCATAGAACTGCCTATAAAGGAAGGTTAGATGTCAAAAGCGCTTGTAATGATAGTGGATGATGAAGAAGGCATAAGAGAGACCCTCTGCGGCATACTTGACGATGAAGGGTATGAGTGTATCAACGCGTCTTCCGGCGAAGAGGCTGTAAAAAAGATAAAAGAGGCCGCTCCTGACATCGTACTGCTGGATGTCTGGCTTACAGGTATGGATGGTATTCAGACACTGCAGGAACTGAAGGCATCTTACCCTGATATGCCTGTAATTATTATTTCGGGCCACGCCAATATAGAAATCGCTGTGAAGGCAACTAAAATGGGGGCTTATGATCTTCTTGAAAAACCTCTCTCAATAGAAAAGGTACTGCTGGCAGTTGAGAGGGCGCTTGAAAAAAGGAGCCTTGAACTTGAAAACAGGATGCTGCGCGAAAATCTGCTCAAGAAATGCAGGATGGTTGGGGATTCTCTGAAAATGAAGCAGCTGAAGGAACAGATAAAGATGGCGGCCCAGAGCAACAGCAGGGTGCTTATACTCGGGGAAAGCGGCTCAGGCAAGGAACTCGTTGCGAAGTTGCTGCATGAGAACAGCCCCAGGGCAAAAGGGCCCTTTATAGAAGTGAACTGTGCCGCGATACCGCAGGAACTGATCGAAAGCGAGTTGTTCGGGCATGAAAAAGGGTCTTTTACAGGAGCCTTTGAAAGGAAGAAGGGGAAATTTGAATTGGCAGATAACGGGACGCTGTTTCTCGATGAAGTAGGAGATATGTCTTTACAGACCCAGGCAAAGGTATTGAGGATAATAGAGACCCAGGAGTTCCAGAGGGTGGGGGGGAACAGGAATCTAAAAGTGGACGTTAGGATAATTTCCGCAACCAACAAGGACCTTGCTGAAGAGGTTAAAAAAGGCAGTTTCAGGGAGGACCTTTTTTTCAGACTGAACGTTATCCCGATCAAAGTCCCGGCGCTCAGAGAAAGACCGGATGATATCCCCGCGCTGGTGGACAACTTCCTTGATATATTTGCATCAGAATACGGACAGCAGAAAAAAGAAATTTCGGATGAAGCATTAAAGATGCTTCAGAAGAATCCCTGGCCGGGGAATATCAGGGAGTTAAAGAACGTGCTGGAGAGGCTTGTTATCATGACCCCTGCCAAAACTATCTCTGCCGGCGATATGTTCATGCCTGAGTCCCCTGGCTCGGATTATTTTTCGATCGGCACGCTGAAGGATGCACGGGACGCCTTTGAGAGGGATTTCATTGTCAAGAAGCTCGAGGAGAATGCCTGGAACATATCAAAGACAGCCGAAGTGCTTGATATGGAAAGAAGCAATCTCCACAGAAAGATCAAGGCTTATGATATCAAGGTGCCTTAATGCGGGGAATATGTTTGTAAAAACACGCATTGTAATAAAGACTAAACTCAGCAAATTTCATCCGCTCTTTTTCCCTTGGAAGTGCCCGATTGCGTTGTCGTATATGCTTTGATGCCCTGCAGAAGTTGACAGCTTACGTATAGCCTGAATAACTCTGTTTAAGTCTCCCCTGGTGAGCTCCTTTCAACGCTTTTCATCCTTGCAGATTTGCCCAAATATTATCGCGCACCCGTTTCACTATAGGACATGGTAAAAAGAAGAAAATTTGTGATATATTCTTTCAATGGGCAAAGCTTCAAGAAGCAAGAAGGAGTTTGATAATAAATCCCTGATTACGGAAAATAGAAGTTCGGAATCTTCCGCAACCCTTAATAAAAAAGGGCTTCTGCAGAAAACATTTGTGCATATGCTCTTGATCATTTCTCTTGGGTTCCTGGTATACTCCAATACGTTTCATAGTCCCTTCCAGTGGGATGACATAAAGCATGTTATTGGGAACCCTGTCATTAAAGACCTTGACAACTTCACGGCGAGTTCAAAGGGTTTTGAGTTCAACCAGAGGCGTTTTGTGGGCTATCTGACCTTTGCCCTAAACTATCATTTTGGAGGGTCCCGGCTGGCCGGCTACCATGCCGTAAACCTCCTAATCCATCTGATAAATGCTGTCTTGGTATATTTTTTGGTAATCGCTACTTTCACAACGCCATACTTCGTCAGTGAGAAAGGTGAAGTGGTGGGTGAAGATGCAGGGAAGGGGAGTAAAAGATCAGAATTTAGCAATGGAACAGTCGGCGGCTTGTCTGTTTGTCGCTCTCCATTCATTACTCAAAATTCACATTTGATCGCCTTTTTTTCGGCACTTCTTTTTGTTGTGCATCCAATTCAGACCCAGGCTGTTACGTATGTAGTCCAGAGGTTCGCTTCACTGGCGACTTTGTTCTATCTCTTCTCTCTTCTAATGTACATAAAGGGCAGGCTGACAATGGAAAGAACAGGCGATGATGTGCAAAAGGCGACAGAGCTCTCTGGCTCACCCCTGCCATTATCCCTAACCTTCTATTTCCTGTCTCTGGTCTTTGCGGCCCTTGCCATGATGACCAAGGAAATTGCCTTCACTCTTCCGGTAATGATAGTCCTCTATGAGGTTTCTTTTTTTAGGTCTTCCCCAAGGCGAAGACTTTTGGTCCTTATGCCGATCGTGCTAATTATGATTATTGTTTTCATAGGTGTTTTTGTTAGCGACAAATCGCTTGAAGATATGCTGTCGGATGCGAGTGAAATCACAAGAGTTCAGACTCATATGTCAAGATGGGACTATCTCATGACACAGATGCGGGTGATTACAACGTACATACGGCTTATCTTCTTGCCGGTAAATCAGAATTTTGATTATGACTATCCGATAGAGCATTCTCTTTTTACACCGCCGGTTTTTTTCTCTTTCCTGTTTCTTCTTGCACTTTTTGGTCTTGCGCTATACCTCTTTTCCCGCTCACGTTTTATCGCCGTCGGCATCCTATGGTTCTTCATAACACTGTCCGTCGAGTCAAGCGTCATTCCCATAATAGATGTAATATTT
The DNA here is from genome assembly GCA_963734475.1 of uncultured Nitrospira sp. GTDB lineage: Bacteria > Nitrospirota > Thermodesulfovibrionia > Thermodesulfovibrionales > UBA6898 > JAOUFP01. The sequence goes on from CAVTHB010000005.1 coordinate 174,636, forward strand.
GAGCACAGGGTCTATCTTCCTTCCATAGGCCTTCTCTCAGGGATAACTACAGCTGTATTTCTTGTGTCGCACAGATTAAAGATGGAAAGATTTGGGTTGTCGGTGCTGGTTCTGGTGGTGCTGATACTCTCTGGTGCTACCTATGCAAGGAATACGGTATGGATGAGTAAAATAAGCCTTTGGGAGGATGTGGTTAGGAAAAGTCCTAACAAGGCCCGCCCTCGCAATAATCTCGGCGTCTTTTATTACGAGGCGGGCTACCTTGACAAGGGAGAAAGTGAATTTCAGGCGGCCCTGAAAATTGACCCTGGCTATCCTGATGCGCATTACAATCTGGGAAATATCTATTTAGCTTCCGGTCGCATGGATGAAGCCCTCAGGGAATTTCAGACTGCCGTAAAGCTCAAGACCGATTATGCTGATGCCCATAATAATCTCGGCACCGTATATGCGGAACGCGGCAATTTTGAGGCTGCTCTCAGGGAATTTCAAACTGCCCTGCAGATCGATGCCAAGAATCCAGCACGCAAAAATCTGGAAAAACTACTTGAAATGCAGCGGACAAAAGGTGGGGGCCCCTGAAATCGGAGTTTTCCATAATATCAAATGTTGTTCTTATCCGTGATTATCTGTGGTCGTCCGTTGCTGACTAAACCGTCGTATCAGTTGAAAGATTGAGGGAGTCTTAATCCGAAGATTTTTCTATTTCTGTCTCTATCTCCCTTGCATACCTTTCCAATACAATCCTTTCCGCCTCTAACCAGTCTGCCAGATCATAACCGTGAATCTTCCCTCTCCTTTCATGGAGTTCATACGCCACCCTAGCGGTCTCGTCGTATAAATTCCTTTCATTCATCATTTTATGGCCCCCCGGCACAAATATCGTTGGTCCGAAAAACGGCAATATAATACGCGGGCCATGTGGCACAAACGATCTTTGTCCAGCAGTCTTTCATATTGTACATGTACCGGTCTTGGCTTGTCTGGTGCGGTCTGTGGAGTCTGAAGTGAAATCAAAGTTCTGCTTGTTCCAGAGAATATGCTTCTGCCAGTTTTTCCCCTTTCCCTCGAAATCCGACCGGTAGTGCGCTCCGACGCTGCCTTTTCTTGTGAGGGCAGCTTTGACGATGATCCTGGCAACGGTAATCATGTTTTTAAGCTCAAGCTCATTGCGGGTCGCATAATCTTTCGCTACGATTTCTTCCCACAGCAGAAGCCTTTCCCTCGCTTCTCCCAGAGACTCACCGCACCGTATAATCCCCGCCTTCTCCCACATCAGCTTTCTCAGGGACCTTCTGATTTCGTCACATTCGCGTATGGATGACGGTTTGTAGTCAAGGGTAGCGCACTTTGCAGGGACTGCAGGAGACTCTAACGCAGCCCTGCCGGTCCGGGCCCCGTATACGAGCCCCTCCAGAAGGCTGTTTGATGCAAGCCTGTTGGCCCCGTGAACCCCTGTGCAGGAGACTTCACCTGCTGCGTACAGTCTCTTCAAGTCTGTTTCCCCGCTAAGATTGGTTTTAACTCCGCCCATGATGTAATGTGCCGCTGGGGATACCGGGATGAGATCTTCGGTTATGTCTATATCGTACTGAAGACATGTTGAATGAATTTTCGGGAACCGCTTCTTTACAAACGCCTTGCCCATATGCCTGAGGTCCAGATACACATGGTCGCTGTTGGTTTTTACCATCTCCGAAATAATTGCCCTTGAGACGATGTCCCGCGGTGCGAGTTCGCAGAGAAGATGATAGTTATGCATGAACCTCTCTTTGTTTACATTCAAGAGTACGGCCCCTTCGCCGCGCATCGATTCGCTGAGCAGAAATTGCGGGGCAGCCGGGTAAAACAGGCTTGTAGGGTGAAACTGGACGAATTCCATATCTTCAAGCGCAGCTCCTGCCCTGAAGGCGATGGCCATGCCGTCGCCTGTTGCCACCTGGGGGTTTGTCGTCCTGGAAAAAAGCTGTCCCGCACCCCCTGTCGTCAATATTGTTGCCTTTGCAAAAAGGGCGGTAATCTCACCATCTTTGAGGACGTATGCCCCATGGCATTCAGAATTCTGAACGATAAGATCAACAGTAAATGCAAAGGGGTACTTTCGTACAGAGGCGAGGGATCGGACTTTCTTTAGAAGTACCCGTTCGAGCTCTTTCCCTGTAGAGTCTCCGTGGGAATGGAGTATCCTCCTCCGGGAATGAGCCGCCTCAATAGTGAGGTCCAGGGTGGTGCCTTTTTTGTCGAATTCAGCGCCCCACTCGATCAATTCCATTATCCTGTCAGGACCCTCCTCGACCAGTATCTTTACCGCATCTTCCCTGCAGAGTCCATCCCCTGCCTTCAGGGTATCGTCGAAATGGATCCCGACCTCGTCTTCATCGCTCATGACAGCTGCGATGCCGCCTTGAGCGTATTCAGTGCTGCTTTCGGAGGGTCTGTCTTTTGTCACTACCAGCACGTTGCCGTGTGGCGCAAGCTCTATAGCAGCCCGGAGGCCTGTCACTCCGCTTCCGATAATAAGGAAATCGACTATCTCTTTCCGCATATAGGAAGGATACAAGATGAAGTAGCGGAAAGCAAGCACCATATTCCCCTGAAGAAGAAACAGATTGCGCAAAAAAAGCAAACTCCTTCTGTTAAAAGGTTTGCAGTGGCGTCAGTCGCAGTCCGGGCGGCAAAAAATATGGGCCTCCGGAATCCCACGCAGGAACCAGAGGTACCACTTCCGGAGAAATGCACGGTTCCTTGCTATTTTTCTGTCTGTTTACTAATATAAGCAGACCGGCTTGTATTCTGAAAGGATACCATGCGAATACTCTTTCTTTTATTGGTTATCACCGCCACACTTTTCTCCTGTGCAACAGGGAAAGACGTCCGGGCAGATTTCGATATAATTTTCGCAGACTATAATGACCTGATACGCTGGCATAGATTCGAGGACGTAAGTCTTTACCCTGATGACAATATACGGGAGAAATACAGGGAGCGGCTCGGGATGGCCAAGGATGTAAAGGTGGTAGACTACAGGGTAGTAGACATCATATTCGACGAGAAAAAGAAAGAAGCTGCTGTAAAGGTCGAACTTGATTACTATACTCTGTCTTCACCCAGAGTAAGAACTGTAGTAGATAATCAGAGATGGGCCTATAAAGGGGAAGAAGGCAAAGGTGCTTGGAGGCTCATGAGTCTTCTGCCGGAGTTTCCCTGAAGTCCCCGGCCCAAAGATGTTTCGTAATAGTTCAGCTGTCAGTCTTCAGTGGTCGGCTTTCGGCGAGAAAATGCAAACAAAAGACTCTTCTGGACGCTAATCCGGACCCTTTATGAGCCTCTATATTCCGTCTTTCGCTAATGGCTTATTGCAGAGGGTTGAGAGTCCGCAATATTTATTCCTGAATATCGCTCCCGCAACGCCGTTTTTTCTGATCAAATAGCGCTGTCAGGCGATAAAATTAATTAAAAGGAGAGTCTCCTTGCATGAATATTGTCGCTATCCATAATCTCCCGGAAAGAAAAGAGATGCTCGCAGAAACATTGGCTGCTGCAATGAAGTCGACGGTCTACGAGGCTCTCTCGAGGCTAAAAGCCCCTGGCAGAGGTCCCTTTGTGGTGAGCGCTTCCGCTTCAATCGGCCAGGCGGAAGAGCTTATGGCAAGGCTTAGCGCCTGCGGCTTTCATGCTGTATTGCTGAAGGAAGGGGATGTAGAGAGCGAGGCGTCGCGCTTTGTGGTGCGCAAGTTCAGACTCGACCCGGACGCTCTGATAGTGGAATCAAGGACAGAAAAAAGTCTCAGGGTCGATTACAGAAACATCCGTCTTCTCCTCCGCGGCACCTCAATCGCGCAGACCACTTTGACAGAGACCGTGAAAGAAAAAAAATTCAACCCTAGAATGGCGCTCCTTACAAGCGGCCTAAAGATGACCAAAACCACAGAGAAAATCCTGGAGACCACGACTCAAACAAGGGAGGGCTTCCTTAACCTCTATGCTGGAGACCACCAGACTCTTGTCTTCAGGGAAGGCGGTCTGGTCTATGATTCTCCTGGCGTTTCTTTGCAACCAACCAGACAGGCGAACTTCTCTTATCTAATCACGGAACTCCGCAGACTCAGCGCTAAAGCTTATTACGACGATCGGCTGCTGAGCCGGGCTGGTCAGGTGCAGTTGCTTGGGCCATTGCTCAGTCCCGAGAAGCATCTGGACATCGCCACCTCACTGCTTGCGAAACTGCTGGCATAATATTTATTTCTTAAATGCTTGATACGGGTTGAGGGCTAAAATATGACGGGTTTGAGGCTTGAGCTGTGATAATTATTTTATATTTTCTGCAAAAGCTTGTTGACATCATGCTCTACCTTTGGTAGGATTTTTCAGATTGACTCTAATATTTACAGTATCTTTATGATACTGCTATATCAAGGAGGGACAGGATGGCAAAAAAGGCTGTTGTCAAAAAAGCTGTAGCAAAGGCAAAAGCGGCTGAGAAAAAAGTCATGAAGAAAGCAAAAGTAGTAGGGAAAAAGGTTGTAAAGAAGGTAGTTGCAAAGGCAAAGGCCGCTGAAAAGAAGGTCGTAAGAAAGGTAAAAGCTGCAAAGAAGACTGTAGCAAAAAAGGTAAAAAGGGCCCCGAATCCCGCTTTCATGAAGCCGATGCAGATCAGTGATGCTCTCGCGAAGATCGTTGGGAGCAAGCCGATGCCGAGGACAGAGGTTACCAAGAAACTATGGGAATACATCAAGAAAAACAAGCTCCAGGATACAGTCAATAAACGAAATATCAATGCTGATGAAAACTTAAAGGCGGTCTTCGGCGGACAGAGCAAGGTCTCGATGTTCGAGATGACCAAACTCGTCAACAAGCATCTCAGCTAAAGATCCGCTCGCGGTCCAGCCTCAGGTCGCTGGGGACCAGGCTGAGTGCTTAAGGCTATACCGGGAAGGGAGCGGGAAAACCGGCGGCATGCTCAGGCAGACTCCTGATGTGTATCAGTCCCTGATCATAGGCTTCCTGGTTTTCCATCCCTTTCCCTGAAACTCACCCTAGCCGGATTCCATGCCGGGATTTCGTTATGCCTGTCAATTCCCCTGTCCTATGATAAAATGTAGCAATGAAAAGCACACTGGGATTCCTCATATTTGTGGTCGTGTTACTCGGGCTTCTCTTTTTCCTCTCCTCAAAGAAATACCCCCCTCTCCCTAATGATAGAGTACATACGGCAATAACTGATGCGTCGGCATGTTTTGTCTGCCACGGCCCCGGCAAACAATATGAGTTGAAACCTTCTCATCCCCCCAAATATGAATGCTTTAAATGCCACGAACTACAGAAATAGGACACGTTTGACCAGAATAATATATTTAAATGAAAAAGTTGCGGGACCGGATTAACGATTTTATCTGAATAGTTGAAACAACAGCGCTGCCATTGAAACAAAAATCAGCCCCGACGGAGAGATAAGCCCGCTGATACATGTCTTGATATCCTGCATGGAGAGCTTCCCTGCCCAGAATAACTGGGTAACAAGCCACAGTGAGAAGACATCACGGACAGAGAAGGCCCTCAGCCTTTCCATAAGTATCGACATATTGGGCTCCTGCATAGCAGTACCGGTAGAAACAGACAGCGAGTGTCTCACCATAACCAGGAGGAGCGCCCACCAAACGAGAGGAGCTCCTGCTATAAAGACACCCAGCACCCTATATCTTACCCTTGCACTTACTTTACCGAAGATAAAAACATCACCTTCAATTCTTGGCATCACGGAAAACCCTTCGGGCTTCCCGAGGAAAAGGGCTGCGGCAAAATGACTGAATTCGTGAAGAAAAGTGCCGAAAAGGCAGAGCATTGACTTGCATAAGAGCTTTATTTTCATTAGCTACTTATTATGTATATTAATCACACCTGCTTCAAGCATTCTTTGCCGGTCATGTTATGCTGCAAAATAATGAACATTCATTAGCCAGCTGAGGCCTGTGATATAATCTTAGAGTACTTTTTACCAAGAGACAATGAGGAGCCAAGAGAGAAATAATGGAAGACAAAAGTAAATCAGAAAGAAAAAGAGAGATGATCGCCTTGCAGGGACTCGGAAAGCGTCTTCTGGAGCTTTCGTCGGCACAGATCCAGAAGATTGAGATGCCGCAGGAACTTCGGGATTCGCTTCTTCTGGCCAGAACCCTGAAAAGCCATTCTGCCTTCCGCAGACAGATGCAATACATAGGTGCTCTCATGCGGAAAATAGATGCAGAACCGATCAGGCAGGCGCTGGAAGAAATAGACAGGGGAGAAAAACGCAAGGCCCGGGAATTCCAGCAGCTGGAGCTCATGCGGGACAAACTGGTTGAGGGAAATGATAATATTTTTGAGGAGATGATCGAACGTTTCCCGGGTGCAGATATACAGAAACTCCGCCAGATTGCGAGGGCAGCCCGGAAAGAAAAGAAGGACGGCATGCCTCCCCGGCAGACACGGGCGCTTTTCAGGTATCTTCGGGACCTTTCAGCAAACAGCTGAGGCGCATCTATTGCGTTGAGAAAAGCAATTTGACCGCAGACAAATACCGACAAAACAACTGCTTATATTTATCGCATCCTTCAACTCTTATGTGAAGGATGAATTGTACGCAACTCATTGAAAAGTCCGGCTTTAGTCCGCGACCGACTGCAGTTACATGCCGCTAGGGATTAATGAAGCGGGGACAAAATTAATAGAGCCATAACTGGGATAATAAATCTTTGGACAACCCAACGTCGGCTACTATTTTCTGCCCAACGTCAGGATGACCACTTTACCCTATTATGGCTCCAGAATATGTGATGCGATACTCCAGCTCCGGGAAACCAATAAGCTCTTTCCTAAGTGGGTGCTTCGATGAATGTTTCAGGCATCCTTCTAACAATGAAGGCTTGCTCACCACATCCAACTCCCGCTCCCTAACCCAGTTGCTTGATCCTTTGGTTTCACCCGGCCCAAAGTATCGCAAGCCCTTTTCCTAATTATATTTTATCTCTCTTTTCACTGTAGGTCAAGAAGTATAAGCTTTGTAAATCAAATCGATAAATTCACCTCAGATATCTCTCCATATGATTCAAAAGGGCCTCGATATGATGCAGATAAAGGCGGGCCCAGACTTTAATGCCTGCATTTTCTGGCTATCTGGGCTCAAGAAAGAAGATAAAAGTGCTGTGCACCGTACGCATCAGGCTTACGCAAAAACACTTCTTGCAGTTCGGTGATTTTAAAGGAAATTAATGGTGCCGAAGGCGGGACTCGAACCCGCATGGTCGCCCACACGCCCCTCAAACGTGCGTGTCTACCAGTTCCACCACTTCGGCACAGCATGAATTTTACTATATTAGCATCACTGTTTGCAAGAATCAATTGCCGGCGGGGCAGCTGACATTTATGGGTGTCCTAAAATAACAAATAGTATTTGACTCCGGTTCCGCGATATGATAATTATAATTATAAAAAATCTGTTAATGAAAGGAGGGAAGAATGAAGCCGATTAAGATCTTATTATTTTTTGCATTTTCTGCTTTTTTGCTTTGCGCAATGATTGCACCCGCACAAGCGGATGAAACAAGGAGCGATGTCCTTTATTATTGTGACTGTGGGCCGGATTGTCACTGTAATTCAGTAAGTACGGAGCCCGGAAATTGTAAATGCGGAAAACCAATGAAATGGGGACATGTTCTGAAAGTTGAGGGAGATGAGGCATTACTCTGTACCTGCGCAGAGGGATGTAAATGCAGCCTCGATCCGAAGGACCCGGCCAAATGCGGTTGTGGTCAGCCTGTTAAGAGGGTCAGTCTGAAGGGAACTGGAATTTATTTCTGCAATTGCGGAGGTTCCTGCATGTGTAATACTGTTTCAAACACCCCCGGGAAGTGCAAATGCGGTATGGACCTGAAAAAAGTTGATTAATGCCCCTTTATTGTTTAGGAGGCAAAGAAAAGGCAGAGCCCATGAAGCTCTGCCTTTTCTTTGCCTCCACAGCGGACAATGGTAGTAAGAGTGAGCAGCGACTGGCAAGGGGGGCTTTATAAGTGTTATCACTATCCGAGATTAATCCCATACAATGAAAAAGCATGGCAGAGGGTTATAAAAGAAACACAGGATTTGCTATAATTGCAGCATCACTAAATTGATGTTCTGGAATGCAAAGGAGGAGGTATGAAAAAATTAGGAATAATCATTGCGCTGTTTCTGCTGTTTTCTGCTGCTTCAGACGGAGCTGTACCTAGCGACAGTGAATTCAGGATAGGTCTTAAATTCTATAACAGCGGGAACTATAAGGCAGCTGTTAAACAGCTTCAGGAATACGTGAACAAGAAGCCCGACCCCACAGCTTATTACCTCATCGGGTATTCTCTTTATAAGCTAGGCAAGTTCAGTGAGGCTGATGAATATTTCAATCAGGCGTTTTTGATCGACCCTGACTTCTCTCTTGAAAAAGTCGGCCTCATAGAGAAGCCTTCAAGAGAGATCGTGCCAGAAAAGTCTGCTTCACCAAAAAAAAGGTCCGCAGGGCCATGACGGATGTCCCTAACCGGGATAATACGTCCATCAGTGGCTAGTATGACTGAAAAGTATTTTGTCCTTGCAAAAGTCGGGGTTGAACTTAAAAGGTTTTGAAGGCAGGCCTTGGCTTCTTAAAAACGATCGCGTTTATCGGGTTAAGATTTACACTTGTGAAACCGGAAACCTCGACAAAAACAGTTGGCCCGGACTCCTGAAACTAATGCTGTGGTGCATTCTCCAGCATCTATTTGTTCTGTGAGCCAGGAGCCAAAAGCAACCCCCCAATTCTTCTCCACATGAAAAACCATGATAGACTTAAGTACAAAGAGTAAAAAAATTACAGCCCTGCGTGACGAAAGGATATCCTATGAAAGACGTCTTCGAAAAGACAACTATCAATGGCATGACTTTGACCAACAGGCTGGTCCGCTCAGCCACATGGGAGGGTATGTGCGAAGCTGACGGCCGTCCTACAGCAAAGCTTGCCTCATTCTATCGTGTACTGGCCGCAGGCGGCGTCGGCCTGATCATCACCGGTTACACCTTTGTACGCCCTGATGGCAAGCAACTGCCGGGCAAGATGGGCATCCATACAGACGCTTTTAGCTCCGACATGCGAAATCTTGTCCGGGCGGTCCACGAAGACGGCGGCAAAATCTGTCTGCAACTTGTCCATTCCGGCGGTCAGACAGACGCAAAATCAGCGGGCAGGAAGCCACTTGCGCCATCAGCTGTTAAGGTTGAGCAGTTCCCTGAAAAACCTGCTGAAATGAACAAAAAAGACATCAAAAATATTGTCGCGGCCTTCGGCGATGGTGCACGCCGGGCAAGGGAATATGGTTTTGATGCGGTGCAACTCCATGCAGCTCATGGCTATCTCATAAACCAGTTCCTCTCGCCTCTAACTAATCGCCGCACTGATGAATATGGCGGGACTCTGGAGAACCGCTGCCGCTTTCTCCTTGAGGTCTACAGCAGGGTACGCCTTGAATCAGGCTCTGATTTCCCGGTCCTGGTCAAATTGAATGGGTCGGACAATCTTGAAGGGGGACTCGATATGAGTGACGCGGTGCATGCTGCCATATTGCTCGACAGGGAAAAGATAGATGCCATAGAAGTGAGCGGCGGCACATCTGCCTCTGGCAACAAAGGCCCGGTCAGGATAAAGATCGATACACCTGAGCAGGAGGCATACAATCTCGGGCTCGCCAAAGAGATCAGAAAAGCGGTAAATTGCCGGTTGATTTCAGTGGGAGGTTTCAGGTCGCTGGAAGTCATCAGGAAAGCGGTCAGGGAAGATGGTGTCGATTATATCTCCATGGCCCGGCCCTTTATCCGGGAGCCCCGGCTGGCCAACCGCTGGAAAGAAGGTGACCTTTCCCCTGCCCGCTGTATCTCATGCAACGCCTGCTTCGAGCCCGGTCTAAAGGAAGGCGGCATCTATTGCGTGGTCGACAAGAAGGAAAAAGAAGGGAAAAGCTCGTAGGCGAACGCTTTGGAGCCAGCGGCTCTGATGAGACGGGGGTGTCTTTTATGGAGGATATATGCTTTTGCACCCGCTACGCTTGGATATAATGGGCTTATGAAAGGCCGGCTGATAATTATTATATTGGGGATCTTATTCGGAGTTTGTCTGACAGGCGCGGGAAGTTTTCGTGACCGGATCAGGACGTATAAGGTCAGCAACGGAAAGAATATCACATTTGATCAGCTGATCAGGGAGATCAGCAAAGCGAATATCGTCTTTGCCGGAGAAGTTCATAACAGCGAGAGGCATCATCAGCTTCAGTTCGATATCGTCAGAGGCTTATCAGAAGCGGACATCCCTGTGGCAGTAGGGTTCGAAATGTTTCCGAACAAAAGTCAGGCAACTCTTGACGGATGGGTAGCCGGCAGTGTTTCACTGGAAGATTTCAAACGCTTCTACGAAACAAATTGGGACCAGCCCTGGCCGTTCTTCCGGGATCTGTTCCTCTATGCGCGAGAGCACGGCATCCCCCTTCTCGCGCTGAACATTCCAGAGGAGGTCAGCCAAAAGGTTAGACAGGCGGGATTCTCATCTCTTTCGGGAGAAGAGTTGAAACAATTGCCTCCCGGCATCGGTTGTAATGTTGACGAGAAATATATGCAATTTATTCAAAGGGTCTTTGCGAGGCATAAGAATGACGGGAAGGTCTTCGTTAATTTCTGCGAAGCGCAACTGCTCTGGGACAAGTCTATGGCATGGCACCTCCTTGGGTTTCAGAAGGCATATCCAAACCGAACGATTATCGTGATCACAGGCATCAACCATGCCTGGAAAAGAGGTATTCCTTATCAGTTCTCAGAGTATTCGGGAGAGACCAATTACCGAGTATTGCTGCCAGAAATTCCAGGGATAGCCGAACCAGGGACCCTTAGCAGTGACGATGCTGATTACCTTCTTCTGAAGTGAGGCATGTTCGTTCAGGAGTGTAAAGTGGAATATTATTTCCCACCGCAGCTCCGCTCGTCAGGTGCCATTAATCCAGCTCAGATCCTGTCCAAGGACTGTTTCAGGTCTGCGATCAGGTCTTCTACATCCTCCAGGCCCAGGGCAAGTCTGACAAGATTGTCCACCATACCGATATTTTTGCGATATTCTTCTGAGTAGTCGAAAAAGGACATGGCCCACATCTGTGTGACCAGGCTCTCGCTGCCGCCGAGGCTTGGCGTGATCAGGAAGAGCTCAAGGGCATCTATGAACTTCCTTGTCTCCGTGTTGCCGCCCTTGACCAGGAAACTGATGACACTCCCGAAACCCTTCATCTGCTGTGTGGCAATCTTGTGGTCCTCGTGAGACTCGAGAGCAGGGTACCAGACCTTCCCGATCTTGGGGTGCGCCTCCAGCATGCGCGCCACTGCAAGGCCTGCCTTGTTGTGCTGCTCCATGCGCATCCCGAAGGTTTTCAGTCCGCGCTCAAGCAGGAAACACGTCAGCGGCCCCGGCGTTGCGCCGATCATCCTCTGCATCTTGTAAAGGTCGTTCATCAGGGCGTCCGAACCGAGGGCCACTCCAGCCATCAGGTCGTTGTGACCTCCCAGATACTTGGTGGCAGAGTGGATTACAATGTCCACGCCGAGCTCTATAGGCCTGATGTTATAGGGGGTGGCAAGAGTTGCGTCGATAATGGTCAGGATCTTGCGTTCCCTGGCCACCTTAACAATGGCAGGGATGTCGAGCACACGCAGATAGGGATTAGTAGGCGACTCAGTGAAGATGATATTGGTTTCCGGCTTGATGGCCTTACCGATGGCCTCCGCTGTGGGGTCTACAATGGAATACCCGATGCCGAACTTCCCGAGGAAATTCGTGGCAAAGTCCCGCGTCTGGCGGTAGCAGTCTCCGGTGAAGATGATGTGCCCGCCCGGCTTCATGTAGGTCATGATCACCAGCAGTACCGCAGCCATGCCCGAGGAATACAGTACGGCCCGCTCGGCGCCTTCGATGGCGGCCAGTTTGCGCTCTGTCTCTGCCTGGGTGGGATTGCCGTAACGTGCGTATTCGTGCTCCCGGATCACTCTGCCCTGGCCCTTGGCGCGCATGAAATCCTCGACCTCATCGGCTGTGTCGAAGTAGTAATTGGACGTCTGCATGATAGGAGTTGTGACCGAGTGGTGGGCCTTGGGAAGACGGCCCAAGCCGTGTATGGCAAGTGTGGCTGGTTTCCAGTTCCTGGGGTTTGAAGGTTTCTTAGACATCTATGTTTCTCCTCTTCTTCAAAGCTTGCTGCAGGGCTTCCTTTACGGCATCCACCCTTGCCGGCAGCTCGATCGGTTTGTTGGCGTATTTGCAAGGGAAATCCAGGCTCCCCTCATGATAGTTTACCTTGAAGTCAGTGAACTTAAGCCCGTGCGCCGTGGATATGACCACTACATGCTCAGACTTGTCGATTTTGCCGGCCTTTAGAAGTTTAATCAAGGCAGCAAGAGCGACTCCTGTATGCGGGCAGTTGAACATACCTGTGGTGTCGCCGAGAGCTGCCGCGTCTGACAACTCCTCCTCCGTCGCGTCCATGACAACGCCGTTGAACTGTTTCAGAGTGCGGATGGCCTTCTCGATACTGACCGGGTTTCCTATCTGGATCGCACTGGCCAGTGTCTTCCGGGCTTCCATAGGTTCAAAGGTTTCAAAGTTCTTGAGATATGATCGGTAAAGAGGATTTGCGCGTTCTGCCTGGGCAACAACAATTCGCGGCAGCTTGGATATCATCCCGAGGTCACGCATCATGAGCAGCCCGCTGCCCAGGGCTGAGACATTCCCCAGGTTGCCGCCGGGGATGATTATTACGTCAGGGATCTCCCAGTCAAACTGCTGCACTATCTCTATTCCAACTGTCTTTTGTCCCTCGATGCGCAAAGAGTTCATAGAATTGGCCAGATATATAGTCTCGTCCTTTGTGATCTCACGCACGATGCCCATGCAGCCGTCGAAGTCAGTGTCCAGAGACAGCACCAGCGCGCCGTTGGCTATCGGTTGTACGAGCTGCGCAATAGATATCTTGCCCTTAGGCAGCAAAACAATCGATTGTATGCCAGCAGCCGCGCAATAAACCGCCAGCGCCGCCGAGGTGTCGCCGGTGGAAGCACAGGCCACGGCCTGGATAGGAGCGCCCTCGCTTATCATCTGCTTGACCTGGGACACAAGCACGGTCATGCCAAGGTCCTTGAAAGAGCCGCTGTGGGAGTTGCCGCAGAGCTTGAGCCAGAGGTTATCAACTCCGATCAGATTGCCGAACCGCTCTGCCCAGAACAGGTTTGTACCGCCTTCATATAGCGAAACAATGTTGTCGTCAGCGATCTGTGGGAGTATCCATTCCTTTTTGCCCCACACGCCCGATCCGTAGGGCCACTGGGTGGACTTGTAGCGGTCCTCGAACAGCTTCATCCAGGCCTTGGCATCGCGCCGGCCGAGGGCATTCATGTCATGCTGTACTTCCAGCAGGGAGTCGCAGGTTTTGCAGCGGTAGATGATCGTGTTAAGCGGATAACGCTCCTTACACTTTTCGTTGATACATTGAAACCAGGCTTGATATTTCATAGGCTCCACCCTCAGTTATTAGTATTCGCAGGCAAGGTCCCTTGAAGCCGGTTGGGCATGCATAACAATGCTCTTCGAATATAAAAAAAAGAATACCATAATGACCAGCTTCGAATCAATTCTATGTTGTTGACACGCTTATAACACCTATTGTATATTTCAAAAGGACATAGAAAAATAGATAAAGACAATTTGTCCTGTGAGATAGGGCGCAACGCTACCAATAGTGGAAACAATGAACAACCGCAATAACTTTACAGCCCAGACCTTTACGGATTTTTTTGTTATCCGGAAACAATGACTTAAGAGCAGGTTCAAGTAAATGGATGAATACCGGAGAGAGCGAAAGCATACAAGGGAGCCGTATAACGTTGCATTGGAATTCACTGTATTGCTGACGCAGTCAACAGAGCTTAAGCGGATCGTAGCCAGAGGGGAAATAGTTGATAAGAGCCCGGTAGGCATAGGCCTCATTACTGATTTTCCTCTTGAGGCCGGACATGTTCTGGAATGGGACGACCAGCACAACAAAGGGAACCTCCATATGGCGCTCGTGAAATGGGCCCGGCAGATGGAAGACAGCTACAGGGCAGGTCTGATTTTTATCTAGCCGAAAAGCCTCCCTCAGCCTTCTGACTTGAGGAAATAGTTCAGTCATCAGCTCTCAGCGGACAGCTTCAGGCAGAAAAAAAGCTGCTGTCGCAAGCAGGCAAAAAAAGAACCACCCGGGGCCCCTCCATCGGCACTGATAAACCACAAGTTGTGTCTTTGTTGATAGGTTATTGCTGAACGCTTACGCCTTGAGGATCAGTTTTCGCACGTCGCCAGTTCTGAGGGTAATCCTGTTTGAATCAAGATACTCAAGAAAAGGGAGGGCGTACTTTCTGGATGTTTTGAGGGTGTCTCTGAATTCGGCCACGGTCAATTCCGATTTTTTCGAAAAAAAAGTCTTCAGCAAGGTCATCATGGCTTCATACGATGCAGCCGAAAGGTAAAGCGAGTCGTTGATCCGCACGATGCTCTGTTCCTTCGCAAGAATGTTCAGAATATCAGAAACCTGTTTCTGGTTTATTTTGAGGACCTCCATCAACTCAGCCTTATCAGGAGGCTGGAACCCGCCATTTACAAGCAAATCCATTATCTTCGTCCTGTAAGTCTCCTCATTCGTCGACAGCGCTATTTTGAAATCTTTCAACCGAACCAGGTCCCTATCGACAACAACCTTATCAAAGTACGGCAATACAAAATTGAACAATTTCACATCCAGCCTCAGGTTAGTCCTGATTTCCTCCTTCGGCATTCCCGGCTTCAGGGGGTGCGCTTTATGGAAAGCGCTCAGCAGACCGTATATCTTGTCCTGCAGTACATTGAAAGATCTCTTATGCAGCAGGATGTCCTCATGCTGAATAATCTCACCGGCCTTTTTCAGTCTGCCGACTGCATCGGCAATAGTCTGTGTCTCGGCATTGATCCAGCCGTTAATCGCGTTAAGAAAAATACCGGTCATTCCTGCTTTCTCAATCTTCAGCAATATCTTTTGATCAAGGGTCCCTGCGCGCAGGACCTCCAGGTCATGAATGCCGTCTTTCTTTTTCCTCTTCTGAGGTGACGGGTCCAGGACTTCGCCGCCTCCCAGAGTTTCGAGAGGTGAAAATCTTCTGATGATATATCTGTCCCCTGACATCGATATCACGGGGTCCTGGAGCCTGAACTGACATAAGCAGCCCTCCCCGGCCTTCAATTCCTCTTTTTCATAGAGTATTACGCGGGCGATGGTCTCGGCAGTTCCTGTATAAAAATGGACGAGGCTTTTGTTCTTTAAAAGCGGAGTTCCCCTTAAAAGTTCGAGGGAGGCATCTACCGTCTTTGACGGGGAAAAAACCGAAGGCGCGACAGCAACGGCACCCCTGCGCAAATCCTCCTTTTCTACGGATTGAAGGTTGATAGCCACCCGCTGCCCTGCAAAGGCCCTGGAGATTGCTTTTCCATGGCTGTGCAGACCCCTGACTTTTGTACATATTGTCCCCGGCTGGATTTCGAGCATATCATCAACCGCGATGGTGCCGGATACCGCAGTGCCCGTTATTACGGTCCCGAATCCCTTGAGGGTAAATACCCTGTCAATCGGAAGCCTGAACAGGCCGCCGGACGCCTTTGGAGTGACCTTGAGAGCAAGGTCCCTTATTCCTTTTTTGAGCAGCTCAAGATTTTCACCCGTCTTCGAAGATACCGGCATAACAGGTGCATCTTCAAGAAAAGTACCTTTGACAAAACCTCTCACCTCATCAGTGACAAGGTCAAGCCATTCTTTTTCAACAAGATCGGTCTTGGTAAGGGCAACCATGCCGGACTGGATCTTCAGGAGGTTGCAGATCGCGAGATGTTCACGGCTCTGGGGCATAATCCCCTCATCAGCGGCTATGACCAGGAGGACGATATCTATACCTCCCGCTCCGGCGAGCATATTGCTGATAAGTTTTTCATGCCCCGGCACATCAACGATGCCGACAGTCAGGGCATCTTCAGGGTAGCTGATGTCTGCAAACCCGATGTCAATAGTAATACCTCGTTCCTTCTCCTCTTTCAGCCTGTCAGGATCAATGCCTGTAAGAGCCTTTACCAGGGAGCTCTTTCCGTGATCTATATGGCCGGCTGTTCCAAGAATTATGTGACGCATCAGCAATCCTCCCGATATTATTCCTTACATTATAATGCAATTGATCTGTTTTGGCCGGTTTTTCAAGCAAGATTCCTGTTTTGATCCGGACCTCAATACAGGTCTGCACGCTGTATTACCCCTTCAGACTTAATAGAAACTGTTTCATTGACAATGCAGTCTGATAAAAAAATGTCGCTTTTTGTGGGTATATTATTTCATAATAAAAATTACATTTACCGAGACAGAAAGAGCGCCGGTGAATAATGCAAGTTGCGAAGCGCATATACATTTTCAAGATCGGGAGGTAGGAGTAATATGGAAAAGAAGAAACTCAACTGCTGGGAGTTCAAGAAATGCGGCAGGCAGCCAGGGGGTGAACATATTCACGACCTCGGCGTATGTCCTGCAACTGAAGAAATAAGGCTGGACGGAACTCACGAAGGGAAAAATGCCGGGAGGGCCTGCTGGGTCATGGCCGGGACTCTCTGTAAGGGAGAGGTGCAGGGCACTTTTGCCCAGAAATACAAAAACTGTGAGATCTGTGACTTTTACAAACTGGTAAAACACGAAGAATTCCCGCGTTTTACCCTTTCCGCTGTATTAATGAGAAAATTAAGCCAGTAGAACCATTCTACTTTAATGGCTTTACTGTACAGCGACAATAAAGCCCTGTCTTATTTTTTTGATAAAAACACCCCGGATACTACCCTCGCGAGATCTTTTATCTCCTGATCCATGACCGTCCTTGCGTCAAGGAACAGGGCGTCTTCCCTGATCCTTGCGATAACTGGCGGCCGGCCCTGCCTGAGTCTGCGCTCCAATTCATTCACCGAAACCGCCTCGGACCTGATCTGTACAGCAAAGGTATGAAATTCCGCCGCCGGCAATGAACCACCGCCGGCCTTTGACCTGTCCTGCACAACCCTTATATCAGCGCTTCGGTCGGCAGTTTTGACTGTCTTCCGTAGTGCAGCTGCTATCCTCAGGGCCCGGTGCTTTATCTCAGAAGGCGCTTGGAAAAGCATCTTCAGCACCGGGACGGTATTCTTTGCGGCTTCGATGTCCATGTATGCCAGGAGGGTCGCCTCGAAGGCTGCTATAGTCAATTTATCAACCCTCAAGGCACGGGCAAGGGGATTCTTCTGCATTTTTTCGATATATTGTTTTTTGCCGACGATGATGCCCCCCTGGGGACCTCCCAGGAGCTTATCCCCGCTGAAAGACACTACATCCACTCCTGTCTTTACAATTTCCTGCACCGTAGGCTCGGTTTGAATGCCATGCGGCCTGAGGTCTGCAAGACAGCCGCTTCCGAGATCGTACATCACTGGTATGTTCTTTTTCCTGCCCAGAATGACAAGCTCCTCGTTTCCTACGTCAGAGGTAAAGCCTATTATACGGTAATTGGACTGATGGACCTTCAGGATAAGGGCCGTGTTTTCACTTATTGCATCGGCATAATCATGGAGATGCGTCTTGTTCGTTGTCCCAACCTCACGCAAGACAGCATTGCTCGCAGCCATTACATCAGGCACCCTGAACGAGCCTCCGATCTCAACGAGTTCGCTCCTTGAGACGATGACTTCCCTGTCTTTAGCCAGGGTATTCAGGCATAACAGGACAGCCGCGGCGTTGTTGTTTACGATGAGGGCGTCCTCTGCCCCGGTTATCTTTCTGAGGAGCCTCTTGGTATGGGCATGCCTCTTCCCTCTCTTCCCTGTTTCAAGGTCGTATTCGAGGTTAGAATATCCCCTGCCTATCCTCGCTATGTTTTCCAGTGCCTCTTCCGAGAGCACCGCGCGTCCGAGGTTGGTATGCAAAACAATACCTGTTGCATTGATGAGCGGCAAAAGGCTGTAAGAAAAGAGTTTATTGATCTCGGCGAAAATGCCGGCGTAAAGGGCTTCGGAAGGGATTTCGGCGGCCTCCCCGTCCAGTATCTTCCCCCGCTCATACTCAAGCACAGTCCTTATAGCCTCAACGACTACCGCTCTTGGAAAAGCAGAGAGCCACTGAGCGCCCTCCCGGCTCTTGAGAAGTTCATCAACAGACGGGATACCCGAAAGGATTTGCTGTTTTCTATCTTCGTGTTTCTTCAAGCCAGCCCCATCTTTTTCAATGTCTCGTCTGCGTTGCTTGCGCCGGGTGCTTCGTCGGGGAGGTAAAGCATCACGCCCCCTTTTACGGGCCTTATGACTATTTTGCCTTCCTTTGCAAGGTTGTTCGTCGCTTCTATCGGGTTTTCACCCGCAAAATACTTTTTAAAGGCCTCATTAAATCCTGAATATACCGTATGAATTCCCTTGTAGCCCTCTTTTCTTAAGTTTACAATCGCCTTTTTCACGAACTCTTCATGGGAAAGCCTTTCTTCCATAAGATCCCTCCTGAAATAATTTTTGCCTTTTTACTATAATAAACCCAATGGATCCTTGATGCCAGCCTCCCGGAACCCTTTTTCCCTTAACCTGCAGCTATCACATAAACCGCAGGGGACATAATTGTGATAAGTAACGGGTGAGGGATGAAGGGAGTTTTTATCACGCATTACGGACAAAGCGCCATCTTTTTTCTGTGGGTCATAACAGCTCCAGGTAAGAGCATAGTCAAGCCCGAGCCGGATACCGGTCTTGATTATCTCGGCCTTGCTCATGAAAAGAAGAGGCGCATGGATCGAGAAGGCAAGCTTTCCTTCCACCGACGCCTTGGTTGCCAGGTTCGCCATTCGTTCAAAGGACTGCAGGTACTCGGGCCTGCAATCAGGATATCCGCTGTAATCAACAGCATTAGCACCTATATATATATGCTCAGCCTCCAGGACCTCTGCCCATGAAAGCGCAAAGGAAAGGAATATGGTGTTACGTGCAGGCACGTAAGTGACAGGGATTTGGGACTGGGGATTGGGGATCGGAGCCGAATTCATTTTGCTAACCCCCATACCCGGATCTCTAACTCCTGCTTTCGGCACCTCGATTTCTGATGTCAGGGCCGACCCCCCGATGTCCCTCAGGTTGAAATTTACGATAAGATGTTTTTTAACCCCAACAACCTCTGCAACCATTTTCGCGGATTCCAGTTCCAGCAGATGCCTTTGACCATAGTCAAAGCTGAGAGCATACAGTTCCCTGCCCTCAGCATTTGCCAGCGCCAGAGCAGTAGCGGAATCCGCGCCTCCGCTCAGAAGGACGACCGCCTTGCCGGGGGGACCGGAATTAACCATCAATAAATATCGTCTTTAGTGCCTTCAACGCCATCAGCACCGGCACTGGAGATAAAAAAGTTATCTGCTGTGGCCCTGTAAATATAAGGTCTTCCCCAGGCATCCTTTGCCAATGTTATCTGATCGAGCTTCGAGGGGTATGTACCATGTTCAAGCTGGAAAGTCTCTGCCTGCAGTCTGAGTTCATCGAGCTTTCTGGATGCGCTGACGTTCTTAAAATCCTCGCCCTTCCACATAAAAACACCTGTCAGTGAAAAACAAACCGACAGGATGACAGCAAGATAAGGCAGATAGCTGAAAATATTCGGCGACGGTTTGCCTGCAGCAGGGAGTTCATTTGTTATCACGGGAGCGGTCTCTATTATTTCGACAACCCCCTTTTCCATCAGAGACAGCAGAGTCTTGGAGACCTCAAAGTTGTCCTGACCGCAGAGGTCTATTATGGTGCTCACATCATTCTCACCATCAACATAGGCAAAGACCTCCTGCTCTAATTCCGTGAGTCCTGACGGCGCCTCATCAAGTTTTTTGAAGATGGTATCGAGTGTGATTTTGCCCTGGATGACAGACCATTCATCAACGATCCTCAATCCCTCCATCAGAAGATGCTGAGTATCCAGTGAAAAGGGCAACTCTTTGTCCTGCTGGACCCCCTGCGCAGCAAATTCATAGGTGCCCTGTTTCCAGCCAAAAAGCTGAATAATTGTCTCAGTTATCTGGCTTTCCACTATATCCTGAATTATTTCTTTTGCAACCATATCATTCCGTATCAGAATATTGCCAAGCTTGGCGCCGGTCTTGCGCTGTTCTTCAATCGCGATCTCCAGATCTTTTTCCTGAATATGCCCCTTTTTAATCAAAATTTTCCCCAGACGGTTGTCTTCTATCCGCCTTTTCGACTCCGCACCGCCGATATTTCCATTGATAAACAGGAGTCTCACCTTGTCAGCCCTGCTCTCAAGCGTCAAAACACCCGTCTTGTGCTGGAAATAGATGAGCTGGAGAATGTCCGCAAGTCCAAAATCTGTTAAAGATCCTTCTAAAGCCATCCTTTTACTATCCTCTGTATGGTTATGACATTCGAAATAATATATATGAATCCTGCGAAAAAGACCGCGGCCCAAGTGAAAAAACTGTGAGCAAAGAGCATTCCGCCCCCGGCGAACAGCCGGTTCGTAAGCGGCAGAATCAGTAAGAAGAGAAAAGGCCATAAGAATAAAAGCCCTGTCAATATTTTGCCGGCGTAAATTTGAGGAACTCCAGGCATAATAAAAGAAAGGATTTTCATGATATTCTTGCGTCTCTTCTGATGTTCATAGATAGAGAGAAGCCTGGAGACCCTCTCTTTCACCTTCAGTTCATCCAGTTTTACGATAGAAGCGTAACAGGCCTGACACATACTGCCCCAGGTGAGACGGTGCTCGCAGCGTGGACAGAGGATGGCGTTGCATCGTTTGCATTTGTAAGCCTTCTCTCTTATAACGGTGTTCAGAAGAAAGTAAAGCATAGCCAGCAGCAGAGCGGCGCCGGCAAGAAAAAATGGGGGCACGATAGAAGCTCCGAAGGTAGATGTGTTTACTGTATTCGCAAACGCAAGGCTCCAGAGCGCTGAGAAAGGCAGTGTTTCATCAACGACAAACCTGTTGAGGTTCCGACTGTAAATCGACCTGTAACCTTCGACGGCCTCCCTGTTAACAGCAAGGGCCTTTTTGAAATACTCATCCCCCTTCTGAAAATCAAGATTCTCCCTCGATATCTGCGAGAGGTTGTAATAAGCGGAGGCAAGAGGCTTTATTTCAACAGCTTTCAGGTAGGAGGCAAGGGCCTCCCCCGTATTCTTCAACCCGGCATAGCAGTTGCCGAGGTTCACATACACCTGCGCTTCAGGTCTTTTCTGGAGCAGTTTTTGTAAGACAGCGACCGCCTCGTTGTAATGTCCGTCACGCTTCAATGCAAGCGCGTAGGAAAAAAGCGAAGGATAATCATCTCTTCCTTTTAATGCGGTGAGAGCATATGTATTGTCTCTTGACTCATTGACCGCCACAACGGCCTTCAACTGGGGAGAAGACAGCGTATGCACAAACAGGGCAGCTGTCCTGAAGAAAAGAGGGGAAAAAACAAGGAACGCCAAGAAAAGATAGACAACGATGCGGTCAAGCTTTTTCATATACATCCCCAGCAATACCAGCATGCCTGCAATTAATAACAACGGACTAATTCCGGAGATGACAATGAGCAGAACCAGGAGGAACAGGAGATATTTTGCCTCTGTGAGATCGTGGGCAAACAGTTGTATATCTCCGGGGAACCTTGTTGCTACTATGATCGCCATAGCTAGAACAAACGAAAGCACCAACCCGAAGAACAGACTCCCGGCAAGTGTGAACGCATACCAGAAATTTCTTGTATAGGCAGAAATGCCTTCAATTATATAGTCAACGCTTTCGAATACACCCTCGGATGACAATGAAAAGCTTGCTTTTGCCAGTGCGAAATAAACAGGGGGAAGGTCGGGAGATATCTTCGCGGCCTCTCTAAGCAGTTGAATGGATTCCGCTTTGTTTTCGCAGGCCTTCTCCATCAAAAGGTATGAATACGCCTCAGTGTTCCTGAGGCCGCTGTTCAGCCTGGTTTCATAAATGTCCTCGCCGGAACAGATAAACGGCAGAGTCGTAAGATACAATAATATGATGACAAGTGAGCGTTTCATATTTTATTGCCGACCTTCGGTTCAGTTCCCCTGGCAAGACGGGAAATGTTTTCACTGTGTCTTGCAAATATCATAAGGGTCATAGTCAAGGCTACCGGAAACTTTTCTCCTGTATCAAACAATATCATACTTAAAGGTAAAATGCCAAAAGAGACTAGGGCCCCAAGAGAAGAATATTTTGTGATGGTAACCGTCAACAGCCATAGAACAACAGTAAAAAGGGCTGTTAGAGGAGAATACACGCTCAGGACTCCGAGGCTTGTTGCCACGCCCTTGCCTCCTTTTAACTTCAGAAAAAGAGAGTAATTGTGTCCCAGTATTGAAAATATTCCGATTATCCCTGCATACAGAATGCCTGCTTCAAAGTGCCTCGCCAGCAATACAGCCGCTGCGCCTTTGAGGATGTCCCCGCAGAGGGTGAAAACAGCAGGCCATTTGCCGGCGGTCCGCAGCACATTTGTCGCCCCTATATTGCCGCTGCCTCTTTGTTTCAGGTCTATCCCCTTGAGCCTGGCAATTATAAGCCCCGTTGGTATAGAACCGATAATAAAGGCCGCGACCGAGAGGAGTATGATCTTCAAATCTTCTTCCAGAAAGAGATGGTATATTGCACCCCTGACACAACAGACAGCACTACGGCAATGCCAATGAATACCATTCCGATGTCGTATAGATCAACAGGAAGATTATCAAAAATAGTGCCTACCAGTATCAGGCATAATATGGCCGTTATCTGGGCCGTTGTCTTTAGCTTCCCTCCCATCTCAGCCGGTATGACAATGTCTTTTGAAAGCGCCACTACCCTCAGTCCGGTCACAAGAAATTCCCTTACGATCAATACGATCGCAATCCAGACAGGAAGCCTTGTCATGTCGACAAGAACAATAAGGGCCGAAATGACCAGAAACTTGTCCGCAATCGGGTCCATTATGATCCCGAAGGTTGTTATCTGGCCTGAACGTCTCGCCAGATACCCGTCCAGAAAATCGGTGAGAGAGGCGATACTGAACAACAGGGCTCCGAGAATAGGATGCCGGTCTACGGAAAGGACGAAAAAGGGGATCAGGACAATTCTGCTTAAGGTCAGGACAGTGGGGAGGTTAAACCGTAAAGTAGTCATTAACTATTCCCTGCCATGTCCCTTTCGCCTTGAGAATAAAATCCGTGACCTCCCTGACAGCGCCTCTCCCGCCTCTGTTCTTAGTGACGAACAGTGCATACCCTTTTGTATCCTCCGTTGCGTCGGCAACAGCGACCGGCAGGCCCACCAGGGCCATAATCGGGGCGTCCACGATATCGTCCCCGATATAGGCAACCTCCAGGTCCTTCAGGGCGTATTGTTCCATAAGTTTCTTAAAGGCGGCCCGTTTGTCATGACATTTCTGAAAGACCTCGGTGATACCCAGTTCCTGCGCCCGGCGCTCAACCACCTTTGAATGACGTCCTGTGATGATCGCAACATGGATACCTGCCCGGATCAGCATCTTTATGCCATGCCCGTCACGCACATGAAAAGATTTATATTCATTTCCATCGTTATCGAGGATTATACTGCCGTCGGTCAGGACCCCGTCCACATCGAGAATAAGCATCTTTATATTTCCGGCCATCGCCTTGACAGCACGCAAACTTATTTTCCTCTGCGTTTTATTGTTTATCTTCATGCTATCCCCTTTTTCAATATATCATGGAGATGGATGATACCTTCCGCCCTTCCTGAATTGTCAGTCACAAGCAGCACTGTGATTGAATGCCTCTCCATCAAAGAAAGAGCTTTTGCGGCAAGCTCTTCCGCGGATATGGTCTTTGGGTTTTTCGACATGACCTCCCGGGCCTTCATGTCAAACAAGGCCTTGCCCCATTTTTGCAGTCCCCTTCTTACATCGCCGTCAGTGATAATCCCGGCGATTTTTTGATCCTGATCAGCCACGACCGCAATGCCAAGCCTCTTGCAAGAAATCTCCATGACAGCGTTTGTCATAGATTCATCAGGGGAGATCAGTGGAAGGGCCTCGCCAGTATGCATGAGGTCCCTGACCTTAATGAAGAATTTCTTGCCGAGACTGCCGCTGGGGTGGAAAGAAGCAAAGTCCTCCTCCCTGAAGCCTCTCTTCGTCAAAAGGGCCACTGCGACCGCATCTCCCATAGCGAGTGAAGCGGTCGTTGAAGCAGTCGGCACTATACCGAGTGGACAGGCCTCTTCTTTCACTGTTACGTCGAGGTTTACATCAGCAGCCTTTGCGAGGGTCGAATTCGTCTCTCCTGTCAGGGCTATAAGATGGACATTGAACCTCTTTAGAAAAGGGACCAGGGCCAGCAGTTCGTCTGTTTCTCCGCTGTTAGAAATCGCGATGACCACATCTTCAGAAGAGACCATGCCGAGGTCCCCATGGCTGGCCTCCGCAGGATGCATGAAAAAAGCCGGAGTCCCTGTAGAGGCCAGGGTGGCGGCGATCTTTTTCCCGATGAGACCTGATTTGCCCATGCCGGTGACGATGACCTTTCCCCTGCTCGCATAAATGATATCAATGGCATCCCGAAAGCTGCTGTTCAGCCTTTCTATGAGTCCCTCAATCGCAGTTGCCTCGGTCCTCAGGACTTTTATCGCGATCTCCAGGATGTTTATATCTGACATCTCAGCCATCCTGGTTTGGCCTCTTTCCTGCGTGCTTCATTTTCGAGATCACTGAGTTCTCTCTCTGCCTTCCTGAGGCGCTTTTTAGCGCTCTCGATCTTTTTCTCCAGCTTTGCGTTTCCCTTGTGACTATAGGTGCTTTTTGTTTTTGCCTCAAAGATCTCATCTTCTATTTCTTTTATTGCTGCCTTCTCATCTTCTATTTTTCGGTTACAGGCAGTGGCTTTTTTGCACCAGTATTCCATTTCATGCTCTTCTGTCTGCTGCTTTTTATTCTTCCTGCTGGCTTTCCCGTCCTCCTGAGAAGCTGCCGGCTCAGAAACTGTCTCGTTGACTGTTCCGCTGTCAGAAGGCGTTTGATATTTTTTTATATCTTCGTTGGTAAAAAGCTGCGGCTGGTCCTGGGCCGACCTGTCATCACAGTTTGCCGAGGGGCAAAACAGTGAACAGACAAAAATAACCGGCAAAAAACAAAATAGCACTCTCATAATTGCTGCAGACCTCCCGCACCAGCCGAATGCTTTGCAATAAGCTCATGTATGCTCTTTAGCTCTTTCAGCATCTGAGGCAACTCATCCAGGGGTATCATATTAGGCCCGTCGCAGAGGGCCTTGTCAGGCTCGGGATGGACTTCCATGAACAACCCGTCAACTCCGGCGGCAACAGCTGCGCGTGCCAGAGGGGCAGCGAATTCCCGCTGGCCGCCAGAGCAGCTCCCCTGACCGCCTGGCAGTTGGAGGCTGTGTGTGACATCAAAGACGACAGGGTAGCCAAAGGAGCGGAGAATGGGGAACGATCTGATATCAACCACCAGATTATTGTATCCGAATGATGTCCCCCTTTCGGTTATAAAAATATTCCTGTTCCCTGTCGAAGCGGCTTTATCCAGTATGTTCTTCATATCCCAGGGCGCAAGAAATTGGCCCTTTTTTATATTCACCGTCTTGCCGGTCTGCGACGCCGCAAGGACCAGATCGGTCTGCCTGCAGAGGAAGGCTGGAATCTGCAGAATGTCAAGTACTTCCGAGGCTTGTTTTACCTCTTCCACAGAATGGATATCGGCCAGGACCGGCAACTGGAGCCTGCTTTTTATGTCCGACAGGGTCCTCAATCCCCTGTCTATGCCAGGGCCGCGAAAAGAACTCAGCGAGGTCCTGTTCGCCTTGTCATAGGAGCTTTTGAAAATAAAGGGGATACCCAAGTCAGCACAGATCTCCTTGAGTCTTTTAGCAGTATAAAAGGTGATCTCCTCATTCTCTATAACGCATGGCCCGGCTATCAGAGAGAGGGGCTTGCCCCCGCCAAGAGCTGTATTGCCGATAATTACTTCTTTCGTCAATCCCTGCTTCTCTCATGCAGATCTGTTTCAACAGACGGGAACAAGGACCTTTTTTCCCGTAAAGAGGCCTCTATAAATGCCCTGAAGAGGGGATGCGGCTCAGTAGGTCTTGATTTGAACTCAGGATGGAACTGGCACCCCAGAAACCAGGGGTGGTCTGCGAGTTCAATAATTTCGACCAGTTCACCATCCGGGCTTGCACCGCTTATCTTCATGCCGAGTCTGGTTACAATGCCCTTATAGGCGTTGTTGAACTCATATCTGTGTCTGTGACGTTCGGATATCGCTTTCTGGCGGTATGCGGCATAGGCCAGTGTATTTTCTTCGAGGTTACAGGGATATGCCCCAAGACGCATAGTACCGCCTTTTTGTGTACTCTCCGTACGCTCCTCCACCTTGCCCTTTCTGAAGTCATACCACTTTTCCATCAGATATATAACAGGGGCCTGCGTGTTCAGATCAAACTCTGAACTGTTGGCCTTCAGACCGCAGACATTCCGGGCAAATTCTATGACAGCACACTGCATGCCCAGACATATACCGAAATAAGGGATCTTTTTTTCTCTTGAGTACCGGACTGATTCCACCTTGCCTTCTATCCCCCTGTAGCCAAACCCGCCCGGAACAAGAATACCGTCCGTTTCGAAGAGGTATTTTTCAGGTCCGTGCACTTCAACCTCTTCGGAATCTATCCACTCGAGGTTCACCCTGCAGTCATTCGCTATGCCGCCATGTGTCAGGGCCTCGGTAAGGCTTTTGTAGGCGTCCTTAAGACCGACATACTTCCCGACGATCGCTATTGTGACTTCGTGCTTCGGCTCTTTTATTTTTCTTACGATGTCTTTCCAAAGCTCCAGGTCTCCTTCACCAGCGTTCAACTGAAGCTTCTTGATTATCTGGTGGTCAAGCCCTTCTGCATGAAGCGCAAGAGGCACCTCATAAATCGTCTCTACATCTATGGCATTGATGACCGCATCCCCGTCAAGATTGCAGTGAACGGCTATCTTCTTCTTGGCCTCCGGAGTAAGGTTTCTGTCTGTTCTGCATAACAACAGGTCAGGCTGAATTCCGATCGCTCTTATCTCTCTCACGCTGTGCTGGGTGGGCTTAGTCTTAAGTTCCCCCGAGGTCTTTATAAAAGGAAGGAGTGTGAGGTGGACATAAAGGACATTTTCCCTGCCAACGTCGTAGCGCATCTGCCTTATCGCCTCGAGAAACGGCAGGCTTTCAATGTCTCCGATAGTACCGCCTATCTCCACGATCACCACATCGTTATTGTTGCCTACAGACTTGATGGCCTGTTTTATTTCGTCCGTAATATGGGGTATGACCTGCACGGTGTCCCCAAGATAGTCACCTCTCCGTTCCTTGGAAATAACGTTGTAGTAAATTCTTCCGCTCGTAAAATTATTAGACTGACTGGTCCGGATATGTGTGAACCTTTCGTAATGGCCCAGGTCGAGGTCTGTCTCTGCTCCGTCGTCAGTGACAAAAACCTCTCCGTGCTGAAACGGGCTGAGAGTGCCGGGGTCGACATTGATATAAGGGTCAAGCTTTTGAATCGTCACCTTCAGGCCGCTTGCCTCAAGGAGTGCGCCGATTGAAGCGGCTGCGATCCCCTTGCCGAGAGATGATAAAACACCACCTGTTATAAAGATGAATTTAGGCATTTTTCTATCCTTTCCAAATCTTCAGGTGTATCCACCCCGAAAGTTTCATAGACCGTCTCTTTTACTTTTATCGGAAATCCATTCTCGATGGCGCGCAGCTGCTCCAGCTTCTCGACGAGCTCCAGGCGCGACGGCGGCAGTCCCGACATTTGTGTCAGCACGTCCCGTCTGTAACTGTATATCCCAACATGCTTAAATACTGTGAATCGTGAATCGTGAACCGTGAACTTGGTCAGGTCCTTCCACTCGTCCCTGTGATAAGGGATCGGAGCCCGCGAAAAATACAAGGCAAAGCCTTCCGGGTTAAAAACAACCTTGACCGCATTAGGATCGAATATCTCTCTTCGGTCTTTTATCCTGATCGCCAAAGTGCCTATGGACGCCCGGGGATCATTAAGAACAGAAATTACTTCATCTATCATTTCAGGCTGGATAAGCGGCTCGTCCCCCTGCACATTGACAATTATATCATAATTCATCGAACGGGCGGCCTCTGCTATCCTGTCAGTGCCGGACGCGTGATCTCCGGCGGTCATTACTGCTTTTCCGCCGAAGGAGAGCACCTTCTCGAATATGGTCTCGCTGTCGGTGGCCACCATCACATCGTCAGCCAGCCTGGAATGCATGGAATTCTGGTATACGTGCTGTATAACAGGGAGTCCTTTCAGGAGTGCAAGGGGCTTTCCCGGAAACCGGGTTGAGGCGTATCGCGCGGGTATGAGTATAATAGCGGACATGAATTATTAATTATATACCATAGTATTGCAGGGTATGGCAAATATGTTTTTTGTAAGCGTTCAGCCCTCAGCGATAAGCTATCAGCAAAGGCGCTTCTTGTGGTTCATCAATGATTATGCTGCCACTTGATAGTCCTTTTTGTCTATCAGGCATCAGAAGGTCATTTGCGGCTGATGCCTGATGGCCGAACTATTGCGCCGGACATTATTTCAAACTGCGTAAATTTTTTTGACGAAGAAATTGTCAATATTCTAATATAGATAGAAGTGTATTCCAGGGCTTAATCCGGGCTAACCCTTTGTTTGCGTGTATTAAATCATTTTTGATAAGCTATCAGGCAGAGAAAGTGGAAATACGACTTCTGAGGAGAAGATCTCATGAATGTTACGGTGAAAAATGAAAAACTGAACCGGTGGATAAAAGAGGTCGCAGACATGTGCCTGCCTGACAGTATCTATTGGTGTGACGGAACAAAAGAAGAGTATGACCGTATGATGGCAAAGATGCTGACCGATGGAATGGCCACGGCCCTCAAAAAACGGCCGAACTGTTTCCTTTTTCGCACGGATCCGAGCGATGTGGCCCGAGTAGAGGACCGCACCTTTATTAGCACTTCGTCGAAGGATAACGCGGGACCTACAAACAACTGGATGTCCCCGGATGAACTGAAAGAAACGATGCGAGGTCTTTATAACGGTTGCATGAAGGGACGCACGATGTATGTCATCCCTTTCTCGATGGGACCTTTGGGTTCCCCTATCTCGAAGATAGGCATTGAAGTAACAGACAGCCCCTATGTTGTCTGCAACATGCACATCATGACCCGTGTAAGCGCCAGGATATATGAAATGCTTTCCGATGATGGAGAATTCGTTCCCTGTCTGCATTCCATCGGTGCGCCGCTTGCAGCCGGGCGGAAGGATGTTCTGTGGCCCTGTGCGCCGATCGAAAAAAAATACATCAGCCATTTTCCGGAAGAGAACCTGATATGGTCTTATGGCTCCGGATACGGCGGAAATGCCCTTCTCGGGAAGAAATGCCTGGCCCTGCGTATAGCCTCGGCCATGGCAAGACGTGAGGGCTGGATGGCGGAGCATATGCTTATCCTGCGGCTGACCAACCCCGAAGGCAGGCAGTATCACATCGCCGCGGCCTTTCCATCGGCCTGCGGAAAGACCAACCTGGCAATGATGCGCCCTACCATCGCTGGCTGGAAGTGTGAATGCATCGGCGACGATATAGCCTGGATGAAGATAGGACACGACGGCCGTCTTTATGCCATCAATCCTGAGAATGGTTTCTTCGGTGTTGCGCCTGGCACGTCTTACGATACCAATCCCATGGCCATGGACACGGTAAAAGAAAATGTTATTTTCACCAACTGCGCCTTGACTGACAATGGTGATGTATGGTGGGAAGGGATGACTGATGAAGTGCCGGGGCATCTCATCGACTGGAAAGGACGCGACTGGACCCCGGACAGCAAGGAAGACGCCGCCCATCCCAATGCACGGTTTACAGCCCCTGCTTCCCAATGCCCCGTAATCTGCAAAGACTGGGAAAACCCTGCCGGGGTCCCGATAGATATCTTTATATTCGGCGGACGGCGCAGCAGCGTTGTCCCGCTCGTTTACGAGTCCTACAGCTGGGACCACGGGGTCTTCCTCGGCGCAACAGCAGCCTCGGAGACCACTTCGGCGAATATCGGCTCTGTGGGAAACCTGCGGCGCGACCCTTTTGCCATGACACCTTTCTGCGGCTACAACATGGGAGACTATTTCCGGCATTGGCTGGACATGGGCGACAGGCTTGGTGATAAGGCCCCGAGAATCTTTTACGTGAATTGGTTCCGGAAGAGCCAGGAGGGCATGTTTTTATGGCCTGGCTTCAGTGACAACAGCCGGGTACTGAAGTGGATGTGTGAGCGGATTGAAGGCAAGGTTGGGGCCAGAAAAACACCGATAGGTTTTATGCCGCAGGACGGTGATCTGGACCTTACCGGGCTCAATCTGTCGGCGGAAAATATGAAAGAGCTGCTGAGAGTCGATCCTGGGGCCTGGTCGGCTGAAGTGCCTGACATTGAAAAACACTTCGCCAAATTCGGCGACCGTATGCCGGAGAGACTGAAGGCACAGCTTCAGGAACTGAGGGACCGCCTGTCAAAATAATACCGCTGCGGAAACGGCCCGTCAGGGCGGAAGAATAGCAAAGGAAGAAATGGCGTCCATAAAATCGCTCGTCAATGTGTTACGCGTTGTGTATGCCCATGTCAAAAGCAGTGATGGTGGAGATCTTTATCTTACCCGCTTCGCAGAGCCTTATCCGGAACATTTTCAGATCAATAACTGGTATGAAAGAGGCTGGTTCAACAGTCATAAGATCAGGCTTATAGGGACAAGTTCTGTTTACAGAGTGCCTACCAGGGAAATAAACGGGAAAAGCCTTGACCTGGTCGTGAAGAACTGCAGGGTGGGCGAAGACGTACCTATAAATACACATACTTTACAGGAGTTTTTTGACGCTGAATTCAACAGCCCCTGGGAGGAGTTTTCTCTGGTCATGGAAATGAGAGAAGGCGCCTACGGGCCCAAGGAGATGAGGGTAAATACTCAGCGTCCTCTGGCCATTTATGTTCCGCCGGAAAGGATGCAGCCATGGCAGAGCGGGAGGTCACGTTCAAGGATCAACCGGATCCACGCGAAACACCCAGGTATCGACCTGGATATCCTGAAGCAATATAAGTTGATTTATGAGTGGATCGAGGGTAAAAACCTGCCTGAAGTTTTCGAACACATAGACATCAACGACGAAGAAATCATCAGTCATCTTAAAAATATTAATTACAATGTCCTTGCGGACCTGGACAAAAAAGGATATCTGGTGGCTGATATGAAACCCGAGCATATTATTATCAGCGAGTCTGATGCAAGGCTTATTGAAGAGATCGGCAGTTCAGGGAATAACAATTTTGCGTACAAAAAACAGTTGGAACTCCTGCGCCAATTTATCAGTACAGGCAGATATTCGGTCATAGATTATGAACTTCTTATGCGGACCAGGAAACACGAGGACGAAGTCAAAGACTCCAGGAGACATCATTATCTGGATGACCAGCGGGACAGGTTCAAGCCGACATCTTTGCCCGCACATCTGAAAAGGGCCGAAATCTTCGGAGTGCCTTACATCTTCGGTCATGCCGAAAGCACGGGGGGCCTTTTGTGGGTAGTGGGAAGGAATGCCCGCCTGTTTGATTATTTCCTTCCAGAAAGGTGGCGTAAGACCCCTTCCCTTAAATTGTCCGATAAAAAGGAGGTCTTTTATACCATCACAAAAGACAATATCCATCTTGTATGGGAAACGTCCCGTGTCGGTGAGCTGCCCGGCGACGAAGACGGGGGAAGCGATGACCCCAGAATCAGGCAGTATGGCATAAAAAGTCCGTTTGAGGATTTTGCGGTCGCGCAGGAACTGAACGCACTTGGAATTCCTACTGTCTACGTAAGGGCCATATATATGACCGGTACTGCGAAGATAGAGCCCTCGATCGATTGCAGACTATATGATTCACATAAAGGTATTTCCGACCCGGACGGCAATCCTATACTTCAGGAAAACCATAATTATATTACTATCCGGGGCTATTATAACGGACCTGATTATTCTGTCGCCGAGCAGGGTCCGCTTTACATGCCGACCGACCTCGAGAAAGCGACTTATCAGGGGAACATCGATGAAACCATGTGCCGGAGGCTCTTAAACAATGTAAAGGATAATCTCAGGAAAGCCGGGTATGACGGGTCTCTTCTTAAAGCAAACGATCTTCTGCTGGCCATTGACAGCAACGGGAGGATAATGAATAATAGTGACGGCGCACCGGAGGTCATTATATGCAATTTCGAACTCATATGGAAGGTGTCTGGTCCAGGTACATGCGTCAGCGTCCCTTCAAGCGCTGGCCGGGTGGAGTCTTTTCCTGGTGACGGGCGCAAGAGTTAATCTTACAGCACGATATCAAACCATCCTGGTAAATTGAAAAGAAAGGTTTTCAGTAAGGACAAACGGCTTTGGATGCCATATCAGCAGACGTTATAAGAAGAATCCTGATTTCAGCGCTTCCGATACTGATAGCGATCACTTTTCATGAGGTTTCTCATGGCTATGTCGCTTACAAACTCGGCGACCCGACAGCAAAGATGCTCGGCAGGCTTACGCTTAACCCGATAGCGCATATAGATATATTCGGAACGGTCCTGCTGCCCCTCATGCTTGTGGTCGCAACGAACGGGCAGTTTGTCTTCGGCTATGCAAAGCCGGTCCCTATAAATCCGATGAATTTCAAAAACCCGAGGCAGGGCATGGCCGTCTCAGCTGCAGCAGGCCCTCTGACCAACATAGTCCTGGCTTTTTTCAGCGTTCTGATACTGAAATTGGTCGTCGTCCCGCTAGCGTCGGTCTTGCCGGTGTCAGTTACGGAAACTGTCCTCAGGCCCATTGCATTGATCTTCAAGGCAAGTGTTGAAATGAATGTCGTGCTGGCAGCGTTTAATATGATCCCGATACCCCCCCTTGACGGCGGGAGGGTACTGGCCGGTCTGCTGCCCTCCAGACAGGCCATATCACTAAATAAGATCGAACCGTTCGGTTTTATTATAGTTATTGTGCTGATTTACAGCGGCATCGCCAACTATATTATTATGCCGGTCATTTACTTTTTCCTTAAATTATTTCAGATGTATTAGAGCCTTAAATAAATAAGGTGCTGGCTGAATTTTGGCCAGGCCGTAATTACTGTTCTTATCCCGCATTCTGACCCAAGATAGTCATAAACTGCCAGAAGGATAAAAAAGGCCCCGGAAGAAGATGTCTCTTCCGGGGCCTTTCAATATTTGCAGTTTTGCAGCTTACTTATTATTTACAGCATCCTTGAAGGTCTTCCCGGCTGAGAACTTCGGCAGTTTAGCCGCTGCGATTTTGATTGTCTCTCCCGTCCTTGGATTTCTGCCCTTCCTTGCCTTTCTCTTTGACTGAGAGAAGGTGCCGAACCCGACAAGGGATACCTTGTCGCCTTTCTTTACTGCCTTTGTGATGGCCTCGACGGCCCCGTCGAGCGCCTTCCCTGCAGCAGCTTTTGAAATGTCTGCTGCCTCAGCCATTTTGTCGATGAGATCTGCTTTTGTCATTTGTTTCCTCCTATGAAAAATTTGCCCTGAAAGTCAGAGCGTGCGTTTTATATTTTATTACCCGGGATGACAGACAATTACCTCCCGCCAAACATCTTTTTCTCTTCTTCGGATTCGGCATTATTTCTGAGTGGCAATAGCCTTACCCCCCGCACACTAGATACTTTACACTATTTTTTCTATTGTCAACAACCTTTTTGTTTAGCGGCCTGACATAAAAAATCAGATTATTGTTTCCGCCATTTTGAGAAGGGTTTCCGGTCGCACGTATTTTTTCCCCTCTTCCTTTTTTACGTGATGGAAGAAGATGCATTGAATGCAACTTTCCGCCTTATACTGGTAGCTCCCCTGTATCTTATTTCCACACATGGTTCCTGTGACCATCCAGCAGGCCCGGCCACCGTTTATTCCTCCATGGACTCCGTTCAAAGTTTTACAGGTGACCGCTGGACATACCCCGAACTCGTCAGAGGTGAACCCACTGACATTTTTCCGGCATCCCATTAATTCCCAGCAGTTTTGCTTTCTCATCATTCTCCTTTAATGCTGAAGGCTGCAAAGTGCAGATCCCCTTTTATCTGCCTCAGGAAAATTATTCAACATGAGGCGCCCAACTCTCCAGCAGGCAAAACAATTCTCTTCCGGAGATAGCTGAAGACTCAGGCCCCAAGGTTTGATGCATACAGCCGCTATTGTGATGAGACCATGCCGTATCGCGCAGCACTGGAAGCATCCACGTTAGTTTTGAGTGTCCTCTCTATCGGCGTCAACGGAATAATCGAAATCGCCCACCGGTCGTACAAGGGTGTACTTAATGGGGTTTCCGACCAGCGTCTGGCCTGTTTTGTTAACACTTCCGGACATAAGAGCAAAGGGCAGGGATACAATAAAAAGCCCTGCACCTGCCACAATGCTGGCAAGGCCCAGTGGTCTGGCGAAAACGATATCATTGGCAACGTCTACGTCGTTTTCAGTGCCAGCAAAGGCTGGGAAAGAGGCCAGTACAAAGGCCACTGCAAGAACAAGAGTCAGGATCTTTTTCATGGGAATCCTCCTTTTTTACAGAAAAAGTTAGTATTTGGATTCCATTATAATGAAAAAAATGGCCATAATCAATCATTAGTTTTTAAAAGAGCCTTCAGAAGTGCAGGGAAAGCCGGAAGCAGACCTCCCGGATTAACTCCGAAAATCTGCCACAATGATTTTTGGCTTGTCTTTTTGGCCGGGGGATTTTATTGTAGAGAATGAAGGAGGTCGAGGCTTTTATAAGGCAGGTCAAGCTCAACTGCAGCATCTCCGACTCAAAGTTCTGGGGCTACTATTCCATCTGCGGCCTGCTGATGCGTTACAGGGACCTGTACAGAAGTGAACACTCACTCATGCCCTGGGAAAATATTCCCGATAGTGAGGTTTCCATGTGGATACATCAGAGGGAGATTCTCTGGGGAGACCTCGAGGACGCTGAACTGCAGAGCATAGTCATAGAAGGCAAGTCCTACGGTCCCTTTGACGTCGACAGAATAAACGCAGCGCTTGAGCAAACAGGCCTGGTCTACAGCGGCGGGTACGGGACCTTTAATAAACCCACTTTTTTTGTAGCGGAGGTCGGCGCGACAAGAGATTTTTTAGATTACCGCGTCCACTATACGGGCAAAGAACTCTGCCGGGACCTTGCAGCATCGCCGGCAATGCTCCAGGGCAGATGTATTTATGTGCGGCCGGAGGTGCTCACTGTTTATATCTGGGACCGTTTTCAAGAGATGAAGTCTAAACGTTTCAGTGGCCTTGCCGAGGAGATGTTCGTCCATTACGGCGTCCTCAGAAACGATGAATCTTCCCCTGAGCTTTTTAAGAAAATCAGGGATATGGCCTTGGATGCTTCTGAAGTCTTCGTCTTGCATGAAACAGGCGAGGCGTATGAAGACGAATATTCGGATAACTGGTATGAAATGCTGAGCTGCGGGCTGGACAAGGCCACTGAGCTGTATCTGCGCGGCATCAAGGATATCTGTGCCGACACCTCGCCTATGGGGCCGCTAAAGTCGATCGTCGAAAACCGGAACAGACCGAGGCTCAATTTCTTCCTGGTTTTCCTGGACGGCATCAGAAGAGAGGTCTTTTCTGAAATCAGGGACGCCTTCCAGCTGTTTCTGGAATCAGGGGACTGGTATTTCATCGAAAGGGCGCGGGAGTCCGGCTACAAAAGGGCAGGTGAGTTGCAGTCCGGGGCAATCGATGTGTGGAGAACATATAAAGACGGCGGCGCACTCGCGAAATATATCAGGAATGCCTTCCAAAAACCGGAGCAGGAAAAAGGTTGACCCCCAAAATGTGATTGCTCAGCAGTGGCATAAATGCCGTCAAAGTCTTTAGCTTCAATCCCGATTCCTGACGCGACAAATACCTTTCAGTCACCCATGCCCCCGCCTTCAAGCTTCTGGGCGGTCAGTTTCATCCGGAATTTCTGGCGAGGTTTACTTTATCATAGGTCAGGCTTTCTGTTATATTGAATAGATGAAAATGCTGAGAATGCTTTTTATAGTATTTCTGCTGCTGTTTAATGCTCAGGCCCTTGCACTGGATGTTTCTGAATATACCCTGAAGAACGGGCTGAAGGTCCTTATTCTTGAGGACCATAAAGCGCCGACCGCGACCTTTCAGATATGGTACAGGGTGGGCTCCCGGGATGAGAATATCGGCAAGACAGGTCTGAGTCATCTGCTTGAGCATATGATGTTTAAAGGCACGAAGGAGCACGGGCCCAAGACCTTTTCTCAGGCCATCCAGAGGGCCGGAGGCACAGACAATGCCTTTACTTCAAAGGAATATACCGGATATTTCGAACTGCTCGCCTCCGACCGGATCGGTCTGCCTATAGAGCTCGAGGCAGACAGAATGAGAAATCTTGTCCTGACAAAAGACGCAGTCCTCTCCGAACGGGATGTTGTGATGGAGGAGCGGAGGCTTCGTTATGAGGATGACCCTCAGGGGCTTGTTTATGAGGAAGCGATGGCGATGTCTTTCATGAACCACCCTTACCGGTGGCCCGTGATAGGCTGGATGTCTGACCTGAAGGGGCTGGACCCTGAGGACTTGATAAACCATTACAGGACCTATTATGCGCCTAATAACGCAGTCGTAATAGTTGTGGGTGATGTAAAGAAAGAAGAGATACTGTCAAGGGTCACCGATGCCTTTGGAGGCATTCCCGCGGGACCTCCGATAAAAGCGGTAAAGGCCGAAGAAGAAGAACAGAAAGGGGAAAGGAGGTTCTATGTAAGGAAGGAGGCGGAACTGCCCTTCATCGTCTCTGCCTATAAGGTGCCGGACATTAAGCATGAAGACGGTTTTGCCCTGGATGTTCTCGGGAGTATCCTTTCCGAGGGAAAAAGCTCAAGGCTCTATCAGAGCCTCGTGTACAAACAGCAGATCGCCCTCTCCGCCTGGGCCAGTTATGAAGGTTTGTATAAAGACCCTTTTCTCTTTCTTACCGGTGCGACCGCGGCGTCCGGAAAGAGTGTCGAAGATGTTGAAAAGGCGATAGACTCCGAGTTGGAAAAGATAAAGAAAGAGCCTCCTTCAGCAAGCGAGGTCCAGAAGGCGAAGAACCAGATTGAGGCCTCATTCATTATGGGGCAGGACTCCATTTACATGCAGGCCAGAATGATCGGCACGTTTGAGATGATCGGGGGCTGGAGGCTCTGGGAGAAATATATCGAGGGGATCAGAAAAGTCTCCCCTGATGATGTCCGCCGTGTTGCCGGAAAATATCTTGTCTCTGATGCAAGAACCACCGGGATACTGATACCGCTCAAGGGTGACAGGCAATGATGAAATATATGCAGGTATTTATGCTTCTTATTCTCTGTTGGGCTATCCCTTTCGTGACGTCAGCATATGCTGGGGCTATTGCCGGCAGGGAAGAACTCCCCAACGGCATCACCCTCCTGCATGCGGAAAAGACCGGCCTTCCCATTGTTACTGTCGTTATTGCCATTAAGGCAGGCAGTGTAGCTGAACCGGCAGAGAAGCCTGGACTTGCTAATCTGACCGCAGACCTTCTGAATGAGGGAACAAAGACCAGGTCTTCGAAGGAGATCAGCGATGCCATAGAATTTGTCGGAGGGTCTCTGGCTACTTCGGGCGGGGCAGACTATATAACTGTTTCACTTTCCGTACTCAAAAAAGACATCGGGCTGGGGTTTGACCTCATGAGCGACATTATACTCAACCCTGCATTCAGCGACGACGAGATACAAAGACGAAAAACATCGATAAAGAATTCGATCATACAGCAGAAGGAAGAACCCGGCATCATCGCGTCAAAGGCCTTTGCTGAAGCGGTATTCGGAAAAAATCCTTACGGCAGGCCGGTCGAAGGCACCGAGGAATCTCTGGACAGGATTAGCAGAGAGGACATCGCCGCCTTTTACAAAGAAAATTATCTCCCGGATAAGACGATCATGACCGTTGTCGGTGACATAAGCAAAAGCGAGCTGAAGTCTTTGCTCGACCGGTATTTCATGCACTGGCGGAGCAGAGGCGGCAAAGAGATATCGCTGCCGTTGCCGGTTCCCGGGAATAAACCACGGGTCATCAAGATACAGAAAAACCTTGCTCAGGCAAATATAATCCTGGGCCACCTCGGGATACAGCGAGACAATCCTGATTATTACGCGGTCTCTGTCATGAATTATATTCTCGGCGGAGGCGGTTTCGCTTCGCGTTTAATGGACAATATCCGTGACAACAAAGGGCTTGCGTATGATGTCCACAGCTCCTTTTCCGCAGACAAATATGCAGGCAGTTTCGAGGTGGAGCTGCAGACAAAAAATGGATCTGCGAACACGGCCATAGATGAGGTCCTGAAAGAAATGGAACGGATCAGTACTGAGCCGGTAGACGACAAGGAGTTCAGCGACGCCAAATCCTATCTGACAGGCAGCTTCCCTCTGCGTATCGATTCAAACAGGAAAATTGCCGGATTTTTGACTGCGGTAGAATTCTACGGACTTGGACTGGATTATGTTGAGAATTACAGGAAATTTATTGAAGCCGTTACAAAAGATGACATATTGAGGGTGGCGAAGAAATATCTGCATGCCGGAAGTTATGTGCTCGTCGTGGTAGGGGATCTGGAAAAGGCGGCCCTTAAGTATTAGGGTCCGGCTGCTCTGTGTCTGCCGCTTCCGTTGCGTTAAATAATCCCTCTTTTTCTTAACTCCCAGAAGCATTTCGCGGTGGCCTGAATGTCAACGGCCGCGTTGTGCGCCTCTGCAAAATCGCTTTTAAACAGTATGTAATGAAGCTCCGAAAGCTTGGGCCATTTGTAACCGTACGGCCCGTCCAGTTTGCAGAAATGCGCGGACTTCAGCATCGTGCAGATCCTGTTTTTTCGCGGGATTATATTGTGCATTCTGAGCCTGAGAAAT
The DNA here is from genome assembly GCA_963734475.1 of uncultured Nitrospira sp. Taxonomy (GTDB): domain Bacteria; phylum Nitrospirota; class Thermodesulfovibrionia; order Thermodesulfovibrionales; family UBA6898; genus JAOUFP01. The sequence continues at coordinate 213,795 of CAVTHB010000005.1, forward strand.
TCCGCTCCAACGATATTTTCGTCAAAGCTCATATTATGGGCCACCAGGACCTCTGACTTGTTTACGTAATTGAAGAATTCATTTAATACCACATCAAGGGGAAAGCCTTCCCTGCAGGCCCTTTCGTGTGTTATCCCATGGATGCTGGAGGCGGCAACAGGGATTGTGAAATCCACAGGCTTTATAATGTGCTCCTCACTTAAAACCAGGTTGCCTGAACTATCATAAAGCAGATAAGCGAGCTGGACGATTCTAGGCCAATTAGACAAATCATGGACCGGCGCCTTCCAGCTTCTTGGAAGACCTGTTGTTTCAGTATCAAAGAATAAATACATGAGTAGGTTTCACCCCCTGTCTTGCATCTTAAATAAAATTATTCGATCATTATATCATGAGGCGAAAGGCTAGTATCAAGCCAACGCTTATAAGGCCAGACCCCGCTGATCTTCACTACTGTATTTACACCCGAACTTTTTCCACAACATTTCCCCTTTGCCGGGCTCGGACTGCCTAGTGCCTGTCTTGACTATAACAGGCTGGAGTGGTAAAGTTTTATACTTAAAAAGTATATACACTGTTAGTAGTTGTAAAAATGTTTCTCCTGAGGAGGGTTAAGCGATTGAAATCAAAACATCTTTTGTATCTCGGCGCAACATTGGTTGTCTGCCTTTTCTTTTCCCTTGGATATGCGGATACATTTGGCACCAAGAAAAAAAGGCCAAAACCCGAAGAGTTTGGTACCATTGTTTTAAACAACTTTTCAGAGAAGAAGTCTATCAGCCCGGTAGTCTTTAAACACTGGCTTCACAGGTCGAAATATACGTGCAGGTTGTGCCATGTGGATATCGGCTTTGCCATGAAGGCCGGCGAAACCGGCATTACAGAAACTGACAATAGAAACGGAATGTACTGCGGTGCCTGTCACAATGGGAAAGAGGCGTTCGCTGCCGAAGACAGGCAATTTAAGGGCGAAGCGAAAAAGAACTGCGACAGGTGCCATTCCTTCGGGAAAAAAGTTGAGTTAAAGTATGACTTCTACACCTTCAGAAAAGGCCTTCCCCAGGAAAGGTTCGGCAATGGAATCGACTGGATCAAGGCGGAAGATCAGAAACTCCTGACGCTGAAGGACCAGCTTGAAGGCATCTCTATCAAAAGGAAAAAACTAACGAACCCGAAAGAAGAGATGTTGACCGCAAAAGTGGCAGGCATGCCGAATATCATTTTTTCACATAAGAAACACGCTGTCTGGAATGGCTGTGAACTCTGCCACCCGGAGGTCTTCGGTGTCAAGCGGGGCGAAACGGTTTATTCCATGCAGGACCTCTTCAAGGGCAAGTACTGCGGCGCCTGTCACGGATCCGTAGCATTCCCGAATGACGATTGTCAGAGATGCCATACTGAAGCTGTGTCATAAGCCGTGAAGCTGAGACGAGGCTTATTTTTTGTTGTCCTGACAGCCGCCATCCTCTTATCGGATGCTGTATTCGGCGGGAACAAATTTGATTTATGGCCCCTTCCTCCCCCTGAGGAGTATGGGAACATACTTATAGACCGCATATCGGGCAAGAACAATGTAAGGCCGGTTACCTTCTCTCACTGGCTTCACAGGACAAAATACAGCTGCCGGGTATGCCACTTTGAGCTTGGCTTTGCCTTCAATGTCAGTGCAACGGAGATCACCGAGCAAGACAATAAAAATGGCCTCTTCTGCGGGGCATGCCATAACGGCAATATTGCCTTTGGCCATACCGCTGAAAACTGCGAAAAATGTCATAACGGCGATATTTCTTACGGCAGTGAAAAATTTGCAGAACTGAGGGACGGTCTGCCGAAGGCAGCGTTTGGAAATGAGATAAACTGGTCTGAAGCCCTTAAGAAGGGGATCATAAAACCTAAGTACAGCATTTACAAGGATGAAAAGCCCCTTGACTTTGACAAACTGCTTGAACTCAAGGCCGAATGGAGCGGTATCTCCCCGGCCGTCTTCCCCCATAGTGCGCATGTGGCGTGGCTTGACTGCTCAAATTGTCATCCCGACATATTCAATATCAAGAAAAAGACGACCAAACATTTTGAAATGAAATATATACTGGACAAGAAATTCTGCGGTGCATGTCACCTTTCTGTTGCCTTTCCTATCGATGACTGCAAGAAATGCCATCCCAAAATGAGATGAGTAAGAGGTGAGTGAATGAAAAAAAGCAGCGTCTGGATTACATTCTTTTTGCTTATGTTTATGCCTTATGTTCAACCTTATGCAGCCGCACAGTCTTGGATGGAGGATTTCGACAAGATATGTGCCCAGGCTGAAGTTGCGGACTCGCTGGAGACGGGGACACTGAAAGAGCTTGCTCTCGAGAGCGATAAACTGCTCGCAGTAATTGAGGCAGGCAATGACCCGCGGAAAAAAGTCTATATTTTCAGACTCAAAAAATGCCGTAACTTGTTCCTGTACATAATGGACCTGAGAGGGGCGAAGGGAAAGCCCGAGCCCTGATAGGGTGCAGCACGATTGCCGCAGGCTTTTTTGCGGGGTTTATCGGGTGTTAACTCTTGGTCTTCTTCTCGGGCTCACGCTGGGCGTTGATCTTGACGATGATCTCCGGCATTACAACGGTCTTCCCTTCATGCTCAAATGTAATCTTGAATTTCACCGCAGTGGGGATGTAATCTTTTTCATCAGGGTCCCAATCTGAGACCCAATCTCCCTCAGTTTCATCTTCCGGCAAATCGTAATATTCGAACTCCAGCTTTTTCACCTCAGGGTCGAGCAGATAAACTTTTCCACCGTCGTCATCGAATACGTCTTCAAGAAAAAAGACCTTTTCCCTCATCTTTAAGCCTTCATTGTCGATAAAGATAGAAACCCATTTGAGACCAGCCAAATCCTCCGGCCCTTTCCCGTAACTGTCGACACTTGATGTTACAAAACCTATTTTGTCGGATTCGCCTTCAAAATAAAGCTTCTGATCGCGGTCAACGGTTTTCTTTATAAAAAACGGATAGGCACCCCTGAGCATCCAGGTGATCCTGTCTCCCATCACCCTGATCTTCTGGTCAACTTCAATTCTCTCCGCGCCTTTTTCCTGGGACTTGTACGCGAGCCTCATGGCCGACAAAAGGATCACAAAAATTACAACAGAAAGGGTAAGGGCAATAACCAATTCGATGAGGGTGAAGCCCTTATTCTTTTGATTCATAGACACTTCTCAGCTCTTTCATGCTGAAACTCCCTGACGGCGGCCACGATACGGTCACGGCAATTTCGTAAACCTTTGCCTTTCCGTCATCAGATTCCGACTTCACGCTTACGTCTCTTTTGACCGTATATCTATCCTCGAACTCCTCTGATTTTGATTCACCCGAAGGATCAACGAAGATGAATGCCTCATCCATCATCGACCTTGCGTAGAAGATCGCCTTTGTATAATCCTCTGCCTTTTTGGTTGAACGCAGGTTCAGGGAAAAAAGCTGAAATATGGTGACCAGCGCTATGCCTAGAATGGCCAGCGCAACCATAACTTCAAGGAGACTAAAGCCTTTTGATCGATGTAGTGCCGAGGACCGGGTCAACAGTGACCGCATATTTCCGCCCTTTTCCATTGTCCAGCTCAAACTTTCCCCCTGAGCTGTTGCCCTTCGGGAAGAAGTTGACGGACTCACCGGAAATAACGTACTTTTCCGGTATCGAATGCATCTCCGACTTCTTGTCATCGCCATAATCTATCCAGTATCTCTTGGCCTCCGCATCGACTTTAAAGACGATATCCCTCCGTTCGAGAATAGATACCTCCCTGGCATGCTTAACAGTCAGGTAGAGTTTCCTTGCTTCCGCATTGAAGAGGGTATTCTCCTGCATCCGGCTGGCGGAAAACATTACAACAGCAGAAGCCAGTCCGATTATAAACATCACTAAAAGGAGTTCGAACATGGTAAACCCGGCCTGAGAACCGAGTACTCTAAAAGTCTGTCTTGAGTGCGGTTTTATGTCGCCGTCAGCCTTTGAAAGGTAATTGCCGCCGATTTCGCAGGAGGCGTTCTCTAAAAGGGGAAATCCTCTATTCCCAGCTATTAACGTCTTTATTTTCACCTTCCCCGCCCGGGGCGTTGTCAGCGCCTAAGGAAAACAGATCGTACTCGCCATGTGTGCCAGGGGACGCATACTGATAAGGGTTTTTCCAGGGGTCAACGGGCAGGGCTTTTTTGAGATACGGGCCAGCCCATCCAGGGGTCCCGGGGTCAGTTTCAAGCGCTTTGAGACCCTCAGACGTTGTAGGGTAACGTCCTACGTCAAGGCGGAAACTGTCAAGTGCCTGTCCCAGCATTTCTATCTGCGTCTTTGCCGCAGACTGCTTGCCCTTGCCTACATTGGAAAAAAGCCTCGGACCTACGATCGCCGCAAGCATCGCTAGAATGACCATGACGACCAACAATTCTATAAGGGTAAACCCCTTCCTGTTGATGCGAAATCTACTTTCTTCTCTCTTTATCATAACTTCCTCCTTTATCCCATCCTGAATATATTTATTCTCAATATACGTTACAGCGGTATGTCATTGATGCTGAAGATGCCTATAAGCATCGAGATTACGATCAGGCCGACGATCACACCCATTACAAGTATAAGCGCCGGTTCGAAGAGACTGACGAACCTCTTTATGAGGTTCCTGGTTTCAATCTCGAACCTCTCGGCTATCAGGAGAAAAGTTTCCTCCAGTTTGCCTGCCTCTTCGCCGACAATTACCATCTGGTTGAAGATCGGCGGGAAGACCTCGCTTTCCTTAAGGGGCTGCGATATCCCCCTGCCCTTGCTCACACCTTCTTCCAGCAGAAGGAGCCTCTTCGAAACAGCATCGTTATCAATGACATCTCTCGATATCCTGATCGCCTCCAGTATGGGAACTCCGCTCTGCAAAAGGGTGCCGAAGGTCCTGGAGAACCTTGATATAATCAATTTCATCATTACTTTATTCAGTACAGGGGTTTTCATTATAAGATTGTCAATATAGCTTTTCCCCTCAGCTGTCTTCGCATATCCCCGCACCATGAACACGGTGGCGACTATGGCCGCAGCTATTACCCACCAGTATGAGGAAAAGAGGCCGCTGACCTTTATGAGCATTAGGGTAGGCAAAGGTAGTGTCTGTCCCATATCCTGGAATATCTTGGAAAAGTTCGGCACGACATAGAGCATCAGTACAGTCACTGCCAGGCCGCCCACCGTGGTAAGAAGGATGGGATATATCAACGCCGAGATTATCTCCTCGCGGAAAGAACTGCTAGTTTCAAGAAAGGACACCAGTCTCTTTATCACGACCTCAAGGATGCCGCCTGACTCCCCGGCCTTTATCATATTAATATAGACCCTCGGGAATATCTTGTGTTTACCCATGGCAAAAGAGAGCGTATTGCCTTTCTGGATATCTATATAAACCTCGCGCACAATAGACCTGAGCGCCTTTTTCTCGGAATGTTCCGAAAGCACATACAGCGCCCTGTCGATAGGCAGTCCGGCATCCAGAAGGTTGCCCAGTTCCTGCGTAAAAGTCAGCAGGTCTTTAAGGGAGATCCGCTCAAAAAAACTGCTCTCTTTGACCTCGCCTAACTTAATGCTCAGGGGGATAAGGCCTTTCTCTCTAAGCATTGCCTTTAGTTCCCCTTCATTTGAAGACGTTAAAGAGTCCTTTACCTTTCTGCCGGAGGGATCTACAGCTTCATAGTTATAAAGAGGCATAATTTATATTATCATTACGCTTCCAATAGGGTCAATTAAGCGGAAAATACATTAGTGCCGGGGAGATGAGAAAAAATATTATACTGCGACCCGGGTCCTGATGATTTAAAACGCCAACCATAAAAATGGCCGGTTTTTTGAATTGCAATCTTTTATAATGGTAGCATCTGCAACAGACTCCGTGCAGAACAGATACCCCCCCAGGGGGGCATGCCTGATTGAAAAGTACTAACTGCGCTTAAGGCCAAAAAACTGCCTTTACCTGACATCAGGCGGGATGATACAATCTTTTATTCCTATGTCATATAAAAGCATAAAAGAATGGCCCGAAGATGAACGCCCGCGTGAAAGGCTCCTCAAACACGGACCCTCAGCAATGTCCGATGCCCAGCTTTTGGCAATCATTCTCCGCACCGGCGGTGGCGGCAGAAGCGCCCTGGACATCGGCATGGACCTGCTCAATACGTTTTGTTCGTTCAGGGAACTCGAACAGGCCTCGCTGACAGAATTTTCTGCCATAAAGGGGATCGGCAAGGCCAAGGCAGCCCAGATCAAGGCCTCGATAGAGATAGGCAAAAGACTGTATCTGGGGCCTTTGCCAAAAGGGCCTGCCTTTGCTTCAGGCCAGGATGTCTTTAACTATTTTTACCCGAAGATGCAGGGGCTTAGGAAAGAGGTTTTTCACTGTATATTGCTCGATGTGAAAAACCGCCTGATCAGGGACCTGAAGATATCCGAGGGGACCCTGACCGCTTCCCTGATACATCCACGGGAATCCTTCAGGGACGCGATAAAAGAATCGGCAGCCTCGGTAATCTTCGTCCATAACCATCCGAGCGGAGACCCCACTCCCAGTAAAGAAGACATTGCTATAACGGAAAAACTGGGCAAGGCAGGAGAAACCCTGGGGATAAAAATGCTCGACCATATTATCATAGCTGACAGCGGGTATACCAGCATGCTCGAAAAAGGTCATATGTGTAGTAAATAAAGTATAATATCCTGTTCTTAAATCATTAAAGATATGAGGGAAAGATATGAAAGTACTGGTTATTGGCAGCGGCGGAAGGGAGCATGCAATTGTATGGAAGCTCTCGCAGAGCAGGTCGGTAGATAAGATATACTGTTGTCCGGGCAATGCAGGGATCTCCGGGCTCGCGGAGTGCATTAATGTAAAACAGGACGACTTCCGTGCGCTTCTGGATCTGGTCAAGTACGAATGGATAGACCTGACCATAGTAGGCCCTGAAGACCCCCTGTCAAAAGGGATTGTGGACCTCTTCGAAAAAGAAGGCAGAAAGATACTGGGACCGACAAAGGCAGCGGCACAGTTGGAATCAAGCAAGGTTTTTTCAAAGGACCTCATGAAATCCTATGGCATACCGACTGCCGAATACCGTGTCTTCACCTCTTACCTGCATGCTGAAGAATATATAAAATTCAAGGGCACCCCTATAGTAATAAAGGCTGACGGTCTGGCTGCGGGCAAGGGAGTTTTCATCGCCGAAACCATGGATGAGGCGATGGGAGCACTGAAGGTAATAATGAAGGACAAGGCCTTCGGAAGTGCGGGGGATAAAGTCATCGTTGAGGATTGTCTCAAGGGCGAAGAGGCCTCCTATATGGTCTTTACGGACGGCAAGAGTATTGTCCCTATGGTAAGTTCCCAGGACCATAAGCGTATCTTCGACGGAGACAAAGGACCCAATACCGGAGGTATGGGGGCGTACAGTCCTGCCCCGGTTATGACAGAAGAGCTCGAAAAAGTCGTCATAGAGAAGATCATGAAGCCGACCATCCGGGCCCTCAAATCAGAGGGGATAAACTATAAGGGCATACTTTACGCCGGGCTGATGATAGACAAGGGCGTTCCCCAGGTGCTTGAATTTAACTGCCGCCTGGGTGACCCTGAAACGCAGCCTGTGCTCTCCAGGCTCAAAACAGATTTGATGGACATTGCAATTGCAGTCACTGAAGAAAGGCTGTCTGAAATAAGCATAGATTGGAACAACGATCCGGCGGTATGCGTAGTGCTGTCCTCAGCGGGCTATCCGGGCAAGTACAGAAAGGGTGATGTGATCACCGGCCTCGAGGAGGCCAATGCAGTGGAGGGCGTCCAGGTATTCCACGCCGGGACAGCCTTCAAAGGCGATCAAATCGTAACTGCCGGGGGCAGAGTCCTTGGTGTGACAGCCGTCGGCAGGGATATAGCCGCTGCGAAGTCAAGGGCCTACGATGCAACGCATAAAATACACTTTCAGGGCATGCAGTACAGAAGAGATATAGCCGACAGGGCATTGAAAAGACAGTGACGAGTAATTAGTAATGAGTGCTGTGCACAGGAAACATAATAACGATGGCGTTCTATAGCCGCTCATGACTTTTCACTCATTGCTCATCGCTGCTAAAGAGGAGGACAAATGAAACCGAAAGTATTAATTATAATGGGCAGTGACTCTGACCTTCCGGTGATGGAGGAAACCACACGCATATTGGACGAATTTGCTGTCCCTTATACTATGACAGTGGCCTCGGCTCATAGAACTCCTGCCAGGACCCTGAAGCTGGTCAAAGATGCAGAAAAAAACGGGGTTGACGTGATCATCGGCGCTGCGGGCATGGCAGCCCATCTGCCGGGCGTAATAGCTTCCCATACTGTTCTGCCGGTTATCGGGATACCTCTGGACTCATCTCCTTTAAGGGGCATGGATGCACTGCTCAGCATTGTCCAGATGCCGCCCGGGATCCCAGTAGCTACTGTTTCAATCGGCAAGGCAGGCGCAAGAAATGCGGCCATTCTTGCTGTTCAGATCATTGCGCGGCGAGACCCGAAGTTAACGAAACAACTTCAGGACTACAGACGAACTATGGCGCAGGAAGTCGAGGAAAAGGCAGGCAGGATAGCAAAGAAGCGATAGAGTGAAGTTCCATAGCAGGGTGGTTGTCCTGTTTATTTAGGAAGGCTGTAATTACACCGATCAACTGGCCATAGTAGCTTGCAAAGCGCTATGTAATTTCGAAAGAACTATCACCGGAGATCAGGAAATACAGACTCCGCTTTCAAGCTGATCTGTACGGGCGAAAAATCCTTCGCCCCTGCCGCACCCGGGAAAAAACTACTCCTATTTCAAGCCAAATGCGATGTGGTCTCTAAAGACTTGGGACTTTCATCTGGGCCGATGCTTCTTAATAAGTTCTGAAATGGTTAGCTAGTTAAATAGCAAGCGTGCGGTCAGACAGCTATCTTCTGTCCCCTCTTTTGTCACCATAGCCGCCGCGACTTTTGAAGCCGCCGCCGCCGGGTCCTCTCTTTTCCTGTGGTTTTGCTTCATTGACAACAATAGACCTTTCCATGAACTGCTTACCGTTGAACATCTCAATGGCCTTTTTCCCGGCCTCCTCGGAAGACATCTCGACAAAACCAAACCCTCTTAGGCGGCCTGTGGCAGCGTCCTCGATCAGTTTCACATTCACAACCTCACCCGCCTGGGAAAAGAGTTCCCGAAGATCGTCCTCCGTTGCCTTAAAAGAGATGTTCCCTACATACAGTCTCATAGCACTCATGCTTCCTCCTAAAAGATAGTTAAATCTCCTGAATAGACTTACAGGATAGCCTAAATATGACTAATCCTGATATTTTTGTCAAGAAATAAATATGAGGGTTTCTAAAGACAAGATTATTATGCTACCATCTCAAAATGAGAATCATACGTCCTGCTCAAACAGGGATGTCCCGGGCCCTTGAAGAGGTCTCGGGTGCAATAAAGGGGGGAGGGGTCATAGCCTACCCTACAGAGACCTTTTATGGCCTTGGGGTAAAATTCGACAGCAGTGCAGCCCTGGAGAACCTCTGCAGGCTTAAATGCCGTTCCCGGGACAAGGCCCTGCCCCTGATTATAGGGCAAAAGCGCATGCTCGGACTCATCGCCTCATCAGTAACAGAATCAGCAGAAAGACTGATCGAAAAATTCTGGCCCGGACCGCTGACGCTGCTGCTGCCTGCAAAAGCTAATATCTCCGACAAGCTAACAGCAAAGACAGGAAAGATCGCCGTAAGAATACCCGGCGAATCGTTCGCACTCGATCTTGCACGTTCGCTGGGATTTCCGATAACAGCTACAAGCGCGAATATCTCAGGCATGCCTCCTGCTGCGGACATTGACGATGTAGTAAGCTATTTCGGAGACGCCATTGATCTTATCATCGACTGCGGGAAGACCCCTGGGGGAAAGCCCTCTACCATAGTTGATGCTTCAGGCGTAAAGGTACGTATTTTAAGGGCAGGCGCGATATCTGAGGAAGAGATATTTGCAGCACTCTGAATCCTTTCCACCCTGAAAAAAAAGCGATACATCACAGAAAAGACAGAGTAAAATCAGAGAGTTACCACATATTATTTATTCGCTTTGACAGCGACGGCCGGACAAAGTTTTTTCGCTCATTTCCGGTCTTCGACCTGCGAGGTATTTGGCCTTTTTGTTATTAAATTTGCATACTGTTATGAATACCTGCCTGCCGGCAGGTCGGACCAAATAAAGCCGCTCAAATATTTGTCCAGTCAGCTTTCGAGAAAATTTACGAAGTATCGGAGATGCGAATCACAGCAATATTTAATGTCTGTTTTTCTTTACGTTAATTTGAGCATTGCGCACAACTGCTGTTTTCAGATTCAATGAAAGCTATAGGACATCAGCAGCAGAAAGACAATACCTTTCAGCACTTCCAGCCACCCGGTCGGCCTTAATTTCGCCTGGTAAAGGGTGATAGAAAAAACAAGGTTATCGATCAAGGGAAGGAGGACAAGGACAGGCGTGGATATCAGTCGGCAAGCCAGCAGGGCAAATCCAAGATAGATAACCATCAGGGCCCTGTGCAGAATGTCTCTTCTGAACTGGACCCTCACCTTGAAGACCCCGGCAGTAAAAAAAATTGCGACTGTGGCAAACAGCGCCGGGTCGAGCACTCCGGTAGTGGCCAGTTTTGCAAGCAGGGCCGACAGCGACAGCAGGACGAAACCTGATATCTCTGTAAAAAGTGAATGTTCATCCAATAATTTCAGACAAAGGAGATAAACAAGAGGCGCCAAAGCATACGGCATCAATGGACCAAGACTTGCCCGCAGAACAGTCAGAAGCATCACTGTGGCGGCCAAAACCTGCACCGCAAAGATTGCTAGCGATATCGAAGGCTTTTCTCCACGGCGACGCATCCAGAGCACAAACGCCTGTTTTGAATTGATATACAGTGAGAGCGCTATGAAAACAGTCAAAGCCCCGGGTGTTGTCCTGCCGCTCACTGCAAGCCCGGTCAGATAGGAGAGTGTCATAACCCCCCATGAGCCATATTCCCTGAGAACGTATTGCTTCAAGCCTTTCTCCTGACAGGTCGCATTCTGACTTTGTGAATACATGTATTTTTACAAAAAAAGGCTCGGGAATAAATGAGATAGATCATACTGCCGCCGCAGCCTGCATTAAACCGGGAAAATATAAATACCGTGATGATATGTAAAACAATATTTTCTTGTGCGGTAACATTGAAAACGGACTTTGGGGGCCTAAGGAGATGAATAAAGCCTTATTCTGTTTTTCCCGGCCTCGGCTCCTTTTGCTTTGATTCCGTGATTATTTTCTCAATGTCAGCCTTATCCAGCATCTCCTCTTTCAGCAGCGCCCCGGCCAGACTATCGAGCACTTCCCTGTTGTTGAGCAATATATCTCTGGAGCGCGAATCTGCCTCGTTAAGGAGCTTCTGTATCTCCTTGTCTATAAGCCATGCCATCTCTTCGCTATAGCGTTTCGGCTGGGCAAGCTCCATTCCGAGGAAGGGATGCTCCTCCCCCCTTCCAAGATTAAACGGCCCTATCTTTTCACTCATACCCCACTGTGCCACCATCTTCTCCGCAAGTTTGGTAGCCTCCTTCAGGTCATTCTGTGCACCGGTGCTTAAGTCATTAAAAACTATTTTTTCGGCATTTCTGCCTCCCAGCGCCACGCTGAGCTTGTTTGTAAGATATGACATAGGATAATAATGCCTGTCCTCCTCAGGCAGCAGTTGAGTTACTCCCATGGCCATACCCCGGGGGATTATGCTCACTTTGTAAAGAGGGTCGGTGCCGGGCAGTTCCCAGGCAACAAGGGCATGTCCCGCCTCATGATAAGCGGTAATCTTTTTCTCCATATCATTAATTGACTCTTCCCGTATTGCTCCCATCAATAAAATATCCCTGGCCTCTTCAAAGTCACGCATGTTAATGCTGTCTTTCTTATTCCTTAGGGCGACCAGCGCCGCCTCATTTGCCAGGTTTTCCAGATCGGCCCCTGTCATGCCGGAAGTTCCTCTTGCAATGATTTCAAGGTCTACATCCTCAGCCAGTTTCTTGCCCCTCACATGGATCTCAAGGATCGCCTTGCGTTCCTTCCATCCCGGTCTGTCTATAACAATATGTCTGTCGAACCGTCCCGGTCTCAGGAGGGCAGGATCAAGCACATCAGGCCTGTTCGTTGCAGCCATAACAATTACTTCTTCGTGCGGATCAAACCCGTCCATCTCGCTTAAAAGCTGGTTGAGGGTCTGCTCCCTCTCATCATGCCCGCCTCCCAGACCGGTGCCTCTGGTGCGGCCCACAGCATCAATTTCGTCAATGAAGATAATGCTGGGATGCGCTTCCTTCGCCTTCTTGAACATATCTCTCACCCGGGAAGCCCCGACCCCTACAAACATTTCTATAAACTCAGACGCGCTTATACTGAAAAACGGTACGCCTGCTTCACCGGCTGTTGCACGCGCAAGAAGGGTCTTCCCTGTTCCCGGAGGTCCTACCAGCAGCACCCCTTTGGGCACCTTCGCCCCGATGCTTAAGAAACGGGCCGGATCCTTCAGAAAATCGACTGTCTCCATTAGCTCATTCTTTACCTTGTCCATACCGGCAACATCCCTGAATGTTACCCCAGGCTTATTGGCATTAAAGAGCCTTGCCTTGCTGGCGCCAAAGCTGAAAACTCCGCCAGGGCCGCCCTGCATCTGCTGCTGCGTGCGCCTCATCAGAAAAATCCATACCCCGATTATCAGCGCCCAGGGGAGAATTCCCAATACGAGCTGCCAGAGAAGAGACCTCTCCTCCTCAGGCGCTACCGTAATAAGCACATGCTTTTCTTCAAGCTTGCCCAGGAGTGCTTCCCCCTGGAACGAAGGCAGGAAGGTCCTGAAGTCTTTTACTTTTACAGCCTTCGCCTCAGGCGGCATAGTGACCTCGGTATCTTTAATGAAAACACCGGTTACCACCAGTTTCTTTATCGTTACAGACTTGATATTGCCTGCGTCCAGCTGCTCGATAAACTTGCTGTAGCTTATGTCATACTGCTCCAGGCTGCTCCCTGCAAAATATTGGGTCCACACGATCAGAAAAACAAGGATAAGAAGAGATGCCAGAACCGCGCGCCACTGGGGACTTTTGAATTTATCCATCATTTTTTCTTCTTCAGGCATGGTTTTATTGTATCATCAATACCTATGTATATTTTAAAAAAATATGAGCTGAATGCCAGGAGCTTCATTGAACCGAATAACCTAAGATATTCTTTAAGATGTTCTTTATGTTGACTGGTTCAGGCAACTATGGCATAATTTCGATGAATTTTGCCCTGCTGTATTATGTATCTGTTCGTGCCACAGATAAAACAAGCGGGCTTCAAGAGTTATTCAGAAGGAGGAAAAGATGAGAGCAATAAAAAGCTGTTGCCTTATGGTCGTCTTGTCCCTGATGGCGGGAATCCCGGTTTTTCTGGCATATTCCGGCACTGCGGCTGCTCTGACTAAACTTCCTTTGACAAAAGAAGACTGTGTGAAGTGTCATGCAGGTCCGCCGGCTGACATAGCAGCTGCCGGGGGAAAACACAGGTACGTCCCGTGTATGGGCTGTCACACCGGGCATCCGCCGACGGTAAAAAAGCCGATCCCGCAGTGCAGCAAATGTCATTTGAGGACAAGGAAGGCCCACTACGAACTCAAGGACTGCCTTTCCTGCCACAAGAACCCGCACACCCCTTTGATAATTTCATTTACTGGCAAAGATGCCTGTATGCCCTGCCACACTCGGCAAGTTGTTCAACTCAGGGAGAACAAGAGCAAACACTCTGCATTGAACTGTTCCAACTGTCACAGTGTCCACCGGCAGGTCCCACAGTGTACCCAGTGCCACAAACCGCACGCGGAAATGGCTGCCACCGAATGCAACAAATGCCATAAGGCCCATATGCCGAAGGTCGTGACCTATGCTGACGACATCCCGTCAAAAGACTGCGCTATTTGTCACAAGAACGCCTTCACCATCCTCAACTCCAGTATGGCCAAGCACAAGACCCTGGAATGCGCGTTCTGCCACAAGGCAAAGCACAGGATGTTGCCAAGGTGCCAGGACTGTCATGGGACACCTCATCCGGCAGCAATGCTGGCAAAGTTCACGAAATGCGGAGAGTGCCACAGCATAGCTCACAAGCTGTCATAGCGTTTAAAAAAGAAAGTGAGCGGTCAGCTGTCAGAGAAAAGCTGGATATACGCAACCTACAGCCGTAGCGCCCATACAGTCTTTTGTTTGCCTTTCCCTGCTGAAAGCTGACAGCTGAGGGCTGCTTATGGTCTGATAGGCTTCATTTCAGACGCTCGATCTGACTCGCGGATTCCAGGGTGCGAATTTCAGCAAGAAAAGCATGCCCGGGATCGCTATAACAACGCAGAAAATAAAGAAATTCTCCCACCCCATATGCTTTGCAAGAAACCCCGTTGGCGCAGAGGCCAGCACCCGCGGGACACCCATGAGGCTGCTCAGCAGCGCATACTGCGTGGCCGTAAATTTCTTGTTTGTAATGCTCCCCATAAACGCAACAAAGGCCGCGGTCCCCATGCCGGCTGTCAGGCTTTCAAATACGATGACACCCGAGAGGACAGGAAGACTGTAGCCGATATGCGCAAGGACGGCAAAACCTGCAGTTGATATAGTCTGAAGGAAGCCGAATATCCAGAGAGAGCGGTTGATACCCAGGCGGAGCATAAGCACCCCGCCGACAAGACTCCCTGCAATGGCCGCCCAGAACCCGAAGAGCTTTACTACAGCGCCGATTTCTGTCATCGAAAAGCCGATATCCAGGTAAAAAGGTGTTGATATTGAAGTTGCCAGGGTATCCCCGATCTTGTAGAGGAGGATGAACATCAGTATCAGGATGGCATTCTCCCTGCTGAAGTATTCCTTCAGAGGCTCTACAACAGCCTCACGCAGGGTCTTAGGGGCACCGGCTGAAACCTGAGGTTCAGGTGTCAAAATGGTTGTCGCAATACAGGGAAGCAGGCAGGCAGCCATGATCAGGTAAGTCGTTGTAAACGACAGCTGATCGGCAAGGATCAGCCCCCCGCCTGAGGCCAGCAAGCATCCCACCTTGTAGCCGTTGATGTAGAAGGAAGACCCCAGCCCAAGCTCTTCATCTGCAAGGTCTTCTCTTCTGTAGGCATCAACGACAATGTCCTGGGAGGCGCTGAAAAAGGTCACAAGGAGCGCTACAGATACCATGAGCAGCCGGATTTCGGGCCGGATCGGCAAACCCAAGTCCTGCCACCGATAAAGCAAGGGCTATCTGGGCCAGAAGGAGCCATCCTCTTCTTCTTCCAAGAGAGGAAATGGTAAATCTGTCAAGAAAAGGTGCCCAGAGAAATTTCAGTGTATACGGGAGACCGACCAGCGCCATCAGGCCGATCATAGTAAGGTCTATGCCTGCTTTTTTCATCCAGGCCTGAAGGAGGGTAGAAGTCAGGAGCAACGGCAAGCCACAGGCAAATCCCATGAGGAAAGAGACAAGCATACGCCTGCTGAAAATCACTTTAAACATATAAATGTACCTTGTGAGTCATCCTTATTCAGTTGCACTCAATGTATAACGTATTTCTGAAATCATGGCAACTTTACAATATAACATTTTTTGGGAAGAGACGAATGTTTTGCGCCATTAATAAAATGGTATATGAAGAAAAATGAGAGGCCTGGAAAGGTTAACCTATGGGCCTCAGCACGATCAGCCCGGGCTTTTCTGAGATATATGCCTGAAAATCCTGGTCGATCACCTTCCTGTACCTACTGTCTGATGAGGCATGCCTTAGATATACCTTGTTCCCATCTTTAATGATAATTCCCACGTGAGATACATCGAGGCCGGACATATTTGAATATATACCTGCATAATCGCCGGGCTTCAGCTTTCCGACAACTGTCCCGTTAATGTCTTCAGGTGATATGAAATGGACTTTCCTCTGAAGAGACCTGATGCCGGGAAGAAGAGGTGTCCCGTCTTCTTTCATATTAATAATCTTCAGGATGCTTTTGGCCTTTGCGCCACCTATCTGCTCCGTAATATCTGAGACAGTTGCCGGCCCGTATTCTGCCCAATCGGTCAGAAAATGTTTTCTGTCCTCATAGGACACTATGCTGTTCCGGTATCTTGCCTGACGGAGGTTCTTCAGGAAACCTCCAAAGGAGTCCGAAAGCCGCATCGCCTCGATATAGTCGACAAAGGTAAAACAATCAACCCCTGAGAGATTGACCACAAACACCTCGGCGGCGCTGCGTGTCACCTATCAAAGTCGATTCTTTGTACTCAAGGCCGATAAAGAAGTCGGAAAGGTATTTTATTCGCTGTCCGCTGTCTTCTATGTGGGCAGCTTCAAATATGAGCTTGTCTAATTGAGCCTCAGTCCATTTCCCCAAATCGAGATGTATCTTAAACTCCGTTAATTCCATAAATTATTTCTATAGATGCATACACGGTATCAGAAACAGGCTTAAATTTCAATAAGACTGCAAACAATAGTGCTTCAAATTGTTACAGTTGGCACTTTGAATACGATTTTTGGACAATAGACTTAAAAGTGGGGGATGCTGCCCGCATTTTTTGGAGGGGACTGCGGGCAGCATCGAGGGATAAGGTCTATATTATAATATCTATATTTTTTTTTCAACTCCTATTTACATTGCTATCCACATCCTAAAAACAGATGGCGTTGAATGTATATAGGCCGAAAAAAAAGCCCCTGCACTCTGCAGGGGCCCAGGGGAGTAACCTTTAAAAGTAGAGGGCTGTGTCTTAGTTATTGGCTTTGACTTCCTCAGTCTCTTTTGCCCTGCCGAAGCTCGCAACCACATCAACCACATAACCCATAGCTGTGCCGAATACTGAACCCAACACTATGCTTACCGCCCCGACGCAGAAGATGCCCAGCATGATGCCCACTACTGTCAGCATCCTTACAATCGTTGTAGGCTCTACAGGGCCGCCTGCCAGATGGCTCAGCAGGATCAGGGTCCCGTAGCTGCCGAAATAAAACCCCGGGATTATACCGAATACCAGAAATGTCAACACCCCAAGCCCTGCTCCGATCTTTGTTCCAACCTTCATTGTATTTCTTCTTCCTTCTGTCATGACACGTCCTCCTTTTGATTGTTATAAATTTATTTGCGCTCTGCTTCTGCCAGTTCTTTCTTTCCTGTCTTTATCGCATCTGCTACAGTGCCTATAAGCCATCCAACAGTGGTAGCGGCCATAATGAACATCGTCCCTGATACCATTACCCCTACCACCATCGAGGCCGCTACTATCAGCCGTGGCAGAAGCCCTGCGCCTACCGGTGTGCCGAACATTATCCCGGCAATATTCAATCCCATCACTCCGCCCAGGAAGGAGCCCGGCAGCAGGCCGAATACCGCAAAGAGAACCACGCCGCAGCCTGCTCCCATGTATGCCAGTTTCTTTGTATAGTTTGTGTCTTTCATCTTCGTGTCCTCCCTGTTCATTTACTTCCTGCTATATATAGAGCATTTGCCATGCCAAGGCTAACTTCCTGTTTTTATTGCTTTGTCTCTTTGGATTCCTGCGCATTTCAGCAAATCCTTTTGCATCGATGCAAAAAGATGTGGGGAAAGATTTAACCGGGGAGAATATTCTTACTGAGCTAGCCGTTTGCGCATCAGCCTGAAGGTATATGGGGCGAGGATTATCACGACGACAAAAAGCCATGCGACATCCCAGAGACTGCCCTGAAGTTTGCCAAGGGCAGCTGAACGGCAGATGTTCACAAGGTGATAGAGGGGTGTGAAAAAGGCGATCTTCCGTACAAGCTGAGGTAAGGTATCGACCGGGAAGAAAATGCCGGAGAAGAGGAACATGGGGGTCATTAAGAGGGTGTAGAAGTAGTTGAAGGAGTCAATGCCAGGGACTATCGCAACGAACATCATCGATATCTCGGCAAATAGCAGGCCGCTGAAAAAAAGCACTGGGACGGCTGCCAGAATAAGAGGCGAACTCACCAGGCCGAAGGCAGAGATTACTGCCATGATGATCGTGCCGTAGAGCATGCTTTTGGAGGCACCCCAGATCAGCTCGCCAGCGATTAGGTCATCTATGTTCACGGGTGTGGCCAGGATCGCGTCAAATGTCTTCTGGTAGAACATCCTGACATATGTCCCATAGGTGCACTCGTAAGCAGCGGCGAACATCGCAGAGGAGGCGATGATCCCTGGCGCTATGAAGTTGATATAGGGCATACCGTCGATCGTTTTTACGAACCCACCGAGGCCGAGGCCGAGTGCGGCAAGGTAGAGGACCGGCTCAACGAAATTGAGTGCCAGGCTTGATTTGTAAAGCTTTGTGTAGACCGTGAAGTTCCGTCTGCCAGACCCTGAGCGCCCTCTTAAGCTGCAAGATGCCTCCCTGTCAGTTTCAGGTAGACCGCTTCCAGATTGCCGCCGTAACTAGCCATTAGATTAGCAGGTGAATCGATTGCAACGATCCTTCCTGAGTCCATGATAGCGACCCTGTCGCAGAGCTTCTCCGCCTCTTCCATGTAGTGGGTCGTAAGAATAAGTGTGGCGCCCTTTGATTTCAGATAGTCCATCTTCTCCCATACCGAATGTCTGGAATGAGGGTCAAGGCCTGTGGTCGGCTCATCGAGGATCAGTATCTCAGGGTTGTTTATGAGTGCCCGGGCAAGAAGCAGCTTCTGCCTCATCCCTCCTGAGAGGTCCTTGATATTGACATTTGCCTTCTCACGAAGTTCTACAAAGTCCAGCAGCTCCCAGGCACGGACTGAAGAGACCTTCTTCGGGATATCGAAATAACGGGCGTAGACAACAAGGTTTTCGAATACAGAAAGATCAGGGTCGAGGTTGTTATCCTGCGGCATGACGCCGGTCCTTGATTTTATCTCGCTCTGATGGTCCGAAACATCGAGCCCGACCACCCTGAGCTCTCCTGATGTTACCGGCAAAAAGCAGTAGATCATGCGCATGACCGTTGTCTTGCCTGCGCCGTTCGGGCCAAGAAAGCCGAAGCACTCGGAGGAAGAGATCTCGAAATCAATGTGGTCAACTGCCCTGAGGGACTTATAGTCCTTTGTAAGGTTTTTTGCTGAAACCGTTATCATAATCATTTATAATAACGCAATTATTCAGAAAATGGGCCTGCCACGGTATTTGCCGGCAGATGAAAAGGGCGAAATCAATCACTGAGGAGGACATTCCTATGCTGCAAAAATTGCTTCTCCTGGCAAGCTGGCTGATGTTTTTTTGTATTACTTCTGGCTACCCAGCTGCTGCCCATGATCTGACAGCTGAACTCACACGAATATTCGACGCCTATAATGCCGCGGCAAAAGCAGGTGATGTCGATAGGATGATTTCGCTTCGCACCGCTGAAATGCGAAAAGAGATTCGCAGCGACATCAGGAAAAAAGAGGACCGCGAGCTCTTTGTTCTGCTTGGCCGCGCCCAAACCCCGGAGGTCTATGAAGCACAGCACGCTGCTGTCGCCAGGGACGGCAAATCCGCTACTCTCTATATACTTGCGCAATATGCGGCAATGCCTGAAGTGGAACGGCCACGTTCACGCATGGAAGCGGCCATAAACTTCAATAAAGAAAACGGCAAGTGGAAAATGAAATCGCTCCTGCCTCTGGGCGATCCGGACAAAGTCACCCGCCCTAAAGATCTGAGCTACAACCCCAGGGCAGCAGACCTGGACAGAACAGGCGGCATCGGCGGCCGCATTGTAAAAATAGAGTTTAAGCCCGGCTACACACTGGTTATGGTGCGGGTGATGGATGAGGAGGATGCGATATTTCTGCCTGACAAAGAGAAGCTGCAAGAGTCCGGGATGTCGCTTGAAGACCTGGCTCCGTGGAATATTTTCGAGTTCTCGGGGCATCCGCACAAAAAGGATAAGCTCAAATTTTTTGCGACTGGAGGCAAGCTGGTCCAGGAATAGCGCATCAAATCAGTAAGGAGCGTTGCATCGCTTAACAGGAACTCACAAGGTAAACCAGTAGACCGTCGCAGGAATGAACTCAGCAGTAATTAAAAAGACAGATGACTGAAGCCAAACCAGAACAGACACCCGGAAAACGCAATCACTTTTTCAAAGACATTCAGCTGTTTTGCGGTCATGACCGCATAGAGGCTGAGAGGTGAGGTGAGAAAGCAGGCGGTAATAAAGATCCATTTGGGAAGGCCGGGCTTTTCAGGTCTGCCTGGCAAGAGTGAGCAGAACGGACATTCTGTCTCGCCATCTAGCCTGTGGCCGCAGCGTGCGCATCTTGTTATGCCGAGGACTTCATCAATATCATCCTGCTTCATGTAGCGTTGCAGGACATATTCACAATTTTAATCTTGTGAGCGAAACAGGGTTTGTATTTATGCCTGCAACCTTAACTCCGAAGTGAAGGTGCGGACCGTTTGACCTGCCGGTTGATCCGACATATCCTATTACAGCATTCTTTTCAACGAGATCGCCGGGGCTGACGTTAAATTCGGACAGATGCATATAGACCGTAAAAATACCCTGACCGTGGTCAACGACAACTGTGTTTCCACCGAAAAAAAGCTCTTCAGCCAACACGACTCTTCCCCTGTTTGAGGCCTCTATTTCTTTCACCCTGGCTCCCTTTAATGTCCAAACCACGATGAACGCTGACAGTTTTATTGTTAATGATTCTCTTTGTGCCGAAAGGGGTCGACAAGGGATTTTCCAGAGGAAGAACGAAATCTCCCTCCCAGAGCCTCTCTGAATCGATCTCCCAGATCGACTGCAGCAGGTCCGCCTCTTTTTTTATCCGTTCGATATCCTCCGTGCCAGGAGACACTTTCTCTTCAGGCAGCGTGAGGTGTATTGTCTGGAAACTGCCTTTTAACACACGCAGCCGCAGCACGCTCTTTTGTCTTTCCGGCCTGCAAGGCAATCCGGTGCGTACGCGGTCTGCTATTGAGGTCAACTGCTGCGATGGCCACATAACATCCATGTCCGCAGCTGCTGAAACGAAGCGGCTCTTTGTCCAGGAGCGCCGACGGCGCAATCGCACCTTTGAGTCCGCTGACCCTGATCATAAACGCATCTCCCGGATGTATCTTTGAAGGAAAGACACCTGCCTGAAAGGCTGCTGCCTGCTGAGCCGGAACGCAGAAAAAGATTAGCGACCACAGAATAAGCAGGGATGAGGTTGACGAGGCCTTCATGCGGGTAATACAAGGCTGCTCTGTCTTATTGTCTTCATTCTGTATTTTAATATGATCCTGCAGGCAAAGGCAAAAAGATATCTGCGATATACGTCTGCCTCTCCTTTACATTTTGCATGGTATTCTTGTATCTTTTTAGGATGATAGATTTGCATACACATACTGTTTTCAGTGATGGAGAACTGATACCTTTCGAGCTGATCAGAAGGGCTGAAGCGATCGGATATAGTGCGATAGCCATCACCGATCATATGGACTCGTCCAATATCGACCTGATCATTCCGCGCGTGGTAAAGGCTGTGCAGAAGATGAAGCCATTTGTCTCGATAGAGGTTTTGCCGGGCGCTGAGATAACCCATGCTCCCCCGCAATTGATACCGGAACTGGTGAAGGAGGCGCGGCATCTCGGGGCAAAGATAGTGGTTGTTCATGGCGAAACCATCGTCGAGCCTGTGGTTAAAGGCACTAACAAGGCCGCAATAGAGGCAGGCGCCGACATACTTTCTCACCCGGGGCTGATATCGATAGAGGACCTGCTGCTCGCAAAAGAAAAAAATGTATTACTGGAAATCACGGCCAGAAAAGGTCACTCCCTTGCCAACGGATATGTCGCAAAGGAGGCGATACGCTTCGGCGCGCCCCTCTGTATAAACACAGACAGCCACAGCCCGTCGGACCTGATAACCAAAGAAACAGCAAAACAGATCCTGCTTGCCGCAGGTATAGAAGAGAACAGGATCGAGAGCATATTTGAGAACGCGAAATCTTTGATAGATAAAGTTTTAAGGAGGAATTAATGCCAAGGCCGATCAAGAAAAAAGCCTCAAAAAAGAATATTCAAACAGAGACCGAAATAAGAGATGCACTGGGAAATATTAAGGATACTCTGAAGGAAAAGCAGAAGACAGTCCTCGTATACAGCCTGATCGGATTGAGCGCTGTTTTGGTGTTTGCTGTAATTCTTTTTTACCAGCACACAGAGGGGCAGAAATCCCGTCAGCTCGAAAACAGTGCGTATAATATCTACTATAATCTCGACCAGCAAAAGAATATGTCAAAACAGGAGCAGTACCAGAAGGCACTCGATCTTTTTCAGCAGGCGTACAGCAAGAGAAAATCGCCGAGGGTGCTTTTATTTATCGCAAGCTCCTACGTTGAACTCGAAAAATATGATGACGCTCTGAAAACCCTGAATGACTTTACAAAAAAGTACGCAAACGCGCGGAGTCTCCTTCCTCTGGCTTACAAAGAGATGGCTGCCGTCCAGATCATTAAAGGCGACAAAGAAGCAGCGCTGAAAACACTCGACACTCTTTATAAATCAGGGACCATATTGCAGGACTATGCCCTGATAGAGGCAGGCAGGATACTGGAAAAAGACGGGAAAAAAGAAGCAGCCGCAGCAAAATACAAGGAGCTTGCCGAGAAATTTCCAGGATCACCGTTTCTTGAGGAAGCAAAAACAAAACTCGGCGAGAAAAAAGAAGGATAAAAAAGGTCTAGATTTTTTTGCTTTTTGCCCTGAGACGCTTATTTGCTGATACTTTCCCGACCTTCTTTTTTGCCCCGGCCTTTTTGAAGGAGGCTTTCCTGGCCGAAGGCCTGTGGCTGTGAGCCTGATGGTACGTGGTGGCCTTTCTGATCAGTGACTGGTCTCCGTGATCAAGGCTGTAGAAGCCTTTTGGCGGAAGATAGACCACACTGCCTGGTTTAAGCGGCATAATCTTTTCCATGGCGTTGAGCGAAAGAATAACAGGCACAGGCATCCCGTTCTTTTTCGCAATGCGGCCGAATGTTTCGCCTTTCTTGACCGTATATCTGTCTATGGTAAAACGCTCATTCTCCGAGATAGATGCAAGGACTTCGGAGAACCGCTCTTTTGTGCCTGCCGGAATTTTCAAGGTATAGCTGGGGACATCAGGCGGGGTGCACCATCTCCGCAATTCGGGATTCAGTCTTTTGATCTCCTCCAAGGTTGTATCCTGCGCACTCAGCTGCCACAGAGAGATCAATTGGAGAGTGCAGCTCAACTTCATCAAAGCTCAGGGGTTCATGATATTCGATCGCATCGAAGCCAAAGTCCTGGGGATTCGTGGCTATAAGGCTTGCCGCGATAAACTTAGGCACATAATCCTTTGTCTCCGGTTTTATATGGCTGGTATCAAGAAGGGCCCAATAACTATCGGCATTGCTCTTTTTCATCGCCTTTTGTATTCTGCCTTCTCCTGCATTATATGCTGCCATCGCAAGGTTCCAGGAGCCGAACATTTTATAGAGATCTTTCAGGTAAGATGCCGCAGCGCCGGTAGACTTTACCGGGTCTCTTCTTTCGTCCTTCCACCAGTTTATCTCGAGGCCGTATCTCCGGGCGGTTGATGCTATGAACTGCCAGGGGCCTGCTGCACTTGCAACAGAATATGCATAAGGGCTAAATCCGCTTTCTATAAGAGACAGAAAAACGATATTCTCCGGGACATCTTTCTCTCTGAGTATCTCTTTCATCATATCGAGATACCTCCCTGATCTGCTGAGCCACAGAGAAAATCTGTCCCTGATCGTGTTGCTGAAGAGACCGATATTCCTTTCAACAGCCTTTGAAGCAACTGCGTTTGAGTTATAGGCCTGCAAATTATATCCGGCATCAGCAGAAGAAGAGGTTTCCTGGACGGTTTCCTGCGCCTGCGGAACAAGTGCCATTTGAGCTTCATCCGGCGAAACAGCGGCCAGCAGAGTTACATCCTGGGCGTTCTTCTGCTCCTGAGGAGCACGCTTCCAGTCCTTGTCAGTGGGATTTTCACTTGTTAATGCGGCAACAGGCAGGCTGTAAAGAAGAAAAATACTCAAGAGGAGGAGAAACCTGAAGTTTTTCATACCGCATAATTTTTTCGACATGAAATGATGCCGTACGATGTTCATTTGACCTCCTTAAACTGAATATTCTAAGCTCTGAAGAATCAGAGCAGCAGTTTCCATGCCAATATCCGAAATATAATATTCTTATAAATACATAATAGTTACCCTTAAAAGGATAAGTAAAAAGTGATCTTATGTCAAGATAACCTGACAAAATTTGAAAGGAAACCTGACAAAACTTGACATAAATGTCATATTCTCGTCATAGGTGATCAAGATGATTCAGAGAGTCTCTCATCAATAAACACTGAGTGATAATCCAGCTGTCAGCTTCCCGGCTT
This sequence comes from uncultured Nitrospira sp., assembly GCA_963734475.1. Lineage (GTDB taxonomy): Bacteria > Nitrospirota > Thermodesulfovibrionia > Thermodesulfovibrionales > UBA6898 > JAOUFP01. Next base: position 238,267 of record CAVTHB010000005.1, read on the forward strand.
GTCAGCTTTTAGCAGCAAAAGACGAAGAAATATGGTCCTCTATGCCGGATTGCTTTTGAGCCCCGTATACTCCGCTTTTCGCTGAGAGCTGATAGCTTACGGCTGATCGCTCACAACATTGTGATATACTGTACCGAAATAATGGTTTTATAGATGAAAGGCCGGTTTGTAATAAATTGAAAAATATCATCATATCCGTCCTGTAATTTGACAGGTATGCAGAACAGATTTATCTATACGCTCGGCACCGGGCTGAGAAGCGCGGAGGATTTCATAGAGATCCTTCTGGCCTATGATATCAGGGCTGTCAATCGATGTCAGGAGCTTTCCGCGAAGCAAGATGCCTCACTTCACCAGTGGTCCCCTGTCTGAGCTTTTGGCGTCAAACGGCATTACTTACTATTTTCTCGGGAAAGAACTGGGAGGTTTCAGAAAAGGCGGCTATACAGCTTATGTCATAACCGAAGAATTCTCAGAAGGAGTGGGGATGGTCGAATCCATTGCCTGGGAGACGGTCTCTGTAATTATCTGCTCGGAAAAGTTCCCCTGGAAGTGCCACCGGAAGTGGATATCCAGGGAACTCAGCCATAGGGGGTGGGTCGTCGAACATATTATTGACAAAGGGAAAGTCTGGAAACCAAAATAAGCAGGTCGAGTTTCAAAATATTCATGTTATATAGCTATAAACAGAGAGATTGGAGATGGACGAGGAAGCCTTAAAAATCATCCGGGAAGTGCATCAGTCTTTTTACGGAATAAGGGGCTGAAACTTTCTGTTGCCGAGTCATGCACCGGAGGGCTGATAAGCCATTACCTCACCTGGCTTCCCGGCTCAAGCAGGTTCTTCGAGGCCGGAGCTGTTACCTATTCCGTCCTTGCCAAGGAGGAGCTTTTGGGAATATCGCCGGAAACTATCGCCTCTCACGGTGTAATAAGCAGGGAGACCGCAAAGGAGATGGCTGAAAGGATACGCTTGATCACCCGGACTGATTATGCGCTATCCACTACAGGCAATCTGGGTCCTGATCTGCTCGAAGGCAAAGAGAAGGGCCTTGTCTATGTCGGGATAAGCAAAGAAGGTAAAACAATTATCAAAGAGCTGGAATTGAAGGGAGACAGGACAAGGAACAAGGAGGAGGCAGCCCTTTCAGCCTTGCGTTTTTTGAAAGACGAATTGTCTAAGTAGAAAATATGATGACCACACCCGGAAATATCCCTGAACAGATAAAGAAGGAGATGGAACAACTCGTCAGAGACCTGAACTATCACTGTTACCGCTACTATGTCCTTGACGCACCTGTTATTTCAGATGCTGAATATGACAGTGCCTACCGTCGCCTCAGGGAAATTGAGGAGCTATACCATTACGTCCTTCCCGATTCCCCAACCCTTAGGGTGGGGGCGCCTCCACTCGAAAAATTTGAAAAGGTAAAACACACGGAACCTATGTTGTCGCTCGACAACGCCTTCTCGCACGACGAGGTGAGGGAATTCGACAAGAAGATAAAGAGGCTGCTCAATAGTGACAGTGACATAGAATATACCGTAGAACCTAAATACGACGGACTTGCGATAGAGCTGAGCTACAGGAAGGGTCTTCTTTACAAGGCTTCTACAAGAGGCGACGGTAATGTGGGAGAAGACGTCACCCTGAATATCCGGACGATAAAGGCAGTCCCCCTGAAAATAGAAGGACCTGAGAAAGTCCCTGGGGAGATTGATATTCGCGGGGAGGTCTATATGGACCTTGAAGAGTTCAATACATTAAACAGAATAAGGGAAGAGAAAGGGGAGCCATTATTTGCCAATCCCCGAAACGCAGCTGCCGGTTCTATCAGGCAGCTCGACCCTGCAATTACCGAGTCGCGCAAGCTCTATCTTGCCTGTTACGGCATAGGTGCGGTCAAAGGGCTGACGCTGAAGAGTCAGTCTGAGCTTATTGGCTGGCTGTCTGCGGCCCGTTTCCCGACACCGGCCAGGATGAAAATTTCAAAAGGGATCAATGCGGTCATCGACGCAATTAGGGAAATAGAAGAAACCCGTGACGACTTCCCCTTTGAGACGGACGGCGCAGTGATAAAAGTGAACGACTTCGGGCTGCAGCAGAAATTAGGGGTTAAGACACGGGAGCCCCGTTGGGCCATAGCCTATAAATTCCAGGCCCATCAGGGGACTACTAAAATCAGGGAGATGCATGGAAGCGTGGGAAGAACAGGGGTGATAACACCTTTCGCTGTCTTTGAGCCTGTGCGGATAGGCGGGGTCACGGTCTCCCGCTCAACCCTGCATAACTGGGACGAGATCAGGAGAAAGGACGTCAGGATTGGCGATACTGTTGTCGTAGAGCGGGCAGGCGACGTCATTCCTCATGTAGTCATGGTTGTAAAGGAAAAGAGGACAGGAGTAGAAAAGCCCTTTCCTGTGCCAGAAAAGTGTCCTGCCTGCGGCTCTCAGGTCGTGAAGGAAGAACGTGAGGTCGCTGTCAGGTGCGTAGCCCTTCACTGCCCTGCACAGGTGAGGGAAAAGATCATCCACTTTGCGTCTCGGGGAGGCATGGATATCGAAGGGCTTGGCGAGAAGAATGTGGAACTCCTTTATTCGAGGGGACTGATCCAACGCTTCGAGGACATCTATAAGTTAAAAAAAGAAGACCTGCTGGAACTTCCCAGGTTCGCTGAAAAATCAGCGCAGAACCTCATCGAGGCTATCAGGAAATCAAAGCATACCACCCTTGCAAAGTTCCTCTTTGCGATAGGGATACTGCATGTCGGAGAATACGCCGCAAAGCTCCTCGCAAAGAACTTTAGGACGATGCGGGACCTTTATCACTTAACCCCTGAGAAGATCATGCAGATAAAACAGGTGGGTGAGAAGATCGCTTCATCGGTCTCGACCTTCTTCAATGATGAGAAAAACCTGCAGACTCTTGACTCGATGATGGATCTCGGACTTGAAATCAAAAACCCTGACTTTGCTGCCAAGAAAGATGAGGAACTGCCGCTTAAGGGGCTCTCCTTTGTGATCACCGGCACACTGCCGAAGCCGAGAAAAGAAGTAGAGGACCTGCTTGAAAAACACGGAGGACATCCGTCCTCAGCCCTCTCCGCAAAGACAGACTTCCTCATTGTCGGCGAAGAACCCGGTTCAAAACTCCGGAAGGCAAAGTCTCTCGGCGTCAGGGCGATCTCTTACGCCGAACTGCTGAAACTTATCGATGAGCAGTCCGGCCATCCCAGGCTGTTTTGAGGAAGGCTTTTTTCTAAGAATGCCCTATTCATTTCGCTGAGGCTGCGGCCTTCGGTTACTGGGCTTCTGACGCAAGCAATATCCTGACCGCGCAGACCTTAAATTCAGGGATCTTTACTTTAGGGTCAAGGGCGTCGTTTGTTATCACGTTGGCGGCCGCCTCGCGGTAGTGCATTGGGATAAAGACCGTGCCTTCCGGCACCTTGGTGGTAAGCCTGGCCTTGATAGCAATCTCTCCCCGGCGGGAAGCTATCCTGATAATATCGCCACTCCGGACGCCCAGCCTCTCCCCATCTTTGGGGTTGATCTCTACGTAAGGTTTGCCGGCATGCGCCTCTATGGGTTTCACCCTCCTGGTCATCGACCCTGAATGATACTGGAAGAGGTTTCTTCCTGTCGTAAGGACGAAGGGATACGTTTCGTCTGTGGTCTCTGCAGGAGGACAATATGCCACCGCCGAGAACGAAACCTTACCCTTCGGGAAGCCGTCCTTGTAAAGATATTCGGTCCCGGGATGCTCTTCAGACGGGCAAGGCCACTGGAGGCCTTTTTCGTCAAGCCTGGAGAATGTAATTCCGGCCATTGCAGGCCAGAGTTTTCCGTATTCCTTCAGCACAGCTTCAGGTGAAATATGCTCCATCTGATAGCCGAGTCTCCTGGAGACCTCCGCGATAATTGAAAGGTCGTCTCTCGCCTCCCCGGGCGCATCAACCACCTTCCTCACTCGCTGGACCTTTCGTTCGGTATTCGTAAAGGTACCTTCCTTTTCAAACGAACACGCGGCAGGGAGGACGACATCAGCGTGTTCCGCAGTCTCGGTCAAAAAGATGTCCTGCACTACCAGGAAATCGAGGCTTCTGAGCGCCTCGACCGTGTGGTGCATGTTCGGGTCGGTAATGATAGGGTTTTCTCCCATGATGTACATGGCCTTTATCTTTCCTTCGACAGCGGCATCCATCATCTCGGTGGCGGTAAGTCCAGGTGCAGGCGGCAGGGCAACACCCCAGGCAGCCTCGAATTTCTGCCTGACCTCCGGGAGGTCGACCCTCTGATAACCCGGGTACACGTTTGGCAGGCACGCGGCGTCCGAAGAACCCTGGACATTGTTCTGACCGCGCAGGGGATTGACACCCGTGAACTCTCTGCCGATGTTACCCGTAAGCGTAACAAGGTTTGCTACAGCCCGCACATTGTCCGTGCCGCATGAATGCTGGGTTATCCCCATGGTATAGAAGATGCCGGCCTTCCGAGAACGCCCATACAGTCTGGCTGCCTTTATGATATCTTCCTTAGGCACCCCGGTAATCTCTTCCGCCCTTTCCGGCGTAAATTCCCCGATCGTCTTTTTCCACTCTTCGAAACCTTCAGTCTTTTCCCTTATGAACTCCTCATTGCTCAGACCTTCCTTTACAATCACATTGGCAATGCCGTTTAGAAGGGCAATGTCAGTCCCGGGCCTCAATCTCAGGAATACCTCGGCAAACTTCGTCATAGGCACGTTCCTCGGGTCCGCGACTATTATCCTGGCCCCTTTACGGAAGGCCTTTATCATCCGGTTCGCGATAACGGGATGGGTTTCCTTTGTATTGGACCCGATGATGAAGATGACCTCCATACCTTCTATCTCACGGATGGAATTGGTCATCGCCCCTGAACCGAAGATTGCGGCCAGACCGGCCACAGTTGGAGAGTGTCAAAGACGGGCGCAGTGGTCCACATTGTTGGTGCCTGCCGCGCAGCGCATAAACTTCTGAAAGACATAGTTCTCCTCGTTGGTGCAGCGCGCAGAAGAAAGCCCAGCAATAGCATCAGCGCCGAATCGGGTTTTTATCTCACCGAGCCTCGCTGCTATAAGATTAAATGCCTCGTCCCAGGTTGCTTCCCTGAAAAGTCCGCCTCCCTGCAGACCCTTGTCGAGAGGGGGATTGGGAGGGATAAAATCAGGGCCTGTGTCCTTCTGCCTTATTCTTATCAACGGCTTTTTCAGCCGATCGGGACTGTTGACGAACTTGTACCCGAACCGGCCCTTGACGCAGAGCCAACCCTCGTTATCTGTATCCTCAGAAGAGGTGATCCGCACGATCTCATTGTTTTTCACATGGGCGGTGACAGTACACCCTGTTCCGCAGTAAGCGCAGACAGTATCAACTTCTTTTGTCATCCCCGGCCTTCCCTTTTGCGTCCAGAGCTTGCCGGTGAGGGCGCCCGTAGGGCAGACGGACACGCACTGGCCGCAGAACTCGCAGTCCAGGTCGTCCTCAAAGTAAGTGCAGATCTTGGACTGGAAACCGCGGTAGCCGAAATCTATCGCCTCGACGCCCTGTATCTCGTCGCAGGCCTTGACGCACCTGCCGCAGAGGATGCACTTTTCAAGGTCGCGTTCGATAAAGGGGTTGCCGTCCCGCGTCTTGTATGTCCGCCGCTCTCCGGAGAATTCGATCTCTCTTATGCCGTACATGTAGGCAAGCTCCTGGAGGGTGCAGCTCCCGGTCTTTTCGCAGACCATGCAATCATTGGGATGGTCCGAGAGGATAAGTTCAAGCACCAGCCTCCTCAGCTCTTCAATCTCCGGGGTGGATGTTGATATCTCCATGCCCTCGTTCACCAAAGTCGTGCAGGAGGTTACAGGCCTCGGCATTCCCTTGATCTCGACAAGGCAAAGCCTGCAGCCGCCGAAAGGAGACAGCTTCGGGTGATGACAGAGGGTCGGGATAAATATCTCGTTGTCCCTCGCCGCTTCCAGGATGCTTGCCTGTTCCCTGACATGGACCACTTTCCCGTCTATGACAATACTTACCATTTGACTATTCCTTTGCTACTGATTTGAATTTGCAGGCGTCAAAGCACGCCCCGCACCTGATGCATCTGTCCGGATTTATTCTGTGAGGCTTCTTCTTTTCACCGGTTATGGCCCCGGCAGGACATGCCTTCATACAGGCCCCGCATCCCTTGCAGTATGCGTCCGAGAATGCTGTATGTAAGGAGGGCCTTGCATACCTTCGCAGGACATTTCTTGTCCTTGACATGGGCATCGAACTCTTCCCTGAAATAGCGGATGTTGCTCAATACCGGATTCGGCGCGGTCTGACCAAGTCCGCAGAGAGAGGCGGTCTTGATGCCCTTGCTCAGCCGTTCCAGCCGTTCAATGTCGCCTTCCCTTCCTTCACCGTTGGTAATCCTGGTCAGGATCTCCAGCAGCCTCTTTGTACCGACCCTGCAAGGGACGCATTTCCCGCATGACTCGGCCTGGGTAAAATGGACGAAGTATTTGGCCATGTTCACCATGCAGTTGTCCTCGTCAAGGACTATCATGCCGCCCGAGCCGACGATCGAGCCGACCTTCGCAAGCGACTCATAATCGACATTCAGATCGAGCATGCTTGCCGGGATGCATCCGCCGGAAGGACCGCCTGTCTGGACCGCCTTCAGCGCCTTGCCGCCTTCTATTCCCCCGCCGATCTCGTATATGATATCGCGCATCGGGATCCCCATCGGGACCTCTATAAGACCCGGGTTCCTTATCTTTCCGGTAAGGGCGAAGACCTTCGTTCCTTTTGATTTTTCTGTGCCGAACTTGGCATACCAGGCAGAGCCCTTTCTCATGATATAAGGAATATTCGCAAGCGTCTCGACATTGTTGATGACAGTCGGCCTCTGCCAAAGACCTTTATTGACCGGGAACGGGGGCTTCGACCTCGGCATGCCTCTCTGCCCTTCGATCGATGCAATGAGCGCCGTCTCCTCGCCGCAGACAAAGGCGCCTGCGCCGAGCTTGATCTCTATGTCGAAGCTGAAGCCGGTGTTGAAGATGTCTTGTCCCAGGAACCGCCGTTCATAGGCCTGTTTAAGCGCAAGCTTCAGGCGTTCGACTGCAAGCGGGTACTCGGCCCTGATATACACATACCCCTTATTCGAGCCGATCGCAAAGGCCCCTATTATCATGCCTTCGATCACAGAGTGTGGATTGCCTTCAATGACCGCCCTGTCCATAAACGCACCGGGGTCGCCTTCGTCTGCATTGCATATCAGGTACTTGATGTCACCCCTGCTCCGCCGGGCGAGTTCCCATTTGAGGCCTGTCGGAAACCCCGCGCCGCCCCTGCCCCTGATGCCCGGAGTCCTTGATCTCTCGATCACATCATCGGGGATCCAGGTCATAAGGACCTCGCGGGTCGGCTCGTAGCCGCCTGCAGCAATATATGCGTCAATATCTTCCGGGTCGAGTCTTTCCTACAGTCAGACAGTACTATCTTGAACTGCTTCTGGTAGAATGAGTCGAAGTCGCTGTCGACAAGCCACTCCTTCACAGGACTGCCTCCAATAATATGTTCGCTTACTATGCGCTCCGACCATGTCCGGCTTTACGTACTGATAAGTCAGTTTTATTGCCGTTGTCGTCTGACCTCGACCAGCACATCCCGGGCACAGAGGCCAAGACAGCCGACCTGATGGGAAGAACAGTTCTCTTTTAATTCAGCGCGGACGCCTGCTTCTGAAAGCATGCCTTCTGAAACGCCTCGAGCACCTCCTTGCCACCTGCGGCAATGCCCGCCGGTCCCATGCATACCCTTATGACCGTACCTCTGCTCACTCGCTTCTTCCCCACCTACTTGATCTTCTTTCACAATTGCAGTCTGAGGTAGTCTTGCCGTGCACAGCCCCATTTACCAGCACAACAGGGGCAAAACTGCAGGTGCCCGAGACAGGCGACCTTTTCAAGTGTGAATTTGCCGTCCTTTGTCGTATCCTCATCTTCAGTAAGATCGAGTTCCCTCTTCAGACCGTTTAATGATCTTTTCGGCCCCCCTCACATGGCAGGCGGTCCCGCAGCAGGCAACGATCTTATTCTTGCCTGTTGGTTTAAGACGGAACTGGGAATAGAAGGTGGCTACGCCATAAAAACGGCTTGCAGCGATATTCAGCTCCATGTGAAAAGAAATCGACCGCCTCCCTGGGAATGTACCCAAAGGCCTCCTGCGTCTCCTGGAGCAGGAAGATTATGTTCCCTTCTCTTTCCCGGTACTTTGTTGCGATGTCTTCAAAAATTTTTTCCATAAGCTTATCTTATAAATACATTATTATTAAAAATAACACAAATTATTTTTTTTCTCCACAATTAATGCGGTTTCAAACACTTCCGGGATTACCTGATTGTTGCATAAACGGTGGGTCAAAGGCGCTGAAAAAGCCATATATGAAGACTTGTTCCAGATCTGTAATCACCTGACGGCAAGCTCACATGCCAGTGTACTCCTGTTTTGCGCCAGCAGATGCGCTAAGGCGTCGTCCGAACCCGGGCGGATTCGCTCTCGGCGAGTAGCCCGAGAGACGGGGAGAACAGAGTAACGCTTTTCATCTCCTTTGCCTGATCCTCGCGTGTTCTCAACGCAACTGTAAGGATTATTTTTACGAGTCCGTCATGCGGGGGTCAGAAATAGATTTTTTCGAGGAACAGACCTTTCGCCGGGGCTGTAGGCCCGGCCAATTTTCTGTCACACGACATGAGGATATTCCATTACTGTTTCAGGCGAGGACCGGCCTTTACCGACTTCAACCAGCGTGCCGACAATATTTCTGACCATATGCCTTAAAAAGGCGTTCGCTTCGAGCCGTATTTTAATAAAGTTCCCCTGAATTTTTGCTGTCATAAAGTCCAGGCAATCATATCTGGCCAGAGTGATCGAATGTATGGTCCGGACTGTAGTTTTCGCCCCGCAGCCCGCGCCTCTGAAGGCGGAAAAATCATGCTCACCATGAAGCAGCGCCGAAGCCTCGCTCATTCTGTCAAGGTCAAGACTGACCGGAATCCTCCACGCGTATCGATGGAGAAAAACCGATTGTTTTTGAGTTTCTTCAATGAGGTAAAAATAACTCTTCTTCACGGCCCGGTATCTTGGATGAAATTCGGAATCAAGCTCTTCAGCACCGAGGATGCGCATGTCTTTGGGAAGCCTTGCATTGAGGGCCCTCTTCAGCGTGTCTGCCGACAGCATCGAACCGGTGCTGAATACCGCAACCTGTCCCAGCGCATGGACCCCTGCATCGGTCCTGCTGGCGCTGTTGAGCTTTATCTGTTCTCCGGTAATACCGGAAATAGTTTTACATAAAATATCCTGTACAGTCAGCCCTGACCTTTGTGTCTGCCAGCCCTGATAATTTGTGCCATCGTATTCTATTATCAATTTGATATATTTCATGCTGTTATAGATTGTCTCTTATTATTGCTCAAGTCAAGTTTTGGGGACAGCGGCAAGGTGGCTTTCGATATTGAGTAAATTTTGACAACCTGCGGGTTATCGTATTTGCTTGCGGGGATATATTCTCTATAAATAGTTTAACGAGGTCAGGGTCAAACTGTGTGCCGGCATTTTTTCGGAGCTCATCCAATGCATCCTCGAAACTTATCGGAATCTTATAGGACTGCGTGCTTGTCATTGCGTCAAACGCCTCGGCAATGCAGACTATCCTGGCGCCCAGGGGGATCTCATCGCCCTTCAGGTGCGAGGGATAGCCATAGCCATCGTATCTTTCATGGTGATGAAGAATAATGGGCGCGATATCCGCATAGAAGTTGATGGGCTTTATCATTTCATATCCCACGACAGGGTGCTGCATGAGCTCTTCTTTGTTAAAAACATCACTGGAGTGCATCTTTAAAAAACCGACATCATGGAGCAGGCCGGCAAAGTAAAACTTCTTCTGGGCCTCCTCCGGCATATTCAAGGCTTTTGCAATGATATTGCTGTATTGCGCCACCCTCTTGGAATGTCCTCCCTTGTTGGATATCTGAAAATCTATCGTCTCAAGCAGTATTTCCGTGAGATGGATTTCATAATTTTTCTGGTCTTCGATAAACGCTGTCCTCAAAATAGAAATAGCGGCCTGATCAGCCAGATACGTTGCGATCTCCTCATCGCGCGCCCTGTAGGGGTGATCCATTCTTTTTATTTAAGAGTACAAGCATGCCGATTACCTTGTCTTTAGTCCTTAGGGGGATGCACATGATCGATTTGGTCTTAAAGCCTGTCAGGGCATCAAAGTCAGGGCTGAACCGGTCATCTTTTATAACATCGTTGCTCCGTATAGGCACGCCTTTTTCAGCAGCCCAGCCGGTAAGGCCTTTCCCTATCGGAATGGAAGTCCCCAAGCAACGGAGAAGCATTTTCCCCCCGTACGATTTTGAATACCAGTTTATTGTTGCTGTCCGTCAACAACAGGGAGCCGGCAGATGATTGGGTAATCGACTGCGCGTAATCCATTATCTTTTCAAGGAGAATGTCGCTGTGGACCTCCTCCCTCAAGTCCTTTGTTATGTTCAGCAATCTGTCAAAGCGCGAGCTGTAATCCTCTGTTATTCTGAATGTCCTCCTTGAGAGCGTTACCGACAGGTAGAGACCGAGGACCGTCAGGACGAAAGTGAATATTATGATAAGTGTGATAGAGAAGTTGGGGAAAAAATCAAAGGACAGAGATCATCGGGTCGTAGAGATGTCCAAGAATTACGCCGAAAAGGGTCACAATGACGAAAGTGACTACGAAAATAAGAAGCCGCATTTTTTTCTTAATTTCGTCAAGTACAGCATTCTTCACTGTATCAATATGTTCCGTCATCTACACTAAACTTTACAGAAGAACAGGCCCAATGTCAATTATCAGGCTCATGATATGTCCATAGACACCTCAAGGCCCGGGGTTGTGCCAGGCAGAAGAATTCAAAAACTTGAATAATTAGAAGCTAACCGATAGAATTAAACTGCATGAAAATTATCAAAAAGAACTCTGATTTCCTTGAATTTCTTGATGTTTTGCAATCGCGCGCAGCTGATGCCGGCAGCGCTGTTGAGCGGGACGTAAGGGCGATCCTTAATGATGTAAAAGAAAACGGCGACAGCTCTGTGCTGAAATTCACAAAAAAATTTGATGATAAAAACGCAGGAAAGATCACTGTCTCCGCGGCCGAAATAAACAAAATTGCCGGCAAGGCAAGGCCTGAAATCGTTAAGGCGCTCGAAAGCGCGGCAAGACGGATAAGAAAATTCCATGAGATGCAGGCGGAAAGCTCGTGGTCTTTTTCTGAAGATGACACCGTGCTCGGGCAGATTATCCGCCCGTTGAAACGGGTCGGGGTCTATGTGCCGGGCGGGAAGGCCGCGTATCCTTCGACTGTTTTGATGAATGTCATTCCCGCCCAGGTTGCCGGAGTTAAAGAGATAGCGGTCTGCGTTCCCGTCCCCGGAGGGGAGATAAATCCCTGTGTGATGGCCGCCGTCAGAATGCTGGGCATTAAAGAGGTATACAAGATTGGCGGCGCACAGGCTGTCGCCGCAATGGCCTTCGGGACAAAGAGCATCAGGAAAGTCGATAAGATTGTAGGTCCGGGCAACATCTATGTCGCAACGGCAAAGAAGATGGTCTTTGGAATCGTTGACATCGATATGATCGCAGGCCCGAGCGAGATCCTGATTATTGCTGACAGCTCGGCTGACGCGGCTATTTGTGGCAGCTGACATGTTAAGCCAGGCGGAACATGATGAACTCGCCTCGGCGGTGCTTATAACGGATTCCCGTCAGCTTGCGGAAAAGGTATCGAATGAGATCGATATGCAATTGGCCGATCTTAAGCGATACAAGATCGCCAGTGCTTCCCTTGAGAACTACGGCGCTATCGTGCTTGCGGGAAATATTCCGGAAGCGGTCAGGCTTTCGAACCGGATAGCTCCGGAGCACCTGGAAGTCATGATAGAAAAACCCATGGATATTCTGCCTATGATAGAGAACGCCGGCGCGGTATTCCTCGGCCCATGGACTCCCGAGGCCTTGGGAGATTATGCTGCAGGTCCCAATCATACTCTGCCGACAGGCGGGACAGCGCGGTTTTTCTCTCCCTTAGGTGTTTATGATTTCTACAAACGCTCGAGCCTGCTCAGTTTCAGCAGAAAAGGCTTTTTGCGCTTGTCAAAGATCGTCGAGACAATCGCTGATGCCGAAGGGCTTGAAGCCCATGGCAATACTATCAGGGTGAGAAAAAAGGGACTTAAGAGAAGCATCAAAAAAATTTAAACAGATCAGGAAGGAATATACAAATGAAATCCAAAACTAAAATTCTCAATCTGGGCCTGCCAAAAGGGAGCCTCCAGGAATCTACCTTGAAACTTTTCAAAAAAGCGGGCTATCACATATCAGTATCCGGCCGTTCCTATTATCCGGTTTTTGCCGACAGTGAGATAGAATCCATGCTGATCAGGGCCCAGGAGATGGCCAGATATGTCGAAAACGGGATTCTTGACTGCGGGTTGACCGGTTATGACTGGATAATGGAACAGGCTGCTGATGTGCATGAGGTCGCTGAATTAAATTACGCTAAAGAAGGTCTCAGGCCTGTAAAATGGGTCATCGCCGTGCCGAATGACTCAAAGATAAAAACCATCAAGGACCTCAACGGCAAGCGGATAGCAACAGAGCTGGTGGGATTTACCAAAAGATATCTCAAATCCAAAAATATCAAAGCCGAGATCGATTTTTCCTGGGGGGCAACGGAAGTGAAACCGCCTCATCTGGCAGATGCCATTGTTGAGTTGACGGAGACGGGGTCGTCTCTCCGCGCGAACAATCTGAGGATAGTCGAGACAGTTCTCGAATCAAGCACCAGGTTCATAGCAAACAAGAAGGCATGGCAGGACAAATGGAAAAGACAGAAGATGGAAAATATCGTTATGCTGCTGAAGGGAGCGCTGGCTGCTGAAGAGAAAGTCGGAATGAAAATGAATGTTATGCAGAAAGACCTGAAGCGTGTAATGAATCTTCTGCCTGCGATGCACTCGCCTACGATATCCGCACTGTCGGATGAAGGCTGGTATGATCTGGATGTAGTGATAGACGAAAAGACTCTCTGCGATCTCATTCCCAAGCTCAAGAAGGCCGGGGCCTCTGGTATTGTTGAATATCAGTTAAATAAAGTAATTCCCTAGCAGCTTGTGCAGGAGCAGCCAGTTTATTAATAAGAAACTGTTACCAGAGGTTCGGTCGGGACTGTTTTAGAAGTCTTAAGGCATGATTCTCCCGGTGAATAGCGGCCGAGCATAACTTGTTCAGAATAATCTCTGTCTCAGAGAGGCCTTATACCTAGGATAAATCGCTTCAAAATACTCTCGTGTAGATCGTGAACTCATGAGAATGTCCTTTCCTCATGCTTTTTTGAGTAACATGCATTATGAGTCACCGATCCCTTACTCTTCCCCCTTTCGGTAACACTTTATGTGAATCAATTCGCGGGACGTTCTTTTTCTTGACAAGTTTGCCGGCCCTGAACTATGATATTGAGTTTGTGATTTTCTTCGGTCGTGACATCCGTGCCTGCACGGGATTTACCATCCAGAAGAATGCGGTTAAAGGATCTTTTTGCGTCTGCCGGGCAGGAGCAGAAAACATCCAGCGCCTGAGAAGAGACTCGAAATTTGGAAAGGAGGAAATAATATGGCAGAAAAAGGAAAGTCCAAGACCGATGTTTCAGCCCGCGCTGGTGCAAAGAACCAGTCCCAGCGCTGCAGTAATTGCGGGAACAAGGTAGAAGTTGTCCTGTCCGTGACTCCGGACGGCAAGAAAAAAATGAGACGCATCTGTTGCGTGAGCTAATATCACTGATCTGCAAAACAGTAAGGGGCGGACTGAAAAACCAGTCTGCCCCTTTTTAATGTTCCCGTATCACGCCTTAGTGTGCCGGGTTTTTCTCCTCAGCTTTTTCTCGGAATCAACAATCTTTACTCCCAGTTCCTCAAGGAGCCGGAGAAACCGCTCCAGTTCTTCAAGTGGGAAGAACTCTGCGGGAAAAGCTTCGCTCAACTCCTGGCAGGTTATTCCCCCTCGCTGTACCCCAAGTTTCAAGAGCGAATCCATAACATCCTGTGTTTTCATATAAATCTCCTCTGCTCCTTCCAGCCTCTCTCCTGCACCGGTTTTGTGCTACTGCACAATGGTTAGCATCATTATATTGATCTCAAAACAGCCTTACCATGACATAAATCATACAGTCGGTTTATGGAGAAATTGTGAAGAGAAGGCTGACCGCCTATGTCTGGAAGTGGCAGTGATTTATGAAATGTTGCCAAAATCTGTTGAAATCTATTAAAATGAGGCATTAACTAACAGGAGGAACAAAGTGAAAGCAGGAATTCATCCCGACTACAAGGAAGTAAAAGTTGTCTGCGCCTGTGGCGAAGCATTCACCACAAGGTCCACGAGAGCTGATATTCACCTTGATATATGTTCAAAATGTCATCCCTTCTATACCGGTAAGCAGAAGATCGTTGATGCCGAGGGAAGGGTCGAAAAGTTCAAGAAAAAATACGCAAAGAAGTAGCGTTACTTACCAAGTATAGAAAGCAGGAAACCATATTGGTTTCCTGCTTTTTTCTGTGGAGAAAATAATGACTCAGGGAAAACTGAAAAGCATAGGCGGACAAGCTGTCATCGAAGGGGTGATGATGAAGTCTCCGAAAAACTGGACTGTTGCGGTCAGAGACCAAAAAGGCAATATACACCTTAAAAAAGAGCGGCTGACAGAAATCCCGCGCTTGTTGAAATTGCCGGTGCTGAGAGGGGTGGTCGCGCTTTTCCATGCGCTTAGTCTGGGCATACGTGCCATAGAGTTCTCTGCCGGCAAGGCCTACGAGGAAGAGACCGAGGAGAACCTGGGGAAGTTCTCCATAGCCGTTACGATCCTTGTGTCGATACTGCTCGGCATCGGGCTTTTTATACTTTTTCCGTTGTATGTAACCAAACTCGCCGGTATGGTCTTTGATGGCATAGCTAATAACTCGCTGCTCTTTAACCTTACGGACGGCGTCCTGAGGGTCTTTGTCTTTCTGGTATACGTGGTAGCAATAGGGTTTTGGAAGGAGATGTCCAGAATATTCATGTATCACGGCGCAGAGCATAAGGTGATCCATGCCTATGAAGAAGGGAAAGAACTGACACTCAATAATGTTCGCGACAACAGCCCTCTGCACCCCAGGTGCGGTACGAGTTTCCTGATGATCGTAATGGTCGTGAGCATTCTTGCTTTTTCCTTTATCCCCCAGTCCTGGCCTTTTCTCTATAAATTCCTTTCAAGGATCGTGCTGATTCCTCTTATAGCCGGCTCGTCCTTTGAGTTTTTGAAATTTTCTGCCAGGTGGAACAGCAACCCTGTCATGCATATGCTTATTGTCCCGGGTTTGCTGCTGCAGCGCCTTACCACAAGAGAGCCTGACGATGCGCAGCTCGAGGTTGCGCTCAGCGCCCTGAAAGAAGTACTGAAGCTTGAGGAGGAAAATGCTTGATAAACTCCTTCTCATAGAAGAAAAATATGAAAACCTGACAGAGCTGTTGATGGACCCGAAGGTGCTTGGCGTACAGTCGGAACTCCAGAAATATTCGAGGGAACATGCGGAGCTTCAGCCTTTGGTCGAAAAGATACGCGAGTACAAGAAGCTCCTTTCCGATCTGGAAAGCACAGAAGAGCTTTTGAAGACAGGGGACAGTGAACTGAAAGAACTTGCCCAGGCAGAGCTCGAAGAGTTGAAGAAAAAAAGGCCCCTGCTCGAAAATGAACTGAAACTGATGCTGATACCTGTGGATCCGAGAGACTCAAAAAACGTAATACTGGAGATTAGAGCCGGGACAGGCGGGGAAGAGGCTGCGCTGTTCGGGGCCGCGCTGCTCCGGATGTATACAAAGTATGCGGAATCCAAAAAATGGAAGGTCGAGCTTATCAGCATGAATTCGACCGGGATAGGCGGGATCAAGGAAGTGGTCGCATCCATCCAGGGCAAGGGCGTTTACAGCAAACTCAAATACGAAAGCGGCGTGCACAGGGTCCAGCGGGTGCCTTCCACGGAAGCCTCCGGCAGGATACACACCTCGGCCGCAACAGTGGCGGTGCTCCCTGAGGCTGAAGACGTTGATGTAAAGATCGATGCAAAGGACCTCAGGATAGATACTTTCTGTTCCTCGGGCGCTGGCGGCCAGAGCGTCAATACGACATATTCGGCTGTGCGCATCGTGCACGTTCCGACCGGCCTTGTCGTGCAATGCCAGGATGAGCGGTCCCAGACCAAAAACAGGGACAAGGCTATGAAGGTCCTCCGTGCAAGGCTGTACGAGATTCAGATGGAGGAAAAGGACAAGGAAAGGGCACAGGAGAGGAAATCCCAGGTGGGCTCCGGCGACCGAAGCGAGAGGATCAGGACATACAACTACCCCCAGAACAGGGTCACAGACCACCGCACAGGCCTCACCCTGTACAAGCTTGAGCAGATCCTTGAAGGGCACCTCGATGAACTCTTCGACAGCCTTACCACAGACTTTAATGCGGCGAGACTGCAGGAAGTCTGAGACAAAGAATCCAAATAAACTTAAAAAAGCGTTTGACCACAGAGTACACAGAGGTCTCGGAGGGAAAATAAGGGATTCCAGTCAGAATGAGGTCTATCAAATTAGTGAGTCTTCTTTATATCCCAAGCAGTTGTTTCCTCTGCATTCTTTGCGGCTTTGCGTGAAAAACTACTTTACCTTTGTCTCGTCAGACATCCACTATCGCTTATGAGATTGCTCGATATCATTAAATCCTCAGCTGACCTTCTTGAAGAATCCGGAGTTCCTGATGCCCTGGCAGATGCCGAATTGCTTGTCCTGCATGCTGCAGGCTTGGAGAGACTCCGGGCATACATCGACAATCCGGAGATAGACAGAAGTTTACGTTCGAAGATCAACCGGCTTGTGAAGCGGAGGGCCTCCGGAGAGCCGCTTCAGTATATCATCGGAAATGTTGACTTCCTCGGGCTTGAGATAAATGTTGGTAGAGGAGTTCTGATACCGAGGCCGGAGACTGAGATGCTTGTTGAGGAAGCGATAAAGACAGTAAAGTGTAATGAGTTACGGGTAATGGGTAAAGAAAAACACTCATCACGCATTACGCATTACGCATCACGGTCTTTCCTTGACCTCTGCACCGGCAGTGGATGCATAGCACTGGCGCTGGCAAAAGAGTTCCCCTCTGCAGGGATATATGCGACTGATATATCAGCAAAGGCTTTGTCATACGCCAGGCAGAATGCGAAAAATAACAATATCGGGAATGTCACATTCCTGAAGGGTTCGTTATTTGCGCCTCTTAAAAAGAATATGACATTCGATCTCATCACCGCGAACCCCCCCTATATCATGACGTCCGATATCGCAGGTCTTCAAAGAGAGGTGAGAGATTGGGAGCCTGTCAGCGCTTTAAGCGGAGGAGAGGACGGCCTCGATTTTTACCGTAAAATCCTTTTAAAGGCCTCAGAATACCTGAAAGAGGATGGATGTATTCTCTTTGAACTCGGGTTCGGACAGGCGGAAGCTGTGGCTGATATCGCAAAGAAGGCCGGGTTTGAACATATCTCGGGGACAAAGGACTTCGCAGGCATCGACCGTGTGCTGAAGGCGGGGAAGTAACAGCCCTCCCTTAACATTTATAAACCTAAAAGCGGCAGTTAACCGCAGACGGTCGCAGACTAAAGCCAGACTTTTAAATGAGCTGCGGACAATCCATCCTTCATCTTTTAGATGAAAGATGGGATACATATAAGTAGTTGCTTTGTTCGCATTTGTCTTCGTTTGTCTGCGGTTAAATATGTTCTCCAGAATAAATAAACCGGCTCAAGATACCCTAATGCATATCTTCCCAAAATGCGCACCACTTTCCATGTATCGGAGAGCATCTCCGGCATCTTCAAAGGGGAATATGCGATCAATGACAGGATGGAGTTGATGCAGGCTTACAGCACGGTTCATCGCCTCGAACATTTCGCGTGAGCCTACAAAGATCCCCTGGACCCGGACATTCTTCATCGTTATCGAAAGCGGGTTAATCATCCCCTCTGACCCGCTGAGCACCCCGATTAGGCTGATCCTGCCTCCCATGCGCACACCCCTGAGCGACTGCGGAAGGGTGCCGGCGCCCCCGACTTCCACTACAAGATCCACGCCCGCGCCATCGGTGAGTATGCGCACCCGGCCGCCCCAATCCGGCACGGCCTGATAGTTGATTCCGTCCATCGCCCCGAGGACCTTCGCCCTTGTCAGCTTATCATCACTCCGGGACGTTATAATCACGCGTGCTCCAGCCATCAGCGCAAACTGCAAAGCAAACAGAGAGACCCCTCCGGTGCCTAGGAGAAGCACATTCTCGCCGGGCTTCAGGCCGCTTTCGATTGTTGCATGCCAAGCGGTGACCGCAGCACAGGGCAGTGTGGCGGCCTCTTCATAAGTGAGATGCTCTGGCACATGCACCAACCCGTCCTCATGGAGCAGAACGTACTCAGCCAGCATCCCGCTGGTCCCGCCGCCCAGTGCTGACTTTGCCACGGCCTCGGTAATTTCTCCGGCCAGCCATTTCTGCATAAAAATGCCCGCAACACGGTCGCCCACTTTCACGCGCGAGACTCCCTCACCAACGGCCACAACCTCCCCGGACCCGTCCGAAAAGGGAACAAGAGGGAGAGGAATCCTTGGATTATAGAGGCCTTTTGTAATCAGAAGATCGCGATAATTGAGAGCTACTGCATGGACCTTCACGACCGCCTGTCTGTGCCCCGGCGGCGGCTCAGGCCGTTCGGCAGCCACCAGGTTGTCAATGCTGAAACTGTTCCTGATCTCAAAAACCTTCATCTCTTCCTTTTCTTTAAGACGCAGACCCGCCGGATGACCTCCAGCGTAATCACATCTTATCACAAAAAAATATGGTAAGATTACGTTTTAAGACTGTGAATCAATTAGAGTTCGTGTATAAAGTGCCCTTCTCTGTCATTCCCGCAAGCGAAGCGCGTCGGGAATCGGTATTATGGAGAGGCAAACAGCCGATTCCGGACAAGCCGGAATGACAGTCTGACGGCAAGTGCTGTGTTTATAAACAGACACTTATTAGAGTCTGTGCGTGAAGTAAGAAGTTGTCATCCCCGGGCTTGACCCGGGGATCCATTACCTCTTAATAATAATGGATTCCCGATTAAGAACTTCGGGAATGACGAACAGAGAAAAGAGTTTATACTCTGAGCCTAATTATCAGGAGATCCGTATATGGCCGTTAACAGATGGCGCAATGGTTTTAATCGTGGTGTAATGCATTCCGAAGATGGCATTATCACCGAGGTCCTTAATTCAGCAGCCAAAAAAATAATGATGAAGGCATCTTTTAAGCTTTCACCTGAGCTCATTGAACTTTACCGGCATCAGCCTGAGTCATTTATTTTTAGTGAAAGGTCCAGGATCGCGCGTCTTGGTGTTCAGATAAAGTGTGAGGAGATCAGGCTGGAGCATCTTGCAGGTGAAAATGTTTATCTGACCCTTGTTGCAGCGCCTGTAATCAGGGGTTATCCGGATTCAAAGGAACTTCGTGTCTTTTTTAAGCCCGGGTTGCCTGTGGGGAGATTGGTCTTCTGCGATCCGGATGCGCTCATGACCTCAGATGAAGTGCTGAACGCCGTCATGAGGAGCGAATTAAAGTTGCCTGCCTCTACTACAGTCTCGAATGACGGCTCTATCCTCATTCGGCCTCACAACGTTGAATGCAGTATCAAAGAGCCGATCAACAGCGAAATCCTGGGCCGCATTCTGCTGCAGAATGACGGCCGTGAAATCCTCAACCGGTATCAGCACGGGGAAGAGGTTTCATCCATAATTGTGCCGCCGGGAGAAGGGGTGATCACTACCTGTTCAATGTATCTCAACCAGCATTACGTTGTTTTGCAAAGCGGCTCCGAACTCGGGAAGCAGCTTCCGGCGACTGTCCTTGATCCGATCAAAACAAGGGGGGTCCGCATCTATCTCGAAATAGTGAATGAGGGAAAATACCCTATTGTCAATCCCCTGGTATACGCAAAGATTTACCGGGCGACTCCGGCAAAAGTCAGAAGACGCAGCAATAAACCAAACAGGATATCCGTGCCGTTTTCATATGAAGATTTGCGGCACATGGAAAAGAGGCTTGACAGGGCACAGTCGCTGACCTGTCATTTCTTAAACAGGCCGATAGCCGTGGTCCCCAATGAATTAAACGGATTGGCTGACGCAACTATCCTGTTAAACGGCCCTGATCAGCCATGCAAAATAACTGATGCGCAGTGCGCGGCAGTCAGACGCTACGCTTCGCCAAACAGTATTTGTCCGGCCGTCTTTGGGACCTCGAAGATAACTCCGGACATGATAAAAAAACCTGTAAAGCTTGTTATGAAATACTTTCCTAACCTTGTCGAGCACCGGGACCTTGTGAATCTCATCTGCAGGGGAGTGATTGACTCGATTTATTTTTTTGAGCCATCGTTCAAATACGGCCAGTTTCTCTCGGACCGCGATCACACCCAGATCGAAGAATACTATGACTACGGCGTGAGCCTGTATTGGGTATCCAGCCTGACGAACTGCCTTATGGCCAGCGCCCTGCGGGACCGCAAAGGCTATTTTGTTGCGCCGGGGAAGTTGCATAATTTTCATACCTCGATGTTGTTTGCTTTTTACGGGTCAAATAAAGCTATTTCCGACAAAGGCATCGTCCGTCTCACCGAACTGATCGATGCCCTGATCAGGTTCTGGGGGAAAAATATAGGTATATTGACCGGAGGCGGAAGCGGAGTAATGCAGGAGGCCAACAGGCTTGCCAGAGAACGCGGCATTCTTTCCGGCGCAAATTTTTTGGATATCACTGACCAGGCCATGACCACTGATATAGATTTCTGCCAGGTTTTTCAGTCTACAGGCAGGCACAGCAGGCAAAAATGGTTTGAGGTGACCTCTTTCCCGATTTTCAATGTCGGCGGCATCGGGACTCTTGAAGAACTGGGGATCACTCTCTGCAACATGAAGTTGTCTATTATTGACCGCCTTCCCATTGTCCTTTTTGATACAGAGGGAGATGGGGATTACTGGAGAGGGATGGGAAATCAGATCGAAGAAATGATAAGCCAGGGGAAAGGACCTTCCTGGATCAAAAACTATCTTGTTATTACGAATGACCCGAAAGAAGTTATAAATGCATATTTATCCAGACTTCAGTTGTTCCAGAGCAATGAGATCCCTGGTGCCAGGCATAAGCCCTAGTGTTGCAAATCGGGGCAAAGGACCAAAAAAACCTTCCGCGGGGAATAATTTTCAGTCCTCGCACCTGCAGGGATGATAGAGCAGAAGGGCATGCTTTATTTTCTCCAACGCCTCGTCCTTTGTCTTTCCGTTCGCCCTGTAGCCGGGCAGTTCCTTGCATTCAGCAATCCATCTGCCGTCGTCTTCCTCATAAATTATGAACTCTCTCATATAAAAATATACCATACGGACTACATCAGAAGACAGCCGGCTCTGTCCCTTCCTTTTTATTCCTGAATACCGTTAGAATACATATAGTTAAGAACAGCAATTAATCGCGCAAGGATCGCACAGTTCGCGAAGAAAGACAAAGTCTTCCGATGGAGAAGTAATCAGCCATTAAGGAGAGTCCTTTTTATCCGAAACTCCTTAATTTCCCTCTGCGTTCTCTGCGAACTCTGTGGTGAAATGCTTTATGTAGGATAAATAATTTTCAGGGGGGAAAATTGGACACACTTGTCATAAGGGGCGGCAGACGCCTGAAAGGAACAGTCGAGATTAGCGGCGCAAAAAATGCCGCTTTGCCGATAATGGCCGCCACCATTCTTACCGGCGGCGAACATCATATAGAAAACGTACCCAATCTTCGGGACATAAGGACCATGGGGAGGCTCATTGCAAACCTCGGAGCCGGCTTCCATCTTGAAAGAAACAGGGCCGTCTTTGAAAGCTCGAAGATCAATAACTACGAGGCGCCTTATGATCTTGTCAGCACCATGCGGGCGTCAGTTCTTGTCCTTGGCCCGCTCGTAGCGCGGCTGGGAAAGGCCAAGGTATCATTGCCCGGCGGGTGCGCCATTGGCGCCAGGCCTATAAACCTGCACCTGATGGGGCTTGAAAAACTGGGCGCCACAATAACCCTCGATTCAGGATATGTCCTGGCGAAGGCCAAAAAGCTGAAGGGAGCGTCAGTTTATTTCGATACGCCTACGGTCACAGGCACAGAAAATATCATGATGGCAGCGGCCCTTGCAGAAGGAAAGACAGTCATCGAAAACGCTGCGCAGGAGCCTGAAGTCGTAGACCTGGCTGACGCGTTGAAATCCATGGGGGCAAGGATAAGAGGGGCGGGGGAAAGCATAATTACGATAGAGGGCGTAACCAGGCTCAAGCCGCTGAGGTATTCGATCGTGCCTGACCGCATCGAGACCGGGACATTCATGGCTGTTGCCGGAATTACCGGCGGGGATATAACCATCAGGGGATGCAATCTCCAGCACCTCGATGCTGTCATCAACAAGCTTAAGGATACCGGGATGAAAATCAGGACTCTTAAAGCAGGAGTCAGGGTTACAGGCCCCGGGAGACTCAGCGCCGTAAACGTCAAGACAATGCCCTACCCCGGTTTTCCGACTGACATGCAGGCCCAGATAATGGCGATGATGTGTGTCGCGGAGGGGACGAGTGTTATTTCCGAAAGCATATTCGAAAATCGGTTCATGCATGTTGCAGAGCTTCGGAGGCTGGGCGCGGACATTTCGATCGACGGGGGCAATTCGGCAACAGTAAAAGGTGTCGAAAAACTCAAGGCCGCGCCGATGATGGCTACCGACCTGAGGGCCAGCGCGTCGCTGATTGTCGCAGCGCTCGCTGCAGAGGGGGAAACGACTATCAAAAGGATCTACCACCTCGACCGGGGATATGAAAGGATCGAGGAGAAACTCCAGAAACTCGGGGCTGATATCAGGAGAGAAAAGGAACAGTAAGATGGAAAAAGACCAGGAAAAACTGAAAAAGACCTCTGTATATCTTGAAGAGGAAGTGCTCGAGGCGCTGGAAGAAACAGCACTGGAATTCAGGAAAGAGACCGGTCAGAAATGGTCCAGGGGAGCTGTGATCAGGGTAGCACTGAGCGATTTTTTTACCAGAAGGGGGAAAATGCTGT
The DNA here is from genome assembly GCA_963734475.1 of uncultured Nitrospira sp. Taxonomy (GTDB): domain Bacteria; phylum Nitrospirota; class Thermodesulfovibrionia; order Thermodesulfovibrionales; family UBA6898; genus JAOUFP01. The sequence goes on from CAVTHB010000005.1 coordinate 261,545, forward strand.
AGTGGCCGGCTTCAGGGGGTACATAGACCTCCATACCCATGGTATCGGCAGGTATGATACCAGGACGGGACGGCCTGAACATATATTGCAGATCGCGGCGCTTCACGCCCTTAAGGGGGCCGGAGCGATCCTACCCACGATCTACCCAGGTACAGTCGAGGAGATTAGAAGTAATCTTGCTGCTGTCAGGAAGGCGATGGAGATACAGAAGGGGGCAGGGGGCAGGGGGCAGGGGGCAGAAGTCAAAGGCCTGAGGAAAAATGCTGCTACAATCCCTGCCGTTATACTTGGGGTACACCTGGAAGGGCCATTTCTGAATCCTGAAAGGTGCGGGGCCCTGGACAGGAAAGTATTCCTGAAACCAGTCCTTTCTGCCCTGAAAAAAGTGATCGCCGGCTATGAAGATATCATAAAAATTATCACTGTCGCACCTGAAATCCCGGGCGCATTAAAGATAATAGAAAAGTGTGCAGAGCATGGCATAAAGGTAAATATGGGCCATTCTGACGCAACCTTCAAGCAGGCGGTTGACGGCAAAAAGGCGGGCGCAACAGGCATAACCCATTTATTCAATGCGATGCGGCCTTTTCATCATAGGGAACCCGGCCTTGCCGGTCTCGGCCTTATCGATGAAGAGCTCTACGTGGAAGTCATTGCGGACGGCGTGCATCTTCACCCAAAGACCCTCGTGCTGATATTCAGCAGAAAGCGTCTGGACAGAATAATTCTTGTTTCTGATTCAGTTAAAGCAGGTAAGACAGGAAAGGGCGCTGTATATACTAAGGATGGTCTGCTCGCAGGCAGCGCTGTACCCATAGGAGGCATGGTCAGAAGATTGCGTTCTGTGGGAATCCCGGACGCTGAGATTATCGAGGCCTCGACAGATAACCCCGCGCGTTACATAGGGCTGCGCTGAGTTCTCAAAAGTCGTATCCTGGAAAATTCTAATTCCCCTGTGACTTCACATGCCCGGTATGAAAATTCCTCTTCTATGATATAATTTCAACAAATGAAAGCTTTGATTAAGCCTTCTTTAATCATTTTCGGACTGTTATTTTTTATACTTGCAAACACAAAGGAGGGTTATGCGATGACGGGGAACATCCATTGGCTGGGACACGATACATTCAGGATCGAAGGTGAACAGCTCATCTATACAGACCCCTTTAATATAAAAAGGAAGGATAATGCCGACATTATTCTGATTACTCACGAACATCGTGACCACTGCTCACAGGAGGATGTAAAGAAGATCCAGGGACCGGACACCGTAATAGTTACCCCTGGTGATTGCGCTGTTAAGCTCAAGGGCAACGTAAAGATCGTAAAGCCGGGAGATAAAATAGAGGTCAAGGGTGTGAAGATCGAAGCTGTCCCGGCTTACAATACCAATAAACAGTTTCATACTAAGGACCGCGGCTGGGTAGGGTATGTTTTTACTGTCAAGGGACAGAGGATATATATCGCCGGCGACACAGACCATATCCCTGAGATGAAAAACATAAAGGCTGACATTGCGCTTTTGCCGGTTTCAGGTACATATGTTATGACCGCTGACGAGGCGGCCGAGGCAGCGCTCGATATAAAACCGAAGGTTGCCATCCCGATGCATTATGCGTCAATCGTTGGAACAGAGGAAGATGCGCGCAAGTTTGCGGAAAAACTCAAGGGGAAGATTGAAGTTATTATCCTGCCTGAAGAATAGCAATTGAAGGAACTAAAAAGTTCTGTGTATAAACCGCCAATTTTGTTTTTAGCCGTCATTCCCGCGAAGGCGGGAATCCATTGTTTTCAAGAGGCTCTGGATCCCCGGGGCAAGCCCGAGGATGACAAACCTTTAATTTATACACAGACACTAAATAAACGAAAGTTGGGATGCCCGGATGTCTAACGCCAAAAAAATCGTCAGCCTTCTTCTGAAAAAATATCCTTCTCCCCAGGTTGCTTTGCATTTCAAAAACCCTCTGGAGCTCCTTGTTGCGACAATCCTTTCCGCTCAATGTACAGACGTACGCGTCAACATGGTTACCCCGGGCTTATTTAAGAAATATAAGTCAGCGGCTGACTTTGCTCAGGCAGATCCGAAGGAATTGGAAGAGGTGATAAAATCTACAGGTTTTTACAGGAACAAGGCAAAATCAATAATAAACTGCTGCAAAATGCTTTCTGAGGAATACGGTTCAGCCGTACCTTCGACGCTTGAGGAACTGGTGAAACTTCCGGGGGTAGGAAGAAAGACTGCAAATGTAATCCTGGGCGCTGCCTTTGGCAGGCAGGCAATTGCTGTGGACACCCATGTGCTGCGTGTCAGCAACAGGCTCGGGCTGGCACACTCAAATAATCCCGATAAGGTCGAGGCAGAGCTCAATCAGCAGATAGAACAGGGCAAATGGACGACGTTCAACCATGCCCTTATCCTTCACGGCAGGGAGACCTGTGTGGCAAGGAGCCCAAGGTGCGGCAGGTGCGTGCTTTACGAAGAGTGTGAGTGGCCGTCAAAGACGGAGTACGCTAAATAACGCCGGTCTGATTACGAAACGAAATACCTTTAAACCCCAGTCTGCTGCAACTTTTTCCCGGACTGACGAACTTATGCCAATAAACTTATTCTTTCGCTTCTTAGCCTGCTTTTTATGGTATTTTAGGTAGTTGCCGGCTACAGTTCCGGCAAGTAACCGACAAGGGGAGGAGAATGGCCGCAAATATTATAGATCTGCTTAAGAAAAGTAGTGACTATTATTCCGGTGCCAGGATAAGCGCTGAGCTGGGTATCTCACGGGCTGCGGTATGGAAAAAGATCAACAGCCTGAGAAAGAAGGGTTTTATTATTGAGGCTGTGCCTTCAAAAGGATACCTGCTGGTCAGGTCTCCTGACCTTTCAGCAGAGTATATAAAATCAGCGGTTAAAGGGGGCATCTGGAAGGACATCTCTGTTTATGATCTGGTTCCCTCTACAAACGAGCTTGCCATGTCCTTGGCTACGAAAGAAGACCTGAAAGCGAATAGTGTAATAATTGCGGACTCTCAGAATAGAGGAAAGGGCAGGCTGGGTAGAACCTGGATTTCGCCTCCAGGCAGGAATATATATATGAGCATCATCTTCAAACCGGAGCTGTACACAAGGGACGCAACAATGTTAACGCTTCTGACAGTTGTAGCCTGCGCGCATGCTGTCAGGAACATCAGCGGGCTGCAGGTCAGTATAAAATGGCCCAATGATCTGATCCTGTCCGGAAAAAAACTCGGGGGGATTTTAACGGAGATCCGCGCTGACATTGATAAAGTCAACCTTGCTGTGATCGGGATCGGAATAAATGTAAATATGAGCGGTGAGGATTTTTCAGACGAAATACGCTCTATTGCTACCTCTATTAAAGAAGAGTCGGGAACGTACTGTTCCAGAAATGAACTGGTCATTGAGGTATTGAGGCAGATAGAGCACTTCTATGCCGTGCTGATAAACCTGGGGAAAAAGCCTTTGCTTAATGAATGGAAAATACTTTCTTCAACGCTCGGTAAAAGTGTTAAAGTGGTTATAGGCGATGAAACGCTGATCGGCCTTGCAGAAGACATAGACGATAACGGAATGCTTATTCTGAAACTGGATTCAGGCCTGCGGAGGCAGATCAGCGCAGGGGATATCACTCTTTTGAGATAGTTCCTGATAAACAAATAAAGTGCTGTAATAAATGGCAACTCTTTTCAGGGCTGAAAATGCTGATAACGATTGATATTGGTAATTCCTCGATAAATATAGGTTATTTTCAGAATTCAGGGCTTATGGTCCAGAAAATAACAACCAATCCCCTGCGCTCTGCTGACGAATACAGCAGTCTTATGCTTGATTTCTTCGAACATAATCATATAGAAAAAACTTTTTTTAGCTGTATAATATCATCTGTGGTCGCAAGCCATACCCTGGTATTAAGAGACGCTGTTGCAGAACTTTCAGATAATAAAGATAAAGATATTTTGGTCCTGAGCCATCAGATGGAAACAGGGCTGAACCTTAAGGTAAAGGCCCCTGAGGAACTGGGAACAGACAGGCTTGCAAATGCCGCAGCGGCATATGCGCTTTGCCGCGGGCCTGTCGCGGTAACCGATTTCGGGACAGCAACAACGATAACAGTTGTGGATATAAACGGAGATTTGATGGGCGGAGCTATTATGCCTGGAGTAGGGCTGATGAATGATATACTGGCTCAGTGGACATCCAAACTGACAAAGGTTCCATTGGAACAGCCCGTGTCTGCTCTTGGAACAGATACCGCAGGATGTATTCGTTCCGGTCTGTTGATAGGGACAGCAGGAGCAGTTGAAAGGATCCTGGACGGGATTGAAACAGAGACATGTCAAAAATTCAGGCTTGTCATCACCGGCGGTTATGCCCGGTTGATGGATTCCTTTTTAAAGCGGTCCCATGAAATTAATCTTTTTTTAATACATGAAGGTTTAAAAAAGATATATGCAGCAAACAGACATGCATGAACTGAGAAAGGACCCGCTCCTGGGCAGATGGGTTGCGGTACTGAACAATTCCAAACCGCCTTCGGGATATTCATTTATTCCTGAAAATGAAAGTGAAAAAGACTGTTTTTTTTGCTCAGGAAGGGAGAGCGAACTCCCTGCAGAGATAATGTCGATACCGAACCAGGCTTCTGACGGACCTTCAAAAAAGTGGTGGACGAGGGTGGTACCGAACGCAGCGCCGGTCTTTCGCGTGGAAGGTGACCTGGGCAGGAGAGGCGAAGGCATGTATGACAGGATGAACGGTGTCGGGGCAAGCGAGATCATCGTAGAATCTCCCGATCACTCCCTGAGGCCGGAAGATATCGGCCTTGACCAGATGGCAAGGGTACTCCTTACGTACAGAGACCGGATTGCAGACCTCGAGAAAGACACTCGTTTAAGATATACACTTATTTATAAGAATTCAGGTATCTCCTTAGGTGCGGCTTATTCACACCCGATATCGCATCTCGTGTCTACCCCAGTCATCCCTAAAAGGGTCAAGGAAGAACTTGATGGTGCAAAACAGTATTTTGCCTATAAGGAAAGATGCATTTTTTGTGATTTTATAAGTGAGGAACTGAGGTTCGGAGGCAGGGTCATCCTGGAAACGAGGAACTTTGTTGCTTTTTGTCCGTACGCTTCAAAATTTCCTTTTGAGTTCTGGATACTGCCTAAGAGACATAGCTGTGCATATCAGGACATCAGCCCGGAGGAAATTGAGGATATGGCCCTTATTTTTTCTGCGGTCCTGAAAAAGTTGAGGACTGTTTTTGACGGAGTGTCATTTAATTACTTTATTCATTCAGCGCCGAACAGGATACCGAGGAAGAACCATTGGCACACGCTGGGTGAGGACTTTCACTGGCATCTGGAAGTGATGCCGCGGCTTTTAAGGACAAGCGGGTTTGAATGGGGGTCTGGTTTTTACATATCGCCTACGTCCCCGGAAGAAGCAGCAAAATATCTAAGGGAGGCTTAAAATGGAGATCAAAAAAATTCTTTGTGCAACAGACTTTTCTGAAGGTTCTTTAAGCTCATTGCCTTATGCCGTAGATTTTGCAAAGCGTTATGGTGCGAAGCTCTATTTAATCCATGTTATCTATGATGTTGTAAAAACCTCGGGCTGGTATGTGCCGCATGTGTCACTGGACGAGATGTACAATGACATGAAGAAGGACGCAAAGGCCCAGCTCGAAAAAAGCTTTGTCGATGAGATGAGAGGGTTTAAGGATATCGAGCATGTTGTCTTGACCGGTATCCCGTATGAAGAGATATCCCGTTTTGCTGAAGAGGAAAAAATCGACCTTGTCGTTATCGGGACACACGGAAGGACAGGACTGGACAGAATGCTCTTCGGCAGCACTGCAGAACAGGTTGTGCGGCATGCTCCTTGTCCCGTGATTACTGTACGTTTACCGAAGTATTCATAAATGAGAGGCAATAGTTCAGCGGTACAACAGCGCAGCAGAGCCGCAGTGCTTGATAAAACGGCAAATGGTGAAACCTTCGATGCGAGGGAATCTCCTTTTCTTGCTACTGCGCTGTTGATCTTCTGCTCTGGTGAACTTTTACAATGAGAGTTTATTTATGCGAGAATGCCTTTATTGATTTACTATTAGGCTCTGCGGAAGTCTACAAGAGTGAATGCCTCGGCTTTCTGCTGGGATACAAACTGGAGGACAGGTTTATCGTAGAACATGCCTTCAGTTTCCAGACTGCCAGCAGAAAGCTGAAAGGCGTACAATCACATGACAGAAGACATAAGCAGATCGAGCCTATTCTTGCGCGCTTTGACCGCCTGCAGATCATCGGAGATTTCCATTCCCATACACAGTTTGGCATACATAAGGGGCTTCCGAATCCCAGTCAGGAGGATATTGACGGGATGAAGGCGCATCATATTTACATTATTGTTGCGATAAATAACAACAGGAAGACGATGCCCTGGGCCGAAAACAGGGACAATACAATCTCAGGCTCAGTGGATAATTTCTTTTTTAAGATATCAGCTTACTTTCTCAACGGCGGCTCCTCTGTCAGAAAGGCAAAAATACACTGTCCATTCCCGCCTGGTTTCTGATTCTTGTCCGTGTCCTGAAGTTTTGTTCCGGCCTTCCAGCAACTTCCCTTCCGACGCAATTGCCCGAAAGGAATTACCTACATGATGGATGCGGCCAATAAGGAGCGCAGAAGAGGGCTGGAATAGTATAATAAATATAAACGCTGCGTGCAGCAGAACAACGGGTATTGCGAGGCCGGGGTAAAACGGAATTTTAGCCACAGAGTTCGCTGAGTCTTTTTAACTGATCACTTTGGTTATTGCTCTCTGCCTGTTTTTGTTTAACAGGCATGACATATTCTCTGTGCTCCCTGTGGCAAATCTATTTTAGAGACAAAAGGAACAGTATCATTTGACTATTAAGAAATTCATCCTCTTTTCGATTATCATCCATATAGGCTTTTTTATAGGGCTGTATTTCGTCCCGGAGGAGGTGAAAAAGAAACCTGATGCATTTATTGCCAGGCTGATTTCTCCGGAGGAGTTGCAGAAGACCGAAATAGTCCCTGCGCCTCCTCCTGAAGTGAAGAGGGGACCAATGAGTTTGCCACGAAAGGCCCCTATATCGCCGATAAGGCCGAAATATCTTCCGTCAACTGAAAAGCCTGTTGTCCCGGGCCTGGGAAAAGAGACCGGAAAACAGCTGCCTGAAGGTGTTATTCCGGGGCCGGGCAAAGCGGAGAAACAAGGCGAAGGGCGTGATCTGAGGACGCGTCCCGGATCAACAGATGGGGGCAACAGCACTGGCATAAAAAGTGATAATTTGAGCGATAAGCCCGGCTATCTGGACAGGGCAAAACTCTTCGACAGAGGAGTGATTGGCGACAGCGCCAGAAAAGAGGTGGCGGGCGCACAAAAAAGGAGGGATGATTCGATCACTTTTGATACTTCGGACTACAGGTATGCAGGTTACATGAGAAAGCTTAAAGAGAAGATAGAGAGCATATGGGTCTACCCTCCGGAGGCGGCTGCCAGGGGTATATACGGCGACCTGAAAATACGGTTTACGATACTGAGGAACGGCAAACTCGGGGACGTAGAGTTAGTGCGTACGTCAGGGTACAAAATGCTTGATGACGCGGCGATTAAGGCCTTAAAAGACGGTGAGCCCTACTGGCCTATACCGGAAGAGTGGGGCATGGAGTCCTATACGGTTCCGGGGCATTTTATCTACTCCATCTACGGCTATCAGCTGAGATAATGGAATAATGCTCCAGCGGAATGTTTGTCATAGAGGTTGATTAACCATGAATGTCAGGCTATATCTGAAAATCGGCGACAGGGTTGAACACCGTCGTTATTCCCAGTGGGGGAAGGGCGAAGTGGTGCAGGAACAGCACTCAACGCTTTCAGGCGGATTCTGCCTTGTCAGAATACTTTTTGATGATGGTGTCGAAAGGTCGTTTATCAATGATCTTAATAACCAGTCCTGCTGTTATTACACAGGCGTCAAGATACTCTAGACTGCCAAATCTTTAAGTATCGGATTATGTTTTTAGTATAACATCCTAATCTCAAAGAAAAAAACTTGACATTTTTAATTTCTGATGCTTTAATTCTGTTATGAGTTCGACTTTCAGGCTTATAAAAGAAGAGAGACGACCCTCGGTTTTGGTGGTTGATGACATAGAATCCAACCTGGAATTAATGGAAGCTGTTTTTCAAAGGGAGGGGTATACCGTCCGTATTGCGTTAGGAGCTGACACTGCACTGGAAATCTGCAAAAACTCTTTAATCGACATTGCAATCCTTGATGTGATGATGCCCGGGATAAATGGATTCGAACTCTGCAAAAAGCTGAAAGGCCGGACTAATAAATATTTTTTTCCGGTTATTCTCCTGACCGCCCTGAATGATAGGAAAAGCAGAATAACAGGGCTGGAATGCGGAGCTGATGATTTTATCAGCAAGCCCTTTGATGTGCTGGAACTGCTCACCAAGGTAAGATCTCTCCTTAAGCTGAAAGAACTGCATGAGGAACTTGATCACTCCGAAAACATCATCTTCAGTCTTGTCGCGGCGATGGAAGCTACTGATTACTATACAAAAGGACATTCTACACGTGTAGGTACCCTGGCGGAAGAGTTTGGTGCTTTCCTGGGATTCCCCGAAAAAGACCTGAAGATCTTAAAAAAGGCCGGTATTTTACACGATATAGGCAAGATAGGATTCAGTGAAAAGATACTGAAGAAGCCCGCCAGCTTAACAGAAGTGGAGAAGAACATCATAAAAAAACACCCTTTGATCGGCGAAAGCATTTGCCGTCCGCTGCTATCGATGCAGAGCGTGCTTCCTGGTATAAGGTCTCACCACGAGCGCTGGGACGGTGCCGGATACCCTGATGCCCTTGGCGGTGAAGATATACCTTTGATAGCCAGAATGCTTGGTATTCTTGATTCATTTGACGCTATGGTCTCGGCCCGGCCGTATCGCGATGAGAAGACAACGGAACATGTCCTCACTATCATGGAGAAAGAACAATACTCAGGGCAATGGGACCCTGAACTGACCGGTCTGTTTTTACAGATGAGATCTTCAGACACTTTTGCGGAAGTCAGATTTGGTTAGAATTGCGATTGCAGGAGGAGGAATCGGGGGGAGTGCCCTTATATCTCTGCTGCGAGGGGATTCCAACACCTTTCTAGTGGGGGTCTGCGAAAGCAAGCATGACGCCCCCGGGGTTGTGCTTGCCAGAAAATGGAACATACCTGTTTTTGCAGATTTGGAGTCCTTTGCCGCCGCTAACCCCGAGGTTGTCGTAAATGTCACTGGTGACCCTGAGATAAGCAACAAGATAAGGTCGACCTTCAAAAACAGGGTCGAGGTGATCGAAGGGGTTGGAGCAAGGTTCCTCTGGGAAATCATCGAAAAACAGAAGCGGGCCAAGATAGAGGTCATTAAGACCATGGCAGACCAGAAGATCCTGTATAGTCTGGCTGCGCAACTCTGCTCCTCCTCAACATTAAAAGAATTCTTCGAAATAGTGCTTGCGAAAACCCTTGATATCCTGGATGCCCCGGCCGGCAGCATAGCTGTCTATGAGGGGAGGCAGATGAAACTGGCTGCGTCCAGGGGGTTGAGCAGGAGATTTCTGGAAAACAATTCCTGGGACATACTGCCGGGAGGGATCACAGAGCAGGTATTTCAGACAAAAGACTTTGTCGAAATAACCGATGTGCAGAAGTGCAATTTCACGAATAACCCGGCCTTGATGTCTGAAAAAATAAAGTCGGTTTTGGCGTATCCTGTGATACTCAGGGGCGAGTTTGCAGGGATACTCTATATCGATGATTTCAAACCTAGACAGTTTTCCGAGCGTCAGAAGGCGTCCATCGCACTGGTGACAGGCATTCTTTCATTAACCCTTGACCGTTTTGCCCTGATAAAAGGACTGGAAGAATACAGACTTAAATCTTCGAGTCTGGTCGAGACAAGTACCGACATCCTTCTTATTACAGACTCCAACGGTCTGATAACCACCTGCAACGAGTCTGCGACCCTGAAACTTGGATACTCCAGGGATGAACTCATAGGGAAGATGATAACATCTTTGATAAGGGACGATGGGCCCGCTGGTTCTGCAAAGAAATTGCTTGCGAAAAAGACTCCCTTAAAAGAGTTTGAAGTCACTGTTGTTGATGCAAAAGGCAGGGAGTTTGAAGTCAATCTGAATGCGGCCCGGATGAATGACAGAAAAAATAATTTTTTGGGCATGATCTATCTGCTGCACAGTCTGGAAAGAGAACATGACCTGAAAAGCGCGCTAGAAAAAAAGACGGGAGAGCTCGAAGAGTTAAATACCAATCTCGAAAAAAAGGTCTTGCAGAGGACTGACGAGCTTGAAAGAACCAACAAAGAACTGGAGAGAATGAACCAGCTGAAGGGCAGGTTTATAGCAAATATCAGTCATGAGCTGCGGACTCCGCTGAATTCAATACTCGGGTTTTCGGACGTTCTGATAGAAAAGACGTTTGGCCAGCTTACTGATAATCAGGAACGCTATATTAAAAACATTAATTCCGCTGGCAAGCACCTCCTTGAACTTATCAATAATGTGCTGGATATAGCGAAGATTGAGGCCGGGAAATACGAGATGATTTATGAGACCTTCAGGGTCAAAGACCTGATCGAAGATGTGCTGAACATCATGTCTCCGTTTGCTGATACCAAATTCATCAGAACGGATGTGTATATAGGAGAGAGGGTCGATCTCATAACCGGCGACAGGGTCAAGATCAAACAGGTCCTCTATAATCTGCTTTCCAACGCGATCAAATTTACGACTGAAGGCGGCAAGGTGGGCATCAGAGTCAACTATGCCGATAATAACAACAGGCATCAGACCTCCGGGCCTGGGACAAACGCCGATTATCTTGAATTTTCAGTATATGATACGGGTGTCGGCATCGGGCCTGAAGATAAAGACAGGATATTCGACGAGTTTGAACAGGTTGATTCAACGCTATCAAGGGAATGGGGAGGCGCTGGTCTCGGCCTCGCTCTGAGCAAGAAGCTTGTGGAGCTGCACGGGGGGAATATCTCGGTAGAAAGCAATCTCGGGAAAGGAAGCACTTTTACTTTTACGATACCGGTAACGTCACCAGTAGAAACATCCACTCCTGAAGAGCCGGAGGCGATCAGTCTTAATTTCCCCTGGATGAAAGAGGAGGCCCCTCTGATACTGGTTGTGGAAGACGATCCGGCTACTACCGAACTGCTGACCCTTCATCTGACACAGGCCGGCTACAAGGTCGCTCATGCCTTTAACGGCGAGGAGGCCATCCAGAAGGCCATAACCATGAGACCCTTTGCCATCACTCTGGATGTAATGCTCCCCAAAAAAGACGGGTGGGAAGTGCTCCAGACCCTGAAAAGCGAGCAAGCCACATCTGAGATACCGGTAATAATACATTCTATCGTTGACAATAAGGAACTCGCCTTTGCCCTCGGCGCATCCGACTATCTCATGAAACCACTGAACAAGAGCGCTCTTATCCACAAACTCGATGAATTGAATCTCGTGAGAGGGAAGCTCTCAAGCCCGACTTCCGTACTTGTAATTGAGTCCGAGGAGAGTGTCACAGATTATTTCAAGGACATTCTCGAGCCGCAGGGGTTCCTTATCCATACTGCTTCCAGCGGCAAAAGGGGGATAGAGCTTGCTCACGCACTACGTCCCAGCCTCATCCTCATGGATTTTGTGCTTCCCGACATGCTCAGTTTTGATTTAATCAAGGAGCTGAAGGAAAACCCGTATACCAAGAATGTGCCGATATTTATATTGACAGAGCGTGATATATCAGTAGAAGACCGGATGACGCTTATGGGCAAGATCGAACGCATCGTTCGAAGACATGCCTTTGACGCCAAGGAGCTGATAGACCATATAAAGGAACTTGAGGTGCTTTACGCAAAACGCGCGGGCCTCATCGATGAGCTTACAGGGGTCTTCAGCCACAGGTATTTTCAGATACGACTTGCACAGGAGGTAGAGAGGGCGACCCGGTATAAAATGCCGCTTATTCTGGTTTTGCTCGACATTGATTTCTTCGGAAAGTATGTTGAGACAAACGGGGAAGAGTACGGCAATATAGTCTTGAAAAAGGTCTCTGAGCTCCTGAGAAAAAATATCCGCGGCTCTGACGTGGTTGTCCGGTATGGAGGCGACGCCTTCGCGGTCATCCTGCCCAATACAGTTCTTTCCGCAGGGCTGTCGCTGAGCAACAGATATAATGCGATAATAAAAAACTATCCTTTCCTGCATGAGGAAACGCAGCCCAAAGGTAAAATAACCGCAAGTCTTGGAATTGTATACCTTGACGGACATTCTACTGAGGAGCTTATCCTGTGTACGGAAAAGGCCCTGGCCTCAGCTATTTGCAGGGGCGGCGACAGGGTTGAGGTTTATTCAGGCGAACAGGATGAAGCAGCAAAGGCCATCCCCTAATGATTTTTATGATCTCCTGGATAGTCCCTTAGGTCCCCTATACCTCTTTTTTACCTCCGGTGTGCTGACCGGCATCACCTTTTCGAAACCTTCGAATATCCTTTTAAAGCGTACAGAGGGAACTACCGCGGCAGGGGACGAACTCATCGAATATTTTAATAAGACCAGGCAGGAATTCACATGCCGGACAGCCTTTACAGAGGGCACTGAATTTGAAAAAATGGTCTGGAAGACTCTCAGAAAGATACCCTACGGAGAAACAAGGACCTATAAATGGCTGGCTGAGCAGATAGGCAAACCCCAGGCCTTCAGGGCGGTCGGCAACGCGCTCGGCAAGAATCCGATCCCCATTATATTCCCCTGCCACAGGGTCATTGAAACAGACGGCTCGCTCGGGGGTTATTCAGGCGGTACAGACCTCAAGAGAAGGCTTCTTGAGATCGAATATTACACAAAACTGTCGAAAGACTGAGGCCGTTTTTTGAACGGTGAATAGTGAGCAGTGAATCTGAAAGAGCCGTTAAATTCGTTAAGTCGTCAAGTGGTTAAATACTCAGATACTTAACTACTCAACGACTCAACTGCCTGCCGCTTTTTATCAGGGTCACTTCTGCATTTTTCTGATGACCTCGCCGAGCTTCTTTATCTCCTCTCCGTACAGGGCCCAGTTCCCTTGTCTCTGGGCCTGCATGGCAGCGTTAAAATGCATGTTGGCTGCAGAAGCAAGTCCTGTTTCCTCCTTGGCCGCCGGAAGAAGGACAGCCTTTGACGGAACTGCTCCCTCTTCTGAAACCCTGACGTCTCCGAATATCCTTGAAAGCGCGGCGTCGAGGGTCTCCTCCATGGCGATACGGTTTTCGTATGCTACGACGACTCTTTTCAGCTCAGGTATCTTGCCGCTCTCGGCCCGGAGATACAGGGGCTGGACATAGATGAGAGAATTTTCGATCGGTATAACGAGCAAATTCCCCTGGATCACCTGTGAGCCGCGCTGGTCCCAGAGGGATATCTGCCTTGATATCTCGGTGTCCTGATTGATCCTGGCAACTATCTGCTTTGGTCCGTAAACGAGCCTGTCCTTCGGAAAACGGTATACCACAAGCCTCCCATAGTACGGGTCGTCACTGCGGGCGACCATCCAGGCCGAGAGGTTGTCTTTTTTCTTCGGGTTAAACGGGATCATAAGTATGAACTCCTCGTTCTTCTCCTCCGGCAGTTTCATTATCGTGTAATAGGATTCCATAGGCGCGGCCTTCGCGGTTGTTCCCATGACCGGTATCTCCCACTGGTCTTCCTTGTTGTAAAACATCTGCGGCTCTTCCATATGATAGGTTGAATAGACCTGGGTCTGGATGCCGAAGATATCCAGGGGATAGCGGATATGTTTTTTCAGGTCAGCCGGCATCTCTGAAAGAGGCTGGAGCGCTCCCGGGAATATTTTGCCTACCGTGCTGATAATAGGGTCTTTATCGTCTGCCACATAAAACTTCATGCTACCGTCGTATGCGTTGATAGTCACCTTGACCGAGTTCCTTATGTAATTCATGCCGTTGCCCAGCGGCTGTGAATAAGGGAATCTGCCGCTCACGGTATACGCATCGTATATCCAGAAGAGCTGCCCGTCATCAGAGACCACCATGTACGGGTCGTTGTCAAACATCAAGAAAAGGCATGACCATCCTGACCCGTTCAAGTATATTCCTGTTAAACAGGACCCTGCTTTCACTGGTTATATCATCTGAAAGAAAGAGCTTCAGCGAGCCGAAATGCGCGGCAAAGGCGAGTTTCCTGAAAAACGAACCTATCGCGACCCCGCTTTTCCCGGAATATTGCGTAAAGACATTCTGCTCTCCTGAGGGATAATCGAACTCCTTCGACTTTGTATTCACAATCACATATTCACTGGACAACTGGCCGTAATAGATCTCCGGCCTGTTGACTTTTATGTTCTTCGCAGTCGATACCGGCGGGATATCTTTAATAAACAATACCGGCAGGCCCTCAGGGGTCACCTGGTTCACAGGTCCGAGAGTCAGCCCGTAGCCATGGGTAAAGGTCAGGGTCTCGTTTATCCAGTTCCGCGTAGGGATGCTTTCTGTTGAGAGCTCCCGGGGAGACAGCATTGTCTGGCGGTATTCGCCGTTGATCATATACCTGTCATTGCCGACTGAAGTGAAATCGTAATAAGTGCGGATCTCCTGGATCTGGCTGAAGGTGTCCAGCAGAGGCCGGTGGTCCCAGAGGCGTATATTCTTTATGGTTGCGCTGTTTTTCGTTATATCATCCTTGTCAAGGTCAGTGCCGCCGGATATGTTCCTCTCTTCAACAGTATCAAGACCGAAGCCCTTCCGCGTTGAAGCTATATTATATTTTATATAGGGGGTTTCCTTTACGAGTTCATTCGGCGCTACCACAAACTTCTGTAAAACAGCAGGATAGACCGAGCTGCCGATAAAGGACACCAGCAGATAGACCACAATACTCCCGACTACAATCAATTTGCGTCTCAAGCAAGATATTTACCAGCAGAAGGACTGCGGCAGCCAGCGCGATGAATATCTTGGCCTTCAGAAACGGGATGACAGCATGGACGTCTGTATAGGTCGCGCCTGACACATGACCATGGGACGAGTATAAGATGGCGTGCATCCCTATATACGCCTTCCATGCAAATACAAGGAAGATCAGAGACCCTATAACAGAGAGATGTGATGACGCGGCCCGCTCGGCAGCAACTGCCTCTCGGACTGAAGAGTATAGCGCCCTTCAATATATAGTTTAAGGCAGAAGCAACAAAGGATATCCCTAAAATAAACAGAAAGGAGTCGATGAAATGATTTCGTGGACAGGGAGGGTAAAAAGGTAAAAAGAAACGTCTTTCCCGAAGATCGGGTCTGAAAAACCTGAGGCAACGCCATTAAAATAATAGAGAAATGTCAGCCAGCTGTTATTTAGCAATAACCCTGCAAAAAGCCCGATTACAACCGGCACTATAATTTTCACCTTGTCGAAGTGTCTCAGGATATCAAGCTGTGGGAATTGCCTGGCTGAATGAAGCAGTTACAACAGACCTGCCCTTTGTGGCATTCATGGAAAACCAGAGGTTTATGTAGGTAATAAGAAAACCGGCCAGCAGGCCTGCCAAGGCGGTCAATTGCCTGGGCGTTTATCTTTGTCGTGAATATTTTTTCGAACCCGACATCTTTGAACCAGAGCCAGTCAACATATAATGAAACAAACTGCGGCAGAAAGAACAGGGCAAGAAACAGTGTGGCTATTAATATCAGCAGCGTCCTTGATTTATTCGGCATATGACCCCCTAACCGGCATTCTCAATAATAGAGACATAATACCATTAATAATGTCTTATTTATCAGGGCGGGAAGAATTATTGACGGCTCCTTTACGGGCCCGGCGGTTGCCGCTTAAAACGAATACCTCTCAAACTAAGGAGATTTGACAGTGTTCCGGATTTTATGCTTTAATAATTCTGCTTTTAAGAATAGCCCTGCGAGGCTAGAAAGGCAAAGGAGTCAGCTTGAGCTGCGTTCGCAACAAAAAACCCTTATTTTGTATCTCTCATAACCCGCAGGCAGCTATTTCCTTTTTCTTGCGGTTATCTTTTGCTTTTCACTTTTTTCTTTTCACCTTTCACGGGGATCTATATGTCTAAGGAACTGCTCGACAAAACCGATATAGACCGCATTATCACGAGGATGGCCCATGAGATAATCGAAAAGAACAAGGGGACATCCTCTCTCTGCCTTGTCGGCATCCAGCGCGGCGGCGTGCATATAGCCCGAAGGATCAGCGCAAAACTGAATGAGATCGAGGGCAGCGAGATACCCGTGGGCACACTCGATATTGCCCTCTACAGAGACGACATCAACGTCAGGAAAGAGCAGCCGGTGGTGAGAAGGACCCAGGTGCCCTGCGAGATGAACGGCATCATCGTGGTGCTTGTGGACGATGTGCTCTTTACAGGCAGGTCTATACGGGCTGCCATGGACGCAATCATGGACCTGGGCCGGCCTTCGGCGATACAGCTCGCCGTGCTTGTCGACAGGGGCCACAGGGAACTGCCTATCAAGGCGGACTTTGTCGGCAAGAACATTCCCACCTCCACGGATGAGACAGTAACAGTGCAACTCACCGAGGACGGAACAAAAGACAGCGTGGAACTGGAATGAGCCTCAGATCAAAAGACCTGACCGGCATCAAAGACCTCAGCGCAGAAGAGATAGGTCTTATCCTGGAAACGGCCGCAGGGTTCAAAGATGTCCTTGGCAGGGACATCAAGAAAGTGCCTGCCCTTAGGGGCAGGACAACAGTCAATCTCTTCTATGAGCCGTCTACGCGCACGCGGACCTCTTTCGAGGTTGCGGCAAAGCGGCTCAGTACTGATGTCATCAACATAACGACATCCACCAGCAGTGTTGTAAAAGGCGAGACCCTTCTTGATACGGCAAAGACAGTGCTCGCCCTTGGAGCGGATATCATCGTTATACGGCATAACTGTTCGGGGACACCGCACTTTCTTGCAAAGAATATCAACGCCTCTGTGGTCAATGCAGGGGACGGCACGAACGAGCATCCTACCCAGGCGCTGCTGGACCTTTTCACCATAAATGAGAGAAAGGGCCGGATAAAAGACCTTGATATCGCCATC
Source organism: uncultured Nitrospira sp. (assembly GCA_963734475.1). Taxonomy (GTDB): domain Bacteria; phylum Nitrospirota; class Thermodesulfovibrionia; order Thermodesulfovibrionales; family UBA6898; genus JAOUFP01. Next base: position 278,732 of record CAVTHB010000005.1, read on the forward strand.
GTCGGGGACATACTTCATAGCAGGGTCGCCAAGTCGGATATCTACGCGCTTACAAAACTCGGCGCTAATATACGACTCATCGGTCCGCCCGCGCTCGTGCCTGACTGTCTGAAGGATTTAGGGGTGCAAGTATACACTGACATGAACGCTGGTCTTGACGGCGCAGACGTCATTATGATGCTCAGGATCCAGCTCGAGCGTCAGGGCAAAGGCTTTTTCCCCTCAACGCATGAATATTTCCGGAACTGGGGGCTGACCGCGGCACGGGTGGGCCGTGCCAAAGAGGATGCGATTATCATGCATCCCGGCCCCATGAACCGCGGTATCGAGATAGCCTCAGAGGTGGCAGACAGCAGCCGTTCGGTCATCCTTGACCAGGTGACCAACGGCATAGCTGTAAGAATGGCAGTGCTTTACCTGGTCTCGGGAGTGCAGGGATGAAGATATTTATAAAAAACGGCCGTCTTGTTGACCCGTCGCAGAAGATCGACGATATCTGCGATGTCCTTATCGAGGACGGCAGGATAAAAGAGATACAGATACCAAGGGCAAGGGGCAAGGGGCAAGGGGCAAAGGAGAAAAAAGAACGCGAACCCTCGGGCTTTGATGAGATAATCGACGCGACCGGTCTGATCGTGCTCCCCGGTCTGGTAGATATGCATGCGCACCTGCGCGAGCCGGGGTTTGAATACAAAGAAACAATAAAGACAGGCACCGAGGCGGCTGTCAGGGGCGGCATTACATCGGTCTGCTGCATGCCCAACACAAACCCGGTAAACGACAATCCCGGCATAACGGAGTTTATCATCAAGAAGGCGGCACAGGAAGGTTCGTGCAGCGTCTTCCCCATAGGTGCGATCACGAAAGGCCAGAAAGGTGAGGAACTTGCAGAACTCGGCATGATGTTCGACGCGGGTTGTGTTGCTTTTTCCGATGACGGAAAGCCGGTCATGGACAGCCTTGTGATGCGCAGGGCGCTCGAATACTCAAGGATCAGGAAGGCGCTCATCATCTCCCATGCAGAAGATATGTCTCTCTCCGCCGGAGGTGTTATGAATGAAGGGCTACTCTCCATAACCCTCGGACTCAGGGGTATCCCTTCACAGGCAGAGGAGGTCATGATCGCCAGGGACATCGCCCTGGCCGAACTTACGCGCGGCAGGCTGCATATCGCCCATGTCTCGACTAAAGGAGCGGTGGACCTGGTCCGCCTGGCAAAGAAACGAGGAATAGCCGATATCACGGCCGAGACCTGTCCCCACTATTTCAGCATAACCGAGGACGCAGTAGAAGGATATAACACGAACGCTAAGGTGAACCCCCCGCTGAGGAGGAAAGAGGACCTGGAGGCGATCAAGGCCGGTCTGAATGACGATACGATAGATGTGATCGCCACTGACCATGCCCCGCATCACCGGGACGAAAAGCTCGGCGAGTTCGACCTGGCCCCGTCAGGCATTTCAGGTTTTGAAACCTCGATCGGCCTCAGCATGAAGCTCGTTGACGAGGGCGTTCTGACCCTGGACCGGCTGATGGAGAAGATGGCTCTGAACCCCGCCAGGATAATCGGGATCGGGAAAGGGACCCTGAAGCAGGGCGCTGACGCCGACCTGGTAATTCTGGATACCCGCGTCGAATATACTGTTGCAGCAGCCAGGTTCAGATCAAAAGGGAAAAACACCCCGTTTGAGGGATGGAAACTGAATGCACGGCCTGTTGCAACGATCGCAAAGGGAAGGATATATACATGGGAATAAAGGCGCTACTCGTTCTTGCTGACGGCATGGTCTTCGAAGGCACTGGGTTCGGCGCCGAAGGCGAGACAATAGGAGAGGTTGTCTTTAACACCTCGATGACCGGCTACCAGGAGATACTCACCGATTCCTCCTATAAAGGCCAGATCGTCACCATGACCTACACGCAGATCGGCAATTACGGAGTAAACGAGGAGGATATCGAATCCGCAGGCGGCATAAAGGCAGAGGGCTTCATCGTGAAAGAGGCCTGTGACTTCCCGAGCAACTGGCGGTCCTCTTCCAGCCTGACGGAATATATGAAAAAATATCATGTCGTCGGCATCCAGGGCCTCGATACCAGGGCGCTTACAAAGCATCTGAGAAACTATGGAGCACAGCCCGGCATCATCTCGACCACTGATACTGACCCGCATAGTCTTCTCAAAAAGGTGAAGGCCCATCCCGGGATATCTGCCTTTGACTTCGTGAAAGAGGTGACTACCGACAAGGTCTATCACTGGACAGAGGGCTGCTGGGAATGGTGCAACAAAGAGATTAGGGATTTGGGATTAGAGATTGGCAAAAAAGAAAATACCGGACCCCAGCCCCTAAACCCTAAACCCTTCAGTATTGTTGTCTATGATTTCGGTGTCAAGTTCAACATACTGCGAAACCTTGCGGAGGCAGGGTTCCATGTCACTGTTGTACCTGCCCAGACACCGGCAGAGGCTGTGCTTGAAATGGACCCTGACGGGATACTCCTGAGCAACGGACCAGGGGACCCGGAGACCGTCACCTACGCTATCGAAAATACCAGGAAATTATTGGGGAAGAAGCCGATATTCGGCATCTGCCTCGGTCATCAGATACTCGGACTTGCCCTGGGCGGCAGGACTTATAAATTGAAATTCGGTCACCACGGCGGCAACCACCCGGTCAAAGACCTGTCAACGAACAGGGTAGAGATAACATCGCAGAACCATAATTACTGTGTCGATATTAAAAGCCTCGGCGGCCAGGTCAGACTGACTCATACCAACCTCTATGACGGCACAGAGGAAGGCATGCAGCATATGGAACTCCCGGTCTTTTCCGTGCAGCACCACCCCGAGGCAGGGCCGGGTCCGAATGACTCGACACATCTTTTCAGAAGGTTCAGGAAGCTGATACAGAACGGTACCTTTTGAGCAGCGCAGCTGAACAGAAAATATACTATATGCAAAGAGGAGGACAGACTTATTTTCACGACCCCTGCCTATAAGGTTGGGCCGGACAGCGTTCTTCACAGCGGGATTTACAACCGGGAGTTTTCATCCATGCTCGCCTCAGCTGCAGTGGCCGGTATGATATATGTGATAGTAGCAATGAACAGCCATAACACGCTGATCAGTTCCATGATCTTCCTGCTCCTCTTCGCCGCGGGGGTCCTGTTTTTCAGGAAGTTCATATTCAGGGAAAGCCTGATGAAAGTGGTCTTCGATACAGCGTCCGGCGAGGCGAAGATATATACGTCATGGATAACGGAAAAGCTGAGAGAGACGATCGCCATAGACAGCATAAAGGAGATCAGGATTGAACGCATAAAACAGGAGGTCGAAAATCCTGACGCAGTGCAGTTCGTTGAAAAGATATCCGCGCAGCACGGGACAGTCATCCCCGGCTTTGGCAAGGAAAAGGTGCTCTTCCTGCTGAAGCTTTGCCTGGCCGACGGCACTGAGAGGACCATCTATTCGGATGATGCCATGCAGGACGTGATTTCCGCGCATGAGGAGATAAAGGAATTTCTTAAAATTTGATACATTCGTAAAAAGTCGCAGTCAGGCTTGCCGGAATCGCTGATCCGCAAGGCGTTGGCATAGAAGATTCCTGACAAGCCTGAATGACAGTCTGCAGTATTAAAGACTATTTATCGAGTCGTCAAAATTTAATATGTAAGAGGTTACATTGCCCAAGAGAGAAGACATTAAAAGCATACTCATCATCGGATCAGGTCCGATCATCATAGGCCAGGCCTGCGAGTTCGATTACTCCGGAACGCAGTCGTGCAAGGCCTTGAGAGACGAAGGGTACAGAGTCATCCTGATCAATTCCAATCCCGCCACGATCATGACCGACCCGGAAACAGCTGATGTCACGTATATTGAACCGCTGACTGTTGAGGTCCTTGAGCTGATCATCGAGAAAGAGCGGCCTGATGCGATACTGCCCACCATGGGCGGCCAGACAGCGCTGAACCTTGCGGTAAAGCTTGCGGAACAGGGGATACTCGAAAAGTACAATGTCGAGCTTATCGGCGCCAGGCTTCCTGCGATCAAGAAAGCCGAGGACAGGGAACTTTTCAAGCAGGCGATGAAGAAGATCGGCCTCGATCTCCCCAGGAGCGCTGCTGTGACCAGCGTGAAACAGGGGTTGCAGGCGATCGAAGCATATAGGGTTTCCTGCGATACTCAGGCCTGCCTTCACACTGGGCGGGACAGGCGGGGGCATAGCCTACAACATCGAAGAATATACAGAGCTGCTGGACAAGGGGTTGAAGCTGAGTCCTGTAAGCCAGATCCTCATCGAAGAGTCCGCGCTGGGCTGGAAGGAATACGAACTCGAAGTGATGCGGGACACAAAAGACAATGTCGTCATCATCTGCTCCATAGAGAATTTCGATCCCATGGGCATCCATACAGGAGATTCGATCACTGTGGCCCCGGCCCAGACCCTGACCGACAAAGAATATCAGCGGATGCGGGACGCCTCTATCGCGATCATCCGCGAAATCGGCGTGGACACCGGCGGTTCCAATATACAATTCGCAATCAATCCTGAAAACGGCCGCATGATCGTGATAGAGATGAACCCGAGGGTCTCACGGAGTTCCGCGCTGGCCTCAAAGGCCACAGGCTTTCCGATAGCAAAGATAGCCGCAAAGCTCGCCGTAGGACTCACCCTCGATGAGATAAAGAACGACATAACGCGTGAGACGCCGGCGTCCTTCGAGCCGACGATAGACTATGTTGTCACCAAGTTCCCGAGGTTCGCGTTCGAAAAATTCCCTGAGGCAGACCCGGTGCTCACTACCCAGATGAAGTCGGTCGGCGAGGCCATGTCCATAGGCAGGACGTTCAAGGAATCGCTGCAGAAGGCCCTCAGAAGCCTTGAGACCGGAAGCTACGGCCTTGAGGAAGTCGACAGCTGACCCTGACAGGCTAAAGACGAAGCTGAAGATCCCGGGCGGGGAGCGGATATGGTATATCGCCCAGGCGATGCGGACAGGCATGGATATCAGGACAATACACGAGTATACGCGGATAGACCCCTGGTTCCTCAATAACCTGAAGCAGATCATTGAGTTTGAGGAGCAACTCAAAGCTCAAAGTTCAAAGTTCAAGGTTCAAAGTTCTGACAAGAGCAGAACATTGCAAGAACAGGCTGCTCTGCTGCGCCAGGCCAAGGAATACGGGTTCTCGGACAGGAGACTGGCGCAGCTGTTGGGCCTCTCTGAAATGGATATCAGGGGACTTGAGAAAAAAACATGACATAGTGCCTGTATATAAAATCGTGGACACCTGCGCTGCCGAGTTCGCGGCCTTTACCCCTTATCTGTATTCGACCTATGAAAGACCGTTTTACAAAATACAAGGGTCAGGGGTCAAGGGTCAGGGGTCAGGAGAAAAAAACAACTCATCACTCATCACTCATCACTCATCACTGCTTTTTGACTGCGAGGCAAACCCCACAGACAAGACAAAAAGTGATTATCCTCGGCTCAGGGCCCAACAGGATAGGACAGGGGGTTGAATTCGATTACTGCTGCGTCCACGCTGTCTTTGCCCTGAGGGAACTGGGATATGAGACCATCATGATCAACTGCAATCCCGAGACAGTCAGCACAGACTACGATACCTCCGACAGGCTCTATTTTGAGCCGCTCACGATCGAGGACACTCTCAATATCATCGAAACGGAAAAACCCATCGGCGTGATCGTCCAGGTGGGCGGACAGACGCCTCTGAAACTGGCGGTGCCCCTTGAAAAGGCCGGGATCAGGATACTGGGCACCTCTCCGGATTCCATAGACCGCGCAGAGGACAGGAAACGGTTCAAGGAACTCCTCCACAAACTGGAACTGAGACAGCCGGAAAGCGACACTGCCATGACTATTGAAGAAGCTGTCGGTGCGGCGCAGAAGATCGGTTATCCGGTAATGGTGCGGCCTTCCTATGTCCTCGGCGGAAGGGCCATGGAGATCGTCTACGACGAGGAGTCTATCCGCAATTATATGGAGCGCATGGTAAAGACCGCTCCGAAGCATCCCATCCTGGTCGATAAATATCTCGATGACGCGATAGAGGTGGATGTCGATGCCCTGTCGGACGGCCATGACGTGGTCGTGGCCGGGGTCATGGAACATATAGAAGAGGCCGGCATCCATTCCGGTGATTCAGCCTGTTCGCTGCCTCCCTATTCTCTTAACGACGATATCATCGCTGAAATCAAGCGTCAGACAAGGGCGCTCGCCCTTGAACTGGGCGTTGTAGGTCTTATGAATATACAGTTCGCTGTCAAGAAAGACGAGATCTATATCCTTGAGGTCAACCCGAGGGCCTCGCGCACTGTCCCCTTTGTGAGCAAGGCGACCGGGGTGCCGTTGGCAAAAGTCGCCGCAAAGATCATGGTCGGCAAGACCCTGAAGGAACTCGGGATTACTGAAGAAAGACAGATGGAACATGTCGCTGTAAAGGAAGCTGTATTCCCCTTTGACAAGTTTGCGGGTGTTGATTCCATACTCGGTCCTGAGATGAAATCGACCGGCGAGGTGATGGGGATAGACGAGGATTTCGGACGTGCCTTTGCCAAGGCCCAGGCCTCTGCCAGCAATGTGCTGCCCCGCTCCGGCAAGATCGTGATCAGTATCCGGGACAAGGACAAGCCCGGCATATGCAAAATAGTGGAAAGTCTGTTTGCCGCAGGCTTTTCGATTATCGCGACACGCGGTACCGCTGCCTTCCTGAGCGAAAAGGGGCTCGAGGTGGAGATCATCAATAAAGTCGGCGAAGGCAGACCCCATATCGTCGACCTGATCAAGAACAAAGAGATAGTCTTTGTTATAAATACGGTCAGCGGGGCCCAGGCCCAGAAGGACTCCTTCTCGATAAGGAGGAGCGCGCTTCAGTACGGGATACCTTTTACGACCACGGTTGCCGGGGCAAAGGCTGTAGTGAATGCCATCGAAATGCTCAGGAAGAAAAAAATAAACATCCGGTCAATACAGGAGTATCATAAATTATAATGGAAAGGCTTTTTTAAGCCTCACCACAGAGTTTAAAGAGAAAAGAACCGGCAGAAAAAACGGGAAGAATTTACGTTAATTATAATCAATAAGTTGATCTGTTTACATATTCTCTGGCTCTGTGAGCTCTGTGGTTTAAGCTGCTGTTTTTAGGATGATAAGTCGGGAAAATCCTGCTAGAATATACGCATTATCTGAAAGCAAAGGAGGTTGTTATGACGTCCATTAAGAGAATCGGGATTATCACCAGCGGCGGAGATGCAGGAGGACTGAATGCGGTCATCAAGGGGGTAGCGCGCGAGGCATATGCGAACGGGATTGAATCCGTAGTGATACCGAACGGCTATGCCGGGCTTTACAACCTTGTCGACATGGAAAAGGTAGTGGTGCTCAATGCTGAAAGGGTGAGCCGGATAGAGGCTTCGGTAGCAGGGTCCGAGGCAGGGCATTCCAGGGTCAAGATAAGCAAGATAAACGACCCGAACAGGTACCAGCGGATAAAGGACGGACTCAAGAAGTTCGGGATAGACGCCCTGGTCATAAGCGGCGGCGATGATACCGGGAGCGTAGTCGTGGACCTCGGCAACCAGGGTATACCTTGCGTGCATGCGCCAAAGACCATGGACCTTGATCTCCAGCCCTATAGCGTGGGCGGAGATTCGGCGATCAACAGGGTAGCGGTCATGGTCCGCGACCTCAAGACGACCGGCATGAGCCACAACCGCGTCATGATAGTGGAGGTCTTCGGCAGATACGTCGGACATACGGCCCTGCGCGGCGGCATCGGGGCAGAGGCGGACTGCATCCTTATCCCTGAGATCCCGGTCGATTTCGACGTGGTCAACGATCATATAAAGGCCACTTATTTCGGAAGGATAGAGAGGAGCGATGTCAGGGCCGGCACCTATATGATTGTAGTGGCTGAAGGCATAAAAACCGCCAGCGGAGATATGCTCTATGACGAATCGGCCGGAGTGGACGCGTTCGGCCACAAGAAGCTTGCAGGCGCCGGAAAGTATGTAAAACAGCAGGTCGAAAAGAGGATGAAGACAGACCCCGAGGTAAAGGAGTTCATGAAGCGGGTCGGCATGTTCACTCCTGGCGTCTATGAAATACCCGAGGTCAGGGAGATTGTCCCGAGCCATCTCGTGCGTTCAGGACAGACCTCAGCCTACGACGTCAATTTCGGCTACAGGGCCGGGGCCGCGGCAGTACTTATGCTCCTTGACGGCAAGGCAGGCAACACCGTAGTCGATCTCGTCGGCAACCGCATAGAATATATGCCGACTGCGGAGGCGATCAAGAGAAGAGAAGTCGACCTGACGGAAATCGCGCTTTTCGAAAGCCTCGGGATCTGCTTCGGGAGAAAGCCGGAGAAGTATACCTGTGATTTTGCGGAGGTCAGGGAAAGGGTTGAAAGGCATCTGTAAAATTCAAAAACAATAGCGACGAATAAGGCGGAAATAGCATCCTCGCCCATTCTCGCTACGCTCCGAGGGTTTTTGCCTCTAGAATTCATATGCGCGCTGCAGGAATACCTGCCTGCCGGCAGGCAGGTCGGCAAAAAAATCCGATCGGATACTATATCCGGCCTTATTCCGGGTAATGTTGTCCGAAATTTATGAATTATAGGTGTTAACCATGCCAATTCCCGGTAAGGATGCCTGTCAGAATAACCAGATAAAAAATCAGGAGGAGCGCTGCGGGGTAAATATAGGGACTGAAAACCTTCCGGGTCAGGCCTGCCCTGACTGTTATGTCCAGAGCTCCTGCTGAGGGGCAATGGCTTACGCAGGTCATACAGCCGAAGCATTCCGGGGAATTGACCATTTGCTTTTCCTCTACCGGGAGGAGCGCAGGACAGTTCCGGGAGCAGGCCCCGCAGTGCACACAATTTTCTTCTGTCCTTTTTATCTTTACCGGGCTGAAAGAGCTCAGGAGTCCAAGCAGCGCCCCGTAAGGACAGAGATACCTGCACCAGAAGTTTTTGTAGACCAGGGAAAGTCCGCCTATGAAACAAAGTGACCAGAAGGTGGTACGGGACATTTCAGTAAAGAACTTCATCGTCCTGATGTCGGCTGTCTTGAAATAGTCCGAGCTGAAAAAAAGCGCCAGTTGTTTCAGTGACATCCTCCATATTGCGATGAGAAAAAAAGCCATAAGCATATACTTTATCGAACGCATCGCGATATCAGCATATTTCTGCATGCGAAAGTTTTTGCCGAAGACCTTCTCTCCTGCCATCCAGAAGTACTGGGAGAGGGTGCCTACAGGACAGATCCAGCCGCAGAAGCCCTTCTTCAGCAAGACCGAGACAGCCACGATCGCGACAAACATGACAAAGGCGGCAGGGTGGACAGGCTTAATGATTCCGGTGAACAAAAAATATTTGAAGGACATCAACCCTGCGATCGGAAGGAACGCATCAACAGAAGGCGGCCTCTGCGTAAAGGAGATGCCGTGGTTTTCCAATTGCACGACATAGCTGTAAAAAAGGTATCCTGTCATACCGCAAAGAAACAGGAACGCAGACTGCACAGCATATCTTAGTTTCCTGAGATGTCTTCTGGCGTGGCGCATTTTCTTATTTTATCCTTTTTGACTAGAATCCATCTCAAAATGCAGTTTCTTCAAAATTGGTCCTCTAGCCGTCATTCCCGTGAAGACGGGAATCCAGTGTATTAGAGGAGTTCTGGATACCCGCCTGCGCGGGTATGACAAACTTAGCAGAGGCAAGTCGATTTTGAGATAGGTTCTACTCCGATACATCACCGCGTACTCCAATTATGATTAACACAAAAGCTGGCAGAGGTTGAAAATAATCTTCGTCCATGTAATTCATAGATTTCAAACATATCCGGATGTCGGGGCGATGATGAGCGGGACGCGTTTCCGCCTTATTCGTATATTGGTTTTTATGAATGTGCCGGTTAACTGGTGCGCTAAGATCGGCCGTCTGATTAAGCTTACCGGGCCGCCAGTTTGCTGAAACGATTTGCTCTTTTTTGGACGAGCTTGCTATCAGCGCCTTTTTCAGGAAGCTCAGCCTTTACCTTCTCTACCCTTTCCGAGGTCCCGGGATGTGTCTTGAATATGCCGCCGTCTGAAGCCTTCCCCTTGACTGCGAGTCTGTCGAGGAAATCTTTCAGGGCTGAAGGATCGTAGGCGGTCTTCTCAAGATAAGTCGAGACGCTGCCTTGTCGGCGCTGTATTCCTGGTCTCTCCCATAACCTTTGACAACGAGTGTCTTGACTATATCATCTATGGACCCTTCAAAGATGCTCACAAGTTTAGAAAGGTCCTGGGCGCCGTATTCCTTTACCGCCGAAGAACCGACTATAGTCGCAGCTTCTGTCCAGCGGGATTTCTTGATCGCTTCTATACCGTCGCGATGGTTTACATGGGCTATCTCATGCGCCAGAACAGCTGCAAGTTCATCTTCATTTCCCACGGTCTTCAGCATTCCCTTTGTAATAAATATGGTGCCGCCCGGACAGGCAAAGGCGTTCACTTCATCGGAGTCGAGTAACGCAAAGTGATAACCTCCATAGGTATAAGGCTTTTCAGAGTGCAGGGCAACTGCTTCGCCGACCTCGTTGATATATGTTGTCAGACCCTTATCATCCGACAAGGGGTAGGATGATATAATCTGCGCGGCAACAGCCCGTCCCACAAAGTATTCCTCTTCGTCAGATATCGGTCTTGCGGCCTTCTGGGTCGCATCGGCCGTTGACTTTATCGTACCCATATGCCTTCCTATGTCACGGAGGTCAAAAGAAGCAGCACACAGCCGGAAGCAACAGGACCGATAATAAAATGATCACTCTCTTCATCAGGGCTGGTCCAACCCCCCGTTTTTGATAAATATTATTAACTCATCTTCAGGTATTTTGAATTTTTCAATTCTGTCGACCTTGGTGAAATCAAGTTCGGAATGTTTGCGTTTATAAGAGTCCTCAACCTGGGGGTTAAACCCTTTGCCTGCAAGGGCCACCTCCTCCTCTGAGGCAGAAGAGGACTTCGAGGTTTTCACCCCGGAGAGACTGACTTTCTGGTCTGTCACAGCGCTTTTGTGTATACAGCCCTTTATATTTTTGTACCGGACTTTGAACCAGTCACCATCCCTGGAAACTACTTCAAGCTGATCGCCGTAACTAAGCTTTGATTTGACAGCTGATAAAAAACCACAGTCGGCCCTCAAGGCATTTTCCCTTGTGACAACGCTCAGGGTTTCCGCATGGAGTACCACAGGACAGAGGATCAGGACGAACAGGAGACCTATGGAAAATATTTTCTTTTTCATTTTTCAGCAATTTAATGTTATGCGAAATTCGATTATTCTGTCAATGCGGCATTCTGTATTCGATGATTGCTCTGACCGGGTAAAAGTCGGGGTAAAAGCGCCGGGAAAAACAGAGTAAGGCTCTTTTTATCTCCTTTGCCTCTCCCCTCCTGTCTCCAATGCAAGCACAAGGTTTAACTCAGTTTTTCATTGCTTTTTTTCGCCTGATTCTGTTAGTTTTAGCCGCGTTATAAAAATATAAAGTCGCAAGAGCGGCGAGATTCAAAGGAGAAGAAAATGAAAAGGCGTTTATTCTTTATTATTTTTTTCAGTTTCATTTCTGTCTCATGCATCCTTGGCGACGCAGGCGCGAGCACCTGGGAAGACATATTCCAAAATCTCTCGGACCACAGGAGGATCACGCCCGGGGTACAGATGGATTCACCGCTTTATAACGCTTCATTGCAATTCACCATTTTTGACGGCGACGGGATAGCGAACAATTTTTCGGGCAGCGACACCATCGACCTTTACATATCAGGCAACGGTGAGTCGCTCTCCTTCAACGGCACAAAGGCAGAGCTTGTCGACTGGTCAAAGAAACACTCGGAAGAGCTGCTTCAGGATCATCTTCGGGAGCTCTCCGGAGACGTCCTTTGCAGGCTCGACAAGCTCATCCTTCAATATCCAGCAGTTCTTCATGGGCCCTTTCCCATCGCTTGAGAGTTCGTCGGAAAACGGTTTTGTCCCTGTAACGACAAAAGACATCGCTGTGACAGGGCAGTATGATTTCATGAAAATCGGAAAAGACGATACCAGTGCAACCGGAGAGAGCGGTCTGCTGAACTATGAGACGAAGTTCGGTGTGGACGCTGCCAACTCGATCGGCATCGCCATCCCGTACAGAAACATCAAGCTCGATGACTCTCTCGACTCTAAATATATGTTCGCCTCTTTCCTCCCCTATTACAAACACCGCTGGTATATGGACAAGTCAGTAGTCGAATGGCTCGTCAACCTCACCCTTAACGTCGATTACCTGGAATCATCTCGTCTTCCCGGACGGAAGCGGCTACTACGAATACGGCGGAGGGACCGGGGTAAAATACGGCTACAGGCTGCATCCTAATGTCGACATAAATGTGGGCCTTGTCTACGAACTCCTTAAAAAGGAGATCCCTTCTGACCTTGTCCCCGAGGAGGTCAGATGGATTTCGAATGCGCTCAACGACCTTTCCGTTGAACAGGACCTGGTCCCCTCACTGGGTGTGATCTGGCGCGTCGTCCCTAAGAAACTGACCTTCAGGGGGGAACTATTCAGGATCATGCAGCTGCAGTCAGGGGTCCCTTCAGGCATGAGAAACCAGACAGTTGCGCTCGGCATCTTCAATTTCAAGCCATCAAAAAGTTTTGATCTGTCTGTCGGGTTACAAGAGGTCTTTCGAGATAGACAACCTCACCGATCAGTCAGTAATAGCTTCCTTCAGATATGCGTGGTAAAAGAGGACAGGCCGAATCAGAGCAGCCGCGCGTCATGTCCCAGGCTATCTGACGGAGGCGAAGAACCTTTCAGCCCTGAGACGGACAAGTGACTGGTCGGCCTTTTCAAAGGGCAGATTAGTCCGGATATTGTCTATCCTTTCGGCTGTGGCGGGGTGGGTCTTAAGCAGGCCGCCCTCAGATGATTTTCCCTGTCTGATGAGGACATTGAGAAAATCCTTCATTTTCGACGGGTCATACCCTGCCCTGGCAAGGAAGGTCAGGCAGGTCTCATCCGCGGCATATTCGCGGGCTTTGCCGTAACCATTGACTACTATGGTTTTGAAAACATCGTCCACCACCCCTTCGAAAATACCGGCGAGTTCAGATACTCCTGCGGCCCCGGATTGTTTTGCAGCGGAAGAACCCGCGGCTGCCAGGGCCTCGGTCCACCTGCTTCGCTTGATGGACTCTATGCCGTCATAGCTATTAATGTGGGCGATTTCATGCGCCAGGACAGCAGCGAGTTCGTCCTCATTTTCAGCCGCGTCCAGCATGCCTTTTGTGATAAAGACGATCCCTCCCGGGCAGGCAAAGGCGTTTATCTCCGCCGTATCCAGGACCGCGAAATGATATCCCCCGTACAGGTACGGTCTGTCAGAAGACAGCGCCACGGCATTGCCGACAAGATTCACATAGGCCGTAAGTTTAGCGGTTATCTGAAAGCTTATAAGACGAAAGTATCCTGGCAGCAACGGCCTTGCCTATGTAGTATTCCTCACTGTCTGAGACAGGCTTCATGGCCCTGTAAACTTTTCCGGAGACAGTGACTCCCGCGTCAATGTATGGAGGCGCCGTAGCGAGGACCCTGACAGCCTCGACCGAGAGACACCCCGAGAGGAGAAAAGGCAGCAATAAAAGAAAGGCAAAGCACTGTTTTTTCATTAGGGGAAGAAAAGTCCCCCCTTTTTTATAAACTCAAAAAGGTCAGACTCAGACACAGAGTATCGTTCAATGTTGTCGACAAGGTCGAATTTCATTTCAGGGTTTTCTGACCTTAATTCGTCTTCCACCTCCTGAGTAAAGCCTTTACCTGCAAGGGACACCTCAGCTTCGGTGGCAGAATGTTTTTCTTCCTTTGGGTCCGCTTCTCAGCGCCCTTGAGTCCTGAGAGCGAAACGTTCGTTTTCAGGACCGCGCTCTTGTGGATGCATCCCTCTGTGCCCTTGAACCTGGCCCTGAACCAGTCGCCGGACGGGGAAAGCAGATCCAGACGCATCATTATAATGGACGGTTATTTTAACGGGCGAAAAGAACCTGCAATTTTCTCTCAGGGCATTCTCTTTCGTAACAACCCTGGCGGTTTCGGCTCCGGCAGATGCAGAGGCCAGGATAGACAAAAACAATAAAATAATCAGGACCAGGGATTTCATTTTTCGGTCATTTTAACAACATCCCAGTTTCCTGTCAACAGGGGGACAGAGCGCTGTTGCTCGCAGCGGGCCCGGTAAAACAGCGATGGCCCGTCGCCGGGATGACCCGCGAGTACCATGTCGAAGCTTGCGATGGCCTCGTCCCATCTCCCCTCCCTGTATAAAGCAAGACCCCGGTGATAAATTTCGACCATCTGCCTTATTTCAGGCAAGGCTTCGGACGCTTCTCCCAGCAGTTCAAATATGTTCACAGCCACATTCTTACCCTTGACCTCTATAAGACCGAGGTCCCTGACAAAGAAGAGGTCAGCGGTCTTTTTCAGTGTCTCACCGCTGACGATGATATGCGTCCCGAAGAATTTATTTACGGATTCAAGTCTCGAGGCGAGATTCACCGTGTCCCCTATCGCGGTATAATCAAACAGCCTTTCGCTTCCGAGGTTGCCGACGACGGCGTCCCCGGAATTCAGCCCGATCCTGACGTCTCACCCGGGCCCATCCCCTGGCCGCATTTGTCTCATTTATCTCTTCGAGCTTTCGGACACACTGCAATGCGGCACGGCAGGCATTTATTTCGTCATTTTCAGTTTCAAGGGGCGCGCCCCAGAAGGCCATGATCGCGTCTCCGATGTATTTATCTATCACCCCCTTGTTCTGGATGATCACCTCGGTAAATGCACTCAAGATAGTCTGGAGCATCGTGGCTGTCTGCTCAGGCGGCAGACTTTCGGCCAGAGTAGTAAATCCTGCCAGATCGGCAAAGAATACTGTGATACTCCTGCGCTGCCCGCCGGGCTTTATTACCTCGGGATTTTTGAGTATGTATTCCACAATATTCTTGTCCATATATTGCATAAAGGTCCTCTTGATAAAACGCCGCTCCTTTGCCCTCTGTCGCATAACTATAGCCGGCAGCCACAACAAAGCTGATTCCTACAGACAAAAGGGGAAACAGTATTTTGATATAGAAACCGTTCATAAAAAAGGCAGCAGGTATCAGGACCGATACAAAGGCGGCAAGGGAAAATATACTGAAACTGATATACACGGAATGGTACCGCAATACGAGGCTGCTGATGATTAAAGAGATCAGCAGCATAAATATTATGAGGTATGTGTCACGGCAAAGGTCTGATAAAATTCCTGTTCAGGATATTGTCCAGCACTGTCGCATGGACCTGGACCCCGGTGGAAGTCGATGAAAGGGACGTGGGCTTAAGATCATACAGCCCCGGCGCGGTATAGCCGATAAACACCTTTTTCCCCTTGAAGAATTCCTTCTCAATAAGAGGTTTTTTCGAGGAATTTTTTTCATTATAGGAAGTAATGATATCGACGGCAGACACCGTAGCGAAAGGAGGCACAGCCCTGTTGTATCTGAGCAGCAGGACATTCTTAACAGCCGGTATTCTCGTATCACCGGCATAAAAGCCGTCTTGCCTGTATGTCACCAATCCTGCACCAAGAAGATAGTTCATCACAAATTGAGGGACAACTGTATGGTCCATCCCGAAGACAAGAGGAACACGTCTGTAAACACCGTCTTCATCCGGGCTTGATCCCTACATTTCCGCCCCCCTTAACCGAGGTCTCATATACATCCAGTGGGGTGACAGCGGATTTATAAACCAGGTCGGGATGGAGGTCGGCCCTGACAGCGATTTTCCCTATAAACTCCCTGTCTGCTTCAGACAGCTTCTTTGCCATGTTCGTAAGACCCACAGGGAAATAGACATTGCCGGCTTGTTTGATCGCATTGGAAAAGAGCTGGTCATCTTCCACCCCATAGGATGACGGCTCTGTAAAATAGATATCCACGAATACCGCGTCCGCCTCCGAAAGGTATTCAATGATAGGGGCATACACCTGCCTCGGCCAGGGCCAGTTGATCATACTCTGAGCGCTCAAGTCGTCGAGGCTCTTCTGGTCGACCGCTACAATTACGATGTTTTCAGATGTGCCGGCGGGATTGAGGTTTTTGCTTAAGAGATCAAATGACCTGAGTCTCGTAAATATTCAGAACACCGGAAAAAGCGGCCGCAAGGGATATCACAAAGGATATCGCAGCGAGAGCAATTGTTTTCCGGATTTTTTTTGAAGTCTCTGTCATTATGATTTATAGTAAAGAAGCCGACATGGGCCTATAAGGTCATGTCAAATTTGGATAATTATAGCATACCGGCCCAATATTCCCGCTCACTTTTATTCGACCCCATTATCCGGCCTCCATCACTCGGCAATCCGGGGGATTATCTTTTTGGTGATAAATACCGTAAGCGAAAATATTATTAAGACTGCGGCGAGAAGTCCGACTGAGGCAAATATGTTATTCAACAGTGCAGGATCGATCAAAAGAATAAGTCCGAGAAAAAACATCATCAGGCCGGACAACAGCTTTAATCTCCGTCCCTGCCATTCCGAGAGTTTTCTGGCCCCAAGTGTGACCGTAAAAATTACCACAATGGACGCAAGAGGCAGCACATAGATGCAGTTATACAGCAGAAGATAAAGATAATATCCGGCTGTTGAGAGTTTCTGCAGGGTGAGGACCCGTGTGAATACCATCGGGAAGCCTGCAGTGCATAACAGCTCATAGGCATTTGCCGCAAGCGCGAGGACTACAGTCCCGGCCATCATCGATAAAACAGAGGTTGATTTCATGAGGTTTCTCATACGTTCGAAGAGCTTCGGCTTTGCCTTCTCGGGGATGGACAAAGAAACCCCTTTCGAAAAGAAGAAAAAGTCCTTGATGTTAATAAGCGCGACTGTCAGGGCGACGGCCCCGGCGATGACCGTTACAGTCCTCAGCTGGCCGGTAATAAGAAAAAGGTTCAGCCAGGCCGCCATAAAGACAAAGTAGATAAAACCCGAAAAAAAGACGAAGGTGCCGCCGATAAGGAACATCCTTTTTCTTGATTTTGCATGAATCAGCAGACTCAGCAGGAAAAAAAGCACAAAAAATGCGCAGGGGTTAAAGCTGTCCAGTCCCCCGAGAATGACCGTCATTACAGGCAGTGATATTTCAGATGCATCAATATCTCCCAGGAGCGGGACCGTGATGATCTGGCGCTTGTCCGGAGAGACAGGTCTGTCTGTTTTTTCCGAAGGGTCGATGCATGTCTTCTTGTTACGGATGCAGAATTGGATCCTGCTTTCTATCTCCCGGGCCTTCCTGTCATCGAAACCCGCAAATACCTCGGTATTGATGAAGGTGACCGGGACCCCTGTGGACTGGAATCCCGGCTGACTCAGCCATCCCGGAAAAAAAGAGCGCATTCACCCGGTTATGCCATACTTCATAGGATTTGACCTCAAGCTGGGGATATTTCTTCCTGAGCATATCCAGATAGATTTCTTCCTTTGCGCAGTGAGGGCAACCATCGCCCCAGAAAAAATAGAGGATGACTTTTTCCGCAGCTTCCGGCGTCGAAGTCTGAGCAGCAGCAGGGGACATAAAAATCAAGAGCAAAAAGAACTGAAGCAAAATCACCAATAGAAATAGGTTTATTTTTTTCATTTTTTCTTTATACAAATCTAATGCCGGGAAAAGTCTCAGCTACAGAAGTCACATAGAAAAGATCCGGCGCTCAGTCTTTCAGCAATTCAAGCATTTCCGAAATATTAGCTGGTAGGCAGTCTGCAGTTACGGTCTTTGCAGACATACGCCCTGGCTTTTCCGTCCGGACTTCCATACGCCTTTGCAAAATCTGAAATCCTGTCAATTTCCGGGGCCTTCCTGCCCGGAAGGCCTGAAAAGAACTACTGTATTCGGCATGAACTGGGACCTCAACGCCTTCAGCATGGCCTTTGTGTCATCAGCCCCTGCATCGCCTGCAATGACAATTTCACAGGCAGGCCCGACCGCAAAGTCTACTGCCACCAACAGTTGCGTATATCCCGCAGGATAAGCCCTGACAGTTTCCGCAAAGGCGCTCCCGATGATGGACAGCCTTTTCTTCAAGATCGGGTCCCCGGTCAAACGGCCCAGGCGGAGCAGGTTCAGCATGGCGATGGAATTGCCGGAAGGTATGGCGGCATCGTAAATCTCTTTTCCTCTGACAAGTATCTCCTCGCTGTCGTCGGCGGTAAAATAAAAGCCCCCCTGTTTTTCATCCCAGAAATGCGTTATGAAATCCCGGTTCAGCTCAAGCGCCGCCTCCAGGTATTTCAGGTCGAAGACAGCCTCATAGAGGTCTATCAGGCCGGAAATAAAAAAAGCATAATCGTCAATATGTGCCGGCAAAGAAGCCTCTCCGCCGCGATATCGGTGCAGCAGTCTTCCCTCAGAAGTACGCATGCGCCCAAGGACAAAGGCAGCTGCTTTTTCAGCGGCAGCCGCATAATCGGGTCTCTGAAAAGACGATGCTGCCCTGGACAAAGCTGATATCATCAGGCCATTCCAGTCGGTCAGGATCTTATCATCCTTGTGAGGATGGACGCGTCTTTTCCCGGACTGCAAAGAGCTTCTCCCAGGGCCGCGTTCATGCGGTCATAAAGGTCCTGCCCGGACATATTCAGGTCCGGGGCGGTTTCTTCGATGGCTTTATTGAGATGCAGAATGTTCGTGCCGGGTCTCTCATTTGTCACCTGATCGATAAAATTACCGCCTTTGTTTATATTGAAGACCTTCATGAAAAGATCAGCGTCCGAAGGGCCTAATAAGGCATATATCTCTTCATGTGACCATACATAGAACTTTCCTTCTTCTCCTTCGCTGTCGGCGTCTTCTGCTGAATAAAAACCGCCCTCCGGACCGGTCATATCACGCAAAACGTAATCCAGGACTTCAGAGGCGGTCTTTCTGTATTCCTCTTTCTCCGGCTGCAAGGTATGCATCCGTATACGCCATGGCAAGCAGGGCCTGATCATAGAGCATCTTTTCAAAATGTGGCACAAGCCATTTTGCATCAGTGGAATAGCGGTGAAAGCCGTATCCGATATGGTCGTATATACCACCCAGTCTCATTGCACGGAGGGTCTGCTCAACCATCGCGAGGGCCCTCGGTTCATTTTTCCTCTTCCAGTATCTGAGCAGGAAAATAAGGTTCTGCGGGGTCGGGAACTTCGGGGCGTCCCCGAATCCGCCGTGCTGCTTATCAAACCTCAGGGCCAGATTCTTCATATGCAGCCTGAAGCGCTGATTCATCAAGAACGCGTCCCCGCCCGGGCCGATTCCTCATTCTGCAGCGCAGCAGTGATTTCATCGGACAATTTGGTGAGATCGCCACGCCGGCCGCCCCACATTTCACTTGCCCTCGGCAGGAGGTCGAGCATGCCTGCCCTGCCGAAGCGGCTCTCCTTAGGTAAATACGTACCTGCAAAAAAGGGCTTTTTATCAGGCGTCATAATAATAGTCAGGGGCCAACCGCCGCTGCCTGTCATGATCTGGCATATTTTCATATACACATTATCTATGTCCGGCCTTTCTTCACGGTCGACCTTGATGGAAATAAAGGCCTTGTTAAGCAGCTCTGCTACCTGCTTATCCTCAAAAGATTCTCTTTCCATGACATGACACCAGTGGCAGGTCGAATATCCGATGGAGAGAAAGACGGGTTTGTTCTCCTTTTGCGCGGTCTCAAACGCCTCAGGGCCCCAGGGATACCAGTTGACCGGATTATAAGCATGCTGCAGCAGATACGGACTCTTCTCAGAAATAAGTCTGTTGGGTTTTTCTCTGTTTTCAACGTCATGCCCCGGACTCATGGTCATCGGCTCCTTAGCTTTTTCGTCCCGTATGAACAATTAACTCTCTGAGCAGTTACTATTATAGTTAACCCTATCAGAATAACCGGGGGCCGTCAATTTCGGCGGCGGCTTCAAAAAAAGGCCCCCGGCAGCGGGGGCCTCCAATTTTAGAGTGAATTGATGGGACTACTTCTTTGGTCCGACCGGCAGATCGTGTACATCCAGATGGCAGGTCAGGCATTTCGGGTAACGTGCGAGGATGCCAGCGGGATGAGGAGCTGCATGGCACTCTGTGCATTGCGGTTTATATTTGTGTCTTGTATGGTGACAAAGGGCACAATTGACCTTTGCGTGCTTGCTAGCTGTCTTCTGCCAGGTGCTGTAAACCTTGGTGTGGCAAACTCCACAGAGCGCCGCCGGGGTGTCATCCGGATAAGTTACCTGCAGAGGTCTGTGGGCAGGATGGCACGTGTTGCAGGTTGAGACTTCCTGTCCAGCAAGGTGCGGCTTGTGGCAATTGAAGCAGGACGGTTTCAGCCCATGTGCTGTGTGGCAGATACTGCACGCGACCTTGGAGTGCCTGCTCGGGAACTTGGTCAACTGCTCCTGCGGGCCCGGATGGCACTGGCCGCAGGCGTTTGCCAATGCGGCGCTCATCGCCACTTTCCTCGGGGTGTGGGGATTTGTGTGGCAAATCAGGCAATCGGTCACCTTTGCGCCATGCGGCTGATCGTGGCAGGTGTCGCACTTTGGCATTATGGCATCGTAGTTCCCCTTCCTCGGGTTGTAGACATGGAATGTGCTGTGGCATTTCTGGCAGTCGAAGCGATGTTTTCCGCCGTCTTCCTTTATGTTTTTAAACACGCTCGGATGACACTGTCCGCACTGGTCCACTGTCAACGGCTGGGGGGCAACGCTGTAAAGCTGCTGGTCTTGCGTTATCTGTACCTTCGTTTTCCCGCTCCCCTCGGCGGCAAAGACCACTGCGGCCATAATACTCAGGGCCAAAATTACTGCTGCAACAATATGACGTTTGGCTGCTTTCACGTACCTTCCTCCTGTTTAAAATAAATTGACTCTCCGGTCCAGGACCGGTGATAGCCGATAAAATATTGCTTCTGCAGAACAGGACTAAAATAGCACGATAAACCGGAACTTATCAATAATCACGCACCTGATAACCCTCATTATTTCGCACCCGGCAAATCTTGAGTGTTATTTCCCCTGCTCCCAATAGCGGGATGTTTTTATCAGGCTGCAGTGTATTGACAGTAACCGGCAAATGGGGATTGAAATAAGTTGAAAAAAAATGGGAGGATATGCTTTTTGCTTATGGACTCTTGAGTAATAAAATGCCTTGTCTTACATTTTGGCCTGCTGTCGTCTCAGCACGAATTTCTTCTCGTCCTCTTCAGACTTCAGCTTACCCCTGAGCTTTTCGTCGAGCAATTCTTTCAGAATGGACGAGTAAACAGGCCCCTCTGCAACTCCGAGTTTCTTCAGGTCGCCGCCCTTCAGGGAAAGTTTTACCTTTTTCAGGTCTACCAGGAAATGTGAGATGTCCTTCTTTTTGTATACGTCTTTTGTAATGGCCATTGCGAAGAGGATTGTTTCGATGTTGGCCTCTGCCAGCAGGTGGTAAAGGTCTGCAGGGTCATTCAGGGGAAGCTTCTTCAATATTTCGTCTGCTCCGGCAATGCTTTTCAGAATGACTTCCTGAAGTTTGGACGGGGCGGACAGCCTTTCCAGGGCCTCCTTTCTGTCCTGGTCATTCAACTGGGAAAGGAGCGCTGTCAGATAGAGGACCCCTGCATCCGCCTTCTCTTCCAGGTACAGGAGATTATACCAGGCAAGCGTCTCAGACATTGATGAGAGTACAGTCTCGAGCTTTTCATCGAAAATCAGGCTTTTATGTATAACCTTCAGGAGGTCATAATCAGAAAGCTTCTTCAGTGTCTTCACCGGGTTTGTTTCTTTGAACGCAATCAGCAGTTCTTCGTAAAGGCGCGACCCTGAAAGTTTTTCGAAGAGTTCCATTTTGATCGCTGATTTTATCAGGTTAGCGGTATGTTTGCTGAGCTTGAAGCCGAACCTCTCGGCAAACCTGACAGCCCGGAACGCCCTGGTCGGGTCCTCCACATAACTCAGGTTATGAAGCACCCTCACTGTTTTTTCCTTAAGGTCGCGCTGCCCCCCGAAAAAATCTATCAGCAGACCGAAATCTTTTCTGTTAAGTCTGATCGCAAGCGTGTTGATCGTAAAATCCCTTCTGTAGAGGTCCTTTTTTATCGAGGAAGTAGCAACCTTGGGGAGTGCCGCCGGAGACTCATAGTACTCAGTGCGGGCTGTGGCAACATCAAGCTTAAGCCCCTCGTGGACAATCCGGGCGGTCCCGAAACGCGGATAGGCCCTTGACCTTGCATGCAGTTTAGTGCTGAGTTCTTTGGCAAAGAGTATGCCGTCCCCTTCGCTTACCAGGTCTATATCAAGATTCGCCTGCCCCAGCAGCAGGTCCCTTACCGAACCTCCGACAAGGTATACGTTCATCCCCATATGGTCTGCCACTTCGCCGGCTGCCTTAAGTATCTGATAGACCTTATCCGGAAACCGGTCTTTCAGCAGAGATGAAAGATTTCTGCTGACCGCATGCATTTCAGTTATATCTTCCTTGCCGATGCGTCTTCTTCGCAGGAATTCTTCGTATAATACCCTTAACAGGTCCGTCCTGGTTATTGCTCCGATAATAACGTCTTCTTTCAATACAGGCATAAAACGCTGGTTATGCTCGATCATCATCGTCTCAATGTCCCTTATCGAGGTAGAATGCTCCACGGTCAGGGCCTCTGAAGTAGAAAAATCACTGGCCCTGTTTTTTCTGAACCCATGGAAGATAGCCTTTTCGACAGTCTCTCTTGATATCAGTCCTGCATATTTGTCGTTGCGGATGACCGGAAGCACGTTAACCCCGAACTTGGTCATCTTGTCTTCCGCGTCTTTGATGGAACTGTCCCAGTCGATCGTAATTACAGGGCTGGTCATGATGTCGGCTGCTGTCTTGCCGGGCTTTATATATCGGGAAAGGAGGTTGACGATTTTTTCAGCAACCACTTCCAGTGAGGCCTCCCGTATGGTAGCCGAGGCCGCGGTAGGATGGCCGCCGCCGTCGAACTCTCCCATCAGTTCTCCGACATCAAGCTCCGGCACCCTGCTTCTTGCGACGATCAGTATCTTCCCTTCCATGCTCAGCAGGAGGACCACAGCATCTATGTCTTCGAGGTCCATGATCCTGTGGGCAAAATGGGCGGCGTCTCCGACATATGCGTCCCTGGCAGCCCTGACAATGAGAACCCTTATTCCCCTGAGAACAACTTCAGCTGATGATTTGATCAGTTCATTAAGGAGGTCCAGCTCCTGGACGTTCAGCTCTGTTTTAAGATAACTCGAGACTATATTGAGGTTTGCGCCATGTTTGAGAAGGTAAGAAACAGCGAGCAGGTCCCTCTCTGTAGTAGAAGGGAAGAGCAGGGAGCCGGTTTCTTCATAAATGCCGAGCGCAAGGGTCGTGGCTTCCATGGGTGAAGGATGCAGTTTTCTGTTTTTCAGTATTTCGGACATTAAAGTGGCGGTCGCTCCCACTTCTTCTATTTTTTCTACCTCCCCACGTATATCTGTTTCCTTGAAGGGATGATGGTCATAAATATGAATTGCCAACCCTTTGTTCCTGAGCATTTTTGCCAAAGGGCCTAACCTGTCGGCCTGTTTTGCATCAACGATTATGAGGGTGTCTACTTTTTCAGGGTCAATATCTTTCAGACGATTGATCTTGATGGGATCAAAGACCTCTATAAAATCCCTCACTTTCCGTTCTTGTGAGCCGGGGAAGACAAGCAGCGCTTCAGGATAGAGTTTTGTGGCTGCTATCATTGAGGCAAGGGAATCGAAGTCAGCGTTTATATGAGATGTTATTACTTTCACAGTGCCCTGCTCCCGGATCCCGAAACATACCATCCAGACCGGAGGATTATTTATTATACGCCATTACTTTGTCCCTGCCGCAATTCTTTGCCTCAAAAAGAGCGTCATCGGCAAGGGAAATAAGGTCATCGTGAGTTTTAATCTTTGGATGGGGAGCACAGGATATCCCTATGCTGACAGTAAAGCCCCTTTTGCTTTTAAGACTTTTGAACTTATGGTTCCTGATGGATATTCTCATCCTCTCGGCCTCGGCAAAGGCCCCATCCATGGAGGTCTGAGGCAGCAGGATGATAAACTCTTCCCCTCCGTATCGCGCCAGCACATCGCTCTTGCGGGAAAACTTCTTCAGCAGCCTCGAAAACTCCTGCAGGACCGCGTCTCCAGTCTTGTGGCCGTACCGGTCGTTGATGTTTTTGAAATGGTCGATATCCAGCATCAGACAGCTGACAGGAAGAATATATCTTTCGGAACGGTTGAACTCCTCTATTATGCGCTGATAAAAATACCTGACATTATATAAGCCTGTCAGGAAGTCGGTGATCGCAAGTTTTTCAAGCCTTGTCTTCTCATCCTCTATCTGCTCAAATAAGAAGGCGTTATACAGGGCGTTTGCCGAAATCTTTGCTATAGTGTTAAGCAGCCTTATCTCGGTCGCGTCGAAAGCGCGCGACGCCCTCGAAGTCCTGAGGAAGAGGGTCCCGATAACTTTCTCATGGAATATAATAGGAATTACAAGTATGGACTTGATCCCGAGTGGAAGGATAAGGTCCCGCACCTTCTTCATCAATGGATCACTGGATATATCGCTGATCAGAACCGCCTCCCTGGACGACAGGGCCGCCAATATCTCAGGGTACTTTTTCAGGTTCAGCCTTAGGCCGGCTATATTGGGGTCTTCATGGCTGGCGACAACAAACGCCGACTTGCGCAGCCAGTCGACCCTTATGATGGAACTCCTGTTGACCGACATCACATCCGAGATCTTTTTGACGATCCTGTAAAGCAGCTCTTTCGGGTCCAGTATGGTGGATACCAGCTGGGAAATTTCAACGCTTATCCCGAGTTCCCATATCTCCCTTTTCATCGCCTCGAATTCGCCTCTCCAGATAATGAGTCTCTCAAGTTTATATTCAAGGTCCTTCTCACGGTAGGGAGCATAGATATAGGAATCCACATGGTGGGTGGCCGCCGCATCGAGGCTTTTTTCCATCTTGCCCGTCAGAACAGCAATGACCGGAACCCGGGTTATCTGATGATCAATTAACGCAAGAAACGAATCTTCAGCAATGACCGCAGCAAGGGTGTTCTTCTGTATATATTTTAAGAATAAACCAACGTCCTCAAAATAAGCGGTCTTGTATATGTCCTTCAGCGCAAAAAAAGACTTTAGGAAAGCGGCCACATTCTTCTTTCTGGCAATTACCGCTATTCTTTTGATGATCATATCTCCTTTGCTGCAAAAAGCAACCAGTATATTATTCAGAATTTCGGAAAAAGAGTCAAAGTTATTGGAGATTTCTGAAACGCGCCATGCTTCAAGCAGGAGCTGGGTGCAGAAATCTTTTTGTCCTTTTCCAAGTGACAGCGGACCCGGTTTCCCGGAAATCTGCCTGGCACTGATCACTTGTTTCAAGGAGTTGGAATTTATGATACATTGTTTTGTAACAGTTCAGCCATCACCCATTAGTTATCAGCTTCCGGCAGAAATAATTTTCTGATGCCAACGAGGCGCCCAAAGGATCACCCGGCAGGCATGTTTATTGATAAACCACAATAAGCCCCTTTGCTGACAGCTTATCGCTGCCCAGACCGAATGCTTCTTCTTTTCGATTTTGTCTATTTAGCATATTTGGCCTTCAGAAACTCCTGAAGACACATTCTCTGCACGACGCGCTTTCCCTCATCCCCCTGCAAGCACCCGAGATTCCATGATGGCAGAGGGCAAAATCATACTTCAGCGGGTCTTCAGGATCGATTCTTTTCAAGGCTTCCGTGATCTCCACGGCAGTCTTCCAGTCCTGGGATTTCCTCTCTGTAAAACCGAGGCACCTGGAAATCCTTGCTATATGCGTATCCAACGGGATAATCAGCCTGTTCTTGGGCACAGCCTTCCATATCCCGAAATCGATGTCTCTGTCCCGTACCATCCACCGCAAAAACAGATTCGCCCTTTTACAGGCGCTGCCGTTCACAGGGGAGGAAAAAAGTTGTCTCAAACCAGCGGGTCTGACATCTTTTCCATAGACAGGGGAAGTGTCTATATCCAGAAGCGCCCCAACAAAACCGCTGAGGCCTTCCCTGATATTGGGAGAATCAGGCCGGTAGAATTGCATAAATACCTTTTCGAGCGAGGCATGTCTGTTCAAAAGCTTATGCAGGATAAAGATCAGGGCGATCAGGTCCTCGTTTTCATTGAACCTGTATCTTATGCCCTCAAAATATCTTCTCTGCTTTCCCGGTCTGAACTCAAGGAGAAACTCATAGGGGCTTGTTCCCATTCCTGCTAAGATTATTCCCACGACAGGCTTGAAGAGCTCCACTTTGCCGTACGCAAGAGAAGAAGCGATAAAAGCCGAAACTTCGATATCACGGGAGTTTTTATACCGGTGCGGGAACTCCACAGGATCATGGAGCAGTCTTTCCCTGAAGTCATATTCGCGGTAAAATTTATCGAGGACACTTTTCAGGTTTTTCATGGTCTCTTTACATAATACACAATTAGTCTTTCAGAAGATAATTTCTGTAAAAAATGAAAAGAAGATGCCGCGTTTACTCCAGCCGGAGGGCGGGAAAAGAAAGGAAGAATAGTCAGTCTGAAGATAAGATATCCGGAATCATCATGGTTTATGTAGCCGCTACATGCTTATCTTGGTCAATACACCGTGCAGTTTCTTGGGAGGAAATTTGTAGAAATTGATAAAGGGAGGGGTATTCCTTTTGATAAAGTAAAACATTTTCCAGAGGGGATTGTCCGTGATAATATCCTCCAGACCGTAAAAAACAGTCCTTTCTTCAATGCCTGCTTCCCTGAGTATTTCTTCAACATCCACCACTTCCATATATCCTATCTGAACCTCGAATACCCGCAACCCTGCTGCGAGTTCTTCCTCCTTAAAGAACCCTGTGACCCCATAAGGATCATCCCTTTTGATGATGGACACGAAGATATTATCTTCATATACAATGCCGTGGTAGAACATTGTCTGTGTTATATAAAAAGGTATCTCTTTGACATCTTTTATCAGAAACAAGGCCGTCCCGTTGACCTTTGCGTTTGTAGCGTAGACCCTTTTGAATTTATGCAGAAATTCTTCCAGTGCCATGAACTCCATCCTTTTGTAAAGCATTTTTTGTCCCCGGGTGTAAAGGATTATCGTTCCAAAAGGTATAAGCGCCAGTACGATGGACCAGTAGCCGCCGTGAGGGATCTTGTAAAAATTGGCCCCCAGATACATGATATCCACAAAGGTAACACCTAACGCAGCGAGGGACAGCAGAGGTTTTTTCTTCAAATAAAATATCCATACCATCATGAAGCCGGTAAGGGTCATTGTGCCGGTGACGGCAAGGCCATAGGCCGCGGCCAGACGGCTTGATTCCTGAAACTCCATCATGATAAACAACACTGACAGAAGCAGAAACCAGTTGACCGAACCGAGATATATCTGTGATTTTCTCTCTACCGAAGTATAATCGACTTTGAACATCGGCATGATCCTTGTGGTTATACCCTGGTAGACAATCGAGAACATGCCGCTGATCATCGCCTGAGAAGCTATGACAGTAGCAGTTATACTCAGCAGCAGAAACGGGATGTAGAGCCCTTTTGAGGAATGAAAGACCATCTCAAAAAGGACTTTTTTTGAATCAGGATGTTGAAGCAGAAAAGCCCCCTGTCCGAGATAATTGAGCACCAGAGCCACAAAAACAACGCTCCACGCCTGCCGTATGGGTTTTCCTCCGAGGTGCCCCATATCAGCATATAACGCCTCACCGCCTGTAGCACACAGTATTATCTCCCCAAGGGTGATAAACCCTTTCATTCCATTTTCATACAGGAACCTGATGCCCAGATAGGGGTTTAAGGCGTAAAGGATACGCGGAGTTTCTGCGATAGAAATGACCCCATAAACGGCAAGGGCCGAGAACCAGACAATCATAATCGGACCAAAGGCCCCGGCCATTTTCTCAGTACCTTTGCTCTGGACGGCAAAAAGCCCGATAGCGATGATCCCGGCAATCAATACTATGCTGGTTTTTGAGAGTCCTTCAAGCCCGGGGATCAGGAGAGAACCTTCAACAGCGCTCAGGATACTGATAGCCGGGGTAATGACGCCGTCGCCGATGAGGAGAGAAACTCCTACAAATGTCAGGAGACTGATGAAACCGAGAATTTTTTTCGATTTTAGACTGGCCCCGAGAATCTCCCTGAGCACAATTGTTCCGCCTTCTCCCCGCCGGCTCAGGCTCATCGCGAGCAGGCCGTACTGGACTGTAACAAGCGAAACCATCGTCCATATAATTAAAGACAACACACCCAGAATGTTGTCATGGGATGACGCAAGGAGCAGAAACACAACTGTTACAGTATAGATAGGACTTGTGCCGATATCCCCGAAAACAAGACCGAGAGCTTTTATTATTCCTGTTATAGGTGAGCGCTTTTCAGCCATAATGTTATATTGTTGAATAAAACTGACAGGCGGGGGTATAGACAGAAATCAGTGTGATGTTCTTTCTCAAAAAGATTTTTTCCTTTCAAAAGCCGACGAGGTTAGCTGACGGGCTTGGGTTTGAAAGTACCCTATCCTATAAGGAATGCGCCCCTGGTATCGGTTCCCCCGCATCCCGCTTCCGGGATTTACGCTGTTATAGTCAAATATTATTCCTCTCATAATCTCTTTGTCAAGTATCATGCCCAGGTTTGCTGCGCCCATTTAAAAAGGTCTGTTTTTTATTTGCAAGCGCAGTCGCCTTCTAAAGGGGCTGTCTTAGGCAAAACGCGCTCTTCTGTGGTAAAATCTATTCCATGAAAAAATACAGGCCTCTTTCCCTCAAATCGGTCAAAACCTATTCGTTATGCAGGAGAAGCAGCAAGGTGTCTCTAAATACATTCGCCGGCATACCTGCGAAAGGCGATACCCTTTCTTCCTTTCTTCATAAACTCCCCGTCTCCTTTGCGGCGGAAGATTTCAGGTCTGTGGTCAGCGCGGTTGTCCAGGCCAGGAAGGAAAACAGGCCTGTGGTTCTAGGCATGGGAGCCCATCCGGTCAAGCTTGGTCTTTCGCCTCTTGATCATTGAGCTGATGAGAAAAAAGATCGTGACTGCGATAGCCACCAACGGCGCCTGTGCCATTCATGACTTTGAAGTGGCGATGGCAGGACATACGTCAGAGGACGTGGCAGCCGAGTTATGTTCCGGGACCTTCGGGATGTCAAAAGACACGGGAAGAGGAGTGAACCTTGCCATCAACAGGGGCGTAAAAAAGGGGTATGGCATAGGAAAGGCGGTTGGTGAATATATCAGCAGCGGAGAAATTCAGACATCAGTCCAGCAGCATCTTTGCCATGGCATACAATATGGCTGTTCCACTGACAGTCCATGTTGCGATAGGCACTGATATCGTACATATGCACCCTGAAGCAGACGGTGCAGCTATCGGAAAAGGCAGCATGAATGACTTCAGATTGTTTGCTTCAGTCATTGCCGATCTTGAAGGAGGCGTATATATCAATCTGGGTTCTGCTGTTATATTGCCCGAGGTCTTTCTGAAGGCATTGAATGTGGCGAGGAACCTCGGCCATAAGGTGGAAAATATAACTACTGTTAATATGGATTTTATCCAGCATTACAGGCCAAGGGAGAATGTTCTTAAGAGGCCCACATTGAACGCCGGCCGGAATTTTGCCCTGACCGGCCATCATGAGATCATGTTCCCTCTTCTGACTGCCGCCATCATAGAGGAGATGCCATGAATGTTATCGTTGACCAGGATATCTGTATAGGTTGCGGCTCATGTGAGGAGATATGTCCTGCTGTCTTCCATGTAAGCGAAGTAACAGGCAAATCAGAGGTCATGGACGCTGAGGCCTGCGAATATGCCGGCTGCTGTGAGGCCGCGGAAGAGAACTGCCCGGTGGATGCGATCACCGTGGAGGAATGATTCTGTAAAAGGTAAGATAGCCTTATCACTGCAGAAAGTCGGGGCACTTCTTTTTTTATTAGGTTGTTTTCTCTGTAGCCAAGGCTTGTTGAGACGATAGCTTTTCCCGGTTTTTGCGCATTCCTGTCCCTTTTTTTCTCTCAAGTACAGTTCCAATAAAGGCCCTCGCAAGAGGGCCCTTATTGTCCTGAGGGCAGGGGATCGGGGCTTGCCCTCAGGGTCCTGTACGGAATGGAGGGTGGAAACCCGTACAGGAAGAATTACCTCGATGACCTTCCGGTCGCAGCATTCTATTAACATTATACTCCATAGAGCGGACGGTGCAAAATTAATGCAGATACCTATTAGGCTGTTATCCTGTTAAGGCAGTTCAACCCGATAGCACAGAAAAATTGAGGCATAACATATAACAGGCAGGTCCGGAAACTCCCATGTGCATATTTTGGGTGATTGCTTCGTGATCCGTATTCTGTTTCACTCCTGCTCACACTTCCAGCGTTAACTGCCGGCTGTGCTGAATGTTTTTAAAAATTACCTTTTTGCGACTTCAGAAAACTCCCGAGCATCATATCTATGGTCCTGATATGGTTCGAAAACCAGGTGATAAGAAGGTTGTTGCTCAGTATTATCACGTCAGGGGTTATCCCCTCGGAGTCAAGCTTTGTCCGTATATCAGAAAATTCCTTTTTAAACCAATTGTGTTTTGTCTTGTGCAGCGAATATCCTGAATAGGCATAGTCGGTCATGTATTTTTCTTCCGCGCCAAAATGTTTGATTACGTATGTATCTAAAAAATCAATCAACCTGACAACCTCTTCTTTTGCCATGCCCTGCTTCATTGCTGAATCCAGGTTATTTATCCTGTCAAATAACTCTTTATGCTGACTATCGATCTCTTCTACCCCTACAGAGAGGTCCTGGGTCCATTGCAATTTCATACTGCTATATCTCCTTTGGTAAAGTCGAATTTATCATCCCGGATACGTATGAATATATGCATGTTTAAAAATTGCCAGGGGTCAGCCGAAGGTTAAAGAACATTGACAAAAACAGTAGTACTTTTCTGCTTCCAGCTGATTTACACTGGTGGAAATAATGCCCCGCTGCTCTTTGAAGGGTGTTACTTCCGCAATTTTTTTGCTACATAGACCCGAAGCGGACATTGGCAAAAATTTGCTCCATAGTCGTATCTAAGGAATATATTACACTCCGCCAAAAAAATGCGCAAACGCAAATCAGTCATCATAACTGCGGAAGATGGAAAATGGAATGAGCTTCATGTATTTTTACGGGGAAAGGACTTTCAGGCTCTTTCCCGGCGTCTGAAGAACTCTGATATACTGTAGACATGAAGAATACCGAGATAGCCGGCATCTTCAATAATATCGCTGATCTGCTCGAAATAAAGGGTGAAAATACCTTCAGGATACGGGCCTACAGGAAGGCCGCTTTTATTGTTACCGCCCTTGGCAGGGACATCTCATCTATCTCTGAAGCAGAGCTGCTGGAGTTGCCGGGGATAGGACATGACCTGGCCTCCAAGATAGAAGAATACGTCAAGACAGGGCGCATGGAAGCGTACGAAAAGCTGAAGCTCGAAATTCCCGAATCCCTTACAGGCCTGCTCGCCATTCCGGGACTGGGGCCCAAAACTGCAGCCCAGTTGTATAAGGAATTCCATATCAGGGACGTCGATAGCCTCGAAAAGCTTGCAAGGGAACACAGGCTTTCCGGCCTGCCGGGGATAAAGGACAAAACAGAGCAGAGTATCCTCAAGGGGATAGAGATGGTCCGCCGTTATTCAGCCCGGCACCCCCTGGGGAAGGTCCTCCCTTTGGCGAACGAGATCATGGAATATCTTTCCGCTTCAGCCCCTGTAGAAAAATTAAGTCTTGCCGGAAGTCTCAGGAGATGGAAGGAGACAATCAGGGATATTGATATCATCTCTACCTCCAGGGACCCTGAGACAGTAATGAAGGTGTTTACGCGCATGCCTGAAGTCAGCCGGATAATCGCCAGGGGCAGCACAAAATCAAGCGTTGTCCTCAAGGACGGTTTACAGGTTGATATACGGGTTGTTGACGAGGATAGCTACGGCTCTGCCCTGGCATATTTTACCGGGAGCAAGGAGCATAATATACGGCTAAGGGAGATAGCTTCAAGGTCCGGCCTGAAGATAAATGAATATGGGATCTTCAGGGAAGACAGCGGCAGTAAACTCGGCGGCAGGGCAGAGGAGGACATCTACCAGGTCCTGGGGCTTCAGTATGTGCCGCCGGAGCTGCGGGAAGATACCGGCGAAATCGAGGCCGCGGCCGAGGGAAAACTGCCTCAGCTTTTGGAGCAGGCAGACATAAAGGGAGACCTCCATATCCACAGTATCTGGAGTGACGGCGCCCAGGAAATTGAAGACCTCGTTAATACGGCCCTGAGCAAAGGATATCGCTACATAGCGTTAACAGACCACTCCAAAGGACTGGGAGTTGCGAGGGGACTGAGCGAAGAAAGGATCATCCGAGCAGAAAAAAGAAATAGACTCGATAAACAGGAAAACGAGGGGGTTCAGGGTGCTCAGCGGGACCGAGATCAATATAAAGAGCGACGGGAGTCTGGACTTTGACGATGAGCTGTTGAAGCAGCTCGATCTGGTGGTCGCCTCAATACACTCGGGCTTCAAACAGACTGCGGAACAGATCACAAAGCGGCTTGTCACCGCCATGAAGAACCCCTTTGTCTCGATAATAGGCCACCCCAGCGGACGGTTGATCGGCGAGAGGGAGGCCTATGAAGTTGATATGGAAAAAGTCCTGAAGGCAGCGGCTGATACAGGGACGGCGATAGAGATCAATGCCTATCCGCTCAGGCTGGACCTGAATGAAGCAAACGTGAGACAGGCAAAGTCCATGAATGTTCCGATAGTGATATCCACAGACTCCCATAACAGCGGGCAGTTTGACAACATGATCTACGGCGCGGCCGTAGCAAGAAGGGGATGGCTCGAAAAAGGGGATGTCCTGAATACCCTGGACTGCAGCAGCCTGCTGAAGAGATTACATAAGAAGAATCTTTGACCCGGAAAGTAAACCTCACTTCTCCGGATTCCCAGCCAAACGTTTTTACGTTATTGTCGCTAAAACTTTTATGCAATTATGCCTGTCTTTCCGGACTTCCTGACACGGTCATAATAGTAGAGAGCGACCAGCAGCAGGGTTGTAATAAGATAGGCAAGCGCATACGCTTTGGCTGCGCCGAAACCGAACTTGTTCTGCACGCCAGCCTGGGTCAGAACATAGGCATGGATAACGCCGAAAAAAGACAGGACAGAGGCTGTTGCTGTCCATAGCGCGGCCTTGAAGAATTGCCTCTCAACCACAAACACCATCATCGCGGACAGAATCATGCATGTGAGCATAAAACCCTGACCTAGGGAGATGATGCCGTACACGTACAGGTCACCGCCAAATCTCGGCGCAACGTCGTACAGACTGACGCCTGTCTTGCGCAGGGTCGTCTCTATGAGCAGCAGCGCCCACGCCGCGAGCGCCGGCACCAGCCCGAGCGCCACCGCCACACTGTGTTTTTTGGGCACTTCCTGAAACGCCTGGGCCGTTATTATCAGGCCGATCCAAAGAAGGATGCCGATCATTGCTTCAACCGGCACAATCTTCAGCACCAGAGTGACCCCTCCAATCAGGCAGAGTATAGTAATTACAGCGCCATTCAATATCGAGTAAGCCCACCTGGCCCCCATCGCCTTCCAGCCGGGGTGACCGATGTAAATTGTGGTCGGGAAAGGGTTCCCAAGGCACGCCGCCACCATTGATCCGAACCCATTGACCAGCAGGGACGACCGTGTATCGTACCTGTCGCCGGCAGCTTCTGCACTTTCAAGGTTCTGGAGTGACCCGACCACATTGAACAGCGCCATAGGGAATATGACGGAGAAATACTTCCAGCCCTGCCCGTTCACCAAAAATATAATCATGTCAGAAAACGCGGTCCTGGGAAAATGGACGGCGAACTGGTACGGCTCCTGGAGCGGCTTAAAAAACGGATAGCCGGCCCATCTGAGGAACCATCCCATGGCTACACCCAGCGCCACCGCGATAAAACCTCCCGGAAGTCCCAGCGGCAATTTGATCTGTCCTCCGTAAATGATGATCACTAACAGCGCAGGAACAACAGCTATGGCCGGCATCGCGAAGATCTGGAACACAAAACCCATGGATATGAAAGTGATGGCGATGCCGGCCAGAGAAGACAGCAGAGCGGCCCGCGGTGTATGTCTGCGGAGCCAGTCGCCTACAAACGCCCCGACGCACTCCAGCAGGGCGCTGGCCAGACACGCGAAGAGGCCTGCCTGCCAGGCCAGGTGCGGGTCTTTCGTTTCGAAATATATAGGGGCGATGATCAGGAAAACGAAGGCGATGAGACTAACGGTATTTATGCCGTATGGCAAAGCGGTGACATCCGTCCGTCCCGTCCTGAGGGCCAGCTTCCGTGCCTGCCACCCGTAGAAGACGTTGCCAAACAGGATCGAAAGCGCTGCGCCCGGAAGTATCCTGCCGTAAACGAGTTCAGGCGGCATACCGCAGACGTTCCCGCAGAGGACCGCGATCAGCATCAACTGCAAAAGATTGTCGACGAACAGCCCGAAGAACCCGTCGATATCTCCGCGAACAACTCCCCCGATTTTCATGGACAAGGTCTCCTCTTCGAACGTAACCGGTTATTTAATGGGTTCCTGATAATATCAGATTGGTTTAGGAGCGTCAATGCGGACGCACCTGCGGACGGCATCTGAAAGAGCGCGGGCAGTTCCTCCTTTCCCTTCTCCACTAATGCCTTAGCAAAAAGCCCCCGGCCTTCAGACTGTCCGTCTTCTTGGTTACTCCTTTCTTGACCTAAAGACAAACAATTTTGTTCAGTAGCTTACATAATTGGTTATAACAAAAAGCTTAATCTCCCCGGAAACAGCGTATCTTACGGATTCCCGGACTGGTATGCGTATTGCTCATATAGAGCAGGGAAGATAAAAAAAAGCGGAGGAACCAAATATGAGACAGAAGCTAAAAGCACGGGACTCTGAACAGTGTCGTCATGCAAGAGGTTTTCAGCGCCTTTGCCTCTGCTTTATGCGACAATAAGGTATATCACATGGACAACGGCAAAGAACTCCACCACGAGATTTTCGGATCGATCCTGGACAGGACTGAGATGACACCCTTTCTCTTGCTGCCTGCAAGAGATTACTCATCAGCCCTTTCCCAGGCCTCCAGGATGATGGGCAACAGGGGGTTTGACATCCTCGGCAGCGCTGAACTCCTTGAAAGTGAGAAGGAACGGGCACACAGGTATATTGAACGCGTCTACAGGTATGTTCTCGACTGGCTCTTTCCCTTTGTGAGAAAACAACTTGAAGGACTTGTTGCCCTGCGGTCCCCTAATGCCAACCTTTACCGGAGCTGTCTGGAGGCCATTGAAGAGATTGAGTCGGTTTTATTAAGCGCTGAGTTCCGGCGGATAGTAAGCGAAGATCCCCGGCACCTCTTCCTCCTCGCCTCTTCGCGGAGATATCCGCATATTTTTCAGGGGTATAAGGAAGGCGACCTGGCTGTCCCGGCCGGGTGGCAGCAGGCCGCCTGCTCCATGCTCAAGATGGGACACCTTATCAAGTCAGTGGAGGAGGACAGTCAGGACATCAACGATTATGCCCAGCTTGGCTTTTTCCTCGAGTCCCAGGGGCAGAGCCTTGACGACCTGTACAGGTATGACTGGAACAAACCGAAACATATCCCTGACAATGCGCCTGCGCAGAGGGCCTTTGTGAAGGTCTCGACGTTCTTCCATAAATTGAATGAATCTCTGACGTTCGAAGAAAGCGCGGGGTGCCTTGTCTTCAACAGCGGGGATGGGGTCTCCGTAGATATCGTCGAGATCAAGGCCAGACTCAAGAGCCCGGAGAGCATGTTCACCAAACTCGGCAAAGAAGTGGAGGGTGAGGCGTATGACATCCTGGACATCCTGGCAATCACCTTTATTCTTAAGAGCATGGACGACACATTAAAGCTCTTCCATGCGCTGCAGAAAAGGGGCGTAATACTTCAGGAAAACACTGTATCCCGTTCGATCACCCAGACCCTCTTTGACAGCCCTCAAAGCATGAGGGAAGCCGTGAGGCGGCTGATGGTCAGCCTTGCGCAGAGCGGCGGCAGCTACGAAATGCCGAAGGAAGAAGATATCTTGGCCAATGCCAGGACGTTCTACGAGGCCCTTAGCGTAAACGCGGCAGCAAACCTGTACTCTTCGATTGGCCATCGGAAGTTCCAATGCAAGATCGCCTTCTCCCTGCCGATCCATCACACCGCCGATACCAACGAAATCATGATTCCCGGTACGCCCTCCTACGCTATGCGTGACTGGGTCAGCAAAAAGACCCAGCAGCACACCCTGGGGGTGGAGCTGCGCATATCCGACGAGCAGAGCTGGCGCGCTTCTGAACTAAAGGGAGACTCCCACCACGATGCCTACAAATTCCGCCAGCTTGTCTCGGTGATGAACAAGGTCTTTTTCAACAGGTTCAAAATGTCTGAAGAAAACCTTGCGCAGTTAAGAAGAGACCAGGGGGCCTTCTTCTCCTGAGCGGGGAAGCCCAAAATATTGTTACCTCGATGCCTCTTCGTATAACTCAGGTGGGATAATTTTCTTGAGTAGCCCACGGTTCCTGGAGGGCTTCGAAGTACCCCTTATATATAAAACCTATTGATAAGTTGGAGATAGACATGTTACTGAGGGTATTCAGTTGGAATAGAAAAGAACATAAGATGCGTCCTGACGATAATTTGACAATAGCGTATATACGTGATAAAAGTTAACTAAAAGGGGAAAGTCCCGACAAAGCCAAACCCTCCGTGAGAAGGGGACAGAAAGCGGCGGGTCTTATCAATAAGATGGCCGAGCTGCCGAAGGATATATCTTTGGCACGCCCGGCTTTATTTTTAAGGAAGGTGAAATTGCTGGATATTTCATGAGGTATCAAGGACGTGCTGAGAGATTAAATAGATTTTTTTCGAAGGGGGTATGTGATGAATTTGCATGAGGAAATTTCAAAAGTTGCATACAAGTTGTTTGAGTCAAGGTTCTGCGTTCACGGGTACGATCTCGCAGATTGGATCGCAGCGGAGAGGATAGTTTTAAGCCAACATGCCGGGCAGGAGATTGAGGAGCCCGAAGATATTGATATTGCAGAGGAAATTGCTGCTGTTGAACTGGAGGAACTGGAGCTTCTGACGAAGGCGCGGCCAAAGACATTGAAGATTGCCTGATAACGACGGCTAATGCCGCGAGGGCGTTTCCGGATGAAACTGAAATAAGGAGGCAGCAAAATGAAAAAGTCACTATTGGTATCGACATTTTTTACGTTCGCAATTATCGTTCCAATGCCAACAATGGCAGGGGTAGATATAAATGCCGGAATTTCTCTTCCGTCACCCATAGTATTTGAGGCACCTCCGGAGGTTATGGTGATGCCTGATACAAGCGGTGTATACGTTGTTGCTGAGGTGGATGCAGATACACCACAGGGCGGTCCGACAGGCAGGGATGACAACCAGCAGGATCAGTCCGTAGAAAAGGGGAAAGCCACCGGCTCTGAAGACAAATCCAATTGGAAAATAAATGTGTGGCCGGTTCAGCCCCCAGACAATATGAAAACCTTCCCTGAAAGGAAAGAGGATATTAAGCATACCCCACCTGACCGATTCTGACCGAAGCCTTGTCAGCATGAAGGGAAAAGGAGGACCTCTTTTTCCCTTCAGCTGTTATTAGTCTGGCGATGTGCCAGCAGGCCTGTCAGTACGCAGGGACAAGCGCATAGCCCTGGTTCTGGAACCCTATCAGCGATACCCAGCCGTTAGGCACCTGCTTTATTTCCGGCAAAATCGTCTCTGGATCTACCTTAAACGTCTTTGCCGCCACCATGCAGATCTCAAGCTGTATGCCGTCCTTTGACATCGCCGTTACCATGCGCGCAATGTCGTCGAGCACCCTCTTCTCGTCGTCAGTGAATCCGTTTCTTGACGATGATATCAGCTTCACGGAAGGTCCTATAAACACTACTACTGCATCCGGGCTCTTTCCGGCCTCTTTAAGCTCCTTGAAGGTGATGTGAATAAGGTTGAGATGCGCTGCCGCCATGCCAGGCTGGCCTATTCTGACGTCGAAAACCGCCTTCGCTGTTCTGATGCCGCCGAGGGAGTCGGGACCTGCCGCCGATACTCTGGACATTGTCAGTCCCGCAAGAACTAAATATACTCCAAAAAGAATTGCAAATGCCGCCGTTCTATTGATTAACCTTCTCATGTCAGTCCCCCTCCTTCGGGAAAATGATTACATCAGTGTCCTTTAATAAGGACAGGTTTATTCAGGGTATTGCTGATATTATTTCTGCCCTGATTTCAGCATATCAGACATGAAGGGCTTGTCAATAAATACGGCCTTTTTGCAGCGCCGCCACGCCCTGCATTGTTGTGTTTTGGCGGGTGGTTCGCGGGAGCGAGGCTGCCGCCAGAACAGCAGCAGCCTCGTCTGCATAAGAGAGACCGTGGTCGGGCACCGGACAATATTGTAGTAATAGAACAAATGTGTAGCTAAGTAATCCGGTAAATTCTAAATAAATCAGATAGTTATCATTTGGCACGGATTTCGCTAATTATTTAGAGACATGGGAAATGTTATGGATTCTCTCAGAAATAAAGATAAAAGAGATGGAGAGGGAGGAGATAATCAACGCGCTCAGGGAATGCAACTGGATTATGGCCCGGGCGGCCAGAAGGCTCGGCATTACTGAAAGGATGATCGGTTACAAGGTGAAAAAATACGGCATACGTGTGAAGGAGGTGCGATGGATCGGTTTTGGACAGGAAGAGACAAAGGGCAGTGGCGAGTAAAACATAATGGTTTCTGAAAAGCGGACCGGGTCCGTGGAAATAATCTATTTATCGGAGGACACAATGAAAAGTTTAACAAGAGGTTTATTGGCAGCAGTGATGGCAGTGGGAATTTTGGCCGGCAGCGCCTATGCGGAGGAGCCGAAGCTTGGAGGCTTTGCCTCGGTGGATGTGATGAGCAACTACGTATGGAGAGGCATTAAGGTGAGCAACAGTTGGGTCGTACAGCCTTCGGTAGGCATCAGCTACGGAGATTTCAGCGCAAACATCTGGGGCAACTACGACAGCGATGTCGCGGAGGCGACGAGCCACGGCGAGACCGGACATGGCGGCTGACGGAAACAGATATTACTCTGGCCTATACAAAGACGATCGACAAGTTTACGCTTGGCGGTGGGTATATCTACTATGCCTTCGACGGATTTAATGACACCCAAGAGGTATTTGCAAGCGTGGCCTATGATATGCTGTTGAACCCCACTCTGACAGTCTACTACGATTATGACGAAGGCAACGGCGCGTTCATTACCGCGGCGCTGAGCCATACGTTTGCGCTGCCGAAAGACCTGCGGCTGAAACTGGGCGGGCTTGTAAGCTACAACATCGAGAACGGGATAATGGGGTTCGACGATAACGGCGACAAATTCAGCAACTTCTACAATGCCGAGTTGAATGCGGCCCTGACCATCCCCATAACAAAGCTGATATCGGTAACTCCGAAGGCGGCCTACTCTTTTGCGCTGAGCAACAACGCAAAGGATGCCATGGTACGGGATCGCAGGCTATGCAAATATGACTTTTCGGAACCAGTCAGCGCTACTTTAAGGGCGGAGTATTTCGACGACAATGACGGAGCAAGGACCCTTACGGCCAGAAGGTCAAGGAGATCACCTTTACCCGTGAATAGGGTGGGGAACTGATTATAAGACGAATACGGAACGACTGGTCGGACAAGGAGTCCTTTGATTCAGGGACTAAAAAGAACCAGGACACCATCGCACTCGCGGTGAT
This sequence comes from uncultured Nitrospira sp., assembly GCA_963734475.1. Taxonomy (GTDB): domain Bacteria; phylum Nitrospirota; class Thermodesulfovibrionia; order Thermodesulfovibrionales; family UBA6898; genus JAOUFP01. The sequence goes on from CAVTHB010000005.1 coordinate 318,729, forward strand.
GTATACCTGGTAGAAATTGTAATTAACCAGGCTAAGGAGATGAGGAGATGAAAACAATTATTGGCTTAGGATTCATTATTTTACTTATGCTTGCGCCGGGTTTTTGTTTGCGAAGACCAGGCCGCGCCAAAGCCGCTTCTCCCGGGGCAGCCGAGCAGGTCTCCCTGCACAGCGGCTGCAGCCCCGACGGCGGCTTCTGAAGAACCGAAGCCGGACCCGACCGGGGCCAACGCGGGCGGCATCGGGGATATAGTCGGCTATTCAGCTAATGGGGTGACGGCCGATGATATGAAAACAATTGAGGATATGAAAAAGACAGAGCCCCTGGCTGTGAAGCTCGCGGACTCAATCGGCAAAAACAGGATTGCGATCAATATCGTTTGGACCCTGGTCTGCGGCTTTCTGGTCATGTTCATGCAGGCCGGTTTTGCAATGGCTGAGACCGGATTTACCCAGGCCAAAAACGCCGGCCATACCATGGCCATGAACTTCATGGTCTACGGCCTTGGTCTGCTGGGCTTCTGGATCTGCGGTTTCGGACTCCAGATGGGAGGGGCGGGTCCTTTCGCCACCCTCGGCGGCGGAGGAACCATGAACGGGGAGTTTACCATAAGTCTTTTCGGCAAAGACTTTGGTCTCTTCGGGACCAAGGGCTTTTTTCTCGGCGGCGCGGCATATGATGCTGCCATATTATACGATGTTTCTCTTCCAGATGGTCTTTATGGACACTACCGCCACTATACCGACCGGGTCTATGGCGGAGCGCTGGACAATGAAGTCTTTTATCATCTATGCCTTCTTTATTTCCGGTATCGTCTATCCGCTTTATGCCAACTGGGTCTGGGGCGGCGGCTGGCTGTCCACACTTGGAAAGACTTTGCGCTCGGTCATGGGCATGTCGATTTTGCGGGGTCATCAGTCGTCCATCTGACGGGCGGCGTGGCCGCGCTGGCAGGCGCCATTGTGCTTGGTCCGCGACTGGGCAAATACGGGCCTGACGGAAAGCCTCGTGCCATCCCCGGCCATCACATCCCGATGGCGGTCGTGGGCTGCTTTATCCTGGCCTTCGGATGGTTCGGCTTTAATGCAGGGTCGACCCTCGCGGGCAGCGACTTCAGGATCGGCGTTGTTGCCACCAATACCATGCTGGCCGGCGGCGCAGCGGCCTTCTCCTCCTGGCTTTATATGTGGTTCCGGTACGGAAAGCCTGACATTTCGATGTCTGCCAACGGTCTGCTGGCTGGTCTCGTTGCAATTACTGCCCCCTGCGCGTTTGTTACTTCTCTTTCCGCCGTGATCATCGGCTCGATTGCAGGCGTGCTGGTATGCGTCAGCGTATTCTTTGTCGAGCGGATGCTGAAGATCGACGACCCTGTCGGCGCAGTCTCTGTCCACGGAGTCAACGGGGCCTGGGGCGTCCTTGCACTGGGGCTCTTTGCAGACGGTACATACGGTGATGGCATTAACGGTGTGGCAGGGACAGTAAAAGGCCTTTTCTATGGAGACGCTTCACAGTTTATTGCCCAGGTCATCGGAACAGTGACGAATATGATCTTTGTCTTTGCTGTTATGTATGTCTTCTTTAAGGTGCTCGACATGATAGTACCGCTCAGGGTCGATCCGGAGCTTGAGATGAATGGGCTTGATCAGGCTGAGGTGGCTGTTACCGCATATCCCGATTTCCAGACCAGGCATAGCCACAGATAGGAGGAATATATGAAAAAGATAGAAGCCATAATTAAACCGTTTAAACTTGACGAAGTAAAAGACGCCCTCAATGAGATCGGTATCCAGGGGATGACGGTCACCGAGGTGAAGGGCTTCGGCAGACAAAAAGGCCATGTCGAACTTTACCGCGGCGCTGAGTATGACGTCTCGTTTATCCCAAAGGTGAAGATCGAGACCGTAGTGTCTGATGCGATGGTCGAAAAGGCCGTGAGCACCATAGAGGAAAAGGCCAAGACCGGCAAGATCGGAGACGGCAAGATATTCATATCGGCCCTGGAGCAGATCGTCAGGATCAGGACCGGAGAGACGGGCGAAGGCGCGATCTGAAATGGTATGCATTTTGAGGTGTGCCTCGTGTTGATACACTGGTGGGACAGGCAGTCCCTGTCCCACCTTTTTATTCCATGCTTTCAATAATCCTCGGACTTATATTCAGCTGCATACTGATACTGCCCCTTGCAGTGCATAAGGTGGAAGAAAACCTTGAGGTCTTTCTTTTCGCCATGGCCGTAGCGGCAGTGACTGCATCCCCAGGTGCCGGTTGAGGCGGTGTGGCTTCGCCGGACAGGTCTCGGAATGCTTCCGGGTGTGGCGATTCGGCTGGGCTTTACGCTTCCCGACGGTATATAAAAAAAGGACCTCCTTATAGCAGGCGAGCTCAGGTTTCGGGGTAGCAGTCGTCCTCTTTATTCAGGCGAGGCCTTTCATGAAACGTAATAGCAGGGAGCCGCCAAGATAGGGCCATGCTGGGTTTTAGCGCCGTCATCATCCATTACCGCTCGCAGGGTGCCCGGAATCCGGAAAGTGCCTTAAACCTCAGAACAAGTGAATCGTGAAGTGTATATCTGATTCAACTTTGCCCTGAGTTTATGCAACAATAGAGTAACGGGACAGAACTATGCTGAGATTATATAACACCTTCGGAAGAAAACTTATGCTGTTTCGCCCTGTCAAAAAGGACCTTGTGACGATCTTTACCTGCGGGCCTTCGGTATATCAGCGGGCGCATATCGGAAATTTCAGGACCTTCCTCTTCGAGGACATCCTTCTGCGTTACCTTGAATATTCCGGGTACAAAGTCAGGAGGGGATTGATCTTCACTGATATCGAAGACAAGGCCGTCCTTGAAGCTGAAAAGAAGCATACCAGCGTTCAGCAGCTTACTGCCAAAAATATCAGGGGGTTTATGAAAGAGATGAAGCTTCTGAGGATGAAGACCCCTGACTATCTGCCGAAGGCCTCCGAGAGCGTGGATCAGGCGGTTGAGCTTATTCAGCGTCTCCTCGAACGCAAGGATTGCTTACTGGCACAAAGGCAATGTCTATTTTGATCCCGCTGAAGTTTCCTGGATTCGGGAAACTCTTTGGTCTTGATATGTCAAAATGGCCGAAAAAGAAGGTCCGTTTCCACAAAGACACCTATCCGGGGGTGCAGTGGAACCTCGGCGACTTCATACTCTGGCACGGCTATAAAGACGGGGAGAAGGCTTACTGGGACACCGGCATAGGCAGGGGCCGGCCTTCCTGGAACATTCAGGACCCGGCAATGGTCAGCAGGTATTTTGATGAAACGCTTTCGGTCTACTGCGGCGGCATCGACAACCTCTACCGTCATCATGACTATACCCTTGCCATACTCGAATCGATAAGGCCATATCCAATGGCGAGATTCTGGCTCCACTGCCATCACCTGCTTGTCAACGGCCGGAAGATGTCCAAAAGCAGGGGCAATATCTACTATACGGATATGCTCTAAAAGGAAGGCTATCGCATGCAGGAGGTGCGGTTCTTTTTGATCTATGGCCACTACCGTGAGGACCTGAATTTTTCTGAGAAAAACATGCAGGCTGCTGGAATGAGCTGAGGAAGTTTAAAGGAAATGTGCGCGCAATCAAAAAAAAGGCCTCCTCGCTGCGCCGGAAACAGCGCCCTTTCGGAGAAGATATTAAAGACGTTTTCAGAGCACATGGACAATGACCTCGAGGTCAAAGGGGCCTTTGACGAAGTGTATGCAACAATGTCCGGCCTTGACATTCATTCTTTAAAGCAACCTGACGCTGCGGGAATAATCAGGTCGCTTAAGAAGATCGATGAAGTCCTGCAGGTGATATTTTAGTGGGGAGATGTACAAGTGATCTGCTATTCTTGTCATTCCGGCAGTTTCGTCCGGCCCGCTGTTGGCTTGAACGGAATCTTTCTTGGAAGAGGCCCCTTGCTGTTTACCAGAATGACGTCAGGACTGATTGAGGCACGATAACTTCTGAAATCAGCACCGCTCCGCTTCTTTTATAGCGCCGGCTATAACCTGAAATGGCGAGTTTTTTCTTGACACCAATCGAAGCGCTAAGCTATAAAACACCTGTTTCTCGGCACGGGAAACAGCAACTTAACGGGAGAGGATTCATGCCGGTATATTTTTTTCAAAAGGGAAATGAACGTCTTTTCAAAGACAGCGCAACCTTACAGGTGTGCACTGGGCATCTTTTTGTCGATTCTGGCAATTTTCTTTATCCCGGGTTGTGCTGCTTCCAACATATCCAAACAGGCGCAATTAAATGCCAATGACGGAATACTATTAACAAAGGTCCATTCCAATCTCGGAGGTATTTGGATTGCAATATATGGCGAAGGTAAATCTGGTTTGGAGGCTAATGCAGATATAGCAGATGACGGATACTATAAGAGCGGATTATTGGGGGCGATGGCTGCAGGCAAGATCGATCAACCCGTAGATTTTTTAAGGGTTGTGTCAGTCGAAGGCGGCAAGTCTTGCCTTGGCTATGTGGCTAGGTATAATGGAAATGTCAGATTAGAGCCGCAATACTTTGATATTGTTCCCGGTGCAATAAACTATGTCGGGGACATACACATAGCTGGTTCCCTGGCTGGGATGGTTATATCCAGGTGAAGTACGTTGATGCCGAAGCAGAAACTGTCAAAGAGGCAAAAGAGAAATTTCCATGGTTGTTCGAAAAGTACAGCTATGTAAAAAATATGCCTGAAGTAAAAATTGAGACTGCGCCCGGTTCCACGAAGTCAGAGAATTAAAAGAGCTTAAAGAATAAGAGAAAGCTTAAGAAACCCCGGTTGAAGCTGTCTCCCTCGCACGGTCTTTAGTGTGGTCGCGGGCGATGAGCATATAGATGGACGGGACAACGAAGAGGGTGAAAAGAGTACCGACGAACATGCCGCCAACCAGCACCAGACCAATGGAGTTACGGGCAGCGGCCCCGGCCCCGGTCACGAGTGTAAGAGGGAAGTGGCCGGCAATTGTTGCCGCGCTGGTCATCAGTATCGGCCGCAGGCGGGTCATTGCCGCCCCGCGTACAGCCTCTAGCTTGGGGTGGCCCTCCAGCTGCAGCCGGTTGGCGAATTCTACTATCAAAATTCCGTTTTTTGAAACCAGTCCAACCAGGGTCACAAGCCCGACTTGGGAGTATATATTGAGTGTGGTCGTCCAGCCGCGGGTGAAGAAGGGGGTGTTGGGGTCGGGCATCTTCAGAAATGTAAACAGCAGCGCGCCGAACATGGCCAGCGGCACTGAACCGGCCAGGATGACGAAGGGGTCGCGGAAGCTGTTGAACTGGGCTGCCAGCACCAGGAATATCAAAATGACTGCCAGGCCGAAGGCCGGCAGGAATTTGTTCCCCTCTGTACGCAGCTGACGCGATTCTCCGGTGTAGTCAAGGACGTACCCCTTTGGAAGGATCTTCGCAGCTTCGCCCTCGAGGTACCGCAGCGCCTCGTCCAAAGGCCGCACTGCAACGCCGCTTATCTTTACTGCATTGAGCTGCTGGAAGCGGTTGAGCGAACGGGGCACGACAGAATCCCGCAGGGTTGCGATGGTGCTCAACTGGATGAGTTTGCCGTTTGGACCGGTGACATAGACGTCTTTCAGTTGTCCGGGGTTAAGGCGGCTGATCCGCTGGATTTGAGGGATGACCTTGTAACTGCGTCCTGAGATGTCGAAGCGGTTCACGAAGTCGCCGCCCACCATGCCGCCGAGATCTGCACCTACGGTTTCAAGGTTGAGCCCCAGAGCGGCTACTTTGTCGCGGTCGATGAGAAATTCCGACTGCGGCTGATCGATCTTAACGTCTATCTGCGGCGGAAAGGCGAACATGCCGCTTTTTATTGCCTTGAGTTGGAGTTGTTGGGCTAAATCGAGTATCTGTGTGGTGTCGGCTGTCGAGGCCAAAATGAATTCCACAGGGAACTGACCGCCTCCAGGTAGAGCTGGCGGCAATACGGGGAAGATCTGTATGCCTGGTATGCCCTGCAGCTTCTTCTGCACCTCCGGAAGGATCTGGAAGATGTTTCGCTTGCGCTCGTCCCACGGTTTCACAACCATGCCGCCAAAACCGGAATTCGGAAAGGTGACCTGGAAGGTAAAGTTTGTCTCAGGCACGCTAAGAAAGGCCTGGTTGACTGCGGCTGCATAACGCTTGTTCTGGTCCAGGGTCGAGTCGGCAGAGGCGTCCAGTATGCCGAATATTACTCCCTGGTCTTCGGTCGGTGCGAGTTCCTTGGCGGACATCATGAACATGGGGACTGTCAGCAGGCTGACCACGATCCAGACGGTGTATACAGCAGGCCGTGCCTGCAAGGTGACGTCGAGCAGGCGGCCGTAGGCGTTTCTCAGGCGTTTGAAATCACGGGAGATGCGGCCGGAAAGACCGTGTTCCTCGATGCCCGGCTTCAGCAGCATGGCCGACATGACGGGAGAAAGAGTAAGGGCCACGATCCCGGAGATTGTGACTGCCCCGGCAAGGGTGAAGGCGAATTCCCGGAACAGAGAGCCTGTCAGTCCTCCCTGCAGACCGATCGGCAGATAAACCGCTGCAAGGGTAATGGTCATGGCGATGATCGGGCCGACCAGTTCGCGGGCGCCGACCAGGGCGGCATCAAGCGGGGTTCTGCCTTCAGCCAGGTGACGTTCTACATTCTCCACAACAACGATCGCGTCATCGACCACAAGACCGACAGACAACACGACGGCAAGTAGGGTCAGCAGGTTTACTGTGAAGCCGAAGGCCTGCATAAGGAAAACCGCGCCGATCAGAGAGACCGGGATCGCTACCACCGGGATGAGGACAGATCTGAAAGACCCCAGGAAGAGAAAGATGACGATGACGACGATCAGCAGCGTATCGCCGAGGGTCTTGAGCACCTCGTGGATGGCGTTGGTGATGTAGTTGGTGGCGTCATATGCAACCCGGGCCTGCATACCGGCCGGCAGATCGTTCTCTATCGCCGCCATCTCGGTCTGCACCCGTTTGATGACGTCCACGGAGTTGGCGTTGGGAAGCGGCCAGATACCCATAAAGACAGCGGTCTGGCCGGAGAAATGTACCTCGGAGTCATAGTCCTCCGCCCCCAGCACTACGTCAGCGATTTCCTCCAGTCTGACGATGGTGTTGTTTTGGTCTTTCACGGCAAGTCGCTTGAACTCATTGACTGTGTTTAGGTTGGTGTTGGCGGTAAGGTTGACCTGGATGTAAGAACCCTTGCTCTGGCCGAGGGCCGAAAGGAAATTGTTGGCTGCAAGCGCCTGGTCCACCTGGGCAGGGCTGATGTTGAGCGCCGCCATGCGGTCGGGTTTGAGCCAGATGCGCATCGCAAAGGTGCGGGCGCCGAGGATGTCCGCCCTCTGCACTCCGCCTATGGCAGACAGCCGGGGCTGAACAGCGCGCACCAGGTATTCGGTGATCTCATTTTGCTTCAGCACGTCCGAGGTGAAGCTCAGATAGGCAGACGCGAACTGGCTGTCTGCCGACTCAATATTGATTATAGGCACTTCAGCCTCGGGCGGAAGGTCCCGGCGCACCTGGTCTACCTTGGAGCTTATCTCTGCCAGCGCCTTGGTGGCATCGTAGTTGAGTTTCAGCCGCACCTTGATAGTCGAAAGACCAAGGCTGCTCTGCGATTCCATATATTCGATGCCGTCTGCGGCCGCGATTGCGCGCTCCAGAGGCGTGGTAATAAACCCGCGCACCAGTTCTGCGCTCGCCCCTACAAAAACAGTAGAGACGGTCACGGCCGCGTTCTCGCTGCGGGGGTACTGCCGCACATTGAGGGTGCGGACCGCCTGCAGGCCGGCGATAATAATAATCAGATTGACTACGAGGGCAAGGACAGGTCTTCGTATAAAAAGGTCGGTGATTTTCATGATCGGGCCCGCTCAGCTATTACCGGGGCTTGGCGTCTTCTGGAAGTCAGGGGCAAGCTTGTTATCGATCACCACTGACTGGCTGTTGCGGAGCTTGAAGACCCCTGTGCTGACGATGACCTCGCCCTCCTTCAGGCCGCTGGTAACTGCAACGAAATCGCCCTGTTTTTGTCCGAGGCGTATGAACTGCTGGCGCAGGACCTTGCCGGCATTAGCGCCCTTGGCCCCTTTGGCCTCTTCGATCACAAAGACCGAGTCCCCATAAGGCGCGTAGAGCACCGCCGTAGCTGGAATGGCAAGCACTGTCTGGCGGACCGGCAGACCGACCGCAACGTTGACGAACATGCCGGGCCGGAGCTTCTTCCCCTGGTTATTGACTGTGGCTTCAACCTTGATATTGCGGGTGTCAACATCAACCTGTGGGCTGATGGCTGTCACCCGCCCCTCGATCGTCTCTCCCGGGAGGGCATCGGTTGTAATATGTACTGAAAGACCTGAGCTGACTTTTGAGAATTCCTGCTGTGGCAGTGTGAAGTCAACATATATCGGGTCGAGGGACTGCAGTGTGACGATGGGATCACCCTCCCGAAGGAGCTGTCCGAGGTTGACCTGTCGTATGCCGAGATGGCCGCTGAAGGGGGCGCGGACAGTCTTCTTGGCTATAGTGGCCCGTATGTTGTCGGCCTGGGCCCGGGCCTGCTCGGCGTTTGCTACGGCATTGTCCCTGTCGACCCTGGCTATCATCCCCTTGGCAAGCAACTCTTCGGACCGCTCAAGATTAAGACGTGTCAGGTTCACCTGGGCCATTGCACCTGGAAGCTGAGCCTCTTCAGAGGAGGTGTCCTGCCGGAGCAGAATGTCCCCTTTGCTGACCGAACTGCCCGCGTCGAAAGCGATATGGACTACTTTGCCCGGCAACTCAGCGGCAACTGTCACCCCCTGTACCGCGTTGAGGGTGCCGACCGCTGTCAGGGTGGTCTCCCAAGAATCGGCCTTCACTGCAGCAGAGGTCACTGTTTCAGGCGGCGGCACGAATTTCTTGCCCTGGTCTATCATAGTGCCTATCTGCAGTGCCTTGATCGCGCCGAGAATAACAATAAGTATAACGAGAACGGCGATGGCCAGAATTATTTTCTTCTTCACTGGTGAAGCAACTCCAATGACAGGTTGAGTTTTTCAAGTATATAAATGGTCTGGAATTGTTTTTTCGCCATGCCAAAAGGCTAGCACGTAGAATGAATATTTTCAAGCTGAACGCGGCGAATTCATATGCGGGCCGAAACAGGAGTGGTGAGCGGTCTGCTTTTCATCGCAGCTGTTTGCGGTATTTTATGGCTCTACCGTGCCCTGCAGGAAATGGTAAGCAAGGATGAACATCGCCCGCATTCCATGCCTGGCCCGCCATCCAAGGAGCAGACAGTGCTTTCCTCATTGGATTCAATCATTGGATTCCCGGTCTGAATTTGCTAGACTCTTAGTGTAAAGAGCATGACTGAGGGAGGAAATCCATAGTGGAGTTTGAAGCGGTTTTTTTTCGCCTGTGACAAAGCAGCCTGAAGACGGCTGGTGGTTTATCTTTTGCGGAGATGAAATGCTGGTGAAAGAAGGTGAAGGCGGTCGTATCCCTTCTTCGACGGATGTCAGCGGGCTGATGACAAATCTTACGAGGACGCACGGAATCGGAAGACTCGATGGCAAGCCCTGTTATGCCTCCGAAGTCTCCGAAGAGGTCGGGCGCTCCCCAGGGCATGACCTTTCAGGGGTTGCGCACTCTTTTGGGCACCCCTGACGAGGAGATTTTTTCACATTGCCGGCCGGGCCTTTCAGTACCTGGATTGGGACAGGACCCACCAGTATTGCGGCAAATGCGGAGGGCATACCGAGCCGAGGCTTGATGAAGGGGCGAGGTCATGCCCTGCCTGCGGACTTATCAGCTACCCGGAAGTGACTCCGGCAGTCATCGTGGCTGTGACACGGGAAGATGAGATACTGCTTGCCCGTTCGCGCCGCTTTCAGGGAAGTTTTTTCAGTGTTCTGGCAGGCTTCGTGGAGGCAGGTGAGACCTTCGAGGAATGTGTAAAAAGAGAGGTCAGGGAAGAAGTCGCGATAGAAGTCGATAACATACGTTATTTCGGAAGCCAGCCCTGGCCCTTTCCGCATTCGTTGATGGTCGGTTTCACCGCAGAGTATGCAGGCGGGGAAATCTCAATCGATGATAGAGAGATATCCGAGGCAGGGTGGTTTACCGCAGAGGCGCTTCCGGAGGTCCCCCGTACCGGGACAATTGCCAGAAAGCTGATAGAGTGGTTTTGCGATAATCATAGGCAGAGGCAGGTGGCCCGCTGACAAAGTGGCACGGCCGGAAAGGACATCCGTAATGAGCAGACTATTCTCATCCCTTAATCTGGGGAAGGTGGAATTTTCAAACCGCGTGGTGGTCTCACCCATGTGCCAGTATAGCGCGGACGACGGGGTTGCAGGCGACTGGCATATGCAGCATCTTGTCCAGTACGGTTATTCAGGCGCAGGACTTATTACGCTTGAGGCAACGGCAGTAGAAAGACGCGGCAGGATCACGCATGGCTGCCTTGGGCTTTATTCCGACTCCTGCGAAGCGGCACTGTCCCGGGTAATAAGTGCGGCACGGCGTTTTGCAGGGCCTGCCCGGTTCGGCATTCAGCTGGCCCATGCAGGCAGGAAGGCATCAGCCCGTCTTCCGTGGGAAGGGGGACAGCCACTTGGGCCTTCGGAGGACCCATGGTCGGTTGTTGCGCCCTCGCCTGTCCCCTTTGCAGAGGGCTGGCCGGTCCCGGAGGTCCTGAATGAGGAAGGGATGGAGCGGATTCTGAACGCTTTTGTTGATGCAGCACGCAGGGCAGCAAGGATCGGCTTCGACGTTGTAGAAATGCACGTGGCCCACGGCTACCTTCTGCATGAGTTCCTTTCCCCTCTTTCAAACAGGCGCGCTGATGCCTGGGGTGGAAGTCTGGAAAACAGGATGCGCTTTCCGCTTCAAGTAGCCTCAGCTATGCGGGCCGCGCTGCCGGAGAAAATCGTCCTCGGAGCAAGGATTACAGGTACAGACTGGGTGGAAGGGGGCTGGCTCCCTGACGACGCGGCCGGGTTTGCGCGAAGGCTTCGGGACCTCGGGGTCGAATATGTCTGTGTCTCCTCAGGCGGCATAATCTCCGTCGGTCCAAATTCCTGCTGGACCGGGGTATAATGTGCCGTTTGCAGCCAGGGTAAGAGGGGAAGCAAATCTTGCGACTCAGGTGGTGGGTATGATCTTACAGCCCCAGCAGGCTGAAGATATAATTGCCTCAGGCCAGGCCGACATGGTCTGTCTTGCACGGGCCTTCCTCGATGACCCCCGCTGGGTCTGGCATGCTGCGGAAGAACTCAACGCTGCTGTCCACTATCCTCACCAGTATGAAAGGGCCAGAAGGTCTGCGTGGCCGGGCGCCGCAATGCTCCGGCCGCTGAAGGAGAAAAGGGATTAACCCATATTATTTATAAAGGGTGACAGCACAGGCTGGTCCTGAATATGAAAAGTGAATCGTGGCTCCGGTCCGCTTGAATTTCTGAGCGACAAACTCCAGACAAGCCCTGGCTTCTGAAGTATAATTTCAGGTATGCAGAACATACTCTTTTCATTCGGCTTTATCATCCTGATTGGAGTCGCTTTCAGACGGCTTCGGCCAGGAGGCCTTGAGGCCGACCAGTTGAGGCTGGCGATCAATGTGACTGTGCTCAATATTTTTCTCCCTGCCTTATGCGTCAAGACATTGTACATCTCCAGAATAGACATAGAAACATTGCTTGTCCCGGCGACGGCATGGATCACCACTATTGCGTCGCTGCTCCTGTCGCTGGGAGTATACAGCCTCCTTGAAAAAAAGATGCAGCTGCAGCCCTCTGAAAAAGGAGTGCTTGTGCTGGCGGCCACCTTCGGCAACGTGACCTATCTCGGCCTTCCTGTGCTGACCAGCCTCTATGGAAATGAGGCGGCGAAGTACGCCTTGTTCTATGATCTCCTGGCAACTACTCCGATACTCTGGCTTTTCGGCGCATCGCTGGCTTCACGATATGGAGAAGGACGGAATCTGAATATCAGGGAATCTGTCAGCGCGATTGTTTCTCTTCCCCCTGTCTGGGCGATATTCGCGGGCATGGCGCTGAATCTGCTTCAGGCCCCTCTGCCGTCATATATCATTAAAGCCCTTGATATGCTCGGCAGTCTGGTTGTTCCCTTAATGATCTTCAGTATCGGACTTGCGCTTTCACTGCCCAAGGTCAGGCATGCCTATGCTATTGTCCCGGCAGTCGTCATCAAGTTGGCGGTGGTGCCTTTTATTTCATTTATAACAGCGGCCCTGCTTGGGCTTTCCGGCAACGCTCTGGCATCGTGTCTTATTGAGGGCGCCATGCCGACGATGGTCCTCTCGCTCCTGATCGCCGCAAGGTTCAAACTCGATGTCTCCCTTTCCGCGTTTGTGATCGTTATTACGACGATTCTGTCTTTCTTCAGTCTGCCTGTTGCGGTATATCTTACAGGCTACCTGGTCCGTTGAACTATTTTATTAATAAATTTAAGATCCGGGCGGAACTAGTTTGTTTCAGAAAAGGCGCGAAATCAGGGCAGGCACAGCCGCTTCTACATTCAGGATGCGCCCTCCGAGATGGACTGCCTGAAAACCGCAGGATATCAGCTTTTCGACTTCATATGGGATGAACCCCCCCTCGGGCCCGATGGCAAGGGTGACAGGTTTACAGACATCGCGGGGACAGAGGTCCCGGACGACAGGGTGCGCAACAAGGGGCAGCGTATCCCTGATCAAAGCAGGCATCTCGTCCTCTGCAAACGGTTTAAAAAAAGGTCTCAGGAAGACTTCTGGCAGAATGGTGTCTCTGGCCTGTTCAAGCCCCAGGACAAGCTGCTTCCGAATGTTCTCAGGCTCCAGGACAGGGCTCTGCCAGAAACTCTTCTCCACGCGAAAGGAGTTTATAAGGAAAATCCGTTTGACCCCCATGGCGGTCACTGACAGAAGGACCCTTCTCAGGACCTTAGGTCTCGGCAATGCAAGAATCAGCGTCAGGGGCAGCGGAGCAGGAGGCAGGCTGGTGAGAGTGACGTCCATCTCCAGTGAAGCATCTGTTATGGAGGTTATTCGACCAGGGCCAGTCAAACCTCCTTCCAGCCCCACTCGAAGTTCATCCCCTATTACCGGACGGTGGACCCCAAGGATATGCCTGAGACGGCGGCCTTCAAGCCGTACTTTATTTTCATCGATAAAATCGTCTTTGAATAACAGGATGAGGTTCATGGATTATTGTATAGAATGGAGAGGCTAAAGACAATCAGCCTCCAGCTTCGTAATGGGGAGGATTGAACTCCTCAACCGAGGGGAACCGCTTATGAATTTATTTCATTTGACAAATCGATTTTTTTCATCTAATTTGTAATAAGGAGAGGCAGCGCTCATTAATAGCATGTATAACATTCCATTACCCTGCAAATTCTGCTTTGTTTGAAAATCAATGGGATGCAATAACTAACCTCAAAAGAAATGGAGGAACCGATGGACAAGATATTGAGAATAGACGTTGGGGCTGAAGGCGGTCCGAAGGCAAAGGAAGTTGAAATCGGAGCATATGCGGGATTCGGGGGAAGGGCCCTGACCTCCGCTATTGTCTCACAGGAAGTCCCGCCCTTATGCCATCCTCTTAGTGGCGACAACAAGCTGGTTATAGCCCCCGGACTCCTGAGCGGGACCGCAAGCGCCATGTCCGGCCGAATTTCTGTGGGCGGCAAGAGTCCGCTCACCGGCGGCATCAAGGAGGCTAACTCCGGGGGACAGGCGTCCCAGGTACTTGCCCGGCTGGGCTATCGGGCAATAGTGCTCGAAGGAAAGCCGACGAGCGACGACCTCTACAAGGTCTTTATCAACAAGGGCGGGGTAAAGATCTCAGTTGACAACAGTCTTAAAATGCTCCCCAATTATGATCTTGTCGCAAAGATGAAGGCCGAATTCGGCGATAAGGCAGCATGTATCTCGATCGGGCCTGCCGGCGAGATGAAGATGGCCTCCGCAACAGTGGCATTTACCGATATGGAGCAGCGGCCTACCCGCCACGCCGGTCGCGGCGGACTGGGTGCGGTCATGGGTTCAAAAGGCATCAAGGTCATTGTCCTCGACGATACTGTCGTTAGCGGAACGGCTCCGGGCGGCCCTGCAGTCAGTCTGCAGATGCGAGCCCCAAAGGACCCGGAGAAGTTCAGAGATGCTAACAAGAGATTTGTGGAAGGGCTGAAGAAACATCCGGTGACCGGCCAGGGGCTTCCGGCTTACGGCACGAATGTGTTGACAAACATACTGAATGAGGTGGGAGGCTATCCAACCTATAACTTTAAAGAGGGGCGTTTCGACGGCGCCGCAAAGATCAGTGGTGAGACCCAGGCAGAAACCGAGAAGACACGCGGGGCGAACCCGACTCATGGCTGCCACCGGGGCTGCGTCATCCAGTGCTCCGGCACATATAATGACAAAGACGGCCACTTTCTCACCAAACAGCCTGAATACGAAACCGTATGGGCCCATGGAGGCAACTGCGGCATCAGCGACCTGGATAGAATTGCGATGATGGATTTTCTGGATGATAATTACGGCATCGACACGATCGAGACAGGAGCAACCATCGCTGTCGCCATGGAGGCGGGCCTTGCCAAGTTCGGCGATGCCGATGCAGCGATCCAGATGATACATGAGATCGGCAAAGGCACGCACCTCGGCCGCATTCTCGGCAGCGGCGCGGCGGCTACCGGCAAGGCCTATGGCATCGAGAGGGTGCCTGTGGTCAAGGGCCAGGCAATGCCTGCCTATGATCCCCGTGCTGTCCAGGGTATAGGTGTGACCTATGCCACAAGCCCTATGGGCGCAGACCACACAGCAGGATACGCTGTTACCGCGAACGTGCTGAAGGTGGGCGGCGACGTAAACGCGCTGAAGCCCGAAGGACAAGTTGAGCTTTCGAGGAACCTTCAGATAGCGACCGCTGCCATCGACTCTACCGGCATGTGTCTTTTCATCGCCTTCGCGGTGCTCGACCAGCCGGATACCTTCCAGGCTCTTCTCGATCTGCTCAATGCCTTCTACGGGCTGAATCTGACCGCCGACGGCGTGACTGAACTGGGAAAAAAGGTCCTTACGATGGAGCGGGACTTTAATGCAAAGGCCGGCTTTACGGCCGCCCAGGACCGTTTGCCTGAGTATTTCAAGACAGAGAAGTTTGCTCCGCACAATGTCACCTTCGGGGTAAAGGATGAAGATCTGGACAAGGTCTTCAACTGGTGACCCTTAAGATTTGTTTTAATAAAAGGAGGGACAGGCATCCCTCCTTTTGTATTCCTGCAGACGCAGGTGAGCATTGTCTCTTATCTAAAGGAAGATATTTAAACAGTCTTAATATAATGACAACATTGATTTACAAAATCCCTCCTGCCCTCCCTTTGCCAAAGGGAGGAAAATTATACCCCTCTTTGGCAAAGAGGGGTTAGGGGAGATTTTTAGACTGAGTCAATGCAATCCTGATCACTTATTCTGACATGGACATAAAGAATATCGAATTATTGCCTCGCATCACGTTTGATGTGGAGGGGCCGCTTTTGTCACATTTTTTTCTGCTTTTGCAGCAGGGGGTGACGATAAGGTCCCGCACCGGCTGCAGCGTTGCCTCGTTTCTCAGGGAAGAAATCGGGGCAGACAGTGAGACAATCGAAAAGATACAATCAGTTTTCCTTGATGGAAGTCCGGTCGATGATCTTGAATCAGCGATGGTAAAAGACGGCTCGGTCCTCGCTCTCTCAGCTGCCATGCCCGGACTCGTCGGCGCTACACTCAGGCGGGGAGGTGAATACTCCTCTTTACGCAATGCGATCACCTACCATGAGACACAGGAAGGGTGTGTTAAGGGAGAGGGTCTGGTACAGATTAAGGTCTTCAATCTCCTTATGGCTGAGTTGGGCCCCGGACTGTTGCAAAAGGGTGTGGCCATCAGCAGCGAAGATCTCATCCGCTTTGTGGCCGGGCAATCTCAGAATTTCTGGCAGGGATGCGGACGAATCACCCTTGATGGCAAACCTTTGCCCCCCGGCGAATTGCCGGATTCAGCATGGTTGTCAGGGAAAGGACAGGTTTTTCTTTCGGTATCTTCAGATAAGGCAAGGAGGAGGAGCCTGAATTCGCAATATATGTGATTCAAGTCAGAGTTTATCTGGGTACCTGAGGCAGCCCAGGGGGCTGTGCGGAGTCAGTATGGATAGCTCGCCTGTGAGCCTGATAAATACAGGCAGGCGAAAGGAGGATTGGATTATGCCGGACATACAAGGCGAAAGCGCAACAACCGGTGAAAAGGACCGTTGTCTTGATATCTCACTTGAGTCTGTGGCTTCGCACATACTGGCAAGTGACGGCAGGGAGATCCCTTTTGCCAGAGCGGTTCTGACTATTCGCAATATAGGTGATTCCGAGGCGGTCGACGTTGTCCCGCACGCCACACTCGGCCAGGAGGGAGGGACTGTCCAGGATGTCACCAGTTCGTTTTACAATCGGCCCATTCCTCCATCTCCCCGGGCGGGGCCGCCAACTGGGATGTATACGACCTCCTGATTCCTGCGCACCCGGGGACAGCCAGCAAGATCCATATGTTCGGATACCGTGCGGCCCTGAACTGGAGGTTCGAACTTGCGGCGTGGGCTGAATACCGGACTTTCGGCTCTTCCACGGCAATACAGACCCCGGTCTCGCGATGGGCATTGAGATGGAGTGTCGCGGATCTTGCAAACGGAGCAGTGGAGCTCAATATAGAAGAGCTGAAGACAGAAGGTGGATAGACTGAAGGCCGACGGCAAGAGGCTTTTTAATACTTCGGCTTCGGTCTAAACACCTGCTCTGTTCAACTTCAGCTTCAGACTTCAGCCTAAATACCTGCCGTTTGGATGTGCATCGACCTGGATATATTACGAATATATCCTTAGACGACGGAGATTCCACCTGAAAACCCTCGTCCTTGCTGAGTTGACGCTGAGTAAGAGATTCACCGACTACTTTAGAGATATTAGTAATGAAACGGCTTATAATTACTGAAGAAATTAATTAGAACAGGAAACTGAGCCACAACCCTAATTTGCTCACCTGGTTGAAACGACTCTCTTTGACTCTCCTTTAGCTGCTTGCTCAGTTCCATCACTGTAGCCCAAGGGCGCTCTAAATTTCTGACTTCCAAATCAAAATGGCTCCAACTCCTCGGATTCCGGTATGATCCTCACACTGGAGTTATCGGCCGAGACAGCTTTCCAATGATCGACAATGGCAGCAGCGCCGTCCTCAGAGAAAACATGGTACGCAAGGCTACTGCCGCGCAGAGCATTCACATTGGTTAGAGGAAAGCGAAGTTGTGCGGGTAGAAGTTGTGTGTTTTTTGCAGCGGCCCCGAATGGCTGGATGAGGTCAATGAGATGGGCGAGACTCTCACCCCGTACCTAAACTTGCTGGTCGCAACGAAGCAAAGAACTTAGAGGTATCAGTTCCAGGTCAGTCCCAAACCTAGCTCTAAGCAAAGATATAGTCAGACATATTTTATCAGCCCTCCGGTCACGGCCATTTTCGACCAGGTCCATCGGCGGGATCTCTATTTCGCCACCATTTATTCTGGAAACGAGATCAATCAGTTTGCCGCCTTCTGCCGCAGCAGGAGCCTGCATTCCTCTGGCAACTGCTATTGCCGTACTGAATAGCAACACTACTCCCTGCGAGAATCACCACCAGTTTCCCAAGTTTCAGGTTTCTATGAGCAATGTTAAGCTCTCCGTCCCACATCATGGAAGAGAAGAGGGTAACGGCTGGGGTCGCTATCGAATTCGTCAAGGAAAAGGATGGGGAGCTTGTCTTGGACTTTGACATTTCTGACAGCGTCAAGAGGCTGAACGAGATCCTCAATGCTCTGGAGGCTTGCCATGTTGTAGTCAATCGCAACTGCCATGTGTGTTGTAATTGACGCCGCAAGACACTTAACAAGATGCGACTTGCCCGAGCCGGGTTCTGCCTGCATCATTATATTCAGCGGACGCCGTCGAGACCTGTCTTCTGCGTAGCGGGATATTGCATTCCGTGTCTGCCGAATTGCCTGATAGTGCGGCCAGTCCAAGGTAACGTAATCACCCAGTAGCTGAGAGCTAATTGCAAATGGCTCCACAAGGTCGATATCTTTTCCCGATTGGGTATGTTGTATGACGGTTTCCACTACTGTCGTACGAGCCGTCAGCAACCTTTCTTGCATAGCCTCTTCCCAGCTCCGGCGTCGACGCGCAGTCTTTCCAGCTTCGGTCATTTGACCCTCCATCAGTGAGGCAGCCAGTTATGGCCGCAGGATTATAACTTGCTGTCTGATAATTACTATATTTTTACATTTTACCATAATTGATCTCCTTAAACAGTCTTAACTCAGTGAAATCACAGAATATCAAGATTTTACTTCCGCATATATCTGGTGAGAAGGATCAAAAGTATTCAAGGTATTTTATCTAGATATTCATCTGTCGATTTCCACAAGTAATTAAGATCATCAGCGGCTCAAGGTTGTCGCTGATTACAGGAAGTACAATCCGCCTTATTAGGCTACTGGTCCAATGAGGATTTCTGTGAGCAGTTAACATCAGCGCTCTCATGACGAAAACATTCGTTGTGGCTGTGTTCAGCATCCAATGCCAGCGTCCTATGGCGGCGACTAAAGGAAGCAGCTGAGACCTTTATTGTCAATGAGCGGTCGCATCCCTGTTTGTAAAGGGCAGCCGGTTTCCGCTTTACTTTGACTCGGGACGCAATTATGAGATAATTATCAAAGGGACAGTGTAATTTTTTTCCATTTATCATATGTATGCATTATTTCCGATAAAGTCGAACCCTTCGCCAGAAAGAGACGGAAAGCTGCGTCTGTCAAACTATTATGTTCCAGAGATTAACGGAAAGCAGTATGAAGCATCCTTCAATATCCACGGCAGTAAAAATTATCGGAGGTGAATCATGAAGTCAGAAGATCAGATCATGACTTTTGATCGTGCGATGCAACTGTCAAGGAATGCGTCCACAGACTTGTTCGGAAGACATGTCAACCAGCCGCTGTCGGGTCTTCTCAAGCTGGCAAACGCCGACATAAGGTATTCGAAAGCTGAAGGAATCTATTTGTATGACGAAGACGGCTTGCCGTATATGGATCTCACGGCTGGATATGGCGCGCTCAACCTCGGTCATAATCCAAAAGAGGTTATAAAAGCCGTCAATGAAGCGCAAAAACTTCCGGCAGTATTACTGGTCGGTCACAATCCGCTGATGGGTGCCCTGGGAAACGCCCTTGCTTCAATCCTTCCCGGGGACCTTTCAGTTGCAATATTCGGTTGCGGGGGAGCTGAGGCTGTCGAAAACGCGTTGAAAACGGCCCGTGCCGGCACAGGACGGAAAAAATTCGTATCCTGTATGGGTGGATACCACGGCCTTTCCTTCGGCGCACTTTCAGTGTGTGGATCAGAAAGGTTCAGAATGAACGTCGCCCCGTTACTTGACCATTGCGAGCTGGTCCCTTTCGGTGACCTCAAAGCGCTAGAACAGACGCTGCGAGGCAAGGACGTAGCTGCCTTCATGGTTGAACCTATACAGGGAGAGGGAGGGGCTGTTGTGCCACCGAAAGGATATCTGAGGGGCGCGTCAGACTTGTGCAGAAAATTCGGAACATTACTGATTTTCGATGAAATCCAGACCGGGTTTGGGCGGACCGGCAAGATGTTCGCCATGGAGCACGAAGACGTGATACCGGATATAGTCACCCTTTCGAAGTCACTCGGCTCAGGAGTTGTACCCGTCAGCGTCTCAGTCACAAGTGAAAAGATCTGGATGAAGGCCTTTGGTTCACGTGACAGGTTCGATCTCACCATATCCACATTCGCTGGAAACCCGGCAGCCTGTGCCGCCGCCCTTAAGACAATTGAGATTATGCATAGAGACGATATCCCTGCCCGCGCCCGGACTTTAGGGGACTATGCGAGGAAGAAACTGCAGGACCTCAAAACGAAGCATGAGCTGATTAAAGAAATCCGCGGTAACGGGCTTTTGCTTGGCATCGAACTCGAGACCGCAGGACTGCTCAGCGGGACCATGGAGCAAAATTTGTCGATTATGGTTATGGGCGAATTGTTGCACAGGCATAAGATTCTGACATCTTACTTTGACTTTGATCCGAAGGTGCTCAGGTTTGAGCCGCCCCTTATCGTGACCACGGAGCAGATAGACAATGCTGTCGATGCTCTGGACAAGGTGCTCTCACTGGGTAAGCAGGCGATCACGCTGTCTTTCGGAAAGACGGCGATCGGGAGTATACTGCGCCACTGAATCATTCGGAGCAAAAAAGTCAGACGGAATTTTTACAAACATCTGAGGGTATTATCCCGGCCGTCTTTTCACCACGGAGCTATCCGCCGGCGATGGGCGGAAAGAGGGCCAGGTCATCCCCTTCTTTTAAATGGTGTTTTGGAGGTCTGTGCTCACCGTTGACAATCCTCAGCAGCGGGAATTTTTCAGGCAGTTTGAGCAGGTGTATTGCATCCTCAACCGTCGCATTGTCAGGCAGATCGATTATCTGCTCATCAGGGCCATATTCCCGCAGGGATGCAAAAAGCTTTATCTTCACCTTCATAGCTAAATTATACCAGACTTCACAGAAGCTCTCGTTTTATGATCTCCCTCATACCATTATTTTGTCTGTCTGTTTAAAATATGCATAAGGAAGCGGGATTCAGTGGACGATTTAAAAGAGACGATAACTGCCGTTGAGAAGACTCCTTTATCCGGAGGCCATCCTTCCCGGCTTTTTGTCGAGATCACTACGAAGTGTAACCTCAAATGTGGCATGTGCGTCAAACAAAATAGTGACGGAGGCATCAGAGAGGGCAGCATGTCGGTTGAAATCTTCGAGGCCCTGTCCCCGGCCTTCCCGCATCTTGAAGCGCTTGTCCTGAACGGAATCGGTGAGTCACTCCTGCACCCGCAGCTGGAGGCCTTTATAAAAACGTCGAAAGCCAGTATGCCAGGAGGTTCATGGGTGGGATTTCAGACCAACGGAATGTTATTGAACGGCCGCCGGGCCGAATCACTTGCAGGTGCCGGGCTTGACCGTATCTGCCTGTCCATGGACGCTGTTTCACCCGAAAGTTTTCGCACAATACGAAGTGGCGGCGAAATGAGCGGCGTGGAATCGGCGCTTTCAGCCCTGAGCGGGGTTGTCGAGAGGAAGGCAAGACTTCCGCATCGGGATCGAATTCGTACTTATGAGGGACAATGTGCGGGAGCTTCCATCGACTCTTCGCTGGGCGGCCAGGAGGGGAGTCGGGTTTGCCCTGGTTACACAGCTTATGCCCTACGATAAATCACTTGTGCATCAAGCAGCCTACGACACAAATACCGCAGAGGCCATAGCACTCTTCAGTCACTGGGAGGAAAAGGCAAAGAGGGAAGGGGTCGACATTCGGGGCTATTTCGATGTATTCATGAAGTTCTCGAAGACACCAGAAGAGCAGAAGATCATAGGCTTTATAGAGCAGATGAAAGACGATGCGAACGCCCGCGGCATTGCCCTCCATCTGGAGAGGCTTGTCAGGAGAGACGAGGAATGGTTTGCCGACCTGGAAGAGGTCTTTGATGAGGCCCGGCGTGTTGCGCAGGAGGAAGGGATCGAACTCACTCTTCCAGGAACAGTCCCCCGCAACAACAGGAAGTGCGAGTTTGTCGAATCGGACGGTGCATTCGTATCCTGGGATGGAGACGTGCATCCGTGCTATTTTCTCTGGCACCGTTACCGGTGTTATGTGGGCGGTCTGGAGAAACAGGTAAGACCATGGGCATTCGGCAACCTGCGGGATAAGGACATTACAAAGATATGGAACGGTACACTGTACCGTGACTTCAGAGAAAATGTCCGGCGATATAAATTCCCTTTCTGCTTCGACTGCGGCTTCGCACTCTGCGATTATGTACAGGGCGAGGATTTTGAGCAGGACTGCTATATACAGTCAGTGCCTTGCGGCGCCTGTCTCTGGTGCACCGGTCTGTTTCAGTGCCTTCAGTAAAAGACTGTCCCCGGGCTTTTCTTTGATTTTCAAGAATTTTAAGATAGAGTGAGAACAGGAAATCAAGGTGAAACAAGCTTACTATAAGGAAGTGAGCTAAAAAGGAAGTACATGGCAATTACAAACTGTTAAGGTAATCGACCTAGAAAAACCTAACAGAGGAGGTAATTGCCATGCATGGGAGAGATTATAACAAGCAGATAGCAAACCGTCAAAGGATCAAGAGGACGACACTGGTGATCGGGATGGACATAGGGAATGAATTTAACGCAATGTGCCTGATGAACAAAGAAGGGGAAGTGCTGGGGAAGTATCCTCAGATATACAATTCGAGAAAAGGCTTTGATTTTTTCACAAAGGCTATAGAAGGGATGAAAAAGAAGAAAGGATTTAGAGACGTGCTAATCGGCATGGAGCCGACAGGACATTATTGGAGGAAGATAGCCTATTTTGCTAAAGACAAAGGTTATGAGGTGAGGTTTGTAAGGACAACGGCCTTACGGCACCAGAGAGAGCTTGATGAGAGCTCCTCGGCCAAGAGCGATGTCAGGGACGCCGTAACAATAGCCAACATAACAAGAGAAGGCAAGTACATAGACACTGTGATAGAGGACGGCGTATTCCGGGAACTCAGGACACTCGCTCATGTGCGGGAGCGCATACAGAGATACAACACAGGGTCGAAGCATGCATTAAAGGCGGTATTAGACGACTATTTCCCTGAACTAAAGAATATTTTCTGGTCAATGAAGTCCAAAGGCTTGTGGGCGGTACTGGAGAACGTTCCCTTTCCCGTGAATGTAATGGATCTGGGCTTAAAAAGGCTGACAGAGCTTATAGCAAAGAGCACCCGTCGTAAAGAATCCGCAGCAAAGAAAGCAGAGGAGCTTTATCAGGCAGCCAGGGAAACGGTGGGACTAAAGCAGATAGGAGTTGCAGATCGTTACCGGGTGGAGATGTATTTGGAGGAAGTAAAGCGCTCTGAGGCACAACTGAAGGACATAGAGAAAGAGATGGGAAAGCTGTTAGAAGAAGTGCCATACGCAAAGAATATACTGTCGATACCTGGTATAGGAGTTTTATCCTGTGCAGTGTTTTTGGGAGAGCTGGGCGATCCTTCTAACTTTAAACATCCCAAGCAGATTATCAAATATGCAGGCTATGATCCCCAGGAGCATGACTCTGGACAAAGCATTGGACGAAAGAGGATATCGAAGAAGGGACGCTGGATGCTAAGGAAATATCTCTATTTTATGAGTATGAGAGCAATATATCGGAGCGAGTTTTTCAGGGAGTATTACGAGGGAAAGCTCAAGAGCAGTAATCGTTTTGGGCAGCCCTTAAAGAAAAAAGAAGCGATATGTGCCGTGGCCATAAAACTGATAAAAGTGATATTTGCAATATTAAGAGATGGCCGGATGTTTACCGCTGAGGCTCCTGAGATGGCATTGGCGGCGTAAATATAAACAGTTGTGGTGGAAGGAGGATCGTAAGTCCTCGTAGGCATTGAGGCCTGCGCGAATAAGCTTGGTCAACTTCCACTGCCCTTTAGATCTGAATAAGGTAAGTTGGGCATAAAGGCCCGTAGAACAAAAGAGGTTAGATAAAGGGACCAAAGGCTGGAAGAACACCACAACTAATATTACTTTAACAGGTTGTAAAAGTTTGCTTGACAAACTTCATTAGAAGAGGAGGGCATATGAAAGTCGGATTTATAGGGCTGGGAATTATGGGCAGCCGGATGGCAGGGAACCTGCTTAAAAAGGGCCACGAACTCGTGCTCTTTAACAGGACAAGGGAGAAGGCAGGGCCGCTCATCGAACAGGGAGCATCCTTTCTGGATACAGCTGCAAAGGTTGCAGAGAGCGTTCCTGTCATTATTACTATGCTCCCCGACCCTGCCGCTGTGTCGGAGGTCGCCCTTGGCAATAACGGTTTTCTGGATCACCTGTTGAAAGACTCTCTATGGATCGACTCCAGCACTGTTAATCCATCCTTTTCCAGGTCAATGGCCGCTGAATGTAAAAAAAGGAGCGTCCGCTTCCTGGACGCCCCGGTTGCAGGCTCGAAGATCCCGGCGGAGCAGGCGCAGCTCATCTTTTTCGTGGGAGGGGATAAGGGAGATCTCGAATCCTCGATGCCCCTGCTTAAAGCCATGGGCAAGGCGGTCTTCCATATCGGCGGCAGCGGGATGGGCACTTCCATGAAAATGGTGAACAACCTCCTCCTTGCAGGGGCAATGGCAGCCTTCTCTGAGGCGATGGTGTTCGGTGAGGCCCTTGAAATTCCACGCGAAGCGCTTTTCGACACGCTTCTGAAATCGCCGGTGACCGCCCCCTTTCTTGCTCTTAAGAGGCCCCTGATAGAGTCCGGAGATTTCGAGACACAGTTCCCGCTCAAATGGATGCATAAGGACCTGCAGCTTGCGTCAGTCACAGCCTATGAATGCGGTGTCGCGATGCCTGACATGCATGCTGTAAAGGAGTCGTTCGCCCTGGCCGTCCGCAGCGGTCTGGGAGAAAAGGATTTCTCGGCTCTTTATCAGTACTTGAAGAAGCCCCATCAGGGGTGATAAGCAGGGGAGTCATCCTTCACCCCCGGCTGTTTTCGGGGAGAAGAATTTCATGGTGATAAAGCCCAAGGCGAAGGACGCGCTGCAGGCAGCAAAGGGAAGGAACGGCCGGACATCAAAAAGGGCGCCCGCCATAAGCGGACCCCCGATCATCGCAGCCGAAAGCACCGATGCCATAATCCCGAGCACCTCCCCCCTCCTTCGTTCACCTGCTATTCCGGCCGCACGGCTTGCCACGACCACGCGCAGGAGCGACTGGCTGAAAACATAAAGAACAATCCCGGAGACGAGAAAGGGAACAGAAGGCACCATCATCAGCAACAGGCAGACCGTGTTGGAAAGAAAGGGCCAGATCTCCAGTGCGGGTTCCCTGAAGAAACGCAGCCAGAAATTACGGAGCAGAAACGTCTGGTTCAAAAAAATGAGTACGCCCATGCCGGTATAGATCGTTCCGACCATCCCAACGTTGAAGTCAAATACCTTCCCCATGTACAGGGCAAGCACCGACTGCATCCCTGAAAACGAGATCCCGAAGAAAAACCAGGCGATATACCTGGCGCGGAGCAGCCTGTCCTTAACTGCGGTGGCAAGGGGACGGAACGGGTTGAGCGCAATTTTTTTCTGCTTGTCCATGTTCGTCAGGGACTCGGGCAAAAAAAACATGGCACCAATGACGTTGAGCGTTGCCAGCCCGCCGACAAAAAAGAAAGGCAGCGGGTGCGAGATGGAGCTTAGCGCCCCGCCGATGGCCGGTCCGATAATAAATCCAACGCCGAAAACAGACCCGATAATCCCGAGGTTGGTTGTCCGTTCTTTAGGGGTTCTTGCGATGTCGACCAGGTAACTCTGGGTGATCGGCAGGTTTCCGGCCGCCATGCCGTCAATTATCCTTCCGAGGAATAAAACCCAGATGGAATGCGCCGAGGCGAAGACAAACCAGCCGACAGCAGTACTGAAGATGCTCGCGATCAGGACTGGTCTGCGGCCAATTCTGTCGGAGAGCGCCCCCAGGAAAGGCCCGCTCACAAACGAAAAAAGGGCGTATACTGAAAAAAGCAGTGTCAGGGTAATGGCCGAAGCCCCGAAACTCTCTACGTAAAAAGGGAGCACAGGGACAATGATCCCCAAGCCGAGAACATCGATGAGAACAGTCAGGACAATGATTACTTTTTCTTTCTGCATTTCTTGATTATATCACCGATGGTTTGCCGGGTATAAGGCTGTTTGCGCGGAAGCATGAAAAAGCATGGAGCGGTGCAGACGTTTCAGCTGACAGGTAAGATAAGGGCGAACGCATGTCTTCATAGGCAGCGGACCGCTGTCTCAGCGACCTGAAGTATGGCGCCCCGTCAACAGACGGGGTATGCCCCTTCGGCGAGCTTGTCGCAGAAGGAGGATATTGAAGAGAGTTCTTTCTCGAGTATTGACGTTACGTCAGGTGATACGTCTTTGAGACTGACCCCTTTAGCGAGCAGGACCTGTGCTGTTGCCATGTGCGGCTTGTCTATCGGGGAGCCGATCCTGCTGAGAAGAAGCACATACACTTCGAGTACCCCCCTGGTCTGGTCTGTAGATTTTTTCAGCCGCCTTGTGGGCGAGGAGGTTGTATATCTTCCCTACATGACTGACCGGGTTTTTTCCTGCTGCTGCCTCAGTGCCCATCGGTCTGTTTACAGAGATCAGTCCGTTTACACGGTTGCCCCTTCCCACCTGGCCGGAGTCAGCGCCCTCTGCCGAGGTCCCGAGCAGCGTCAGGTAAATGCCCCCGAGTCCCCTTCCTTCCTGATCAAGGGTGTTAAGGCTGACTGTAATATTTCTGAAGGCACTGAATCTTCTGAGAAATTTTTTTATCGCCTTCATGCTGAGCTCTTTTCTCCTGAAATATTCATATTCGGATTTTATGAAGACTGATATGAGGGGCATCGCAACTGTAAGATCAAGGTCTTCACCTGTCCTGAGGCCCATCACCTTGATATCTTCCCCTGTCTCAGGACAGCGCTCTTTGAAGGCCTTTGAATTCAGATATCTCTCGAGTGCGAGGACAACTTCTTCTGTCGGAGAGAGGGGATAATATCCGATCAACGCCGAGGTGTCATTGGCGCCGTGTACCGCCCCCGGTCTTTGGAAGATGTCGGTAAGCTCTTCAGAACCAGGCGCGAGGACGGTCCTGTATTTGACATGCATATCAGGGTCTACAAATCTCAGGTTTTGCCTTGTCCATTCCCTGGCAGCGTTGACCGCTATCTCTTTCACGGGTATTTTTTTCCCGCCTGCCTTGAAGGTCGCCCTGTCGCCGATGATAAGCTCCATAGGTTTTATAAGCCTTCCGCCCCCGAATTCAATCACTGTCCTGCCTGCTGCGAGCAGCCCCTTGTCGATGTTGTGGTGAAGTATCGCACCAAAGGCCCTTTTGTATTCTCTGCTGAGGGCGACGGAGATCGCTTCCATCAGGGCATCGCACATGAAATCAGGATGTCCTGTGCCTTTTCTTTCGACGATCTCGACCCTATGGCCGGTGACTGACCTGCCCTTGAATCTTTCCACGACTATCATAATTAGGAATTCTATCAGGAAAGACTGCGGAGGGCAATCGGCGATATGTTTTCTGTCTGTGAAATCAGCAATATTAACCTTAGAGTGAACTTTGCGATTCTACCCGGTTTCAGAATAAAATAGAACTGATGAAGTACGTTCCCAAACAAAGGCACTATTGTGAGACAACGAGGAAACTGCACGTACCCTGTCCACATGCTGCAAAGACAGGGATTGCTGTCCATGTGGTGGTGAGGGATGGCTATTGCTACCGCTCTGAAAACTGCATGGTCATCTCGTGCAAATATAACCGGCTGCAGTCGGACATCAAGGCCCTTCTTTCACTGACCTGGTAAGCATATATACTCTTTTTCCCCAGCAACCGCCGCAGATATCTCTATCGGCAACTGCTGAATAGGTCCCTCCGGGGAGGTCCGTGCGTGATTCACCTGCTTAAGACGTCAATTCGAATGTTGCCACAATGATTGCATTTTCCGGGCAAAAGTGCAGTTTCGCCGAAAAAATCTCGACTACTGTTGTCAGAGGCGAGCATTGACAAATATTTTTAAAAAAGTAGTGCTGTAGGCATAACCTCTTGAATTAATTAAATAATCAACTGACTAATAATCAGGCAAAATGAAGAGAGGCTTGTCGGAACGAGCTAATCCGGGCTTGTCCGGGAAGTTATTAACAAGTAGTTAACTTCTGTTGATAAACATACTTGTTGCATAAATTATTAACCACCAAAGTTCCTTTAAAAAAGATTGTTGGGCTGAGTGCCAAGAAATCCATAACCGTTAGAAAGTACCGTGGATAAGGCTTATCAAGGGACACAGGGGATTAGCCTGACAGTTTAAAGTTTTATTTCATAAATCCCCGCAGCAAGCGCATTCCCCGGACTGAAGCTGAAAAGCTTTACCTTATTACGTCTTGCTCCGGCTTCCAAGGATAGCTGTCGTCCCTTACTGGTATCCAGTACAATTCACCCGAATGTCTCCAGGGATCGAGCACAAGCCCTTCCTCAAAGCCCTGGCCACGGGCTGTGATGATCACACTGCTGTGTTCCAGGCGAAGAAGCACATCATTATTGGCAATGCCCCAGTAAAGTTCAAAGCTTTTCAGTCCCAGACTCCGGAGACGTTTGAGAAGGTCCTCTGTCCAGTGAGTGCAGAGACCGCGTTCCCTGAATCCAAGGTTAACCAGCAGATTGTGAAAGATTGGAGGTCTCAACACGCGGTATTCACCGGCGAGTTCAAGGGAATAAGAGATAGCTGTTTCCGCCAATAGCTCTGCCTCTTTAGCGTCAATGTCCGGACTGAGAGCGGTCAGAGCCTGGTCAAGACTGAACACCCGGGCCTGATACCCTGGCAGTGTGGCTGAGACTCCCTGGCTGTTTTCTCCGCGCCGGGCGTAATTTACTCCGCCGCAGCCTCCCGAGATAAAAGACAGAAAAAGAAGAGTTGCAGCCGCAAATCTCACGCTGCTGCGGGCTTTACAACTAAAAAGACATAGCACCGTTTGTCGCTAAACTGCTTTCCACCGGATTAGGGAATTGGAACAAAGTTGGCCCCGGCCCCAACAAAAAGATATTCGTCTATGCCGGAGTCCGGCCCTGCCGTGATTTCCACGGAAAGGCCCATGCCGCGGGGAAAAGATCTGACGCTCCCAAGGTCGAGGGTTTTGGACTGATAACCCAGAGTGCTCCAGCTGACAGGGAAGGCCTTTACCAGGAGATTTCCATTGTAAACGCGGACTCTGGAAATGAGGCTGTCGTTTGCCGTATTGACAACAAACTTAAGGGTAACGTATTGCGCGCCAGAGGTCGTTCCTCCGAGGGTAGGGACCGCAAAATGGACCCATGTGGATGGTGCCCACTGCGGCTTTATCCCCAGTCCGACGCCGGTCCTCGAAAAACTGACAGATGCTTCATCCTCGACATGCCCGCTTGTACCGTGAACAAGGTACCAGGCAGCCATTGCCCTGTCGGAAAAAACTCCTAAACATAAAAGAGCTGTAAATGCCGACACGATGAATCTGCTTTTCATTGTGTACCTCCGTGGAATGCTGATTATTTTTATAAAATCTGCCGAATCCTAACATAAAATCTGCCCACTGTCAAATTGCTCTTAAAAGCGCTTCGGCCTAAACTCTTCTTGATTTTTGATTGTATATAAGCAGGTTCCCGCAGCCCTGAGAAACAAGACGACCGCCGCATCTTTTCGGCCGCTGTTTACAGGAGAAGGATGAGAGGCCAACATATTTATGGATAAAGGGAAAATTGGTGGCGGTGCAGGGATTCGAACCCCGGACACTGCGAATATGAGTCGCATGCTCTACCACCTGAGCTACACCGCCGTTGTAAAGGCCCTGAAAAAAGCAGTTAGTACTTTAAAGCGAAAGGCAATAAATATTCAAGCAATTCCAAGATAAAAATTATAACAAAAAGTACAGGCTTAATAAAAGAGGCTGAACCTGCGTGTCCGGACATTTATCAGCACTGCAACTGAAATATAATTGGAAAGCAGCGCTGTCCCCCCGTAGCTCATGAAAGGCAGCGGTATCCCCACCACCGGCATGATGCCGAGGGTCATGCCTATATTAACAAAAAAGTATATGGAGAACATGAAGGTAATGCCGAGTGCGAGCAGCCTGCCGAAATCGTCTTTTGCCTTATTTGCGGTGTCCAGCCCGCGTAAGATCAGCAATAAATAAAGAGAAAGCAAAAGTACCGAACCGAGGAAGCCCCATTCTTCGGCGAATACGGCAAAGATAAAATCCGTATGTTTTTCCGGCAGAAAACGGAAGGGCCCCTGGGTGCCTTCCAGATATCCTTTACCCAGGAATTCCCCTGAGCCGACGGCAATCTTCGACTGGTTTATATGATAGCCTATCCCCGAAGGATCTACCTCAGGATCTATAAATGCAATAAGCCTGTTCCTCTGGTAATCTTTCAGTCCCGTCCACATAATGTTCCCGAGAAAAGGCAGAGATATAATCCCGATAACTACTATTATTACGATTACTTTTCGCTGCAGACCCTTTGCGAGTGAAACAGATATAAAGATAAGAAGGACCACGATCGCAGTCCCAAGGTCAGGCTGCTTGAAAAGCAGCATAAAGGGGACCAGAACAATGAAAAAAAATACCCGCAGGAGGCCTGCTACCCCCAGGGATTCCCGTGAGAAGCTGTAGTAGCTTGAAAGCATCACGATGAACATCAATTTGAAGAATTCCGACGGCTGAAAAGATAACGGCCCCAGGCTTATCCATCTCTGCGCACCCATCCCCGTTCGTCCGGCGATCAGGACAATAAGCAGGAGTATAAGTCCTGTTACGTACAGGGGAATCGCTATTCTGGCAAGCCAGATGTAATCGAAGCTGATAAAAAGGACCATGGCCAGGATGCTGATTAGAAGCCATACCATCTGCTTGATATAAAAAGTCGCCTGAGCGGAATCTCCTGCAGCCGGCTGACGGGTTGCGCTGAATATTGTAAGTATGCCTATGATTGATATAAGTATTACTATAGAAAGGGTCAGCCAGTCGAAATTTTGTATAAGTCTTCTGTCAATCCTGAACATCGTTCATTTCCTTCTGCTTATCAATTACTTCTACCGGTTTCTCGAGCAGTTCCCGTTTTTTCTCGATGGGCAGCATGTACGCCTCTATCGCTTTTTTTGCAATCGGCGCTGCAGCACTGCCGCCGTGGCCCCCGTGTTCTACTATGACCGAAAGGGCGATTTGTGGCTTGTCAACAGGGGCGAATGCTACAAACCATGCATGGTCCCTGAGATTTTCAGCAAGATATTTTGAGTCTTTCTTCAGCCCAACTACCTGCGCAGTTCCTGTTTTGCCTCCTATGACGACGGTGCCGGATCTTGCAGCAGCCCCTGTCCCTCCGGGTTCATTTACAACCCCTTTCAGGGCTTCTTTGACAGCCTCCAGGGTCTCTGGCCTGATAGCGGCCTTTCTGACGAGAACAGGCTCTGAAGTTTTGAATATGGAAGGTTTATAAACATTGCCTCCGTTGGAGACGGCGTTCATCATGACAGCCATCTGTATCGGTGTTGTGGCTACATATCCTTGCCCGATGGAATTAATGAAAGTCTCACCCAGAAACCATGCTGACTTCTTCGTCTCCTGCTTCCATTTTGAGTTGGGAATCAGCCCCTTCCGCTCCCTGCCAATTGAAACACCGGTCTCCTTCCCGAGGCCCAACATGGTGGCATAATTGTATATTTCGTCAATGCCGGCCTTCTTGCCTGCCTCGTAAAAATATACATCGCACGATTGAACAAGGGCGCGGTGCAGGGAGACTATGCCATGTCCTTTCTTATTCCAGCAGCCGAAATGCCATTTGCCGTAATTTATCCCGCCCCTGCAATCCACCGTTGTGGACTCATCAAGCGCGCCTGACTCGAGAGCGGAAATAGCGGTTATTATTTTGAAAGTCGAGCCCGGAGGGTATTGACTCTGAATCGCCCTGTTGAGCATCGGCACTTTTTTGTCATTGATGATCTCGTTCCAGTCATCAGAGCTTATGCCCTTTGCGAACTTGTTCGGGTCAAAGGAAGGGGAGCTTACAATCCCAAGAATCTCTCCGGTATCAGACTTCAGCGCAACCATCGCCCCGGTCCTTTTTTCAAAGGCGTCTTCAGCTGCTTTTTGGAGTGCTATGTCAATGCTCAGGGAAAGGTCAGTCCCTTTGACCGAAGGTTTTTCTTTCAATAACCTAATCTCCCTGCCCATTGCATCGACCTCGATAATTTTTTGTCCGGGGGTTCCTCTTAAGGATTTGTCGAATAATTTTTCAATTCCCCACTGGCCGATGAAGCCGTCTTGAGGCACATCCTTGAATGCAGGATCTTTGAACTGAGCCGGTGTCAGTTTCCCGAGATATCCGATTAAATGCGCGCCGATGCCTCCGTAAAGATATTCCCGGCTCAGCTCGATATCGATAAAAAGCCCCGGGAAATCAGAGCGTCTGGCTTCGATGTAGCTTACTTCAGTGGATGTCAGGTCCTCCTTTAATCTGACCGGTGTGAAAGGGCTCTGGGCTTTGTTGGTCAACCTGTATCTTAATTCTTTTTCAGAAATGTGCAGTACCGCCGCAAGGGCTGGCACATTGGAGCTGTCGAATTCTTCGGGTATGACTGAGGCGCAGAAGTAGGGGGTGTTTTTTACCAGAGGGATCCTGTTTCTATCAAAGATAATGCCGCGGGGGGCGGAGACCCTGATAATCCTCAGTCTGTTTGCCTCCGAAGTCTTTCTGAGTTCATCTCCCTGAAGGATCTGTAACTGCCATAATCTGAGGAGAATTATAAGAAATCCGAACAAAATGAGATAGCTTATGACGATTATTTTTTGTGCTTCTGGTTTTTCAGTCAACATTTTTTGGCCTCATGAAGATCCCTGCCGGGGCGTTCATCAGGGATTGCATGGTTGCTGTAAATAAGGCTGCTGATGGGTGTGCAGGCAATTTGTCAAAAAGGGTCAGAGATAAAAAAACAACGGCATTGTTGGCGAATGTCAGAAACGCAGCCGCGATAGTCCCTGATAAGGGCGTCCAGATTAAAAAGTTTCCTGATATGAATGACGCTGAGAAGAAGCCGATCAGTCCTTTGGCAAGCATGTTCGGTCCGAGCATCCCTGTTGACAAGCTGTCCTCCAGAGCTCCGATTAGCCCCCCTGACAGCAGTCCCTGGGTCCGGCCATGGCGTATCCCGATAAAATAAACGACTAAAGCCGTGAGGTTCGGGGGGACTGCAAGGATTGATATGTTGCCTTGCAATAAGAAAGCCAAAAATATTATCAGGGCCCACAGGAGGTATTTCACTTGATTATTAATACTTCTTCCATCTTTGAGTCGTCTACATAAGGTGTTACTTCAATATACTGGAAGTAACCGGTCCCCTGCTTGTCGATTTTTGATATAAACCCGACGGGAACTCCGGGAGGAAAAAGCTGGTCAAGACCCGAGGTGATGACAATGTCTCCTACCTTTACCTCGTCTTCATATGGTATGTACTTGAGAATGACCGTCCTGGTGCCTGTGCCTGATATTATCCCCTCTTTTCTGCTTTCCTGCAGCCTTACCGCAGCGGAAAAATTAATGTCTGTCAGCAAGAGGAGTTTTGAGTATGATCCTGTAACATCGAATACCTTGCCTGCCAGGCCCTTCGGAGTTATAGCGCTCATATCCTTTGAAACCCCGTCCTTCTGTCCCTTGTCCAGAACAAGGGTCTGCGACCATTGATCTGTCCCCCTTGAGAGTACCCTGGCCGCGGCAATGTATTGCTGCCGGCTCTCAATAAGCTTCAGGAGTTCTTTCAGTCGTTTGTTTTCAAGTACAGCTTCCTGGTATTTGGACCTTTCCAGGAGAAGCTCATCTATGCGTTTCCGGAGCAGAGCATTATCTTCGTCCCTCAGGGCCAGCTTGGCAAAGGGTGATGCAACCGCGTCAGACACTGATTTGGTGAGAGCATGCGAAGCATTCAGTACATTGTCAAGAAAATTGTCGGTAAAGAGACGACCTTTTTTGCTCTGGTAAGTCATCAGGGTCAAGGAAATGCTCAGTACCAAAAGAAAAAGAAGAACGTTTTTTTTGGGCATTACTAATTCAGAGCTATTCTCCGGAGCAGTTCAAGTTCATCGAGCATCTTGCCGACCCCGTGGACAACCGCTGTCAGCGGGTCTTCAGCTACAATGACCGGCAGGGAGGTCTCCTGTTTGATCAGGCTGTCAAGTCCGCGGAGAAGGGCCCCTCCACCGGCAAGAACAATACCTCTGTCTACAATGTCAGCCGCGAGTTCGGGAGGTGTATTCTCAAGAGCTACTTTAATGGTATCCAATATGATATTTATCGGCTCTGATAAGGCCTCGCGTATTTCGTCTTCATTGATGGTTATCGTCTTGGGTATGCCTGATATCAGGTCCCTTCCTTTAATATCCATTACTTGTTTTGCAGAGTTGCCTGAACTAAAGGCCGAGCCTATCTCAATTTTTATCCGCTCGGTTGTCGTCTCACCGATCATCAGGTTGTACCTTCTCTTAATATATGCCATAATCGCTTCATCCATCTTGTCCCCGCCGACTCTTACGGCCTTGCTGTAGACAACGCCGTCAAGGGATATCACGGCAACGTCTGTAGTGCCGCCGCCGATATCAACGATCATGTTCCCTGATGGTTCTCCGACAGGCAAGCCAACGCCGATAGCGGCAGCCATAGGTTCTTCAATAAGGTATACCTCCCTTGCTCCGGAAGCTTCAGCGGCATCTTTGACTGCCCGCTGTTCCACCTGGGTAATACCCGAGGGTACGCCGATAATGACCCTCGGCGAAACAAAGCTCCTCCTGTTATGGACTTTCTTGATAAAGTATTTGAGCATTTCGCCTGTGGCATCAAAATCAGCGATGACCCCGTCTTTCATCGGCCGTATGGCCATGATATTTGATGGTGTTTTTCCGAGCATCCGTTTTGCATCAACGCCGACTGCAACAGTTTTCTTGTTGTCTTTTCTGATGACAACGACAGAAGGTTCGTCGCAGACAATACCTTTTCCTTTAACATAAACGAGAGTATTTGCGGTGCCCAGGTCTATGGCGAGATCGTTAGAGAACAAACCGAGTATTTTATGGAAAAACATTCTACCCCCAAAAAGTTATTGAGTTTCTACTACAACAGTCCCGGCGATTTCGTCACCCAACCGCATGCCATCTTTGCTCCCGAGGACGAGAGTGAATTCTAAAACAGATACAAGAAAGAGGACTATCCATCCTATCCATGGGACAAGCCAGAATATATATCCTGCAGCGAAAGTGCTGTTTCTCAAAATAGAATCCCTGAAGGTGCAGGGGGTATCAGTATCAGCAGAGACAACCTTAAGCTTGATTAACTTTTTCCCTAGACTCCTGCCGTCAAAAAAACCGTCTCCCAAAAGGAGATAGGCAAGTCCTGCGTAAAAACCGGCTCTCGGGACAATCTCTATCACAGCAGCTATAAGTATGAAATCAAGAGTCCTGGCTGCGGTTCTGAGAAGAAGCCCTGCTCTCCTTTGTTGCTCGGACATTGAGAATACTAACAAAAGCCTTTAATATTTTTCAATTATAACATAAAATAGCTGCGGCAAATAAACGTAATCATTAATAATACTGTGAGACAAGGAATTTTATGACTATAGTGCTGGCAACTACAAACAAGAAAAAAATTGCGGAAATGAAGAGGATCTTTGCCGGCTATGAGATATGCTTCCTGACGCTAAATTCATTTGCCGGATGCCCTGAAGTAGTGGAGGATGGGAAGACCTTCAGGGCAAATGCTGTTAAAAAGGCGATAGCAGTTTCAAAATTTACCGGCTGTCCTGCAGTGGCTGATGATTCAGGGCTCGAGGTGAGAGCGCTGGGTGGCGCCCCGGGGGTTTTTTCCGCGCGCTATGCCGGAGATGAGGCAAAGGATAGTGAGAATGTGAAAAAACTCCTCAGGGAATTGCGGCCTTTTGCGGAGAGCAGTGCCAGAGAAGCCAGGTTTGTATGCTGCATAGCCTTTGCCTATCCCGAAGGGAGGTGTAAGACTTTTACCGGGTATGTTAAAGGGATAATAGGGAAAAAACAGAAAGGTTACAATGGGTTCGGTTATGACCCGGTTTTCTATCCTGAAGGCAGCAGTAAAACCTTCGCTGAAATGAGCGACCGGGAGAAGGACCAACTGAGCCACAGGGGCAGGGCGATGAAGAAATTATACAATTATCTAAAAAAATCGATATAACTAACTAAAATATAACCATATTAAACACTTGTTTTCTTAATTTATTTAATTAAATGGCTATATAATTAGAAAATCAGATTAATAAGGAATTCTTATCTATTTATGAGAAATATGAATTTGACTTCAATTTATGCGGCGCTTATAGTTATAAGGTTTCATAAGCTGAGCTCTGCAGTAATTTATTTGTTCCATACAGGCTTGGTTGTTATTCCGGACACGAAAGAAGTGCTTTAAAAACAAATAGTTAGGAGGCTTTATGAGATTAGTATTACTAGGTGCGCCTGGTGCAGGGAAGGGAACTCAGGCAAAGATACTTATAGAAAAATATCATGTTCCCCAGATTTCTACAGGCGATTTATTGAGGGCGGCTGTTAAAGCAGGCACTACTCTAGGCAAAGAAGCAAAATCCTTTATGGATAAAGGCGAACTTGTGCCTGACAGTGTTGTTCTGGGTATGGTTCAGGAGAGACTTAAGCAGGATGATTGCAAAAAGGGGTATATACTAGACGGCTTTCCAAGAAACACAAAGCAGGCGGAGGAACTCGATAAGATGCTTGCCGGTCTCGGTATGTCCTTGACCGCGGCACTCAGCGTCGACGTACCCTTCGAAGATCTTATGAAACGGCTTACCGGAAGAAGGACATGCAAGGCCTGCGGCCAGATGTTCAATATCTATTTTAATGCCCCGAAAAAAGAAGGCGTCTGTGATAAGTGCGGAGGAGAGCTTTTCCAGAGGGACGATGACAAGGAAGAGACCATAAAAAAGAGGCTTGAGGTTTATACCGCTCAGACGGCACCGCTTATTGACTACTACGGCAAGAAGGGCCTGGTAAAGTCAGTGCAGGGTACCGGCAGCATAGACGACATATTCAAAAAAGTCTGCGAAGTACTTGGATTGAAGTAATAAATAACCTTAAGGAGGAAAATGTCAATGATTCAACCACATGGTTCAGACAAACTGAATCCACTATTTGTTTACGACACGGCTGAAAATGATGCCTTGCAAAAGGAAGCTAAAGGTCTGAAGTCTATTATCGTGAGCTCAGCCACTGCAGCCAATGCAGTCATGCTCGGCGGCGGTTACTTCAACCCGCTGACGGGGTACATGAATAAGGCTGATGCCCTGTCTGTTGCTAATAATATGAAAACAGCATCCGGCTTGTTCTGGCCTGTCCCGATTTTAAACCTGGTTAAAGACGCAGCCGGAATCAAGGCTGGCGATCGTATCGCATTGAAAGATCCGAATGTCGAAGGGAATCCTGTTCTGGCAGTGATGGATGTTAAGGCGGTCGAGGAATTCAGCGATGCAGATATGGAGTTGATTTCTGAAAAAGTCTACCGCCCCAATCATAAAGAGCCGCATCCTGGTGTTGATGCGTTCAACGCGCAGGGTAAAGTTTTGCTTTCAGGTCCGATCAAAGTATTGAATTTTTCATATTTCCAGGAAGAATTTCCGGACACCTTCCGTACTGCGGTTGAAATCCGCAACGAAATCGCAGAGCGCGGCTGGAAGAAAGTCGTTGCCTTCCAGACCCGTAACCCGATGCATCTGGCCCACGAAGAACTTTGCCACATGGCCATGGACCGTTTAGGTTGTGACGGTCTGGTTATTCATATGTTACTCGGTAAATTGAAGAAGGGAGACATCCCGGCGCCTATTCGTGATGCTGCCATCCGTAAAATGGTAGAACTGTACTTCCCCAAGAACAGTGCAATGGTCACCGGTTATGGTTTCGATATGCTTTATGCCGGTCCTCGCGAAGGCGTATTGCACGCTATATTCCGTCAGAACATGGGCGCAACTCACTTTATTGTTGGTCGTGACCATGCTGGTGTTGGTGATCACTACGGTCCTTTCGATGCGCAAAAAATCTTCGACGAAGAAGTGCCTGCGGGTGCGCTGAAAATTGAAATCTTCAAGGCTGACCATACTGCATACTCGAAGAAACTGGGCAAGGTAATGATGATGTGTGAAGCACCTGATCATACAAAAGAAGACTTTGTTCTGCTTTCAGGCACAAAGGTTCGTGAAATGTTAGGCAAGGGCATTGCACCGCCTAAAGAATTCTCACGCCCTGAAGTAGCTGAAATTCTGATCAAGTATTATCAGAGTCTTGAAAAATAAAAAGGTCTGGCTGAAAAGGTCGAGATCAAGACACATAAATACTCAGAAGGCGCATAAAAAAATGTAATCGGTTATGGGTAATGGGTAATGGGTGAGCATCTGATCACTCATTACTCATCACTCGTTACGAAAGTGAGAGGGGGTGAAGTAAGGGCAGTTAAAGGCAGTTCAGCAGCAAAGTGAGATTTATCAAAAAATTGAAACAGGAGGTTCAAATATGCCAAGTTTTGTAGATCCCGCAAAGTGCGACGGATGCAAGGG
Organism: uncultured Nitrospira sp.; assembly: GCA_963734475.1. Classification (GTDB taxonomy): domain Bacteria; phylum Nitrospirota; class Thermodesulfovibrionia; order Thermodesulfovibrionales; family UBA6898; genus JAOUFP01. Next base: position 357,049 of record CAVTHB010000005.1, read on the forward strand.
CGGAGAGAAGACAGCATGCATGTATATCTGTCCGAGCGATTTAATGGTTTTAAATGTAGAGAGCATGAAGGCTTACAACCAGGAGCCTGACCAGTGCTGGGAGTGCTATTCCTGCGTAAAAATCTGCCCACAGGGCGCAATCGCGGTAAGGGCTTACTCTGACATCGTACCCCTCGGCGGAATCGTTGCCCCGATGATGAGTTCAGACTCTATCATGTGGACGATCCAGTTCAGGAACGGAAACCTGCAGAGGTTCAAATTCCCGATCAGGACAACACCTGAAGGCTCGATTGACCCGAAGAATGCCGCTCACAAGGGGAAAGACCTCTCTTCTGAGCAGTTGTCAGACGAAGAGGTCGACAACTTTACACTCGCGAAGCCTGCTGCGATACACGGCAAATAATTTACTATAAAAATTAAAACAGGAGGAAAATAAACATGGCATTACCAAACAAGCCAGCTGGAGAATTACTGGCAACACTAAATCCTGCTATAGCCGAACTCGAATGCGACATTCTTATTGTCGGCGGCGGTATGGCTGCATGCGGCACCGCATACGAAATAAAGAAGTGGGCCCCTGAGGGCACAAAGATCCTTCTCTGTGACAAGGCTGCCCTTGAAAGAAGCGGCGCTGTTGCACAGGGCCTTTCTGCAATTAACACCTACCTTGGTGAAAACACCCCTGACGATTATGTAAGAATGATCAGAAATGACCTTATGGGTATAGTCAGGGAAGACCTTATCTTCGACTGCGGAAGACACGTTGACAGGTCAGTCTATCTCTTTGAAGAGTGGGGCCTGCCTATCTGGAAGACCCTCGAAGACGGAAAGACTGTTGACGGCGCACAGGGCGCCCCGACCCTTAAGGTCAAAACAAAACCTGTCCGTTCAGGCCGCTGGCAGATCATGATCAACGGCGAGTCCTACAAGAGGATCGTTGCAGAGGCTGCAAAGGCAGCTCTGGGATCCGATAATATCATCGAAAGGTGCTTTATCGTAAAGCTTGTTCTGGATAAGAACGAGGGCAACAGGATTGCCGGCGCAGTCGGCTTCAGCGTCAGAGAAAATAAAGTATATGTGATCAAGACCAACGCTATGATGGTCGCATGCGGCGGCGCGGTCAACGTATTCAGACCAAGGTCGACCGGTGAAGGTATGGGCAGATGCTGGTATCCAGTATGGAATGCAGGCTCTACATATACCATGTGCCAGGAAGTCGGCGCTGAGATGACCATGATGGAAAACAGGTTCGTGCCTGCCAGATTTAAAGACGGTTACGGCCCTGTCGGCGCATGGTTCCTTCTCTTCAAGGCAAAGGCAACCAACACCCTCGGCGAAAACTATATGGCAACAAACGCCGAAATGTTGAAAACATATCCTCCATACGGCCTTGCAAAAGTACCAGCCTCCTGCCTCAGAAACCATCTCATGCTGAAAGAGATGAGGGAGGGCAGAGGCCCGATCTATATGGACACACCTACAGCATTGGCGAATCTTTCAGCCAACATGACCCCGAAGGAAGTTAAACACCTTCTTGCAGAGGCATGGGAAGACTTCCTCGATATGTCAGTCGGCCAGGCAGGACTCTGGGCAGGCACGAACACCGAACCTGAGAAGGTCGGTTCCGAGATCATGCCTACAGAGCCTTATCTCCTTGGATCACATTCAGGCTGCTGCGGCATATGGGCTGCGGGTCCGAATGAAGACTGGGTCCCTGAGTCATATAAGGTTATGTACAAAGGGAAGAACTACAAGGGCATGACGACCGTCAACGGCCTCTTTACCGCAGGCGACGGAACAGGAGCTTCAGGACACAAGTTCTCCTCGGGTTCACATGCCGAAGGCAGACAGGTAGCAAAGTCGATGTCCAGGTTTATCACGGACAACAAGGACTTCAAGCCTACGCTTAAAGAGTCACCGAAAGATCTTGCAGACATCGTCTACAAGCCGGTAAAGACCTTCATGGAGCATTATCAGAAGTCAACGTCTACAGATGTTAACCCGAATTACATCAAGCCGGCCGGCTTCCAGAGAAGGCTTATGAAGATCACGGACGAGTATGGCGCAGGAATTGCGACCTCCTATGTCACGAGCAAGGCTATGCTTGACAGGGCATTCCACCTCCTTGGCATGCTCAGGGAAGACTCCGAGAAGATGGCTGCAGGCGACCTGCACGAACTGCTCAGGGCCTGGGAGAATTATCACAGGCTTGGTACTGTTGAGTCCCATCTCAGACACATCCTCTTCAGGGAAGAATCCAGATATCCGGGCTTCTATTACAGGTCTGACTTCGACCTTGTTGACGAGAAAAACTGGAAGTGCTTTGTGAACTCAAAGTACGATCCTGATAAGAAGGAATGGTCGGTATTCAAGAAGGATTACATCCAGATAATACCTGACTAATCTTCGCTTATCGGAGTATTGTTTTTATCTATTGTGCCCGGGCGTTCTCAGGACCCCGGGCACAATACAGATTGAGCAGAATGTGTTGATTCAGTAAAAGGCATATTATTTGCGATACGTGATTCACGGAGTTCCGCCCCTTCGGGCAGAAGCCTTTTACTGAGTAAGCAGATTTACGGGAAAGCAAAAGAAACAGGCAGTTTAAAAAAACCGGCTGTCCGGAGTTTGTTAATTTGAGTTAACAATGGAGGAAAACATGGCGGATCAAAAGAGCGGAACTCCTGTGTCAGGGACCATCTTGGTTGTTGGCGGAGGCATAAGCGGTATTACTACAGCCCTTGAGGCGGCTGAGGTAGGACATGAGGTGTTTATTGTTGAGAAGAACCCATATTTAGGCGGGAGAGTGACGCGGATGTATAAGTATTTCCCCAAATTGTGTCCTCCTACCTGTGGTCTTGAGATCAACTTCCAGCGAATAAAGAAAAACAACAATGTAAAGTACTTTACCTCTACCGAAGTAGAGAAGATAACAGGGGTTCCGGGCAATTATGACGTGACGCTGAAGGAGACCCCGCGGTATGTAAACAGCAACTGCACATGCTGCGGAAAATGCGCAGAGGCGTGTGATGTCGAGATACCGAACGAGTTTAATCTCGGTATGGACAAGACCAAGGCAGCCTATCTGCCGCATGAGATGGCTTTCCCACAGAGGTATGTTCTTCATCCATCCATCATTGGCACGGGCACTGCCCAAAAGTGTAAAGACGCATGTGTATACAATGCCATAGACCTCGACATGAAACCTAAAACGTATACGATAAAGGTCGGCTCTATTGTCTGGGCGACCGGCTGGAACCCGTATGACGCAAAAAAGATTGACAACCTGTCCTTCGGGAAGGTTAAAAATGTCATAACGAATGTCATGATGGAGAGGCTGTCTGCTCCTAACGGCCCTACAAAAGGCAAGATTGTGAGACCCTCCGACGGGAAGGCAGTTCAAAATATCGCATTTGTGCAGTGTGCAGGGTCGAGGGATGAAAACCATCTCCCCTTTTGCTCATACATATGCTGCCTGGCATCTCTGAAGCAGACAACATATATAAGAGAAGCCAATCCCAAGTCCAAGGCAACTATCTTCTATATCGACTTGAGAACTCCGGGCAGATACGAAAAATTCTATAACAAGGTAAAGGCGGACGCGAACGTCTCTTTTGTGAAGGGGAAGGTCGCGAAGATAGAGGAAGACCCGGCTACAGGGGACGTGATCGTTACTGTCGAAGATACGCTCTCCGGCAAGAAGCTCCACGAAAAATTTGACATGGTCGTCCTTGCAACAGGCATGGAGCCTTCGACAGCTACTGTCAAGGTCCCGGGTAATGCAAAATATGATGAAAATAATTTTGTGATCTCAAGCGAGATACTGGCAACGGGGTGCGTAAAGAAACCGTGTGATGTTATGTCATCCGGGCAGACAGCAACCGGTACAGCGCTGAAAGCCATCCAAATGCTGGGGAGGAGGTAGGATAAATGGAAAAGAAACTTGGTGTATATATATGCGGCGGATGTTCCATCGGAGAAGGTCTCGACCTTGAAAAGCTTTCTCTGGTGGCAACCAAGGAATATAAGGCCCCGATATGCAAGACCCATTCCGCAATGTGTGGCGAAGAAGGCGTAAATCTGATAAAGCAGGATATAGCCTCAGAGGGGGTAAATACAATAGTTATCGCAGCATGTTCCGGCAGGGTGAAATTCGACGTCTTCGACTTCGGCCCCGCGAATATCGTTGAAAGGGTTAATGTTCGGGAGCAGGTAGTCTGGAGCCATGACTGGACAAAAGAGGTACAGGTAAAAACAAAGGACGCCGAAGGCAAGGAAGAGGTTAAGTCAGAAACGAAGCCCAATGAAGATACCCAGATGCTTGCCGAGGACTATCTAAGGATGGGCATCGTCAAAGCCAATAAAACAAGTCTCCCTGAACCGTTTATTGAGGAGTTTACTAAAAACATTCTTGTTATCGGCGGCGGCATCACGGGTTTGACTGCTGCGCTTGAGGCAGCAAATACAGGATATGATGTCACGATTGTCGAAAAGAACACACAACTTGGTGGATTTGCGGCACGGCAGCGCAAGCAGGTCCCTACAAAGGCCCCGTATAGCGAACTTGAGCCGACGAATATTCAGGAAAAAATTAAGGAGATTACCAACCATCCGCGGATAACCGTAAAGACTGGTATTGAGATTGCCAGAATCAGCGGCGCCCCCGGCATGTTTGACGTTTCCTTCAAGCAGGCTGGAACAAAAACAAAATGGGATGTGCCACCCCCGAAGAAGAAGGAAGGGGAAGAGGGCGTAGAGGAGCCGGTGGAAGTTGCCGCTGACCTGATCAAATGCGAAGATATCCTTACCAATGATCCCGATGCTGAAAGATTTGGTGTAATTGTTGTTGCGGCAGGCGGCAGGCCCGCTGACCCATCGGAATTCACTCATCTGGGATACGGGAAATATACTAATGTCATCACCAATGTGATGATGGAGGATAACGCCGTCAAGGGCAAGATAATCAGGCCGTCGGACGGCAAAGAGGCGAAGACCGTGGCCTTTATTCAGAGCCCGGGGCTGAACGGCGAAGACAGCGATTTTCCGTTCTGTTCGTCAGTTACAAGCCTGATCTCGCTGAAGCAGGCCAAATACGTACGGGAGGATTACAGCGACGGAAAGGCCTATATCTTCTATAAACATATGCGCACCCCGGGCATCTATGAGAATTTTTACAAAAGCATGCAGAACGATGAAGGGATCTTCCTCACAAGGGGTGAAGTCCAGAGCGTTACCGAGAATGCTGACAAGAGCCTTACCGTTGAAGTGGATAACACCATGATCGGAGAGAAAATCGCGGTAAACGTGGATATGGTTGTGCTCGCGACCGGCATGGCGCCTGAAACAAAGTTTGAGCCGGTCATCAATCTTGCTTACCGGCAGGGGCCGGCGTTTAAGGACCTCGAACTTTTTGACGGTTATTCTGATTCAAACTATATCTGCTTCCCATATGAGACAAGGAGGACAGGCATCTATACCGCAGGCAACGTGAGGCAGACAATGACAAACGGGGAATGCATCGAAGACGCAACCGGTGCTGCCCTGAAAGCTATCCAGTGCCTTGAATCCACTAACCGCGGCATGGCGGTGCACCCGAGGTCCGGTGATACGTCTTTCCCGGAGTTCTTCTTCCAAAGATGTACCCAGTGCAAGAGGTGCACGGAAGAATGTCCTTTCGGAGCGCTTGATGACGATGAAAAAGGTACGCCGAAACCGAATCCCACACGTTGCAGAAGATGCGGCACCTGCATGGGGGCGTGCCCTGAGAGGATCATCTCCTTCAAGAACTACCACATCGACATGATTGGGTCCATGGTCAAGGCGATAAATGTGCCTGAAGAAGATGAAGAAAAATACAGGATTGTCGCATTTGTGTGCGAAAACGACGCCCTGCCGGCGCTTGATATGGCTGGCCTCCGGAAACTAAAATATTCAGCTGATATCAGGTTTATCCCTGTGCGCTGTCTTGGATCGGTCAACACGATCTGGATTGCGGATGCGATGTCAAAAGGGAATGACGGCGTGTTGCTTATCGGCTGCAAATACGGCGATGACTACCAGTGCCACTTTGTTAAGGGCAGCGAGCTCTGCAACAAGAGGATGGACAATGTGGCAGAAACGCTCGGCAAGCTGAGACTTGAGCCTGTGAGGGTCCAGCAGGTCCAGTTCTCGATAGACGAATACGACAAGATCCCTGAGGTTATCGAAAAATTCGTGAAAGTCATAGAAGGTGTAGGCTTTAGCCCAATGAAGGGTTTTTAGGAGGTAATAATGGCAGAAACTAAGATGATCAAGCCGGACTTGGAATTTGTGCAAAGAGTAATGAGCTCAGGTGGCGAGTCATTAAAGAAGTGCTATCAGTGCGCAACATGCTCTGTTGTATGTAACGTAACGCCTGAGGATAAACCCTTTCCCAGAAAGGAGATGATACATGCCCAGTGGGGGCTGAAAGACAAGCTCTTCAGCAATCCTGATATCTGGCTCTGTCACCAGTGCAGCGACTGCACAGCCTACTGCCCGAGGGGCGCGAAGCCGGGAGAGGTCCTCGGCGCGATCAGAAAGCTGAGCATTGAGCATTACGCTTTTCCATCGTTTATGGGGAAGGCATTGGGAGACCCGAAGAACCTATGGATGCTGCTGGCAGTTCCTGTAGTGCTCTTTGCAACAATAATGGCCTACCTCGGCCATCTCTCGATACCGGCACACGATATTGTCTATGCAAGAGATATGGTGCCGGTTCCGGTAATCGATACTGTATTTATAGCATGCGCCCTGTTTGCGCTTCTCGGCTTCTTTGCGGGCGTTGTTAGGTACTGGAAAGACCTTAAATCAGGCACGGAGATAAGCACTAATCCGTGGCAGCAGAAGGTGAAAGGTCCGATTCCAATTATCATTATGAATACTATCCTGGAGTTCATGACGCACAAGCGTTTCGACAAATGCGAGGTAACAAAAGACAGATCGACCGCGCATATGTTCGTCTTCTTCGGATTCGTCGGGCTTGCCATAACTACGACCTGGGCGATAATTTACCTGTATGGTTTTGAGCTCTTTAATATCCAGCCTTTCTCGGTTTTTCACTTTGGCGAATCTCCCTATCCCTGGTATGACCCCATGAAGATTCTGGGGGCAGTAAGCGCACTGGTCCTCTTCACCGGGATTCTCCAGGTTCTCTCGAACAGGAGAAAAAATGAAGAGAAGGCCGGCGGCGGCAGTTACTACGATTGGCTGTTTATCAGCGTAATATTGGTGCTGGTAACGACCGGGATACTTTCTTATGTGCTTAGGCTCATGGACATCACTATGCTGGCGTATCCCATCTACTTCATTCACCTTGTGACCATATTCTTTCTTTTTGCATACGCGCCATATTCGAAGATGGCCCATATGGTATACAGGACCACTGCCCTCGTTTTTGCAAAGTATTCAGGCAGGGAAGATAAAAAATACTAATGATGGTCAGAGTGCGGATCATCCGAAAGAAATGGAGTGAAGCGGCATGGCAACGGTAAAGGAAATATTAGGGACGATCGAAAGGCACATTTTTTCTGTGAGCAAGGACAAAACCGTCGCAGACGCGGTAAGCCAGCTCGTTGAAAATGAGATCGGGGCGCTGGTCGTTGTAGACGGTGAAAAGCCGGTGGGGATGTTTACCGAGAGGGACGTCCTCAAGTGCTGGACCAGAAAGGCCGACCGCCATTTTAAGGACATCAGGATCTCCGAGGTGATGAGTACGAATCTTATTATCGCCGAAGCCGATGACGATCTTTGCTACGTGACAACGATCATGATCAAAAACAGGATCAGACATCTGCCTGTGATCGACAAGAGCAAGATCGTTGCGATGCTCTCCATAAGAGATGTTGTCAAGGCCCAGGTAACAGACCTCAGGGCGGAGAACCATTACCTGAAAGATTACATTTCTGATAAGTATCCCGGGTGAGCAAAGAAAAATGTTGAATCAATAAGACACAGTATGTAACAAAGGAGGTGAAGGGGCAGGCGTTTTCTTTGTTGTGGATGTTGTTGCTAGAGAGAGATTATAACAAGGTCTTAATTAATAAAAGGAGGAATAATGAGTCAAACAATACTTTTTGCCTTAGGTTGCGGAGTATTAGGCATTATATACGCCGTGATGACCGCAATGTGGGTATCAAAGCAGGACGCTGGAAGTGCGAAGATGCAGGAGATCTCAAACGCTGTCAAAGAGGGCGCATATGCATTTTTAGCCCGTGAGTATAAGACTGTTGCAATGGTTGCCGTTGTCCTGGTTGTTATTATTGCCGCGATACCCCAGCTCGGTATGTGGGCAGCTATCGGGTTCGTAATCGGAACTGTTGGTTCAGCCTTTGCGGGCTTTGTCGGCATGTGGGTCACAGTTCGTGCAAACGTGCGTACAACAGCGGCTGCCAGCAGAGGGCTTCAGGCTGCGCTAGGGCTTGCCTTTAAGGGAGGCTCAGTTACAGGTGTTATGGTCGTAGGTACCGGAATCATAGGTCTGGCAGGTTTTTATTTTATTGCAAAGCAGGTAGCCCCTGAACAGGCATTCCATGCGCTAATCGGTCTCGGCTTCGGGTGCTCACTAATGAGCGTTTTTGCCCGTATTGCAGGCGGAATTTATACAAAGGCGGCAGACGTAGGCGCTGACCTTGTTGGTAAGGTTGAGGCCGGTATTCCTGAGGATGATCCCAGAAACCCGGCAGTTATCGCTGACAACGTCGGCGACAACGTCGGCGACTGCGCAGGTATGGCAGCTGACCTTTATGAGACATATACAGTTACGCTGGTTGCGGCAATGCTCCTTGCAAAGACCGTCTTTGGAGCCGAAAGTCCATGGGTGGAATTCCCGTTGATGCTCGGCGGCATATCCATTATCGCATCGATTATCGGGACGTTTGCAGTAAGGCTTGGCAAAAGCCAGTACATTATGGGCGCTCTCTATAAGGGACTTGCTGTTGCAGGCGTTCTTGCGGCAATAACCTTTTATATAGTGACAGGCGAGTTTTTGAAAGGTATAGATGCTGCTTCAATGGCAACTCACCCTTCGTTTACACAGATGAATGTTTTCCTCATGGCTCTTATCGGTCTGGCATTGACCGGACTGATCGTGGCCATAACAGAATATTTCACCGCTAAGGAATATGGCCCTGTGCAGCACATTGCACAAGCCAGCTTGACCGGCCATGGCACAAACGTGATCGCCGGTCTCGCAGTCAGCATGAAGTCAACTGCTGCTCCTGTTATAGTTATCGTTGCATCGATCCTTGGCGCGTATGCCTTGGGAGGCGGATTTGCTGCTACCCCTGACATGACCGGTGGGCTTTTCGCCATCGCCCTTTCAGCGGTTTCAATGCTTTCGATGACAGGTATCGTTGTTGCGATTGACTCATATGGTCCTATAACAGACAATGCAGGCGGTATCGCAGAAATGTCAGGACTGCCTGAAGAGATCCGTAATATCACAGACCCATTGGATGCGGTCGGAAACACAACAAAGGCTGTTACAAAGGGCTATGCTATAGGCTCAGCAGGACTTGCAGCCCTTGTGCTTTTTGCAGAGTACTCGCGGTCGTTCGACACGACCATTCTATTTGACCTTTCAAACCCGATGGTCCTGGCCGGGCTCTTTATCGGCGGACTTCTTCCTTATTACTACGGCTCGCTGCTTATGGAAGCTGTCGGCAAGGCAGCAGGCAGCATTGTCGAGGAAGTCAGAAGACAGTTCAGGGAAATCCCCGGCATTATGGAATATAAGGCAAAGCCGGAGTACGGCAAGTGCGTTGATATTGTCACAAAAGGCGCGATCAAGCAGATGATGCTCCCTGCGCTTATCCCTGTTGTTGTACCCATTGTTGTTGGTCTTGGTCTCGGCAAAGAGGCCCTCGGAGGTGTTCTTATCGGTAGTATTCTTACCGGACTCTTCCAGGCTATTGCTATGACAAGCGGCGGCGGGGCATGGGACAACGCCAAAAAATCCTTTGAGGATGGCGTTACTGACTCCAAGGGTGTTATTCATAAGAAGGGTAGCGATGGACACAAGGCCTCTGTTACGGGTGACACGGTCGGCGATCCTTACAAGGACACTGCTGGTCCGGCAATTAACCCGATGATCAAGGTCATAAACATCGTCGCACTCCTGATTGTTCCTATGATGAAGTAGCTTGAAGTAGTTAATAACATGGAAAGGCCGATTCCAGGGCATCGGAATCGGCCTTTTTGTTATAATAAACATGCAAGGCCCAGGTGGATAGACTTAAGGCAGAAGGCTTACAGGCTATCTCAAGACTTCTGGCTTTTGAGATTGCTGAATAGGCAACTGTAAAAGTTTGATATACTTCAGTCTTTAGCCTAAACACCTGAGCAGTTACGCCTGAAAATACATATACAGAATAGAAGAGGATTTGAATATGCCGCTGGATGAAAAAGAATTTAAAAAGAAAATGGATGAAGTTAAGGGGAAGCTCCAGAAGAGCGTGATAGTGCCGGAACAGCTTACCCGCAAAAGCAAAATGAAATTCAGGTGCTACCCCGGTATCGGTTGTTTTACAAAGTGTTGCAGCGGCATCAGGATAAACCTGACACCCTATGATATTTTTCGATTAAAGAACAGGCTCGGAATGTCGCATCACGATTTTCTGTTGAAACATACTGTGCCGAATTCGATAGACGGCACGCCATTGCCCATCGTTGTTCTTAAGCTGCAGGATGACGCTGAGAAGTCCTGCCCCTTTGTAACGCCTGAAGGTTGTACAGTCTATACAGACCGGCCGGTGACCTGCCGTTATTACCCGATAGGCATGGCGATAATGAAGAAATACGACAGGAAAAGAGGCGAGGATTTTTTTATCAAGATAAAGGAAGACCACTGCCTCGGACATAATGAAGACAAGGAATGGACGATAGAGGAGTGGCGGGCCGACCAGGAGTCTGATCTCTATGATGAGATGAACAATGACTGGATGGAAGTTGTCCTGAAGACGAAGACCCTCGGTATTGTTGAATTGGGTCAGAAATCTCTCGACCTGTTCTTTATGTTCAGCTCTAATCTTGATATGGTAAGGGATTTTATCTTTAACAGCAATTTCCTTAACTCTTATGAGGTTGAACCTGATGTTGTCAGGCAAATAAAAGAAGACGAACTCGAACTCCTCAAATTCTCGCTTAAATGGCTTCGCTTTACTATGTACGGTGAAGGTGATTTCAAAGTAAAAGAAGAGGCCCGGCAGAGCGCAGTGGCGAGACAGGCAGCCAAGGCCAAGGAGACCCTGGAACTGAAGAAGAAGGCCGAGGAAGAGGCCCTTTCAAAGACGCCGGAAGAGATTATGAAAGAGGCTGACAGAGGGGAATAGCCCTCTATTAATGCAAATCATCCGAGAGGTGAAAAAAAAGGCGGTGTCTGCTTTTTTCTAACCGGTGCTTCTAAAGGCTTTCCAGCCTGAGAAGTTAAGTCTAAAGACTTTCATCCAGGGACTTCACATCCAAAGACCTTCCACCCTGACGCTCCGGTTAGAGAGCAGAAACACCACCTATACGACCGAGTTCCTTATTCATAGGCTATACCATCTACCTCAGTCTGTCAATCATTATTTTGTCATCATTATTTTGTACCGTCTTGATCGGTCTCTGCAGCTTCGTCGATTTCGGAAATAATTTTTTTGACCTCGTCTTCGGTATTTCTCAATCTGCCTTTACAGAATTTGATTAAAAAACTGGCCCTTTTCACCTTTTCTGTAAGAACATCCACATTGATCTCCTCGGACTCAATCTCATTGATTATCTTTTCAAGCTCGTTCCAAGCCTGAGAATAGGTCAACTGCCTGCTCTTGCTCACTCTCTTCAGCCTCCTTTGTTTTTCGATTACTCTGCTTTTAATAACGCCGCTAAATAAAGTGGTATAAATATGGTCACCATGATGAAGGCAAGACGCGTCCTTCAGCGTCTTGCCTTTGTGGTGCGTAATGCTGTATCCTCTGCGGAGAACATTGACCGGGTCCAGGAGTCTTCTGACTCTTTCAAAATTGTCGAGTCCGGCTCTGGTTTTTTGCAGGAACATTCTGCTGTGGCCACTGAGGTCTTTTTCCGTGATCGTCGATTTTTCCGCTAAGGGATGAGGTCAACCGCAAAGAGATGTAGTTCAGGCTTTGAGCAAGGGTTGCAAGACTGTGACTCTTGTCCCTGATCAATCCATTCGTTTGTTTTACCACGCGGGCTTGTATCTCCGTTATATTTTCCTCGAAACTTCGTAGTCCTGACACGAGAAATTCGGCAACAGCTGTAGGGGTTTTCATTTTGGTGTGGGCTGTCATATCCACCACGGTATCGTCTTTTTCGTGGCCTATTCCGGTGATGACCGGGAGCGGAAATTTTGCAACCCTTGAAGCGATTCCGTAACTGTCAAAACAATTCAGGTCAATGACAGAACCGCCTCCCCTTACAATGACTAAAACGTCGAAAAGTGCTTTATTCAGGTTGACCTTCCTGAGTGCCGCGATAATCGACTCTTCGGCCTCTGCCCCCTGCATCAAGGCCGGGAAGAGTACATGGATGAACCTGTAGCCGTAGGGATTGTTGTCGAGATGGTCGAAGAAATCACTGTAACCAGCGGCTGTAGGCGAAGAAATAACCGCGATTCTTTGAGGAACAACAGGCAAAGAGAGGTCCTTGTTGAGAGCAATGATGCCCTCCTTCGTGAGTCTCTCAATAACCTCCTTTTTCTTCAGAGCCATCTCGCCCATGGTATATGCCGGGTCAATGTCTTTTACATTAAGGCTCAAACCATATACTTCGTGGAAGTTCACAGCAACCAGGAGAAGGACCTTCATCCCGGGCTGCAATGATTCATTCGTGGCTGCCTGGAACTTGAGGCTGAGTTTCCGGTATTCATATGCCCATATGTTCGCCTTCATCTGGGCGATGATCCTGTTTTCCTCTTTTTCGACAAGCTCAAGATAGCAGTGTCCCCGCTGGTTCAGCTTTGTATCGGCAATTTCTCCAATTACCCAGTATGCGTCAGGCAATGCGCTGCTGATCAAGTTCTTTATTACATTATTCAGCTCAAAGAGACTGAAGTGTCTGCTGTTATCCCTGATAAAATCTTCCATAGCCGTAAATAATTATACAATATTATCGACTCCTTTCTTTTTTCCTCCGTTATTTCAAACAGTTAGAGCATTCAATATTAAAAACACAGAAAACTTTAATATAATTGTGATTGCACGTTAATAAAAAAGTCGGTATGATAAAAAACTGATTACTCCAGATTAACTGCAATAAAGGAGATGAAGTCATGATATGTGACAAATGCAAAACCGAGGTATCGTCCACTGCGAAGTTCTGCCCGAATTGCGGAGCCAATGTTGAAAAGACACCGGAAAAATCTGTTGAGTCCCAGGTTGAAGGAGCCCAACCGTTCTTTGAGGCGCCTCGCGCCGCGGAGGCCGGCCCCGCAGCCGGAGCCAGGTCGGCTCAGTCTCCTGTTTCGTCCAGTGTCGGCGCCAAGTCATCAAAGGGCCCCCTGTTTGTAGTCATAGTGGCATTGCTGGTTTTGGCCGGAGCAGGTGGTTATTTTCTCTATAACGCATTTACAGCAAAGAGTCCTGCCAAAATCGGGGAGCAGATAAATAATGAGCTGAAGGGAAAAGGTCTGAATCTTTATTGTGAAATCGACAAAAACTGGACTGCTACATTAAAGGGCTCAGTAAAAGACGCGGCGGAAAAAGAGGCCGCGATGGGCATAGTCAAAGCACATAAAGAGGTAAAGGACGTGAAGGATGAACTCCAGCCTCTGGTCAATCCGTCTGACCTGAAACTCGCGATCGACAATGCGCTGTTGGGAGCCGGATTTGTTGATGTCCTTGCCGATGTGGACGAGAACCTTGCTGCCACCCTTAAGGGCACTGTATCAAATGAAAACGAGAAGGCCGATGCCGTCAAAATCGCAAGGGCAGTAGACAAGGTCAAGGATGTGAAGGACAATATTCAGGTGCAGGCTGAGCCGACTGGTGAAACGGCGTCACAGCCGCCGTTTCAAGAGGAGAAACCAAAACAGGATGGAAAATCCGGAGTTAAGACCGTCCGCAAGCAGGCGCCTGAACCGGCAAAACTAGACCCCTTCGAACTCGAAGTCAAGATTAACAGGGCTCTTCAGAATGCCGGCTTTTCGAGGGTCAGGGCGAGGGTAGGCAAGCGTTTTAATGTTTTTCTGAATGGTCGAGTTGCGAATGAGTCCAGAAGAGCCAAAGCGATGGCGATCGCAGAGTCGTTTAGCGGGGTAAATAATGTTTATGACAAGATGGTTGTAGACTGATATCAGGCGAAGGGTTATGTTCCAGTTGTAGGGCAATAAAAACAGCCGGATCTGATGACATGATAGTTTGATGGTATGAAATGAAAAGAAGGCAGGCGATTCTCAGCCTGCCTTCTGTATTCAAGGATGCGTCTTAATCCGCTTTGTGCTACATACGCTTCTTTCCCGGACGCTTTTTCTTGCTCTCCTTCAGGCCAAGCTCGATAATTTTATTTTTTAGCTCTTTCAGCCTATCCCTGAGGCTTGCAGCCCGTTCAAAATCAAGGTTCTTCGCAGCCTCCCTCATCTCGGTTTCGAGTCTTTTCAAGGTCTCATCGTCAAGGGCATAAGCAGCTTCGTCTTCCGCGACGGCAGATACAGTCCAGTAGTCGGATTCGTATATCGACCCCGCTATGTCCTTTATGTTGCTCTTAATGGTCTGGGGGGTTATATTCATATTCTTATTGTAGGCTTCCTGGATTTTTCTCCTTCTGCCGGTCTCTTCGATCGCTGCTTTCAGTGATCCTGTGATAACGTCGGCATAGAATATGACTTCGCCATTTACATTGCGGGCGGCCCTGCCGGTTGTCTGGATCAGCGATCTCGCTGAACGGAGGAAACCTTCCTTGTCTGCATCGAGGATTGCTACAAGTGAGACTTCAGGGATATCAAGCCCTTCCCTTAAAAGGTTGACCCCGATCAGCACATCGAATTTTCCAAGCCTCAGGTCCCTGATTATTTCAACCCGCTCAAGGGTGTCTATGCCCGAATGCAGATACCGTGCCCTTATGCCGAGTTCAGTATAATAATCAGTCAGGTCTTCAGCCATCTTCTTCGTGAGCGTTGTGACGAGGACGCGTTCGTCGTTTTCTACCCTTTTTCTGATCTCTCCGAGGAGATCGTCCACCTGGCCGGAGACCGGCCTTACCGTGGGCCTGGGATCCGTAAGCCCCGTGGGCCTGATGATCTGTTCCACAACCCTTCCTCCTGATTTTACGAGTTCATACTCAGCCGGTGTTGCTGATACATAGATCGCCTGGTTGACCTTTTTTTCGAATTCATGAAATTTCAGGGGCCTGTTATCAAGGGCTGAAGGCAACCTGAATCCGAAGTCAATGAGGTTCTGTTTTCGGGAACGGTCGCCTTCATACATCCCCCTCACCTGGGGTATTGAAGCATGAGACTCGTCCATCACAATGAGAAAATCTTCAGGAAAATAATCTATCAGGGTATAGGGAGGCGCTCCTGCCTCCCTGGCGCTGAGATGTCTCGAATAATTTTCTATCCCGTGACAGTAATTGAACTCTTTCAGCATCTCCATGTCGAAGCGCGTACGCTCCTCTATCCTGCGCGCTTCGATAATCTTGCCCTGCTGCAGAAAACTCTCGACAGAGACCTTCATCTCTTTTTCTATATTTTTTAGCGCCTCTTCAAGGCGGTCCCTTGGCGTGAGCCAGTGACTGTTAGGAAAAAGCGCTATCTTCCCTATCCTGTTGATCCTGCTGCCGCTAAGCGGATCAGTTTCATAGATCGATTCCAGAAGATCACCGAAAAATTCAAGCCTGATCGCGCGCTCAAAGGCAAAGGAGGGGTATATTTCGACAACGTCGCCTCTAACCCTGAAACTTCCCCGCTTAAACTCAGTGTCAGACCTGTTATATTGTATCTCAACAAGACGGCCCAATACCTCATCGCGTTTTGTTTCCATGCCCTCTTCGAGCTGCAGATGCATTTCCCGGTAGTCGGCAGGTGAGCCTATGCCGTAGATGCAGGAGACAGACGCGACCACTATAACGTCCCTCCTTTCGAGCACCGCCCTGGTGGCGGAGTGTCTTAATCTGTCGATATCATCATTGATGAGGGCGTCTTTCTCTATATATGTATCGGTTGTCGGTATATAGGCTTCGGGCTGGTAATAGTCATAATAGCTGACGAAAAACTCAACAGCATTTTCCGGGAAGAGCTCTTTAAATTCGCCATACAGCTGTGCAGCCAGGGTCTTGTTGTGGGCCATGACAAGGGTCGGCCTGTTTATTTTCTCGACTACATTGGCGATAGTAAATGTCTTGCCGGATCCGGTAACGCCCAGGAGAACCTGATGTTCGACTCTCCGCTCCAGGCCGTTTGCCAGCGCTTCAATGGCCGCCGGCTGGTCGCCTCTGGGGACAAAATCGGATTTAAGTTTGAACTGTGACATCAATAGAGTTGTTTATAGAGTTTGTCTTGCAGTCGCATCGCAAACAGGCCGAGAGGCAACTGGCCTAGACAATCGTCAGGGGGCTTTTGATCATCTCGTTCCGCTGAGCCGACCTGACGGTATTTTCGAGCAGCATAGCTATGGTGACAGGTCCGACACCCCCCGGAACAGGGGTGATCATGGAAGCCTTTTCCGCAACTGATTTAAAATCAACATCGCCTGTCATGGTCCCGTCTTTAAGCATGTTTATTCCAATATCTACCACTATCGCGCCGCTTTTCACCATGTCAGCCCTGACAAGCCCTGCCTTCCCTGTGGCGCTGCAGAGTATATCAGCCTGTTTCGTGAAATACGGGAGGTCCCGCGTTTCCCTGTGGCAAACGGTCACCGTGGCCTCCTTGGCAAGGAACATCAATGAAAGCGGCTTGCCCACGGCCAGACTCTTGCCGATGATCACCGCATGTTTTCCCTTGATCTTGACCTTGTGGTGTTCAAGCAGCCGTATGACACCATACGGTGTACAAGGCAAAAAGCTCCGCATTGAAGGAAGCAGATTGAAATACTGGAGCATCTCCCCGTCCGCACTTTTAAACAGCTGGAAGGTCGATTCGTCCGCACCGAGCCTGCCGACAGAAATAGCGCCGAGCCCGTCAACGTCTTTTTCAGCTACGATAGAGTTTATGACCCTCCGCGCATTAATGCGTGCAGGCAAAGGCATCAATAACAGCAGGCCGCTGATCCGTTCATCCGCATTTATTGCATGGATAACGTTCAGGATTTCATTTAATGTGGTTGTATTGGGAAGCCTGTAGTCATAAGCTGTTATACCGACTTTGCGGCAGGTTCCTACGGTTGTCTTGAAGTATTGTATCGAGGCAGGGTTATCACCTACAAGCAGAAGGGCGATGCCGACATCAATCCCTATCTTGTTCAACGCCTCCACGTCCTTTGTTACCTCAGCCTTTATCTCCTCTGCAAGCTCTTTCCCATCAAGTATGACTCCCATGCAAGGCCTCCTTTCGGTTGAACACAAATATTTTTTTGCCGCAGAACTCACAGAGGAGCAACATTTTTTGAGGAACTCTTGAGGTCTCTCTGTAAGCCTCTGTGGTTAATTATTCTTCTTTATTTCACAGATAATTTAACTCTCTCAGCGGCAAATTACAGCCATAAAAGCTGATGTGTCGGAAAGGTCTTCGAAGACTGCATCAGCGCCTGCTTCATTAAGAGCTCCGGATGAATAAGGGCCAGTTGCGACCGCCACGGAAAAAGCTCCATAGGGCTTCGAACAACTGATATCCCTGGGAGTATCGCCGACTACAACGCAGTCCCTGAAACTCACCTGCGTCGAGTTCTGTTTGTATAATTTATCCACTGCTACAGGTAAAAGCCTGTCCCTGTCTTCGTTGTCATTCCCGAACGCTCCGACATTGAAAAAGGAATTAAGCCCAAAGCGGCCGAGCTTTATCATCGCCCCCGCCTCTATATTACCCGTCAAAAGCCCTAGTACACATCCCTTTTGTGTTTGAAGCTCCCTCAAGGCCTCTTTGATCCCAGGTTTAATATGGCCTGAAGAATTTGCTATATTTTCGCTTAAATATCTGGTATAACTCCGGAAAAATTCCGGAATAATTCCATTAGAGCAATGGATATTATGAAGGTGCAAGCCTTCCCTGAGTATCTGCGGGTCTGTCTTGCCGGCCATGCTGATCGTGCGGAAGGCATTTTTGACTGCAAAGATCTCCTCAAACGCAAGATTTAAAGACCTTATGCCGGCCCCGCCGGAATCCAGGAGAGTGCCGTCGATATCAAACAGGATAAACTTCATCTATTAAAATAGCTATTGGGGGTGTTCCAAGTCAACAAAAGCAGGATAGTACGGGCTATCATGGCGTCTTTTCGTAACCCTTCAGTTGTGGGTCAGGAAATCCTCCCCTTGGCAAGGGGAGGCTGGAGGGGTCATGGAAAATATCTACCTTTACCTCCCCTTCCCCTCCTTAGAAAAGAGGGGATTGGCAATCCGGCACTGAAGGGATTCAAACTGATTTCATAAGTCCCTTCACCGTGAACCGTGAACTGGTTTCTTTAACAGGCCGCATCTATTATAATAGTCGGACATATTTCCGATGAAAAAGGAATAAGGATGAAAAAACAACTGGTAAAACTTATATTCGAAAAGGCCTTCAAGTACAGTGAGGAGCCTGCATTCAAGCTCGTCTCCGGAAGGATGAGCAACTACTACTTTAATTGCAAGGCGGTGACCCTTCATCCGGAGGGGATGTACCTACTGGGGAACATAATTTTTGAGATGATAAGGGAGAGCAGTGTCAAAGGCATCGGAGGCCTTACCCTTGGAGCAGACCCAATCGCAGACGCGGTAGCCTATACCTCCTTCCTTAAAAAGGCCCCGATTGAGGCGTTTGTGGTTAGAAAGACCGCAAAGTCACACGGCACAATGCAGTGGATAGAAGGGAATATAGCTGGGGGCGACAAGGTCATCATCGTCGATGATGTTATTACTACAGGCAAATCAACAATAGAGGCGATCAACAGGGCAAAGGAAGCCGGCCTGGATATCGTAAAAGTGATCGCGCTGGTCGACAGACAGGAAGGGGGAAAGGAGAACATCGAGGCGCTGGGCTTCAAGGTTGAAGCAGTTGTTACGCGTGAGGAAGTAATGGAGCTTTACAGGATACAGAACCTATAAGGCATCTTTCGACTACGAACCCAATAGACCCGATTAACCCGACAGACTCAACGAACTCAATAAAGATGCCTGTTGACAATCTTTTGAGTGTCTTCCCTGTAATGCTGGAGCATCCCGACAAACTCTTCAACATTTTCGAACCCAATGTATTCAGATGCATTTTTCAGAATGTCCATATCTTTCCTCAGTATGCTTTCTCCGATAAGTCTCAGAAAGCTCTCAAGTTTCCGGAAGAAAAGATAAGCGGTCTTTAATGAATCCCTCGTCCGGCTGTCAATAATGCCCGCGGCGCGGAGCCTCTCGATGGCAACAAGTGTACCCTGCACCAGCAGTCTCCTGTCCTGCCGGCAGCTTTTCAGCTGCATAAACTGGACGACAAACTCTATCTCCTCGATACCGCCCGGCCCCAGCTTGACATCATATCCTTCTGTTTCCTTGGAAAGTTCCCTCTGTATCCTCTCCCTCATCTGTATGATATCAGAGGCCTTGACCTCTGACCCTCTTGCCGCAAGCGTCTCTGCCGCCATGTTCATAAACAGTATCCCTGTCTGTTTATCCCCTGCCACAGGCCTTGCCTTGAGCAGCGCCTGGAACTCCCAGAAGGCCGCGGCCTTCGCGTAGTAGTTTCTGAAGCTTTCCACTGAAGAGACAAGAGGGCCCTTCGAACCCTCAGGCCGAAGTCGTGTATCTACACTATAGGCCATTCCCTCTCTGGTATAGGAGATGAGCATTCTCAATAACCTCTGTGCAGTCTTTGTATCTGTCTCTTTCACTTCTTCCGGGGAAACGAAGATTATGTCGAGGTCTGAGTTAAACGTCACTTCCCTGCCGCCAAGTTTGCCGAAGCCCATCACCGACATATTGCTTTTCCCCTCCGATGCAGACTCGAAGCAGGCGGAAAGGGCTGCTTCCGCCACCTTGCTGAGCCCCCGGACGACCTCCTGTATCCCTATCTTCTTCTGAAGGAACAGCAGACCAAGCCGTATCTCTTCCATCTGCTTTATCAGCCGCAGCGAATCATTGAGGGAATGACCTTCGGACACGCCTGCCCTTATTTCCCTGATCAGTTCCGCCAGAGTTTTCCAGGGCCCCTTTTGCAGCCCGGTCATCTCCAGATGCTGCGGTCTGGACATCAACAATTTCGAAAGATATTTGCTCTGCGAAAACACATATGTCAGAAGATCGACCAATTCCCTGTTTTTTAAGAATATCTCAAGGTAAGACTCGTTCATGCTGAGCAGTTCCGCAAAAGACTGAAGATGGTTTAAAGCTTCATCAGGTGCATTCGTCTTCAAGGCGCTGTCGACAAATACCGGGACTATCTCGCTGAGGAGTCTTCTCCCCCTGAGTGTCTGGAAGGTAACCGCACTGTCTTTTATGAGCCTGATATTCCGGACCGCCTTGTCCATGTCTTTGAGCCCTGACCCGACAAGATACTCCTTCAGTTCAATATCGGTAAACTCCTCGCCGAACAAAGTATTGCTGACCGAAGCCTCCTCTTTTTGGGCTGAAAACAATGAATCGTAAATACTCCTGACCCTCATCCTCCTCTTTTCAAGGTCTGAAAGAAATGTACCGGCGTCAGCAAACCCCATCTTTCTGGCAAGCGCATTAATTTCAGCGTCACCGGACGGCAGCGTGTGGGTCTGCAGGTCATTGACCTGCTGAAGCCTGTGCTCAAGCGTCCGCAGGAACCGGTAATTGTCCGAGAGGATAAAATAATCTTCCTGTCCGATAAGCGCCTTCAGTAAAAGCCTGTGAAGAACTTTAAGCAGACTTCTTTCCCTCAACAGGGGCTCCCTTCCGCCGTAGATTAACTGGAGCGCCTGGGCAAAAAACTCTATCTCACGTATCCCGCCGTATCCCCTCTTTATATCCGCTTTTTTAAATGTTGAATCAATTCTTATCTTCAATCTCTTTATCTCGTCGATCGAGCTGAAGTCGAGGTATTTTCTGTATACAAAGGGCGTTATCATCTGCATGAAACTGTCCCCGAGCTGCCTGTCGCCTGCAACAGGCTTAGCCCTGAGGAGCATGGCCCTCTCCCACGCCCTTCCCCAGGATTCGTAATACATCTCATATCCCCTCAGGGCAAGTGCTATGTCGCCCCTTTGTCCCTCAGGCCTGAGTCTCAGGTCAACGCGATAAGCAAAACCCGATTCAGTATTCAGGGACAAAAAGCGGACTAGTTCCTCACCGACCTTACAGTAGAACTCGTGGTTGGTAATCCTGTTTACCGTAACCCCCTGGCTTGTCGCTATTCCTGTGGTCTCTCCTATTTCCGTGCCATAGACAAAGATCAGATCGACATCAGAGCTGAAGTTCAGTTCCTCGGCCCCTAGCTTGCCGAGGGCTATAACGGAAAAGGCATCGTTTGCCGGGGAGCCGTATATCCCGGAAAGGACGCCTCTCACCAGTGTGAGTGAATTTTCTATTATGACATCGGCAAGAGCGCTCAGTTCGATCATGATATCCACAAGGTCGGCTTTCTTGAGGATGTCCCTGAGAGTTATCCGGAGAAGCTCCTTTATTTTGAATTCACGCATTGCATTCATATAAAAAGGCATAGCACTGCGGTGAGCTGCAATATTCCCGGCTTCGAACTTCGCTTTTAGTGATGCAGAAAGGATGTCTTTCTCTATCGGGTTTTCAAGGACCCCGAGGACTTCAAAAAGGACCTCAGGATGGGTTATGGAATAGTTTGCAAGGAACTGGCTCACACTGAAGAGCAGCGAGATCTCCCTTATATGCGCAGCGAGTTCGTCTTTTCTCGAAGAGTTTTCCTTAACAAAGGAGATGAGGTTTTTCAGTGCCCTCTCAGGGTCCGGAGTTGCGCAGGCTGCGTCCTTAAGTTTCTTTTCGAGCATAAATATTATCCTATTGTCGCATAAAATTCGGAGCAAAGGTGCTGAAAAAACTTACATGACGACTTTGTTACGGTTTATTTTCACCTGGCCAGGGCGGTCCCCCGCGGGCAAAGGTATAATACGCCACCTCAGACCGGAAGTTCAATAGCCAGGCCGGCCGGACTTCAGCCTCAGAAATAGGATGAAAACTTTCAGTCCGGCTATTGTTCCACAAACTACAGGGCAGGCAGCAGTTGATCCGGGTGACGCTTTTTCATTAACCCGATCTGTAGGCTATATGTAGGTAGTGAGCCTTTATACTCTGCATATTAATATACAGGAAAGGGGCAAAAAGAAATGGACTGCTATATAGTGCGGATTTACGGACGGGAGGAGCGCGATTACCGGGTAGCCGCCGGCCTGATGGAGACTGTGGGGATGCAGCGGAGAAATGGACAAGCTACAGGCAACGGCTCGGAGCGGAGGACTTTAATAAAGAGATGGGCGGTTATTTTACCTCCAAGAACATACTTGTGGCCGAACTTGCGCTGGGGAACGATGTTATGCTCGTGGTCAAGACAGCGGATGGTCAGATAGGACAACTCTGCCAGAAAAAAAACGGGAAGTACTTTATGACTGAGATGCCCTTTTCGGATTCTGCAAAAACACTCGGAAAGGTACTGGCGATGATACGTGAGGGGAAGATCAAGCTGTAAAGGGTAAGGCAGTGAAAACGGCAAGGAACAAGCAGTGGTTTGATAATATCACTGGAGGTCAACTTGGTGCTTACGCTCGGGGAGATAGTTCTTAAGTCCGGAAGGGGCTTGGTCCTGAATTTTAAACCCGGCTTTGCCGGTTTAGGGGTGTTTATATTTAAAAAAGTATCTGGACAAGGAGGTCACTTGAGTATCTTGGGATGTAGAAGAGAATATTCGGTTTTACTGGTGTTGTTGAGGACCGCTGCTGCGCCTGTCATTGAGGGCTTTCTTTCCCAGGCCGGACCCGAGGCCGTGAAGTACATGAAAGAAGGCGGTGCGGAGATGAAGAAGGAGCTCAAGAAGATCAAAAGAGTGGTTGTGCGCGGCGACAGCGCGGTTGCGATCTTCGAGGGGAACAATCAATGGGCCAAGTTTGTAAAGGAAGACGGGGAGTGGAAGTCTGACGATTAGCCGTAGAACTGCAATGTCAAACTGTGTTTACAGGTACATTGCTCAGACTGTCAGCCTGGTCTTCAGCCCCTCAGCCACCGCATCGATAAACTCCTCGGTGAGGGCGAACTTCCCAACCTTCGGCTCCGCGATGAGCATCAGGTCTTTTGTCATTATTCCGCTTTCGACTGTATTGATGACAACAGATTCCAGGGTCTCTGCAAACTTAACGACTTCGGGGGTATTATCCATTTCTCCACGTTTAGCCAGCGCGCCGGTCCAGGCGAAGATCGAGGCTATGGAATTGGTGGATGTAGGGTTCCCTTTCAGATGTTCATAATAATGCCGCATGACTGTGCCGTGCGCCGCCTCGAACTCATATTTGCCGTCAGGCGATACAAGGACAGAGGTCATCAGTCCGAGGCTCCCGAAGCCTGTTGCGACCATGTCTGACATCACGTCTCCGTCATAGTTCATACAGGCCCAGAGCATGCCGCCTTCTGACTTCATCACCTGGGCCACAGCGTCATCTATAAGGAGATACCTGTATTGAATGCCGGCAGCCTGGAGTTTGTCTTTTACCTTTTCGACTTCCTCTCCGAAGACATCCCTGAAAAACCCGTGATACTGCTTCGAGATTGTGTCTTTTGCTCCGAACCAGAGGTCTTTCTTCTCACTCAGCGCATAATTTATGCAGGCCTTTGCAAAGCTTCTTATGGAAGGCTCGGTATTATGCATTCCCATGATTACGCCGCGCCCCTTGAATTCATGGACCTTCAGCACCTTCTTTTCCCCTCCGGCAAGAGGTGTAAAGACTATCTCGGCAACACCCGGCCCATCCACAACACACTCGACGTTTTTGTAAATATCGCCGTAGGCATGACGGCCTATGATGATCGGCTTTTTCCAGCTGCAGACAGCCGGCGGGATATTCTTTATGATGATCGGCTTCCTGAATACTGTGCCGTCAAGGATCGAACGGATAGTGCCGTTAGGGCTCTTCCACTGCTCTTTCAGACCATATTCCTTGACCCGCGCCGCATTCGGCGTTATTGTAGCGCACTTCACTCCCACGCCGTATTCATTGATGGCGTTGGCGGCCTCGACAGTGATTTTGTCGTCGGTGTTGTCCCTGTTTTTGATTCCCAGGTCAAAGTACTTCAGATTAACGTCAACAAAAGGATGGATGAGTTTGTCCTTGATGAAATGCCAGATGATCCGGGTCATCTCATCGCCGTCTATCTCTACTATGGGTTTTTTAACTTCAATAGCCACGCTCAATCTCCTGTATCGTATTTATTAGTAGTGCCTCCGCGTCCGGGAGGCAGCAGCAGTCTCTGGCCGATACTGCAGCATTAATTCTATAGGGTGGCAAGACAGGCAGTCAAGGGCAACTCACTACAACTCGCGACAACTCACGGCACTCATGGGGGCAAGCAGAGCTTTGCAGGTAAGGGAAAGGATCGTGTTATTTTTACCGTGACATCAGACCCTACCCGGATGTAAACTCAGACGGGATATGGACTGCCCGTAGGGAACCGGATGCTCCTATCAAGCCTGCCTGCCGGTAGGCAGGTCGGAGCATGACATGTTCTATATATTATAGTTGCCGGGGGAATAGTTCTCTCCCCCCTCTTAAGACGCTAGCCCCTTTTCCCCGCCTTTTTCCAGAATCTGTGGGCTATCTGTGGGTAGGGGGACTTTATACTAGGAGCATTGAAGATCAGGGTAATTTTACCGTGACATCAGATTCGACCCTGATGTAAAATTATGCGCAAATGGCGATCCGGCCCGGATGGCCTTTCAAGGGGTCGGCTTATAAAATCTTTTATAAAAGTAGTAAGGAGGGAGCGATGCAAAGATTTTCGAAGTATGCGGTCATGTTATTAATACTCTTATCGGCAACTATGGTATGGGCCAATCCTGTTGGCCAGCAGCTTTATTACACAAAAGCTGCGAACTTGACGCCCGGGGACTACATCTTCAGGTTCAGCCTATGGAATTCAGCCACAGCGGTGGACCCTCTGGCCAACAAGGTATGGGAAGAGGAAAAGGGCATCACTATGATCACAAAGACCCTGAGCACATACCTAGGCAGTGTTACACCGCTTACAACAGAGGATTTTTCCCAGCAGTACTGGGTGATGACGGAGTACAAGAGCACGCCGGGCGGGACTTATACAGAGTTGGGCAAAAGAACAAAGCTGAATATTGTGCCATATGCCATGTATTCGTTGACGTCAGAGACGGCAGTCGCGGGCGGATCAGTGCCCTCGGTGACCGCGGGGAACGGACTGACAGCTACTACGACGGCGGATGGGGATATTACGTTGAATGTAAAAGCCGGCGCAGGGATAAGTGTGGGGGCTGACGCAGTATCTCTTGCAGGCAAATACAGACTTCCCCAGGGATGCGGGGGCAGTGCTATCCCGGTATTTGACGGGGCGAAGTGGACATGCGGGACTGATAAAAACAGCGGCGGAGATATCACGAAGATAATAGCGGGCACAGGCCTGACAGGAGGCGCTGCGTCAGGAGACGTTACTCTAAATATTGCTATTCCATTTAAGCTAAGCGGATTAGTAGATGCCAGTCCGTCATGCGGAGTGCCGGGATGTTCGGTCTTAAGCTCTGTCAATACCGCAACCGGCCCCGCTGTTTATGGGGACAGTATAGGATATGGAGTTCAGGGCGTTACAACAGGTACGAATTCCAGAGCAGTCGTGGGGTATGCTAACGCTGCCACAGGGGCCAATATCGGAGTATATGGCATGAGTCAGAGCAGCCCTGACGGGATAGGAGTAGACGGCTTGCACAACGCCTCTACCGGGACGGCTCCGGCGGTGAGAGGGACGACTAAGTCCACCAGCGGCAATGCTGTTGCAGTGCTTGGAACTGTTCAATCTACAACGCCCGGTGATTCTTCGGCTGCCGTGCGCGGCATTAACAATGGAACAGGTGGACTCGGAATAGGAGTCTGGGGTTCGCATGCCGGAAGCGGCTGGGGTGTATACGGGACAGCGCCTTCAGGTATCGGCATATACGGCACTACAACAGCGGGAACGGGTGTGTCCGGATATTCCTCCTCCGGCACGGGGACATATGGATCTTCTTCAAGCGGCAAAGGAGTGTATGGCGGCGCAGGCACAGGTATCGGTGTATACGCTTTCAGCGGAGGCACAACTCTTAGTGCCCCGGCTCTTTATGCCTATAATTCAAATACAAAGGCGACGGAACCTGCAGGCATAGCCATATTCGCAAAAAACCAGGGTGGCGATTCAACGATTGTTGCGCAGAACACTGGAACAGGTGATACCTTCAGATCACTCAGCTCTGCAGGTAGCGTTCATTTCCGTGTCACCCAGACAGGACGTGTTGTCGCAAAAGCTGTCCAGATAACAGGAGGCGGAGACCTTGCAGAGAAGTTTGAAGTCAGGAAACCCAAGACTGACGTGGATTCAGTAGCGGGTATGGTTGTGAGCATCGATCCGGCGAACCCGGGCAAGCTTGTTGTCAGCCGGAAGGCCTATGACAGGACTGTGGCAGGGATCATCAGCGGCGCAGGCGGCATCAACAGCGGCATGGTAATGGGGCAGGAAGGCTCCATAGTGGACGGCGCAGAGGCCGTTGCCCTGACAGGACGGGTCTATGTAAAGGCAGACGCGACAAAGAGGGCGATCAGGCCAGGAGATCTTCTGACAACGTCGGACATCGCCGGTCACGCGATGAAAGTCGTAAACCACACAAAGGCCCAGGGCGCCATCATCGGCAAGGCCATGACAGGCCTCGATAAAGGAACAGGGTTGGTGCTTGTTCTGGTCAGCTTGCAATAAGGAGGCTTCATTATGCTAAAGCGAAAAGAAGCATCCAGGTCCGAAGATTTCGGACTACGAAGCAGTCCTTTAGGAGTGGGGAAGAATAAAAGCAGGGAAGCCGGCTTTTTCTTTTCAAAACTTATGCTGGTTGTTTTGGCTGCTGTGCTGGTCTTGCTGTCAGCTTCTCTGCTTTATGCCCAGGATAAAGCTCTTTCTGCAGAGGTCCTGAACCTGCTGGGGACCCTCAGGGGTACTGCAGCCCAGACGGCTATGACTGCAGGAGAGACTCCTGAACCGCCCCGCTTCGCGGTAGCAGAAGATGGGTACGTCACCCATATCGGCGCGCCTCCATCGTCATATTTCCCTGTGTCCATCGTTGTTCCGGGAAACGCTGCAGAAACAGCCAGAAATTTTCTCATGGATAACAGAAACGTATTCGGGGCCCGGAGTGCTGCGGTTGATTTTCGCAGCATGAAGAGCAGAAAAAAGGATGGACGCAGTTATGAGCGCTTTCAGCAGACCTATCGGGGAATACCGGTTTTCAGCGGAGAGGTGATAGTCCAGCTCAATGAGACCGGCGGCGTAGAATACGTACTCAGTGACATCTCACGAAACACCAGTCTGCTGGATGATGGGATGATTCCGGTTGTCCCATCGATATCTTCCGGGGAGGCGCTCAGGAAAGCGCGGGACCTGTTTTCAGAGATCCGGCCGGGCGTAAAGCTCGAAACGACTGTACCGGTGCTGAAGATCTTCGATTCGTCGGTTATTGATGACACAAAAGAGATGCATCTTGTTTGGGAATTCATTATCGAAGGTGAAGATGCCGGGGTGAATGAGCAGGTGCTGTTTGACGCGCACACCGGTGAACTGGTGCGTGACTACACCCTGACCCGTGAGGCCTTAAGCCGGCTGGTATATGACTCCAACAATACCACAGCGGACCCTGGAACACTCAAACGGATTGAAGGGGGGGGCGCTTCCACGATCGCAGACGTCAATGATGTATATGATCGTCTCGGCGGGATCTATAACTTTTATATGACGTACTTTAGCCGTGACGGCATAGACGGCGCTGGCCAGCCTGTTGTGGACGCAACAGTCAGATACTGTGACCCGGGGAGTTCATGCCCATGGGGAAACGCAATGTCCTGGAAAAGCCGTTTCTATTTCGGCAGCGGCTATACTGCTGATGACTGCGTAGGTCACGAGTACACCCATGCGGTAACGGGCAAGGAGTCCAATCTCGTCTACGCCAACCAGTCCGGTGCGATGAATGAGTCCTTTTCAGACATCTTCGGCGAATTCTATGATCTTACTGACGGTACTGGAACTGACACCGCGGCTGTAAGATGGCTGATCGGGGAGGACGATCCCGTAACATGGCGGAGTATGCAGAACCCTCCTGACCATAATCAGCCCGACCGCTTCTCCAATTACGTTGGCTGCAACGGCCAATCGCCCGCCGATAGCAATGACCAGTGCTGGGTCCATACGAACAGCGGCATCGGCAACAAGCTTGCATACCTATTGACGGATGGAGATACCTTCAACGGATACACTGTTTCGGGAATGGGAATAACAAGCGTCGCGAGGCTTTTTTATGAGGCCCAGGCGAACATCCTCACCTCAGGTGCAACGTATTATGACCTCCACTGGGCGCTGAGGCAGGCTGCGATAAATCTCGGGTGGAGTATGGCTCCCAGGACCAACCTCTACAATGCGTGTCTGGCTGTCGAAATAGTCGGCTTTTACTGGCCTATATACATAAGCACAGCAGGAAATGACACTACCGGAAACGGATCGACTGACGCTCCTTTTCGCACGGTCACCAAGGGTAACCAGTTGGCCCAACCCGGAGATGGCCTCTGGATCGGCAACGGCTCATACAACGAAACTCTTGTTTTTGACAAGATCATGACAATACAGCTTTGGGGTTCGGGCTCGGCAGTCATAGGTTCCCCGTAACCGCAACGAAAGGGGTGGCATTGTCCGCCCCTTTCGTTTTTTTAACAAGAAGGATGCACATAATGAAAGAGATTTTGATGCAGTGACGCGGTCTGTCTTTACCGCTCTTCTTTTCCTGGCAGCTGTAATTTCGGTTTTCTTTTACTCCGGCATGTCTTTAGCTGAGGAAAGAATACTTAAATTCCAGAGTCTCGTAACGGTAAAAGATGACTCGACCCTGGTTGTTCGCGAAACCATAAAGGTGATATGTGAAAACGACAAGATAAAGCATGGCATTTACCGTGACTTTCCGACGTCATATGATGTGCTTATTAATTCCTGGCTGCCGGGACGGTCGCTGCCTGGTATAGCGTTATCATTATGATGCGGGACATGGGTTTCCCGGTTGTTTTTCTGGGTGCGCTGGTCTTTATTGTCTTAATTCACCTCATATTCCTGAAACTTCTGAAGACCTGGACTTCCGGCGGCAGAAAGGTGATGGACCGGATTGAGGGGTTCAAGATGTATCTCTCTAGCGCCGAGCAGGACAGGCTTGACCGGATGAACCCGCCGGAGAAAACGCCAGAGCTTTTCGAAAAATACCTGCCCTACGGATGGCTCTGGACCTCGAGCAGCGTTGGGCAGAGCAGTTTGCAGGCGTCTTCGGTGTGGAAGGACAGACCTCGGTTGATGAGCCGTCCCTCCTGGCTGTCCGGCGAATTAATAAGGGACTTCAGGGCCTTTTCCTCGAGCGGTTTTGTGACTGCCTTCGGCAGCGCGCCTTTCTAACGCAGTTTCATCATCTGCCACAGCTCCGGGTTCAAGCTCCGGCTCGAGCAGCTTTGGCAGCAGCGGAGGGAGGTCTTCAGGCGGCGGCGGCTGGTAGAGGCCGGTGAATTTGTTACTGCTTTTGTGATAGGATATCTTCAAGAATGGTGATAGTTCAGCAATCAGCTCTCAGCATTCTACTATTCAGAAAAGGAAGTCAAAACAGACTTGCCATGACATTAAAGTGTTGATTATGGCCCGTTATAGCGTCTTTAGCTGATAGCTTAGCGCTGACGGCTGAACGCTTACCAGTTATATAGAAGGAGCGCTAATGGCTGAAAAATGGTACGACGACCTTCCTGATGACGCTTTCATAACAGCAACCGATATTGCCTATCAAAAAGCAGTCGCTAAAATCCGGGAGGGACTTGAAAAAGGGCTTGATTTCGACAGCGCCTGCGCTGCAATCGAGGGAGATGAAAAATTAAAGAAACATATTATTGATGATATGCTGAAAGTAATTATCGCTGAAGAGCACTATAATAAGAACATACCTCTTGATAAACTTTCCGGGGTGCTGAAGGTTTCTGTTGAGCGTCTTGAGACCGCAAAGCGTGAGATGCTCGAAGATGTTAAAGAATCCTCGATCAAGGCATTTTATAAAGGTTTGAAGCCGGGGAACGCCTAGCAGACGTGTCTGAAAAAGTCCCCTGCAGAGAAGACGACAGGACCCGTTTCCCTGACACAGGGCAGCTGAAAAAATGCATCCTGTCCCGGGACTACGTTATACAGGGGACACTTTTCAGTTCAGGATCTATTGTCGGCTTTGATGAAAGCGGCAATCTCTGGCGCTGTAACATTTCCCGGGATACAGTCATCGGCAATATTCCCTGCACGGCAAAGACCGAGGTGGAATTTTACCCTGATGGGAAGCTGATGTCAGGAACTTTGGCAAAGGACATATCTGTTGACGAATATCCGCTAATGGCCGGCACTACGGTGTTTTTTCATGAAAACGGGAACCTGTTTAAATGTACCCCCGCCCGGGACATAAGTGTTCAGGGCATGCCTGTAAAGGCCGGCGCTGACCTCTGTTTTTTTGAGGACAAAAGACTCTCTGCCTTTGATCTTTCGAGGGACGCCTTGATCAGGGAAGTGCCCTGTCTCAAGGAGACAAGGGTCTGGTTTTACAGGAATGGAGAACTCTCCGGCTGCACCCTTTCAAGGGAGATTGCCATACAGGGCAGGACGCGTATGAGAGGAGAATTGCTTGTTTTTAATGAAGAGGGGTGTGTTACAGATATCCAAAGCCCCCCGGCCGGGGAAATTATCTTTTACGAAAACGGGGCTGTCAGGGGAAGACAGCTTCTAGTGGAGGAGACTTGCAACGGGATGCTGTGCAAGGCCGGCACCTGGATCTGGTTCCATAGAAATGGATCTCTCTCCGGCTGTGAACTGGGGCGAAATACGATAATAGAAGGGAACTCCTGCGGGTCAGGCACAAGAGTCCATTTCCATGAAAACGGCAGGCTGATGAAATGTTATCTTGCAGAGAACAGTCGCATTCAGGGTGTGCCTGCGCGTGCTGATACTTTCGTGCTCTTTCACGAAAACGGGGCCCTGGCAGCCTGCAGGCTTGATGAGGACTATTTCCATAGCCTGATCAGATGCAAGGCAGGTACATGGATAGGGTTTTATGAGGACGGCTCTCTCAAAAGGTGCATCGTTGCTGACGATACCCTGAGGGACGGGCTTCTCCTCAGGGCAGGCAGCTGGGCGGCCTTCCACCCTAACGGTGTGATAGAGAATTATAGATTGCCTGAAGATGCCGCAATTCAGGGCGTTGTTTGCAAGAAAGGCGACATCCTTTTATTTGATGAAGAGGGCAGGGTGACAGAAACTATAAGGGCGACAGGCTGACAAGCCGTCAATCCTCAAAATGCAATTATTGCGGAGAAATGTGAAAAAAATCTTTATAATGTCGCAACTTCGCTACTGATAATTTCCACGGGTCAGTCATAATAATATCCGCCTATTTTAATCACGATTGTCTTACAAAAGTGGCGCAGATAAAGATCTTCTTTCACACATCTCCGCAACTTATTCTTTAAATGCATTTTTCCGGGCTAATCATATCCAAAGAAATTCATCATGCCGCCGGCTATAGCATTGAATTCTTTCTCCTGACTTTCAGTCCACTCCTCTTTGGGAGGAAGGGAAAAGCCCGGATTGGCATTGTTGCGCTTTTCTGCTATGGTTTTGTCATAAATTTTTTTACCTGTAAAGGATTCGATCATATCAAGGGTCACCTGCTTATGGATCTCCTCTATCTTCAGCACAAACTTTTGCTTTTCAGGGACGCCTCTTAAACCCTCGATTGCCTTCCGGTTCCTGTAGTCCCATATCCACGCATTCTTCTGGAGCGGGGTCAGTGAATCCCATTGATCATAATACCGGTCATTCCTTAATGGGACTGTCCCGAAGGCATTCTGTTCATGCCATTTCCTGCTGAAGGCTGACCGTACGAAGTCCTTTCCGTTGCGCACAGTGAGAACAATTTTCATGTCCGGATTGAGCATATAAAGCGCATCGATAAAATATATGTACAGGTTGGACGAATCAACAAATGTTTCTCTGTCAATCCCCTGATGCAGGTCCAGCAGGACTGAAATCCTGTTTTCGATGGTGACGAACAGGTCGGAATGGGGATCTGAACGAAGAAAATACTTGTCCAGGATATATTTGACCCTGAACTCATGGTGTCCGCCCAAGAGTTTAGCCATTGTCCCTGTCCCTGATCTGCCTGTGCCCGTGATAATCAACATGGCAATTTCCCCTTCACTGTTTGCATCAGCTCCTTCTATTAATTATCAATATGCTCCAGTTGCTGTTTTTTTGCAAGAGCCTGGGAGAAAAAGCTATAATTTTTGAGATGAATTATTTTTCCCGGAATTCTGATTGATGGTATGACTGCACCGGTTCTGTGTGCATTCATACAGCAGTAAGGTCCGGGCTTACGGGAAAGTTTCCTGAAAAAGTTGAGATTAATACACCGGGAGAGTTAATATATCAACCAGTTAAAGCTGCAGTTTCAGATCAGGGAGGATGTTATCGAAGTGCACAGGTACATATACGGCAAGATCAAAAATCCGGGAGACGAAGGCTTTCCGGTTATCCGTCAGCCGGGAGCTTTTTATAAGATCGATTGGGAGAAAGGGGAGGCCGTGCCAGGGGGAAAATCAGGTATTGCCGAGGACATCACCTTATGATAACCAGAAGGAATTTTTTAAAGGCGATGGCTGCGGCATCTGTTTTGTATCCCTTCGGAAAAGTTTTTGGATCAGTCAAGGCCGAGAGGCATCTCAGCCTTTACAATATACATACTGACGAGAGTCTTGATATCAGTTATTTTTCGGCGGGCAGCTATGATTTTGAGGCCCTGGACAAAATAAATTATCTTCTGAGGTGTCATTATAACAACACTGTTAAGCCTATTGATATAGGGGTCCTGGACCTCCTGTGCGATGTAAAAAACCGGATAGGCGCTGATAAAGAGATCCAGATAATCTCCGGATATCGCTCTCCGGAATATAATGACTACCTCCGGGGTATCGGCAGGAATGTGGCAAAGAACAGTTATCATATGAAGGGGGTCGCAATCGATTTTTCGATCCACGGCTTCAGTATGGGTTCTCTGTCACAAGCCGCAAAATCTTTTCTCGCAGGAGGCGTCGGGCGGTATGCTGAATTTGTGCATATCGATACTGGTCCGGTAAGGTACTGGTAGAGGAAACGGCTTTTTCGCAGCAGTAAGCCGGGTGATGTATGTTTTCGAAAATCTTCACTATTCATAGAGGAGAAAAAGGACATGGGGAAACAAGAAGCTCTCAAAACAGACCTTGTCAACTCGATCATCCAGTTCGTCAGGGAAAACCACGCTGAAACAATAGACAAGGCCTATGCATATTTCTGGGACGGCAACAACCCGGATGAGTTTATGAGCGGAACAGCCCTTTCTCTGGGGTTCCTGAATTTTGAAGACTGGCTGATCTTCGATTACAGGGTCAACAAGAAGAAGGAGACCTTTATCGACCTCTACCTGAAAAGCCATAAAGAAAAGGATGACGAGGCCGCCCTTTTAAACAGCATAAAAGATTCTGTGATAAGCCTGTATGAAGTCTCATCAGTCGCCAAAGACAAGAGGATCACCCTTAAAGACCTGCTCATGGACAGCGAACATGCCTTGCGGGACAAGGCCTTGACACGGGGACTGAACAAGGGGGACATCTTTGCAACAAGACTTCTCACGCTGGATGGCAAATCCTGCATGAGCGGCTGCGTGTATCCGTATACTGCTGCCCAGAAAAAAACTGTCCTCGCCTATGTGGAACAACAGTTCAAGCGCTATACAAAAAACGTAAACCCTGACGGGACAATGAGGGATTTCCTGAAAGACTACGGTGACGTCCTGAATGTAATATGGATGAACCTTATCATGAATCCGTCCGGGAAGCATGGATAAGACGGCCAGCCCGCATGTATGGACAAGGATTTTTCGGCCTCACCACCCATAGGCCTCATAGCCTATTCGGATTTTTACGACCAGCCTGAACAGAAGGTCTGGGGAGACTACTGGTTCAAGAAGAATCTGATTAAGGAATTTGTCAGGGCAGGCTATCCTGTCGACAATAGATCGCCTAAGGTCTTACTCCACCTTTTTGGGGAACCGCTTGCTGACTTGCCTGCGGATACCTATAACATCCTCTGGATCCACAGCCACCCGGACCGGATCACCCCGGAGGTCCTTGAAAAATATCAGAAGATCTA
Organism: uncultured Nitrospira sp.; assembly: GCA_963734475.1. GTDB lineage: Bacteria > Nitrospirota > Thermodesulfovibrionia > Thermodesulfovibrionales > UBA6898 > JAOUFP01. Next base: position 391,588 of record CAVTHB010000005.1, read on the forward strand.
CTGCATATCAAGACCCTTTATCCGCAAAATAAAGGCTATGGGCTTTGACGCTGATTTTATGATGATACCTACGAATATGACCCCGGTGTACCGTATGAAGAAATATGACATTGTCTTTGTCGGCAATACACGGCAGCATAAAACGAGGAAAGTCATAAGAGATCTCGGGGTCTCGCCGTATAGGGTAAAGATTTGGGGCTGGGGATGGGAAGGTCTGATTCCCGATGAATGGTACGGAGGAGAATATTATAAAAATGAGCGTCTGAATGAACTTTACGCCGCGTCCAGGGTAGTGCTCAACGACCACCACGAGGACATGAGGAGGGAGGGTTTTATCAACCCGAGGGTGCTCGATGTGCTGGCCAGCGGCGGGCTTGTTGTTTCCGACGACGTGAAGGACATGAACGATCTCCTTGACAACAGCGTACTGACCTATCAAACCCCTGAAGAGTTGCGCAATATCCTGGATGCCTGTCTCAGGGGTGCCGAGGGAATGAAAAAGACCAGGGAAAGGGGCGGGGAGATAGCATTGCAGTATACGTATGCCGCCTGCTGCCGTGAAATTATAAGACATATCAGCGCTGTTTCTGGTACATTATTTTCATGAGTACATCGACGAGGACAGCCGGGGTCATTATTATAGGAAACGAAATACTTTCCGGCAAGGTCCATGACTCCAACTCTTTCTATCTCGCGACTGAACTGAGAAGTCTCGGTGTAAATCTCCTGCGCATCTCTGTCATACCGGACGATATTGAAATTATAGGGAAAGAGACCTCGGCCTTCTCAAGTCAATATGACTTTGTATTCACCTCGGGGGGCGTTGGCCCCACGCATGACGATGTTACCATGGAAGGCATTGCAAGGGGCTTTGGCGTGGGGCTGACAAGCCGCCCGGAGTTCGAGAAATACTTCCGCTCGAAATGCGGGGACCGGCTGAATGACGCGGTCCTGAAAATGACGAAGGTGCCTGAAGGGGCGGAGGTCATTGATCTTGGGAACATGAGCTTTCCCCTCGTTTTATTTAATAATATCTTTATATTCCCGGGCATCCCGGATTATCTCAGGAAGAAATTCTCCCTCGTAAAGGAAAGATTCCGTTCTTCAGCCTTCCATCTCAGACGCTTTTTCCTCGATGCAATGGAATCCGATATCGCGGAAACTCTGAACGCCGTTGTTGCGGAGAGCATGGATGTGTCTTTCGGTTCCTACCCGGTTATCGGAAACCCTGAGTACCAGATCATCGTTACTGCAGAATCAAAATCAGAGGACGCATTAAACAGGGCTGCGGAGGAGTTCCTGTCCCGGATCCCCGGAGAGATTGTAGTGCGGGTAGAATAAGCCAGAATAAATTGTTAAAAGAAAGAAGCTGCCGGGATGTGTGAAAAAAATCTTTATCTGCCACCTTCACAAGACATCTGTGACTCAAATGACCGGATTTTTTCATGGCAGCGTCTTTGGATTGGCAGTATCCAAACTGCGTTGTTATAAAGTTTTTTTGCACAGCCGAGCAGTAATTGTATCTTTTGAGTAAAGGAGCCGGTGTTTTGGGCCATAAAAGGATATTAGGGAAAACCATCGACTTTATCACGGGCCGTGAAATCACCGACACTGATGATGAGAGGTACCGTCAGAAAATTGCGCGCTTTCTGGTAGAAGAAAAAGGATATGCAAAGGAAGAGATTGAAACCAAACGCAGAATAGAAATGACTATCGGCGATGAAAAAGTCCTCTCAATGGTTGATTTTATCGTCAAGGTTGACGGCGCAGCTTTTATGGCAATAAGATACGGGCCCGGCTCTCTGGTCACTCGGGAGCGGCCTGCCCTGGCCTCAGCAAGGATTCTGGAGAATTACCAGATACCTTTCACCGTAGTGACTAACGGCGAAGGTGCAGAGGTGCTCGACACCTTTTCAGGAAGGGTTATAGGGACCGGCCTCGATGCTGTGCCTCACAGAAATACTGCTGTGGGACAGCTAAAAAGCATCGCGCTTCATCCCCTTTCGGTCAAACAGCTGGAAGCTGAAAAAAGGATCCTCTCTGCTTATGACTGGCTGGAACACTCGCTTGAGTGCGATACTGACTGGTGTGAAAATGAATAGTCCGGAGTGTCCCGGAATAATGAATTTCCGTCTGATTTGTCATTTTTTCTTTATGTCCGGTGACATACAAAAAAATCTGTATAGGATTGCCCTCTCCCGGGCAATTTTTTTGATTGCATTGTGATAATGGAATAACAATAATATAAGAATATGGATAACAAAGTTCAGGATGGAAAACTGCCGATATCGGTCCTGTATGTTGAAGATGAGCCGGTAACAAGGGCGGCAGTTGCCAGGATGCTCAAACGGAGAGTAGAGACCTTGTATGAGGCTGAAAACGGCAAGGAAGGTCTTGAACTCTTTAAGCAGTACAGACCTAATGTTGTGATATCAGACGTCAGGATGCCTGTTCTGGACGGGATGAAGATGTCCAAAGAGATTAAGTTATTAGACAGACACAGCAAGATTATCCTGACAACAGCCCATAGTGACGCGAATATTCTTCTTGATTCTATTGAGGTTGGGGTCGACAAATATATATTGAAACCTCTTGATATGGACTCTCTCTATTCAGCAATGGACCAGTGCGCCGAAACCGTAATGCTCGAAAAGAAAATTCAACAACAGAGCATAGAAAAGGATGAACTCATTGCCAAACTCCAGGAGGCCCTTGACAATGTAAAGAAATTGAGCGGCCTAATCCCCATCTGCTCCAACTGTAAAAAAATAAGGAATGACGAAGGCTACTGGAAACAGATCGAAGGATACATTTCCGAGCATTCTGAAGCCCGGTTTTCCCACGGCATCTGTCCTGAATGCGCAAAAAAGATTTATACGGAATTCTTGAAAGACGCGCCTGAGGAGAAGTGAAAAGGTCAAAACAATTATTCGCTTTCTTTAAGCCTGTTGCGGCTATAATAGCTGTTTTGAACTTATTGTTATTTGCAGCCGGCAGCGGACTTTGCTCTGCGGGTGCAGCAAAGGAAATAAGGATAGGGGGTACCGGCGCTGACCTTGCTGCTATGAAATTGCTAGGGGAGGCGTTTCAAAAAGAATATCCTGATATAGCCGTCACAGTATTTAGAAGCCTTGGCAGCAGCGGCGGGATAAAGGCCCTTCTGGGGGGAGATTTGGATGTTGCCGTATCCAGTCTTGGCCTGACAGCTGCCCAGCAAGGTCAGGGGCTCGTGGCCACCGAATATAGCAGGACGCCGTTTGTATTTGTTACCCATAATAAGAATTCGGTGTCCCAGATCACTTTAAAGCAGGTAAGCGAAATCTATAGCGGTCAGGCTATGTTCTGGCCGGACGAAACACCCGTCCGTCTTATACTACGTCCCAGGCTGGAGACGAACACTCAAATTTTACAGACCATGTCCGAGGAGATGCGCAGGGCTGTCCAGAAATCATACACAAGAAGCGGCTTGAACATGGCCATTACAGATCAGGAAAACGCTGACTTGATCGAAAGACTTCCGGGATCGTTCGGTGCCTCTACTCTTTGTCAGATTATCTCTGAAAAGCGTGGACTGATCATTTTTTCATTAAACGGCATAAAGCCGAGCGTCAAGACCCTCGCCGACGGGACCTATCCTTACTTCCGGGAGCTCTATCTCATAACAGGACCTAAGTCTTCGGCGCCGGCCAGGCAGTTTGTGGATTTTGTCCTGTCACCTTCCGGACACTCGATCCTTACTAAAACAGGGCATCTGATCACCAAGCGTCCGAAATGATTTCTTAACATGCGATACGACACCTCCACTGTCATACGGGCGACAAGTGTTTTGTCTGCAATACTGTCTTTAATAATAGCTGTATCGCTCCCTGTCATCTACTTTACAATCGGATACATCAAGATAGACTCTGTCCTTGCGATGGAAACAGAAATCAATTCTTATGTCTTGACCAGCATAATAAATAAAAACCCCCTCTGGTGGCACTATGAGACCTACAGGATGGAAGAATTTCTGGTACGCCGGCCGGCCGACAACACCCAAGAAAAACGGGTTATTATCAACAGAGAAGGAGTTGTGCTGGCTGAGGTCAGTGACAATCCGCCCTTGCCTCTCATAACGCGCAGCCAGAATTTCCTTGACTCAGGGCAGGTCATGGGCAGGCTCGAGATAAGCCGTTCTCTCCGGCATCTTCTGGAATCCACAGCCTATTTCGCCCTCGGAGGTGTTGTAATCGGCTTTTCAATGTACGGTTTTATGCGAAGGTATCCTCTGCGTGCGTTAACTGAATTACTGGGGAACCTTAACCAATTAAACAAGACACTGGAGCAAAGGGTCATCGAAGAAGTTGCGAAAGGCAGGGAAAAGGACCACCTGCTGATACAGCAGGCCAAGCTGGCTTCCATGGGGGAAATGATCGGGAATATTGCGCATCAATGGAGGCAGCCTTTGAATAACGTCGGTCTTTTAATACAGGACCTGAAGAACGCCAGTCATTTCGGAGATCTCGACGAAGCGTATCTGAACGAAAGCGTCGACAAAGCAATGGTCATAATTCAAAATATGTCTGCGACTATCGACGATTTCAGGTATTTTTTTTCACCCAAAAAAGAATCCCGGAAATTCAGCCTGGCAGAGTCTATGGACAAGGCTATTTCTTTTGTCGAGGCAAATTTCAAAAATAGCGGCATTGAAATAGAACTTGACATAAAGGACGAAGTTACTCTGGAGGGGTTTCCAAATGAATATTCACAAGTGCTGCTTAACCTGCTGAATAATGCAAAAGATGTTCTTATCGAGAGAGGCATAGAACACCCTAAAGTTACTATACACCTCATAAAAGAAGACGATAGGGCCATGTTGACTGTAAAGGACAATGGAGGCGGCATTCCGGCAGATATCATCGACAAGATATTCGAGCCATATTTTTCAACAAAAAAGGGCGAAAAAGGCACCGGGATCGGCCTGTATATGTCAAAAGTGATTATCGAAAACAGCGGGCAGGGGAAACTGACAGCAAGAAATGCCGAGGACGGCGCAGAATTTACGATAGAGGTGAAGGTGTAAAGAGACAGGGGTTTTTATAAGACGCTGTCTCCGGACGTACGGATCTGCAGAACTGAGGGAACAGCACAGTTTATTTCTTCAACGTTAACCCCCCAAAGGCAGTCACTTTTGATAAGCAATGCAATGAATGTCTTCAAACTCTTTTAATTTTGCACCCTGGTTTTGTCAGGCTCAAAAGACTTTCCAGTCATCAATTCCCCTGCTGACTGCCTTTCCCGGGTTAATTCAGCCTTGAGCTTAAGCGTGTTTTCTCAGCCCCTGGCGACTTCCTGTATCTTTGGTATCAAGGGGGTCTTTCCACTGCTCAATATATCTCCTTTTATGCCGATAACGATCTCGTTGACCGGAATATCCTTGCCGGAGGCCTTTACGGCTTCTTTAGTAAGATATATCAAGCCTCCGCAACAGGGGACCTCCATCCTCACGACTGTTATGCTTTTTAGGGTGTTCGCCTTAAACATCCCGGTCAGTTTTTCATAATATAGCTGGGCATCATCCAGTTTCGGGCAGGCTATAACAAGCTTCTTCCCCCTGATGAACCTGCTGTGGAAGTTCACTGCGGAAAAAGCTGTGCAGTCGGCTGCCAGCAGCAGATCGGCGCCATTCAGGTAAGGTGCATTTACCGCGATAAGCTTAAGCTGTACAGGCCAATTTGTGAGCTCCGGCTTTGTCTCAGCCCCGGTCTGCAGCGTTTCAGACTTCCCGGAAAAATCCATTGGTCTGGTCCCTGGGCATCCGCAGAATTCTTCTTTCTTCTCCCTCGCCTTCTCCATGTGCTTTTCAGTGGCCTCTTCATCGAACGGATCAGACTCCCTCTGCTCGATGGTAAGGGCGCCTGTGGGGCAACTTCCCAGGCATGCGCCAAGACCGTCGCAGTATATCTCCTTGATGAGTTTTGCCTTTCCGTCTACAATCTGCAGCGCTGCCTCGGCACAGTCTACAACACACTGTCCGCATCCATTACACTTCTCTTCATCGATATGTATGATGTTTCTGACTGCCATGTTCAACCTCCCAAAAAATTAATGTGCATGATCTCAGTATAAAAGATTCCCGGATGGCTTGCTATGATATAAATCATCCTCTTTCCGGCCAGGGATTTTGTTTGCCGTGCAATTGTGCAGCCATTAGCACAGGCGGTCAGCTTTCAGAAGAACAAAACCTGTCTGACGCCAGACAGGGGCAAAAAGAGGTAGAGGTAGAGGAACAACTCCTTCACCCTCACCTTTACCTTTTCTTTACAGTTGCTGAGCCGCCTTTGCTCGCAGCTTGTTGCTGAGGGCTGAATGCTTACTTTGCTGTTGACCGACATGTTATAATAAACAATTACGAAACAAGAAGTTTAAGAAAGGCCAATATGAAATCTTGCTATATCTGCAATGAGACAGAGGATGTTTCCTCCTGGAAGCATCCTGAGAGCGGTGATGAATACCAGCTTTGCAGTTATTGCCTCAAGGCTGTTGTCGGGGTCTGCGCGGAATGCGGCGCCATTCTGGTCAAATTAGACCCTATCGGCATAAACAAGGACGGCCAGAGAATATGTTATAAATGCAGCGCAATGCATGACATGGCCGAGGACGAATTATAGAGTATTTGTGCACTGATAAGCGGAGGGCGGTATGTCAAACATTAGCGAAGAAGAAAAGGCGCATCAGATAAGGACCTCGTTCGAGGTAGACAGTATATATCTTAAGGCCCTTGACCAGTTGAGGGAAGAGCTGACACGACAGGGGATAGACATCGACGCAGGAGAGGGGAGAAAAACCTTTATCCGTGCGGTCCGCAAGCTGAATGAACAGTTTATATAGTGACGGCTCCGCATTAATGGCCGACCGATGAAATGTCATAACCCCGGATTTATATCGTTAAGGCCCTCCCCGAAGCGTGAAAGACCGAAAGAAGATGCCGGCAGCTTTCCCGAAACCCTCTTTGATTACCTGAGCGGCAGAGAGATACCCTTCTCCAACAGGGACAATATCCGGCAGAAATTGGTGAAAGCGCTTGTAGAGGAAAAAGGCTATCGAAATGTGGATATTTCCCTGGACAGGGAAATCAGGTTCACTATCGAAGGACGGCCGGTGTGCTCGCTTGTCGACCTTACGCTCGGTTTTGACGGGAAAACACTTATGGTTTTTAAGTGCGCTGCCGGTTCCGTCGTCTCAAGAGAACGTCAGATCATCGCGACAGCCAGACTCCTCGAAGAGTATATAATCCCATATGCTGTGGTCACTAACGGGGTAAATATTGAGCTGATCGATACCCTTACCGAAAAAGTCATTGGCGACGGGATGGCGTCGGTCCCCACCCGCCCGGAGTTATTTGAGAAATCAAAAGACATTACCCTGAGACCCACAAACAAAAAGAAGCTTATAAATGAACAGCATGTCCTTTATACCTATGATTCAATCAGCTGCCCTCTCTTTAGCAAGGGGCAGCTGCGTCCTGAATAATTTCCAGAAGCTGGCGAATAGGCAGGCGGTCGGTGCTGAAAGAGTTCTCTGTAATCTCAACAGGGGCCTGCATGCAGAAAATCAACACTATTGCTATAATAGTCTACTTTTGTCTGAAAGGGCATTTATCACCATGCAGTGCACAAAAGGGCCGTTCTGATGGAAATTAAAGTCAGTGAATTGATTGTAGCCTTTATAGAGAGGCTCGGCGCTGAGTATGTCTTCGGAATACCAGGCGCTCATATCCTCCCCATATATGATGCGCTTTATAATTCCGGGATCAAATCCGTTCTCGCAAAACATGAACAGGGCGCGGCTTTTATGGCCGGCGGATATGCGCAGCTGTCCCGGAAGACAGGGGTCTGTATCGCTACAGCCGGACCGGGAGCAACCAACCTTATAACAGGTCTGGCAAATGCTTATATGGACAGTCTCCCTGTTCTTGCGCTGACCGGCGAGACGCCGACCTACTCCTTCGGCAAAGGGGCCTTGCAGGAAAGCTCGGGAGAGGGCTCCTGTATAAACCAGCATGATCTGTTCAGAGGGATCACAAAATATAACACTCTTGTCCAGAGGACGGATTATCTCCTTTCCGTACTCAGGACAACGGCAGGCATACTCCTGTCAAGAAAACCAGGACCTGTGTTGTTGAGTCTCCCTTATAATATATTGAAAGAGACTGTCGACAGGGGCTTATTGGACCATATCAATTTTCAGGCAGGACATTCTCTGCCCTGCACTATTCTCCCGTCTGACAATATTACCGGTCTTATCAATAAGGCCGACTATCCCGTTGTAATTGCGGGTTACGGGGCAATCGCTGCCGGGGCTGAGGAGGCTATTTCGGATTTTTGTGAACGGGCTGATATACCGCTTGCCACAACCCTGAAGGCGAGGGGGATACTTCCTGAGACATCTGACCTTTCTCTGGGCGTGCTCGGCATAACCTCCAATGAAGTGGCTTTCAGATATATAACTGAAAAAGCTGACCTCCTTATTATAGCCGGCGCGAGCTTCGGGGAGAGGACAAGCTACAACTGGAACAAGGAACTGACAGCAGGGAAAAAGATCATACAGATCGACAATAAGGAAGAACACCTAAATAAGGTCTTTACCGCCGATATCGCAATTGCTGCGGATGTTAAAAAGGTTTTTTCCGACCTCAGCAATAAAGCCGGCGGCCGTATGATCACTACGAAAGACCCAAAGGAAGTTCCGCATTACAAGTCAAAATACCTGAACCAGGACCTCAGGGACAATGAGTTTTTGCTCGTCAGCCATTTTCTTAACATGCTGAACGACTACTTTAAAGGTGATGCAGTCATATTTGATGACAACATAATCTACATGCAGCGTTTCTGCCAGGTATTAAAAAGCAGGAGCTACTTCCCGAATTCCGGCCTCTCCTCTCTCGGGCATGCGATCCCGGCTGCCATCGGCGCAAAATTGGCGACAGAGAAGCCGGTGATAGCACTTTTGGGAGATGGTGGCTTCCAAATGTGCTGCATGGAGATCATGACAGCGGTCAATCATAATGTGCCTGTCACGATCATACTTCTCAATAACGCATCCCTTGGACTTGTCAGGAAAAATCAGTTTTACAACTATGCCGGCAGATTCATCGCGAGTGAATTTATAAACCCTGATTACAGAAAACTCGCAGAGTCCTTCGGCGTCAGGTATTTCAGGGTGGCTTCTACTGACGATGCAGAGAGCGTATTTAAAACAGCAGATTTCAGACATGAGACAAATCTTGTCGAAGTGCTTCTGGACAAGGACGAGTTCCCCAAATATTCATCCGGGAGATAAGGCGGTCATGTGAGGGAGAGCGGACTCTTCAGTAAACTGAATATTTTTTTCAGCCGTTTTCAGGGCAATACATCTGCAGAAGTTGCAAAGAATAAATTTCTTTCTTGTCTGGCCGGGATGAACAGCCGCAAAGGTCTTTGCGATGAACTGGAGTCTCTAAAAGAAGTTTATGAGACCGCTGTCAGGTCCGTAGAGACAGAGGCAGCGGCTAAGGACTTCAGTGAGGACCTCCTGTGCCTCCAGCGCGATCTGTACAGGGAACTGGAATATCTTATTTTTTTTGAGCATGCTGATGCACGGCACCATTTTCTGGTTGTTATCCCGGTGGCCGACAGGCCGGTGATGCTAAAAAACTGCCTCGCAAGCCTTATCGAACAATGCGGTATTTTCCAGTATGGCGGGTTCGCTATAAATATCGATGGCGCACCTGTCTACAATAAGATCAGTGTTGTCATCATAGACGACAGCAGAGACGAAGAAAACATCCTGAAGATAAAGGATATATGCTCAGAGACGGGGGCGGCAGGGCTCAGGACCCATTATGTAGGTCTTGACGAGCAGACCGAACTGCTGGGACAAATCTCTTCCGATTACCGGGAGCGACTCCGTGATCTGCTTGGGGAAGACTGCAAACAGGTACAGCCCCACAAAGGCGCTTCGATCTCAAGAAACATTGCATATCTCTGGCTGCAGGCGTTCTCGGCCTCATTGAAGGAAAAAATCCTTTTCTATTTTCTCGACAGTGATGAGGAATTCAGGATAAAGATCAGGCGCGGCGCGGGGATAGAGGATATACAGTTTATAAACTATTTTTACTGGCTGGACAAAATATTCGAAAAAGGCGCAGTCGAGGTTGTCACCGGAAAGGTAGTGGGCGACCCTCCTGTCTCTCCCTCGGTCATGATCAATACCTTTCTCGACGATATCGCCCTCTTTTTAAAAACTGTTTCCGGAGTTTCACAGGACGAAAAATGTATTTTCCACGACCGGCGGACAACCGGGGACCCTTCCGCGGAATATCATGATATGATGAAACTATTCGGGTATACTTGCTCATCGCACCCCAAAACTTATCACTGCAGTCTTCCTGGAGATCATACTGTCCGGGACTGTATTGAAGATTTTTCTAAAAAGGCCTTAGGTTTTTTTTACGGACTCCATCCCACAAGGACACAGCTTTATCGTCATAGAGAGGACTTTACAGAGACGGAAGATGCAAGGACTGTTTATACCGGCAATTACATTTTCAACAGGGCCGGGCTCTGCCACTTCATCCCGTTCGCCGGCCTGAAATTACGCATGGCCGGACCTTCCCTGGGCCGTATCCTGAGGAGAAGACTGGGGCACAGGTTTGTCTCGGTAAATCTGCCGCTGCTGCATAAACGAACGATGCAGGCCGACTACAGTAACGAATTCAGAAGCGGCCTCTCCGGCGGCAATGATTCATTAGATTTGTCCCTGGAATTCAACAGGCAATTCTGGGGAGATGTCATGCTCTTTACCATAGAGAAGCTTGCTGAACTTGGATTCCCGGACATAAGATTAGAGTTCTCAGATATAACCAAAACAGCCTGCTGTGTCCAGGTCAAAATCTGGGACCTCTATAAAGAGGGGCAGGCTGAACTAGTGGAGAAAACTGAAAATGTCGGGCGTTATCTGTCTCATAATGGATTCTGGTGGAATACAGCGCCCGGGGCCGAAAACGCCATAAAAAACATAAGGCAGTTTTGTTCACTGGTCAGATATAATTTCGGGGTGGATTCTTCAGGCCTGAAGAAGATTTCGGAACAGATGGAGGAAGGTTCCTGCATCAATATGATAAGCAATGCTGTTTTTTCTTTCTATGAGGCCGATACCGCCTGGAAGGAGCTTTTAAAAGCATCCCTTGCAGTGCCTTTGAACTGCCGGGTATTGAGCCGAACTCCTTAAATAAGATTTCCGTCTCTGCAGAATAGAATAAAATTCTGGATACATTTGTCTATGGCATCAAAGCACAGCCGGTATTCTCGGAGACTGCAGCCATAAGGATCAGTAATTATTTTCAGTTTGCCGCCTGTGCAGGAAAAGTCCGCGAGATTATATACTTTTTCATGCGCGGAGCTATCAGCGGCAAGAACCCATTCTGCATGGGCCGGTTCCATGCACAAGATCATATCGCTGCCTTTAATGAGTGCGCTGTCTAGAGACCTGGCCCTGTGGTTTGCAATATCTATTTTATTTTCTTTGGACGTCAGGATTGCGAACTCCGTCGCAGGGTTTCCGTTAACTGCGTGTGTCCCTGCCGATGAAACAGCTACAGTTTGTCTTTCCTCGAAAATCCGGCGCAATATTCCCTCTGCCATCGGGCTGCGGCATATATTCCCGGTGCATAGCGTCAGAATATTCATCCGCTTCTGAGTCGGCATCCTTGTCATAAAAGCTAAAGGGTTTCTGCAGACGAGATAAGGACCAACGTGCTATTTCGGCAAAAAAGGAGGCCGGGTGTCTCCCGGCTAAACCTTAAATTTCTCCAGTTCAGCCAAAAGACTCATCGCCTCTTCCTTCAAAGAAGTGATAACTATGTTCATAGTGTGCGCTGAACCGGTCATGTCATTGGTCACATTGCGTATCATCTCCACGGACTGGATGATATCCACGCTCTTCTCTCTCTGCTTAGCCGTAGCACTGGCTATCTGGGATGCCTGTTGTGTCACATGCTCGATAACTCCTGCAATCTGCCTGCTCCCGGTCCTTTGCTCGGCGGTTGATGTCTTTACCTGATATGCAATATCTTTTATCTTCTCGGTTGTTTCAATAATCAGTTGACTTCCCTTGTTCTGCTCTTTTATCGCGCGTGAAATGTTTTCCGTCTGCACCGACGTGTTTTCTATAGCTTTGGTTATCTGTTTAATGACATGGGTTTGCTCGGTGGTCGCCCTCTGGATAGCCTTTGCCATATCAGATGATTCCCTGGAACTTCCCACAATCTCCTGCAGCGCGTTGCTGACATCCTTTACCAGTGTGAGGCCCTTGTCTACCGTTTGAATACCTTCTCCCGCCATTTTGATGCTGGCCTTTGTATCATCCTGAACTGATTTTATAAGCCCTGCTATCTCGCTGGTTGAAAAGGAAGTGCGTTCAGCAAGGCTCTTTATCTCATCAGCCACAACGGCAAAGCCCCTGCCGTGGTCGCCGGCCTTTGAAGCAAGAATGGCTGCGTTAATAGCAAGCAGATTGGTCTGATCAGCCACGTCATCTATAACGTTCACTATTTTCCCGATATCGTTGGCCCTTTTGCCAAGCATATTAATAATCTCGGAAAGTGATGACACACTGCTCTTGATATCTTCCATTCCCTTCATGGCCGCATTGGCAGAAGTCATGCCCTTTTCAGACGCGTCGCTTGAAACCACTTCAGCCAGCTTGACAGAATCGTCGGCACTCCGTTCTATATCCTGAGTAGTAGCATTAACCTCCTCAATGGAAGCGGCTATCGCCTCGGAAGACTCCACCAGAGTATCGAGGCTGTCTGATATCTCTTTGATGATAGCGACCATCTCTTCTATAGAAGAAGCGGTTTCATGGGCTGTTTCACTGAAGACATTTGCATTTTCGGCGATTGTCTCGATAGTAGTGGCCATCTCCGATATTGCAGACGCAGTATTGCTGGCAGAGTCGTAAAGGCTTTCCGAACTGGATGCTACCTTTGCTATGGAACCGTCCATCTCCTCTATGGCAGAGGCCGTTTTCTCTACGGAATGCTTCTGCACATCAGTAGCCGACAACACCCCTTGCGACGAAACCACGATATTTTCAGTCACCAGGGTAACACTGTTGGTAACGTTTCTGATCTTGGAAATCATATCTTTCAGATTGAATGCCATCCCGTTGATCGTTTCTCCCAGCGATGCGATCTCATCCCTTCCAGCGATATTGATTGTAGACGTAAGGTCGCCGGAGGCGATCCTCTCGGCTGCTTTCTCCATGACCATTATAGGTTTTGTAATGAACTTTGATATAAATACGTAGATAAGCCCGATCGCCAGAATAAAGCAGAGTGCAGAGACACCCAGCGCCCATAAGAGGAGCACATAAACCTGGGAGTTAATGGCACTCAGCTCAACGCCTATACGCACTACCCCCTGAATTTTACCCACTGCATCAAGGAGAGGGAAAGACAGATCATAATAGGAATCAAGGGTCTGTATAAGGGGCTTCGGACTAGAAACTGCCTTCAGAGATGCCGCGTCCTTCATTTCCGTGCCTGCCTTAGCGGCATCATTATGGAACAATACCTTGCCGTCTTTGCTGACAAGCATGGCGTACCCTATCGACTTGTCCCTCGAGACGAGTTCCGAGAGCTTTTCGTTCACACCCTCCAGAGATTCGATCGGGACCCCGAGGTCCACGACCTTTGCAAGCTCTTTCTGCAAGTTTTCTCCCACAGCCTTGGTCTTGGAAAGAATCGCATCTCTGTATTTTTGCGAAGCCACAAAAGTAAGGACGGTAGTGTTGATAGCGATAATTACAAATAAAATTCCCGCTACGATTGTCGTCGATTTTTTCTGTAAATTCATCCCGGCCTTCATTTTATGACCTTGGTAGCGGCTGATAACAGGCCAAAAGGTATTTTCAGGCCCATATCGGTGGCCTCCCTTATATTTATAACCATATCTATCTTCTTGGGCTGCTCCACCGGCAAAGAGGATGGTTTTGCCCCTTTGAGTATTTTTGCCACCCGTTCTGCAGCTTCTTTACCCTGTTCATATGGATTCGCGGCCAATGTAAGTATAACGCCGCTGTTGTCACCGCCGCCTATGGTCGTGGCGGTCGGGATCTTTGATTTTCGCGCAATACCGATAATATTGTTTACGCAGTGCATCGCGGCGCAGCCTGTGGTCAAAAAAAGCGCTTCTACATTCTTGATTTTGGATACATCCTCTGTCTTTTTGAAATTAATTTTTGTAGAAGTAAACCCGAAGTTGCCTTCTATCTGCTTCACCTCATTCACCTGCAGTACCGTGTCTTTTTCGCTGTCGCTGTATACAACCCCGAGGGTTGAAAAATTTGATATGCTCTTGAAGTTTTTTATCAGTGTAGCAACAGGCACTTTTGAACTTATCCCCGTGGTATTTTTCCCTGATATGCCCAAGGCCTGTGGGTCATAGACGCCGGCGAAAACAATGGGAATGTCTGAGGTCTCATGCATGACCGCAAGGGTAGCAGGTGCGCCATAGGAAACAATAACATCTGAACCGAGAGCAACCAGTTTTCTGGCTGCATTTACCCAGGACATCGCCTCAGGGGTAGGGGTCTGCAGCAGGATCTCGGCGCGCGCCGGGCCAAAGCCTTCGGCAGCAAGGCCCTCGGTGAAGGCCTTGTGCAGCTCTTTGTAATAGGGGATGCCCCCTGTCATGATGACGCCGACAGTTTTTTCAGCTGCAGAGGCAGGCATACCAGGCAGCATAAATCCGGCTACGAGAAGGGAACAAAATAAACTCTTCAGCCTCGTCATCTTCATCGCCATCTACCTTACCATTTTTTCGAGAGCGTCAGCAATACGATGCTCACCCTGCCGTCGTCTATCTCGTTGTAAGGGTTATCCAGCAGGTCTTTTAACGTACTGTACCGGTACTGGAGGCCGGCTGAGAAGCCGCCTTTGAACTGATACTCACCTGAAGCGGAATATGTCGTCTCTCTTGTCTTGAGTGCAGAGAAAGAGGCTAAGGAGTTATAGAACGTGCCATGGCTTAAAGTTTGACTAACCCCGGCATCCAGACTGATGTAGCTTTTTGGACTGTAATGCACATCGAAGGAATAATTATGCGCCGTTGTCGAATACGGGAGCTGGTCGAACCAGAAGGCAGGGTCATCAGGGGAGAGTCTGATGTCCTGCCGGACCTTGTTATGTATATAAGCATAGCTGGCCGTTAACGAAAGGTTGTTGAGCAGGACATAGGACACTGTCCCTATTATCCTGTCGTCATTGAGCTTCCTGTTGTCAGCGTTTTCAACCTCTCCCGTATCATAATTGACGAAATCCACGGAGTCACTCTTCTCTTCTCTTACGGCGTAGCTTATATACGCGCTCAGCCCAGGCAATGGCATCCATGACAATGTAAGCAGCCCTTCATCCGAACGATCAGGCTCAATATTAGTCGCGGGGTTATTGATATCCTTATGTGTATATTTCGCTCTCAGCTTCAGCCCCGAGGTGATTCTTACATCACCTGACAAAGAAAACCTCTGCCTCTGGGTCGAATCCGGAATTGTGAACCAGGCATCTACGTCATTCCTGCGGATGTCCTCGTAAGTATAATCAGCCTTGAGCAGGACACCCTTTAGAGGCCTGTAGCGGACAGTACCTGAAACAGCATCAGAGATGGCGGAGATCGAGTCTATTACAGCATATGTATAGGCAGTATGATCGGTCAGATTGCGGACCGTTACAGTATCCGGATTATCAAGGTCTCTCTCCTGATGCCTGTATTTGACGAAAAATGCCAGGCCGGTCATGGGCATCCATGATACGTCACCGGAAGCGAACAGGTAATCGGCAGTTGCTCCGTTGTCCCTGTTTTCCTTATCCGTCTTTGAAAGGGTGGCGCTGCCGACGAGTCCACCTGTATAGGAAGTGTGGAGCTTCAGGGTATTGGTCGAACTTTTCAGTTCAGGGATTAGGTTATGATAATAATCACCTGCCGTCCTTGAGGGCTGTGGGGGAATGGCTGCGGTCGCATCAAACCGGTCTACTAAAACCCTGTCGCCGTCCACGTCGAACCTTTTTTCACTGTGCGAGAAATCAGCCTCTACAGGGCCGAGATGGCTATTAGCACCTATAGTATATACGCTCGTGAAAAAATCAATATCTCTTTTTTCGGATGTCCTCGTATTTCTTGTGCGGTCCAGATACTGATGATAAAACATCTGCTCAGCCGTGCCGTCCTTATCTACGAAATTCCCTTCAAAATAGAGATGCGCAGGAAAATCAGGCATCTTGAAACGGAGGAGGAGGTTGCTTATCCCGACTTTAATCCTGTATTTATCGTGCGGGTCCCTGTTATCCACCAAAGCCGGCGGAGGGGAAAACTCAAAGAGCCTGATATTGTCGAGGTTATGAAAGAGAGTGGAGTTCACCCCTCTGAAGAGGATCAGGTCTTTATAGGCGTAGGAAATATCTCCATAATAGTCCTTCTTGTTTCTTATATCCAGATCAACGTGCAGCCGATGGTTCATCGAAACCGTCCGCAATTCTCCTCCAAGGACAGGGGAATTGTGAAGATATTCGTATTCTGCCGCCTGGCTCGATCCGTTGAGATCGACATAGCGGTACCCTCCGGTCAGCGAGATTAACGGCTTGATGTCCGGAAATACATAGTGTTCCGCAGGCTCTGATTCGACCTGCTCGTCCTCCGGAGGGAGTTCCTGTTCAGCTTCCTGGGCATATGCGCCTGTAAAGCATAATCCTACTATGAGAAATGCCAATATGGTTATTTTCTTCATCACACCCTCCTCTTAATAGGTGAAGCGGCCATTGCCGCTTCTTGAAGGGATATCCGTCCCGTGTATGGTCGGATGGCAGTCAGTGCATCTGGTATAGAATGTCCCTCTGGCGGACGCAGTAGTTGGAGTATGAGGGATATGGCATTGCATGCACAGGAAAGGCACTGCCACTTTCAGCAAATTATTGTTCACGGAGCCATGCGGGCTATGGCAGCTGATGCAGTCTTCGTTATTTTCCGCATGCTCATAAATGAACGGTCCTTCCTTGTCTGCGTGGCACTGGGTGCAGACATCCTTAACGGTTGTCTTTCTGAGCAGATAATCATTTGGTGTCCCGTGAGGCTCATGACAGCTGGTGCAGAAGATCTTTTTTTCATGCATCGGGTGATGGCTCGGCATTGCAAATTCTGCCCGGGCTTCCTGGTGGCAGCGTTCGCACATGTTTTCCATGTCCCCCCGTCTTACTGTCAGATCAGGTCCCATGTGGACATTGTGGCACTCGAAGCAGGAGACATCGGAAATAGCATGCGTTCCGGCATTCCAGTTGTGAAGATTAAAATTTACTGAGGACGTATGGCATTTAAGACATATCAGGGACTGCGCAGGGGCGGGGAGTTCTTTCAGGTCGATCAGTGTTTTGTAATCGCAGGCTGTCTGTTTTCCCTGCTTTGCGTCCTCTTCAACCTTCGCAGGAGTAAGGCCCTCTACAGCAAGGCTGCCTGGGCCATGGCAGGATTCACAGTCTACAAGCGGCATCCCGGATTTTTTAGATAGCTGGGCCCCCATGGTGCTGGCGTCAAAATCCCGCTTTATCTTGTCGTGGTAATGGCAGGCAGAAAGGCAATTCCGGGTCCCGATGTAATTGGCATCGAGACGTCCGACAATCATACGTTCATATTCCTTTAAAGGAAAGATCGCTTTAGAAGCTTTGAGCGACTCACAACCAGACAGGACTATCGTTGTGATGGCAAAAACATAGAGGACTTTCTTAAACAAATCCATACTTACCTCCTAGTCCGGATTGAAACAAGTTATTATTTTCTGCTGTATATAAACTCTTTTTGACCCTCGTGAAAAGTTAACTCTTATAATATGGCAATTTTACAATTAAAAAATAATATGGGTAATTCCAAAATATGTCAATACTTTAATTCTTCGAAATTTGTAAATAGACGGGTATGGCGTTATAATATGACCTTGCAAAAACTACTTCAGCATCAGAGCACGGAAATCATCAATACTGTCAGCAACGCATATGGGGGAAGATTGCGCGACAACGACTCTTTTTCATTCAGCTGCCGCAAAGAGCTTGAATGTTTCAACCGTTGTTGCAGTGATATAAATCTGTTTCTCACGCCGTACGATATCCTCAGAATAAAGAGAAGACTCAAAATACCTTCGTATGAGTTTCTAAAGACATATACATTGCCGCTTTTCCCTGAGGAAGTCGGCCATCCGGTAATCATGATGAAAATGCTCCCTGATGAAACAAGAAACTGTCCATTTGTGGGCATGGAGGGCTGTATGATATATGACGACAGACCCTGGTCATGCAGAAGCTTTCCACTCGAACCTGTTTCCGATTCGCCAGGTCCGGAATACGAATTGGTGAAAAGGGATTTTTGTCTTGGATTTAGCGGCAATAAAAATCATTCTGTCAAGAAATGGCGCGACACACAGAATATCGCCTTCTATGAAGAAATGAACAACGAATGGAAAAAAATTACCTATCATGAGAACTTCGGGACCCTGGATCTGCTCCGGGGTGAGGCGCGGGACATTTTCTTCCTTGGAAGTTATAATATCGATGAGTTCAGGAGCATGGTCTTTCATGGTAAATTCCCCGATTATTTTGATATAGAGAAAAAGGTGCTAAAGAAGCTGCGGTCTGACGAGACAGAACTGCTGAGGTTCGCCTTTAAATGGCTAAGGCATGTTCTTTTCGCTGAAAATATCCTGAGACGAAAGTAATAGTTCTACTTTTAAGCATTTGTGAGAATAATCTGCTATAATAAATAAAGTAAACAGTTTATTAATAAACTGGAAAAGGGGTTGCAATTTGAAAAATAGATTATACAGTCTAATTTCGCCCCTCATAATAAATAAGGAGAAGAAAAATGGAACAGGTCATGGATGAGAAAAAGACAATATGCCCTCATTGCGGGCAGAAGCTTAATAAATGGAGTACCCCGAGTTTTAATTTCGCTGACGGGTTGGGATGGTGCACTCCTTTCCTTTATGTATGTTTTAACGATGAGTGCCGCTTCTTCCGGAATAGCTGGAAACAGATGAGCGAGGTATACGGACAGGAAATGGGTTATCGCTACATGGTTCATCCTGATTCCGGGGAGTCATCAAGTGTCCCGGTAGGAAACAGGCTGGCAATGAAAGGCGACATTATTGATGAAATAAAAGAGGCCCAGGAGGCCCGGGAGCTGGAAGAAAGGAAAAAGGCCTTTCAGGCGCTGACCGATTATTTTATCGCCAGGGACGTGGATTCCATTATCGCTGTTCTTACCGACGAGCAGGGGTTCGGCAGTGTAAGGCTTAAGGCGGCTGAACACCTCGGCGAGCTAGGCGAACTGCGTGCAATCGAGCCGGTAGTGAATTATAAGTTCACCCATGAGGTGATACAGAAGAAGGTAGATGAAGCGATAGCGAAGATACACAAGAAAAACTTTACAATGGAATGCCCTTACTGCGCTGAGATTATCAAGATACGGGCAAAAATCTGCAAGCATTGCGGGAAAGAACTGACGGCATAGGCTTTTTCCTGTCGGCTACAGATTAAGTCGTCTCTATACAAGAAGGGCAGGCCGCGCTTATCGGCCTGCCCTTCCTGTTACTGAGCCTTTCTTCTGATTCTTTACTATCTTGTTATTACACTTACTGACCTTTTGGCAACCGACTTAAAGCCTTCAGAATCGGTTGCTGTAAGAGTTATGGTTCTGCCTCCTGTCGAGCCGTAGTTATGGGTCGCAGTGCCGCCAGGCGCGATAGTAACTGTTGTTGAGTCTCCCCAGGCCACCTTTATCGACGAGAGGTCTCCATTGAGGTCCAGGGACGTATCTGTTACTGTTACAGTGTCTCCGGTGTACACTTGTATCCCGCTTACCTCCGGCCTCCTGTCAATAGCATCCAGGTCCATGGATGCTGTAGGCGCTACGCTATAGCCGTTGTTGAGATGCGTGTTCACTGCTACATCCGCAAGGGTGGCCTTGTCCATGTATGGGGCGCCGTTTGCTACTGCGGAAGGCCCCTGGCTGCCGCCGTGGCACTGGCCGCAGGCGAGGTCGATATCAACCCATACTGCGCTCGCATAAGTTATGTCAGGGGCAGTCTTGGCCCTTCTGTCCATCAAGGTAGCAGTCCATTTCCCCGGCTTGTCGTTCCCGCTTAAGTCTGCTGCGCATAACTTTCGTGTAGTGTTGATGGGATAGCCTGTCTCAGGGTCCAGCGGATTTTTGCTGCAGATGCCGCCATAGAATTCAGCTTGTGAGGGGAAAGTGTCGTAGGCAGGATCAGTGTTGATCCTCCATAAGTGCATCGGGAAGCCTTCCGAGGTTGGTTTAGGCATATGGCAGACTTCGCAGCTGCGGGTTCCGAGGGCCAGAGGCGTGCCTATACCGCTCGGGTGGTTTATCTTGCTGAGGTCTGCCTTGTCGTCATGGCAGTCGATACATTCTTTTCTAATAGGTTCATTCGCGCCGACTTCCGGCACTATGCTCTGGTGAACATCATGGCAAGTGGAACAGCTGCCCTGAGACTGACCAACCCACCATGTGCCGCCGGCTGTGGTGCACTGAGCGCTGTTCTTGATTTTTGAGCCGTCCACGTTGGTGGTAAGAATGGACCCGGAAGCATTTGCAGTTCCATCCTCGTTGTTGTTTCTGCAGAAAATGTCCCCGAAGGTGGTGCCAAAGGTGCCTCCACCGACAAGGTCGTATTTGCCGAGCGAATTGGGTATGACTGCTCCCTTGAATGCCCCGTGAGGGCTGTTAAGGAACTGGTTGCCCAGCACGTGTCCGTTGAACTCTCTGGCCCAGTTGGCCCCATGGCCCGCGCCTGTGGGGATTTGGACCGGATCAAGGATTTTATCGCCGGTTGCGTAGTCGGTTGCCAGACTCTGATGGCAGCCGAAGCAGAGGTTGGTGGTCGCTGCCCCGCCAATGGCAGAACTGAAATCGTGCGTGGCTGTGATTGCCGTAGTCCCTGAATAAACTGCCGGCCATGTTGCGGCATGGCACCTCGAACACACAATGCCGTCCTGGTCCCATGTGCCGGTTATGCCGCTGATTCCCGGGAAGGATTTCTGAGGCTCTTTTCCTGCAACTCCCTGCACCCCGGTGGACGGATACCACGTGCCACCAGCCGCGGTACAACCTTCTGATGTGAGCTTTGAGGATTTGCTGCAAAGGCCGGCTGAGGCATTGCTCCAGCCTGTTGCATGGCATGATGCGCAGGTATAGCCGTTAGTGACCATACCCCCGGCCGGATCGGCATATACCGCGGTTGGATCAGGCGCCATCCAGTCACCGAAGATATAGAAAAGCTTTCTGCTGGTGCCCTCTACCATGATCGTCCCGGTCGCCCAGTCTATCTGGTTCGCGCCGTCGCTGGCGTATACACAGAGCCCTGCCGCATTCGGGGTCTGGTCTTCGGGACAGGGACCTGCCCACTTCTTGCCTGCTGTTACCTTCCTCAGCATGTTCCTGTGGCCTGTCTTGAGGTAGGTCTCCTTCCATCTCTCTGCGTAACCGTTATACTGGGAAGCAGAGTTGTGGCACCTTAGACAATCCCGGTTGCCTGCTACCAAACCTTTTGGCATGGTCACACCGTGCTCGGTCTTAACTCCTGCTTTTGTGGTGTAATTATTCCACCCTGCAACACCCCGGGCAGAACCGCCTGTCTTTAATATGCACGTTCCCATAGTGTCGTATTTACTCAAGTCAACAGTTTCTCCTGCGGAGAAGAGTACGACGCCCGACAGGTTCACTATATCTCCATTAAGCACACCCTTAATACCATAGGTGTAGAGGCACCTGCCGTTTGTGCTGTCCCAGGAATAGCCGGGCTTTGTGATCGGGCAGGTATCGGCTGTATAGTCTGTCAGCCGCATGGTTCCGTAGCAGAAGCCGTTATCAGCTTTCAAATCTTTTCCCATATATTGCCAGGAGGATGTACAGGCAGGGGCCCATGTCCCTGATGTTTTTCCAGCAGCTTTTGCAGCCTGATCGCACATAGCTGCTGTCCTGTCCAGACCTCTCAGCGAGATGCTTGTGCCATCGTTTGCTACACAGGTGTTGGCCCAGAAATGAGCTGTATGGCCCGTCCTTCCGCAGGTCTCCTGAGTTGTAAAGGCCGGCCAGGTGCGCGCGATGCAATCAGGCCGGGATTTTATGCTTTCATCGATTAGCATGGTGCCGTCGGCTGCTATTCCAGTCACACATTGCCCTGTGTCCACTGGAAGCTTCCAGCCCCCGGTATTTCCGTTCTGCCTCGCCCCGTCACTCAGATAAACTGCCCGGGTGGTGCTTACCCTAAAGACAAACGGGCTTAGCAGCAGCATGAAAGCTATTAAGTAAAGCCACTTATTTTTTAGCTTCATTTGTTTTTCTCCGTTCGTTAATTGTTTAATGACTATTATCAGACCTATTAATTTTACCTGATCGTCACGAGCTAACCGGCGAATTTTCCTTAAAAGGCACCCTCCTTTAGTATTATTAATGTAAAGAAATAGCATAAGTTGTCCCTCTGTGTCAATACGGTCGTATAGATATGGCCTGGACATCCAGACGGGACACCTGCAACAGGATATATTTCGAGCTTCCGGCATGGAGAAAGAAACATAATTGTGCTGTGAAGAGATCAAGGCAAGCACGGGATTTTGTGGTCTTTGGCCGCACTTGCCCCCATCTTCGGTTCTTTGATATTGTTAATGTGTTGCCAGAAATACAGATCGCTGCCAGGTTAGAGGCCGAAAAAAAGCCCCTGCAAAAAGCAGGGGCTCAGGGGAGTAACCTTTAAAAGTAGAGGGCTGCGCCTTAGTTATTGGCTTTGACTTCCTCAGTTTCTTTTACTCTGCCGAAGCCCGCGACTACATCAACCACATAACCCATGGCTGTGCCGAATACTGAACCCAGCACTATGCTCACTGCCCCGACGCAGAAGATGCCCAGCATGATGCCCACTACTGTCAGCATCCTTACAATCGTTGTAGGCTCTACAGGACCGCCTGCCAGATGGCTCAACAGGATCAGAGTCCCGTAGCTGCCGAAATAAAACCCCGGGATTATCCCGAATACCAGAAATGCCAACACCCCAAGCCCTGCTCCGATCTTTGTTCCAACCTTCATCGTATTTGTTCTTGCTGTAGTCATGACCTTTTCTCCTTTTACTTGTTATATATTTTTTTATTTGTGCTCTGCTATTGCCAGTTCTTTACTTCCAGTCCTTATCGCATCCGCTACCGTGCCGCTCAGCCAACCCAAGGTCGTCGATGCCATGATGAACATTAACCCTGAGACCATCACTCCAATCAGCATGGAGGCTGCCACGATCATCCTCGGCACCAATCCGGAACCTACAGGTGTGCCGAATATGATCCCTGCTATATTCAATCCCATAGCTCCGCCAAGGAATGAACCGGGAAGCAGTCCGAATACTGCAAACAGTATTAATCCACATCCTGCTCCCATGTATGCCAGTTTCTTTTTATAGTTTGTGTCTTTCATCTTTGTGTCCTCCTTCGTTATTTACTTCCTGCTATATATAGAGCATTTGCCATGCCAATTCTAACTTGTTGTTTTTATGGCTTTGTCTTTTTGCATTCCCGTGCATTTCAGCAAATCCTTTTGCATCTATGCAAAAAAGATGGAGCGGTGAACCTAACCTTCAGCTTGCGTTTCGTGCCGAGGCCATTCTTGAGGCGTACCGTGGCCAACTCTCGGCTGTAAAGTCTCTGATAGTGCGAGTGCCAGGTTATGAGGTCGACATTTATTTATACGAATGGAGATTCGGAAACCGACACAACGCTTTCTGCAAAGCGATATGCTGAACCCAACTCAGGGTATATGCAGATTCTAAACCAGGTTTGCAGGTGATAAACTGAAACTTTCCATATAAATGAGGTTTCTTTGCTAAATCTCTCGATATTTTGAAAAAAATGCAAATGATTAGCAAATAGCTCTTAACTCCCTATTCTAACAGGATGTTATAGGCATAGGATATTTTAATTATTGCAGGGTTTTAAGGCTGAAATTGGTGGGATAAGGGGGCAATGCTCACACAGAAGTTCATTTTTCTGTTTTTATCCTTCATCTTGACAACAATTATTTTCATAAGTATTATAATTACATTAGTGTATTTATTAATCTCGGAGAGGTGAACTATGAATTTTAATACAAAGACTGTATCCAAGATTGCCGGACTGAGCAACAGGCAGATTGACTATTGGGACAGGACCCATTTTATTAAGCCTTCAATCAGTGAAGCCTCCGGTTATGGTTCTGTTCGTCTCTATTCCTTCAATGACCTTATTCAGATGAAAGTTGCAAAAACCCTTCTGGATAAAGGGATCAGCCTCCAGAAGATAAGAAAGGCGATCACCTATCTGAAGAAGAACATGCCGGCAGTGGAAAAGCCTCTTGCCGAGATGAGGTTTTTAACGGATGGGGAGACGATCTTTGTCCTGACAAAGGACAAAAAAGAGATCATCGATACCTTGAAGAGCGGGCAGCTTGTATTTGCTATTGCCTTGGGTGAAATCGTGGAGGGCCTTAAAGGTGAAATTGTGGCCTTGCAGAAAGAAAGAAAATATGAGGTCTCAATTAAAGGGAAAAAATATTCCGTTGTCCTTCATCCTGATACTGAGGACGGTGGATTCTGGATCGAGTGCCCTTCACTCCCCGGATGTAGCTCCCAGGGCGATACGATCGAGGAAGCGCTTGAGATGATTAAGGATGCTATAGAAGGACATCTTGAGGTTGTGAGCACAAGCAGGAAGGTAAAGAAGGCTTCGTGAGTGGTATCAATAAACAGAAAATAGCTGTTGATTATTTGAGAGTTGCTCAATAAAGATTGCCAAGGAAGCGGTGTCGGGTAGCTTCGACCTTCAGCGAGTCTGGCACCAATAATGCTGACGGTTTGTGAGATTGATTCCCTTGATATGATAACGGAGGAGGAGTATTCGCTGGAACTTATGAGTCGGACAGGGCATAAGGCATTGATATTATTGGTGCCGATGGAGAGAATCGAACTCTCACGGGGTTGCCCCCACCGGATTTTGAGTCCGGCGCGTCTGCCAGTTCCACCACATCGGCACAGTATTGCTACCTTGTGATTTTAAAGTATTTTCCACCTATTCTGCAACAGATTATCACGCTTTGTTTTCTAATGTCTGGTAAATATACAATGGTAGAGTTGTCATTGCAGGAGAAACTTGTTGTCGGACATGTGGGGGTTATGACAGTCAGTGCATTCTTGCGAGGAGGACTTGTGAACAGCCATGGAGAGGACACTCTCTGACTCATGACATCCAAAACACAACTGCGGCAGCCTGCGCCGGAGCAGATATGGATAACTGCTTCCGTGAGGATTATGGCAAATAAGGCAGCCCCCATACCTGATGGCCGGGTGGACAAACTTCTTCTCAGTCTTGAAAACATGACACTTTAAGCACAGCTCTTTTCCGGGTGCCAGGAGTTCTTCACTGCCCCTGAATGGTCCGGTCCCACGGTGGCATGCGTGGCATGCACTCCCCAAAAAGCTATGTATCGTAAAAGTTCCAACGCCTTTCTTTTTCACGTAACCACCGGAACATCCGACGATCGCAATTGCAGTGATAGCGAAGATCATAGCTAGCATGCTGAGAATAAGATCCCGCGGTCCGGCATTCACGCCCATCAAACACCTCTCTTTTAAGTTTTATAGTCTCCTTAAGTAAAATTATAGCAGCATGTCAGGGCGCATGCTATGGGAGATCTAAGAACCGAAGCAGGGAAATGAAACAATTTTTGTATGCACAGAATTATCAGACCTGCCGCATGCTGAGCGCCTGACCCAGGGCCGGGATAAAATCCTTTTTTCTCGACATGACGCTGGGCAGTATGCAGGTGCCGTCTTCTACCTTTACATTGAAGGCTTTCTCAACGATCCATATCTCACCCTTTAAAAGGACCCGCTCAAAAGATGCAAGCAGAGGGTTTGTTACCAGCAGCACGGTAAGGTCGTAGCTGTTGGCAACTCTCAGGCGTTCAAGTTCGGTCAGGAGATCTTCTTCTCTTTTGTCGATCTCCTGGCAGTCAAGCACCATCATCTGACTTACTCCCAGCTTCTTCCCGCTGATCAGGAATTCCTTGAAATCAGCGGTTATCAACTGGGACGCTGTTTTGTTTTCTATATTGATGCTTTCGTGAAGAAGCTCTTTGCCGTATTCTTTCAGGTCGACCACTGCCAGACCCGCCAGTCTTTCAGCCGCCTCATGGTCGCGGCCGGTTGTTGTAGAGAGAGTGAGCAGAAGAGTATCCGACAGTATGCCCGAGAGAAGCACCCCGGCTATTTCGGAAGGGATATGCACCTGATGGAGAAACATCATGCCTGCCACAACAGTGCAGGTGCTTCCTATAGGGTCATTGTATACATAGATCGGAGCGACTGTCGAGATGTCGCCTACGCGGTGGTGGTCGATTATCTCGAGTATTTCAGCCTCCTCAATATTATCCACTGCCTGTGAGATTTCATTATGGTCGACGAGGATCGCCCTTTTTCTGACAGGCTGGAGGAGGTCGGTCCGGGTGATAAAGCCCATCAGCCTGTTGTCGCTGTCTACAACTATGGCTGAACGGTATTCTGACTCCAGGATCTTTTTCCTGAGTTCGGTCAGCGGCGTGTAAAGTCCCACAGCGGAAGTCTGGGAGCACATTATGGAGGCGACCGGTTCAGACATGGTCATGATCTGGACTGTTGCAAAGGCATGGTGGGGAGATGAGATGAGCAGGGTCCCGTGGCTTTCTGCTGCTGCCAAAACATCGCTGCCTACAGGCAGGCCGTCTGTGACGATCAAAGCTGAGCAGCCTGAACGGACAAGGTCGAGTTGGATGTCATGCTGGTCTCCGGCGATGACGATATCGCCGGGCCGGACCATATTCAAGATAGTCCCTTTCTGCATCGAGGCCGTAAAAATTTTGCCGGACAGACAATCGATCTTTTTTGAGTTGCTTATGACACGTCCGTCCAGAGTATTGATGAAGATATCAAGACTGATCGGGGCATCCTTAAGATCGCCGAATCCGACACTGTCCATATAATGCCGAGCTATGTCTTTAAGTCCGACTATGCCGCTCACCCTGCCGCTTTCATTAACGACCGGGAGAGAGCGCACCCCTGTTTCCTTCATAAGCAGAGAGAGAGCCTGTACCGAATCATGCTCATGGATAGCGACCGGTTTTTTAAATTCCAGGTCACTTACAGTAGCGGCAAGACTCTCTATTTCATTTGGCAAAGGGACCTGAAAGCGCTCAAGCACAAACTTTGTCTCTTCATTTATCTTGCCTGCCCTGGCCGGGGTAAAGATAAAGCGCTTGTCGGTAACATTCTTGAAGTGCGCATAACCGATGGCGGAACAGACAGAATCCGTATCAGGATTTTTATGGCCTATAACATATACTATCTTTGATTTTTGGGCAGTCATTTATTAAACTCTCACCTCTTCTGCATCCTGATAAAGCTGCTGATGGAGCGGTCATAAGTCTTTTCGATCTCACTGCTGAAATAACAGGCCGGCAGTTCGTTGCTCTTCCGGTGATAGCGCAGGCATTCGCAGCACTTGTATTTTCTGGGGCACGGCTCATATGTGCAGTTGCAATCTGCCTTGTTATTTTCCGAAATACATTCCATGACATCATTCTCCTTTTACCTTACATCTTCCTCTCGATATTACAAACTATTTTCTTAGCCTCCTCCTGCGATTATGAATAAAGATTTACTTCCCGATACAGAAGGTGCTGAATATTTTATCGAGGAGATCCTCTGTAGTTACAGTACCTGTTATCTCCCCCAGGCTGTCAAGGGCGTCCCTAAGTTCTATCGAAAAAAATTCAAGGGGCTGGTCCGCCAGAAAGATACCGAACGCCCTCCCTAAAGCCGAGGAAGTCTTATCGAGGGCTGTCTTATGGCGTATATTTGTAACTACAACCCCTTCACGTTCTTCGGTCCAGTTCCGCAGGTTTGAATTAAAGACAGCTGACTTCAGCTTCTCAACCCCCTCCCCGGTCAGGGCGGACATCAGCAGATATTCCCTGCCCTTTTCGCCGATATCTTCAAGACATATTTTGGCCGGCAGATCTGACTTGTTTATAACGATCACCGCCTTCTTCCCCCTGATAAGTTCCATGAGCTGCAGATCTTCCTCTTCCAGAGGTGAGCTGCCATCCAGAAGCGCTATGATAAAATCAGCCTTGTTAATCGCCTCCAGACTTCGTCGTATCCCCTCTTTTTCAACAAGCTCTTCGGAGTTTCTTATCCCGGCAGTGTCCATGATCCGTATCGGCAGCCCGTTGATATTAAGATAATCTTCTATCAGGTCTCTCGTTGTCCCGGGCAGTTCAGTGACTATGGCGCGGTCTTTTTTCAACAGGACATTGAGCAGGGAGGATTTGCCGACATTCGGCCTGCCGACAATCGCCACGGCAAGCCCGTCCCTGAAAAACCTGGCTTCCTGAAATGTCGCAGAGAGACTGTCGACCTCCTCTTTGATCTTTGCCAGTCGCTCAGCTATCTGCAGGGAGGTTTTTGTCTCTAGTTCATCCTCGGGAAAATCAATATAGGCCTCGGCAGATGCGACTATCTCGATCAATCTCATCCTGATATCAGCTAGTTTTTCTGACAGTCCGCCCTGAAGCTGGTCGAGCGCGAGCTTCATGCTCTCTTCTGTCTTTGCTGTAATGACATCAAAGACAGCCTCTGCCTGGGTGAGGTTTATCCTGCCGTTGAGGAAGGCCCTTTTTGTGAACTCACCGGGGTCAGCGAGCCTGGCCCCCTGCGCCAGCACTGTTTCGAGGGTCCTCTTCACAGAGATAATACCCCCGTGGCAGTTTATCTCGACCACGTCCTCTTTCGTATAAGAATGGGGAGAACGCATTATGGCCAGGAGCACTTCGTCCACATTTGTTTTGTCAGCCGGGTTGATGATGTGGCCATACAGCAATGAGCCTGAGCGTTTGTCAGCAAGACGGGCTGCTTTCCACGGACGGAAGATGGTTTCGGCTATCTCAAGAGCCCGGGCGCCGCTGATACGCACGATCCCTATGCCGCCCTGGCCAACAGGGGTCGATATGGCTGCTATGGTATCGGTTTCAAAACGCATCAGATTTAATGCAAGTTATCCTATAAAAAGCAGTTTCGCGCAAAGGCGCAAAGAACGCAAAGTAAAAAAGCAGTTATTTAAACCACCACAAATTCACCTAAGGTGTTCGGCCCTATATCCTTATAAATAGTTGAATTTCTTTGCGACCTTTGCGACCTTTGCGAGTTTGCGAGTTTGCGCGAATAACTGCCGTTTTTAGGGTTATTTAACAGTTCAGGCCGGTTGCTTCGCGAGCTTCTTGTTCACAAAGAACTGTTGGATGATGCCGAGGATATTGTTTACCAGCCAGTACAGCACGAGGCCTGAAGCGAAGTTCAGGAACATAAACGTGAATATGATCGGCATAAGCATCATCAGCTTTGCCTGTTTCGGGTCCATAGTGGACGGGGTCATCTTCTGCTGGAGCACCATTGTTATTCCCATGAGGTATGGCAGAGGTCCTCCCAGAGAAAAGCCTGCGATATGTCCAAAAAGCGCATCCGGCGCTGAAAGGTCTGTTATCCAGAGCATGAAAGGAGCGCCCCTGAGTTCAATGGATACAAGAAGGACCTTGTACAGCGCAAAGAACACCGGTATCTGAAGCAGCATCGGCAGGCACCCTCCCACGGGATTTACCTTATTTTTCTTATACAATTCTGACATCTCCTGCTGCATCTTCTGCGGGTCTTTCTTGTATTTTTCCCTTATCTCTGTCATCTTCGGCTGGAGTGCCTGCAGCTTTCTCATGGATTTTTGTCCCTTGTTCACAAGCGGGATAAACGGGAGTCTGGTAACGATTGTGAGCAGTATGATAGACCATCCGTAATTCCCGAGAAAGCCGTGGAAGAATATCAGGACCCAGAACAGCGGCCGCGCGATGATAGAGAAAAAGCCGTAGTTAATGATGTACTCAAGCCCGTTGTTCAGTTTTTCAAGTCGTTTCTGCTCCTTGGGGCCTGCATAGAGAAGAAATTTATTTACACCTGGTTTGGCCTTGAAGGCGATGACAGGGGAGTCTTTGTATGTCCAGGCCTTTGCCTCTTCGACAGGACCCGCAGGGACAAGAGCGGAAAAGAAATATTTGTCTTCCTGTGCGATCCACTTCAGGTTTTCCTTGAATATCTCCGGTTCCTTGAGTTTCTTCGCGTTGATCTCTTTCAGGTCAGTGCCCGTAAGCAGGACAGGCCCGATCTGGGTCCCGCTGCTTGCAGTGTTTTCATAAATTCCGAAATCCGAACCTAGCGATATCCAGTATTCAGGGAGGCCTGCGACTTCATCGCTGACATCCACTTTGTATGTGTCTGCATAAAAGGTATATGTCCTCCTGACGGAGACCCCTTCACGGGAGTATTCAAATACAACAGTCCCGGAGGGGTGATTGCTGTCAAGCTTCAGGTCGGTCCCGGATACACTGAAATCTGCATTGGCCAGATCAAAGGCATCGCTTGCCCCGAGGCTGAGGGCAGGAAGTACGCCTGGTTTTTTTAACAGTATAACGTCCTGTCCATTTTTGTCTTTATATGCCTTGATGGCCCACGATTTGATCGTGCCGCCTCTTGATGAAAGGACTGCGGAGTAGTAGTTGTTTTCTACCCTTATATCTTTTTCCGGTGCATTTGCAGTTGCGGGGATGACAGGTACAGCAACAGGCACAGGCGCCTCTGCCTTTTTTTCTGCAGCAGGCTGTGGTGGCTTGACCTGAGGCGGCGGTGGTGCAAATAAAAACTGATATCCAACGATGACCGCTATAGAAAGGACTATGGCTAAGAGAGTATTTCTATCCATAATTACCTGACAGGGTCAAAGCCCCCCGGATGAAAGGGGTGACACCGTAAAATCCTGTGTACAGACATAATAGTCCCTTTCAGCGCTCCATATCTGCTGATCGCTTCCATCGAATATTCGGAACATGTAGGAGTGAACCTGCAGCTGTTCGGCAGGAGGGGTGAAAGAATGTATTTATACAATTTAATTATTGCTATTAAAAGTGTCTTCATCATATATCAAGCCGGGGAAATATTTTGACCACGCTTGCCTGTAAATCAGCGAATTCAGCTTCAGCAGACGCGCTTCTTGCTACGACCACAAAATCATATTTCAAGGGCCTGTCTTTCAACTGCCTTCTGAAGATTTCCCGCAGACGCCGCTTAATTTTGTTCCGAACAGCAGCATTTCCGACTTTTTTGCTTACAGCAAGTCCGAGTCTGCAGTAGGGCAGTTCGTTTGGCAACACGTAAATAATAAGAAATTTTGAAGGAAATTTCGATCCAAGTTCAAAGACCTTCCTGAAATCGACACGCTTCGTGATAGAACAGAAAACCTTTTTGCCTATTAGACAGACAGTTTTTTCCGTCCTTTTTTCCTTCTCCTCTTTATTATGGCACGCCCGCCAACAGAACGCATTCTGACAAGAAACCCGAGAGTACGCTTTCTCTTCTTCTTATGTGGCCGATATGTAGTATAAGTTCCCATAGTTTTTTCCTGAGCGAAAAGTATAATAGGTATTTTTCCTGAAAGTCAAGTCTTTCGGGGGAAAAATCTTTACTCAGTGCTGACACGCTCCGCTCCTGAACTTGATAAAAAACCGGCAAAGGGGGTATATTAGCAGACTATAATATTCAGGGAGGTGAAGATGTTGACAGGATTGGCTTATGCAATGGGAGCTAGCCCTCAGGCGGGACAGGGGCAGGGAAGCGGCTTAATGGGATTTCTCCCCCTCGTTATTATATTTGTAATTTTCTATTTTCTTTTAATACGGCCTCAGCAGAAAAGGGCCAAGGAACAGAAGGTGATGCTGGACAACCTTAAAAAAGGAGATAAGGTGATAACCTCCGGGGGCGAATACGGCGTCATCGAAGAGGTGAAAGGCAATACTATTATTCTCAAGATTGCGGAGAACGTGAAGGTGAAATACGGGAAGGCTTACATTGTTGCGCTCAGACAATCCGATGATGAGGAGTAATTCATACTTCATTTTTTGCCTTACATTACATAGATAATAATTATGCAGAAGGGAATTCCCTCAATTACCTCTTTTTGATAAGAGCAATTAAACATCAAATAGTTTTCGATTAGATAAATTTTTTGAGTGGAGGATTAATGAAAAAAAATGTTCTATGGAGGTTTTCGCTTATCGGCTTCACCGTACTTGTCGCGGTGATATTTTTCCTTCCCAATACACCTCTTTTCAAGTTTATGCCGGATTGGTGGAAAAAGAGCATGCCGAGCAAGGGGATAGTCCTAGGCCTCGACCTTCAGGGCGGACTTCATCTTGTTTTTGAAGTGGAAGGTGACAAGGCGGTTGAAGCATCTACTGAAAGGTTCACATACTTGATAAACGAGACCCTTCAGAAAAAGAAATTGCAGGCAGAGGTGAAGAGGAACGGACTGCAGATCGAAATAACCCCTTCGAGCCCGGAGATATCAACGGTTATCAAGGAAAATTACCCCAATTTCAATGCGTCGACCTCAGGTCAGAGCCTTGTACTTGCCCTGGGTGATAAAGAAAAGACCGCCATTAAGGACAATGCCGCCAACCAGGCGCTCGAGACTATAAGAAACAGGATAGACCAGTTCGGGGTTTCCGAGCCGACGATACAGCGTCAGGGAGAAAACGAGATAGTGGTGCAGCTGCCGGGCGTCAAAGACCCGAAAAGGGCGATAGATCTGATAGGCAAGACAGCCCTGCTTGAGTTTAAGCTCCTGGATGAAGAATCCCCTATCGCGGCCCAGCTCCCCCAGTCTGTAGCGCCCAGTGAAGAAGGGGATGTTTTAAAACAGTTCGCAGACAAATTGCCGGAAGGCGACGAGATACTCTTTGAGAAAAAGGTCAACAGGGAGACGGGCTTAGTGAGAAAAATCCCGATCCTCCTGAAAAAACAGGCGGTCATGACCGGCGATCTTCTGAGCGAGGCAAGGGTGAGCCTGGACAACCGGTTCAGTGAGCCCTATGTCTCGATAACCTTTAACGCTGATGGCGCAAAAAGATTTGAGGATGTGACCGGTGCTAATGTCAAAAAGAGGCTCGCGATCATTCTCGACAATACCGTATATTCAGCCCCTGTCATACAGGAGAAGATATCAGGCGGAAGCGCGCAGATTACCGGGAATTTCAGTATGGATGAGGCCAAGGACCTCAGCATAGTACTGAAGGCAGGAGCCCTGCCTGCCCCGCTGAAGATGCTCCAGAATGTAACTGTCGGTCCTTCGCTCGGAGAGGACTCGATTAATGCAGGCAAATTGGCCGGTCTTGTGGGGACGCTCGCAGTGGTAATCTTCATGCTGATTTATTACAAGGTTTCAGGTCTGATAGCGGATTTTGCGCTCATTTTGAATATCGTCCTTCTTTTCGGAGCAATGGCTTCTCTTAATTCGACCCTGACCCTGCCGGGCATCGCTGGAGTTATCCTGGCTGTTGGTATGGCTGTTGATTCGAATGTCCTTATGTTCGAAAGGATAAGGGATGAAATAAGGGCCGGCAAACCGCCGCGTTCGGCGATTGATTCCGGCTATGACAAGGCGTTTGCCACGATCCTGGATTCTCACGTTACGACGCTGATTACCGCCGCGGTGTTGTTCCAGTTCGGCACAGGGCCTATCAAGGGTTTTGCCGTGACCCTAAGTCTGGGTGTTGCTATCAACCTGTTTACCGCACTCGTGGGTACAAAATCTATCTTCGACCTGATTACCAGCAAATATAAAATAGTGCGGTTGAGCATATAGGAGGCGAGATGCTAGAACTACTGAAAAAACCCAACATAGATTTCATCGGCAAGAAATATATCACCATTATTGTCACTGGCGCGCTGTCGATTCTCGGTATTATCGCGATCATACAGATAGCCGCCGGCAAGGCGAATATGGGCATTGACTTTGCGGGCGGCACAGAAATCCAGCTGCGGTTTGAAAAACCCGTTAGCCTTCAGAGTGTCAGATCTGCCTTGGAGAGAGGGGGCATACAAGGCTTTGA
Organism: uncultured Nitrospira sp.; assembly: GCA_963734475.1. Taxonomy (GTDB): domain Bacteria; phylum Nitrospirota; class Thermodesulfovibrionia; order Thermodesulfovibrionales; family UBA6898; genus JAOUFP01. Next base: position 425,703 of record CAVTHB010000005.1, read on the forward strand.
ACTCCAGGACATCCCTGCCGAAAAAAAGGTGATGATCAAGACAAAGCAGTCCGAGGGTGATCTGTCGAAGATATCTGATTCTATCACCTCTGTGCTGAACCAAAACATGCCCGACAATAAATATATTGTTGATTCTACAACTGCGATAGGCCCGAAGGTCGGGGCCAAACTGCGGAGTGATTCAGTGAAGGCCATCATTATGGCCACTATAGGCATCCTTATCTATGTCGCCGTAAGATTCAAGTTTCAATTCGGGGTCGGCGCGACGGTTGCGACCTTCCACGATGTCCTTGCAATTCTTGGCATCTTTTATATTATGGGAAAGGAGATAAACCTCATCGTCGTCTCCGGTCTTCTGACGATAGCGGGCTATTCCTTGACCGATACAGTCGTAGTGTATGACAGGATAAGGGAGAATCTTAAGATACAGTTCAGGGAGCCGCTGCCGAACGTTATCAATAACAGCATCAACGAGGTTCTTTCAAGGACGATCATAACCTCTCTGACTGTCTTCATGGCTGCTGCCGCGCTCTTTTTTCTGGGTGGGGAAGTTATCCATGATTTTGCCTTTGCTATTTTGCTGGGCGTTATTATCGGCACCTATTCCTCGATATTTGTTGCGAGCCCGATATTGCTCCTCTGGAAAAAGAACAGGCCTTCTTTTGTCGCCAAGAAGTAACGGTGATTAGTAATTAGTAATCAGTGATGAGCGATGAGTAACGTAGACAAACAAGTGCATTGTTTTCGTGCTCATTACTCAGAACTCATCACTCATTACTGTCCTTATGCATAGCCGCTGGCTGATAAACAGGACAAATCCTGAATTTATCAGATACCTTTCACAGGCAGCTTCCATATCCCCTGTTTTTGCTCAGGTCCTGATAAACCGGGGTTTAAAGACAGCAGCAGACATCAATGATTTTCTACATCCGTCCATAACAGGTTTTTCCGACCCCTTTGAGCTTCCGTCAATGCACGCTGCTGTAGAACGGGTGAAAGCCGCGCTTAAAAGCCGGGAACGGATACTTATCCATGGCGATTATGATACCGACGGCCTGACTGCGACGGCGATCATGATGCAGGCGCTGAGATGCATGGGACTCGATGTCCATTATTTTGTCCCCAACAGAATGATGCACGGCTATGGCTTTCATAAGCCCGGCGTGGATATGGCAAGGGAGCTCGGAGCAAAACTCATTATAACCGTTGATTGCGGCATAACGTCTCTTGATACGGTCTCTTATGCGGCTAAAGCCGGGATTGACGTCATTATAACCGACCATCATGAGCCGCTGAGGACCGAGGGGCAAGGGGCAAGGATCAAGGGGCAAGGGTCAAGGGTCAGGGGGCAGGGGTTTGAAGAACTTGCCCCTTGCCCCTTGCCCCTTTCTTTCAAGATCCCTGACGCGATAGCTGTTATCAATCCCAAGCTCGGAAGCTGTAACTCAGGACTTATAAATCTTTCAGGTGCTGGGCTCTCATTCAAATTTGCGCAGGCATTGGCCCACGACGGGGGCTTGCCCTATACGAGCGAGGATATCGCGCCCCTTCTCGATCTGGCAGCGTTGGGAACTCTGGCTGATGTTGTGCCTTTAACAGGAGAGAACAGGTCTTTCCTGAAGGAGGGGCTGAAATATATTCACGACGGCTCCAGGCCTGGTATCAGGGCGCTCAAAGAGGTATCAGGACTTAACGGTAAAGAGACCAGGGCAGGTCGTCTAGCCTTTACTCTTGTGCCGAGGATAAATGCCGCAGGCCGTCTAGCTGACTCACGGGACGTTGTGAAACTCCTGCTCTCGGAAAGTCTGGAAGAGTCTATGGAGCTGAGTTCCTGGCTGGACAGCCTCAACAGGACGAGGCAGCAGATAGAAGGAGAGGTCTATCAGGAGGCCCTGGAGAGGCTCAGGGAAACAGACATCGCCCCGGCGATCGTTCTTGCAGGCGAAGGTTGGCACCCGGGAGTGCTGGGGATTGTCGCATCCAGGATATCCGATGAACTTTACCGGCCTACGTTTATATTCAGTGTGGAAAACGGCATTGCAAAGGGTTCCGCAAGGAGCATCCCTTCTTTCGATGTCTGCAAGGGGCTGGCCGAAGCAAGCGATCTTCTCCTTTCTTTCGGGGGGCATAAACAGGCAGCAGGCATAAAGCTGAATTTTGCAGACCTGCCTGCATTCGAAAGGACGATCAGGGAGATTGTCGGGGCCAGTCTGGCGGAGTCTGATATGCAGCCCACCCTCGAAATTGATGCGAATATAACGTTTAAGGAAGTGACCTATGAACTTGTTCAGGAGTTCGGCCTGCTCGAACCCTTTGGATGCGGAAACCCCGAACCACTGCTGGGCTCGAAGGCTCTTGAGGTTGTCAGTCCCAAATTAGCAGGGGACAAGCATCTCAAGATGAGGCTGAAAAAAGGGCCCCTGTCTCTGGACGCCATAGGTTTCAATATGGGAGGCCTTTTGGGGGAACTGCGGAATTCAGCCGTTGTCGACGCTGTTTTCACTCCGACAATCAATGAATGGAACGGCGGGAGAAGCCTACAGCTCATTCTCAAGGCAATGCGGCCTTCGACGTGATGCGTAACGCGTAACGCGTGACGTGTGATGAGTAAAAACTCCTGCTGTTGCTCTTCACTCATTACACATCACTTATTACTGTCTTCCTCTTGCTGTTACCCTTCACGCATTACTCATTACTCATTACTCATCACCCATTACTCATCACGGTCTTTAAAAAGTTGTATAATACCCCATGCGTGAAATGCTATCACTGAAAGACCTTATAGAAAAGGTCCGTTCATATAGTCCCGAAGCCGACCTGGAGGTCCTCAAGAACGCCTACCACTTTTCAAGAGAGGCGCATTGCAGTCAGAAAAGAAGCGAAGGCTCACCGTATATAAAACACCCCCTTGCCGTAGCCTCTATCCTTGCTGATATGAAAATGGACGCGCCTTCAATCTCTGCCGGTCTGCTCCACGACACGATAGAAGACACAGTCGTAACCATAGAGGACATTAAGGGGATTTTTGGCGATGAAATAGCCTTTATCGTAAGTTCGCTGACAAAACTCGCCAGGGTGGAATTCAAGACAAAAAAGGAAGAGCAGGCAGAGAATTTCCGCAGGATGCTGCTTGCGATGTCAGAGGACGTAAGGGTGATACTGATAAAATTTGCCGACAGGCTCCATAACATGCGGACCCTCCAGCACCTGCCGGAAAACAAGCAGCAGAGGATAGCGACCGAGACGCTCGAGATCTATGCGCCCATAGCCAACCGGCTCGGCATCGGGTGGCTGCGAACAGAGCTTGAGGACCTGAGTTTCAAATATCTCATGCCTGAGCTTTACAGCGAACTGGTCAGGAAGGTCGCCAAGAGAAAGGAAGAACAGGAAGGATATATCAGGGAAGTCATACAGCTGGTGAATCAGAAACTCAAGGAAGAAGGTCTGCCGGGCAAGGTTTCAGGCAGGGTGAAGCACTACTACGGGATCTATCAGAAAATGCTGCAGCAGAGGATCACCTTTGAAGAGATACACGACGTCCTTGGGTTGAGGGTGCTGACGGATACCAAGGCAAACTGTTATGCGGTCCTCGGGCTGGTGCATTCTCTCTGGACCCCCATCCCAGGCAAGTTCAAGGATTATATCGGTGTCCCAAAGTCCAATATGTACCAGTCCCTGCATACAACAGTGATAGGCCCGAAAGGCGAGAGGGTGGAATTCCAGATCAGGACTGAAGAGATGCACAGGATATCGGAAGAAGGGATTGCGTCGCACTGGAAGTACAAGGAAAAAGGGGTCATTGACGAGAAGAGCAGTAAATACATCTCCTGGTTGAGGGACATTGTCCAGGGACAGAAGGACACACCGGACGCTATGGACTTCCTTGAGGCGGTAAAGGGAGAGGTCGTCCCTGAAGTCGTTTATGTCTTCACGCCTAAAGGCGAGATAAAAGAGATGCCGATCGGCTCTACTCCGGTTGATTTTGCCTACGGCATCCATACCCAGGTGGGACACAAGTGTGTCGGAGCAAAGATCAACGGCAAGATAGTACCGCTGAAATACAGATTGAAAAACGGGGACACAATCGAAATCATCACCTCTTCGAGCCACGGGCCGAGCAGGGACTGGCTGAAATTTGTCGTAACACAACGGGCAAAAAACAGGATAAAGCAGTGGATAAAGACCGAGGAGAGGTCACAGAGCGTGGAACTCGGCATCAAGCTGCTTGAAAGCGAAATGAGAAGGCATAACATGAGCAACGCCCTGATGAAATCCGATGAGATCCTTCGTGTGGCAAAGGCCCTGGGGATCAATTCTCTTGAAGAACTGTTTGTTTCTGTAGGGTTCGGCAAGATATCTCCGCATCAGGTTGTTAACAGGCTTATGCCGGAGAAGCCGTCTGAAGAGTTTGAGGTAGTCAAGCCCCGGAAAAAAGAGAAAGAGCAGAAGGGCATCAGCATCAGGGGCATAGACAATATACTCTACCATACAGGGAAGTGCTGCTATCCGATCCCCGGGGACAGCCTTGCAGGGTTTGTCACCATAGGCAAAGGGGTGACGATACACCGGAAGGACTGCCCTAACCTCGGAAGGATCGCGGGTGAAGACGCACGGCTTGTTGATGTCGAATGGCAGCCTTCGGGGGATGCGACGGCGCTTACCAAGCTTTTTGTCGAGACGATCGATAAGCCCGGCATCCTGGCCAATCTCAGCGCGCTGATTTCTTCCCTGGATATTAATATCAGCCACCTGGAGGCGCTTTCAACCCAGGACAAGAGAGGTCATATAACCTTTATTATCGAGGTGAAGGACCTTGCACAGCTGAAGACCCTAATCCAGAAGATCAATCAGATGGAAGGGGTCATCCGGGTGAAGCGGTGAGACAAAAGCTTTCAGCTTTCAGCGAACAGCCATCAAAACTAAATCTATGCGGCTTGCAGATGTATTCGGCAACATTCCAATAGAGTTTCTTTCGCCTTCTCTCTCTCTCGCGCTGAAAGCTGACAGCTGAGGGCTGAGGGCTGAACTTTTACCTCCAGCCATAGTATTTGTTATAATACATAAGTTCCGATCCTCAGCAAGCAAGGAGCAGCTATGAAGAAATTTCTGGTAACGCTTATTTTACTGTCTTCTGTCGTTTATGTTTCCCCGGTCTTTGCCTTCGGCGGCTGCGAGGAAAATTGCCAGAAGTGCCATTCCCTCAATAAAGAGGAGGTCCAGCAGATATTCAAAAAATTGCAGGTCCCTGAAGCAAAGGTGCTTGATATCAAGATGAGCAAGCTCAAGGGGCTCTGGGAAGTCACACTCGATAATAAAGGGCAGACCGGTATTATGTACATTGGTTTTTCGAAGAAGTATATTGTGGGCGGGCCGATCTTCGAGATTGATACTGCTTCGAACGAGAGCCGGGAAAGTCTTCAAAAGGCAAACAAGGAGGTCCAAAAATATATTGACCCTTCAACTGTGCCGCTGGATAACGCCCTGGTGCTGGGTGAAAAAGACGCCCGCTACAAAGTGGTTGTTTTTACCGACCCTGACTGTCCCTACTGCGGCAAGCTGCATTCCGAGCTGAAAAAAGTGATAGCGGAAACCAAGGATATCGCCTTTTATCTGAAGCTGGTCGCCTTACCCATGCACCGCGATGCGCGCTGGAAGGCGGAGAGCATCCTCTGCAGCAAGTCCCTGCAGCTGCTGGAAGATAATTTTGAAAAGAAGGCAATTCCAAAGCCCGGGTGCGAGACAAAGGCCGTAGAAGACAACATCAATCTTTCAAAGGCCCTTGACATAACCGGCACTCCGACGATGATCATGCCCGACGGTTTGGTTGTTGTCGGAGGGAGAGATGCGAATACGATCATCAACCTGGCTGAGCATCCGCAGAAGCGCGACGAGGCAAAATAAAGCGGCAGTTTCACTGAGCGGCCGCAAGGTTTTTTCTATCTCTTCAAAAAGTTGACCAGGAAGGCCTCCGTATTGTCCAGTTGCAGATTGTGTTTTCTCTGTGCCTTCTCTGCTTAACCCAAAAAATGCGAATGTTTTATCCGCAAGGGCATAAATGCCTTCAAAGTCTTTTAATTTCAACGGAATCTTACCATATGCCATAATGCGTTTCTTTCATATTTATGTGCTTATCAGAAATTGCTTATGACATGTATAAGGTGTTGCTGCAAAATACTTTTCAGTCATCCATGCCCCTGCTAAATGCATTTTGTGGGTTAAATGTATATTACAGTTGCAAAAAAACACCGGGCCAGTGAGGAGGAAGTGCAGAAAAACGGCTTGCCTGCGACACCTTCAAGCACTCCGCCTTGGCCGACCAGACCTGAAGAGAAATTCACAGAACGTGAGATTTGAATTGGCTGCGTCATCTAATTATTCCTGTCGACATTGCAAGCCTTTTTATGCAGTTCCTCCTCACGTTATGCAACGATAGGGTGTATTGTCAGGTAGAACACGCTATTGGGTAAAGTTTACATAGTATTAGGTAAAGTTTACATACTGCCCCGGGGCCTTTCCTCCTGATTTCGTCGAAATACACTGTCGGCCAATAAGTTAAGAAAGACCGCACAGAGCCTCTATCCCGCTGAAAAATATAGTTAAATAATAAGTCCCCCAGTTTCCGCTTGTTTGGCATGAGCATTGCTAGACATGTAAATATTGCGTCAGGGAGGGGGCATATGTACAAAAAAAATCTTTTCAGGATGTTGACTTCCGGATACATTGAGGTGGTTGTCTCTGGTGGCACGATCCGTAGACTGTATGTTGAACCCAGGGAAGAAATGAACAACAGCGGTGTGACCTTGGTTGAACTCATAGTTGTAATATTGGTCGTCGCTACCCTTGCGATCACCCTTGGTTTTTCATATTTTGACTGGATGGGCAAGTACAAAGTCGAAAAGGCGACTAAAGAACTCTATGCTGACCTGATGAATGTCAGGCATATGGCAATGACAAGAAACTATGATTATTTTGCGGATTTTAATTTTCCGGCGCCGCCTGCTGGTCATGGTGCATACAGGATGGCTGAAGATACAGACGGCGATGGCGAAGGGGATGATGATGCAGACGGAACGATAGATGCCGAGGGACATACAATTCTTCCTTCATCACCCAGAACAGTTGAATATACTATAGAAAACAATTTTGAAGACAAAATACTTAATTTTGATAAAAGGGGAATTATTCAGCCGAGGACGGCAACAATCTGTTTTTTTACTGATGAGGACCCTGATTATGACTGTATTGTAATATCTCAGACAAGGATAATTATGGGAAAGCTGAAAAAGCAGCAAAGCAATGGAGGCAATGTAATGCAGAGTAATTGTGTAACAAAATAACATGACATATGTGAAAGGAATGTCCCTTCGGAACCTTGATGCTCAGCAAAGCATATTTTGCTTTTTTTAATTTGTTTTGATTTATTATCTGCAGCTTTGTAATATTGATGTCAGGACAATAATCGAGGCTGTTTTAAAACAGCCATCTGAAAGGAGTCTGGAAATGAAACAGACAATAGATATCTCTATATTGATTATTTTTACATTGCTGGTTGTTTTTCCTCGTGCAGCGATGTCTGAGGTCAGGATAACACTCAGAAACGGCAGGACCATAATAGCGGACGTTTGCAGGGAATCCGAAGGCAAGCTCACCTGCGAAAAAAGTGACGGCACCTTCAGGATCGACAAGAAGGATATCCTCGATATGAAGAAGATAACCATTGAGCGTGCGCCTTCACGGCAAGTTCCTGAAGAGGAGTCCGTTTCTCCTGAAAAAGAGGCCGACAAGTCTGCGCCGGACTTAAAAGGCCCTGAAAAGCAGTCCGGAGAGGGCCTGGTTAAGGGACTTAAGCCTGAGGATGAAGCTAGACTCGACCAGATAACCCGGAAGAAGGTTGAGATGAAATCTGAAAGGGAGAGGCTTATAAAAGAGCGGGACCAGTTCCATGAAGATATGAGAAATACCGGTATGATAACGACCCAGGAGCAGTTTGACGCGATAAAAAAGCGCATTGCAGACCTGGATACAAGAATCAGTACCTTCAATGAAGATGTAAAGAAACTGAACGAAGAAGAACAGAAGATACTTGAGAGCAGCAAGAACAGACAATAGTATTAAGACGGACTTAAGAAGCAACTTGCAATGAAGAACTTCCCGTCAATTGTGTAACGGATTACATACTTGGGTATCTGTTCACACAACTTTCAAAAGACCAGCCTGAAAAATCCTTTAAAAACAGGATGATATAATTGTCGACTGTCTGGCACGGGCATTGCTTTCTTATCAGAGCAATAATTGTTTTTGCTAAAAACATGGAGGCGGTCATGAATGGAAGAAAGCTCATAATAACGCTGGCAATCGGGTTTCTGCTGGTATTTGTTGCCTCGGGAGTTGTTTTTGCGGCAGGCAAGGACAAGGCAGTAGGCATGTTGACCTCGATCGAAAAGGACGGGACAGTCATTATTCAGGATGAGAAGGGCCAACTGAACGGCTATCTTCTGTCTCCTTCTGTAGCTGTTCAGGAGTACGATGGAAAGCGTAAGGCATTGAGAAACCTTGAATTGCCGTGCAAGGTCTATATTGAATACGAGTATACGACTGCGGGCTTTATGATTACTTTGATTCGAGAGGTTGCAGAATAGATGGAGGTGTTATTGTGAAGGCCATAAAAAGTATCCCCATGTTTAAAATAGTCCTCGTTCTTTGCGCAATTCTGATACCTTTGTCACAGGCCTCGGCCAATCCGCCGTCAATGGGAGGTTACTGTGTGAAGCCCCCGTTCCTCGCGGCCCGCACACAGCCGAACGTCATGGTCATATTCGATAATTCCGGCAGTATGACAGGGCAGGCCTACGGCGGCACTTTCGACCCTACCCAGTTCTCGACCGGCCACTACTACGGGTACTTTGATCCGACAAAGAATTATAAATATACAACCGGCACGCCCAGCAGGTGGATACCGACTGCAGATGACATAACAACCGGGACAGTTGCAAATCCCATCGCCAGCGGAGACCTTCTCAACTGGGCTACCATGAAGAGGGTGGATGTCTCAAAGAGGATCATAATCGGCGGCAAGGCAAGCTCCGGCGCATACAATGCTGCCGACAGGACTACCAACCCTGTGAAGCTCTATGGACATGACAACGGCAGTTTTAACAAGGACCATACCGGTACAGCCGCTCAAATATCACCTCCTTTTGCAGGAACCAGCTATGAATACGCAGTCAACGGTACGACTCTGACTTTAACGTCTAATGTTGCTTCCCCCCGAAAAATATATTGCCAGACAGCGATGTCAGTGTCCCTGCTGTATGGACGGCGTTTCCGGCCCTACCCGCACACGCTCAAGTGAATGATCCTGTGGGCGCGAATGACGGTGACACTACCTATATCGAGAACAAAAATACAAATACTTCATTGTATTCCGCGCCGGTTGTGCTGGGATATGACCATGCATTCATACCGCCTGCCGGGACCATTTCAAATGTTACGGTTAAAGTAGTTGCGAAAAAGTTCGGGACCTCAACAAACAATTCTAGGAACATAACAGGGGTGCTGCGGATCAAAGGCCCTATGGTCGACGTTGACTACCCGTCAACCAATTCCAATATTACAAAAAATTATGTCGAATATAGTTTCGGCTTTAATACTAACCCTTCGGGAGGCGCCTGGGATTGGAGCCAACTCACAGGCAGCGCAACCGGCAGTCTGTCTGGCTTTGGTGTTAAGGCCAGTACGGTGCCTACATCTACTAATTATTACCGTGTTACGAGCATTTATCTTGTAGTGACAATTACCAACCCCAAGGGCACTTATCAGATTATCATTGACCAGGGTTCGACTCCTGCGGCAGGGGTCCTTGATGCCATGGCCAGTGATGTCAGGTTCGGCCTGACTTATTATAATACCGACGATGAGGGAGGGGTCATAGACAAATATATCGGCTACAACCAGGTCCCGAACATTGTCCAATCTATCAGCGATAAGGACCCGAGCGGCTATACGCCTCTGTCTGAGACCCTCTTTGAGGTGACGCGGTACATGCAGCAGGATAACCCATATTATGCCCATACACCTGCAGACTTTGTCCCGAATCTGACCAATGACCCCTTTTATTACGCCGGGACCATTAACATGTATGTCCCTTGCACTAATTCATACGTTATCTTCCTGACAGACGGAGAGTCCACTATGGACCAGAACATGCCGGGAATAACAGGAACTTCGGCCTGTTCCCCTCCCTATACTGCTACTGGCGGAGGCAGTTTTCATATAAAGGGCTGTTCAGGCTCGGGAGGTCTTAAGGATGTTACGAATCAAATCAGATATGCCGGGACCAAAATCGGTTCTACATATGCTTCGAGCGGGACTGACTACTTGATCGACGTCGCCTACTGGGCCAGGTCGCAGGATCTGCGTCCGGGTACTGAGACGGACGTCCCGACAGTATGGCGGCGGAGTCTTCCGGGCACACAGGAAGTATACCTCTATCCTGTTTTTTTATTCGGCAGCGGCTCGACATTGTTGAAGGACGCCGCGATATACGGAGGTTTTAACGACCTGAACAAAAATGGCAAGCCCGACTGTATAACTGCTCCTGCGGAATGCTACAGGGACAGCAATAACGATGGTGTCGTAAAGTCCGACGGTTCGGACGACCCGATCACCTATTTCGAAGGAGATGACGGCTATAAGCTGGAGGCCAGCATAACAGCGGCCCTCAACGACATCCTGAGGAGGTCTGCTTCGGGTACTGCTGCCTCGGTGCTTGCCTCAGGAGAGGGCAGCGGCGCGAACCTGCTGCAGTCCATCTTTTACCCCAAAGCGCTCAATAAGCTCCCAGCCTGAAATTGAATGGACCAGCACACTCCTGAACCTCTGGTACTATCTCGATACCTCAACCGCCAACAGCTCCATCAGGGAGAACACAGCGGACTCAGGCCCGACCCTTGAGCTGAACACTAATTTGGACTATATCGTAAACTTTTTCTTTGACACTACAGACCAGCTGACCAAAGCGAACCTCTTTGCTGACTCGAATGCAGACGGTCTTGCCGACACCCCGTTATCCCCTGCGGACACGGTTGACGGGAGCGACATCAAGAACCTCTGGGAGGCAGGCTTGCTGCTCTGGAAGACAGATTCTTCAGCCAGAACAATCTATGCTAATGTTAACGGTTCTTCTGCAATGACTTTATTCACTAAAGCAAACCTCACGCCCACTCTCCGCAGTCTGCTGAATTCTGATGTATCTGCACGGACAGCCGCTAATAATCAGAAAGTCGCGGAAAATGTCATCGACTATGTCCGGGGAACTGATCTGCCTACTCTCGTACTCCCCGGAGAGACCATCTACTACAGAAACAGGACAACCGGCATAGACCTGACTAAAAACGGCACTGTCACAGATGCGGGTGAAGCGCCCAAGGTCTGGAAGCTGGGGGACATTGTCAATTCAACACCTCGCGTCGTCTCCTGGATACCCCTGAACGCCTACCAGACGACCTACCGCGACACAACCTATTCATCATTTATCAGTTCATCGACATATAAAAACAGGGGCATGATCTTTGCCGGGGCCAACGACGGCATGCTCCATGCCTTCAAACTCGGCACGCTCGACCTTAGCGTGTCAGGGACTGTCAAGGCAAAGCTCTGCGAGGACACCAATGGAAACGGCAAGTGTGAATCCGGCGAGTCTGACAAAAGTCACCTCGGCACAGAGCAATGGGGGTTTATTCCTAAAAGCGCCCTGCCGTACCTGCAGTACTACGGCAGCAAGGATTACTGCCACCTCTACTATGTCGATGCCACACCCTACGTATTCGATGCGAGTATAGAGGCTATTGGCGATCACCCCACCGATTACTGGACGCAGACGAAGACAGTGGACTCCTGGAGGACGGTATTGATCGGAGGCATGAGGCTCGGCGGCGCCTGCAGCGAGCCCAGCTACTGCACAGTAGGTGGTGCGATATGCAGCGTTGATGCTGACTGCGCCTCCGGAACCTGCGCCAAGGCACCGAATACAGTCGGGGCGCCTGCGCCTGGGTTAGGGTATTCATCCTATTTTGCCCTTGATGTTACTGATCCCGCAACTCCCAAGCTGATGTGGGAATTTACAGATCCGAATCTGGGTTTTGCCTCGAGCGGACCGGCGATTATGAGGATAAACGCCCGGAATGTGAGCGGGTCATTGAGCAAGCCCGACAAAACCAAGGACGGGAAGTGGTTTGTTGTCCTGGCCTCCGGACCTACCGGCCCTGTGGGGAATTCGCAGTTTAAAGGCTTTTCCAATCAGAACCTGCGTCTCTTTGTCCTTGACCTGAAGACAGGAAACCTGTTGCGCACCATAAATACCGGCATAGCGAATGCCTTCGGCGGCTCCATGAATAATGCAGGTATGGATTATGATTTCGATTACCAGGATGACGCCCTTTATCTGGGTTATACGAAAGCAGAAGACGCAATGCCTTCGTCCACTACTATCTGGAACAAGGGCGGGGTACTGCGGCTTATAACAAGAGAAGACCTGAGCGGCACTGACACCTCGCCGACTGCAACCGGCAGCAACAGCACCGCCCTGAACCCGGCAAACTGGCTTTTGACCAAGGTGGTTGACGACATCGGCCCTGTGACATCATCTATTGCTCATCTAGCGCACTATCCTACGGGCAGCAATATTCCTGACAAGGGATACCTCTACTTCGGGTCAGGCCGTTACTTCTTCCCCCTCGACGATTCGAATACCCAGCAGACGCTATATGGCGTGGTCGAGCCCTGTCTGTCCAAGATAAAGAAGATCACCACAATGACTTCGGATGTGTGCGATGACAACGGAGGGACTCCGGTAACGTGCACCACTACGCTCGGGGTTAAAAATCCGCCGGCAAAGGACATGTTCAGTCCTGCGAGCTGCCTGGAGAATTCAAGTACAACTGCACCGGCACAGGCCCCGAACGGCTGGTATATAAACCTCGATCCTACGGCAGGGACCATGTTCAATGAACGGGTTATAACCGACCCGCTTGCAGCCCCGAACGGAGCTGTATTTTTCACGTCCTTCGCACCGAATACCAACATCTGCACCTATGGCGGCAGCAGCTATCTCTGGGCCGTCAAATATGACACAGGAGGCGGAATCGGCGGCGCACTTGCTGGGGTAGGCTTGCTGCAGGTGTCGACCGGCGCTATTGAAGAGATCAAACTGCAGGATGACTTCACCCAACGAGGAGGCAGGCGGACAGAATCCATAGACGGCGTGCCGCCTTCAGGCGACGGCATCAAGCTGATCCTGCCGCCTAAGCCGATAAACAAGGTATTGCATATAAAGAAAAGATGAAGAACAGGGGCGTAACATTGATAGAGCTTGTGGTCGTTATCTCGATCATCAGTATTCTGGTGATCGCCCTCGGGTTCACCTACCAGGGCTGGGTGGGCGGCTATAAGGTCGAAAAGCAGACAAAGGAACTCTATTCCGACCTTATGAACGCAAGGGGTATGGCGATGACCCGGAACCGGGCGTATTTTGTTGATTTTCCGACTGCTACCTTATATAGATTAAGTGCTGACACTGCTGCGGTGGACGACTACACACAGGCTGGAGATGGCTTATGGGACGCGGATGCAAATGTCGTATTAGACCCTATACGATACAATTCTGCCGACATTTCCCAAAACAGTGGACTTTACTTTAGCTGCCAGTGGAGGAGGTATTCTAGGCACTACTTTTATCTTTGATAACAAGGGGATGATTGATGTACCGGAATGAATGATCTTATTCCGGGAACAGCACAGGACAGTATGTTTGTTTACAGATAGCAATCCTGATTACGACTGTATTGTAATAAAAAAGACGAGGATTAATTTGGCAAAATTACTACTCAGAGGAGACCTTGTGCTGAAGGAGCAATTGCGATGCTCAAAAGTAACAGTTGCGCAAGCAGCAGAGGCGTGTCTCTTGTCGAGGTGATGATCGCGCTCGTCGTTCTCCTGGTTGTATTTATGGGCTTGATTCAGGCCTCTTTACTGAGCATCGACTATAATGTCAGAAATGAGGTGAGGGACGAGGCTGTCAGGGTCGCCTCAGAGGCCATGGCGCAGTCAAGGGGAGATTTCAGCGCGCTTACTGATACGGCGGGCGATTGCGCCCCCTTAACAACAATTGACCGGACCTTCAGGAACCAGACGATCACTTTCGACAGATGCAGGGAGGTCCATAATCTCGATGTCTCCAACAAACAGGTGACGGTCACGGTCACGTGGACATACCATGGAGAAACCTTTACACATTCGATCAGCTCTATTGTGAGGAATATATGAGAAAGGCCATGAAAAATAATCAGCAGGGCTTTACCCTTGTGGAGCTTATGATTACGATAGTCATCTTTCTGATCGTGATTGTGGCTGCCTCCAATATTTTCTCGGCTCTTCTCGGACAGTTCAAACAGCAGTCCTCTATCGCTGAGAGCAATATTGAGGGCATCGTCGGACTTGAGATGCTGCGGTCTGACATAGAACAGGCGGGTTACGGGCTGCCCTGGAACCCCACCCCGATGCCTGCGTATACAGAAGCCAGTGACATCGGCACGACACCCTGGGTTGACAGCGATCTGAATGATGGGCCTCCGAATAACCCTGCCAGGGGCGATGGCAGTGAAGCTGCGAACAACCCAAACCCTCCCGGCGCTATCAGAAATGGATTGTGAGTATAGATACGGCGCATGAACAATCTCCGACGTGCTTTGCATCAAGGCCGTAAACATGGGGACAAATGACACTGTCCGGAAATGGACGTATATCCTTAATAAAGGGGGGGCTGATTATGTTTTCGGGCCGAAGACCGGTCTTGCTTCAGATAATTTGGAGACTAACGAGAAGATAATCGTAATCAAACCTGCCAAGAGGGTCCTGCAGCTTGACACCGCGGGAAAGTTTTATGCCAATTTCATAAATACAGGGGACTCGGATGAAGACGCTGACACCTTTGCCGCGGTTGCCGCCAATAAAGATAGTTTAGTCCCCGCTGAGGACAGCCTCGCGTCGTATATAATTTACGGGCTAACCCCGTCCACAGTAATAACCCCCAGGAGGCCCTTTAACCGGGCGGACTATTATATAAGGCGGCCTGCTACGAATATGCCGTCGCGCTGCTCACCTGACAGCGGCATTCTTTACAAGGCGGTTTTGAGTCAGACCTCTGTACCCAGTGACTGGGGACTGAGGAACTTCCCCTCCTCGATTGCGTGGCCAATATGAAGGTTATTTTTACCTTGGACACAAATGGTGATGGGGAAATCACTCACGGATGATAACATGCTGAATCTGACGGCCGAAGAAATAAGAAATCAGCTCAAAGAGATAAGGGTATACATCCTTGCCCATGAAGGCCAGAAGGACTATAACTACACTTCAGAAGCAGTGATAAAGGCAATTGACCCGGATAAAGGCCCGGCGGACCCGGTCATAAATTATAATGCAGCCGCAGCAGGGACCCGCAACTACAGGTGGAAGATATACACCATAATCGTAACGCCGTACAACTTGAGGTGATGATGAGATTGATTAGAAATGAAAAAGGTATTGCCCTGGTGCTGGTCCTTGTCCTGTCCCTTATCGCCCTGGCGATCGTGTCAGCCTTGCTCTTCATGATAACCCAGGGCACGCAGCTTTCGGGTTTCCATAAGTTTTACAGGACCTCAGAAGAGGCGGCCATGGGGGGCGTTGAGGCAAGTTTGGCATTTATTCGGGCCGGAGGGGTCAGTGTTCCCGGCGATATCTTTCGTGAACTCGGCGCTCAGCTCGCTCCGATAAACCCGGCGGTGACTTGAAGAAAGGTACGAAGACCCTGCTGCGCATGTCTGAACCAGAAAGCTGGCGTCTCTCAACGGCGAATTGGACCAATTGCGGGGCGGACGATAAGACTTTTGACCCTGCGAGCAACACTGATATGACATTCGAGCTTGGCACGGGTCCGACATACAGGATATTTACAAAGATTGTTGATACAACAAAGGGCAATACTGATACCTCAGGTTTAGTGACTGAAGGGGAACTGGGTGGTACAAATACGGTAAATGCAAACTCTGCAATGGTCAGCCCGCCTCAAATCCCTTATCTGTACAGCGTAGAAGTACAGGCAGAGGACAGCGGGAATGCGCGTGAACGATCTAATCTTTCAGTCCTGTATGCCCGTTGAACGGCGCCTTATCCTCCATGTCCGCAGTCATGCCGGTTCAGGGTAAAGCCGGTTTCCCGAGAAAACCGCTTTTGCTTCTTCGATATCCTTCCTTATCTGCGTCTTCAGTTCCTCCGGACCACTGAATTTTTTTTCTTCCCGTATCTTCCTGATAAAATAGATCGTGACCTCTTCTCCGTAGATGTCCTCATCGAAATCAAAGATATGCACTTCTATGGCCAGCGTCTTTGTCTCAAAGGTAGGCCGCATCCCGATGTTGACTACGCCGTTGTAAAGCCGGTCTCTTACAAAGAATTTTACCGCGTACACGCCATTGCTGGGGATGATCGCATGCCGTGAGGCTATGTTGGCGGTGGGGAAGCCTAGCCCCTTTCCTCTCCCGTCCCCCTTTACGACAATCCCGCAAAGAGCGTAGGGCCTGCCGAGGAATTTTGCCGCAGCTTCGACCTCTCCGTTTTTCAGCAGCTGGCGTATCCTGGTGCTGCTTATGACCTCGCCGTTCAAAGAGACCTGTTCTATTTCCCTGACGACAAATCCGAACTCTTCTCCCAGTTCCTTCAGCATCCGGATGTCGCCTTTACGGCCTTTTCCGAAACGGTAATTGTAGCCCACAAATATCTCTTTTGCGCCCAGGAGGTCGCAGAGGACATTCTTTACAAAGTCACGAGGCTCCATGGCAGCGAATTCAAGCGAAAAGGGAATTTTGACAAGCACGTCTATTCCGAGTTCTTCGAGCAGACGGATCTTTTCTTCGTAAATGCTGATGAGGGGAGGGCATTTATCCGGCGCTAGAATTTTCAGAGGATGGGGTCTGAAGGTGACGACCATGCTGAGGGAAGCTGTTTCTTCCGCGCGTTTGATGATCTTCTTTATGAGCTCCTGATGCCCCAGATGAAGACCGTCAAAGTTGCCGAGGGTGATGATGCTGCTGGAGAACCTTTTTTTGATTTTCCCTAAATCGGTTATCAAGATCATGGTTTACCGCCTATTTCCAGGTGCAATTCCCTGTATATTTCATTTCCGATCACCAGCCCTTTATCGATGAACTCGGGCCCGTATTGTTGTCCTGTCCTTGTCCTGAAGGTCTCTTTTATCTTCTTTATGCCCTCCATTTTTTCAATAAAACTATGGTACAGTCTTTCGAGAGAGAGGCCCGCGGATTCCACGATCAGCCACAGAGTCACCGTAAAATTGTCAGGCCCCCACCTGAATTTGTCCGCGTCGTAGAGAGAATCACTGACCAGTTTGGCTTCCTCGTCTTCAGATGGTAGTACTTCCTTGAACGCCTCATGGTTGCGTATGGCCGAGACAATATAGTCCTTATGGCGATCTTTTATGGCGAAACCGCTAAGGATGGCTGCTGCTTCTCTGCTGCCTGCTATGGTATGTTCTTTCTCCGCGCGTTTTATGTCATGCAGAAGTCCTGCAATCTGCACGCAAAGCCTCAGCTCGCTTATCCTTGAAGCTTCCAGGCCCATGGCGCTGCCTTCGACCTGCAGTATTGCGCCGGCTTCCAGGGCCACTTTCTCACAATGGAAGATGCCGTGTGCAGGATGAAGTTTTGACTCGTCCAGGTGAGTCTTGCATTTCCGGACAAGGCCGCTGGTGTTGTACGAGGAGAGCGAGGACTCCAGTTCCCTTCCGTGTTCCCTGTAAAAAGACGGCCTCCCGGCCTCCTGCGCAGCTCCTGACGGCCTTCTCCCTTAATTTCGAATAGATTTCAACGTTCAACAAAGGCGCCTTAATAGTGAGTACTTCATGTATAATTATAATGATTTTGAGGATTCATTCGCAAATAAGTTTAAATGATAATAATACTGAATGGATTCCCGCTTAAAACCTGCGGGCCGGCAGTAGGCGCCTTAAGCGAATGACAAAGAAAAACAAGCATTTAAGATTGTCATCCTCGGGCCTGCCTGCCGGCAGGCAGGCTTGACCCAGGGATCCAGACGCTGTCCCCTTGAAGAAGGGGAACCAGTACAATTTCATAATAATGGATTCCCGATTAAGGACTTCGGGAATGACGCACACGGAAAGAGAGCTTATACACAGCCACTATTTATGGATACATTACTTTTGGCTGTTGTAAAACTCTGTGAACTGTGGTTAATACGTATCAGTATTGAGGGAAACTGAATGTTTGATAAGAAGCTTAAGCTATATCACCAAATCCTCGATAACATTGCCGACGGCGTTTATTTTGTCTCGGACAAGAGGAAGATCGTTTTCTGGAACAAGGGCGCCGAGAAGATTACCGGTTATACATCTGCTGAGGCGGTCGGCAGGGCCTGCTATGATGATTTTCTGAAGCATGAGGATGAAAAGGGCCATGCCCTATGCGATTCCGGCTGCCCGATAATGCTTGTTCCAGAGGCAAAGAAGCCCTTGCAGAGGAACCTTTTTTTGAGAAAGAAAGACGGCGGCAAGGTGCTTGTTGAAGAGCATATCTCGCCCCTTTACAGAGACGGAAAACTGGAAGGTGTGATCATAACTTTCAGGGACATTTCACTCTTTACAGGACTCAGGCCCTTTCAACTGAAGGCCCAGAAGATGGAGAGGCTCCTCCCCATATGCGGCTGGTGCAAGAAAATCCGTAATGACCATGATGTATGGGAGCAACTGGAGTCCTTTTTCTCTGACCAGGGGCTGGGGGACTTCACCCATTCAATGTGCCCTGACTGCGCGGAAAAGATATTTCTCAAAAAAGATATACCTCGAAAGTTATCAGAATATATGCAAGGCCATAAGCGCCAGTCTGTCGCTGGATGAGGTGCTGGAGCTTATTGTCACCAACGTTGTTAAGGTGATGAACGTCAAGGCGAGTCTGCTCAGGCTTTTGAACAAGGATACGAACCAGCTCGAACTTGCCGCTTACCACGGTCTGAGCCGAAGCTACGCTGACAAGGGGCCTGTGGCATATGACGCGAGTATTGACGATGCCCTGGCAGGCAAGTCGGTTTCAGTATACGATATTACAGCTGACAAGAGCGCCAAATACCGCAAGGAGGCGGAGAGGGAAGGCATAAGGAGCATACTTTCGATCCCCCTGCGTTTTAAAGACGAGGTGATCGGCGTGCTCAGGATGTATACAGCTGAGCCGGTCGAATATTCCGAGGAAGACCTGAAGTTCGTAACAGCGATAGCAGAGCAGGCTGCCATAGCGATCATGAATGCGCGTGTCTTTGAAAAGATGGTCTCGCTGGAGAGGGAGTACCTGAATGTCTTCCAGGCTGTCACGAAGGCGGTAAGTTCAACGCTGGATGTGAATGAAATTATTCATCTGATCGTCAGGAAGATCCCTGAAGTGATGAACCTTAAGGCTGCCACGATCAGGCTTCTGGATGATACCGGTCAGAAGCTGCGCCTTGTCGCGGCTTATGGTCTGAGCTGAAAAATATCTCAACAGGGGGCCGGTGGACACAGAGGAGAATATTATCGAGGCCCTGAACGAAAAGCCGGTCGCGATCTATGACGTCTCTACCGATACCAGACTCAGATACCGGAAAGAGGCTGCGGAGGAAGGCATCAAAGAGCATGCTCACCCTTCCTGTTATGGCAAAGGGCAGGGTAATAGGGATACTGAGGCTTCTTACCGGATGGCCGAGGAATTTCACTAATGAAGAAATATCCTTTGCCGCCTCTCTTGCCGAACAATGCGGGACCGCCATAGAGAACGCACGGATGTATGAGCGCCAGTACAGGGAAGTCAGGTATCTCAAGACCATGGAGGAGATCTCAAAGACGATCAGCTCGACCCTTGATATCAATGAGGTCCTTGATATGATCGTGAAGAAAATACCGTTGATCATGAAAACAAAGGCCGCGACGATAAGGCTGCTTGATCCTTCTGGGCAGTAAACTTGAACTGGCGGCTTCCTCCGGTCTCAGCGAGAAGTATTTAAACAGGGGGCCGGTCGATGCTGAAGAGAGCATCTCTTTTGCCCTGGAAGGCAGGCCCCTGGCTATTTATGATGTTACAACCGACCCCAGGATCGTTTACCGGGATGAGGCAAAGGAAGAGGGGATTAAGAGCATGCTGGTGGTCCCGATTGTTGTGCGGAATAAGGTAATAGGCATAATGAGGCTTCTTACTGATGAATACCGGAATTTCAGCCAGGATGAAATAGACTTTGCGGTCGCGCTGGCAGAGCAGGGGGGGATAGCGATTGAAAATGCAAGGATGTATGAAAAGATAAAAGAGTAGTTTCTGAGGCCAATAAAAAAAGGCCGTGTGATTCACACGGCCCTTTTTGTTTAATAAGCCTTGTCCCGTCTATACCTTGAACGGATTGACAAAAAGCAGAATCAGGGCAACAACAAGGGCATAAATAGCAAGAGACTCGATCATGGCCAGACCGATGATCATGGTCGTAGTGATCTTGCCGGAAGCTCCAGGGTTTCTTGCGATGCCCTCTGTCGCGCCCTTCAGGCCCATGCCCTGACCAATACTTGCGCCAAAGGCAGCAACTCCGATAGCGATACCGCATGCAAGGGCCGCAATACCGTAGTATTTAAGCTTTGCATCAGCAGGTGCTGCAACAGCTGCAGCAGCCTCCTCCGCAAACACGACAGGTGCCAGCAGGAGTACTAAAGACAGCGCTAAAAGGATAAATGAAATAGTTTTTTTCATTTTTTTCCTCCTTTCTCTAAAGACTTTTATTTAATGTGCCTCTTCAACGGCACCAGCGAGATACAATGTTGCAAGCAGGGTGAAAACAAAGGCCTGTATCACACTCACGAGCACGCCGAGTATGAGTATGGAGGTCGGAATGATCCAGGGGGCCAGCGCTCCAAGCACCAGAAGAAGATAGTGCTTTGCCACCATGTTGCCGAAAAGCCTGACTGAAAGGGTAACAGGTCTTACGAGATGTCCGATGAACTCAATGACGAACATCAGGATCATAAGGGGCAGCGCAAATATGGAGCGGATCGGACCGACGAAATGTTTGAGATAGCCGAATCCGTGAACACGGATACCATAGACATGAGTTGCCAGAAAAACCGGGATCGCCATCGCAGCGTTTGTGTTTACGTTGCTCGTGGGAGAGAAAAATCCGGGTATGAGGCCCATGAAATTGCATACAGCAATAAAAAGGGCCAGGGTTGCTATTAACGGGAAGAAATGCCTTGCCCAGTGGTGACCGATATTTTCATCGCAGAGGCCGAGTATCGCGTCAATTACGGTTTCCATGAAATTCTGGATGCCGCTGGGGATAAGCTTGATAGAACTCCTTACGAGTAATCCGACTACGATCAGGATGATAGATGCCAAAAAAGCATATGAGACATAATGAGGGACCTGTTCCGGATTAAAAAAAATGTCCATCAAGAGTTTTTCTTCATGCATTATGAGCCTCCTTAGGAAAAATCGATGTAATATTACATAAGCGCATGATAATTGTCAATAGAGAAAACAGGAGAAAACAATGATAAAAACAAAAAACTTGCATTTTATAGTTTTAAAATGTATTAATAACTGGAATTATTAACGAGGTTTATTTCATAATAACGGCATTGCTTAAATATCAGGCTGGAAAGAAATGAAAAAAGATTTAACTGACGAAGAAAAACAGACGATGCCCCTGTATCCGATCGGCATTGTATCGGAGCTGATCGGGACCACAGACCAGACTTTGCGGCTTTATGAAAAGCATGGTTTGATAAAACCTGCCAGGCGCAATAAAAACAGGTATTACTCGGAAAATGATATAAAATGGATCAGGTGTCTGAGGGACCTTATCCACAACCAGAAAATCAGCATAGAGGGCATAAAAAAACTGCTTGATTACGCGCCCTGCTGGGACATCACGCAGTGTTCCGAACAGCGGAGGAACAAATGCTCCGCCTATATCGACAAGACCAAGCCCTGCTGGGAATTGAACAGGGCCATATGCAATACCGAGTCTGGCAGGCTCTGTGAGGATTGCGTGGTCTACATCTCCAAAAAAGTCCCCGCGAAACTTTCCAAAAAAATATAATCTTAAGCGTTCAGCCCCATTGCCAAGAAAGGTATAGGTGAAGGTAAAGTTAGAAGAGTTGTTTCTCTTCCTATACCCTTACCTCATAGCACTTTTGCGTTTGGTCAGATAAGTTTTTTCTGCTGAAGTCTGACGGTGAGAGCTGATTGCTGCATTATTGCAAATAATGGGGTATACCCTGGCAAAGCCCCCAAGTTCAATCGAAGTTGTTTTTCGAAGGATCTACAATATCGAATACCTTCCATTTTGGGTCGACGGTGGTGAGTTCTCTTGGCTGGGTACCTTCCTTGAAGTATTCCTTTATCCCCGAGCCGTCATGGGAAAGCAGACCTGTCGCAGGGTCGATAAAATAGCTGACAATGCCTTCAGGACTGTAAAAATTTTCCGGTTCTCCCTTTAGCGCGTTGTTCATGAAAGAGACCCATATCGGAGATGCGGCCCTGGCCCCTGTTTCCTGGCTGCCCAGTGATTTCAGATTATCAAAACCCACCCACACAGAGGCCGCCAGATTAGGGGTGTAGCCGACGAACCACGCGTCCTTATAATCATTGGTGGTGCCGGTTTTCCCAGCAACAGGCCTGCCCAGAGACCTGGCACGCCATCCGGTGCCGTATCTGACAACATCCTCCATCATCGAGGTTATGAGAAAAGCTGTCTGAGGACTTATCACCTGTTCAGGGTCCGGTTCATTGCTCTCTACGATCCTGCCCTTGCGGTCGGATATATATTTTATATAAATGGGTTTAGTCTTCATCCCATTGCTTGCGAAAACGTTATATATCATTGCAGATTCAAGAGGCGTGATACTGAATGAGCCAAGTGCCACACTAAGGTTCCTCGGCAGTTCGCCGTTAAATCCAACAGTCCGGGCAAAGCTTGTCAGGGCATCGATCCCTATGGCCTCCACAAGCTTGACGGTCACGACGTTTCTGGAAAAAGTGAGCGCCTCTCTCAGTCGTGTAGGGCCGTAAAATTTGTGGTCGGCATTCTCAGGGCTCCATTCTTTGGAGGGGCCGCCGGAATATGTTACAGGCTCATCGTTTATAATGCTCGCAGGAGTGAACCCATTGTCCATGGCTGCGGCATAGATGACCGGCTTGAATGAAGAGCCAGGCTGGCGTTTTGCGAAAAGGGCCCTGTTGAAATCGCTTTTCGTGAAGTCGTAGCCGCCCACCATGGCCCTGATGAACCCGGTAAAGGGCTCGACTGCTACAAGCGCCCCTTCAACCTCCGGTTCCTGCTCAAGGGAAAGCTGCAGGGTCTGTTTCTGGAGACTCTTTATGCTTACTTTTACCATATCTCCGGGCTTTAAGATCCTTGTCAGGTCGAAGTTCTTTATAATCGTCGCGCTGCCTTTCCTGGAGTCCAGGGTTTTCGAGGCCCATTGGGCGTCACTGAGGGAAAGCTTTCCGACAACCCCTCTTGTCTTTATCAGCGCCTCTTTCGCAGTGACCTTAAGCACAAGTCCTGAGTAAATGTCCCCCGGAGATATTGCTACAGTTGTCGAGAGTTCTTTGCTCTTAAGTTCTTTTGCAATGTCAATATCACTTTTATGCTCCATAGGGCCCCGCCACCCTCTTCTCTTGTCGACTTCTCTGAGACCTGCCTGAACGGCGTTCACAGCCGCCTCCTGCGTGCCCCTGTTCAGGGTGGTATATACCTTGAGGCCGCTCCTGTAAACTGTGTCTTCTCCATATTTTTCTTCAAGATACTTTCTTACATATTCTGTAAAGTACCCGTTGACCTCAGAGGTTTTTTTGAGACTCGACAAATAAAGAGGCTGCTTATATGCGTTTTCCTTTTCTGTTTTGCTGATGTACTTTTCTTCCTCCATGCGGTAAGGACCAGGAACTGTCTTTCTTTTGCCTTTGTCAGGTTGTTGAAAGGTGAATACAGTGAAGGCGCTTTTACCAGACCTGCTATCAGCGATGTTTCGGCCAGATTGAGCTGCCTGGCCGATTTGCCGAAATACTTCCTTGCCGCCATCTCAATGCCATATGCTCCGTGGCCGAAATAGACCTTGTTGAGGTAGAGTTCGAGTATCTCTTTTTTGCTGAGGCTCTTCTCTATTTTCATCGCAAGTGTGATTTCCATCAATTTTCTCTTGATCGTTTTTTCAGGTGACAGAAAAACTACCTTTGCCAGTTGCTGGGTTATAGTGCTGCCGCCCTCCCTGAAACTCGCGTGGATGACATCCGTGGCAAGTGCCCTTGCAATGCCGATGTAGTCTATTCCCTTATGAGTCCAGAACCTGGAATCCTCGACAGCTACAAGAGCATTAATCATGTTCTTGGGGATGGAATCGATCGGCACGAATATGCCTTTTTCGATCTTCAACTCCCCGATCAGGACATCATCGTCAGCATAAATTTTTGTCCCGCCCGAAGGGTTATATTTTTTCAGTTCCTCTATGGAGGGGATACTCTTTGAGACTGCGATATATCCACCGGCGATGCCACCAAACAGGACAGAGAGTAAAATGAGGACAATAATAAGCTTCAGTTTCATTCATAAAAATTATAACTTTGTTTTCGAATAACTGTCAAAAGAAGGGCTGACAATACTGAGGCTATTCAGGGGCGATGGCAACGTAAAGGTAAAGGTAAAGGATTTCTACCTCTGCCTTTTTACTGATAGCTGACTGCTGAGAGCTGATTGCTGGCAGATGCCTGGCTTATTTATACGAATTTCCCATGTTTCTTATTATGTTGTCAGTAAAGCATATTCAGGAGAAAATTCATGGTACCGCCCACCATCAGGGCGAAAATCGTGATCAGGGCGAACATCCATAGGGCTGTTTTCAGTCCCCGTTCTTTGATGATCATGAAAAAACTCGCGAGACAGGGAACGAACAGGGTAAGCGTTATGATGCTGACTGTTATCTGATTTTCATTCAGCAGTCCCTGTCTGGCAAGGTCAAAAATGCCTGCCGCCCCATAGTCCCTCCTCAGAAAGCCCATCAGGAAAATCCCTGTTGCCTTCTCAGGCAAGCCCAAGGAGGGTAACGATGACAGGGGAGGCGATAGTTTCGAGCCATTCCAGGGAATGTGTTTTGTCCAGGAGAAACAATATCGAAGTCCCCAGAAGAAACAGCGGGACGGCTTCTTTTAAATACCACTCTATCCTGTTCACTGTTTTCATCAGAATATTACCCATGCGCGGCACCCTGATCGGAGGCAGTTCAAGGAAGAAATCAGCCTTTTCTCCGGGGACTATCCTTGCTGCGAGCGTTCCTGCCAGGAGCAGGACAAACAGTACGGTGCAAAACCACCAGATCGCAATTCTTGGGGCATAAGACCCCAGCATGCCCATTATTACCCCGAGCTGGGCAGAACAGGGGATTGCCAGCGCTATCAGGAAGGTTGCGATAATACGCTCCCTTTGTGTCTCGAGGATCCTGGTTGTCATGGTTGCCATAGTTCCGCAGCCCAGACCCAGCACCATCGGCAGTACGGCCTTGCCGTTGAGGCCTATTTTTGAAAAAACGCTGTTGGAAAGGACAGCTATCCTTGGCAGATACCCGCTGTCTTCGAGAAACCCGAAGGCGATGAAGAACGTTGCGGTTATGGGTAGGATGATAGCTACAGCATAGGTCAGCGCCATGGTAAAGAGCCCGTATTTGCCGACCAGAAAATCCTGGATAAAAACAACAGGTATGACGGCCCTTACCCCCTTTTCGATGCCTGGGCTGAGATATTCACCGAAGATAACATTTTCAAAGAAATTGACCAGTGTGCCGGCACCGAATCTGCCGACAAATTCGTAGAAGCAGAAGAGCACAAGAAGCAGCGAAAAAAGGCCCCAGAAAGGGTGCATGGACCATCTACCGACCCATCTGAGGATGTGGGCGGCCTCCAGTCCGGTCTTTTCGACCACATCCTGAACAATCTCCTCTGCAAATTCTATCCGCTTTTGCGATATAATTGCGGCGGCTGGTTCTTTCATCACAGTGCCGGCCTCATCTATGATGTCCTCTATCCTGTCTATTGTCTCCGCGTCGAGATGTGCTGCACACCAACTCTTCAGACTTGTGTCTCCGGAGAGCAGCATCAGGGCGAGGGAGCGTCCGGCGATATTGGCCCGGGGCAGAAGAGAAGAGATCTTACCGGCAAAATGTTCAATATGCTTCCCATAATCCAATGCAATTTCAGGTTTTTTTGCCAGCAGCAGCGAGTCCCTGAGTTTTGATATGCCCTTTCTCTGCGGCGCAACCGTACCGATCACCTGAATCCCGAGTATCTTCTCGAGTTTTTTGTAGTCTGTCTCGATCCCCCTTGCCTTTGCCTCGTCCTCCATGTTCAGCACAAGTATACAGGGGAGTTCCATTTCGGCAAGTTGTATAAGGAGCATCAACGCCCTCTTGAGGTTTTTTGAATCAGCTACCAGCACGATATTATCGTTCTTTTCCCCCAAAAGGATGTCCCTTGTAACCCGTTCGTCTTCGCTCATGGGAGTGAAGCTGTTAACACCCGGAGAGTCGATGAGCAGGAATTTCTTGCCCCCGAGTTCGATGTTGCCTGAAGAGACTTCTACTGTTGTGCCGGGGTAGTTCGAGACAGTAGCATACTGGCCCGTAAGGAGGCCGAATATGACGCTCTTTCCTACATTAGGGTTGCCCACCAGCACAATCCTGGCGTACTTTTTCTTTTCTTCGACTGCTATTTTATTTTTTTGCATTCAGCGCAATACCCGTGTATTTCGAGGGTATGACTCCTTCCGTCAAAACCATTCCCGATGCATATCTCTTTCTGGAGGTTCTCGAGTTTTTCCGAATAAAATTCAATTATACTGCCGCATCCGTCGCATATCATATGGTCGTGATGAGTATGTCCGAAGGTATGCTCGTAGACATTGCTTTTTTCAGTTCTCGTGACCTTTTCTACCAGTCCGCTCTCAACAAGGAGGTTCAGGGTCCTGTAAACAGAAGCGCGTGAGGCCTTTGAGCCTGAATCTTTTATTCTCAGGTAAAGGTTCTCAGGTTCGAAATGATTATGGGATGAAAAAACTTCCTTGAGCACGGCGATACGCTCTTTTGTGAGTTTCAGACCTTTTTCTCCAAGAAAGTTTTGAAATATTTTGTTTTCCACAAAAATATTCTAATTGAAATTGAGATTAAATTGCAATTAACTTGTTTGGAAACTGTCAGGTAAGAGATGCTGTACGCGTTCAGCCCTCAGCAATAAGCTATCAGCAAAGGCACTTTCTTGCGGCGCATCAATGATCTTGCAGGGCACCTGGATTGTCCTTTTTGCCCTGTTTGGCATTATACAGGTTTTTTTCTGCTGAAAGCTGACCGCTGAGAGCTGATGGCTAAGATATTCAGTGTTTTTCGCCTTTCTGCAAATTTTGCTTTTAATTTTGATTTATGCTATTTTTAGAAACTTAAATCCTGGTCATATATAATGTAAGCTTTGAATGTATTGAAGAGCAGGCCTGTTCTTAATCTTTCCGAAATCTTTATGGAGGCAAAATATGGTAAAAAAAATAGTCCTTGCATATTCCGGAGGGCTTGATACCTCTGTGGCTATAGAATGGCTGAAAGAGACATACCACGCCGAGGTCATAGCCTTCTGCGCTGACCTGGGGCAGGGCGAAGACCTGAAAAAAGTACGACAGAAGGCCCTGAAGACCGGGGCTTCTAGGGTGTATGTTGAAGACCTCAGGGAAGAATTTGTAAAGCAGTATATCTTCCCCATGCTGCGCGGCAATGCTGTATATGAGAGTTTTTACCTTCTCGGCACGTCCATAGCAAGGCCTCTGATCGCAAAAAAGCAGATAGAGATCGCGCTGAAGGAAAAGGCCGATGCTGTTGCACACGGCTCAACAGGAAAAGGGAATGACCAGATACGGTTTGAGTTGACCTATTATGCCCTTAAACCTGATATAAAGGTGATAGCCCCGTGGAGGGAGTGGTCTTTTGATTCCCGGGAGTCTTTGATCGAGTATTCCGAAAAACACGGCATACCTGTTACAGCAACAAAGGCCAAGCCGTTCAGCACTGACAGGAACCTCCTCCATATCAGCTATGAAGGCGGTATCCTCGAAGACCCCTGGGCTGAGCCGCCATCTGATATGTATACAATGATATCGCCTTTGGAGAAGACCCCTGACAAAGCCGAATATGTCGAGATCTCTTTTGAAAAGGGTGACCCCGTCAGCATCAACGGCAGAAAGATGACTCCGGCGAAACTGCTTCAGAGACTGAATGAGACAGGCGGAAGGCATGGAATAGGAAGGGTGGATATTGTCGAGAACAGATATGTGGGGATCAAGTCGAGGGGGGTATATGAGACCCCGGGCGGGACCATACTGCATATCGCCAGACGGGCTGTCCAGTCGATAACCCTTGACAGGGAAGTGACACACCTTCAGGATTCGCTGATGCCGAAATACGCAGAAATGGTATATTACGGCTACTGGTTTGCGCCTGAACGCATCGCCCTGCAGAAGATGATAGATGATATCCAGAAGGATGTCACCGGGACTGTGCGTTTGAAACTCTATAAGGGAAACTGCCTGATTGTTGGGAGGAAATCTCCCAGGTCCCTGTACAACCCGAAGCTTGCGACCTTTGAATCAGAGAGTGTGTATGACCAGAAAGACGCTGAAGGCTTTATCAAGGCTGAATGCGCTCAGATTAAAGGCGAACAGGTCCCTCAGGGGACGGAATGGCTGATATCAGCCGCTGGATCGGCCTGTCGATGGTGCAGGAAATCGGGCCGGTTTCGGGCAGAAAATTGCTTGCCTCCTTCGGAAGCCCGGAAAATATTTTCAAGGCAGACACTGATGCGCTGCTTTCTGTTAAGGGGATAAGCAGGGAGCGTGTTGAGAATATCAGGAACTTCAGCCAATGGGACGAGGTCGAAAAATACGTCGGCGTAATCGAGAGGAAAGGGATATCAGTTGTCCCTTATCAGGATGACCGTTATCCGGAAGCGCTGAAGAATATAGAAGATGCGCCTCTTGTTTTATATATGAAAGGAGAATATATTCCCGAGGACAGGTTTGCGATCGGGGTGGTAGGTTCGCGGAACCATACCCCTTACGGCGAATCTGTTACGCAGAGGATTGCCGGTGAACTTGCCGCTGCCGGCTTTACTGTCGTCAGCGGGCTGGCGCGGGGTATTGATACATTGTCCCACAAGAGTGCGCTTGCCGCAGGCGGAAGGACTATCGCGGTCCTGGGTTCCGGGCCTGACGTTTATTATCCTGCGGAGAACAGAGGGCTGTCAGAGCGGATCGCATCTTCAGGCTGCGTAATAAGCGAGTTTCTTCCCGGCACTATGCCTAACAAGGAGAACTTCCCCCGCAGAAACAGGTTGATAAGCGGACTTTCTCTGGGTATTCTGGTTGTGGAGGCAACAGACAACAGCGGCTCCCTGATTACGGCGGGGTATGCGCTTGAGCAGAACAAAGAGGTGTTTGCTGTGCCCGGCAATATCACTTCCCGTAATTCAGAGGGCACGAACAAATTGATAAAACAGGGTGCTAAAATTGTGCTGAAGACCGACGATATTATCGAGGAGCTTGCCCCGGTGCTGAAAGGATATATCAGGGCAGGGCATAAAGACAGCGTTCAGCTTGAGGGGGAAGAAAGCAGGCTGTGCGCGATGCTCTCCCGGGAGCCGAAGCACGTAGACCTGATCTCGAGAGAGAGCGGGCTGTCAATAAACCAGCTGCTTGGCCTGCTTCTTTCTCTGGAACTGAAGGGGATCGTAAAACAGGCCGGCGGCAAGAGATTTTATATTGCGTGAGGTGGACTTTTGTCAAAAAAACTTTTAAAGATTTTAAAGATGATCTCCAGGGACCTGAGAGACAAGGAATTCGTTTCAGGTGAGATGCTTGATGCGCTGGATTATGATGAATCGGACATTATTGATATCAGCGAGGAACTCGAAAACCTGGAGTTTTACGATTACCTCGAAGACGATGAGCTTGACATTTTGAAGGGACTTATTGCTTATATATTAATGAAGGACAGTTCGTATGAGAAAGAGGAGATACTCTCTTTAATCTTTGCCGGAGGAAGAAGGATCGTATGGAATTAGGAAAGAAAGAAAGTGGTTTGAAGGGGGTATTGAAATGAAATCACTGGTAATTGTCGAGTCCCCTGCAAAGGCCAAAACAATCAGCAAGATCCTCGGTAAGGATTTTACTGTCAAGGCCTCTGTCGGCCATATAAGGGACCTTCCTGTCAAGGAAATGGGCATTGATATAGAGAACAACTTTACCCCGAATTATATCGTTATCCCGGGGAAAGAGAAGGTCATCAAAGAGCTGAAAAAGGCCTCCAGGGAGGCCGAGGAGATTTACGTAGCCCCTGACCCTGACAGGGAAGGAGAGGCGATCGCCTGGCATATTGCGGATGAGGTAAAAGGTAAATCAAAAAAGATCTACCGGATAAAATTCAATGAGATAACAAAGTCCGCGGTGCTCGAATCCATGAAGAACCCGGGACAGATAGATATGCAGAAGGTCGATGCCCAGCAGGCCAGAAGGGTGCTGGACAGGCTTGTCGGATACGAATTGAGCCCGCTCCTGTGGAGAAAAGTCAGAAGGGGCCTGAGCGCCGGCAGGGTGCAGTCGGTGGCGGTGAGGCTGGTGGTAGAGAGGGAGCGGGAGGTCGAGGCGTTCAAGCAGGAGGAATACTGGTCGATCAATGCTGAATTTGAAGGCTCAAAAAAGCCGCAGTTCTGGGCAAAGTTGTTCAAGTATAATAACGAGAAAATCGACATAAAGGACGCTGACGGGGCAAAGGCTGTCCTCGAACATTTAAAAGACAGTTCATACAGCTTAACAAAGATCGACCGCAAGAAAAGAAGGCGGATGCCGTCGCCTCCCTTTATTACAAGCACCCTCCAGCAGGAGGCCTCGAGGAAATTGCGCTTTACCGCAAAAAAGACGATGATGGTCGCCCAGCAGCTCTATGAAGGGATAGAGCTCGGCGAAGAAGGCTCGGTCGGTTTGATAACCTATATGAGGACCGATTCCAACAGGATCGCTGCCGAGGCCCAGCAGGCGGCAAGAGAGTTCATTGAAAAGAACTTACGGCAAGGATTATGTCCCTGAAAAACCTCCGGTCTATAAAAGCAAGGCTTCAGCCCAGGAGGCCCATGAGGCGATAAGGCCCACCTATCTTGACCACAGTCCTGATTCGATAAAACAGTATCTGAGCAAGGAGCAGAGCTCACTGTACAAGCTCATCTGGAACCGTTTCATCGCCAGTCAGATGTCTCCTGCCGAGATCGAGCAGACCACGTTCGAGATATCCTGCGATACACCCAAATGCAAGGGAGAGTTCTGCTTTCAGGGCTACAGGCAGTGTAGTGAAATTCCAGGGTTTTATGGCCCTTTATACTGAAGGGACTGATGACATACTGGATGAAAATGAGGCCCTGCTCCCGTCCTTAAAGGAAGGCGAAACCCTGAAGCTGTTGCAGATCGAGCCAAAGCAGCATTTTACCCAGCCCCCGCCCCGATATACGGAAGCCACGCTGGTAAAGGCGCTGGAGGAAAAAGGCATCGGCAGACCGAGCACCTACGCTGCCATCCTTTCGACTATACAGGACAGAAAATATGTCCAGAAAACCGAAGGGAAGTTTGCTCCTACGGAACTCGGCATAGTGGTGAATGACCTGCTCGTGGAAAGGTTTGCGGAACTTATGGACATCGGTTTTACGGCCAGCATGGAAGAGAACCTCGATCATATAGAAGACGGCAAAAAGAAATGGGTGAAAGTGGTCAAGGACTTTTACGGTCCTTTTCATGAGAAACTGACTGAGGCGCTGGCGATAAAAGGGAAGGTAAAACCTGAGGACATCGCCACAGAGACTACATGCGAAAAATGCGGCAAACCTATGGTCATACGCTGGGGAAGGCATGGCAGGTTTATGGCCTGCACGGGTTTCCCTGAATGCAAGAACGCCAAGCCTCTTGAAGGTGAGGGCCAGCAGCCTGCGGCAGTTGTAGAGACCGATGAAAAATGTCCCAAGTGCGACGCGCCTATGGTCCTTAAGTCCGGCAGGTTCGGGAAGTTCCTCGCCTGCTCAAAATATCCTGACTGCAAGACTACCAAGCCTCTGGCAACAGGGGTGAAATGTCCTGAGGACGGCGGAGATATAGTCGAGAGAAGGTCCAAAAGAGGCAAGTCCTTCTGGAGTTGCAGCAATTATCCGAAATGCAAATTTGCAACCTGGTATAAGCCGGTGCCAAGGAGCTGTCCGAAATGCGGCGCGGCTTTATGGTCGAAAAGTGGGACAAGGCAGGCAATGTTTCGATCTCCTGCCTGAACAAGGAGTGCAATCACAGGGAAGAAGTGAAGAGAGAAGAAGCTGCTGTTGAGGGATGAGTTAAGCTTTAGGGAAAAGCTAATTCGTGATAGTCAGCCGTCAGTTCACAGCTTTCAGCAGAAGAACCTGCCTGACGCCAAACAGGCGCAAAGGGGTGCAGGGAGGTAGAGGTATAGAAATAACTCTTCTACCTTTGCCTTTCTTTAGCTGGGCTGACGCCGACGATAATTCTAATCATTCTAATGGCCCTGAAATTCATGAAAAGACCTTTTATTATCGGTATCGGCGGGACATGCAGCAATGCAGGCAAAACAATGACTGCGGTCCTGCTGCTGCAGCATCTTTCCCAGCGCATCGACAATGGCCTAAAGTCAGCCGTGCAACCGGGAAATGGGGAGCAATTAAATATACAAAAACAGAGTTCTACACTTCTCTTGTTGACGATAAGGAGACACTCTCCAGAAAGGACAAAGATACCGGAAGATTTCTCGAGGCAGGCGCTGAGGAGGTTGTATGGGTAAAATCTCCTCCAGCAGGAACTGGCAGATATTCTTCCTCTGGCTCTGAAAAGGTTGTCCCATCTTGACGGCATCATTGTAGAGGGCAACAGCGCGATTGAGTTTTTAAAGCCCGATATTGTAATATTTATATTTGGGAACGATAAAGAGCGTTGGAAACCAGGCATTGAAAGACTTGCCGGTATCTCCGATATTATTATATGTGAAGATGAATCTGAACTTCCTGAGGACAGCGAAAACTAAAAGGCTTTTTTCAGGAGACAGGGCCGGCATAAAAGAGGTCCGGGTTTTCTTGGAATTAATATCTGATCTGATATATGAAAGAAAAACTGAGAGAAGAAATAATGAAAAAGGCTGTTGACCGGAAACTCCCATGCGCTGTTGCAAGGAAGATGGCTGAGGACCTCGGCGTCCCCTACTCCGAGGTGGGCGCTGCTGCAGACGAACTCGGCATTAAGATCAAAAACTGTCAGCTCGGTTGTTTCTGATGGAAATAATGTTTTTCGAATTGGCGCTGACGTGCTATTTCGCCGCCACAATCGTATGTGTCCTGGAGCTTTTCAAGGGCACCAAGACGACCTCGAGAATAATGCTCAGCCTGGTTGTGGCCGGTTTTGCTTTTCATTCGGCCAATATCATTGCGCGGTATGTCCTCTCGGGGCATATCCCGATAGCGAACCTGCATGAGGCTTCTTCCTTTTTTTCCTGGTGCATAGTCCTGCTTTTCTTCTATCTTGAATACCGGTATAAACTCGGACTACTCGGCGCCTTTATTATGCCAGTTGTATTTATTATCATGCTTTCTTCTTCGATGCTGCCGCGGAAGATCGAACCCCTCAGCCCGGTGCTTCAGAGCTACTGGCTTGGAATACATACAGTGCTTGCCTTTATCGGCGATGCGGCCTTTGCCATGGCCTTTGGTATCGGTCTCATGTATCTGATCCAGGAGCACTATGTCAAATCAAAGCATCTTGGCGGGCTTTTTAAGAGGCTGCCGAGTCTGCAGACGCTCGATGAGATAAATTACCGTCTGATCACAATAGGGTTCCCTTTCCTCTCCCTTGCCATTATAACCGGGGCCTTGTGGGCCGAAAGCGCCTGGGGGAGTTACTGGAGATGGGACCCCAAGGAAGTCTGGTCCCTGATCACCTGGTTTATCTATGCCCTGGTGCTGCATGTGCGGCTTACTGTCGGCTGGAGAGGGAAACGTGCTGCGATACTTTCCATCATAGGTTTTTGTGCCGTTCTCTTTACTTTCTTCGGTGTTAATCTTCTCCTCAAAGGGTTGCATTCATTTTAATGAAAACCGTAGTCATTGGTCTCAATCATAAAACAGCGGACGTCGATCTCAGGGAGAAGCTGGCCTTCAACGGTCCCAGGCTTGAAGACGGCATACGCCAGATAAGGGAGCTTCCCGAGATCAGGGAAACCATCATTATTTCTACCTGTAACAGGGTCGAGATCTATCTTACAGTGAAAGACGTCGGGAAGGCCTTTGAAGCAATAAAGGATTTTTTTGTCCGTTTTTTTGAGATAAGGAGAGAGTCCCTTGATAACGCGCTCTACCTCTATGACGGCATGGAGGCTGTGAGGCATATCTTCAGGGTCTCCTCCAGCCTCGATTCAATGGTGGTGGGGGAACCTCAGATACTCGGACAGCTGAAGGACGCCTTTGAATTTGCGCTCGAAAGAAAGACAACCGGGGTCCTCCTGAACAGACTGCTGAAGAAATCAATTTCAGTCGCCAAAAGGATAAGGACCGAGACAAAAATTGCGGAAAACGCGGTGTCCATAAGCTTTGCGGCCGTCGAACTCGCGAAGAAGATCTTTGACGACCTTCCCGAAAAAACCTTTATGCTCCTGGGCGCCGGCGAGATGGCGGAGCTTGCCGCGAAGCATATGATAAACAGCGGTGTAACAAATATTGTTATTGCGAACAGGACCTTTGAGACCGGCTGCAATCTCGCGAAAGAGTTCAACGGGAGGGCGATACGCTTCGAGGATTACCTCAAGGAACTGGTCCATGCCGACATCCTTATATGCTCGACCGGCGCGCAGAAATATGTTTTGATGAAAGACCAGATGCAGAAGGTCATGAAAGAGCGGAAGAACAGGCCGGTGTTTATTATTGATATTTCCGTCCCCAGGAACATAGACCCGGAGATAAACGATATGAACAATGTTTACCTCTATGATGTCGATGACCTCCGGGGTGTGGTGGATACTAATATCCTTGAAAGACAGAAAGAGGCCAGGAAAGCAGAGGACATTATTGAAGAGGAGATCGAGACCTTCAATAAATGGCTGTCTTCACTTGATTCCGTCCCTACTGTCATAGCCCTGAGAGAGAAGGCCGAAGCAATTAAAAAAGAAGAGATCGAAAAGCTGCTGAACCGTCTTCCTGAAATCGGGGAAAAGGAGAAGAAGGCGATAGAAGGTCTGGCCAGCGCGATTGTCAATAAACTTATCCATGCCCCGACCGTGGCTCTGAAAGAAGACTCCGAGGACAAGGATGTTATGATAGCCACGATAAAAAGACTCTACGGATTAAATGGAGAAGATGATGACAAAAAATAAAGTTGTTATAGGAACGCGGGCCAGCAAACTTGCGCTCTGGCAGGCTGAATGGGTAAAGGCTGAACTGGAGCGCATGAATCCGGGTCTTGAGGTCGAACTGAACAGGATAAAGACCACAGGAGATAAAATCCTTGATGTTCCGCTTGCAAAGGTCGGCGGCAAGGGTCTTTTTGTGAAAGAGATCGAGGAGGCCCTGCTCAGGGGAGAGGCGGACCTTGCGGTCCACAGCATGAAAGATGTGCCAACAGAGTTTCCTGAAGGTCTTCACCTCGCTGTGATCTGCGAAAGAGAAGACCCCAGAGATGCCTTTATTGCGCCTGTTCGGGTACCACGTTCAAGGTCCAAAGCTTCGGGCAGCTGCCGACGGGCGCTACGCTGGGGACCAGCAGTCTGCGCAGGTCGTCTCAGCTTTTGAGCATAAGGCCTGACCTCAGGATCGTCCAACTCAGAGGGAACCTTGAGACCCGCTTCAGAAAGCTTGATGAGGGACAGTTCGATGCGATGATCCTTGCTGCGGCCGGAGTGAAGAGGCTGGGATGGGCGCAGCGCATAACCGAGATTATAGACCCCTCTGTCAGCCTTCCTGCGATTGGTCAGGGCGCGATCGGGATCGAATGCAGGACCAGTGACAAGTTTATCAACTCACTTATAGCCCCCTTAAACCATAAAGAGACTTCTATCTGTGTCAGGGCCGAGCGTGCGCTTCTCAAAAGGCTCCAGGGCGGCTGTCAGGTGCCTATCGCGGCCCACGCTGTCATCAAGCGCCGGCAGGCTGGTCATGGACGGACTTGTGGGAAGTGTTACGGGCGACCGGATCATAAAGGAGCACCTTGAAGGTAATATTGAGGACGCCGAGACAATCGGGATCACGCTTGGCGAAAAACTGCTTTCAATGGGGGCCGACAAAATTCTGGCCGAGGTCTACGGCAGCGAGGTCAGACCGGTAGACGCGCCGTAATTTTTTGCGGCCTCGGCGGTTTCGGACGAAGTAATTACAATCGAAGTCAGCAATCAGCTGACGGCTATAAGCGGAAAATACTAAGCTTATAAGGGGCTCTTTTGTTTGTCTTTTCTTGCTGAACGCTGACAGCTGATTGCTTATAGCTGAGCTATTACCGGGCAGACAAGTTTATTCTGCAAGAGTTATTCAATGCTTTCGAACTCTTCGAGTTGTTCCTTCTGTTCCTGGCAGTCTACACAGAGCGTGGCCGTAGGGATCACAAGCAATCTCTTTTCGCTGATCTCCTCGCCGCATTCTTCGCAGATGCCGTAAGTCCCTTCTCCTATCTTTCTGACGGCCTCGTCGATATCGTGCATTAATTTCCTGTGGGCCGAAAGCCTCTGCAGACTGAGGTCTTCTGAGATATCTACCTGGGCCCAATCCCCGTCGTCATTGGCGGTGTCAACAAGCTGTTTGTTCTCGCCGCTGATGTACTTTGCTATCTCTTCTTTTGCCTCTTTCAGAATGCTCTCTTTTTTTCTTATCAGGGATTTTCTGAGTTCAGGCAATCTATCTTTTGAGAGGGCAGTCTGCTCGTGAGAATTCACCACTCTTCCTGTCTTTTTTACGACAGACTTCTTCACAACAGGCTTCTTAGCAACAGGCTTCTTCACAACAGGCTTCTTAGCAACAGGCTTCTTGACAACAGGCTTCTTAGCAACAGGCTTCTTGGCAACAGGCTTCTTGGCAACAGGCTTCTTGGCAACAGGCTTCTTAGCAACAGGCTTCTTGGCAACAGGCTTCCTGGCAACAGGCTTCCTGGCAGACGAAACTGTCAGCCCCATCTTTTTTGAGGCGCCGGCCTTTTTGGTCCTTGCGGAAGATTTGACAGGTCCCTTTTTCGAAGGAGACTTCGCAGTTTTAATCTTCACAGGGAGCTGTTTCCCTTTTGCTGATACGGACTTTTTCCTGGTAGCCACAGCCATTAGCTTGCTTCTTCTTTCTTGACTTCCTCTTTAAATATTTCAATAATGCTCCTTACTTTAATGCCTGCCTGCTGAAGGGCTTTTTGTACGTCAGGGAGTTTTGCATCTTCAACTTTCAACATGAAATTGCTGTTCATTGTCATACCTCCATAATCTCTTTTTCTTTATGCTCCAACAACTCATCTATTTTTTTGATGAAAGAATCCGTAATTTTTTGTATCTCATCATGCTCTTTTTTCACTTCATCCTCGCTGATATGTTCATCTTTTTCGAGTTTTTTCAGTTCTTCGTTGCTGTCTCTTCTGATATTTCGCACCACAATTTTAGATTCTTCCGCCCTTTTCCTTACGATTTTCACGAGCTGTTTCCTGCGCTCCTCGGTAAGAATCGGGATATTGATTCTGATCGTCTTGCCGTCGTTCATCGGCGTAAGTCCCAGATCGGATTTCATAATCGCTTTTTCGATTTCAGGTATCAGCTTCTGTTCCCAGGGCTGGATCGCGATCTGCCTGCTTTCGGGTATGCTCAGGCTTGCGAGTTGCTGAACAGGAGTAGGTGTCCCGTAATAATCGACGATTATTCCGTCGAGAAGCCCCATAGAGGCCCTGCCGGTCCTGATGCCGGCGAATTCTTTCTTGAGCGCGTCTACAGCGCCCTGCATCCTGTCACTTGTTTTTTTTCTTAGCTCCTGTATCATTGTTCCCCCTAACAAGAGTGCCTATCTTTTTCCCTTCTATGATCTTTCTGATATTTCCCTTGCCTCTTAAATTGAATACCACAATCGGCAGGTTGTTGTCCATACAGAGGGAGATGGCCGTCGAATCCATGACTCCGAGTCCTTTTTTCAGAACGTCAATATAGGTGAGGCTGCTGAATTTTACGGCCTGGGGGTCCTTAAGCGGGTCTGCAGAATATACGCCGTCAACTTTGGTCCCCTTCATGATGAGTTCTGCGCCGATCTCCATCGCCCTTAAGGCGGCTGCCGTGTCAGTAGTGAAGTAGGGATTGCCTGTCCCCGCAGCGAAGATAACAACACGTCCCTTTTCGAGATGCCGTATCGCCTTGCGCCTGATATATGATTCAGCTAATTCTTTCATCTCAATCGCCGACTGTACCCTCGTCGGAATACCCTGTTTTTCGAGGGAGTTCTGAAGGGCAAGTGCGTTGATTACTGTCGCAACCATCCCCATGTAATCCGCAGATGCCCTTTCCATGCCCTCCAGGCTGGCCTGTACACCCCTGAAGATATTGCCTCCGCCGATAACAATGGCGAGCTGGATACCCATCGAAGAAACATCTTTTATTTCCCTGGCCATAAAATCAACGGTATGAGGCGTCAATCCCGTAACCTTTGTCGCCCATAAGGGCCTCTCCGCTGATTTTCAGGAGTATCCTTTTATATTTGGGCGGCATGCATATCCTTAGCAGCTGGCCGGTTCAGACGGCTGGCCTTCTCCCAGCTGGAAGCGCAGAAATCGTCTGATAGTTATCTCCCCGCCGACCTGCTTTGCAGTCTCGGCAATAATGTCTTTCACCTTCTTTTTGCCATCCGGGTCTTTTACGAATATCTGGTCCACCAGGCAGACGTCGGAATAGAACTTCTCGACTTTGCCTTCGACTATCTTGTCGATAACATTGGCAGGTTTGCCTGCGACCTGGCCCCGGTAAATCTCCTTTTCACGCACAAGCACGTCCTGAGGGACGCTCTCACGGGAGACATAGGTTGGGTTAGACGCGGCTATATGCATGGCCAGGTCTTTCATCATCGTCCGGAAGGCGTCGGTTTCGGCATGCGCCGCCTGGGCGCAGAGGGCCTCCACCAGAACACCGATCTTGTCCATATGAATATAAGAACCGAAGCCTCCCGCAGCGCCCGCAAGATCGAACTTTTCGGAGCGTCTCAATACTATGTTCTCACCCAGCTTTGCGATCTTCTCCTTTATCATCTCTTCTATGCGCGCGGTCACGGCGGAAGGATCGGAAGCCTTAAGAAGAAGTGATCCCACCTCTGCTACAAGGGCGCGGAAGTCGTCCGTGCGGGCCACAAAGTCGGTTTCACAGTTCAGCTCTGCAATGACGGCCATGCCGCCTTCCGCAGCTGATCGAAATCACACCCTGGGAAGCACTGCGGGTCGCCTTTTTAGCGGCTGAAGCCAGACCTTTCTGCCTCAGGAGATCTATGGCTTTTTCAAAGTCGCCGCTGCTTTCTGTGAGCGCTTTTTTGCACTCCATCATCCCGGCGCCTGTCTTTTCTCTGAGATCTTTTACCGCGCTTGCTGAAATTACTGTCATTCCGTTACCTCCGCTGCCTCTTCTGTCTTGATCTTCTCCTCAATCCGGCCCTTTTCCTCTTCCTGCTGCGCTTCCTTGTTGAGGGCGGCCCTTCCTTCAAGTACGGCATCGGCCATCTTTGAAGTAAGGAGCTTTATGGCCCGGATTGCATCGTCATTGCCTGGTATGACATGATCGATTTCGTCAGGATCACAGTTTGTATCTACTACTGCTACAGTGGGTATCGATAATTTTCTGGCTTCAGCCACCCCGATTTTTTCCTTCTTCGGGTCGATGATGAATATAATTCCCGGGAGTTCTTTCATGTCTTTTATCCCGGAAAGGTTTTTGGCCAGTTTTTCCCTCTCTTTTTCAAGTCTGGCCGCCTCTTTCTTTGTAAGGAGCTGCAAGGTGCCGTCTTCTTTCATCGCCTCCAGCTTTTTAAGACGGTCGATGCTCTTTTTTACGGTAGTAAAGTTTGTCAGCATCCCCCCCAGCCATCTCTGGTTGATGTAAGAAGGCTGAAGCCCTGTGGGCCTCTTCCATGACCGCGTCCTGCGCCTGTTTTTTTGTGCCCACAAAAAGCACTCCTGCGCCTGTTGCAGCCTGGGTCCTTACATAATTGTATGCGTCTTCAAGGCCTTTTAAGGTCTTCTGCAGGTCAATGATATAAATACCGTTTCTCTCGCCGAAGATGTACCTTTTCATCTTCGGGTTCCAGCGCTTTACCTGATGGCCAAAATGTACTCCGGCCTCAAGCAATTCCTTCATTGTGACTACTGCCATGATTTTCCTCCTATGGTTTTTTCCTCCGCCTGTTCCGCCTACCCTTTTAAAAAAAGGACCATTGGCAGAACTGTTGCCGGCGTGTGTATTTTTCCCTGAAAAAAGGGTTTTTCAGGTTAGAAAGCTTAACACAGAAAATCTTTTTTTTGCAAGGCCTGTGTTATGATAAGTATATTGAAATAAAAAGAAAAAGGTGTGTTTCTCAGATTAAGTGAATACAGGATATATCGGCATCATAGCCTCGGTTTTTTCCGAGGGGACCATGTTCAGCAGTATGTTTAAACCTGTCGGGAAGACCCTTCCGGGCCATCCGGCCTTTTATGCAGGCGCTGTCGCAGGGAGCCGCGTTGTTTTCGGTACATCAGGTGTGGGAAAAACAAATGCTGCTCATGCCGCGACTGTACTGCTGGGAAGATTTTCTCCGTCATGCATAGTAAACTTCGGCATAGGCGGGGCCTATCCATCTTCAGGGCTCAAGGTCGGTGATATCGCTGTTGCTGAAAAAGAGGTCTATGCTGACGAGGGCGTACTGCTGAAGGACGGTCTTCATTCATTTGAAATAACAGGGATCCCTCTTTTAAAGGTCCGTGGCCGGAAGTATTTTAATGAATTTCCAGCTGACAAACGCCTGAGCAGGCTGGCATTGAAGGCAGCCGGTGACAATCGCTCACTGCAAGTCCGGTGTGTTTCTGACTGTTTCGGCCTGTACAGGGACAAGAAAACGGGCCGGAGAACTTGCCGGGAAATTCAGTCCCATCTGCGAAAACATGGAAGGAGCAGCTGTTGCCCATATCTGCCGTATCTATGGAATTCCTTTTGTCGAGATACGGGGGATCAGCAATATCGTAGAGGACCGCGATATGAAAAAATGGGACATAGAACTGGCTGCAGAGAACTGCCAGAAGGCGGTATTGCAATTTCTTGAGGCATTAGGATCTTAAGAATAAAACTCTTGTAACAATGGAAAGAAGAATTCACCGCGGAGGACGCAGAGGTCACAGAGATGAGGACTAATATTTATGTCTAAGAACATTTTCTCTTTCTCTGCATATTCCGCGCTCTCTGCGGTGAAAATGTCGTTTGGGTCCGGCTTGTCTGGGTCAGGCAGAAATGCATAAGATGAAAGAGCTCACTCTCGGATACTCCCCCTGTCCGAACGACACCTTTATCTTTTACGCGCTGGTGCACGGGAAGATCGACACAGGCGGTCTGCGTTTCAGGGAGATGCTTGAGGATGTCGAGACCTTAAACCGGATGGCAAGACGCGCAGAGCTTGATATCACCAAGATATCCTTCCATGCCTTCGGGCATCTGAGGGACACCTATTGCCTGCTCAGGTCAGGCGCTGCCCTCGGTAAAGGCTGCGGTCCGCTCATTGTCTCGAAAAAATATCAGCAGATGAAAGACCTGAAAGGCAGGAAGATAGCTATCCCGGGAAGGCTTACGACCGCGTTCCTGCTCCTTCAGCTTTTAGACCCTTCTTTGAAGGAAAGGGTGATCGAAATGCCTTTTCATCGGATTATCGATGCTGTCAGCAAGGATGAGGTTGATGCAGGTCTGATCATCCATGAAAGCCGGTTCACTTATCAGGAGGCGGGCCTGCGGCAGGTCCTGGACCTCGGCGAGTGGTGGGAGAGGAAACAGGGCTGCCGATCCCTCTCGGCGGTATTATCGCAAAACGGGAACTGGGCGATGAGCTGATAAAAAAGATAGAGTCAGGGATCAGGAAAAGTCTTGAATATGCCTTTGCGCACAAGGCTGAGCCGAAGGCATACATAAAAAAACATTCCCAGGAGGTCGAAGACAGCGTTATAGAGCAGCATATCGGCCTGTATGTCAATGATTATTCGCTCGATATCGGTGACGACGGACTCAGGGCGGTTGAGGAGCTCTTCAGAATGTCCGAAGAGAAAGGGATAATCGAAAAGTCTTCGAGGCCTCTTTGCGTTTGATCAAATTTGACAAACTCGAAAAAGACCAAAATTACCGCAGAGGGCGCAGAGAACAGACTGAGTTCTAAATCAAAGATTTCGCGGCAGCTTGCCAAAATAAATGCTTTCTGCTGTGACCTCTGCGCACTCTGCGGTTGAAATAGGTTTGTCTTAGCATTTAAAATGAAAAAATACTTCCTCCATAGAGAACCCCCAGCGCTGAAGGTGGATTATGAGCATGAGCTCAATCCTGAGCAGCACGCTGCCGTGATGCACCAGGAAGGCCCTGCGCTCGTGCTTGCCGGCGCCGGGACCGGCAAGACACGGGTCGTTACCTACCGGGTCGCGCGGCTTATAGAGAGCGGGACCAGAGGCGAAAATATCCTTCTGCTCACCTTTACGAACAAGGCCGCAAAAGAGATGATGAGGAGGGTGGAGCTGCTGATCGGCAGGAATATCACCGGTCTTTTCGGCGGGACGTTCCATCATGTTGCCAATCTCCTGCTGAGACAGCATTATCAGCTCGCAGGATATAAACAGGGCTTTTCGATACTTGACCGGGAAGACTCGAAGGAGCTTTTTGAGTCCTGCATTGCCGAAATCTTTAAAAAAGACAGGGTCATACCAAAGGGAGCGGTATTGTCGGAGATATGCAGTCTGGCAAAGAACACCGGGGCCGAGGTGGAGGATGTTGTCATGCAGAGGTTTCCGCATTTTGTGAATGCGTTTGAAGATATTGCAAAGATCGTGGAGCTTTATGAAAAGAAGAAGCTCAGCCTGAACCTCATGGACTTCGATGACCTGCTCTGCGGCTGGAAAAAAATATTCCAGGAGAACGAAAAGGTCCGCGAATATTATTCGCTGAAATTCAGGCATATCCTCGTGGACGAATATCAGGACACGAACAGCCTGCAGGCTGATATTATAGACCTGACAACAGGAGATGCAGGGAACCTTATGGTTGTCGGCGACGACGCGCAGTCGATCTACTCTTTCAGGGGCGCTGATTTCGAAAATATACTCAGGTTCCCCGACAAATACCAGGGTGTATCCATATTCAAGCTTACCACCAACTACCGGTCGACGCCTGAGATATTGTATCTTGCAAACAGCATCATAGCGAACAACAGGAAACAGTTCCATAAAGAACTGCATGCTGTTGCTCCTTCCGGAGACCCCCCGTTTCTGGTGCCGCTGAGGAATGTTTTTGAGCAGGCGGAATTTGTGGCCTCTGTTGTCATGGACCTGAATATGGACGGCAGGTCCTTTGAAGAGATAGCTGTGCTTTACCGGTCGCATTACCAGTCGATGGAACTCCAGATGGAGTTCCAAAGAAGAGGCATTCCGTTTGAGGTGAGGTCAGGGCTGAAATTCTTTGAGCAGGCGCATATAAAAGATGTGCTCTCTTTCCTGAAGGTGCTGGTCAATCCCCATGACGAGATCAGCTGGAAGAGGATAGTGAAACTGGTGCCCGGCATAGGGAATATGACAGCCGGGAAGATATGGAATCTCATTCAGGCTGCGGAACAGACCGCTGGGCCTGATATCCGGGGCCTCAAGGCTGGTGCCGAAAAAGGCCTCAGAGGGTTTTAATATCTTCGTCGATATGCTGAGGGAACTCGAGGATGAGAAGTATCTTGCCGCGCCTGCCGGGGCCATTGATTATGTCCTCAGGCAGGGGTATGAAGACCATCTGTACAATAATTATCCGAACGCGGAGATGCGGATAGAGGACATAGAGCAGATGACCAAATTTGCCCTGCGGTACGATTCCCTGGAGATGTTTCTGGCTGATATGACGCTCCAGGGGGTTGCTGCTGAGGCTGAGGGCGCAGACGATACCGGCGGCAGGGTGGTCCTGTCAACAGTGCATCAGGCAAAGGGGCTGGAATGGGACGTTGTTTTTCTGATAGGGATGAACGACGGCAAATTCCCTTCTGCCAAATCGCTCAGGAACGACGATGAAGAAGAGGAGAGACGGCTCTTCTATGTCGGGGTGACAAGGGCCAGGGAGGCGCTTTATCTCTGTTATCCGGTCACTTCCGATGACTGGCAGAGCATGGGCCTGATACGGCCTTCCCGGTTCATCAGGGAACTGCCGCCGGATTGTTTTGAAGAGATTAGCGTAGAGGATGTATAATAGTCGTAGTGCAGCTATCAGCGGTCAGCTTTCAGCCGGAAATGGTAATCAACCGACTTTCCATGGTGCTAAGCCAG
Organism: uncultured Nitrospira sp.; assembly: GCA_963734475.1. GTDB lineage: Bacteria > Nitrospirota > Thermodesulfovibrionia > Thermodesulfovibrionales > UBA6898 > JAOUFP01. Next base: position 470,394 of record CAVTHB010000005.1, read on the forward strand.
ACTTCTATAATCTGATCAGCTTTGTACATTTTGCTTTTTGCAGATGGCATATAGCTGACAGCTGAACGCTTACTAAAAGTTCAATTGGTCGCTAAGGAGAAATAATGACATATACTGACGCTGTAAAAAGCGGATTCAGGCTGGTCAACAGAAATTGGCAGTTGGTTGTTGTCCAGGCGGGAATGATGCTGGCCAACTGTATCGGTTTTTTTGTGATCGTGGGCATACCGCTCGGAATCGCGTTTGTTGTCTTCGGACTTGACCTGACGGGTCTTGCCCAGACGCGGGATATTTTGGGGCTGTTGAGTCACCCTTCAGAGCTTGATCTCGAAATATATGGGGCTGGTGCTGATCGTTGTCGTCTGTTTTCTCCTCTATTTACTTATCGTCTCGACTGTGGGACTCTTTGTCTTTGCCGGTTCAATAGGCTCTGTCGGCCATGCGGTGCTTGATCCGTCCCGGAAGTTCAGCATGAAGCTCTTTTTTGCAGAAGCAAAGAAGGTCTTCTTCCCCCTGATGTGGTTTTCCCTGGTTATGGGACTTGTCTTTATTGCAATAACTTTTTGCCTCGGGCTGCTCGGCGGCGGGGTGGCGGCGATTGTCCAGAGCGCCAAGAGCCAGGACTCGACACTTGCCCTGTTCCTCGGGATTTTTTTCTCCCTGGTGCTGGCGCTCTTCGGGATAGTCCTGATCCTGGGTGCGATCGCTGTAACTGTTTACGGCATAGCGGTCCTTTTCTTTAAAAGTGAAGGCGCGGTCCGGTCATGCAAGGATGCTGCGATTTTTTTATGGAAGAGGCCGTCTGCCTTCTGGCTCTATGTCATGCTCTTCTTTGCCTATGTTATAGCGAGCTTTATCCTGATGCTCTTCACCTATCCGTTCAACCTGATCCCGATTATCGGGACGATCATCTCCTTCCCTCTGCAGTTGGCGTCCTATGTGGTCCAGAGTTATATCGGCCTGGCGATCATCGCGACGGTATTTATTTATTACTACGAAGCAGAGATCAGGAAGGCAGAGGCTCCTGCTGAGCCTTCAGAGGCCTGAGGATGCTGTTAAGGCAGCTGACGAAGGTTCCAGCGGTCCTGAAGATATTTCCGCTGAAGGAGTTCCTCAGCAAGAAGAGACTCCTCCTGCGAAGGGGCCGACTGAAGAAGCCTGATACCAAAGGCCTCCTCGAAAGATGAGGCAACGGCCTTCCTGAAGGCGTCCTCGTCGAGCAAAGGCAGGATCTCCTTCAGGGCCTTCATGCAGTCTCTCAGCGCTGCTGTTTTTTCGGCCCCGAATATCCCGGCCAGTTTTTCTTCCTGGGAGAGATACGGGACCGATCCCTGCTGGAGGAGTCCGTTGGTCCATCTCTTCTGGGCAGAGCCCACGAGTTTTTTGTTCTCTGTCAGGATTTCTCCGTAAGAGCTCGACTGGAAGCATAAGGGACTTCTGCTGAGCACCCTGCCTTTTTCCCTCTCCTTTTTGGGGCCGGCCGTGACGCCGATTTTTTTGAAGGCCATCGAGAAGGCGATGCTTATCCTCCTGTAGCTGTCGAGGAGGCCGTGTGAAAAGGGCCCCTGGTCTGTCCCTGCTGAAAAGCTGTAGGTCAGTTCATCGCCGTGGAGTATCGCCCTGCCGCCGGTAGGCCTTCTGACAACAGGGATATCCTGGGACCGGCAGTATTCGATGTTGATGTCGGAGGTCTTCTGAAAACAGCCGAGGGTCAACGAAGGCCTGTCCCAGCCATAAAACCGCAATGTGGGAGGGGCCGCTCCCCTTCTCACCTCTGTCGCGATCGCCTCATCAAGCGCCATATTATAAAAGGCGTCACAGGGACCGGATTCGATCAACCGCCATTTTGTGTCCATAAAAGACTATAAAACGGCTGCTGAGGTTAAGGCAAGAAAAGGGGGGCCATGTTTTGAGCAGTCAGTTCTTTAAGTGCTTACGCGGTGAACCTTTGAGCGGCGCGCGCCTTTGCCTTTGCGGCCTCTTCTGCGCGGTCCCTCGGCGGCGCCTTTGTCTCAAGCGAGTTCAGAAGCTTTCTGGAGACTGCCGCTATCCCGTCAACTGCCGCAAGGAATGCAGCTTCATTGTTTTTCGACGGCTTGTTGAAACCGCTCACTTTCCGGACGAATTGCAGCGCGGCCGCCCGGACCTCTTCGTCTGTCACAGGCGGTTCGAAGTTGAACAGAGGCTTAATGTTTCTGCACATAAGCGTTACCTCCATTTTCCGGAGTTGCCCAGCGGTTTGTTTTATTTCGTGCCATGACGCCCGAGGTCATCGATACAGACTCACCCTTTCCGCCGGAACGAATCGTTCAGCCCCTGTCTATTGAATTTCTGGGTCAGGCTGACTATTTCGTCTCTCTTAGGACGATAAACAAGCATGGTCGACGCGGAGACCAGTACGAACAGATATAGATCCAGCTGGTTTTTCCCCAGGATAAACAGGACGAGACCATAGGTCCCTATGCTTTCTGTCATGGCCAGAGATACAACCATTGCCGCGGTATATTTAGAAAGCGCAGTGCGTGGGTCGCCTTGATATGATGCTTGCTCGGGGCTGATAGCGGTACGTCCGCCTTTTCCATATAAAATAAGCTTCCTGACGAATCTTGTGGCGATCAGGGTGATAAAGGAGACTGCGAAAAGCACGTTTCTAAGTACACTGATAACGCCCTTTTCCGTGGTGACATGAAGATTGTCTTCTATGTATAAACCGACCAATAAATAAACAAATAGAGATATGAGCATCGCCGCCCAGATGATATTCAACGGCAGCAACCCCTTATTGATCTTTTCCATTTCCTCGTTCCGGATCATATTATTCCCCCTGATTGATTTGACAGGCTAAAGCAATAGAACTGACCCTTTCCTTTTTTATATTACAGGATGTTCTTATCAAATTAAACCCTCTTCCTTACAGCGGGCGAATAACCTTTTCCCGGTCTCAGCACATTTCTCCGGTGTGAAATTTTCTGCGTCAAAAGCTGAGCTCATAACTGCTGATACCGCCTGTATTGCGTCATCCTCTGATCTGATTTTAGACAAATACCGTACTATTTCATTTATTTCTTCATCAAATTCGTCATCAGGTGCGCCGCCCTCAAGCAGCGCCTGAGGGTCCCAGGAGTTAATAACCGTCTTGACGACACGCTGGGCGCGTTTATAATCTTCTTTTGTTTTCATTTATCGATTTAACGCGCGCGTCACGCGCCGCCTTTGGCGCGTCGCTGTGGACGCGCAGGTTGAAATTATTCTCGGGTATATTGCTTGACGGGAAATTAGGCATGCGCGAGGGCATGTATGCCAGCAAGGCGCTTACCGATACTCGCCTTCGCGATTTTTAAATCGTAAGACGCCTGAAGATTGAGCCAGTATTGCGGCGTCTGGTTAAACGCACGACCGAACAACAACGCCAACTCCGCCGTCACTGGACGATTACCTTTGATTACATGCGAAATCCGCATCGGCGATACCCCGATAGTGCGCGCGAACTCAGCCTGAGATATACCCATCTCTCCCAAGATTTCTGCCAGGAATTCTCCCGGATGAATTGCAGACAAACCATTCTTAACCATATCTGTATCTCCTTTAGTGATAATCAACGATTTCTACGTCATAAGCGTCACCATTTTCAAAGCGGAAACATAAGCGCCACTGGTCGTTAATGCGAATGCTCCATTGACCGGCGCGATTATGAGCCAACGCTTCCAGTCTGTTGGAAGGCGGGTTTCGCAAATCGTCGAGGCGCACGGCGCCATCCAACTGTGTCAAGCGCATCGCTGCACGCTTCAGTATGTCCCGCGGCAAGCGGCGCGATTTTCCGGTGGCAAAGAAGCGTTCCGTTTCGGAAGAAGCGAATGACTGATAAATCGTAAATCGTGGAAAAACAGCTAAGTAGTCAAGTAGTCAACAACTCAACAACTTAACTGCGTCGTCGGACAAGCTGGCACGCTGACAGATGAATGCTTACGGCTGAAAGCTTACTATTTCTTCTGCAGCAGGATCTTGTGGCGCAGCAGGGAGACCTCTTTGATCTCTCCTTCGAAGACCTTCTGCTCTCCGAAGAGGTTCTTCAGGAAGATCTTCCCGTCTTCCGGTTTCATGACATCCACGTTTTCGAGATACAGCTCTTCCTTGCCGTTCTCATAGATATATGCATTTGCCTCACACATTTTCCGTCTCCTTTATCTTTGATATTAAGAGTTCTATTAAATGGGGAAGGGGCTCCTTGTTTACTCCGGCGATATCTATCCCTTCCTGGTTCAGGGGCAGCAGTATCTTTCTGGCCGGAGAAGAAACGATCGCCGCAGCCATCTTTGCGGTGACTTCGCCGAGCATCGCGTTGGGCAGGGTGATGCTGAGGGGGCCGATGAGCATATCCACCCTGTCGGAGTTGTAGATGATCGCGTTTTCGCCTGTGGCGCCTTTGTTGGCCCGCGATTTCATCATCGCAGAGGTGGCGGCAGCGTTTGTGCCAAGGGCGATTATCTCGAACCTGTCCTTGAATTCGTCCTTCAGTCTTTTCACGATCAGGCTCCCGATGCCGCCGCCCTGACCGTCTATCACCGCTATCTTCAGCATAACTGAAGTATATGAAATCGACAGGTAAGAGTCAAATATGGCGGTCTCGGAAAAAGTCCATATGCTGCGTTGCGCTTCATATCTCGTCACTGCGGCGTACAGCAAAGTACGCCTCATTCCTCAATCTTTGCGCGCCTTGCCTCTGGCGCTTTTTACGAAACCGCTTGAATTTCGACCTCTTGGGGGGGGGTATCAATTTATAGTGATATTTTCTGTTTTTGGGATATAATAAACCTCCTGAAACAGCAGTTAGCAGTAAGCTATCAGGGGAAAGCATAAATTGCGTGATCGATAGACGATGCGGGGGTGTTTGGCCTTTCTTACTGAAGGCTGATAGCTGTCCCGTATCGATAGTGTTTTGTAAAAAATTTGCTAATCCATTATCCTTATAGGCAGGAAAAGAGGCTGACCATTAAAAGATTACCTGACAGAAGAGGCTACTTTGGAGACTACGGAGGACGTTTTGCGCCTGAGACGCTGATGCCTGCGCTCGATGAGCTCGAAAAGGCATATGCCGCGTCCATGAAAGACAGGGAGTTCCAGAACGAACTTGTCCATCTCCGGAAGACGTATATCGGCAGGCCGACGCCGCTTTATTTCGCAAAGAGGCTGACAGAGTCGCTGGGAGGCGCGAAGATTTATCTGAAGCGCGAGGACCTTGCCCATACCGGCGCCCACAAGATCAACAACGCGGTCGGCCAGGCCCTTCTTGCAAAAAAGATGGGGAAGACACGGCTTGATCGCCGAGACAGGCGCAGGACAGCATGGAGTGGCAACTGCTACCGGGGCCGCCCTTTTAGGGCTTGAGTGCGAGATATATATGGGTTCCGACGATATAGTGAGACAGTCCCTGAACGTCTTCAGGATGAAGCTCCTTGGCGCAAAGGTGAATGAAGTCTCGATAGGCTCAAGGACCCTGAAGGACGCTATCAACGAGGCCATGCGCGACTGGACAACGAATGTGAGGACAACCCATTACGTCCTCGGGACCGCCTTTGGCCCGCATCCCTTCCCTGCAATGGTAAGGGACTTCCAGGCTGTTATCGGCAAAGAGGCAAAGAAGCAGATACTGGAGGCAGAGGGGAGACTGCCTGATTACCTTGTGGCCTGTGTAGGAGGCGGAAGCAATTCCATCGGCCTCTTCCATGAGTTCCTTGCTGAGGACGTGAAGATGATAGGGGTCGAGGCAGGGGGCAGGGGGGTGGATACAGGAGAGCATGCCGCACGTTTTGCCGGAGGTTCTGTCGGCGTGCTTCAGGGCACAAAAAGCTACCTGCTGCAGGATGAAGACGGCAATGTGCTCGGGACCCATTCTGTCTCGGCAGGGCTCGATTATGCATCTGTGGGGCCTGAGCATGCCTACCTGAAAGACACCGGCAGGGTGCAGTATACTTATGCCAATGACGATGAAGCGCTCAAGGCCTTTGAAATCCTCTCAAGGACTGAAGGCATAATACCCTGCGCTCGAGTCTTCTCACGCGCTGGCAGAGGTGATAAAATTCGCGCCCCGGCTTTCTAAAGATAACATCATAATCGTCAACCTCTCCGGCAGGGGCGACAAGGATGTCCAGCATGTCGCGCGGATAAAAGGGGTCAGGATATAATGAGTTCACGCATAGCCGGAAAGTTCAGGGAGCTCCGCAAAAAAAACGGCAAGGCCTTCATCCCCTACATCATGGCAGGCGATCCGAACATCAAAAGGACGCGTGAATTGATCAGTCTCCTTGAAGGCTGCGGGGCTGACATAATAGAGCTGGGGGTCCCTTTCTCAGATCCCCTGGCCGACGGCCCGACAATCCAGCAGGCCGCCCAGAGGGCGCTGGATGAGGGGGTCACCCTGAAAAAAGTGATTGCCTTTGTGGCTGAGTTAAGGGCCGGCACGCAGATACCCATTATCCTCATGACGTATTACAATCCAATATTTAAATACGGCGAGGAGAGGTTTGTGCTGGATGCGACTGCTGCGGGGGTGGACGGGGTGATCGTGCCTGACCTTCCTCCTGATGAAGCAGGCAATCTGATGAAGCATGCCAGGAAAAGCGGCCTTGATACGATTTTCCTGCTCGCGCCGACATCCACTGATGACAGGATCCGGAAAGTCGTCAAGGACATCTACGGGGTTTATCTATTACGTGCCGATTACCGGGATTACAGGTTCCAAACTTTCTCTGGACGCGTCCCTTGGGCCGCATATAGCACGGATAAGAAGTTTTTCCGGCAAGCCGGTTGCGGTCGGTTTCGGTGTCTCCACGCCTGAGGAGGCTGCTGATATTTCAGAATTTGCGGACGGTGTCATTGTCGGCAGCGCGATAGTAAAAAGGGTCGGGGAGTCTGACGAGGAACTGAAAACTTACCTGCTTTCCCTGAGGAACGCGATCAAATGAGTGAACACCTGCAGAAAAAATTACAGCAGTTAAAGACATTGATGGAGATGTCGGCCCTTGTCAATTCCACCCTTGATTCCCGGGAAATAAGAAAACGCGCCATCGAGGCCGCAACAAGGCTTGTGGATGCTGAGACAGGCAGCCTTCTGCTCGTCGACCAGGAGACAGGTGACCTTTTCTTCGAGGTGGCGCTCGGGGACAAAGGAGACGCGCTTAAAGAGATAAGGCTCTCGAAAGGGCAGGGGATAGCAGGGAGCGTCGTCGAGAGCGGTCAGCCTATCATAATCCATGATGTCCAGTCTGATCCCAGATTTTTCAAGGTCCGCTGATGAAAAGAGTTTTTTTAAAACGAAAAGCATGCTCTGTGTCCCGGTAATGACCAAGGAAAAGACGATCGGGGTGCTTGAGGCGATCAACAAGAATGAAGGGCTTTTTGATGAAGAGGACAAGGAAGGACTTTGCGCGCTTGCCAATCAGGTTGCTGTGGCTGTTGAAAATGCGAACCTCTACCAGCAGCTCAAGGAGACCTTCCACGAGACCGCGCAGGCGCTTGCCGAAACTATTGAAAAGAGGGACCCCTACACCGGCGGTCATACGCAGCGGGTCATGAGATACAGCGTTTCCATCGGGGAGCTGATGGGCCTGTCCGGAAAAGAACTGGAAGACCTGAAGCTTGCGGCCATACTCCACGATATCGGCAAGATCGGGGTGAGGGATGATGTATTGTTGAAACAGGCGAGGCTCGATGATGATGAGGTCAGGAAGATGAACCAGCATACGGAGTACGGCGCTGAAATACTGCGACATGTGAGCCGGCTCAAGGATATTCTCCCGGGTGTAAGGGGCCACCATGAAAAATATGACGGCAGCGGTTATCCCGACAAACTCAAGGGAGATGACATTCCCCTGATCGCCAGGATCATTGCTGTTGCCGATACCTTTGATGCCATGACTACTGACAGACCATACAGAAAAGGGCTCAGGCCTGAAACAGCCTTTGAGGAGCTGCGTAAGCAGGCGTGGAAACAATTCGACGGCAAGGCTGTCGAATTGTTTTATCCGTGCCTGTGAAGGGAAAGAGGTCTGAATGATCTTCAAGGTGCTCGGCAGTTCCGGGGCTGAATTGCCCGGCTATAATTCTCCTGCATTTCTGGTCGATGACTGCCATACTGCTCGATGCCGGCACCATAGGGTCGTATCTTTCGGAAAAAGAGCAATGGAAGATCAGGGACATTGTTGTGACCCATGCGCACCTCGACCATATAAAGGCGATACCTTTTCTCGCTGATAATATCATCATTAAAAACAGAAGGCACAGCATTAAACTGTTCGGAATAAAGGAGACGCTTTCGGACCTGAGGAAGCATCTGCTGAACAATAAAATCTGGCCGGACTTTACGAAAATTTCTTCATCGCTGGACCCGGTGATCAAAATGAATACCATCGCAGCAGGAAGGGCCTTCAAAGTCAACGGCCATACTGTATGCGCCTACCGGGTGAACCATACAGTCCCTGCTGTCGGATATGTTATCAGCGATAAAAAAGGGAGGTCTCTTCTCTATACCGGAGATACCGGGCCGACAGAGACGATATGGAAAACGCCGCTCGAGGTCAACGCTGTTATTGTGGAGGTCTCGTTCCCGAACAGTATGGCGGACCTGGCCATAAAGACCGGGCATTTGACGGCAAAATTATTGAAGAAGGAAATGGCCAAGATGAAGTTTCTCCCGGAGCGGATTTTTATTACCCATCCTAAACCGCAGTATATAAAGCAGATCACCAAAGAGATAGAGGACATAAGCGTCAAGGGGAAAATAAAGATCAGGATATTAAAATCCGGGGACGTGTATGAGGTATAATTCTAATAACGGCAGTTTAACCACTGAGGTCCCCTGTCTGACCTCTTTGGTTATTGCCCGGTGTCCTGTTTTTGTTTAACAAACACGGTGGGTTCCGTGAGATCTCTGTGGTAAATGCTTTTTAGAAGATAATGAGGAGCAGGTTATTGTATGGCGTGGTTTAAAAAGAGCAAAGAGCTGAAAACAGACAAAAAGGTCAAGATCCCCGAGGGGCTGTGGGTGAAGTGCGACAGCTGCAAGGAGATAATATACAAGAAGGAGATAGACAAGAACCTCAAGGTATGCCCGAAATGCAATTACCATTTCAGGATAAGCGCCAGGGAACGCATCAAGCTCCTTGTTGACGACGGGAGTTTCGTAGAAATTGATTCCGGCCTGGCCTCGAATGACCCGCTTAATTTCAAGGACAAGGTCCCTTACAAGGACAGGCTCGCAGGAAAACAGGAAGAAGAGCGGTCTTGAAGAGGCCGCCATCTCAGGCGAGGCGCTGATAGAAGGCAGGCCGGTAATCCTCGTAATCATGGACTTTGCCTTTATGGGCGGCAGTATGGGGTCTGTCGTCGGAGAGAAGGTCATGCGGGCGGCCGAGTCCGCTCTGGAGAAAAAAATACCGCTGATAACGGTTTCTTCTTCAGGCGGCGCAAGGATGCAGGAAGGCATATTCTCGCTGATGCAGATGGCCAGGGTAGCTGCGGCGATAGCAAAACTGAATGAGGGCGGCAGCCTCTATATTTCGATACTCGCAGATCCCACCTTCGGGGGTGTTACTGCCAGCTTTGCCATGCTGGGGGACATCATTATTGCCGAGCCGAGGAGTCTTATCGGGTTCGCAGGCCCGCGGGTGATAGAGCAGACGATCAAACAGCAGCTGCCCGAAGATTTTCAGAGGGCGGAATTTCTCCTTGAGCACGGGATGATAGACATGGTCACTGACCGGAAAGAGCTGAAAAAGACCATCGCCCAGATTGTCGGACTGCTCACATGAGGTATTCTGACACAATAGAATATCTGTACGGGCTTCAGAAACACGGCATGAAATTCGGCCTTGATAATATACGGCTGCTGATGTCTCTCCTCGGCGGGCCCCAAAGGTCATTTTCTTCGGTCCACGTGGCAGGGACAAACGGCAAGGGTTCGACCTCGGCCATGATCGAATCCCTGCTCAGGACAAGGGGGGTCAGGACAGGACTTTTTACCTCCCCGCATCTGGTGAGTTTTACGGAAAGGATAAGGGTCAACGGAGAGGAGATATCAGAAGACGCTGTTATAGAACTCGCTGATGAGGTCAGGAAGGCAGCGGCAGGCGTCGAAGATTTTTGTCCCACGTTCTTTGAGGTGGTGACGTCAATGGCTTTTCTGCATTTTATGAGGATGAAGGTTGAATGGGCGGTGGTCGAGGTCGGGTATGGGCGGCAGACTGGATGCAACGAACATCATCCAGCCGGAGGTTGCTGTCATTACCAGCATAGGGCTTGATCATCGTGAGTTCCTCGGAGATACGCTGGAGGAGATTGCCAGGGAAAAGGCAGGGATAATTAAACAGGGAGTGCCGGTTGTGACTGCAGGGCAGCAGCCTGAGGTCATGAAGGTCATTCAGCAGCGGTGTGATGAGGCGGGCGCGCCCCTTTTCCGGTTTCATTCGGAGTTTTCAGCAGAGCGGGCTTCGGGTGATGCAGAGGCTGTCTCTCTTAATTATCAGGGGAAAAATGAATACCGGGATGTCGGCCTGTCCCTGGCAGGGGAGCATCAGATAGGCAATGCTGCCCTGGCGATAAAGGCGGCTGAAGTCCTGTCAGAAAAATATCCTGAAATGGATTTTGATATCAGAAAAGGGCTTGGGGCTGTGAGCTGGCCCGGCAGGCTTGAAATGATAAGAGAAAACCCTCCGATACTTATCGACGGGGCCCACAACCCGCCGGCAGCGACGGTCCTTGCAGCCCACCTCCGGAAATTATTGGGCACAAAATATCGAAGGATAATAATGGTCGCCGGGGTGATGGCAGATAAGGACATCCGGGGGATACTGGGACCGCTGCTCCCCCTGGCAGCTGAAATAATCTTTGCCTCTCCTGCATATGGGAGGGCTGCTTCAGCGGAAAAGCTGCAGTCCTGTGCAGCTGATCTGGGGTATGCCTCAAAAACAGCCGGGAGTGTTGCAGGGGCGCTGACCATGGCGGAAGGCCTTTACGGACCGGGCGATCTGATTGTAGTTACCGGGTCGTTTTATACCATCGGTGAGGCAAAAGAGGCGATCGGACATAAAGGCGTGCTTGCGGGGCTCAGGGAATGACAAATAAGCTCCGGGGTCCGTCAAACGCAGTCCTTATCAGACAAAAGGACAGGCAATACAGCCTGCGTTCACTGTTGTCTGTTTTCTCCCTCTTTGTTGTCTGCCTGTTATTTCTTCCTGCTCATGGTTTTGCGGAAGATAGCAGGGACAGTGATCACTTCCGACAGTCTTGAGTATTTCAGCGAGACGAAGCAGTATGTGGGAAAAGGCTCGGTCGAGATCCATCAGAAAGATGCAGTCGTGAACGCTGATGAGATAACCTATGATGAGGCCACCTCGGATGTTTCTGCTCAGGGCAGGGTGTTTTACCACGATGCGGATATTACCATTGAAGCCGGAAAGGCCAAATTGAACCTTGAAAGCAAAACAGGCATACTGTATGACGCTAAAATCTTTTATGCAAAGGACAATGTATATCTGTCGGGGGAGGAAATAGAGAGGAGAGGGGAGAACTCTTATTACAGTCCGTCAGCGGCTTTCACCACCTGTGATGCCCCGGTCCCTGCCTGGTGTTTTCAGGGGAAAAATGTCGATGCTGTCCTGGGAGAAAATCTGCGGGCGAAAGATGTGTTCTTCAAGATAAAAAACGTCTCAGTTCTGTATACGCCCTATTTGTGTTCGCCTCTTCTTACAAAGCGACAGACAGGGTTTCTCCTGCCTGTTGTGAGCCAGAGCAATACCCGCGGCTTTGGTCTGCACCTCCCCTTCTTCTGGGCGATATCTGAAAACCGGGACGCTACCTTTGTGTTCGATGCTTACAGCAAGGTCGGGGATAGGCGAAGGCATGGAATACCGCTTCGTTGAGCCGGGCGACGTAAAGGGGTTCGCGTGGGCGTACCATATCAGGGATTCTGAAGCGAATAAAGATTACTGGGAGGTGAAGGGGCTCTATGAAAACCGTTCTGCTGAGGGGCTCGGCGGTTTTCTCAATGTCAATGTCCTGAATGAAAAGGATTTTTACCGGGAATTCAGCACCCAGCTTGAGACGAGGACAAAGCGTTACCTCGAATCCGCGGGTGAATTGAATTTGCCTCTGAAAAATTCAAGACTCTATCTGCTTTCAGAGTACTGGATAGACCTGAAGAACGATACAGCCGATGTCGCGCAGAAACTGCCTGAGGCAGGATATGTTCTGAACTATACGAATATAGGGGGTCCCCTGGTGTCCGGCTCTCTGACCGCCGCAAATATGTGGCGGGACGGCGGTTTATCAGCCGGGAGGATCGACCTTTATCCGAAATTGCTGCATTCATTCGGCACGGATTTTGTGGTAACACAGACTGCTGCTGTCAGGGCCACTGAGTATTCTTTTTACAATGATGAGAGCATGGACAGCAGTCTCATGAGGACAGCGTTCGAGTATGACTGTAGTGGGCCATACCAGGCTTTACCGGAAGTACGGGTCTTTTTTGCATGTCATTGAGCCTTCGGTGGGATATCATTATATATCTGCTTCAGAAAATAACCTGCCGGTTTTTGATGTTACAGACCTTTTCAAAAGGACCTCTTTGATTGAACTGAGCATGCTGAACAGGATAATAACCAACGGGAATGAAGTGGCCACAGTGAGGCTCACGCAGGAGATAGACACCTATAACAGCCACCATCCGTTTCTGCCGCTCAAACTGGATGTGGCGATCAATAAAGGACGCCGATAGTGCTTACTGCAACATACAATACATATACCGGCAGTCTTGAGACAGTAAGCTCTGAGTTTCTTCTGCGTATTTTGAAGGCAAATGTCAGCCTTGGCCAGACATATAACAGGGCAGAAGATATCATGCTCTATAAGGCGGGGATTGAGTTCAGCCCCATCAGGAGCGTAAATATCAGCAGCAGCATATGGTACGATGCCAAAGGCGGAGGGCTCAGGGACATGGATGTTACCATGAGGTATCAGCGGCAGTGCTGGGGACTCAAATTCGAGATGATAAAAGAGCCCGGTGATTTTACGACGCTGTTCATGGTGGAGCTTGCCGGCCTGAATAGCGAGCCTTCAGAGGATAATGATAAAGTTCCTCAAAAAGATAATATTGACGTACTCTCCTTCCGGAGTGGAGTAGTCAGAGGGTAATAGTTCAGCCATCAGCCAACGGCTGTCAGCGTTCAGCAAAAAATGACCTGTCTGATGCCTGGAAGCACTCAAAGAGGCGCGAGGAGGTAAAGACAGAGAAACAACTTCGATACCTTCAACTTTACCTTTTCTTTGCCCATTGCCGGGGTCTTAATGCTTATGTCAGAAGATTTTCCTGCGGATCAATTCGACAGCGTCCCGGACTGTTGTCTCCCCGGTATCGATGATAATATCAGGGCCCAGCGGTTCTTCATACGGTGCATTCACCCCGGGGACCGGCCAGCCCTGTTCTCCTTTTTTGTAGATGTCCCTGGGCGCTCCATGGGACTGCTGCCTCTGCTGTTCCCTGTCCATGCATTCCGCAATCGGGCATTTCAGGTATATCTCCGCATATCGCGGGATCAATTCCCGCGCAAGCTCCCGCCATCTCCTCATATTTCCTGTTGCGTCGATGATCACATTATGGCCGAGTTCGGTGAGTTTCTTTGCAAAATACACGAGGCTGCGATAGACGATTTCACGTTCCGGGTCTGAATAATCGGGTTCCGGGGTGACGGTCTTTCGCAGGTCGTCCATTCTCAGGACAACGAAATCCGGATGCGATGCCTTTAGCGCATCAGCGATAGTGCTCTTGCCGCTTCCCGGAAGCCCGGTGATCCATAATGCCATGCCGCCCATAGATAGATCTTATCGCTTTAAGCCATGAATGGCAATGTCCTTTTGCCCATTTCGAATGCCCTGTTTCCTTTCTCGGTGAACATGAATTCGGCAGTCGGCAGCTCTGCCAGCTACGATTTTCCTGTTGAAATCGCCGGCTGAAAGCTCTTTTCCCACTGTCTAAGGCCGTGTTATACTCTGAAATAGTGCTGTTTTTCGCTTTAGTCAGTTCTGATAATACGACTTGTGAAAGAAGGAGCAATCATGAAATATCAGGTAGGCAGACCAGGAAGGATCATCGTCGCACGCTTTGAAGACAGGGAGGATGTGCTCGGCAATCTCATAGCTATCGCCAAAAGAGAAGACATAAAAGCGGCGGTTTTCCACGTTGTTGGAGGTATGAGAGAGGGCAGTATTGTCGTAGGTCCCGAGAAGGACGAGTTCCCGCCAACTCCTGTCTGGAGGCATCTCGGGGAAAGTCATGAAGTGGTGGGGTCCGGCACCATATTCTGGCAGGGAGATGAGCCGAAGATACATTTTCATGGCGCTTTCGGCAAAAAAGACACGGTCAGGGTCGGGTGCCTCAGGGAGAAGTCGGAGGCGTTCCTGGTGCTCGAGGCTGTGATTACGGAACTGGAGGGGATCACGGCAAAGAGAGAACTTGACCCGGTGTCGAAGATGGTGCTGCTGAAGCTCTGAAAAGACAGGTTAAGATTCAGGGGTGAGGTTGAGGCAACATGCATAATCAAGTCAGTTTGAGGCGAAATTCCTATCTTTATTCTTAACCTTGACCTTGACCTTGACCTTTGCCTATCATGCTATGCAGTTTCTTCTCCCATTCCCACGCTGTTTTGATAATATACTCAAGATCATCATGCTTGGGCTTCCAACCGAGTTCGCTTCTTATCCTTGAAGAATCGGCTGTCAGGGAAGGGGGGTCTCCCGCCCGTCTGGCTGTCTCATTGACCCTGAAATCAATGCCTGTCACCTCCTTCACCTTTCCCGACCACTTCCTTCACCGAATAGCCGTGACCGTAGCCACAGTTAAAGACCCTGCTTTGATTCCCTGCCGACAGGTAAGCGAGGGCCAGCATATGAGCCTCCACAAGATCGTCGACGTGGATATAGTCCCGAACGCAGGTGCCGTCAGCGGTAGCGTAATCAGTGCCGAATATATTCAGTTGCTCTCTGAGACCCAGGGCGGTTCTCAGTGACAGGGTGATCAGATGGGTCGCCTCCTTGTACCTTTGCCCGATCCTTGCGCCGGCATCGGCCCCGGCGACATTAAAATACCGCAGCGCAACATATCTGAGATCCGACGAAAGGCTTATGTCCCTGAGCGCCTGTTCCACCATAAGTTTGGAAGAGCCATAGGGATTGATCGGTGATAGAAAGGCATCCTCTGCAACAGGTACTTTCTCAGGTATGCCATACACTGCAGCAGTGGAGGAGAAGATAAACCTGTTGACCCGGTATCTGACGCACATCTCCATGAGGTTCAGGGCGTTAGCGAAGTTGTTGCGGTAGTACTTGACCGGTTCCCTTACTGATTCCTCCACGACAATGTGGGCCGCGAAATGGACCACTGCATCGAAATGCTCCAGACGAAACAGTTCCTCGAGTTTCTGCCTGTCCGACAGGTCCGCGACAACCAGTCTGCCGAAAAGCAGGGAGTCCAGGTTTCCTGTGGAGAGGTTGTCAAGCACAACAATTTCGTGTCCACCTTTTTCACCAAGGGTTCTCACCATATGGCTTCCTATGTAGCCTGCCCCGCCTGTTACTAATATCTTCAAATCAGCGTCTCCATTTTAACTCAGACCAAAAGATGAAATACTTTAACATGATTTCCCGCCTTTTCCTAGACCACAGATTTTTTGGGACGGCAAAATATTGTCTTTCAATGCGGAAGATATGCCTGCGAACAGGTTTAAGCCAAGATTCCTGTATTGCAGATTTAGCTGCTTTGACCTCAAAAAGCCTTTGAAATCTTCGCCCTGTCCCAAAAAGTTGCTTTTTCATCAAGTTTTTTCTTATGCTAAATAAAAGTAAACTTTTGGAGGTTATTATGTTGAAAGTATCTGATATCGCTGCTGAAAAGGCGAAAGAAATACTCAAGGCTGAAGGCAAGGAAGGCTGGGGCCTGAGGGTGTTTATTCATGGATCGGGCTGTTGCGGCCCTAACTATGGTATGGATCTGGACGAGAATGCATCCGAAGGGGACGAGACCATTGAGAAGAACGGCCTTAAGATCTTCGTCGACAAAGAGGCTTCCGCGAGCCTCAGCAGCAAGGAAATCGATTATATCAAGAATGAACAGGGTGAAGGCTTTGTGATAAATGGAGGCGAGCAGCCTTCAGGTTCGTCCTGCGGTTCAGGCTGCAGTTCCTGCGGATAAGCAAAGTATGTCGGGGTCATTGAGTTTGTGGAGTTTAATAGAGTTAAGCCAACGAACCCGATGTACACAATGAACTCGACTGACTCAACGAACTAATTATGTTTCCATACCAGAGACCGAGGAGACTGAGAAAAGGCGAGACCATCAGGAGAATGGTGAGGGAGACCTCACTTTCTCCTGATGATTTTATATACCCTCTCTTTGTCACATACGGGAAAAATATCCGCAGAGAAATAAAATCCATGCCCGGTTGTTTCCAGGAATCAGTCGACATGGTAGTCAAACATGCCAAAGAGGTCTTTAGCCTCGGCATCCCGGCGGTGATACTCTTCGGCATTCCGGAGCACAAAGACGAGACCGGGTCCGGGGCCTACGACCCCCAGGGCGTTGTGCAAAAAGCGATCAGGGCCATCAAGAATAAAATACCCGAACTGTACGTGGTCACTGACGTCTGCATGTGCGAATACACCAGCCATGGTCATTGCGGAATAATAGAAAACAACGACGTCAAGAACGACCCGACGCTCGAATTGCTTGCAAAAGAGGCGGTTTCACATGTTAAGGCAGGCGCTGATATGGTCGCCCCGTCTGACATGATGGACGGCAGGGTCGAGGCGATCAGGATAGCCCTCGACGGAGAAGGGTTCCCTGAGGTACCGATTATGAGCTACGCGGCAAAATACGCGTCAGCCTTTTACGGCCCCTTCAGGGACGCCGCGGAATCAGTCCCCCAGTTCGGCGACAGACGCTCGTATCAGATGGACCCTGCAAACAGGCGGGAGGCCCTCAAGGAAGTAGCGCTGGACATCGAAGAGGGAGCAGACATTGTTATGGTAAAGCCCGCGATGACCTACCTGGACATAATCTCGGATATAAGGGAGAACTTTGCCCTCCCGGTCGCCGCGTATAATGTCAGCGGCGAGTATTCCGTTATAAAGGCCGCCGCAAAACTGGGCTGGATAGACGAAGAACGTGCGATGATGGAAGTGCTGACCTCGATAAAGCGCGCAGGCGCGGACATTATCCTCACCTATTTTGCCAAAGACGCTGCCAGAGTCCTCAACAGATAACCTTCCATCTCTCTTCATAACTTTAACGTTTCCTGTACGACTCTCCTTAAAGGATGTTCTGAAAGCTAACTGCCCGAGCTTTGCAATAGAGATATTTAGTCCCATCTCTTCTATGTACACCTAAGGTATTACCCAGCGCAACTCCAAATGTCCTAATATTTACCGATGATTCAGTTGTCCGCCATATAATCCCTCTGCTCCTGCTCCTGCAATAAGAAGGGAGTTTCCAGTCAGATAAAACCAATGTCCCAATCCTGGGTAAACATGCTGAAACATGGCAGGGTATGAAAGCCTCCAGATTGCCAGAGGGATGCTTATTCCCAAAAGAGCAAAAGCGATGGCAATTTTCCGTTGAAACAGAGGCACTTGCGCACCCTGGTATCTGCGTTTCCAGGTTCGCCAGCCTGTCCAGGTGGTCGGGACCAGTCCGATAACGCCAGCCACAAGAGCGACATTGGAAGACATCTCAAAGCAATCGGGATAACGGAAAAGATGCAGGATTTGGAAGAGAAATGCGGCCCCAAAGAGGGATATGGGGAAGTGTGTCAGGAATACATGCCAGTGCATCTTATAGCCCACCGAATTTCCTTTCTGTTCCTGAGCCATGTTGCATAAATTGAAGTATCCTATTGTTGCTGCAAGCTACAAGGTCTGAGTGGCAGAGAGGATTGTAACTGCCAATGCAGCCCGTGCCCATGCGAATCTTTTCTTAGTTGCATCAAAATCAGGCCCCGAAAATATAAATGCAGCAGTGCCCTTGATCAGGAAGCCGGCACCAGGTCCGTTTTTGCCGGCCACCTTGCTGCTGCCCAATGTAATCAATACATTGCTGTTTGTAGCAATGTTGGCCTCTGTGTGATGCATATATCCGGCAGGAATCAATAAGCGCCCGTCGTCGGTGATTCGTATGTAACTGTTCCAGGTGTTGACCATATGCGGCCCATCCTCTCCCAGTGTAGCAATTGCAACTACCCCATCTTGTTTCATTACTTCCAGCAGTTTTTCGGGGATCATGACTACCTCCTGTGTTTGCTTTGCCTACGGAGCCCGGCAGCCGTATCTATGCCAATCAATCCGTATCGCTATACTCACATTGTAGCAGAGTCTACGGTTATGACCTACCCACTATTTTCGATTGTACTCTTGATGGAATTTCGGTTTTCTGAAAGTAGCATGTAGCCGGTGCTGAGATCGCAGGACTATGCTATGAACGGGCCGCGGACTTGCGTAGTGCGGTGCGAAACTGAATTTTCAGCGTCGTTGTTTCGTTGCACCAGCTTCACCAGAGGTTGCAAGCCAGTTTTTTCGAGACCTGCTATCCTGTAGGGCAGGTCTCTATATTATCCATGAGACTATTCCTTCTGTATACGACGTTATAAACCCATAGACATTGTGATTAAGCCATTAATAATACCTACTTCAACAAAACCAAGTTTTCTCCAAAATGACAGCGCATTATGATTGTCTGCTTTAACATTTACAAAAATCTCTTTTACAACAGAATGCCTTTTCATACTCTGTGCGTAAATATTAAACGCCCTAGTCCCGTAACCAATCTGCCTGTTATTTTTGTCGAATATTATCAGACTCATCTCAGCAGATTTACCGATTATCAGATTATATAGACCTATAAATCCCACTTGCTTTAAATCGCATTCTATAAGATAAGCAGGAGTAAAGGTTTTTTTCATCCACCACCATACAAAAAACCATGATGATACTATCGGTCTGCTAAGACCGCTGGCCTTCAGAATTGCTTCGTCATTCAATCCTCTAAAAATGAAAGGGCCGTCGTAAATTCTCAACGGTCTTAACCTTAAATTTCCGTCCTCCATATACCCCGGGATTTTAAGAAAAAGCATGAGACACCTCCGCGTTTATTTCAGGTTCCCGTCCCGGCATGCCGCTGCCGGAACTCAAAAAAACGCGCTGATGCCATACCGAATATAAACCCGCCGATATGCGCCATATAAGCCACCCCACCGTCGAACTGAGCATGGGCTACTGCTCCAACCTCGCTAAACAACTGAATGACAAACCAGAATCCAACCAGTATTATTGCAGGGATAATACGAATAAAGAAAAACCAGCCGAGTAAAATCACCGTGCGAATTCTGTCACGGGGGAAAGTAATGAGAAAGGCCCCCATAATTGCTGCAATGGCGCCGCTTGCCCCAAGATTAGGGGTGGAAGAGGCTGGATTCATCAGCACTTGAGCAATAGTGCCTACCAGACCGCCTGACAAGTAAAACACAGGGTAAAATACCCTTCCCATAGCGTCTTCGATCTCAGGCCCGAATGCCCAAAAATATATCATATTACCAGCTATGTGCAGCACGCTGCCGTGAATGAACATGGCGGTCAGCATGGTGACCAGGTTTTTCCCCGCTGTGATCTGCGAAGGAATGAAGGACCAGCGTATTATGAAATTTTCTCCCTCAACCAGTTCAAACAGGAACACAAGGATATTTGCAGCGATAATCAGCGCGGTGATTACAGGGAAACGCAGAGGCCTGCGGTCAATATCGCTTAAAGGGATCATAATATTATCCTATCTTCCTTCTTTCCAACTCTTTTATGGCTCTCCAACGATATGATCAATCAGTTTCTCTTTATCTTACAGAAAGCCGAAGGGTCTGACAAGAATTGAGCAGGACAACTTTGCTGCCCTCGCCGAAATTCAGTATCACAAAGGATAGTCCGACAAGCACCGGAAGGCCTGTTCCTGCCATCTCTGCCAGATAGACTCTTAAGGGTATTTTCATCAAAAAAAGTGATATCCCGTCATTTGTCTGACCAGATAGTTCGAACGAATCAAGCGTAACACCAGTTGTCTGCGGCTTCCGGCTCCCTTGCTACTTACAATCCTCAGGTATATTTACGTCCTGAGCATTACAATCCCTTTTCTTGATAATAATCTTACTCCTTTCATGGTCAGTTGCAAGGTCATGGAGGTGGAGAAATGGGAAAGACAAGCCGGAATGACGTAACCGGAGGTTCAACATAGAATGTCGATTTTGAGATAGGTTCTACTGAAGAGTATGTAGAATCGCGGCTTTCGGCCCTCCCGAAATAGCAGAGATGATCTGAATTAGCCGGCGGTATAATCACCACACAGCGAAGAGCTTCATGAAATTTATTTTTTCAGAAGCGAAATTGTCAGCCCGCTGAAAGCTGAACTCGCGGCAGGTCTTTACAAGAAGCTCTCCTTCTTTTTCACTGATCTTCACAGCTCCGTCGAGGTCTGTCCTCAATACCCTTTTGCCCTCCAGCTTTTGGAGCACCTCCCGGCTGGGGTGTCCGAAGGAGTTGTCCCTTCCGACTGATATCACCGCAAGGGATGGCGAGATCTCGCCAAGGAAGGCATCCGACGCAGAAGTCCTGCTCCCGTGATGGGGGATCTTAATGACATCGCTTGCGAGCCACGCTTTCAGGTGAGAGATATCTTCCTCGGCCTCCTCCTCTATGTCTCCTGCCAGGAGAAAGGACCTCTTTTCCCCTTTGAGCCTTAGGGCAAGAGATGAACTGTTCTCTTCGGAATAACTGTCCTCTGCCATTGTATAGAATTCTTTATAGGGGTGCAGGACCGTGAGGCTGTATGCCGGACCTTCAATAATGTCTCCCCGTCCCAGTGTCCGGCGGCTTGCCTTGATACGCAGCTCAGGCGGGTAGGCAATGCGCCCATTGTCCCAAAGCTCCTTCACCCTGAATTTCTTCAGGAGATATTCCAGACCTCCGGTATGGTCAGGGTGACTATGGGTCAATACCAGCGCGTCGATATCTCTCTTGCCCAGAAGGCTGAGAAGGGCAGCGGTCTCCTTGCCGGTCCTTCCGGTATCTATTACAATTGTTTTTTTGTCCGGCAATTCTATCACCGCTGAATCACCCTGTCCCACATCCGCAAAGGTGACGCTGAGTTCCTTCTTCCCTGATAAGACCAGAACGGCATAGATACAGAAAGGGAGAAAAGGCAGGAAAAGCATTTTTTTGTTTCTGCCGGAAGCAAGGTAGAGCAGAAAGCCGGCGTAAAATAAAATACATAAAACAGGAGGAAACGACGGGACTTTCAGTTCGGCAAAGGGTATGCCTCCAAAAAGCTTCACCAGGGCCACGGTCAGATCCGCTGAGGCCGAAACAAGCGGCGCAAAGATATAATGGCCTGAAAAAATATACGCAAAAGACGATATCAGAGACAACGGTATCAGCACAAACCCTACCAAAGGCACAACAACCAGATTAGACAAGGGGGAGACAAGAGAGAAATAATGAAAATAATAGGCCGCAAGAGGGGCTGTCCCCAGGGATGCGGCAGCAGAAAGGGCGACCGCATTTTTAATATACCGGGCAATCCGGCCTCTCTTTTCTTCGGGAGCCTGGGCCTCGTCAACCGGGTCCCGTTTTTCGAGGGCAAAGCCAAGAAACAACACTGCGATAAAGGAGAGTTGAAAAGACAGGTCCGCTGTAACCTCCGGGTCCCAGGCTGCAAGGACAACAGCAGCGAACAGCAGGGAATTCAGCCAGAAGCCTTTCCTGTCGATAAGAAGTCCGAAGAGAAAAAGGTTTATCATGACAAAAGATCTCACCGCGGGGATACTGCCCCCTGAAATGCCAAGATACATGATCATAAACGGGAGGCTGAGCAGGGCTGCGGCCTGGGCAGGCGAAAGATATATTGTCAGCCTTTGCAGATACCGGTAGGGGAGTCTCTTTATAAGAAAACCGAACATGCCGAAGAGCATCACCGAAAACATGCCGAAGTGCGTCCCCGAGATACTGAGTATATGGGCCAGTCCTGTTGCGTTAAAAGCCTCTCTCGATTCGTCGCTCAGGTCCGCCGTGTCTCCGGTTGTCAGGGCAGCAACAAAGGCTGCGGAGTCTCCGCTGAACTTCCCTGAAATGTATCTGTTCAGTGAGCTTCTCTGTCTGTCGAAAATCGCAAAAAGGGGGGCGGATGATCTTCCCTTGTCCTCAGCAGAGATTATTTCGCCATACAAACGGCTTGTCACGGGCTGTCCGGGATTAAGGCGTCTCCTGTCTTTACCCGTCTCCAGAAGCAGTTCATACCGGTCATCATAGTCAATATCAAAATCAGCCGGAAGTCCAATCTCCCTGTCATGCAGATCATCCAACTGCTCCCCTGATTCCTCATCCCAGGCCTTGTCGATGACATATGTCTCAATGCCCTTGTCAGACAATCTTGCATTGCCGTCATGAATAAAACTCCCTGTCGCTTTCAGTTCCCTCTTCCAGATATCATGCATATCAGACGCAGGAGCATGTCTGCAGAATGCATAGAAAATACCCAGGCCGACAAAGAGAACAAGCAGGCCTCTTTTCCTGAAAGCCAGAAAGAGCGCAGAGGAGATAAAAAGGGCAAGACAACAGAACGGGAAGTATTGATAGAGAGAAAAAAACAGCGTTCCTGAGAGGAAGGAGAGAAAAAGCTGCATCCTGTCAGACCAATTTCACTGCCTGATGCATTTAGCGGCCCCCTTTTTTAAACAGGTGCGCTTTGTTGACAATTTATCTGCCGGACCTGAGGTCCCTGTTTTACTCTATTCAGAAATAATTATACCCCTATGGTCTATGCCACAGCTCCGAATTTCTGTCTCCGGCCTGTCCGGAATCTTTTCGGAAGGATCACCGAACTGCCTGCCCCAGGGTCCTTTATGCCCTGCTGGAATTTCCCCTGGGTTTACACCATGGTTTTCCTGATGACATTCGCGATATCCCTGCCGAGACTGTTTATCAGCGTGGGGTCATCACCCTCTATCATGACCCGAATTTTCGGTTCTGTGCCGGACGCCCGGACGAGCAGCCTTCCCCTGCCGTCCAATCTTTTTTCTGCAGTACGTATCGCATCCATAACAGCCGGGATTGATCTTATGTCCTGTTTTTTCCCGACCTCGACATTCATGAGCACCTGGGGAAAGAGTTTTATTGGACCGGCCAGCTTTGAAAGAGATAAGTTCCTGTTCTTCATGAGATTAAGCACCTGCAGGGCTGTAACAGGGCCGTCGCCGGTAGTATTGTAATCAAGGAATATGATGTGGCCTGATTGCTCCCCTCCAAAATTGTAACCGCCCGCCAGCATCTTTTCTACAACGTAACGGTCCCCAACCTTGGTCCTCAGGAGTTTTATGCTGTTCTTTTCGAAGTATTTTTCGAGCCCCAGGTTGGTCATGACAGTAGCCACAACCGTGCTTTTCTTCAGGTCGCCCCTGGTATCCATATCAACAGCACAGATTCCCATTATCTGGTCGCCGTCTATGATCCTGCCCTTTTCATCGCAGAGGAGGGTCCTGTCAGCATCTCCGTCATGGGCGATTCCGGCGTCTGCCTTATGCCGTACAACAGCTTTTTGCAGTTCCTCCATATGCAGGGCGCCGCATTTGCTGTTTATGTTGATGCCGTCAGGCTCGTCGTTTATCGAGATCACCTCGGCCCCGAGCTCTCTGAGAAGCCAGGGAGTTGTTTTATACGCAGCTCCGTTTGCGCTGTCCACGACAACCTTCATGCCTTCGAAGGTCACGCCCTTTTTCAGCGTTGATTTTATATATTCGATGTAGCGGCCTGTTGCGTCATCGAGCCGGAACGCCTTTCCGACTTCTTCTCCTTTGACTCTGTGGCGTTCAAGGGAGTCGCCTCTCATAAGGTCCTCTATCCTTGCTTCAATATCATCAGGCAGCTTGAACCCGTTGTGGGAGAAAAACTTTATCCCGTTATCATAAAAAGGGTTATGCGATGCTGATATCACGACTCCCGCATCGATCCTGAGGGTCCTCGTAAGAAAGGCGATGCCCGGGGTCGGCAGCGGACCGATAAGTGTAACATTCATGCCCATCGAGCAGATGCCTGAGGTCAGCGCACTTTCTATCATATAACCGGAAAGGCGGGTGTCCTTTCCGATAAGGATCATATTCCTGCCGTGATGTTCTTTCCTGAGCACCACCGCAGCAGCCATCCCGGCCCTTAGGGCGTTTTCAGGCGTCATGGGGTAAGTGTTCACCCTGCCGCGAATGCCGTCTGTGCCGAATAGTTTCATTTTGGTTTCTCCAATATTTTTACAGTAACTTTCACAGTGGACTTCTCTGCTGTTATTTTGGCCCCGTTGGTGTCGATATTCACTTCCCGGGTCATCGGGCTGTTGGAATCCGTGATGTCCAGGGACTCAGTCTTGACGAAGTCAAGCTTTTTCAGGTCCGACTTCAGCCCGGTTACAACCACACTTTTCGGGTCTACCTTGAGCGAGGACACAAAAAAACCCTCCATCGGCTCCCCGATTATCACGGGCCTGACCGGGACTTTTTTGGATGCGGTCTCCTCCAGCCTCACTTTGACCGTTGGAGGCGTTATATTTGTCACCGACAAGGCATAGGGTAGTTTTATGTCATCCTTATTGATGTAGAACACGTCCTCGCCGTTTTTTGCCTTGCCGAGGTCGACATATACCCTCAAATCAGAGGCCTTCAGGCTCTTCATAGGCCTTTCATGTCCCCTGACAGTCACACTGACGGTTTTTATGCTGGTGTTTACTATCCCGATATCCGCGGGTATGTTCTTGAATTCCAAAGGGACATCAAGGGTGATCTCCGACTGTCCTCGCGAAGTTACGAAAAACCACAGGAACAGGGATATCAGCACAGCTGATATTTTCAGACCGATATTTTCTGTGAACAGTTTTTTCATTTATTGCTCTTTTTCACGGCAAAGATGTCTGTAAGCATATCTCTCAACGTCCCCATATCTACCTTTTCATTTATCTTGCCGTCCATCGCCACGGATATAAAACCCGTTTCCTCTGATACGATGATGGCCACTGCGTCAGTCTCTTCGGTAAGCCCTATGCCTGCCCTGTGTCTTGTGCCCAGTGACTTGCTCAATTCAGAACTGAGCGTTATAGGGAGAAAACAGCCTGCGGCTGCCACCCTGTTTCCTTTAATGATCACTGCGCCGTCGTGTATCGGCGACGTGGGATGAAAAATGCTCAGCAGCAATTCCTTCGTCACCCTCGCATCAAGATTTGTCCCGATCTCGACGAAATCTTTCAGACTTGTGTCCCTCTCAATCACAATGAGAGCCCCTATCTTCCTGTTTGCCATCGACACCGCGGCCCTGACGATCTCTTCCAGCGATTTCAGCCCTTCGGCAGAAGCGAAGTTCAGGAACTGGGCCTCACCTATATGGGCAAGCGCCCTCCTTATCTCGGGCTGGAAGACAACTATCATGACTATCACTATCTGCGCCCAGAAACTCTGCACAAGCCAGTCTATAGTGAAGAGTTCCAGATACCTGGACGCCAGCGAGGCAAGGAGCAGGATGCCCAGACCTATCATCATCTGCGCGGCCTTGGTCCCCTTGACTATCAGAAGAAGACGATAAAGAATAAGCGACATCAGGGTGATATCGAGCGCATCAAGGATCCATCTGTGTTCTTTTAATATTTCTAGCATTATTAAATACGTCTGCCTGACCGGATTTTGTTTATTATATATCAAGCCCCTTTAAATTTCATAAGAGTTTCAGGCTTATGGTATTCTTTGAAAGCTTTCGTGACTGCGGAGCGGGATCAATAGTGTCTGTTGAAATAGTACTAATTTGACCCGAATTTGACAATGGAAAACATAATAGTTTATTATATAAACTCAATCGCGGGGTGGAGCAGTCTGGTAGCTCGTCGGGCTCATAACCCGAAGGTCAGTGGTTCAAATCCACTCCCCGCCACCAAATAAAATCGAGGGCCTGCCGAAATGTAGGCCCTTTTTTGTTGATTTTAAGCCATTTTCAGCTGGTATCTGTCTTCAAAGCCTCTCCGATCAATGCTTCACGGCTGCTGCTGATTGGCAGACTTATTTCCGAGTTCCGATATGGTCAAAAATTTAATATAGCTATGCTCCTTCCTCTGATTCTTCGTAAGCAGCCATCCGTATGCACTCATGGATAGCATCTTCAATCGAGGTCTGTTTTTTCTGATAGTTATTAAGTTCTGTGACAATTCTTTGTAAAAAAGTCATTTCTTTGTCCGTAAGAGTGATTGTTACTTCCATTAATTCCTCCTGAAAAATATTCTACAATGGAAATTAACAGCCAGAACTTATTTTTCATGTCTGCTTACCCCGCCTTCCTGGGGCGCTATCTCCTGGAGCCTTACATTTATGACTACTTTGCCGTCCTTGAGCCCGTAGCTGACAAAAAGGACGTCTCCGGCGCCGTAAGTGAGAGGCTCGTAAAGGGGCCGCACCTCGTACCCGATCGTACTGCCGTCAGGCCCGAGAATCTCGCTCACCTGCATGCGACTGAATGATGAGTTGCACTTGACGAAATTTATGGCCGTCTCCATAGCCTCTTTTGCCGGCAACCCCTTCTTCACCCTGTACTCGAAATCAGGGGCATAGGGTTCAAAGGTATACCCGCTGCCTTCCTTTTCGAGAAAGGCGATTGTCTCCAGATCGTTAATGTAGTTACAGCCGTAGTATATGACTGTATAGTTTCCTGCAGCCTCCGCGGCCCGCGCGCCCTGGGTGTTCAGACGGATTGCCGGCGTGCAGGAGACGGCTCCGAAAAGCAATCCTGATATCAACAGCAAAATATAAAATGTCCCTGTTTTTTTCATGATGGCAACCTCCTTTTGATTGAAGTCTATCATCTTTTAGGGTAATTTCACGTCCTGGGGAAGGCGGCTGTACAACTTTTAGTCGTTTTATTTCGAATGTCCTGACTGTATATGCAGTGAAACCAGACGGGCCAGGAGGATGGCCGGGTAGAGCTGACCGATAAGGGCCTCTGCCATCGCCAGATTTCGCGCGACAGGTTGTATCGGGGTAATGTCTCCGTAGCCCACGGTAGTAAGAGTGGAGATGCTGAAATAGTAAAAAACCCTCCAGGATTGTTCGTCAAGTCGCATCGGCAAGTTCCCGAACTGAAACGAGGAGGGGACCATAAACTCGACGAAAAAAAAGGCCAAAGCGAATGTCATCGCGAGCAGCAGATATGCGGCAACAGCGCCCTGGATCCGGTGGCTTGTCATCGGCCCTTCCTTGTAGACGTGGCCCAGGACAACAACCGCGAAGGCAAGGAAAGACACAAATGACAGAAAGATGTCCCAGCCTGCCAGCCAGCTTACTCCGAAGAGCAGACGTCCCCAGCGGACAGAGATGACCAGCGTCACTATTACCGCAAAGAAGGTCTGAACAGCTTTATGCCTGGTCAGTGCAAAAAGTCCGGTCAAAAGCAGAAGGGAGATGACCAGGTTGTTTAAGAGGGTGATTACAATTCGGTCCCCGATTATACTCGTCAATGAAGGCAGGACAAAAAAATCAAAAATGATGATCCCAAGCAAAACCGTCAGGTTCCGCTCTTGAGACCAGAACCCTGACAGACGCCCGAGGATGCTTTTTTTTGGATTGTTTGAACTCATCACCTGCGAGATACGCAGCAATCGCCCGGTACCGGAGCCGTAAAGACCGGATTTTCCTTTTGCATATCACCCCCCATTATTTTTTTGCCCTGCCCTGGCCTGCAACGGCCTCCATCGCCTTTCTGACCTTCTCCCGGTCTCCAAGGTAATAATTGCGCAGCGGCCTGAGTTCATCGTCCAGTTCGTAGACAAGGGGCATCCCGGTGGGAATATTCATCTCAGTGATCGCGTCGTCGGTAACCCCGTCAAGGTACTTCACGAGAGCGCGGAGACTGTTGCCGTGCGCCGCGATAAGGACCTTCCTGTCCGACCTTACCGCAGGCGCAATTATTTCATGCCAGCAGGGCAGAAAACGTTCCACTGTGTCCTTCAGGCACTCCGCAAGAGGTAGCTGCTCTTTTTTCAGGCCTCTGTACCGTCTGTCCTTTGCGGGGTTGCGCTCGTCTCCTTCCTCCAGCGCCGGAGGTCTGACATCGTAGCTGCGCCTCCAGATCTTCACCTGCTGGTCGCCGTATTTTGCTGCTGTCTCGGCTTTATTGAGTCCCTGCAGCGCGCCGTAGTGGCGCTCGTTCAGCCGCCAGTCGCGGATTACCGGGATCCACATGAGGTCCATCTCATCAAGGGTTATCCAGAGGGTTCGGATAGCCCGCTTCAGGAGCGATGTGAAGGCGATGTCGAAGGTATATCCCTGGTCTTTCAGCACACGGCCTGCCTCTCTTGCCTCCCGCCCCCCCTGTTCGGACAGGTCCACGTCCGCCCAGCCGGTAAATAAATTCTCCCTGTTCCATATGCTTTCCCCGTGTCTCAGCAGGACTAACTTATGCATGGCTACACTCCTTGTTCAGATATTATTTATTGAACTACTCTATTCATGAACTGAAAAAGCAATCACAAATGCCTTTATCATGACCCCGACGTTATAGATTAGTTTGCGGGGGTCTATTCTTCGCAAGTCTTGCCTATCAGCACGGAACATCCCGAATGAGCAAGAATATTTCTTGATACACTCCCCATCACTCCTTTGATGCCACTCAAGCCTCTGCAACCCACCACTATGAGGTCTGCTTTCATCTCCTCTGAAACTCTCAGTATTACAGTTGAAGTATCTCCGACCTCTGATATAACTCTTATGGATCTGCCGGTTTTACTCAAAATCTCCTCTGCCTGCTCGACAATCTTTTGAGAATTATCTAATCTGATCGACCGGGCCTGATCCCTGATCTCAATAATTCTTTCATTGACTTTTGGGGCAAAGGTCTCAGGGATGTCCAGAAATTCCGGTGGAACCACATTCAATATCGTAAATTCCGTATTATCAGAAAACGGCATCGAAGCCAGAAACCTGCCGGTATCCCTGGAATATTCAGATCCGTCAGTGGCATAAAGCACTTTCAATACAGGCTGCTCCCTTACGGGGAGTTTAGTGACCAGGACCGGCCTGGGTGATTTAATCGCAACAGCCCTTGTTACACTTCCTGCGAAAAGGGATTCAACGCCCTTTATTCCCCGCGCCCCCATAATGACCATGTTCATATCTGATGTCCTGAGAGCATTTATTATGCATTGGGCAGGAGAACCTTCAACTATCGCTGTGCTGATGCCGGCTTGTACAGGCTTCAGGATATCCATAATTGAATCAATAATTTCTGGCGCAAGCTCCTCTTTTATTTCTTTGAAGGTTTCGATATAGGATTGCGCGTCATAAAGAAATGGTATCCAGTATACTGCATGAAAAATCGTGATTTCATCCTGAGGAGTCAAATTCATACAGGTTAAAAACCTGGCGGCCCCCTTTGAATACTCAGAGCCGTCTGTTGCAAGTAATATCTTCATTCTCGTCCACCCTCTGCCGGTCCTTAATACCAACATATCACAAATTGTCTGAGAAGGCTAAGCAATGAAGCGGACAGGGCGCTTATTATTTTAAATGGACAGCGAGCGTATTCCCCGTGGTCTGGCCTAAGGCCCCTACTGTTGGCGCCACGGGGATAGCGAGCGAATAAAAACGAAATAAGTTCCTTGCATTAGATTCCCTGCGGTCTCAGCCGCAGGGTAGATCAATCCGGCAGCAGCCCGCCGGTAAATGCAGCTGATCATCCCCCCCCTGCAAATAAATATTGCTGTCCTCGAATTGCACATAAAACGCGGCCAGGGGACAGGGAAGCGCGCTTTATCGCTGTTGTAATATGATTTATGTCATATCGCCGTTAACCTGACCACAGTAAAATTAAAGCTTGGGCAGTCAGCAGAAGCATTTTAGGCGCTGCATGGAACTCTTGTTTGGGAGGTAAAAAGCGGATGTTTATAGCTTTAGTGGATTGGGACAAATGCACGGGGTGCGGGGATTGCATAGACGCCTGCCCAATGAGGTGTTTTAAGATGTCAGACGGCAAGAGCCTGGCTCACAGGTCTTCCTATTGCATAGACTGCGGCACCTGTTTAGAGGTCTGTCCTACCGACGCCATAGTAATCAGCATCGGC
Source organism: uncultured Nitrospira sp. (assembly GCA_963734475.1). Taxonomy (GTDB): domain Bacteria; phylum Nitrospirota; class Thermodesulfovibrionia; order Thermodesulfovibrionales; family UBA6898; genus JAOUFP01. The sequence goes on from CAVTHB010000005.1 coordinate 500,599, forward strand.
TGGGGCGGCCGTTGCTAAAGCCCGCAGGTCGGCTCGATTATCCAGACCGAGCAGTTGTTCGCGCTGTGGATAAGGGCATTGGAAACACTGCCGAAGAGGAATTCTTCGGATTTGGATATTCCTCTCCTCCCGACAACCAGTGCGCAGGAACGGACCTCTTTCTGTTTCTCCAGGATGACGGAAGAGACCGGCCTGTCGTCAGCCACAACGAGTTCCGTCCTGATCTTGCTCTTCGGAAATCCCGACTGAATGAGGATCTGACGGTAGCGTTCCAGCATGCCCAGCAGGGCCTCTCTTTTATCGGCTATCCATTTCTGTCTTTCCCCCTCCGAGTCAAATAAGTCCCTGTTAGGGGCGGCTATAATACTGAGGAGCGTCGCGCGAAAACCGCGAAAGCCTCCGATAAATCCCGCTACAAAGAGGAGCGCGGCTTTCGCGTTTTCCGACTCGTCAACCGCGATCATGATGTGCTTGTCTTTCAGCTTCGGTACTCCTTTATGATCTTCCATAGTCCCCTTCCTTTCAAGCTCCGTGTACAGCATAGGCCGCACGGCTGAGATCGTCAAGTAACTCTTCTGTGTTGTCATAGTAGACCTTTGTTCCCGTCGAAAAGTGCAGGAATATCCGGTTCAGCGCTTCGGGAATATAGGGGAAGACCTTTCTGAGATTCGCTATCCGGTTGTGGAAAATAATATTGAGATCATCCGCTGTTATCGCTGAACACATATGAGGCATCTCTGTCTGCAGAACCTGCATCGTGATGTCACGGCCGCCCGCTATGTACATCAGGATATTCCCGAGACCGAAGAGGTCGTGGACGAACTTATTTTCATTGGGTCCGTGCGCGAAATCGAAATCGATCCACCGGAGTCTCTTCATATCCGTGTCCCGCAGGAGATGATCGCGTCTGATATCGCCGTGGATTTCGTTCTGCCGGTGAAGAAAGAGGATAGCCCGTACTGCCTCGATGTATTCCTTCAGGATGACCGGGAAAGAGGTGCTGAAGTACTCTTCATGTTTTATTGCGCCGCAGGAGGAATAGTCGGCCATTGTTTGTCCGGAGATGAAATCGATTACTCTCACAATATTTGAGGCGGTGTCCGGCACCGAGTACCCATGCATGAAATTGACATGTTCACGGACCAGGTCCAGGATACGGGCCTCCTTTGACGGACTCCGAACGCAATCAAAAAAGAGGTCTCCTATACGGGCCTGAAACCGCTCATGGAATACCAGCTTGATTATCTTTCTTGACCCGTCCGAAAGATCGATGGCGTTCTTGACCCAGAATTTAGGCTGATCGTCCATGCCGAAACGACCCTCCTTCTGGTTATGCCGTATGAGAAACGGCCTGTTATCCAGGACCACGATGTCGTCATAGTCGACCCTGATAAACTCGCTGGTGTCCGTAATAATCCTGAATTTCTTCGGGACCCTGGACGGTTCGAGCCACTGTGAGGCGAGGTCCCGAAGGCCCTGCTGGCTGTGCACGACATCTTTGCCGCCCGCAATCTTTGTCATCAATCAAATTGTATCACTCCTGAAGCAGCATGCACAGCCCCCCCCGGGACAGGAAATATGCAGGAAATATGACATGGTCAGAATGTGGTCAAGTCCTGAACAAGCTTTAATTTAAGGTCATTTTTTCCTGCGTAAGGCAGCTTAAGCGCGTTGGACAATATCGTTACTCTGTTGATGTCCGGGGACCCGGCAAATATATAAGGCGGTTGATGCGGCGACCATGAAGCTTCAGAAAGTTAAGTTTTGAATTTTCTGCCGTGGGTTCTAATGCCTTAAAAAACGTCTATCCTGGAATTCATATATCCCTCGCCTACGGCGAATTCTATTTTCACTCCGGTAAACCCCAGCGAATATCCGGACGGGGCAGGTACAGCGGCCCAGTTTATCTCTTCAAGGAAGGCCTTTAATTCAAGGGAAGCGGAATCGACAAGGACCTCTCTCAGATTACCCTCGGCTCCGAACTGTAACATGACTGTGGCGGTGCCGCCGAAAAATTCCCGTGTATTCACCTTGAGGGCCTCGCCCAGGAGTTCATTGACTCTGGCCTTGGCCTTCTGCCCGAAGATTTTTTTATGCATCATCATGAATTGGTAATAGGCTTCCATGCTGGTGAACCCTCCTGTCTGTGCAGGAAGTTTTTCGGCATTTTCTGTTTTCGCCGGTTCAACGGCAGCTTCGGCTTTTTTTTCAGGCTCGGGCGCTTCTTTTGGCTCCTCGGGCGGTGCTGCCTGATCGGGCAGACTTGCCTCCTCAGCGGCCTGCGGGGCAGGGGTCAGGGCCTGTTCTTCCGCAGAGCCGGTCGTTGCCTCGGGCAGATCTTTTTCTTCCGCAGTAAGGTCGACCGAGATGATGTTACGGAGGCCCCCGGAGATGTCTGTTGTATAAGTTGAAGCGGCGACCATGAGCAAAATCAGGATTAGATGAAAGAAAGAGGACGATATTATGGATTCGTTTATATTCATAACCAGTCAGTTATTATAACCGATAAACGGTCGGCAAGCCAAAAAGTCGCACCTCCGCGTCTCTCTTAAAAGGTTTTCTGTTTTCCGTCTGCTCCAGGATGCGCAAACCATGGAGCTTTCGACCGGACCCCGCGCCGCTGTGACTCAAACAGCTTAGGTAGTCTGAAGAAACCCAGGGGGCCGCGTGAAGGGTTGATCTTTACAATCACTGTCATCATGCGCTATCCTTTCAATCATCTTGTACAAGGAGGCGTTCTGGTGAAGAATATTACGGCAATAATCTTAGGCCTTTTTTTTGTGATGGCAAGCTTCGGAATCTCTGCGGCTGAGCCTGACAAAAAAGGGAGCAAGGACCATCCCCTTCTTTCGAGGATGCCCAATTTCCATATAGAAAGTTATGAAGACAGGGAATTCGACAGTCATAAATTTGTTGTGCAGGCCGGCAAGCCTGCCACACCGGTTGAAGGGCATGTCTATCACATCAGGTATAAGCTCGACAAAGGCGCAGCCGAGCCCGGAGAATTAAAGATAAGAAGGAACATCCAGGATGCACTCAAGAAGATCGGTGGGAAGGTCGTCTTTGACGAAAACTTCAACAGAAGGTCCACCATCGTCCTCCAGAAGGACGGCAAAGAGACTTGGGTCGATGTTAATTCAGGGGCGACTTACTACACGCTCTGGATCGTTGAAAAAGAAGGGATGAAGCAGGAGGTGGTGGCCGACGCCGCGGCCATGGGCAATGACATCAGGTCGACCGGCCACGTCTCTGTCTACGGCATATATTTTGACACTGGCAAGTCGGCGATAAAGCCGGAATCAGCCGCTGCCATCTCGGAGATCGCAAAGCTCCTTAAAAATGACAACGCGCTGAAGATATACGTTGTCGGCCATACGGACAACGTCGGCTCCTTTGAATCAAATATGAAGCTGTCGAGAGACCGTGCGGACGCGGTCGCAAAGGAGCTTGTTTCAAAGCACGGCATTGTCGCAGGGAGACTGAAGGCATATGGCGTCAGTTCGCTCAGTCCTGTGGCCTCAAACAGCACCGAAGACGGCAAGGCGAAGAACAGACGCGTGGAGCTCGTGGCGCAATAGCAGGAGACTAAAACTGCAGGCACACTCCGGCACTAAAAAGGGGATAGGCTGTATTCACCTCAAAAACAGCCTGTCCCCTTTTCCTGATTTGTCACATATCCCGGGTTTACACCTCTATGTCCGATCATCTCCTGATCAAAGCATATCACCTGGTAATGCGCTTTCAAATCTCCCTGTATTACTGAAATAATCGGACTGCGGGTACATTAAGAAAATTTAATCTGCGCTTAATCTGTTTTTAACGATGGGTAATTATAGTATCGGAGCCGCTTTCCGGGGAAAAAACGGCATGCGCCCCTGGGATTAGATCGCAAAGGCTGCCGCGTCTGAAACTTTACAGTCATTATCGGAGGTGACATGTTTCTTCATAAAATATTCGGGATGTTTTCGAATGATCTTGCAATAGACCTCGGCACTGCCAACACACTTGTCTACGTGAAAGGGAAAGGCATTGTCTGTGATGAACCTTCGGTGGTCGTGATAAAGAAGGACAATAAGAAGACAGTAGCGGTCGGCTCCGAAGCAAAGAGAATGCTGGGGAAGACCCCCTCCAATATCATGGCCATCAGGCCTCTGAAAGACGGCGTCATAGCGGATTTCGACGCAACCGGCGAGATGCTCAAATATTTTATCAAGAAGGTCCATAACAGGAGAAGTTATGTATCGCCGAGAGTTATTATCGGCGTGCCTTCCGGGATCACTCAGGTAGAGCAGCGGGCGGTCAAGGACGCGGCCGAGGCATCGGGCGCCAGAGAGGTCTATCTGGTTGAGGAGCCGATGGCGGCTGCCATCGGCGTCGGGCTACCTGTCGGAGAGCCATGCGGCAACATGATCGTGGATATCGGGGGGGGCACTACAGACGTCGCCGTCATCTCCATAGACGGAGTGGTTTACAGCAAGGTGGTAAAGGTGGGCGGCGACAAGATGGACGAGGTGATCATGGCCTATATAAAGAGAAAATACAATCTGATGATCGGGGAAACTACGACTGAGCAGATAAAGATAGAAATCGGGTCGGCCTGCAATAACGGCAACGCAGAGAAGAGGGTGAAAGACATCAAAGGGAGAGACCTGATATCCGGTATACCAAAGACAATAACGGTCAACGAGGACGAGATACTTGAGGCCCTGTCCGAGCCGGTCAGCGTCATACTGGATACCATCAGGGTCGCTCTTGAAAACACTCCGCCTGAACTCGCCGCTGATATCGTTGACAGGGGAATAGTCCTTGCCGGCGGGGGTGCTCTTTTGCGCCGGATCGACCTGCTGATCAAACAGGAGACCGGGCTCCCAGTTACCATCGCCGAGAACCCCCTTACAGCTGTAGTCACCGGCGTCGGGAAGATGCTTGACGAATTAGAGATGCTCCGCAGAATCGCAATCAACTAAGATCATCCCCGGAAAAAAGGTTTTCTTTCTTTATCCTGCTCATTCTTTATTAGAACCTATCTCAAAATTAGTCTTCACTTAAAACCGTCATTACCTCAAGCGAAGCGCGCCTGCCGGCAGGCAGGTCGGGAATCTTCTGAAAATCCTCTGTTTAGCTACCGAAGAATTAAGAGCAATGGGTCCTGTGAGTCTTGACAGCCGGTGAATGAGTGGTAGCATTTTCATGAGAGGAAGCGGTGCTTAAAATAAAAAGGATATATGAAAAACCCGACGCTGAAGACAGCTGGCGGGTGCTCGCCGACAGACGCTGGCCGCGGGGGATGAAAAAGGAGGAGGCGAAAGTAGATCTGTGGCTCAGGGAGATAGGTCCAAGGGATGAACTCAGGAACTGGTTCGGTCATGAGCCCGCGAAGTGCACGGAATTCAAGCAACGATATTTCAAGGAGCTGGACGCAAAGGATGCACAGATCGAAGACAGACTCAAAGAGGGAACGGTCACGATCGTTTATGCCGCAAAGTACGGGGAGTGCAATAATGCCACGGCCATCAGGGAATACATAGGGATAAAGGCCGGAAGGAAGCGCATGAAACGCCGCGGCATAAAAAAAGGTTAAGCGGGGGGGCGACCTCGTTCAGCAACCCGGAACTAAAAAGGGGGAATATATGACACTCTCGCAGGGTAAAGCCATTTTTATCTGGGGTACGGTCATTTCAACGGTCATTTTTCTCGGGCTCACATATGACTCAATCTCTAAGATGCCGAAGAGGACCCACGCAGAAGAATTGAGCGATGCTGTTGCAGATGGAAAGTGGACATGGCAGCGCTATAACTGCAATGATTGCCATACCATCCTCGGGATCGGCGGGTACTATGCTCCTGACCTTACAAGAGTCATGTCGCAGAGGGACCCCGAATGGGCGAAGCAGTTCTTAAAGGACCCGCATAAGGTCTGGCCTGCCAAAAGGAGGATGCCTAACCTCCACCTTACGGATAATGAGATCGGGAATCTTGTCGCTTTCCTCACCTGGGTAAACGGAATAGACACCAACAACTGGCCCCCAAAACCGATGGCGGTAGTTGCTGCTGGACCTGCGCCGCTGCCGGGCGAGGCGGTATTCAGGGCCCAGGGATGTTCGGCCTGCCACAAGCTGAACGGAGTCGGAGGGGACATAGGTCCCGATCTTACGCATGTGGGAAGCACGAGGACCCCCGAATGGATCAGGCAGCAGCTCGAAAACCCAAGGTCCCATTTCCCGAATTCTCCCATGCCTAGTTTCGCGAAGCTGTCTCCGAAGGACATGAAGGATCTCGTTGATTTTCTGTCGAGTCTGAAATAGGAGGTCGTAAAAATGAAATATGAAACCCAGAAAATAGCCTATCAGTATTTTGTCGCCGCAACCCTCCTGTTCGGGCTGCAGGTGATCTTCGGTCTGCTTACCGGCGCCAAATATGTTTGGGACTATGACCCGCTTATGAACATTATACCGTTCAACACCTCGCGGGCGATTCACATAAATCTCCTCGTGGTCTGGCTCCTTAGCGGCTTCATGGGCGGCGCCTATTATCTTGTGCCGGAAGAGGCGGAAACCGATATATACAGTCCCCGGCTGGCAACTATTCAACTCTATCTGTTTGTCGCCATCGGGGTTGCAGCCATCATCGGATATCTGGCAGGCTGGTCGTGGGGCATGCCCTTTCTTGAACAGCCCACTGTCCTGAAATTCGGCATTGTGATTGTGGCACTGATCTTTCTCTTCAACATTTTCATGACCATGATGAAGACACGGAAGTGGACAGTGATCCAGGGCGTGCTGCTCGGGGGCCTTGTGATGCTGGCCCTGCTGTTCCTGTTCGGGATCTTCTTCGTGAGAAACCTTTGGACACAATACTACTGGTGGTGGTGGGTCATCCACCTCTGGGTCGAAGGCGCCTGGGAACTCGTGGCCGGCTCCATCATAGCCTTCATCCTCCTTAAGCTGACCGGCGTGGACAGGGAACTCGTCGAAAAATGGCTTTATGTAGAGGTCGGCCTCGTGCTCTTTACCGGTATTGCGGGAACAGGGCACCACTATTACTGGATCGGGACGCCGGGTTACTGGCTCTGGGTTGGAGGCATATTCAGCGCCCTCGAGCCTGTGCCTATCCTGTTGATGGTATTCGACACCCTGCGGGATGTGAGGGAGAAAAAGATAGAGATAGAAGATAAGGTCCCGCTTTACTGGGCCGTCGGCTCCGCAGTCATGCACTTTCTGGGGGCAGGGGTCTGGGGGTTCGCTCATACTCTGCCGCAGATCAACAAGTGGACTCATGGGACGCAGGTCACCGCCTCACACGGTCATTTCGCCTTCTTCGGGGCCTACGTAATGATAAATCTTACAATGATATACTTTGCGGTCCCCAGGATAACGGGTGTCGTCAGAAAGGGCCATGGACGCAGCCTCGTGGCGCTAAGGCTGATGGTTTTCTCGATATTTTTCATGGTCCTTGCGCTGGGGATAGCGGGCGTTGTTCAGGCCTATCTCCAGAGGGTGCTCGGGATGGATTACCTGACTACCCAAGACTACATGAAACTCTGGTACGAAGTAATGTGGGTCTCTGGCTGGGGAGTTGTGACCGGCGTATTCATATACATATTTGATTTCTTCAGCATGGGAAGGCCGTCGAAGATAGCGGCCTGATCCTAAACAAGCTTAATACCTATTCCAGCCGCGCAACGTGAAGAACTCTCCCCTGCAAGAATCGCACGTTTGCGGACCTGTCCCCACCGGTTTCTCGCCAAGAAAGCCAATAGCGCCAAGTAGAAACAAAGTTGTTGTTTGAATTTCTTTCCGAGCTTTGCGGCTTTGAGTTAGGAATAAGATCTTTTTTTTGGGTTCCCGCTTTGCAGAATTGGGATTATAATGATAAGGGAGATGAAGACATATCCGGATATGGAAAAGAGAATAGCTGAAATCGGCCGCGAACTCTACGCGTCGATGAACAAGGTCCCATCTATCTTCAACAGAAAGCGCTGGATGGGCAGGACCATGGACCTTGCGATGAGAGACGAGGAATTCAAGCTTAACCTCTTCAGGTATATAGACGTACTGCCCTCTCTTAAGACCGATGCACTGGTAGTGGGACTGTTCCATGAGTATTTCGCCGATGCAAAAGAACTCCCCCAGATTATGCGAAGAGGGATCGGGCGGCGCTCGGAGGGGTTCCTGCCACATGTTGCGGCAAAGGTAATACGGGCCGGGGTGAAGGCGCTTGCGAGGCAGTTCATTGCAGGCGAAGACCGTCATGAAGCGGCCAAGGCACTCGCATCCCTTTGGGAAAGAGGTTGCGCCGGCAGCGTCGACCTCCTCGGCGAGGAGGTCCTGAGCGACAGGGAAGCCGCCGAATATCAGGAGAAATACCTCGGCCTTCTCGACTTCCTCGGGCCGCACTCCCTCACGTGGAAAGAGGACCTTCTTCTGGAGAAGGACCACATGGGGCCGATACCGCGTTTCGACATCTCCCTTAAGGTGACATCCTTCTATTCACAGCTTGACCCCATCGACTGGGAGCGGTCGGTCGAAAGAGCGAAAGCGAACCTTATGCCTGTTATACAGAGAGCTGGTGAAAAAGGGGCTTCGGTATGCTTCGACATGGAGCAATATTATGTGAAGGACCTTGTCCTTGAGATATTCAGGCAGACGTTCAGCGATGCAGGGGGATATGATTTCGGCGGCATAGCCCTTCAGGCATATCTCGGAGAGACGAAAGGAGACCTTCAGGGCTTGATAGCATGGGCAAAGGAGGGAAAGAGACCGGTACGCATACGGCTCGTAAAAGGCGCGTACTGGGACTACGAGGTCGTTGTCAACAGGCAGAAAGGATGGCCGGTGCCTGTATTTTTAAATAAAGCGGAGACCGACCGTCATTTCGAGGAACTGACGCGGATGCTGCTCGAAAACACGGGCACGGTCCGGCCGTCGATCGCCTCGCACAACATACGGAGCATCAGCAACGCAATCGCGATTGCGGAGGAGTTGGGGCTGCCGAAGCATGCCTTCGAGTTCCAGATGCTCTTCGGCATGGGCGAGCCGCTCAGAAAGGTCCTGAGGGAGATGGGCTACCGTGTCAGGGTCTACGCTCCTGCAGGAGAACTGATCCCTGGTATGGCCTATCTAGTCAGGCGGCTCCTGGAAAACACCTCAAACGTCTCCTTCCTGCGGGAGTTCTTCGCAGAAGGCAAAGAGTTCAGGGAGATCATTAAGCCCCCGGAGATGATGCCCGAAGCACCGGAGGAAGACAGGTCCCGCGGCTTCGCTAACGAGCCGGCGCAGGACTTTTCCAAGACAGGACCGAGGGAGATGATGAGACAGGCGCTCGGGGCAGTGAAGAAAGGCTTCGGGGGGAAATATCCCCTCCTGATCGGAGGCGAAGAGGTCTGCACCGGACAGGAGATAGTCTCCCTTAACCCTTCCGAACCTCGGGAGGCCGTAGGCAGGGTCTCTTCCGCCGGTCGCGGAGAAGCGGACAGGGCGGTCGCGGAGGCGCTGAAGGCCTCGGCTCTCTGGAGAAACACTCCCCCTGCGGCAAGGGCGGGCTGCCTGGTCAAGGCGGCAGCAGAACTTCGAAGGCAGAGAGAGGAGCTTGCGGCCCTCGAGGTCTATGAGGTAGGCAAGACCTGGAGAGACGCTGACAGTGACATCACCGAAGCTATAGATTACCTTGAATACTACGGCCGCGAAATGGTCCGGCTCGGCGCTATCTTTCATCCAGGGAATTATCCGGGAGAGATAAATGATTACTTCTACGTACCCCGGGGCATCGGGGTGGTCCTTTCTCCGTGGAACTTTCCGCTTGCGATCCCGGCAGGAATGGTCTCTGCCGGCATCGTCACCGGCAACTGCGTGATCTTCAAACCGTCAGGACTTTCCCCTGTGACCGGATGGCGTCTTGTCGACGCCTTCAGGAATGCCGGGCTGCCTCCGGGGGTGCTTCAGTTTCTGCCCGGGCCAGGCCATGAAGTCGGAGAGTATCTCGTCGCTCACGAGAAGGTCGATTTTATCGCCTTCACCGGTTCGAAGGAGGTCGGCCTGAGAATAGTGTCTCTCGCCTCCGGCTCCAGGCCGGGACAGCATAATGTCAAAAAAGTGATAGCAGAGATGGGCGGCAAGAACGCGATCATAGTAGATGAGACCTCAGAGCCGGATCAAACCGTAAAGGGTGTCCTGGAGTCGGCCCTGGGCTACCAGGGGCAGAGATGCTCGGCATGCTCGCGGGTCATCGTGATCGAAGAGGTCTACGGGGAATTTCTCGCTAGGCTGAAGGCGGCGATGGAGAGCATACGGATCGGGCATCCCGACGACCCAGGCACCTTCATGGGGCCGGTCATCGACGAGGCGGCAATCAAGAAGATCCGAAGCTATATCAGGAGCGGTAAAAACAGTGCTGTGCTCTTCCTCGAAAGAGAGGCGGGCGGCGGCGGGTACTTTCTCGGGCCGGTGATTTTCAGCGATGTGGACCCCTCTTCCATCATAGCGCAGGAAGAGATATTCGGCCCGGTGCTGTCGGTCATCAGGGCGAAAAATATTGATGAGGCGATCAGCATCGCAAACGGGACGCCTTACGCCCTGACAGGCGGGCTCTTTTCGAGAAGCCCGAAGAATATACGCAAGGTCCGGGAGGAGTTCAGGGTTGGGAACCTCTATATCAACAGGAAGATCACCGGCGCGCTTGTTGGAAGGCAGCCTTTCGGCGGCTTCGGCATGTCCGGCGTGGGGTCAAAGGCAGGTGGTCCGGATTATCTCCTTCAGTTCATGAACCCCAGGAGCATCAGCGAAAATACAATGCGCAGGGGCTTCGCTCCGCTTTGGTAAGTCACACTCGGCCACTGTCAGCTGTCTGTAAGGAGCTTTATTCTATGTGCGTTCGTTATGCATCCGGAAGGACGGCATTAGTCATAGGGTAGTGTCTCAGTTTGGAACTCGGACGCTATCAATTAAAGTCGCACCTTACCCATCCGACAGGGACCCCCTTTGCGTGGGCCTCATCTTCCAGAGCACTAAGCGCCTTTTCGGCCTCACTGAGTTTCTTCATGGCACTGTCCCGCCTGCCCTCTTTCCTCGCTTCGGACATCGTTTCTTGTCCTTCTTCATAGAGTTCGCTGTTGAGCTTAGCGAGTTCATTTTGCGCTTCGGATATTGCCCTGATGATAGGGGTCCCCCTGCGGCACCATTCTTCTCTGTCCCGGGTCTCAAGGCCTTCTCCATTTTTGTCATTGAATGTCTTGTCCGGCACATTAGGGGCCGTCTTCTCCCCGGTTTCGCCGGTCGTCTCATATTTGTTGAGGTCCTCGTTATTGTACTTGCCAGGCCCTGTGTGCTCAGCAAATGAGTCGCCGCGGTAACAGAAAAGAACTCCAATGAAAACCGGAATACTAATTAACATTACAAGCTTTTTCATGATTTTACTCCTTTCCAGACATTATTCCGCACTTAAGCAGCTGATCCCGTTAATTTAATGTTATAAGCATTAATCAGCTTGTCAACCACCGGTCCCCCTTTGAAACAAACGGCATCAACCGGATGGAGGATTCAGGACTTCGGATTGCGGTATTTGATATGATTTGTGACATACTCGGACCGGATGCAGCATTTTCGCTCATTCTCGGTCTTCGACCTCCGGGGTATTTGGTCTTTTTATTATCAAAATCATACACTGTATGAATACCTGCCTGCCTGCCGGCAGGTCGGACCAGATAAAGCCGCTCAAATAGCGCATCCAGTCTGTATTCGGGAAAATTAATGAATAAACCGGGCTAGTTCTGAGAATTGCCGAGACACGGGTACTCTTTTAACAATTGATGTAAAAGAGCGATCTTTTCCTCATGGGTCATCGTCATATAAAGTTCCGATTCCTTCAGTATAGAGACCAGTATTTTCATCGCTTTAATCGACCTCATCTTCGCCCTCCTTATCGGAGTTCCATGGAACTGGGTTTGATTTGTTTCCTTAATTAAAGATTAGCAAATTGATGTGAAAGGACGGTGAAAGAATTATGAAAGATTATGAAGCTGACCGGGTAATCAGCAACCTGCAGCAGAGTCCTGCCTGAAGTTGCAACACTTGACAGGCGGCGTCTGTTTTGATAAAGGACATTTAAGGGATAGTTCCGACAAAGCCAAACTCTCCGTAAGGCGAGGACAGAAAGTGGCAGGTAGTACAAATTAAGGTGGCCGCTCTGCCGAAGGCTGGATGAGTGCCGGGACGAAAAAGACGGCCTGATCTTATGAAAGCACACGGCGCCCTTACCTCAGCCTTGGAATACCTGCCGGGTGGTGCAATTACCCGAAAAATAAGGAGGAGACAAATGACATTCAATTCCATTGCGAAGGACCCTGTTGTAACAGATGGGGACAAGTACTCGGTTGTCCTGGAGAACGAACGCGTCAGGGTGCTCAGGTACCACGATAAGCCGGGGGATAGAACTTCACAACACGATCACCCTGACTACGTATTATACGCGGAGTCCTCTTTCAGGCGGCGTTTGACATTTCCTGACGGACGGGAGCAGGAGGTTGATGTCAAAGCCGGGAGTGTTGCCTGGGTGAAAGCGCATACACACATCGGAGAAAACATTGGAGATACGAATACCGACGTAATACTTGTCGAATTGAAGTAAACAAGCTTAACCAAATATCACAATCTGAAGCCTGATACCGCCGCTGATCAGGTATGCCCATAGCCTCCAATACCGGAATAGAAGAAGTTTGATCGCCATCTGTCTGCCTTGACGCTGCGTAAATGTGTTTGCGTACTGCGGGCGGGATTGGTGTTTCAGGCAAAACCGGGATATGGGGAGACCCTGGCGGGGAATGAGCGGGTCCCGGAGTTTTATCCGTTATCCGGTCAGCGAGCCGGTCTGCACAGGCAAGAAACACCTATTGCCCCGCGGTGAAAGCCCTTTCTTCCCGCCTCTTACGACAAGGACACCGGTCCGCGGAACCACCAGGATAAAACCGGCCTTGAGCACCTGAGGATATATCAGGAGACCCCTGGCATCCTTAAGATGAGTATGAAGCCATGAGTACTCCTTGTCGCGCATAAAACCATTAAACGTGACCCTTGCCTTATCGACAATGTCCTGTGCATCGCTCGCCTTGCTTCTGATGCCGGCATGACCGCAGTGATAAGCAATACCAGTACAAGGATGCCGGCTGTTCCGAATGCGCTGAGTCCTGAAAGTTCTCCTCTCTTCTTCATTTCCAATCCTCCTTAATTAAGAAATTCAAAGAAATATATTATTCCATCTCCCGACATGTTTGGCGGATTGCGCCATTGAGAAGACCTCAAATTGGCCCAGGCTCCCCGCCTCCGTTTCCCGCTTGGGGCTGCTCTTGTCGGGATACCTGCTTCTTACTTAATCATCCCACGAGGCATGGCTATGCTCCAGAATGCAGGGGATTAGATTAAGTATGTGGAGTTTCCCGAAAATGACCTTAGGCGTATGAGATTTGATCCAAATCAATGCAATACCGGAATAGAATAAGTTTTATCGCCGTCTGTCTGCCTTGACGCTGCGTAATGTGCTTGTCGCAGCCAGGTAGAAGGATAAATATGATTTACGGCAGTTTTTTTGATTTTATCTGTCTGATTAGTTCCGCTTTTGTAATGACACCCTTAGCTACCAAAAGATCTATGAGACTTTCGATAACTTTTTTTTGAGATGCCTCGGATGCTGGTACTGCGGATGCAGGCACTGTAAGGTCCGCTTCCCGACTCCTCTCAACGATCCCGCCGTCCACTTCTTCCTTCTGCACCTGGGGCTCCCTGCTCGCCATAATCGCTGCCCTTGCCTTGTTGACCGTCAGGTGCGACCTATCTTTCCCTTCGTAATAAACCGCAATTGCCCGCATGATGTCGGATTCCAGAGCAAGCACCGGCTTTATTCTCAGCCCGAGACTGAACCCTATGTCATCGAGCGTTTTCAGGTCGGTCGGGTCAGTCATAGACAGCAGAAGGGTCTTCCCCTCAAGCCCTATGGGAAATATTCTGAATTTCTTGGCGCTCTCTAAAGGGACTATCCTCAGAACTTCATCATGAGGTTTTTCGATATCATTGAGATTAATGCAGGAAAGACCGAACTGTTCCTCTATAGCAGACGACATGTCCTTTTCCGAAATGAAGCCTTTCCTTATAAGAATAGAGCCGAGCCTGCCGCCCCACTCGCTCTGGTAGGCGAGAGCGGCATTCAGATGAAATTCGTCAATATAGCCCCTTTCCAGAAGAAGCTCCCCTATCTTCTTTTTCGATATTTTCATCAGTATATTATGCCGAACCCTTCTATGAAGAGATGTGCCTTCAGGTTTACCATGCGGGTATTATAGCAAAAAAGGGATATATTTAAAGAGAGAGTTAATCAGGTACATCTGCTAATCCCAGTACCAAACGGCTTCGATCAGCGCGGTTAGACTGAAAAGTTCAAGCCGGCTTGCCCGGCCAAATATACCCACAAACGAGCTTGCCTCCAGCACCGACAGCCAGGTTCTTGATTTTCGACCGGGCAGCATTAGTTTGCGCTTGGAATACTTAATTTGACAAGCAGTGTCTTTTGTGATAAAAAGTAATTAAAAGAAAGCTCCGACAAAGCCAAACCCTCCGTGAGGAGGGGGCGGAAAGCGGCGGGTCTTACGATTCAAAATAAGATGGCTGAGCTGCCGAAAGTTTAAGGTGGTTCGGCTTTTTTTGTTTGTGAACGAAGGAGGAAAATATGCTTATCAGGGTAATGTACAGGGATAATACCTACGACATGGTGAAAGACATAATTCTTGATGACCTGGTTCAGTCCGAAAAGATTTTGAAGTTTTATCGTTCAGGCCATTGGGCGGTTATAGGGAGCGATCGAGTCAGAGGAATGGGCGGCAGCGCTACAGGATATAGAAGAAGAAAATATGAAGCGCACCTGAGCCCCTGAGAAGTACGCCCTTTGTTCTCTCCCCCTGAATTTTCTTTGACTATGAAAATGAGAGGGTAAGCCGACGGGTTAGCGCCCCTGTCCCGGACCGGAAACAGGGCTGGAGGTGAAAGTCCTCTGTAAGAGTTGACATATCGTCAACACAGCTAAGGAGGCTCCTCTCTTAGAAATATTAAGATAAATTTGATTACTGCCTATATCCAAAGGCCCCTGATTTCCTCTGGAAATTATGATTAAGGCAATTGTTATGCACATTTCGTTGGCAAATCTTCAGCAGTTTCAAGTTCCAATCCCTGCTGATAAGTCGATGTTCTTCGCCCCCTATCCTAAAACCTTCTGATTGAAGGGTTCGCCTTTTAAAGCCGGGGAATTCGCTCCTGTCTGTAACTGCAAATCGTCTTTGTCACGATCCCTGCAATGGGAATATTTTTTCAAGAATGGTTTTTGTTATCAGGTAGGTCGGCCGGATCCCCTCGATACCCATAGGCCCGGCAGCCAGTGTCTGACCGCTTTTTATGGGGTTGTCCGAGGCATAGTAAGCATATCTTACCTGGACATCTTTTGGAATGTGCCCCCTGATTATCGCTGCGCTGATAGCACGCTGATAATGGCCGCCTTCCATTTCCAGACCAACTGCCTTCCAGGTTGTCGTATGAAACATTTCCAACATGCCCCGGTTCTGCAATGACGTACCGAGCACTGTTATAATCGGCCCCGTATAAATATTTACACTGTCATCAAAATCTTCTTTCAGCAAGGTCGTTGTTCAGTATATAATTGTGGGCCTGGCCCTCAAGGACATGCGCAGTAGCAAGCATTATGTCCCCTTTTTCTCCCGGCAGGATACCTGCTTTGCCCATTACGGAAATAGATTGAACATTAAGCGTTCTGGTTACACCATCTCTTTCCCAGGGCTCCAGAAGTTCGTCCATCAGTTCAAAAGCCTGGAAGCCAAAGGCATAATCCATAATGAGCAGGACAGGTTTTTGATCGAGGAGCAACTGGCTGTTGATTTTAATGCCGGGATGAAAATCGATGGCGTCGAGTTTGGAAGTATCTATGATCTGAATATTTGTCTGCGCCCCGCTTCTGTCTTCTATTTCGCAAAAGCCATGTTTGCCGGCAAAGCTCCTTATTTGTTCACCTTTATCACGTATATCAAGAATGAAATCATAGAGGTTCCGGTCGCATTGTTTCTTCTCTTCAGAGATAACTGCATGATACCCGTAAATAAGGTTGACCACGCTGTGCAGATTTGCACTGATTATATGTAATGGCCGGTCCTCCAACCCCAGTTCGCAGAGTTTGTCTTTGGCAGCAGCGGCCCATTTTTTCCCGCATATCTGATGCATGATCTGGTCAATAAGAGAAGGCCTGAAATGGACAATGAGATGATCATTTTCCTTTATCTCCCTTTCGATGAGGCACCCGAGGCTATAGACGATACGGAAAAGCCCGTTATTGCTTTTTAGTTTGTCCTTTGCTTCTTCAAAATAATCATATGTCTCCCTGGTTTCGTGATAGGTCCGGCCTAAAATAATGCTGAGGTTCCAGATGGCCTTCTCCAGTTCAGTGCCGCTCAACTCCGGTCTCCCTGTGAAGGTCTTTTTCGAACTGCTGCCACTCCCTGCTCGGGACACCGGCTTCATCTCTTGTCTTTCTGTATATGTGCTTTGCCTCTATATATAAAAAAGTCAGGTGAGTTAAAATGTCATATATTTCACTCATCCCTGTTGTGACCACAAAACTCATTTCGTTTTCACTTACCCGATACGATGCCCTTCTCCTTTTAGGCGGGACAAGCCTTTCAAACGAAGTGCCTTCCAGGTCATCTTCCACGGTCATTACAAACCGGCTGCAGTTCTCGATCCCTTTCGGCAATCTGTCCATAATATACTCCAGCCCTTTCAGCTCTATTCTCGTTGGGATCATTCATGCTGCCATAGATTTCAGGGCTGAGTGTTCTCAGCGAAGATTCCAGGGCCTGCCCGGATTGCCCTCCCATGCTGTAACGCCCTCTGAGAAGCAGCGAATGAGCTATGACCTGAAAGGACCTGATCGCCACTCTCCCCTGATGGGCGCTGTTCATTTCATACATCGTTTAATCTCCTATTGTCATTCATCAGTTTAATGGCATGATGTCACATATGCAGTACAGTTAAAGGGGCCTTTATATTCTATATTTGTTTGTCGGACTGTCAGTCGATGCGCCTGACCGGCCCCTGTGATTTTACCACACTCTAGGTTGCACTTGGCAAGATGAAGCCCTCCAATTGCCTATATTAGCACAACACGAGCGGGGACACCCATTTGAAAGACGCCGTGTCAAGAAAAAATATTCACCATCTTCTTTTTGACAAGATTTTTTTTGCACTGCATAAAGCGATTGCCGAACCATTACCTTGTCGGGGTTTTCAAACATCGTGGTGTCAGCGTATAATGCTAGCTATATAGCGGGAAGGCAGGCAAAGGGGAACAATGTTACGGTTTCAGGAGGCTCCGGACAGGATATTCACCGAAATATTGAAAACGGGCATGGAGATCGTTATTGATGAGATCACTGAGTTGATCGGCTATTCGGGAAATCCTAAAGAGGCAAAAAGCGAGCTGAGGGGCATATTGCCTCTGGCAGCCAGGGTGTTCAGCCCGGAGGTGGCGTTAAAGACCCTAGGGGAGATGCTTGAAAAACTCCTCCGTCCGGAGCTTTATTATCTCAATAATTACCATTACCTTTTGCTGTACGATACGCTGCAATTATATTCCAATCATCACAATGACATGGTCCGTACCGCCAGATCTGATAGTGAAAAAAATGCGGCAGCAAAGATAGGGCCTTATCATATCGAAGAAATAGATTTTGACGGGCTCGAAGCTCTTTATTTCTATGACACTGATTTCCTGTTTGATCCGGAGATAATGCTCAGCCTGGGAGAAGAAGAAAGAAAGGACCTGTCCTTTAACCCCGAGACCTTTGCCATAACGCAGGGCTGGGCGCCGCACCCCGAAGAACTGGTGCTGAAAGAAGTGACTGACGAAACATACGAAGTGCCGGAAATATCGCAACATTTCGGACCTGACTCAAGGTGCTATCCAGATGAAGATATGGGCCCTGAGTAATTGCAGGGGCAGGCCTTGGTATTTGTCAGTGTTCTGTCTGCTATCCAGTCTGCCCCATGGCCCCACCGCCACATATTCTGCGGGTTTTAGCTTTTCCCATGAGTTGAAACTCTGCAAGCCTCACCTATGATATACTTTCAGAAAGCACCAGGTTTCTGGCAGCAATGGGTAAAAGAACATAAAATGTAATGACGGGAAATACGAAATCAGAAAGAGAAGAAGAAAGAGCAACTAATTAATGCAGCGCCGATGACGTATCGGGAGGCGACAGAAGCTGACGATAAACAAAGGGTATAAAACAATTAAGAGTAAGATATTGATAGTAGAAGATGAAATTCTTCAGGCGATGTTCCTTGGGAAAATATTGGAACTCTGGGATCTTGAGATATGTGAAACTGCAACCTCAGGGGAGGAGGCTGTTAAGGAAGCCGAAATCCAGAAGCCGGATTTAGTACTCATGGATATAAGCATACAGGGGAAAATAAGCGGGATTGAAGCTGCCAGCAGGATCCGTTCCCGGTTAGGGATACCTGTCATCTTCTTATCAGGATATTCAGATGAAGAAACAAGACTAAAGGCATACGACGCACGCCCTGCCGGATATTTCGTAAAACCACTCGATTACAATAAGCTGGAAGAAGCAATCATGTTGATACTGCATCAAAAGAAGTAATCAGGAATCGTGAATTCTCTGCTAACCCTTGCTGATCAGTCGCCCAGGTCAGAAGCGCCTCTGCAGGACTTGCCGACGGGATCTCAAATCCTTCTATCCGCCTTTTGTGCTTTACTTTTTGTCTTTTGCAATAAACCATGTGAATCTGCCTTCAAAGGTTATGTTCCGGCCGTCGTCCATGATCTTTACCATGACGTCCACAAGGGTCCGTCCTTTTTCCGAGAGCTCCTTCTTTGCCTTCTGCGCCTTGTCCTCTTCAATAAAGCCTGTTGAAAACAGCCTTCCCTTTGCCGGGCTTTTATATTTGACTTCAACCCTCCTCACCACAGGGAAGTAAGCCCCGTTCCAGTCGCCGAAGTTCCTCTCCAGGATCTCCCCGCTTGAGGCTTCAGCCAGTGCATATTGGGCAGACGCATGCATGGTGCCAAGATGGTTCTGATATTTCTCAAGGTCTTCAAGCATGAGAATCGAGTCAGGCAGGTCCGACTTCTTTATCAACAGGATCTTATTGAAAGGCAGGTCCAGAACATTCATTGTTCTACTTTCGCATAAGCTGACAATGATGGCAAGTCAGGAGCGCTCTCCTCAGTGTTGTTCGCAAAAAAGGTCAAGGCCCTTTCCCTCGCCTCATCCATGCTGCTGCTGGACTGGACCCTGCAGGCCAGAGAGTGTCCGAATTTATAGTTCTGGGCGAAGTAGTGGGTAAATGCCTTCAGCCTGCCCAGGCGGTATATAGGGCGGTAATCCGCGTTCAGGGCCTCGATAAAGACAGCGTAAACATCCGGAAGTGAGACGACGGGCTCCGCGATATCGCTGCCGAATACACTTCCGGCAATTTCCGCGAAAAGCCATGGTCTTGTCACCGCCCCCCGTCCGAGCATCAGTCCGTCGGCGCCTGACACTCTAAGGCATCTTTCAGCATCCTCTGTCGAGAAAAGGCCTCCGTTGGCGACAACGGGTATTTTAATGCATTCTTTTATTTCGGCTATGTATGGCCAGCGCGGATTTCTTGCAAAGGGCTCATGTTTGAACCGGGCATGCACTGTAAGCATATCTATGCCTTCGTCTTCAAGCATGGTACAGAACGTTTTTAATTTCCGGCTGTCTGCGTCGCTGCCGAGGCGGATTTTCGCGCTCAGGGGCAGGGCGGTTCGCCTTCTGGCCTCGGCCACGATACGGCGGGCCTCATCCGGCTGTTCCATCAGCATAACGCCTGCGCCGAACTTGCCGACAGCGGTCGACGGGCAGCCCATGTTAAGGTCAACAGCGTCAGCCTTCAAGGCATGCAGCTTATCAATAGCCCGGCCTATCTCTTTTTCAGTGGAAGTCAGGAGCTGATAGGAAAGGGGCCTTTCCTTTTCAGTCCTGATCAGGTACGGGGAAATGCCCGGGTTTTCAGTCGGCAGCCTTCTTGCCGAGAGCATTTCAGTAGACAGCAGGCCTACCCCGCCGAAGCCGGTCATGATCCGCCGGAGGGCGCTGTGAGTGAGGCCCGCCATCGGCGCAAGGAGAAGCGGCGGCTCGATCCTCAGATTACGGACCTGTATGGCCCGCGGTTCTGTCTGGACGTTTGTTTCAGATGTCATGTTACAGATATGCTCTTTCCTCCGGCTTTCCCATATTCCCGTTTCAATTGACCTTCGCACTCCGCACAATTGTATCATATTTGCAAGAAAACCCAGTAAATAGTGAAAGTGAGCAGTAAATAGTAAAAAAAACTGCGACATGTCGCTGCCCTGATATGAACAGCGACGATAAAGACAAGGGCGAACACACAGGTCACGACCCAGGACGAAGCCGACCGCGTCAGAGCGGCTTATGGTCCGAACTACGAACGAACCGGCGGAGGAAAGGAGTGTGAGACCGGCCCGGCAGTCAAAGGGAGCTGCCGGGCCGGTCTGGTTTTCTTATATGGGGTTGCCGCTGTTGAGGGGGAACACTGCAGCCGGTGGCAGGCTGGCGCCCGCAACAGCCTCAGTATACACAGTGCCGCCCGCGATCTGGACCTCCACAATATACGACTGATCGGGTACAATCCAGTAAATCGAGAACAATGTAGGGTCTGAAGACCCTTTGGCTACCACAAGCCTCGTATACTCCTCATCTCCCGGAGTAAGACCTCCGCTGTTGTCATTGTCGCGGGTGACGATTACAGTGGTCTCGGTCTCAGTCCCGAAGGTAGCGGCCGCTATGCTTCCCGTAATCGTGGCAGCCTCGGCTGTACTCACGAGATGGAGTACTGGTTTCAGTTTATACTTATGGGACCCTGTCACTACGAGTGACTGGCTGAGGTCGAAGTCAACTGTCAGGGCAACGGCCCCTCCGCCTGTAACCTGGAAGTCAAAGTTTTTGTCTGTCTTCAGGTTCCCTGAGGGAATCACCACCGGATACTGCTCGCCCGTATTTGTGACAATAACGGCTGATTGGACCCCCAGACGCACCTGAGTATACTTTCCAGAGGTCAGCGACACCTGAGGGACCAGCTGTGTCGTACGGCCATCAGAGAACTGGAGCAGGTCTATTGTGAAAGGGGTCTGTGCCAGCGACAAAGACACCCAGTCCCCTCCGGACTGGTGGACCGACACCTCATCTATTGTAACTATAACCTGCTTTATGTCGGCCGGCAGGGCAGGCTTGGCGTCAGTAATGGCTACAGATAACGAACCGGAGGCATTACTTCCGCCGCCTCCACCACCTCCGCCGCAGGCAGAAAGGATAACGCCACAACACAGTATTGTGAAAAGAAAATACTTTTTCATCATGCACCCCCTATGATAAATATGAACATATTTTTCACGTCATGTGACACTATGCAAAGTATAGAAAGGAGTGCCCTCCAAGTCAAATTAAGTTTTCTTAATAATTCCGGTACGTCCAATATTATCGGCTGGCAGCGTCGGCCCTTGAGTCGCAAAATATGGCAGTAACTCTGCGGCGCAAGACACTAATTATTAAGTTTAGCCAGTATTGTCGCTGAAAGCTGAAATGATCCTTTTTCCTCGGCCTTTACCATGTTGTAAAAATTACACTCCATACAGTTGCGGAACTTGTTGCCGAAAGCTCCCTGTGTACTGCCCCCGCATTTGGTGTGCGGAATCGTCCAGCAGGCCCTGCCTCCATTGATCCCGCCATGCACACCATTTAATTTGCTTTCGCTGCAGACAGGACAGGCATCGTCTTTCACAGTTGCAGCGCATCTCCCGCAGGCCTTAACTTCCCAGCAATTCGATTTCACTCTTAAGTCCTCCTTTTTCCTTTCGGACATATAATTATGCATGCCAATATGTTACGCCGATGGATTATTGAGCCGGATTGTGCTTCCCAAAAAAAATCCCATGCCTGAATGAGGCGCGGGATGCAAATAGCGTAATAAGGCTTTCGCTACTTCGGCGGCCCCGCTGTCTTTCCCAAGACCGGTAGCTTTGCGTCCCGCCCTCACAGGCGGTTTGCTATTTTCGGCAGATCAAAAGTATAAAAAAACTCAGGATAAAAAGCAAATTCTTTCTACAGCAGAGCTACTCAAGCCTCTTTTCCCGGCGCAGCTTACTGATGACGCCCTGTATGGCAGGCAGGGCTGCGAGCGCGGCCTTTTCACCCTCCATGATAGCTTCATGCCTTTTTTCGAACTCGTCGGAGCCGATATAGCCGACCTTTGGTTTTATCACAACGTCCGCTTTTGATGTCTGTACAGCCGAGAGTTTTGAGTACATAATGTTTACAGCCTGCAAAATGGTATCTATAGTACCTTCAGGCGGGCTGGTGTCTGGATCTGAGGCTATGTCAACCGCAATTACGATGTCAGCGCCGTATCTCCTTGCAGCGTCTACGGCAACGGGGCTGACCACACCGCCGTCCACATAAATCTTCTCACCGATCCGGGCCGGCCTGAATATGCCGGGTATGGAACAGCTTGCCCTTACTGCCTTGCCTGTGTTCCCCTTTCCGAAAATGACCTCCTGACCGCCAGGGAGGCTCGTCGCGACTGCATAAAAGGGTATCTTAAGTTTTTCAATAGAGGTGTTTTTCAGCAGGGAATTTACATATTCCTCAAGTTTTTCGCCCTTAATGAAGCCGTTGTCCGGGATAGTCATATCTATAATGTCTGATTCTTCCAGGGAGAGCGCCATCTTCTGAAGCTGAAAGGCATTAAATCCGTATGCATACAGGCTTCCTACAAAACTCCCCGCGCTGGTGCCCACGATCATATGTGCCGGTATGCCGTTCGCTTCGAGTATCTTCAGCACCCCTATGTGGGCGAACCCCCTTGCCGCCCCTGCACCGAGCACAACAGCTACCCTGGCAGGCTTCGGAGGCGGCTGCACTTCCTTTGTGGCGCATGAGGCCAGGGAAAAGAATGCAAGGGAAAGCAGGACAATCAATAATCTCTTCTTTATATTCATACTCGGAACTTCTTAGGGGATATTATATATGAAGTGCCTGGTGCAAAACTATTAAACCTAAGAAAAGCAATTGACCCAAAAAATGTAATTGATGTTAATAAGCGAGACCATGAATGACTTCAAAGTCTTTTAATTTCGACAAGACTTTATTGGATGCCGTGATAAAAGTCTCAATACTTGTTGCCTAATTATATGCAGATCAAGAATTTAATCATGACATGAATAAGGTGTCGCTGCAAAAGATTTTTCAGCCATCCACGTCCCTGCTAAATGCATTTTGGGGGTTAAGTTCAATCTTGCATAAAAAAGCATGTTTCTCAGTATGCTCCTGTGGTTAATTATATAATCCACAGAGAAGGAGGAGGTCAGAGTCCGGGTCGTTTTGGGCAGTGGAAACGGGCATGCTGCTAAGACAGCATGCCGATAAATTTGCCCAGCAACCTGCTTTTCTCAGGGGGCATATTCAGAAACTCAATGCCTACCGCATACGTTTCAGGGCTGTCTTTTATCCTTGTGCACGATACAACGCGGCCAGGGGAATTAATGCTGTTATTCTCCGGCAGAGATATTTCCAGAGATATTTTTTCTTCCGCTTTAAGGACATTTCCGGTCTCAATGAGCATGCCGCTCATGCTGACAGTCCTGATCGAGTAATTTTCCGGACACGTCAGTACTGCTTTTCCGCTGTCACCGACCTGAAACCTCACGTGGAGCCTCAGTTCATTTGCAGCAGACACTTCACGGACAGGCCTGTTCTGGTACTTGTCAGGCGCAATAAATTTTATCAATTCGGATAGTTCTTCATTCGAAGACCCATTGAATTTCATGCCGACCGCATAGATGGGGACCAGGTCTCCGTTCGCCGTTTTTACGCTCTCATGCAGTGAAGCCCATACGACAGTGGCTTTTAATGAAATACGCAGCCCTTGTTCATCGATCTTCAGCATATATTCATTGCCTATATTCAGCCGCCTGTCTACTTTCAAAGAGATGCCGCCCAGACTGATATCAAGGACGTCGACAATTTTTGAGAAAACTATCCTGCCCTTGATCTTCATAGAGCCGATAGTAAATCTTTCGTATCGCCTTAAGTCCTTTTCCATAACTGGCCTCCGGTTTTCCTGAATACATCGCTGAAGTGCTAGTATAGCATCTGCAAACTTTTTATTTAACCTTGGAATTTTTGCAAATATGATGCCATCTGCCAAAACATAAATCAGCGGTTGATTTTTAAAGATATTTTAAATGCCGCAGTAAGGAAATGACGGGCATATAGGTAAAGTTTACCTAAGAGGACCTTGGTATTCTATCCAGCCCTTATTTATTTATGCTGTCCAGGCAGTAATAATATGCAGCCGCACGTTTATCGATTGCTATTATTGGTACTGCCTACATAATATATTAGCTATGAATATTACAGCCATAGCTTTACAGTCAGGAAGCAGCGGAAACTGTATTTATGTCGAGGCCTGCGGCGTCAGGCTGCTCTTCGATGCAGGAATAAACGGCAGACAGGCGGAGGCAAGACTTGCTGCCCACGGCCGTGACATCCGCGAGGTCGATGCGCTGATAATATCTCATGACCATGGTGATCATATCAGGTACGCCGGAGTCTACCAGAGGAAATACAGTCTGCCTTTATATGTCACGCGGAAGACCTATGATACCGCGGTGAAAAGACACCAGCTTGGGAAATTGAAAGATGTCCGTTTTTTTCGTTCCGACGGAATGATCCAGATCGGAGGAGTCTCGGTTGAGGCCATATCAACACCCCATGACGCATCCGACGGGTCGGCCTTTGTGGTTTCCTCGGAGAGCAAAAGGCTCGGCATCATGACGGACCTTGGACATATCTTCGAGGGACTTACCGAAGTGGTCAGTTCGCTGGATGCGGTCTTCCTGGAGAGCAATTACGACCCGGACATGCTTGAGGCTGGCCTCTACCCGGCTTTTCTGAAAAAACGCATCAGGGGACCTGAAGGTCATCTTTCTAATATCGAGGCTGCCCGGCTGCTGAAGGCAACGTCAGGCAGGCGTCTGAAATGGGCCTGCCTGTCGCATCTTTCGGAACATAACAACAGTGCCGCGGTCGCACTGCGGACGCACCGTGATGTCCTGCCTCAGGACCTGGTCCTCCATATCGCAGACCGCTATTCAAGCACCCCGCCGCTTTTTGTCTGAACCTTTTGTGGGTCAAGATTTTTTGAAACACCTCTCTATGAGTCAAGGCTTCTTCCTGAGACTAACACCCTTCTACCCATTTATTCGGAGTATTACCTTCCAGCGGAAATAGCCGCTGTAATACAATATCTTGTGTTAATCTCCTGTGCTAAGATATGACATATGACAGATTCCATTGATGACATCTTCCTCGTTGTACTCGACCGTGTGCATCCACTTTTAAATGGAAACCGCAAGAATGCCCTGACACAAGATTTCCGTTTCGTTCGGACTCTCGGGCAGTCTCTTTTTGAGCGTGTCACAGAACTTCAGTTCAATCTGACCAAAATTTGCCTTCCCTGGACTGGAAGGAGCACCAGATGAGCCAGGTCCTGGCTGAGCCCCTATTTTACATAGACTTGCTTTATGGCTTAAGCTTCCTGCTGATGTCTTTTGTGGTTTTCGAAGGAACAAGGAAGGCATCTTCAATTAATTTTGTTCCTACCTTTTATATACTTAGCGGCTTCGGCCTTGTCCACGGGATCACCGAACTCATAGATTGGGTGAGTTTTATTCTTAAGACAAGCGGAGCCGGTGAATTCAAGGTATTGACAATATTGTCCCAGTCATGCTTAATCACTTCATTTGTTCTTCTTTTGCAGTTTGGGATCAACATTTTGACTTATAAGAGCGAAAAAAAAGGTATATACAGGTCACTACCTGTACTTCTTTTTGTCGCCTATGCCGCCTATGTTATTTTTACGGAGACTTCCCATATAAGGACAGCTGGACTTATTGCTCGACGTGGCTTTGGTTTTTCTGGTGCACTATTAAGCGGTATCGCCTTTTTCAGTCTTGCCAAATCGATGAAAGTCACAGGGCAGCCAAGACTGACTAATGGGCTTATCGTTACTGGAATTGGGTTTGTGTGTTATGCCGTTTTTGGAGGGCTTGCTGTTGAACCAATCCTGGGACTTCCCATACAGCTTTTCAGGGCGGTCTGTGCGTTCACCATTGCCTTCTACTCTTTTGCTATCCTCGAAATCCTAACGGTATCTAAATAGTTGATTTTAGAGGGGCAGAGTTAAAGGCCCTCAACTGATTACTCCCCATTTCTTTCGGAAATCAGCAATAGTGTCGAACCGCCTTAGCCAACAAGTTGTCGGTGGACTCCAGATTGCAACAGCACTCTGTGTATGGTCAGGGTCATGGTGTACTACGGGACAAAACCGTTTTTTCTGGAAAGTAATACTGTCGAATATCAATTCACGGAAACAAACAACCCCGCCCTTTCGTCGGATACGGGGACAGAAAAAGAGAATGCGCGCCGCCGCAAGACAGATAACCGCATATTTCGGGAAGAAGTCTTCAACAGTTGCTATTGTTGATACCTGTCGACTTTCAGGGAAGCATAGCCAGTCCGCTATTTGTGGTTCGTGAGTTTGATGTAATTTTCCCAGATGAAGAAGAGTTCAGCCGTCGCTTTTAAATCCCCTGAGCAATATTTTGCTATATCGAGCCCCCTGCCGCCTCTGTAGAGGTCTTTGACGTCATAGCCGGTGATGCCGTCTTCCTTCGGGCTCTTTATGCCGAAAGACCTGCACCACATGTCGAGACTGAACTTTCTTCGGGATGCGCCATAGAAGGTGAACTGGTCGAGCAGATCGATATGGGTGTCCCCGTATCTGTTCGGCATGAGGTCCCTGACAGGTTTTATTTTATGGACAGCAGAGCGGACCATGACGAAGGGGCAGTCAAAACCCCTTCCGTTGAAGGTGATAAACTGGCTGTAACTTTTTATTGTGTCCCAGAACTTATGAAGGACCTCTGCCTCATCCCCTGCCTCATATCTTATCCCCTCCTCTTCAAAGGGAAGGAGGGAGACCCCGTTGTTCTGGAAGAAGACAGCGCCTTTGCCGGTGTCAGGGTTGAGCATGCCTATGCTGACGATCTCAGCAGTAAGGGGGTAGAAAGAGAGGCTCTCCCTGACCTCGTCTTTTTTGTCCTCGGTCTCCGCCCACTTCAGCAAATATTCCTGAACGGGTCCTTCGAGCGATTCGAAGTCAAACCCCGCTGTCTCTATATCAAAAATTATACGGGCCATTTATTCAGCAATGAGCAACGAGCGACTGGCAATGAGTAACGAATTTAAAAAACAGTCGCATTTCTTTGCATTCCACTCATTACTTGTTACTTATCACCGTCTCTACGACGCCTTCGGCAGTGCCTTGAAGACATCCCATGTCTTAAGTATATCCATTGCCCTCTGCAGCTGGACATCGTCTTTTTCATCGACTTCTTCCATCGGAGCGGTTTCTTCACTGTCAGGCAGGGATTCCCTCTGCTCGTTTTTCAGATGGCCCTCAAGGTCTTTCTCCCTGAGCACGCGATGTTCTTTTATCCCGTTCTTCGCCGCGAGCTTCACAACGATATCAGGCGTTATTCCGGTGTTCTGGATCGAGGTGCCTTTCGGGGTATAGTACTTCGCGGTGGTCAGTCTCAGGCCAGCACCTCCGCTCAGCGGTATTACGGTCTGCACTGACCCTTTTCCGAAGGTCTGAGTGCCAAGGATTACGGCCCTGTTCCAGTCTTTGAGGGCGCCTGCCACGATCTCAGAGGCGCTGGCGCTCCCCTGGTTTACCAGGATGATCATCGGAGGTGTGAATACATCTTCCCCGCTGGTAAGAAACTCCGACTTTTCTCCGGACCGGCTCTTGGTGTAAACAACAAGTTTGCCCTTGGGCAGGAACTGACTGGTAACGTCGATGGCGCTGTTTAACAGGCCCCCGGGGTCATTCCTGAGGTCCAGAATGAGCGATGTCACCTTTGAATCCTTGAGCTGTCCGAGGGCAGCAGCAAGGTCGTCGGCAGTCTGTTCCTGGAACTGACTCAACTTTATGTAGCCGATATTGTCTTCCAGTACCTTTGATTTTACGCTTTTGATTTTTATGATGTCCCTTACGACCGTGAAGTCTTTTGTGTCTTTCCAGCCCTCCCTGAAGATGCTCAAGGTCACCGGAGTTTTCGGAGCGCCCCTCATCTTCGATACCGCATCCTGCAGACTCAGGTCCTTCGTGGATTCGTTATCGATCTTTAATATTTTATCGCCTGCTTTTATACCTGCCTTGAATGCAGGAGTGTCTTCAATGGGCGCTATCACGGTGAGGAGGTTGTCCTTGACCCCAATCTGTATGCCGAGTCCTCCGAATTCCCCCTTTGTATCAACCTGCATTTCCTTAAAAGCCTCGGGGCTCATATAGCTTGAATGGGGGTCAAGTGAATTAAGCATGCCTTTAATCGCGCCGTCCACAAGGTCTTTTGTCTTCACTTCTTCGACATAGTATTTCTTGATCATCGACATGACTTCAGTAAAGGTCCGGAGTTCTTCATATCCTTCCCCTTCAGCGCTTACGCTGGTAACAGACCATCTCCCTATAAAAATCCCTGTGGACGCTACGATGAATACGAACAACCAGATAAACAACACCTGTTTCTTGAACATTTATATGACCTCCTGGACTATCGCTTTTTCTTCTTCAGCCACTGGATAGGATTGAGAGGTTTGCCATTGTATCTGATCTCAAAATAGAGACCAGGAGCATTCAATATGCCGGATGTCCCAACCTTACCGATAACCTGATTTCCTTTTATTATATCCCCAACGTGGGAAAAAATCTCTGAAAGATTGCCGTATAGCGTATGATACCCGCTGCCGTGATTGACGATCACCAGCTGTCCGAACCCCTTGAACCATTGGGCGAAGATGACCTTCCCGGCATAGACGGACCGGGCGTCCGCGGAAGCGTCCGTCTGGATATGAACGCCGTTTCTGAATACCGGGGTGTCGAACTGGGGGTCTTTTTGCGAGCCGTAGGGGATGGCGACTCTGCCGTCGGAAGGCCAGGAAAGCGACCCCTTCAGGCGGCCGAAACCCTTTGCTTCATAGGTGTCTGTTTTGGATGATTCCCGGATAAGATCCTGCAGTCTCTGGGCTGCCTCTTTCAGTTCGGCGAGCATCTTCTGGTGCGAAGCCCTCTCGTTCCGGACTGAGGAGAGAATGCGTTCTTTTTCTCTTTTTCTGTCCCCTATCTCGTTTTCTTTCACTTTCACTTTTTCGGCGTTTTCTGCGAGTTGCGTCCTGAGAAGGCGCAGCTTCTCAGCCTTCTCGTCAAGGGCCTTGAGGTTGGCGCGGTAGCTTGCGAGGATGTCATGTTCATAACGTGTCAGATTCTCCAGATATTTCCAGGCCCTCATTGTCTGGGAAATATCTTCAGCGCTCATGAGGATCATCACCATATCTCCTGCGTACCCGTAGCGCTGCATTATTCTGAGCTTCCGCGCGAGCCATTCTTTCTGCTTATCAAGTCTCGCCCGGGTTTCCGCCATCTCCCTGTTCACAGTCTCTATCTCCGCTTCCGTACGCTTCAGATTGCTCCGGTATTTTCTCAGGGCCCCTTCGACTTCGCTAAGTTTTACGTTGACGTTATCGAGTTCGTTTAAGACCGACGATTCACGCAGCAGGGTTTCGGCCAGTTTTTCTTTCTGCTCCTTAATACGGTCCTGTATTTTTTTGAATTCATCAGTGGGGTTTGCCGTGTGCGAAACAGAAGGGAACAAGAGGAGAAAGACGAGCGTCAGTGCAGCGAACATCAGTAGCGCAGCCTTCCAAGCGCTATGACTGCCCCGGCCAGGCCCAGCAGCATCCCCAGGACCGGCAGTGGGAGGAACAGGTCAGCTGGAAAGAGTAGGGCCTTGAAGATCGGCATTGCTGCGCTCAGACGCAGGAGGAATGTATAGTACAGTGAAAAGCAACCGATCAGACTGAGCAGGCCGCCGCAGGCGCCGATAACTGCCCCCTCAATCAGAAAAGGAGTCCTTATGAAACCTTTTGTAGCTCCGAGCAGCTTGAAGGTTTCGATTTCCTCTGACCTCCGGTAGAAGAGAATCTTTACCGTGCTGTAGCAGACAAAAATAATGCCTGTGGAAAGGACCACAGCAAAAAACAGCCCGAGGGCCTTGACGCCTTTCTTGATCGTCTCAAGGGTGGAAAGAAATTTCTCGCCGTAGTTCACCTCTGCCACCCCTTTCATCTTCAGGGCCTCTCTGGAAAGCTGTTGTACTGTTTCCGGCCCTACTTCAGTGTTTTTCAGTCTTATTTCCAGGGAGTCCGGCAGAGGATTTTCCTCAAGCCCCTCAAGTATATAATCCGAATTCTTTAAGGAGGTTTTCAGTTCCTTCATCGCTTCGTCTTTTGAGATGTATCTGACAGACAGGACCACCTTCTTTTTTCTGAAGGCATCGATGACAGCGTCGAGTTCGTCTTTTTGGATATTATTGTCCAGATAGGCGGTTATGGAGAATTTTTCCGGCAATTTTTTTGTGGCGATATCTATATTATAAAGCGCAAAGAAACTGATGCTTATAATGAGAAGTCCGGCCGCAATGGTCATGACCGAAAGGAGGTTTATCCATTTTTCTCTTAACAGGCTCTGGATCGCCAGTTTCAGGGCGTACGGTGCGATCATCAGCCTGTTCCCTCCCCTATCAGGCTGCCTGAGTCCAGCTGCAAGACCCGCTTGCCGGTATTCCTGTATAGGTCCCTGTTATGGGTGGCAATGATTATGGTGGTGCCTTTGGCGTGAATGTCTTTAAATATCCGCGTGACCCCAAGCGCAGTATCAGGGTCGAGGTTGCCTGTCGGCTCATCCGCAAGCAGGATCGTAGGCTCTGAGACTGCCGCCCTTGCGATGACCACCCTTTGCTGTTCCCCTCCGGAAAGCGTTTTAGGATAACTGTCCGATTTATGTCTGAGGTTTACTGTCTTGAGCGCATCATAGACCCTGATCTTTGTCTCTTTTTCTCCGATGCCCCTGATCCGCAGGGCGAGCGCAATATTTTCAAAGACCGTCCTGTTTTCCAGAAGCCTGAAATCCTGGAAGATGATCCCTATATTGCGTCTGACAAAGGGTATGCTGGATTCTCTCAATTGGGAAAGCTCCCAGTCTGCGATTGTGATCTCTCCATTGTCGGCCTTTTCAGCAAGATAAATAAGCTTCAGGAGGGTGGTCTTGCCGGAACCGCTCGGTCCGGTCAGAAAAATCATCTCGCCTTTATCGACTGTAAAACTTATGTCCTTCAGCGCAGTCTGGTTTTCATAATTTTTTGTAACATTCTGAAAATGGATCATCGGGACATCAACCTTTATTCATTTCTTTTAATGATATAGTCGAGCAGTATATCGTCCAGACTTTTTGGGGGCCGGTTTTTGGGTTCATCCTGCTGTCCGGAGCTGTTTTGGGCCTGCTCCGGGGCGCTGGGCTCACTCACAGGTCCGGGAACAGTCTCTGCAGGGGTGGTATGTTTGCCGGCAATAAGCTCTTTTATCATGTCCTTGTGCTGCTCTTTCATGAGTTCCCTGATCTTTTCTTTATAGTCAGGGCTGGAGGTGACATGTCCGTAATTGACCTTCTTCGAGGCCAGGATTGTGCCCTTAAGGTAAAGAAGGGTGACTATAACAGGGTTTTTCATGCCGTTGTCTTCTGTCTGGACATGATAAATAATCCCTTTATAGGGCACATTGGTGTTATAACCTACAAGCATAGTCAATACCCACAATCCTCTGAAGCATATTTTCTATTATAAGAACTGAAAGGCAAAAAAGTGAAGGGAATACGTGTTTGTATCGGGAGGGGTTATTTTGTGAAAGTCTCCGCCAAATAAAAAATCAGCTTTTGGAGACGATATCAATCAGCTTGGACGTCTCCTGCATCTGCTCGGTCAGGACCTCGCGCATTAAGGTGCAGGCTTTTATTACTTTGGAATTGGAGACACGGTAGTAAATGTTCACGCCTTCCCTGCGCGAATCCAGTATCCCCTTATGTCTCATGACCGCGAGATGCTGGGACACGTTGGCCTTTGGCACGCCCAGGATATCAACCAGTTCGCTCACGGTCTTCTCGCCTTCCTTGAGGGCGTTAAGTATTTCCAGCCTCTTGGAGCTTGCGAGTGTTTTGCAGACTTCCGCCTGCAGTTCGAATAATGTTCTGTTCCGGGTCATCTGTACTATTCTATTTTTTAATACGCCAAAACGTCAAGCAAAAGTTTTTGCGGCTTCGTGCCTGAGGTACCCTGACGCCGACGCAAACAACTGCTGCTTTAAGGTTTAGGCCTGCCAGCGATTCCCTTTTCCAGGAGTTCCCATAAGAATTACCCTGCAAATTCTGGAACGCATGCCTGACTCTTCTAAAATCAAACAGAAGTCAATATCCCCGCCATGTAATTCATGGCAATAATGTCAAAAATGTAGGGTGTAATAAAGTGGAAAAATTATCTCTCACTGTTTATTTCGCTTCGAACTCTTCACCAAAGCGGCATATCATCATCTTTTGGAGTTCAAGGTGCAGTAGACAGGCTCGGCTCCACCTCCAAGTCAAGGCAACTGAGAGACTGTCAAATGTGTTGAATATCAGGAGAAAGGCTCAGAACACTGTCCTGCCCTTATTTGACCACGTTCACTTGGGCTGGGCCGCGCTGGACGGTGCGATGATAATCTACCGCCGGCTCGCCGAAGGCCATGGCGTAACCGAGCATATGATCATCGGGAATACCGAGCCGCCCGGACAGGTCTGGCAGTAGCGAGAGGACCATCATAAACAGCCCGTCCCAGACTGTTCCAACCCCACGAGCGTGGGCCATGAGCTGGAAGGTAGCCAGGGCGATATGGGTATCCTGGACCGGGCAGGGTGAGTTCTTGGGGGCGCTTGTCAGCAGCAGATGGGGGGCGCCACGGAAAATGATGTCCTTACCTTCCTCCTGCCAGCCCTTGAGTGCCATGCCCATATATTGGCCGACGAAGCCTTCCGGCAGTTTGCCTGCTTCTTTCAGTTTGGCAAGTCCGCTCATCACCTCTTCCCGTAGTCCAGCCATGACCTTGGCCTCCCTGACAACGGTGAACAACACCGACTGGCTGTTAACCCCGGTGGGAGCATAGCAGGCGATGGCCAGGAGTTCATCAATCAGGGATTGCGGCAGATCTTTGCCGGTATATCGGCGGACTGCCCGCCGCCCCTTGATCAGGATTTCCAACTGACCGGGGTCCACCATATTGCCAGATAACTTGGTGCCGGCCCCGGGGGCCTTGCCGAGGACCGAGACCGCCCCGGTCGGACAGACGGCCAGACAGTGCTGGCAGCGGTAGCAACGCTCCTCGTCGGTAATCTTGGGGTAACCATTCATGGCGATGATACCGGCCGGACAATCGGCCGCGCACTCGCCGCACTGGGTACAGAGTTCTTCGTTGACACTAAACTGAATCATAAATTCCTCCTTCGGGACTGATTACTCAGAAAGGATCGATTTCAACCTTGGTAGATATCAATAATAACTTACACCATTTTAAAGCTATTGAAAAGTGATGGTTTAGAGAGGGGTTCTTCGCATCTGTCAAAACCTATCAGTGATGCGATGTACTGTGAGAAAGTGAAGCGGAGAAGAAAATGATTTTGAAGATTTGCCGGCATCTCATTATCTGCCCTGATAATATTCAGAGTGCGCCTTATGCTTCTCCCAATTTTCTATGTACTTCTGGGCAAGGTCCTTTGACTGAATAATAATAAGGTTCTCCGCAGTCTTTTCCTCGGCAGCCTTTGTGAAATTGACCGAGCCGGCAATCACACCGGTCTTATCGATGATCATCTTGTTATGGGCTACTGCATGCTTGTCGTCGATAAATGTGGGAATGCCGGCATGGGCCCGTGAAATCGGCAGAACTATACTGCGCGGATTGCTGCGACTTGTCGAGGACAAGTTCGACATGCATGCCTCTGTCCTTTACTCCGCATAATGGTTTGTGATAACATTTTAGACTTCAATAGAATCCTCAAATGCTGATGTCAAGGATATGTCAATGAAATATGCAATAGGTATTGATCTCGGAGGAACAAGTCTTCGGGTTGCCCTTGTTTCCGAAGAGGGCGAGATTGTAAGGAAGATAAAAAAATCTTCTTTAGAGGAGGTTTTTCCCTCTCTTTTGGAAACTATTGAAGAGGTCAGGCATGGCGAAATTATGGGAATAGGGTTAGGTGTTGCCGGGATTGTTGACAGGAAAAACGGCAGGGTTTTCAGCTCTCCCAATCTGCATGCCGTTGAAGGAATAGATCTTGTTGACGTTATTCAGAGGAAATTCAATGTTCCCGTCTACATAGAAAATGACGCAAATGTTGCGACAATCGGCGAAAAACTGAGCGGGGCGGGCAAGAATTTTCAAAACTTCGTTCTTTTGACACTGGGGACAGGCATTGGCGGCGGCATTATCTATAAAGGTAAACTGCTCGATGTTTCCGCAGAGCTGGGTCATATGAGTATAAACGCTGAGGCTGAAAAATGCCCCTGCGGAAATATAGGCTGCCTTGAGAATTATGCCTCAGCGCGTGCGATGATCGCCAAGACCGTGGCGATGATCGAAAAAGGG
The DNA here is from genome assembly GCA_963734475.1 of uncultured Nitrospira sp. Classification (GTDB taxonomy): domain Bacteria; phylum Nitrospirota; class Thermodesulfovibrionia; order Thermodesulfovibrionales; family UBA6898; genus JAOUFP01. The sequence goes on from CAVTHB010000005.1 coordinate 535,331, forward strand.
ACCGAGAGCATGCTGAAGGAGTGCTGTAAGGGCAGCATCTACAAAATAACTCCCGAGGATATATACAGCGCGGCCCTTGAGGGAGACACGCTTTCGAGGGAGATACTGAGAGAGGCCGGAAAAGCGCTCGGCGTCGGTCTTGCCAATCTGATAAATATATTCAGCCCTGAAGCGATCATACTGGCCGGTGGTCTTGCCGGAGCTTGGAGCATATACGTTCAGGAGGCGATCAAAGAGGCATCAAGAAGGGCCTTTAAAGATCTTTTTGATGCTGTAAAAATCATCCCTTCTTCCCTCAGGGACGAGGCAGGTGTAGTCGGGGCCGCAAGCCTTGTTTTTATGGAAACAGCAAAAAATACCCCTCCCGGATTTTAATGTCAAAAATCTAAATGTCAAAGAAGGTCCGCAATTTTTCGATAATAGCGCATATAGACCATGGTAAATCTACGCTTGCCGACAGGCTCCTTGAATATACAGGAGCGTTGAGCGCCAGGGAGATGACCGAGCAGGTGCTGGATTCCATGGACCTTGAGAGGGAAAGAGGCATTACCATAAAGGCCCATGCCGTAAGACTCCTCTACAAGGCGGACGACGGAAATGAGTATATTCTCAATCTGATAGACACACCCGGGCATGTCGATTTTTCCTACGAAGTCTCCCGCAGTCTTGCCGCCTGCGAAGGCGCGCTTCTTGTCGTCGACGCGACGCAGGGAGTTGAGGCCCAGACGCTCGCCAACGCCTATCTTGCGGTGGAGCATGATCTTGAAATCATACCGGTCATAAACAAGATAGACCTCCCCAGCGCAGAGCCTGACAAGGTCAGGGAGCAGATAGAGGACGCCATAGGCATCGACTGTTCCGAGGCCATTCTTGCAAGCGCAAAGGAAGGCATAGGGACCAAGGAGATCCTTGAGGCCATTGTCAGGAAGGTGCCGCCTCCTTCCGGCGACGAGAACAAGCCGCTGAAGGCTCTGCTTTTTGATTCGTGGTTTGATAACTATCAGGGGGTCATTGTCCTGGTAAGGGTTTTTGACGGCAGGATAAAGGCCGGGCAGAAGATCAAGCTCCTGGCTACGGAGTTTGTATTTGATGTCTCCCAGGTGGGGGTATTTTCTCCGAAGATGGGACCTGCTGATGAACTCTCGGCAGGAGAGGTCGGCTATGTCATAGCCGGGATAAAGAGCTTGACAGAGACTAAGATCGGGGACACTATTATCGATCCCGCAAATCCCGTTACCGAGCCTTGTCCCGGATACAAGGACATTAAACCGATGGTCTTTTGCGGATTTTATCCTACTGCCTCGCATCAGTACGAAAACCTCAGGGACGCGCTCAATAAACTGAGGCTTAATGATTCCTCTTTTAACTATGAGCCGGAAACGTCTCTCGCCCTCGGCTTCGGCTTCAGGTGCGGCTTCCTTGGATTGCTGCACATGGAGATCATACAGGAAAGGCTTGAGCGGGAGTTCGGCCTTTCGCTGTTGAGCACCGCCCCCACTGTTGTTTACCGGGTGACAAAGACAGACGGCGAGGTAATATTCATAGAAAATCCGGCCCTGCTGCCTGAGAAATATGAAATGGTAGAAGAGCCCTTCGTCCTTACGACTATCTTTGTCCCGAAGGATTTTATCGGCCCTATCCTGGACCTCTGCCAGGAAAAGAGAGGCACCCAGAGAGCCTTTAATTATATAGGGAAAGACAGGATAAAAGTCGATTATGAACTGCCGCTGAACGAGATACTCTGGGATTTTTACGACAAGCTGAAGTCTTACTCAAAAGGCTATGCCTCGATGGATTATGAATTCCTCGGCTACAGGAAATCGAACCTTGAGAAGTTGAATATCCTGCTGAACGGGGAGGTGGTGGACGCGCTTTCCTTGATAGTTCATAAAGACAAGGCGTATTATAAAGGACGTCAGTTGACTGAGGAACTGCGGAAGATCATCCCCAGGCAGATGTACGAAGTTGCGATCCAGGCGGCTATCGGCAGCAAGATTATCGCCCGCGAGACAGTAGCGGCCATGCGAAAGGATGTCCTGGCCAAGTGTTACGGCGGTGATATAACGCGCAAACGGAAGCTGCTAGAAAAACAGAAGGAGGGCAAAAAAAGAATGAAGCAGGTGGGAAAGGTAGAAATACCTCAGGAGGCCTTTCTCGCGGTTCTTAAATTGAAATGACAAAAAAAAAGAAAAAATCCCAATTAAGAGAGACTGTTGAAGCCGTTGTTGTTGCCTTTGTAATAGCGCTTTTCATACGAACATTTGTAATCCAGGCCTTTAAGATCCCCTCAGGCTCGATGATCCCCACACTCCTGATAGGAGACCACCTGCTGGTGAACAAGTTTCTGCTGGGAACGCCTGTGGACGTGCCTTTTACCGACGTCCATCTTTTCATGATGCCCGGCCTGAGAAAACCTCACCGGGGAGACGTCATTGTTTTCAAGTACCCTGAAGACCCGACCCGGGATTTCATAAAACGGGTAATCGGTGTTGAGGGAGATGTTGTCGAGTCAAAAGACAAGATTATTTATGTAAACGGCCGAAGGCTTGTGGAGCCCTATGTCCAGCATGTGGACAGTTCTATTAAGCCTGCCGGCATGGACAAGAGAGATAATTTCGGACCTGTCAAGGTGCCCAAAGACAGTGTCTTTGTCATGGGAGACAACAGGGACCAGAGCTATGACAGCAGGTTCTGGGGGTTTGTCAATACGGCACAGGTAAAAGGAAAGGCGATCATAATTTACTGGTCCTGGGACGCTGAGAAGTCGTGGCCGCGCTTCGGCCGCATAGGGAGGATTATAAGATGAAGAAGATCGGAAACAAGGGTTTTGTGAAAGGTTTTCTGGCGCTATGCGTTCTTGCGGCAATAGTTTTTGTGGGGATATCTTTCGGCAAGCCTTACTACCGTTATTATATGCTGGGTTCAGATACGAGGGATTTCCTGAAAACGGATATCGGGGACGTAAATGCCATCAGGAAAAACATCATGGATAAAGCAGAGGAGTTGAATGTGCCCCTTGATGAACAGGACCTCGAAGTTGTCATAGAAAAAAAAATTGTTAAGGTCAAGGCAACCTGGTCGGAGACCGTGGACTTCTGGGGGTATTATCAGAAACAGATTGACTTTGTTATGGAAGAGGAGTACTGATTGTTTACTGGTCTGGTAGTGGAGATGGGGCAGGTGGTTTCCCTGATCAAAAAAGAAAACAGCGCCCGCCTCTCGCTTTATGCAAAGACCCTTGCGCCTGGGACGGCCCTGGGCGACAGCATCTCGGTAAACGGCACGTGCCTGACGGTCGTAGAAATAAAGGGGAGTGTCCTGTCCTTCGACCTGTCCGGCGAGACACTGCGGTCGACGGATATCGGTCGGCTCAGGATAAAGGACAATGTGAACCTGGAACCGGCACTGAGACTGGATGCCAAGCTGGGGGGCCATTTTGTTACAGGGCATATAGACGGTGTAGGCAAGATACAGTCAAAGACCCTGACAGGAGATGTCTTCAATATCGTTATCGGGACCGAAGGCCGCCTTGCGGATTTTCTCGTGGAAAAAGGCTCTGTGGCGGTTGACGGCATAAGCCTTACGGTCGTCGAGGTATTCAAGGACCGGTTCTCTGTCGTGATTATCCCCCATACGGCAAATCTGACGACTATCGGAGTTAAAGTCCCCGGGGATGAGGTGAATATTGAAGTTGATATTTTGGGCAAATATGTTTCAAAATTTCTGAGCAAAGGAAGGGACCAGGGCTTCATGGAGACGCTGCTCCGTGAAGGGTTTGCCTCATAAAGGACGTCCGGACGCAAAAACTGTTTTATTGAGGAGCTCATGAAAATGCAGAAAAATAAATTCCACACGATAGATGAAGCTATTGAAGATATTGCCAAAGGCAAGATGGTGATCCTTGTGGATGACGAGGACCGGGAAAACGAGGGCGATCTCTGTATGGCTGCTGAGAAGATCACGCCGGCGGCGATCAATTTTATGGCAAAATACGGGAGGGGGCTTATCTGCCTTTCCCTGACCCCTGAGAGGACAGAGGAGCTCAGGCTGCCGATGATGACCGATGATAATACCTCCTCCTTCGGGACAGCTTTTACTGTTTCGATCGAGGCGAAAAAAGGGGTGACCACCGGTATTTCCGCTGCTGACAGGGCCAGGACAATACTTACCGCCATTGATCCTGCCACGAAGGCTGAGGATATCGCGCGGCCGGGGCACATTTTTCCGCTCAGGGCAAAGCCCGGCGGAGTGCTGCAGAGGGCGGGACAGACAGAGGGTTCCGTCGATCTCGCGAGACTTTCAGGGCTCATTCAGGCAGGTGTCATATGTGAGATCATGAACGATGACGGGACGATGGCAAGGGTCCCCGAGCTTCTGGAGTTTTCGAAAACGCACAATTTGAAAATTATTACAATAAAGGACCTTATACAACACAGGATAAGGACCGAACGTTTTGTGCACCGTGTTTCCACGACAAAATTGCCTACGGAATACGGGGGAGAATTTACCGCTATTGCGTATTCGAATGACGCAGACAAAAATGTCCATATAGCGCTGGTAAAAGGTGAAATCCAACCGGGAGAAGAGGTCCTGGTGAGGGTGCATTCAGAGTGTCTCACCGGGGATGTCTTCGGCTCCAGGAGGTGTGATTGCGGAGAACAGCTGCATAAGGCGATGAGGATGATAGAAGAAAACGGACGGGGAGTCATATTATATATGCGGCAGGAAGGCCGCGGCATCGGACTGGTGAACAAATTAAAATCATACGAGCTTCAGGACAAGGGGTTTGACACCGTTGAAGCTAACCTCAAACTCGGCTTCAAGGCAGATTTGAGGGATTACGGAATAGGCGCGCAGATACTGGTGGACCTGGGGGTGCGAAAGATGCGCCTGATGACCAACAACCCCAAGAAGATCGTCGGTCTTGAGGGGTACGGCCTTAAGGTTGTGGAGAGGGTGCCGATGGAGATAAATCCGCATGAGAAAAATCTCGTATATCTGAAGACAAAGAAAAAGAAGCTCGGTCATATTCTCAACAAAGTATGACGAATAAGTCAATAAACAGGCGGTTTTGTAAAATGCACCATAGGCAAGACGCGCAAACTCTGAGGAATGAGGCGTGCTTAGCTGCACGCCGCAGTGACGAAGAATGCAGCGCAACGCAGCATATGGACTTTTTACGAGACTGCCAAGTATAAGTAATAACCAGGGGGTGAACATGAAAGTAATTCAGGGAGAACTTCAGGCCAAGGGACTGAAATTTGCGGTCATCGTCAGCAGGTTTAATGATTTTATTACAGGCAAGCTGCTTGAGGGCGCTGTCGATGCCCTGGTGCGGCACGGGGCAAAAGAAGAAGATATCGATGTGATAAAAGTGCCGGGCGCTTTCGAAATACCCCTGACAGCCAAAAAAGTTGCGTCAAAGAGTTCTTATAACGCTCTCATATGTCTTGGTACGGTCATAAGAGGCGCGACACCTCATTTCGATTATGTGGCAGCGGAGGTTTCAAAGGGAGTAGCGATGGCCTCTATGGAAACAGGGGTGCCGATGGCCTTTGGTGTTTTGACGACTGATACTATTGAACAGGCTGTTGAAAGAGCAGGGACAAAGAGCGGGAATAAAGGGTTCGATGCCGCAATGACGGCTATTGAAATGGCCCAGGTCTTTAAGAAGTTATGAGTTATGAGTAACGCGTAATGAGTAAAAGAATTGAAAAAAAAAGTAGACTCATCACCCATCACTCAGCACTAGTCACGGCCTTATGAACCGCCGCCAGGCACGGGAATATGCGCTGAAGATGCTGTTCCAGTATGATTTTGTCGGAAACCGGCCCGGCCCGGAATGCGCAGGCGACCAGTGGTATGAGCAAAAGGCAAATGAAGACCTCAGAAAATTTGCCCGCGAACTGGTCTCCGGCACATTGAAGCATCTTGAGGAAATCGACAGAGTTGTACAGGAAGCGGCTGAAAACTGGAAGTTGGACAGGATGGCTGCCGTGGACAGGAATATTCTGAGGTGCGCTGTTTATGAAATCCTCTTTAAAAGCGATATCCCTGCCGCAGTAACGATAAATGAGGCGCTGGAAATAGCAAAAAAATATTCCTCAGAGGAATCGGTTTCATTCATAAACGGCCTTCTTGACAAGATTGCGCATATCAGTGAGAAATCAAAGTAACCGGTGGGTAAGTACGCGGTAATCTCTGACGTTCATGCAAACACCGGCGCTCTCAGGGCTGTACTTAAGGATATTAAAAAGAGACAGATACAGAGCATATTTTTTCTCGGTGATGCTGTTGGATACGGACCTGAACCGAATGAGAGTGTCACGCTTCTTAAAGCAGAATGTAATACAATTATCGCAGGCAATCATGATTGGGGCGCGATCGGTCTTGCCGAGACCGGCTCATTCAATGAATACGCAAGGACAGCCCTTGCCTGGACAAGAGGGGTCCTGACCCCGGCAAACAAAGAGATCCTCAGGACATCCCCGCTGAAATCTGAAATACGCGAGCTGGATATTACCCTGGTTCATGCTGCTCCCTGTGAACCCGAGAAGTGGCATTATCTTCTGACGATTTCAGATGCTGAAATGAACTTCGGATATATGCATACTGCTATCTGTTTCATCGGACACAGTCACAGACCCTTTATTGTAGAGTTGTCTTCTTCCGGCGGGCTTAAGTCAAATAAACAGGAGATGCTTAAAAAAGAAGGCTGCAGATATATTGTGAATGCCGGGAGTGTCGGACAGCCGAGGGACGGAGACCCGAGGGCCTGTTACGCCATAGCGGATGACAACAGGATTGAGCTTGTACGGGTGGCTTATGATATTCAGGCCACACAGAAAAAGATGTCGGATGCCGGCCTGCCGCATTTTTTGATAGAAAGGCTTTCGTACGGGTTATGATCTGCCGGGTGTCCGACAGCGACGTCAGCGATGGGCTTAAAACAAGTCTGCCGGCCGCCTTTTTCAGGATTATTCTTCGTCTTATGGTATAAAATATATGCCTTAAAAAACTTTGATAAAGAGGGAAATATGATAGCACGATATACACGACAGGAGATGGGAAGACTCTGGGAGCCTCAGAACAGGTTCAGTAAATGGCTTGAGGTCGAGATAGCAGCCTGTGAGGCATGGGCGGACCTCGGCAGGATACCGAAAAAATCACTTGAAGTGATACGACAAAAGGCCGGGTTTGATGTGGCCAGGATTGACGAGATCGAGCTTGTTGTGAAGCACGATGTTATAGCTTTTCTTACCTCCGTAGCCGAACATGTGGGACCTGATTCCAGGTATGTCCACAAGGGGCTCACCTCCTCGGACATCGTCGATACAGCGCAGTCTCTGCTGATGAAAGAGGCCGCGGGGATAATTATCAGGGACCTGAAGCACCTTATCGCTGTCCTGAAGGAAAAGGCCTTTTTGTACAAGGAGACTGTGTGTATAGGCAGAAGCCACGGAGTTCATGCAGAGCCTATGACGTTTGGTTTGAAATTTGCCCTGTGGTACGAAGAGGCAAAGAGAAATCTTGAGCGGATGGAAAGGGCCAGAAAGGCCGTAAGCGTCGGCAAGTTTTCAGGAGCTGTAGGGACATTTTCCAATATACCTGTGGACATAGAGGAGAAGGTCTGCAGGAAACTCGGCCTGAAGCCTGAACCCATAGCAACCCAGGTTGTTCAAAGGGACAGGCACGCTGAATATCTCTCGACACTCGCGATCATCGCAGCTTCAGTAGAAAAGATTGCGGTCGAAATAAGGCACCTCCAGAGGACTGAGGTGCTCGAGGCTGAGGAGCCGTTCGCAAAAGGACAGAAAGGCTCATCCGCGATGCCGCACAAGCGCAATCCGGTCGGCTGCGAGAACCTTTCAGGCCTTGCAAGGATTGTCAGGGCAAACGCAACAGCAGCCTTCGAAAATGTAGCCCTATGGCATGAGAGGGACATTTCCCACTCCTCCGTAGAGCGGATCATCATCCCGGACAGCACCATACTTGTGGATTATATGCTGCATCGCCTGACCGGAATACTCTCAGGCTTGCAGGTCTATCCCGGCCGCATGAAGGAGAATATGGCCAGGAGCTATGGCCTGTATAACTCTCAGAACGTCCTGATCAATCTGACTGAAAAGGGGATGACCAGAGAGGATGCGTATGCCCTGGTCCAGAAAAACGCCATGATGAGCTGGAAGACAAGGAAGGATTTCAAGACCCTGCTTATGAAAGACAAGGGTGTCAAAAAATATCTTTCCGCAAAAGAGATCAACGATATATTCGACCTTAAGCACTACTTCAGGAATATCGATTTTATATTCAAACGGGTATTCGGAAAGTCAGAATAAGGGGAAGAACTTGCCATTGTTTTGCAGATATAAGAGGCCGGCCGTCACAAAGGTCAGGAAAGAGGAACTCCTTGCCTTTGCAAGACAGGGTATCTCTCCGGAAATAAGGGACATAAAAACAGAATACTGTTTTTATGTAGATGCAAAGGAAGCGCTTTCTACCGAAGAGCAGGCGCTGCTCCGCTGGCTTCTCAGCGAGACCTTTGAACCAGAGAATTTTTCTTCAGAAAGTTTCCTGACCCCGGACCCGGAAACCCGGACCCCCGTGTTTCTTGTTGAAGTGGGCCCCCGCATGAATTTTACGACGGCGTGGTCTTCCAACGCCGTATCAGTATGCCTTGCCTGCGGCCTTACAAAAATCTCCAGGATCGAGCGTTCCAGGCGGTATGCATTTATCTTCAGGGAAAATGCCCCTGCTGCAGATGAGCGGATGGAGGCTTTCCGCTCGTCACTCGCCGCCCGTCACTCATCACTGCTTTATGACAGGATGACGGAATGCATCTATCCTGAACAGCTCGAGACCTTCGGGACAGGTACAAGGCCCGAACCCGTATGTAGTGTTCCACTGCTTGAAGAGGGCCGGTCAGCGCTCCAAAAGATCAATGCAGATATGGGGCTTGGCCTGGATGACTGGGACATTGATTATTACTACAACCTTTTTGTAAAGGATATAGGCAGAAACCCGACGAATGTTGAATGCTTTGACCTGAGCCAGTCAAACAGCGAACACTCGCGTCATTGGTTCTTCAAGGGCAAGCTTATTATTGGCGGTAAGGAAATCTCTGAAAATCTCATGGAGATTATACAGCAGACCCTGACCAGTAATACCAATAACAGCATTATCGCGTTCAGGGACAACTCAAGCGCGGTCAGGGGCTACGACATAGAGACTATAGTTCCTGAAACCCCCGGAGCGGTCTCGGGGCTAAGAAAAGCCGGGGTTGCGTATCATATTATATTTACGGCGGAGACCCACAATTTCCCGAGTGGAGTAGCACCGTTCCCGGGAGCTGAGACAGGCACAGGCGGAAGGTTAAGGGACGTTCAGGCAACGGGCAGAGGTGCGCTGTTTGTAGCTGGAACAGCTGCATACTGTGTCGGCAACCTGCGCATACCGGGATATGAGCTGCCATGGGAGGACCCGGCATTCTCCTATCCTTCCAATCTTGCAAGCCCGCTGACTATAGAGATCGAGGCCAGCAACGGCGCCTCTGATTATGGCAATAAATTCGGGGAGCCGGTGATCCAGGGCTTTACAAGATCTTTTGGCCTCAGGCTGCCTGACGGGGAGCGGAGGGAGTGGCTGAAGCCGATAATGTTCACAGCAGGCGTCGGCCAGCTCGACTCCCGCCACGTTGATAAGCAGGGACCTGCCAGGGGAATGCTGGTCACCAAGGTCGGCGGGCCGGCATACCGCATAGGCATGGGAGGGGGAGCTGCTTCCAGCATGATCCAGGGACAGAATATAGCTGAACTTGATTTTAACGCTGTGCAGCGCGGTGATGCAGAGATGGAGCAGAAGATGAACAGGGTCATCAGGGCCTGTGTTGAGATGGGTGACAGGAACCCGATAGTAAGCATCCATGACCAGGGCGCGGGAGGCAACTGTAATGTTGTCAAAGAGATAATATATCCCGCAGGAGCCAGGATTGAGATCAGAAGTATCCTTCTGGGAGACAATACGCTTTCTGTACTGGAGATATGGGGAGCTGAATACCAGGAGCAGAACGCGCTCCTTATCCGGGCCGAAAGCTCCGGGGAATTCCTCGGCCTTTGCAGGAGGGAAAAAGTGCCCTGCGCTTTCATCGGAGAGATTACAGGAGACGGCTATATTGTTCTCCATGATGAGAATGACGGAAGCACGCCTGTAAATCTCCATCTCGAAAAAGTCCTGGGTCATATGCCCCAAAAGACCTTCAGGCTTGAGAGGGTAAAGCGCAGACGGACGCCGCTTGAGCTGCCGCAGGACCTGACAGTAAGAGAGGCCCTGGACCGCGTCCTCAGGCTGGTTTCAGTAGGTTCAAAAAGGTTCCTTGTAAACAAGGTGGACAGGTCTGTTACAGGACTTATAGCTCAGCAGCAGTGCTCTGGTCCGCTCCAGCTTACAGTAGCAGATGTGGCTGTAATCGGACAGAGCCATTTCGGACTGACCGGCGCTGCCATCTCCATAGGCGAGCAGCCGCTAAAGGGACTCATAAGTCCGGCTGCAATGGCAAGGATGAGCGTTGCTGAGGCGATCACGAATATTGTGTGGGCGAAGGTCAGCGGTCTTGAAGATATTAAATGCTCAGGCAACTGGATGTGGGCCCCGAAGCTCCCGGGAGAAGGGGCTGAGCTCTATGATGCGGCTGTTGCGATGCGCGATATCATGATAGAACTTGGCATAGCTGTGGATGGGGGGAAGGACAGTCTCTCGATGGCTGCAAGGGTGACGGATGCCTCCGGCAGTACAGAGGTGGTGAAATCACCTGGTACGCTCGTTATCTCGGCCTATGTGACCTGCCCTGATATCACAAAGGTGATTACCCCTGATATTAAGAGACCGGGCGAAAGCAAACTCCTGTTTATTGATCTGGCGATGGGGAAGAACAGGATGGGCGGCTCTGCGCTGGCTCAATGCTTCAGCCAGCTGGGGGACGAATCCCCTGATGTGGATGATGCCGGATTATTAAAGCGCAGTTTCAATGCTTTACAGGATTTGATTTCAGCTGATCTGGTCCTCTCAGGCCATGACAGAAGCGACGGCGGGCTTGCGGCGACCCTTCTTGAAATGGCTTTTGCAGGGAATTGCGGGATCGAAATAGAAATAAGCAGCCGGCAGTCAGCGCTCAGCACTCAGCTGCCAGACCATGAGGCAATTCAACTCTTATTTTCCGAAGAACTCGGGATGGTTATTGAGTATCTGGCTGAACATGAGGAGGCAATTGTTTCAAAGCTGAGTGGAGCAGGTGTCCCATTCCAGATTATCGGCAGGACAACAGGAGAAAAAAGGATTCGTGTTTCACTGATCACTGATCACTCATCACCCACCACTGTCCTGGACGAAGATATGAGAGCACTGAGGGCGATATGGGAAGAGACAAGCCATCAACTCGACATGGTTCAGCGGGACCAATCCTGTATTGAAGAAGAGAAAAAGAATATTTATGACAGGAAAGGGCTTTCTTTTAACTTGTCTTTTGTCCCGGAGTCTACGCCGAAGGAAATCCTCGAACGACAGAACAAGCCGAAGGTGGCGATCATACGCGAAGAGGGAAGCAACGGAGACAGGGAGATGACCTCTGCTTTTTTTGAGGCAGGGTTTCAGCCCTGGGATGTCACCATGACTGATCTGCTTGAGGCCAGAATAACGCTTGAAGGCTTCAGGGGCGTTGTATTTGTCGGAGGCTTCAGCTACGCCGATGTGCTCGACTCTGCAAAGGGCTGGGCAGGTGTTATAAAGTACAACAAACATATATGGCAGCAGTTTCAGGCTTTTTATAATCGTCCCGACACCTTCAGCTTGGGGGTATGCAATGGTTGTCAGCTCGCAGCGCTGCTTGGCTGGGTCCCATGGCAGGGCATATCTGATACCAGCCAGCCGCGGTTCATCCATAACAGGTCAGGCAGGTTCGAGTCCAGGTTTGTCTCACTGAAAATCCTCGAAAGCCCTTCGATCATGCTGAAAGGCATGGAGAAATCCGTGCTTGGGGTCTGGGTGGCCCACGGTGAAGGTCTGGCCTATTTCCCTGACGGAAAGATAAAGGAGAAGGTGCTTGCTGAGGGCCTCGCGCCTGCACGGTATGCGGATGATGAAGGCAAGCCTACGGAGCAGTATCCTTTTAACCCGAACGGCAGCCCTGGGGGGATCGCAGCACTCTGCTCTCCTGATGGAAGACATCTGGCGATGATGCCGCATCCTGAGCGGGCCTTCCTGAAATGGCAGTGGGGATGGATGCCTGGAAAATGGAAAAAAGACCTCAAGGCGTCGCCCTGGCTGAAAATGTTCCAGAACGCGCGGCAGTGGTGTGAAGGGCAATAAAGAAAGTGTTGCTGACGATCATGTTACGGACGGCTACCGGAAGTACGAGAATGTATCTTATCCCTGCTTTACCACCGCGGGAGGCCGGAGGATAGAACTGAAGGAAGGCCTCTGGCAGGGAAGCGGGTACAGCCAGAACTTGAAACTTATCAATGTCCCTGTACTCAAGACCCACGGCGGTTCGCGGATAACCGCATCTCTCAAACACTTGTACGGAGTTCTTTCCATGTCAGACGGCCAGAGTGCTGCCCGCCATTACAGCGGCTTGGGTAATACCTGCGGGAAGATGGTTGTTTCAGTGCGAACGCCTGTCCTGAATATCCTTGATGCTATCTGGGTCTCCTATGCTTCTTTGCAGGGATTTCCCGCTGACACTACGTATAGATCGAACCAATTGCTGGCGAGCCAGGACCCGGTTGCACTGGATTATTGGGCCGCAAAATATGTCATGTATCCCATTGATAATAATCCTGATCACCACCCTGACTTATCAGACATCACTCAGTGGCTGTCGGACGCCAAAAAGGTCATCAACTGGCGTGGGGGCCTCCTCGATCCCGAAGCCGGTATAAAGATTGATCGTGTTACATATGATGAAGCAAGGATCTTGCCGATAGTTTCCGGTTAGGGGCTGCGCTCTTCTCTGTTATCCGGGGTCAGGCTGGATATTGTTTACGCTTTTGCCTCGATCTGTATAATACATAGGCCAGATATCCCACGATCCCTGCGTTAACGATCAGTACAGTGACTTTGGGCCAGGTCATTCCCCGCATTAATTCGAATAGCTCGACTGGAATGTACATCCCTCCTGTAAGGAGACCAAACCATGCAGCCCATTGCCGCTGCAGCCACAATCCAACTGCTTCGGCAAAGCGGGCGACTGAGTAAAACAGGGCTGAAAAGGCCATAGCCCAAAGCTGCTCGTCAGTCAGGTGATTGGCCGCATCGATAAAAATCATGGGATAGTGTCTGGCCGGATTCAAATGCAAGTGTCTGACAATCTGCTCAGCAGCCAGATGAAGATCTTTATGGATTAACTCCAGCAGGCCAAAGCCGACAAGCAGGACAAGTAGTCCCTTTGCCCCTTCAAACAGGGCGACGACGCGAAGACCTTTTGCCGAATGGTTTTTCCCCTCAATGCTGATCATATATCCCGAATGTCCGACCTTGCTCGCGATTTGTTTTATTCATCAGTCTTATCATCATCTATGTCGAGATGGAACCTGTGAAGGAAGCGGTGGTAGACAGGCGCAAAGAGCACACCCGCAAAAGTAAGAAATGCCACACCGCTGAACAGAGCATAAAAGGCAGCAAACAACTTGCCTTCGTTTGTACCGATACGATCGACCGGTCCCATTCCCGTCAAAATCATTGAGGCATTGAGAAAGGAATCTATCCAGGAAAGTTTCCCGTAAATATGATAGCCGGCTGTTCCGAGCCCGAGCGAACAAACCAGAATTATTGCAGAAAATCCCAGGTACTTGATCTGCCGGCTGATGAATTCTTTTCTGGTGATCAATTCCTTTTTGTGATGTTCAAACATAGCTTAAACTTTCAATCATCATTGGTCTTGCCCTGCAACATTATATCACGCGAGGACATGGCGGGCTATGGGGGAAGGTGCAAAACGCCAGTGGATGAACCAGTTCCGAAGCGGCAAGGACTCAGCTGTCCGCCCTTTGCTTTCAGCAAAAAGGACAAACGAAAGACTCACGGCACTGTTGAACTCGTCTATGAGTGCAGTTCCGCTTTTTGCCGACGCCTGACTGATGAGGGCTGAACGAGTGGCCATTATCTGAAGGTTTAAGGTTCCATAATGTCCCCAAATGCCGGCGGCCGGATATATAATGAGGAAGGCGATAAAACAGGAGGTGTCAGTGGCTGAACAGGGACAGGCGATTAATCTGACCAGTGGAAGCACGTGGGAAAACATATGGCGCATGTCGTGGCCCATGATGCTGGTCATGTTCTTCAACTTCCTCGTAGGACTTACCGACGTGTACGTCGCGGGCTTCCTGGGTCCTGAAATACAGGCGATTGTGGGCTTTGTCAGTCAGCTTTATTTCTTCATCATAATTGTTGCTAACGCGATCAGCATCGGCACGGTGGCGCTGCTCTCCAGGTCTGTCGGCGCCGGCAATTTCGACGAAGCCCTTGCCACAGCTCGGCAGTCCCTTCTCCTCGGGGCTGTATGTTCCGTTGCGCTTACGTTCGGCAGCCTTTTTTTTCATGAACAAATCATAGCCCTTGCAGGATTTTCAGGAAACACACGGGAGATTGCCATTGTCTTTTTTGTGATATTTGCCTTTGCCCTCGCGCCGAACTATATAGTAATACTGTCAACCGCCATTTTCAGGGCAGGCGGAGAGGTGCGCCTGATGCTCCTGGCTATGTCCTTTGTCAGCACAATCAATATCGCGCTGAATTTTCTTCTGGTCTTCGGTCTGTTTTCTTTCCGGGGAGTAGGCTACAGAGGCATCGCGCTCTCGACCGCATCTGCTATGTTCGCCGGCATGCTTATATGCTTGTTTCTTTTCAGAAAGAGCCGCTGGAAGGATATCTTCTCCGGTCCTTGGCTTGTGTCTGCCGGCCTTGTGAAGAAGATTTTTATGATAAGCTGGCCAGCGGCCCTTGTGCAGATATCATGGAATGCCGCGTACCTCGCTCTCTACAATATCCTCAGCCACCTGCGGGCAGACAATATTACTGCCATGGCGGCGCTTACCAACGGCCTGAGGATCGAAGCGATCATATACCTGCCGGTATTCGCCCTCAATATGGCGGCCTCAGTGCTTACAGGGCAGAACCTTGGAGCCGGGGTCCCGGAGAGGGCGGAAAAGATAGGCTGGAAAATATCCCTTTCCGGGGTCGCCTTCGTCAGTCTGCTGGTAATGCCTATCTTCCTCTGGGCTGCTGATATTTCTTCGCCTGTAGCAAGAGACCCGCTGGTGCTCGCGGAAACTACGCGTTATCTTCGCATCACGATGCTGTCTGAGCCTTTTATGGCGCTGAGTGTTATTTTGGGAGGTTGTCTTCAGGGCGCCGGCGACACTAAAGGGGTTATGCTTGTCATTGTGGGCGCACTATGGGTAGTCCGTCTGCCGCTGGCGTACCTCCTTGCAGTGGTTGCAGGGTTCGGCGCCCCCGGCGTATGGACAGCCATGGTCATCTCGATGTGTTTTCAGGGCATTGTAATGACGCTGCGCTTCAGGAAAGGCCGCTGGAAAAAAGTAAAGCTATAAAAAAAGGCCCTGAAGGATCCAGGGCCTTTACAAGTCTGAAAAAGATTTTTATCTGGAACTATTCTTCTTCATTTCTTCTGCCTGCCTCTGCATCTCTTCAGCGGCCTTTTTCATTTCCGCTGCCTGCTGCTCCATCTTCTGCTGCATCTCCTCATTCATATCGGCAGCCGCCTTGCCTGCCTCCCCGGCGGCCTTCCTGGACTCCTCCGCAGTCTTCTGCATCCGGGTTGTTGCCTCCTTCATCTCCTCCTGGAAGCGGCCTGTCTCTCTGCTGAGCTTTCTGGCAGCGAACTGACCACTGATGCTCAGAAGGATCAGGACGGCAGCGATGATGCCGAATACTGTCCAGGCCTTTTTTGCGGGGATCTTGTGGACCTCAACGCTTGCGATGACAATGAAATATGTCCCGATAAGGATCCCCAAGGCCGAGCCCAGATAGGGGATAATCCCGAGTAACGTGGTAATGGGTGAAATGGCCCCCGCATAGGCAACGCAGCGATAGGCTGTTTCATAGGATTCCTGTGAACCCATTAACTTCCAAATCACGAATGCTATCCCGGCGCTGATAAAGCCGAAGATCACGATGGCAACAGGCAGTATGATAATTGAAGCCAGTCCTGCAGCGGCCCCTCCCACGACGTTCACGTGCAGAATGTTCAGCACTGCCTGGATAATGCCGCTGACAACACCCATGATTACCATGAATACCAGAGGCTCGATAAAGCCGCCGGTCTTCTGCATGTCCCTGAAAAATGCCGCAGGAGATGTTGCTACCCTGATTGCTGTCTGCGGAATTGCTGCGAAATCAATGTTCTTTGTTTGCTGTGCGTCCATAATTCCCTCCCTCTGATTCTTTTTTTACAATCTGTCGCGGAATGCCGCATGAAAATATCATACTTAAAGCGGCGATAAAGGGCAATGCTGAAACTGTCCTGCCCTTTCTCTTTCCGGGTTGCCTCTTTATCGGATATAATTGGAAAAACTATTCAAGAGGAGGAATTGCCATGGTGCCTCAAGATCTGGCAGGATTGAGAAGAATTTATCTGGGATTTATCGCATCGAGAGTTGTAATTACCGCTAACAACCTGGGGGTATTCGACTGTCTGAAGAAACCGGGGACAGCCGCCGAAGCAGCAAAAAGGCTGAAAGCTGACCAGCGCGCAATCGGAGATATTGCTCGATGCTCTGACTGGCATAGGGCTGGTGCGCAAGAGCAGGGATGGAGAGTACCGGAATACCGCGGTAAGTGACCGTTATCTTGTCAAAGGAACGCGTCTTTATCAGGGGGACATAGTCAGGCACGCGTCATCGATGTGGCAGAACTTTTCCGACCTGGACGACGTGGTGAAGACCGGAAGACCTGGCCGGAAGGGCGGTGACCACGAGTCGTTTATCCTGGGTATGCATAACCTGACCATGCTCCGGACCGAAGGTCTGATCAGGGCCATCGGTCTCAGTGGCGTACACACGATGCTCGACCTTGGCGGCGGACCCGGCACTAATGCCCTGGCCTTCGCCAGACAGGGAGTTAAGGCGACGATATTCGATCTTCCGGCCACGATCGACATTGCCAGAAAGGTCGCCCGGCGCGAGGGTGTGAAGGGTCTCAGTTTTATTACAGGTGACTTTCACACGGACCCTATCGGAACAGGGTATGACCTTATCCTGATCAGCCAGATTTTTCATGCCTTTTCGGAAGAGGAAAACATCGCCCTTCTCGGCAAATGCAGGAAGGCCCTGAACCCTGGCGGCAGGGTGGTGGTGCAGGAGTTCCCGATCAACGACGCACGGACCTCGCCTCCCCACAGCGCGCTTTTTTCCGTAAACATGCTTGTGGGCACCCAAAGCGGCAGGTGTTATTCACCCAGGGAGATGAAGCAGTGGCTGAGAGAAACAGGTTTTAAAAATATCGTCTTTAAAAACCTCGAAGAGACAGTGCTGGTGGAAGGAAAGGTAACGGGTCAGCCCGCATAAGCGGGATCGGCCGCTGCCCTGGTAGTTCCGCGGGGCGCTTGGCTAAGGCAGGACCGACGCATTCTGAGGCATCCCCGGGATGATCAGCGGAGCCGGGCTGTATGTAGAGGCCTATCCCTCTTTTGAGCAGGACAGTGCTCACTTGGGGCGACCTCGGGACAGTGACCATGCCAGATGCCCGGAGTGAACCACCGGTTGGTCATCGCTTTTTTGCGGTTGGCGTAATTTCCCTGTTCCACTGGTTTGAACGCAAAGGTCTTTGGACCTCTTTTTTCGACAGGGAATAATTCTTCATGGGGAGGTATTATTCCTTGCCGCATTTTAGGTATCATATAAAAAAGGGGAACATAAGGACTTGAAAAATGAGTAACCATCCTTTGCACCATATCCAGCGGTCCATTGCGGCCAAGCTGATCCTCTCCATAGGGATCCTCTTCTTCCTTGGCGGCGGGATATCCTGGTACACTCTCATCAGCAGCGGCAAGAGAAATCTGATGAGGGACGCCCTGGAGAACGCCACTTCCTATTCCGATCTTGTCAAAAAAAGCATCCGCTACAGCATGGTCACTTTTCACCGGGAGGCGATCCAGCAGACAATAGCGAGAGGTGGGCTCAAGGAAAGAGATTAAAGGCCTGAGGATATTCGACAGCAGGGGGAAAATAGCCTATTCTGCTGAAAAGGGTGAGATCGGGCGTATGGTGGAAAGAAAGGCCGCAGCATGCACAGGATGCCATGACGGCGGAGGAAGTCCGGCCCGGGACCTGGCGCGCGCAAGACAATGGCTGATTCAGCGAAGGGGCAGGCGAAAGGGTCCTGACGTTCATAGAGCCCCTGTATAACGAGCCGTCCTGCACTGTTTCATGTCACGCGCACCCCGGACAGCAGAGGGTGCTGGGAGTCCTGCAGACGGACTTCTCCCTTTCCACTGTGGACAACGCCATCCGGAGACAGACGATTAATATAACTCTTTACGCTATTGCCTTCATGCTGCTGAGCGGTGTTGCCCTGTATTTTGTTCTCCGGAGATTTGTCCTGAAACCCCTGTCGACTGTCGATGCTGCGATGGGAAACGTAACAGGGGGCAAATTTGAACAGACAGTGGCGATAACCTCTCATGACGAAATGGGAAGGCTGGCCTCCACCTTCAATGCCATGACAAAGGAACTGGCTGAATCAAGAGACAAGATGGAGAACTGGACCAGGTCCCTTGAGGAGGGGATCGCAAAAAAGACCGAAGAGCTGAAAAAATCCCAGGACAGACTCATCCAGGCGGAAAAGCTCGCCTCCCTCGGGAGGCTGACTGCTGACGTGGCGCATGAGATCAGGAACCCTCTTACAGCGCTGGGGGGCTTCGCCCGCAGACTGCACAAAATCGCCGAAGGCGCCAAAGAAAAGGAATATGCCGAGATCGTTTTGACAGAGGTGGACAGACTTGAGAGGATATTGAAGGACGTACTTACCTTCTCAAGAGATGCAAGGAGCCATCTTGAAAAGCACGATATAGGAGAGATCGTCCGCGACATCATGAAGATATATGACGACCTTTGCAGGGAACATTCCATCAGCATCGAGATAATGAGGGGAGACAACCTCCAGCCTGTCCTGATAGACAAGGACCAGGTACGGCAGGCCCTGGACAATCTTGTAAGCAATGCCATAGACGCCATGCCGGACGGCGGCAGATTGACCGTGACAGCAGGGAGGGAGGAACTGCATGACGTGACCTACATGTTCCTGCGGGTCACTGACACAGGCTCGGGCATCCCTGCCATGAATCTCCCGCTTGATCTTCGAGCCGTTCTTTACGACGAAGAAGATCGGCCACGGCACAGGGCTCGGACTTTCCATAACCAGAAAGATCATGGAGGAGCATGGAGGGTTTATCCGCGCAGACAGCACTGAAGGCCAGGGGGCCTCGTTTACCATGTATTTCCCGTACCAGAGCGATGAAGAATCCCTCCAGACAAAATGCTGGGAATACATGAAATGCGGCAGGGACAAGGACTGCTCCATGAAATGCCCTGCTTACCCAAATTTCGGCAGGGTCTGCTGGGCTGTTGCAGGCACGTTCTGTGAGGGGAAGGTACAGGGGACATTTGCGCAGAAATTAGAAGACTGCCAAAAGTGTGAATTCTATCAGAAGGCAAGAAGAAAAGAAGGGGAAACGGAACTGAAGAAATGACCGGCCGGATCGATTTTGACTGCCCGCAGAGAATATTGATATGGAAGGAACCTTTGAGAAGCCCAATCCCTGACGGCTTTTCGTCAAATATTTTTTAGCTTCCGTAACTTATGATAGCACTGACTTAATACAGCTTTTTTCGCTCATTCCCGGTCTTCGACCTCCGAGGTATCGGGCTTCTTTAAATTAAGATTACACACTGTAGGTATAGCGGACCAAATAATGCCGCTCAAATACTGTATCCAGTCAGCATTTGATAAAATTTGTGAATAAACCGGGTTAGAATTACGAGTTGTCATGAGCCTGAATTATATAACTTGACAAATAAAAGCAGTAAAGTCTATTATGTGCATATGCACAGTATGCATAAAAAGAGTCGCTGATGTCTCCGCGATACAAAAAACCCAGGACCTGCGGATGCCAGTTAAAGGGGAAGGCATACAAGCCAACGGGCATACCCATGAGCGCTATCGAAAAGATCAGTCCTTTATAAGGACGAACTCGAGAGCTTTAAAGCTCTGCGACATGGACGGTCTTACCCAGGAGGAGGCTGGCCTAAAAATGGGAATATCAAGGGGGACGGTCCAGCGGATTCTTTCAAGTGCACGGAAAAAGGTTGCCACGGCCCTGTCAGGATGCATGGCCCTGGTTATGGAAGAAATCATATGCAAAGAGGAGAAATTATCATGAAAGTCTGTTTTCCGGTACAAAAAAATGAAGGAGTTGAAAGTGCTGTATACAATCATTTTGGGTCAGCGCCTCTTTTTGTTCTTGTTGATACTGCCGCGAATACCGTTGCTCCGATGATCAATGCTGACCAGCATCATTCACAGGGGGCATGCAGTCCGATAAAGGCCCTCGGCAGCCAGCGCATTGATGCCGTTGTAGTCGGAGGCATTGGCGGAGGGGCACTGGGCAAGCTGAATCAATTGGGGATTAAGGTATACAGGGCGCAATCAGGAACCATAGCAGAGCAATCTGGAACTTTTTGCTGCAGGACAATTGCCTGAATATTCAGCTCAGTCCTGTTGCGGCGGCCATGATCATGGAGGCGGCTGCGCACATTAAACAAATAAGATTAATTCTGCGTGATATCTAATCTGAAGGAGGCCAAAATGGCAGAAAAGAAATTTGTATTTATCATCACCGATTCCTACGATAATCCGGACAAGGTAGCAGGGGCTCTGCAACTTGCAACCAATATGAAGGCAATGGATACGACCGTTGATTTTTTTCTCATGGACAAAGGGGCGCTGCTTGCCAAAAAAGGCTATGCAGAGACGCTCATATGGCAGAAAAAGGATGAGTTTTCACCTATCGCAGATCTGATGAAGACCCTGATCGATGATTTTGGGGTGAAATTCTATATATGCGCGTCCTGCGTTAAGCACTACGACCTCGACAAAGTTGAGCTCATCCCCAACAGTGAGCCAAAACCCGGATCTTTTCTTGGAGAAATGCTGCTTGAAAGACAAGGATTGACATTTTAAAGGCGGACCACTCGTCCTGCCGGGCCGTCCTCAGGCTGCCGCGTTTATTTGTTATCCGAAGGGAATACCGGCAGCGAAAGTTTCCAGTGAATTGCGGCCAGTCTGAGGGCCAGGATCACGGTGATCGCGGCTGGCGTGGCAAGAGGTCCGGCTGGGAATTGATTTGTGAGCAGAGCAAAGGCGATGGCGCCGAAGAGGGAGGCAGTGGCGTATATCTCGGCCTTCAGAACCAGCGGGATCTCGCCCGAAAGTATATCTCTGATAATGCCGCCGGCAACACCGGTCATAACTCCCATGATTACCGCGATCGAGTCGGGCACTCCTAGAGAAATTGCCTTACCGGTCCCTATCACGGTGAATACCGCCAAACCGAACGCATCGGCGAAAGTCAGCGCCTTTGCAGGAGGACGGCGGAACCGGGCGAGACCAAATATCGAAATGGCAGCCGCTGCCCCGACAAATATATATGTCGGGTCTGAAATCCAGAAGACCGGGTACGCTCCCAGTATGACGTCTCGCAGTGTCCCTCCGCCGAGTGCGGTAGCAAGCGCCAGCACGACCACTCCGAAAAGGTCCATCTTTTTCTTTCCGGCTGCCAGGGCGCCGGTTATTGCAAACACCGCAACCCCGAACAGGTCAAGAAGATAGATTGTCATATCTCCTGCCTCTGCTGCATTGAAGGACTGTCTGCATCCTGTACGGATGAAACTTTTTCTTTATCCATACGCATCCCCATCGTATAATGTCAGGTGTTAAAGGTCAAGCTTAAGCAGGTGCGCGCTAAGGCATCCGGTGAAAATTCGGACGCAGCTGCAAATTTGCGGCTCACTTCGAAGCTGCGCTAATACCTTATGTTCCCCTGCCATATGATATAATTGCAAAAGGTTTTTTCTCATGGAGACTATCGAAAAACTGAAAATTCTGTCCGCGGATTCGCAGTATGATCTGGCCTGCGCATGCGGTACCACTAGGGACGGCCACCGCAGGAGAGGAAAGGACGGCAGGTGGCTTTATCCTGTTGCTCTTCCGCAAGGCGGATATTCAGTCCTTCTGAAGACGCTTCTTTCGAACAGCTGTGCGAACGATTGCAGGTACTGCCCCTTACGCTCTGAATCTAACGTGCCGCGCTGCACACTCAGCCCTGAGGAAGTCGCCCGTGTTTTCATGGAATATTTCAGGAGAAAAAAGGTATTCGGGCTTTTCCTGAGTTCCGCTGTCATTGGAAATCCCGACCATACCATGGACAAGATAAATACTGTCGCCCGTCTTCTGAGAGGAAGGCACGAATTCAGGGGCTATATCCATCTGAAGATCATCCCCGGCGCATCGGACGCGGCGATAGAGGAGGCCATTTCCCTTTCGACCGCGGTGTCGCTGAATATCGAGACACCCGGCAGGAAACACTTCGAGCTGCTTTCAGGCAAGAAGGATTATGAGAGGGACATTATAAGGCCGATAAAACTTATGGGGAGGCTTACGGCAAAAGGGATGAGGTTTTCAAGTGTCAAATGTACTACCCAGTTTATAGTCGGAGCTTCAGACGAGACCGATTCGGAGATCATTCAATATATGTCAGGTCTGTACAATCGCCTGAATTTCAAGAGGGTCTATTTTTCGGCCTACCAGAAAGGACTCGGGACCTCCGACATACCGGGTGAAAGACAGTTTCTTACAAACCCGGGGGAACAGTTCATGAGGGAGCATCGTTTATATCAGGTCGATTTTCTCTTGCGCAAATACGGCTTCCAGGAAGGGGAAATCCTTCTGGACAGAGGCGGCAATCTGCGGCTGGACAGAGACCCGAAACAGGTCTGGGCAGACAGCCATCCTGATTTTTATCCCGTCCGGATCAACACAGCCGACAGAGAGGCCCTTCTCAGGGTCCCCGGCCTAGGACCTGAGACTGTCAAAAGGGTCCTCAGGATCAGAAAGGAAAGAAGGCTCGGCAGCTCGAAGACTTCGGAATGAGAGGCAAGAGAGCTGATATGTCAAAGGGCTATCTGATCTTTGAGTGACTAAGTATTTTCCCAGGCTCCCGGCTGTCAGCAATCAGCCGACAGGGGAAATGGGAGATAGTTGGAGCCGCCGCAGGCTTTCCCTCACGACTCATGAGGCGGGGCCTTACTTATGAAGAAACAGCCTCTATATGGCTGACAGCACGAGAGTGAAAACCTTCAGCCGCTCGGCCTGGGAGTCATCCATGGCAATAAACTCGAGCCCGATATGATAAAGTTTTTCGGATTCATGCCGGACGGGTTTGCAGGAGGTGACTCTAGTCATACATTTGATCGGATCAGGACTGTCAGGCAGAAAAAGTCTGATAATTCTTTCAGTCCCCGGCTCCAGGGAGTTCAAAGCTTCAGCAAGCACGCCCCCATAACTGAGGTTGAGGACAGTGAGCGACTCGGCATTGCTGAGCCGCACCGTCATACCAGATGTCTTTACCCGGACAGCCTTGCCACTGTCGAAGGCTCCGCCGCTGGTCCCTGCAATAAGGTCCTGATGACCGTCCTCCTCAAGTTGTATCCCCGAAAAAAAGAGGGCATCTACTTGTCCCCCGGGTTTGGCGGCCCAGCCGGCAAATTTCTCCCAGACCGACTTCCCCTGGAGAACGAGAAGAGAACCGTTGTTGCCGATCGTCACCGTGCAGGGAGTGCCCGGCTTCAGACGCCTCGGCCCCTTCACGCGGATTCCAAAGGAGCTCAGGTCAGCCACTTGGGCAGTAGTCTCGGTCATCATCTCGACACGTACTTCATCTCCCTTCAGGGGAATTCTCTTATATTGTCTGCGCATGTTCAGTGAAGGCTCGCTTTTTCGTTATGGATTTCCTGGAATAGGCCTCTCAGGAGGAGTATGTGGGAGTACTACATCTTACAAATCCCCGACAGCCCATTCCCTTTTCCTATTAAAAATATGATACGCTAAAAAAATATTGAGTGCAATGGAAAAAAAGGTCTTAAGCAGGGGAGGGCGGCTAATTTCCTTCAAGGGTCTTTCTTGTTGCTGGGTTTTCATCAATGTATAGCCCTATCTCCCGGATAAAATCCTTCCCATACCGATCAAGCTTTGAGTCGCCGACCCCGCTGATCTTTCTCATATCCGATAAGGTCAGGGGGACTCGCCTGCACAGCTCATGCAGGGTCTTGTCTGAGAAGATGATATAGGGAGGGACCTGCTGCGCTTCAGCCATCCTTTTTCTGACAGCTCGAAGTCTTTCGAAAAGAGCGTTGTCATACCCCCCGTGCTTCCCTTGTCCTGTAAGGCCCCTGTTTTTAAATCCTCCTTCCTCAGGGCCATAAGGCTTATCTCTGCCGGAGAGGACAGAGGAGCCCTTATCCGGAATATTCAGCACAGGGTACGGGTCCCCCACATGCAAGAGCACCCCCTGCGCAAGGAGCTCATCGATGACAGATCTCCAGTATTTCTTGTCCCTGCCTCTGCCTGTGCCATAAGTCCTGATCTCGTTGTGTCTCAGATCGCGGATGCGTTTCGTGTCCGCACCGGTCACAGATGTCGACAACATGGCCGATTCCGAACCGCTGCCCCGTCTCAGAGACTGCAGACAGAATTATTTGCGCGTCAGTGGTAATATCGGTCTGTTGCTGCTGCTCCTGAACAGATATCGCAGGTGCCGCAATTTTCCCCGGGATAGTCCTCTCCGAAAAATCCGAGCAAATGTTTTCTCCTGCAGACATTGTGTGAGGCATAGCCCACGACCTGATTCAGCTTCTCTATTGCGACGAAACGTTCCCGGTCATCCGTTATTGCGTTTATGAAATAGCGGACCTTGGGTATGTCCCCCCTGCTGAAAAAAAGCATGCAATGTGCCGGCTCTCCGTCTCTGCCTGCCCGGCCTGTCTCCTGGTAATAGCCTTCGATATTCTTGGGCAGGTCGGCATGGATGACAAACCTGACATCAGATTTATCGATCCCCATGCCGAAGGCGATGGTTGCTACGATCACCTGGGCCTCATCCCTGTTGAACGCCTCCTGGTTCCTGCTCCGTTCAGCGGCAGACAGGCCGGCATGGTAAGGCAAAACAGAAATCCCCATTTGATTTGAGAAAATCAGCAGTCTCCATCACTGCACTCGCGGGTTGTCCTGTAAATGATACCGGATTCTGACTGACGGCCCCTGAGAAACTCAAGTATCTGCGATTCTACTTTGGCTTTCGGCTCCACCTGATAGAAGAGGTTCGGACGGTTAAAGGATGCGCGGACGATATGCGGCTTTCTGAGGCCGATCCTGGCAATGATATCCTCCTGGACCCTTTGGGTCGCGGTTGCGGTAAAGGCCGCAACCGGCACCTCGGGAAACATCTCCGGGATAAGGGAAAGTCCGAGATAATCCGGTCGGAAATCATGTCCCCATTCAGATATGCAGTGGGCCTCGTCTATGGCAAAGAGAGAGATGGCAACAGTCTTCAGCCTTTCGAGGAAATGAGGCATGACAAATCTCTCGGGGGCTATATAAAGCAGCTTTATCTTGTTGTATTTCAATCTGCGATAGACATCAGACATCTCATCAGTGTTCATCGAGCTGTTCATGAACGCGGCCTGTATCCCGTTTTCAACCGCCGCATCGACCTGGTCTTTCATCAGCGAGATGAGCGGACTAAGGACAACCACAGTGCCGTGCATCAGCATGGCAGGCAACTGGTAGCATAAGGATTTTCCGCCGCCTGTCGGCATCACGGCAAAGACATCGCGGCCATTGAGAATATTCCTGATGATGGATTCCTGGTCCGGACGGAATGCCT
Source organism: uncultured Nitrospira sp. (assembly GCA_963734475.1). GTDB lineage: Bacteria > Nitrospirota > Thermodesulfovibrionia > Thermodesulfovibrionales > UBA6898 > JAOUFP01. Next base: position 561,339 of record CAVTHB010000005.1, read on the forward strand.
GAAAACCAAAGACGGTCTTGAGGATGTTGAATATCTGGACTTCTTCTCCGCTGGTCTGATTCATCGGCAACTATCGTAACATTTTTGGACATTTTTGGGCTCCTTGACGAACTGTATGAGGGTATGGTATTCTTATAATTGAATTTTAGAAGTTTTTGCGATTACACAGGCCACAAAGACTTTTTGACTTTGTGGCCTTTTTTCTTGGGTCCTTCTGAAATTTAGTTTAAAGAGAAGGAGGTAAAAAATGGCACAAGGAACTGTGAAGTGGTTTAACGACAGCAAGGGTTTTGGCTTTATTACAAGTGAAGACGGCAGTGATGTTTTTGTACACCATACGTCTATCCAGGGCAATGGCTTTAAAAGCCTTGCCGAAGGTGACAAGGTCAGCTTTGATACTGAAAAGGGCCCGAAAGGTCCCAAGGCGATCAATGTTGTCAAGCTGTAATTAACTGAGAAAGGCCTCTTCCCCCGGGGAAGGGGCCTTTTTTTAGGAGGAACATGAACAACAGAAAGAATGCAGGAAGGGCGGAGAAATTACAGCAAAGACTTGATGCAGGCTTTGTAGGTGCTCACTTCCCCGAGGTTGCAAGCATAGTAATCAGCATGATGTATAATCAAAAGGGGATTGGGAAATCCTTACCCCGCACCGTTCATTTCTTTCCTGACAGTTCCGCATTTTTTCGTATAAACTGTCTGAGCAAGGACTGTGTTGACGGCGGTTTCGATCTCACCCAGGTTTTAACGTCAATGATCGGAAACCGCAGAGAGAGCGCAAAAGGCGAACTCAGCTGTGAAGGCGACGGGGCGTCCGCTGAGCACTCCGCTATTGCCTACGAAGTTCTCATACAATATTCCTAAGAGCCTTGCGCTCATCTGCACCCCCTCAGAAACAGGTTTACACAGACGAGTGCCTCTAAGGGTTCATCAGTTACTGCTCTTTTTCTTCAGTGCCTGTAGGCTTATCTACATCTTCAGCAGACGTTTCCTCAGCAGGCTCTGCCTCTGTTGATGCTTCTCCCGTTGACGAGTCTACTGGTGATCCGTCTTTTCCCAAACGCCTCTGTCTCTTCTTTTCCTGTTTTTTTTGTCTGTTTAATTCTTTTTTTCTTTTCTCACTCTTAAATGCTCCAGGTCTTGCCAATGTTCCTCCTCCCGGTAAAATGTATTTTTAAGCCAGCTCTGTGCTGCTTGAGATTTTTATATTTTTCTCTGCTTATATACTTAAAATGACATCTAAATAACTGTCTTTCATTCCAGTTCGAATATGCAGTTTTGATTAGTATATCACAGGTATGTAATTCAGCAGGAGTTCTTTCCATATGTAAAAGGAAAATTTATTTCAGACAGACTAGCAGAGATGAAGAGACCCGGCTATTTTTTTCTGGAGATCCGGTTATTGGTATCGACGTGTACGATCTTGGGTTTGAAGTCCCGGATCTCGGTTTCTTCGAGATTGCCGTAACAGAAGATGATGACCTTGTCTCCGATGACACCCTTCCTTGCAGTGGGACCGTTCAGGCATATCTCCCCGGAGTTCTTTTTCCCGGGTATGATATACGTCTCGAACCGCTCCCCGTTGTTTACATTGCTGATCATCACCTGCTCATAGGGAAGCATGCCGGCTTCTTTCAAAATGGCCTCATCGATGGTGATGCTGCCTTCATACGCTATATTCGACTCGGTTACAGTAGCCATATGTATTTTGGCCCTGAGCATACACCTCAGCATGAAGACTCCTGTGAAGGGTGAAAAATGCAAAAAGAAAAGCGGAATGACCTCGTCGCCCCTGAACAACATATATCGCGGCTTGCGGCTTGGCGTATCTCTGCACTGTTTGTCATTCGATTATTTTCGGCACCCGGTAAAATTTGTCTGTCTTGTCCGGAGCATTCAGCAAGGCATCCTCCCTCTCAAGAGAACCCTTCAGCAGGTCTTCCCGCACAACATTACTGAGCAGTATGACATGAGATGTGGGTTCGATATCGCCGGTGTTCAGTTCATTAAGCTTGTTCATATAATTCAGAATGCCGTCTATCTGGTTGGAAAAGAGAATCTTTTCATTCTCGGAAACGGACAATCTGGCAAGCCGCGCTAAATGTTCAATCGATATCTTCATCTGCCGGCCGACCTACAGCTTGGTAAGGTTTGCGAGTTTGAGGGAAAGCCTTTTCAACCCGATGGCCGGGAAGTTGACCATCACCTTCTGGTCTTCTCCGTCACCGTAACAGTCACGGACAACACCCACCCCCCAGACAGGATGTTTCACCCGGCATCCCGAATCAAAATACGGACGCATCTTTCTCGGTTCCGGTTTCTTTTTGGCACTCGGGACGCATCTGAGCACAGGGACCTGAGTGACTTTTTCGATCCAAGTGCACCGGTTTCTCGGTATGTCCTGCAAAAACCTCGAGGGTTCCTGCTCCTGCAATTTAGCGTATAATCGTCTTTTGCGCGCACCGGAAAGCACGAGGAAATCTTTTGCCCGGGTTATGCCCACATAGAAGAGCCTTCTTTCCTCGGAGATTTCATCCTCATTTCCGTGAGCTTTGAAATAAGGGAGCAGCCCTTCTTCGAGACCTGCAACAAAAACAACAGGGAACTCAAGACCTTTGGCATTATGCAACGTCATCAAAGATATAAGATTTCCCTCCGGGGCATGGTCAGGGTTAGTCAGCAACGAGGTTTTATCAATAAACTCCTGAATGTTTTTCCCATCAGACGAACTGCACAGTTCCTCGATGTTCTGTCTCCGCTCCTCGTTGAGCAGAGCCATATAGCCTGACTTGTCTGCCACGGTTTTTAGTATATCGGCTGCGCTCTTATAATTTAAGGAGGACAGCTTTTCGAGCATCTGAACGAATTTATGTAATTTATCTTTTGTTGTAGTCACGATACCATTGCTCTTAACGCATAGCTTTATGGCGTCAAAAAGGCAGAGCGATTTTTTCTTGGCCTCATTCTCAATCTTCAAAAGGGTGGCCGCCCCTATTCCCCTGGATGGTATATTGATGATCCTTCTGAGGCTTACATTATCGCCATGGTTTAAGACCAGGCGAACATACGCGATAAGGTCTTTGATCTCTTTTCTCTGGTAAAAACTGATTCCGCCGATAACGTGATATGGCAGCCCTGCTTCCCTCAACGCGTCTTCTATCGATCGTGACTGGAGATTCACCCTGTATAATATCCCGATGTCCTTATAGGTATGTGTGCCCTTCAGGTACAACTCCTTGATGATCTTAGCGATATGATTCGCCTCTTCCTCTTCTGTGTTCAGCCAGCAGAAACGGACCATTTCTCCGTTTTTTCTCTCGGTCCAGAGCTTCTTTTGCTTCCTTTTATCATTGAGCGAGATAACGGCATTGGCAACCTCAAGAATATTCTGTGAGGACCGGTAATTCCTTTCGAGTCTGACCACCCGAGTGCCGGGGAAGTCTTTTTCGAAATTCAGTATATGTCTCACATCGGCTCCCCTGAACTTGTAGATGCTCTGGTCATCGTCTCCTACGGCACAGATGTTCCTATGCTGCATAGCCAGAAGCTTTATCAGATTGTATTGCGCATAATTCAGATCCTGGAACTCATCCACCAATATATATGGGAGCTGGTCATGATATTTTATAAGGAGGTTAGGCTTTTTTTGGAAAAGCTCGACTGTCAGCATGATAAGGTCGTCGAAATCAAGGGCGTTGCTCCTTTTCAGTTCGTCCTGATACCTGACGTAAACTTTTGCCAGTTTTTCATCGAAGCCGTAGCCGTCTCCCGAAGAAAGAAAATCTTCTGCCCCGACCAGGGAGGCCTTTAAAAAGTTGATCCTCGAGGAAACTCCTTTGTAGAGCGCCTCGTATATCTTGAATTCCTTCAGGATATGACGTATAAGATTACAGCGGTCGTCTTCGTCGTATATCGAAAAGTCATTTCCATAGCCGATCGCCTTTATTTCTTTCCTTAATATCCTGCTGCACTGGGAATGAAGGGTCCCTATCCAGCAGGACCTCACGTCCCTGCCGACAAGATCCTTTATCCTTTCAGTCATTTCTCCGGCGGCCTTGTTGGTGAAGGTTACCGTAAGGATCGATTCGGGGGAGAGTTTTTTGGATTTTACAAGGTAGGCAAACTTGTGAGAAATGACCTTTGTCTTGCCGCTTCCCGCGCCGGCCAGTACCAGCAGCGGACCATCCATGTATTCAAGGGCTTCTTTTTGCTGGGGATTCAGATCTTGCATTACACTTTCTTTAGACATCTATTTAATTCAAACTATGAGATAGGATAACAAATTTGAGCATTATAAATCTACACCGGCATTAAAAGTGCGCCGCCATTACTCTACGGTAACGCTCTTCGCGAGGTTCCTCGGCTGGTCGACATCGCATCCCCTTAAAACCCCGATATGATAAGCGAGCAACTGGAGAGGTACAACCAGAAGCATCGGCGTAAGGTAGGGATTGGAACCAGGGACCGAAATGCAGTTTTTCGCAAATTCGCAGACTTCACCGCTGCTTTCATTTGTTATGGCTATGACATTCCCTCCCCTGCTGTTAACCTCCTGAACATTACTCATCATCTTTTCAAACAGGTTGTCTTTAGGGGCGAGCATTACTACCGGCAGCTCCTCATCGATAAGAGCGATAGGGCCGTGCTTCATTTCACCTGCAGGATAACCTTCGGCATGGATATAGGATATCTCCTTCAGCTTCAGGGCGCCCTCAAGCGCTATCGGGTAGTTGATGCCCCTGCCGAGATAAATAAAACCCCTTGCCTTAAAGTAGTCTTTTGCTATGCCTTTGACCATTTCCTCAGTTGCCAGAGTTTTTTCTATTTTGCCGGGCATCAGCAGAAGCTCATCCAGGAGGCCTTTAGATTCCTCTGATCCCAGAGTTCCTCTCACCTGTCCCAGAGCTATCGCCAGAAGATACAGCGACAGGATCTGTGTCAAGAAAGCTTTCGTGGAAGCGACCCCTATTTCAGGGCCTGAATGCGTATAAAAGACAGCGCTTGCCTCTCTTGCCGAGGTGCTGCCCACGACGTTGCATATCGTAAGCGTCTTTGCCCCGAGGTTCCTGGCCTCGCGCTGTGCTGCCAGGGTATCGGCTGTTTCGCCTGACTGCGTTATGACCACCATCAGATGTTCAGGGGTCATAAGAGGCTTACGGTATCTGAACTCTGATGCGACATCGACCTCAACCGGTACCCTTGCAAGGTCTTCTATCATATATTTCCCGGAAAGGCCCGCATGCCATGAGGTCCCGCAGGCCACGATATAGATCTTTTTAATGTCCTTCAGGAAGGCCTCTGACAGACCGAACTCATAAAGGTTCACTTTGCCGTCCTCCAGCGAGAACCTCCCCCTTATGGTATCTGTGACAGCACGGGGTTGTTCAAATATTTCCTTGAGCATGAAATGCCGATAGCCGCTTTTTTCCGCCATCGAAGGGCTCCAGGTTATGGATTTCACCTCCTTGTGGACCGGCGTTCCATCAAAGTCCGATACCACCACCCCGTCACTGGTAAGCACCACCATTTCGCCTTCGTCGAGGAATATTACCTCTCTGGAGTAATGTAAAAACGCAGGCACGTCAGATGCCAAAAAATATTCCCCGTCGCCAAGTCCTATGACAAGCGGACTGTCTTTCCGGACGCCAACGATTTTATTCGGCTCTTTTTCATTCACAACAGCAATGGCATACGCCCCTTTCACTTCTCTCAGCGCGGCCCTGACCGCATCCTCAAGAGGGAGGGCTTCCGTATAATCCCTTATCAGATGACAAAGCACCTCCGTGTCTGTGTCGGATTTGAACGAATATCCTTTGTCTGTAAGAGTCTTTTTGAGCTGCAGATAATTTTCGATTATGCCGTTGTGGACAACGACGATACCACCCGAACGATGAGGGTGCGCATTTTCTTCCGACGGCTTGCCATGGGTGGCCCAGCGGGTATGTCCAATCCCGCAGCCGCTAATCAGGCTTTTTGTCTCTACTACCGAGGCCAGGTCCTTTATTTTCCCCTTGCAGCGTATCACATCCAAGCCTTCTTCAGAGAAAAAAGCTATACCGGCAGAGTCGTATCCCCTGTATTCCAGGCGTTTGAGGCCTTCAAGGATAACCGTGACAGCGTTCCTGCTTCCTATATATCCTATTATTCCGCACATATCAATTCACTGGTTAAGTTCAAATGAAACATTTTATCTTCCTTTTTTGCTTTTAGCTCCCGGACTCTTAATCCCGACCCCTGACTTCTGTCGTTTCTTTGCCCAGTCTTTAATATTCCTCTGATCGACCCTGCTGAGAGCGAGGGCCAACGGAGGGACGTCCTTTGTGATGGTTGATCCGGCCCCGATATACGCCCCCCTGCCTATCGTGACAGGCGCAACGAGTTGTGAATCACTGCCGACAAAAACGCCGTCGCCGATGAATGTTACAGATTTCTTTTTCCCGTTATAGTTGCAGGTGATCGTCCCTGCGCCGATATTTACGTCTCTGCCGATCCGGGAGTCGCCCAGGTAACTTAAATGTGAGGCCTTGGAACCCCTGCCGATGACTGTTTTCTTGAGTTCCACAAAATTTCCAACCCGGGCATTTACGCCTACTTCCGAGCCAGGTCTTAGATGCGCGAAAGGCCCCACCGCAGCCCCGGCCTTGACCCTTGATTCCTCAATTACTGTAGAATCTTTGATAACCGCACCGGTTTCGATCCTGCTGTTGCTGATCCTTACGTTCGGATATATTGTCACTCCCGCGCCTATCCTGGTCTGTCCGTCGATATACACACGGGGATACAACGTTGTCTCTGCGCCGATGACCGCATGAGGGTGGATAAAAACTGAAGCAGCATCAAGGACGTTCACTCCGTTTTCAATCCATTTCCCTATGACAGCATCTTCCATGATCCTGGATGCCCGGCAGAGTTCCTGTCTTGTGTTGACGCCCATGAACTCCTGTTCGAGGCCTATGCAAAGGGCAGATGTCTTAAAACCCTTCCGGGCCGAAAGTTCCACTATATCCGTCAGATAATATTCACCCTTTTTTCTGTTTATCTTTATGTCGTCCAACAGGGGTAAAAGGTCATGGTTAATGGCGTAGACGCCGCTGTTCACCTCGGATATCTCCTTCTGCACCGAGTCCGCGTCCTTATGCTCCACAATCGCTCTGACAAGCCCGGAAGGGTCCCGCAAGATCCTGCCGTAATCATCAGGATTTTCAGCCAGGAAAGAAAGCACTGAAAGCGAGTTTTTGTTCTTCAGGTGCATCCTTAGAAATTTTTTCATTGTCCCGGCACCTATCAGGGGGGTGTCGCCGTTGAGGACGGTCAAAACTCCCTTAAAATCCTTCAGGGCAGGTCTTGCGCAGCTGAGGGCGTGCCCGGTGCCTTTTGGTTCCGCCTGACTCACATAGAATATATCAGGTGAGGCTAGTGTTTTTTGTATGAGTTCCCCATGTTTTCCTGTCACAACCACAATTTTATCGGGTTTCAGTCTGCGGGCAGTATCGATAACGCTCTGCAGCATCGGTATGCCACATACCTTATGCAATACCTTGGGAACGTTTGAGCCCATTCTTTTTCCGAGACCAGCGGCAAGGATCACGCAGGCTGTCATTATTCCCTTACCTCGCCTATCCGGTTGGGAGCGGCAATCCCGCCTGAAAGTATTATCTTTATCCCCTCGTCGATAGGTATGTCAGTGTAAAAAACATCGTCTTCACTCACAAGAACTATTTCACCAAGATAAAGGTTATTTGTCGGGACATAAACAGCCCTCAGGCATAACTCAGCTCTGTTCCGGCAGGTCATAACCGTACTTTCCTTGGTCAGAAAACCGAAGGCGTATGCGCCTTTCCTCGGATATTCGATGACGACGAACTTCTTAAATGAAGTAGTTTTGCTCTCGGGAGAAAACGCGTCCACCAGTTGCTTGACTGCTGTATAAAAGCCCTTGAAAACAGGCAGCTTTAAAAAAATATTTTCCAGGCCCTGCAGGACTTTCTTGCCGAACACGTTTGTGGAAATTATTCCTATAAGGAAAATAAGTACGATAGCGGAGACAAACCCCATTCCCGGGGTATAATAACCCAGCATATTGAAATAAAAGGGCTCGAGCAGACTGTCTACAAACGTAAAAAACTTGCCTATGACCAAAACGGTGATGATTGCAGGGATCGAGACAAAGAGACCCGCAATAAATTTTCGTTTGAACGTGGCGCCTAGTGATGAGCCCATCATTTATGGTTGCTCAAGATTATCTGCCGATCTTTTCGGCAACTTCGTCAGGTATGTCAAAGTTGGAAAAGACATTCTGAATATCCTCATGGTCCTCAAGAGCATCCATCAGGCGAAGCATCTGCTCCGCGTGCTTTTGGTCCAAAACCACATAATTTTGCGGGATCATCGTTATCTCTGCGGACTCGATCGGAAGGTTTGCTTTCTCAAACGCGGCTTTTACGCTGTTCATATCTTCCGGAGCGGTAATGATCTCATAATTATCTTCCTGCGGATCGTTTTTCATATCTTCCGCTCCTGCCTCAAGCGCGACTGACATTACAGAGTCTTCGGAGGCTTTTGACTTGTTGACCAGGATGTAGCCCTTCTTGTCGAACATCCAGGAAACGCATCCTGTCTCGCCGAGACTGCCGCCGCTTTTTGACATGATCATGCGTATTTCAGGGAGTGTCCTGTTTTTGTTGTCGGTCATGACCTCCATCATAATAGCTACCCCGGCAGGTCCGTATCCTTCATAGACAAATTCCTCATAGGTAACTCCGGGAAGTTCCCCGGTGCCCTTCATAACGCCTTCTTGATATTGTCATGGGGCATGTTCGCTTCTTTTGCCTTTTCGATGGCAGTGCGCAGTCTCGGATTACCAGTCTGATCGCCTCCGCCAAGCCGCGCCGCAATCGCAATTTCTTTTACTATTTTCGTAAATATCTTCCCTCTTTTTGCGTCGGTATTTGCTTTCTTGTGTTTTATCGACGCCCATTTGGAATGTCCTGACACAGATGCCTCCAGATTTAACTTGATTTAGGTTATATACAGATCTCTCCCGGCCTTTTACAAAACCGGACCATTTAAAAAGTATTTTTTATAATAATTGCAAGGGGTTTGTACTGTCAAGACAATCCCTGCAACAACTACAGTGAAAGAGGTGGGCCATCAGCCGTAATAAATCCGCGCGTCCTATGCAAGGCGTACAAAAGATGCATGGGACGCTTCGTCCTAAAGCTTCGTTTGAATTGCATATATTCCTAATTGCTTCGCCGTCATCTAATCGCTGACTGCTGAAACGCTTCAACTTATTTAGGTTAAACTCAGGGTTCAAGCCGGTAGTCTTTTATCTTGGTAAGAAGGGTCTTGTAACTCACCTGCAACAGTTCAGATGCCCTGCTCTTGTTCCCTTTTGTTTCTTTTAATGCCTTGCTTATCCGCTGCGTCTCAGCAATCCTCACAGCCGCCCTGACGGAGTCTTCAAGAGGGCCGTCCATCGGCAGATTGCTCAGTGAGCTTTCAAGTATCATCTGGCTGTTCAATACAATATCGTCCCGGCTTATCGTGTCGCCGTCGCAGAGTATTATCGCCCTTTCTATGCAGTTCTCGAGTTCCCTGACATTGCCTTTCCAGGGATAGTTGATCATGAGTTCAAGGGCGTCCGGCGCGATCGTCTTTTTCCCGGATTTTAACTCGTAACAATAGGTATCGACAAAATACTCAACCAGCAACGGGATATCGTCTTTCCTCTCCCTCAAAGGGAGGGATGACGATCGGAAATACGTTCAGCCGGTAAAACAGGTCTTCCCTGAACAGCTTCTCTTCAGCTGCCTTTTCAATGTCCCGGTTACTCGCGGCAATTATCCTTACATCGATCTTTACCGACTTTACTCCCCCAACGCGTTCGATCTCTCCCTCCTGCAGCACCCGCAGCAGTTTGGCCTGAAGCGAAAGGTCCATCTCCGCGATTTCATCAAGGAATATCGTCCCTTTGTCGCCAAGCTCGAATTTGCCGAGTTTCCTTGCGTCCGCACCGGTAAAAGAGCCTTTTTCATGTCCGAAGAGTTCAGACTCCAGAAGCTCTCTCGGGATGGCGGCACAGTTGATGGGAACAAAGGGATATGCCCTTCTCTGGCTCAGGTTGTGGATCGCCCTTGCAAACAGTTCTTTCCCTGTACCGCTCTCGCCCGAGCAGGAGTACTGTTGTTTTCCCCGGCGCCACCTTCTGGACCTTCTGGGCAACTTCATGAATGCGGGCACTCTTGCCGATTATTTTCGGCATGCCCAGCTTTGAGGACAGTTCATCCTTTAAAAGTATATTCTCGGTAAGCACCCGCTGGGTCTCAAGCGCCCGGTTCATGAGCAGGAGCAGGTGGTCTGTATCAAAAGGCTTGGTAATAAAATCAAAGGCCCCCTCTTTCATCGCTGCGACTGCGGTCTCGATTGTTCCAAAGGCCGTCATTACAATCACCGGTGTAAGCGGGCTTTCGGTTTTCGAGGTCTTCAGCACCTCTATCCCGTCTTTTTTCGGAAGCTTCAAGTCTGTCAGCACGAGGTCGAATCTGTTTTCCCTTATCTGACGTGTCCCTTCCTGCCCGTCCCGTGCAATAACGACGCTGTAACCTTCAGCCTCAAGGGTCTCCCTGAGCATCTGCGCCATAGACTCTTTATCTTCCACAACCAGGATCATCTGCATTTTATCATTTTACCTCAACTCAGATGAATAATATCAGGGCCGAAAACAGGATCTATTTTCACCGCAGAGGACGCGGAGTACGCATGTATCGAATACTAAACACACTGCATTCTCGCTAAGACTCAGTCAATTAAAGCTTTCTTTCCTCTGTGACTCTGCGCGCTCTGCGGTGAATTTTTCTTCCATTTTATAGCATCATATATCTCACTCACATTTTAGCGTCTCTTAAGGCCTGGCCGCAGGAGCAGGAAGCAGCTGAAAAATCCTGGGCAAGAAAAGCCTTCAGCAGTGCTTTTATTTTTTCAGTTGCACCCTTCATGGATTCAACGACTTCGGTTGCTGTGAGTTTTTCAGCTGAAATGCCGGCGGCAAAGTTTGTTATGACCGATATGCCGGCAAAACATATCTCCAGTTCTCTGGCAAGAACAGCCTCGGGCATTCCGGTCATGCCTACCATATCCGCGCCCAGCATCGAAAAAGCCCTGATCTCTGATGCGGTCTCCAGTCTGGGGCCGTTTACGCATATGTAGGTGCCCTGCCTGAGGACCCTGATTCCCGCCTTTTCCGCTGCAGCAAAAATATGTTCCCGCAGGTCAGGGCAAAAAGGTTCGGTAAAATCTATATGCACCACCTCGTCCTCATCGTAGAACGTAGAATGTCTTCCTGATGTCATGTCAATAATCTGGTCCAGCGCCGCAATACTCCCGGGCTTCATAGTGCTGCTTATCCCTCCTGAAGCTCCGAGGGACAGGATTCTTTTTACTCCAAGTTCCCTGAACCCCCAGATATTGGCACGGTAATTTATTTTATGCGGCTGAATATGGTGCATTGAGCCGTGCCTCGGCAAAAATGCCACCTCAGAGCCCTCAAATTTCCCTATCCGGTATACGTCGGAAGGCTCTCCATACGGTGTAGATCATTTTTACTGAGTCGAAGATCTCAACGCCGGGGATATCATATACTCCGCTTCCGCCTATTACTCCTAATACGGCCATTTAAACCTCCTTTTTGTGCAGATGAATCGTACTTATTCGTTCCAAGCAGGCAGTGCGCATTTAATTTAAGTGTATTCGTAAATAGTAGGGTAACACCTTAAAACTGTCACTCCGGCTTACCCGGTATCCTTCAATTCCAAGGCGTTATAAAAATAACCGATTCCCGACAAACCGGAACGCCGGCTTTTTATGATTGTCATCTTTAGTGTTATAATAACTCACATTATATTTTTTTTGAGGTCAAACTTGAAGCACGGCGCTTTTTTATTATATACGGGATATAGATGCTAGAGAAGGAACTCCAGCTTTCATTGATAAACAGGGCCCTCGCAAAAGGCGGTGATTACGCTGACATTTTCGTGGAATTCCGCAGACATACTTCCCTTGTTTTAGAAGACAGAAAGCTGGAAAAAATTGCGACCGGCAGCGAAACCGGAGCCGGCATACGGCTTATCACAAGAGGGAAAACTGCTTATGCCTTCAGCAATGACCTCTCCGGAGGAGCGCTGCTGCAGGCCGCCTCGGAGGTGAGCAGGATGGCTGAGGATAAGGCCCTGCCTCCTGTGATGGACCTGCGTTCATCAAGGCCGTCAGTACATTTTTCCATAAAACTCTCCCCTGAGGATGTCCCTATGGAGCGGAAAATATCCCTTGTCAGAAATGCTGACGCTGTTGCGAGAAGCTTTGACAGCAGGATAAAACAGGTCACTGTAATATACCGTGACTCTTTACAGCGGGTACGGATATCGACATCGGACGGTTTCATGTGCTGAAGATGACCGGATATACACCACATTTGTCATTCAGGTTGTGGCAGGACAGGAAGATATAATTCAGACAGCCTATGAATCTGCCGGCGGACTGACCGGGTTTGAACTTTTCGATAATAATGTTATAGAGGCGCTCAGCCTTAAGGCGGCAAAACGCGCGATTATGATGCTGACCGCCCGAAAAGCTCCGGGGGGAAGAATGCCTGCTGTGATATCTTCAAATGCCGGCGGGACGATGATACATGAGGCGATCGGACACGGCCTTGAGGCCGATCTTTCACAGCAGGGTCTTTCGGTTTTCTCGAATAAATTAGGCAGTCAGGTGGCATCAAAACTTATTACGGTGGTAGATGACTCAACACTCCCGGGCAAAAGAGGGTCTTTCAGTTTCGACGATGAAGGGACCCCTTCTCAGCGGACAGTGCTGGTAGAAAATGGGGTGCTGAAAAGCTATATGTACGACAGACTCTCCGCAATGAAAGACCGGACCAGCTCGACCGGCAACGGCAGACGGGAATCGTATCAGCACAGACCTATACCCAGGATGACCAATACCTTTATAACGGAAGGAAGGACCCCTGCTGAACAGATTCTCCGGTCTACTGATGAAGGTCTCCTTGTTGAGAAGATGGGGGGAGGACAGGTGAATACTGTAACAGGTGATTTTGTATTTGAAGTCCAGGAGGGTTACCTTATTGAAAAAGGCTCAAAAGGCGAGCCGGTCAGAGGCGCTACCCTCACAGGCAACGGTCTTCAGGTATTGCAGACCATCGATATGGTAGGGGATGACCTCGGATTTTCCATAGGCACCTGCGGCAAGGACGCGCAAGGGGTGCCTGTTACCGATGCCATGCCGACTCTCAGGATACCTGAAATCATAGTTGGCGGTGCATACAAGTAATTTGGTTACTGTTGCGAACATCGTACATGTGAGTATATTTATCAACACCCTTTAGATACCTCGCACCTTGATAATAAAGGATATTAAGTTGGCATTATATTTGCATCTATAAAAATCTGATTATTATGAGAGCTCAAAGAACAATTAAGAATGAAGTCTCCTTTGAAGGTATAGGCCTCCATACCGGCAAGCTCGCCAGAGTTACATTAAAGCCTGCAGCGAGGGATGCAGGGATAATATTCATCAGGTCCGACAAGCCGATGGTCATAAAGGCATATGTGGGTTCTGTCATTGATACTGCTTTTGCAACAACAATAGGCCATAACGGCATAAAGATCAGGACGATTGAACATCTTATGGCAGCACTTGCCGGATTAGGCATCGATAATATCTACATTGAAGTCAATGGTCCTGAAATACCCATCCTCGACGGGAGTTCAACAGAGCTAATCAGCGTAATACTCAGGGCCGGGATAGCTAAACAGGGGAAAAAGAGACCTTATTTGAGGATTAAGCGGCCCTTTGTTTTTGAAGATGGCCATTCCAAGATTGTTGCATTCCCCTATAAGGGCTGCAGAATAACATACAGGATCAGCTTTAACCATCATGGTATAGGCGAACAGAAGATCAGCCTTGATATCAGTGAGGAATCGTTTGCCAGGGAAATTGCCCCTGCGAGGACTTTCGGGTTTCTGAAAGATATAGAATACCTTCGCACAAACGGCCTTGCAAAAGGAGGCTCTCTGGAAAACGCTATTATTCTTGGAGAAAACGGGATCCTGAACTCTACAGGGTTAAGGTTCCCGGATGAATTTGTTCGTCACAAAGTCCTTGATTCCATTGGTGATTTTTCACTTCTCGGGTTTCCGATATACGGCCATATTGTAGCCAGCAAATCAGGACACTCCAGCAATGTGAAATTTTTGAAGAAATTGCTTTCATCCCCTGATTCCTGGGATATCATATTAGAGGCTGAGGAAAAGATTATCCAGAAGTCCTGCTTTGCAAATAAATCTTTAATATCAATACGTTATTAGTTGTCCTATTTTTTTTGCCACAATTTCTCTCAATTATGCTACTATAATCAAAAAAAAGGCTGGAGAACTGCAATTCTCCAGCCATAGAAGAAACAACAGGCAACTTATTTTTTCTTCTTAGGAGCTGCTTTCTTCGCAGGTGCCGCTTTCTTTGCAGGAGCTGCTTTCTTTGCAGGTGCCTTCTTTGCTGCTGCTTTCTTAACTGCCATGTTCTTCACCACCTTTCCATCCCCGAATTACGGGGAAAAGTAAGTTAAAGCTTCCCCATCAGCATGATTTTATTGCCTGACAGGAGCTTTTCGAGTTCAATATCTCCGCTCTCTTTTCTGCTTTTAAACTCAGTTTCGTCAATTACAGAAATATGCACCTTTTTGCCGAATTTTTCTTCAACATCGCTGATACTTTCCGCAGGCAGTGAATTCACGCCTATAATAAGGAGATTGACTGTATCAGCATCCTCACTCTCAGCATAAGGACCATAGATAAAGGCGATCTTTATATTGGATGTTTTCAGCAAGGCCTTAAGCGCCCCGTGAATTCCCTGTGATTTCGCAATCAGGTTTTTTAATTCCGCAAACAGTGGTGATTTCTTTTCCGCCTGAAAATATTTCAGGTTAGCGACCCTTTTACTTATCAGAATCCCCATTTTTTCGAGGTTATCCAACTCTCTCTTCACTCCCGAGGGATTTTTCCTTAAGAGAGTTGCTATTTCTCTTACATAAAATCTTTCTTCAGAGTTGTTTAAAAGTAGTGCGAGGACCTCAGCCCTGATCGCCGAGGAGAATAAATTTGTTAATGTATTTTGTACCTGTTTTGACATGATCTGTATATATTTATACAACAGAGTTTTCATGTTTGTCAACAAAAAAATTTAAAACAGGAACAGATTTTAATTTTCTGAGAACAATCGTATTTCAAATAGATAACATCCTTGGGTAAATTCAATACAGTATTATTAGATTTTGAAACGATAGGACAGGTATTTGTAAGGATAGTGTTCAATTTAAATACAATTGTTCCAACTGACAAACAATGGTTTACAATACTCACTTATTTGTTCTATAGAAGTAAACGACTTTAATTTGACTAAAAAGAGGACCTTATTTGCGCAATAATTTTCTGACTGTCTCCAGATTGTTCATATCGTCATCCGGGGATTTTTTCGGTGTTTCAAGGACTATAGGGACATCAGAAAAAACTCTATGTTTCAGAAACTGCCTGAACCCCCTGATACCTATCTTGCCCTGCCCTATGTGTTCATGCCTGTCAAGACCTGCTCCGAGCGCGCCTTTTGCATCATTCAGATGCAAAAGCCTTATCTTGTCCTTGCCGATATATTTCACAATATCAGCCGATAATAATTGAATGCCATCCTCTCTGCCGATATTATAACCGGCAGAAAAGGCATGACACGTGTCGATACAGATTCCTGAGATAAGTCCTCCGGGGACCTGGTCCATTATCTCTGCAATATCCTCGATCCTTGAAGTGATATCCCCGCGTTCGCCAGCCGTGTTCTCAAGCAGAAGCCCTGCCTGCCATTCACCTCTTCGGGCAATATCAGAAAGACAAGCTATCGCCCTCTTTCTTGCAATGCCGGCATCTTCTCCTGAAGCGCTGCCGGTATGCAATACAACATATTCCGCCCCTATGGAATCCGCAATATCCAGTTCCTGAATTACCATGTCCACGGATTTCTCAGCAAGAGACGGAGACCCTGACGCCAGATTTATAAGATAGGAGGCATGAACATATACCGGCGCAATATCGTACTTTTTTCTGGCTTCAACAAACGTCTGTATCTCATCAGCATCTTTTCTTTTAACTGTCCATCCCCTGGGATTATGAGAAAAAATCTGCATTGTATTGCATCCAAGACTCCTGGCCCTTTCAAGACTCAGATGAAGCCCTCCCGCGATAGAGGTATGCACTCCTATCTTTCGTGATGTCTTCATACGCTTATAATAATGCACCAGGATGGAAAATCACATCTCCAGCAGTAAGCATTCTTTGGGTTAATGTGCGCCGTGAATAAGCACAGGCAGGCACCTGACACAGACATGTTTGTTTTCCCCTTCATGTACACAGGCAAGGCATACTCTGTCTTTATCAGTTGCGCCGCATACAAAACATTTTGCCGACATGGCTATTCCTCCAGTTCGTTGATTTCTTTTACGATCTTTTCCGGATCAAGATTATGCATCATGGAGCCGAAGGATATCGACTCCATATTGATTCCCGGACAGGTAAAGCAGCCGCCCCCGAAGTATTTCTGTATAACATCTTTTGCTCCCGGGCTCTGTCTTATTACATCCCCTATAATGGAATCCTTCGTAATCAGTTTCTTTGTTGCGTTCATTTTTTCCTCCTTCGCCGACTTTTAATATTGTTATTTATAGATTAACCCTGTTCAGAGAAAAATTTTATGACATGGGTCATACCTCGGAAATATTTTTTCCCCTGCAGTTGCAGGAAATATTCAGGGCTGCAGGGAGTAAGTGAAAAAAAGCTTGTCTGTTCCCGTCGGCGAATCCGTCTGAGCGCGGACGGCAACTTCAAGCGCTCCGCCCTGGGCAGTCGGACTTTCCTGTCAATGGTATGACCTATGTCATGGAACCGCCTGGTTATTTTCGATATGATTTAACAAAGAACGAATAAGCTTTGTATAGAGGAGGAATTATGGACAGGTTTGTAAAAAACTTCATTATCGTCAGTATCATCTATCTCGGGGTCTCATCAATCCTGGGAGTCTGCATGCTGTGGAATCAGTCCCTCATGTCACTGAAATTCGTTCATTCTCATCTGAACATGCTGGGCTGGGTCTCGATGATGATCTACGGGGTAGGGTATCATGTCCTGCCAAGATTTTCGGGCAGGCCGCTGAAGTATCCAAAGATGGGAGAACTGCAGTTCTGGACCGCGAACCTCGGGCTAATCGGAATGCTGTCTTTCTATACCATGAATATCTACACTCCGGAACCGGTCTACAATATCGGGACTGTCGTCTTTGGCGGGCTTGAGGTGTTTTCGATAGCGCTCTTCTTCTACAATATGCTGGCCACGCTCCTGCCGAAGGAGCAGCACTGAAAATAATGTAAGCATTCAGCCGTCAGCTATAAGCTATCAGCGAAAAGCATAATTTAAGCGGCTTATTAGGACCCTGGCCATTCTCTTCTTAGCCTTTTCTTTGCTGAAAGCTGAAAGCTAACCGCTGAAGGCTGATAGCTGAACTATTACAACAATTTATATCAGGGACTTCAGCTTATTGGGGTCCCTGATAATAATATTGCCGGCCTTTGCCGAAACAATCCCCGCCTTTGTAAGCTTGCTCATGGTCCTTATGGACGTTTCTACTGTAGTGCCTACCATCTCGGCAATATCCTGCTTTGTGAGTTTCATGTTTATCATTATACCCTCGGTGACCTTTTCGCCTGCCTTATCAGCCAGCTTGAGCAGAAGGGCCGCGATCCTTGCCTCAACCTTTTCCAGGGCAATGCTTTTAAGCGTCTCGTGGGAGTCTTTAATCCTGTCGCCTATATTCATAGCCATGCAGTACATCAGACCTGGAAACCTGTCCATAAGGCTCATCAGGTCCTTTCTTGAGATCTTTAAAACCTCTGTGTCCTCCATAGCCACTGCATTGGCAGGGTACGGGAAGCCTCTCACCACGGCTATCCCGCCAAAAAATTCCAGGGGGGAAATTACTTCAAGAATAAGCTCTTTTCCATCCTGGGAGAGCTTCGTGATCTTCACTTTTCCCTTTTTAACGATATAAAACCAGTCGGAAGGATCGCCTTCAGAGAAAATGGCCTCTTTTTTCCCGAACGTATCGGTCAGGAAGTAACGGGACACCTCTTTTTCTTCCTGGGGGCTTAATGTGCTGAATATAGTCACCTGTTTTATGTCAAACATAGGAGTAGAATAATGGATTTCCTTCTGAATTACAAATATTTCCGCCGCTGCTGCAAAATGTCTGTGAGTCAAATAAAAGGATATTTTTATGCCCCGGGTGTTGAAATTATCAACAGTTAAGTGGCAGAATTATAAGGTTTTTTCCATATCATCCCGTAATAATTGTGTTTTTTGGTTTTAATAAGGCTGGCAACCTCTAAAGTTATAATTTGCATTCAACCTTATTATTTATCTTGACAATCGGTTTAAATTTTGGTTTTATATAACTGTAAGCGCCTCGTTACCTCCCCTAAGCTGCTGTCCACATTCCACGGACAGCAGCATTTTTTTTCTAAATTGTCACTAATTCATACTTTCCTCGACCCCAAACCGAGCTTTTCAGCCTCTTCAACCTGAAGAATATAGGGTTTATGGTGCAATTTCATGAAAATGTCATCCCCTTTTCTGATCTCCTTTTCAGAGGCAATCGACTGGGGCAGAGGCTCTGCTGCAGCCAGCATATCCATACTCGCCTGTTCGACTGATACTATATCTTCAGATATCAGTATGCCTATATCCTGGATTACCGGCACATCTGCGCAGGGCATACAGTCGCATTCAGGCTGGATCTCGGTCAGAAAGTTGATATAAATGATTTTCTTCGGTTCAAAGGTGCTCATGACAGCCTTTGCAGCCTCAGCCAGTGACCTCATAAACCTCTTGTCCTCCCCCGGCAGCATGAGGGACTCTGACTGACAGACGCGCTCACATCTGCCGCATCTCCAGCAGACATCGCCATTCCATACAAGCTCATCGTCTTTGAATGATATTGCATCAAGAGGACAGACGTCCCTGCATTGGTAACAGAGTTCGCACTTGTCGGCGTCCCAGACCAATTCTCCTTCTCCGATCGTATGCATCGAGCCCCTTCCGCACTTCCATCCACAGGTGCGGTGTGCGCTGCTCACCCCTCCCATAGCCATATTCTTTATCGCCCCGGCATAGCCTGCATTGATATGGCCCTTTACATGCGAGCAGACGACCATGGCAGGCACATCATGGATCAATGAGGCCACAGCAACCTCTCCCAGTATTTCGCCTGCCCTGACCATAATGCTGTCGTTGCCGTAAAGACCGTCGGCAAGCACAACAGGGGCGCCCGACAGACAGATGGTTGATTCCGTTCTGGTTCGCAACTTCAAGATAGTCAAGCCCCTTTATCCTCACAGTATCGGTAATAAAAGGCTTTGCACCTATTTGTTTCAGCGCGTCAACGACTTTTCTTAAAAAAACAGGCCTGACAATCCTGTGGGCGCCCTCAGAACCGAAATGGGTCTTGACCCCCACCCATTCGTCCGGGCTGAAATAATTCATCAGTCCTATTTCCTCCAGCAGCCTTTCGAGTTTCCCCGGCATGCTGTCGCCGTAATTCCATTTTTTTGCCCTTGCCGGGGCAAAATAGACTTTTGCCATAGAACCTCCTTCATACAATGAGAGTCAGGACACCGCTATATTGTTTTATTATCCTGATCAGAGCAGTTCACGCGCCAACTCCCGGTCGCCTTAAGCCCAGGATGCGTCAATTTATGCAGACTTTATGCCGAGCCTTTTAACGTTGCACCTTTTTATAAATCAGACACGCAAGGAAAGCCCCTGCTGCGTTTGCTGCCATATCACCAAGGGAAAAGCTCCTGTGTGGCAGGAAGTACTGCACGACCTCCATGGCCGCTCCGTAAATACTGGCGAGGGCAACAGCCTTATATAAATGCACTCCTGCTGTTTGTTTGCCTTATAAAATACCTGAACAATAATATGGATGTCAGGCCATAAAGTATGAAGTGCACGATCTTGTCCAGCGGGAGGTCTGTCTTTGGGCCGGAAATGGGCATGACAGAAACGACCAGGATCAGGAAAGACCATATAACCAGAAGGATCATCTATTCTCCCGAGAGGCTTTTGTCATAAAGTTCTTTTTTGCTGATGCCGTACTCTTCCGCAATCCTCTTGACAGCCTCTTTTCTCCCCAATCCCCGTTTCATGAGAGTCCTGATTTCCATCAAAGCGTCCTCCATGGTATTTCTTTTCTCTTCAGGCCTGCCTTCCAGTACAATGACATACTCACCGGCTATTTTCGAGGATTCAAGAAGTTCAAGGATGACAGCTGCTGTCCCTCTGAATACTTCTTCATAAAATTTGGTTATCTCCTTTATGACGACCGCTCTCCTGTCATGAAAGGTCTCTGCAATGTCTGCGAGCGTCTCCTGAATTCTGTGCGGGGCTTCATAGAGGACGATTGTCCGTGGATCCAGGCTAAGCCCCTTTAATTCCTTTAATCTCTGAGATGCTTTAACCGGAAGGAATCCGCGGAATATAAAGGCGTCTGTTGAAAACCCCGACATTGAAAGAGCCGCGATGACCGCGGTCGGGCCAGGGACTGGGACAACCTTGATTCCTTCTTCGATGGCCTTTCCGATCAGAACGCTGCCCGGATCAGATATGCCTGGAGTTCCGGCATCAGAAATAAGCGCAACAGTCCGCCCTGAATTGAGCACGCGGAGCATTTCTTCTGCTTTTGCCTTCTCCTTTTCTCCCCAGTAACTTATCAGGGGCTTCGAGATGCCGTAATGATTGAGCAGTTTCAGCGAATGTCTTGTGTCTTCGGCTGCTATGACATCGACTTCCTTCAGTACCCTCAAGGCCCTCAGTGTAATGTCTTCAAGATTGCCTATAGGGAGTTGAAACTATATAGAGGGTCCCCTTCACTGCCGGTCCAGCATCTTTCGCAGTCTTTTGTCAGTTTTGATTATCTCGTCAGCGTCATCACCGGTCAGTTCCCAGGTATATTCGTCTTTCGCAGAACGCCTCAGTTTTATCTTAACCGGTTTCTTGGGTTTGACCTGCTGCAGTTCGGGCTGTTTTTTGAACTGAAAACCTTCTTTCTCTGCAGTGCAGGCTGCAGCAGGTAAGAGACAGAGCGTCACAACCATCATTAAAATGCTGATGCCCCTCATTAGTAACTCCTGTATCTGTTAGTTATGGGAAAACGCCTGTCCCTGCCAAAGGCCCTCGAAGTGATCTTAATGCCGGGTGGTGACTGTCTTCTCTTATACTCGCTTTTGTCTACCATCCGTATTACCTTTTTTGCTGCTTCCGGCTTGCAGCCCATCTTGAGGATCTCCTCGAAACTGACCTCGTTCTCCACATAGGCCTTCAGCACAGGATCGAGTATGGAATACGGAGGAAGTGTGTCACTGTCCTTCTGGTCGTGTTTCAGTTCAGCAGTGGGCTCCTTCCACAATACCCTGTCAGGGATGACCGCACCGGCGCCTATCGAATTTCTCCATCGGCAGATATCATATACCAGGGTTTTAGGTACGTCCTTTATGACTGCAAAACCGCCTGCCATGTCTCCGTAGAGTGTAGCATAGCCGACGCTCATCTCTGATTTATTGCCGGTAGTAAGCACGAGCCATCCGAATTTATTTGAAAAGGCCATCAGCAGGTTGCCCCGTATCCTGGCCTGAAGGTTTTCTTCGGTTGTGTCCTCTTTTGTTCCCTTGAAGGCCACGGACAGAGTGTTGAGGTAAACACTCAGGATTTTGTCGATAGGCAGTTCCCTTATGGTAATCCCCAGGTTTGCAGCCAGGCCAAAGGCATCCTCATAGCTTTCGTCCGAAGTAAATTTTGAGGGCATGAAAAGGCCGGTCACATTTTCTTTACCTATGGCGTCCGCGGCCACGGTAGCCACAAGGGACGAGTCTATGCCGCCGCTGAGTCCGATCACCACACCCCTGAAACCGTTCTTTTATCACATAATCGGAAGTGCCAAGGACAAGCGCCCTGTATACCTCTTCTTCTCTGCCGAGGTGCGGTCCGGCAGACAATTTATTAAGCGGTTTCCTTCCCGGATATTCTGTCGCGGGTATTTTTATCTTCTTTACGGCACAGGTATTTTCAGCGGATATCTGACCTGCAGAGGGCTTTCTGGTCTTTCGGAATTTTCTGATATTATCGGTATCGAAATCGAGGACCATAAGATCTTCTTCAAACTGTTTTCCGCTTGCGATCAGTCTGCCTTCATGATCATAGACCATGCTGAAACCGTCAAATACCAGTTCGTCCTGTCCACCCACAGCATTCAGGTAAGCTATCATGACGGCATTCTCAGAGGAACGCTCTGACAATATCTTTCCCCTCAGTTCCGGTTTACCCATTTCATAGGGAGAGGCGTTGATATTGATAATCAACTCAGCGCCTGCGAGCGCCTGGACCCGGGCAGGTCCCTCACGGTGCCAGATATCTTCGCATATGCTGATGCCTATCCTGGCCCCGGCAATATTGTACACGGGGAATCTGGTGCCTGGCTGGAAATAACGGTGCTCATCGAAGACCCCATAATTCGGTAAAAAAATTTTATGGTAAATGTCGATTATTTTGCCCTCACTGATGACCGCGGCAGCGTTAAACAGATTGTCTTCGCGGACATTGACAAAGCCTGTGATGACGGTTATCCCGGATGTATGCCTGCTTATCTTCTCCAGCACCGCAAGATTGTCGGATATAAACTGCGGTTTAAGCAGCAGGTCCTCGGGCGGATATCCTGTCAGGGCGAGTTCAGGGAATGCTATGATATCGGCCTTGTACCTTCTGGCCTTTTTTATATTGTCCGAAATCTTTTTTGCATTTCCGGAAAGATCCCCGACCGTTGAATTTATCTGTGCCAGCGCCACGCGCAACAATTTCCTCATCATCTCCCTCTAAGTATAGCAACATGATAAAAAAAAGCCCATGCTTTGTAAAGCAAATCCAAAATGCACTTGAAGAAGGAAATTCGGAGGGAGTCTGAAAAAAATACTTAAACCCGGTCATAATTTCCTCAGCAGATGGCGTCCTTATCATCGTCGTGGTCCTCATGCTATGAGGAGCTCCTTGCGCCAGTGGGCCCATGGAACATCTTTTTTAGCGGGTGTAAAGTCATTGCCAGAGCAAGCAGAAGTGCAGCCGCAACCAGAGGGACAATATACCTGATCCATACCTTCCCGGCGAATGCGCGACGCCAGGCTGTTTTCAGGCGCAGCAGCACTGACATGCAACAGTCTTTTCGAAGCTTCTTTATGGTGGGCCAGGTATTGTGCCGACGTGCTTTTTGTCAACGGCCCTGATCACTCCATGTAACCCGGATGCCGGGCCTTTCTTTCTTGTTTTTCCTGACGGCAAACCCTTAAGACCTGACCGCGACTCCAGGCTATAGTCCTGGCCCATGGAGGCAGCAGATGCAATTCTTTGAAGAATTCCTGTTTGCTGCAGACCTCTTTGTCTTCTGTCTGGTCCCCGAGGAAAAGGATGTCTGACTCGATAACGCATTTGCCGCCAACGGTTCTGTTTAATTCTTCGCACGCGCGCCAGAAAATGTTATGCTTGCCGGCAACCGTAATCCGATATGGCCCAAGCCGGAACTCCCCTGGCTTCAGGTCTGTCGTCAGGCTTCAGCCCGGCGCTGCTTCGTGTTCAGGGACGACAAACGTTTCTCTAAAAGAATATTCGTCAGGTTCTGTCCGGTGTCTACATCCAGCAGGTCAGAGACCAAGCAATAATAGCGGGTCTTGTCCCAGAGGGGCAATTTCTCCAGACTGCTCAAAGAACTTATCTACCAGGTAGCCGTCCTCCTCATGGCTCCAGTCTCCGAGGATAAGAACGTTTCCACAGATGAAACATTCTCCCCCACGTTGCTCCCCAAGAGCAACGTGGGACTCCCACCATAGCTGTCTGTTCCCATACTCCGCAATAACGTATTTGTCCAGCCCGTAAACGGTCTTCTGAATCATTATTCGCCAGCTATCACAAATAACAAAGCCGCAGAATAGTCTTGGACTGCCCCCTGCACGAATGAGAAAGTGTTATTGCATTCAGGCCATCCATGTGCCTCGCGAAGCGCGCGCTCTCGCTCTTTGTCATCACAGTTGAAATTAATGATGATCTTTTTCCTTTTGCTCATGATGCTTTTTCTCTTTTTTATGACACTCGCGACATTTCTTTGGATCATCTGTGGCAAAAGCAGTTTTGCCGTCGTGACAATGTCCGCAGAGCTGACCTTTATTGAGAGCGGCCATAGTAATTTTTGCAGAACCTTTCTTCATTTGAAACAATGAGGGATGACATGCCTCGCATCCGTAGCCCTTTTCCGCATGTTCTTCTCCTTCAAACTTCACAGCACCCTGAGAACCATCTTCCCAGGTAATAATTTGTCCTGAGGGGACTGCTGACGAAACAGCCGGAATGAACAGCATAAACAGAAGCATTGTAAACATTACACGTTTTTTCTTAATCACTGGAAGTCCTCCTTTTGCCTGTAATAAGCAGGCATGGTCTATCCGGAAAGCTGATTCCAAAAGCCCATGGAAACTGTTTATCTCAGAAACGTTTCCAACAATTAAACCTTCGCTGTCAGTCAAACAACTCTGAAAAAAAAGATTTTCTTCCATGGCTTTTGTGTCCGTGTTTATCGTTCTCGCCTTCGTGCCGTCGATCTCCCGCATAATCTCGACTTCCGGAGTCTGCCTCAGATGATCTTGCAGAAGATCTCTCGATTATCTTGTCAAGTTTACCGCGGTCAAGCCAGACCCCGCGGCACCGGGGACAATAGTCTATTTCGATGCTTTGTCTTTCAGTCATCTGTAATGCAATGTCGCAAACAGGGCAATTCATCTACTCAACCTCCTTGGATTTTGTTTTAAATTGTCGCAGCTTTTACATCCCTATAAATTCTGCACAGCTGAATAAAAAAACAATTCATTACCGTCCCTGATTTTGAACTTCACTGCCGACAGAACGGGGAGGGAGTTTGCATGTAAAATTCAGCTGACGTGCGGATGTTTTGCCGGCCGGCTTAAACAGACGGAGGAGACAGGCCAGAGGATACAAAACAGAAAAAGTGTTGTGCAGCCCGCGTATTGCCGGGAGGGATCAGTTTTTTGCTGTCGACGGCGGGCGAAGCTGATGGAATAAGGGTAGTTGCAGTGAACCTTGGATGGTCTTTCGGGAACCCTTCCTTATTCTCAGTGAAACGCACAGAGGCAGAGTTTTTTAAATGCTCTGATTTATTTCCGAAATGGGCAAAAAGCAGTTCGTGGAGAAGCAGATGACGATCAACATCTTGCCTGGCCTTGCAGAATAGATAACTGGACCTGTTCTGCATACCTTCGATATGGATGTTCGCAAGAGGCATCACGGAAAAAACGGCAAAATACAGGGGGAGTAATAATCTGAACGTCCTTTTTGCTATATATAGCTGCATAGTTTTACCGTATCTCCTGAATCTGTTTTACCTCAGTACATCAGTACAGCTTCCCGACTGTTACGAGCTGTCAAATATCCGGAGAAGGAAGTGTAACGAATAATAAACCAACGGCATTGAGAATTCAAGAGGATAATTGAATCAGCACGCCTGCAGGCTGGCAGGGCAAAGGCTATTATCTGGTCATCCAGGAACGGGAACGGACGGTAATGACAGCAGACGGGAAAATCCAGAAGAGAGCAAAGAAGGAAAAATACGAGTAGAGGATGCCATAGACGAAATTCCATGACCTCTCGGAGCGCAGATAATACAGGACATTAAGGAAAGACATGAGTCCTATCGCAAGCAGCAGCCTCAGAATAGTCAGAGGATCATTGAACGACATAAAAATCAGCATACCGAAGACGAGATAACCTATGGGATAACGCAGGTTTGTAATCAACCCGTCAAAAAGTGCGATTAAACGCGGCAGGGGAGGCCTGCTCCACACTATCCTCGCGAAACGAATTTCTTCCTTCACATAGCTGCGGTCCCATCTGATGAACATCCTGCATAGTTTGGAATATGTTTCGGGGACTTTTGTGTGCACCACCGCCGTCCTCTGGTATACTACGTCATAACCGAGGGACAATATGAAATTCGTCATCGAACGGTCTTCGCCATAGGTACACGGCGCGCCGAGAAAGGTCTGATGTTTCCATGCATCAAGCACCTGCCGGACGGCTGTTACGCGGTAGGCCGAAAGCGCTCCGGGGCAACAATAGACAGTGCGGTAGGTTGACTGCACTGCGCGGAGGAAATCAAATGACAGGGTATATCGTACATGAAGCATGCGTGGAATAAGCCCCCCGTCGCGGTTGAAGACGCTGATTTTACCCGCGACCGCTCCGATGGTGCTGTCCCTGAAAGGCCCCGCCATTGCAAGCAGGGCATACTTTTCGACGATGCTGTCTGAATCGATAGTAACAATAATTTCACCCTTCGCCTTACGAAAACCGGCTTCGAGGGCGGCGCGTTTTCCACGGTTTTCCGTGAACCGGATAGAGGTTACAAGACCGGGATAGCGAAGAGATGCAGACTTGATATAATCCCATGTATCATCGCTGCTCCCATCATCAATAACGATAATTTCAAGCCTGTTAAGGGGGTAATTTGCCGAGGCCACCGAGTCGATGCTTTTTTCGACCATGCCGCCTTCATTATAGGCCGGGATAATGACGGTCATCTCCGGAGCATCGGCCGTCCCGGCAGAAGGAAACGGGCGATACTGAAACCACAGGAAAGTCCGAAAGGACAAAAGCAGCACACCCATTGAACCCCAAATCAGGCTTGGTCTCACGAAAAGTCGCGCCCAGTACCACTTCTGCAAGGATTTGAGCACAGGCTGCAGGAATCCGCCGGAAAAACTTACATAGGAAAAAACGGCAAGACACGCAACAATGAGACAGCGGATAAGCCATTCAGAGAAATCCGCGGGCGATTCAGTCAACGGCTCACAAACCTTGGGTAAGGACTCTATTTCCTGGATTCTCATAGCTAATAGGATATTGAGGTCATCAACGGATCTGGCAGTCTTAAGAGACATCTAAATGATATCATATGAAAGATGCGAATTTCAACGACTTGCAGCTGTGATGATCTATGGAAACCGAAAAGATTGTTATCCCAAATCCCTTAGCCCCCGACCGGTTGCACCGGGGGGGCACTGGCACGCCATTACTCCTTGAGTCTAAATTTAATATTTCTGTAATACTCCTGTAACAGTCTTATATTAGAATATTCTTAAGAAAGAAAGGAGGTAGACGTTATGAATATAACAGCAAAAAGCATTGCTGAAGACAAGGAAGTATGTCCGTACTGTGATGATAAGGCTGACGAATGCAAAGCCTCGGTGACATCTTTGAAACTTGGGACATTGTTGATATTAAATCGCTGCAACAGCGAAACCTATGACAATTGTTCTCTGTTTTTGGCTAAATGTTTAAGAAGGGAGTGGCAATACCGATACGCTTCTTAAAGTTACCTTTATAATCCCTTCCAACTCTCCCCTGTTTCAAAACCCTCATCCCTCCGATGCCCCCGCCCTGTGTTTTGATGGGCATCTGAAGGATTTTTCAGCCCTGTCATCAGCATAAAAATTTAAGTGCATTTTAAGTGCAAAACGGGGTATTTTCTCCCTTTCTCCCTTATTTTCCGAAATTACATAAAGGCATTTTAGAGCAATTTTAGAGCAGAAATAATAAAGGGATTACTAGGAGTTATAACCCTTTGTAATCCCTGAATTTTCTGGTGAGCCGTGCAGGATTCGAACCTGCGACCCGCTGATTAAGAGTTTCAAAAGTAGCAATTCCGAGGAAAGCCCCGCCAGTCCTGACGTTTCTAACCCTTTGAATTTCTTTAAGAAAAGATTTGAGGAGATTTATTAACGTTTAGCTTCATTTGGCTATAAAGGTATGCATTGGACACCTATAGGGACACTTGAAAATTCATAGGAGAAATAGGATATGGCTTTAAACTTTCGTTGTTTCAAAAACAAGAATACTGGTCAAGTCGTTTATGCCGAAGCTGGCAGACTTGGAAATTTTAAAAATAATATTAAGAAGCTTATCAGCTATATTCGCTATAACATACCAAGGTATTATGTGGCACATCTGACCCTTACTGTTGCCGAAAATCTCCCTGAGATCGATTTTAAAGACGTACACAGGGTATTGCAGTTTATAGCTCAAAGGCTTAAACGTGCTGAATCTGATTTTAAATACATCGCTGTAAAAGAACTGCAGGAGCGCGGCGCTATCCATTATCATGTGCTCTGCGTGTATAGTAAGCCTTATGTCTTCCCTTCCTCTAATGAAATAGCCTCTTCATGGAAACTTGGATTTGTAAAGATTACAGCTCCTAAATTGCGCATGAAACTGAATACTATAGTCGGTTATATCGGGAAGTACATAGGCAAGGGTTATGAATATGATCAGCTGGAAGTAAAGAAGTCATTTACCGCAAGTCAGATAAAGCAAATATATAAACTTTCTCCTTCTCGTCTATCAGAAGTAATCATGAAATTTGGGAAAGAAGTCGCTGAAAAATTCAGATGTACTTATAGAAAAGTTTATGAAATTTTGGAAGTAGCTCCTTTAAAGGCTAAATACTTGGTAATGGAGTTTCCCAGTGAATGGGATTATGTTGGTCTCTATCCGGAACCATTTTAAATAATGGTCAGATCGGTTGTTACACCTCCGAGTGCGCAGGCATTTGATTTTGAAACTACTGAGAATTTTCATAGGAAACATGCTTTATTACAGGGTATGAAGAATACGGCAAACCAGGCATCGAAAATTTGAAATTATTGCGGATTACTAGTCGAATCCTTCTCTCTACCTTGTTTGAGTTCCGATTTGATTTTTTGAATGCTATCTTCCATCCCCTTAATTGCTTGCTCTTGTTTCATACGCATCTCTTTAATAAATCTCTCCTTACCGGGTCCTTCGGGTATGGAATCAAAGGACGGCAAAGGGATCTCCTTCATTATCTGCAGATTTTGTTCGGCCTCATTAATCATTCCCTGCATATCACCTTTTAGACCGTATATTTCAATTATCATAGTTCTTATATCCATTTCATCCGCTTTATCCTTAACAGCAGAGAGAGTTATTTTGTAAAAGTTGAGAGCTCTTTCATATTGTTTGAGAAATCTGTAACATTCGTGAGCAGCACGAGCGTACATGATAAGAGCTGGATTAGCGAGCATATTCTTTTCAAATAAAGACACCGTTTTTTCACAATCTTTTGGATTATTTTTATTATATTCACGAGCAAGCCATAAGATCATTTCTGTGTCATTGGGATTCTTTTTAATCTTCTCTGCAAGCCACTCTATAGTCCTTTTGTTCCAAGTCTCAATAGATACTTGATCAATTGGAACAAGACCCTCTTTGAACTTATCAATGAAGTCAAAATCAGTTGGTATGGTAGCGCCGCTCGTAAGAGCTTCCTGAACAACAGGCGCTGTAAGAATTGTACTTCCTTTTACAATCGCAAGGCGCTGATTAAGCAGATGTCCGGTTACCTCACGAATCTTATCATAAGATTCTGGTTTAAACTGAAAAGTAATCGTGTACTGCTCATTCCCGTTATAGGCAGTCTTCTCTATGAGAATGCCATAAATGTCATTGGAATCAATGAGAGCCTTCAATGAGACTAAGAGTCGCTCTTTCTTGGAGGTTTCCATCCATTCAAAATCACTCTGATGTTCCTTGTCGGTTAGCTCTGAGACGGCTCTAAATTCAAGCGCCTCCTTGCCTGGGGTGAAATATCCTATCGTTTGACGTGAGCTATCTCTTTCTCTGAGTTCATCTTGAATGTTTTCCCATAAGTTGGGATCAGGATTATTGATATCAATCGCCTGTATGGCATATCCAAGACTGCTATAACCAGTGATGACAAGAAGGTAAACTATCGTGAGTAAACTAATCCTAGCTACCATTACACCCCCATATTAAGATTAACAATTTTCAGTCGTAGTCAACGGAATTATAGCAGAGAAAGGAGCCTGAGTTACAATAAGGATTTGAGATTCTTCCCCTCCTTTTTCGATTGAATTCCATCCGTAACATGCCAGTTCCCAAATTATATCACGGGTGTTCAGTACAAGGGGCACTCAATATGAAACGACTTGCCTTCCCTGAGTTCGGCCAAAATATCGCAAATGCTGAAGCTGATGAATTTCGAAACCCGTCAAGGACGGCGTAGGGGACGAAGCGAGGAC
The DNA here is from genome assembly GCA_963734475.1 of uncultured Nitrospira sp. Taxonomy (GTDB): domain Bacteria; phylum Nitrospirota; class Thermodesulfovibrionia; order Thermodesulfovibrionales; family UBA6898; genus JAOUFP01. The sequence continues at coordinate 591,667 of CAVTHB010000005.1, forward strand.
GAAGACGGGTGGTTAGATGTATGAATGTGGAGGCTGTCCAGATAAATTAGTCTTTACAGGGGAGGTAACGAGGAGAGCTGCCCCTACGGGAACTGGTCTTTTGCCTTTAAGCCTGCCCCGCTTCCCCTTTAGGGGAAGGGGTAGGCTTAAAGGTAGTCTTCTGATAACTTGATATATATTAGTCATAACTGCAACAAGATATAATTAGCTTGACATTGTTATTAGCAACTGTTAATAATTATTCAGCATATAAATTAAGGAGGCATTAAGGATGGCTAAAAAAGTTGCTGATAAAACACCTGTAAAGAAGACTTTAAAGAAAGTTAGAAGCTTTAATATCGATGATCGCATTTATAACGGTCTTATGGAAATGCTTGCTGAGTCGGGGACTCAGATCACACTGTCGGTTCTAGTTGATGAGTTTCTTCGGAAATTGTATGTCTATCTGTTGGAGGCTGACGGGGTTTTAAAAAAAGCAGATGCGGACATTCTTTCTTCCGTTGTTTACGATTGCATGAACATTGAATACTTTAGAGAATCTAACAAGAAGAATATGCGTGTAAGAAATTTAATTTGGTCTCATCAGGCAACTCAAGAAGGAATGTCTCTTTCTGACTGGATGAATGAGCATCGTTATGAAATAGATGATGAGGACTAAATGAAAGAGCTATACCTTACATACGAGGAATTATCAGTCCGCTGGAAGGTCTCAGTTAACACTCTTCGTCAATGGGTTATGTCCGGAGTGTTAGTGCCTTCAATGCGTTTAGGAAGACTTGTGAGGTTCTCTGAAGCTTATATTGTGCGTATAGAGACTAATGGAGGGGTAAAAAATGATCATAAAGCGTTGGCATAATTCGCGTAAGTGCTGGGTCTATGATGTTCGTATAATAAACGAATTTGGAAGGAAACAGTTATTTCCTGCGGGGCATACCTCTATAAAAAAAGTTAAGGAATATGAGCAAAAACTCAAAAATGAAATAGCTGAGAAAAAGATGTTCCCTGAAAGGTTTTTCAAAAAGATAAAGTTTGTTGATTTTGTGCCTGATTATCTCAAGAAACACGCATTGAAGAAAAGTTCCTATCGGGATTATGTCAGCATCACGAAGAAGCTCATCGAATTCTTTGGCGATTCTTATCTTCACGAAATAAATAAATATCAAATTGTATCCTATAACAGCCTTAGAAGCGGAAAAGTCGGCGTTTATATGGTCAATCGGGAAATAACGATATTGAAGGGAATTTTCACAAAAGCGATTGAATGGGGATTCTTAGTGATCAATCCGGTTAAGGGTTTTAAGCTGGCAAAGGAAAGACCGAGATTGAGATTTTTGAGGGAAACTGAAATAGCTTTGCTTATCGAGTCAGCCAGGAAAGAGCCCAAAGCCCCATATTTGAGACCTTTGATTATTGTTGATCTTCACACTGGATTAAGGAAGACGGAGCTGCTTAGCCTTAAATGGGAGCACATAGACATGGAAAGGAACGTGCTTAAGGTAGAAGAAGGCAAGGGCGGTTATACAAGGTATGTTCCAATCAATGAAACCGTAAAGATTCAGTTATTAAAGCTCTCGGAAAAGAAAAAAGGTGATTATGTCTTTCATGATCAATATGGACATATGATAAAGGACATTAAACGCTCCTATGGATCAGCTTTAAAGAGAGCTGGGCTTGAAGATGTAAGATTCCATGACTTAAGAAGGACCTTCGGAACAATATGCGTATTTAAGAATGTTCCACCTAAAACCCTGCAGAAGTGGATGGGGCATAAATCTATTGAGACAACCATGAAATATTATGTTGTATCGCCAGAGGATTTCGAGCAAGAGGCAATAAAGAGGTTAGATGGAAGGATGGACACCTATAGGGACACTTCGAAAGAAAAGGGATTACAGGAAGACCTGCAACCCCTTGATTTTAATGGTGAGCCGTGCAGGATTCGAACCTGCGACCCGCTGATTAAGAGTCAGCTGCTCTACCAACTGAGCTAACGGCCCTACTAAAAAAAGCGAAAAGTGACCTGTGAATAGTAAACTAAAAACACTTTTCAGTCAAGTTAATGATACTATCCTGACAAGTAATTGCTCTGGATTTTGCCAGCAAAATTTCATTGGCGCGCCTGAGAGGATTCGAACCTCCGGCCCTCAGCTCCGGAGGCTGATGCTCTATCCAGCTGAGCTACAGGCGCATTAAATAAGATGTCAGGGGTTTGGGACCGGGGCCTGGAGAAATTCACTTCTTTCTTGCCAACCCCCAACTTCAAACAACTAATCCCCGCATCAGCGGAGCAGAAAGTTATGGGGTGAGCGAGGGGACTCGAACCCCCAACAACTGGAACCACAATCCAGTGCTCTAACCATTGAACTACGCTCACCATAATTCAAACCACTATCTAGTTAAACAGAATTTACGTTTTCAGTCAACACTATCCGCCCGCTGAAAATCCCGCATTTCTTACATCTCCAATAAAATGGCGCGCCTGAGAGGATTCGAACCTCTGGCCTACTGCTTAGAAGGCAGTTGCTCTATCCAGCTGAGCTACAGGCGCATTGTAAAAAGGGAAGAAGCGAGACTAATTATAAGAGGTCGGCGGAAATTGTGTCAAGAAACATTGACGGTACGATTCAATTTTTGCTTTACTAGGGTGTCTGTTTTAGCGGGGAGTCAGTGGGCGGTTAGCTCAGCTGGGAGAGCACCACGTTCGCAACGTGGGGGTCGGGGGTTCGAATCCCCTACCGTCCACCATTTTTGCAGGATCAACGGATGTTCTTGCTTTTTCAGGATTAGTGCCTTACTCCAAAATTCTGTACACAGAGATTAGTCTTTGGGAAATTGTCTGACAGGAATATATTAGCTTCCGGGGGGATAATGAAAAAATTTGAACAACTGATCGATGATCTTCAACACGGCACTGGAATAGCCAGATCGAAGGCTGCTGCAGAACTGGGGAAACTCAGAGACAAAAAAGCTTCTGGCTTTCTGATAAAGGCGCTCGCGGATGCAAACGGGAGCGTTAGAAGCAACGCAGCCTTCGCCCTTGCTGAGTTGGGGGAAAAGACGGCGGTGCCCTATCTGATAGAGACGCTGAAGGACCCTGAAGAGTGGACAAGGAAAAGCGCTGCCAAGGCCTTAGGCCTTCTTGGCGCGAAAGAGGCTGTCCTGCCGCTCAAGAAGCTGCTGGATGATGCTTCTTTCACTGTAAGAAAAAATGTCATACGCAGTCTCGGGCAGATTGGAGGGCCTGAGGCATTGGAAGGTCTTCTCCGCGCCTCTGCCGGGGAGGATGAAGTCGTGGCACATTTGGCAAAAGAGGCGATCGAAAAGCTTAAGGCCTGAACGGCAGAAGACATCTTGGTCAGTTCCAGTCCAGCCTCTTCCTCAGTGTCTGCAGGAAAAACAAAAGTGCGGTTTGACATCAGCAGGGATACCTGATAACATTTGCTGACTAGTGTATAGTTTCACCGGCGGCTTAAAAAGATTACTATATTAAGGAGGACTGATGGTAACCACAAAAGCTGTGAAAAAGGCTGTAAAGAAAGCGGTAAAAAAGGCTGTGAAGGTCGAGAAGAAGGCGGCAAAAAATGTGGCAAAGGAGGCCACGAAGATCGAGAAGAAGGTTGCAAAGAAGGCTAGTGAAGTCAAGAAGAAGGTCTCAAAGACAGTAGCTTCCATGGCAAAAACCGTCAAGAAGAAGATCGCTAAATAGGAAGAAAACTTTTTTGCCTGATGGGCCGTTCCAACGGCAGCGTGGATTGGTTTAGGGCAACGCGGTGAAAATGAACCGTCGATTTTAAAGGGGTTATTTTAAAGAAGATGCCCTGCCAGACCCGGCTATCGCAATCTGGTCCCGCATTTTCCGCATACTTGTCTGTTGATGTCTGGTCCCAGATATTTTTTGCACGCTGGGCATCTCCAGTTGGACGGAACTGAATCCGATGAACGCTGCGATGACTATGAGTTGTGTCGCCAGGACGGTCTTCTTCTGCAATTGTCCAAAGAGGCCGGGCCGATTGTGCAGCAGGGCAAGAAAAATAATGAGCAGCATCGCTGCAGCTATAGCGATGAACTGACGGCTCTTGCGTAATCTGAAATTCTGCATGATCTGGTTATGGTCTTTTTTTTGTGTCATCTCAATTTCCCGGCCTCTGAGAAGAACGATATTCAGTATTTTTGCAAATATTATACTGAGGGTGTTTGATTTTTTCAAAAGTTTGGAAAGAGGCCCCGGTTCCCGGGGAAAACACCTGCTGGCAATGAATACCACTGATATGACCGCCACTTGCACGATATTGTGGACTTCCAGAAGGCGCTGAGATTATTTAAGACATATCTATGTCTCAAACCTGCGGGGTGCTTTCGCAAAACTCTTACCGGCTAGAATTCACCTCTGTGGAGATAAACTGAACTTCGGTTTCCAGCCGCGGGAAAATGGCAGAGAATGCATTTACTACCCCAGGGTCAAAGTGCGTTCCAGCATGCTTTGCAATCTCCTGTTTGGCAAGAAGAGGTGTCAGGCCTTTCCGGTCATGAGTAGAGGAGACAAGAGAATCATAGGCGTCTGCTACAGCTATAATCCGCGCTCCGATAGGGATATCGTCTCCGATCATTCTGATATCTCCGCTCCCGTCGAAATTTACGTTATGGTAAAGAATGGAGGGCAGTATGTCGAGGATCTTTCCGCAGAGCGGCTCCAGGGTATCAGGACCGCGCGCTGTGCGGACCCTCATATCCTCGGCCTCTTCGCCCGGCAACTTGCCAAGTTTATTAAGGACCTCGCTGCCGACATCGAGTTTCCCGAGGTCGTGCAAAAGAGCCGCAATGCGGATATTTTCCACCCACACTTCGGACAGCCCTATCTCCCTCGCGATCATCCCCGAAATTATTGAAACCCTGTAAGAGTGGCTCTGGGCGGCCTTGTCAGTGGAATCTATTATGAGCGACATCATCTCTATAATCCCCTGGTAGGTTTTCTTTATTTCCATGTTTGCGCTTTCCTTCTTTTCGTAAAGATGCCCCATAAAATAAGCAGTAATTATCAGAAAGCTGCCCCAGGTCCCGACATCGAGCCATCGGGAAAACTCTCCGGCAGCATCGGCAGGAAAGGTTGAAGGGTAATAAAAAGCAATCAGGGAAACAAGCAATATCGAAAACACTGCCGACTGAGTGGCATGACGTCTGCCGAAGAAGTAAGCGCTGATTAATACAGGAAGGTAAAAGAAATTCAGAAAGGCCCTCTGGTTCGAGACAAAAAAGAAGACAGTTCCGGCAATGGCGACCAGGAGGAAAACAATAATGAGTTCCTTGTCAATTCTGAAGTGCTTTGATGGAGCCTTTTGAAGCCGCATTTCCTTGTTTATGGCTATTCTCCTCCAAGCTGGTCCAGTTTAAAAAGAATTATTAATGTTCGGGACCATACTTATTTTATTCATCCATATTTTGTATCATCAGAATAATATCAAATAAGATAAAGAAATTCCACTGGAATAAATATTTTTTGGAGGTGGGATGGTTAAAACAGAACAATATTTCCGGTCTCTTATTATGCAAAATATATTCTGTTTGCCGGGAATATCAAGGGCGGAGTAGCCTCCTGATCCGGCCGCTATAATGCCCTGCCCGAAAAGATGGTCTTCACGCTTTACAGAAAAAGCACGGAGCTTATTCTACGACACAGATAGCCACGCCCGCGCCATGACTGATGATCTTCATAGCCACACTGCCTATAATGAATTGTTCTGCGGGGAAGTGGCCGCATCGCCCGATGACGAGTGTCTGATAGCCCTTGTCCCTGGCTTCTTCAAGGATGCTGCTTGCAACATCTGTGGAATCAGAGACCGTCTTTTTTTCAATCTGCTGCGAGGCAAAACCTTTTCCTGCCAGGATGTCAACAGCCTTGCCGAAGAGTCCCTCTGCCTTTGAACGCTGGTTCATAAGCCATCTTTCAATGGCGTTGTCCCTTTCCTCCTTCTCTCCCTTCGTCGGGATATGACCGTCATCCCATAAAGGGGCCGGCGGATACGGCAGCACATGAAGGAGGGTAATCATCAGGTCAGCCATGCCGGAAAACTGCCTTCCTACGTAATCCACCGCCTTTAAGGAGCATTCAGATCCATCGATTGCTATCAGCATTTTTTTCATCTTTTTCCTCTTGGAAGTTATCAGGTCTTCCCGGCACCGGGAATAAAGAAAAGACCATGACAGCCCTCATGTCCGAAAGAGTTGATCTACACAGAAATCAGTCCGTATAAACCGTTATTTCCCCAGGGCCTGTTCGAGGTCCATCGCGTGTTCCTGCTCCATCGCGAGGATAATTCTCAGCTGCTGGGCAAGGTGATACAGATCCAGCTCTTCAGCCTGTCTTATTCTCCTGCTGTATCTGGCGATCGCGTCATTCTCGCCTTCGAGGTCCTGTTTCAGCATTGTCAGGCTGTCCTTCGATACCTTAGCAGGCGGAGTATCTATTGTCGGCACACCGCCGAGGTAGTCGATCTGTGCTGCAATAATGGTGGCATGCTGAAGTTCCTCCTGTGCGTGTATGATCAATTCCTTCTGGATGCTCTGGAACATCGCACCCTTCAGCGTGCCCTGGTGCTGTGTATACTGCACAATCGCGGTGTACTCCAGCGCCAGGTCCTTGTTTAATAATGCAATCAACTCTTTTTTTGTTATCTTTGCCATGACCGACCTCCTTGTTATGAAGAATAAATAGTCGCTTTGCGTATCGTCTTGCTCAATCCTCTTTTATCATGAAAGCCGGACAACGTCAAGCAGCAAGACCTTACAGACGGGATTACATGTTTTTCACGGCCTTCAGGAACTCCCGGACCCTTTTTGCGTTCGTCCCCACATCACTTTTTCCGACACGGGAAAGGGAACGCAGGTCAATGCGGCTGCCTTTGTCCTGTGGAGAAATACGTATCACGATATCGTCTGTGAATCCGAACCAGAATGTTGTGTCCGTTGCCTCGATGAGTCCCTTCTCCTCATTTTTGCTGATGATCTTCCATCCCAGATTTTTTGCCGCTGTGAGACTTCGTTCAAACGCCTGGGCAGGAGACAGGTCGAGGACCAGCGGCGCAATGTCAGGGTATGCCTTATGCTGTTGTTCGGCGATCTCCTGTCCGCCGTATGCAGCAGAGTTTAATGCACCTTTTCGCAGTTTCAGGACCGCGTCGAACTGCGGAGGGTTATCTGTGTCGGTCGTAATGTCATGGATCATCGGCACGCTGCGAACAACCATCCACATACGGACCGGCACAGCTTGCCGCGGCAAGACTTATCACCAGTGCTGCCAGAAGCAGGACGCGGGCCTTGCCTGACCATCTGGCTGCGGGAAGGACGAGACAGGAGAGCGAAATAACCGTCATAGCGATCTCCCCATAGGCCGTCCACCGCAGAACTGCAAGACCGGTGCGAAATCCCCACCATTCCCATCTGGTCCCGAATCCTGACATGACCGACGCAAGTGACAAAGCAACTGCCAGGCCCAGGCAGAACCTGGCCAGGAACGACCACTTCTTATCCTGGTCTGTTGTCATATCGTCAGTATAGCACTGTATAGACCGCAAAACTACCGGGCCGCAACTCAGATGCTGATTTATCCGGTCATTGCAACAAGAACGTAAAGAGGACAAATATCAGACTTGACAGTCTGCTTTTTTGGAGTAAACTGCAATTGCAGTTAGCTATTGCATACTGTCTTCGGTGCCTCAGGAATTAAAGTTTAGAATTATAATATGAGAAAAGCTATCCTCACTCTGCTTCTCCTTTGCTGCGCGGTGCTGCTGGTCGGGCTCACAGCGTTTTTCTGGAAGAACCTGCGCGGGGCCGGGCCTGCTCTGAAAAGTCCTGGCTTGGATATTGTCCGGCTTATAGAAAAACTGGATGCTGATTCACCTGACATTCCGCTCAGGCTCCACCCGGGGTTTTCTCTGTCAATCTTCGCTAAAGGGCTGGAGAATCCGAGGGTGATGATTCTCGACCCTGCTGATACCATTCTGGTCAGCGTTCCTTCACAGGGGAAAGGTGGTAGCCCTGCCTGACCGTGACAGGGATGGAAGGGCTGACAGCGTTGTAACAGTGGTTGAGGGCCTGCACCGTCCACATGGCATGGCATTCCGCTGCGCGCCGGGTGCAGGCTCTACATCGCTGAGGAAGACCAGGTAAATGCTTATTCCTATGACTTGAAGACCATGAAGGCCGTAAAAGAGAAGAAAATCGCCGATCTGCCCGGCAGGAGGGGGGCACTTTACCAGAACGCTCCTGTTCCTGCCTGGGCCGGATGATGACCAGCTGCTTATCTCGGTCGGCTCTTCCTGCAATGTCTGCATTGAGAACGACTGGCGCAGGGCAAAGATTCTTGTGGTATCTGCCGATGGAGGCGGACCTGAGGACATTTGCTTCCGGACTCAGGAACTCGGTCTTCATGACCATTCACCCGGAGACAAGGAAGGTCTGGGCAACCGAGATGGGACGGGACCTGCTCGGCGACGACCTGCCGCCTGATGAGATGAACATCATCGAGCAGGGCAGAAATTACGGCTGGCCTTTCTGTTACGGGAAGAATGTCCATGACGATGATTTTGATCCTGCTATGCAAAAAAACTGCAGAGAGCCGGAGACATATCCTTCGCATATCGACATCCCGGCGCACTCGGCGCCTCTCGGTCTTTCGTTCTTTCCTGAAGATGGCTGGCCCTGCAGAGTTCCGGAACAACCTGCTTGTGGCATATCACGGCTCATGGAACCGGAGCGTTCCCACAGGATACAAGATAGTGCGCTACCTTCTGGATGATCAAGGGAATCTCCTGAAGATGGAGGATTTTCTCACCGGCTGGCTGACAAAAGACGGGACTGCAATCGGAAGGCCTGTGGACATCATGATCCGGCCCGGAGGCACGGTCTTTGTTTCAGACGACAAGGCAGGTGTGATCTACCGGATAATCAGAAAAAGCGACGAAGATGAACTTATGCAAAAAAGATTTGTTGTCCCTTAAAGACCCGGGGGCGAAGAGGCATGGAACCCCTGTCTTCAGGTGGACTCGATAAACCCTAGAAGTGTGAAGGAGGTGATGAGATGAGACCAAAAGACCTGAGATTCGAAAATATTCCTTGACGGCGGCGATCCTCATGAGACCAGGCAGATAATGGACCTGCTGGGGTTCCTTGACGGGCAGACTACAAACCCCACTCTGATCTCCAAGAACCCGGTTGCCCGAAAGAAACTTGAAAAGGGCGGGAAGTTCTCCGAAGAGGAGATCATAAACTTCTATCACTTTGTAGTGAGGGAGATTTCGGGTCTTCTGCCCCAGGGCTCTGTATCTGTCGAGGTATATGCCGACCCCACTACCGGTTCAGAGCAGATGCTGTTGCAGGGCAGAGAAGATGTTCGGCTGGATACCCAACGCACATATCAAGTTCCCTTCTTCCGAAGAGGGACTGAAGGCAGCCGAGCAGGCGGTGAAGGAAGGCCTCAGGGTAAACATGACCCTCTGTTTCAGACAGGCGCAGGCAGCGGCTGTCTACGCGGCGACCAGGGGAGCCAAGAGGGGGAGCGTCTTTGTCTCGCCCTTTGTCGGAAGAATCGACGACCGTGGTGAAAACGGCATGGACCTCATCGCCAATATTGTAAAAATGTATGCCCACAGTGACCGTCATGTCGAGTTGCTGACAGCCAGCGTTCGGACGTTCGATCATTTACTGTATGCCCTGAAGCTCGGCTCGGACATTATCACCGTCCCTTTCGGGATACTGAAGGAGTGGGGTGAAAAGGGACTTCCCCTGCCCGGGGACGATTACATCTTATAATGCAGGCGACCTTAAGGCGGTCCCCTACAGGGAGTACGATTTGACGCGCAACTGGCGTGATTTCGACATATCGCACGACCTGACAGTAAAAGGCATGGAAAAGTTCTCTGCTGACTGGAACTCGCTTATCGGGTGAAGCTTTATTAACTGTTGGCGAAAGGCGAGGTTTATTTTTTCAGCGCTGAGAGCAGTATCCACCGCTCCAGGTCATCCGCGTTGCCGGGAGAGCCGTCAAGGCGCGCCAGCAGTTCTCCGTTTCTGAAGAGAAGAAAGGAAGGCGCGCCCTTGACATTATAGCGGATGCCACAACATCGGGTCTTTTTTCATGTCGATCTTGACGATCTTCAGCTGGCCTTGTCTCTTCCCAGCGAGTTTCTCCAGGGCCGGAGCGATCTCCTGGCAGTAATGACACCATTCGTCGTAGAACTCTACAAGAACAAGACCGGGCCACTCGAGCACCTCGCGGTCAAAAGTTCCGGAAGTTACAAAAACCGGGCGGGACGGGAAATGGAGCATTCCCCTGCACCGGCCGCACAAGGGACGGTCTTCGGCCTTTTCTGCCGGAACGCGGTTAAGTGTTCCGCAGGAATTGCATCTGAGTATATAAGCCTGTTTCATCTGCACGTCACCCTAGCTTTTATAAATATTGTCATAAATTTAGGACAGAGCACACAGTAAACGAGAGTTTTGATATATTAAAAGCTCTGTAAACTTTAGTCTATTCTCAGAGTTCTCTGTGGTGAATTTTCGTAGTCTCATGTCTCCTCTTTTCTTGTAAACTTTTGCAGATAAGCCTCTCATCTGTCTGAACGTATGCGTCTTCTGTGAGAAAGAGATTTCTTAAGCAGTCCTGCCTGAAAGGCGATTCCCAGTATCAGAAGGACGAAGAAGAGCAGCTTTGTCATTTGCTGATTGACCGGAAGTGGCCTGAAGGACAAGGACTGAACCCAGGCCTGAAGACAGGATAATCAAGGCCCAGTCAAAGAGCACCCACATAAGGAAGGCCCCGATTATGCCTCCCAGGACGAAGAACAGCCATTGATAGGGATTACTCCTCATGCCGAAGCCCTCCAACAGTCCGAAGACAAGATAGCCCCCGGCGAGAAAGCCTCCTGCCACTATGGCAAGTCTCTGAAGGAAGACGGCCAAAAATGCGCCGGCAACACCGGCAAGGACAGCAACGACGATCATAACGCTGTGGGGCCGGCCCGCCATCGCCTGCTCCGCCATGTCAAAGCCCAGCATAAAACCGACTATGCTGAGAAAGAGCCAGTAAAGCCTGCTTCCCATGGTGAGCATGATGGTCCCGAGGACAAGCCTGATTACAATCATCTTCTTCCCTCTCCGAAAAGTCTGTTCTGTCACTATCTCCCTGGCGCTACTCTCCTGAACTTTATCGGCTTTTCGGCAATTACCGGACGTAAAGACAATTCATTTTCAGTCACGGTGTATTGATAGGCGACCGCATTCTTCAGCCAGTCATGCTGTGAGGGATCGAGCAGAATGAGTACAATATTTTTGCCTTCCAGTTCAGGATAATTCTTTTTGAGCAGTCCTTTCTCCTCTTTTGACAGTTCTGTCTTAAACGGCAATTTTTTGCCTGGAAGATCCGACAGGGTGACTGTCCCGTCAGGGAAAAATTCTATTTCGTCGGACAGATATTTTTCAGGTCCGTTCCCCTGGGATTCCATAGTTTGCCATTTCCCCTCCAACGGCTTCTTCATGTCCGAACTCTTGCAGGCGAACAGGAAAGTCAGACAGACAATGCAGACAACACACAACTGTTTATTCACGCGGCCCCCTTTCTCCTCTCTTGTCCGCAGGTGTCAGCGCACCTGTTTCCCGAAACTCAGCAGGAGAAATTATTTTTTTCATTATAACAGAATCCGCAGCGTCGTGACTTGATTGTTGAGCCGTCTATGTGATAAGAGAAATCTGGGTGAGGAAATCCGGATGGAACTTCGGGAGAATCGCAGTTCGCCATTATTTGAACCCTTCGCCTAGGGAGGAAAGGAGTAAGAAATGTTTGTTATCACAGGCGCTTCAGGCAATAACGGCAGCAAGGTGAGCGAAATCCTGCTCTCACAGGGACAGAAGGTGCGGGTTGTGGCAAGGAATGCAGACAGGATGCAGAGTCTGGTGAAAAGAGGGGCTGAGGCAGCAGTGGGCGATCTGAGAGATACCGGTTTTTTGACAACCGCCTTTGCAGGCGCCACTGCAGTATTTGCAATGATCCCACCTCATTATACAGCCGCTGACTTCCGCGCCTACCAGAATGAGACAGGGGCGAGCATTGCAGCGGCCATTCAGAACTCGGGGGTAAGACACGTGGTGAACCTGAGCAGCCAGGGAGCGGAACTGTCCGAAGGCACCGGCCCTATCAAAGGCCTGCATGACCAGGAGGAACGGCTCAACAAACTTGAAGGCGTCAATATTCTCCATGTTCGGCCTGCATACTATATGGAGAACCTCTTCACGTTCATCCCTATGATTAAGAAGGCAAATATAGCAGGCTCAGCCATAAAAGGCGACCGGAAATTCGCCATGATAGCGACAACGGATATCGCCGCATTCGTGGCAGAACGACTGCTGCAGAGGGATTTCACCGGGAAATCCGTCAGCGGACTCCTCGGACAAAGGGATGTCTCCCTGGACGAAGCCATAGCGATCATCGGCAGGAAGATCAACAGACCTGGGCTGAAGTATGTTCAGTTTCCCTACGAGGAAGCCCGGAAAGGTCTTGTGGCAGCAGGTCTCAGTGAAGATGTCAGCAGCTTGATCATCGAAATGAGCAAGGCCATAAACGACGGGACTGTTTGCAGTAAATGTCCGGCGCACAAAGGACAATACCACAGGGACATCCATCGAGGAATTTGCAGACACCTTTGCAAAGGTATATGAATCATCGTAACAGGCAAACGCCATTCCCCTTTGTTCCTCTCCCGGTTCAGGCGTAAAGCCGCACGGCAGGAAACGGGCGCTGTCCTTAAGCTGTTGTTGAATAAATGCGAATGCGTCCGGGAGAGGGCTGAAACCTCCCTGTCCGGACACGTCGGCAAAATGCGGTCCGCTATATCATCTCCATAGGTTCGCCGCAGCATATGATGTCACAGGCATCAGCGCAGCCGCATACCTTCTCCACGGAAACTTCCAACCCGCATACGGAACACTCATATCCCGTGCCGACTTTCATCTCTTTCTTTTTCTTCGGGGAAGTCTTTTTTGCCGTCTTTTTTACAGGCTTTTTTGCAGCAGTCGTCACCTTTTTGGCGGCTGTCTTTTTCTTTGGAGCAACCTTTGCCTTTTTGGATGCCGTTGTCTTCTTCGCGGCAGTTTTTCTTATAGCCATTTTATTCCTCCTGGAAATCGATTTAGTTAAATTATATCAGATAAAAATCAACCTGCAAGAAGCCGCTGCCCGCTGTGTAGCGAGCAAGTAAACTGTCCGTATCTGTAGCACATAAACTGTCCGGTTAAAATTGGATGGCAAGAGAGGAGAGCCATCCATGAAAAGGACAGAAATACTACAGGAGGTACGGAAGATGAGATTTGAGGAGGCATATGAAGGATGGAAAAAGGGGAGATTGACACAGGAGGAGGCTGCAAGACTGCTTGGGGTATGCGACCGCACGTATCGGCGATATCTGGTCAGATATGAGGAGGAGGGGATGGAAGGGCTTGTAGATAGGCGTTTAGGACAAATATCGCACCGTAGTGCGCCGGTTGATGAGATAATAGCCCTGGCAGATTTATACAACAACCGGTATCAGGGATTTACAGTTAAACACTTTTACAGTTGGTATCAGAGGTCTCACGGAGGTCTCAGAAGCTACACATGGGTAAAGAATACCCTGCAGGGCAGGGGGCTTGTGTCTAAGGCTTCCCTCAAGGGAACTCACCGGAAACAGCGACCACGGGCTCCGTATATCGGAATGATGCTGCATCAGGACGGCTCCAAGCATGAGTGGGTACCAGGGAAGTTATGGGATCTGATAGTAACGATGGATGATGCTTCCAGTGAACATTACTCGATGTTCTTTGTCGAGGAAGAAGGGACTCAGAGCAGTTTTCAGGGAGTCAATGAGGTCATCGACAAGCACGGAGTATTTGCCTCACTTTATACTGATCGCGGCAGCCACTACTGGCATACCCCTGAGGCGGGGAAGAAAGTGGACAAGGAGAATCTGACTCAGTTCGGTCGTGCCATGAGGCAGTTAGGGATTGAGATGATTCCGGCTTACTCTCCCGAGGCCCGTGGACGCTCTGAACGCGCCTTTCGTACCCACCAGGAGAGGCTTGTCAAAGAACTCGCCCTTGCCGGCATCACGGAAATTAAACAAGCCAATGTCTATATCCGTGACGTTTATATGCCTGCCTTTAACGAGGAGTTTGCTGTGACCCCAGAGGAGTCAGCCAGCATGTTCGTGCCATGGGTCGGAACACCTCTTCAAGACACCCTCTGCGAACAGTATGAGCGTACGGTTGGTAATGACAATTGTGTCAAATTCGATGGTATGACCCTCCAGATTCAGCCCGATAAGTACCGCTTTCACTACGTTAAAGTGAAGGTCCGTGTTCATCGCTATACAAACAAAACCATCGCCATATTCCACGGACACAGAAAACTGGCGTCCTTTAATTCCAAAGGGAAGGAGGTCTCCAACTGCAATAAAAAAGTTGCCTGATATTCAATAGCTACTGACCGGACAGTTTATGTGCTCCATAACCGGACAATTCTATTTGTTGACAACAGAAGCCGCTCCCGCTGAAGAGTGCGGAAATAATGATAATTCAGGAAGTGAAATTCCTGAAGGATCCTGAGCAGCTGACGGCGGCAGATAACCAACTTCGGCATTCCCGCAAAGGCTGGGCCAGACTTGCATTTTTGTATCGGATGCATCTATTCCGAACTTACAAATACTGCAATGCAAGGCCCGGCCCTCACCATGACTATGCGGCCGTGTCGATATCTCCGCAGCAGTCTTTCCCCAGAATGGTCCGCAGGTCTTCCTCCGGGGTCGATGCTATGGGTTTAATGCCGAAGTTCTTTACCAGGACATCAAGCACATTGGGTGTGATGAACGCAGGCAGCGTCGGCCCGAGTCTTATGTCCTTTATCCCAGATGCAGAAGACTCAGCAGGATAGCCACTGCCTTCTGTTCATACCAGGAGAGGATGAGAGACAACGGCAGCTCGTTTACACCGACATTAAAGGCCTTTGACAGGGCAAGCGCTATCTGGACCGCTGAATATGCGTCATTGCACTGGCCGATGTCGAGCAGACGGGGGATGCCTCCTATATCTCCGAGTTCCTTGTCAAAGAACCTGAATTTCCCGCAGGCCAGCGTCAATATTACGGTGTCCTTGGGCGCCTTTTCGACGAAATTCGTGTAATAGTTCCTTCCTGTCTTTGCGCCGTCGCAGCCGCCGACCAGGAAGAAATGACGTATCTGTTTGTTCTTCACTGCTTCAATGACCTTGTCAGCCACTCCGAGTACCGCGTTTCTGGCAAAGCCGGCAGTCACTTCCTTGCCTTTCACGTCAGCGGCGAACCCCGGAAGAGCAAGGGCCTTTTCAATAACAGGAGTAAAATCTCCGTCCGGAATATGCTTTACCTCCGGCCACCCGACGAGCCCGCAGGTGAAGAGGTTGTCCTTGTATGACGCCAGAGGTTTCTGGAGGCAGTTCGTAGTCATGACAATTGCGCCCGGGAAATGAGCAAACTCCTTATGCTGGTTCTGCCAGGCTGTTCCATAGTGGCCGTAGAAGTGGGCATACTTCTTGAGTCCCGGGATACCCGTGGGCCGGCAGCATCTCCCCGTGGGTGTAGACGTGGATGCCTTTGCCTTCGCTCTGTTTCAGGACCGCTTCGAGGTCTTTAAGGTCATGGCCTGAGACGAGTATGGCCTTGCCGGCCTTTGCGCCGAGCGGGACTTTTGTAGGCACAGGATGTCCGTAGGTCCCGGTATTGGCTGAATCGAGGATCTCCATCGCCTTCAGGTTGATTTCTCCGCATTTGAGCACGAGAGCTATCCAGTCATTCGTGCTGATTTCAGTGCTGGTGAGGGCCGCAAGCGCTTCGTGCATGAAGGCGTATACACTGTCGTCGGTCCTGCCCAGTATCTGCGCATGGTCAGCATACGCGGCAACTCCTTTGAGGCCGAAGAGAAGTATATCCTGCAGCGACTGTATGTCAGGATCGGTAAGTATGTCAGGGACCTTTTCGACAACCTTTCTCCCCTGGTCTACAAGTCCGGGGAGGGAGTCTGCGGCCTTGAAGGATGCGCTTCCGTGTGTGAAGTCTGTCCTGCCGCCCGCGGCCTTGACTCTCGCCTTCAGGCCTTCACGCAGTTCTATGCCTTTTAGTATCAGCGATTCGAACCGCCCGGGGTCGAAATCAACATTGGTAAGAGTCGAAAAGAGCGCCTTGGCAGTGAAAATGTTGACTTCAGGGTCAACTATGCCTGCCTTCCGTGCCTCTGCCGCGAGGAGCGAGAGCCCCTTGAGTGAATAGATCAGAAGGTCCTGGAGTGCCGATAACTCCGGGTCCTTACCGCATACCCCAATCTTGGTGCATCCCTTGCCATTTGCTGCCTGCTCACATTGATAACAGAACATTTAACAACCTCCTGAAAAATAATTTAATTGGATTGTAAGTCTATGACTTGAGTTAAGTATAAAATTATAATTTTAGGATTAATATGACGCAGGTCATATGGCCCATATTTCGTTCCTGGTATCTCTTGGCGAGTTCAGGTTGTTTTTTAAGCGTACGAATATTGAACATCGGGAGAAGGGACCAGCTTTTTTTGTTCTTCACCTTTCACTTTTGTCATATTATAATTAGTACAACGACATTTCCGGCGTAAAAGGGTATAATTAACTAAATATGAATTTCCAGCATAAATCACGGTGTGTATACTGTACAGTCAGGAAGGGGATAAGACGTGTATAGAGAATACCGCAGGTACCCAAGATATTCTGTCAGCGCAAGGGCACTGATCACCAGGCGGGATGAGAGTTCCCCTGAAAAAATGACTACACAGATAAACACTATTTCCCAGGGAGGACTCGGCTTTTATTCAACTACTTTCCTGGGGAAATCCACTCCTGTCACAGTCGAGCTTTTGATTGATGCTGCTGGCAGGCTTGACATTATTGAGGGCCGGATCGCTTCAATATGCACGCAGGAAAAAGATTATTTTGTGGGCATCGCCTTTGACGAAGCAATTTCCGAAGACCGGTTTGCAGAAATTTTTGGCTGAATCAAGTTCAGTTTCGGGTTGATAATCCTGCCTCAGGTTTTTTTGCTGTAATTTCGTTAATAACAATCTTCTGCTCTCTGCAGAGGACCATTGCAACACCGATCTTGCTATGACTCTGCCTGGCTGCAGCTAGTGCTTCTTCGACAATGAGGTTGGCTTCTCTAAGGGTCAGTACCATAGTCTTCACCTGCTTTCCGGAGGTTCAAACTGTACCTTTACTTTCCACGTTATCCGGCATCAGGTCAAAAAGCAATCGGACAAAATCCAATTCTTTTGTCCTCCTTTGTCCTACAGGCGCATATCAGGTACCGATTTTTTCAGCACTATTGCCAGCAGCCTCAGGGAAGCGCGGGATAAAGTGATAAAAATGGCGTGACCGGATGGGAAATCTCTTGATGCTTTTAGCTTGAGAGCCTGTCAGCCTGCCCGCTTTTAAGCAGTTTTTTTTCTCTCTTCACCTTTTACTGCCGCCTTTTCAGCTTTATCCCGCCAACTCGTAAAAGCCGATGAAGACCAGAAGCAACCCCGCCGCTTTTTCTGCGAGGCCTTTTATCATGAGCGAGCCGGAATAGCGGCCTATATGCATTCCAAGGGAAATCGCAAGCACGCTGCAGACAAAGACAGCGGCTGTGGTGATGGCCGGATTGAAGCCGATCAGGCCGGCCCCTATGCCAGTGGAAATGTTGCTGAGCGTGAGCGCCGCGGCGAGAATAGCACCCTCTTTAAGTTTTACCTTGTCGCTGCAAAGGATACCTGCAGCGAACGGATCATAAAGGACAGCGAAGAGCATCGCAAAGAAATTCTTTTTAGTTTCTTCCGGAGGGCCCGGCGCCAGGGCTGTTGGCCCTTTTTTGCGGACTCCGGCAATAAAGATCCAGATGCCTATGGCGATGAGCATCAAGGCGCCGATAAGCGCTGCAGTATCGGGTCTCAGGACTTCCGAGACGACCCTGCCGAAGAGCATTGTCAAAAGGGTTCCGCCACTGTTGGCAACCGCGATAACAAGGTTCAGGGAAAGAGGGATGCATATCTTTCTCAGGCCGTAAGACACCCCGGTCCCGAGATTGTCGAGACTTGTGGAAATAGCAAACAGCAGTATGGATAAAAGGTGCAGATCGTTCATGCCTCTACAACATAAGCACATCAACCAGGAGCAGTTCAGCATCTCCTTCGGCGAGGACTGAAAGCTCCTTCTCTTTTTTCGCCATGACAGCGCTGAGTGCCGAGGCTTTCCGGCCATTGACACTCAACGGCCCGCCTTCAAGCACGTAGAGATAAACGCCCCTGCCTTTCGCGATCTGATGGACGGTCTCATGTCCTTTCTGGAGAAAGCATGAGTAGACTTCAGCATCCGAGACGATGCGGAGGGAAGCGAGGTGGTGGTTGGACACAAGCGGCAGGAAGATGTTTGTCCGTTCCGGTTTTTCGACCCTTTTTTGCTCGACAGACGGGGGCAGTCCGTGTTTGGACGGAAAAAACCACATCTGGATAAAGCGCATCGGCTCGTCTTCCAGGTTATTGATCTCGGAGTGCCACATGCCTGTCCCAACGGTCGTGTGCTGCACCCAGCCTTTTTTGAGCACCCCTCCCTTGCCGCGCTCGTCCGCGTGAAGGAACTCGCCTGACGCGCAGTACGTGACAACCTCGTTGTCCCTGTGCGGATGCAGCGGCCAGACAGCTCCGGGGTCCAGGGTGTCGTCATTGAAGACGCGCAGGGTCCCGAAGCGTTCAAAGGCCGGGTCGTAGTAGTCGCCGAAGGAGAAGTGCCAGCGACCATGGAACGCGCCGTCCTGCACCTCACCATCTATCTGATAGATGTCCTCTGGTTTACGGATCTTAAGCATCGCCTTCCCCCTTGCATTGGATATACTATGTATTATCCTCTATTTTTTCAGAGTTGGAAGCTGACTTGAGCGTCCAGATTTTATGATTCACGATTCACATGTTTCGACATACTTGCCTCCACTGCCCTTATGGCATCCGCAGCTGAACTCGTTATGCCGCCTGTATAGCCTGAACCTTCGCCTATCGGATAGAGGTTCTCTATATTTACTGATTCGTATTTTTCACTGCGTTTAATCCTTACAGGGGAGGAAGTCCTTGTCTCCGGGGCCAGCAATATCCCGTGATCTGAAACAAACAGCGGATAATCTTCTTTCCAGTTATTGAACGCGGCAAAGAGCGCAGCGGATACAAAATCCGGGAAGAGCTCCTTCATATTGACAGCCGCAGTGCCCATCGCATATGAATTTTTCTTCAGGCTGACAGAGGCCCTCCCCTTTAAAAAATCGACCAGGTTCTGTGCAGGGGCTTCCCATCTTCCCCCTGCGGCATAAAAGGCCTTCCGCTCTATCTCCTTTTGGAATTCAATGCCTGCCAATGGACTCGCTGACTTGTAATCTTCTGTGTGGCAGGTCACAACAAGCGCTGAATTTGAAAAGGCCGAGGCCCTTCCTGAATAGCTCATACCGTTTACAGCCAAAAGGCCATTTTCAGATGACGCATTAATTACCTCGCCTCCGGGGCACATGCAGAAGGTGTACACGCCCCTTCGTGCTTTACGGTCCGTGTAGTTCAATGAATAAGTGGCAGCCCCTATAGCCGGAAAGTCTTTATATTTGTCTCCATATCTCATGAGATTGATAATTTCAGCTGGATGCTCTACTCTCATGCCGACAGAGATCGGCTTTTGCTCAAGAAGAACGCCTTTTCTGTGGAGCATACCGAAGGTGTCGCGGGCTGAATGTCCCAACGCGAGATAGATGATTGAAGAGCGGTATTCCTTCTCCCCGTTGATTACCACGCCTGAGACTTTATCGTCTGATATGAGAATGTCCGTCATTTTTGCGCAATAATGAATCTCGCCGCCTCTTTCGAGAATATGGCTCCTTATATTTCTGACAATTCTGCACAGCACGTCTGTCCCCAAATGGGGCTTGCTGATGTAGCCTATTTCTTCAGGCGCGCCGAATCTGATAAAAGTATCCAGCACCTTGTCCGCGTATGCAGAATTCTTCGGTCTGGAAAACAGCTTCCCGTCCGAGTATGAACCAGCCCCGCCTTCACCAAACTGGATATTTGATTCAGGGTCGAGTGTTCTCTCTTTGATAAATCTCCGGACGTCGGCAGAGCGTTCTTCTATTTTTTTGCCTCTTTCGAATATGAGTGGTTTGAGCCCATATTCGATCAGTTCAAGGGCCGCGAACATGCCGGCAGGACCGAAACCTATTATCAGGGGCCTTTCCCTGATATTTTTTGCTTTCCTGCCTGCTTTTACGGATTCAGTATATACAGGGAAGTTATTCAGATTGCCGAAACTGTCCGGAATACTGATCACTATTGAAATTTCGTAGTAGAACTGCTCTTTGTTGCTTATATCAAGTGACTTGCCCAGTATTTTGACGGGTTTTATATTATCTTCACTTATAGTTAGTCTTTGGGAAATAGCCTTCAGGTATCCTTCCCATCCGTCTTTTTCAATGGGTATTCGCAAATGGTCTATTATAAGCTCCAAAAAGCCTCCCTTTCTTTTGTTGACAGTGGTGGAACGGGTATCTTATTCTAAATGTTGTTCTATAATATAATATCATTAACTTATAACCTTATCGGGAAAGGAGGATTCAAAATGACCCCCAGAAAGGTATTCTTTACGAAAGGGGTGGGAGTTCATAAAGACAAACTCTCCTCCTTCGAGGTGGCATTAAGGAATGCCGGCATTGAAAAATGCAATCTTGTTTATGTTTCAAGCATATTCCCGCCTGAGTGTAAAATCCTTACAAAACCGGCAGGCCTGAAACGTCTGAGACCCGGGCAGATCACCTATTGCGTGATGTCCCGCAATGAGACAAACGAGCCAAACCGGCTGATATCTGCTGCGATTGGGTTTGCAATGCCCAAGGATTTCGCCAACTACGGTTATCTCTCGGAACATCATGCCTGGGGTGAGAAAGCCAGTGTCTCAGGGGAATATGCAGAGGACCTTGCCGCAACAATGCTCGCCACAACCCTCGGCATTCCTTTTGATCCTAATCAGGCATGGGATGAGCGCAAGCAGTTTTATAGGGCGAGCGGTCATATATTCAAAACAAAAAACTTTTGCCAGTCTGCAGAGGGAAATAAAGACGGTCTCTGGACCACGGTATTGGCGTCAGCGGTATTTATTATAGACTGAAATGCCGAAGTTTCCCTTAAGTTTCTGCGGGCTTCCCGACAACAAGGCCTACTATCGCGGAGCCTCTGCAGTCATACTGCCTGTCCCCTTTGACAAGACCAGCACATGGCTTAAAGGCGCTGATAAAGGACCTGACGCGATAATTGAGGCGTCAAGATACCTTGAACTCTATGATATAGAGACCGACAGCGAGGTTTTCAGAAAGGGAATTTTTACCGCCAGGCCCATCCGGGCGGTCTCTTCTTCCGTCTTATTAAAAAAAACTGACTCGGCAGTCTCAGGTTTTCTCAGGGACAATAAGCTGGTGGTGGCCCTGGGGGGCGAACACTCGGTATCTGTCGGAGTTATCAAGGCGTATGCCAGACATTATACGGGTCTGAGCATATTGCATCTTGACGCCCATGCCGATTCGCGTGACTCATATGAGGGGTCTTCCTATAATCATGCCTGTGTGGTCGCGCGGGTCCGGGAATTCACCCAAAACATTGTTTCCGCTGGGATACGCAGCATGGATATTTCGGAGCGGAAGGGTGTAGATAGCAAAAAGATGTTCTTTGCCCATGAGATATACGCCTCCGACAGGTGGATTGGCAATGCAGTCCGGCAGCTGACAGAAAAGGTATATATCACCATTGACCTCGATGTCTTTGACCCTGGCATTATGCCCTCGACTGGTACCCCGGAGCCGGGCGGATTAGGCTGGTATCAGGTCCTGAAACTCCTCTCTTCTGTCGCTAAGACAAAGCAGATCGTCGGGTTTGATGTTGTCGAGCTCTGCCCCTCAGATTCCAAAGCCCCTGATTTTCTTGCCGCCAAATTGATCTATACCCTTCTCAGCTATATCTTTGCAAACAAAAAACGTGAATTGTAAATTGTAAAAAGTGATCCCCCACATCCCCGTCGATTCACGTTTTACCTTTTACGTTTAACATTTCACTTTTCACGGGTTAGTTACGACTGCCTGTCCCTGTAGTCCTTATAACCGAACTTTTTTACAACCTCTATCTTTCCACCATTCCTTATAACAGCGATATCCGGGAGATTTATTCCGTTAAAGGTAGTGTTTTTCACTATGCTGTATAAGGCCATGTCAGAAAATATAAGCTTGTCTCCTCTTTTCAGAGGCTTTTCAAAGGAGTAATCTCCCATGACATCCCCTGCAAGGCAGCTTGGCCCTGCGATCCTGTACGTGTATTTCTTGTCATCCGGCAGGCCTGAGTTTAGAATCTGGGGTCTGTAGGGCATCAGCAGCACATCAGGCATATGCGTTTCTGCCGAGGCATCTATTATCGCGATCTCCCTCCTGTTTCTTACGATATCCAGGACAGACGCGATCAAACTCCCGGCCTCGTAGACACAGGCTTCTCCCGGCTCGAGATAAACCTGCAGGCCGTATTTCTTCTTGAAGGCAATTATGAGTTTGATGAGACGCTCCAGATCGTAATCAGCACGCGTTATGTGATGGCCGCCGCCGAAATTCACCCATTTCAGGCCCTTCAGGTATTTCCCGTAGAGTTTTTCGAACGAATTAAGAACGCGTTCGAGCACGTCTGAATTCTGCTGGCACATAGCATGAAAATGGAGTCCGTCCACTATGTCCCTGTACTCGTGGAATTCCTTATCAAATACATCATGAATTATCCCCAGCCTCGAATATGGAGCGCATGGGTTGTACATCTCCGCGGCAACCGCGGCGTAACCAGGGTTCACCCTCAAGCCTATTTCTACAGCGCTTTTCTTCGCTATGTTCCAGAATTTCCGGAGCTGGTAAAACGAATTGAATATAACCGCAGTGGAATACTTCACTATCTGCCGGATTTCTTTATCCCTGTAGGCTGCCCCGAAGGTCTGCACTTCTTTCCCGAATTTTTCATGGCCAAGCCTGGCCTCATTCAGGCCGCTGGCAGACGTTCCGTCCAGATATCCGCTCATTACCGGAAAGGTAGCGAAGGAGGCATATGCCTTCAGCGCGTGCAATATCCTGCAGCCTGTACGGTCTTTAACATACCTCATGACCCGCATATTTTCTTCGATAAGGGTTTCGTCCAGGAGGTAGGCCGGGGTCTCCATGGCACTCTCTGCTATGCTGAGAAGTCCGGTGTTTGCCGCCTTTAAACTTTTCGCCCTGGTGTCTTTGATCAGGCGGGTCAGTAATCTGAGTTTATTATCGCCAAGCGTATCGATGACTTTTCTTCTGGCAGCATCGGCCAGGGCCTGATATCTGTCAGCAGCGTCTGTTTCTTTTGACAAAATTGCCAGGACTGTTTTTTTAATCTTTTTGTCAGTGTCCATCAGGCAGCTTCAGACCTTGTCAGGAAGAGCAGCCTGCTCCACTACCTGCCAGGGCAGACCGTATTTATTCAGGGCCTCCATGAATTTGTCAGGATCCAGCTGTTCGATGTTATATACGCCGGCCCCCTGCCAGACCCCGGTGAGCATCAGCATAGCCCCGATCATGGCGGGGACGCCTGTCGTATACGCAATAGCCTGGGTCCCGGTCTCCCTGAAGGCCTCTTCATGATCACATACATTGTAGATATATCTGGTGATAATTTTCCCGTCTTTTTTCCCGCTCATTATATTGCCGATGACCGTCTTTCCCTTATAGTTTGTCCCGAGAGAAGCCGGTTCGGGAAGCAGGGCCTTGAGAAACTTTATCGGAACAATCTTCTTCCCCTCGTAGTCGACCTCGTCTATCCTCGTCATGCCGACGTTCCTGAGCACCCTGAGGTGGTTGAGGTAATTTTCAGAGAAGGTCATCCAGAACCTGGCCCTTTTCAGCCCTTTTATATTCCTGACAAGCGACTCAAGCTCTTCGTGGTAAAGAAGGTAGCTTTCCTGCGCTCCTGCTATCGGATAATCAAAGCCGAAATGGACGCTGCCTTCTTCTATTATCGGGGGAGTCTCGATCCATTTCCCCTCCTCCCAGTGTCTTACTGTCTGTGTCACTTCCCTGATGTTGATCTCAGGATTAAAGTTTGTCGCAAACACGTGGCCGTGGCTCCCGGCATTGCAGTCGAGTATGTCCAGGTAATTTATCTCGTCGAAGAGGTGCTTCTGAGCATAGGCCGCATAGACATTTGTTACCCCCGGGTCGAACCCGGAACCAAGAAGGGCCATGATCCCGCGCTGCCTGAATTTCTCCTGGTATGCCCATTGCCAACTGTACTCAAAGTGGGCCACATCCGGAGGCTCGTAGTTGGCAGTGTCCATGTAGTGCACTCCTGTTTCAAGACAGGCATCCATGATATGAAGGTCCTGATAGGGGAGCGCAAGATTAAGGACAAGGGCAGGTTGAAATTTCTTTATCAAGGCACTCAGCTCCGGTACCTTGTCGGCATCCACCTGAGCTGTCTGAATTTCCCGGCCGTATCTCTGTCTGATGTCTTTCCTGATCGCCTCGCACTTGGAGAACGTCCTGCTTGCAAGCAATATTTCTCTGAATACCTCCGGGACCTGGGCGCATTTGTGGGCCGCAACGGTCGCGACACCCCCAGCCCCGATTATCATTATTCTTCCACTGCTCTTTGAATTATTCATAAACACTCTCCCGGGTAATAAATTTCATTTGTACGTAAGCTTTCAGCCGTCAGCAATTAGCTTGCAGCGGAAAACGGAATATACGAAGCACACAGATGAGTTAGGTATAACGTCCTATACTCTTTTGTTCGCCTGCTCTTGCTGATATCTGACCGCTGAATGCTGATAGCTGACCTATTTATTTGAATTATATCATTTTTCCTGATGCCCGGGGCGTCTGGGGGAGGGTGGGGACTTGGTGCTGGAATCCAGGGAAAGGTGAATAGTGAGAAGTCCTCTATCCGGCGAAGGACCGGCCCCTTTGTAACTACTATTGAGCACCAGCCTTGATGAGCTGCTCTACAACCCTTTGTCGACCTTTTGCTGAAGCATATGTCAAAGCGGTCATGCCTGTATTAGTCTCGGTATTGACGTCGGCCCCTTTGGCCAGCAGGGCATCAACAACCGCCAGGTGGCCTTCCATTGAAGCACACATCAAAGCGGTCATGCCTTTGTTCGTCTTGAGATTGACGTCGGCCCCCTTGTTCAGCAGGGCATCAACAACCTCCATGTGGCCTTGCAGGGAGGCAACAATCAAGGCGGTCCCGCCGTCCGTATCCCTGGCATTGACGTCGGCTCCCTTGGCCAGCAGGGCATCAACAACCTCCACATGCCCCAGCATGGAGGCAACAGTCAGCGCAGCGCCGTCCGTATCCCTGGCATTGACGTCGGCCCCCTTGGCCAGCAATGCCTCAACAACTTTCAGGTGGCCTTGCAATGCTACGTACATCAACACGGACCAACTGTCCTTAGTCATGACATTGACGTCGGCCCCCCCGGCCAGGAGCGCATCAACAACCGGCAGGTGGTCTTGCACGGCGGCATAAATCAGCGCGGTCCCGCCGGCCGTAGTCCTGACATTTGCGTCGGCCCCTTCGGCCAGCAGCGCATCAACAACCGGCAGGTGGCCTTGCAGGGAGGCGGCAATCAACGCGGTCCAGTCGTCCCTATCTTTGGCATTGACATCGGCCCCTTCGGACAGCAGCGCATCAACAACCGGCAGGTGGCCCTGCAGGGAGGCAACGATCAACGCGGTCCTGCCGTCCATGTCACTGGCATCGACGTCAGCCCCCTCGGCGATGAGATGCATTACCGCCTCAAGATCACCTCTCCCGGCAGTTTCAATCAAATAATTATTCAGCCTTTTTGTCCTGAAGAACATCTGCTTCCTCCGTCCCTCTGAGAAGTTACCCCCAGATGTGGATAATGGCTGCGAGAGCCATGCGCCAGTTCTGAATTACCGATCACATGATTATCTTCCGTGGTGCCCATGCCTATCCGGACCACCCTCATCGATGCTGCTCGGAGAAAAGGAATTGGGATCGGAATTATTGTATGGCGTGTACTGAGGAAGGTCGAGGGACTGGCCATCATCATTATAATTTGCCGGACCGGCGCAACCAGTTAATCCTGTTGCAATTATAGCAGACAATAAAATAATCCTTATGACCATCTTATTGCCAAAATCCTTTTCATGACTACACCTCTATTCCCTTTAATTAATTTATTCTGCTGTTGACTTCATGCTTCAAGGAATTGAAGTACTCTGAAAGATAAAGGACCTCTTTCTTGTCTGCGGCGGATGGCTTTCCGGGAGGCTCCGGAGACGCAGCACCGTCCTGGAGCATGGCATAGTCTTTCGACAGTTTTTCCCGCCATAAAAGCAGACCTTCTTCGCCCTCTCCGAAAGGGGAGCCGGCTTCCCTGTATTGCAGCCTCAGCATGTTGTCTACCGCTGACTTTGCGCCTTTAACAGCCCTCACCAGCCTCAAAAAGGATTCTGTCATCTTTATGAACGCCTCGGACATATTAAGCATTTTATTGTCCATATCATTTCCCCTTCCCGTGACCTGACTGCCGCGGCTTCCTACTTCAGTCGTTTATCAGCAATTGGTCTACTTCGACCGGCCTGTTCCTGATTTTCGTTTATCAAAAAAAGTCGGGCTTGTCAACCCGGAACACTTTTAAAAAAGAAGCTTCAGGATGTGTGAATCTTTAACTGCGTCACCATTGTAAGATGTTAGAGACTCAAATGAACTGATTTCTTAATGACCGGCGTGATTAAATTAGCAGCAGCAACTTGCGAAATTATAAAGATTTTTTCACTTGTCCCTGCAGTAAATACGTTCTTGGGGCAGGTGAGGAGCTTATTTCTTATTTTCAAGGTCCGTCAGCTTGCTGCTCAACTCTTTGAAGAGTTCGTGTTCTTCTGCAGTGAGGGAGTTGACACCCGTTTTTCCCGGCCTTGTCGAGAAGGTCGTCGATCTCCTTCCGGAGTTTTTGCTTTTCCCGGTCGCGGTCCCATACAACCTTGAGGTGCTGCCGGCGCTTCTTTTCAACCTTCCAGCCGGAAGCCGACTTCCGCCAGTCGTCCCACTTCATATATACCAGACCGAAGAGCATGCCGCCAAGGTGAGCGAAGTGGGCGATCCTGCTCTGTGTCACACTTACCGCCGTCAGGAATTCAATAAGTCCTATGCCGACGACAAAGTACTTTGCCTTGACCGGGAAGACGCCCCATATGTAGATGAGCTGTTCCGGGAAGAGAATACCGAAGGCCAGGAGGAGGCCATAAATAGCGCCGGAAGCGCCGATTGTCGGGACCAGGCTGCCCGGCGTTACAACAGCGTTAAGAAGGCCTGCTCCTATGCCGCAGATAAAATAGAATTTAAGGAACCTGCGGGAACCCCATGTTGTTTCGAGTGCTGTGCCGAACATCCAGAGGACGAGCATATTGAAGAAGATATGGAATATTCCGCCATGGAGGAACATGTAGGTGACCGGCTGCCAGATATAGCCCCTCCAGAAAAGGGCGGGTGTCAGACCGAGTAAAGGCGACCAGTTCGGCCGCAACAAGAGCTCGAGTATAAAGACCCCGGAATTGACGATTATCAGATATTTCACAGCAGGAGTTATTCCCGGGAAAAAACTCCAATTTCTTTTGTAATACACTATCCTTTCTCCTTTCCCCCCTGTCTCGGGTGCTGCTTCTTTTATTGTACACAAAAAAGGGAGCAAGCTTACAGCCGACGGCATCCCCGTATGCATCCAGAACTAACAGATCGCTTCTAATTTTAAATAGACGTTGACATAAGCCAGGAATTTGTCTATTTTTTTAAGGTAGTTTCTCGCTGGAAACCATATTGCATTTATGTCAGGGGGACAACAATGGATTCGATATCTTCACGGGAGTTAAAGAAGTACAATTATTTCGAGGGTCTTTCCGAGGGGGCGCTGCAGGAACTTTCAAGGAAACTTGAGTTCCTGATTCTGCCTGCGGGAACGCTGATCATCGAACAGGGCACCCCCCCTGATGCGTTTTATTTTTTGAAAAAAGGGGAAGTGGAGGTCACGAAAATTACCAGGCTTGGGCAGAAGGCGAAGATATCAGTCATGAGCAGCGGTCATGGGTTCGGTGAGGTGGCGCTCCTCACCTGTTCGCACCGGGGCAGTTCAGTCGCGGCAAAAACTGATGTGATACTCGGCAAACTCAGCAAAAAGGACTTCGAGGAGATCATTATGGCGGAGTCGGCGTTTACGAGCATGCTGGTAAAAAAGATCCAGGACTATTCGATCTATAACAGGATTAAGACATATCAGCCTTTTGCGCTTCTTGAGCCTGAGAAGATGCTTGCATTGACGGAACGGCTTATAGAAAAGTCGTTCCGGCCCGGCGAAAGCATTATCACCCAGGGCGACAAGGGTGACTTCTACTACATAATTAAATCAGGCAGCGTGGCCGTCCTTGTAAAACAGAAGGAGGTACAGGAGCCCTGGCAGGTGGCAGTACTCAGGGACGGCGAGAGCTTTGGCGAAGAGGCGCTCATCAGGGACTACCGCAGGAACGCAACTGTCCAGGCCCTGACTGAGACTACTGTTTTGGCCCTCGCCAAGACTGATTTCGACCGGATACTGAAGTCGTCGTATCTCGAATATGTCTTTTCTGAAGATATCGTGGAGAACCTGGAGGAAAACAAAGGAAGGTACTTTTTCCTTGACGCCCGGATCCCGCCGGAATATGAAGAAGAGCATATAGCAGGAGCTGTCAATATACCGCTTGAGATACTCCGTCAGAAATACCGGGAACTTGACCCGAAGAAGGAATATCTGGCCTATTGCACGAACGAATCGAGGGGAATGGCTGCAGCATTTCTCCTGAGGAGCCAGGGTTTTAATGCAAAGAACCTCAGGGGTGGAATGAGCGGCTGGACAGGGCCTGTTTCAGTCGGTTCCAACGGCATCCATCTTCCGAACACAGCAGGCTGACCTCCGGCGGCAGCAGCCACAGTCCGGCTGCAGTTCGTCCAAATTAATCCATCGGTTCCTCTGCAATGCTGTCTGCCTTAATTTCGATAAGTACCAGGATGCCGGGCTTGATCCTGATAGCCCCAAAGAAGGCGCTGAAGGGCTTGATCCCGAAGTCAGGAAGGTTCAGTCTGACGTCGGCGGAGTAACGTTTGCTGTCCTCTTTCCGAACTTCAAAAGATATCTCCTGCGTACGACCGGACAAGGTGAGGGCCGCTTTAACCAGATAGTCGTCTACCCTCCTTCTTCACAGAAGAAGACAGCAGTATGATATCAGGGTACGTCTCCGTATGCAGCACTTCCCTGATGATATTGTTGTCTATGTCATTCCGGTCGCGGCTGCTCAGGAGATCGGGTCGCTCTCTGCCGTTTTCCATGGCGCAGTCAACGCGCAGCGACCGCGCGTCGAAGTGCGCATCAATAAAGTGGTCTTTGCCGCCCAGCGCTATAGTGAAGGATGTGACGTTGATGCGCAGGTCGTGCGCAAGGTAGGAAAGGACGCCTTCTTTGTAGGTGAAGATCCGGCATATTGCTGTAGACTGATCGAACCTTTGCATTTCTATCCTCCTGGCAGGAGTTCATTAACCCTGGCATTCATAGACTATGACAGCAACGCCTTGACACAATGCTTTCGCTCATTCCCGGTCTTCGACCTCCGAGGTATTTGGCCTCTTCTTTTTTGGATTATAGGCTGTCTGAATGTCGGCCAAATAATTCCGCTCAAATACTGTATCAAGTCTGTATTCGAGTAAATTTACGAAAAAACCGGATTAAACGCTCTTCTGCACAATGAGATAGGCGAGCCATATACAGAGTATTGCGCTCAGCAAAACGGCAAACGCTGCAGGCGTCTTGCGTCTGTCCCGCCTTAGAGCGAACAGGCTGAAGGCCAATGAGCCGGGTGCGCCAAGAAGAAAGAGGGCCTGTCCAAGACCCTTGGCCAAGGACCCTCAGAGGGGCTTGAAGCGGAGCAGGGCCAGTACGCTCAGCCAGGGTATCAGCGAAAAGAGAAGACCCATTAAGCCCAGTTCTCGGTTGTCCGTTTCTTCCATATGTGCATTATACCTCAAAACGACTATTTCACCTTTTCAATACCCTGCTCAGAAATGACCTTGTCCTCTCTGCCTTCGGACTTGTGAATATCTCCTCCGGAGGGCCTGTCTCTATTATGTCCCCGCTGTCAAAGACAACCACCCTGTCCGCCACTTCCCTGGCAAAAGCCATCTCATGCGTAGCGATCAGCGTGGTCATCCCTTCGTTGACAAGGTCTTTTATGACCGACAGGACCTCACCCACCATCTCAGGGTCAAGGGAAGAGGTCGGTTCGTCAAAGAGCATAGCGGCCGGCTTCATCGCAAGGGCCCTTGCGATCGCGACCCTCTGCTGTTCTCCGCCGGAAAGCTCATCCGGATAGCTCTCAGCTTTTTGTCCGATATTCATTCTGTTCAGGAGCGTACGCGCGTCTTCCATCGTCGCGGCCCTGTCTGCTCCGAGCACCTGTATCGGCGCCTCTATTATGTTCTCCAGAACTGTCATCTGGGGAAAGAGGTTGAACTGCTGGAAGACCATGCCGGCCTTGAGCCGCACCTTCCTGATATTTTCCAGGTCCTTTTTGTCCGGC
Organism: uncultured Nitrospira sp.; assembly: GCA_963734475.1. Taxonomy (GTDB): domain Bacteria; phylum Nitrospirota; class Thermodesulfovibrionia; order Thermodesulfovibrionales; family UBA6898; genus JAOUFP01. The sequence continues at coordinate 622,415 of CAVTHB010000005.1, forward strand.
CTCAGACGGTTGATCGAATGCAGTCCGATGCCGTCGACAATGACCTCGCCCTTCTGGAAATATTCAAGGCCGTTGATGCATCTCAGAAATGTGCTCTTTCCGCTCCCCGACGGACCGATAAAGACAACTACCTCGCCTTTCTCCACATCGAGATTTATCCCTTTAAAGAGATGGTGGTCTTCATAGTATTTATGGAGGTCCCTGACCCTTATCATCTCTTCGACCTCTTCAGCCGGTCTTCAAGCCTCCTGGCCAGAAGGGAGAGCGGATAACTCATAGCAAAATAAAGGAGCGCAACGATGAGGCCGAGTTCGAAGAACCTCAGGGTCGAGGCTGCCAGGATGCTGTAAGTCTTGGTGAGCTCGACCATAGCGATGACTGAGACCAGGGAGGAATCCTTGAAGAGCGCGATAAAGTCATTGGTCACGCCGGGCAGGGCTATGCGGAACGCCTGGGGGAGGATGATCCTCCTAACTGCAATACCCTGGGGCATGCCGAGAGACAGGGCTGCCTCCATCTGGCCCTTCGGTACAGCGCTGATGCCGGCGCGGTAGAGCTCGGCCTCGTAAGCTGCGTAGTTCATGCCGAGACCCAGGACAGCGGCTGTCAGGGGATTCAGGGATATGCCTATATTCGGGAGCCCGTAATAGAGGATATAGAGCTGTATCAAAAGGGGCGTGCCCCGGTAAAGTTCTATATAACCTGCAGCAAAACCGTTCAAAGGGGGCCGGCTGTAAAGCCTTACGATGGTGAGGAGAAGGCCGAGGGTAACTGCCAGTGCCATCGAAATAACAGAGATGAAGACGGTAATCCCGGCACCCTTCAGCAACGTGGGGAAAAAGGTATAGACCGGAGCTTTTTTGCTTTCCTCGAGGCCTACAAAACCATTTGTTCCGCCGGCAGTCCGGAAGAGTTTCTCCTGCTTGTCGTTCCAGAGGTCCCATTTGACGTAGATCTCCTTCAGCTTCCCTGTGCTCATGAGGTTCTTCAGTATGTCATCGATCTTCTTTTGCAGTTCCTCGTCGCCTTTTCTGATTGCAATGCCATAGAAGCCCTCGCCGACAGGTTGCCCCGCGTATTTGAGCTTGGGGTTCGGCTTGGCATAATAAGCTGCTATCGGGAGGTCCAGCAGTACGGCGTCAAGTCTGCCTATTGCAAGGTCCTCATAGGGTTCAACCTGGCCGGAATAGATCTTCACGTCTACCCCTCCCAGTTTCATGAGTATGTCCTGGGCGACCGTGCCCGAGAGCGTCCCTGCCTTTTTTCCTTTGAGGTCATCCACACTTTTTATCGTCTCGTCATCCTTTCTGACAACGAGCTGTTCCGTATAGATATAGTAGGGCTGTGAAAAAAGCACCTCTTTTTCTCTCTGTGGGGTGATCTCGATGCCGTTCATAGCGATATCCGAGTCCCCGCGTTCCAGCGCAGGGATCAGGCTGTCCCAGGCGTTCTGGGCCTGTTTCGCCCTGACTCCCAGTCCCGTTGCGAGCTCTTCGGCAAGATCGACCTCAAACCCTATGAGCTTTGAAGGGTCTTTGGGGTCAGGAAATATGTAAGGGGCGCCTCCTTCAGCGTCAGAACCCCAGACGAGATAGCCCCTCTTCTGAATCTTTTCGAGACTTCCGGAGGCATGGGAAGGGGCGGCCCATAAGAGCAGCGATAAGACAAGAAAAAGGGAAAGGGCGCTCAAAATATTTTTCATCAAACTTTCAGCGTGCTCCTTACATCGTTAAATATTCTACTGTCTGAAACTCTCCGCGTGCTCTGCGTCCTCTGCGGTGAAATATTACTTATCTTGCAAGCCTGAGAAGTTTGACCAGTAAAAGCTCCACAGGATAATATGTGCCCGAACTCTTAATTGCCACATCAGCTTTATGCAGGAGATCGAAGACGTTATAGTAATATTTTCTGTCAGCAGGGGAATTGTTGGCAGCCATGGACTGGCCGTACTGCCAGTTCAGGGCGCCCAGAAGACTATAAGGCTCTTCAGTCTCCTTCAGCACCCCGTAGATCTTAAAGGTCTTTTCAGTGTCCCTGGCCTTAATCGCATCGATCAGGGCAAAGGTGCTGTAGGTCCTTCTCCCCTCGACTACTTCGACGATGTCCTTTTTCTCTATCTTCGCGCTCCCGGTCAGCATGAGCTTTTCCAGTTCGGATGAGAGCATTCCCAGGTCCGGGCCCACGACCCCGAGCAGATAGGCAGCAGTGGCCTCTGACATCTCGAAACCCTTAAGCCGCGACCTTTCCTGCAGCCATGCAGGCATCTCCCTCTCCCGGATATCGAGCACTATCTGCCTGGCCCGCTTTCAGTCTCTCCTTTGTCTCTTTTTTCAGGGTTCCGGCATTCAGCAGTATCAGGACCGAGCCTGCCGAGGGTTTCAGCAGATAGTTTTCAAGCTTCAACAGGTCTTTTTTCAGCAGCTTTTGAATATTTTCTAGCACCACGAATTTCCTGCCGCTGAAAAAAGATGCTGTGTTCAGGACATCGAGTATCTGCTCAAAAGGCAGTTTATCGCCCTCAGAAGAAAGGAGATCAAAAGAATGAAAATTAAAGTCCCTCTCACCGGGGGGGACAAGCCCTTTGATGAGGGAAACCGCCTCGCTGTGCAGAAAGTAATCCGATGATACGAGGAGGTAATTCGGGGACAACAGACCCTTATTTATTTCAGCCGTAAAATTCCGGAAGCTCATTAATAGATCAGGGTCCCCACAAGCCTCATTGCCACGTCCCTCATCGCCTGTTCCTCTACAGGCTCCTTTGTTGCCAGCAGTTTATTGATGTTGTTGGCAGCTGTAAGAGTCACGATGAAGGGGGTGTCCATATTCTTAATTTCAGTCTTCCCGTTTTTATGAAGTATTGAAAAGTCTGCGCGTATCAAGATTCTGTACTGGACGGTAATGTCATTTTTTTCTGAGAGAACTTTCATATCAAAGTCACGAATTACAGCGGAAAGTTTTGTATCGGCGACAGGTGTTACCATGATCCCGTTCTGCATGAACTCCTCTGTAAGCGCCTTGTGCAGCTTGTCCTGCAGTTTGGGCTCAAGTGTTTTATTTTCTATGGTCCCGATCTGTATCTCCGTGAAGGGAAGTTCGCTTTGCCTGTGCACGCTGTAGCCGCAGCCTGACAGCAGGTAAGCACTTGCCAGAATGGACCATAAAATCAATCTTGCTGCATTGCCATGGTTAGTTTTCATGAATTATTCTCCGGTTACGATATTTACCAGACGGCCTTTTATTACAATCACTTTTTTGATCTTCTGTTTTCCGAGGACCTCTATAATCTTCTGCCCGGAAAGCGCACGGCTTTTGACCTCTTCATCCGGCAGATTGCAGGTGACCATGACCTTCTCCCTCAATTTTCCGTTCACCTGGATGACCAGTTCAACCTCCTCCTCCCTTGCCATCTCCTCATCCCATACAGGCCAGCTTTTCTCAGAAATACTCGACTCACGGCCAATATGCGACCAGAGTTCTTCGGTTATATGGGGAGTAAACGGCGAAAGCAGCAGGAGAGTGTTTTCCACTGCGAATTTCATGACCTGTTTATCTTTTGCATCACCCGGGGCAAAGCTGTTCATCTCGTTGACAAGCTCCATCAGGGCTGCGATGGCAGTGTTGAAATGGTATTCCTTTTCAATGTCCGTTGTCACTTTCCTGATCGTCTGATGGGTTTTTCTAAGGAGGGCGCGTCCGGCTCCGGAGAGCCCTTCCATGGCAGGGACTTCCATCCCTGCGGCTGCAGCCTCTTTCAGGGCTTTTTGCTCCCGGTAAACAAGGTTCCATATCCTGTTTAAAAACCTGTAGGCGCCTTCGACGCCTTTGTCCGACCAATCGAGGTCTCTCTCCGGAGGCGCGGCAAAGAGCGAAAAAAGACGGGAGGTGTCAGAGCCGTACCTGTCTATAAGATAATCCGGGTCAACCACATTTCCCTTTGACTTGGACATCTTCGCCCCGTCTTTGATGACCATACCCTGAGTAAGAAGGTTAGTGAAGGGTTCGCTGACTTTGAGTATGCCCAGGTCCCGGAGGACCCTTGTGAAGAAGCGGGAATAAAGCAGATGCAGAACCGCATGCTCCACCCCTCCTATATACTGGTCCACCGGCATCCAATAATTCAGTAATGCGTGAGGCGTAATGCGTGATGTGTCATTGTCCTTAGTCTCATCACTCATTACGGTTAACCCATTACGGTCTTTAAGGCAATAGGCCACAAAGTACCATGAGGAATCGAAGAAGGTGTCCATTGTGTCTGTCTCCCTTCTGGCCTTGCCGCCGCAGGACGGGCAGGTTGTATTGAGAAAAGATTCAGACTCCAGCAGCGGAGAGCCGCCGGCCCCGGTAAATTTAACGTCTTCCGGCAGTATTACAGGGAGGTCTTTTTCAGGCACCGGCACAATGCCGCAGGCATCGCAATATATGACCGGTATAGGAGTGCCCCAGTATCTCTGCCGTGAGACCCCCCAGTCGCGCAGCTTGTAATTGACCACCTGTTTCCCCAGACCCATTTCTTCTATATACGTGGAAATCCGTTCCTGCGCTATGTCACTGCTTAATCCGCTGAATTTACCCGAGTTTGCCAGTACTCCCGGATCTTCAAAGGCCGATTCCATGGGTGAAGGGTCAAGGGGCAAGGGTGAAGGGGTTAAGGAAGAACCGCCTTCAGGTTCAATTACGACCCGTACAGGAAGACCGTATTTGACGGCAAAATCAAAATCGCGCTGGTCATGGGCAGGCACTGACATGATAGCCCCCGTGCCGTATTCCATCAGGACGAAATTAGCGATATAAACCGGTATCTTTTCGTTGTTCACCGGGTTGCTGCAGAAATGGCCTGTGTTCAAGCCGAGCTTTTCATCCTCTTTCCCGTAGCGGGCAGTGAGTCTTTCCAGTTCAGCCTTATCCGGGACCAGTCTCCCCGAGAGGGGATGATTAGGAGACAGGCATAAAAAGGTAGCGCCGAAGAGTGTATCGGGGCGGGTGGTAAATATCCTGATGCTCTCGCCCATCCCCTCTATCCTGAAATCCACCTCAAGCCCCTGGCTCTTCCCGATCCAGTTCTTCTGCATAAGGACGACCTTCTCAGGCCAGCCGGTCAGGGAATCGCTTGCAGTGAGCAGTTCTTCAGCGTATTTTGTTATCTTCAGAAACCATTGTTCCAGTTCCTTCTGTACAACGGGGTTGTCGCATCTCCAGCACTTTTCCTCGATCACCTGCTCGTTCGCAAGGACAGTCGCGCAGGACGGACACCAGTTGACATAGGAGGTCTTTTTGTACGCGAGTCCTTTTTCGAGCATCTTGATGAAAAACCACTGGTTCCAGCGGTAATATTCAGGGCTGCAGGTGGCCACCTCCCTGTCCCAGTCATAGCTCAGACCGAGTTTATTCAATTGGCTCTTCATATAACTGATGTTTTCGTATGTCCATTTCGAAGGGTGTACGCCATGTTTGATCGCAGCGTTTTCAGCCGGCATTCCAAAGGCGTCCCAACCCATGGGGTGAAGGACATTGTATCCCTGCATCCTCTTGTATCTGGCTATGACATCGCCGATAGCATAATTACGCACATGTCCCATATGTATCTTGCCGGAGGGATACGGGAACATCTCAAGACAATAGAATTTTTTCGCGGACTCATCAGCTGAGGCTTTGAAAAGCCGCCTCTCCTGCCAGTATTTCTGCCATTTCGGTTCAACTTCCCTGTGATCGAATCTTTCTTCCAACTCGCACTCCTTTAGGTTTCTTTAAAGGGAAATTATACCCTAAATCACCCCATTTATTACATCAACCCGAAAAATGCAATTGTTTTTTATAATTTCTCAGGCAGACCCATGTATGGCTTCAAAGTCTATTAATTTCGGCAGGATACTATCGGGATGGCATGATAATATTCTCGCTGCTAATTACACGCAGGTCAGTCATTTCATCATGGCATGAATAATGTGTCGCTGCAAAAGACTTTTCAGTCATCCACTTCCCTGCTAAATGTGCCTCCCGGTTCAACTATGCGGCATAAAACAACCCGCCCCGGAGGGCGGGTCAAATTTGCCGTCTTCAGCCCGGCTCCGCTGAGGCTGAAAACATTTACGCCGAAGTTTCTGCTGCCACAGACTCTTCCAGCAAGGTCTTGATCGTCTCGAATTCGGATTCGTTTATATCGAAATTCTCCAGTCTTTTTTCTCCTTCGAGTACGGCCAGGACCTTGTCCAGATGCGTCCTGTCGCCGAGCATGTCGGCATAGCCCTGAACGCCTGCGTTCAGATAGTTTGTTGCGTTTCTGATGTCCTCTCCTGCTTCATCGATCTTCCCCATTTCAAGGTAAGAAGCGCCACGCGCGAACATCGCAGCCCCATCGTCGGGTTTCAACTCCAGGACCTTCGAAAAATCCTCTGCCGCCCGGCCGTAGTCCTTCTTCTTGGCGTAAGCCATCCCGCGGTAATAGTAGGCGCGTGGGTTCCTCTTATCCAAAGCGATGGCTGTGCTGAAGTCATCAATAGCGTTTTCGGCTTCCTTTAACTTCAGATATGCTGCCCCGCGGCTGAGATAGGAGATCTTCTGATCATAGCCGGCTGCGGCCGCTTTTGTGAAAGCCCCGGCGCTTTCCCTGAATTTCCCTTCTACAAAGAGGCGTTTTGCGCCTTCGAATATATCATTTGCTTTCATGGTGTTTCTCCTTTCATCTACAACGTCAACTGACATTGACACCGGAAGCATACTCCCGGATAGAGGGGCAATACACCATCCCGGCTCCGGATTGTTGCTTCGGCTAAAGCCAGTCTTTAAAAGAGGATGTAATTCCTCCTCTTTATTATATTGTAGGCCGTGCCTGCCCATTATACAATCCAAAAAAGAGCTCTGTCGGCGATATTAACTGCTTGAAAAAAGCCCATTTCTTTGATTTTGGCCGAATTTCTGGCTGCTGCTTCTTTTTTTCGGACCTGTCCAGGCGATTAGCCCCTGTGGTTCAAAGCTTCTCCGGTCTGCAGAGATTCTTTTCTTCATGCGCTGAGCGGCCGCATTTGCGGCAGGCGAAGCGGGCATCACTGCCAAGCTGCCTGCAACAGTTCCATGTCCTCTCTCTTCGCGACCCTGCAGAGATGGTCCTCGTTGCTGCAGTCATCCCCGCCCCTGCACGGTTTGTCTTTACCCTGTCCCATGTAAGGACCTCCTTGTTGACAGCGCTGAAATATATTCCTGCTTTATTATACTTAATTGAAATAAGGGAATGAGTACTTTATATCTTGGACAGTGGGTCCTTTTTGTGCTATAAAGATGATAAATGTCAGCCGCAGATTTTCAAACGATGGAAGGAGCTCAACCATGCTGAACAAAAAAGTAGAAGAAGCGTTGAATGAACAGCTGAACCGTGAGATGTATTCCGCATACCTGTACATGTCGATGTCGTCGAATTGTACAAATAAAGGGCTTAAGGGATTTGCCAACTGGTTTATGGTCCAGTACCATGAGGAAATGTTTCATGCCATGAAATTTTATGAATACATAAACCTCCAGGGGGGCAGGGCGGTCTTAAAGTCTCTTTCTCAACCTCCGTCCGAGTTTGAATCTCCCCTGGACATGTTTACAAAGACCCTTGAACATGAGCAGTTTATTACAAAATCAATTAATGACCTGATGGACCTTTCCATTGCTGAAAAGGACCATGCAAGCCGGATATTTCTGCAATGGTACGTGACTGAGCAGGTGGAAGAGGAGAGTAATGATAATGAGATCATCGCCCAGCTGAAAATCATCGGGGACGAATCCCAGGGGCTGATGATGCTCGACAGGGAGCTTGCAGGAAGGCTGACCACTGTGCCTACGGAGTTCAGCAAGGGCATCCAGACTGCGCTGAAAGCGGCTGCAGGCTAAAACCTGAAACTGCCGTTAAACCACAGAGTTCCCAGGGTTATTTTTGTACAGCCTTTTAAACTATAACTCTGGTCTGCTCTTTGGTTAATAATTCTTATTGATCATATGCAACCGCCGGGAAGTTCATGCCTGATGGATTTTATGCACATCTCTTTTCCTAAAATCAGGAAGTATTTCCCAAAAGAGCAACACTGTTTCTTACTTTCAATTTGAAGCTGCCTGTTATTGAAGCCTTTTTTTCTTAAACTTAGCTGGCATAGAAATTGATTCAATGTCCTAACTATAGAAGGGAGAAGGGAGGTGAATGAACAATGAAAAAGATAGTTTCACTTTTAATAGCGATGGCCTTTTCGCTGTCGATATCTGCTTTTACACTTGCGGCAACAAAGCCGGCCACTGATGCAACTTCTACAAAAGTTGAAGAACAGAAGTCGGAGCCTGCAGCAGAAAAGAAGGAAACCAAGAAGGAAACCAAGAAGAAATCTACCAAGAAATCTTCAAAGAAAAAGAAGACAACAAAGAAGACTGCTACAAAAGAAGAAAAGACAGAAAAAACCGCTGAGAAGCCCGCAGAAGCGAAGTAATCAGGTTTTGATAAAGGGCAGGACATTTAAACCTGCCCTTTACTTTTGGTTTCATGCTCCGCGATAGTCAAAATCTTTGTATCTTTATTTATTGTGTCCCCGCCATTGTCATTTCGAAAAACCGCCTTGCGCGATTCACTTTTCATGATTCACCATCCGGAAAGATCGCATTTTGGGTTGAAGCGAAAGGAGAAGCTCAGAACTTAATCCCGATATCAGGGAAGAAGGAGGTGAGTTGCCGCACGTTGTTCGTGAGCAGCAGTACACCAAACCCGATAAGCAGCAGTCCGCTGGCAAGCATGATCCATCTCATGTATTTGCGGATCTTGCCTGAGTAGCTGAGGAATGAGTTGAACATTAGTGATGAGAGAAAAAAAGGGACCGCAAGCCCTAAAGAGTAGACCGCAAGGAGCTTAAAGCCGTATGACAGCAGAACCCTGCGAACCTGCATAGACCAGGATCGTCCCGAGTATGGGACCTATGCATGGCGTCCATGCTGCAGCGAAGGTCATTCCAACAAAAAAAGTGCCTATATACCCTGCCGGCTTTCCGGTAAGATGGAACTTCCTCTCCCTGCTCAGGAAGTCAAGCTTTACTATACCCTGATACAAAAAGGCCGAAGAAGATCACCAGGATCCCGCCTATGACGCCGTATCTTGTCCTGGTATTCGAAGAGGAATTTCCCGACGACCGAAGAGGAGGCCCCAAGGGCGATAAAGATAAGGGAGAAGCCGCATATAAAGGCCAGTGAGTTCGTTATGGTAAGAAAACGTATCCGCTTGCTGTCAGTGCCTTCTTTCAGGTCTTCAAAAGATACGCCGGTGATAAAGGAAATGTAGGAAGGCACGAGAGGAAGGACACAGGGAGAGAGAAAAGATAAAAAACCTGCAAGGAAAGAGAGTGAGAAAGAAACATCCTTCATGTCTGCCTCCTTCCATGACCGCGCAGTCTTCCATGCCGCCTTTGATCTTCTCTATTGCGTGAGGTATGACTTCCATGATCGCCTCAAGACCTTCCTTCACCGCCTTCGGACTGCCGGGCAGGTTTATGATCAGGGTATTTCCCCTTACCCCTGCTACAGCCCTGGAAAGCATCGCCCGTTTTGTCTTCTCCAAACCGGCCGACCGCATGGCCTCGGCAATGCCGGGCACCTCTTTATCGATCACTTCCAGGGTCGCCTCGGGAGTTATGTCGCGCGGTGAAAGTCCTGTGCCGCCGGTAGTCAAAATAAGGTCCACTTTTGTACAGTAATCGATCAGCTTCTCTTTTAGCAAAACTTTTTCATCGGGGATAACTTCATAATATTCGACAGTGACACCTATTCCGGAAATCATCTCCCTGATGAGCGGACCGCCGAGGTCTTCCCTCTCTCCCTTTGAGCCTTTATCGCTCAATGTCAGAATAGCTGCTGTGATCATAAACAGTAAATAGTAAACAGCGAGTAGTAGGAAGTTACCAACCACCTGCTATCCAACTACTATATTGTCCCCTTTCTTTATTATTCCGCCCTTCAGGACCCTGATGAATATCCCTTCTTTGGGCATGACGCAATCACCTGCCTGATAATATATTGCGCAGCGGGTGTGGCATTCCTTGCCTATCTGGCTCACCTCTCCGATGATTTCAGCGCCGATGTGTATTTTTGTCCCCAGCGGAAGTGAGACCAGGTCCAGTCCTTCGGTAGTTATGTTCTCTGCAAAATCACCGGGCTTTACATCAAGCCCCTTTTCCTGCATCTTCTTTATGCTTTCCAGGGCAAGAAGGCTGACCTGCCTGTGCCATTCTGAGGACGCATGGGCATCGCCTTCAATTCCGTAATCAGTCTTTACGAGTATCTCATCAACAGGTTTTTTCCTGACGCCCTTTTTAGCGCTTATGTTTACTGATATCACTTTGCCGGACATACTTAAAAATACCATAATTCAGCGGGCAGAACAAGGAAAGGATATGTGACGCTTTGCATACGGTACCCATTGAGACATGTTAATGGTGAATTGACAGACACTACGAGACTTCCCGGAGATTGCCGAAGGCCGCCTGTACGACTTCCGGGAGGGCCGGATGTATATGCATGCCCCGGGCAAGCATGCGGATGTCTCCTCCCGAGGCCATGGCATTGATCACTTCCTGGACCAGAATGGAAGCGTAAGGCCCGATGATATGGAAACCGAGGATGTTTCCCTTTTTCCTGTTCACGACGGCCTTTGCAAAACCGGCCCCTTCCAGCATGGCGTCTCCCATCGCAACATCGGAATAATCGGCCCTGCCGACAAGGACTGACCCGGGACCGTATTGTGCGACCGCCTCTTCTTCTCTTAACCCCACCGACGCTATCTCCGGGTATGTGAAGACTGCGTGAGGGGCCGCGCTATAGTCCATCTTCTGTTTTGCGTCATGCGCTGCATTGTTAAAGGCCACGGACGCCTCCCGGTTGGCAACATGGCGGAACATCTCTTTCCCGATTATGTCACCGAAGGCCCAGATGTTCTCCTTGTTTGTGCGGAGATATGCGTCGACTTTGATGAAACCCCTTTCGTCTGTTTCAACGCCTGTCTTATCGACCCTGAGAAGATCGGCGTTTGATCGTCTTCCTGCTACAACCAGTATGGTCTGCGCTGAGAACTCCTTTGTCTTCCCTGAAAGCGTTTCCTTCCCTGTCGCAAGGCAGCCCCCTTCCACAGCCTTCACCCGGACCACCTCGGTCCCTGTCCGGATCTCCATGCGTTTCCGCATCTCCGCCAGCAGCAGGTCGCCCAATTCAGGTTCTTCCTGCGGGAGGAGTCTTTTGTTTCTCTGAAGGACCGTGACTTTGGTCCCCATGGCCGCAAAAAAATGGCCGTACTCCGCCGCAATATATCCGCCTCCGATGATGATCATGCTCACAGGCCGCTCTTTCAGGCCAAGGACGCTTTCGTTTGTCAGATAGCCCACGTCCTCAAGTCCGATGCCCTCAGGGATGACCGGCCGGGCCCCGGCAGCGATAAAGATCTTTTTGGCGCTGATCTTTTTCCCCTTTACCTCAAGAGTCGAATCAGCCACAAAGCGTCCCTCTCCTTCGTAGAAATCAAGGCTGTCCGAAAGTTTGATCGCCTCACGCACATGCTGCTCGCCGCTCCGCACTTTCATCCGCATCCGCTCCATGATGGCGCTGAAGTCGATCTCCTGTATCTCGGCATGGATGCCGAACTTTTTCGCCTGTTCGATCTCAACGATTCTGTCCGCAGGATATACGAGCATCTTTGAGGGTATGCATCCAAGGTTCAGGCAGGTCCCGCCGAGGGGCCCCTTGTCGACAAGGGCGACCGACAGGCCATGGTTAAGGGCGTTTTCCGCGACAATCGCGCCTGCTCCGGAGCCGATAACCATCACATCATAATTTGTCATCTTCTCTCCTTTTCAGGAATGTTATTTAAGGAGACCATAAGTAATTATGACCTATGCGCCGATCAATACAGTCGAACTTACCTGCATTATATCACAGGAGAATTTTCACGCTGATTCCGGTAAGCAGCTGTTTGCTCGGCTTATCATCACCATCCACTATTCATTATCTACGCTTTACTATTCGCTATTCACGGCCTTTCGTGAATTGACAAGTCCATTTTTTCTGTGTTAAGTTTTGTGCGGGGTGAGGGAACCAGATGCATATGCTTGAATTTATAAAGGAAATCCAGCCTCATCTTATTGCGACCCTGGACGCGGTGCTGGCGCTTGTGGCTTCCGCCCACGCCATACTAAATAAGCGCGACACCAGGTCAGCAGTCGGCTGGGTCGGTCTCATCTGGCTTGTCCCGATCCTGGGCACGCTCCTTTACATGCTTCTGGGTATAAACCGTATAAAGCGGCGTGCCAGGGCGCTGCGCAGCGACCGCGAGCAGTTACAGCAGCCTTTGACTGCAACTGACTTGTTTCCGGACGGGCCTGAAAATGCTTTTGGTCTTCACGATCAATTTGAAGCGCTGGCGCGTCTCGTGGGGAATATTGTTCAAAAACCGCTGCTGCAGGGCAACAGGATCACGCCCCTCATAAACGGTGACACCGCTTATCCGGCCATGATCAGGGCGATTGATGAAGCTGAGCATTCCATTCATCTTTCTACTTATATCTTCGACAATGACAGGGCGGGTGATCTGTTCCTGAACGCGCTGGCACGGGCAGTTGAGCGAAACGTCAGCGTGCGGGTGCTCATCGACGCTGTCGGCGCCAGGTATTCATGGCCTCCGATGACCCGTAAGTTAAGGCGTTCGGGGATCAGTGTCGCAAGGTTTCTTCCTACCTTCCTTCCCTGGCGGCTCCTGGCCATGAATCTGAGGAACCATCGCAAGCTCCTCGTCATAGACGGGAAGACCGGGTTTACGGGAGGCATGAACATACGGGAATCCCTGCTTCTCAGGGAGCGGCCGTCTTCGCCGGTCCAGGACCTGCATTTTCTTCTGGAAGGCCCGGTTGTCGGGCATCTTCAGAGGGCCTTTACAGAAGACTGGTTTTTTACTACCAGGGAAAGGCTTGCTGACGAACTATTGTTTCCGGTTATTGAGCAGAGAGGCCCTGTGCTGGCAAGGGGCATTCCCGACGGTCCGGATGAAGACTTTGAAAAATTGCTCTGGACTGTCCACGGGGCGCTGGCCATCGCCAAAAAGTCGGTGCATATCATGACCCCTTATTTTCTCCCTGATGCCGCTCTCATTAAGTCTCTCAACCTTGCCGCGATGCGCGGTATAACAGTGGACATTGTCCTTCCCCGGGTGAATAATCTGCCCATAGTCAAATGGGCGTCGGCCAGCCTCTGGTGGCAGCTTCTGGAGCACGATTGCCGTATCTGGCTTTCGCCCGGGCCCTTTGATCATTCGAAAGTAATGATCGTGGACGGTATCTGGACCCTGTTCGGCTCAGGCAATTGGGACCCGAGGAGCTTCAGGCTGAATTTTGAGTTCAATGTGGAATGTTATGACAGCAGTCTCGCTGACCAGCTTGCCGGTCTCGTCATGAGCAAGATGAAAGATGCAGACCGTGTAACACTGGAGGAGGTAATGGGCCGGACGCTTCCGGTGAAACTCCGCGACGGCATCGCCAGACTATTTTCGCCGTATCTTTGATCCAACCGTTTCATAATTCTCTGTTGATGAGGCTGTCCAATATATAGATAAACGCCGGGCAGGGCTTTTCACGTTTTACGATTCACGTTTGACTATACACTACTTACTATTTACTGTTTACTGTTTACTGTTTCCCTTTGGGCCGGGAGATTTTTATCTTGATAATATTTCTGTGCTTGCATATGATATTTTTCAGTTGCCAAAAGTTGTTAAGAGATGGAGGGACTGATGAATGTCGCGAATGAATAGAACTTATAAAAACTTCAATCTTCACATCGAAAAGGCATCCGGCAAAAATTCCTTTGTTTCCAGTGTCAGGGACGAAAATAACACTGTTCTGGCAAAAAGCGGTTTCCGGTATGAGATCAGCGGCTTCCATCCTCACCATGCTTGAAGACAGTATGGGAGCAAACGTGAAGGAGAACGTAAAACAGATCAGGAAATTCGGAAGCTCCCTTTTCAGCAGTGTCTTTCAGGGGCCTGTCCTGGACTGCTTTCAGTCGCAGCGTAATGATCATGTCCGCCTGAGGCTTTATTTCCAAAAGGAGCAGGATGAACTTCTGCGCATCCCGTGGGAATTCATGTTCGATGGAAGGCATTTTCTTGCGGCAAGTCCGAAGATGACGGTGACAAGAGCACTGGAGGGCCTGTCCTGTCGTAAAAAGAAGCCTGTCGGCAGACAAGCTGAGGATGCTCGGGTGTGATTTCAAGCCCGCTCGACCTGCCGGGGTCCCATCGCCTGCAGACCAGGAAGGAGCGGATGCTTATCCATCAGGCTGTTGACAGCGCGCATGAATCAGACAGGCTCGATATGGATTTCCTTGAAAAGGCATCACTTCGAAATATTCAGGAGGTCTTTGATAAAGGGGAGTATCACATCCTTCACTTTACAGGCCACGGCATCTATTCCCGCCAGGAGCGCACCTGCTACCTGCTCCTTGAAGATGATTTCGGAAGCGCAATGCGCGTTGATAATGATACGGTAGCCGACCTGTTTTCCCGGCATGAATCCTTGCGCCTCGTGGTGCTTTCCGGCTGCCAGACAGCCCTGTCTGTGGGCCACAGGGTGATGGGCGCTCTCCCTGCGACGCTGCTGGCGAAGAACATCCCTGCGGTCATTGCCATGCAGTACTCTGTTACCGACCGGTCGGCCACAGACCTTGCGAAGACGCTATTTACCGGCATAAGTGAGGGCCTGCCCCTGGATCTCGCGCTCACGAACGCAAGAAGGGCCCTTCTGGCCAGCAGAAATGAGGGGATGGTAGATTTCGGCACTCCGGTACTTTACGGCGAGCCTGATTGTCTTTATTCGAAAGATTAAGCCGCATCTTCCCGATTCAGGGCAGAAGCCATTTCAGATATATTTGTTTAAATGACCGGGCCCCGGAGCGTCTGAGTCCGGCCGAAGAGCCCTGAGAATAAACAGGGCCAACATTTATTCAGTAATTGAGGTATCTGGTGCAAAAAAAAGACAAGTACATTCTTTTCAGTTTGGCCGAGTTCGATGGCTGGCTGTCGGAAACCGGAATTGACCGGGCGATAAGACTTATCCAGAACCACCATACCTATATCCCCGGATATAAGCACTTTACAGGCAATAATCATTTTCAGCTGCTGGAGGGCATGGAACGGGCTCACATAGAGCGGGGGTTTTCTGAAATCGCCCAGAACCTCACTACTTTTCCTGACGGCTCAATTGCGGTCTGTCGCCCCATCGATAAAATACCCGCCGGAATCAAGGGGGCGAATCAGACAGGTATCTGCATTGAGAATCTGGGCAATTTCGATGACAATGGGGATGTTCTGTCAGGTCAGCACAGGGAATCAATTATTAAACTCAATGTCCTGCTATGCAGGAAGTTTGCTTTGACGCCGGACAGCTCAACTATTGTTTACCATCATTGGTATGACCTGAACAGCGGGTCCCGCACAAATGGGACCGGTGTTACCAAGTCATGTCCCGGCACCAATTTTTTTGGAGGAAACACTGTCCTGTCAGCTGAAACCAACTTTATTCCATTGGTCTCAGAATCTCTCCTGTCATTAACCGCCGGACTCAATAATGTCACAACCACTCCTTTAAGGACCGCGGAAGTGAAGGCTGCAAGATTGAATGTCAGGCGCGCTCCTGATACCTTATCGTCTATTGTAGCGGTCTTGAATAAGGGAGCCATGGTCCACGTGTATGAGGAAAGGGGGAAATGGTTCAGAATCCATCCTTCAGAGCAGCACTGGGTCTTCGGCAGGCATTTGAACTTCGCACAGCCTTAGAGTGGTTTTGTGCAAATGGACAAAAAACTGGTCGTTCCTCTATCGAAATTCGGTTCATAATCTTAGGCTTACGGCATCTTCTCCCCATTTTCTTTTTCCATCGCCTAGGATGCTTACACCGTAAGTGGACAGTGAACTCCTTGCTTCCTTCTCGTCCAAAACTGTAGATATATTGATAAATTGCTTCATGACTGATTGACAGCCCAGGGCTGTCCATTCCAATCCTTCCGGAGATTTGCTCGGGAGACCAGCCCTCCTTGAGCTTAGAACGAACGTACAAGACTGTCTGCTCGTTTTTTAATCGTGGGCGTATGTGCGACCTCCAGCTTCTCCTTTCCGCCTTGATATGAACCCATGGCATGGTATAGTGATTATGCCTCGGAGACCCATTGCGCTTAACCTCACGAGAGATCGTCCCCTTATTCCGGCTGAGCGCCTGAGCTATTTCACTAAGGTTCTTTCCATCTTTTAGCATAATGCCGATTGCGACTCTCTCATCTCTACTAAGATGCTTATATCTTTTTTCCAGAGGGAAACTTACAACCGTTTCGAAAAATCATATCTCCTGCTGTCCGGAACCTCAGCCATATTGACGATTACAAGCGGAGTTTTTTGACGCAACAAAGGAGAGGCTTTTTAAAACACCCTCCCCTCAAGGGATGGGAAGTACCCGCACAAAATCAGGCAGAAATTCTACTTTGTTTCACTTTTCTCGTCCAATACTTCACGCAGCTTGCCTGCCAGCTTATACAAGGTCAGCGGTTTCTGGATAAAGACTGTTTCTTTTTGCAGGATGCCGCGATGGGCAATAGCATCAGTTGTATACCCTGACATGAAGACAACTTTCGCATTGGGACGCTTCAGGCGGAAGGCATCGGCAAGCTCTTTCCCGTTCATCCCCGGCATGATGACATCAGTCAATAAAATGTCGATAGCCCCTTCGAAATCGCTGCCGGTCTTCAATGCCGTTTCCCCGTTATCGGCCTGGAGCAGCCTGTAGCCCAGGGGCGTCAACATGTCCACCGCCAGTTTGCGGATGAAAGGGTCATCATCCACTACCAAAATCGTTTCATTTCCTTCAAGCAAGGGGACCTTTTCCTTGTCAGCTTCGATTACGTCTTTCTGTACGGCAGGCAGGTAGATTTTAAAGGTTGTCCCTTTCCCGGGTTCACTGTAGACGTAAATATATCCATGATGCTGCTTAACGATCCCGTAAATCATGGCGAGTCCCAGCCCGCTCCCTATCCCGGCCATCTTCGTGGTGAAAAAGGGTTCGAATATCTTCTCCTGCACCTCTTTACTCATCCCTGTGCCGTTGTCGCTTACTGCAAGCATCACATAACGGCCGGGGATGACCTCTTCATGGCTTACGGCGTACCCTTCATCAAGCGTGACATCCGATGTCTCTATTATTAAACTCCCTCCGTCCGGCATCGCGTCCCTGGCATTTACCGCCAGGTTCATCAGCACCTGCTCCAGTTGGCCGCTGTCGGCCATTACTGTCCCGGCCGAGGCCATGGTGTGCAATTCAAGCACGATGTCCTCGCCGATTATCCGGGTCAGCATCTTCGACATGTTTTCTATGACAGAGTTCATATTGACTACTCTAAGTTCAAGTACCTGCCTGCGGCTGAAGGCGAGAAGCTGCCGGGTGAGTTCAGCTGCTTTTTCACCTGCGGCCCTGACGATGCTGATCCTTTCGGCGATGGGATCAGTTGCAGGGAAGGTCCATTAAAAGCATCTCTGTATAGCCTACGATAACAGACAGAAGATTGTTGAAATCATGGGCTATCCCGCCGGCAAAACGGCCGATCGCCTCCATCTTCACCGCCTGCAGCAGCTGCATTTCAAGTTTCTTGCGGTCATTTAATATTTTTTGACGTTCTATCTCTGCGCCGATTCTCTGCGCCAATATTTTCATGAGATATTTGTCTTCCTCTGAAAAATTATGAGGCCGGTCGTCAAGCAGGCAAATGACCGCAACGACCCTGCCGTTGGCGTCCAGGGCAGGGAAGCCGCAGTACGTATATGCATTATATTGTTTGAGGAACTCTGCTTCAGGAAAGAGTTCGGTAACATTCTGATATACACGGAGGTCCCTGGTCTCTTCAACAGTAGCGCAGGGCGTATTGCTCAGAAGGCACGTGCCGGCAAACGGCTCTACGTTGCCTTTATCGTAAGTGCTCAGGAAGACGAGCTTTCCGTCCCGGATCTCTGAAAGGTTTACCACAGGGACATCGAGCAGTTCACCGATCATGACGGCGATGCTCTGGAATATGTCGATAGGGTCTCCGGTAAGGCCTATGCCGAGTTCCGACAGTTTCTTTAGGCGATTGATCTGCTCGATTATTCTTTTTTCCATAACAACCTCAGCTATAATCCTGGACTCGCACGTCTCTGTTTTTCCTCATGTGATAGCTTAAAGAAAGTATAGCAGATTTATTCTGCCTGACAATAAAATAAAAGCGCCTCCGGGCTTCCGGATTTGAGGACTTTAAGGTAAGATGAAGAAAAGGAGCGTGATATGACAGGACATCAGAGGTATTCCGGCGATAAGGGCAAAGTTCTGCAGAAAGGGAAAAACCTGCTGAGCGGAACGGAAGATGTCGGTGAAGACAGCTGCAGATGCAAAGAAGTCTCGAAAAAGACAATCCCTGAGATGCTGAAGCTCATGCTGAGAGATCTGGCTTTTTGGAAAAAAGTTCATTGAGTTCATTGAGTTTACATGAGGAGTAAGTGATGAAGCATGAAGGGCGAGTGGTCAAAAAAGGCGAAGTTGTGCTTTGCCTGTTTCTCTTTACAATTCTTCATAATCCTTTCACGCTCTGTTCATAATAATTTGATATGCTTTTCCTATGAAGCAGCGGGAATGCCTGACCAAATGAAAAAAGCCGGTCTCAAAATGATCACAAACCCTGGTCACAATGTGACCGGCAGCATTCGCAACTTTTCCTCATCTGAGGAAAAACCATGGGCCGCAGCAGCTGCTGCGGCTAACAATTAGAGGCCCTTTTATTAGGGTAAAGGAGAAAGGCTATGAAAAAGATACTTTTAGTTGCAGGAATATTGTTGGTTTTTTTCGTTATCTTAACCTCGTACTCTGCCTCTGCGCAGGAGGCCGCGGCAGGTGCAGTGAACTGACCGATCACGTCGCATCTGTGCCTGAGGCACTGTCCACAGGCTCAGGCGGACTGAAGAAGGCAATTTTTCTTTCTGAAACAGGGGGTGTGGGAAACGACAGCGAACATGATTGGAAGAATGCATTTAATGCATGATGTGACGCTTGGCGGCACTTCCCCTCAGTGTATTGAAATGAGATATTCCGGAGAGGTGAAAGATGAAACCTATCAGCTGCCACCGTTCAAAATACAGTTCAGGGCCACGGTGGACGGAACTGTTGCTAAAGGAGGGACCCCGAATTTTGATGCGCCCTTTCCTTTTTCCTACACTACAGCTGCGATGAACTGGTGGGTCTGCGGATTAACGCCAGGCGCGCATACCGTCAAGATCCAGTTCAGACCATATTACGAGCATGACAAGGCTGTTGTAAGAAACAGAACGCTGATAATCGAGTATAACCAATAAGCCGGAGGTTTTGGCCTATATAAGCAAGCTTAACGGCGGACCGCAGGAAGCAAAATACATTCTATACCCCGTTAGAAGGTCGAAAGTCTTCTAACGGGGGTTGCTACAGAATGCAGAGATTGCACAGACAAGATTTTTTGCAATAGTTCACCAGAGAGAGATACAGCTTTTAAAGTACAAGAGCCAGATCATATATTCGAACCTCTATTATAAGTTGGTAAACTTTCCCTAGTAGTAGGTAAAGTTTACCTATCCACCCCATCCTTCTCCCGGCCTCATCAGCTAAAATTTTCCAAAATAAGCCTAAAATTGCCGAGAAAACAGGGAAATGATACTTTCTTTATAGTTCTGGCGCCGAAGTTGCTAGTTCGTACTGGGACGAATAGAAAAATTCTGATTTATTGATAAATTCATTCCGGGGAGGATTAGTGTATGACTAAGTTCGGGTTATTTGGATGTAATGTCTTCAGGGGCTTTCTGTTTATTTGTTTCCTTTCAATGCTCTTTTTATTTAGTCCATTTGCTTCTGCGGATGCCGCTGCAACTGACCCTCAGGTCGAGTCGCAGGCGGCTACATCGCTGGAAAGCGCTACGGCTGTCGACGATGGCGCTATGTTGGACCCTTCGCCTTTTTCGCCGGGCCAAGCAACGGCCGGTCCATCGGTAATCAATGATATCTTCAGCGGGGCGGCAACTTTCAGTTATCCTATAGAAGTCCCGCCTGGAAGACTCGGCGTAGCCCCCAAGCTTGCCCTCTCATACAAAAGCTATATGAAAAACGGGTGGGTAGGGGTAGGCTTCAGCCTCGACGGTATTGGGGCCATTCAGCGATCAACGAAATATGCCGTTGATTATAACGGCATTGATTTCATATTTTCCCTAAACGGTTCCGTGACTGAGCTTGTGCCGAGGAGCGACTGGGGCGCAAATTACTACGGGGCCAGGATCGAGGGAGAATTCACTAAATATTACTTTGACACGACAAACAACAAATGGATTGTGACAACAAAGGACGGTACACGGTACTATTACGGCACTACGCCTGCCTCCAGGCAGTTTGACCCAGCGGACTCAAGCAAGGTCTTTAAATGGTGCCTTAACAAGGTCCAGGACACAAATGGGAACTTCTTTAGAGTATTTTACACAAAAAACCAAGGCGAGATTTATCTTGATAAAATTGAATATACAGGCAACGGCGACCTTGAACCATCAAACTATGTGCAGTTTTACCTGGAAGACAGGACCGATGCATCGCCTATGAATACGACTAAATTCACGGTCACAACAGCAAAAAGGTTAAAGGCAATTGAGGTAAGAGCAAAGGATAGTGCTGGCGTTTATCAGATGGTGCGGGCATATAAATTGACATATGATGCAGACCCGCTTACCGCCGGCTCTCAATATAGTTACAGCACGACCGCTCACTTTTAGCAAGCGTGCAGTTGTTTGGCTCCGATGCGCAGCTCGATGCTGCAGGCAACATTACAAACGAAGCGACCGCAAGCCGTCTTCCTCCAACCACCTTTGAATGGCAGGGAGCGGAAGACTGGAGAAATCCAACATATATGCAATTCAGCAATTTGGCGCCGAGGATATCCGGTAATCGTGTTTTTTTGTCACGCAAGTATGGGCACGTCATAACAGGCGACTGGAACGGCGACGGCAAGACCGATATGCTCTATCTTTATCCGGACAGTGATAGTCAGTATTCCTGGGTGGCGCTGGCAAACGGCGACGGCACCTTGACTTTCGGCAATTGGATCGCGGTGCAAGCGTTGCAACTCAGTCACATCTCGAGAAATATGACGAAGATAATACTGAACATTGTCATAGATATTCAACATGGATAATATCATAACAGGCGACTGGAACGGCGACGGCAGGACCGATATGCTGCACCTGCATCTATTACCGGCTCTAATTCCAATAGTGAGCAGCAGTATTCGTGGGTGGCTTTATCGAATGGAGACGGCACGTTCAGCTTTGATAACACGAAACTTCCCGGCGCATCAACGGGCACGCATTCTTATATCACTTCCATGTTCCAGGATATAATAACAGGTGACTGGGACGGCGACGGCAGGACGGATCTTATGCACAAAAAAAAAAATCGAGGAAAAATACAAATTCGCGGTACACAATCACAAGCATCAAGGAAAATGCCGCCGGATCTACCATGACAAATACGAAGACTTCGACGGCTTGGAAGAAGTATACAGACAACTACCTTCGGAGAGACGGGCAAGATATTGTAACTGAGACACATATGACCTCATGGGGCGTGTGAAACAGGTTGACGGCCATACTTTTTAACTCAGGGCGGAGGGCGACCGGAGGCCATCAATGTCAAAACTGGTATGATGATAGAGGCAGACCAAAACCGTTTCCAGCGCAATTGAAAATGGCTCATGGGCCGCTACGACTTACACTTATAGTGGGCTTTGCACGACCATTAAAGACGCTGACGACAGGAAAAGAACGGAAACAAAAGACTATTTGGGCAGGATAATAAATGTAGTCGAGTATAACGGAGCAACTCATATACGACAACTTATGAATACAATGCCGCAGGGGACCTGCTCTCTGTCGCGGACTTTAAAGTAAACGTCACCAGCATGACCTATGACACCTTGGAAGAAAAACGATATGACGGACCGATATGGGAGCTGGAAATACTGTAACGACGCAAATGGCAACTTGCTGAGCAGCTTGACGCAAATGGTCAGATAATTATGTTCACTTATGATGAGCTTAACAGGTAAAAAACAAGACATACTGGAAAACAGACGATCTCAAAATGTAACGGACCTTTGTGGCTTGATGGCTATTATGCTTGCAGGAAAAAAAAAAAAAAAAAAAAAAAAAAAAAAAAAAAAAAAAAAAAAAAAAAAAAAAAAAAAAAAATAAAAAAAAAAACCTAAAAAAAAAAAAAAAAGAAAAATATAAAAAAAAAAAAAAAATAAAAAAAAAAAAAAAAAATAAAAAAAAGTTGTTATACCTGTAGCCTTGCGCACCTGCGTTAAAAAAAAAGAAAAAAAAAAAAAAAAAAAAAAAAAAAAAAAGAAAAAAAAAAAAAAAAGAAAAAAAATATGAGCATTAGCAGCGATGACGGTGCGCGCAGTACAAAAAAAAAAAAAAAAAGACTTTATTTTTTTACGTTTATATTTTTAGTTTTTTCAGCACCAGCCGGTCAGAAAAGGGTGTGCAAATTGTGCCTCGTCCTGTCTTCAAATCTTTCGGCTTCAAATCTTTCGGCTTGACAAGGTTTCCTGTAAGCTGTTACTGTTAAAGCACTAATAACTGCTGTACCCGGATACAAACTACGTCGTTAAAACCTGCGTCATTGAGCCCCGGAATACAACTGGGACTTTCTTGTACCCCCCGAAAGCAGAAAAAAAGAAGGAGTTTTAATGGAATTTCAAAGATTTGAGTTTCACCCCCAAGTCGCAGCCGGGGTAATAGCTGCGGGCTACACTACGCCTACGCCGATTCAGGCCCAGGCGATCCCTTCAGTTATGTCAGGCCGCGATGTTATGGGTCTCGCACAGACCGGCACCGGCAAGACAGCCGCCTTTGCGCTACCCATACTTAACCGGCTGATGAATGGAGGCCGCGGATATGTTCGCGCCCTTGTTATCGCCCCTACCCGGGAGCTGGCAGAGCAGATTCATGAGGCGTTCAACAGCCTGGGGCGGCAGACCCGCCTTAAAAGCGTAACCATCTATGGCGGAGTGAGCATTAATCCCCAGATAGACAAGCTAAGACGCGGCGCCGAGATCGTGGTTGCCTGCCCGGGACGGCTTCTCGACCACCTTGGTCAGAGGACGATCGATCTCAGCAGGCTTGAAGTGCTGGTCCTCGATGAGGCTGACCATATGTTCGACATGGGCTTTTTCCCTGATATCAGGAAAATTCTCAAGCACCTCCCGCAGGAAAGGCAGACCCTGCTCTTCTCAGCCACCATGCCCAAAGAGATCAGGCATCTGGCAAAGGACGTTCTTAAAGATCCTGCGACAGTTGACGTAGGCGCTGCTGTAGCAGCGGTCACTGTCAGCCACGCACTTTACCCGGTGGCCCAGCACCTGAAGACGCCTCTGCTCATAGAGCTTTTGCAGCATACGGATACCGAATCCGTGCTGATATTCACCCGCACCAAGCACCGGGCCAAGCGCCTAGGGGAGCAGCTGGTCAAGGCCGGGCACAGGACTGCTTCGCTGCAGGGGAACCTTTCGCAGCAACGGAGGCAGGCGGCCATGAACGGCTTCCGCAACGGCACGTTCCAGATCCTGGTGGCTACTGATATCGCTGCCCGCGGGATCGACGTGACCCAGATCTCGCATGTGATCAACTACGATATCCCTAATACCACCGACGCATACATCCACCGCATAGGCAGGACAGGACGCGCTGCCAAAAGCGGAGATGCTTATACCCTTGTTGCCAGCGAAGACAAGGACATGGTGCGCGATATAGAGCGGGTCCTTGGTGGCCCGATTGAACGCCGCACACTGGACCGTTTTGACTATACCGCATCAGCGCCGCGGAGAGACACCGAGTTCAGCCGTCCGCCGAGACCAGCCGCAGCCGCGCACAGGCCTGACAGGACGAGCAAGACAGACAGACAATGGAGCAGCGCTCGTCCTCCGAAGGCCGCTAACGCAAGAAATTCTGCCGCAAAGTTTAGATAGAGGAGAGGGTTGGCCGGGTCGCAGCACTCGGCCAACCCTGATCCCCTGTTCTCATGATGGTACTCTGCCTGAAATTTAGATCCAAAGCTTGCATTGTTCTGGTTTCAGTTTACAAAACAGCCTGCTTTATGATATAAAATTAATTCGTTTGGGGAGTCGTCCAAGGGTAAGACGGCAGATTCTGGATCTGCTTATAGGGGTTCGAATCCTCTCTCCCCAGCCATAACGACAGTAATCAGTGAGCAGTGAGTAGTAATGAGTGAAGACGAGTTTCGGATTTCTTACTATTCACTGATCACTTTTCACTATTCACTGCTTTTATAGGTCCCATCGTCTAGTGGCCTAGGACGTGGCCCTCTCAAGGCTAAAACACGGGTTCGACTCCCGTTGGGACCACCAATAAAATCAAGGGGTTACGGGGTTCAGGCACCTGCCGTATTCCCCTGCTGTAGTAGAATTGTAGTGGTTTCAAGTTTCTCTACAGCACTTCTGAGGCTTTCCACGTTCAGGTGTGCATACCTCTTTGTCATCCTCATATCCTTATGCCCCAGGAGCGTTCCGATCGTGTGAAGATCGACACCGGCCTGGCGCAGGTAGCTCGCAAAGGTATGTCTCAGGTCATGAATGTGAAAGTTTGTTATGCCGGCCTCTTTCAGGACCCTCTTGAAGGCCCTCTGCACCTGTCTGTCATAAAGCGGTTTCCCGTTTTCGTGAAAGACGTGACCCGTCACACACGGGAACCTGAAGAGTTCCCTTAACGTCTGATACGCCCTTTCGGTCAGAGGGATGCCGAGGTGTTCCTCGTTTTTCATGACTTCAGAGGATTTGCGGATGCTCCTGGTGAACAGGTCGACCTCTGTTCTCATGAGTTCGCAGAGATTGCTCAGCCTGAGTCCCGTGTCGATCGCAAGAATAACAAAGGGTCTGAGCCACTTCTCCTCTGTCGTCTCCAGGGCAGCAAACAGACTTGCCCTTTCGCCGGGCGCGAGATAACGGACGCGCTCATTCTTTACCTTCGGGAGTTCAATATCCGAAACAGGGTTGTTGATCTTCCACTTCCACTGCTTCCTAGCGACATTGAACATCCTGCGCAGCAACCCCAGGTCCTTTAGTATGGTCCCGGGCTTTGTGCCGTGAATTTTCCGCCACTGCTCATAGCTCCCAATCTCGTTTTCCACATTCTGCAAAGTGACATGTCCGGCAAGCTCCCCGAGTTGATCGAGAGAAAGTTTCCTGTCGAGCTTCGGCCCGTTCCGCAAAAAGAACTTGTAGAGGAACTTGAAGGTTGTGTTGTCCCTTGCCCTGCAGTAATAGCTCCTGTGGTTTGTGTATTCAGCCCGGTATCTGCCTATCATTTCCTTTAGTGTCCGTTTCTTGACCTGGTTATTGAAGTACTGACCGTCGACGATCTCGGGCGACTGTCGAAGGTGAAGCGGACGCATGGATAGCCCTTTTTCGCGACCTTTCGAGGGAGAAGTGGGCGAACTGTATCCTTGAAACAACCGGCCTGAACAGCAGGGAGCGATTTCTAAGGGATGCGTTTCCTTTCTCAAGAATTGTAACGGTCAAACTGACAGCGCTGAGAAAAGTCCTTTACGAGAGGATCGGCAGGAAAAAGAAGAGTGAGCAGGGCAGAGATTGGTTGTTTAACGATGACTATCGGGACAAACATGAATTTGTGAGAAAGATGTTCAAGCATTTTAAGAATATGCCTTCGGAAATCGAGATAGACACAACAAAGTTGGCCCCTCAGGAAGTTTTTAAGAAGGCGGCGGGGGAACTGGGATTTTGGATACCATAAGATGATAAAGCTCGGCGAGATCAAAGAACTGCATAAATTTGAACCTGCGTATACTTACTCTGAACTTCTCCACAATTTGCCCCGCAATCATAACTCACGAATACAGGACAGCCGACTGTACCAGGCGATTACAAAACTTACGGAAAAGGCACATCCTTCCGAAGATGACGGCTATGACAAGAGATGGCTCGATTTCTACCTGCCGCTTAAAAGGAAGGGATATTTCATAGTCGTCCCTCTGGGAATAGTTTTGTTTGACAAGAGGTTCTTTCTGGGGTTTAAGAACGCTCAGATTGAAGTCGTCAAGGGCAACGAGAAAAATGAGTTTTATTGGGGTCTGCTCGAACAGACTCTGAAGTTTTCCCTAATACTCAAAGAAGATCCGACGCTCGTTGCGAGGATGATTCCGTATGATGTAAGAACGGGGCGTATACTCGGGAAATACGTCCTGGGAAAACTGTTGCCGGCTGAGAAAAAGGAAAAGATTTTGAAGCTCTATGAGAAACATATTGCAAAGGGAGAAAAGCTGCATGCGATCTCCCTTGATGATTACCTGGATACCGCTGCAATATGCTACAGGGCCGCCTTCGGCGGCAAGGCGAAAGGCCTGACCGCCGAGCGGATGTACAGAAAATGGGCCGACGGCAGGGACTGCGATATGCTAAAGATTAAACATACGAGAAGCAAGGCTGACTTTGGCCATTGGTTAGAAAGCCGGTCAGGATGCGGAGGTCATCCATTTGAGATAGTATTCAGTTGGCATAGGCATGGCATCCATCTTTATCCGCCACACCCGGAAAAGCCTCATTTCACATTGAGGGTGACGAATTATGCTTATGCGACGCCATTCCTCTCAATGGTCAAGGCGTTGGTCCTGAACCAGATAGCCTTTGAAGCCCATGAACTCGAAAGTGTTCTGGATTATCTGACAGGGGATAGTTACTTCACTGTCAACACATACAGCCGAAACTTCATCGAATATTCCTCTGACGACAAGAAACTCCTGAAGCATATAGAATGGGATGAGCCCAGAATGGTGAAATGGAAATAGCAGGAATAACTTTTTATGCTCGTGTAAGACGAGATCTCGTTCATGGAAATCATCAAGGCCACCTCCACGCTGTGCCGGACAAAATATCGAAAATCTGTCATATGCTCACCCTGTTATAATGGGTCATACAGGGGAACATAAAATGCAGTGGGACGTGGGAGTTGAATCCGAAATAATATCCCTCCTCGGCCTTGGGGCGAGAATAAGAAAAGTGGACTTCAACACTATCGAGCGGCTGATTCTCAGGGGCATTCCATACAGTTCTTTCAGACGATTGAAAAAAGAGCTTAAACTCTCGGATGAAGAGCTGGCCAGTGCTATAGGTATGGACATGAGAGAGCTGAGCCTGACCGAGAGATTATCGGCCCGGCTTCCGCTGGTTCATAGTGACAGACTATATAGAATTGCAAGGATATTTGCACTGGCGATAAGGGTATTTGAAGAAAAGGAATCGGCTGCTGACTGGCTGAGACGTCCTCAACCGGCGCTTGGAGGAAGAACTGCATTTAATGCGCTTCTGACGGAGCCGGGAACCGAAGAAGTAGAAAATCTCCTCGGACGAATTGAGTATGGTGTTATTTCATAGGGTCAAACTGATACTTTCTTTGTGGTAGAAGGGGTAAATTAGACGCTTACACTTGTATTCATTATGCATTAAGGGTCTTCTGGTTATAGTTGCAATCCATTCTGTACGCAATGCCCAAGTTATTCATCACTCTTATAAACAATTCTATATGTCACTGGATAAAGCGTGAGTTTCCCTTTATCACGCAAGGTCTTTATGCGCTCGCCTGCTAACTTCAGCCGGAATGTCCTGCAGGTTTGATCCTCAGTTGTCTCAATGTACATGGTTTGCCTTATATAACCTGATGCGTTATACTGTTAATGTGATCAAGGGATTTGCCGACAAGGAGAGCAAAAAACTGTACGTGACTGGAAAAAGCAGGAGACTTCCTTCTGTTTTGATTCGGCAAGCCCTGCGAAAATTGGAGCAGATTAATTCCGCCGGGAAGATCGAGGACTTGCTGGCTTTTCCCGGCAACAGGTTGGAACCGATGAAAGGCAAATTGAAAGGTAAGTACAGCATAAGGATCAATGATCAATGGCGGATACTTTTCAGCTTCAAAGAAGGCGACGCCTATGATGTTGAGATAACGGATTATCATAAATAGGAGGACAATGACGATGGTTATGATCGAAAGAGAACCCATACACCCCGGAGAGATTTTGTGGCATGATCTCATGGAGCCGCTCGGTATTACTCAGAAAGGGCTTGCTGGAGAATTAAAGACGTCCTTCAGGACGGTCAATGAAATCATCAACGGGAAAAGAGGTGTGTCGCCGGACATGGCCCTGAGGCTCGCGAAGTATTTTGGAATGAGCGCCGACTTCTGGCTCAATGCCCAGAAGAACTATGAGCTGCAGAAGGCATGGCAGAAGAACAAGGGGATTATAAAGAAGATATCCACAAGAAAGGCAGCATAGGTCTCGGAGTCATACCGAAACAAGAGCTACAAAAAGAATCCTCACTTGGAACAGTTTCAGGTTTCTGCGACTGTAGTGAAATTGTAGTGGTTTTATTTTTTTTATGCGGAATACGCGGGAATACCCGGAATATATAGAACCATCATTTTGTTTTTTGAAACAACGACTTAAGCTGAAACTGTTGCCTGCGGCCATTTTTCTGAAAATGTTCCAACCGGCCTCTCAAGGCTAAAACACGGGTTCGACTCCCGTTGGGACCACCAATAAATTCAAGGGGTTACGGAGCATAACACATCCGCCCCCTTGTCAACGTAACAGCAAGAGCCGCTTCAACTCTTCCACTGAAAGATGTGCATACTGCTTTGTCATTCTTATGTGCCTATGACCTAACCCACATTATTCATAAACTTTGGCGGTAATGAAGCATGATATAGCATCCTCGCTCATTCTCGCTCTTTCGCCTGAGGCGGGCAAGCTCCTAGGGCTTTTGCCTCTTGAATTTAATATGCATGCTGCAGGAATATCGGACAAAAGAATCCGCTCGGATACTATATCCCGCCTCATTCAGGGCAGAGTTGTCTGAAATTCATGAATTATATGGCCTAAGAGTTTTGCAATTCTGTGCAGATCAATAGGGCGATTTTGCAGTAGCAGTTTAAGGGCATTACATGAAGATTTATGCAGCCCCGGTGAGATCGTCTGTTACCGTGGTCCCACGACGGATCGTCCGGGGCTGCTATCAGGCTGAGTAATCACTGACCAGACGGCGGCGGTGGATAGTCGGCCGGAGGCGGCATCATCTCGGACGGTCCTGAAGTATCCGGAGAGGTGAACTGCCCGGATGCAGGGACCTTGTTTCCCTTTGCGTACATGCACTGTATGTAGGCATTGTCGTAGCGCCACTGGGCCTCGTAGTAGGAACTCGCTGCATAGCCGGAACCAGCCGCGCTGCCTGCGATAAGACCTGTTCCGGCGCCGATCGCCGCGCCTGCACCCATATCACCTGTAATGCTGCCTATTGCTGCCCCGGCGGCAGCACCCAGGGCAGTGCCGATGAGCGCACTTGAAACAGCCGCGTTCTGCCCGGCCTGTTGAGCGGTCAGTCCGCCTGCCTGCTCATAGGCGAACTGGCGGCAGACGGTGTCGTCGATACGGAACTGATCGAAGCTCTTGCTTGTACCGGGAAGGGCCATGACACTGGGCCCTGTTGGTACACTCACACATCCTGACAAGGCTGTGCTTAGCAATAAAACCGGTAATATTAACCAGTTACGCATAACATCACCTCCCGGGCTCCGCAGGGGGCTCAGCAGGCACAGTCTGCCAGCCGCCCGGACATTCCTTTACATAAGGGTAATAAGCATTTTGGCCGGGGCAGTAGTACCAGACACCCGACTGGTCGGATGCTGGCCCGGACTCCATCCTGGAATCCGGCACAGCCGCTCCCTCCTCCCGCTCAATGTAAGTCGTCGGTGCTGATGGCTCTACGACTATGGACGAGTAAGGGTAGTAAGATGGAATAGTAACCAGGGTAGAACCCACCGTAGTAACCCCACGGTCTCCACCAATAGCCATAGCGCGGCCAATAGCCATATCCATGACTATAATGACCGCCGTAATAGCGGCCGCCACGGTAATCATGGCCGCCATGGTAGTCATGACCGCCGCGATAAGACTGACCACCGCCATAATATTGACCTCCGCTATGACCGCCGCGATAAGACTGGCCACCGCCATAATATTGACCTCCGCTATGACCGCCGCGATAAGACTGGCCACCGCCATAATATTGACCTCCGCTATGACCGCCGCGATAAGACTGACCACCGCCATAATATTGACCTCCGCCGTGACCACCGCGATAGTTGGCGGCGTGCGAGGTTCCGGCTGCCAGCAGGGCCGCTGTAAATCCAACTAACAGTAACATTAATAATTTTTTGACCGATCTCATCTCTCTACCTCCTAGCTGTACAGAACAAACGGTTATATTTAAAACGTCCAGGGCGATCTGCCATACAGATCCCAATGCAAGGCTTATTGGCCTGACTTTTCCACCCTTTACTACCGGCCCGGGTCTTATCTCTTTACATAGAGACTAGCAAATTAATATGAACAGGCAGTGAAAGAATTATGAAGAATTGTGAATGGGCAGTCCATCACAGGAGTGCAGGACTTTCCATAATTTTATCACAAGGGTTATGAGCTAAATAATGGCCCATCTCGATATTTATGATCAATGCGGGATGTAAATGGGAGAAATTTAACGTGGATAAAGGCATTTGATATAATCAACCGTAAGGGGGAAAACTTTTCTGGCCGATCCTCTTTGTTTGTTTACGAATTCGTGATATATTCTTTCTATTGGAATATGGAAGGGAGCTTTCAATGAAATGGAGTAAGTGGCTTGAAAATTGGGACATGTCTGGTTTGAAAATAAAAGCGCCATTTCTCGAGATGGAGTGGCATCCGCAGGAAGCTGATAGGAATGCTGCATGGGAGCTATATTCTGAACTCTTAACACGTATAACGCCTCAGACTGTCAACCCTGACTGCGGAGATGAGGAAGCAGCACTGCATAGCATCTACTCCATATTTCCTCTTACAAGAGATATCATTAGAAGACATGGAAGAGAGTGTTTTGAATTTACAAAAATTGCAGTTTTAATACTTAATCAAGTTATTAGACCATTTACTTCCAAATGGCATAAGCTGCAACTGGCTGGTGCATTCCATAATATGGTGTTCTGCAAAAACTTCAGAGATGAACTCGCAGAACTTCAACCCAAATTAAGGAATTATACAAAAATGCTTTCTGATATGGCAGGAGTTGAAGACCTAACAGAGCTTGAAGAATATTAGAATCACTATGCTGGTGAAACCAGGATAATCGCACTTATTGTAAACACATCCAGAGGGAAGCAAAAGTAACCACCAAGAAATGCTTGTCACCTAGAAAATACCGTAAGGGATAGATACGCAAAACTTCTCATTTCGCCTGATCAAACGGTTGCGTTATCGTTTCTCTGTTGGGAAAAAACAGGCAGAGACCGGCACAACCGGGCGAAGCAGAGAATCGGTACGCTTAATACGCATATTTTTCCAGCCTCTGCAGTACCTCTATATGTAACCTTTCGGTTGGTATTATCCGGAATTCTATCCAGTCGGTGTCTTTTACCGCAGGATCCACCGGCAGGGCGGCAGCTGTAAAGTATCTCCCATATTTCCTTTCAAGTCCTGGCGCGGCCTCATACATTGAATTCAGGATTAACTCGGCCCTGTTCTGTACCTGATATCTGGATTCTTTATCCGGTCTAATCTCCGGACTGAGAGGGAGTCGCGTGCTCACAATGATAAGGCTGATATTGTCACTTATAGCGGGGTCGCTAAGGGCAGCCCAGAAAACACGGCCTAACTTTTTCAGGACCGTGTCTTCCCCGTTTATCTTATGGACACCGGCAGTCAGCAGGGATTGGTCAACGAGGATTGACCCGGTCGAAAATTTTATGCCCTCGCTCTCTTCTCCGAATTCTCTTAAGAGCAGGTTGTTGATATTTCTGGAAAATGTTATCCTCGGCTGCGAAATGGCAAGGGCCGGTTCCAGGAACCTTTGTATCCTGACCGCCCGGTAATACAGAAGTGCACTCAAAAGCAGCAGGCCGATGAGAGTCAGGATCAATATCGGCCCTGGGGGCAGGATGAATTTTTTTATGCTGACGCCCTTCCTCATTGCAGCGTGTCCTCCAATAATTCCAGGTTCTTTATCGCCATATCAAAGTCTTCTTCAGATAGGGTTGTCGGATTATGGACAGCCTTGTTCCTTAAACGTAACAGCATCTGAAAAAGGCCTTTCCGGTATCTGCTGATGTGGTCGGTCTGCTCCAGAGCCTTCAGGCAATCTGAAAGAGCATGAAAAGAAGAGCCCAGTATTCTGCTGGTGAACGCCTTGAGCCGGTTTTCAAGATAATGTCCTAAAATGAGTGATGCCACAACCTTATCTCCCTTTCTGTAATACTCCCTCGCATGTTCAGCAGTTATGGCGCCTTCAAATATATGGATGTTTTCGTTCGACTCAATCTCTCCGGGGGCAATGTTCTGGATCCTTTTATATATCTCCATGCACTTGTCTATCATATTTTTTTCCAGGTAGGATTCGGCAAGGAGAAAAAGTTCCCGCACCTTATCGGAGACCTCTTTCTGCTTGAAAGAAAAGGCAAAAGAACGCTGCAGGGTCTCTGTCTTATCGTCCTTTTTGTCCAGCACATCGAAATGTCTTGCCCAGCGCTTTCCCTTTAAGACATTATCTTTTGTAAAGCGGAACAATTGTTCGGAAACTTCGCCTTTATTCAGCTTACCGCTTATGACGATGATATTCAGTGTGGGGTAATTTTCGAAAATTTCGGGCAGGGCATCAATTCCCTCGGTCATGCGGTCAAATTCAATATCCAATGTCAAAAGATCAAAAATTCTCGTGGTTAAGAGATGCAAGGCCTGTCTGACGCTGACAGCTTCATAAAACCTGAGATCAGGTTCCACGGGACCAAGGGCCCGTTTAATTTCGAGTTTCAGGAGTTCCCTGTCCTCGTAGTCATCATCAGCGATAAGGACACTAAACATTTGCAGTCTCCTCAACAAATGGAAGATGAATGATCATCTCGGTCCCTGCTCCCAACGCAGTATATTCTTTGCCAACCCTGATTTTACCCGCATGGAGCCCGATTACATATTTGGCAAAATACAGGCCTTGTCCCCATCCCGCAGAAGTATTTTTGCCCTTGTAAAAACACTGATCAGCCTCCTGCTCATCCATGCCGATGCCCTCGTCCCGGAATGACAGGGAAACATACCGCCTCTTCCCATCAATATCCATGGAACAGGACACATGAATGCGGGCATGGGCCTGTTCAGGTTTTTTATATCTTATGGAATTGTCTATCAGGTTTTCGAAAACCGTCTTCAGGAGGGTCCGTGAAGCGAAGATGGACGGTGGGGACATCCTGTCTTGAAAAGTGAAATCAGCGAAATCGCTGTATTGGCCGACAAAGCCGGCAAGCATCTCCTTCAGATCGACCTTGGCGAAATTAATCAGCCCGGCTTCGCGCTCA
Source organism: uncultured Nitrospira sp. (assembly GCA_963734475.1). Classification (GTDB taxonomy): domain Bacteria; phylum Nitrospirota; class Thermodesulfovibrionia; order Thermodesulfovibrionales; family UBA6898; genus JAOUFP01. The sequence goes on from CAVTHB010000005.1 coordinate 655,947, forward strand.
TCCGAAATCTTTTTGAAAATGTCTATATCAGCAAAGAGTTTATCGAGATTGTCATCGATACGACTTCTGGCATCCTGTGGAAGTTCGGGAAGCAGGTCAATCCGGCGCTTTATCCGGCCGAGGTTATTTTTAAATTCATGTCCTATGGTGGCAGAAATGTAGCGGATAAACTCATTGCGCCGTGCAATCTCCTGGTTCTTCAAGGAAAGCAATTCGTTTTCCCTCGCCCTTCGCTGTTTCTGCTGATACACAAAGGTGAGATAAATGCATAACGCGGCAAATGAACCGAGCATCGTCAGGAACGCATAATTGGAAGCCTTGTTGGAGGCATCGAGTTGCCCCTGCATCATCAAAATACGCTTCTCCACTGTGGCTTTCCCGGAAATGGCTGCCGGTGCTTTCCATGGCATCAGCACTGGTATAAGTCTGTCAAAGGGCTTCATGTAATGGTCAAGATAAACCATGCCCAGCAGGAGCCAGACAAATACCATCACCACCAGAACTGAGACATACCTTACGACCCTGAAGACAATTGATACCGACATAATTTATTCTAACCCAATCCAATCAGTTATTTCCTGAAGGGCCTATGCCGTCGGGGTCATTCGGAAGGGGAAAGAGGAAGCGGCTGCCTTATTGCTGAGGGTTATCTGCCCGCGTGAACATCCGTTATAGCCGGGTCAGAGAGTTAAAAGCCTGCGCCCTTCATCCGGCTTCATCTGACTCCCTCAGTTTGTCCTGCTTGACCTCCTGACCCAGAATTTCCGGATTGTCCCGTTGTATTTCTTCGTAGAGGCCGGGGATGACTTTTTTCATGCATTTAGGACAAATGCCGTGAGTAAAAGTCGTATCCGAGTGTTCCTGGATATAGGCTTCCAGGTTTTTCCAGTAACCATTGTCATCACGTATGTTCCTGCACCAGGCGCACATGGGTAGCAACCCTTGAAGAGTTTTTATCTCTTTCAGTCTCTTTTCAAGCTCTGCTACGAGTTTTTGGCGTTCCATGGCATATCTGATAGAGCGGACCAACTGACTGGTGTTAATCTGGCCTTTGACCAGATAATCCTGAGCGCCGCTCTGCACCGCGCCAAGCGCAGTTTTTTCGTCATCCAGGCCGGTCAGCACGATCAGTGGAATATCAGGATAAAGACTATGGAGTTTTATCAAGGTTTGAACACCTGCACTATCAGGCAGTCCCAGATCCGATAAAATGACGTCAAAATTCCTTTTCCCGAGCAGATCGATTCCCGAAGACATCAGCCCTGTACATTCAACATCGAAATAAATATCTTCGGATTTCGACAGGAACCTGCAGATTAACTTTGTATCTCCCTCGTCGTCCTCGATTATCAGGACGTTTATGTGCGGTTTGTCATCAGCATTTATTTCACTTCCCTGCACTTCAAACTCCTCATTAAAGCGTGTTTGTCCTTATCCCGGGAAACAAGAGCAATAAACAGAACAATGCAAAGGTGTTTCATCGCCTGCGCAGCAAAGGGACATATGCTCATGCTATCGCACCGGCACCTAATGTGTCAACCAAGACCTTTTGAGCATGCTGTCCCGTCATTTTTCAATAGGGCACCTATCAACATTATACATTGACAAGTATGCAGACAATTATTTATCTTTAATGGCAAATAAGCTACCGACAAGAGCAAACTATCCGAGAGGGTAGGGCGCAAAGCTACTGGTCCTGAAAGGGAAAGCAGGGCTGCCGGAGTAGTAATTGGATATGGAATCAGAAGCCCAATTCTCTTCGTAGATCGGGCTTTTTTTATTGCAGACGCTGCAGATCAGCCCGCTTCTATATGAGATAACATATGCGAATAAATTTGTCAGAGAAAAGCAGCATCACTGTCTTCTTTGCAAGAAAATACTTGCGGACGATGGAAATCGAACAAATCCTTTTTCTTAAATACACTGTCCGCTAAAGGAGCGAAATGATCCAGAGAAAACGCCTGCATGACGGCCCTGAGAAAAGAAGAAGTCTGAGATATGACAAGAGATTTCAGGTCACATTGGAATTTGAAGGTGCGGTTCATGAAGTCAGGACAATTGATATCTCAAAACATGGGGTCCTCATCCCCAGACGATTACCCCCGCCTGTCGGAACAAATGTTAAACTGACTCTGAAAATCAGAGATGAAATAGCCAGCTTTGAGGGGACAGTTAAAAGATATACAAAATGCCTTGTAAACGGGGTGCAGACAACCGGCGTAGGAATTGAATTTTCTTCGCCTGAGTATGAAGAGTTCGTAAAGGATAAGATTCTCATCACCTAGCTGTCTCAATCCATAAACTGGGATAAGACTGCCATAAAGACCCGGCCCTTATCTTACATAGATTCTTGCTTCTTCTGTTAAAGCGCCGTCAAGGCCGATCTCATTGCCCCATTCGTCATAGACTTTTTTTGAGGCCTCCAGTTCTTCCAGGACCCCTGCTGTCAGCAGCGCGTGCATCACTGTCATTCCGGCATAAATATTTACGGCCTGATTATTGACATATACCTTCACAATTACTGTATCTCTATGATCCTGCCTTCAACAGAAGCAGAGATCTTCTTTCTGTCTTTAATATAGTCAATAATAACGTCCCTCACCCATTTCCCTGAATTGCTGTATGCCAGCTTCTCCCCCTTCATTATACCTCCGACCACAGAATAATTCTTTGAGGACCTGACGGCCTCGCCAAAGACTTTATATCCGTCACCGCCTGCTGCAAGGAAGTCGTTTGTTGCCACGACATATTCCTTGTCCGGCTCCGCCTTCTGACCGTTGATCATGATCTCTTTGATCCTTGAGCCGACAGGAGCCGAGCGGCTGTAGGTAAACGAGAGTCCTGAAACCTGGGGAAACCTGCCCCCGGTGTCTTCTGTGGCTGAAACCCCATGTTCAAGCGCCTCCCTGATCTGCCTGCCGGTGAGTCTCACGGCGACCACATAGCTATCAAACGGTGAGACCGAATAGACTTGCTTGACCTTTATCTCCCCTTTCTTTATGCTGGTGCGTATGCTCCCACCTCCTATTATTGCGGCGTCCGCATGGGCGGCGTTTTTTATAATGTCCGCGATAAGATCGCCGAGATTGGTCTCCTGTCGTCTGACATTTTCACCGTCGAGGTCAGTAAGGGCCTCACCGATCGACTCGTCCAGGACAGCATCCACTTTTTTCTCATATTTTTCAACTATCGCATTGACCGCAGTATTTGGTATACCTTCCGGTTTTATCTCCACAAGTCTGCCTTCTGCTTTTATAACCCTCCGGTCCTCAACAGTAAGGTCTAGCACGCCAAGCGCCTTCCCGTGTTCCCAGGCCTGAACTATTGCCGTATCGCCAATCATGACAGGATTCAGGACCTTTGTATGGGAATGGCCGCCGACAATGGCTGCCAGGCCAGGGACCCTCCGGGCAAGCTCCATGTCAGCAGAGTGTCCTATATGGGAAAGCACGATGATGATATCTGCCTTGTCCCTAAGGAACTTCACATATTTTTGAACGACATCAGCAGGCGGGTCAAATTTCAGGCCGGCGACATTTCTGGGATGTGTTGAGGCAGGGACGTCTTCTGTTATAACGCCTATTACAGCGATCTTTACCCCATTGATTTCCCTGATGATATAAGGTTTTACCATATCCAGCCCTTCGACATTGGCGCATAAAACAGGAAACCTGGCCTCAGAGATCCTCTTTTCGAGGACAGCGGTACCAAAATCAAATTCATGGTTGCCGAGTTCCATTGCGTCAAACCTCATCCCGTTCATGAGTTCAATCACCGACTCGCCAAGAAACATGTTAGCCCAGTTGGAGCCCTGTATCATGTCTCCTGCTGCCAGCAGCAGGGTTGGCTTTTCCTTGCGCAGTCTTTCAGTCTCTGCAGCAAGAAACGATATGCCGCCGAGCATTTCATCCGACCCATATGGTTTATAGGGTTCGGCAAACCCGTGAAAGTCATTTACGTACAGTATGCGGATGACAGACCCTCCGGCCTGTGCAGCATCAGTAAGAATAAAAAGGGAAATTAAAGAGAAAACAAACAAAAAAAGTCTTTTCATGGAAACTCCGGAGTTTCAGTGAATTTGCAGAAAATAAAGCATATCGGAAGACAGGGGGCTTTTCCGGCTCCGTTGCCCGACTTTTATGAAAAGCCAGGGATTATTTACCGTTCTTTTCATCTGGGCTTTATGCTGAACCTTCCGAATGCTACACCAAGATCAAAGCCCTTGCCTGTTGCAGCTATAGCGAGGGAAACCTCCCCTTTGGTCATCACTTGTGCACCGGCTGATTTTACAGCGCCAGCATGCGCCTCGGCTTTGGCGTATGAGCCAAAGATTTCCTTTATATCAGACACTGCAGAAAATGTGCCGGTTCCTTTCACACTGGATTTCCCTGCTGTAAGCCCGCCTCCTTTGACATCGATCTTGACCCTGGCGGTCTGTCCGTTGCTGCAGGTAACTGTTCCCGCGCCAGAGGCTGTTTCATAAAAGACTGACCAACCCTTGAGGCTGAAAGCCAATTTGCACTTTGTCTCTTTTTCAGCACCCTCGCTTAGCGTCATGCTGCCGGACAGTACGAATGTAAACAGAAAGGCCGAAATGAATAATAAAGTATTAAATCCTTTTTTCCCCATGGTTGTTTCCTGCCTCCACAATTAATCGGTTTTGCGATTTGTTCGCTGCACCATTATATCAGATTCAGGCCGTGGCTTTATATAAAATGAAGAGGACAGCGGAACAGCGCCTCAGGTTAATGAGGGAAAGGAGTTTCCCGTACCCTGTTTTTTTAGTCCGGAGGCCTTCACAATTATTCATGATTCTTTCGTTGTATGTTCATATTTTTGTGATAGTCTGTAAATAGACGAGACCATAAGGCTGAAAGATTATATAAGGAAAGGAGGTGTTTTCGCAGTACGGATGAGACGTGGCAGCCAAGGAAAGTGCAGAGAGGTTTACATTAGTAAAAAAGAGGCTTTGTCTGACGTAGGCAGGCTAAAGCCGGGCAATGTATTATAAGGAGGTTTTTATGAAAGTTAAGAATGTTGCTTTGGTGTTTGCAGTGTTTTTGCTGCTGGTCTTGGCATACCAGCCGGCACAGGCAGGTGTTAATGTGGGGGTAAGCGTAGGCCTGCCGCTTTTTAACTTCCCTGCTCCGCCTCAGCTGGCGGTAATTCCGGGAACATACGCCTATTATGTGCCGGGCGTCGACGTGGACATTTTGTTTTACGGGGGCCGCTGGTACCGTCACTGGGGTGACAGGTGGTACTGGGGCCGGGGATATAATGGGCCATGGGTTGTTACGGGCCGGGTACCGGCTCCTCTCTATCGTCTCCCAATGGGCTACAGGAACTATCCGGTATACCATCGTATACCATACTATGATCTTAACAGGAACTGGAGAACATGGGAGAGAGGCCGCCACTGGGATCGTGATGATTGGTGGCGGAAAGCCAGAGATGAGCGTCACGAGTATCACAATTGGGGCGACAGAGACCGGCGCGGCGGGCATGACAGAGACGGACATGGTGGACGTGATGGGCACGACAGAGACGGGCGTGATAGTCGCGGCAAGGACGGGCGTGACGGGCACGACAAAGGCGGGCGTGACGGGCACGACAAAGGCGGACGTCCTGACCACAAGGACATGAAGGATCAGCAGAAATAACGAATAGAATATATCCGAACGGCCAACATCAGAAAAGGTATAATGGCTATAAGGACAAAGACAAGAAGTGATGATTGACCAGGCGGGCGGCTAAGGGTGAAGAGGCAGCTTCAGGATTCAGGGCACCGAAATCCAGAACTTCACCAGCCGCCTTCCGGGCCGTTTCACGAAACGGACGCAGACAATATTCTATGAATTGCTGTAATCCGTCAAAACGCACCGGGTGTTTCCGATGTCTTAAAATCCATACTCATCCTGTGCGTTGCCACTTACTGACATTACCGTCAACCTGAAAAAGTCATCTCTCCAGCTTCTCCGGTAATACCCCGGGATTCTTATAATTCGTCCCGACGGTACTCGCAGATCAGGCGAGACCGTCAACGCCGGCACTTTGCGGATAGGTCCCCGGAAACTTCTTCTGAAGTTCTGAACAGTTTGGAAATCAATTCGTTTTCAAAAAGTCTCACGTCATAGCCCCTGGACCCGCCTGGTTCTTCTGAGAGTCATTTTCATCAAACTACGCTTAATTGATTATGAGCTGGAATAGATTTATCAGAGGCGGAAATCCGGGGCCGAAAGAGCAATTGATAATGGGCAGTTTTATCTGGTATGCTTCTATCTGCTCGGTCCGCAGAGACTGTTCCTGCGCTTTTCCGTTCTATATTATGCCGGCACTGGAAGGAGCAGGATAGTGGGCATCACCGGAGATAAATCTGTTCTTTAAGAGGGATGGGATTGAATAATTATGGAGGATAAAAGAAGATATAAAAGATTCACCTTAAACATCCAGGAAATTAACGGCAAAATGCTCTTTGCCACTCAGGTGAAAGTTATTGATATCAGCATCGGCGGAATATCGATAAAGGCAAACAGGCGGCTTAATATCGGCAGCGAATATTCGCTCAAGCTGGAAGGAATGAAGACCATCTCCCTGAGAGGTTCCGTAGTGTGGTCCTCTCTGGGAGAGAGCAGGGGGAAGTCTGACGGGGAAGTGGTGCCTATTTACTCAGCCGGCCTGAAGTTCACTAATATGTCGCCTGAAAAGACCGCCGAACTTCTGAGTTTTATCGATAGTAATAAGAAAGAGGAGGTGCAGGTTATAGGGGGCACCAGGCTTAATGTAAGGTTTCATATAAACGATCCTGAAAAAGCGATATTGAATTTCCCGTCAAGTTACAAAGTAAAAAAAATCGGTCTCGGAGGTATGCTTATAGAGTGTGTCAGGGACCTTGAAATCGAAAGCAGGATACCCATGGAGTTGTCTGTACGTGCAGACAACCCTATTGAGTTTGTGGGCAGAGTTGCCTCATGCCAGTTAACAGGCGGGGGAGTACAAAGGCAATTTGACATAGGTATAGAGTTTACAGACCTGACTGAAAAAGAAAGGGCAGTGCTCGCCTCATTTATTGATCAGAGCGTTGTTATGTAGTCTGAGCCCTCACGATGTCGTGATACTTGATGCAGAGGCGGATGGCATCGATATCAGGGAAGCCCTGGGAACATGGCCGAAGGTCATAAAGTTCACTCCTGAAAAGGTCGGTAAACACCCATTTTATTCCGGCAAGAGATTTCTTTTTATTAAAGCTGCAGAGACAGAGGGATGGAAGTGGTCATTGAAGTTGTGGAGTGGAAATAGATGAGGAACTCTTTCCGCAAGAGAAGTTGTTTGCCCCGAAATTCACTGTCAGTTCGCCAATAAGCGCTAAGGCGCCCCGACAGTTGTTGCCTGTCCCCTACTAAAGTAGGATTTACATGCCTGCCGAAAGAATGCATACTTACCTTAAAAGAACCTATATGCGACCGCCAATATTATTGATTTGGCTGCAGAAGGTCTTTCTTTATGCAAAATAAAAAGTGCAGGATTGCAAAACAAACAATATGGATGTCAAAGCAGACTTGAAAAATATTATCAGTGAACATCTGGCTAAGTTCGCCAGTTCTTTTTTCATCGACAAGTCGTTGGCCATAATGGACGAGTCAGCGGACAACAAAGAGAGCTTCATGGCTGCTGCTGACAGGATAAGCAAGAGGATTGCCTTATTTATCGATACAGACCTGGCAACAAAGATATTAGATATCCTAAAGCTGGAGATTGAGAACAGGGAATTGACGCCGGGGACACGAAGGAAGCAGGTCAGAGTTGCCTTGCACCATAGAGTTTACGTGACCCATAACGAGACGCCTCATGAATTTTACACCGGAAACATCTCGGCCGGAGGAGTCTACATAAAGACTGATGACCCCTTTCCCGCCGGTACTGAGGTGGAAATATCCTTACCTATGGAAGGGGGAAGCCATATTCATCTGAAAGGGAGAGTAGCGCATGCAAGGTCCCATTCCGTTGACAGCCCTGATTGTCCTGCCGGCATGGGCATAGAGTTCAAAGAAGTCGGGGATGATGAGCGCAGGATATTAAGGGGCTATGCAAAGAGAGCGTCAACCCATTGCAAAAATGAGGGCCTGAAGGCCACAGTCAGACCGTCTCCGGCAAATAACTGAAACCTAGTCTGTCAACTGCCGGCCTTCCGAAGCAGCTCTCTTCCTTAATAGCAAGCCAGCTCTTGCTAATCGTCCTGCTGAGAAGCTCTTCCTTTACCGGCCTTTTTTAGAAGAAGTGGATTGCCTAAGAAAACTAAGGCTTTAATCAGGAAAAGCGGACAGATATCCTCTCATTGTCAATGGTGAGGGCAGGGGATTGGAAAAGAATTCTGCATGTGTTATGCTTCTTCATCCAAAATTGTTCGATTTCAGATATAGATAGTTAAAGGCGATTTCACTGTTCTTATTAATATCCTGGATTGTTTTGCAAAACAACTGGCATTGTTATTGCTTTAGAAATTTGGGGAAAATTCATATTGAATCTCAAGAGAATGCATACCTGCTTATTTACTGCACTTGCTGCAGCATTTCTTCTGGGCAGCGCGGCCCTTTTGTCTGCAGCAGAGGTAGTAGTCGTAAAAAGTTCCGGGATAAAGCCATACGATGATGCACTTGAGGGGTTTAAAAGCACCTGCATGTGCACTGTTACGGAACTGAGTCTTCCTGAAATAGGAAAAGAAAACATCCAGGCGCGGATTATCAGCATCAAGCCTGCCGGGGTCCTCGCCATAGGAATGGGCGCCTTAAGAAGTGTTTCAACTATTAAAAATCCCCCCATATTTTACACTATGGTTACTGAATACGGGCCTGGTATTCCGCTAAATATGAAAAATCTGTCCGGTTTCAGTATGGACGTACTGCCTGAAACCTATTTCCTTGATATGAAAGATCTTTTTCCGGCTGCAAAAAGAATAGGCATTATCTACAGCAAACAAAATACCGGCAGACTTGTGAAAGAAGCGACGGCTGTTTCCCGCTCCCTCGGGCTTGAAATAATTGCCAGAGAGGTCTCCAGTCCCGGCGAAGTGCCTGCGGTAATTGAAAGCCTGAAGGGAAGGATCGATATTTTCTGGATGCTGCCTGACACTATTGTTGTAACACCTCAGACAATCGATGCCATGCTCCTTTTTTCATTTCAGCAAAAGGTCCCGGTCTTTTCCTTTTCAAGCAAATACGTAAGAATGGGGGCGCTGGCGTCCCTTAGCGCCGAGCCATTCCGGCTCGGGGCTAAGACAGGGGAGCTTGTAGCGAAAAAACTGAATAACGGCTCCTATGGAAATCCCGAGCATCTGTATCCCTCAAAGGTCATTCTGACTATAAATAAGAAGATCGCGGTAAAATTCGGGCTGCCTCAGGACAATGAAATATTCAGAAAGGCCGATGAAGTGTATTGATTATGGAAATTTCTAAATACGCTGCAAAACTGGAAGATTACAGAAGAAGTTTTGGTTTTAAGATATTCGGAGCCTTTGTTGCCGTTATTATTGTAGTTCTGTCGTTTTTCTCGGTTCTTCATGCCTACCAGGAGACCCGCTCCGTCAAAAACCGTCTTATCAAAAAAGGGGAAGTGATATCGCGTTTTCTGGCGGGCAGTTTAAAAACAGCCGTATTTGCCGAAAACAAAGAGGCTATGAAGAACATCATAGAGGGAGTTATCGGTGAGGAAGAGGTCATATCAGTCTCAATCTATTCGCCTGAGGGAAAGGTGATCTATGGGAGACAGAAAAAGGACGTAAAGGCCGACAGAGCCGATTCTTACAGCAATGCCGTCGCTGAACTGCACAACTCCAGCGCAAACAAAATCATCGAGAAACCCGATGTCATCGAATGCCTGGCACCCATAAGTTTGGAAGTTTTTCCCGAGGCGGCTGAATCCCTGTATTTCGAAAAAAGCGACGATTATCCCCAAGAGAAAGTCATAGGGTATGTGCGTGTCGGCCTGGAGAAGACCTTTATGACCAGTGAGATTAAATCGATCTTTTTGCGGATTTTTGTATTGGCCCTGTTTTTTATTTTCTCAGGAGCGGCCGTTATTTATGTCGCCGTAAAGAAGGTCTCGATGCCGCTTATTAAACTTACCGAGAACGTGAGGATGCTCGGGATAGAGGGCTATGCCGAAAAGATAGAGCTTAAATCGGACGACGAGATAGGAAAACTGGCTGATGCCTTTAACAAAATGGCCGAAGACCTGAAGAGGCGCGAAAACGAGAAAAAAGCCCTTGAGGAGGAGCTTGTTAATGCAAAAAAGATGGAGGCTCTGGGCACCCTGTCAAGGGGCATTGCGCATGATTTCAACAATATTCTTTCGACTATTCAGGGGGCGTCCTTTATCCTCAGCAAGAAACTGGATGAGAGCAGCCCCCTCCAGCAGTATGTAAATAAAATTTACAGCTCTCTTGCCAGGGCAGACAACCTCATCCAAAGTCTTATTACCTTCAGCAGGGGACAGACAATACGCCCTGTCCCTGTTAATATAAATACGCTTGTGAGCAATTTTATCCCCTATTGTGAAAAACTTCCTGATGATAATACTAAATGCTCGGTTTCACTCTGTGACAGAGATCTTATGGTGCTCTGCGACCAGACACGGATAGAGCAGGTATTGCTGAACCTTGTCTCAAACGCCCGCCAGGCAATGCCTGAAGGAGGCCTTTTATCAATACAAACTGACGCTGTGGTCATAGGCCCTGAAAAGGCGCAGTATCTTATCCCGGGGGCGGCATACGCCCGTATCAGGGTATCGGACACCGGGACAGGCATACCTGACAATGTACTGGAGCGGATATTCGAGCCCTTTTTCACAACAAAGGAAACAGGGAAAGGGACAGGGCTCGGGCTTTCCATAGCGTACGGGATAGTCAGACAATATAACGGACTGATAGACGTCTCCACGCAGCCCGGTGTGTCGACGATGGTGGATGTATATCTTCCGTTGATCTGATAGCAGAAAACCTGTGGCCGGACCGCGCGGGGACCGGAAAAGCAGAGTTCAAGGAAGACATTTTTATTTTATTATGTTCCATGCATTAGGTATGATTGAATATGGCTGAAACAGGGAAAGTACTTATAATAGATGATGATAATGACGTGCGCTCTATCCTGCGGGACGTGCTCGCAGGGGAAGGGCTATTGATTTCAGAGGCCCCGGATGGTGTCAGCGGGGTGCAGGCCTTCAGTTTTGAAACTCCGCACGCGGTGCTTCTCGACCTGAATATGCCGCGCCTGAACGGAATCGACACCCTGACCGCAATTAAACAAATCAATCCAAAGGTCCCTGTCATTATGCTGACAGCATATGGCGACATCCCTACTGCTGTTGAGGCGATGAGGCTTGGGGCATACGACTTTACTACAAAACCCCCTGAATTCGACAGGCTTATTCTTTTGCTGAAGAGGGCTGTCGAGCATTATCGCCTTGAGATCAGGGCGGAATCCGCCGATGCTGCATTGGCCTTGTCCCTGGAGAGCCTGCTCGGCAAAAGCAGCGCTACCAGAAAGGTCATTGATCTCATCAACCATGCTGCCCAGACAGACCTCTCGGTGATTATTCAGGGAGAGACCGGCACAGGGAAGACCTTTGTGGCTGAGGCCCTGCATAATTTAAGCAAAAGGGCTGGCAAGTCTTTTGTGCGTGTAGACATAGGCCTGATCCCGGACTCTCTGATCGAGAGCGAGCTTTTCGGATATAAGAAAGGCTCCTTTACCGGCGCTGCCGGCAGCAAGGCCGGTTTTTTCGAGGCTGCGAATGGGGGGACGATCTTTATAGATGAAGTCGAAAATATGTCTGCTGTTACGCAGAGCAAGCTTCTGACTGTAATCGAGAGAAAAGAAATATACCCTATAGGCAGTACGAGTCCTGACAGTATAGACATAAGGATTATTGCTGCAACAAACAGTGATATACGGGCCAGTATAGCGAAGAAAGAGTTCAGGGAAGACCTTTTTTTCCGGCTGGCAGAATTCATGATCACTATTCCTCCCCTCAGGGAAAGGGTTTCTGACATCCCTTTTTTTGCGCAGAAATTTTTACTGGAAGCCTGCGGAGACATGAAAAAACAGATCAGGGGGCTTAGCGACGATGCCCTGGCCTTACTTAAAGGGTATGCCTGGCCGGGGAATCTGAGAGAGCTGAAAAATGTTATGAAACGGGCTGTTATTTTCTCCGTTTCTGATATGATCGGGCAGGATGTTCTGAAGCCGCTCATCACTGAATCAAACAATTCCTCTGAATCTACTTTTGTGTGTCTCAAAGATGAGATTCGGGAACTCGAAAAAAAGAAGATTGTCGAGGCAATGCTAAAGACAGATGGCATTAAAACCAGGGCGGCAGAGCTTCTCCAGATAAGCTACAAAAGCTTCTGCGAGAAGCTCAAGGAATACAAAATAGAATCAGTCAGTGGTCAATAGGTAAAGTTTACCTATTGACTAGGTAAACTTTACCTATCTATAGGCTTTTCAAAGCAAAATTTGTACTTTTTACCCAATAACCCGCAGTTCCTGATCTTGGCATCTTACTTGCTCCATTTTTTTAAATTCTATTGATTTAGACTGACGACCTGTTCGGTCAGTGGAAAGGCATTGATTGACTATGAAAGCGCCAAACCGAAAAGGACGAATCCTTGTAATGGATGATGATGCATTTATACGCGAGATGCTTATGAATGCGCTCAGCATCGCGGGGTACGAAGTCTGCCTTAGCGGTCACGGCGTTGAGGCCATAGATTTTTATCTGTCGGCGAAAAAAGCAGAACGCCCTTTCCAGGCCCTTATCCTGGATCTGAGCATAAAAAACGGCATGGATGGGCTGGAGACCATCGGCAGACTGACCCGTATAGACCCTGACGTAAAGGCCATTGTCTGCAGCGGCCAGACAAACCATCCTGCCATGCGCAGTCCCGCGGATTTCGGCTTCAGAGGTGTGCTCCGGAAGCCTTTTTCCTTCGAGCAGCTAAGGGAAGAGGTGGACAAGATAATGGGCAAGCTGGCATAGAGTTATTTCTGAGAGCATATCCGCTTTGAGAGGCCTTAACGGGACAGTTGCTTCAGATTATCGCATGCCGGCTGGTTCCCCATATCGCATGCCCTCCGGAAGTCTGACATAGCCTTTTTTGTAAAGGCGACCCCGCGTGAAAGATAAATATTAGGGTCCTTTGTTTTCATGGCAATTACCCGGTTGTAGTCCTCTATCGCCTCATCGTACCTCCCGGTATTTGCATAGGCTATCCCCCGGTTATGATAAGCATCCGGATACCTGGAATTCAGGGAGACCACTTTTGTGTAATCAGAGATCGCATTTTCATAGTCCCCCTTCTTAAGATAGGCCAGGGCCCTGTTGTTATATAAATCCGCATTGTCGGACGTTGTCGACAGGACCTTGCTGAAATCAGCTATGGCCTCATCATATTTTCCTGCCTTATAGTAGGCAAGCCCGCGGTTGTAATAGCCCTGGAGGAAGTCAGGATATAAAGCGATAACGCGACTGTAGGATTCAAGGGCCTTATCATACTGTCCTTCGTTAAAATAGGTATTTCCCTCCTCGAAGTAGTGCTGCATGTCCAGATCTCCGGCGAATGCGGCACTTCCGGCAAATATAATGCTTATAAACAGCGCAATGAAGGCCTTATAATTTTTCATCGTCGACTCCCTTTGTAATATATTGTAAATAAAACAGTCTGATCATTATAACAAACACCCGCTGTAAAATAACCATCAGAAAGCCTTTCCCCTTGTTCTATACCTGCCTTTATTGGAAAGTACATGCTGTCTTCATTGAGCGCATTACTCCTGGGGCTTCTTATGGTATCATGAAAAATATGTTATTTCCCTCTGGTGTCCCAATAAAGGTGAGTAATAATTCCGGGCCCGGATATCACCGGGCGGCAGCCTGAAATGTCTGCGTTCCTGATCTCCTTTTTTCTCGTTTACGGGGCATGCAATTACTTCGTCTTTATGAAGGCAAGGGCAGCCCTTCTCCCAGGCACAGCAGCTTCCCTGCTTATGATATTTTTTATTCTGATCATGCTGGCCTGTCCTTTTATCGAACGGGTGTCTGAAAAATCAGGGCATGAGGGCATTGCCACTTTTACGGCTTATATCGGGTATGTCTGGCTTGGGCTTGTATTCCTGTTCGTCTCGGCTTCGTTCCTCCTCGGGGCATATCGTTTTTCTCTTTACGCGGCCGGACTGCTGCTGAAGAGTGATTTTTCAGCGGCTTCGGTTTCAGCGCGGCACGTCTTCTTTGTGCCACTCGCAATCGCGGCGTCAATAGCGTTTTACGGTTACTTCGAGGCAAAACATATACGTACCGAACATGTCCGGATCAGGACGTCAAAACTCCCGGCAGGTATGGACAGACTGAGGATAGTCCAGATCTCCGATGTACATCTGGGGCTGATCGTCGGGGAGGAGAAGCTTAGGAACATTCTGAGGGAAGTGAAAAAAGCCGGTCCGGATATCCTTGTTTCAACAGGTGATCTTGTTGATGCCGACATATGCAGTCTGAAAAAATTTTCAGATCTTCTGGCAGAGGTCAAGCCGAAGTACGGCAAATTCGGTGTAACCGGGAATCACGAGTTCTATGCCGGACTCGCGCAAGCTCTGGATTGCGCCCGAAAGGCGGATATCACGATGCTTCGTGGACAGGCCGTTACGGTTGAAGGGCTGGTCACTTTAGCCGGAGTCGATGATCCGGCAGCCAGGTATTTTAAACTTGCCGCTACACCATCGGAAAAGGATGTCCTGTCGCATTTGCCCGCAGGCATGTTTACCCTGTTTTTGAAACACAGGCCTGTTATCAGCAAAGAGAGCGTGGGGCTCTTTGATCTTCAACTCTCCGGGCATGCTCACAAAGGCCAGATCTTCCCCTTCAGCCTGTTTACGAAGCTGTATTACTACCCTGTTGATGCCGGGCTTATGGACCTGGCTGAGGGCTCTCACATCTATGTCAGCAGGGGCACAGGCACCTGGGGGCCGCCAATACGCTTCCTCGCCCCTCCCGAGGTGACTGTCGTCGATCTCATCAGGGACGACATCCCCTGACCCCCCAAATGCGGTTGCCGGAGAAAGCACAGAGAAAACGCTGCGACTGTTAAAAAAACAGCGAACTGAGCAGCGAACCCAAAGGGGAAATATAAAAGCTCAGTGAACTCGATGTTAAACTGCCTTTTTTAGCATAACTGCCGTTTTTTGGCTTAATTTCTTGCTGAAAAGCCGGCCGATAGTGCAAAATACACGTTATTATCCGCAAAGGAGAAACAGTGCCATTACGTGTTGGAGTGATCGGCGTGGGGTATCTCGGGCAGCATCACGCCAGGGTATTTTCAGGCCTTGAGGGGGTTGAGCTGGTCGGGGTTGCCGACCTTGACAGCAGGAAAGCCGCGGAGATAGCAAAAGCATACGGCTGCAGGTCTTTTCGCGGACATACGGAACTGATCGGAATATGCGACGCCCTGAGCATAGTCACTCCGACCACTATGCACCACGCCATAGCCATAGACTGCCTTAACTCGGGAAGGGACCTTTTTATAGAAAAACCCATAACAGAGAGTCTTGATGAAGCAAGGGAGATTATTGAGGCCGCGGAGAAAAAGAACCTTATACTCCAGGTCGGACATCTCGAACGTTACAATCCGGGGATTCTCGCTGCCATGGATATGATCAAGGAGCCGAAATTTATAGAGGCTGAGCGTCTCTCACCTTTTCTCGGAAGGGCACTTGATGTGGATGTGACCCTTGACCTGATGATCCATGACATCGATATTGTCCTGAGCATAGTCGGCTCAAAGGTGAAAGAGATAAGGGCCGCTGGTGACCGCGTTCTGACAGACAGGCTCGATGCGGCCAAGGCGTGGCTTGAGTTTGAAAACGGGTGCCAGGCCCTGCTCACGGCCAGCAGGCTGGCCCCTGACAAGCTGAGAAGGCTGAAGATCCACCAGGAGGATTCCTACATTTCCGTAGATTATCAGAGTCAGGAGGTCAGGCGTTATTTCAGAGAGGCAGCCGGCATTTCATTTGATGTTGTGAAGCCTGAAAACAAGGAGCCCCTGAAGGAGGAACTGGCGGATTTTGTCTCCTGTGTTCAAAAGAGAAAACGACCTATGGTTTCCGGGAAAGAAGCCATGGATGCGCTTGAGGTAGTCCTTAAGATTAATGAAATGCTGAAGGTGTGACAGGGAAGGGAAAAAGTGACGGATACCCACAAACGCTTTTCAAAAGACCCGGAGACCACCTCCTGGTTTACAAAATATATTGTAATGGAGATTTATTTAAATGATTCCGATGATTGACCTTAAAAAACAGTTTTCAGAAATAAAAGGTGAAATTTTTGAAATGATGACCGAGATACTTGAGAGCAGCCAGTATATTCTCGGACCGAAGGTGCTTGAGCTTGAACAGAAGATCGCACGGTATCACGGCGTGTCCGAGGCGATAGGGGTCGCCTCCGGGACGGACGCGCTGCATCTCGCGGTCGAGGCCCTCGGCATTGGCGAGGGTGACGAAGTGATAACAACACCTTTCACGTTTTTTGCGACTGTCGAGGCGATCTTCTACACCGGCGCTACTCCTGTTTTCGTCGATATAGAGCCGCACACGATGAACATCGACCCGGCGAAGATAGAGGAGAAGATAACAGACAGGACAAAGGCGATTCTGCCGGTCCATATTTTCGGTCATCCAGCGGATATGGATAAGATCGGCAGCATAGCCCAAAAGCACAAGCTGCTGATAATCGAAGACTGCGCCCAGTCTTTTGGCGCGGAGATCGGCGGCAGAAAGACAGGCAGCCTCGGGGATGCCGGATGCTTCAGTTTCTATCCGTCTAAAAACCTCGGTGCTTTTGGCGACGGAGGCATGGTGCTGTTGCAGGACACCCGGACAGCCGCGGATATCAGACAGCTGAGGAACCATGGATCAAAAGGTGCGTATAAGCATGAGAAAGTCGGTTTTAACAGCAGGCTTGATGAAATTCAGGCAGGCATACTTCTCGTTAAGTTCAAACGTATCGATGAATACAATGAGAGGCGGAGGAGCCGGGCGGCGCTGTATAATGAGTTTTTATCGGATGCTGTGACACGGCCCGTGGAAAGACCCGGGATGAAACACGTTTATCATCAGTATACACTGAGGAGTACGAAAAGAAACGAGATCCAGAAGGTCCTGCGTGACCGTAATATCTCCTCGGTTGTTTATTATCCGGTCCCTCTGCATCTGCAGGAAGCTGTCAGCTTCCTGGGACATAAAAAGGGAGATTTCCCGGTGGCGGAGGAGACAGCTGAAAGAGTGCTTTCATTGCCTATCTACCCTGAGTTGCCGGATGAGGCTGTACAGGAGATAGCGGCTATCATCAATAATGTCTGAAACAATCATGATCGTTGCGGGTGAGACCTCCGGCGAGTTGTACGGAGGCCTGCTTGCCGCGGTCTTGAGAAAGAGGCGGCCGGACATCCGGATCATAGGCGTTGGCGGGGAGAGGATGCAGCAGGCCGGCGTCGAGCTTATCTCAGGGATAGCCAGCGCATTCGGACTAGCCGAGGCGGTCTCTTCTGTCCGGACGATCAAACAGACGTTCAGTAAGGCTGTTAACGCGCTGCAGACGCTTAAACCGGACCTGCTTGTCCTCATAGACTACCCTGATTTCAACCTGAAGCTTGCGGCAGAAGCCCAAAAAAACAATATAAAGGTCCTGTACTATGTGAGCCCTCAGGTCTGGGCCTGGAGAAAAAAGCGGGTGACAAAAATAGCCCGGCTGGTTGATAAAATGGCGGTTGTTTTGCCTTTCGAGGTAGATATCTATAAAACAAGCGGTCTGGCCTGCGAATTTGTGGGTCACCCTGTGTACGATGAAATAAGAAACCTGCCGATCGAAAAAGACGCTCTGAAGTCTGCTCTGGGGCTCGACAAGGGGAAGACCGCTCCTGTCGCTTTTGCCGGGAAGCAGACCTCATGAACTCCAAAGACTTCTTCCTCTGATGCTTGAAGTTGTGCGGGAATTTAAGAAGGAGCATGAGACGTATCAGTTCTGCATGCCCTTTGCGCCTAATACTGATATTGAGAAGTACAGTGCGGTAGTGAGGCTGTTGGAGGGAGAGGGGGTAAGGATCAACAAAGGCGAGTCACTGAAGACCCTTGCTGCCTCGGATGCCGCTGTTATTGCTTCAGGGACCGCAACCTTGCAGGCCGCCCTGCTAGGGGTGCCACTGGTGGTTGTATATAAAGTCTTTCCGCTGACTTATTGGCTTGGCAGAATGATTGTGCGGGGTGTGAAGCACATTTCCCTGGTGAATATCCTTTCAGGACGTGAAGTCGTAAAAGAACTCTTTCAGAAAGAAGCGACGGTCGGGCAGATATTGCAGGAACTGGAAAAGATACTCTCCGACGGATCCCATAAAAAAAATATGCTGGAGGCCTATGACAGGATACGGGACATCTACTCTTCCAGGACCGCATCAGAGAGGGTTGCAGACATGGTCGAGGAGATGGCAGGATGGAAAAGATAACGCGGCCGGCACCACGCATCCTGAAAGCAGCAGTCGAAAGAGCTGTCTTTCGCTTTGAAACGCTCTTTTTCTGACGTCCCAAGAGGGCAGGGCAAGCCCAGCCCCTACAACACCTTTAATACTCACCCTCCGGGTTCAGACACTCAAGGCTGTTCAACGCTCTATTTCGCTAAGAACGGCTATGAAAGGAGAGCTGGGTCGCTCAAGTCAACACTTCCAACTGCTCACTATAGTTTTATAAGGCACAACCGGATATGTTCTTCATTTATAGCATTATTTACACAATAGTAATCATTGTGCTGTTTATCCCCCAGTACATGAAGAGGCCGGTGGGATTGCGGGGCAAGTGGGCCAGGGAAAAGCTGGGATCTCTGCCTGACCTGCCTTCTTCTTTCTGGGTGCATGCTGTTTCTGTCGGCGAAGTGAATGCGGCAGTCCAGTTGCTCAGGAGACTGCGCAAAGAATATCCTGCCGTTCCGATAGTCCTTTCAACGATTACCGATACCGGTCAGAAGGTCGCCTCTGGATAAGGTCCCGGAAGGGGTCAGTGTAGTGTATCTGCCCTTTGATATCACATGGATACTCGAAAGGGCCTTCAGGCGGGTCAGACCGAAGATGCTCATTGTTATGGAGACCGAGCTCTGGCCGAACATCTTCAGGCTTTCATACAAGAAGAAATGTTCCTGTAATCATACTGAACGGCAGAATATCGGCGAAATCATCTCAGGGGATACAGGAAAATCTCATTTTTCATGAAGAAGGTCTTCTCTTATGTGACTGTATTCAGCATGCAGAGCGATCTTGATGCCGAGAGGCTGAAGGCGATCGGGGCCGATGGAGAAAAGGTGCAGGTCTCGGGCAATTTCAAGTTCGACATGGAAATGTCAGGAAAAATGCCGGCCTGGACCGCGGCAGTCAAGGGACCTGTGATTGTGGCCGGGAGTACGCACAGGGGTGAGGAAGAATTGGTCCTTTCCGCCTATCTGGAGAATCTCGGGAAGTTCCCGGACCTCAAACTAATCCTGGCACCGAGACACCCGGAGCGCTTCGGGGAAGTTGCCGACCTGCTCAGGGCGCGGAGGAATCTCTTTTGTCAGGCGAACTGAACTGGCGGACTATGATAGTGAAAGAGGACTATTTACAGAAAAAGTCCTGCTGCTTGACAGCGTAGGGGAGCTGTCTTCTATATACGCTATTGCGGATATTGCAATCATCGGGAAAAGCTTCATCGGTATCAGGCGGGCAGAACCCTCTTGAGCCTGCGTACTGGGGAAAACCGATTCTCTGCGGGCCTCACATGGAGAATTTCCCTTTTATGCAGGAGTTCTACGATTGCGGCGCTGCCTTTGAGGTCGAACCGGCCTCTCTTGCTGAAAAGATAGGGAGGCTTCTTGCTGATCCTGATTCAGCTGAGGCAGCAGGTGAAAAGGCCCGAAGATTATATGAGAGCAAGTCGGGCGCTGTCGGAAAGGCCATGGAGATTATCGGCAAGTACAAAGTTGAGTGAGAAACGGAAGTGATTTCACCAGGCATACCAGAACAGTTTTCTGCAGGTTCCGGGATGAAAGTCTGAGGTTTCAGTACGGGCGGAAAAGGGGCTTGTGGGGTTTTGCTTTTTTCTCTTTTTTCCTGGTTTTGTCTTCAGTATGTTTGCACATGCTGCAGCGGGTCTCACTGCAGACCTGGCAGAAGCTGCAATCAGGGCAGGGGTTTTTCCTGAGAAGGATTATTTTTCCCATAGTTTTATTTTAACCCATTCGGCCTGAAAACAGCAGTCGAACGAGCCTGCCTTTGGCGGCGCGCCTTGCGTCCTCTGCTGTGAAATGTTTTAGGTCCAGGTTTTGCAAGGACCTGAAATTGACTACAGGGCCTGAAATCCTTTAAACTTATATACAGCATATTTTCATACAATCCTTCCTGAGCAGATGATAATCCAGGGAGTCGTCATAATAAATGAGAAAAATATTCTAAATATAGAGTGAGGTTTAAAACTATGGATTACGAAAATGTCAAAGATGTCCCGACGGAGCACGGAGAGAGCTTCGCGAAACTTCTTGAAAAAGACAGCGCCCGGAATGTGAGACTTGCTCCCGGACAGAAGGTTAAGGCCAGGGTGGTCAGTATATCAGGAGACCTTGTGTATATCGATCTCGGAGGGAAAAGCGAAGGCGTGATCGACCTGGAAGAGTTCAGGGAAAAAGACGGGTCTGTGCGTGTTCTGGCAGGTCAGGAGATTGAGGCTTTTTTCCTGTCTGTTCAGAACGGCGTCAGGAAACTGACGACATTGGTGAACGGCTACTCAGCTGCCGAGCTGAAATCGCTCGAAGGCGCCCATGAAGCAGGACTGCCGGTTAACGGAGAAGTGAGGCGTGAAGTGAAAGGCGGATTCGAGGTGCTGGTCGGCGAAGTGAGATGCTTCTGTCCCCATTCCCAGATAGATATGAAAGGCGGCCGCGAAGGAGGAATTTATCTTGGACAGACTTTCCCCTTTAAGGTGCTTGAATTTGAAGAAGACGGCCGCAATATTATCCTTTCACGAAGGGCCTTGCTTGAAGAGGAAAGACAGAAGACAATTGACCGGCTGAAAGAGACCCTGAGTGAGGGCGCGGAAATTCAGGGCAGGGTGAAGTCCTTACAGAAGTTCGGAGCTTTTGTTGATATCGGCGGCGTGGAAGGTCTTGTCCCTATGAGCGAGCTCTCCTGGGACAGGAACGAGAAGATTGAGAATGTGCTTGCTGCCGGCCAGGAAGTGACGGTAAGGGTCACTCTCTGTCGACTGGTCCAGTAACCGTTTGACCTTGAGCCTCAAGGCGCTTCAGCCTGATCCATGGTCCCTTGCTGCTGAAAAATACACTGTTGACGCACGTGTGAACGGAACTATTGTGAGACTTGCGCCGTTCGGCGCTTTTGTGAATCTTGAGCCGGGTATTGACGGCCTGGTGCATATCTCGAACCTCGGCGCGGGAAGGCGCATAAACCATCCCCGTGAGGTTGTTGAAGTCGGCCAGGCGGTGGAGGCGTATATTCTGTCAGTCGACACTGAAAACAGGAAAATTTCACTCTCGCTGCAGCCGAAGGTAGAGCCGAAAAAAATAGTCCTGCCCGAGGTGGGTGATGTGATCGAAGGGGTCGTTGACAAGGTGATGCCTTACGGAATATTCCTCAGAATGAGCAATGGCCTTAACGGCCTGATTCCTAACTCTGAAATGGGGACCCCGGCAGGGTCTGACCACAAACATATGTTCCCCTCCGGAACAGAAATGCAGGACAGTGGTATTGGAGGTTGATGCAGGAAGCAATAAGGTCCGGCTCAGCCGCAAGGCAGTAACGGAGAAGGCCGCAAGGGAAGAGTACGACCAGTACAGGGCATCAGTGAAAGAGGCTGAAGCTCAATCAGGAGGTTTGGGAAGTCTGGGAGATCTGCTCAAGGCGAAATTGCAGGAGAAGAACTCTAACGGCTGACTTAATAGAGCAGCAGCGCAGTAGAGCAGCAGCGTGGAAGAAAAGGCGATCAGCGAAGCTGAAGGTGCCATGTGGTCGTCCCTTTTTTTCCTGCTGATCTAATGCGCTGCTGCTCAGCTGCTCTATAACATTATTGACCTATGGGCATTCCTGAGTATTTATACTATATTGGACTTTCCGCAAAAAAGGCCTGTGCGCTGAGAAATCAGAAAAAGCTGCCATCCAGGGTGATCAGTGTCGGGAACCTGACCATGGGAGGGACCGGAAAAACTCCTGCGACTATCGCCCTTGCTGAAGAGGCGAAAAGGCGCGGGTTCAGCCCCGTTATCCTCACAAGAGGTTATAAAGGCAGCGCAAAAGGCCCCTGTTTTGTGACCAGAGGAGAGGGCGCTCTCCTGAGTGCTGCTGAAGCAGGTGATGAGCCAGTTCTTATGGCTGAAAAGTTGACGGGTGTCCCGATCGTCAAGGGCGCTGACAGGTATGAGGCCGGACTTTTTGCCTTGCAGCATCTGCACCCCCAACTCCAAACCCCCAACAACCAACTCTTTTTTATTTTGGACGACGGATTTCAACACTGGAAATTATACAGAGACAAGGACATCCTCCTCATTGATTCAGGGGACCCTTTTGGAAGCCGGGCATTATTGCCTTTCGGGAAATTAAGAGAGCCTCCCGGAGCCATGAAGCGTGCGGATATAGTGGTGCTGACGAAATGCAAAAACCCGGAGGGACCACCGGGCAAGCAGGTCGAAGGGCTCATTGCTGAAATAAAGGGATATAATGCAAATGCCCCGGTATTTTTGTCCGGCCATTCCACAGTGGAGGCGCGTCTCCGGTCAGGTGAAAAGATATCTCCGGACCTGATTAAAGGCAGGAAAGTTTTTTGTTTTTGCGCCCTGGGGGACCCGGCATCTTTCTGGAATACAGTCGCTGCGACCGGGGCTTTGGTTGCCGGGGTCCTTACTTTCAGGGACCATTACGCGTATTCTGCGGAGGACATGACAAAGATCAGGGTGGAGGCCGGTAAAGCCGGGGCAGAGTGGATTGTTACCTCTGAAAAGGATATGATAAAAATAAGAGGCCTTGATTTGCCTGAGAATATAATTATAATAGGAATTGAATTTTCGTCAGGTAAGAGCTTTTATGATGCCGCGTTTGCTTTTTAACGGACTTCATATTATGTGCGGAGGTTAAGTGGTCAGGTATATAAATGTCAAAAGCAGGGAGAGGACTGAATTTATTGATATCACCGAGAAGATACAGGAGGTGCTGAAGGAAACCGGCGTAAGCAGCGGGGTATGCAATATTTTTGTGCCTCATACAACAGCAGCTGTGACTGTAAATGAGGGTGTAGACCCGACCGTGATGCGCGACATCCAGACCTTTCTCAATAAAATGGTCCCTTTTGAGGGAGATTATCATCACCGTGAAGGCAATTCTTCCGCCCATATCAAGACCACCCTGACTGGGGTTTCCCAGACCGTCCTTATTGATGAAGGCAGACTGGTTCTCGGCACATGGCAATCGGTCTTCTTCTGCGAATTTGACGGGCCCAGACACAGAAGGGTTGCGCTGAAAATTATTGCAGGCGATAAGAAACAGGCCTGACCAAGTTCCTTTTCACTGGTTTCTCAGGGAGTGTCAGTTATGCCAAGAGACAGGGAGTTTGATGAGCTCGTCTACCTGAGGAACGAAAACAGGCGCCTCAGAGAGTCCCTGAACGTCCATACCTCACCGCTTGAAGTTTTGCTTAAGAGAAGGGGGTTTAAGGTCTTCAGTAAGAACCCCCGGGAAGACCTCTTGCTCCCGTCCGAAGAGTTTATAGACGGCTATTACAGCATGCTCCACAGGTATTCCTTCAGACTTTTTATCCGCGACGTCATCAAGCATCAGACTTTTTTCCGGATAGAAGATGTTGCCAGATATGCTGCCGCTGACGTTACAGCCGATTATCTCCGGTATCTTCTGTCCCTCGGGGTTATTGCTGAGACCGAAGGCGGTTTTCAACTGGCCGGACGCCGGATCAGGAGCTTCGGTGAAACACTCGAATGGTATACAGCGGAGATACTGAAAAGAGAGTTCTGCTTTGAATCCACGTGGGGGGTGAAGTTCAAAAGACCCTTTGTCGGAGGTGATTATGACGTCCTCGGCAAATTCAATGGTTCGATCCTCTATATTGAGGTGAAGTCCTCCCCTCCGAAACAGGTATACGCCGGAGAAATATCCGCCTTCCTCGGCAGGGCCGCCGATCTTTCGCCTGAGGTGGCGGTCTTCTTTATGGACACTGAACTAAGGATGAAGGACAAGATTGTTCCTCTGTTCGAAGACGAGTTCAAAAAAGAATATGCCGCGCCGCCTGAAATTGCCAGGATAGAGAAAGAACTTTTTCAGATAGGGGACAGAATATTCATAATAAACGCGAAAGACAATATCGTCGGCAATATCGAAAGGGTATTGGACAGATATTTCAGGAGGTAAAAGAGAGCAAAAAAAGAGATAGGTATTTTATGAAATGCCGGGGTTCGTAATGTCGCTGAAAAAGAGTATAATAGTCGCATAAGATTGTCCAAATCCGGCAGGACTTGAGGTATATCCCTGGAAATAAATGAAGGAGGGTCACATGGAAATGAAAGAGTTGAAAAACATTGTCAAGGCAGACAAGGAAGGTGTCAAAATCACTGACAGAAATTCGGTCGCAGCTGTCATGGACCGGTTGATTTATGAAGCTGTCTTTTCTGAGGAGGAACGGAAGAAAGGCCTCCTTTTACTGGTGAAGGAAATAGCAAAAGCCTGCGGCGCTGTCCCGGCTTCCATACAGGGCCTTTACGAGGAAATGGGGAGGAGCTACCCCGGATTTACCGTTCCCGCGATTAACATAAGGGGCCTCACCTATGATTCCGCCAGGTCCGTATTCAGGAAGGCCCTGGAAAAAAAAGTAGGCGCCTTCATCTTCGAGATAGCCCGTTCAGAGATCGGATATACCAAACAGAAACCCCTTGAATATTCTGCTGTTGTCCTGGCTGCCGCAGTTAGAGAAGGCTTTCAGGGCCCGGTTTTTATACAGGGGGACCATTTTCAGCTTGTCCGGAAAAACTACCTCAGTGGTCCGGAACTTGAAACAAACTATGTTAAGGGACTTATCACTGAGGCGTTAGAGGCCGAGTTCTATAATATCGACATTGACTCATCCACCCTTGTAGACCTTGAAAAGCCGACGATAAAAGAGCAGCAAAGGCCGAATTTTGAGAAAACCGCGGAGCTTGCAGAACATGTGCGAAAACTTCAGCCGGCCGGGATTGATGTCTCAATCGGCGGCGAAATCGGGGAAATAGGCACAAAGAACAGTTCTCCTGAGGAGTTAGCAGCTTATCTCGATGGTTTTAAGGAGACGTTTAAAGGTGGAAAGGGCCTTAGCAAACTGAGCGTCCAGACAGGCACAAGCCACGGCGGAGTGGTGCTTCCGGACGGAACTCTTGCAAAGGTCAAAATAGATTTTGATACGCTGAGGTTGATGTCCGATATGGCACGAAAGAATTACGGCCTTTCAGGCGCTGTCCAGCATGGGGCCTCGACGCTTCCCGAGGATGCATTCCATATGTTCCCTGAGACGGGCACCTCAGAGGTACATCTTGCAACAGGTTTCCAGAACATAATTTATGACAGTACTCACCTGCCTGCCGGCTTCAGAGATGAAGTCTATGCGTATATTAAAACCGAATTTGCAAAGGAACATAAAGAGGGACAGACAGAGGAACAGTTTATATACAGCACAAGGAAAAAGGGTTTCGGCGCCATAAAAAAGAAATGGTGGGACCTCAGCGAAAATATCAGAAAACCTATTATGGCTGAACTGGAGCAGAAGTTCGGCCTCCTCTTTGATAAATTACGGGTCATGAATACTGTGGAGATGGTGAATAAGACCGTGAAGCCGCTTATCATAAATAAAGAGTTGCCGGAGAGCATACTGAAAGAGTTGTAATAAAAGTAAGCGCTCAGCTGTCGGCAATCAGCGAAGAGCAGAATTTGTGATCATATAATCGGAGAAAGTGCCTTCCCCCCTTTTTTAAGGGGGAATAAATCCGGAGGAGTCGCGGCAGCATTAGAGTTCGTGGAGTATCAGCGCTGCAGGACGCGCCATAGGGTCAGGACCTTATGACAATTTCCTTCAGACAGACGCGCCTATCAACCCCGGCAACAGCGGCGGGCCGCTGATTAACCTCAAAGGAGAGGTGATCGTCTTTATCTTGCTGAAAACTGACAGCTGACAGCTGACTGCTGAGGGCTGACAGCTGAATTATCACGATTTTTTTTCGCACGTCCCGGTAATTTCTTTCTTCAAAGGTATTTTTCGGGTTAAGATTAAACGACATGAATAAGGCACTGTTGTGTGGCTGTTAGATTCTTTGTTCGGGACATATGTGGTCCAGACGTTCCTCCATTCTCTTATCGCTATTCTCATCATTGAACGGGCGATGAAAATATGGCACATACACAACCCGCTTACCCAGTTCAGATACCGCATCATGACTCTGCTGCTTCCAGTCTGCATGCTGCCGCTCTATCAGTTAATCAATTTCGGCAGGGGCTCATTTAATTTCCGTCAGGAAAAGGCCATCTTCAGCATGGACAGGTGGCTGTCTCTTGATATGTGGGGCCTGGTCCCGCTCGCCTCCGTCTTCACGCTCCTTCTGGCCGCGACCTCGTTTGTTTTTTTCCTGCAGGAGGTGGTCCCCATCATGCGGGACGCCTTTGCAAGGAAGCGGGAAGATCCTTATGTTAGTCTTTCTTCTGATCCAGGGGTAGATGAGTTTACGAGACAGATGAGCGGACAACTGGGGATAGAGCCGCCGCCGGTTATTCTCCTTGAAGACAGTAATCCTTATATCTTCACCTCCGGCTCAAAAAACCATACTCTTATTTTGACTTCCGGGCTGCTCGAAGTGCTCGACAGGGAACAACTTAAGAACGCTATTGCCCATGAACTTGCCCATATAGCCAGGATGAGCAACGCCACCAAGTGGATGATATTCGTGGTAAGGGTCCTTATGTTCTTTAACCCGATCGTCCTGATAGTCTTCAGACGGATTGTCCAGGATGACGAACATATTTGTGATGACATAACCGTATCAATAACAAAGTCTCCCCTGGTGCTTGCATCAACCCTTAAAGTGTTCTATGCTTCTCATAGTGAATTTTTTTCCGACGCCTTCGTTGGAGTAAAGGCCCTGCGGGAAGGTATGGAAAATTATAGCCATAACCTCCTGCTCAAAGAGCGGATAGCTAGGCTTGAAAGTGAAAAAGGGTATACTGACAAGGAGTTTGAATGGGGAAGGTTTCTGATCACCATAGCTGTTGTAGCGGTGATCAATTATTTTGTGGTCTGAAAGCCGGATGGAGAGATGAAGAAAGATAATGTAAAGCAGCTTCGGAGGGGACTTTCTTTTGTTATGACCGTGGCTGTGGTCCTTCTGATGCTGAAATTGCTGAACTGGCTGCCTTCCGTGTTGGAGAACGAAGGTTTGAAGAAATACACTTCGGTTGACGATGCCAGAGATGCCTTGAAAATTTCCAGGGTGTATATACCGGCCTATTTCCCTGAGTATATCCAGTGGCCTCCTGCCGAGATCTTTGCCCAGAGAAGGCCTTTCCCGATGATTATGATGCATTTTACACATCGGGACTCAAGGAGTTTTGCTCTTTCTCTCTTCCAGGTGGATGCAAGGGCCACGTTTGAGCTGCCTTACAAGTCTGATATCCTGTACGTGAGGAAGGAGAGCCAGGTAAAGGTTAAAAACAAGACCGGGACTCTTGTAATAGCTGTCTGCACCGGCCGCGAGCGGTGCAACAGACTTTCGTGGGAGGAAGGGCTGTACCGCATGACCCTTATTGCCGACGATACACCGGAACAGCTCATGAAAATGGCTGAAAGCATCTACTGAGGATGCGGTGAGGCTTCAACAGTCCAACAAGGCAGCAGAACGGCAGAGCACAGGGCTTAATAAAACATGTTGACAGTGCAGCATTCGGGCGTGACGGATACTTGGTTCTTTGCTGCTGCGCTGGCGATCTTCTGCTCTGTTGAACTACTAATAAGATAGTTTTCTTATGAGGTATAGGAACATATTCTGATTGTATAGTTGATTCTATACTTGTTATACTGTTAATCAAAATGAACACCTGCGTTGAATATCGGGGATTGATAACAGAGGCGAAAAAACTGGTCAGCAGGGAGACAATTATGAGAACAAGGTTGTACTTTGCTTTAACTGTTGCGTTGTTTTTGCTGTCTCTTCCGATAGCGGTCACAGCCTCTCCGCCTTCGGTTTCTGAAAATGTCCAGACTTGTCTTGGCTGCCACGGCAACAAGGATTTTTATATCGAACTGCAAAAAAATGAGAAACTGCCGTTATTTATCGATAAGGATGCTTTTGCCAAGGTCTGCTCACGGCGCCCTGGATTGTTCTGCGTGCCATGCAGGGTTTTCTGCGGACAAACATCCGGCGCGGGTCTTGAAAAGCAGGAGGGAATATACGGTCACCGGTTCCTCGCACTGCAAGACCTGCCACATGAAGTTTAAATCAGCTATGCACGGAAAGATGTCTGAGATGGCAGCCAAGGGAGGGAAGGTATGCGTCGACTGTCACGGGTCTCATGCAATACAGCATGTCCAGAAAGGTATAGCGAAGGATTCGGCGTACTGCCTTGCCTGTCACAGCAATCAGCTTGTTATGTCATTCAAGGACGGCGAGACGCAGTCTCTGAAGGTAGACACCGAGGCCCTTTCCCTGTCTGTCCACGACAAGCTTTACTGCTCTGACTGCCATTTTGGTTTTTCTGTTGAAGGACATCCGGAAAGGATGTTCAAGAGCAGGAGGGATTATGTAATATCCGCCTCGGAAAGCTGCAGGCGTTGTCATTTCGACAAATATACCAAGACCCTCGAAAGCATACACTACGCCATGCTCAGCCAGGGGAACCTGAATGCCCCGGTCTGTGTTGACTGTCACGGCGCGCATTCAATAGCCCCTATCGGAAAGGGAAGGGCAGCAAGCGCAAAGAGATGTGAAAAGTGCCATGCTGAAATCTACAAGACATATGCCTCGAGTGTGCACGGAAGCGCCCTGTTTAACGAAAACAATCAGGATGTCCCGGTCTGTGTCGACTGCCACAGGGCCCACAATATAGTAGATCCCCGGACTTTCGATTACCGGGAGAAAGTCCCCCAGATGTGCGGCAATTGCCACGCCAACAAAGCCTTGATGGACAAATACGGCCTGTCTACTGCGGTGCTGAACAGCTACCTCCAGGATTTTCACGGTGTTACCCTGAAGCTGTACGGGAAACAGAAGGAGTCCGGTGACACGACAACAATGAGGCCGATTGCAGTCTGCATCGATTGCCACGGCGTGCACGATATAACAGTGACCACCGGGCCGCAATCGTCGATAGTGAAAGCGAACCTGATCAGGAGATGTCAGAAGTGCCATCCGAATGCTACAGAGAATTTCCCGGACAGCTGGATATCACATTATGAGCCGAGTATGAAAAAGGCCCCGTTGGTATTTGTGATCAACATGATATACAAGATATTTATCCCCTTCATGATGGTCGGCCTTATCCTGCAGATACTTTTGCATATCTGGCGCTATACGGTCAACAGATAGGAGGTCGTGAGCATGAAAGACAGTGATTTGATAGTCGACGGCAAGATCAGGAGGTTCAGCAATTTCAGGATAATCGAACACCAGCTGAACATGACGGCGTTTGCAATCCTGATTATAACGGGTTTGTCGCAGAAATATTATGCTTACAATTTTTCACAGTGGGTGATTATCAATCTCGGGGGTATTGACTCTGTCAGGCTGATACACAGATATACCGGATTATGCTTCGCATTCCTCACAATTACCCATATTATTGTAGGCTCTGTGGGCGTTATTTTCAGGAAATGGCCTGCTTCGATGGTGATAAACAGGAAAGATTTCACCGATGCTATCGAAAATATCAGATATTATTTTGGGATAACCGATAAACCGGCCCGATGCGACCGTTATGATTATAAACAGAAATTCGAGTATTGGGGAGTGGTTGTGGGAGGTCTGCTTATGATGACAACGGGTCTGGTATTATGGTTTCCTACCACAGTAGTTACATATCTGCCCGGAGAGTTGATCCCGGCTGCAAAGGCCGCCCATTCCAACGAGGCCCTGCTTGCGTTCCTGGTCATTGTTGTATGGCATCTGTATAACTCCATATTCAGCCCCGAGGTCTTTCCTCTCGACACCGCGATATTTACCGGCAAGATATCCGTCTCCAGGATGAAGCACGAGCATCCGCTTGAATACGAAAGGATAACAGGCCAGTCACTCGAAGGACGGGCATGCAATGGAAACAGCAGCCGACAAACAGGAGACCGGCTAACCTTGACGCTTATGCGTTCTTGCACCGGGAAATGCATTGTATAAAAGAATAATAATCTCCATAATACTCAGCATTCTGATAATCATTACCAGTCTCGGGATCTTAAGTTATCTTACGGTGAATGACACTATAGACCGTTCCATGCAAAGGAGGGTCGATCTGGCAAGGATGATAGCCAGGTATACCGATTCCATTCTTGAAGGCAATTTCAACCGGCTTTATGACATATCCCTTTCAGGCAGCATTGATTTAAAGGACAACAACTGGGAGCCGGAAAAGAAGGCGCTTGAGGCGGCATATCAGTACTCCATATTTACCGACGGCATTTTTCTCCTTGATAAAAAAGGCGCTATGCTCATGACTTACCCCCCAAGGCTCGGGAATTCCATGAATCTTTCAAACGTCCCTGATCTCAGCAGAGTGCTCGTGGAGGGGAAACCCGCAATATCCGACATCTATACGGTTGAACCATCGCAGAAAAAGGTCATTTATGCAATGGTGCCTTTAAAAAGCAAAGACGGCGAGATTATCGGAGTTGCAGGAGGCGAGATCAATCCCACCAACTATATGCTGGGTCAGGTGATTAAATCTGCGCCCTCCGGTCCGAATACCACTATCGAGATTGTAGACAGTCATGGTATTGTTATCGCCTCAAGCAATCCGAACAGGATCTTTACCGGGAGTGATCATAACAGATTTCTTGCAAACCTGATCTCGGATAAAATGTCCGCCTTCAGAAGATGCCACAGATGTCATGCAGGTGAAAAGCGCGAAGGGTAAAGATGCTGATGAACGCTCTAATGACGTGCTTGCGTTTTCACCCCTTGAAATAGCGCCCTGGGGCGTGTCCATACTCCAGCCGGAGAAAGATGTATTCGCGCCGGCAAGGAACCTGAGAAAAACATTTCTTATCTTCAGCATCGTTTCTATCGGCATAGCGCTGCTCATTGCCGTGGGTATGAGCAGGAGTATCGTAAAGCCGGTCCATGAACTTATAGATGCGACACACAGCATCGCTTCGGGTGATATGTCCAGGTCGATAGGGTTCGGAGGTGTGGATGAGATAGGCATGCTGAGCACCAGTTTTGAGGTCATGAGGGTCAAGCTGGCCGATTCTCTCGAGACGCTCCAGCAATACAATATTGAGCTTGAAAGAAGGGTAAGCGAAAGGACGAGGGAGATCAATCAAAGCCATAAGAAGGTTGAAAAGCTCCTCAATAAAGTTATTACAGCTCAGGAGGAAGAGAGAAAAAGAGTTGCGCGGGGACTCCATGATGAGACTATGCAGTCTCTTTCTGCTACTTTAATGAAAATGGATATGTGCATGTTATATGGTGAATCTTCTCCGGAAAAGATCGGGGAGATAAGGACAATTGTGCTTAATACCCTTGAAGGTATCCGGACCATGATCCAGAACCTCAGGCCTTCCATACTCGATGACCTTGGTCTGGAGGCCTCTATCAGATGGCTTCTTGATAAACACCTGTGGGAAAAGGGCATAACCTATTTCTACAATATTATAGGGGACCACGGCAGCCGGTTATGATCCCCATTTTGAAGCGACATTGTTCAGGATCATACAGGAGGTCATTGTCAATATCGCGCGCCATGCAGAGGCTGAAAACGTCTTCTTTATCATGAAGATAGGGGACCATGACATCAAAGTTGATATCGAGGATGACGGGAAGGGCTTTGATGTCAAGTCTGCCTTGAAAAGGACCGAAGACGGAAGGGGACTGGGGATGCTGGGCATGAAGGAAAGGGTATATCTTATGGACGGAAAGGTGTTAATATGTTCAGAGCCGGGATGCGGCACAAGAATAAGCCTCTGGATTCCATTAAAGTCTCACGGAGATGAATATGTCTAAGACCAGAATAGTCATCGCAGATGACCATGCGCTGATGAGAGAAGGGATCATAGCTTTTTTGAAGTATCACGATGATATCGAAATTGTCGGCGAGGCCTCGAACGGTCTGGAGGCGATAGAAAAGGCGGAGAAACTGAAGCCGGATGTGATAATCATGGACATTTCGATGCCTGAACTCGGAGGGATCGAGGCCACGCTTGAGATAAAGAAGAGGATGCCTGACACGAAAATTCTTATCCTGACGCAGTATAGCGACAAGGAATATGTCAGCAGGCTGCTCAAGGCAGGTGTGTCCGGATATATACTGAAACAGGCGGTCGGCACCGACCTTATCTCGGCCATCAGGGCAGTTGCAAAAGGCGAATCCTATCTGTACTCATCCATAGCCAGCAAGGTCATCAGCGGCTATCTTGGGAAATCCTCGGAGCTTTCAGTCGAAGACCCCTATGAAAAACTGACGGACAGGGAGAAACAGGTGCTGAAGCTGATTGCCGAAGGACACAGCCATAAAGAGATTGCAAGCCTGCTCGATATCAGCGCAAAGACTGTAATAGCGCATCAGACCAATATCTCCGAAAAGCTCGATCTGCATTCCCGCGCGGCCCTGATAAAATTTGCGATTACGAAAGGGATTATTAAGCTCGACACGTAAGCGTTCAGCAATCAGCTGTCAGCGAAAAACGGAATATAAGGAACTTGCTTACGAGATCGGCCAGTGTATACAGTCTTTTGTTCGCCTTTTCTTGCTGAAAGCTGACCGCTTAGGGCTGATAGCTGAACTATTACCCTGATGCTTGACTGATAAAGCCCTTTATTAACCCCTTCCCATCCCGCCGCTTTTTATCATATTCTGGTAAAAGGCCGGATCATCAGCATACTTCGCCCCTTCTTCGGCGGCTATTTTCCCTTCAATACAGAGTCTGGCCAGACTCACATCGATAGAAGAGTATTCTTCCCCGGGTTGCTGCATCTGTGACCTTATCTGGTGGGTTTTTCCGTCCCGGATGAAATTCCTTATCTTCAGGGCGTTGACGAGCTTTTCATAGGCCAGGACCGGTCCGGACCTGTCTTTTTTCATGACGAGCCGCTGTGAGAGGACCATCAGAAGTGAGTCGGCGAGCTGGTTTCTGATCTGGTTTTGCTGGTGCGGAGGAAACATGTCGATGACACGCTCAATGGTCGACGTCGCATTTCTCGCATGCAAAGTGCTCAGCACGAGATGGCCGGTTTCCGCTGCCTGAAGCGCGATCCGGAAGCTTTCGGGGTCACGCATCTCTCCAATGACGATCACATCAGGGTCCTGCCTGAAGATATGTCTCAGCCCGTCCTGGAAAGAAGGAGTGTCGGTGAGTATTTCCCTCTGGTTTACATTGCTGTTCTTATGTTTATGGAGATATTCGATCGGGTCTTCAAGCGTTATGATGTTGCATTTTCTCTTTGTGTTGATAATGTCTACCAGCGCCGCAAGTGTTGTGGATTTCCCATGGCCGGCAGGTCCGGTTATCAGGATAAGCCCCTGTGTTTTCAGGGCGTACTGGTTCGAGTTCATCAGGAAGACCGAGTTCCTTGAGCCCCGGGATACTCTCGGGTATGCGGCGGATGGTTATCGAAAAAGAATTCCTCTGTTTATAGATATTTACCCTGAACCTTCCGAGTTCTGTATCGGTAAAAGCGAAGTCAAGGTCGTTGACGATGTCGAAGGTCTTCTGTTGTTCTTCGGGCAGGAGAGCTTGAGTAAAGGTGTTCATATGTTCAGGAGTAAGCGGAGACATGCTGAGACGCCTCAACTCCGAGCCCATCTTAAGGCTCGGCGGCACTCCGGCAGTAAGCTGAAGGTCCGAGGCCTTTGATTCTGCAAGTTGCCTCAGGAGTATTTTTATATCTCCGGTCCCTTCTTCGGATACGCGCAGAAGGCATTTTTCAATCTCGCACCCCTTGATTTCGGTGATCCCCTTTGCCTCGAGGCTCTTAATTGCAGCCTCCATCTGTGAAGACGTGACCACAACCGGGTTTACCCTCTTGCCCAGTATGAACTCGATGTCTCTGATGGCCACATAATCCGTCGGGTCAACCATCGCGAGTGTAAATTTTTTATCGATTTCCAGGGGGAGGACCTTGTATTCCCTGATCTTCTCCAGGGGAAGCGATTTCAGAATATCAGGTGTAATATCCAGTTTAACAAGGTTGACTGAAGGGACCCCCAGTTGTTTGCTCAGAAATTCAAGCAGGTCATCGGTCGTAATGTATCCCATTTCGATAAGTATGGAGCCGATCTGTCCGTCTGGACTGTGATTGTCTTTTCAGGGCATTCTTCAACATATTAGAGGTTATCAGTCCATATTCAACGAGCAGCTCTCCCAGTTTCAGTTTTTTTGATTTTTTTTGTCTCCTGGTTCATCTTTTCTCCTCCGGGATTACAATAAGGTCGTTCAGCAGCCTGTTTTAACATTACAGTAAACAATAAAATACTTTCAATATGAAAGTTCAGCAGTGCAACGGCGCAGCAGAGCCTCAGGGCCTGAAAAGACTGCAGATAGTGAAACTTCGGCGCATTGTGAACTCCTTTTCGTGCTGCGCTTCTGAACTATTACCTGTTCACGGACCGGAAAGATATCCGGAAAGCGGGCGAGGGGGAGTTCTACTTGATTTTGTATTCCTTGATCTTTGATCTGAGCGTATTGCGGTTAATCCCAAGCACCTTTGCGGTTTTCAGCTGATTGCCGTTCGTTTCTTTGAAGACTATACTGATCAGGGCCTTTTCGGCCTCTGAGAGGACGGTGTCATAAAGGTTGCAGTTGCTTATATTGGTCATGTCCTTCAGGTAATGTTTCAATTTTTCTTCGAGGAAGTCTTTGATGGAATAAGAGTTGTCTTCCTCTATCAGCAGGTCTTTATTTTCTATTATTGTCCCGCTGGAAAGTACACATGCCCTCTTAATGACATTCTCCAATTCACGTACATTGCCCGGCCAGTCATATTTCTGGAGCAGGGCCTTCGCGTCCCTGGACAATTCCTTCTCTCCTGTTTCCAGTTTTTCTGTAGTTTCCCTGAGGAAGTTTTTTGCAAGAAGAGGTATGTCTTCCTTCCTTTCGCGAAGAGGCGGAAGCTTGATCTGAACGACGTTAAAACGGTAATAGAGGTCCTCCCTGAACTGCCCGCTTTGTACGGCAGCTGCAAGGTCCTTATTTGACGCCCCGATGTATCCTGACATCGGCCTTTATGGTTTCATTGCTTCCGAGAGGGGTGAATTCCTTTTCCTGCAGGAAACGGAGCAGTTTTGCCTGCAGGTCGGGGTCTAACTCGGAGATTTCGTCCAGAAACAGGGTCCCCTTGTTTGCAGTCTCGATCGTTCCTTTTTTGTCTTTTACGGCGCCGGTGAAAGCCCCTCTTTTATAGCCGAAGAGTTCTGACTCAAGCAGGTCTTTTGGGATGGACGCGGAATTTATGGCTATAAAAGGCTCAGGAGCGCGACTGCTGTTATAATGGATCGCCTTTGCAACAAGTTCTTTGCCTGTACCGCTTTCTCCGGTTATCAGAACGTTGATGTCTTTTGCAGCGACTTTCCCGATGTCCTTGAAAACCTTGAGCATCTTTGGGCTTTTGCCGATCATCTGCGGATTTTCCGTCTCGAAAGCGGCTTTCTTGAGTTTCTTCAATTCTTCTCTGAGGGACAGGTCCCTGAAGGCATTTTCAACAACTATTTTCAGCTCTTCGATATCAAAAGGTTTTTCGATGTAATCATAGGCGCCCTCTTTCATCGCTGTTATGGTGCTCTGCATCCTGGCGTTTGCGGTTATCATAATAACAACCGTATCAGGGTTGACGGAACGTATCTCTCTCAGCCCTTCAAGCCCATCGCCGTCAGGCAGTATAAGGTCGAGCAGTATTATATGGGGTTTGTCCTGTGCCGCCTTCAACCCGGACGCGAGTTTTGTCCTCGCGATGATTTTATAACCCAGGGGTTCGAGGGCTTTCTTGATGACCCAGATGATGCTTTCATCGTCATCGATCACTAATATATTTTTATCCATTTTGTCCAAACGGCATGTAAAGATGAAAAACCGTCCCTTTGTTCACCTGACTTTCCACTGTAATGAATCCCCCGTGGTCTTTGATGATCTTTTTTGAGACGGCAAGTCCTATGCCGGTCCCTGTTTTCTTCTTTGTATAAAAGGGAAGAAATATTTTCTTGAGGTCTTTTTCCGGAATTCCTTTCCCCGTATCTTTTATGGAGATTTGGACCCATCTTTTTATCTTGCCCCGGTCAATGAAGGATTCTTTTGAGGGGCTTGTCTTGATTTCAAGCCTTCCCCCTTTATTCATTGATTCAACCGCATTTTTGATGATATTCAGAAAAACCTGCAGCAGCTTGGCTTCGTCCCCCTGTATCTGCGGCAGGCTCGGGTCGTACATTCTCTTGAGCGTAATTCCAGTCTTCAAAAGGGGGATATGCAATATAGCCAGAGACTTTTCCAGCACCTCATGTATATTTACCGGATGTAAAGAGGGGGTTTTGCAGATCGTGAGATAATCCTGGAGAATTGCATTCAGCCGGTCGGTTTCCCGGATAATAAGATTGGTGTATTCGCTGATGCCGGCATCCTGGGAGATATTGCGCAATAACTGGGCAGCGCCCTTGATGCCGCCGAGAGGGTTCTTTATCTCATGCGCTATCGTGCCGAGCAGATAGACTGCAGAGTCAAATTCATAATCATAATCTTCCCTGTCTGTTATATTTATGTTTTCCGAAATGGACAATATGGCGCCGTCAATCTTGTCATTTACAAAAAAAGGTGAAAGGCTGAAATCTATATTGATGGGATGCCCGATATTTAAACTGACGGATTTGCCCCTCAGCGAGCGGCCGTCGCGGATTGTTTTTCTTATTAGAGGTGAAATAGTTTTTTCGCTGTTAAAGATCTGCAATAGTTTTTTCCCTGTAATATCTTTAGAACTTTTCCCCAGCAACTCTTCTCCGCTTTTATTGATAAATGTAATTTTCGACTTCTTGTCAAAAAGGATGATTGTTTCTTTAAGGCTGTTTATCAGTGTATCAGGTGGAATCATTTTTTATAGGGGCCACAGCTTTTTACGCGCTCCGTTCTTATCTCTGGTTGAGATGTTTCAGGAAAAAGTATGTGTAATAAGAATCCCTCTCAGAGACACGTTCCAATCTAATGTCTGTGAAATGTATCATAAATAATCATATTTTTCAAATAAACTTTGCCTGAAACCGCATCTCTGAATTCAGCTGGGCCATTTTTCTTTTATAATCAATTGGTTTATGGAAAGATTGCATTGACACGCACATTGTCAAACTGATAAAATTGTATGCAATTTCTAAACAGAGGGGAGTGATTGATGGATGCCCTCAATAAGGGTGCGTGAAAGCGATTCGTTCGAAAATGCTCTTAAAAGGTTCAAAAAACAGTGCGAAAAAGAAGGAATTCTCTCTGAGGTAAAGAAAAGAGAGCACTATGAGAAGCCGAGCGTAAAGAAGAAGAAAAAAGCTATAGCTGCTCGGAAGAAAGCTGCAAAAAGAGTCAGATTGGGAATGAAATAAAATGTCTCTTCTGCAAAAGCTTGACGAAGACCTGAAGACAGCTTTAAAAAAATCAGACAAGTTGAAGCTTTCGGTATTGAGGATGGCAAAGGCTGCGGTCAAAAACCAGCAGATCGATAAGGGCCGCGAGCTTCGGGACGAGGAGATACTTGCGATTTTTTCAACGCTGGCAAAACAGAGAAGGGAATCCATCGAGCAGTTTTCGAAGGGCGGCAGGGACGATCTGGTCCGGCAGGAAAGCGAGGAACTGCTTATACTTCAGTCCTATATGCCGGCTCAGTTGTCTGTTGAAGAGCTGAATGCCATGATCCTCGAGGCGATACAGGAAGCCTCTGCAGAAACGGAAGCTGACATGGGGAAGGTCATGAAGATACTTGCACCCCGCATAAAAGGGGTCGCTGACGGCAAATGGGTGAACAACAGGGTTAAGAGAGCTCCTGCACGGATCCTGACTTGAAAGTATGAAGATCAGGGAAATTTATCGGAAGGCCGTTGATGCAGGCATGAGCAACGACCCCCGGGGCAGGGAAGCGGCCTTGAAAGATTTGCAGCGCAGTGAAAAAGAATATGCTGCGGGCAAGCCCGGTGAAAAAGAATTTTTTGACAAAGAGGCGCTGCTGAACCCCTACGCGGATTCACGCATACTAAACGGCAGCGGCGAAGAGGACGTGAAAAACGCCCTGATCGGTATTGATATCGAGGTGGGTGAAATCCTGCTCTGCGAAAGTCTGAGAAGCAGGGGCAAGCCGGTCGACCTGGTTGTTTCACATCATCCCGAGGGCATGGCCTTTGCCAATCTCTATTCTGTAATGCATATGCAGTCCGATATCCTGAGCAGGCACGGTGTCCCGATCAGCACAGCTGAAGACCTTATGGAGCAGAGGGTGAAGGAAGTTGAAAGAAAGATCATGCCGTTAAACCATACACGTGCGGTGGATGCCGCACGACTGCTCGGCATACCGTTCATTTGTCTGCATACCCCGGCTGATAATATGGTAGCTACGTTTCTCCAGAAGTTTTTTGAGGAGAAAGCGCCCTATCTGCTCTCTGATGTCATCGATCTCCTGAGGGCCTTGCCTGAATACAGTGAGGCTGCCAGAAACGGCTCCGGCCCCAAGATTGTTATGGGGAATGAGAACAGGAGAGCAGGCAGGATATTTGTTGATATGACAGGCGGCACAGAGGGCTCAAAGGATATTTTTCAGAGCCTTGCGGCGACCGGAGTCAATACGCTCGTTGTGATGCACCTGAGCGAAGAACACCGGAAGGAAGCAGAGAAAAATCACCTCAATGTGGTCGTGGCAGGGCATATAGCA
The DNA here is from genome assembly GCA_963734475.1 of uncultured Nitrospira sp. Classification (GTDB taxonomy): domain Bacteria; phylum Nitrospirota; class Thermodesulfovibrionia; order Thermodesulfovibrionales; family UBA6898; genus JAOUFP01. The sequence continues at coordinate 695,112 of CAVTHB010000005.1, forward strand.
AGTGATAACCTCGGACTTAATCTGCTCCTTGACGAAGTGATGAAGGGTGAGGATATAGGTATTTTAGCGTGCTCTGGTTTCCGGAGAGCCACCCGGGTACATTAGATTCTGCCCTCAGATCAAAGAAAATTCACTAGCTGTTCGTGGTAAAATGAATAAATTTCCCTTGCAGGGAGTCCCATGAAAAACGACAGGCTTCTTGAAGATATAAAGGCGAGAATAGATATCGTTGATTTTATCTCGGACTATGTCCAGTTGAAAAAATCGGGCCAGAACTGGAAAGGCCTCTGTCCGTTTCATCAGGAGAAAACCCCTTCTTTTATGGTGAGCCAGTCAAAACAGATATTCCACTGCTTTGGGTGCGGGGCCGGAGGGGACGTTGTTACGTTTCTGCTGAAACACGATAACCTTTCCTTTCATGAGACTGTCACGATGCTTGCTAAAAAGGCCGGCATCCCGATGGACGCGGGGAGGTTCGACCAAAAAAGTATTCAGAAAGATGAACTTATCAGAAAGGCCCTTCAGGAAGCCGAAAATTTTTTTGCAGGCAAATTGCGGGGCACAAAGGAAGCCGGAGAATATTTTAAAGTGAGGGGTGTCAGTCCTGAAGCGATGGAATTATTCCGGCTTGGATATGCCCCGCCGGGCTGGAGCAACCTGCTAAGTCATATGAGAAAGGCAGGCTGCACTGATGAGGTCCTGAAAGAGGCAGGCCTTGCGGTGTCAGGCAGCAAAGGGATCTATGATATGTTCAGGGACAGGGTAATGTTCCCGATACGCAGCATGAACGGGAATGTGATTGCCTTCGGCGGCAGGGCAATGGACGACTCAATGCCTAAGTACATCAACTCGCCTGAAACCCCTGTTTTTAAAAAGTCTGAAACACTCTACGGACTGAATACGGCGAAAGACGCCATCAGGGACAAGGGGTTTGTAATCATTGTCGAAGGTTATATGGACGTCATCATCTGTTATCAGTACGGTTTTCAGAATGTCGTGGCGCCTCTCGGGACAGCCCTGACCTCCGGACACCTGCAAAGATTACGGAAGATGACCAATTCCGCCGTTGTTGTCTTTGACGGAGATGCCGCAGGGCTCAGTGCCGCAAAAAGATCTATCCCTCTTCTCTGCCAGAATAATTTCAAGGCAAAGCTGCTTTTGCTTCCTGAAAAAGAGGACCCTGACAGCTATCTCAGAAAAAATGGCAGCGAGGCCTTCAGTGCACTGTTTGACAAGTCGCAATCTATTGTAGATTTTCTCTTCAGAATTTCCCGGGAGGGCAAGGCGGACACGGTGCGGGAGATTCTGACAGTGATAGCACAGAACCTTGATCCCCTTGCAGCAGATGAAATGCTGATAGAATTATCAGGGAAAACAAGGATTAATGAGGTGACTGTGAGGGAGGAGTTCAGGAAGGTAAAGAACAAGACTTTTGTGAGCGCCAAGAAGGCTGCCGGCCCCTCCATATCAGAGGGGAGCAGCGAGGAATATCTCCTGCTGAGCGCCGCCATACATTTCCCAAAAAAACTGGCTTCCTTTTTTTCACGGCTGGATGTGAAGGACATCAGGGACGAAACAGTGGTATCATTGTTCGGCAAGATCTCCGCCGCAGTTGAAAAGGACAGCCTTGGCGCTGTTCTCGACGACGCCGATGAGGAGGAAAGGATACTTTATACAAGACTTTCTGTAGATCCTGGGTTTGATATCGAAAATGTCGAAAGGATTATAGAAGACTGTTTAATGAGTATTGAAAGAAAGAAAATAGAGGAGAAAATTCGCTTGGTTACATTATCTGGTGATCCAAAGCTTTCTAATGCACGTTTGCTCGAAAAGATAAAAAGCATAGAGAGGAAAAATATATGAGGGGCAATTACGATTATTTTGACGAGTATAATGATGATGAAAATGAGTATGAGAACGAACAGGAAGTTAATGAAGAAGATGCTGAAGAGAACGGGGAAGAGAAAAAGAAAAACTCCCTGATAGAAGGCGAGTATGACCCTATAAAGAGTTATTTAAAGGAGATGGGCGGGGTCCCCCTGCTGACGAAAGATGAAGAGATAGCTCTTGCTGTCCGGATGGAACAGGGGGAGGAGAAGCTGGTAAGGATCATATTTTCCCTGCCTTTTTCTTTGAGTAAACTGATCTCTCTCGGTAAGATGGTTGAAAGCGGTGATGCGCCTCTCAAGGACATCATACAAAACGGCGAAGAGGAACTGGAGGAGGACCTTACTTTCGAAAGGGAAAGATTTTACGAGGTCACCCTCAAGGTCAAGGCGCTTTTCCAGAAAAGACAGCTTTTGCTCAAGAAGCTCAAGGAAGCGGAGAAGAATACAAAAGAAAAAGTGGTTAAAGACCTTACGAGAAACAGGGAAGATATACTCAAAGAGGTCAAGCAATTGAAGTTGAAACACGATCTGATCGTCGCCTTTTCCTATGAACTGAAGAAAACAGCCATGCGTCTTGATGAGCTCTATATACAGGTCATGTCCGTCGCCGAGAAGGCCAAGTACCTTGGAGTGGAGATGGACACTGTCAGGAGCGGTGTGCTGCCCGGGAAGATCAAAAACAAGGCAGTCGCCGATGAAATACAAAAACTTGCGTCGGAGTATGCCTCATGCAGGGACACAATAAAAGAGATTGAAGATGTCTTCGGGATAAATTATGAAGAAATGAAAAAGGCCCTGCACATCCTGATTGAAGAGGAGAGGGAGATTGACTCGGCGAAGAGCAAATTGACCGAGGCCAACCTCAGGCTCGTAATCAGTATCGCGAAAAGATATATCGGGAAGGGGCTGGGCTTTTCTGATCTGATCCAGGAAGGGAACATCGGCCTTATGAGAGCGGTGGAAAAGTTTGAATACAGGAGGGGATACAAGTTCAGCACCTATGCGACATGGTGGATAAGGCAGTCTATCACCAGGGCGCTTGCCGATCAGTCACGGACGATCAGGATACCCGTGCATATGGTCGAATCGATCAACAGGATGACAAAGACGATAAGGGAGCTGGTCCAGGAAAAAGGCAAGGAGCCTACCCCTGAAGAAACAGCGGAAAAATTAAAGATACCCGTTGAAAAGGTCAGGGGTATGCTTAAAATTTCTAAGGAGCCCATTTCGCTTGAAACTCCGGTGGGAGAAGAGGATGACAGTCACCTGAGTGACTTTATCGAAGACAAGGCCACCCTGTCGCCTCTTGATATCGCCATACAGGAAGACATGAAGAAAAATATAGACAAGGTGCTGGCCTCCTTGACCCCCAAGGAGCAGAGTATCATACGGAAGAGGTTCGGCATCGGAGATGAGTTGCCGCATACCCTTGAAGACGTCGGGCTTGAATTCGATGTTACCCGCGAGAGAATAAGGCAGATAGAGGTCAAGGCTATAAGAAAACTGAGGCACCCCTCACGAAGCAAGTGGCTGCGGGCTTTTATCGAGAAGCCTTGACTCGGGAACTCGAACAAGTTTATGATTAGAGGCTGTTGGTTCCAGGTTCCTGTTCTTACAGCTTAATTCTGAAAGCTAGCAGGGCCCATAGCTCAGTTGGTAGAGCTACCGGCTCATAACCGGTTGGTCCCAGGTTCGAGTCCTGGTGGGCCCACCATATCTCTGGAGGATTGGTGAAGGATCTTCTTAGACTTCTGATTGATTTACAGCGGAAAGACTCCCTTATCCTTGAAAAACGCCGGTTTATCGACAAGGTGCCTATGCGTATTTTTGAAGTTGATGAGCCTCTGAAACAGGCAAAGCTTGAACTTGAAAATATGAAGAAAAAGAGTGAGGTCGCCGCTAAAAAACGGCGGGAAAAAGAAACAGAACTCTCCGAGGCTCAAGAGAAAATCAGGAAGATGAAGGCCCGGGTTTCCGACCTGAAGACCAATAAGGAATATCAGGCGTACCAAAAAGAGATCGAGGCCTCCGAAAAAGAGATATTTACCATAGAAGACGATATCCTTCAGCTTATGGAAGAAGTTGATGTGGCATCGAAGGAGCAGCATGGGAAAGAAGCTGTCGTAAATGCCGAGATCGAAAAGATCAACGCCTTCAGAAAAAAACTGGATGCAGAAGCAGCAGAACATGAAAAGGAACTTGACGTATTAAAAGGGGAAAGGGCCGGAATCGTCGCCGGAATTGCCCCCGAGGTATACAGCTCCTATATGACCCTGCTGCGCGATTCGGGTGATGGAGTTGCGGTTACGACCGCCAGTAACGAACTCTGTTCAGGCTGCAACATGAATATCCCGCCTCAGCTTTATGTAGAGATCAGGAAAAATGAAGAGATCATTCAGTGCCCGCAGTGCCGCCGTATACTTTACGCGTCGGAAGAATAATAGAAAGCGTTCAGCCGTCAGCAATAAGCTATCAGCTGAAAGCATAACTTGTTTTGGTTTGTAAACTAGCCCTTACGGTTGGTGACAATCTCATTTTTCGGTTTTTCTTGCTGAAAGCTGACTGCTGAAGGCTGATAGTTGTATTTACCTAAAAAACATTCCCTTTTATTATTTTATAAAATATTATATAATGATAAAATTTCATTATAGATTGCCGAAGCAGTTTCAGGTAGTCGCCCCTTTGTATTCCGGTACGAAAGGGGAGGAAAGTCCGAGCTCCACAGGGCAAGGTGCTCCGTAACGCGGAGTCTCCCGAATGCGGGGGAAGGAAAGTGCCACAGAAAGGGAAACCACCCCGGAGGTAATGGGGAAAGGATGAAAAGGTGTCCGCCTCAGGCGGGTTCCCGGCGCAGAGTATGTGCCGGGAAAGGTAAGAGCTCACCAGTGTCTCGGGTGACCGGACAGCTTGGTAAACCCCACCTGGAGCAAGGCCAAATAGGTTCCGCGCCGAGAGGGGCCCCTTCAAATCCCTGCCACGGTGGGGAGGCGGGACGGGTAAGGCCGCAAGATCCTGGCCGTAAGGTCAGGGCTTAGATGAATGACTACAGTCCCGGTTTCCGGGATTACAGAACTCGGCTTATGGGCTGCTTCGGCATTATAAATTTGATATTTTTAGAGGGACAGAATGGAAGACCACAAATTAAAAGTATTCTGCACCGTAGCTGAGACAAAGAGTTTTTCGAAGACCTCGGAGATTATTCACCTTACTCAACCTGCGGTCAGCCTGCAGATACAGGCTCTGGAAGAGGTATATGAAACAAAACTTTTTGACCGCTCCAGCAGTACGGTCACCCTGACCCCCTCAGGAGAAGTCCTGTATAAGTACGCTAAAGAAATACTGAACCTTTACGCATCTGCGGAAAAAGTGATAGGCGAGATAACCGGCCTAGTAAAAGGCAGCATAAGTATAGGAGCGAGTTCGACTATCGGGAATTATCTGCTGCCGGGAGTAATTACAGACTTTAAAAGGACCCATTTAAAGATAAAGGTCCACCTGCTGGTAGGAAACACTAAAAGGGTAGTTGAGCTTCTGAATTCTGGCAATATCGACCTTGGTCTTGTTGAGGGAGAGGTCACCAGGCAGAAGATGCAAGTGGATAAACTGATACCTGATGAACTGCTGCTTGTGGTGCCTGCACACCATCCGTGGGCAAAGAAGAGGGAAGTGTCGATCAATGAGTTAACAAAGGAGCCGTTCATTTTAAGGGAAGGGGGCTCAGGCACAAGACAGATGATCGAAAAATTTCTTTCCGTGCACGGAGTGTCGCCCCACGACCTGAAAATATCTATGGTGCTCGGAAGTACGGAAGCCATTAAGGCTGCGGTGGAAAACGGTCTCGGAGTCTCGATAATCTCCCGGTGGTCAGCGCGGAAGGAAATAAAATACGGCACTCTCAGTCTTTTGAGGATCAAAGAGCAGAAGATGGTCAGGGAATTTTCCCTGATTACCAATAAAGGGGCGGTATCGTCTCACGCTGTTGATGAATTCCTGACATACATAAAGTCCTTCCCGTTTGCAAAGTTGCTCGATTAGCTGTAAACGTTCAGCCGTCAGCAATAAGCTGTCAGCTAAGAGCTGAATTTACGCGGCAACAAGTGAGTTAAGTGCCTTGGTTAATCTCTTTTTAGCCTTTTCTTGCTGAAAGCTGACCTCTAAAAGCTGATAGCTGAACTGCAGTCTCAGCCGGCGTAAATCCTGAAGTCGATATCAGAAAAGATGTTGTTTTTGCGTTCTAGGAAAGCAAGACGCACCCTGTCTATTTGGCCTGAGGTGATTTCATGATAGAGACCGGAGAAGTTTGTGATATGCTCTGTAAATTTCCGTGTCGCGAATTCAGAGGCTTTTTCTTTCTGCATCATGAAGGCCCAGTCACTTGCCTGGGCCAGTAACAGTTCTCTGGCTGCCTGGTCCAGGGCCCTCTTTGCCAGGCCTTTGGCCCTGAGGTTTTTTCCGGCCATTTCCTCCATGCGTTTTGCTGCCCTGTGCATATGTTTATATACCCAACTGTTGGAAGTGTCTATCCATGTCGAACTGTAGCCCTGCTGGCCCCAGCTCGACATGGAAGGCATGAGAATTTCTGTCGCCGGGTTTTCGGCAATGAATTCGGTAGGTGTTATGAAGCGCAATGTTTTTCTGCTGCCCGGGCCTTTTCTGAACAGATGGTTGAGCCATTCAGGGCCTTCGAACCACCAGTGTCCGAAGAGCTCGGCATCAAAGGCAGCTGTTATGAGCGGGCGGACCTTCAGTCTTGTGCTCAGGGACAGGATCTGTTTCTCCCTGCTTTTCAGAAAATGTCTGGCGTGGATTCCCGCTTTCTGAAGGGCCTTGTCCCGGTTGTATAATTTTTTTGTGCCGGACTTTCCAGACATTATCCTGTGATACTTTATACCTGTGAAGGTCCTCAGGCCGTCAGGGAGATAGGGCCGGATATAATCCATATCAAGGTCAAAGCCGATATCCCGGTAAAAATCCCTGTAATCGGCATCTCCAGGATAGCCCTCCTGTGCGCTCCATACCTGTCTTGACGATAGGTTGTCTCTGGCAAAGACAGTGATGCCCGAAGGGGTTTTGACAGGAGAATAGATATTCTTTTTGCTCTTCAGGGAACCGTTTAAAACACCGTGTGATTCAAGGAAGAAATATCCAAGTCCTGCATCTTTGAGCAGTATGTCCATCTCCGGGGTGAACCCGCATTCAGGGAGCCAGATGCCCGCCGGTCTTACGGCAAAAAACTTTTTGAAATGTGCAACAGCCAGTTGCAGCTGCGCCTTCGCCGCACCGGGTTCGCTCATGAGCGCCGGCAGGTAGGCATGGGTAGCTGAACTGGCAGCAATTTCGAGCCTTCCGGATTCCATCAATCTCCTGAAGGCTGATATCAAGTCCTTTCCATATACATTCTCAAAGAGGTGCCTTGTCCTCAGAAATCTCCTGTGATACATCTTTGCAAGGTCATTGAGCTTCATATCTTTCCTGTTTCTGTATATTTCCTTCCGTGCCAGTTCGATGAGTCTGCCGAGATATTTTTGATACCTGTTCATCAGGAGTTCATCATTGAGCATTTCTACCAGCGGAGGGGTCAGGGAAAGTGACAGCCTGAAGTCCACGTTGTCATCAACAAGGTCCTCGAGGATTTTAATGAGCGGGATATAGGTTTCTGTCATTGTTTCGTACAGCCAGTTCTCCTCAAGAAAGTTTTCATGCTCGGGATAGCGTATAAACGGGAGGTGTGCGTGCAGCATAATCAGGAGATAGCCTTTGGCCGTAATCGTAGCGTGCGCGGATTGCATGAGTGAAATGATACACAATAAAAAGCTCGAGAGCAAGGAGCGGGCCCTGCAAATTGCAAAATAACAGTCCTTCATGCACAATGTAAACACAAGACAGCCACGCTCAGCAGGTCTGCCTTTTGTTGCTGCCTGCTCACCACATACTTTTTTAGGGAGAAGGATATGCATATTTTTCTGAACAAGGAAATTGTACAGGAGGCGGACGCGGTAGTGTCTGTATATGACCATGGTTTTTTGTACGGTGACGGCATTTATGAAACCATGCGCGCCTATAACGGCATTGTCTTTATGCTCGAAAAGCATCTTAAAAGGCTTGGCCGTTCAGCATCGCTGACAAAACTGGTTATACCGGACGCAGGTTTTATAACAGATGCCATCCGGAGGACGCTTGAAGCTAATCAGCTCTCCAGCGCCTATATAAGGGTCACTGTATCGAGGGGCAAAGGTCCTGTCGGACTGGACCCCGCCTTATGCAAAGAGCCCACTTTTGTCGTAATTGCCGAACCTTTCCGGGAATATCCGGAGCAGTTATACACCAGCGGGGTGAGGCTTGTTATAGCAAATACCCGGCGTAACCTGGGCGCGGCGATTAACCCGAAAATTAAATCCCTTAATTTCCTGAATAACATCTTTGCGAAGATGGAGGCAATAGAGAGGGGAGCTTACGAGGCGATCATGCTGAATGCTGAGGGGTTGATTGCGGAGGGTACGGTCAGTAATATTTATTTTGTGATCGGGAATGCGCTCTGCACCCCTGCGCTGGAGGTGGGAGTGCTGGACGGAATAACCAGAGAACTCGTCATCAGCATCGCAAAAAGAAACGGCATCAGTGTTAGCGAGGGCCGGTTTTATCCCGCGGATCTCTTCAGCGCGGACGAAGTGTTCTTTACAAACACCACCAGCGAGATCATGCCTGTGTCTCAAGTCGAATCGGCCGCGTTTAAAGTCGGAGAAGTCACAAAAAACCTGCATGCGCTTTACAAGCAGGAGGTAAGCAGATACATCGCAGGCGGTGGAAGAGAAATGACGGTCTGAAAACAGCAGATGAAAAAGCTGTATTCCGCGGAGGAAGCTTTCTTTCTGCCTTTTAATCCAAGTAATTCATAAACGCTGGTCGGAATAAGACAGAATACAGCATTCTCGCTCATTCTCGTCCCGGCTTAAAACGCCGGGCCTCCGAGGGCTTTTGCCTCTTGAGTTTATATATACATGCTGCAGGAAAATCAGCAAAAGAATCCGCCCGCATGCCATACTCCGTCTTATTCCGGCTGGAGTTGTTCGAAATTTATGAATTTATATCGGCTAAGCCCATTTTGTTGGGTGCGAGTGATTGGGAACTCAATAAACTCAACGGACCCAATGAGCTAAAGGAAATCGTTTCTTATTCCGGAATTGTCGCGAACAGGTATGTGGCAAGAGCGCCAAAGAGAAAGGGGATTGACCAGGCCGCCAAAGCAGGAGGAATGATCCCTGCATACCCGATTGAGAGGAAGAAGGTATAGCCCAGCCAGTAAAAAAGGCTTATCAGGAGGCCGAGCCCGGCCGTAAACATACCGCCGCCTTTTTTACCCCGCGAAGACAATGCTATGCCTAGCAGCATCATGAAAATGTTTATCAGGGGGAAGGATATCCTGGAATTAAGGTCAACAATGAGTTTGAGGTCGCTGAACCCGGCTTTCTTCATCCTTTGTGTATACTGATAGAGTTCATAAATCCCCATCTCCGACGGGGTGTTCAGCTCGCTGGCGAAAAGATCCGGAGACTCGAGTCCTGCGTACTCCATTTGCTTGATCTTTTCTACTTCGCCTGACTCCACATTGTATTTTATAACATCATTCAGCACCCATATTTTTCCGTCCCAGGACGCTTCCTGGGCAGTGATCTGCTCTTTCAGAAAATTCTCCCCCGAAATAAAAATACTTATGCCCCGGGCCGTCTTTTTCTCTTCATTATAGAGATCGATTTTCACCGGAGACCCGTCGTTGCCTTTCAGCCAGATAACCCCGTTGGAAAAAACTGTTTTTTTCTCTTTGCCTTCAAGCCGATGCTGGAGGTCGGAGGCCTTTTTTGTAAAGGCAGGGATGACCACCTCGCTCGTTGCAAAAGCAAATATGCTCATTAAAAGGCCGACTAAGATAAAGGGATAAAAGAGAGTCTTCAGTCTGCCGCCTGCCGCTTTAATTGCTGACATCTCATGCCTGCGGAAGGCCTGTGTGAAAGTGAAAAGGCTGCAGATGAGTACGGACATCGGGAGAAGATATATGAGAAACCCTGGCATGCTGAAGAGTGCATAGAGGCCCAGCGACCAGAAAGAAGCTTTTGCTGACCTGAAATTGTCTATTTTCCCGATCAGGTCGATGAGGCTGAAAATAAAAGAAAGACCGAAGCTGATGAGTATCATCAGTCTGAAAAAATCCTTCAGATATAGACGCTGGACGATCTTCATGACGCCCCCGCTCTTGTAAAGAGGAAGCCGGCGACGACGCTGAGCAGAAGGCATGGAGCCCATGCTCCTATGAGATGGGGAACTTTTCCGGCCATGACAATATTTTCTCCGTATATCAGAAGCATATAGTATAGGGTAAAGACGAGCAGTCCGACCGCCAGACCGCCGAGCCTGCCTGATTTGCCTGCAACGAGGGCCAGCGGAGGACCCATAAAAATAAGTATGAGACAGACCGCTGGCAGTGAAATACGGCGGTCGAATTCCAGGTAAAGGCCGGCAGATTTCCTGGAAGCTCCGGCCTTCTTTGCGTCCTGGAGAAGCTGCAGGGGTGTATATTCTATCTTTTTTGGCGAAGGGGATTCCGCGTCAATGGAAAGGACCATGTTGTATTTGTCGAAGAACATCTCGGTGATAGAATCGGCCTTAGTCATGTTGACGTAGCCGTTGAGGAGGTAAAGGCCGATATTAAAGCCGTCCTGTATGAAAAATTTTCCCTCCTTGGCCATTAAAACCGTGGGCTCATCCGCGTGCCTGCTGTCATAGATGAAAATATTGCCGAGGGTATTGTCTGCTTTTTTTTCCTTTACCATGATTACGACGTTTTTGAAGGCTGTGTTGAAGGTGCCTGCCTCCACGGAGACCGTTGACCTGAGCGTTATTATCTGTGCAAGGGTCTCCCTGAGCTTTATGCTGCTTTTTGGGCCGATAGAGAAGCCTACAGCTATGCTGGCGCAGAAGCAGAGTATCCCCATGATCATTACCGGAAAGGAGATCCTCCTGAAGTTCATCCCGGACGCCTTCATGATGATGATCTCGTTGTCCATGTTCATGCGGCCGTATACCAGGAGGGTGGACAGCAGGAGAGACATTGGGATGGTCAAAAGCATAAGCTGCGGCTGCAAAAGGATTATGATTTTTGCCATGTCAAAAAGGGAGGCCCCTACCCCTGAAAGGAGTCTGCTCAGCCTCAGCAGCTTTTCCATCATCAGTATGGAGTTCAGGAACGCAAGGGTCAGGAGGAAGCTGACGAGCAGTTCTTTTAAAATTGTTTTATAAAGAGTCTTCATTTTTAATAAACAAATTCAGGTTGTAAGCACTGTCAAAAAGATTGATGCATTCGTAACCAGTCCTAATAATGTCTTAAAACTGTCGTTCCGTCAGTTCTGTCCTCGAAAGCTTTCGGGGGGAGGCCGGGATGACGACTTTTTGCGAGATTGTCAATTATACCAGATTCATAATGCAGGGGTATATTGCAGGAGTGTTTGGCAGAACCCCTACTGCTGTCTTTTGAATATTATTTCCCTGTAGCATTTTGAGCTTCGGATATTGTCGTAAGTCTCCGATGTCTTAAGATAGTTCCAGTTGTTGTATCCCTTTTGGATGGCCATTTTCAACCATCGGCAGGCCTCCTCAGGATTATTTTTTGCCGCGTAAAGTTCAGCCATACTGTTGAGTGCGTATATGTTGTTCCCGTTCAGTTCAAGCGAATTCCTGAGGTCCCTTTCCGCTTCCTCCAGCTTCCCCATCAGCAGGAATGTGAACCCCCTGTTGTTGTACGGCATGCCGTTTTCCGGTTCCAGTTCTATAGTCTTGTTGTAATCCGATATTGCGAGTTCGTACTGACCGATATGCTGGTAAACGTTCCCCCTGTTGTTGTATGCGATAAAATACCGGGGGTTGATTTCTATCGCCCTGCTGTAATCAGCTATGGCAAGATCGATCATGCCTTTTTTATAGTAAGCGTTGCCCCTGCCTTTATAGGCCCTGAAATCTTCCGGGTCCAGTTGCAGGGCCTTTGTGAACTTCGCGATGTCGAAATCATATTTCCAGGGTTTGATCATTGCGCGTCAGAGCAGCAGAGTGTCAGAGCAGCAGTGCAGCAGTGCAGTAAAGCAGTAGGACAGCAGGAATAACAGGCTTTGAGCTGCTGTACTGCTGCGCTGTTGCGCTATGTTCAGATTTTTTGCTGAAAGCCCCATAACAGCTTACTAACCTCTTCAATAATTTTCTCTATATCAGTTACACTGGTTTTTATATATCCGAGCTCTCTGGAAAATTCAAGAAGATACTGGGTCTCCGCCAGAGACCCTCTTGATATATCAATAAACCTGGAAAGTTCGGCCTTGCTTCTTCGTCCGTAACCTTCAACAATATTTAGAGGAACAGAAAGAGCGGCCCTTCTTATTTGGCTTGTAATTCCAAAAATTTCATATTTGGGAAAATCTTCACTGAGCTTATATACTTTAAGAGCGAGTTCATTAGCCTTTTGCCAAACGATCAGGGTTTTGTATTTAGCCATTGATTAATATAACATAATCAGCGCAGCAGCGCAGTAGAGCAGTTGCGCAGCAGGTTTTTCTGTTTGGCTGACTGGTCAGGTGTTCTGCTGCGCTGTCCAGGCAAGAAGTTTCGGAGGAACGATTTTTTAAACTGGTGCTCTACTGCTCTACTGCGCTATTTTACCACACCATGTTGCAAAATAGACACAGAATCTGCCCTGCTGCTCCGTGAATTATCCTTATTTTACAGTTGGTTATTGACGGCATGCTTATTGCTTTAATTACATATTGCGGCACAGCCTTGCAGCACATTTTTGTGTTGACAATGGATGCCCTGTAATGATTAAATTTACGGGTTCTTTGAAATGAAGCAGGAAAAGTTTATAAGAGACTCTTTTTAAAAGAGCGAAACCTGTCACAGGAAGGGAGGTAAGAACAGGATTAAAAGAAGTCAGGAAGTGAGAAGCAAAATCCGCCTTTGGCGGACAGAATACTGAACTACCTTAAGGAGGTAGGAAGTGAAAAAATTATTATCAGTAGTTTTAGCATCACTGATGGTGCTCGGTCTGGCAGCAACCGCCTTTGCTATCCATGCTGAGATCCCGGCTGAGACCCAGGCAGTTGTATCAGCAGCGAACATCCAGATCACCCTTGGCGGAGAGATCAGGACAAGAGGCTGGTACTTCGATAATCTTACAAGTCGGTTTAGGCCAGGACGACGCAATCAGCAGCCTGGTGGGATGAGAGAGTAAGACTCAACGTCGATGCTATTGTGGCTCCCGGCGTTGAGGGCTTTGTAGAGCTTGAGACCACACAGCGAACAGGCTGGCGACAAGTACGTTTGGGGCAATGGCGAGAAAATCAGCCATGGGACCGGCGGCACCAACGCAAAGCCTAATGGGTCGATTGATATCCTTCAGGCCTGGATCCTCTACTCAGGCCAGGGCCTCTTTGGCTTTAATTCAGGCCTCAAGGTCGGTCATATGCCTTTGAAGCTTGCCTATGGCCAGTTCTTTGACAACACCCAGTACGGCGATGACGCCCTCGTGCTCTTCATGTCCCCTGTCAAAGGGCTTGAGATGGCTGCTCTTACCTTCAAGTTTAACGAATGCGTAACAGGCGGCAATTGCAGATTTGACAATACCGATGATCTCGATGCTTATGTAGGTCTTATGACTTACAAGTGGAACGAGACGAACACGGTCGGCATCAACTATACCTATCTGAATGAGTCTGATCTGGAACTCCAGATGGACAACCTCGGCCTCCATGCAGACGGCACCTTCGGGGCCTTCGGCTACAAGGTAGCGGCTGATATCCAGTTCGGCAGCGTAGTTGGCATAACGAAGCTGACTTCGGTGGTTGGGCTCTCAGCGGCAGCCGCGAATTACGATTTCAGCTTCCATGAATGTTCCTCTTAATTTAAGGGGTTCAATCGTCTATGGTAGTGGTGACGATGACGCAAATGATGATAATCTCGACGAGTTCTTACCGTTCGTCGGCAACATCCAGAACTACAGCTTTATCTATGAGTACAACCATGCAACAACAGCTGGCGCCAATGGTGGCTTTTAACTCTGCGACTCCTTCTGACGGCCATGCAGCCGGCGTAGCTAACACCACCTATGTTAATCTCGGTGTTGACTACAAGGCAACCAAGGACCTCACCCTCTCTGCAGATGTCTACGGCTTCTGGGCCTCGGAAACTGGCTGCGTTCGAGGATGTTACCGGTCATCATGACGTATCCAGCAGCGCTGGTTGGGAAATTGATGCCAAGATGAAGTACAAAGCTTGCAAAGAACCTCATCTATCAGATCGATGCAGGTTACTTCAAACCAGGCGGTTTCTATGAAGATGCTTACGATATTGATACAAAAGGCGTGACTGCCCTCAGGCATTCACTCACCCTCAGCTTCTAATTTCAGAAGCAACTGATTCACCAAAAGGCGGCCCATTCGGGCCGCCTTTTTTTCTTTGAATGCTATCTCAGAAGCATATGGCATTTATGAACATGTCCCGGTGCCGATGTACTCGGAAGACTTCAATAGCGGACAATTAGACTATGATTCGTCAGGTATAGCCGGAGGATGAAGATATCCTTTGAAAAGATCTTGACAAAAGGGGATAAAGCAATTTTCCGGACGAAAGGGTTATTAGACTTGAATGTACGGGTCTGTTGTCCTGACAGAGGCGCCTCAGTTAAAGGACCGACCTGATCCTGCCGGTTTTTCTGTCGAAAAGCACCTTGTCCACGAGTTTGTTCTTGTCATATATTTCTGCCTCGATGAACCTTCCCTTATGCCGCACGTGGCCCACTGTATAGCCCCTGTCCATGTAGTATTGTTCGATCGCGGCCATCGCCTCTGCTGGGGGAAGGGTCGTTTTGCATGTCCCATAGGTAGTGCATTTACTGCAGTAATCCCCATAGGGAGTGACCGTGTCCCCGCCTGCATAGGCAGAGACGCTGATCGCCAGAAACAGGGCTGTTATGAATAGTATTTTTTAGCATCTCATTCAATCTATTACTTAATATAAAACAAATTCGTGAAGAAAATATGAACTGTGTCTTATCATCAAATCTTCTCGACCCCGGTTATTTCAACAAGTTTTCTCTTTGACGACAGACCCCTGACGATCTTTATCCAGGACTTCTTCACCCCGGTCAGCCTCTGCAATGAGTTCGATCAGCTGCTCATTCGCCGAGCCGTCAACAGGCGGGGCAGTGAGTTTCACCTTCAGGATTGTGCCATCCATAATACCGGTGATCTGCCTTTTCGAAGACCGCGGCTCCACCTTCACCTCGATCGTTATTCCGTTTTTTGTTTTTTTATAAGGTATTTGCATGTCCATCCGGCTTAGTTCTTGGTTCTTGGTTCTTAGTTCTTAGTTCTTAGTCCCGGGTCTTTCGGCAGCCGAATCGTGAATCTGGAGCCTTCTTCTTTTCTGCTTTCAACATCTATGCTGCCGCCCATGACTTCCAGCAATTCTTTTACGATCGAGAGTCCGAGACCCAACCCGGTGGAGTCAGCTCCGTGATAGAAGCGCCTGAAGATGAGTTCCAGGGCATTTCTTTCTATGCCGGCCCCTGTAGTCGCTGACTCTGATGAAGAACATGTCTCCATCTGACCCGTAGTCGATGCTGATGCTTCCTTTTTTGTGTGCTTTATAGCATTTGAGAGGATATTCTGGAGGACACGCTCCAGCTTGTCTGAATCGGTATAGACACTGAGGTCCTTTGTTTCGGTGATTATCATTTCCAGCCCTTTGGCCGAGGCCAGAGGCTTTATCTTCTGGACGATAGTCGATAAGAATTCCCGAAGTTCAACCAGCTTATAGTCTTTTCTGGCAAAAAAACTCGCCTCTGCCTTTGTTATGTCCTCGATCCCCTGAACAAGCCTGATCAGTTTTTCTACCTCGGCCTGGATATTCTTTATCCCCGTTACCTTGTCTTCGATGACCCCGTCGAGCATCGCCTCGACATTCGCTTTCATAATAGAGAGCGGGGTCCTCAGCTCGTGAGCTATGTTTGAGGTGAGGTGCTTTCTCAGGGCCTCCTCCCTTTCGAGGGCCTCAGCCATGAAGTTAAAGCTCTCCGACAGGCTGCCCATTTCGTCACGCGAAACAACGGGCAGCCGGACGCTGAAATCACGGTGAGCCATGGTCACGACCGCATCTCTCATCTTTTTCAGCGGCCGGGAAAGAAAGAGCGTAAAAAATATCGAAAGGAGAACAGCGCCCCCACCGGCAATCGCGAAGGACATTATCAGAAACTCCTTCCCCCTCCTCTTGAAAAGCATTTCCTTCCGGACGACGCTGGAAGGCCTGCCCATTTCTCTCGCCAGCATGGTCCCGATCTCAGCGCCTTCATAATAGAGGGGAAAGGACTCGAAATCGCCTGTAGTTGTTTTGATGTCGCCGATGTTCTTCATCCTGCGCTTCATGGCAGGGGAGAGCATGCTGAGCACCATATCTGAATTTACGAGCTCCTTTTTTTCGGAGTCGAGGACCTTTATATCAAAGCCGAGCATGATCGCCCAATGTATAGCCTCATGGAGGGTCACCTTGTTCCAGTGCCCCTTTTCATAGCTGCCCTCGACCGAGGCGAGCACCCAGTAGAGTTTGTCCTCTTTTGCGCCGCTCACATAATCTTCGAAGTCACGCGTAACAAAATATTCATACAGGAGGTTCGAGATCAATGCGGTCAGAACGACGGCGAGGAATGCGAAGAAGAGTTTATTTCTCATCCATGTTCCCGATAAACTTATATCCAAGGCCGTAGACCGTCTGGATGAACTCGGGTGCTTTTGAGTCTTTTTCAACCTTGTGCCGCAGGTTTTTTACGTGGGCGTCTATTGTCCTGTCATACCCTTCAAAATCGTAGCCCATCACAATGTTGACTAGTTGGTCTCTCGAAAGGACCCTGCCCGGATTTTCTGCAAGAGAAACAAGGATCTTGAATTCCGTCGGCGTCAGGATGATCGGCGCGCCTTCCCTGAACGCTTCGTGGTGTTCGATGTCGATCTTCAGATTCCCGTTGTTATAGCTGTATATTTTTCTGCGGGTCTTGACTGCCCTGCGCAGATGGGCCTTTACCCGCGCAACGAGTTCCCTCGGGCTGAAGGGTTTGACAACATAGTCGTCGGCCCCGAGGCCGAGCCCTTTTATCCGGTCTTCTTCAGCGCTCTTGGCCGTGAGCATGATCACCGGGACATCAGAACTCCCGCGGATGATTGAGCAGATTTCCTCCCCCTGCATGTCAGGGAGCATGAGGTCCAGGATGACAAGGTCCGGATTTTCCTTCAGCGCTTTCAGCCCGTCTGCGCCGTTCTCTGCGAGAGTGACCCTGAAGCCCTCTTTTTCAAGATAGGCCTTTACTATACCTGATATCTTTTTTTCGTCTTCAATTATCAGTATAACCTGTCCGGTATCCATAATATTTTTCTCCCAGTACGATCGTTATCAGGGCGAGCGCTATGCCTCCTATTACATCTACCACATAATGATACCTGCAGTAAACAGTAGAAACAATCAGCGCAAGCCCGACCGGCAGGAAGACAGCAAAGAGTTTTCTTTCAAAGCGCCAGGCAAGATAGACTACCGTCAGAGTTATCGCCGTATGTCCGCTGGGAAAGGCGTCTCTCTTGACCCCTTCGAGCCTGTTCAGCATCTCCTGGAGAGGGGCTGTTATGAAGAGGCCTTCAAGGGGCCTGTGCTGCAGGTGGTCCATCGTGAATCTGGGGCCGATAGCAGGCATGAGCATATAGCCGATATATGACAGATAAAAACAGAGCATGATGAGAAAGAGTGAGCGGTCAAAGGCCTTGTCCTCTCTCCTGACCTTTAAGACTATGCCGAGGGTCACCGGCAGAAAATAGTAGCTCGAATACGCTGCCTGAAGGATGTCTGTCAGGAACGGCGACATTATTTTTTCGAGCATGACTGTCGGGTATCCGTTAAAAAGCAGATAATCCAGTTTTATCAGCAGCGGGTCGACGTCCCTGGGGTTTATGTAATGTACCAGCCTCCCCAGACTGTCGAAGACCAGCAGTATGCAGGCAGTAGGGAAGAGAAGGTCATAGGTCAGTTTCAGAAGACCGTTTTGCTCCCTGTTCCTGATCAGCACTATCTGCAGAAAGACCAGGCCTGAATAAAGCGCGATCAGCAAAGCGGGATTGGCTATTCTACGGTAGAAAAACGCTGTGACGAGGGCAAGAAAAAAAAGGAAGAAAAGGTTCAGGCTGTCTGCCGGCCTGAGTTCCCGGATGCTGTTCCTGCTCATAGTTTCCTGCGCACCCTCAGTAAGGCCCTCTCCTTTCTTCGAAAGCGTCTGAGGATTGCCTTTCCTCTGAGGGGCTTCGTCATAATCTTCTTCTATCAGATCGTATTCTCCTGCCGGCAGCACATCGCCTTTTTCCAGCAGTGACTGGAATTCCGAAGAGGGGAGAGGCACTGAACCGATGGACCACGTGTATGACATTATGTCCCTGTCCGAGGTTATGACTATCCATTCCTTTCTTTCCCTTGTGATGATCCTCTTGATAACACTGTCAGCTTTTTCGCCTAACCTTGAGTAAATGACCCTTACCCCTCCGATAGTGGGCTGTTCCTCCCTGCCGCTGCCGGATTTCCAGCCGTCAAAGACCACTGTGATGTCATGACCTTTCATCTTCCTGTATCCGATCAGCAGCTGTACAAGCCTTTCCCTCTGCCTGTTCAGGTCGTGATGATTAATGCCGATCAGATTGTATCCGTCTATGATAATCGCTGAAATGGCCAGTCCCTTTCCTTTCGGTATGGTTCTGAAAAAAGTGAGGTTATTATAGCATCAATATAGTTCAGCTATCAGCCCTCAGCGGTCGGCTTTCAGCAAGGAAGGGGGGAACAAAAGTAAATTCTGCTGAATTTGTCTGTAAGTTTTTGTGTTTTTCGGAGGCGCTTAATTGCCGACGGCTGAGCGCCTGCTCATCAATCGGCACGGCCCTGATGGGTCCCCTACCTGTCAAAGAAACGAATGAGGGGCAGGTTTGCTTGACAACAGGAAAGAGATTTATTATGCTAATTAGCTGACAAAATTATACAAATTAGGACAAATTAGGACAACATGAACCTCAGCGTCAAAGATGTTGCTAAGCTCTTGAATATCTCGGAAAAGACAATTTACCGTATGATAAAGGATGAGATGATCCCCTGTTTCAGGGTCGGTGGCCAGTGGCGTTTCGACAGGAGGCAGATAAACTCCTGGATTGAAGATACGAGGCAGTTCTCATATGGTACTGCCGGAAAAAAATCCTCTAATGCTGATGAAGAATCAATATCAGTTACGGAATTTCTCAGGAGGGGCGGCGTCTATTACGCTGTTCCCGGGGATACAAAGGAAGGGGCCATTCTTTCGTGCCTCGAACTCATCAAGACAGCTATACCCCAGGTGGAAAGGGAGAGGTTGTTTATGGGCATTATGGAAAGGGAAAAACTCTGTCCAACTTCTGTCGGGCAGGGGATCGCCTTCCCCCATCTCAGGCTTTTTAAGGATTTTACCGCTCCCTTCTCTTCCATTTCTCTCTGTTTTCTCGAAAAACCCATACCTTTTGGCGCTCTGGACAATGAGGACGTGGATACCCTGTTCTTTATCTTTCCCAAAAGCGAGAGGCGTTTTCTGAGAATACAGGCAAAGCTCCTGAGACTTCTGAAAGATGAAGAAGCTTTGTCGGCTGTAAGAAAAGTTTCCCCGGTCAGAACTCCTCTTTGAGGTCTTTTCCCGGAAAGAGGCCGAGATATTCAGTAAGGAGGTACAGTGATAGTTCAACCGGTCGACCTTGCATCTTCGGCTATTCTGCTTTTTTTGTCCCTGGGGCTGCTCGCCTTTTTTCTGGGCCGGAACCAGCGGGTGATGATAGACATCTGCTTTTCCCTTGCCGCAATTGCTTCATTTCTCGGTTTTGCCGCCGGAGCCTGGACTGTCGCAAACGGGGAAACAGCGAGGATCGTTTTATTGCTCGGGCTGCCTGATCTGCCTTTTCATCTGAGGCTTGATCCCCTCGCAGGGTTCTTCCTTACGGTCATAGGTCTGCTGTCTTTTTTTGTATCTGTTTATTCGATCGGATATGTGAGGGGTTTTATCGGAAAAAGGTCGGTGACAAGCCTTGTCATATTTTATTGTCTCTTCATAGCCGGGATGTTCATGGTGGTCCTGGCAGACGATGCCCTGATTTTTCTCATATCGTGGGAGATTATGGCAGCGGCCTCCTACTTTCTCGTTCTGTTTGAGCATGAGCGTATTGAAAACAGAAGGGCGGCTTTTCTCTACATTGTTGTCGCACATGTGGGGGCGATTGCCATCCTGTTGTCTTTTGGTGTTATGGCAGGGCTTGCAACGGGCTTTAAAGATTTCAGCGGCTATACCTTCGACGCTATGAGGGCCACGCAGTTTCCTGTGGATTGGGCCACTGCCGCGTTTCTGCTGGCCTTTTTCGGGTTTGCCGCAAAGGCCGGTGTAATTCCCCTGCATGTCTGGCTGCCGGAGGCGCACCCTGTCGCGCCCTCGAACGTCTCCGCGCTGATGAGCGGCGTAATGCTTAAGACCGCTATCTACGGGATGATCCGCGTCACCTTCGATCTCTTAAAGGTATTCCCCTGGTGGTGGGGCGCCCTTGTGCTGGTGCTGGGGCTGATATCGGCTGTCATGGGCGTGCTCTATGCGCTTATGCAGCATGATTTAAAAAGGCTCCTTGCGTATCATTCTGTTGAAAACATCGGCATAATTCTCATCGGTCTCGGACTTGCGATGATATTCACTTCATTTAAATTGCCGCTGCTGGCGGCCCTTGCGCTTATAGCAGGACTTTACCACACCATGAACCACGCCGTGTTCAAGGGTCTTCTGTTTATGGGCGCCGGCGCTGTGCTGCACGCTACCCACGAACGCAATATGGAGGAGATGGGCGGGCTTATACACCGGATGCCCTGGACCGCCGCCCTTTTTCTTGTGGGCTGTGTTTCGATCTCTGCGCTGCCGCCTTTTAACGGGTTTGTATCAGAATGGCTCACCTATCAGGCGTTTCTGCTCTCGCCTGCGCTTCCCAGCCCTTTGCTGAAATTGCTGATCCCGCTTGGCGCCGCGCTTCTGGCCCTCACAGGCGCGCTCGCAGCAGCCTGCTTTGTAAAGGCGTTCGGGGTGACTTTTCTGGGACACTGGAGAGGCCACCATAATCCCGAGGTCCATGAAGCAAACTGGCCCATGCGTCTTGGAATGATAATGGCTGCGCTTACCTGTCTTGGGCTCGGGGTTTTACCTACCATGTTTATCGGCTGGATGGACGTACTTGCAGAGCAATTGGTCGGGGCGAAGATCGGCACGTCGGCCGGGGCTTACGGCTGGATGTGGCTTACACCTGTTGCGCCTGAGCGCGCATCATACTCTGGCATGATCGTCTTTTTGGGGATCCTGGCGGTTGTAGTTTCCGCCTATCTGTTTCTTCATGTGCGGCCGGGCAAGATACACCGTGTGCCTATATGGGACTGCGGGTTTGAAAAGATCAATCAGCGCATGCAGTATAACGCAACATCCTTTTCCATGCCTATCCGGAGAATTTTCGGTTTTTTCTTCAGCATCAGGGAAGGGGTAAAGGTGGCCCCCAATGCAGGCCATGCGGCCTTTCCCAAAAAACTCCATTATTATCTCCGCATACGGGACCGTTTCTGGCTTTGGTTGTATAAGCCGGTCGCTGTAGCCAGTTTCTGGGTGGCGCGCAAGGTAGGGCTGCTCCAACAGGGCCGCATACACGTGTATCTGATATATTCTTTTATAACGATCATTGTACTTCTGGTGTTTCTGCGATGAATCTTTATCCTGTCGTTACAGAGATACTGCAGTTCTTAGTGCTTCTCGGTGTTGCTCCGGCCTTTGCAGGCTGGGTGAAGATGTTGAAATGCTGGGCACAGGGCCGCAATTCCCCAGGGCTTTTTCAGCCTTACCGGGACATCATTAAGCTCTTTTCGAAGGACGTTGTGCTGGCTGAGAATGCCTCCTGGATATTCCGTTTTATGCCGTACCTTGTCTTCGGGGCCACGCTGCTTGCAGGCGGCATCATCCCGATACTGTCTACGGACCTGCCTCTGGCAGCCACGGCCGATGTCATTGTTTTGGTGGGTCTCTTTGCCATTGCCAGGTTCTTTACAGCCCTGGCCGGCATGGATATAGGCACGGCCTTCGGCGGTATGGGCTCCAGCCGTGAAATGACGATCGCCTCGCTTGCCGAACCGGCGATGCTCATGGCTATTTTCACCATCTCACTGGCCAGCAAATCCACATCTCTTTCCCAGATGGTACAGGTCATCTACAGCGGGCA
The DNA here is from genome assembly GCA_963734475.1 of uncultured Nitrospira sp. Classification (GTDB taxonomy): domain Bacteria; phylum Nitrospirota; class Thermodesulfovibrionia; order Thermodesulfovibrionales; family UBA6898; genus JAOUFP01. The sequence continues at coordinate 717,361 of CAVTHB010000005.1, forward strand.
GTCTTTGCTGAGACCTTCCATCGCGTTTGCGCTGCTTGCTTTTTTATTGATCGCCCTGGCTGAGACAGGAAGGATACCGGTGGACAACCCTGCGACGCATCTTGAACTTACGATGATACACGAGGCGATGATACTCGAATATTCAGGGAGGCACCTGGCGCTTATTGAATGGGCAGTGATGATGAAGCTTTTTCTCTTCGTAGCGCTCGGGACAGCGGCCTTTTTCCCCTGGGGGATCGCCGCATCAGGAGACCTTTATGCCATACTTGTGGCTTTCCTGTTTATGCTTCTGAAGCTTGGCGTTGCGGGTGTTGTCCTGGTATTAATAGAGACCGGGCTTGCGAAGATGAGGCTTTTTCGCCTGACCGAATTTCTCGGGTCCGCCTTTTTGCTGGCCACCCTCGGGATGTTGTCTTATTTTATTCTGGAGTGAAATGACTATACAATTTGCATCACAGATAATCGGTTTTCTTGCAGCGCTCGTGCTCCTGACAGCCTTCGGCATGCTGGTACAGAGGAGGATGACAGGGCTTATTCACCTCTTTACCTGGCAGGGGCTTTTCCTTTCCATAAGCACCGCTGTAGTCGGATATGTTGCCGGCCAGCGGCACCTCTACATTTCCTCGGTCCTGACACTGTCGCTGAAGGTCATCCTCCTTCCCTATATCCTGCATGTCCTTGTCCGCAGGCTGAGGATCCACAGGGAAATAGAGACAGTGGTGAATGTGCCTCTTACCATGCTGATAGGCGTGGCGCTGGTCATATTTTCCTATCACCTGACTGCCCCGGTCAGGGAGCTCTCTACTCTCGTGACGCGTTCGGTGCTCGCGATAGCCCTTGCAACAGTCATGATCGGGCTTCTGATGATGATCACAAGAAGGCATGCCGTTACCCAGATAATAGGCTTTCTCGCGATGGAAAACGGGCTTTTTTTCGCGGCCACCAGCGCGACCTATGGTATGCCCCTGGTCGTGGAACTGGGGGTCGCCCTCGATATTTTGATAGCGGCCTTTATATTCGGCATATTCTTTTTCCATATACATACTACATTCGACAGTCTGGATGTCGAGCAGATGGCAAAACTCAAGGAGGGGGACTGAATGACGCTTCTGGTTCTGCTCGTAGTTCCTCTTCTCGCTGCTGTTGTTCTGGGGTTTGTCGGTGACAGGAAATTCGCCCCTGAGATAAACATCCTCGGGTCTGCCCTGACCTTTGCCGCCGGGCTTGGACTCGCTTTCAGGGTATATTATGAGGGCCCGATGCTTGCCGGGAACAAATTTTTCTTTGTCGACGCCTTTAATGTCTACCTGTCTGTTCTCACTTCTTTTGTCTCGATGACAACAGCGATATTCAGCAGGAGATATATGCGGCGGGAGAGGGAGCACGGCCGGGTCGGGCACTGGGGCATGCGGTTCTACCATGCGATGTTCCAGCTTTTTATCTTTGCGATGCTTCTTTGTCTTTTGACCAATAACGTAGGCGTCTTGTGGATTGCCATGGAACTGGCCACCTTGTCTACTGTCCTTCTGGTCTCCCTCTACCGGACCCCGACAGCGATCGAGGCTGCCTGGAAATATTTTATCCTCTGCGGCGTGGGTATTGCCCAGGCCCTTTTCGGCACCGTACTCCTTTACTTTGCCGCTGAAAAGGTGCTTGGAGAAGGCGGCGAGGCGCTGCTTTGGACAAACCTCAGACAGGTCAGCGGAAGCCTTGAACCCACTGTATTGTCTTTGGCCTTTGTCTTTCTGATGGTGGGGTATGGCACAAAAGTGGGGCTTGTCCCTCTTCATAACTGGCTGCCTGACGCGCACAGCGAGGGCCCGACGCCTATCTCTGCGGTGCTTTCAGGCCTTCTGCTGAATGTCGCGCTCTACGCGCTGGTCAGATGCAAGGTGCTTGTGGACGGTTCCACAGGGACCCATCACGCCGGTGATATCATGATGGGCTTCGGCATGCTGTCGATCCTGGTCGCTGCTTTTTCCTTGCTGAGACAAAAGGACATCAAGCGCATGTTCTCATATTCTTCCATAGAGCATATGGGGATCGCCACCTTTGCCTTTGGTCTGGGAACTCCGCTGGCCACGTTCGGCGGTCTCCTCCATATGCTTGTGCACAGTCTGGCAAAGTCCTCCATATTCTTTACTGTAGGACATGCCTCTCAGATGCACAGGACGCAGGACATGGACAGGATAAAGGGGCTGATCAAAGGCAGTCCTCTTGTAGGATGGGGACTGATGTTCGGGGTCATGGCGATAGTGGGGATGCCCCCTTTCGGAGTTTTTACGAGTGAGTTTCTGATATTGACTGCAACGATAAAGGACGCCCCTTTGATGACCCCCTTTCTGCTCCTGGGGCTGGGCGTGGCCTTTGCCGCGCTGATCAGAAGGGTGCAGCCGATGGTCTTCGGAGATATGCCTTCCTACCAGAAGACCTTGAAAGTTGCACATCTTCCTGTGCTGCTGCATATGGCGCTGGTCCTGGCTATCGGTATTTATCTGCCTGACTTTCTCAGCCAGTGGTTCCACAAGGCAGTGGAGTTGATGAGATGAGCATGCTGAAAAAGGCGATGCTTTTGTCATTGGGACAGGATGTTCAGTTTGCCGAAGGGTACCAGCATCCGGTCTCCGTGCACTACTGCACGGTGCCGAGGGAGAAGTTTACCGAAGCTGCAAAGGCCATGAAGAAGGCGTATGCGCTGCTTGCCGCTGAATGGGCAACTGATGAGACCCTGTTCGGAAGGGGTTACGGTATATTTGCCTGTTACCGTTGGGGGTCGGAATACCTTATCGTAAAAACCGGGGTCCCTGCTGAGGACCCTTCTTTCCCGAGTCTTACAAAGGTCTTTCTGCCTGCCTACAGGTTTGAACGGCAGATGCAAAGCCTTATGGGTGTGAAACCTCTCAATCACCCTGACCAGAGACCCTGGATAAAATTTGAAGACTGGCCTGAAGACGCATATCCGCTGAGGAAGTCTTTTGATGCGTCACAACCCATGCCCCGGGTGCCGGGAGAGTACGCCTGGATAAGGGCGGAGGGTGAGGGCGTCTATGAGATACCTGTGGGACCGGTGCATGCAGGCATCATCGAACCCGGGCATTTCCGCTTTCAGGCGGTCGGCGAGCAGATCATCAATCTCGAGGAGAGGCTGGGATATGTCCATAAGGGGATTGAAAAAAGATTTGAGGCCCTTTCCTGGGAAGAAGGGTACAGGCTTGCCGGACGGGTATCAGGAGACACAACAGTCGCCCACAGCATAGCATATTGTATGGCGCTTGAAGCCATGACCGGCTGCAGGCCCCCGGAAAGGGCATACTGGCTCAGGGCGCTCTTCCTTGAGAGGGAGCGCATAGCAAACCATCTCGGCGATATCGCCGCCATCTGTAATGACGCTGCCTTTGCCTTCATGTTCTATCAGATGATGCGGCTGAAGGAGATGGTTTTGCGCACCAACCGGAAACTCTTCGGACACCGGTTTATTATGGACAAAGTTGTCCCCGGCGGGGTCGCGGCGGACATAGATGAAACAGGGAAACAGGAAATACTGGCTGAACTGGAATGTCTGCTGAAGGATTTCAGAAAGCTTGTTGTCATTTATACTGATAACCCCTCTCTCGAAGACAGGGTGCGCAATACAGGGATACTCAGCCCTGAAAAGGCAAGGGAACTATGCTCTGTCGGCGTAGTGGCAAGGGCCAGCGGGATGAACCTGGACTGCCGCATATTCAATCCGTTCCCTCCCTATGACCAGTATGACCGCCTGGAACTGGAAGTGCCGGTGATGATTACAGGTGATGTCCATGCCAGGACCTGGGTGAGGATACAGGAGGTCCGGGAGTCGATAAGGATAATCCGCTGGATACTCGAAAATATTCCTGAGGGCCCGATCTCGGCCGGTGTGACAGGGCCTGCTGTCGGACAAGGCGGGCTTTGCTGCGGTCGAAGGCTGGCGGGGCGAGATAATCTACTGGCTCCAGTCCGGACCTGCGGGAGAGGTAAACCGGTGCATGGTCAGGGACCCTTCCAGCGTCAACTGGCTCGGTCTTGAACAGGCGATACCGGACAATATAGTCCCTGATTTTCCTCTTTGCAACAAGAGCTTTAACCAGTCGTATTCAGGGCATGACTTATGATCCTGAAAAAAGCATTTGACCGCGGACAAACGCGGACAAATGCGGACAAAACAACTACTTATGGGTATCGCAACCTATTGAAAAGTCTGGCTTTAGTCTGCGACCGTCTGCAGCTAACTGCCATTTTGAGGTTTTTAGGATGATAAGGATACTTCGTCAGATATTCCGCACAGGCATAGTGACTGAGCCGCTTCCTCCGGAAGTGGCTGCAGAGATAGAGCAGGTCGGGACCCGCCTGGAGGAGGCTGTAAGAAGGCGCTTCAGCAGAAGCCTCGCCATCCGGCAGGTTGACGCAGGCTCCTGCAACGGCTGTGAACTGGAGATCCATGCCATCAATAATCCGGTCTACAACTGCGAGAAGTTCGGTATCCATTTTACGGCCTCTCCGCGTTTTGCGGACATGCTTTTGGTCACAGGACCGGTCACAAGGAACATGGAGATCGCCCTCCGCAGGACGTATAATGCAACTCCTTCGCCAAAGCTGGTGGTAGCTGTCGGTGATTGCGGGTGCAACGGCGGTATATTCGGCGAGAGTTACGCGTCCCTGGGCGGCATAGATAAGGTCATCCCTGTAGACATTTATATCCCGGGCTGTCCGCCTGACCCGATTGCCCTGCTGAACGGCATACTCAAGGCAGTGAGGGGATAGGAGATAACACAATGCCGGCGGAAGGTTGCCATGCGTAGCAAGGTGACAGATTGTATCCGCAAGAAGGACTGGTCTATGTTTTTCCCCTACACTGTACCGTCGCTTTATTTGGTTTACAATGAAGCCGCAAAATCAAATGTGCCGATCTGTTTTCGATTTCTCACAGTAACAACCGGAAGTTTCGGTTAGAGATAACTGCGGAGTGTGTCCCGGAGTTTGAGTAGGCTCTGTCGCCTACGTACGAGATAGCACATTGGGACAGCTTTTGAAGACTCTTTCCCCGGCGTGAAATGCTAATAGAAAACTTTTGTCCAAAACCGGCTTTTAAAAACCGCCTCGGATTTTCATTGAGCGGAGTCATTAACACCGAACTCCAGAGGCTTAAAGCTTGGATATCTGCGGATTTCCAGTTGAAAGATGTTTACAATCAAAAAAGGGGAAGCTAATGTTTAACATATAGAGTCCCCTTTTTGGAGTACAATCAAAAAATGTGTAAATAGAAAAGCAGGCGGTGTATCCTTTTAAGTTGCGACCAAACAACTAAAGGAAGGAAACACCACCATGAAAAAGAGTATCACTGATAGTAAAGAAGGGTCAAGCGCGACGTACGAGGTATTGGAGACAATGATTCGGCAAAAGGCACAGGCGTATATCCAGGAGATTCTTGAAGATGAGGTCGAGAGATTCCTGGGGCGAAGGAAATCGGAAAGAATCTTGGCAGTCGATGGAACTGCAGGATATCGTAACGGACATGGGAAGCCTAAGAGAATGTCACTAATGAATGGGACAATTACCGTCCGGCGACCGCGAATTCGTAATTCCGAAGGGCGGTTTGAAAGCAAGATAATTCCTTTTTTTAAACGGAGATCGAAGGAAGTTGGGCAACTGTTACCGGAACTGTATCTGCATGGCCTAGCGATGGGTGACTTTGATCTGTCTCTGCGAGGTTTATTGGGAGACGGAGCTCCGTTATCGGCATCTTCGATTGCACGGCTGAAGGCAAAATGGCAGCTCGAATACGAGGCATGGAATAAAGAGGATTTATCGGGCATGGAAGTAGTGTATCAATGGGCGGATGGCATATACGTCAAGGCAGGACTCGATAAGGACAAAGCAGCGCTCCTTGTAATCATTGGCGCCCTTACAAACGGCAGGAAGGTGTTTCTTGCATGTGAGAGCGGATATCGGGAGAGCAAGGAATCGTGGGGCGGAGTCCTGAGGGATCTCACAGCCCGCGGGCTCAAACTTGGAAAGCTGACGATTGCCGATGGTCATCTTGGAATATGGACAGCCTTGAGTGAGCTTCATCCTCATGGCAAAGAGCAGCGGTGCTGGAACCACAAGCTCAGAAACGTCCTGGACTCGCTCCCTAAAAGAGTGCGCTTTGAGGCCGGGGAATTTCTCAAAACAATTCCTTATGCCGAAACAGAAGAGGAGTGCGAACGTCTGAGAGATGCATTCGTTCGTCGACACGAAAGAGATTACCCGAAGGCTACAAAAAAGCTGATGAGCGATTGGAATCGCATGATCACTTTCTACTCATATCCAAAAGAACACTGGGTACATCTTAGAACGACAAATATTGTCGAGTCACCATTCAACTCAGTTCGACTGAGAACAAATGCGGCGAAACGATTCAAGAAAGTCCAGAATGCAACTGCTATGATTTGGAAGCTCCTTCTTGTGGCAGAGAAGAGTTTCCGCAGCCTTAAAGGGTATTGGTTGTTATCTGATGTCTACTCGGGAAAAACGTTTGTCAATGGCGTTATAAAACAGGAATCAAAGGTGTCGGAAAGGATGGCCGCCTAAATGCTGTTTACACTCCTATTGACATGACTCCAGAAATAAAGCCTGTTTTGCTTTCTTGAAAAGGCATCTTAAGTATACCTGATGCTGACAAAGCGCTTTTCGCGGCCCGACAGGATTCTGTAATGCGTTACCGCTGCTTTAGCGTAATTACAACTGGCTGGTTGATATCAATACTTAAGTATTTCGATATAGTCCTGGATGTCCTTTTCTTCACGTCCCGAGGCCTTGAGCTTCCAGAGGGTAAAATGCTTCGAGGGCTTTTTCCCGGTCTCCCTTATACGCCGGGTCCAGCGTTATCGCATAGGTCATGGCTGATGAGGCCTCTCCATATCTGCCCATGGCGTTATAACAGAGGGCCATGCGCATATAAGGCAGGCCCAAATTGGGGGCTCTCTTGATCGCTTCCTTGTAGGAATAAAGCGCATCTTCGTACTTGCCCAGCCGGTAATACGCATTGCCCAGGCCTATGTAGGCTTTTTCAGGGGTGGAGTAGGTCAGATTAGAGACAGCTTTTTTATAAAAAGGGATCGCCGCATCAAAACGGCCAAGCTTTTCATACGCAAAACCGAGGTTATTGTACGCGTCAGAATAGTTCGGATCGACTTTCGTGGCCTTTTCAAAAAAATCTATGGCCTTTGCGGTCTCATCAAAATATAAAAGGTAGATTATGCCTATACCATTGAGGACTTCCTTGTCGTCGGGATTGAGTTGATAGGCCTGCTGGAGTTCCACAAAAGCCTGCTGGACTTTTTCCTCTTTCAGGTACGCTACCCCCATTTTATAATGGGCCCCTGCACGCTGCACGGCTTCTTTGGATTGGGGCGTAGCACAGGCGATTACAAAGAGCAGGGATAATACTGTGAGGATTTTTCGGTAGTTCAATTTTCTGCAACCTCCCTTACCATATTAGTAATATTAAGCTATCAGATGGCTGATATCCAAGTAAAGCTAAATATTGACGGCTTCGTAAAAGGTCCGCATGCTGCGTTGTCCTTCAAAACTCGTCACTGCGACGTACCTGAAAGTACACCTCATTCCTCATTTTTCGGACGCCTTGCCTCCGGACCTTTTACAAACCCGTCTCATTTTGCCTTAATTTTCGATTCGTTATGGGTCTAGCAAATATTGGTTCCGGTTTACATACTCCGTCAGTGTGAAACAGGTCTGCGTTTTCCTTTTACCTGGCCGAATAATATGCTGCAACCTGAAGGATGTCCCATGGTTTGCAATCATTTTTTTTAAATCCGAGAAGCTCTGCATAAGTGTATATTGTTTCAACATCATGACCTTCAATCTCCAGAAATTGAGGTATATAACTGTATGCGTCATGGTATGCATCGATCTCGAAACGCACTCCTTTGAGCTTATAACTCGTCCTGTGCTTTTTCACCTCGAGCCATACATTCATCCCAAGGGTTTCCAGAAGGTGTTTCATCGCCGTTGAAGTCTGAAACTTCTATCTCATGCTCCTCCCGGACCTTTGCCTCTGTGCTTTCGAGGTCTTTTTTTAGTGTAAAGACTGACTTTTTCCCCTTCTCTCCTGAGTCTCAGGGTACAGCCTTTGCGCCTGATTGCATCATCAGGGAAATCATAATAGAGCGCATGAATTTCATCGTCAAAGATCTTTTTACGCCCCGAGGGAGATAAGTTTTTCCTCCAGGCTGTTCCTGTCAATCCCGAGAATCTTGATCTCTATTTCTTTCATCGTCCCACTCAAATTATTTCAGACCTTTCCTTTTCTACTAAGGCAGATGAAGGGTTGCACGAAACTATATTATAAAGCTTTTTGGCACATTTTCTGCCAGCTGTACAGCGAGTTATGAAATTTTAGAACTGTTTCTAGCAAAATGCCGACTTTTATCCTCCTTGTAAAGCGCTGACGTGATTACTATGCCGGGCTGATCAAACTGTCTCACTGCATTGTTCTAAAGCCTTTTTTTTTGTCCCCTTTTCTGTTATTCTTTTCTTGTATTTCCTGATCTGATCCGGCTCATACAAGGAGAAAAAATGCTTATCGAATTCAGCATAGTGCCGATAGGCGCTTCGAGCAGCGTGGGCGCAAAGGTGGCTGAAGTATTGGACCTTGTGGATTCAAGCGGTCTTGCCTATAAGCTTACACCTATGGGGACGATCGTCGAGGGAGAATGGGACGAACTGATGCAGCTTGTGAAAGAATGCCATATGAAAATGATGGAGCACGAGGAAAGGGTCTTGACGAGAATTATCATAGATGACAGGAAGGGCAAAACCGGCAACATCGACCGGAAGGTCAGGTCAATCGAAAAAAGGCTGGGGAGGTCCCTGAAAAAGTGATCGCCGGCTAAATGCATCCTTTCGGGAATCGATCTTGGCCCTGACACTGAAAAGAACCTGGCCTATACAGCTTATTTTGCTTCCAGGACAGGCGCGACAGTCAGGCTCCTGTATATTATCGACTATCTGCTGACGCCTCCTGCCTATCTGGCCTCCTATATCGAGGAAGAAAAAAAGAGAGAAGAAGAAGAAATGGCGCGGCTGCAGGCCTTGCTGGAGCGGCTTTGCGATAAAGACCGAATCCAGCGTTATGCTGGGACGGCTTCATGAATCTTTCATGAAGTCTATCCAGGAGACCTCGGCTGATCTGCTTGTTATCGGTTACAAAGCACACCTCCTGAGACCGAGCAGTTCGGAGCGCCTTATAAAATCTTTGGCCATGCCGATGCTTGTGGTAAGGGGCGAACGCGCGGAAAAGGCTTCACCCGGGACAGTAACAATACGGAAGATACTCTGCCCGGTTGATTTTTCGGAGAATTCCCGGAAGGCAATATCCATGGCAAAGGCATACGCCGGGCTGTTTTCCGCTGATCTGCATATACTGCATGTTATCCCCTCGCATGTGATGAAAGAAAAATGGGAGCAATGGATAAACCCTGACGAAAAAGACAGTCAACGGTTTGAAGAGGGACTCCGCTCTGATGCGGCCGCAAAATTGTCGCAGCTTGTGAAAGAATTCAAACTGTCTGCAGAGGCTGAGATTGTCCAGGGCGCAGCCGGTCAAATGATATGTTCCTCTGCGGAAGAAGGCGCATATGATATGATTGTCATGGGAGCGCGCGGACTCTCGTATCTGCAGGGGGTCCTGATAGGCAGCACGACTGAAACCGTTCTCAAGTCATCCCCCTGTCCTGTCCTTATCGTCCACTGATGCTGAGCTACGTGCTGTTTCTCCTGTTCGGTCTTCTCATCATTTTGGTTGCGGCCGAATTTTTTACCAACGGCATAGAGGCGTTCGGAAGACATTTTGCTTTTTCGCAGGCCGTGGTCGGCAGTATCTTTGCGGCTGTCGGAACTGCCCTGCCTGAGACGATCCTGCCGATGGTGGCTATTTTTATGTATGGAGGAACGTCCGCAAAAGAAATCGGGGTCGGCGCGATCCTCGGCGCGCCCTTTATGCTCTCGACCCTGGCTTTTTTCCTTGTCGGACTTACCGTCTCAATCGCCGCCCTCAGGAAAAAACGCGCATTTGAACTGAGGGTCGAGGCCCATTCCATCAAGAGGGATTTGTTTTTCTTCCTGGCGATGTATTGTTCGGCGATCATTCTGCCGCTGGTCTTCGGCCGGCGTTCCCTGGTGTTCATCTCATGCGCGCTTGTTGCCGGTTATATCTTTTATGCCTATCTGACATTCAGGAGCGAGAGCGCTGACCTGGAACATTCTGAAGGGCTGTATTTCCGGAGGATGCTGTCCCGTATAACAGGCAGTACATCTTCTCAATCACCTCCCTTGTTTCTTATACTTTTTCAGGTCCTGACAGCGCTCCTGGTGATGATAAAAGGCGCCCAGACCTTTGTCCAGAGCCTTGAACATATTTCGCTGAAATTCGGAATGGACCCACTTCTTGTTCGCGCTGCTTCTCGCCCCTGTTGCAACTGAATTGCCGGAAAAATTCAACAGCGTGACCTGGACATGGAAGGGCAGGGACACCCTGGCCTTGGGCAATATCACCGGGGCCATGGTCTTCCAGGCGACTTTTCCTGTCTCTGTAGGGCTTTTGTTTACTGACTGGAATATATCCGGGATGGCGCTTTTTTCAGCGCTGCTCGCGATGATATCATCGCTTGCGGTCGTTGGAGTGATAATAATAAAGAAGCGTGTTTCCCCCTTTGTCATGCTTTTCGGAGGGGTCCTTTACCTTATCTATGCGCTGGTTTTGATATTCAGATGATGTAATAGTCCAGCTATAAGCCTTTAGCGGTCAGCTTTAAGCCAGACAAGACTGAAAAGAGGGGCCCAGCCCCTTATGGGCCGCAAATTGTGTTTCCGCTGATAGCTTATAGCTGACGGCTGAACGCTTACCGTTATTTTCTGAAGAGGTCCTCCAGTTTTTTCCTGGCCTCTTCCTTTTCCCTGTCTGAGGATGAAGAAGAGGCGGCTTCTCTGAATGCAAAAAAATCGCAGAAGTTTGCCTTGTCCCTGGTCCTCTGGAATTCGGCCTTCGGCTCAAGGCATTTGTTATGGGATGATTCAGAATAGAACTTGCAGTTCAGGCAGATATGCAGGTCGCCGCCACATGCCGGACATGTGGCCTTTCTGGACAAATGCCTGTCCACAGTAATCTCTTTTTTGCATAAGGCACATGTCATGTTTCTACCTCCGTCAGTGCACAGATGAATAATTATATCTCTGCCGCTTAAAGGTCCGCAAGGGGGCGTGGGAAGCATTGTAGCGAGCAAGTAAACTGTCCGTATCTGTAGCACATAAACTGTCCGGTTAAAATTGGATGGCAAGAGAGGAGAGCCATCCATGAAAAGGACAGAAATACTACAGGAGGTACGGAAGATGAGATTTGAGGAGGCATATGAAGGATGGAAAAAGGAGAGATTGACACAGGAGGAGGCTGCAAGACTGCTTGGGGTATGCGACCGCACGTATCGGCGATATCTGGTCAGATATGAGGAGGAGGGGATGGAAGGGCTTGTAGATAGGCGTTTAGGACAAATATCGCACCGTAGTGCGCCGGTTGATGAGATAATAGCCCTGGCAGATTTATACAACAACCGGTATCAGGGATTTACAGTTAAACACTTTTACAGTTGGTATCAGAGGTCTCACGGAGGTCTCAGAAGCTACACATGGGTAAAGAATACCCTGCAGGGCAGGGGGCTTGTGTCTAAGGCTTCCCTCAAGGGAACTCACCGGAAACAGCGACCACGGGCTCCGTATATCGGAATGATGCTGCATCAGGACGGCTCCAAGCATGAGTGGGTACCAGGGAAGTTATGGGATCTGATAGTAACGATGGATGATGCTTCCAGTGAACATTACTCGATGTTCTTTGTCGAGGAAGAAGGGACTCAGAGCAGTTTTCAGGGAGTCAATGAGGTCATCGACAAGCACGGAGTATTTGCCTCACTTTATACTGATCGCGGCAGCCACTACTGGCATACCCCTGAGGCGGGGAAGAAAGTGGACAAGGAGAATCTGACTCAGTTCGGTCGTGCCATGAGGCAGTTAGGGATTGAGATGATTCCGGCTTACTCTCCCGAGGCCCGTGGACGCTCTGAACGCGCCTTTCGTACCCACCAGGAGAGGCTTGTCAAAGAACTCGCCCTTGCCGGCATCACGGAAATTAAACAAGCCAATGTCTATATCCGTGACGTTTATATGCCTGCCTTTAACGAGGAGTTTGCTGTGACCCCAGAGGAGTCAGCCAGCATGTTCGTGCCATGGGTCGGAACACCTCTTCAAGACACCCTCTGCGAACAGTATGAGCGTACGGTTGGTAATGACAATTGTGTCAAATTCGATGGTATGACCCTCCAGATTCAGCCCGATAAGTACCGCTTTCACTACGTTAAAGTGAAGGTCCGTGTTCATCGCTATACAAACAAAACCATCGCCATATTCCACGGACACAGAAAACTGGCGTCCTTTAATTCCAAAGGGAAGGAGGTCTCCAACTGCAATAAAAAAGTTGCCTGATATTCAATAGCTACTGACCGGACAGTTTATGTGCTCCATAACCGGACAATTCTATTTGTTGACAACAGGGGGCGTGGGAAGCATTTCATTTGTTGACAGCCCCGGCAGACTGTGCTAACGTGGAATTATCTTTTATGAAGGAGGTCTGTTATGGCATGCAAATCTAAAGGCGCTCCCTGCGGCACAACAAAAAAGACCGCTGCAAAGCCGGCTGCAAAGACCAAGAAGAAATAAGAGCCCAGTTTAAATTCCCGAACAAAAGGATGGTTTAAAGACCATCCTTTTTTTTTGCGAAAAAACCATCATCCAGACCGTCCCCGGATGCCGCGGCAAATAAAGTGAAGCTGTTTGACTTTAATTCGCGGGCTGCAATATACTTTAATCAACCCTTGGGGGAGGCATTGAGAGCCTGAGAGTCTTCTGTTTTAGGAGAAGAGACCCCTTGAACCTGATCCGGTCAATGCCGGCGTAGGGAACAGGGAGTAAGGAAAAGGTGGCCGTGTCCCAATAGGGGCGCGGTTTTTTTATTTATGAGACTGAAAATAAACGGCGAGACAAAGGACAACATTCAGGCGACAACACTGAAGGAACTGCTTGAAGAACTGGGGATAATCTCAGGAAGGGTCGCTGTCGAGGTGAATGCCGCCATCGTCAAAAGGGCCGGCTACGACACTTTTCGGCTGAAAGACGGTGATGTTTTGGAAATTGTAAATTTTGTAGGAGGAGGATCAAAGGCAGTAATGCGTAATGAGTAATCAGTGATGAGAAAAAGATCGAAAGAGCTTATGAGCCTTTTTTCTCGTTGCGCGTCAATGATTACGATATAAGGAGAAAACATGGAAGATAAACTGGTAATTCGCGGCATTGAGTTTAAGTCCCGTCTCTGGGTCGGAACGGGCAAATACAGGGACTTTGAGGAAACAGCAAGGGCCATTGAGGCCTCGGGCGCGGATGTGGTTACCGTTGCTGTCAGGCGCGTAAATATTACAGACAGGAAGTCTGAAAACCTGCTCGACTTTATCGACCCGAAAAGATACAAGATACTCCCGAATACCGCAGGGTGTTATACGGTCGAAGACGCACTGAGGTATTCGAGGCTCGCCAGGGAAGCCGGCGTGTCTGATATGATAAAGCTTGAGGTGATCGGCGACGAAAAGACCCTGTTTCCCGATGTTATCGGACTGCTTGAAGCGACGGAAATACTGGCAAAAGAGGGGTTCATAGTTTTCCCCTATACCAACGATGACCCTATTATGGCAAAGAGGCTCGCTGACGCAGGGGCCGCAGCAGTCATGCCGCTTGCGGCGCCTATCGGCTCGGGGCTCGGCATACGTAATCCCTACAACCTGAAGATTATACTGGAGACAATAAATTTGCCTATTGTAGTGGATGCAGGGGTCGGCACTGCATCGGATGTTGCCATCGCCATGGAACTGGGATGTGATGCCGTGCTTTTAAATACCGCAATCGCAGGAGCAAAAGACCCTATAGCGATGGCAGAGGCGATGAAGCATGGTGTTCTGGCGGGAAGGCTGGCCTTCTTGGCGGGCAGGATCCCCAGAAAATTATATGCAACCGCAAGCAGCCCTTTTGACGGAATGCTGTGAAACAGTGATGGGTAAGGAGTTCTGGTATTCGTAGGGGCGCTGCTTGCCGCGCACTCTCCGAAATAGACAATGAGCAACAGGGCGATTGATTTTAAGCTTTACCTGATAACTGATCGTCATCTTTTCACGCATCACGTATCACGCATTACGCATTACTTTTTTGATGCCGTTGAAGAGGCGCTGAAGGGTGGGGTAAAGGCTGTCCAGCTGCGGGAAAAGGACCTGGAAATAAGAGAGTTATTGAGTATGGCCTATGAGTTGCGGAAGCTTACTTCCGGATATGGGGCGAAGCTTTTTATCAATGACAGGGTTGATGTTGCTCTGGCTGTTGATGCTGACGGCGTGCATCTCGGAGGCTCCAGTATGCCTGCCTTTGCTGCCCGAAGGGCCTCGGGCGAAGGCATGCTCATCGGGGCATCGGCACATAGTCTTCCGGAGGCAAAAAAGGCTGAGGAAGAAGGGGCTGATTTTGTGACCCTCGGCCCGGTCTTCGCAACACAGTCGAAGCTGAAGTACGGTAAGCCTCTTGGACTTGGTCTTCTAAAGGAGGTCAGTGCTGCGCTGTCGATACCTGTTTTTGCAATCGGCGGCATCAGGAAGGAGAGAGTGAAGGATACGCTGGAATCAGGGGGGGCTGGCATAGCACTTATATCGGCTATCCTGGGCTCTGAAGATATACAATCAAATACAGAAGAACTCATGAGGTTATTGAAATGACAAGGATTGAACTGGCAAAAAAAGGCATTGTGACAGATGAGGTGAGGGTAGTTGCCGCTGCGGAGGGGATCACGCCTGAGCAGCTCTCGGAAGATATCGCTGCAGGGACAAGTGTAATCCCGATCAATGTAAACCATAAGATATCGCCCATAGGGATAGGCCGGAACATGCGTACGAAGGTCAACGCCAATATAGGGACGTCCAAGGACAAGATCTCGATCGAGGAAGAAATGGAGAAACTGGCTGTGCTCGTGAAATACGGAGCTGATGCCGTAATGGACCTCTCCACGGGCGGACCGATAAAGGAACTCCGGAAGATGATGCTTGCGAAGTCTCCTGTTGCCGTGGGCACTGTCCCTATTTATGAGGCCGCGGTCAGGACCGCCGCGCAGAAGGGCTCGATCTCCCGGATGACGGCCGATGAACTTTTCGGCGTGATTGAAGAACATGCCGCCGAGGGGGTGGATTTTGTAACCGTGCATTCCGGACTGACCATGAGGGCCGTTGAGAGGCTGAAAGAGGAGGGCAGGGTCCTCGATATTGTAAGCCGCGGAGGTTCTTTTCTCCTTGAGTGGATGATCTATAACGAAAAAGACAACCCTCTTTATGAGCAGTATGACAGGTTGCTGGAGATCGCGCTTAAGTACGACATGACCCTCAGCCTCGGTGACGGTATGCGTCCCGGATGTCTGGCAGACGCAACCGACCGCACCCAGCTTGAGGAGTTGCTTACCCTGGGAGAGTTGAGGGACAGGGCGGTGGACGCAAATGTTCAGGTTATTATCGAAGGGCCCGGCCACGTTCCGCTGAACCAGGTAGAACTGAACGTGAGACTCGAAAAGGAGATCTGCAAGGGCGCGCCGTTTTATGTGCTCGGTCCGCTGGTTACTGACATCGGCATGGGCTACGATCATGTCTCTGCAGCGATAGGAGGGGCTGTTGCAGGCGCTGCAGGCGCTGATTTCCTCTGCTATGTAACACCTGCAGAACATATCAGGCTTCCGAGCATCGACGATGTCAAGGAGGGTGTTATCGTCTCGAAGCTCGCTGCCCATGCGGCTGATATCGCAAAGGGAATTAAGAACGCCATGGATGCTGATATAAAGATGGCGAAATGCAGGAAGGCCCTTGACTGGAACGGTCAGATCGCAATGAGCCTTAATCCTGACAAGGTAAGGGAGTGGAGGGCGGAGGTCCCGCCTACAGAGACCGAGGTCTGCAGTATGTGCGGAGAGTTCTGCGCGATAAGGACTGTTGAAAGGGCCCTGAAGAAGGGCAAGTGAGTTTCAAAGCCTCTATGCTGACTAATTCTATACTGCTATTGGGTCCTACCGGGGCTGGAAAAAGTCCGCTCGGAAATCAGATGGAGCAGAACGGCATCAGGGGAAAGAGGTGTTTTCATTTTGATTTCGGACATGAACTCAGAAGCATCGCAGAACATAACCTGCAGCCGGAAGGCTTTCGGAGCTGAAGACATTTCCTTTATTAGAGATGTCCTTGACAAGGGCTTGCTTCTCGAGAACGAGCATTTTCATATAGCAGAAAAGATTGTTCACTATTTTCTTCGCAGGAATGATGTCAGAGAAGAGGATGTCCTGGTCTTAAACGGCCTGCCCAGGCATACTGACCAGGCAAAGGATATGAGCGGCATTGTTGATGTGAAGAGCCTGGTAATACTGACATGCGAGCCTGAGGAGGTATACAAGAGGATCGAATTGAACAGCGGCAGTGACAGGACCGGCAGACGGGATGACAGCCTCGGTATGATCGGGAAAAAGCTCAAAATTTTCAAGGCCCGCACAGCTCCGCTGATAGAATATTACTCGAAAATGGGCTGTGAAATCCTGAAGGTAAGGGTTACAGCTGTTTCGACCCCTGAGGAGACTTATAATGCATTTATCGCTGAACATGGAGGTTGAAAATCCTTAAACCATTTCTCCTCACCTGATGTCAGACAAGTCCCGCCTCTAACAAAGCTGAATCACTCCGCTGTTTTTGTCTTATAACCTGTTTTTTCAGAAGATAAAATGTTATAATCTGCCACTTGATTATTATTGATACTATAAATATAATTAACTTTACTTTATAAGGCTGAAAAATGCTGAAAAATAAGGAGTTATTTTTAATGTTAAAAAGAAGAACAGTACTCCAAGCTTGTTTCTTTCTCCTCATGGTAATTTTATGTTTTCAGGCTATGCCTTTACCTGGTGTTTCAGCCCAGGTAGCCCAGGTGATACCGATAACTCCTTCGCCCATGACTACCCCTGGGAGTGTGCCGCAGTATCAATCCGGCCAGCTGTCTCAGCAGGTCCAGAGTCAACAATATCAGACTGGCATATGCACATGCCCTCCAGGCATGATTCCGGTACAGCCTGCGACGGGTCAATACCCGGTACAGCCAACGCAGGGCCAATATCCGGTACAGCCTGCGACGGGCCAATATTCGGTACAGCCTGCGACGGGCCAATATCCGGTACAGCCTGCGACGGGCCAATATCCGGTACAGCCTGCGACAGGTCAATATCCGGTACAGCCAGCGCAGGGCCAATATCCGTCTCAACCTTCATCGAACCAGTGTATATGTCAGCCAATCCAGAGCCAGACAGGCCAGATGATGCGCAGCCCGTGCAACTACAGCCGCAGGTGCAGTTGCAGCAACTGCCAACGTCATTTATTGAAGATTATATCGCGGGAACGCTTCCCGCAATGGCCCCAAGTATCAGACAATTCGGTTATGACCTCTTTGCGAAGACGCCGTCTTCGTTTGTCCCCTCTGCGAATGTGCCGGTAGGCCCTGACTATGTTGTCGGGCCGGGCGACGAGATAAGGATTTCAGTATGGGGCAAGATCGAGGGCGTCTGGTCTGCTGTTGTGGACAAAGACGGCAGTATCACCCTGCCGAAGCTGGGGACTTTCGGTGTCACAGGGTTGACCTTCAAGGAACTGAAAGACGTTTTGCGTAAAGAGATTTCCAAGTATTATACAGGGTTTGAGATGAACGTGAGCATGGGACAGCTCAGGACAATGAGGGTATATGTTGTCGGCAATGCGGCGAAACCCGGGGTATACAACTTGTCCTCCCTCTCTACCCTGGTCAGCGCTCTGTTCGAAGTGGGCGGGCCGTCCAAGACCGGCTCACTGAGAGACATCCAGCTCAAGAGAAACGGGAAAAAGGCTGTTGCATTTTGATCTCTATGATTTTCTCCTGAAGGGCGACAAGTCGAAGGACGTGCGGCTTATGCCTGAAGACGTGCTCTTCATTCCGTCTGTCGGTCCCCTTGTTGGAATAAGCGGCAGCGTGAAGACCCCTGCCATTTATGAGTTAAAGGAGGGCGTTACGGTTTCACAACTTATCGATATGGCCGGAGGTTTAAGTGATGTCGCTTTCACCGGCCGGGTACAGATTGAACGCATTGTCGGCAACGGCCGCCAGACGGTCTTTGAATCCGATGTCGCCGCTGCGAAGGACTTGCCGGTCCTGGCAGGAGATGTGGTGAGGATTTATACCGCTGTCCAGGACAAAAGATTCGTAAAAATAACCGGCGCTGTGATGAATGCCGGCGATTATGGTTACCGGCAGGGAATGACGGTCAGGGACCTTATCTCTATTGCCGGCGGGCTCCAGTATTACGCATACACAAAAGAGGCAAATATTACGAGAGTGCGGGTGACGGACAAGGGTCCGGTTACTGATACGATAGCGGTTAATCTCGAAAAGGCGCTTGCAGGAGATACTGCCAATAATATTCAGCTTCTCGATAACGATTACCTTTTTGTGCGCGCAGTTCCGGAATGGGACCTGTACAAGACGGTCGTCCTTCAGGGAGAGGTCAAATTCCCCGGCACATACACAATCCGGCGGGATGAGACGATTTCTTCCCTCATCGAGAGGGCCGGCGGGTTTACGCCCTATGCTTACCTGAGGGGCGCTGTGTTTACGAGGGAAAGCGTGAGACTGCTCCAGCAGCAGCAGATAGACGAGATGATAGACAGGCTCCAGAGGGAGCTCTTAAGCGTCGGGGACTGCTGCGATAGGAACTGCTTCAACGTCTGATGAAGCGAAGATAATAGGCATGGAAAACGATCAGAAGACAGTCGTTTCTGGAAAAGCTCAGGACTGTGAAGGCGAAAGGCAGGATTGCCATCAGATTGATCACAGGATATGGCGAGTGTTGAAAGGGACGTCCGAATGACATCTCGCTCACCGACGGCGATGTCATCCAGATACCTTCTGATCCGAAGACGGTCCAGGTGATAGGCTCGGTCTACAACCAGACAGCCTTTGTCTACGGCAAGGAGAAGGGTGTGTCCGATTATATAGACCTTGCGGGAGGATACTCGGACAATGCCGACAAGAGCGGCACATATATCTTGCGGGCGGACGGCACTGCCATAAAGGCCGGCAGCGGATTCCTGGGCGATCACGTGGAACGGCAATGCTAACAGATGGGACGAGGGCGGCGGTTTCATCGGGTCCGGCGACACCATCGTTGTTCCGGAGCAGCTTGAAAGGATCGCCTGGATGCGAAATATAAAGGATATCACGCAGATACTCTACCAGATCGCAGTGGGTGCCGGCGTGGTAATCAAACTATTTTAATGCCATCTACGAAACTTCTGCTCCTGACAGTTTGTATGTTGTTTATCGCCTCTGTTGCCGGGGCGGCAACTTACGTTCCTCTGGACGATGACGCATATGGCATGCTGGCCAGACTCGAGGCTGAAGGAGTAATAGAGAGCGGTCTGACTTCCACTAAACCGCTTAGCCGCAAAGAAATGGCCAGGCTTGCAGTGGAAGCGGAGAGGAATTCGCAGGGGAAAAGCGAGTTTGTCAGGTCTATGGCCAGGCATCTTAAGGAAAGGTTTAAGGATGAAATCGCAGGTACAAGATTTATTAAGCCTGTGGACTCCTTTTATGTGCGATACGCCTATAACAGTTCGGACTCTCAGGCGCTGGTCTATAATAACGACGGAGACCGGTACCGGAGGGGATCGAACGAAAGGGCGGGCTTTGATACGATAGCTGAACTTGACTGGTTCTCTTTTTATGTCTCCCCTGAACTGAGATATCCCGACAATGACACCAAGCCATTAAAGATCCCACCAGGAAAAAATGCCGACAAAACACCTCCTTGTCTGCGGCAGCGACTGCAATGCAGACTGGACCTCGGAAGAAGGGGCGGACCTTACTCTGAAAGGCGCCTATGGCGTAGTGAGTTTCCTCGGACTCGATCTCACAGTCGGCAAGGACAGCCAGTGGTGGGGCCCCGGTTATCACGGCTCTCTTCTTCTTTCCAATAACGCAGAGCCTTTTACAATGGTCAGACTTGAAAACCCCGAGCCTGTTCTGCTCCCGTGGATACTGAAGTATCTTGGACCCTTTCGATGGACGTTTTTTGTGACCAGGCTCGAACATGACAGGAGAGACGTCCCTGAGCCATACTTATGGGGTATGCGTATTGATTTCAAGCCGCACCCCTATGTGGAAATCGGCCTGCAGAGAACGGCCATGCTGGGTGGAGACAGGACGGCCGTCAGGCTCCGGTACATGGTGGAAGAGCTTTACCGGTACAGGCGAAAACGTAGCCGGCGAGGAGGCAGGTGACCAAAAGGCCGGGTTCGATGTGAAGGTGACCATGCCGTTTCGGTTGCAGCCTGTGCAGGTCTACGCAGAAATAGATGGTGAGGACGAGTCAGGCGGTCTGCCGAGCAGACTGGCCTACCTGGGCGGCATATACCTGCCGCGTATACTGAATGCGGAAAGAGTCGGTTTTCGTGTCGAATACGCTACGAACCGTCTGAACAATAAGTTCCGTGCAGTGGTACGACCACCATATTTACACGTCCGGCTACACATACGACGGGAGGATCATGGGCCATCATATGGGAAGTGATTCGAGGGACCTGTTTGCGGAGATCTCATACAGGTTTAACGAGCGGGGTGATTCTGTTGCGGTGGCTTATGACCGGGAAGAGCATAATCTGTTAAAAGAGGTGCGGGCAACAGAAGGATGAGGCATCAGTACGCATGGAATACAATGTAATGAAGAACCTGAAGGTCAACGCTTCATATGGCCATGCGAGACTTAATAATTTTGAGGATGTCACTGGCGACAAAAAGAACGTAGACATGGCGGCAATCACCATGACGTACTCGTTTTAATTGTGTGTGAGGGTTTGTCGCGTACAGGTATTTGAGCTGATGTTGTCAGCGTTTTGAGGTATTCAGGGAATGGCTGTTGTGGCGATTATTACCCTTGGGTATGTGATAAAATACTTGCTGTCGAACAGGCTTGGAAGAGTTTGTAATTATATATTCGGGAGTGAGGAAGAAATGCGGAAAGATACTAATGTAGTCTGGCATCACTCTGCCGTGACCCGGCAGGAGCGGGAAAGGCGGAATGAGCATAAAAGTGTTATTCTTTGGTTTACCGGTTTGTCGAATTCCGGCAAATCCACAATTGCTCATGCAGTTGAGGAAAGGCTTTTTGAGATGGGCTGCAGCACATTTGTATTTGATGGCGACAATGTGCGGCACGGATTATGTTCTGATCTCAGTTTTTCAAGGGAAGACCGTGTCGGAAAATATCAGACGTATCGGCGAGATGGCCAAGTTGTTCATCGAAGCCGGGGTAATTGCCGTGACCGCATTTATTTCCCCTTTCAGGTCGGAACGGGAAAGAGTCCGCAATCTGGTTGGCCGAAGATTCTTTCATTGAGGTTTATTGCAGGTGCCCGCTTGAAGTCTGCGAGGAGAGAGATGTGAAGGGCCATTACCGTCGCGCGAGAATGGGAGAGATCAAGGAGTTTACAGGCATATCCTCTCCTTATGAGGAGCCCGAGAATCCTGACCTGATTCTCGACACTTCGAAAGGCACTGTTGAAGAGTGTGTGCTGGAAGTGATGGTCTGTTGGTTGATCGTGCTGTTGTGGGAGTGTCCCTCCTGCGGAAACTGATATCGGAAGGGCGCCTGCCCGCTGGGGAGCATTCAGCAGATTGCCTTTGATTTTATTGCGAAGAAGGAGACGACAGTGGAAGAAAAAAAACAAGCAGAAGAAAATAAATCTTCTGGATTATCTTATCATTCTGCTGAAGCGGAAAAAATTTATTCAGGGTGGACACTCGGTTTCGCACTTTTCGTTGGGATAATAGTTTTTATGATGCCGGACAAGTATGAGGCCGAAGTTCGATTCTTGCCTCCCGGACGGGCTCAACAAGTACAACTGCTACCATGCTCAGCCAACTGGGCCTCTCGGGGGCCGCAGGGAGCCTCCTTGGGTCGAGCACCCCGGGTGCTTTGTACGTCGGCCTATGTTGAAGAGCAGGACCATTCAGGACAAGATTATCGACCGTTTCGGCCTTATGGAAAGGTACAAGCCCTGGCTCAACCGCTGGTTATTTACCTTCTACCGGGAAGACTGCCGGGAAAAGATGATCGATGACGTCATGACCGCAGCCGATGACACGACGACCGGTATCGTGACGTTATGTATTAGGAGGAAGACCCTAAGATTGCAGCGGCCATGGCAAATGCGTTCGTGGAGGAGATGAGGAGTCAGTGCAAAGGGATGGCGATTACAGACGCGGTGCACCGGCGCCAGTTCTACGAAGAGGAGCTGAAGGACACGAAAGTGGGCCTTGCCAGGGCGGAAGATGAGATGCGCAGTTTTCAGGAAAAGACGGGTGTCATCCGTCCAAATGTTCAGGCTCAGGCCGTTATCACGGGCGATGCCGCTCTGAGGGCACAGATTGCCGCTAAGGAGGTCGAGATAAAGGTATTGAAGACTTATGCAACTTCCAGTAACCCGGACCTTCAGAAGGCTGAGGAGGCGATGCAGGGCATGAAGGCGGAGCTTGCCAAGCTTGAAGTCAGGGGGGGAATGGGACCAATCCCCTTATTCCAACCGGGCTGATGCCCTCAGAGGGACTCGAGTATATTAGAAAGATGCGGGATGTAACGTTCAATCAGCAGCTCTATGAGCTTATTATGAAACTCTATCAATCCGCGAAATTGGACGAGTCGAACGACGCCTCGATTATCCAGGTAGTGGACAAGGCCGTTGTCCCTGAAAAGAAGGCGAAGCCTAAGAGGCTTCTCGTCATCGCGATAGCCCTTTTTGCGGGGTTTTTACTGTCGGTTTTTGCCGCCTTTATTGCCGAGTTTAAGGAGAAGGCAGTTGCACATCCCGGTAACAGTGAGAAAGTTGAATTGCTTCGCCGGTATTCAAAGTGTTGGAGAAGGAAGCAGGAGAACCGTTCATGACGTATAGCTTTAAGACTGCAATGCGATTGAGACAAATTCTTATTTCAGGTTGCCCGTTAGAAATTAGCTCATGATAGCCGTTTTGACGCGGAAATATCGCAATCTTATTTCCGACAAGAAATTCTCTGAAATCCTCACCGGTTCTGCTTTTGCACTTGCGTCCCGGGTAGCGGCGACTATTTTTACCTTACTGGCCAATATTATTATTGCGCGTGTTTACGGGGCAAAAGCGCTAGGGGTCCTGGCGCTGGTTAACTCTTTTCTGGTTCTGGTTACCATATTTACTGTATTGGGTACAGGCACGTCTATCCTTCGTCTTATCCCTGAACACCTTTCCAAGTATTCGACAGCCTCTGCATTCCGCGTTTACCGCAAGACCGAATACATGGTCGTTGCCGTTTCAATTGTAACCGGAACAGTGTTTTTCCTGGCTTCGGACGTAATTGCGGACAAGGTCTTTTCCAAGCCCCACCTCTCATTTTTATTTGCCCTGGCCGCGGGAATTGTCGTTTTTAAATCACTGATGGACCTGAACACCCAGGCTGTCCGCGGACTCAGGCTTATCCGAACTTTCGCTGTGATGCAGGTAATACCCGCACTGGCCATGCTGGTCGTCCTGGTGGCATGGACTTTTGTGTCCCGGCAGCCGAACAATCCGGTCTATGCCCAGCTCGCGGCTTTTGGTATCACGGCCGTAATCGGGGCAGTTATTATGCAACGGGCGTTCAAGAGCAGAATGCGGGCCGGGGACACCGTCCAAACCATGTCTGTCCTTGATATTCTCACGATATCAACTCCCATGCTGATGACTGCATCCATGCAGTTTTTCGTTGCTCAAACCGGCGTGATTATGCTAGGCATGTTCCGCAGCGAGAGTGAGGTTGGTTACTATTCCGCCGCTGTCAGACTGGCAACTTTAACTGCGTTTATATTGCAGGCCATCAACACCAATGCAGCACCCAGATTTTCGGAGCTTTACCATACCGGTAAAATTGACGAGCTGTTCCATGTAGCCAAGAAATCCACGAAACTTGTCTTCTGGACGACCGCTCCCATCCTCTTCGTCCTGATCACGCTGGGAGGGCCTATTCTTTCGCTTCTCTTTGGACGGGATTTTACGACTGCGTATCCTGCCCTGGTCCTGCTTGTAATCGGGAGGTTTGCTGCCTCGATATCCGGCTCAACCGCTTACTTTATGAATATGACGGGGCACCAAAAAGCTCTGAGTAAAATCATTCTTGTAGCTGCATTGGCTAACGTCAGTCTCAACCTCGTTCTTATCCCTCATTGGGGCATAATGGGAGCTGCCGTTGCCACCATGATCAGCGGCACTTTTTGGAACGTTTACACATTGATCTACATAAAAAACAAGTTCGGAAGAACACTCTGGGTATTTGCCTGTGGTCAAATCCGCTTTTTTCCATAGTTGATCAAACAGTAACGTTTAATGTTAGGAAGCCAGGGGCCCGGGCAAGATGGCAATCGAGAAGGCCAATAGTAAATAAATGAATAGCGACCGGGTCCGAAGGGAATAAAATGATTATTTCACATAAGTACAAGTTCATCTTTCTTAAAACAAATAAGACCGCAGGAACGAGCATTGAAATAGCTCTTTCCAAATTTTGCGGAGCCGAAGATATAATCACTCCAATTTCACCAGTGGATGAGAAAATACGAAAAAGCCTTGGTTATCCAGGCGCCCAGAATTATTTAGCCCCATTATCCGATTACGGTTTTAAAGACGTACTCAGATTTCTTACCTTTTCAAGAAAGCTGCGCTATTTCAATCATATTTCCGCAAACGAAGTCAGGGGGTACATAGGCGAACAGATATGGAACAGCTATTACAAATTCTGCTTCGAGCGAAATCCATGGGACAGAGTTGCATCGCTTTATTTTTTTGTGCATAGAACGGAGCCGCGGCCTGCAATTCTAACATTTATTGAATCCGGCAGACCGTTAATTCTCAAGAAGAGAGGCTCAGGTTTGTATACTATCGATGGTAAAATCGCTGTGGATAAGGTCTGCCGATATGAGAATATCGCAGATGAACTCGAACAGGTGCGAAACCGATTGGGGATTCCGGAGCCGTTGGAATTGCCGCGGGCGAAATCAGGTTTCAGAAAGAAAGAGTTGTCATACCGGGAGTTGTTTGACAACGATAGCCGGCAAAGGATAGCGGAGTTGTTCAGTGACGAAATTAGTCGTCTTGGATATGAATACTAGCCGTGAGAATGGAAGGGTTTCGCTATTTAATTATTGGAGGAGCGCCGAAGGCGGGCACGACCTCAATTTTCAAGTATCTTGCCGATCACCCGCAGGTCTGCGCCTCGTCAATTAAAGAGTCGCGTTTCTTCGTCGACGCGGATTTTCCCTTGCCGATCCCCGTTGTTCGTTTCGATGGCTCTAATCTGGACGCATATGCCTGTTTTTTCTCACACTTCCGGGCTGAGCAGCACAGGGTAATGGTTGATGCGACGCCGGAATATCTATATTCAAAGGCCATTTTACGCATTGCGGGGTTGCTGCCTGAAGCCAGGATCGCTTTCATTCTCCGCGACCCGGTGGAGCGCATGTTATCATGGTTCAAGTACGCGCGCCAGAGGGGTTTTATTTCACAGGATATGACTTTTGAGGCCTATGTTCAGGAACAGATAGACAAGCCTATTACCGCAGATACGCCAATCCACCTGCGCGCACTCGACCAATGCCGCTATGAAAAATATCTGCCGGGTTTTCGCGAGGCCTTCGGCGAAAGATGTCTGACCATACGTTTCGAGGAGCTGAAAAATGATCCACGCTCCGTCATGTATCAGCTATGCGATTTCAGCGGCCTCGATGCTTCATTCTATGACACTTACAGTTTTACAGCGCAGAATGTCAGTTATGCGGTACGCAACGTATGGGTTGAAAAAAATTACAATGCGATTCGCCGCAAAGTGGAAGTTGCTTTTCATGAT
Organism: uncultured Nitrospira sp.; assembly: GCA_963734475.1. GTDB lineage: Bacteria > Nitrospirota > Thermodesulfovibrionia > Thermodesulfovibrionales > UBA6898 > JAOUFP01. Next base: position 743,458 of record CAVTHB010000005.1, read on the forward strand.
TACCCTGCGATCAAGGATGTGTTAAGGAAGCCGAACAGGCTGCTTAAGAAGCTGCTTAAACACAACCGGCGGAATGCCGAGGAGACGGCGGTGCAGCCCTGGTTGGCTGAGTTGATAAAGAAGGAGACCGGCAGGTGACAAGCGGAACGGATATGAAGATTGACCTGATGATCATCGGGGTCGAAAAAGCCGGGACAACAGCACTGTTTCGCCACCTGGCCCAGTCGCCGCAGGTGACGGCGCATAATCAGAGGGAAATGTTCTATTTCCTCTCTGATGAGTATGAGCGTGGTTGGGGTTACGCTACCGAGAAATATTTTTCCGGCCATTTCCGGAAAAGAGGGTTTGTCCTGGCAAAAAATGTAATGCAAATTAACTCCAGAGAGGCAATGGTCAGATTGAAGAAGCAGTGTCCTGAGGTAAAGTGCATTGTGATGCTGAGGGAGCCTGCAGCGCGCGCGTTTTCAGCCTTTCATTTTGCACGGCTTCGCGGCGCCGAGGACTGCAAGGTGTTCGAAGAAGCCCTGGAGCTGGAGGATGAACGCTTCAGAAAAAATCCTGACCCGAATAATCCCCTGCTTTATTTGCGCAACAGCACCTATGCCCCGAAGTTGAAGGCCGCATTCGAAATATATGGAAGGGAAAACGTGATGGTGGTTTTCCATGAACTATATAGGAGCGACCCCGAAACGCAATTGGCAAATGTGGAAAAGTTCGCAGGTGCAAATCTGTTTGAAGGCGTCAAGTGTGACTTCGGTCTGCATAATAGCGCGGCCAAGGCCAGGTTCGCTTGGCTTTCGAGGTGGACATATCGTTTCTTGAAGTCAAATAATCCTGTAAAGCGCGGCATCCGAGCAATGCTCCCACATGACAAAGCCACATATCTTCGTCACGCTGTTTTCAATTTCAACCGTGTCGGAGCTGCTTATGCACCGATCAATCCTGACACGGCAGAAAAAATAAGGACGAAGCTGAGTGCGGATAAACGGACGGTTAGTGAAATGCTCGGCTATTGTCCCTGGTGATGTAATCGGGCTTTAGTTTAGGGTAGAGATTAACTTGCAAAGTGAGTTATAACAGAATTAATAAAATCCAACAAATTCGGGGTGCCAGGTGAAAGAGCGAAACAATCAGCAGACGGCCCTGCAGAACGGTACAGGGGCAATATCAGCGATGCCTTACGATCGTTTGGTGCGATCGTATCAATATGCACTGGACTCCATTATACACACGATGGTATTGTGCTGGGTGTTTGTCATGTTTTTTGACGGGCTCATCACACTTAAAATAGGATTTGACAGAACAGAAACGATATACTATTTTTTTCTTCTTGGCTTGCTCGTGGTCAGAATGCTCGTGGTTGCAATTGATCGTGCTACCGTACTCTACCTGACAGGTCTGGCAGCGGTCGTCCTGATCGGCATTTTAGCCACAAACCCCGTTATGCAGCTATTGTTGGATGATTTTAGATACTCGGTCAGATCAATCGTGCTTGGCGCTTTCATGTTTTGGTTCTACAGGACTACATCGTACATAACTTATGAGAAAGTCAGGTTTGTTTTTTTCTTTTTCTGGTCTTCAGTAACCTTTTTCGTCCTGCTTCATCTTGCTTTCGGCATCGGCGGTGTTATTGGGCGCTCCGGGGAGATCAAGCCCGAATACACGTCATATTTCAGAGAGTTCAATGTGATGTCGTTTGTCTATCTTGTCGCCTGGTTTCACTTGTTTGCAACCGGTACAGGCAAAATAAAACGAGCGTTAATTACAGTAATATCATTAGTTATTGCTGCGCTTATGGGGTCAAAGGCATCCCTTATTATGATCGTGTTCCTGCTCGTTACGTTCTACGTCTTCCATTTCATGCGCCGGTCGTACGGCAGGAAGCTCTTTGTGCAAATTTCAGCGGTTTTGCTGACATCGTTCTTTTTTATTTTTTGGGTGGATATCTGGAAATTGCTGCTTGATTTATTCGCGAAAATATCACCTGGCGGCGCACTTATTTTATCTAAGTTGCGAACTCAGGACATACTTACCGTAGTTTTTAGTACTCGTAATCTTAAAGCGCTGGCGTTGCTGGACATGATGCAGAAAAAGGGATTGGCAGAATGGCTGTTTGGGATTGGGGCCACTGATACAATCAACGGAAACGTACTTATCGAAAGCGATCCTTTCGATGTTTTCAAGGTTTATGGTTTGATTGGCATCGTCGTGTTATACATTGTCATAGTGTTGCTTGCCTGGAGATTAGTTGATAAGCAAAAACGCTTGAAAAGAGAAGCCTTCAATTCTTATGTGTTTTTCTATGGTGTTGTGGTGGCTATTGTTATCGTGCCCCCACTGACAGGCCATATTTTTAGTTCGCCTGGCGGAATGCTGTTTCTCGGACTCATTTTTGGTGCCTTGGCATCGGAAAAAATGCGATCCGAGATGGAAGCCTTCTGGAAGCAGCGGCTTACTAAGATCCTTTAAAGGAGGGATTCAAAACAATATGGCGCGGGTAGGCATTTTGAATTTCGGGTATATCATGAGATCAGGCATTGAAAACTTTGCTGATAATGTGCTCAGGCAGATTGACAAGCTCGATGATAGAAACAGCTATATGATTTTTGTGAACAAATATGCGGAAAGTTATTATATTTCGAGCGGCAGAATCTCAAAGGTGGTCGTAGGTAGGATGGCGCAAAACCAGATCCTAAAGACCATTGAGAATGGCTTGTTTTCTTTTATCCCTTTATTTCGCTTTTCAAGCATATTGACGTGACAATTGTCTTTAGCGGCAATAATAATTTTACTTTGTCCCCTTTTACTAAAAACATTATATATATACATGATTTGGGGGCGAGTTATATGTGAAGGGGAAATATGATTGCAAGCGGATGTTTTACAGAAAATATGTCGCGCTTCCCATAAATAAGATAATGGGTAATTTCTTTGTTGCAGTGTCAAACACCACTAAAAAAGCCATCCTGGAAAAATTGAAAATAGACGAAAGCAGGATAAGAGTAATTTATAACGGCATTGATGATAATATAAGACCGGGAAACAAGCTTGCTGCAAGACAAAAAGTTCTTGCAAAACACAATGTTGATAAATCCAAAAAGCTTATACTGGCAGTGGGCAGGATAGACCCGATAGGGAAGAACCTTTTGAATCTGGTTCATGCCATTGATGTAATGCGACAAAAGCACCCTGAGTCTTCTTATCATTTTTTGCTCGTGGGCGAGTCTAATTTCCCCAATGCGCATCTTGTTTCGGAAGAAATTCAGAAAAGAGGTTTGCAGGATCTTTTTACTCTTACCGGACATGTCTCTGTTGCTGAATTAAATGATTATTTTCAACGGCGCCATTTCTCTTGTTTTTCCTTCAGTCCATGAGGGATTCGGACTTCCCATCCTGCAGGTGATGACGTAGCTGCCGGTTGTCTGCTCGGATATCAGCGCATTTCATGAAGTAGGAGGCGATGCGGTAATTTATTTCGATCCCTGCATCTCCTGAAGACATTGCCGAAAAACTTTTCAAAGTCATGGATGATGATCAACTTAGGAATCGCATGATTATTAAAGGCAGGGATATTCTGAATAAATTTTCATGGGAGAATTCCGCGAAGGAATTGCTTCAGATTATAAACTCCTTATAGCCGCTTCTTTCGGCGAACCTTGCGTGCGGTCATCATGGTGAACCAGGGTCTATCCTCAACGTGAGAATCTTATCAGGGAGTCAGGATATTGACCCGTTGCCTCACATAGAAATCGATACAAAATGATATGCGTTGACAGTGCCGCTTATCCTTTGATATTATTACAAATATTTCAGTGGATATAATGCAGTCAGAAAACGCGACCGCATCTCGAATGATTTCGCCTGCGTCTCTTGGCATAAGTCTGACGAAAGCAACGGGAACGGACGATTGGATTGTGCAGAAAAGCCAGAGGAGGGTGAAAGATGTTCAATGTCGGCATTCGTAAGAGGAAACAGTTCTTGGTTCCTGTATTGGTGATAACGCTGCTATGGCTCGTGATCCCGATGTCAGATGCAGGCGCAGCCCCGTCTGTTTATCCGACGGGAGTAACGATCTATAATCGTGATAAGGCCTATGGCGGATACACCCTGTTCCGGATGGGTGCCTCAATGAAGCTTGTCCTTATCGATATGGAAGGTAATGTCGGACATTCGTGGCAAGCTCCATCCTGGAGCACATTTCAGAATATCGGACTTGCCAAGCCCTTGCCGAAAAGACATATACTTGTCCAGTTGTACGATAAATTTGAGAACAAAAAGGTGTTCGAGTTGAATTGGAATGGTGAAGTTGTTTGGAAGTTTGCGGCAAGCGATCTTTCGTTCCTGCATCATGATTTCCAGCGACTGGAGAACGGCAATACGCTAATCCGGCGGAATATCCGTTCAAGGTGTATGAAAATGTTGCCCCGCGTGAAATAAGAAATGATGTCATAGAGGAGGTCGACGGAAATGGAGCGGTACTTTGGCGGTGGTCTACCGCCGAGCATTACAGTCAGCTGCCGTTGAACGAGGATGAAAGAAACATCATATATCGCGAAAAGACCGCCGATGTCTTCCACACTAATTCGGTACAGGAGCTTCCCGAAAACAAATATGAGGCAGACAATCCCGCTTTCAGGAAAGGCAATATCCTCGTGAGTCAGAGAAATAACAGCATCGTATTTATTATCGATAAGGCCACCGGAGACATTGTCTGGGTGTGCGCCGAAAGACTCTGGGCCAGCACGATGTGAAGATGATCCGAGCTGGCTGCCAGGTGCAGGGAATGTACTCTTCTTTGACAACGGCTGGAGCGGCAACCGTTGTCAAACAATATCGCTACTACTCTCGCGTGATAGAAATGAATCCTGTCGAGTAGAATCGCTCGTCTGGGTATATGACGGAAATCTGAGCAAGAAAAGCCTCTCTTCATTTTTCAGCCCTTATCGCAGTGGAGAACAGAGGCTGCCTAACGGCAACACCCTTATCTGTGAATCCGCCTGGGGAGAATATTTGAAGTGACACCCGATGGGGAAATCGTATGGGAATATGTGAACCCCGATTTTTCCAGATTCTCTCAATTCGACTATGACAATGCGATCTATAGGGCTTACAGGGTGGACTATTCCTGGATAAATGGGGGCCTTCCCGACCCTCCCGGGCCGTTTGTCTGGTAAATTATCATGATGAAAAGCTCAACTGGCAGATTGCGAGCAAGAGACTAAGAAGATTATAGGCCTGTGTTGTTGGATCTCGATTCTCCTTGTTTGCTCAACCGGGTTCGCCCATGCCGCATCGTCATGGGGAGCCTTTCCGCGGGGTGTAACGGCCAGCTTAAAACTGTCCGAACAGGATGTGGCAGATCTTGCGTCAATCAGAGCCAATCTCGTCAGGCTGATGGCCAACAGGGACCAGTTGATAAGCAAGAACCCTCCTTACGAAATCAATAAAGAAAATGTCGCAAAAATGGATAAAATCATATCCTGGTGCCAAAAGTACGGCATTCAGGTGGTGATCGATCCCACACATTTCCGGGCAATCTAAAGGACACTACCATGAGCCAGAGGGATGAGTTATGGAAGAGTTTTGATTTGCATACGCATGTAATCCGGTTATGGTCATTCCTTGCGGAACATTACAAAGATTATGGAAATGTCATTGCCGGATATGACCTTCTGAATGAGCCCGCTATACCTGGGAATGCCGAACGAAATTCGCCTGCCGATTTGAACCTGTTTTACAGGCAGATCATTGATGCTATCCGGAAGTTTGATCCTAAAAGGCCGATAATTTTGGAAACTCCGATATCCAGGGGGACGAATCGTCTGGAAGGGATACTACTCCTGGCGGCACCCCCTGATCCTTATCTTGTTTATAGTCCGCACATTTATTTGCCTCATGCTCTTACCGCCCAGGGGATTAAGGGCAAGCCGAAAGGCGTTACATACCCCGGATATGCCGAGGGTAAATATTGGGACAAGACAGCATTGAAAAAATTACTTCTTCCAGTAGTTGAATTTCAGAAAAAATATAATGTTCCTATATATATGGGTGAGTTCGGCGCGACTATCTGGGGCGGTGAATCTGCCGATAGATATATCAAAGATCTTATTGACATTTTCGAAGAGTTTGGATGGAGTTGGACTTACCATGCGTTCCGTCAAGCCCCGGTGCATGATGCCGAGAGGACTGCGGAAAACCCGGGCGGACGACAGCGAAGCACGCCTCGCCTCGAAATCCTCAAATCGGCTTTTGGAAAAAACAGGAAGTAAAAAATTCGATTTCCATAATGCCTGTTGCAGACTCTCGTACCTCAACTTGACCATAGCCGGAGCCGATATAAGGGTAGATGATTGCTCAGATCGATGCAAACTACATACGCACCAGGCCGTTCAAGCTCTGGAGCCGCTTCATCAGTTATGGCCTGTTTGAGGGTCGACCTTTGACCACAAGGGGGCGTTGGATAAATCCGCTTGTTTTTGCCTTATTTGCCCTGGAAAAGCGAATGCCGCGACTTCGCACTGTGAAAAAGCCGGTCTTTATTATCGGCACCGGCAGAAGCGGCACCACAATTCTGGGAATTATTCTTTCCATGCATCGGGATGTGGGATTTCTGAACGAACCCAAGGCCCTTTGGCATGCCATTAACCCGGATGAAGACCTTGTCGGGAGCTATAGCCGGGGGCCTGCCAGGTACCGGCTTGGCGCGGAAGATGTCACATCTGAAATGATCTCTGTGGCCCACCGTATATACGGAGCATATTTGTTCTCAACGCTCTCCAGTCGCGTTGTTGACAAGTATCCCGAACTGGTATTCCGTGTTCCATTTGTCCGCAGTCTTTTCCCCGATGCCCGCTTTTTGTTTCTGGTCCGTAATGGTTGGGACACATGCCACTCCATTGATTTGTGGTCGAAGCGTCTGGGATCGCAGGATGGTGACGAGAAGCAAGACTGGTGGGGTGCGGACAATCGCAAGTGGAAGCTGCTGGTGGAGCAGGTCGCTGCAGACGACCCCGACTTTGAGAAAAGTTTGAGGGTCTTAGAACACTTGAACGTCATACTGATATGGCTGCTCTGGAGTGGATACTGACCAGTGCGGGAGGGATTGAGATATAGCCGTGAATTGCCCGGGGTGGTCAAGACAATTCGCTATGAAGACCTTGTGCTGGATCCGGAGGATGAGTTGAGGAGGATTTTAGAATTTTGCGAACTTCCACCTGATGAGAAATTATTATTTTACGGCAAGAGCACTCTTGCTCCGACCCCGGCCAAAAAACCCTTTTGCCTGGATGAGACTCTGAGAAATGAATTTTTCTCCACAATGGCATCCTTAGGTTATGACTAGGGAGTCTTTACAATGACGCTTCATGCTGGACTTGCGGGCCCCCGGAAGGTTTATATAGAAAGTGGAATCAACCCGCGCAGATATGATTTACTATATTGTAATGGCTGCATTTAATAAAGTTTCTGCATATAGTGTGAGAAAGGTCATCATTGGAAGAAAAGCGGAAACTTAACGTCGCCCTGATCGGCACGCGTGGTGTGCCGGCCAACTACGGGGGCTTTGAGACCTGTGTAGAAGAACTTGGACGCCGACTTGCTGAGCGCGGCCACAGCGTCACAGTCTACTGCAGGGAGAGCTATTATCTCCGGAAACAGGAGAACTACCTTGGCATGAGTCTCGTCTACTTGCCAAACTCGCGCCGGAAAGCCCTCGATACCCTGTCCCACACTTTCCTGTCAGTGTGGCACGCCCTGCGCCGGCCCTATGACGTCTATATGGTTTTTAATGCTGCAAACAGCCCGGCCCTGCTGCCGGCCCGGCTGCTCGGGAAGAATATAGCCATCAATACCGACGGCCTTGAGTGGAAGCGGGGGAAGTGGGGAGGGGCCGGTAGGACTTACTACCAGGCAGCCGAGTGGCTCTCCACAAAAATCGCAGACCGGATCGTTGCTGATTCCCGTGGCATTCAGGATTATTACCGGCGGCGGTACCGCACAGACAGTACGTTGATCGCCTATGGCGCTTACCCACAGGAGTCCAGGAAGCCGGAACTCCTTGAATCCTTCGGTCTGTGTCCGGGGGAGTATTTCTTGCAGATTACGCGCTTTGAGCCGGAGAACCATCCTCTTTTGACGGTGGAGGCATTTAACCGGTTGAAGACGGACAAGAAGCTGGTGCTGGTCGGAGGAGTTCGGTACGGGAGCGACTACTTCCCGGAGCTAAAGGCAGCTGCCGGAGGAAGGGTGCTCTTGCCTGGCTTTATTTACGACAAGGACCTGTTTAAGGAGCTGTGGTGCAACTGCTACGCCTATATTCACGGCAACGAGGTCGGTGGTACGAACCCTGCGCTTACCAGACCATGGCTGGTGGCTGCTTTACTATGGCGGTCGATGTCCCTTTCAGCCATGATGTTCTGGCGGATTGTGGCATCTTCTTTCGCAAGGACGCCGATGACCTGGCGCAAAAGATGGCCTGGGCGCTCGATCATCGTGATGAACTGGCGGAATTCAAGAATAAGGCGAGGGAGCGGATCCGCGTCTGCTATTCGTGGGCGTGGTGTGCGGAAAAGTATGAAGAATTGATTTTGGAGCTGGCATGGGGGAAAGAGGCACTACCGGGCAAAAAAGTATCGAAATGAGTTACAGTAGAAACCATAAAGTGCGGCACGGGAAAAAATCCTTCAGCGACATTAAGGACAAATGATTTCAAGATTAAAAAATATGGCCGTCATATCATCTCTGGTGTTTATTGACCTGTTTACCCTTGGCTCTGCGTATCTTTTCGCTTTCTATACCAGAAGGCTGTTTGCCTTAGTGTCGCCGGAAAGAATAAACCTTCAAGTCTCGGTGATCGACTTTGCGTATTTTTGGTGGACGCCGTTTATATTTCTTTTTTTTATTGCCTATGAAAGACTGTATACCCAGCGGATTCCTTTTTGGGACGAGGCCAGAGGTCTGGTAAAGGCGGTGTCTGTCTCTGTTATTGTTATCCTTTCAATCGTAACTCTGGATAAAAGTCTTATCAGGTTCTCCAGGCTTACCCTGATTTTTTTCTGGATCTTCAGTCTATTTTTCTTCCCCATTTTCAGGCTCAGGGGCAAGCAAATCCTTTACCGGCTTGGCGTATGGAAAGAGAATGTTATTATTATCGGCGCCGGAAAGGCAGGAAGAGCGGTCGCACAGGCCTTGAGCATGGACACGCACCTGGGTTTCAACCTGTTGGGCTTCCTTGATGATTCAGCCGAAAAAATCGCGACAATGATCGAGATTGAGGGACATGAATTCAAGGTATTCGGCAAAGTGAAAAATTTCAAGAAGTTTGTCAAATTTCTGAATGTCTCCAGCGTGATCATTGCGATCCCTTCTCTTCCCCCGGCAAAATTAACGAAACTGACCAATACGGTCCAGAAGTACACAAAACAGGTCATGCTCATACCCGACCTCAAGGGTATGTCTCTGCTGAATACGGAGCTGTGCCATCTCTTTGCGCAGCAGATGTTTCTCCTGAAGATCAACAACAACCTGAAAAACCCTTTCAACCGGTTCGTAAAAAGGGTCTTTGACTTTAGTCTATCCCTCCTGCTTCTCCCCTTCATTGTGCCGGCGATCGGGATCATCGGGGCGCTTATAAGGATGGATTCCAGGGGACCGGCCTTTTTTGTCCAGGACCGGCTGGGGAAGAAAGGCACTTTCAAATGCTTAAAATTCAGGACAATGCACCTGAATGCCGAAGAATTGCTTACCAGGCACCTGGAATCGAGCCCTGCGGCCTCCGAGGAGTGGGAGAAATATAAGAAATTGCGAAGTTACGACCCGAGAGTAACACGAGTTGGAAAGTTTCTGAGGAAGACGTCTCTGGACGAGCTTCCCCAGTTGTTCAACGTCCTGAAGGGAGAGATGAGCCTTGTTGGGCCGCGACCATACCTGCCCCAGGAGAAGGACGACATACGGGAGAGTATCGATACCATACTCTTGATAAATCCGGGTATATCGGGCCTCTGGCAGGTTTCCGGCAGAAACGAACTCACCTTTGAGGACAGGATCAAGCTGGATACATGGTATATACTGAACTGGTCGGTATGGTTTGACATCGTTATAATATTTAAGACCCTCGGCGTTGTATTAAAAAGGCAGGGCGCCTATTGACGGGCTTTCTGCGCGCAATTTTATGCCTTGTAACGCTGAGTGACTAAAGGGGAATTGGTTGAATGAATCTATTATCGATAATTATTTTGGCTGCCTTATGGTTATTTCCTCTGTCTTCATATGCTCTGGCAGAAATCGCCATGCCGCTCAATGAACTCGCTGTTCAGTTTGACCCTGGAAATAATACAATCAAAGGGGTTTCAAGGATATCCCTTCCCGCAGGCCAGTCTGCAAAGATCAATCTCACGGGCATAAAGGTCACTGCTGTTTCGGTGCGTGACAGGGCCCTTGCGGTTGAGCCGGGGACAGAGTCGATCACTTTTACTCCAGGATCGGCTGAGGACATTCTGAAGATAGAATATCAGGGCCGAATACCGGTCTTTGCCGGAAAGCAACTCCGACAACCCCGGAGCGATCAAGGGCAATTATATAGGCCCTGAGGGTATTCTGCTTACGGACAATTGGCATCCTGCTGTTGATGGAGCTTCTTTGTACCGGCTGACCGCGGTGCTGCCGTCAGGATTTGAGGGCATATCTGAAGCAGATGAGGTCAGCATCAGGGAGCGTGCCGATAACAGCCGGGAATTTCTTTTTGTCTTTGAGCACCCGCTCCGGAATCTGACTCTTATTGCAGGCAGATATAAGGTCGAAATGGAAAGACACGGAGATATTGAAATTGCCACCTATTTTTTCGCAGAGGACAGCGGGCTTTCGAAGACGTACAGAGAATTTACCGGGAAGTATCTCGATATGTATGAAAAATACCTGGGGAAATATCCCTACAGAAGGTTTGCTGTTGTAGAGAACTTTTTATCTGCGGGATATTCTTTCCCGACATTTACCCTGCTCGGGAAGGATATTCTGAAGATGCCGTTTATACTCGAGACCTCTCTGGGTCATGAGGTCCTCCATCAATGGTTCGGGAACCTTGTTTATACCGATGATAAGAGTGGCAACTGGTCTGAGGGACTGACAACATATCTGGCTGACCACAGATATGAAGAGCTGAAAGACAAAGGATGGGATTATAGAAAACAGATACTGATTTCCTTCGGGAGCTATGTGACATCCGGAAAAGGACTTTCCTCTGCGGTCTTTCAGCGGGCGTGAGGACAGGGTGTCTGCTGCGATAGGATACGGAAAATCCGCTATGGTCTTTCATATGCTGAGAAGGATGGTGGGAGAGGAGATTTTTTTCAGCTCCCTCAGGAAATTTGTTGAAAAAAACAGCTTCAAGGCAGCCTCATGGTCTGATATCAGGGACGTCTTTGAGTCCGGCTACGGCAAAGACCTGGAATGGTTTTTTAAACAGTGGGTCGAGGAAAGTGGTGTCCCTGAGCTTGAGATAACCAATCTTGAACTGAAGTACAAAGGCACAAAAGCTGTCGTATCCTTCAACGTCGACCAGAAGGGCAAAAACTATAAGCTTTTTTTGCCGGTAGCAGTTCAACTGAGGGAAGGCGAGGTGAGGAAGGTATTCGTGATAGAAAAGGAGCCGAGGACCCTCGTCGAGGTGGAGATAGAGGCTGAAGATACCCCGGTCAGCCTGATTATCGATGATAATTACGACCTGTTCAGAAAGCTTTCCGAGGAAGAATTTCCCCCTGTAGTTTCACGCCTTCTCGGCGCCGACAAAAAGATCTTCGTGGTCCCGCAGGACAAGGCAGATCTTTATGCGGGATTGTCCGGGTTTCTCAAGGGAGAAGGCTATACAGAGAAAAAAGAGCAGGAGGTCTCCTATGAAGATATCAAGAACTATTCTCTTCTGATCCCCGGTGTTGAGACCTCTATCGCAAAGAGGTTATTGGGCAAACTTGAAGAGCAGACCGCTGATTTTTATCTGATCACCAGGGAAAATCCTTTCAATAAAAAAGGGGTAATTACTGTTGTCGGGAGTCCTGTCCCTTCCGAGCTCACGGGATATATGCAGAAGATCACCCACTATGGAAAATACGGCAATCTTTCTTTCAAAGGGAACAGGAATATTTTAAAGACCGTCGATGAGACCGAAAGAGGGATAAGGACTGTTATTTCTGAAGATACTGCCGGGAGTCGAAATCCCCCGGCTTACTGATATATACGGCGTCATTGAAAAAGCCGCCGGCAAAGATATCATCTACGTGGGAGAAGGGCATGACAAGTTCGAACACCATCGCGTGCAGCTCCAGGTTATCAAGGAACTGTATAAGAAATACAAAAAAATAGCTATCGGGATGGAGATGTTCCAGAAGCCCTCTCAGCAGGCCCTCGACGATTATATAGCAGGCAAGACTGATGAAAAAACATTTCTGAAAAAATCGGAATATTTTAAACAATGGGGATATGATTACAACCTTTACCGGGAAATTCTGCTCTTTGCAAGGGGATATAAGATACCTGTGATCGCCCTCAATATCCCGAAAAAACTGGTCTCGAAGGTTTCCAGGGAGGGCCTGCATGCTCTCACAGCTGATGAACTGAAGGAGGTCCCTGAATATTTTGACATCTCTGATAAGGAATACTACGAGAGACTCAGGGACTTTTTTGAGAGGCATGCACACGCAAAGGAAATGAACTTCGATTTTTTTTATGAGGCGCAGGTCCTCTGGGATGAATCAATGGCCCGGAACCTTGATGAGTTTATCAGCAAAAATCCCGAATATAAAGTTGTTGTATTAGCAGGCGAAGGTCATATGGCTTTTGGCTCGGGGATCCCCAGGCGTGCCTTCAGGTTAAACAAAAGAGAGTATGCAATAATCCTCAATGCAGGAGATGTTGAGAAAGATATCGCTGATTTTGTCCTCTTTCCTTCTCCTGTCTCATTGCCGGAATCACCGAAGCTCGGCGTGCTGCTGAAAGATGAAGACAAGAAAGTCATCATTAATCAGTTTACTCCTGACAGCGTGGCGAAACAGGCGGGCCTGAAAGAAAATGATATTATTCTTTCTCTTGATGGTACTCCTGTTGAGAGTGTGGATGATATGCGCATATTCCTGCTGTCAAAGAAGAAGGGCGATGAGATAACGGTCAGGGTATTAAGGGAAAGGTTTCTCTTCGGACCCGGAGAAAGGGAGTTTAAAGTTATTCTTTAGTTTATTCAAGATTACACGCTGAAGCTGAAGCAACAGGGCCCCTGGAGGGCCCTGTTGCTTTGGTCGCAATGAGTATTAATATCCTCCTGTTTTCTTCTTCTCAGCGGCCGGCTTTTCAGCGGCTTTCTCAGGAGCAGGGGCTGCCTTCTCGTCCATTTTCTCAGGAGCAGGGGCTGCCTTCTCGTCCATTTTCTCAGGAGCAGGAGCAGGAGCCGGCTCAGGAGCAGTGGCAGGAGCAGGAGCAGGGGCCTCTTCCTTCTTCTGGCAACCTACTGCGAGCACCAGTGAAAGGGCCATGAGTAACGAAAGCATTAAAATCCAAAATTTCTTCATTCTACTAAACACCTCCTTTCAACAACGAAGTTACAGAATAGCGACTGTAAGCATTATTCCCTTTGAAAATATTATAAGTTTACTGCTCTTCTGTCAAGTTAAATGGATAATAAACTCCAGGTAGGTATGAACATAGTTTCCAGTTTTTGGGTATAGAAAAAAAAGAAGGGAGGTCTTTCATAACCTCCCTTCTTTTGCAGCTGCAGGTAAAAAACTTACTTGCCAGCCGGGGCTGCAGGAGCCGGGGTCTCTGCCGGCGCAGGAGCCGGGGCCTGTTCAGGAGCCGGAGCAGGAGCAGGAGCAGGAGCCGGAGCTTCTACTGGCTTCGGGGCCTCTTCCTTCTTCTGGCAACCTATCACAAGAGCCAGGGAAAGGACCATTATCATTGTAAGCATTATAGCCAGGAATTTTTTCATTATACTGAACACCTCCTTTCATTATTGAGATGATAGAAAAACAAAAATCTCTACTTTGACTTTTGAAAATATTATAACTTTATTCCTGTTATGTCAAGAGCTAATGCTGAAAAAACTTTCTGTTTTAGCGGGTCTGAATGCGTCGATCTGTTTCAGCGGCAGGGAAATGATTAGAAAAAAAGAGGGGAGGTCCTGAAAAAGACCTCCCCTCTTCTGAAAAATGTCACAGGTAAAGAACTTATTTACCGTGTGGAGCTGCAGGAGCCGGAGTTTCAGGCGCAGGAGCAGGAGCCGGAGCTGGCTCGGTAGCCGGAGCAGGCGCTGGAGCCGGAGCTGGAGCAGGAGCCGGAGCTTCTACTGGCTTCGGGGCCTCTTCCTTCTTCTGGCAACCTATAACAAGAGCCAGAGAAAGGACCATTATCATTGTAAGCATTATAGCCAGGAATTTTTTCATTATACTGAACACCTCCTTTCGTCTTCGATTTTAACTGAATTTTTTTCTATGAAACACAACCTTGTAAGGTTGATTATGTAAGACATTATGTTTAAGCATGTATCATGCCAGATAAAAACTGCGTATTTATCTGCCTGATCATTATTTCTGCTTCCCTTTTGAGTAAATAGTTCCCGAAATCAGAAAGGAAACGGCGTATTGCGGTTGTGCTGGGAAAATGCAGTTCCTGCACTTCCTCTTGCCATTATAACTTTGTCCATATATAATCCCTTTAATGAAAAAAGCTCTTACAATCGCCGGTTTTGATCCTACAGGGGGCGCCGGCATACAGGCGGATTTAAAGGTTTTTCAGGCTCTCGGCGTATACGGCCTTTCTGTTGTCTCTTCACTGACCGCTCAAAATACAGAAGGGGTAAGGGATGTTATGCCTGTTCCCGGAGAATTTGTGAAGACCCAGCTTTCCGTGCTTCTCTCGGATATTGTCCCGGAAGCAACGAAAACAGGTATGTTGTACAGCGAATCCAGTGTGAAAGCGCTCGCTCATATTATCAGGAAGTATTCGCTGAAAAATATCGTTGTTGACCCGGTCATGGTCTCTTCTTCCGGTAAAAGACTTGTCGAAAAAAATACCCCGGTCGCCCTGAGAAAAAAAATATTTCCTCTTTGTACCGTGATAACGCCGAATATTTACGAGGCGTCTGTCCTTACCGGGATTGATATCAAAACCAGGGCTGATATGGAGAAGGCCGCTGTTTGCCTGAAAGGCTACGGACCCCGGAATGTGATTGTAACCGGCGGACATCTGGAAGGTGATGCGCTGGATGTATTGTATGACGGAGAATTTCACTATCTTGAGAAGCAGGAAGAAAGAGGGAGAATATCACGGGACCGGATGTGTTTTTTCAGCTGCGCTTGACCGCATTGCTCGCAAAGGGGCTAGAGCGTGACGAGATGCGGCCGAAGGGGCAAAAAGATTTATGACCACGGCCTTCAAAAAGTCTTTCAGCGCAGGCAGCGGCATGAAGCTGTTCAATATTTAGGTAAGCGTTCAGCCGTCAGCAATTAGCTGTCAGCCAGAAAAGGAAGATACAAGTCTCACGGACAAGTCGGTCGGCGGCATGCCTTTTCTTGTGAAAGCTGACCGCTGAGGGCTGATAGCTGAACCATTGCATATTTGGATAATACTTTTTTGGAAAAGAGGAAGATAATGGAGAAATTTTCAGCGAGTGTGATCTTGTCTTTATTCCTGGTCTTTTCTTTTTGTCCAGCATCTGCTCAAGGGGACCCGCATGTCGAAATATTTTCACCCCAGGGCGTCATTAAAGGGGTCAGGCAGGTGACAGCCAGATTTTCGGAACAGATCGTGCTCTTTCGGGGACCCGCGTCTTGTTGAACCGTTTGACATCAAATGTCCTGAAAAAGGACAGACGAGATGGGCTGACGGTAAAAACTGGATATATGATTTTGACAGGGACCTGCCCGCAGGTGTCACATGCGAATTCACACTGAAGGCCGGTTTAAAGACCCTTGCAGGCAGGACAATCAGCGGACAGCAGCAGTTCTCTTTTTCAACCGGCGGGCCCGCGATCAAGATGTCTTATCCCTCCTGAAGGCTCCGGCATAGATGAAGACCAGGCCTTTATACTTTTACTTGATGCAGAGGCGACGGAAGAATCGGTGCTTGCAAATGTCTCATGCTCGGTCGAAGGAATAAACGAACGGATAGGAGTAAAGATTATTAAAGGAGAAGAAAGGGAAAATATTATCCGGAATAATCTGGACAGCAGCAATAAGGATCTGCCCGCTGTTATTGTGCAATGCAGGCAAAATTTTCCAAACGACTCCAATATAAGTCTGATATGGGGAAGAGGTGTCTCATCAGTGAGCGGCGTACAGACCACCGAAGACCAGATACTTCCCTTTAAGGCACGCAGTCCCTTTACCGCGACCTTCAACTGCGAGAGGGAGAACGCGAATGCCGACTGTGTCCCGATACTCCCTGTCCGGCTTGATTTTTCATCTTCAGTCCCCTTGGATATGGCGAATAAAATTGTTCTGCGCGGGCATGGCAAGACCTATAAGCCCGAGAAAATATCCTCAAATGCAGATTATGGAGAGGAAGAAGGCGAAGCAGAAGATATAGAGCCAGGAAGATGAAAATTTTGTAAATGGAATTTCCTTTAAAGGTCCTTTTCCTGAAAAATCGTCATTCGTCATCGAGGTCCCGAAGGACCTGAAGGACGACGCAGGAAGGACCTTATCAAATAAGGACAAATTCCCGCTTACAATCAGGACAGACTCGTATCCGCCGCTGGCAAAATTTTCGGCCCTTTTTGGAATTATCGAGCTTAAGGGAGGCGCAGCCCTCCCTGTTACCCTGAGGAACCTCGAGCCTTCGGTCAGGACAAGAATGCTTAAGGTCGAAAGCACGAAGGGTATGGTTGACAAGGCAAAAGAAGGGGCTCCGGACAAGGCGGTAAAGCTTGGAGAAGCAGCAAGTTCAAGCCTTCCCGGCCCTCTGAATTCAAAGACCGCAGAGGTTGCGGAGGGGCTAAAAGGAAGACTCCAAAAAATCCGGATGGACAGGGAAGAAAAGGTCATAGACTGGATGAAGAAGGTATTGTCCGCGGAACGTGAAAAGGCCATCCTGAAAAATGAACGGGACGTTAAAGAATTCTATCTGCCGAAACCAGGCGGCTCAAAGGCCTTTGAGGTGGTCGGAATTCCATTGAAAGAGGCAGGGTTCTATGTTGTCGAGATGGAAAGCCGCATACTCGGGACCGTCACTTTTGGGACAGCAAAAACCCATGTATGTACCGACAGCCGCTCTTGTTACAAACCTTTCGGCCCATTTCAAGTGGGGCAGGGAATCATCTCTGGTATGGGTCACCACCCTGGACAAGGCTGAACCGGTAAAGGCTGCGTCTGTTTCTGCCAGGGACTGTAACGGTAAAGTCCTATGGCAGGGGAAGACTGATGAGAATGGTATTGCCAGGACAAATAAGCAATTGCCTTCATTGGAGGAATTGCCGCATTGTCCCGGATTTAACAGCGGGCTGTTCATATTTGCCAGGACAAACAATGATATGACGTTTGTCCATACCAGCTGGGAGGACGGCATAGAGCCTTTCAGATACAACCTCCCCAATGCGGATTATCGCGGCCCGGCCATTGCACATACGGTTTTCGACAGGACCTTATTGAGGGCCGGTGAAACAGTGCATATGAAACATATCATAAGAAAACATATGACGACAGGGTTCTCATTGATAAAAAAGCAGGACCTGCCAAAGGCTGTGTTGATCTATCACCAGGGAAGTAATCAGAGATATGAGTTCCCTCTTAAGTGGGACCCGAAGGGGACAGCGGAAACAACATGGCAGATACCCCGGGACACAAAATTGGGCAATTACTCTGTTGTCCTTTTGAAAAAGGCGACAGAAGGGCCAAAGGCCAGGACCGCAGTCGGAGGATATGAAGAAGGCGATGAAGCATATTTCAATCCTGATGGCTGGGATTCAGGCTCTTTCAGGGTTGAAGAATTCAGGGTGCCTTTAATGAAGGGGATCATACAGCCGCCGAAAGAGCCGCTGGTCAATTCTTCAGAGATGGAAATAGATCTGTTTGTAAGCCATCTCTCAGGCGGCGGCGCGAATAACCTGCCGGTAAAACTGCGCAGTCAGCTGCAGCCGAAACAGGTCCGTTTCGCTGACTATGAAGATTTTGTTTTTGCCAACGGAGAGGTGAAAGAGGAAATAACCAGGAGGACCAATTATGAGGCGGCTGAAGAACAGCAGGCCGCGAAGGCGCAGCCGAAGATACAGACCACTGAACTGATACTCGATAAAACAGGCAGTTCAAGGACAAGGATATCCGACCTGCCCTCAGTCCAGGCGCCTAACGACATAATCACTGAAATGGAATTCAGGGACCCGAGCGGAGAGGTCCAGACTGTTTCAACCAGGATACCCCTCTGGCCTTCAAAAATACTGCTGGGCATAAAGCCTGATTCATGGGCGTCTTCAAAGGAAGCATTCAAGTTTTCTGTTGCTGCAGTCGACCTTTCGGGAAGGCCTGTTTCAGGTCAGGATGTAAAGGTGGAGCTTTTCCAGCGGCAATACTATTCGCACAGGAAGAGGCTCGTGGGAGGGTTTTATTCCTATGAGCATGTGACAGAGACAAAACGCGTGGGGCCGCTTTGTGAAGGGAAGACTGACGCGGGAGGACTTCTGATATGCGAAGTGCAGTCGCCTGTATCAGGGAATGTGATCCTTCAGGCGAGGACAGCGGACAGCAGCGGCAATGTCTCAGCAGCATACCGGGATGTATGGATCGCAGGGAAGGGGGAATGGTGGTTTGATGTTGCCGACAACGACAGGATAGACCTGCTGCCGGAGAAAAAGAGATATGAACCAGGAGATACGGCAAAGTTCCAGGTCAGGATGCCCTTCAGGACAGCGACCGCGCTCATTACCGTAGAACGGGAAGGGGTCATGGAGGCGTTTATCAGGAAACTCTCCGGAAAGGACCCTGTCATAGAAATACCGATAAAAAACAACTATGCGCCGAATGTATTCGTCTCAGCGCTTGTTGTGCGGGGCCGCGTTTCAGGCGTGCAGCCTACTGCGATGGTCGACCTGGGCAAACCTGCCTTCAAACTCGGCATCGCTGAGATCAATGTAGGCTGGAAGGCGCATGAACTTAAGGTGAAGGTCTCCCCTGAAAAGGAGACTTACAGGATACGTGAAAAGGCGCGGGTAAAAATAAGCGCAAGCCGGTCAGACGGAAGCGCACCGCCGAAAGGGAGTGAGGTTGTTGTTGCTGCTGTTGACGAGGGCCTTCTTGAACTTATGCCGAATAAAAGCTGGAACCTTCTTGAGGCGATGATGGGCCGGAGGGGATATGAAGTAGAGACCTCCACAGCCCAGATGCAGGTCGTGGGGAAAAGACATTTCGGCCTCAAGGCCTTGCCGCACGGCGGCGGCGGCGGAAGACAGGTGACGCGTGAACTGTTCGATACGCTTTTGTTCTGGAAGGCGCGTGTGCCTTTGAACGACAGGGGTGAAGCCTCGGTAGAGATACCGCTGAACGATTCCCTGACGGGTTTCAGGATCGTTGCTGTTGCAACCGGAGGCACAGGCATGTTCGGCAGCGGACAGGCGGGCATAAAAACAACCCAGGACCTGATGATACTTTCAGGCGTGCCTCCGCTCGTGAGGGAGGGTGACACATTCAGGGCAGGCTTTACGATCAGGAACGCCTCCGGCCGCAGTATGGAACTGGACATTAATGCAAGGCTGAAGCTTGCTGAGGAGAAAGAACTCGGGCCGCTTCATGAAGCCCTTGCTGCCGGGAGAAGCAAAAGAGATAGGGTGGGAAATAAAGGTCCCCTATGGCCTCGAGTCCATGAGCTATGAAGTAAACGCAAAAGAAAAAGATGGTGATGCCGCTGACAGCCTGAAAGCCAGACAAAAGGTCGTGGAAGCAGTGCCTGTCAGGACCTTCCAGGCAACCATCACGCAGGTCGATAACAGTTTTGCCATGGACGTTGAAAAGCCGAAGGACGCGCTTTCAGGAAAGGGAGGGATCAATCTTTCATTGAGGCCGAAGCTTTCCAATGGCATGGGCGGCGTCACATGGTTCATGAAACACTATCCCTATTCCTGCATGGAGCAGAAAGTATCGAAGGCAGTTGCGCTGAGGGACGAGAACCTTTGGAAAAATGTTTTATCAGAACTGCCGTCTCATCTCGATAAGGACGGGCTCGTAAAATATTTTCCGACATGCCTTCAGGGAAGCGATGTCCTTACAGCCTATATACTCTCCATATCTCAATGAGGCCGGCTGGAATATTCCGGCGGACATAAAAGAACGTATGGAAGAAGGCCTGAAGGGTTTCATCGAGGGCCGGGTCATGAGGTATTCGTCGCTGCCTACAGCCGACCTCTCGATAAGAAAAATGGCTTCTCTGGAGGCGCTTTCAAGAAGCGGGAAGGCTGACCCGAAGCTCCTCGATTCAATAATACTGGAGCCGAACCTCTGGCCGACATCCGCTGTGCTGGACTGGACAAATGTGCTGCTGAGGGTGCAGGGCATCCAGGACCGGCAGGGCCGCCTTAAAGAGGCTGAGCAGATTCTTCGTTCCAGGCTGAATTTCCAGGGGACTTCAATGGGCTTTTCAACAGAGGGGACGGACAACCTCTGGTGGCTCATGCTGTCGGCAGACGTGAATGCAGTAAAGAGCGTCCTCACATTCCTTAATTTCGACACCTGGAAACAGGATATGCCGAGGCTTGCAAGGGGGGCGCTGGGCCGTCAGCACAGGGGGGCCTGGTCTCCTTACCACAGCGAATGCCTGGGGAGTGCTTGCCATGGAGAAGTTCTCGGAGAAGTTTGAGGCAATACCTGTTACCGGGACGACTTCAGCTTCCCTTGATAACAAGACAAAGACAGTCGAGTGGTCCAAGTCTAAAGACGGGAAAAGCATAATGCTTGGCTGGCCGAAGGAAAAAGAACCCCTCAAGCTTACTCATCAGGGTACAGGAAAACCCTGGGCCGTGATTCAGAGCCTTGCGGCTATACCGCTGAAAGAGCCTTTTTCGTCCGGATACAGGATAAAAAAGACTGTAACGCCTGTTGACCGGAAGGCCGAAGGCAGATGGAGCAAGGGCGATGTGGTGAGGGTCAAACTCGAACTCGAGGCCCAGGCTGACATGACATGGGTCGTTGTGAACGACCCGATACCCGCCGGCTCAGCGATACTCGGCACAGGTCTGGGAAGGGACTCGCAGCTCCTTACAACAGGAGAGGAGAAGAAAGGATGGGTATTCCCGGTATTTGAGGAGCGGTCCTTCGAGGCGTTCAGGGCGTATTACGAATTCGTCCCGAAAGGGAAGTGGACTGTTGAATATACGGTCCGTTTGAATAACGCGGGCGTGTTTCATCTCCCTGCTACAAGGGTCGAGGCCTTGTATGTCCCGGAGATGCTGGGAGAGACGCCGAACAAACAGTGGGAAGTCGGGCCATAGATTGAACTGACAATATCTTTGTTTGGCTCCTTTTGAGGGGTAAAATTCCGTCCGCCCCTTCCTTCGATTTCGCTGCCTTGCTATTCAATTCAACATATTGACGTCGGTATGCTATGCCGGTATATAATATTCTCATGAAAACAGCTATAGATACGATCATAGCAGAAGTCCTTTCTCTTTCGCCGCAAGCGCGTGCCTTTGTGGCGGAAAAACTTATCGAAAGCCTTGATTTCGAAGAGGAAGTTATTTTGTCTTCCGCCTGGAAAGAAGAAGTGCGCAAGCGTTGTCGCGAGATAGACGAAGGGACGGTAGAGTTGTGTGATGCCGAGGATGTTTTCGCCCGTGCTTATGCTGCGCTCGGATGATACCGGTCCGCTTCCATCCTGACGCCGAGGCTGAGATGATGTCGGCGGCAAAGTTTACGAGACCCGGCAGAAAGATCTTGGCAAACGGTTCCTTGCAACAGTTCAGGACGCCCTCAACAGAATCCAAGTCAATCCACTCTTGTACAAGAAATCGAAGATGGTGTTCGTCGCTGTCTGACAACGACGTTCCCGTTCGGTGTTATTTTCCGGATCATGTCGGATCAATACGTGATCATAGCAGTGATGCACGTGCATCTAGCCCCTGGGTATTGGAAAAGTCGTATTCAATAAGCCGGCGCAAATCAAAATTGAAATTATGAAATCTTTATTTCTCGTGATAATTTGTTTTGTCATGGCAGCGAACGCCCTATGCCATGCCCTCTTTTCAGGAGATAAAAGACTCCTATAAGAAATCGGACGCGGTCCTGCTGGACAGGCACGGGAAGGTCATTCATGAGCTGCGGGTGGACCCGAAGGGAAGGAGGCTCGACTGGACAAGCCTAAAAGACATTTCGCCTTCTTTGATAAAAGCGGTCATTCAATCCGAGGACCAGAGGTTTTATGAACATCAGGGGGTTGACTGGAAGGCTGTCGGTTCCGCAACTGTAAAAAACCTTTTCACTAAAACTCCCAGGGGCGCCAGCACGATCACCATGCAGCTGGTCTCCTTCCTGGACAAAAAACTGAAGCCAAAAGGCCTGAAAAGGACATTCGGCCAAAAATGGGACCAGATGCAGGCGGCAAAGGACCTGGAAAAGATATGGACCAAGGACGAGATCCTTGAGGCATATCTTGCTCTAATAACATTCAGGGGAGAACTTCAGGGAATCGCTGCTGCATCGAGAGGGCTTTTCGGCAAGGAACCAAGCGGTCTTGACGAGCCGGAGGCCCTGATACTCGCCTCGTTGATCCGCTCGCCAAACGCCCGGCCTGAAGATGTTGCGAAACGGGCATGCCTGCTCAGGGACGTGATGAAGACCAATACTGCATGCGAAGATATAACACAGCTTGCGCAGAAGACCCTGTCAGGCACATATTCCGTGAAGCAGACAGCCGCGCTTGCGCCCCATTTGGCGCGTTACTTGCTGAAAGGCGGAAAGACTTCGGTCACCTCGACACTCGATGCCGGTCTCCAGAGTTTTGCCTCGGAAGTCCTGAAGCACCAGCTGCTGGCTGTAAAATCCCAGAACGTCAATGACGGCGCTGTCCTTGTCGTGGAGAACAAGACCGGAGAGGTCCTCGCATATGTGGCAAGCTCAGGCGAGGTGTCCCCTGCCGGCAATGTAGACGGCATCAGGGCCAAACGTCAGGCAGGGTCGACGCTGAAACCCTTTCTGTACGCCCTGGCCTTTGAAAAAAAGATACTGACGCCTGCTTCGGTCCTGAAGGACAGCCCCCTTGATCGTCCCCACTGCAACCGGCATCTATAAGCCTGAAGATTATGAGAGTGATTTCAAGGGTACGGTTTCCGCCCGGACCGCGCTGGCCTCATCGCTTAACATTCCGGCTGTCAGGACCCTTTCACTTATCGGGGAAGAGACCTTTGTGCGTAAACTCAGCCAATTGGGCTTCGGGCAACTTAAGGCAAATGAGTATTACGGCCCCTCGCTGGCCCTGGGCTCTGCTGATGTGAGCCTCTATGAGCTTGTCAATGCATACCGTACCTTGGTCAATAACGGCATCTGGAGCGAGCATGCAGTTTACCCCCCAAAAAGGTAAAGGCCATAAAAGGCGTGTTTATTCCGACAGCGCCGCTTTCCTGGTATCCGACATCCTTTCAGACAGAGAGGCCAGAAGCGCTACCTTCAGCCTTGAAAATCCGCTTTCCACCCGCTTCTGGAGCGCTGTGAAGACAGGCACAAGCAAGGACATGAGGGACAACTGGTGCATCGGATATTCGGAAAAATATACTGTTGGAGTCTGGGTCGGGAATTTCTCGGGCGAGCCAATGTGGGACGTCTCCGGCGTCACAGGGGCCGCCCCTGTCTGGCTTGAGATCATGGACCATCTGCACAAAGACGGCCCTGCCGTGTCCCGCCGCCAGCCTGAGGGAGTAATAGCAAGAAAAGTGAAATTCAATAATGCATCGGAATCCGGGAGGGTGGAGTGGTTTATTAAAGGCACTGAACCGGAGTCTTGCAGAGATAGAGGACAAGAACGCTGCGTATGTACCCAAAATAGCCTATCCGGTCAAGGGGATGATTATAGCTGTGGACCCCGACATTCCGGAAGACCGACAGCGCGTTTTTTTCGAAGCGAATTCAGCTTCGGGTTCTTATTCCTGGATGTTAAACAACAAGCTGCTCGGAAAGTCCTCTGATATAATTTCATGGAGTCCGGCAGCAGGCAATTATACAGTGTCTCTTGTAGGCCCAAACGATCATGTTGTCGATTCCGTGGACTTTACTGTCAGAGGCGATTGACGAAAGTATCTTAACCCGAAAAATGGAATTATTGCGGAGACATGCGAAAAAAATCTTTATAATGCCGCAATTTCGCTACTGATAATTTCCATACACCTGTCATAAAATGATCGCTTGTTTGAATCACGTATGTCTTCCAACGGTGGCGCAGATAAAGATCTTTTTTCACACATCTCCGCAACTTGATCTTTAAACGAATTTTTTGGGTTAATCCAAAGTTGCCAAAGATCTTCTTAATATGATGATCAGAGCCTCAGCTTTCCTGCGCTCCTCCGGCGAGGCCAGCAGTTGATATTTGACGAGAGCATCTATTGCGGCTTTATTCTCTTCCAGAAGAGCCAGGACGAGTCCCAGATTAAAATACAGGTTTGGGAACGCCGGGTTGATTTCCGCGGCAAATTCATAATGCATCCTCGCCAGCCGGAGGTTATCTCCCCCGAAATAAAGGTTCCCCAGATTATAATGGGATTCGAAATGTTTCGGATCGTGCTCCAGCGATTTTGTAAAACAGTCGAAGGCCTTTGCTGTTCTCCCGGCTCTGGACTCGAGGATACCCAGGTTGCAATACGCGTCGGCAGCATGGTCGCCTTCGGAGATCGCCCGCCTGTAAGCATCCCCGGCCCGGCTGTCATCACATTCGTCCAGCAGCAGGGCCTCTTCAAAAGGGCTGATGCTGGCAGGAAACCGCAAGACCTGGCCCTGCTTCTCTTCCCTGCGCCTTCTGGCCCTCTCGAAACCGAACCTGGCTGGCTGTTTCCGGGGAAAGGGTAAAATCTTGCCCATGATCTCTATTTAATCCTATTGGTAGTCATCTGTGTCTAATCGACATTATCGGTTATCTGTCATTCCGGCTTGTCCGGAATCTTTCATATGACTTAGAAGAAGGATTCCCGACGTTGCGGGAATGACAGCCTTTTTTTGTCATTTGATCAGTTTATGGACAGACTCTCATTAGTGAAAAAAATTAATGCGCCGCCTTTGACCTGGATTTTGCTTCCTTTGAGACACCGGTTTCTTTCTTTCCCTTTGCCTTTTCCATCGGCTTCTTCTCTGCCTTCGCCTGTTCGATGCTCTGCTTCAGGGCTGTCATGATGTCCACCACAGGCCTTTCTTCCTCCTCCACTGCGATGATCTCCTTGCCCGCAATCTTGGCCTCAATGACCGCACTGAGAGCGTCGTGGTACCTGTCTGTCAAATCAAGCTTGTCCAGCGTCGTGCTCATGGAGTCGACAAGGCTGTGCGCGAGCTTGAGCCCCGCCTTGTCTGCCGACTTTCCGTCCAGCTGAAAAACCTCGTGGATGTTCCTGATCTCTTTGGGCGGCCGGAGCTTGTACAGCACCACAGCATTCTCATAAGGCGCGAGCATCACTATGTCCTCACGGTCATGCAGCACAACCTTCCCGATCCCAACCTTTCCGGTCTCCTTCAGCGCGGCAGCCAGGAGGGAATATGCCTGCACCGCGACAGGACCGTCAGGTCCCGCGTAGTATGGAGCCTCATACAATGTGGGGTGCACCTCTTTTGCATCGATGAACCCTTCGATTTCGATTATCTTCGTACTTTTGAGATTTATCTTTTCGATATCTTCTTTCTCTACAAGCACGAACCGTTCGGGCTCATATTTATAACCCTTGACAATCTCGTCGGCTGACACAACCTTATTGCACTTTCTGCAGCGCTTGTCGTAGCCGATTGGCCCGTGGTCTTCCCTGTGCAGAAGATTAAAAGTGATTGTCTGTTCCGTATCCAAAGCATTGTAAATAAGGACGGGAATAGTCACGAGCGAAAAACGAATGTGGCCTTTCCATATTGCTCTCATATGTCACCTCCCGGGGGGTTGTTGTGTAACCATTCAGGAAAATTCTTTTTTCAGCAGGGCCTGGTACATTTCTATTTATTATACCTCTTTCCCTGACCCTTTCCAGCTGCTTCAGTTCCTTCAGCCAGATCAGGCCTGAGCCTGAGAAACACGGGCTCACGCAGCATACCGTTTTCAGTCAGCGAAGCGAACTGCACTTCGCATAGCGTCCTGGGCTCAAGCCATACTGTCTGCGCGTCGTCAGGGGGCTTTTCACTGACCGGTCGTTTTACCTGTCTGATGTCCTTCAAGTACGCGAATGTCTCCTTCATCGACTTTGCGTCAAAACCCGTCCCCACCTTACCCGCATACCGGAGAGCGCTGCCTTCGCGCAGCGCCAGCTGCAAGGCACTGAACGGCACTCCTGGAGCGCCCCTCCCTTTTGTATAACCTATTATCACGCACTCCATTGTCTGCCGTTTCTTTATCTTTATCCACGCGGCGCTGCGTGCGCCGGGCCGGTACGTACTGTTTCTTTCCTTTGCCATGATCCCCTCAAGTCCCATCTTAACCGCAGCTCTGAACAAACCGGCGCCCTCGGCCACCGCCTCGCTGGCCCGATACGGGGTATCGCGCCTGATCGCGTCCTCCATCCATTCACGGCGGCGGAAAAGCGGCTCATTTACAATCGTGCGACCGTCGAGGTAGAGGCAGTCAAAGACATAGCAGAAGACCGGATATTTAACCAGGGCACGCGCGATTGCGTCTTTGCTCTTTTGCTGAAGCCTGTGTATCACGTTTTTGAAGACAGGCTTGCCCTCATTGTCAAGACATACTATCTCTGCGTCGAATAAGGCCGAAGCCGTTCTGAATGACTTATCCGCTGCCAGGAGTTCAGGAAACCTGGAGGTTATGTCCTGACGGTTCCGGCTGAAGATTTTTATTTCACCTTCGTCCACCGCAACCATCGCGCGAATACCGTCCCATTTAACTTCATAAAGATAGCCTTCCGGGCCCGGCGGCTCATCCGCTGATTGCGCAAGCATCGGCTCTATGGGATCACGCAGCCAGTCAACCTGCGGCGCGTTTACGAGCCCCAGCAGCCATTCGTTTCCCCTGGTATGATGCATCCTGTACTCCGCGCTGACCTCCTTGCTTTCGAGCCTGAAGTAAAACCCGTCCTTCTTTTCTTTTGTGATCCCGTATTTCCCGCGGGCGTATATCCATACCCTGCCGCCCCCATATTGTCCCTTAGGGATGGTACCTTCGAAATTTATATATTCCAGAGGATGGTCTTCAGTCGAGACGGCAAGGCGCAGGATTCCGGGCCTGGGTGGAAGCCCCTTGGGAACCGCCCAGGACTTCAACACCCCCCCCTGCTCAAGCCGCAGATCATAATGCAGACGTGTGGCGTGGTGCCTGTGCAATACAAAGGCATCTCCCTCCCCGGTCATTATCGCGGCCGGCGGCTCGGGGGTTTTCCCGAAGCTTCGCTTTTTGGCGTACTCGCCGAGCATCTCAGGTGCCTCGTGTTCAAGGTCCGGAGGCGGCCCTTTCTTTGCTTTTACCCCTTTCCGCACTGTATGAAGGCCTGCGGCATATGCGGCGATTCCCTCCCATGCGTCGCCACCGCTTGTCAGTTGGCCCGGCACAGAGCGCAGGGTAAAGTCAGCGGAACTGCCGGTACCCTCCAGCTGTTCCCAGCGCAGCGGCATGGAGACCGGGGCCCCCGGCAGTCCTCGCACGCTGTAGGGCGACACAATAGTCTGAAAGGTCCGGTTGCGATAGATGTCAACAAGTACCATCCCTTTGCGGGCCTCTTTCCGGATATGCAGGGTGGTCGACCGGCTGTGTGATTTGACGAACAGTCCGGCCAATTCGCGCGTTGTCTCAAAGACCTTATCGAATGCCCACTTCGGTTCAATGGGGACGAGGATGTGAAGCCCCTTGCTCCCGGTAGTCTTTACGAATGCGCGGTATCCAAAGCTCTCGAGGTGCTCTTTCATATCAAGGGCAATTTCAACCAGGTCCCCGAACCTGTAGCTCTCAGGGGGGTCCAGATCGAATACGAAATAATCAGGCTTATCGAAGTGCGGCGCGCGGCAATGCATCTGATGAAGCTCTATGCAGGCGAGGTTTGAAAGCCAGACGAGCGAGGCCTCCTCGGTCGCCAAAACATAATCGACCTTTTCCTCTTCAGAGTTTTTTCCCAGAACAATATGATCTATCCACTCCGGCGCCCACTCTGGTCTGTTCTTCTGAAAGAACCTTTCGCCTTTAATGCCGTCAGGATAGCGCACGAGCGAAAGCGGACGTCCCTTCACATGCGCCAGGAGAGTCGGGGCGACTTTAAGATAATATTCGATCAGCTCCGCTTTCAGGATATTGTCGTCCGGGTACAGGATCTTCTCCAGATTTGAAAGCTCAATCTGCCGCCTGCCGACCTGCGTTATTTTAGGTGTCCTGGGCATGGGGTAACGGCCGAGGTGTCGGGTCTGCAGACTGTCCGCACACAGGCGAAGTCGCCTTGGGGAAAAGGCTGAAGCATAGTGAAAAACGTCTCCTGTTTATTAAATTGCCTTTCTCTCTCATCGCGCCTGAGGGCCTTCCGCCTTCATTTTGTTAGCCTGTATCTTTTCTTCTGTGTTCTTTACACCTGAAGCTGCAAGCTGATTAAAACGCAGCGCCATTTCAGGCCCCAGCGCCTCTTCTTCGTGTTTAAAAAATACAAAAGCCTTCTCCCATTTCCTGGAAGAGATCCTTTCCAGCCACTGTGACAGATCAGCATCCGTATATCCGGAACGCCGCAGGCGCAGGTACCCCCATGGCGCTGTCTCGATGATCTCCTTCGCCGGATTCTCATCAGTATCCGAGATGCACAGGCTGCATCCCCTTTCACGAAGAAGGCCCGGGATTCCGTTTCCCAGCCAGGTCGGGCTGCGGAATTCGAATGCGCAGGGCACGTCACCCGGTATCAGATCGAGGAAATCTTTCAGCGCATGGAGGTCAGCGCGAAAACTCCCCGGCAGCTGAAAGAGTACCGGCCCCAGTTTTTGCTCCAGTATTGACAGGGTCCTGAACAGATAGGCGCTCTCCTCCTCCACATTTTTCAACCGTTTAAGGTGCGTGATGGTCTGGGGCGCCTTGAACGCGAAGACGAAATTATCAGGGACCTGGTCTGCCCAGGCCGCGAGGACGTGCTCTGTGGGCATGTGATAAAAGGTATTATTGATCTCTACAGAGTTGAAGCGCTCCGAATAGAAGCCAAGCATTTCCCTGGGGGATATCTTTTCAGGAAAGAACTTTCCTTTCCATTCTTTGTACCCGTATCCGCTTGTACCAATGTACATTTTCATGTGTTACAGTCCATCAACCATTTCATCCGAGCAGCGTCTTTCCTGATTACAGTCTACTTCATTTCGGGTCTGTTGAAAACTGCGGCCTGCGTTATGGAACAGGTTCAGAAAGTAAGTCCTGGCAAAGCCTCTCTTCCGCCGCAAATGCCGTTGAAGATCTTTATCGCGGCCTCTGAATTGCTGGTTATAGGGTAAGATAAGAATCGAACTTTGAAGTTGACAATCATCCGGAATAAGAGTAATTTTAAATTAAGACAAGCTCTCCAAAGTGGTGGTCTTGCTCTTCCCGACTCGGCAGAAAGGGTTTTAGTCGCAGGACGTAAAGTACAGATGTAAAAGTCTTATGCTGTATGTCTCAAGATGTTCAAACCGCCGGGAACCGAGAATGAGCAAACACCACTTTTTATTTCTGCGGTGGCCGGGCGTCTCTTTGCTTATTTTCATGTCACACTCAGGTCCTTGAATAGGTGATGCTGTCCTTCTGAAACTCCTCAATAATCTCCTCGGTAAGAGACGGCCGGATGTTCGGTAAAATCTCAATGAAAGTACCTGTCGTAACGCAGTAATCCTGCTTCGTTGCGTGTTCCTGCTCGAAAGCGAAGTGCGCTACCTGCCGGAATAGATACTCGATATCCGCAGGTGTAAATCTGGACGTCATCTTCACAATGAGACTGATATCGATATTTCCCGTATTGAGCCTGGACAGGAATTGTTCCAGAATAGTCCTTCTGCCGTCCTCGTCGAGACCGCCGACAGGTATAATGCAGTCAAACCTTCCCGGGCGAAGCAGTGCGGCGTCCAGCTCCCGGATATAGTTGGTAGCACAGACGAACAGCACTTTGTTGCCCTGGTTCTTGAGCAGGGGAACCTGCTTCAGAAATTCGTTGGTAATTGATTTGTCGATCCGCGTTGCCGCATCGCGGCTCGCGCCGATTTCCTCAAACTCGTCAATAAAGATCACCGCATCCTCCAGGTTTCGCGCCTTTTCCATTACACTGTGCAGGTTGGCGCCCAGCCTTTCTATTCCGTCCACCATAAGCATGCTGGGCAGTATCTCGATGTACCACCAGGAGAGGACGCCGGCAATTGCCTTTACAAAGTGAGTCTTCCCGGTGCCTGGCGGGCCAAAGAAGATTATGGTCTTCGGAGGAGTGACGCCATGTTTTTTAGAAAGGGCTTCCTCCGCCAGGGGAAGAATAATCCTTCGCTGGACCAACTGTTTCGGCGGCTGGGAGTCAGATATGGTATCCCATTTTTCCCTTCCGATTCTCCGGGCCCCCATCTCGACTAAAATATCCTTTCGCTTATAGTCTATATATTCTTTGAGCGCCTGATCCATGTTTTCGAGAAAATCGATGCACGATGTCCTCATTCCTGTGTCCCGGCCAAGCTTTTCGGACATCAGCCATTTATGCCGCAATATTTGCTGCCAGACGTCGGCAGCGATCTCGGGGTCAAACTTTGTACCGCTCAGCTCAAAGATATTGTCGGCACATTCTTCCGGTGTTGGATTCTCTATTACAGCAGTGTTCATGATTTTCTCCTCTCTGGGGTGTTTTTTGCCTCAGCACTGTTCTCAAAACATACCAATCCGCGAGGTAAAATAATAACCTGTTTAACCGTAGCAGGCTTTTGTGAAGCAAATGTGAAGGCGGCCTCCGGCTTAAACACTTCCCTCTTGTCATGAGGCCCGATCCGCAGCCGGACCGGCTTCAGGACAATATCAAGGAGACACGGAGAGCGGCCGGAAAAGACTGTGTCGTGTTTTCATGAGGCAAATATTGGTCCTTCACATTTCCTTCAAAAGTCTTTGGTATATTTAGAAATATTTCAAGCATTGCTTATGTTGGGCATGTTAGTTTTTCATTGATATGCTTTGGCGGCAGGCAGATTCCACTAAGAGGAGGACTTAGAAATAAAGCCGCACATGGATGTAGCAAGGGAAATCCGTCAAAAACCAAAGTCATTTCTCTTCGGAGCGGGTCTTGTACTTAATCTGCTCATTGGCGTCATTGACTATCTGACGGGATATAACCTCGGCCTCTCGGTTTTTTATTTGGCGCCTATCGGTTTCGTCACCTGGTTTGTTGACAAATCGGGTGGGATCTTCATGTCGGTACTCGGTATTTTTACAATAACTGTCTCAGATTATTACTCAGGGAAAACCTTCCACAATTACATCGCTGAGTTCTGGAACATATCTTTGCTCCTCTGTTTTTTTCTTATCGTTGCCTTTCTGCTTTCAAAGCTGAAGTCCGAGTTTCAGAAGCGCGCAGAGCTCATAATTGAACTCCAGCGGACCAGAGAAGATCTCGAGAAAAAAAAAGATGAACTGGCGCGCTCCAACCTGGAGTTGGAGCAGTTTGCCTATGTTGCCGCGCATGATCTCAAATCTCCTTTGCTGGTAGTCGAAGGATACGTAAAGCGTCTGCAGCGCCGTGCCGGGGATACGCTTAATGATGAGGCGTCTCAAATGATCGGCTATATCGCCGATGGCGTCGGCAAGATGCGTGTCCTTATAAACGATCTGCTGACCTATGCCCGGATGGGAACAAAAAAAATAGAGTTGAAATGGGCCGATTGCAATGATATTATCGGCACGGCAATCGGCAACCTAAAAGTTGATATCGCGGCCCGCAACTCGATCGTGACCTACGGCCAACTGCCGACGGCACTTGTAGACAGCGGCCAGATAGTAGAGCTGTTTCAGAATCTTATTGCGAACGGCTTGAAGTTCCATCGCGGAGAGCAGCCACGCGTCCATATTTCAGCGGAGGACAGAGAAAAGGAATGGGTATTCACTGTACGGGATAACGGTATAGGCTTTGATGCGAAAGATAAAGACCGCATATTCGACATGTTTCAGCGGTTGCATAATAAGAATGAGGTCCCGGGGACCGGGATGGGACTGTCGATCTGCAAAAAAATAATAGAGCGCCACGGTGGACAAATTTGGGTTGAATCCGAGCCTGGAAAAGGTTCATCGTTTTACTTCACCCTCCCTAAAGGGCCCTGAATATGCGGCTGAAACTGCGCATTTTTTCCTTCGGGAGGGGTGGGAATTTCCAGAGCTAACCCGTCCTCCTTTGAGCTGCGGGGCACGTCCTGGGAGCTTTGTATTTTTGTGCACCCGCTCAATACGATGAGAATTCCAGGCGCTGTGACCGCTGCCCATTTTTTCATGTAGTCTCCCTACTAGGCTTTGCCTGATCATATTTCTAGCGTCATGTCCCATTAACAAGTTGCATAATTCCACTACCGCGTCATTCCCCGACTTGATCGGGGAATACATTCTTTTCGCAGGGTCTGGATTGTCCGGTCAAGGCGGACAATGACAATTAACTTGTGGGACAGCACACTAGAATCCATCTCAAAATAGACTGCGAAGGAAAAAGTTGTCATGCCCGCGAAGGCTGGCATCCAGAATCTCCTGAATACACTGGATCCCCGTCTGCACGGGAATGACAAGCAAAGACCAGACGGTGGAGACCTGGGCGCTCCGGTATAATGGGATTGGACTGCGGGGCTTAAAATACGCAGCACTCATACTGATAACGTGCGGTAAGAGGATCATCCGGAACTATTAGAGCTTCTGATATAATAGTATCGATGTGTAGAAACATTGTGAGATTTCCAGAGAGGATTTACAATGCTTTATCCTGCCCTTGAAGACGAGCTTAGAGATAGCGATGGGGAAAATAAAAAGACTGATTGTTGCAGTAGTGGTCCTGGCTGTCATAGTCGTGATGGCGCTCCGGGGTTGTCCCAGAATTCGGAAAGGCGCGAGTATCTCTCACAAGGCGTCTTGCATTTTTCCGGGGGCAGTGTTAAAAAATTGCTTGCGCGTGTGCCGCTGCACTGAAGACAGGCTGAATTCCTCAGGCAAAGAAACAGAAAAAATGGCGGGGCGTTCCAGGTCGATGGTATAGTAAAAACATGTTTCCAGTTTTTGGCTGCAGTTTCAGGCAAGCGCCAGGGCCGCTTCATTAAAGCTGATTCCAGGAAGATCATGAAAGACAACAACAAAAAAAGCAATGAACTTACGCAGGGGCGCCCCGGGGTTGAGGAGCGCACCCGCTTTAAGGTTCTCGCGGCCATCAGTTTTTCGCATTTTATGAATGATGCAATCCAGTCGCTGATCTTCGCGATCTATCCGCTGTTTAAGAGCAAGTTCCAGCTCAGCTTCGGACAGATCGGGATGATTACACTCAGCTACCAGCTCACGGCCTCCCTGCTTCAGCCCATGATCGGGATCTACACAGACCGCAGACCGAAACCATACTCGCTGGCCTTCGGAATGGGATGCACACTGGTCGGTCTCGTGGTATTGGGGACCGCTCCGAACTATGCCGCGATTCTCCTTGCGGCCATGATAGTAGGCACAGGTTCGGCCGTCTTTCACCCGGAGTCTTCGCGTGTGGCCCGTATGGCATCCGGAGGACGACACGGGCTGGCGCAATCAATCTTCCAGGTCGGAGGCAACATGGGTTCGGCCATGGGCCCCCTGCTGGCTGCGGCGGTTGTCATCCCGATGGGGCAGGGCAGTGTTGCCTGGTTTTCGCTTGCAGCCCTTCTCGCAATCCTGGTGCTCTGGCAGGTCGGCGGATGGTACAGCAGGCACAGAGCGCTTGCAGGACGCGGCCCCGCCCACCAGGGCCTGCACCCGGATTTGCCTGACCGCACGGTCATCCTGTCCATACTGGTCCTGCTGGTCCTGATGTTTTCGAAATTTTTCTACCTGGCAAGCCTGAGCAGCTATTATACGTTTTATCTCATGCACCGCTTTCACCTCTCTGTGCAATCCGCCCAGGTGCATCTTTTCCTGTTTCTGTTTGCAGTCGCGACCGGGACCCTTTTCGGCGGTCCCATAGGCGACCGCATCGGCAGAAAGCGCGTTATCTGGGGTTCAATTCTCGGAGCGGCGCCGTTCGCGCTGGCGCTGCCCTACGCAAATCTGGCCTGGACCGGCATTCTCGTCTTTGTTATCGGATTGATTCTCGCCTCTGCTTTCTCGGCCATCCTTGTGTTTGCACAGGAGCTGATCCCGGGCAAGGTAGGCACGGTGTCCGGCCTGTTTTTCGGCCTGGCCTTCGGCATGGCCGGAATAGGCGCAGCGGTGTTCGGCTGGCTTGCAGACCGGCACGGCATAGAATTTGTCTATCACCTTTGCTCTTATCTGCCTCTTCTGGGCATTATGACTGCTTTTCTGCCGGACCTCGGGCGAAGGCCTTCGGCTGCCAAATGAAGCGGTTGTCGAAAACGAGAATAGCGAAAAGCGCCCTCTGGACCTGAAAGCGCTTTGCTCTATGTAACCAGTGCACTCCAAGAGTTGACATCTCCGGGCGGGCTCGTTACATAATATAGTTCAGGGTGGTTCAAATTGTTATCATGTCCTGATGAGGAATACAGGCGCCTCTTCAATGCGGCGAATGCGGGTTTTACCCACAGTGATCCCGGCCAAAGTATTTGACTGGCAAAATTACCCGAAGGGATTTGAGTAATCTCAGTATGGACAAGAAGAATATTATCGCGGGAATATGCTTTTTCCTTTCGGGCTGCGCGGGGCTCATCTATGAAGTCTGTTGGATCCGCAATGCCTCCCTCGTCTTTGGTTCCACAAGCTATGCCCTAAGCACAATCTTGGCTGTCTTTTTCCTCGGTATTTCGCTGGGTAGCTACACCTTCGGACGGATTTCGCAGCGAACAACTCGCCCGTTGCAACTTTTTGCGCTCATGGAACTCGCTGTCGGCGCGCTGGCGCTGGCAAGCCCGTTCGCCTTCCAGCTAGTGGACTCGCTTTATGGGATGGCCTATCGTGCAGTTGGCGAACAATTTGTCCTGCTTACGCTGGTCAGAATAGGGCTCATCTCTGTTGTACTGCTTCCGCCAACCATTTTGATGGGTGGGACTCTTCCGCTCTTCTGCCGACAATATGTCAATAACGAGACTGGTATAACGCGTTCTGTGGGCTTCCTGTACGCCCTTAATACTCTCGGGGCTGCCCTCGGATGTGCTGCGACCGGGCTGGTGTTGCTTCCGGAACTCGGCATGTTCGGTTCAATCTGTGTTGGAGCTTCACTCGATTTGGCGGTCGCTATTGCCACGGCCTTTCTGGGTCTTCGTGCGCAAGTTCACCGGTTAGGCAATGCAGAAGAACGCCGGTCCGGCATGAGGCGCAGTCATTCCGTGGTCTCGGCGCTTCTCTTTCTGACAGGATTTGTTGCCTTGGGGAGCGAGGTCCTTTGGACTCGTCATCTGGCATTGCTCATAAGAAACACGGTTTACACATACACCCTTACGCTCACGGCCGTATTGATCGGCATTGTTCTGGGCAGTGTTGCTGCTGGACTTTACTTTGATCATTCGAAATCGCGCGCCTTCTGGTTCGGTTCACTTCAAGTGGCCATAGGGCTTATAACATTGGGAATCATGCTCATACCGTCAGATTTCTGGTATCATTTCGAATCACTGCCCCTCTCAACCTACTTCTTTTTGCTCGTGCCGCCGGCGCTTTTCTCGGGGGCTGCCTTTCCTCTGGGCATTCGAATGGTACTTGAAGATCCTGAATTTGCGGGCGTCAGTGTGGGGCGGCTGTCCGCTATCAACACACTGGGTGGAATCGCAGGCTCGCTCGTGGTGGGGTTTGTTGTGCTTCCCTCCGTCGGTCAACAATCTACCCTGTTTTTTATGACCGGGCTCAGCCTGGTGGGCGGATTCATTGCCTGGATGGTGCTTGACCGCAGTTTCAAAGCCGCCGTGCGCTGGTCGCTCGTCCTTGCTTCGTTTATTGTTTGGCTTGGTGTGCCGATTGCCACGGGAACGCACCTGCCAAAAGATTTCCTTATTAACAATAAGGCTGGAGGCCATCTCATCGCCTACCACGAAGGTCTCTCGTCTAACCTCGCTGTCATCCAAAGGCCGTGGGGGGCCAAAGTACTCGAAATAAACCAGATGTGGCAGGGACAGGATGTAAAAAATCACCAGATCATGGCGGCGCATGTTCCGATGCTGCTTCGTTCGGACCCTCACTCAGTACTTTTGGTAGGCGCCGGCGCCGGCCAAACAGCAAGTCGCTTTCTCATGTACAGCATAGATCGGCTCGACTGCGTCGATATCGAGTCCTCTGTTTTCGACATGATACGCAAATACTTCCCGTCAGGCTGGATGAACGACAGACGTGTCCGCTTGCTGCGGGAGGACGGTCGAAATTACATTGCCCATACCATGGAGAATTACGATGTAATCTCTATAGAGGTAGGGCAGGTCTCCAGGCCTGGTGTGCCCTTTTTCTACACATCCGAGTTTTATGAGCGGGCAAACGAGCGACTCACTCCGGGCGGTTTTCTGGTGCAGTTCGTTCCCCTCCCCTTTTTCCCGGTTGAGCAGTTTCGTTCAGTTGTGGCCACCTTTCTAAAGACTTTTCCTCAAAGTTTTCTGTGGTATAACACTGAAGAGATGCTTTTAATCGGAGTAAAGACACCTTCTCTCAGGCTAAAAGGGGAACGTCTTGTAATACTGAAGGAAGACCCCGAAGGGGACAACGAGGTTCAGCATGATATGCGGATGACTTTCGTAGGAGACAAACAATACGGCATGAATCAACTTCCGGTCTTTCTGGGGAGTTTTATCTCGGGTCCGGAGGGTCTCGCCAAACTTAGCGCCGGCGCTCCTATCTACCACGATGATAGGCCGGTTCTGGACTATGCTGTAGCTAGAGTTTCACAAAAGGATACGAATGAGATTCCTATAGTCGCCCTGCTTCAAAAACACCTCGAACCGGTCGATAATATTATCAATCTCTCCCTTGATAGCCGACAACGCTCAATGATTGAGGAGGTCCGTAGCCTGGATCTCCAAACTATCATGGACCATGCGCTTCGGCGCCGAACCGACTTGCTCTTGGAAGAACAATATAGAAGAGAAGGATCTTTCTCAACAGGCGTCAGATGAACCGAAGGCCTCGACTGAATCCGGATTATTCTTGCACATGCGGCTGCCCGCGTTGACTTATGCGAGGAATCTCTGCCGCTGAACTTTTTGCATACCCATATCGGAGAACCAGGGGATTTACGGCCTGTAATACATCAACTCCCGGGCTATCGGTGAAAGCCGCCGGCTGAGCATCTCCTTTTCATTTTCGGTCAGAGGCGAACGCTGAGGCGAAGCGGACGTTCTCTTCCAGCTGCTCTATGTCATCGCAGCCGATGACTGCGTTGGTCACAGGTTGCGAAAGGGCATAGCGGCAGAACAGGTCGAGTCTTCCGGGGGAGTCGAGAATCGTCACTTCTCGGCCGGTCCTGCCGAGCCTCCCCTTTGGAATATCCATGAACACATTATATTTTACTTGAGGCGCATGTATATCTCATCGCAGGCTTGGTCTTGCGAGGGAAAGGGATTGTTTTCATGCACTTGCAAGATGTAGAATGGAAAAGATAAAAGTAAGTCAGAAAGTGCATGCAGTTTTGAAATGAATTACTATTTTGAAAAATACGATGTCTGCCCGGGCCTGTTATGCGGCACAATGTGTCTGAGGTATTAATATGGAAGTTTACGGGAATAGTTTAAAAACAACTATCGATTTTAACATAAGGTTCTTTCGAAGATATCCGAGGGAAATTCATTTCAAAATCAGGATTAAAGGCCGGACATATGAGGTCAGGACTGTTGATTATTCCCTTATCGGGGTCGGTATAATTATAAACGATCCCAATGTCCCCCTGAACAACGGGGAGCTCGTTGACCTGGACATCAACGAACTGGATCTGCACGAGGAAGTAAAAGCGGCGTGGATTGACAAAGGCCCTTCCGTCCTTAGGGTTGGTCTGCAAAGGACCGGACCTCTCAAGGGACGTTTCGATATCTATCCCCTTCCTGATATCCTCATCGGCCTGCAAAGGACCGTAAAAACAGGCGCTCTCGAAGTACGCTACCGCTCGTTAAGAAAGAAATTATATATAAAAGACGGGAACATCATCTTCGCCGAATCGAATTACGAAAAAGACCGGCTTCTTGACGTACTGCTCAAGAGCCGCAAAATAAACAGAGGACAATACGATAGGGCTGAGGTGATGAAAAGAAAAAGCGGCGGCACCCATGCTCATATTCTTCTCCATATGCGCTATATCAAGCCAAAGGACCTCATAATCGCTCTGGAGCTTCAGGCAAAGAGGATATTAAAGAGTCTTTTTTTGATGAAAGATGCTGAATTCGAGCTTATGGAAGGAGTTCTTTCGCCCGTCGACCCGATAACCCTGAATCTCTCGGCTGCGGATTTCGCATATCGGGAGCTTAAAAAAAATGCAGATGTTGAACTGCTCAAAAGCCATCTTCTTGACAGCGTAGTGGACTTCTCTTCAGACCCGCTAAACCTTTTTCAGCAGATTCATTTCACCGCATTTGATAAGGCCGTTATTTCCTGCGTTGACGGCAGGAGAAGTATCGGTGATATAATCAGCCTCTCGGCCTCCGTCCACCGTGCAAACCCTCTAAAGATCATTTATGCGCTTCTTGAGACGCGTTTTCTGAAGATAATCGGAAAGCATGAATCTCCGACAGGAATTGATTCCAGAGAGATTTTTGAGAACCAAAGAGAAAAATCCGGCACAGTAAGCGATGAAATTGAAGACCTATACTCCAAATATCAAGACCTCGATTATTACAGCATGCTGGGTGTCAGTCACAGTTCAACTGCAGAGGAAATTAAGAAGGCCTACTACAACGCGGCGAAGAAATATCATCCAGACAAGCATCTCCATCTTCAGAAGGACGCAAAAAATAAACTGGCAGAGCTGTTCACATATATCACAAATGCCTATCTGACACTGACAAGTGAGCAGCGAAGAAAAGACTATGAGGCTCATTTATTGAAAGAAAAGACGCAGAAAAGCCGGGCTTTCCAAAAGCCGGGCCTGTCGGCCATGCAAAATGATGTTGGGGTGAGGGGATATGAAACTTGGGCACAGCCTGATGAGTCAAAATCTGCGCAAAAGTCTGATATAGCAAAGCAAAGGTTTAGAGACGGGAAGACAGCTTTTTGGAACAAACAATTTGACGAGGCGGCCCGTTTATTTGCCGCCGCCATATACTTCGACAACTCTGTGCCAGCTTATCATTATAATTACGGCAGCACTCTTTTGGCTCTCGGCAACCCCAGGAAAGCCGTCCAGACCCTTAACAGGGCCTACGAACTGGACCCTCTGAATGCCGATATACTTGCTGAACTCGGGCATGCCTACCTGGCGCTTAATTTTC
Source organism: uncultured Nitrospira sp. (assembly GCA_963734475.1). Lineage (GTDB taxonomy): Bacteria > Nitrospirota > Thermodesulfovibrionia > Thermodesulfovibrionales > UBA6898 > JAOUFP01. The sequence continues at coordinate 783,099 of CAVTHB010000005.1, forward strand.
CGTTGAGAGCTAAGGGATACTTTGATAAGGCTGCCAAGCTTGTCCCCTCCAACAAAAGAGCAAAGGAAGGTATCCAAATGCTGCGAAAGAAATAACCCGGACCTTACTTGGTGTTTTATGTTTGAGGTGGATTCCGGTGGTTCTCAGCAGTGGACTTTATCCCGTCATGCATTTAAAATAACCCATGTCCAAAATCAAGACCTTCTTTCAATGCCAGTCCTGCGGGTACGGAAGCCCGAAGTGGATCGGTAAATGTCCTGACTGCGGCAGCTGGAACAGTTTTGTCGAGGAAAAGTCTGCACCCCCCTCCAGGCATGCCGCGTCTTTGCAGTCCTTCGGAAAACCCGAGGCTGTTTATCTGCATTCCATCGAAGGGACTGACGCCGACAGGACCACTACAGGCATAAAGGAATTTGACAGGGTCCTGGGAGGAGGGGTTGTCCCGGGGTCTGTGATCCTTGTGGGAGGCGACCCGGGAATCGGAAAGTCGACCCTGCTCCTCCAGGCCTTCTCAGGCCTGTCGCAAAAAGCCGGCAAGCTCCTTTATGTGTCGGGTGAAGAGTCTCCCCAGCAGATCAAGCTGAGGGCAGACAGGCTTTCTGTAAATTCAGAGGCCATCATCCTGCTCCCTGAGACATCGCTTGAAGGGATACTGGATTCAGCAGCCAGGCTTTCTCCTTCCGCGATGGTGGTTGATTCGATCCAGACGATGTATACGCAGGAACTGCTTTCAGCCCCGGGGTCGGTCGGCCAGGTCAGGGAATGCGCCGCGAAGCTGATGCTCTTTGCCAAGAAGTCGCAGGTGCCGGTCTTTATTGTAGGACACGTCACAAAAGAAGGTACTATCGCCGGCCCCCGCGTCCTGGAGCATATAGTCGACACTGTACTGTATTTCGAAGGGGACAGGGGGCATTCCTACCGTATTCTGAGGACGATAAAGAACCGCTTCGGCTCAACGAATGAGATCGGGATCTTTGAGATGTCAGATGCCGGGCTCAGGGAAGTCGATAATCCTTCCGAGCTGTTTTTGTCCGAGCGGCCAAAGAATGTTTCGGGCTCCACGGTTGTGGCCAGCCTGGAAGGCACCAGGCCTCTGATGGTCGAGATACAGGCGCTGGTGTCGCAGACGAACTTCGGGATGCCGAGAAGGACATCCATCGGCGTTGACTTCAACAGGGTCAACCTCCTGATAGCCGTGCTCGAAAAAAGGGCGGGTATGCACCTTGGCGGAATGGATGTATTTATAAACGTTGTCGGTGGGCTGAAGATTGTGGAGCCGGCTGTAGACCTCGGCATTATAGCCACCATAGCCTCCTCGGTGAGAGAGGTCTCTATTCAGCCTGATACCTTTGTCTTCGGCGAGATCGGGCTTTCAGGCGAGGTCCGGGCTGTGGCCCAGGCAGAGGCGCGACTGAAGGAGGCCGCCAAGATAGGGTTTAAAAGGGCGGTCATACCCGCGGGCAACAGTCTGAAGACTGCAAATAAGGAGGGCCTGCAGGTCATTGGGATCAAAGATGTCGAAGAATTTCTCGAAGCTGTTCTGCGTTAGTCTCCTGCTTTTTTTTGCCTCCTGCGCCCCAAGGGCGACGGCGCTGCTTACGTTCGAGGAAAGGGGCCTGGCTGAAGTCCTTGCCAGGGCTGGCGGTATATCCCGGATCAATACGACTTTTTCGGTCATCTTCGAAAAAGCCGACTCTGAAATACATGGAGACGGCACGCTGGACATATCCGGCAACGGCGACATGGAAATGAAGGTCTATACCCTCGGCTTTCTTGCGATGGAACTGTCATCACGCAATGGGACCGTGAAGAGCAACCCGGGACTTGACAGCACAAAAAAGATAATCCTTACGCGGGGCTTGCGGGACAGTATCTTCTGGTGGAACCTGAAGGACTTTACTGTCCGGGAAGAAGATGGCTTCTACCTGCTCAGCAATGCGGAGCGCGAGATCATGCTCGATAAGAAAAGCGGCCTGCCAGTCAGACAGCAGATAAATTTTGCAAACGGCAAAACGCTTAATGTGTATTACGACAACCCGGCCAGTGCCGAGGGCTTCCTGTATCAGTCCAGGATCAGGATAGAGCTTTCGAAATATACCGTGACCTTGATGGTAAATGATATCCATTTCATGCTTTAAGACATTATCATACCCAGTGCGGTTTTTTTAATAATGAGACACTTTCTGAACATACCTAGAGTCTATGAGCTGGGGACAAAATGGGTAGGCCGTGTCCCGAGACCCATAGCTTACTGTCTTTCCCAGTTCATCGCAGATTTGAGCTTCACGTTTTACAGAAAGGCCGCTAATAATGTTTTTGCAAACCTTGCTCTAGCCTGCCCGAAGGCCTCTGAAAAAGAGCTTTCAGCCGTTGCCAGGAGGATCTTCAGGAATTACAGCAAGTACCTGGTCGATTACGGCAGGTTCGCCTCTCAGGACCGGAATTCCATATTGGCTAGCCTTGTCTCTTTTGACGGGAGGGAAAACCTGGAAGCTGCTGTGGCCATGAAAAGAGGGATTATCCTGCTTACCGCACATCTGGGCAACTGGGAGCTGGGGGGGATATTTTTCGGCAGCCTGGGACTGAAGACGAACGTTGTGACCCTTCAGGACGACGACCGCGAAATCGGTGACTTCCGCAGTTCCTACAGAGAGCGGTACAATGTCAACACCATAACTTTAGGGGATTCTCCGTTTTCATCTATGGAGCTGGTTGAGGCGCTGCACAACAATGAGGTCGTGGCGATGCTGATTGATAGATACCACGGCCGCATGGATAATATTTCAGAGGTCTTCTTCGGCAAGCCGACGTTGTTTCCTAAGGGGCCTTTTACCCTGGCCAGGCTGACAGGGGCGCCCATCATCACGGCCTTTGTAGTCAGGGAGGACGCCGGGTATAAGGGCGTTATAGGGCCGCCTCTCTTAATACAGGATGAAAGCGGGGAGGGGGAAGCCGCCCGGGACACTATAAAAATGCTTGAACAATATATTATAATGTACCTCGACCAGTGGTTTAATTTCATACTCATTTAACGGGAGACCTTATGTTTACTGAAGCACATGGTACTGTTGACCGGCCTGACATTGATCTGTTGCAGCCCCAGCAGCTGACCCTTGCTGGTTCTCCTGTCCCGCCCCTCCAAAAAGGGCTTCCCAAGAACACCAGCTCTCTCTGCCCTGAATGCCTGGCAATTATTCCGGCAAGATTGTATGATCGGGAGGGCAAGGTCGTGATGACAAAGGAGTGCGCAACTCACGGGGTATTTAATGACATCATTTCGTCGGATACGAATATCTTCCTTGAACTGGAAAGATGGCATTTCAGGGACGGCGAGGGTTTTTCCAACCCGCAGGTAACCGGGGCCTCACGTTGCCCGACACAATGCGGCCTCTGTAATATGCACGTCACTCACACCTGCGTGGCAAATATCGATATAACCGGCCGCTGCAACCTGGCCTGCAACATCTGTTTCGCCGATTCCAACAAGCATCTCTACGAGCCTTCTTTGGAGGAGATTACAGTCATGCTGCAGACCCTCCGCAATACCAGGCCTGCGCCCTGCACCACCGTCCAATACACGGGCGGGGAGCCTACTGTGCATCCTGACTTCCTGGATATTGTGAAGGTGACGAAACAACTCGGGTTTACACACATACAGTGCGCGACGAACGGGGTGAAGTTTGCCGACCCTTCCTTCGCTGAGAAGGCCCGGGAGGCTGGACTGCAGTACCTTTATCTTCAGATGGACGGAGTCACCGACGATGTTTTCAGACATATAAGAGGACGGAACCTGCTCGAGACCAAACTGAAGGTCCTGGAATCAGCCAGAAGGGCGGGCCTCAGGGTTATTTTTGTGCCTACGATCATAAGAGGCGTAAATGACCATCAGATAGGCGACCTCATCCGCCTTGCCTTTGATAACCTGGACGTTATGACCGGCATATCCATTCAGCCGATCGTCTTTACGGGCAGATTTCCGGAAGAGCACCGGCTGAGTCAGCGATATACCCTTGCGGACATGATACTCGATGTGGGCCGCCAGACAGGCTTTACGGATCCTTACAAGGACTGGTTCTCGCTTAACTCGGCCACCCCGTTTGTGCAGCTTGCCGAGGCACTGACCGGTTCTTCGATCACCAACCATTCGTGTCATCCCCATTGCGGGGCCATGTCGCTGCTGTTTCTCGACAAGGAAAGGCGGGCAGTGCCGGTCACAAGATTTCTGGACCTCTTTGAAGCCCTGAAGGAGATTGAACAGCTGGCCTTGCGCACAAAGAAGAGGAAGTTCAAGGTCTTTTCGAAACTCGATACGCTTAAATTGCTCCGGAGGCATTTCCATCGGCAGTCCGCTCCAAAGGGTTTGTTATTTTCAAAGTTCCTGCAGACGCTTGACGGCTACGCCGACAAGAAGTATTCATGGCTGGAGGAGTACAAAGGACATACCTATAAGACTTTCTTTATTTTCGGGATGCATTTTATGGACAACTACAACTACGATCTGCAGCGCATAAGAAGGTGCGGCGTCCACTATACCGCGGCCGACGGCAGGCTTTACCCTTTCTGTACATACAATTCGGGTTATACCTTCAGGAACCGTGTTGAAAGAGAGTATATTGAACGCAAGAAGAAGTAGCATCCTCACTGCCTTTGTGTTTTGCTGCATTGTCTTTGTTGCCTCAGGCTTAAGGTCTGTCAGCGCCTCCGAAAACGGTCTTTCAGAGGTTTCGCCTGCTGAAAAACAGGCCATCGCAGAGAAGTTTTTCTCGCAACACAAAGATATTACCTCTTTGCGGGCAGTGGTCAGTCAGGAGAAGCACCTGGCCCTTATGAAAAAGACGGTGTTTGTCGAAGGCTCTGTGGAGATGGCGAAGCCGAACCTCCTCAGATGGGAGACCCTCAAGCCCGACAGGAGCATTACTGTTATTGACGGGAGGACAATGACGGTCTACTATCCCGAATCCAAAGAGGCCCAGGTATACGCGCTTTCGGAAAACTTTATAGCCCGGAACACCGCTAATTTTTTCGCGACGGCTATGAGCGGGGCCTTGCCTGAGCTGGAGAAGAAGTTTACGGTGTCCGTCTTTCGGGGCGAAGACGACATAGTCTTCAGGCTCATCCCCATTTCCAGCATTGCAGGCCGGTATCTGACTGCAGTTGTTATCCATTATGACAAGAGCAGCGGGATCCCCAAGGGCATCGAAATGACGACCCCGAGAGGCGATAAGACCATCACCAGGCTCACTGAGGTGAAGACCAATCCCGGGTTAGACGCTGAGACCTTTAAAATAAAATTGCCTTCGGATGTCCGCATTACAAACCTCGAGAAGTAGCATGACGCTCCCTGAAAAATGGTCCTAGCTATACGCCTTTTCTTTGTCGCGCTTATCGTTTTTTTCTGTTTCCTCTTTTACCCTTATCTGAACCCCCGGGACATAGGGCATTTCATAAACAATAGCGGGGCCTATGCCCCGGCGCTTTTCATTGGAGTCTGTGCGCTCAGACCGGTCCTCTTTTTTCTTCCTTCACTGGGGCTGACGATCGTGGCGGGCGTCCTGTTCGGAAGTCTGTGGGGGACTGCCTATCTGATACTCGGAGGGGCGCTGTCTTCAGCGGTCGGCTTTTATTTCGCCAAATGGCTCGGTACGGACCTTGTTGCCGCGCTTGTGCGAAAGAGTCCTCTCCTCAGGGGAATCGAAAAGACCGCTAAGACCAGCGGTCGGAAGGCGGTCCTTTATATGAGACTCTTTAATCTGCCGTGGGACCTTGTAAGTTACTGGGCCGGGCTTTCGGGCGTGGCTTTTAAAGACTTCTACATTGCCAGTCTGCTGCCGCTTGCACCGATCAGTTATCTTTATGCCTATTTCGGCAGCAGGGTATTTGCTCCGACCAGTCCGGGCTTCCTTATCTCTCTGGCCCTCATGATAATGATGGGTGCTGTGCCTTATGTAATGGCCCGGCTTGAAAGAAAATGACGGAGGGCAACAATGCCTGAACGCATCGGGGTCATAAAGCTGCCTGTGGACAGACTACACATGGAGCTTACCAATGTCTGCAACTTCTCCTGTGAGTTCTGTCCGGACTCGAAGATGAAGAGGCCGAGAGGTCTGATGTCGTTTGATATGGCCTGCTCCATCATCGATGATGCTGCCCGCTCAGGGACGGTCAAAACACTGCTTTTTCACGTTATGGGAGAGCCGACACTCTATCCCCGGCTTGCGGCTGTTGTGGAACACGCAGGACTCAGGGGGCTTGCAACCTGTCTGACCACAAACGGCAGCCGCCTGGACGAGTCCCTGCTGAATGAACTGGTCCGGGCCGGCCTCGGGGAGATAATTATTTCACTGCAGACCCCCGACGAAAAGACCTTTGCCCTCAGGGGCGCGGGAGGACTTGACTTTGACGAATATGCCGGGAAGATTACGGCTGCTGCGAGGAGATTCATTTCAGGGACCGGAAATACAAGGCTGACGCTTCACTTTCTTTCCTCTCCCCTGAGGAGACTGATCATCCCGATCTTTCCGCAGGTAAGCATCGCGGATACGACGCAAGAACTCAAAAGACACCTGACTGCCTGGGCCGAAAGGATAACCGAGGGAACCTCCCTTGAAATCCGGAAGACGAATGTGTTAAAACAAATCCGGTTTGCCCGCTCGTTCAGGGAGAACGTCGTGATGTTAGGTGACCGGCTCGATTTCCGCACGAGAATAATGGGAGATTGGTCTGTTCATTTTGACGGGAGAAATGTGAACGCATACGTCGGTTACTGTCCTGGGATACAGGAAAATTTCGGGATACTATGGAACGGGGATTACACCTTCTGCTGCACTGATTTTGACGGCAGGACCTCCCTCTGCAATTTCACCGACACCTCCCTTGCCGCTTATCTGGGGAAGAAAGCCGTACAGGAAGTAGTAAAGGGCTTTAACCGTTACAGGGTGACCCATCCCTATTGCAGGCAGTGCCTCGGCGACAGAAATTATCTCAACGCCTTTGTGAAACAGATAGGCTCTATCGCCTATTTCAAATGGTTCAGAAGGAGGGACTGATAAATCAAGGGGGTGCAATATTCTGCTGAGTTTATGGCCGGAAACAGCCGGAAGATGAACTAATTCTTTATATTTGGATTCATTAAGGCCAATTTATTTTTGAAAGGGGGAAGCATTTATGTTGTCGAGAAAGTCACTATGGGGGTTAATCTGCAGTTTAGTTTTTTTTGTTTCCTGCGCAGGATCATCTCAGTACATGAAACCATCCGAAACATTGTTAAGTCCATCGAATGAAAAGGCGCTCGTCCGTTTTATGAGGCCGTCGGGATTTGGCTACGCCATAAATTTCAATATTTGGGATGGGGAAAAGGTCATCGGCAACAGCGTTGCTAAATCCCAGTTCGATTACCTTGCAGACCCGGGCAAACATTTGTTTGTGGCGCTTGCCGAGAATAAAACATTCCTTGAGGCTGATCTGGAGGCCGGGAAAACTTATTATATATTGACACAGGTAAAGATGGGGGTCTGGCGGGCAAGGGTAGGCTTGATAGGCGTGAATAAAGGGTCGGAGTATTGGGATAAGGTGCTTGAGTATGAAAAGGAGCTGAACAAACTGCAGCCGGACGCCGCAGCGCTTAAGCTTTGGGAAGACAGTAACAAGCCCAAGATCAAAAGCCTTCTGTCAGAGTATGAGTCGAAATGGAAGACCTCGGAGCAGTGGCCGTCACTTAAGGCTGAAGACGGCAGATAGATGAAAAAACTCCTTTTAATATCCCCCATTGCCAAAAAGAGCTTTCTCGGCGGGGACTTTTACTTCCGGCTGCCGTACCTGGGGCTTTTGAAGGTGGCTTCGCTGACTCCGCCCGACTGGCAGGTAAGCATCATCGACGAAAAAGTCGAGGCCCTCGACCTGACCCAGGAGGCAGATCTGGTCGGCATCACAGCCATGACGCCTGCCGCCAACAGGGGCTACGAAATCGCGGAGGCCTTCAGACAGCGCGGGACAAAGGTCGTGATGGGCGGCATGCATATCTCCAAGATGCCTGAGGAGGCCCTGCAGCACTGCGACAGTGTTGTTGTAGGAGAGGCGGAAGGCCTGTGGGAGGGGATACTGAAGGACTGCGAGCAGGACAATCTCAGAAAGGTCTACAGACATGACAACGGCTACCCTTCTCTTGAGGGACGGCCTGCCCCCAACTGGGGGCTTTACAGGGACAAGGGTTATATGCCTGTACACTTTATCGAAACCACCCGGGGCTGCCCCCACAACTGTGAGTATTGCTCTGTTACCAGCTCTTTCGGCGGGAAGTTCAGAAACAGGCCGGTCGATGAGGTTGAGGAAGAGATAAAGGGCTTAAAACCGTTTGACGGCAGGTTCACCCTCAAGAATGTCGTTTTTTTCGTGGACGACAATATCATAAGCAGCAGGAAGCATGCAAGGGAGCTTCTTCAAAGGATCAGGCCATACAACCTGAAATGGCTGGGGCAGACTTCAGTCAATATCGCCAAAGACGACGAGATGCTCGGCCTTTGCAGAGACAGCGGATGTCTGGGGCTGCTCATAGGGTTTGAAACACTGTCGGCTGAAAACCTTTCGAATGTGGGCAAGTCCTTCAACAAACCAGGAGATTACATAGATGTCATAAAAAAGCTGCACGATTACGGCCTAGGTGTAAACGGTTCTTTTGTGCTGGGGTTTGACCACGATGACGAGGGCGTATTTGACCGCACCGCCGAGTTCATAGTGAAGGCGAAACTCGATGTGTGTTATTTTTCGATCCTTACACCTTATCCCGGCACGGCGCTTTATTACCGGATGCTCAGTGAGGGGCGGCTGATAGACAACGACTGGTCAAACTACAACACGAACAACGTAGTCTTCAGACCCAGGCTGATGAAGCCGGAAAAGCTGCTGGACGGTTTTCATCAGGTGCTGAAGGACTGTTTTTCCTATCCGGCCATCCTGAAGAGGCTTTGGGGCAACGGGACTTACAAAAACTTCTTTTACCCTATGAACTTCGGCTTCAGGCAGACGCTTAAAAAGACTGTGCGGCACAGACAGGATTTTTCCGGCATACAGGGAGGGACGGACGACTTTGAAGGTCCTTCTTGCAAACCCTAAGAGTTCCAACGCCTTTGAGACCTTCGGCTTTGTGTTCCCGCCGCTGGGCCTTCTCTATGTCGCGGCCACGACGGAGCAGGCCGGTCATCACGTAGTACTTGAAGATTTCAGCGTCTCAGGCTCCCGGCCGTCACAGTTCGATTTCAGGGGCTTTGATATCGTCGGCATTACCACGGATACAAGGCGTTTCAGTAACGCACTGGCCATCGCAAAGAGGGCCAAGGCCCAGGGCCGCACAGTAGTAATGGGAGGGCCGCATCCGGGGTATGCCGCTGAAGAGATATTAAAAGGCGGCTATGCCGACTTCGTTGTAAGAGGAGAAGGTGAATATACCTTTCCCTCGCTTTTGAAGGCGCTGGAAGAAGGGAGTGATGCGGCGGCCGTATCGGGCCTGAGTTATCACCATAACGGCGGCCTTGTTCAGACCCCCGACCGCGCGCTCATAGAGGACCTCGATGAGCTGCCGTTTCCGGCCAGACATCTTGCGGATATGGACCGCTACAAAGAAGCCGGGCTGCGCTACGGAGGACAGCGGCCTGTGGCTGTAATCTCTTCGAGCAGGGGATGCCCGCACACATGCAGTTTCTGCATCACTCCCAACATGTACGGCAGGCGCTGGAGGGCCCGGAGTGCTGCCTCTGTAGTTTCTGAGATTGAAGAAGTCTATCATCGTTATGGCTATCGGGCCGTCGCTTTCTGCGACGACAACTTTACCGTCTCTCCCCGCAGGGTCCTCGAAATATGCAGCATGCTTATTGAGCGCAAGCTTGACCTCTGGTGGTGGTGTCTTTCGAGTGTAAACACGCTGCTGAGCAATGAAGAAATGATAGAGCAGATGGCCAGGGCCGGTGCCAGGACAGTCTATATAGGCGTTGAAAGCGCCAACCCTTCGACGCTGAAGGAATTTAAAAAAAATATCGCGCAGGACGGACCTTTCAAGGCTGTTGACCTCTTGAGACGCCACGGCGTCGAGGCCTTTGCCAGTTTTATCCTGGGCGGCATTGACGAGGATGTTCGCTCTGTCCGTCAGACCATAAGGCTTGCCAGGGAGCTTGATACTGCCGTGGCCCAGTTTACGATCCTGACCCCTTACCCCGGAACGGCCCTTTTCAAAGAACTTTCGTCTTCTTTGAGGCACAGGAAATGGAGGCTCTACGACGGGGTGCATCTCGTATTCAGGCACAGAAAGGTTCCGTATGTCGTAATGGAGCTGCTTCTCATCTGGGCCTACATCAGCTTCTATTCCAGGGGCTGGACGGCCGTGAGGAAATTTTTCAGGGCGCTTACAAAGAATTCCCCGCTTTTTAAGAAATTCATATATGCTAAAGACGGCAAGAGAGGCAATTGCAGCAGTGAAGCGAAGGCGCAAAAAAAGGATTTATGAACCGCCTGGGAAAGATTCTGAATTGCGGTTGCCTGCTTTTTAGGGACCGGGTTTTCTGCCTTTCCCTGCCGGACTTAAATTCTGTCCGGGATATATCCGGGCTGTTGCAAAAATTCAATATTTGGCGGTGATGAGATGGCCCCTGCAAGACAGAAGGTCCTGATACTTGACGGGATGTGGAACAAGGCCCTTGCCGCTGTCCGGTCTTTGGGCAAGAGGGGCCTTTACGTTACCGCCGGGGAAAAGACGTTCTTTGCAACCTCTTTGTTTTCCAGACACTGCAGAAGGAGGTTTGTCTATCCTGATCCTTCCTTGCATCCCGAGCGTTTTCTGAGTGTCCTGGAAGATGAACTGGAAAAAGGCGCTTATGAGGCTGTTTTTCCCATGGAACTTTCCACTCAGCTTCTCCTGACTGTCCCACGGACAAGAGAAAGGCTGGAAAAATATGCGAGGATACCTTTCGCGGACGCGTCTTTGACCGCAAAACTAAACGACAAGGCCTTTGTCATGCGCTTTGCGGAAGACAACGATGTGGAGGTCCCGAGGACTTTTTATCCATCTTCAGAGGCCGAGCTTCAGCTCCGGGCCGGTGAAATAACCTGCCCTGCAGTAATTAAACCCAGATCGAGCTCCGGGTCCAGGGGCCTCGTCTACGTGAAGGAAAAGAGCCAGCTGGCGGCCTCATACCGCAAAGTCCATAGTCAATATCCTTTTCCGATTGTCCAGGAGTATATACCGGACGGCGGCGGGACTTTCGGCGTTGGGGCTCTGTTAAATGCCCGATCTGAAACAAGGGCTTCTTTTGTCTACAAGCGTCTGCGGTCCTACCCTGTTTCAGGCGGCCCGAGCACCCTCAGGGAAAGCATCAAAAGAGACGATATGCGGGACATCGCAGAGGCCCTTTTACAGGCCCTCAACTGGAGCGGCATTGCCCATGTAGAATTTAAGGTGGACCCCCGGGACAATCGCCCCAAACTCCTTGAGATCAACCCCAGATTTTGGGGCTCCCTGCAATTGGCTGTCGAGGCCGGCATGGATTTCCCGTTCCTTCTTTATAAAATGGCGGTGGATGGAGACATAGAGCCGGCAGGAGAGTATCAGGAGGGCGTCAGGTGCAGGTGGCTGCTGCCCGGTGACTTTATGCATTTTATATCAAACTCCGAGCGGTTCCGTCTCGAGCCGAGTTTCTTTGATTTCAGGGCAAGGGATGACATTCTGTCGGTGTCTGACCCTTTGCCGACAATGGGAAGAATTTTGTCGGCGGCGCCTCTCTTGTTTGATAAAGAGATGAGGAAGCTGATAAGAAGATAAGCAGACCTGGAAAAAGCAGTAAATCACAGAGGCAAAGAGAACACATAAAAAAGGAGGCTTTATGGGAAGAAATGCCGGGTATTTTGCTGGAGTTTTATTTGCGGTCGTCTTTTTTGCAGTGGTGATTAATACCGTGTCCTTTGCGGAAATGAACGCTGCGTCCAAAGAAGAGGATCTGTACAGGCAGGCCATGCGTTTAAAGTCTGAGGGCAATTACAGCGCTGCCAGTGATGTATTGAAAGGACTCTCCGACCGGGGAGACAGCGTCAGGGCTGAGATAGCCTTTATAGATCTCCTGCTCGACCAAAGCATCGAGATGAAAGAGGCAGATAATTCAGCCTGGAAATTGAAGGCCAAAGAGGCAGGCGCAAGGATCAAGGCGGTCCAGGCGAAGAGACCTGCCGACGCGGATTTTTATCTTGTCTGGGCGAAATACTCGTGGCTTGTAGAGTCTAAAAGGGAGTCGAATATAACCAAGGCCCTTGAAAAGGCTTTCTACTACAAACCGAATTACACCTATGCCTATATCGTAAAGGGAGATATCTACGGAGGTCTGGCCAGGAATACCGACATCGCTGAAACTCGGCAGGATGCTTCCCTTACAGGCGGGGGTGCGGCTCCAAGCGCAAGACATACTCTCGCTATGACAGCGAAAAGGTCCTATGAGACGGCCCTCTCAGCCTCTGACATCGATAATGCCTGGAAGGCTTACGTCCATTATAAATTGGGTAATCTTGAAGATGGCATACTTGGGAACAATACCGAGGCCAGGGCCAACTGGCAAAAAGCCGCCTCGCTCTCTGCGGAAAGTAAATGGGGCAAGCTTGCCAAAAAACGCCTGGAATAGCCATAAATGCTGAATGCGCTGAGCGTGGACCTTGAAGACTGGTATCATATATGCGGGGTTGAAGGCTATTCAGATCCTTCGAATTGGGGAGCATATGAAAGCCGGATCATCAGGAATACGGTCAGGATACTCGACATGCTGGATGCATACAAGTCGAAAGCTACTTTTTTTGTTCTGGGTTACATAGCCTATAAAGAACCCGACCTTATAAGGGAGATCAGGGACAGGGGACATGAGATAGCGACGCACGGCTTTTGGCACCGCAGGGTCTTTGAGATGACCGAGAGTGAATTCGAGGAGGACATAAAGGATTCCATATCTACGCTCTATTCCATAACCGGGCAGGAAGTCCTGGGATTCAGAGCGCCCGAGTGGTCGATACGGAAAGAGAACCCCTGGTTTTTTGATGTTCTAAGGAAAAAGGGCATCCTCTATGATTCGAGCATGGCCTCACTCACCAGGTTAGGCAGCAGGTCTTACCCCCGGTATCCATGCGTATATAAGACCAGCCACGGCGACATATGGGAATTCCCTCTTTCCACCATGCGGCTCTTCTGGGAGAACCTTCCGTTTACCGGCGGCCTGCCTATGCGCCTGACGCCCTACTTTTATATCGTTACTTTGATTAAAGGGATAAATGGCCTGGGCCATCCGGCCATTGTCTATATCCATCCCTGGGAGTTTGACATGGAGCAGCCCAGGATAGACCTGCCTTTGAGCAGGAGGTTTATGCACTACTTTAATCTCCGGGGCGCGCAAAAAAGGACCGAGGGGCTTTTAAGCCGCTTCAGGTTCGCGCCCATTAAAGACGTGCTCGGGTTGAGCGGATAAAGGGGCAGGACACTTTCTGTAAACCCCGTTGCCGCATAAAGGTCGAGGCAAAAGAGATGAATAAAAGCTTATACGAAGACTTTCTCCGCATCCGCATTCGCCTGACGACAGGCCGTCATTCCCTGAACTCCTGCTTTATTCCTGTGGATAACAGTATAACGCTTAGGGTGTCTCAGAGCAGGGCTTTTTTTTATCTCCTCTTGCGGCCCGTTTTTTTGCGCGGTTGTATTGTAAAATGAAGGACCTTTATTTTTACAGGTCGCTTCTGGTTACCATACTTGCATACCTGGCGGTTCTGGGCGCATTAACAGGCTTTGCGGCCTGTGCCGGACCGGCAGGCGTGGTTATTGTTTTTTTGCTGGTAATAATATTGCTGGCCTACTTTTACAGCGGGGCCTGACTATCGAAGGAGAATAAGGAAGGTTTTGAAAAGGAAGGTTGTGATTACCGGCGCGGGCATGATTACTGCTCTGGGAGTTGGAAAGGACAGGAACTGGGCTGCGATCAGCTCGGGGGCGTCCGGCATACGCGAAATCAAGTCTTTTGATACATCCGGTTACAGAGGCAAAATGGGCGGCGAAGCGTGCGAATTTTCCGGCACGCCTGTTCGCAAGCTGAAAAAGACGAGGCTCGACAGGGCCACGCACCTGCTGGTCCATGCCGCCAGGGAGGCTGTCGAAGAGGCCGGCCTCGACCGGACCATCAAAGACCTGAATGTATTGGTTGCCGCCGGGACGACGCTTGGGGGCATGTTGTCCGGACAAAAATTCCATCTCGAAGCCATTGAAAGGGGACTTGATAGGGCGCGTTTATCTCTTGTTGCAGACTACCTGGCGCCCTCCCAGATTATTAATCTTTTTGAAGAGATGGACCTGACCGGCGATTTCCTCATTTTTTCGAACGCCTGCGCCTCAGGCGCAAATGCTGTCGGCCATGCGTTTAACGCCATAAAAAAGGGCGAATACGACGTGGCACTCTGCGGCGGCTATGATACCATGAGCGAATTCACTTTTGCCGGGTTCAGTTCATTGATGGCGTTAAGCCCCACTCTTTGCAGGCCCTTTGACAATGGCAGGGACGGCTTGGTACTGGGCGAGGGGGCAGGCATCCTGGTGCTGGAAGAACTCGGGCACGCGCGCCGCAGGGGAGCGCGCGTACTCGGAGAGATAGCCGGTTATGGAGAATCCTCCGACGCGTACCATGCCACAGCGCCTGAACCTGCTGGAAAGGGCGCCTCCAGGGCTATCCGGGAGGCCTGGCAGGAGGCCGGCAGGCCGCAAGTTGATTATATCAACGCCCATGGGACAGGGACTAAAGCCAATGACTCAATGGAGACCAGGGCACTTGTGGCGGCCCTGGGAGAAAACGCCAGGTCGGTGCCGGTCAGCTCCACAAAGCCCATGATCGGCCATCTCCTGGGAGGCGCGGGCGCAGTTGAGACGATTATCTCCCTTCTGGCAATAATACATAAGACCTTGCCGCCTTCTTTGAACTATGAGACGCCCGACCCGGAATGCCGCCTTAATATCGTAACGCGGCCGGCGCCGCATGATATTAAAACCGCTCTATCCAACTCGTTCGGGTTCGGGGGCTCAAATGCCGCGGTCCTTCTAAAGGAGTTCACGTGGAAAGGCCTGTAATTATAGGTTTGGGTCCTGTCAGCCCCCTGGGGATTGGGAAAGAGGCCTTTTGGCAAAAAGTTGCAAGTGGAGAGTCGGCCCTGAAAGCCGGCGACAGATTTTCAACGGAAGAAAGGGCCTACGGAGAAATCTCTCCTGAAGGGCTTGCCGCGCATATTCAAGGACAAGCGCATCAGGCGCGCTGCCGATATCTCAAAGTATGCACTGGCAGCCGTCGGGCTTGCAGGGAAAGATGCAGACCTTGTCCTGCCGCCGGATGAGCGAACCGCGGCGGTGGTCGGAATGACCCACGGGGCTCTATCCTATACCGAGGAATTTCACGCTACACTTGCAAGAGAAGGCGGGGGGGCGGTAAGTCCTGCCCTTTTTCCGGATTCGCTGCTTAACGCGCCTGCGGGCAATCTATCCATCTGTCTCGGGTTGAAGGGTCCTGTACATACCCTGACCGGGGGCCCCACGGTCTCGATAAAGGCGCTTCTCCTTGGCGGCTGTTTGCTGGAAGACGGGCGGACAAAAGAGGTCTTTGTAGCGGCTGCCGAGGAGCTTAATGAGCTTTCTTTTTCCTGTTACTCCCGGCCCGGCTTTGTCTCGTCGTCCTTCCCGCTTTCCGAGGGGGCCGGCGCATTGGTTATCGCAAGAGGTGCCGAAGGTCCGGAGCCCTATTGCTGCGTGTCCGGTGCGGCTTCGATGTTTCGTCCTTCGCTGCCGGCAGAAGCGCTGGCTGGGACTATGCAAAGGGCCCTGCAGCAGGCAGGCCTTGAATTGAAGGATATCGGCCTTGTCCTGACCGACAGGCTGCTGCCAGGCATACCTGTCCCTGCGGCAAGTCTTCTTCCCCTTGCCGGCAATGCCTTCTGTGTCACAACCCTGTGGCACTTGATCTTAGCTGCGCAGATATTGCGGCAGCGCGAACTGCCGGCCTCTTTCGCAGGTGGGGTCAAATCCCCCAGCAGCGACATCAAACATGTAATGATTTGTTCCGCAGAGGACAGGGGGGCGGCGGCTGTTGCCATAATGTCCCGACCTGGGCGGACATGAGGAGACCCGTCGTAGTCACCGGTCTGGGGCTTGTCAGCCCTCTTCGTCCGTTTGAAGGACTGGAGGCCTTTTGGGACGCCCTCTGCAACGGTGAAGACTCAGTAAAAAAGAGGCCTGCCCCAATGCTCGATGCCGAAGGCGAATGGCCTGTGGCCGCTATTGATTCTTCCAGGCTGCCGGAGGGGACCGGGCCGGCCGAAAAATTTACTTTTATGGCCGGGGAAGCATTGGACATGGCGCTGAAAGACTCCGGCTTGACACATCCTGAAAAGCAAGACCCTGGAGGCCCTTTCGAAGGACAGGGTAATCATGCGGTGGGTATGGTTGTCGGCACAGTCCTCGGCAACATCCTTTCCAAGGAATTACGCATGATGCAAGCTGGAGGTCCCACGGTCTCCGCAGAGAAAGAGTTCCTTCATTTTATCGGCCCGTATTTGGCCCAGAGAATCGGTTTGAGGGGAGGGTTGTTTACGGTTTCCACTGCCTGCGCCTCCGGCACTGATGCTGTCGGCTTTGCCGCCCGGAAAATTGCCGGAGGGCATTGTGATCTTATGGTTGCCGGAGGGGTCGATGTGCTGAGTGATTTCGCCTTGTTCGGATTTCACGGCCTTCAGGCCCTGACGCATGACAAGGTCAGACCATTTGACAGGAACAGGACCGGTCTTGCCCTCGGTGAAGGCGCGGCCTTCCTCGTCCTTGAAACGAAGGAACAGGCCAGGGAGCGGGGGGCAAAAATTTACGGGGAAATACTCGGGTACTCTTCCCGGGCGGACGCACACCATCTTACAGGACCGCATAGAGAGGGCCGCGGGCTTGCAGACGCTGTGGCCAGTGCCATGGCAGAGGCCTCGCTGAGACCTGCTGACATAGACTATATCAACGCCCACGGGACCGGTACGGTCTATAACGATCTTATGGAGACGGTAGTTGTAAAGAAGATATTCGGTGACTTTGCATATACCATACCCATCAGCTCAACAAAATCCATGCTGGGCCACTCCTTCGGGGCCGCAGGCGCGATTGAGGCCATCTGCTGCCTCCTGGCGATCAGACATAATATTATTCCTCCAACCATCAATTTCAGTGAGAGGGACCCGGAGTGCGACCTGGATTATGTCCCGAACACCCCAAGAAGAAAAAAGGTCAGGACGGCAATGTCGCTCTCTGCCGGTTTCGGCGGACAGAACGCGGTGCTGCTTATGGGTGCGGTTTGAGGCCGGTCATCACAGGGACAAGCAGGGCGGACAGAAGGTCGGCCGAGGCGCTGAGAGACAAGCTTGAAGGCCGCCTTAAGCCGGTGCGCATCGTCCATGAGCTTGTTCGCTTGGCTGTGACGGGCGCTATGGCGGCGCTTGACAGCGCAGGAGTCGGCATACCAGTCGGGAAAACCGATACAGGCCTGTTCATAGGCCTCGACGTCTCTATAGAGGATATTAAGGACGACTATTTCAGAAATATTCTCAGGGAAGGCCCGGAAGGGGCCGGGCCGCTGCTCTTCCCTTTTACAAGTCCAAACGCGCTTGCAGCATTGATATCCATCGTCGCCGATATAAGAGGGGAGTGCATCACAATGCCGATTCACCATTCAGGCGCCGATGTGTTAATATATGCGGCCGAATGTATCGAAGTGGAATATGTCTCGGCAGCGCTTGTCGGCTGTCTCACGCTCAACGAAGACAGGGCGCCTGCCGGAGGAAATCGATACAAGGCAGAGTTTTATTATATGGAGGACATGAAGCGCGCTGCTTCCCGGGGGGCTGAAATCCTGGAGACAGCCTTAATGTCTGAGCTTTTCAGGCGGCGCTTGCAGGCGTTATGAGACAGTTCGATTCTATAGACACTATGCCTCAGGAGGAAATGCAATTGAGGCAGGACTCCCTGCTGGCAGAAGCGGTCTCCTACTGCTACCGGAACTCCCCCTACTACAAAAAGGTGTTTGATAAATGCGGCCTCTCTCCTGCAGAGGTCAAGGGGTGTCGCGACCTCCACAAGATACCGCTGACGGCCAGAGAGGATATTCAGGCGGACAACGAGGCTCTTTTTGCGGTCCCGGGAGGGAGCATAGCAGAGATCGTTTCTACTACCGGGACAACAGGCGAGCCGCTGTTTGTCGCACTTACTTCCTCGGACCTGGAAAGACTTGCCTGCAATGAGCAGAGGAACTTCAGTTCTGCAGGCGCGCGGGGAGGCGACCTTTATCATCTGGCAGTTACCTGTGACAATCTTTTTATCGCGGGGCTGGCCTACCATAGCGGCCTGCGGAGGCTCGGCGTTTCGGTTGTGAGGGTGGGGCCGCAAAATATTACCAGGCACCTCGATCTGATAAAAAGACTGGGTCCGGCAGGGCTTGTTGCTGTGCCGTCGTTTGTCCTCGCGATGGGCCGCCGTATGAAGGAGTCAGGTCTGAGGGCCGCTGAACTCGGGCTGAAAAAGATTGTCCTTATCGGAGACAGTGTCCGGGACGCCGAATTCAAGACAAACACCCTGGGCAGGCGCATTGCAGAGGAATTCGGGGACATCTTTGTATCGACTTATGGCATTACCGAAGCTCAATTGTCTTTCTGCGAGTGCGATATGCGCCTGGGTCTGCACAGCCATGCGGATTTTGTTCTGGTGGAAATAGTAGACGAAAAAGGCCGCGCGCTCCCTGACGGCGAGGTGGGGGAACTTGTTCTGACTACGCTGCAGATCGAGGGAACGCCTTTGCTCCGGTATAAGACCGGGGACATGACCTTTAAGTTGTCAGCCCCCTGCTCGTGCGGCAGGAGTTCAGTGCGCATCGGCCATATCCTCGGAAGGAAAGGACACAAGCTCAAGATCAAGGGCGTTACCCTTTATCCCAAGAATATCGAAAATGCGCTCCTTGAACTCCGGGATGTGGTAAATTACCAGATCGAGGCCTTTACAGGGGCGGACCATACGGACGACCTGATCCTGAGAGTGGGCTCACCCAGGCGTGATGACGCCCTGCTGGTTTTGCTGAAGGAAAGCCTCCTGGCAAAGGCAAGGATAACGCCGAAACTTGAAATCGAGGCGCCGGAAAAAATAGAAAAGAGACTCTTCGAAGGCGGAAGCCGCAAGGCAGTTACCTTCAGAGACAGAAGGGGGAATGGGCATGCTTAAGGCTGGCGACATGTTGCAGGGGCTCGGCTTTGAAGACACGGAGATAACGGCCTGCCTGAAAAGAAATGGGCTTCTTTCGATGGAGCTGGAATTTACGAAGAAATGTAATCTCAGATGTGTGTATTGTTATTCCCGGGCAGGAGAAGCCCTGGAGAATGAACTGCGGCTTGAGGAGCTGAAGTCTGTAATTGCTCAGGCTAAGGACCTGGGGGCCTCCAAGATAGTTCTCCTTGGGGGTGGAGAGCCGCTCATGTACCACGGCATCAGAGAAATCGTAGAATATATAGCCTCCCTGGGCCTGCAGCAGGTCCTTTTTACAAACGGCACACTGATCAGCGAGAAATTGGCCCGCTTTTTCTTTGAAAACAAGGTTTCAGTTGTAGTAAAGAGCAATAGTCTGAAGCCGGAGGTCCAGGACATACTGGCCGGGGTGTCGGGCACGTTCCAAAATATACGCAGGGGCCTGAAGCATCTTCAGGCGACAGGATATCCCGCGGACGGGCTGATGCTGGGGGTCCAGACGGTGATCTGCAGGCAAAATATAGAGGAATTGCCTGCGATGTGGCGATGGGCCAGGGAAGAAGGGTTTGTACCCTATTTCGAGATGCTGACACATCAGGGCAGGGCGGCAGAAAACTCCTTTCTGAATGTCACGCTTTCCGAGGTCAGAGGGGTCTTCGAGCAGCTGGAGGCGATGGACAAGGAGCAGTTCGGCATCCAATGGGAGGCCCGTCCTACGATCGCGGCCTTTTCCTGCAAGCGTCATCTCTACAGCTGTCTGGTGACTTCTCAGGGCGACGTTCAACCCTGCACCGGCGTAGATATCCCTATCGGCAATGTCCGCCAGAAGCTGCTGAAGGAAATCCTTCAGGAAAGTCCTGTAATCCGGGATCTGAGAAACATTTATCAGAAGATAGAAGGTCTCTGCAGTTCCTGTGAGCATCATTTTGAATGCTACGGCTGCAGGGGCAACGCCTATCAACTGACAGGCAACTACCTCGCTTCGGACCCGACTTGCTGGCGTTGCGAGAAAGCCAGGGATGAAGGTTCTTCTAGTCTCTGTTAACAACGAGAGGGGGCCCTATCCGGTGGCTCCCCTTGGGGCTGCCTGCGTTGCCGCAGCATTAAAGAAAGACAGGCACGACGTTAGAATCCTTGACCTTTGTTTTGCAGAAGACGACAACGAGGCTCTCTCAACTGCGCTGACTAATTATTCCCCTGAAATTATCGGCTTTTCCATAAGGAATATCGATAACCTTACATATAACAAAAGCGTCTTCTATATGCCGAGGCTTAAAGGGATAATCGATCGTGTAAAGGAACTTACGTCAGCGCCCCTTGTGGCCGGGGGAGCCGGTTTCTCGATCTTTCCCGGGGAGGTATTGCGCTATCTTGAGCTGGATATGGGCATTATAGGGGAAGGAGAGACCGCTTTTTCCCGCCTGGTTGGGGCCTTGGCCCGTAATCAGGAAATCTCTGACATCCCCAATCTCTGTTTTTACAGGAACGGGCAATTTATCTCAAATGCCATAGGACATGAAAAAAAACCGGGCCGTCCGGACAGGTCGCTGCTGGACAACGCCTCCTATCTGCAATTTGGCGGCATGGGCAACATCCAGTCGAAACGGGGATGTCCGTTTGCCTGCGCCTACTGCACTTATCCCTCCATTGAAGGCAGCTTGCTCAGACTAAGAGACCCGGCAGAAGTTGCGGAGGAACTGGCGGAGATGGAGACAGCCTATGGGGTCGATCATGTCTTTTTCGTCGATGACATCTTCAATTTCCCGGAGGACCACGCCGCAGCTGTTTGTGAAGAGATGCTCAGAGTGGGGGTCAAGGCAGACTGGACATGTTTTGCGACGCCCAGGGGTCTGTCACGCGAACTGACTGCTCTCATGAAAAAGGCAGGCTGCAAGGGTGTTGAGTTCGGCTCGGATG
Source organism: uncultured Nitrospira sp. (assembly GCA_963734475.1). Classification (GTDB taxonomy): domain Bacteria; phylum Nitrospirota; class Thermodesulfovibrionia; order Thermodesulfovibrionales; family UBA6898; genus JAOUFP01. The sequence continues at coordinate 804,319 of CAVTHB010000005.1, forward strand.
CCGGTTCTGACAGGACCCTGAAAGGTCTCGGCAAGAGCTTTAAGGTTGAGGACATAGCGCGGGCAGTTGAACACTGCCGCTCCGTTAGCCTGCCGAACGCCCATTATGTTATAATTGGCGGGCCGGAGGAGAACGAATCGACATTGCAGGAGACTTTTTCCTTGTTTGAAACGATCAGGCCAACGGCAGTCATCGCGCTGGTGGGAGTGAGGGTATACCCTGACACAAAACTCCACGAGAGGGCGGTGCAAGAGCAGGTCCTCGGGGAAGATACCTGTCTGCTTGAGCCGGCATTTTATCTGACTCCTCAGATGGATGCCTCAAGCCTCTTCCGGCAGGTCTCCGCTTATGCCAGGCAGAGACCCAACTGGATAGTGCCGGGCCTTGGCATACGCTGCGAGGCAGACATGCTTTCGTTTCTCAGAAAAATGGGAAGGAAGGGACCCCTTTGGGACATGCTCCCGGCGGAACTTTGAGATAAGACATGATTGTTCAGGCAAAAAACCAGACATTTCGCGCAAGGGCACAGAGACGCAAAGAAAGGATATATGAATCGGATCGTCAAGCGTTATAGATTTTTTGCGGACCATATATTCTGTTTTTCTTTGTGGGCTTTCCGGTTTTGCGCATGACGAGTCTGAGTAATCGCTGAAAGAGATGCGAAGAGTAGTCCTTGTAACAGGAGGCAGCAGGGGGCTCGGGAGAGCTATCAGCGAGGCCTTTGCCTCACAGGGCGACATAGTGGTGATAAACTGCTCAAGATCGCTTGAAGAGGCCATGGACCTGAAGGAGGCTTTGACCCGGGCGGGTGGTGAGGTATCGATTGAGCAGGCTGATGTCTCGGACCATGTTCAGGCAAAAAGAATGGTTGACAGTGTTGTGAAAGAATACGGCCGCATTGATGTGCTTGTGAACAACGCCGGGATTGTCAGAGACGGCCTTTTGATGCTGATGCCGGAAAAAGACTGGACGGATGTTGTCAATGTCAATCTGACCGGCGTTTTTAACTGTGCAAAGTCGGTGTGTGAATACATGATCGGCCAAAAAAGCGGAGTAGTCATAAACATCTCATCCCTTAGCGGTCTTACAGGCCTGCCTGGACAGACTAATTATTCGGCGTCAAAAGGCGGCGTCATTGCCTTCACAAAGGCGCTTTCAAAAGAGCTTGCGGCCTTCGGCGTAAGGGTCAACGCAGTGGCCCCCGGCGTGATAGAGACCGAAATCACGGGGTCACTCAACAGCAGGACGAAGGACGCCTTTCTTGCGTCGATACCGCTGAAGAGGTTCGGCAGGCCCGAGGAAGTCGCCTCAGTCGTCCTCTTCCTGGCTTCGTCCGCAGCCTCATATATCACAGGCGAGACGATCTGTGTAACAGGAGGGCTACACTAATGTCCGATACTGTCCGGAGGGTGAGTGAGTTGCTCGTCCAGCGCCTGAAGCTGGATCTTGATCCGGAAGAGATAACAAAAGAGACGGAGCTTTTTGGCCCCGGCGGGCTTGGTCTTGATTCCATTGATGTGCTTGAGCTGGTTGTGGGCCTGAAAAAAGAATTTGGCGTACAGATTACAGACAGGGAAACGGCTGAGAAGGTCTTTACATCGGTGGGAGCTATTGTGAGCTACATCGAAGAAAATACGTGACTGATTATCCTTTGCCTGCCTGGTCACTGCCTCATGCGTATCCGTTTCTTATGCTGGACAGGATTGTGGAGCGCTCCGAAGGTCGGAGCATAGTTTGTTTGAAGAATGTTTCAGCTAATGATTTTTTTGTCCGCGGTGGTCCGCAGGGGGAGGCTGTGATGCCCTGGACGCTCCTTGTTGAGGCGATGGCTCAGGCCTCCGGGCTGATCATGCAGAGGGAAGGCCGTTCGTCTGCATATCTTAGCGGGCTTAAGGGGGTCAGGTTCCTCAGGGCGGCCGTTCCCGGCGATGCGCTTATAATATCGGCTTCCCTGGCCGGAGAGTTCCCTCCTCTTTGCCTTTTCGAGGCTGCCGTTCATGTTAGGGACGAGTTGATATCTGAAGCAGAGATCGCCTTGATCTTCATGTGATATGTACAGCATCGGCGCCGATATTGTAAAGGTTTCCCGCATTGAACCATGGGTCGAAGACAAGGCTATGCTTGAAAGGGTATTTACTGCAGACGAACAGGAGCGCTGTCTGAAGAAGAAACGCCCCCAGGAATGCCTTGCCGCCTTCTTTGCCGTCAAGGAGGCCTTTATGAAAGCGGCTGGGACGGGCTGGGACAGCGGTCTGGATTGGCTTGACCTCGAAGTTTGCGCTGAAGGGCACGGGGCCGTTTTAAGACTCCGCAACAGGGCCGGGGAGCTCTTCAGCAACAAAAAGGTGTTTATAAGTTTTTCCTCCGGCCGCGGATTTGCGGCTGCCTTTGTGGTCGTCGAGGAGGGGCAGGATGCTCTTTGCGGCCTGTAATATCTGCAATGCCGACGATACGGTCCCTGTGACTTCGCAAAACGGATACAGAGTTGTGAGGTGCCGCAATTGCGGGCTTGTATATGTCAACCCCAGGCCGCTCAGGTCTGAGCTCATCGCCTTGTATGAGACCTACCACCAGAGAGGGAAGAAGGACGAACACTCATGGCAGCGGCTGATGCGGAGAAATTTTGCTGAAGTCTCAGACCTGCTGAGTTCCAGGTGTCCTCAGAAAGGCAGTCTGCTCGATATCGGCTGCGGCTATGGTCACTTCCTGGAACTGATGAAGGGACGCGGTTGGTCTGTGGCAGGCCTGGAACCCTCTGAAGGCCCTTCCGCCTATGCCTCGGAGAAAGGGCTCAACGTCAGTCGCAGCATTATTGAAGAGGCCTTTTTCCCGGAGAAGTCGTTTGAAGCGATCACCGCCTTCTACGTGCTTGAACACCTTTCTGATCCACTCGGCGCTCTAAAGAAGATCCGGAAATGGCTAAAGCCCGGAGGCCTGGTCGTCCTCAGGGTCCCTCATACAACACCTCTCGTAAAGCTCCTGGCCTTCTTCCGCATTAAGAACCATCTGTACGATTTGCCGTTTCACCTTTATGACTTTTCGCCGGCGACCATCAGGCGGCTTATGGAGGCTGCCGGGATGGAGGAGATAAAGGTGATGCCCGGCAGACCGACCAGTCCGCCGCGCCCCGCGGAGCGGTTTGCATCTGTGGCCTCGGGAACCATGGCCGGCCTGCTTTTTTCGGTAAGCGGCGGCAGACTGCTTCTGCCCGGCATCAGCAAGACGGTCCTCGCCGTCAGGCCGCAGGGGACGGACTGTGCTTGAGCGCATACTGAAGAAGGTGTCGGGAATTGTCTTTGTTCATTACAGGAGCATTGCCTTCCTGTTTGTCCTGTTGACTGCCGGCTCGGTTTATACATTTTTTAAGATGGACCTCAGGACCGACCTTATAGATGTCATGCCCGGGGACAATCCTAAGGTGGCACAGTTCAAGGATTTCCTGCGGGAATACAAGGTCCTCGATGCCGTCACAGTCATCGTCACCTCGGAGACAAACAAAGTTGATGAGTATCCCGAGGTGATTGAGACGCTGGCTGCAAAGCTCAGGAAGTCTCCGCTTATAGAACGGGTTGATTATTCTGTGGCCGGAGGAAAAAGCGGCTTTTTCCTCCGTAATTTCCCTCTCTTTCTTGATCAGACGGCGATTAGGCAGCTCTCCGAGAGACTTTCCCCCTCCGGAATCGCAGGACAGATCCGCGAAAATGCCAGAAAAGTCGTCTCCCCGGTCTCTTCTCCGGCGGACATGGAGCTGATTGACCGGGACCCGCTTGAACTCCGGACGATTATTGGGGCAAGCCTTAAGCGCAGCCAGAGAGACAGGCTGCCGTTTGATACGTCGATGGGCTACTATATTACGAAGGACCATTCTGCTGCGCTTATTTTTCTGAAGCCTTCAGGGGGTAGCAAAGACATGGCCTTTGTTAAAAAGCTCATACCTGAGCTTGCGGCTGCCGTCAGCTCTTCGCTTGAAGAAAGCGGCCGGCCAAAGGGGATTTCGGTGCAGTTGACCGGCGGACATATTTTTTCCGATGAAATGAGGCAGGTGGTCCGGCGCGATATTATAAGTTCTACATTTCTTTCGGCTGTCCTTATCCTCCTGATAATTTGGGCAGCTTACAGGGTAAGGCCGATTGTCCTCGCCATTGTCGTCTGCACAACAACTGCGTCCCTTTCAATGACTTTGGCGGCAGCTTATCTTATCTTCGGGAGTTTGAATATCGTCACCAGCATAGTCTGCGGGTTATTGATCGGCATGTATGTTGATTACTGCATGCTGACACTCAAACGCTATGGAGATGAGCTGCTTCTGAAGAAGGACAGGCGCGCAGCCCTGGAGCTTACAATGACAAAGGCCGGGGCCGCGATGGCAGTATCGGCTGTCACAACGGCCCTTTCTTTTTTCAGCATAGTCCTGACGCGCTTTGACGGCCTGCATGAACTGGGGATTGTCTCGGGGCTGGGCGTCCTCATCTGTTTTGTTACAACCCTTTTTTTTATGAGCTCGCTGCTTGTATGGGCCAGCTCGAGCGGGCCCGGCCGCATTATGTCTGTCAAGGCCCCTGTTTCAGGCGTCGAGGGGCTTGCAGCCCTTATGGCGAAACACCCTAAGCGCTTTGCATATGCAGCGCTCCTATTGATTCCGCTGCTCCTGCTGGGGCTTACGAACCTTAAGTTTGATGACGATCCTGAACATCTCGGGGTAAAGGGCAGTAAGGCGCTTGCGGCCCTCAAGTCTCTCAACAGGAAGTTGAATATTTCCGGCGAACCCCTTCAAATTATTGTTAAAGGAAAGGACGTTGAAGATCTTACAGCAGGCTTTGACAGGCTTGAGCAACGCCTTGCCGGGTGGAAGAGCGAGGGATTGCTTGGCAATGCCGATTCCCCAGGCAGTTTCCTGCCTCCGCCATACCTTCAGAAAAAGACTCTTCTGGCCCTGCAAGACGCGTCGCGTTCGCGCCCTGTCAACCTGGAGGCTGTCGAGTCTGCGGTTGCAAGGGAGATGGACAGAAACGGCATGTCTTATGACCCTCAACGCCTTAAGGCCTATCTCCGGACTATTGTGGGCGCGCTCGGGAGGCGCACAGTTGCCGGGCTTAATGAATTGGAGGATCTCGGTGATTGGAGGCTTCAGCGCTTCTTTAACAGGAAAGATATGTCCGTGGTCGCATATCTTTACCCGAAGACCGGCAGCTGGGATGCAGGCGCTATTGAAACCCTCCGCAGAAACGTTGCCAAGGAGGGGCCGGACTGGTCTCTCCTTGGCGGGCCGGTCCTTTATCCCGAAATAAAGACCTCGATCCTCCGGGGAAGTTCCCTTGCTGCGATAGTCACCCTTGGACTAAACGTTCTATGTCTGTCCCTTTTTCTGAAGAACAGCCATTATGTCTTTTATGCCATACTGCCTGTATGCCTCGGTTTTCTGCTGACGCCTGCCATTATGGGATGGCTTGGGGCGCCTTTTAATTTTATCAACGTCGGCACTATGGCGCTTATCTTCGGTTTTGGCGTAGACTATGGCGTATATATTATGCAGGCCTATCTAAGGGAGGATACAAAGGACGTCACACATGCCCTCCGGCTTTCCGGCAAAAACGTTATGATCTGCGCTTCAACGACGATAGCCGGATGCGGGAGCCTGATAACGGCCTCCTTTGCCGGCGCTGCGTCGATCGGCCTTGTGTTGACTATAGGCGCGGTCTGCTGCTCTACTATTACATTGTTTCTCCTGCCCGCCTTGTTACATCTGAAGGACCAAAAACTGAATGTATGATGCAGTTGTCATAGGAAGCGGAATAGGCGGGCTTGTCAGCGCCGGCCTTTTGGCCTCCGGAGGGCTAAAGACCCTTCTGCTTGAGAAGCACAGCTCCCCCGGAGGTTATGTTTCCTCGTTCAGGCGAGGCGGTTTTCTCTTTGATTCCGCAGTGGACTGCGTATCAGGCGTTGCCCCCGGCGGCCTGATCTACCGGGTACTTGAGCTGCTTGGCATGACAGAAGAAGTGGAGTTTGTCCGGGTGGACCCCATAAGGACCAGCATATTTCCGGACTTTGAGATAGCTGTCGACCCTGATGTCAGGGCCTATAAAGAAAAGCTCAACAGACTGTTCCGTTCTGAAGCATCCGGACTGGAGGGTTTTTTTGAAAAGGCCGGGAGCGCATATCGCCGGATGCAGACGCTCCTTGAGGCCGGCATACTGGGCAAATTCGACCCGTCAGCGCTCGACTTTGACCTGCTGCGGCTGCTGGATGTTTCTTATGCGGATTTGCTGGATGACTTTTTTGGAAATGCAAGGCTTAAGGCTGTGCTCTCTGACAGATGCCCCTTTATCGGTTTGCCGCCTTCGAAAGTCTCAGCCTGCGCCATGATTAACATGGTCATGAGTTACTTCGAGTTAGGGGCCTACAGACCGGTCGGGGGCTTTCAGCGTCTCTCAGATGTCCTTGTAGAAGGGATAAGAAAGAAGGGCGGGAAGGTGGTGTTCGGAAATGCGGCGAAAAAGATCCGTCTTGCTGAAAATAAGTCCTGCGATGGTGTAATATTAGAAAGCGGTGAGGAATTTGGGGCACGATATATTGTATCCAACTCCGACTTTGATCTGACATTCAGGTCCCTTCTGGGAGGAAATTACATTCACCTGGCAGACGATATGCTTAACGATCCAGGGGTTTCGGTTTCATTTTTTATAGTGTATGCAGGCGTAAAAGGGGACTTTGGGAAGAACTCAAGCATCGGCTTTTATCCGTCTTATGATATGGAGGGCTTTTTTGCCCCTGAAATGCAGTTCAGGGAAGAATCCACCCTCGGGTTGACTGTTGCGAGCATCGAAGACACGTCCCGCGCCCCCCGGGGCTTTCATACTGTAGTCCTGCATGAAATGGCAGACAGTTCAGGAGAATATCCGGGCAAGGCAGGATGCATCGAAGCGACCTTGAAAAAGGCGGAGAAGATTTTCCCTGATATAAGGGCGAATATAACTGTCCTGGAAGCGGCCACCCCTGCAACACTTCGACGATATACCGGCAATTGCGGAGGCGCAGCTTTCGGCTGGAGGCAGACGCCGGGGTTCCGGGGACCAAAGCGTCACGGGATAAAGAATTTGTATCTTGCGGGACATTGGGCCGACTTTGGCGGCGGCGTCCTGGCTGCCGCATATGCAGGAGCCAAGGCCGCCGGAGAGATCCTTGCCAGGGAAGGGGTGACCGATGTCTTCTGAGGTCTGTATCATTATTCCCGCCTACAATGCTGAAAAGACTATCGGGGCCGTGGTGCGCGGCGCACTTCAGCATATACCGAAAGTCATAGTAGCTGATGACGGTTCCGCCGACTCCACCGGACAGTTCGCGTCCGCAGCAGGAGCGGAGGTTATCACTATCCCGGTCAATAAAGGAAAAGGCCACGCCCTCAGGCTCCTGTTCCGGAGAGCCATCGAAGAAGGATATAGCGCTGTCATGAGCCTCGACGCAGACGGCCAGCACGACCCGGCGGACATCCCTCGTTTCCTGTCGGAACACGCCCTCTTCCCTGAAAGCATAATAGTGGGGACGAGGATGCACGAAAGATACAGGATCCCCAGGGCCCGCTACAACTCCATGCACATCGCCCGGTTCTACATCTCTCTGGTGGCCAATCAGTTTGTTGAAGATACCCAGTCCGGTTATCGACTGTATCCCTTGTCGATCATCAGGGGTCTGGACCTTGTTACCGAAAGATATGTGACGGAGACCGAACTGCTTATGAAGGCGGGGGACATGGGCTTCAGGATCAGGTTTGTAAGAATAAAAACCATTTATGGAGAAAATGGGAGCCACTTCCGGCCTATAGCGGACATAACCATGATAACTGCATACGTAATTTCCTATGTCCATGTCAAATGGCTGATCGAGGGCATTACGTCCGGCAGGCCCAATACCTATTCGGCAAAGGGACATCTGAGGGACCTCATAAGCGGCAATAAAGCCGCAGATATATTGTTCCAGACCCTGACGGTATTTACTGCCTTGCCGGCAAGTCTTTTTTTCCTGATGGAATATATATTTCTGCCCGTGATAATCCCGAATAACTTTGCCTCTGTCCGAAGTCTCGGCTGCGGCTTTGGCCGGATAACCCTCGCCACTCATATGCTGCCTGTGGTGCTCGTAGTGGCCATTATCGAGAAATCAAGCGCTCTTGCGGGCCTCAAGTGGGGCTTTCTCGACGGCTTCATACAACGCTTTTTTCCGCATCTATGGGAGACAGGGGACTATAATATCTGATGCCGGCATCCGACAATTCCAGTGAAAAGACTGCTTAAACGCATTATTTACAGGTTTGTCCCGTATTGCTTCCTCTACCCTTTCTTCAGGATATTCGGAAGACTGCAGGTGAAGGGCCTGGAGAACCTCTCGGGTGGAGAAGGGCTTCTTATAGCCTCAAATCATTTAAGCTATATCGATCCTCCTTTGCTTGCGACCATTATCCCGGGGGGATGTCTGTTTATGGCAAAACAGGAGGTCTTTAATATTCCGGTCCTCAGGCATCTGATCAGCTATTATGCCTTCCCTGTAAACAGGGAAAGACCCGGGGCCCTCGCAATCAAGACGGCGCTCGCAAAACTTGAGCTGGGTGAAAAGGTAGTGATATTCCCCGAAGGAAGCAGAAACAGAGGCAGCATGTCATTGCCGCCTAAAAACGGCATCGGGATGTTTGCGGTCTCGAGCGGGAAAAAAGTTATACCGGTGCTGCTTAAGGGGACAGACAAACTCCTCCCTCATGACAAGCTCCTGCCGAGGCCGGCAAGCATAAGCGTTACCTTCGGAGGACCTCTCGATCTGGACCTGGCTGATGAAGACTATGGCAGGCTAAGCAGCCTGATCATGGAGGGAATAATGAAGATGGATAATTGTGCGGCTGTCAGCGTTAGTGATAAGCTTTCAGCAAAGAAGGACGAAAAGGTCTGTCCAAATAATTGATCCGGGGTTGTTTATCCTTATTACTGCTCTAAGCCGGCCGCTGAATTTTTATTGTTGAACGCTCACTGCAATCTGCCTTACGTCTCAAGCCCGAGGTCTACGGCAACCGTCTTTATCGTCCCTTCATCTATCGTCGTTTCTTTAAAGAGAAAACCTTCGAGCAGGGCGTTGTCGCATATCGTATTGATGAGCCTCGGAGAGCCTTTTGAATATCTGTAGATAAGCCTTATGGCAGCGGGGGTGAAAATGTTTGATTCACAGCCTGCAACTTCCATCCGGTGTCTTATGTAGGCGTGGGTATTTTCCTCGGAATAAGCGGTCAGTTTCACTCTTACAGCTATCCTCTGCTTCAGAGGTTCGTCAAGGGAGAGTACCTGGTCAAGTTCGGGGAGGCCGAAAAAAATGAAATTTACCAGCTTCCCTTCCGGAGTCTCCATGTTCAGCAGGCCCCGGAACTCTTCCATGATTTCTTTTGAATTCAGCATCTGGACCTCATCCATGAGAACAACAGCTTTCCTGCCTTCTTTGCTGATCTCCAGGAGTCTCCGGTATATTTCTCCCAGCAGTTCGATTTTATTGTCAGCGATATTCTTGACGCCGAGCTGGATTGCCAGTTTTTTGAAGAGCCATTCAGAGTTAACGGACGAATGCATTATTACCAGAAGGGCCGCCTCATAGGAATCCTCATCGAGCTCTTCAAGCATCTTCCTGGCAAGGGTCGTCTTACCAGCGCCTATGTTCCCGATGACTACCGCAAGGCCTTTGCTTGTGTCAATGGCATATTTCAGCCGCAGGAGCGCCTCTGAATGCTGCGGATTATTGAAATAGAACCTGCTGTCAACTACATTCGAAAAAGGATGCTCGCTCAGTTTGAAATATGCCAGATAGTCCATTTGTTATAGATAGGACACTCGGTCCTTCCTTTCTTTCGGCTTTTCCTTCCCTGCGGTTTTTGCGGCCTGGGTCTTCAGTAAGCTGACTTTTTCAGAGACATTCCTGAACTTTGCGTTCCAGCCGTAGACTTCGGTGTAGAGTTCGAGTGCTTTCTTAAGGTTGTCCTCTTTTTCATGGGCCTCCGCAAGGTCATATTTTACCGACCAATAAGAATCGTCCTTCTCCTGTATGCTGTCCAAGGTTTTGCTCAGCACATCTACGGCAAGCGAATAAAGCCCCTTTTCCATATAACAGACCCCAAGCATCGATGAAGACTGCAAAAATCTTTTTTTGTCTTTCCCTGAGGTCTGGAACTCTTTTATCGCGTCATCGACCAGTCCCATTTCCTTGTATGCGATGCCGAGATTGTAATGTGTTTCAGAGTCCTCGTCTTCGAGTTCGCTTTCAAGTCCCTTTTTGAACTCCTGGAAGATGTCAAGGACATCGTCGTCGAGCTTTGTCTCCGGCATCTCCTGCGCTTCAACGATCTCCTGCTCTTCGATCGAGAAGTCCTCATATTCCATTTGCCCTGTCATTTCTTCGGGCGTCTGTTCAGGCGCTTCTGCCGGCGCTTCTTCCTGCTGCGGAATTTCATCCGTGAAGAATGATTCGGGGAGTTCTGCTTCTTCCTCCGGAAGTTCATAAGAGGTATCGGGTTTTTCCATTGATGCCTCCGACAGTCCTGTGTCGTCCGAGAGGCCCGCCTCCCCTCCAAGGGCTTCGAGTCTCTCCGCGACATCCCTGTTTTCCGGGAAAAGACCTTTCAGCTTCAGGAGGATCTTGAAGGACTCCTGCACTAACCCCTGACGCGCGTAAAAGTCCGCTTCAGAGAGTTCTTCTTCGTAATCTTCGATCTGGGGAGCTTCCGCGTCCGACACTCCTCCGGCTTCTTCAAGGCCTTTGGATACAAGTGACGTAGGTTCGAGTAAATCGGCAAATCTCCTGTCCGCGAGCCTGGGGTCGTCAGGGTAAATTTCGTACCCTTCTTTGAGTGTCTTCTCAGACGCTGCGGTGTCTCCGATGCGTTTGTAAAGCTCACTCAAAATCAGGCATTCCGTTACAGCAGATTCCTTGTCTCCGGTATCCGCGTATAAGCTTTTCAGCCGGAGGTGAAGGTCAATGTTTTCAGGGGCTTTCAGTCTTAGTCCCTCAAGAAGCGCCATGGCCTCGGTCAGAAGGCCGTACCGGCTGAAAATGTCGGCCTCGGTAAAGATCTCATCGACGGTCTTTTCCGCTTTTATGTCGATATGCTCGGAAACCTCATTCACGGCAGTTTCAATATCCTCAGGTTCGGCGGTTTCAGTAAATTCCGGGACTTCCCCTGTCTGGTCTTTCCCCCTGAGTTCTGCAATCCGTTCCTGAAGATAGTCGTTGTCAGGGACTTTTTCCAAGGCCTCACTATAGCAGGTCATGGCCTCCTCGGGCATCTCCCTTTCGTAATAGAGATCTCCTAATGAGGTGAGTTCTTCAATTAAAAGAGGTTCCTTCCCGAGTTGTTTATATAGCGAGATGAGTTTTTTGTGTGTTTCGAGCGGGTCTATTTCCCTGATGTTTTCAAGCAGTTTTATCGCGTCAGCGTATTTCTCATCACCAATCAGACTATCGAGGACGACCAGGTATGCTTCCCAGGCCTTGTCTTTCAATCCCTCTTTCGCGTAGCTCTCCGCCAGTAATATGTGGGCCTGTGCATGTTTTGGTTCTAATTCAATTATTCTGGAGAGATAGGATTTGACATATCCCTGAGATCCTGCAGCCATGGAAATTTCGGCGGCCCGCAACAGCACGTCTACGTTATCATGGAAGACCACTGTGGCCTCTTTCATGAGTTCTGCAGCCTTGGCTATCTCTCCTGATTTTTCATGCAGGCTGCTTAGCCTGATGACCGCGTCCTTGTTCAGCGGCTGTATGTCGATCACTTTCTGGCAATATTCTTTGGCTTTTTGAAGGTCGCCTTTATCGCCGCAGATGCCGGCAATGTTCAAATATTCTTTTGCGGCCCCTGCTTTTAGTCCTTCCTTGAATAAGATGTCTGCAACTTTGATCCTGAGAGGAATATTGGAAGGCGAAAGCGCCAGTATCTTTTCATAAACAGTGAGCAACTCGTCTTTTTTGCCGTCTTTGGTGAGACTGTCGGCAGCGGCGAGATAATACCTGGTTGCATCGGTAGTCATCTCTTTTTCTTCGCTTAACTCTCCGAGGGCGTAAAGGGCTGTGGCGTCAGTCGGGGCTATATTCAGTACTTTTTTGTAGAGGGCCAGGGCTTTAAGGGAAAAACCCTCCTGTCTGAAAATATTCGCGGCTTTTTGATATGATTCAACGGCGCTTCTCTTATCGCCTTTTTTTAGATACAGGTCTCCGATAAAATTAAAATTGTTGCCGTCCGGGTATTCGCTGACAAGCTTCTCCCATTCGCCGATTGCCTTGTCAATCAGACCCTTTGCCAAATATTTCTGGGCTTCTTTAATGAGAGTGGTTTTATCAGCCATAAGTGTACGTTACATATTATCCTATATGCCAAAAAGTGTCAATAATACAAGAAGTTATCACGATTTATCCGCAACCAGGACACCAAGGCCCCTGACCTCTGAATTATATTCTTCCATAAGCCTCTGTCTTTGCCAGGTAATTTTCTGCAGGAGCCGGATAAACAAACGATAGTTACGGGCCGTACTGAGTTCGGTAATGCGGTCAAGAAGCCGCGTGCAGAAATACCAGTTGCAGCGATGGGGTCTTAAAGCGCGCGGGATTACGCATCCCAGTTTTCCCAGGAACTGACAGGCTTCGGAGTCGTCAAGGCCCGGAGTATGAAGAGGGATTTGTTCTCCAAGCGCATATATGCATACAATATCTTCGAATGTGTGGTAAGAATGCCGGTTGATACAGCACACATCGCTGCATTCAGGGCATACGACTGCTGTATGCTTTTGAATAAATACACTCAGATTCTCTATTTCTTCAGCTACGCCGGCTGCAATGTCCCTGACCTTATTAAGACGGCCCCCGTGATATCTGAAGACGTCTTCGATATCCTGTCGGCAACTTCTCAAGCCTTCATAGCGGTCACGAATTTCGGTCATGGCATTAAAGACTCAAATCTTATTCAGAAACGGATTATATCTTATTTCCTCTGCTATCGAAGTTTCACCATCATGGCCGCACATGACCCTTGTCCCCCCGGGAAGGAGCCTCAGCTTTTCGAGAGAGCGTGCAAGGAGCCTGTAATCGCCGCCGGAGAGGTCTGTTCTGCCGACGGAACCTTTGAAAAGCGTATCTCCGGAAAAGAGCAGGTTTTCGCCGTGGAGGCATATGCTGCCAGGCGTGTGTCCCGGGGTATGAAGGACTGTAAAGGAGAGCGTTCCGACAGAGATGGTGTCGCCGTCCTTCAGCGCCCTTTCAGGCTCCGGAAAATCCTCAGGGTCAAAGCCCCAGGAGACGCACAATTGCATCGTTTTCCGGTAGGTGGCCATCTCCTTTTCGTGCATCAAAATAACGGCCTTGTACCGGTCATGCAGTTCTTTCGCAGCACAGACATGGTCGTAGTGAGCATGAGTAAAGAATATGTATTTTGGCTTCAGCCGGGACGCATCTATAAGCTCGATGATCCTTTCAGCTTCATCGCCCGGATCTATTATAAGTCCTTCTGAGTTCGACTCATCAGATACGATATAGCAGTTGACATCCAGCTGTCCGACGACAATTTTCTGTATATTCATAAATTTTTCCAGCCTCAGAACCTATTTCCGGTAGTTGTCTGGCCGCTAATGCGATATCAGATAGAGTCCGGCCCCTCTTTCACGGACAAAAGCTGTCTGCTTCAGCCCGGAAAATGCTGATTGCAGTCCGGGGACTTATACTTTTTTAGTATAACGCAACGCGTTTATGTAAAGGAAGGCCGCTGTTTGTTTATGTTTTAAAAAAAAATGTAAATCAGATAGAATAGATACCGGAATGAAAGACACTACTTTGAAATGCAAAGCCTGCGGCGGACCGGTAAAATTACAGTTTGGTTGACGGTCGGCCTGTTTTCGCTGCATGGATTGCGGCAAGAAGTTCGGCCTCGCGGAATATGTTGATGAAATAGATGAGACCATGTGGGAAAAGATCTCGAACAGGTCATGCGACAGGGCATAGATGTTATCGCTGATGAGGGAAAGTACTTGCCTTGGCAGCAACAGTGCCCGCTTTAAGCTGCGCCTGCTTTTGGCTGAAAACTCTGCGCACTCTGCGGTGAAAAGAGTATTTATAATGGAGTCTTAATTATTATTCTTTATAAATTCTGTTAAACAGGGGGGAGTATATGAGCATTCGCGAGAATATCCATCAGGTGATCGATATGATAAAGCCTGAGCATGTCCTGGTAAGTGTATTCGACAAAAGCGGCCTCGAAGATCTGGTAAAAGGAATATTAGGGGTAAACCCTGCAGCGAAGTTTTATTCGACCGGAGGGACGGGAAAAAAGATCGCAGAGATTCTCGGTGACGGCGCGTCAAAAAATTATATCTCGGTTGAAGACTTTACAGGCGCCCCTGAGATGGAGGGCGGTCTGGTAAAAACACTCCACCCCAAAATCCACGCGGGGTTGCTGGCAGAAAGGGGAAACCCTGCGCACGAAGAATACCTTTACAAGGTCCTTGCCCGAAACGGAGGCAGGCCCGGGGTTTATTTTGATATTTTTGTGGGCAACCTCTATCCGTTTACCTCGGTCATTGCCAAAGAAGGCACAACCTCAGAGACAGCACGGGTGAATATCGACATAGGCGGGCCTGCCATGACTATGGCATCAGCCAAAAACTGGCACAGCATAGCCGTATTGACTTCTACATCCCAGTACGCGGGGTTTATAGAGTCGCTTAAAAAACAAAACGGCGGGATAAGTCTGGAGCAGAGGTTTAAACTTGCGGCAGAGGCGATGCAATCGATCGGGGAGTACCGCACTGTCATCGGCAGGTATTTCTCGTCTCTGGATTTCGCAAAGGATGTCAGGCCTTTTTTGAATATCATATAGATGCTGCCTTTTCATGATAGAGGATAAATTCTGTACAAAATGAAATGAATAGAAGATGTCTCGCGCAAAGCCGCAAAGCGCGCAAAGAAAGGAAGAATATCTGTTATCAAAATAGCATACCTGAAACACCAGGGTTAAGCTTTTCTTCGCGCCCTTTGCGCCTTTGCGCGAGAAAAAGCTTTGGTCTCCGGCTTGACCGGGTTAGGATATAGGTGACACTTGAAAATAGCTTATTTCGATTGTTTTTCGGGCATCAGCGGTGACATGTGCCTGGGCGCCCTGGTTAACGCCGGAGTGCCGCTGAAGAGGATTGGAAAGGGCCTGAAGGCGCTTCCCGTAACCGGGTACCGGCTTGAGGAGAGGAGAGTGACAAGGGCCGGGCTTGCTGCTACAAAGGTTGATGTCATACTTGCGTCCGGGAATGGGAGAAATAAGCCTGGACCGAGATTGTGGCAGGACATCAGGAAGATCATCAAGGGGTCCTCTCTGCCTGAAAGAATAAAGCTGCAGGGCCTCGGGATCTTTAAAAGCCTTTTTGTAGCGGAATCCAGGGTCCACGGCAGTCCTGTCAACAAGACCCACCTTCACGAATTGGGAGGCGTAGACTGCCTCGTCGATATTTTCGGAACTTTGCTGGGGCTGTCCTATCTCGGCGTAGACAGTGTGTCAGCTTCTTCTGTCAACCTGGGTGGAGGTTCTATAAGCACCAGCCATGGAATACTGCCTGTGCCTGCCCCTGCCACGGCTGAGCTTCTAAAGGGTATTCCATGCTACTCGTCCGGACCTTCCCTTGAACTGACGACCCCTACAGGCGCAGCAATACTTTCGGCGGCCTCTGCGGGGTTCGGCCCGATGCCCCATTGCAGTATCACCGCGATAGGGGCCGGAGCAGGTGATGCTGACCCTGCCGGGTGGCCGAACCTGCTCAGGCTTTTTGTCCTTGAGACGAAGGAGAGAGTCAGTAATGAGGCCGTGACGGTCATCGAAACCAATATCGATGATATGAACCCCCAGGTATTTGAATTTGTTATGGAGAGGCTTTTTGAAGCAGGCGCAGTCGATGTTTTTCTAACCCAGGTGATAATGAAAAAATCACGCCCGGGAGTGCTTTTGGCAGTCCTTTGTCCCGCTGAAAGACGGGACGCGCTTATAGATATCATGCTTCGTGAGACCACTACCATTGGTGTGCGCTTTTACGACGCGGGAAGGGTCACTATGGAGCGGAAGATAAAGAAGGTGCGGACAAGATACGGCACGGCCGGCGTAAAGGTCTCTACCTCCGGAAGGGGCCTCACGAAGTGTATTCCGGAATACGAGGACTGCCGGAAACTGGCCCAAAGGACCGGCACGCCTCTGCGGGAAATAATGGCTGAAGTCGGCCGGTCAGCAGAAAAGACAATTAAATAGGAAGCAGTTATTGCCGCGGTGTCAGCAAGGAGGCAATGCCCGAAGAGGGCGGCATGCAGTATTCACCGGCACAATAGACGGGTTTCTCCAGTGGCTGCCATGCGGACTGCCTCTTGTACCTGACAGCTGCAATATAATTTGCGGCATAAAGGTATTCATCAGTAATGGAAGATGGAAAAACATTGTGTCCTTCCCGGAATAGTGACAGCATCATTTCTCTCCTGTGCGCAATAATTCAAGGCATAATCGGCAAGAATAAGTGATACCCTACCCGGGTAGGATTGCTTATCTGTCAATATTTTGGTTTTATATTAATAAGACAATGTGTCCATTGAATAGAAATAGACTTGAACTTTGCAGGGCTGGCTTATCATCAATGATGATAGATAAGCAGTGTTGTTTCATGCAAGCACATGAAATATGCCCGATCTACTTAATTGAAGCACGAAAGCGTGATGAACATCGTGATGAGGGAAATTATGGACGAATTAGTGACTACAAATAAACAATCAAGGCAAGGACGTATCCTTGTTGTCGACGATGATGTGCGGATACTAGATACCCTGGAAAAAGGACTTTCCCTGAGCGGGTATCAGTGTAAAGTCGCGACGAGTCCGGCACAAGCGCTTGAATTATTCAGCAGTAACATATTTGATGTAATGGTTGCTGATATACTCCTCCCTGAGATGAGTGGTTTTGAACTCACAACCAAGGTCAGGGAGATCAGACCTGATACTACAATTATCATTATGACAGGGTTAATTGATGAGTTTTCCTACGATGATGCCATGGGTGCCGGAGCGTCGGATTTTATCAAAAAGCCTTTTAGTTTGAAAGAACTTATCGCAAGGATTGAACACGCACAGAAGCATGAAAGATTGTATGATATATCGCTCCGTGATGAGCTTACCGGTTTGTACAATCGTCGCGGGTTTTTTACGTTATCGGAACACTTGCTCAAGACTGCTAAACGCCAGCAACAAGGTATATTCATGCTTTATGGTGACCTGGACGGGTTGAAAGGAATTAATGATACCTTAGGACATCAAAAAGGGGACTGGGCATTAATAGATATCTCCAATATACTGAAGGAAACATTTCGGGGCTCTGACATTATCGCCCGACTTGGCGGGGATGAGTTTGCAGTGATACCTATAGCAACGACAGGGGACAATATCGGGATAGTGCTCAATCGTCTGGAGAGAGCAATAGAAAGCGATAATGCAAAAAACAGGCGCGCCTATGAGCTTTCTTTCAGCATAGGAACAGCTTACTTTGACCCTTGGTCTCCGTGCACGGTTGATGAACTCTTGTCCTATGCTGACAAATCAATGTATGAGCAAAAAAGAAGCAAACAAAATGCTTAACCTCAGATATTTCCCATTATTCTAGGATCTTTTTATCGTGAGCGAGAAAATAAATCGTCTCGCGTTCCTGCTGGACTGCATACCGGGCAACATTCTTTTAAACTGGTTCTTTATCGATGTATCCCGCATCGTTCACGAACATCTGGATTTTCAGGAGGTGAAAACCGTCCGGCGGAGACTCCCTTGTAAAAGACAAATTTAGTAGCCGGCGTTATGCTTGTGATTTCAAAGAGAATTAGACATTGCTATGATTGAAAATATGAAGTTATTTATTAACTTAAACTTGACAATATACTCATGATGATATCTAATTGAATTATAGATACTTAAAAATAGAACAGAAAGGGGGCATACATGAGCTGTCCATATTTCAGAGAGGGATACGCTGGTGTGTGTACTGCTTTTGAACTGATATCTATCCCCAGCATCGCCAGGCTGGAGAAGTATTGTTTTAACCAGCATTATAGATTATGTCCGAGTCTTGCCTCATATGTGCCCGAACCGTCAGGTGGAAGGAATCTCACGGCCTCTAAAGAAGTTTCCCTGCAGAAAAGAGGCATAGCACTATGAACAGGATATGCCTCTCAAAAGAGCTGGATGATTGCCAGACGAACTGTCCTTATCTCAATATGAAGACTGAATTGTGCATAGCTGCCGTGACTTCGTCGATGATAGATAAGCATAGATGTTTCTGCGAAAGGTATAAGGATTGTGCAATCTTGTTAGTCAACAACAGAAAGGGAAATAATAGAAACGTGCCTGCTCCGAAGACTAATACGTTGGATTGTTACTCTGCATTTAAGGGACCACGCGAGGCGCATTTCCATCGATGATCGTCACTTTCAGATAAAAATAAAGAAACGTTTGTTTGCAGTTGTTCTTCGCACGATGACATAAAAACATGTTTCCTCTGGAAATTCAGGCAGTTTCGACTTCCTATACCTATTGACTCGGCAGTCGAGCCGAACGGCGTTTACTGCCCCTTGAAATAAACAGCAACGTATTGCTAATTTAGGCAGATTTCTTTTGGAAATCGATAAACAACCCGTTGCCATAACGAACCTTGAGCACTGCCTTTATACGGCAGGGGGCGATAATTCAGTATCGCCCACCTCCCGGAGTGTTTGTGCTCTTTGTTTCAGATGACAGACTGCACGAATATCGGCCAAATATAGCTGCTCAAATACTACATTCAGTCTGTATCAGAGAAAATTTATGAACAAACCGTGTTAAGGGACCGTGTTGTACTTAACGCTGAACCGAAGAGGCAACATCTGGGCTTCAGTCAGAGGGTCATAAATGCCAGACGGATTATATACTACATACCCTTCGGCCTTGACTCCCGAGGGGAGTTTCAGTTTGCCGTATGTACTAAATGTTGTAAAATTCACCAAAACATAGTCCGCCCATGAAGCCGAGACTGTAGTAACTGTGTCGCTGCAAATACGGACAAGCCCGTGAGCAGGTACGGACAAACTCGTGCTGAGAGTAGGGGACCCGTCGAGATAAAAAGTCTGTAATGCGACTGTCTTCGCAACATCAGTCACATTGTACAGGAAGAGGACAGTGGCGCTGGTGTTCTCATCCTGAGGGGTAAAGAAAACTCCTGTATAAGTCTCGGCTGCAGCATAATCTGGGCCGCTGAGCGCAGGTCGGTACTGAGGCGGGATGACAACTGAGGGTCGGCCAATGGGATTGCTGTCAGTGCCCATATCGGCCGCTTCAGCCAAAACCGGGCCATGCAGTAAAGTTGGGGTGACAACTGCCGTCATCAATATCATGGTGATAGTGAGTACTGTAGACATTAACATTGCTCGTTTCATTTCGGTCTCCTTTTTTTCTTTAAGATGTTGATTTTTTGCAATTTAACAAAAAAATATCACATAACGGGTCAATAGTCAATATGATGTTTTTATTAGAGCAGTGGCAGAACCGGCACAGACAGTGCCGGGATGGCAAAATCTGACTTAAAAGAGTAAGAGGGCCGCCCTGATGCGCAGAGCGGCCCATTCAGGAGACGATTATTTTTCCGATAAGGTCACAAACAACGATGTGCCTCTTCTGTAGATCAGCAGCAGCACATCTTCATCTTTTTTGATCTTAGAAACGACCTCCTGGTAATTTTTGACACTGTCCACTTTCTTCCTGTTGATTTCCTGGATAACGTCGCCTTGCGTGAGGACGCCTGAAGCGATGCCGTCCTCAGCTACATCGCTGATGATTACACCTTTGATCCGGTCCGGGATCTTCAGCTTTTGGGCAATTTCCGGGGTCATGTCCTGGACAGTAATTCCCTTCAACACGTTTTCGTAGCTGCCTGATACGATTTCTTCCTGTGCGTCGGCAGGCAATTCGCCGACAGTCACCTTAAGCGTCAGCGTTTTGTTCTCCCTCAGGACCTTTATCTTATGTTCCTCTCCAGGCGCTGTGTTGGCGATCATATTGCGCAGGTTGGATGGTTCTTCTATCTTCCTGCCGTCATATTCTATAATGACATCGCCTCTTTTCAGCCCTGCCTTTTCCGACGGGCTGTTTTCTACTACATCACCTACGAGCGCGCCAACCTCATCTTTCAGCTTGAACTGTTTGGCCAGTTCCGGGGTTATCTTCTGGATCGAGATCCCGAGCCAGCCCCTGACGACCTTTCCGGTCTTGATCAGGCTGTCCATTACAGACTTGACCATATTGCTGGGAATGGCAAAGCCTATACCCTGATATCCCCCGCTGGTGCTGTAGATGGCCGTATTGATCCCTACCAGCTCGCCCCTCGCGTTTACTAGCGCGCCGCCGGAATTACCTGGGTTTATGGCTGCATCCGTCTGGATAAAATCCTCATAGTCGGCTATGCCGACATTCGCCCTCCCCAGGGCGCTGACGATGCCCATGGTCACAGTCTGGTTAAGCCCGTACGGATTGCCGACCGCCAGGACCAGATCGCCTACCTCCAGGAGGTCGGAATTCCCCCATGACACAGTGGGCAGGCCGTGCGCTTCTATCTTTACAACGGATATCTCGGTCTTCGGATCAGAGCCGATCACTTTGCCGACATATTCCTTTTTATCGGGCATAAGGACTTTTATTTCATCGGCCTCTTTGATCACATGGTAGTTTGTTATTATATAACCGTTTGAGGAGACGATGACCCCTGAACCAAGACCGACCGACTTTTGTTCTCTCGGCTGTTTCTGGTGGCCGAAATTATCGCCGAAAAACCTCCTAAAAAAAGGGTCGTTGAAAAACGGGTCTTCGCTCCCCGCAATTTTTACGGTCTTGGAAGTGGAAATATTGACGATGGCCGGTTTGACTGCCGCGGTCACCTCTGCCATGGCCCTGCCGGTCCTGGTCAAAAGGTCTATGGAGTCCTTAGATATTTTAGGCCCCTGGGCCTGGGCGACCGGCAGTAAAGCGAGCTGGGAAGATACCACGATCCCGGCGAGCATCGTCAAAACAGCCGACCATGCAGGTCTGAAACATAACTTCTTTGCTGGCATTGATTGCTTCCTCCTGTACGATTTTTTTTAGCTTGTTTGCGAGCTGCATATATTCAGCTTTGTACTGCAGCTTATGGCTGACGGCTGAACACCAGCTGTTTTTCATTCTAAAATAATTTTTTTAATATTTTCAATTATTGTAGGTGTTAAGCAGTCAGCAATCAGCAGTCAGCTCAAAGCTGATTATCTGAAGCTCAGAATTTAGCCTTCCGTCCAAAAATAAGGCCCTGAATAGATTCGGATGATGAATTGTGATAAGATTTCAAAAAGATCAACTTTTATGGAGGCAAAATGCCGGAAAAGATCATCGAATCATTTAATGTTAAACGGCTTGATATTCTTGATAAAGAGGGCGGTACAGACACTGCCCTGATGCCTTCCCTGTCCGACGCTTACGTAAGAAGGCTGTATGAGCTGCTTGTTCTCTTAAGGACTTTTGACCAGGTTGCCCTGAGCCTTCAGCGGGAGGGCAGACTAGGCACCTATGCATCGGTCCTGGGGCAGGAGGCTTCACAGGTGGGGACTGCCTTTGCCCTCGAAAAAACAGACTGGGTTTTTCCCTCTTTCAGGGAGATGGGGGTATACATCACTATGGGCTATCCCATGCATATGCTCTTTCAGTACTGGGGAGGGGATGAAAGGGGAATATCTTCTCCTGAGGGCCTGAATATATTTCCGATCTGCATCCCTGTGGCAACACATATACCCCATGCTTCAGGCGCTGCCCTGGCCGCCAAATACCGGAGAGACAGGATAGCTGTTATTGCATACTTCGGTGACGGCGGGACCTCTGAGGGTGATTTTCATGAGGGCTTGAACATGGCGGGAACATTCAGGCTGCCGGTCGTCTTTGTCTGCCAGAACAACCATTGGGCTATATCAGTTCCGCGGGAAAGGCAGACAGCAGCAAAGACCCTGGCACAAAAGGCAGTTGCCTATGGTTTTGAAGGGGTCCAGGTGGACGGCAACGATATATTTGCGGTTTACAAAGCTGCCTCCGACGCCCTTAAAAAAGCTAGGGAGGGCGGCGGGCCTACCCTTATAGAATGTGTTACCTACAGGATGTCTGACCACACAACTGCCGACGATGCATCGAGATACAGGACAAAAGAGGAAGTCGAGGTCTGGAAATTGAGGGACCCTATCCTGAGGCTGAAATTTTTTATGGAAAAAAACGGGCTCTGGACAGAAAAATATCAAAAGGACGTCGAAGAACAATCCAGGGATGCTGTGGCTGCGGCTGTCAAGACTGCCGAGGGCATCCGGCCGCCCGACCCTCAGGACATGTTCACCTATACCTACGCGAACCTGACGCCCAGACAGAAAAAACAGATAGGGGACCTATGATATGCCTAAACTGAATATGGTCCAGGCCATCAACCTGGCGCTTAGAGAAGAAATGGAGCGTGATGACAGAGTTGTAATCCTCGGGGAGGATGTTGGAAAAGACGGGGGGGTTTTCCGCATTTCCGAGGGCCTGTTCGACAAATTCGGTCCGGAGCGGGTCATGGACTCGCCCCTCGCGGAGTCCAGCATTGCGGGGGCTGCCATCGGTATGGCTGCCTACGGGTTGAGACCTGTGGCTGAGATACAGTTCATGGGGTTCATCTATCCTGCTATCGACCAGATATTTTCACATGCTGCAAGGGTCCGTTCCCGGTCAAGAGGGAGGTTCAGCTGCCCGCTGGTGATCAGGACGCCCTATGGCGCTGGGATCAGGGCGCCTGAGCTGCATTCAGAGAGCACCGAGGCCCTGTTTTGCCATATGCCCGGGATAAAAGTCGTCCTCCCTTCCACACCGTATACTGCCAAAGGATTGCTGATTTCATCCATCAGGGACCCTGATCCTGTGGTCTTCCTCGAATCAACCAGGTTGTACCGGCTTTTGAAGGAGGAGGTCCCTGAAGGCGATTACACGGTCCCACTCGGAAAGGCGAGAATCGCGAAAGAAGGCAATGATATTACTGTGATCGCATGGGGCAGCATGCTGCACAGGGCCTTGAAAGCTGCGGAGGGGTTCGGGGCGGAGGTCATTGATCTTATGACCCTGAGTCCTTTTGATGAGGAAACCATATTGAATTCCGTGAAAAAGACCGGAAGGGTGGTTATTGTCCATGAGGCCGCGAAGACGTGTGGCTTTGGGGCGGAGCTTTCAGCTTCCATTGCAGAGGAAGCCATTCTTTTTCTAAAGGCCCCGGTCCTCAGAGTCACGGGTTTTGACGCGGTCATACCTCTGGCAAGGCTCGAGGAAGACTATATGCCGACTGTCGAGAGGATACGCAGGGCGCTGACCGAGGTAATGAAATATTGACGTGATTATGCCGCGTTATACATGAGAAGCAGATGCTGCATGAAACTTCCCTGCAGGGGAAAAACAGGACCATGATTCTAAGGAGGGACGTATGCTGAAAGAATTCAAAGAATTCGCGATGAAGGGAAATGTTGTCGATATGGCTGTCGGCATCATAATCGGGGCTGCCTTCGGAGCGATCGTAAAATCACTGGTCGAAGACATTATCATGCCGCCCATTGGTGTGCTCCTCGGCAATGTTGATTTCTCCAATCTTTTCATTATACTTAAGGAAGGTTCAGTCGCAGGGCCGTATGCGTCGATCGCTGCGGCTCAGAAGGCCGGAGCAGTCACAGTCAATTACGGCCTTTTTATCAATACGATCATCAGCTTCACTATTGTGGCCTTTGCTGTTTTTCTGCTTGTCAAGAGCATCAACAGACTCAGGAGGCAGGAGGAACCACCGCAGGAGGAACCGTTGACAAAGGAATGCCCTTTCTGCCTGCTGGCGGTGCCGGCGAAAGCAACCAAGTGCGGACATTGTACTTCAGAACTGAAAGGCTGATCTTTAAATGAGCGCAAAAAAAAGGTCTGACTATTTAACAAAAACAGGTCACAGAGAAATAACGGAAAAGGGGGATAAAACTCTGTTTGACGCTTTTGCAGGTCCACTCTTTACACAATACTATAGCTGACTGAACTTCATAATTTCTTCAGAATTTAGTTGTAATCTATTTACAAGGGTAAAAGAAAACCCTTGTTAGATCCCTCCAAAAGGTAGCCGGTCCCCTCGCCGGCTACCTGCATTTCATCCCGAGGGTGTATATATATCAACGGTATTTTTTGTGAATTACTGCAACCTTAATGAAGAGGAAGACGAAGAAGGATTCCGGGCAAGCCGGAATGACAAATCTGCACAACGAGCCCCTTCTGTCATTTCCTCAAACGAGGCGCGCCGGGAGTCCTTCTTTGGCGGGTCTGCTGCTGCGCCCAATAAATAAGCTATTTAAGTCGAATCTGAATAAATTCCTGCAAAAAAGTTTTCTTAGCGTTAAAATATGAATTGGCGTAAAAAACGATTACTGTGAACTAGGTTACAGGGAGAAGGTATGAAAAAGATTTTGATCGGTCTTTTGGTGATTGCGGCCCTCAGTGCCGGCGGATATTTCATGTTCAGATCAGACCAGACCGACCAGAAATACAGGACAGAGAAGGTCACCAGAGGCGACATCGTCTCGTCCATTACCGCTACAGGTACTGTGAACGCCGTTACCACTGTCCTTGTCGGGACGCAGGTCTCAGGCACGATAAAAAACATCTATGTTGATTTTAATTCCGCGGTCAAAAAAGGAGAGCTCATCGCACAGATAGATCCGGCGATCTTCGAGGCGCAGGTGGCCCAGGCAAGGGCGAACGTCCTCTCCGCAAAGGCGAACGTGGAAAAGGCAGTAGTCGCGCTGGCAGACGCCAGGAGGACTCTGAACAGACAGAGGGAGCTCTTTGCCAAGAACCTGATAGCAAGGAGCGATGTTGACGCTGCCGAGACAGCCTATGATACGGCAGGCACGCAGGTGTCCGCTGCAAAGGCACAGCTCAGCCAGACCGAGGCTGCTTTGCATATAGCAGAGACGAACCTGAGATATACACGTATAGAATCTCCTGTAAACGGCATCGTCGTATCCAGGAACGTAGACACAGGCCAGACCGTTGCGGCCAGTTTTCAGACCCCCACGCTTTTCAATATCGCTCAGGACCTTACGAAGATGCAGATAGACAGCAGCGTTGCAGAGGCCGACATCGGGAAGATCCAGGTCGGCCAGCCGGTTGAATTCACAGTGGACGCCTATCCAGACAGTCCCTTTAAAGGCAATGTCTCCGAGATACGGAATGCGCCGATTACGGTCCAGAACGTGGTCACCTATGATGTGGTGGTGAAGGTGGACAACTCTGAGTTGAAGCTTAAGCCCGGCATGACCGCCAATGTCTCCATAATCGTTTCGAGCAAGAAGGATGTACTTCGGGTCCCTAATACAGCACTGCGCTTCAGACCCTCTGAAAAACGTGACACTGCTGAAAAGAAGGAGAAAGGCAGGGGGGTCTGGGTCCTTGAAAATAAGGTGCCGAAGCGCATCAGCGTTACCACAGGGATGAGTGACGGCACATATACCGAGCTGCTGTCGGGCGACATCAGGGAAGGACAGGAGATAATTGTGGACTCTCTTTCAAAACCCCGGAACCAGTCCCAGTCCTCAGCGCCGCGCATGCATCTTTGATATGGCACTTCTTGATACACAGGAGATCACAAAGACCTACCGGCTGGGCGACGTAGCACTGAATGCCCTCAATGATGTTTCGTTGAGTATTGAAAAAGGCGAATTCATAGCGATCATGGGGCCTTCAGGCTCTGGCAAGTCGACGTTCATGAATATCCTCGGCTGTCTTGACAAGCCGACAAGCGGCAGGTACCTTCTTGAAGGGATTGATGTGGCGCATATGGACAGGGATGAACTTGCAGCCATACGCAACAAAAAGCTGGGTTTTGTGTTCCAGGGGTTCAACCTCCTGCCGAGGACTTCTGCCCTGGAGAACGTTGAGCTTCCCCTGCTCTATGACGGGCTTGGTGCTAAGGAGAGGTCAGAGCGCTCAGCAGCTGCCCTTGCAAAAGTCGGGCTCGCAGGCAGGGAAAACCATCACCCTAACCAGCTTTCAGGGGGCCAGCAGCAGAGGGTGGCCATAGCGAGGGCCCTGGTAAACAACTCGCCCATAATCCTTGCTGACGAGCCGACGGGGAATCTCGACACGAAGACCAGCTTTGAGATAATGGATCTCTTTGTGAAACTGAACGAAGAGTCGAATATTACGGTCATTCTAGTGACCCACGAAAAGGAGATCGCTGAATTCAGCAGGAGACTTATATTCTTCCGGGACGGCGTGGTTATCAGCGATGAGGCGACTGTAAAGGCATGATTAATAGTTCAGTAATAAGCTTTCAGCGGTCAGTTTTCAGCAAGAAAAGGCAAAAAGAGAATGACCTATGCCCTGACTCGTTTATGGGCCGCATAGATTATGTCCTCTCTGCAAGTCTGTTGCTGACTGCTAACCTCTTACGGACATGATCAATATACCTTCCACCATACGTATATCCTTCAGGGCTCTCCGGGTGAATAAGATGCGCTCTGCCCTGACCATGCTCGGCATTATCATCGGCGTCGGGGCCGTCATCACAATGCTTGCCGTGGGTACCGGAGCAGCGCAGAGGATAGGGGAACAGATGGCCAGCATTGGGAGCAACCTGATCATGATAGTGCCCGGGACAAGCACAGCGGGTGGGGTCAGGATGGGGGCGGGTACCCAGTCCACGCTTTCCCTGGGAGATGCAGAGGCCATACAGAAGGACTGCCCCGCTGTATTATATATCGCGCCGGTCCTCAGCGGTGTAGCCCAGCTGGTTTACGGCAACCAGAACTGGTCTACAGGGGTCACCGGGACCACGGCTAATATGCTTTTGGTGAGGGATTGGCCACTGACAGAGGGAAGACCTTTTACTGATGAAGAAGTCAGAAGCGCTGCAAAGGTATGCCTTCTCGGCCAGACAGTCATTGAAAATCTCTTCGGAGGCATGGATCCTGTTGGCCAGATTATCAGGATAAAGAATGTGCCCTTTACAGTCATAGGAACCCTTGACTCCAAAGGCCAGGACCCAGGCGGGCACGACCAGGATGATGTAGTATATATTCCTGTTACAACCGCACAGAAGAAACTTTTCGGTACGGCCTTCCCGGGCATGGTAAGGACAATTATGGTAAAGGCCAGGAGTGGCGAAGACCTTGCTGCCGCTGAAGAACAGATAAACCAACTGCTGAAGCAGAGACACCATATAGGCCCGAAGCAGGATGATGACTTTACAGTGCGCAATCTTACCCAGATGATGCAGGCTGCCGAGCAGTCGACGCAGGTGATGAACCTGCTGCTAGGGGCCATCGCCTCTGTCTCCCTGCTGGTGGGAGGCATAGGCATTATGAATATCATGCTGGTCTCTGTCACTGAACGGACCAGGGAGATCGGCATAAGGATGGCCATCGGCGCCAAGACCTGGGACATCAGGCTCCAGTTCATCATAGAGGCGCTTATCCTTTCCCTGATCGGTGGCGTCGCAGGGATCATCGCAGGCATATCAGCCTCAGAGATATTGTCGGCCCTGGCAGGCTGGAGCACTGTCATCACCCCCCTTTCTCTATTGCTGGCCATGGGTTTTTCAGGGTTTGTGGGAGTGTTTTTCGGGTTTTATCCTGCCTACAAGGCCTCCCTCCTTGACCCCATAGAGGCGCTCAGGTACGAGTAAGAAATACATTTACAGGTTCCGGCCGAACCAGACACCGGGCCTCGGCCCGCTTGAAAAAAATATCTGGTTCCGTGATCCCGGTTTCATCGACTAATAAATGCATTTTAGAGATGTGCAATTGCAGGGATTGACGATGCAGAGCTCCAGTTCAGTAGACAGGACAACACTCGAATAGTAATATGAAGATAATCCTGCGGGGGTGAAATGAATGAAATGGAATAAGTCATCAAGGGTTTTCATGGTTTCGCTTGTAATTTTTGTTATTGGCTTGCTTCTTTCCGGAGGGTTGTTCTACTGGTATGAATACCGCCCGGGAGTAATCAGGGCGAAATGCTCGGCTGAGGCGGAAAAAATGTCTGCCAAGGATGAATTTGTCTATGAAATTATTTACCGGCATTGCCTGAGAAATCAGGGGCTTGAGTCCCCTGAACAGAAGGAGTAGGAAGGCCCCCGAAAATCTCTGTTCTTTTGGTTGTGGCAAGCTGGCCGGCTGGAACAAATCGTCAGTTTTTTCTGACGAAATCTCCAAACCCCTTTAATATCTTCAATCCAAGCCCCTGACTCTTTTCAGGGTGGAACTGCGTTGCAAAGACATTGTCTTTCCATACCATAGAGGTGAAGGTAGTGCCGTAATCGGTTGTCGTTGCTATGATCGCTTTGTCTGCGGGCACGACATAGAAGGAATGCACGAAATAGAAGAAGGAGTCCTCTTCTATCTCAGAAAATATCGGGGGCCTGTTGACGATTCTCACCGTATTCCAGCCCATGTGGGGGACTTTCAGCCCTTCCTTAAACCTGACGACCTTGCCCCTGAAGAGGTCCAGGCCTTTGCAGGTCCCGAATTCCTCTGATTCACTGAACAGCACCTGCAGGCCGAGGCATATCCCGAGAAAGGGCTTTCCCTTTTTTATCGAAGTGACGACCGCTTCGGTAAGAGAGAGGTCCGAGAGGTTCCTAATGCAGTCCTTGAAAGCGCCTACGCCGGGAAGCACTATGGCGGCGGCATTGTCGACAACACGCGGCTCCGAGGTAACAAGCGCGTCTATTCCGACCTTCTTGAAGCCCTTTTCAACACTCCTGAGGTTCCCCATGCCGTAATCAATAATCGCTATCATCTTTTTAAGTTACTTTTGTTATTATGGAATTGTCAACAAACACGGCCCACAGG
The DNA here is from genome assembly GCA_963734475.1 of uncultured Nitrospira sp. Classification (GTDB taxonomy): domain Bacteria; phylum Nitrospirota; class Thermodesulfovibrionia; order Thermodesulfovibrionales; family UBA6898; genus JAOUFP01. The sequence continues at coordinate 833,268 of CAVTHB010000005.1, forward strand.
GGATCTTAAATGCCGTGCTAAGTCATTGACACTCTTGAATTTATCCTGATATACTCGACTATAAAATTACGGGTTTCTATCAGGCGCAATAGTTCACCAGCACAGCAGAACAGCAGAGCGGCAATGCCTGAAAAAGAGAAAATTTCCTGAGAATTGTGACAACTTTCAGCGCTGCTGCTCTGATGTGCTGTTCCAATTTTTATCTTTAACGGAGAGGAATGAAGCACAGGGGCAGAAGCGGGAAAAAGGAGAAAGAAGTTCCGGCTCTCATACTTGCCGGCGGGAAGTGGGGGCGGCTTCATCCCCTGACTATCCACCGTGCGAAGCCGGCTGAGCGGCAACAATCCCGGGCGACCCCGAAAACTGCTGCGCTTCCATGGGTATCTATCTTTTCAATGCAAGTGATATTATACATGAACTCAAGGCCGATGACAGGACATCGTCGGCGCATGATTTCGGCAGCAACATACTGCCGGAGATGATGAAGTCCGGAAGGATTTTTGCACATGAATTTATCGAGAAGAACAAAAAAGAGGCCAAATACCGGCGGGACGTCAGGGAACCCGGGGCTCAGCAGCTATGCGGATGTCCGGGAGTCCGTGCTGCCCGAAAACTTGGTGGTGTCGTGGTGATGCCCAAAGGGGCCGAAGTCAGATGAGTCTTGCAGGAAGATTGGAAGACCTTGGACTTGCCGATATCTTCCAGATATTGAGTATCGGCAGGAAAACAGGCACGCTGACGATCAAGGGGAGCAAGGGGTCTGCTCTGATTGTTTTCAGGCACGGCATGATCGTAAGGGGGGAAACCGATGACCTTGAAAAAAGTCTGGCAGACAATCTTTTGGATGCAGGGTTGATAAAAGAGACTGTTTTGCATCTCGCCGGCGAGGTCAAAAAAGAGCTGCCCTCAAAAACCCTGGCCGAGATCCTGTTTGATCTCGGAGCGGTCAATAAGAACATACTTGAACAACTGACAAAAAGAAGGATAGAAAGCGTTATATGCCGCCTTCTCTATTGGGAAGACGGGCATTTCCAGTTCGAGCTGGATGACCTGGATATTGCAGATAAAGTATCTTTGCCGGACCTCGGATGGGAGCTCGGCAAGGGTTTAAGCCCTGAATATCTCCTTATGGAGGGCGCGCGGGTGCAGGATGAATCAGCGCAGTCCCCTTTTGCGCAGACAGAACAATTTTCCCTCGAAGAGCCGGGCTCTGAAGAAGGCTGGGCGGAGGAGGACGATTGGTCCCAGCAGGCGGAGAGAAAGGACATCTCCTCCCTGAAGGCCCTGACCCAGGAGCTCAGGTTCCCCAATTCAGCCTCTGAGATAACCCTCCTTATCCTCAGGTTCGCAAGTGATATCTTCCAGCGCGGAGTTCTCTTCATGGCCGGCAAGAGCGAGGTCGTGGGGCTGGGTCAGTTCGGGCTTGAGATCGAACTCGCTGACGAGAAGATCAGGGCCACGGTCCTGCATCTGGAGAAGAGCGCCTTCCTGACGCGGATAGTTGCGGAGCAGAGACCTTATAAAGGGCCTGTGGATAAAGACGAAGCAACGAAGTATCTGCTCAATGAACTGGGCGGAAGCTGGCCCAGTGAAGCGGTCTTTTTCCCTATTGTCGCGGAAGGGCAGGTCGTCGCGCTCCTCTATGCGGACAATGTGTCCACCGGCGCCTCTATAACGGAAACAGAAGGGCTTGAGATATTTATCAGCCAGGCCGGGCTGGCGCTCGAAAAGGCGCTGCTGCAGCGACGAATCCAGGAGATGGAAAAGGGAAAGGGGTCGGCATGATTTCTGTTGAGATTTTTTTTGAGGTATCTGATAAAATCTTATATGCAAAACAAGGGGTCTTGTGAAAACTATTCTAATAGTTGAGGATTCCTCTACTACCAGGGCCCTCATCAGGGCCGTCATAGATGAACTCGGTGATTTCGAGACGGTAGAGGCGTCCTCCGGATTCGAGGCCCTGAAAATGCTTCCGCAGCAAGAATACGACCTGATCATTACCGATATAAACATGCCTGATATAAACGGCCTTGAACTCATAAACTTTGTGAGGAGCAATGCAAGGTACAGCCACATGCCTATAATCATCGTCAGCACCGAACGGAGCGAGGAAGACAAAAAAAGAGGGATGGCCCTCGGAGCGACCGCTTATGTTTCAAAACCGTTTAAATCTCTTGAACTACAGGAAGCCATTCAGAAGATTATCAGTCCATGAAAGTCTCGAAGAAGGAATTTATCGCTGAAGCAGAAGAACTTCTCGGGGAATCACAGAGGCTGATTCTTGAAATTCAGGACACGTTTTCTTCCGGCCTTAACCCCGATACGATAAATGCCCTTTTCAGGACGATTCATACACTTAAAGGTGTTTCAGGCATCTTCGGCCTCCAGGGTATTACAAGTATAAGCCATGCCCTTGAGACCCTGATGGATGACGTCAGGCTCGGGAAGATTCCGATGGACGATACAGTGGCCGGCTTCCTTTTAGAAAACCTCGACATCATGAAAAATCTTGTCGATGCGATGGGCAGGGGAGGGGAAGAAGAGGATGTGTCCCGTTTCCTTAAAGGCATAGAGTCTTTCAGAAATTCCCGTAAGGGCAGCGCCGGGGGCCTTTCAGAGGGGACGCTTATAGACGAATCAATAATGCGGGTCCTCTCCGAGTATGAGGAGCACAGGTTAAAGTCCAATATCGGTGAAGGTAAGGGTATCTATCTGGCGAAGGCGGTTTTTTCGCTCGAGGTTTTTGACACCTCACTTGAAGCACTCACCAAGACCATAAAGACAAAGGGTGAACTTATTTCAACCCTTCCGACTTCCGCCTCTGTCCCTGACGGTTCTATCGGTTTCAATCTGCTTTTCGGCGCTGCCAGGCCGTTTGAAGAGATTAAAGAGGGCGTGGATTTTAACATCGAAGAACTTGTACGGCCCAGGGAAGCCCGGATACCGGCGGCCCCCACGCTTTCGGCGCCGAAATCCGCGGATATTCATTTGAAAAGCACGTCGACGACAGTCAGGGTTGATATCGACAAGCTCGACAGGATTTTAAATACGATCGGTGAGTTGACCCTCGCAAAAGGTGCGGTGAAAAGGATCGGCGCTGAACTCTTTGAGAGTTTCGGCCGCACGGAACTGGTCTACGATATTCATAAGATCTCCCAGACGCTGGAGCGGAGGCTGGCGGAACTGCAGGACCAGGTGCTTGAGGTGCGTATGGTCCCTATAGGGCAGATATTTTCAAGACTCTCGCAGATTGTCAGGCGGTATTCCCGCGAGACCGGCAAAGAGATAGAACTCGCGGTATTCGGGGAGGACACGGAAATCGATAAATACCTTGCGGAGGAGATCGTTGACCCCCTCATGCATCTGATGCGGAATGCTATCGATCACGGGCTTGAAGCTCCTGAAGAGCGGAAGAAAAAGGGGAAGAAAGAAGCCGGGACAATAATCCTCAAGGCCTACCAGAAAGGCAACCATGTTGTTATCGAGGTCAAAGATGACGGCTCCGGCATCGACACGGAGAGGGTGAGGAAAAAGGCCGTAGAAAAAGGGCTCATTGACGGGAACGCGGAACTTCAGGAAAAAGAGGTCATTGATTTGATTTTTACTCCCGGGTTCAGCACGAAAGAGGTGGTGAGCGAGGTCTCCGGCAGGGGGGTGGGCATGGATGTTGTCAAAAGTACACTGTCCTCCCTCGGCGGCTTTGCTGAAGTAGAAACTAACCGGAATGCCGGGACAACCTTCATCCTGACACTCCCTATTACACTGGCTATTATCAAGGCGCTGATCGTCAGGGTAGGGGCTCAAAGGTTTGCCGTGCCTCTCACTTCCATGTCTGAAACGCTGATCCTGGAGCATAAGGACATTCAGACAATCGAATGGAAGGAAGTCTATTATCTCAGGGGCGAGATGCTGCCGATAGTCAGGGTGAATAACTTTTTCAACATAGAAGGGGACACCACTGACAGGTCTTTCGCTGTAATTGTCGGTTTCGGGGAGAGGAGGATCGGACTGATGGTCGATGAACTCTTCGGGCAGCATGAAATAGTCATCAAAGCACTAGGCGGGTATATGAAGAAAATGCGGGGCTTTGCAGGAGCTGCGGAGATCGGCAAACATGAGGTCATCCTGGTGCTCGATGCCGAATCTCTTATCGATGAGTCCGTTGTGAAGCAGAAAGGAGGATTTTATGTATGAGGAATTTTACCGCTTAGCTGCCCGGCCGTTCAGCAAAACTCCTGATCCCAAATTCCTCTTCCTCAGCCGGAGCCACGAAGAGGCCCTTGCCAGACTGCAGTACGCAGTGGAAGAGAAAGAGATGATATTGCTTACCGGCGAGATAGGCTGCGGCAAAACAACTCTGACGAGGGCGTTGATGGATATGCTCGGGGCCCAGTACCGGATAATAAATATCATAAATCCCATACTCAGTCCTGCGCAGTTTCTGAGGACCATAGCCAAAAGAATGGAGATACCGGACCCTTCGAATTTCAAGGCGGACCTGCTCGACGCTATTTACGAGAAGGTCTATCAGGAGTATGAAGCAGGCATCTCCGTTGTCATAATCATTGACGAGGCCCAGCTCATACCGGCCAAAGACACCTTCGAAGAGATACGTCTGCTGACCAACTTCCAGCTGGATTATACCAATCTGATCAGTCTCATTCTCGTCGGTCAGACCGACCTTAAAAAGAGACTAAACCATAAGGCATACCTGCCGCTGAAACAGCGTATAGGGCTCTTTTATCATCTTGGACCTATTGCTGAAGAGGAGATAAAAAACTATATGGAATACCGGCTGAAAACAGCCGGCAGGGAAGACGTATTGTTTACCGAGGGATCATTGAAGGTCCTTTATAAATATTCAGGCGGAGTGCCGAGGCTGATAAACAGCCTTGCCACTTCGGCGCTGCTCGACGGGTTTTCAAATGAGGACCATATAATAGATGTACCGCTGATAGAGGCTGCTGCAAGGGAATTGGGGTTAAATGGATATCGCGAAAATTAGGAAGAAGGCGCTTGCAAAAGAAGCTGTTGCGGAAAAGCCCGCGGAAAAACTCCCGGAAAAGCCTGTCCCGGCTCCGGCGGAAGAGGGAAAAGCACGCGTGGCAGTGGAAGAAAGCGCCGCCCCTCCTCAGGAAATAAGCGAAAAGGCGGCTGCCGGCAAAGAAGAAGTTCAGACAGACATCCTTGATGCGGAGGATATCTCACCTGAAGATGCGGTGGAGATGGTCGAACTGCTTACCTTCAGCCTTTCCAATGAAGAGTATGCCTTCAGGGTCCCGGCGGTGGAGGAGGTCATAAGGCCCCAACTGATAGCCTCTGTCCCCACAATGCCAGGGTATGTGCTTGGAATTACCTCTTTGCGCGGGAAAATTATCCCGGTCATAGATTTGAAGACCAGACTGAACCTTCAGGGGAATTCCCTGAGCGCGGACAGTCCGGAGGCCGACAATAAAATCAAGCGGGAAAAGAAGATACTGATTATTGACGGCCCCAAGGGTTTGATAGGGGCCACGATAGACAGGGTCATCGGCGTTGTAAGGTTGCCCCTCACCGAAATACTTCAGCCGCCGGGACATTTAGACGAAAGCGGCCTCAAGTTCATCGAAGGTATTGTTGTGCTCAAGAAACGTTTTATATCCATAATCCATTCTGATGCTGCGATGGATATAGAGATCGGTTAAAGGAGGATAATAGTTCAGCAGTGCAACAGCTCAACGGATCAGTAGTGCTTGAGAACAGGGCAAAGGGTGAAACCCACGGCGTAACGGGAGTTGCTTCTGCGCTGCAGCTCTTTTGCTCTGCTGAGCTGTTACAAAAGGAGGTATTATGCGCGAAAAGCTTGAGGTGAAGATCGTTGCCATTGTAGCAGTCCTCCTGTTGATAGGCATCTGCGCTGCCGGTTTTATGGTGATGACCATCGAGAAAAAAAGTTTATACAACGTAACCGGGGCGGGTGCTGAGGCCACCGCAAAGATCGTGGCAAAGGACGTGGAAAGGGTAATGCTTGAGGGACGCGCCGACCTTACAAAGACTCTCCTGAATGACCTTAAGGGCGCGAGCGGTATTGAAAATATATCGGTCTTCAACTATCAGGGACGTGAGGCTTTTAATAAAGACGCTCCGGTGACCGATACAGGCATAATGAAGAAAATAGCCGAGACGAAGAAGTCCCAGAAGGTCAACGAAAAGACAAGAATAATTTTCTATGAGGCGCTTAAAAATAAGGAGCAGTGCCGGGCGTGCCATGCTAACGATCCGGAGATTTTAGGCGCTGTAAAGGTGTCCATTTCGATAGAGAAGGAATACAACAGATCGATGAACCTGATTCTCATCGTGATTTTCGCGACTGTAATCGCCTGCCTGAGCTTCAGTGTCATTCTCTGGCTCATGATCAGAAGAATGGTGATTTCGCCGGTAAAGTCGCTGGAGAAAGCAGCGCTGGAGTTGTCCCACGGCGATCTTTCTTTCGATATAGATTTCAGAAGCAAGGACGAGATAGGCAGGTTCGGCAGGGCAATAAAGGACTCCATGCTTTCGATATCCGGCATACTGAAGCGTATCAAGGGAATTTCAGCCCGTATCGCCTATGTCGCAGAAGAAGTTGAAGGCGAGTCAAAAAAAGTTGTAGACGGCACGGTCCTTGAAGGCGAGGCGATCGCGAATATTTCGGCTTCGATAGAGGAAATGAATGCGGCAATATCGGAGATTGCGGACGGCTCGGAGAGCCTCGCCGCCTCCGCGGAAGAGGCTGTGGTGTCGGTGGAAGAGATGGTGACGAGCATCGCCCAGATCAACGGCAGCACACAGGACCTTTCCGTGGCCGTGGAATCTACCTCGGCTTCCATTGAGCAGCTGTCCGCCAACATCAGAGAGGTCGCGAGCAATACTTCAGAACTGGCCGGGGCGGCAGGGGAGACGCAGTCTGCCATTATGCAGATCGCCTCCTCGGTCAAAGAGGTCGAGCGGACGGCCAAGGAATCTGCCATGCTTTCGGACAAGGTCAAGACCGATGCGACGACCTTCGGCATGTCCTCCATAGGCAAGGCCATTGACGGTATGAAGGAGATAAAGGCCTCTGTTGAAAACACTGCAGGTTATATCAAGAAACTCGGAGGCAGGTCCGACGAAATAGGGAAGATCCTTAATGTTATTGACGAGATAACGGACCAGACCGGGCTCCTGGCGCTCAATGCGGCGATCCTCGCGGCGCAGGCAGGCGAACACGGCAAGGGTTTCTCGGTTGTGGCCGATGAGATAAAAAATCTTGCCGACCGGACCTCGCTGTCCACGCAGGAGATAGGAGCGCTTATCCAGGCGGTGCAGCAGGAGGTTGCCGATGCGGTTGAGGCGATGGAAGCAGGCCTGAAATCGGTGCATACAGGCTTTAAGGTTACGGGTGAGGCAGCTGATGCCCTGAGAAAAATAGTAGAAAGCTCAAAACAGTCCTCCGATATAGCTGCAGCGATTGAGCGTTCTACGACAGAGCAGGCGCAGGCCACAAGACTGGTTTCAGATGCGATGGAGAAGGTTCTGAGGATGGTCGGAGAGATAGCAAAGGCGACGAATGAGCAGAACAGGGGGATACAACTCATCATGAAGGCCACCGAGAAGGTAAGGGATGTCTCGAGCCAGGTAAAAATTGCTACGAATGAACAGTCTCTCAACAGCAAGAGGATTTCAGAGTCGATTGAGCTGGTGTCAGACAAAAGTCAGCAGATTTCGAGGGCCATTTATGAACAAAAAACTGGGGTGACCCAGATATGGCAATCAATAGAAAAGATAAAGGACCTTCCCAGGGAGAACAAGGAACGTGCCTTTAATCTGAACCAGCGTGTCAAGGACCTGCTGAAAGATTCTGAGCTGTCGGCCATGGAGGTGGAACGCTTTAAATTTACGGCGGACACCTCAACCGGCCTGCTCCGGATGGGCATCATTCCCCTGGAGTCGCCGGCGAGCATGTTTAAAAAGTTCACTCCCCTGGCGGAATACCTCAGTAATACCCTGCAGAAGAGGATCGAACTGAAGGTCGCGGTAGATTTTCAGGAGGCGGTAAAGGATATAGGACAGGGCGTGACACAGTTCTGCTTCATGACGCCGTCGACATATATTGAGGCGCATATAAAATACGGCGTGACAGTACTGCTGAAGGCGCTCAGAGACGGCAAACCCTTTCAGCATTCCGTCATCATTTCAAAGAGCGACAGCGCTATTAATGAAATCAAAGACCTGAAAGGGTGTTCTTTCGCCTTTGGCGACGCTCATTCGACGTCCAGTCACATCGTCCCCAGGGACATGCTTCTGGATGAAGGGATAGATGTGAAGGACCTTAAATACCACAATTATCTGGGCCACCATGACGATGTTGCCAAGGCCGTACTGAACGGTGATTTCGACGCCGGCGCTGTTATGGAGTCGATAGCTTACAAATACAGGGACCTTGGAATAAAATTCATTAAGATTTCGGGGGAGATACCGGAATTCAACATCTGTGTATCCAAAGACGCTGATGCTGAATTGCAGGGCAAGCTGAAGAAGGCGTTCATTTCCCTGGACCCCGCTTCCACCGAAGGGGCGGAGATATTGCGGTCGATCAATGAAAGTTATACCGGGTTTGTCGAGTCTTCAGATGAAGAATATGATGGCGTGAAAAATATGATGGTCAGGTTGGGGCTAATCTAAAAAGGAGTGTTGGCTATGAATGATATGAATTCCCTGTTTTTGGCAATTATGATGAATCGGGCGGTTCCGGCAAGATGATACTCAGGAAATCCATAACAGCCAGATTTATCCTTGCTGTATTTGCCGTGCTGCTGGCAGGACAGATTCTCGGCACTGTTTTATTTGTCCTGAACGCCCGTTTGTCCCTTCTCGGTGCACTTGAAGAAAGAATACGGAGGACGTCCGCGGACGCAGCAGTGGCTTGTTTCCCTTCGCTCCGGAGCGGTGATTTTGCGCAGGTCGACGCCTACCTGAAGGAGTTTGTCAAGGACGATGAGGTGACCGCTGTCCGTCTTCTGGACGCCGAGGGGAAAGTCGTGAGGGAAAAGGCAAAAGAGGACAATAGCGCCGGTTCCGCAGGAAAATTATTTTCGATGAAGACCCCTGTGGTAACTTCAGGGGAAAAAGTCGGGGAGGTCGCAGTCGATTACAACGCCGCGAAGATAAATCAGAGCATATACGGGAACGCTGTCATCATCTCGGGCTATCAACTTGTTCTGCTTGTATGCGTGGGACTCGTCATGATGTTCCTCTTCAGGAAGAACATCAGGGATCCCCTCGTGTCGATTAACGAGGCCATAGAGAAGATTACACTGGGCGACCTTACAGTACCGCTTCCGGCTCTCGGGGATAACGAGATAGGGGACATAGCAAAAGGGATCTCCTTTCTTCAGACAAGGCTTTCCCTGATTATTGCAAAACTGAATTCGACGGCGGTAAATGTATCGATGGCAACAAAACAGGTCGACCATACCTATAGAAATGTGGTTGAAGGGATAACGACGCAGACAAATGCGGTAAAAAACATAATCAGCTCCATTCAAAAAGCTACCAAATCGCAGGGAGATATAAGCGACAGCACCGAAAAACTCTCCAGTTTTTCTGCGGATAATGTTTCTGCCCTGCTCGAGGTCAAGGAAACTTCGGGGGAGATAGCCTCGAATATTCAGAGGCTTTTCAAGGCGACTGAAGATTCCTACTCCGTGGTACTGCAGATGAACCAGACGGCAAAGGCCATATCTGAAAATGCAGACAGCGCGTCTTCAGCAGTGGAAGACACCTCGGCGTCCGTGGAAGAGGTGGGAGCGTCGGTCCGGGAGGTCGAAGACCATGCCCGTGAATCCTCCAAGCTCGCAGAAAAAGTCCAGGAGATCACTTCTGGCGTAGGAATGATGTCGGTTGTCAATGCTATTGAAGGCATGGAAAACATATCTGAAGAAGTAAGGAGGTCTGCCGAGATAATCCAGCGGCTCGGCATCAGGTCTGTTGATATCGAGAAAATACTCTCCGTCATAAAGGACGTGACCGAGCAGACGAACCTTTTAAGCCTGAATGCCGCAATTCTCGCGGCCCAGGCCGGTGAATACGGAAAGAGTTTTTCTGTTGTCGCGGATGAAATCAGAGGGTTGTCCGAGAGGACCTCGAGTTCGACCAGGGAGATCGGCGGGATAGTCAAAACTATCCAGCAGGACATCAAAGACGCTGTTTATACCATAGATTCGGCAAAGGAAAAGGTGGATGAAGGCAACACCCTTGTAGTCAATGTAGGGGAGGCCCTGAGAGAGATTCTGAACGCTGCGGTCCATTCAACCGAGATGACGAAGGCGATCGAGCGTGCGACCGAAGAACAGTCGCTGGGTTTGAAACAGATCACCGCAGCTATAGAAGAAATCCGGAAGATGATGAGCAGTGTTGCCAAATCCACAAAAGAGCAGGACAATGCCCTGAGTTATCTGCTTGAGGGCACAGGGGAGGTAAAAGAGGTAGCTGAACTCAGCAAGCGGGGGGCCTTTGAGCAGGCGGAGGGGACGAAGCTGATCTCGCGGAACCTCGAACTCGCCAACGAAAAGATAAACCATATCAACGAAGCCGTTCTGAGCCAGAAAAAGCTTAATGGCAGCATAATCGACGGTATGGACAGGATAGGGAATGTCGGGACTTCAACGGTGCAGGACATGGAAGATGTTTCCGTGTCTCTCAAGACGCTGGTCCAGGAGATAGAAACGCTCAAGCGGGACATGGAAGTCTTTAAGATCAGATAAGATGAAGAAATTTGCGATATTCAAAATAGGCGATGAGATTTTCGGAATCGGGATAGAAAGGGTCGTCGAGATACTGAAGACCCAGAAAATATTTACGATACCGGGACTTCCGGAGTTCGTTTCCGGTGTTATCAGCGTGAGAGGCAATGTCGTTCCTGTAATAGATCTGCGGCGCCGTTTCGGCATGCAACCTTCAGGAAATAAAGAACGGATAATTATCGTTCGCTGCGGAAAAGAAAAAATAGGCTTTCTGATAGACGATATCAGGGAGATCCTCTCCCTTCCTTCCGAGGAAATAAGGACTCCGCCTTCAATCTTCAAAGGTTTTAAGACAGAATATCTGACAGGTCTGGGCAAGCACGGCGACGACATAATCATTCTCCTGAACATCGACAGCCTTCTTACTTCCGAGGAGAAGATTAAACTTATGGAATCCATAGAACTTTTGGAGGAAAAAGGTGCAGGAGTCAGCAAAGCAGCTCAATGACAGCGATATAGAGATCAGGAGAGGGGCCGTGGAAAAAATGGCCGGGAAGAAGGACCCGGCCTGCATTCCTCTCCTTTTGACTGCCATGAAAGATGTCAGCTGGCGTGTGAGGAAGACCGCGGTTGATATCCTGTTTCAGGATTATCTGGTCGAGGAGTATATAAACGGCCTGATCCGGCTCCTGTACATTGAGGACGATGCCGGAGCAAGGAACTCCGCAATAGAGGCCCTTATAAGGCTGGGCAAAAAGGCCTCTGTTTATCTTATTGAAGCTTTCAAGACGCCTAATAAAGACGTAAGAAAGTTTATCATAGATGTGCTCGGAGAATTGATGGACAACCGGGCGCTCGGTCTGATGCTCGAGGCTATCAGGGACGAGGACGAGAATGTCCGCGCAACGGCAGTGGAACACCTGGGGAAAGTCGGGGAACTGTCGGTTGTTGATGCGCTGATAGACATACTGGACCACGGTGACCTCTGGACCGCTTATCCGGCGGCCGACGCCCTCGGCAGGATCGGGAACAAAAAGGCCGTGCCCCATCTTCTGCAGGCCCTGAAGAGAAAGCCCCTGAGAGAGCCGGTGCTGAAGGCCCTGGGACGTCTGGCAGAACCCTCAACTCTTGAAAATATCATATCCCTGCTCGAAGACGGCTCAAGAAACATTCAGGAGCAGGCTTTGAAGACAATCGAAAGGATCTACCATAACGGCGTAGACGCTGAGCGTATCACCGCTGAGATGAGGAGGGTCCTCGGTAATAAGGCGATCGAACTGCTGCTCCACTATGCCTGGTCGAATAAACGTGAGGTGAGGATATCGGCGATATTGCTGCTGGGCCTGATGAAGGATGAAGCAGCCTATGGCCCGCTGCTGGATATTTCACATGAGGAAGAGTTCGCGGAGGATGTAAAAAAGGCGCTGGTTTTTATCGGCAGCGAGAAGCCGGAATCGCTCCTGAAACTCTTTAATACGGACAATTCACACCAATTGCGGTTCATTTGCGATGTTGCCGGAAAGATAGTCTCTCCGGTGTATTATGATGTGCTGGAAGGACTGCTCGCCAATGAAGACGGACATGTCCGTGCAATAGCCGCCCACAGCATTTCAGAACTCGGCAACAGTAAGGCAAAGGCGAAACTGCTGAAACTCATGACAGATCCCTACGAAGACGTACAGGAAGCTGCCGTCAACGGCCTGAGCAATTTAAAAAAGGCCCTGAATACCGATGAACTCATAGCCATGCTGAAATCCGAAAATCATTTTCTCAGACGGAACGCGGCGCGTCTCCTCGGAAAGATAGAAGCGGCCGACGCTGTCAGAGATTTGGGGTTCACCCTGAAGGATGAAAAGGTCGTTGTCAGGAAGGCTGTGGTAGAAGCGTTTTCCTCGATAGGAACGCCGGAGGCGGTGAGGTATCTGACCTATGCCCTTACGGATGAAGACCCCGATATACGAATCTCCGCAACCTTGAGTCTTGGGGCTATCGGAGGAGAAGGGATACTCGATTCCCTGCTTATACTTACGGAGGACCCCGATCATTTTGTGCGCGTTTCTGCGGCAAAGGCCTTAGGCATGCTGAAGGACAGGGGTGCAGTGAAGACACTGATCGGGCTGCTTTCCGACAGGAACGGGTTTGTTATAACTACTGCCATCGAATCGTTGAAAGCCTTTGCCGGAGATGAAGCCCGCGACGCTATTTTGAAGATGTTATCTTCCGGCGACGAAGAGATAAAACGTACTGCGATATCCTGCCTCGAGGGGTTTGAAGATGTGGAAGACAGACTTGTCCCTTTCCTGACAGACCCTGACTGGGCGACCCGGATTGCGGCAGTCAGGGTGCTCGGCAAAAGCTCCCGGCGGAGTGTAAGAGAGGAGCTTGAAAAGCTGCTTGATACTGATGAAGACCCTACGGTTATTAAAGCGGTTGAGGAGATCCTGAGTGTTTGAAACTGAAGTGGTCTTCCCTCTTTCAGAAGATGTTTTCAGACTTATAAGGGATATCATAAAGGACTACTGCGGGCTGTATTTCGACGACGGTTCCCGTTACCTCATTGAAAAAAGGCTTTCCCGCCGGCTGAAAAACCATCACCTGGATGATTTCAGGGACTACTACAGGTTTATCAGGTATGATAAAAATACGGAGCTGGAGCTTTCCGCGATCATGGATATCCTTACGGTGAACGAGACGTATTTTTTCAGGGAACAGAACCAGCTCAAGGCCTTCAGTGATGAAATCCTGGAAGAATTAAAGGGGACCAATAAAGCCGGAAAGACCCTCAGAATATGGTCTGCGGGCTGTTCAACCGGGGAAGAGCCCTACACCATCAGCATGCTCATAAACGAAAAAGGTAATTTCAACGGGTGGGACATTGAAATTTGCGGAAGTGATATAAATCAGCGGGTACTGCAGACCGCGCGCAAAGGCGTGTACAAGAAAAATTCCTTCAGGACCACAGAGCCGTATTATATACATAAATATTTTACGGAAGAGGACGGCTCCTTTCAGATCAGGGACAGCGTTAAAACACATGTAAACTTCAGCTATCTGAATCTGCTGGATCCGTTCAAAACGAGATTCCTGGGCAATATGGATGTAATATTTTGCAGAAATGTATTAATATATTTCGACAACGCTTCCAGAAGGAGAGTCATAGAAAACTTTTATAACAGGCTCGTTGACGGAGGGTATCTTTTGCTCGGTCACGCCGAGTCCCTGATAAATATTTCAACTGCCTTTCACCTGAAGCATCTGAAAAATGATATGGTATATCAGAAACCCCATCCAAAGGACATTGTTAGGTAAGAACATAAATGAAGACTAAGGTGCTTATCGTAGACGACTCGGCCTATACAAGGCAGACCATGAAGAACATACTGCAGGAGGTTTCAGGTCTTGAGGTTGTAGGTATTGCTTCAGACGGTATAGACGCGATGGCGAAGACCCTGCGGCTGAAGCCCGATATCATAACACTTGATTTTGAGATGCCTGAAATGGACGGCTTCAGTTTTTTGCGGTGGCTGATGAAGGAAAAGCCGACCCCGGTAATTATGGTCAGCTCTCACGCTGATTCAAAGACCGTATTCAAGGCCCTTGAACTCGGGGCTGTTGATTTTATAGCCAAACCTACCAGGCGCGCTTCTGTTGAACTTCAGACCATCGGAAAGGACCTGATAAGGAAGATCAGGGGGATAAAGGATATCCGGCTGGACATTTTGAGCAAGAACCTTGAACTTCTCGAAAGCGAGAAAATAATCAAGATACCGGAGACGGGGAAAAAGCGGGATGTCGTGGATGTTGTGGCGATCGGGTCCTCTACAGGGGGCCCCGCCGCCCTGCAGATAATCCTGACGAGGATCCCGTCTGATTTCCAGGCCGCGATGATGATCAGCCAGCATATGCCCAGAGGTTTTACAGGTCCGCTCTCTGAACGGCTGGACAAGCTGTCGCAGCTGAAGATCAAAGAAGCGGAGGATGGAGACCAGATCAAAAAAGGGACGGCCTATGTATGTCCGGGAGGTTTCCATATGGGCATCAGACAGAGAAAAGAGAAACTGGTTATTTCCCTCAGGGAAGGACGGATTACCGACAAGTATACACCCTCTGTGGATTACATGATGATGTCCGTGGCAGAACACTACGGCGCGAGTTCCGTAGGGGTAATACTTACCGGCATGGGAAATGACGGTAAAAACGGCCTGCTGGAAATTAAAGGAAAAGGCGGTTATACTATTGCGGAAGCTGAATCGAGTGCGGTGGTATTTGGTATGCCGGCAGAGGCCATAAAAACCGGCGCAGTTGAAACAGTCCTTCCAATTTCAGAAATTCCGTCTGAAATAATAAGGGTGGTTAACAACCCACAGGATAGAGGTGGAGATTAGTGGAGAAAGATACCGGCTATACCAACAAGGCAGATGAATTTCTTCAGATGTTCAAGAAAGGCGAGGAATTCACCAAGGAAATCCTGAAGGAGAACGAAAAGCTCAGGTATAGAATTGTGGAACTCGAGGGCTCGCTTGAAAAATCAGGCGATAATGCCAGGACCAGGCTTTATGAAGACAGGATCAGACTGCTTGAAGAGGAGCTGAATTCGCTGAAGGAAAAATTCAGAGAGGTCGCGGAGGAGAACAAGGATTTTGCGACGAAATATTTAGAGGTCGAGGAGGAAAATAACAACCTTGCCAACCTGTATGTCGCCAGTTATCAGCTCCATTCAACCCTTGATTTTTCCGAAGTGCTCCGGATTGTCCTTGAGATCGTGATCAATCTGATAGGGGCGGAAAAGTTTTCCATTATTCTTATCGACGACAAAACAAATGAACTGGTCCCTGTTGCAACCGAGGGCATGGCGATATCAGACGCCCCGAAGGTGAAGATAGGCGAGGGCATCATCGGGAAGGTCGCCAGAGAAGGTGAGAGTTTTTTTGCTGAAAACCTTATGGAGACTGGAGAATATAATCCTTTTGAGCCTATCGTATGCATACCCCTTAAGATAAAGGAGCATGTGATCGGTGTTTTGTCGATCTATAAGCTCTTCACCCAGAAGGCAGGATTTTCAAATGTGGACTACGAACTGTTTAATCTGCTTGCAGGGCACGCAGCCACTGCGATTTTCTCATCAAGGCTCTACACTCAGTCTGAGAGAAAACTGACTACTATCCAGAGTTTCCTCGATCTTCTGAAAGAGAAACCGAAGAAATAGGAGAAAATATAATGCCCAATATCCTTGTTGTTGAAGATTCACCTACGATGAGACAGCTTATCAGCTTTGCCATGAAGCGTATACCCAATGCCTTTGTTATTGAGGCAACGGACGGCGTGGACGCCCTGAAGAAGCTGTCCTCTGATAATAAGATAGACCTCATCCTCGCGGACATCAATATGCCGGTCATGGACGGGCTGAAACTGGTAAGTCTTGTGCGCGGCAATCCTTCTTTTAAAGACATACCTATAATTATGGTTACGACGGAAGGGGCCGAGGAAGACAGAAAAAGGGCTATAGCCATCGGAGCAAACGCCTATCTTCCAAAACCGATTCAGACACAGGAATTGCTTAAGCTGGTAACATCCTTCCTGTCCGGCCAGAGCCGATAAAGCCCTCCACTTCCTGAGATGTCCGGACAGACTGTGACGTCCCCGGCGCTGTTCTTCTGCCGCTGATTTACCAATGCAGGTTAATTTCACCTTTACTCGCAAACACTGTATTTTCGGGGTAAAATAATATTGACTAGGCCGTCGGAAAAAATTGACTCAGAGTTTATAATATATTAAACTATATAACATATGCGGGCCGTGACCTGCGTAACTGCCTGCATGAAAAAAGTAACAATAAACTTTTAAAAGGAGGAGCTATGGGTACACAAAAATTGGATTTTAAAGGTATGTCATGTCCGATGCCGATTATGAAAACAGCTATCGCAATAAAGAAAGCTGCCTCAGGTGACGTTTTTGAAGTTGTATGCGATGATGCGGGTTTTGAACCGGATGTCACCGCATGGTGTAAAGAGACAGGGAATGTCTTAACCAGTGTTTCTAAGACGGGTAAAGATATTACCGCTATAATCACAAAAAAGTAGCAACGGGGGGTGAAACGTGGAAACTACTAAGGAGATAGACAGGACAGTTCAGGAGCTTCAGGAGCGGGTAGATAAGCTTGAAGCGAAGAATTCAAACTTTACAATGGTGCTTTTCAGCGGCGACTTCGATAAAGTAATGGCCGCCTTCATCATAGCAAATGGCGCGCTGGCGATGGGCAAAGAAGTCACAATGTTTGTCACCTTCTGGGGACTCGACGCCATAAAGAAACCGACTATGGGGACCGCAGGGAAGACTATTCTGGAGAAAATGGTCACCCTTATGAGGCCCAAGGGCCCGGCAAAGCTCCCGACCTCCAAGATGAATTTCGGAGGGATAGGTCCCAAACTCTTCCATTATATGATGGGCAAGAAAAACGTCGAATCCCTGTCTTCTCTGATAGATATGTCGAGAGAGTTCGGACTGAGGATCGTGGCCTGCCAGATGTCGATGGACGTCATGGGGATCAAGGCCGAAGACCTGTTAGACGGCGTGGAATTCGGGGGTGTCGCGGTTTTTCTCGGCGAAGCGTACAGGTCCAACACAACGCTGTTTGTTTAACCCTGCCCAGGCAGCTAAAAGAAAAGCGCCTGCGCTGAGGGTGCCATGTCTTTCCGGACCGGTGGAGGATGTTGTTCAGCAAAAACGCACCTCCTCCTTCCGGGCCTTGTACCGCCGTGCGGTCAGGAATAATCCGGGCTGGAGGCCAGGCGATCATGGAGGGCAATGAAAAAGGGGCGTTGAGTTCACAGACGCTCAGGTGACAGTCCGGCAGCAATACTATGCTGTCTTTTTATATCAGAGGGCGGCGAGGACTTATTCCTTGTTCAGAGATTCCTTGAGCGCTTTCCCGACCTTGAAATAAAGGACTTTCTTCCCCGGGACCTCCACTGTTTCCCCTGTTTTGGGATTTCTTGCCTTGCGCGGATTCCTTGTCTTCAAACGGAAATTCCCGAATCCCCTGATTTCGATTTTGTCACCCTGCATGAGCGCTTTCTTTATGCTTTCGAAAACAGTCTCGACAACAATCTCTGTCTGGTTTCTGGTGAGCCCTTCAACTTTTTCAGCAACCTTTTCGATCAGCACTGATTTTGTCATAAACCCTCCTTAAGGTGAAAACAGGTATTTTATTTTTACCGTAGGAAAAATATCCGCAATTTCCTTAGGAAACTTATTTCTCAGGAGGTCGATTACCGAGAGTTTATCCTTTTTGGAAACAACCTCCGGCTCCTCCTTGAGTCCGGCAAGGGTCGCAGCAGTTGCTATGGCGTCCTCGAGAGTCCCCAGTTCATCAACGAGGCCATTGGCTTTTGCCTGCTCACCGGTGAAAATCCGGCCGTCCGCAATTTTTCTGAGCTCTTCGAGCTTGATCTTTCTTCCTTCAGCCACAGCCTTTATGAATTGTTCATGCACGTTGTCCATCACTCCCTGAAGCAGCTTCCGTTCTTCTTTCCCCATGGAGCGGAACGCCGAAGCGATGTCCTTATGCTTGCCGCTTTTAATGACCTCTGTCTTGATCCCGATCTTGTTCATGAGTCCTTCTACATTAGGTACTTCCATGATGACCCCTATGGAGCCGGTGAGCGTTCCAGGATTCGCGATAATTTTAGTGGCCGGCGCTGAAATGTAGTACCCGCCTGAGGCTGCAAGCGAACCCATCGACACCACGACCTGCTTTTTAGCGACAGCCTTCTTAACCTCTTCGTAGATTTCCTGCGACGGTGCCACTGCTCCCCCCGGGCTGTCGACCCTCAAAACAATGGCCTTTATCGAATTGTCTTTCACGTACTCTTTGATCTCATCGACAGTGTCCTTTGAATCAAGGATAGGGCCTTCAATCCTGATAAGCGCCAGCTTGCTTCCCAGGGGCAGGTTCATCTGAAAGAATGTAATAAACAGGCTGACGACCACCAGCAGGACAAGCAGGCCAGTTATAATCAGACAGGCTTTTTTCATGCATCCGTCCTTTTCACGTGCTTCATGCTCAGACCGATTTTTCTCTCTTCAAGGTCTATCCTGATGATCCTCGCCCTTATCTCATCGCCCTCTTTTATCTGCGCCTCCCCTTCTTCTCCCGAGGGCTGAACGATTTCCGAAGAATATATGAGCCCCTCAACGCCGCCCTCAATCTCGACAAAAAGCCCGAAATCGGTTATCCTCAGGACCTTCCCCGCGACCTCGTCTCCCAGTTTGAACGTAGCAGGAATTTTTTCACTCCACGGATCTTCCTCCAGCTGCTTGAGGCCCAGGGCTATTTTTTCATTCACCGGGTCTATACTCAGAATGACAGCGTCGATCTTCTGCCCTTTCTTCAGCAGTTCCGAAGGATGTTTGATATGCTTTGTCCAGGAAAGATCGGATATATGAATAAGGCCGTCAATACCTTCAGGCAGTCCGACAAAGACCCCGAAATCAGTAATGCTCTTCACCTTCCCGGATATCCTTTGTCCCGCCTGATAGCGCTGGTTTATCAACTCCCACGGACTGGGTTTTATCTGCTTGAGGCTCAGGGACAGCTTCCTCTCTTCTTTGTCCACTTTTAGTACGACCGCCTCGACCGTCTCACCTATGGACAGGTATTTTGAAGGGTGCTTCGGCCTCGGCAGCCAGTCGATTTCAGATATATGGACAAGGCCTTCAAGTCCCGGCTCGAGCTCAATGAATGCCCCGTAATCGGTTATACTTACAACTTTCCCTTTTATAAGTTTCCCTTCAGGAAATTTTTCTTCGATATTCGTCCAGGGGTCCTCGCTTTTCTGCTTATAGCCAAGGGTCACCCTTTCCTTTTCCGCGTCATATTTCAGTACTATAACCTCTATCTCGTCTCCGACAGAAAAAAACTCGGAAGGATGCGTTATTCTTCCCCAGGATATATCTGAAATGTGCAGGAGCCCGTCGATCCCCCCCAGGTCCACGAACACCCCGTAATCGATGATATTTTTTACAGTCCCCCGGAGGAGAGCGCCTTCTTTGATATTTTCGATAGTCTCCACTTTCTTGAGCGCCCGCTCTTCTTCTATGATCGCTCTCCTGGACACTATTACATTCGAACGCTTGTTGTTGATCTTCAGTATGCGGAATGAGAGTTTCTGGCCTATGAGGCTGTCGAGGTCTTTTATGACTTTTGTATCTATCTGGGAGCCGGGCAGAAAGGCCTTGACCCCTCCGATATCCACACTCAGCCCGCCCTTTGTTTTTTCGATTATCTTCCCTTCAACGTCAGCGCCTTCCTCAAGAGATTTTTCGAGTATGTCCCATGTTTTTATCTTTGACGCGCGTTCCTTTGAAAGCTTGATCATTCCTTCGGAGTCGCGCATGTTTTCGACATAAACCTCCAGGGCTGCACCCGGTTTTAAGGCGCTGAGTTCCTCTTCGGTGAATTCATCTATCCTGATGTATCCTTCAGACTTGTAGCCTATATCCACTACGATCACATTTTGCCTTACGACAACTACCTTGCCAGCGAGCAAGGCCCCTTCCGAGACACTCTGAAACGTTTCTGCATAAAGTTTTTCCATTTCGTTGTTGTTAGTTTCCATTACGGGATTCCTCTCCGATATCTATGATTCTTTTTTCTACTTTTTTAATGATCCAGTCAGGCGTTGAAGCGCCGGCAGTAACACCGGCTGTACGGGTGTTGATAAACCACTCTTTCCTGAGTTCTTCCTCGGTCTCAATATGGTATGTCCTGACAGAGAGAGACCTGCAAAGATTTGACAGCTGTGTTGTATTTGCACTGTTCTTGCCTCCGACAACAATCATAACATCTACCTTTCGGGCCATATCAGCTGTCTCTTTCAATCTCAGAGCGGTGGAATTGCATATTGTATTATATACTTTTACCTCTTTTACATGCTCAATGATATTCGAAAGAAGCTTTTTCAGGGCCTCAACCGGCTGAGTGGTCTGAACGACTATCCCGACTTTCGTCTTTAGGTGGGGGAGCTGGGTATTCTCATCAACGACTACGACGTCTTCTCCTGCGTAGCTCATGATGCCCTTTACCTCGGGGTGAGTGCTGTCGCCGAGAATCACCACCTGATACCCGTTTTCTTTCAGTTGTTGAGCAAAGTGCTGGGCATTTTTCACAAAAGGACATGTGGCGTCAATCAGTCTGAAGTTTTGCGAAGATATCGCGTCATAGATTTCATGGGGTATCCCATGTGTCCGTATGATAAGGGCCTTAATCTCCCTGCCTGGGATGTCCCCGATGGAATCCAGAGGAAATATGCCTTCGGTCTTTAATTTTTCGATAACCTGCGGGTTGTGTATGATCGGACCAAGGGTATAGACCCCCTCCGGTATCTCCTTAGCGATATCAAAGGAAATATCAATGGCCCTTTTTACTCCAAAACAGAAACCCGCCCGTTTTGCAGTAAAAATCGTCACCTGTCCGGACCCGTCTTTTTTTTCACTGTGCATGAGCATCTTCATTAATTATAGCAAGGATTTTCAGAAAAACCTCATCAATGGAGAGGCCTGAGGAATCAATGAGATACGCGTCGTCCGCCTTTTTCAGCGGAGCGATGTCCCTGCCCGAGTCCCTGGCGTCTCTCTCCATTATCTCCAGGCGTATCCTTTCGCCGCTGACATCAAAGCCTCTGGATATCAGCTCCAGGGTACGTCTCCGGGCACGTTCTTCCACAGAGGCGTCTAAATAAAACTTTCTGCAGGCGTCAGGAAACACCACCGTGGTCATGTCACGTCCTTCAGCAACGAGGTCCGAGTGCAGCGCAGCGTCCCTCTGGACGTTCAGCAGATGTCCGCGCACCGGCCGTTTTGCCGAAAATACCGATGCGTAATGCCCTGCCTCGGGTGAACGTATCTCCTGCGAGACGTCTTTCCCGTTGAGCAGGACCAGGCCGTCCCTGAACTCGACCTTTATCCTGTCCAGCACAGGGAGCAGTTCTTCTTCAGTTGCCTGTTCGTTAATCCCAAGCTGGATAAGACCAAGGGCCACGGCGCGGTAAAGCGCGCCGGTATCGAGATACGCATAGCTGAGGTCCTTTGCGATAAGCTTCGCGATGGTACTCTTGCCGGCCCCTGACGGCCCGTCTATGGCGATCACCTTTTTCACTCTGAAAGTCTTCCTATGATATCAAAGAACCCGGGGAAAGATATATCGACTGCCGAAGCCCCGTGCAGCACTGTCCTGCCTTCCGCAGCAAGAGCGGCGACGGTTATCGCCATGGCGATCCTGTGGTCCCCGTGGCTTTCCACCTCTGCGCCCTGTATTTTACCGGTCCCTTTTATACTCAGGCCGTCGGGATATTCTTCGATCTCAACACCCATTTTTCTGAGCTCCGCTGCTATGGTTTTTATCCTGTCCGATTCTTTCAGCCGGAGTTCTTCAGCGCCTTTTATCGTCGTTGTCCCCTCAGCAAGTGCCGCGGCAACGCATAAGACGGGAAATTCGTCGATCAGGGACGGCACTGACTCCCCTGTTATTGAGACGGCCTTCAACGCCGCTTTCCCCCTGCAGTATATATCAGCTACAGGCTCACCGGAAACTTCGCGCATGCCTGAAACCTCTATGGCCGCCCCCATCTTCTTCAAAACTTCAAGGAGACCAGTCCTCGTGGGGTTAATTCCGACATTCAGGGCAGTGATTTCAGCGCCGGGTATGAGCAGGGCTGCCACGATGAAGAAGGCGGCTGAGGAGAAATCTCCCGGCACATTCGTATCCAGAGGACGCAGTTCTCTTCCGCCTCTGACCCTTATCCTCAGACCGTCCACGGCCAAATCAGCGCCGAACGCGGGAAGCATCTTCTCCGAATGGTCGCGTGATTTTACCGGTTCAACGATTTCCGTGTCGCCTTCGGCGTAAAGACCGGCAAGCAGCAGCGAAGATTTCACCTGCGCGCTTGCAACCGGCATGACATACTTGAGAGGTTTAAGCTTTTCGCCCTTTATCGCCAGCGGCGGATACCGGTTGTTGTTCCGCGCTGCTATCCGGGCACCCATGAGGCTGAGCGGGGTGATTACCCTGGCCATAGGTCTTGTCCTCAGGGAACTGTCACCTGTTAATACCGAGAAAAAGGGGCTGCCGGAAAGGACACCGGACAGCAGGCGTATTGTGGTCCCGGAGTTGCCGCAGTCAATAACGTCCTGCGGCTCGGACAAGCCGTATAAGCCTTTCCCCCGTATGGTCAGGGTGGCGCCTTCATCGATAATCTCTATCCCGAGAGACCGGAAGGCGTTCGCGGTGCTGAGCGTATCGTTTGCCCTGAGAAAATTTCTGACAGTGCTCACTCCCTTTGCGAGAGAGGAAAAAATCACAGACCTGTGCGAAATCGATTTGTCCGGCGGAGGTGAAAACTCACCCTTGAATACTTTTGCTTTGCTGAGTTCAATTCTATCCAATATGCTCCCTCAGAGCCCGTGCCTTACGGAACTCATCCTTAAGAAAATCAGAATTGCCTGCCTTGAGATACTGCTCCAGCCTGTCCAGGGTTTTCTGGAAGACGGCAAGCGCCTCCACCAGGTTCTCCCTGTTCAGCAGACAGATATCATTCCACAGCTCCTCTGAGCTGGAAGCTATCCTGGTGGCGTCCATGAACCCTTTGCCGCTGAAAGTGAGATATGAACTGTCCATCTCTGCGACGGTATTGACCAGGGCGTACGCGAGCAGATGAGGGAGGTGGCTGACCGCAGCGTAAATCCTGTCATGTTCTTCCGGGCTCAGCATGATAATTTCCGAGCCGAAGGCCTTCCAGAGGCCCTTTATTTTTTCAAGGGCTGAAGAGTCTGAACTTTCAGTGGGGGTGATGATGCATTTGGCGTCCCTGAAGAGCCCTGCGTTTGCCGAAGCAATGCCGGAGCGGTCACTGCCGGCTATCGGATGCCCCCCGATATAATGGACGTCTTTTGTCATTATTCTTTCGATATCCCTGACCAGCGTGCCCTTTACGCTGCCGACGTCCGTCAGTACGGCCCCTTTTTTCAGGCCGGGGATGATCGCCTTTGCCAGTTCGAGAAAGGAGCCTACGGGTGTGGAGAGCACTACAAGGTCGGCGTCTTTGCAGGCGGCAGCCGGGTCAGTTTCAAAAGAGTCTATTATATTTCTGTCTTTTGCCTTCTGCAGGTTTTCCCTGTTTCTTCCGCAACCCGTAATGGCCCCGGAGAGGCTCTGTTCTTTCATGGCGAGTGCAAAGGACGCGCCGAGCAGTCCGACCCCGATTATGGTTACTCTGTTAAACATATGTTCTGGCTCATATCTCCCTGCCCACAGCCGCGGCTATCGGCTTCAGTTCCTGCATCAGTTGCGCAAACTGGTCCGGCTTCAGGGACTGGTCCCCGTCGGACATGGCCTCTTCGGGATTTGTATGGACTTCAATAATCAACGCGTCCGCGCCTGCTGCGACAGCTGCTTTTGTCATGGGAGCGACCAGGTCCCTTCTGCCGACGCCATGGCTCGGATCAACCACAACCGGAAGGTGTGTCAGCTGCTTTAACACCGGCACTGCGCTGAGGTCGAGAGTATTCCGCGTCGCTGTCTCGAATGTCCTGATGCCCCTCTCGCAGAGCATCACCTGGTGGTTTCCCCGGGACATTATATATTCCGCCGACATGAGCCATTCCTTGATAGTAGAAGAAAGGCCCCGCTTGAGCAGCACAGGCTTATGCGCTGTCCCCACTTCCAGCAGCAGTCTGAAGTTCTGCATGTTCCTTGCCCCGATCTGAATGATGTCCGCATATTCTACGATTACCTCAAGATCTCTGGGGTCCATGATCTCTGTAATGATCGGTAACCCGGTCTTCTCCCTCGCCTCCGCGAGATATTTCAGTCCCTCTTCCCCCAGCCCCTGAAACGAGTAGGGCGAGGTCCTGGGCTTATAAGCCCCGCCGCGCAGGAACGCCGCGCCTCCTGCCTTCACCTTTTCAGCTATGCTGGTCAGGACTGTCTTGTTCTCAACCGCGCAGGGGCCTGCCATGACAGGAATCCTCTTTCCACCTATGACCACTCCGCGCACGGATATTTCAGTATTCTCTTTCCGGAATTCACGGCTTGCCAGTTTGTAGGGTTTTAATATCCTGACGACGTTCTCTACGCAGGAGACAGCACGGATGGAATCTTCCTCTTCTTCAGTGACCTTCGAGGTATCACCGATAACGCCGATGATCGTCCTCTCAGTCCCCTGGGAGACATGCGTCTTCAGGCCGTGGCCCTCCAGCTTCTTCACAACATGTCTTATCTCATCCTCTGTCGCGTCGGTCTTTAAAACAATGATATCCATTATCCTTTACTCCTTCTCAGCTCACCGAACATGTTTTCCAGCTTAGAGGTCCAAAAAATATTTTTCTCGCGCAAAGCCGCTAAGCACGCAAAGAAAAACATAAAGCCTAATGATTCCGGGTATTTTATTTTCAAACTGACTATTCTTCCTTTCTTTGCGTCTTTGCGCGAGCCATATTCTGTTGATTTTGTACAGAATTTATCTTCTAAGAAACTAAGGGCCAACAGCTATTGCGGGCCGACAACTGTTCTGAATGCTTCCATAAACCGCTTGTTTTCTTCGGGGAGTCCAATGGTCACCCGTATGGCCTGCGGACCCATCGGCCGTATGATGACTCCCTTCTTCAGGAGACTGTCATACACAGCCATCGCGTTTTGGACCGGCATGTAAAGAAAATTTGCCTCAGTAGGCACATACGTTACCCCGAGCGAGTCAAGTCCGTCATAGAGGTATTTCTTGCCTGCTTCATTGACGTTTCTCGAATGCGATACGTGTTCGGAATCATCCAGCGCCGCGAGTGCGGCCCTCTGCGCTATGGTATTAGTATTGAAAGGCTCTCTCAGCCTGTTCATATTGTCCAGCATTTCCTTTTTTGCGATGCCGTAGCCGATCCTCAGACCGGCAAGTCCGTATATTTTTGAGAAGGTCCTGAGGATCAGGACGTTCTTTTCACTGTGCAGATATTTCATGCTGTCGGCGTAGTCAGCCGCCGTGACATACTCGTAATACGCCTCGTCGAGGACAACGATAATATGGTCCGGGACCTTTTCCATCATCTTCTCAAACTCGTCTTTTCTGTTGATCGTCCCGGTGGGGTTGTTCGGGTTTGCGATAAAGATCATTTTTGTCTTTGGGGTGACCGCGTCTGCCATTGCGCTCAAATCATGGGTATAATTTTTCAGGGGGACCTGGACCGGTTTTCCGCCGACACCCTGAACAGCCATCGAATATACCACAAAGGAAGGGACAGCCATAACAGCCTCGTCGCCGTCCTGCATATAGGTCTTCACAACGATATCAAGGAGTTCGTTTGAGCCGTTGCCCAGGATAAGTTCATCTTCGGAAACCTCGATGCGTGCCCCTGCGCGGGCCGTTTCTCCGGCTGACAGCTTTTCAGCCAGAACTTTTTTCAGGTAATAGCCTGCGCCGTCAGGATACCGGTGGATGTCGCTGAAGGAACCTTTGATGGCCTCAAGGGCCTTCGGAGAAGGACCGACCGGGTTTTCATTCGAGGCGAGCTTTATCGAATTCGTTATGCCGAGTTCCCGTTCGAGTTCCTCAATGGGTTTCCCCGGCACATACGGCTGTATGCCCAGCACATAATCAGGCGGTCTGATCACTGTATCCTCCCCTGGGGATAGGAACCGAGGATTTTCAGATAGAGACATCCCTCCTTCAGGGCTTCGATCGCCTTGCTGACTTTCCTGTCCTCGATATGTCCTTCCATATCTACGAAAAATATATATTCCCAGGCCTTTCGCTTGGAAGGCCTGGATTCTATCTTGGTGAGGTTGATCTTCGCCCTCTTGAAGGGGAGCAGTATGGAATAAAGAGAGCCCGGCCTGTCCTTGATCGAGAACATGACCGAGGTCTTGTCATTGCCGGTCTTCGGAGGGAAGTCTTTTGAAATGACCAGAAAACGGGTAACGTTGTTCCTGCTGTCTTCGATATTTTTCTCCAGGATCGACAGGTCGTATATCCTGGCAGCGAGTTCGCTTGCTATCGCGGCCGTGTCCTTTTCCTTTGCCGCAAGTTCTGCCGCCTTGGCGGTGCTGGTGGCCTCCTTCATGGGCACCCCCGGCATATTCGATTCAAGCCATCCCCTGCACTGCGCAAGCGCCTGAGGATGGGAATAGACCTTCCGGATCTTTGCTCCTGTCGGTCTGTTTCGAAATCAGGTTGTGCGCTACCTGGAGGATGATCTCCGCTACAACTTTCAGGTCAGAGTCCATGAACATGTCAAGGGTGTAGCTGACAACGCCTTCATTGGAATTTTCTATCGGGACAACACCGTACTCCGCCTTGCCGCTCTCGACGTTTTCGAAGACCTTCTTGATGCTGTCCACAGGCACGAAAGCCGCGGATGAGCCGAAGTGGCGCAGCGCAGCCAGGTGCGTGAAGGTCGCAAGAGGCCCGAGGCAGGAGACCTTCAAAGGCTCTTCAAGGGAGACGGAAGCAGAGAGGATTTCCCGGTATATCGCCTTCAGGGCATCATTGGGAAACGGGCCCTTGTTCCCTGAGGTGAGCCTTTCGAGTATCTGGCGTTCGCGGTTGGGTTTATAGAACCTGGATTTCTGGGTCCGTTTGATATGACCGACTTCGATGACGATTTCAGAGCGCCTGTTGAGCATTTCGAGGATCTCGTCGTCGAGCTTGTCGATATTTTTTCTGAGCTTGTCCAGTTCTTTCATCTTCGACCTTAAAAATTAAAGAAACCCTGTCCTGACCGGTTTCCGATTGAATGTTAATATTACTGAATTATCCTTATTTTTTCAAGGGATTCAGGAGTGCCTGTAAGGAGTTTCGGGACAGGAGGCCCGCTCTAGTGGAAAGCATGCCCAATTCCCAGACAAGAATATAGAACTGCTACTTTTCATCCATATATAACTATTTCAGCAGTTTCGGGATTTAAAGCAACCCTGTCTCCTCTTCTTACTTCTCCAGAGTACAAATCATCATCCAGCGAATACGCCACTATCGGTCTAAGGCCTCTGCCTGCATATTCAAGTGTCTTAAACAGATAGCCGATAAATGATCCCGAGTAACGGTAACGGCGGATACAACCCTCGATACGCGCCTGGATCATGTCTTCAAGCCCTTGCCAGCATGATATCTTTGGGTACTGTTCGATCCACGTATCGACAGTGAACCTGAGCAGTTTACTAATTTCCTGTTTGGCAGCTACGTTACCTTGTTGTGCGATTCTTACCAGCGCGATGCTGATGATATCCCGGATCTGCTTATCATTTGCATCTACCGGAGAGAGAAACGTATAAAGTTTGTCGTGGTATTTTTTCAGGATGATCTCAACTGCCCTCTTATTCCGAAAGAATTCCAAACGTCGCCCCCTGCGTGATGGCTGCCATCTTCGCTGTAATTTGTGGTCTAATGCACGAGTGATTCTGTCCCAGTCTATGCCGCCGATTTCAGCTCTGACGTTTTTCTGAATGAAACGATAAACATGCGGAGCATGCTGTCGTATCCATGAACTACAAAATGTACGGGGTTTTATCGTCCTGAGAAGCTTGTTTATTGCCTGAACAGCAGAGGCAAAATTCATGTCCTTAAACTCTGCGCATAATCTCCCAACCCCTCCCTTCCTCCCCTTGTCAAGGGAGGAATAAGATTGTCCCCGCGGGTTGCTTCCCCCTTGATATGGGGGGACTGAGGGGGGTTGGCTGTTGCCTTACAACGTAATATATAATTGCAGGCATATTCTTTCTCATAGGTGCAGATCAGACTCTTGTTGTCTTTGACATCCCTGAATCTGACGCATAAGGTCCTCGAAGACGCCCTCAATATTTTCGAACACGTCATTATTTGTGTATCTTACAACCGTCAGACCTAAAGAATTCAGAATTTTCGTGCGTTCAGCATCGTATTCAAGCATTTCGGCGTGGCTGTCACCGTCTATTTCGATTACAAGGCAAAGCTCGGAGCAGTAGAAGTCGACGATATAACCCGCAATGGGCTTCTGCCGCAGAAACTTGTGCTGTGAGAACTGCCTCATACGAAGGATGTCATTCCACATTCTGCTTTCTGCCTTGCTGGGGCTCCTGCGGTTTTTGCGGGCAAGTTCAGTAAGCGCTTTATTGTAGGGCAGATATTTAGCTGTCTTTTCTTTCATGTATCAAACCCTCCCCGGCGTCGAAACACCTGGCCTCCCAACCCCTCCCATCCTCCCCTTGTCAAGGGAGGCGTAAGAATGTCACTGCCGACCTCACTTCTACCAGAGCAGGCGTATCCGGCGTCTCATCCCCCTTGATAAGGGGGGACCGAGGGGGGTTGCTTCACAATGCCTCCTGCAGCGTTGCCTCAAGAAGTTTCCGGCTGCTCATCGTGTTGGTAATGATCCTTGCTTCCATCTCATCGCACATCTTCATCAGTTCGTCTACCTTCGCCACGATTCGGATTTGTTCGGCGAGAGGGGGGACTGGAACTGCAAGTGACTTAATACGATTGATGTAAAGGCACGGTTGAGCAGTAACTTTCACCTTCTCCCAAATTTGCGTCTGGCACATGGGACTACGGAGAACGACAGCCATAAAGTCGACATCTACAGAGTCGTTTGGACGAATCATCGCGACACTCCTCACCAGGACCATGTCTTTAGGTTCTCGGAGCACACAGAGCCGGCCCGTAGTCGCACCAACACAGACAAGAAGAATGTCTCCAACTTGCGGTCGGCAGCGCTGCCAAGCTTTGGTAGCAGTTTCATAAGCCACCCAATCTGTGTTTGTGTAATCCATCTGTCCGTTCCGCACGTTTTTCGCAGTCACGAGAGGCACCTGCTGCTCCATGATTCTATGGGGGGTAGCATGCTCACCGTCTGTAACTTGGATTGCAAGTGCTTCAAGCCTTTGCCAACGCCACGACGCGGGTAAGACATGCGGCCATGGGTCTTCCTTCAATTCCGAGCTTGTCTTCTTGATCTCTCGCTTGGCTACGCAATTAATTTGAACAATCTCTTTCGGGGCCTGCCGGACAAGCTTCCCCCTTACAGCCAGGTTGAGGATAGTCTGACGTAATTGCTGGATGTGTTCAGTCCAGGTGGTGAGACGCGGGAGGTGGTTTAAATAGAAACCGGCGCTGTCTTCGAAGCTGAAGCTCTCGCCATTTCCATTAGTTGCTTCGCCGTTGTTCAGACCGTGCAGGGTTGCGGCCACCAAGCGATCGCGCCGCCTTTCGCGCTTTGCCTGTGTTGCCTCCAGTTCATCGCACAGTTTCATCAGTTCATCCACCTTCGCCACGATCCGGTTTTGTTCGGAAAGAGGAGGGAGAGGGAACGGAAAGTTGAGCAGTTCATCAACCTTAATTCCTTTAACCGTGAGCCCACTTCCCTTGTAGCTTGCTGTCTTGAAGAAGATGTAGTAAAAATCAATGGATGCCAAACCAGAAAGAATAAGTGCGCGTAGGTCTTGATTGATTGCTATAGGAACACGATTAATCGACACTTTGCCGAGGCCCATTCGAGTTACCACGATGAGATTACCCGGAGGGATTAGGTTCGAGGAGCTATTTTCTAAGCCCGATTTCGTGATTAGATCAATCGTTTTGTCAACATATTTTGTCTTTCCGATGTCCTTGACACTTGCCCAAAAGATGTCGCCGTCCCAATAGCTAGCTTTGCTCTTAGATGGAGTCCCACCGCCAAAGTGGTTATTCACTGAGTCGCCAAGGCGTGTCCACTTCCATCCTTTCGGCACAGCAAAAGGAAGCACGGCATCCTCAATTGGTAATAGAGACTTCAGTTCTTTAATCGCTCTTTTTTTTATTAAGCGCTTTTTCTCCCCCTCAATCCTCTTCAACAACTCCGCCGCCGGCTCATCCTCCGGATTCTGCTCCACCAGCTTCCCCCGCACAGCCAGATCGAGAATAAACCTCCGCAGGCGCGGCACAGCGTCAGGCGTATCGATCAGGCGGTCGAAGTTCTGTAGCAGTCGTTCAGGATTCATGAGTCGTTATTCCCCAACCTCCCTCATCTTCTCTTCAATAAACCGCTGCATCTCCTCTTTCTTCGGGAGTTCGAGCTGATACTTGGATACGAAAAGGCCGTTATCCATTCCGGCAAGGGCATATTCTACAAGCGCATGGTCTTTACTGGTACAGAGAAGGATGCCGACCGGCGGGTTGTCTCCAGTGCTCATCATGTTCTTCCTATACCAGCTTACATACGTGTTGAGCTGACCTATGTTTTCATGGCTGAATTCTGCCTGCTTAAGTTCCACCAGCACATGACATTTGAGTATGCGGTGGTAGAACACCAGATCGACAAAGTTGTGAGTTTTGCCAATCAGAATACGCTTTTGCCGGGCCTCAAAGCAGAAGCCGTGGCCCAACTCCAGGAGAAACTCCTGAAGTTTGTCCAACAGTTGGTCCTCAAGTGCTGATTCACTCATAACCTCTTTGGATTTCAGACCGAGGAACTCAAAGATATAAGGATCGCGGATATTCAGCTTTGGCTCGGTTGTTTCAGTGCCGGACCGTGCAAGTTCTGCGAGCTTTTTCTTGTCTTTGGACAGCCCGGAACGTTCATAGTACAGGCTGTTGATCTGGCGCTTGAGTTCGCGTACCGACCAGTTGCCACGGATGCACTCGATTTCGTAGAAGGTCCGCTTGCTGTCGTCATCCACATCCGTGAGCAGTTTGAACATGCTGTATGACAGACGGTTGATCAGATTTTCCGGCGGTCGGATCAATTGTGCCGACACTGTCGGCACTTTTTCAGCAGCTTTTTCAGCTCCTTGTGGCAGCAGGGTTTTGAATTGTGCCGACACTGTCCGCACAATCTGCGGATAAGTCCGGTAGAACTTAGTATAATCATATAGCTGTCGCCGGTTGCAGTTGCTAACTTTATGTTGCCCGAGTTCGTCAGCCAAAGCAGACAAAAGCTTGTCCCCATATCCTGCCCTATCCGTACCACGCAGCTCAAATTCTACAATGTAGAAACCAATCATCCAGTTTCTTAACGTCAAACTGAGATTGACTGCCCTGCCGGCCTGCGCTGCCAGTTCATCATGCACTTGCCTGATGGCCGTGACAAGGTGCTCGAAGGTTATGACATTGTTGCCCTTCTTCATCGCAACAGCACTTTTTCCTTGTCAATCCTCTTCAACAACCGCTCAAGGTTCAAGGGTTGTCCCCCTTACTCAGGAGTTGCTGCCGGAGTTGTTCGGAATATGGTCTTTGGGTGGTTGTTAGCATTCATCCCCCCCCTGAAAATGAGTAACCCGCCAATTTGAGCATCGTAGAGAGGCTTGGCGGGTATTGTTAATAATAGTAGCTGCAGGCCAAATTACAGTAGGTTCTCCGGGCAATTTTGCAACGGCTTGTTGCAAAAATGATAACAGTTCATGGTGAGCCCTCTGCACCCGTCTCATCTCAGCAGCGCCTCTTCCAGAATGGCCTTCAGTCTGTCACGGAGTTTGGCTGTCTCGGCCTCGCTCTGCTCCAGTTTGGCGAGCAGCTCAGCAGGGTCGCCGTGGTCTTCATCAACGACATGCGGATTCTTGAAGTCGAGGTTATAATTGCGCGCTTTTATTTCCTCTATTGTGACCCTCCAGGCAACCTCGCTCTCCTCACGTCCCGCACGTTCAGCACCACCCCACCAGTTGATGCAGGGCATAAGGTGCTCGAATCGTATCGGTCTGGTCATGGAGTATGCCTTTTGTCCATCCGGCACACGGTGTTCGTAATACCAGATATCTTTCGTCGGCGTGCCTTTCTCAAAAAATAGCAGATTGGTCCCGATAGAGGCGTAGGGTTTAAAAACACTGTTGGGCAGACGAACGATAGTGTGGAGGTTGCACTCCTCCAGCAAGTGTTCCTTCAGCCTCGTTTTTACACCCTCGCCGAAGAGCGTGCCGTCCGGCAGTACCACAGCCGCACGGCCGTCAGATTTAAGCAGACGTACTATCAATGCAAGAAACAAATCCGCTGTCTCACGGGTCTGGAAGTGTTTCGGAAAGTTGGTCTCAATGCCGTCTTCCTCTCTTCCGCCGAAGGGCGGGTTAGTGAGCACAATATCTACGCGGTCTGACTGCGTATAACTGATATAGGGACGGGCCAGGGTGTTGTCGTGATGGACGAAGGAGGGGTCATCAATGCCGTGGAGCAGCATATTGGTGACGCAGAGCATATGCGGAAGCTGCTTCTTCTCTGTTGCTCTCAGACCCTGCTGCATCTTCTGCTCGTCTTTGGGCTTCTTCACATAGCGCTCCCGCATGTGTCGGATGGCACAGGTGAGAAAGCCGCCGGTGCCGCAGGCTGGATCAAAGAGGATTTCGCCGGGCTTGGGGTCAATGCGATCCACCATAAAAGACGTGACCGCACGAGGCGTGTAGTACTCGCCAGCATTACCCGCACTCTGGAGATCGTTCAATATTTGCTCATAAATGTCGCCGAAGTGCTGGCGCTCAGCGAGGTTGTTGAAATCCACAGCCGTAATCTTGTTGATCACCTGGCGCATGAGCTGGCCGGACTTCATGTAGTTATAGGCATCCTCGAATACATCGCGTACAACTCGCTTGCGTCCGTTTTTTGCCGTGCCGGGCAGTTCCTTGAGCGTGGGAAAGAGTTTATCATTGATGAAGGTCATCAGCTCTTCGCCGGTATTGCCCTCCGGGTCAGCGGCCCAATTACGCCACTGGAGTTCTTTTGGGATAGGTGAGCGGTAGCCTACCTGCATTTGTTCCAGTTCCTGGTCCTGATCGTCGATGATCTTGAGGAAGAACATCCAGCAGAGCTGGGATATTCGCTGCGCATCTCCATCAACGCCGACATCCTGTCGCATGATGTCCTGAATTGATTTAACAGTCGTTCTTACAGACATGGGTTATCAGGCTGCCTTTCCATAAAGGGCGGATTGGACTTCGTGAACTGCCTTCTCGAAGCCGTTACGTCCCCCGAATTGTTTCAATAGTTCGATAGGGGTGCCCATGGTATCAAAGGGAGTGACCCTGAGGATTTGCGGATCATCGAGGCTGGTTACCCCTTCGTCCTGGTATTTCTGGAGCAGGGCTTCGAGCACCGCACTGGCTTGTGCACCATATTTTGTAAAAACATCCCGCTTGCGGACATTCGCTACTCGCTCTCGCCGGGTAAGCGGAGGCTGGTCAAAGGCCACGTGGCAGATCAGGTCGAATGGATCGAAGTCCTTGCCTACTTCCTCAGCCAGCGGATCGAGCAGCAGGCCCTCATTCTCCAGTTCCTCTATGATCACCTGCTTGCGTTCGGCATCATTCCAGCGTTTGAGAAAATCATCCAGACTGGCGAAGTGTTTGCGAAGGGCTTTTTTTGAATAGTCGCGCAGGCTCTCGGTAACAAGTGTGCCATATTCGTCGAGGTATTCGATACGCTCTGCAACGATCCTCACTTCCTCCCCATGGATGTAGAATTTTCGCGGTCCACCATCGCCGGGAGGAATATTGATATCCGGCGTTTCGGGACCAACAATTATTTCCTCGTCGTCGCCCGGCTGGGGAGGGATGGGATCTCCCTCATCGATTGGGGGCGGTACATCCTCCGGCGGGCTCATCGGCTCTTCCTCAGCCGGCTGATATATCTGGACCGGCTCGCCATCGAAATCCTTATCAGCAAAGTGATTGGTCGCTTTCCGGAAGTCGATAAGGGTGAAATAGTATTTCTTTGCATCCTCGTGGACCCGTGTGCCCCGTCCCACGATCTGTTTGAACTCGATCATCGAACCTACCTCACGGTCGATAACGATCAATCGGCAGGTCTGGGCATCAACACCTGTGGAGAGAAGACGCGAGGTCGTAACAATGACAGGGTATTTTGATTCAGGATCGATGAAATTGCCGACCTGTGCAACACCTTCGGCATCATTGCCGGTGATGCGCATGACATAGCGTTCGTTCTGCTGGAAAAGGTCAGCGTTTTCGTTTATCAGGGCCTGGCGCATGCGACTGGCGTGTTCTGTATCGATGCAGAAAACAATGGTCTTCTGGAAACGGTCGCCGCTTTCTTTCAGAAACTCTGTGATTCTGTGTGCCACGCGCTTTGTCCGTTCGTCTATTACCAACTGCCGGTCAAAGTCCTTCTGGTTGTAGATTCGGTCTTCGATCTCATATCCATACTTATCCTGCTCTCCGGGTTCAGGACGGTACCCTTCTATATCCACATCAAGATGTACCTTTATCACCTTGTACGGCGCAAGGAACCCGTCACGTATACCCTGTTTCAGAGAGTAGCTGTAGATGGGCTCGCCAAAGTAATGGATATTCGAGACGTATTCTGTTTCTTTCGGCGTGGCTGTCATACCGATCTGAGTGGCCGTAGAGAAATATTCCAGAATCTCCCGCCATGAGGAATCCTCTGCTGCGCTGCCGCGATGGCACTCATCGACAACGATAAGGTCGAAAAAGTCGGG
This sequence comes from uncultured Nitrospira sp., assembly GCA_963734475.1. Taxonomy (GTDB): domain Bacteria; phylum Nitrospirota; class Thermodesulfovibrionia; order Thermodesulfovibrionales; family UBA6898; genus JAOUFP01. Next base: position 868,436 of record CAVTHB010000005.1, read on the forward strand.
AGAGAGTTCGCGGTAGAGTTTTTGACGATCTTCAGGGCCGGTGATTGCCTGATAGAGGGCGAGGTATATCTCGTAGGAAGTATCGATACGCCGATGTTTATTGTCAATGGCTGTGGGCAGTGCGATCTCTGATCCATCATTGCGCTCTATCGTCTTTGAAGAGGTAGAGAGCTTTGCCATTACATTGCCGAAGGGACGAAAGTCGTTGACCATGGTCTGATCTATCAGCACATTTCTGTCGGAGAGATAAAGGATGCGCTTCTTCCGTTTGGCTTTCCAGAGCCGCCAGATGATCTGAAAGGCGGTATAGGTTTTACCTGTGCCTGTTGCCATGACAAGAAGAATGCGGTCCTGACCTTTGGAGATTGCTTCGACGGTTCTGTTGATAGCGATACGCTGGTAATAGCGCGGATCCTTGCCGCTCGTATCCTCGAAGTAGTTCTGGAGTAATACATCTACTGAATATGGAGCTAGTCCCTTCCATTCGCGGTATTTGTCCCAAAGGCCCTCAGGTCTCGGGAAGGCGGTTAGGGACAGCTCCGTTTCAATCTGACCTCCCTGGACTGTTCGATCATGGAACAGAAATGAGTCTCCGTTTGATGAGAAGACAAAGGGGATATCGAGCGTAGCCGCATATTCAAGGGCCTGCTGCATGCCATCGCCCACAGCATGGTTGTTGTCTTTTGCCTCGATCAGGGCAATGGGAATGTTCGGCTTATAGTAGAGGATATAGTCGGCAAACTTTGCCTTGCCACGAGTGACTAACTTGCCACGGACTATGATGCGGCCCTTGGTAAAGAAGACTTCCTCCCGGATCTGTGACTGAACGTCCCACCCTGACTTCTCGACTGCGGGGGTGATAAACTTTGTGCAGATGTCTCGTTCTGTGAGGTCATTCTTATTCATGCGGCATCATATTAACGACTTGCGCAATCACTTTTTATCCGTCCCCTTCCAGTCAAAAAAGTGCTTAATGATAATACGTTATGACTGTTAAAAACAAGGCCTATTTGCGGTTGTGTAAGACAGAAAGTCTGCCATGCCGTATTGAGGGAATATGAGGGCTTTTCGATGGTACGACTCACAGGGGTACTCTCAGTTAGCACCGGAAATCAACGTCCTTGACGAGATCTCTTTGGCGCGGGGTATCAGGTGAAAGTGCCGAACATCTCACAACTTCTTTGTAAGCACCTTCCGCGGCTTATCCCTGGCTGTGCTGACGACCTGCTTCCCGACTTTCTGTTTACTAATGCCGATGCGGTCGATGATGTTTGGGACATAATAATAAAGACACTCATACTTATTAATAACGTCTACCCTTTAAATTGGCTACATCTTTCAAACTGAGACACTACCAAATGCTGCGTATATTGACAACCTAAGAAAGGGTGCTATGATTTTCGTATAGGCTGTATCTATTTGTAAATCTCGATCCATAGAAAGAGAGGAGGTGAAAAGGATGAAGAAGGCAATATCCGAAAAAGCCCTAGTTCAGGAGGCTGCTTTCTGGGAAAATCTGAAAAAGGCAACAAAAGAAGATCCTGGTAAAGTATGCCACAAATGAAAGGGTTGAAAGAGTTAAAGTTGCCGGTCAGGCAGCTAAGAAAACGACAGCAGATATGACAGGCCGCTGCTCACTATGCCGGGCACGAACTTCATATCTGCTGGTTTTTTATTATGGCGTTATTGTTCCTGTCTTCAAATAATATTGAAAAGTTCAAAAATAATAAGTAGGAATATTCTATGTCTATAAACAGACCCTTTGATTTTTTTGTCCAGTTGCACCTTACTGAGCGCTGCAACCTCAGATGCAGACATTGTTACCAGGACGGAAAGAGACCTGATGAGATGTCCCTGTCGGAGATAAAGTCGCTGCTTGCCGAGGTCTCCAACATGCTGAAGGACTGGACGCGGTCGTATGACATAGCCTTCACTTCAAGCTTTAATGTCACGGGCGGCGAGCCGTTTCTCAGGCGGGACATCTTTAAAGTGCTGGAGGAAATGAAAACTGCGGGCTTTGATGCCTATGTCCTTTCCAACGGGACCCTTATAAGCCGGGACATAGCTGTAAGACTGGCGGAACTTGGAGTTAAGGGAGTGCAGATAAGCATAGAGGGGCCGGAGGTGGTCCACGATGACATCCGCGGCGCAGGCAGTTTCTCAGCCTCACTCAAGGGCATAAGAAATCTTCTGGACACTGGGACAGAGGTAACTTTAAATACCACGCTTTCCGAAATCAACGCCCCCTTTTTTATGGACATAGTAGATCTGGCGTCTTCGCTCGGGGTCCAGAGGCTGGGCTTCTCAAGGCTTGTGCCTTCCGGGAGCGGGGGGAAGTTGCTGAACAGGATGCTGAAGAGAGAGGTTCTCGAAGATTTATACGATAAAATATTTTCATTAAACACCGGGGGGCTGTGCATTGTCACCGGAGATCCTGTTGCATCACAACTCAGGGAACCTTCTGATGAAGATGCCGACAGTCCATGGCCGACCGGAGGCTGTGCCGCAGGGATATCCGGTCTGACAGTCCTCCCTGACGGCACTGTTACACCGTGCAGGAGACTGCCGGTCGCCATCGGCAATATCAGAAAAGACTCTCTTAGAGAAATATGGGCGTCATCGGAAATATTGAACGCGCTTAAGGGACAAGTCCAGGTATAAGGGCAGATGCGGGAAATGCAAAAAGTGGTCTGCCTGCAGGGGCTGCAGGGCTATTGCATACGCCTACTCGCAGGCCGGCGGCGGCAATGACATTCTTGCAGAAGACCCACAGTGTTTTCTTGCTGAATAGAGTCTGTGTATAAAGTAGGTTTTAGGCTGTCATTCCGGCAGTGTGTTGAGCCGGAATCCATGTAGTTTTCCTTTAAAGTCGCTGGATTCCGGGTCAAGCCCGGAATGACAGTCAAAAGAGAAAACCAATGAAAACTACGACTTTATACACAGACACTAATTAAGGAGGTGTAAAATGGCTAAATGGGTTGTAGATCCTGATCACTCGGTAGCGTCTTTTTCAATTTTGCATATGATGATCGCGCATGTCAGGGGTCAGTTCAACGATATTGCCGGCACGATATATTTTGATCCTCAAAATATTGCGGACTCTTCAGTGGAACTGACCATCGGGACCTCAAGCGTCACAACAGGGATACAAAAACGCGACGATCACCTGAAAAGCGCGGATTTTCTTGATGTCGTGAAATATCCCGAAATCTCTTTCAGAAGCGTGAGCATAGGTTCTGCCGAGGGGAACCGGGCGAGCGTTGCAGGTGATCTGACCTTGCACGGGGTCACGCGCCGGATAACCGTCGAGGCAGAATTTTCAGGTCCGGTAAAAGACCCCTTCGGCGGCGGGTCAAGCATGGGCTTTACAGCTTCAGCTGTTATAGACCGCGAGGACTTCGGTATGGACTGGAACCAGCCGATGGAGAACAACGGGGTCATGCTCGGCCGGGAGATCCGGCTGGTGATCGACCTGGAGACTGATCTTGCCTGACGGAAAGTCAGAGCAGTAGAGCAACAGCGCAGCAGAGCAGTAACATTTGAGAAAACGGCACTTTCTAAACCCAGTGACGGGAGGGTCTCTCTTTTATTGCTGCTGTTCTACTGTTCAACTGCTTTGTTGCTCTATTAAAAGGGAGGAGTTATGAAGAGGTTTGATGTCATTGTTGTCGGAGCAGGCGATGTCGGTCTCGGGATTGTCTTTAAGGCGGTCTCCGAAGGCCTGAAGGTGGCCCTTATCGACAAGGGACAGGTTGGTGGGACATGTGTAAATTACGGGTGCGTGCCTTCCAAGACCCTTATCCATACAGCAGACCGGATAATCGAGACAGCGGAAAATGCAAAACTCGGCATCCGCTCGGAAATAAGCGATATAGACTTCAGCTCGATCATGGCCAGGATGAGAGACGTGGTCGCCAGCGGCAGAAATTCCATAAAAGAAGCGCTTGAGGAGTCTGAGAATCTCCATTTCATAAACAGCGAAGGCCATTTCATAGACGAACACACCCTTGAGGCGGGCGGAGAAAAACTGAGGGGCAGGAAGATCTTCATCGCCTCCGGCGCTCGGCCATCAATCCCCCGGATAACGGGACTTGATAAAGTCCCATATCTTACTAATGAAAGCATACTGACCCTGGAAGAGAAACCCGCCGGCATTATTTTTATCGGCGGAGGGTTTATATCGCTCGAATACGCGCATTTTTTCTCAGCCCTCGGCGTGAATGTGACCGTAATCGACAGAAACACGACGCTGCTCCGGTTTGAAGAGCCGGAGATTTCCGAACTGCTGAAAAAGGAAATGGGGAAGCGCGTCACACTGCATTTGGGGGTGGAGACGCTTGAGGTGAGACATGGCGTCCATGGCCATACTGTGCGTGTGAGAGACCTTGGGAACGGCTTGGAGAAGGAGATTTCAGCAGAGGCGTTGATGGTCTCAGCAGGCAGGAGATCCAACGCTGACCTTCTGAAACCTGAAAAGGCCGGGATCGAGACAGACCGGGCCAATTTTATAATAGTCGACGATTACCTCCGGACCAACAGGAAACAGATATGGGCGCTTGGCGATGCCATCGGCAGGGCGATGTTTACTCATGCCGGTGACAGGGAGGCTGAGGTGGCCTGGCACAACGCGACACACAGAAACAAGCTGAAGATGGATTTCGGGTCCGTTCCCCATGCTGTTTTTACTTGTCCGCAGATCGCGTCTGTGGGCCTGACAGAAGAGCAGGCAGGAAAAGATCACGAAATCCTGGTGGGCCGCGCCGCATATTCAGATACAGTGATGGGAGAGGCGATGCTTGAGCGTGCGGGTTTTGCGAAGGCCATAGTTGAAAAGGGCACGGGCAGGATCCTGGGTTTTCATGTCGCAGGCCCTCATGCGGCGATACTCATACAGGAAGTTGTAAATGCCGTGATAAACAACAGCGGCGTTAAATCCATAACCGGCTGCATGCATATCTTCCCCGCTCTTTCAAACCTGGTGCCTGAAACGTTCAGTAATCTGAAATAGCATAGACGTGAATTGTTAATTGTCAAGAGTGAGAAGTAAAAGTGATCTGTTAATTGTGAAGAGCAACAACCGTTTGTGTTTAAGTCGGCGAGCCGTCGAATAGTCAATCGGTTAAGTGCTCAACTACTCAACAACTCAACACTCAACTTATTAACTGCCACTTTTTTTCTGCAGGATGATGCGCGAATCCTGAAGTGTATTTAGTTCTGCCCGAGCATTTTTTTCTGGCTGTTGAAGACCTTGAGCAGTTCGAACCAGAGGATGCTGATTAGGCCGGCGGAAAAGCAGATCAACAGGTCGGTTAAATGAAGTATCGAAAAATGGAAGAGCTGCCGAAGGAAAGGGACATAAAGTATTAGTCCGAGGAAGAGGAGGGCACCACCTGAGATCCACCATAGCGCGGGGTTCGGAGAACGGAGGGTGGAGAGGATGGTGCGGGACCAGGAGCGGTTGGCGAATATGAGGCCGAGGTTTGCTATTATCAGGGTCGTCATCGTGAGGGTCCTTGCGTCGAGTTCCCCCTGGCCCCTGTAGAGGCTGATGGCGAAAACAGAAATTACAATGACCAGCACGCTTACGCCCTGCATGATGCTGAGGCCGATGGACCTGATCCCGAAGAGGGGCTCTTTGGGGTCCCTGGGCCTGCGCTGCATGATGTCCCTCTCCTCGTTCTCAGCCTCGAAGATGATGGAGCACGCAGGGTCTATGATCAACTCGAGGAAGACGATATGCACCGGCAGGAGTATGAGCGGCCAGCCGAAGACCACAGGCAGAAGCGAAAGGCCGACGATAGGCACATGTATCGCGAAGATATAGGCCATCGCCTTCTTCAGGTTGTCGAATATCCTCCTGCCTATTCTCACTGCCCCTACGATCGAGGAGAAGTCGTCGTCAAGGAGGACGAGCGAGGCTGCCTCGCGCGCCACGTCGGTCCCGCGTTCTCCCATGGCTATGCCGATATGGGCCGACTTGAGCGCCGGCGCGTCGTTCACCCCGTCTCCTGTCATAGCAACTATTTCGCCAGTCGCCTTGAGGGCATTGACTATCCTGAGCTTCTGCTCGGGCACGACCCGGGCGAAGATGTTTACCTTCTTTATGCGCCTCTGGAGTTCGGCGTCTTCCATCCTGTCGAGTTCAGGGCCTGTGATAACCTCGGAAAGGGAGGCGAGACCTATCTGATGGGCGATATTCTGCGCTGTTCCGGGATAATCCCCGGTGATCATGATGACCCGCAGGCCTGCGGTGTAACATTCTTTGATAGCTGCCGCTACAGTAGGCCGGACAGGGTCGGCGAGTCCTATGAGCCCGAGGAATTTGAAGGTGAAGTCATGATGCCCGTCCGGAAGGCCGGCCGGCTTAAACCCCGCCCTTGCAACCCCGAGCACCCTCAACCCTTCATCGGCCATCGCGTTGATATGGGGGTATAGTTTTGCCTTTTCTTCCTGGGTGAGATGACAGAGGTCGAAGACCGCCTCGGGCGCACCTTTGCTGGCAATTACATAATCAGCACCGTCCGGGGATTTCCAGACGTGCGAGAGCGCCAGCAGGTTCTGTGAGAGGGGGTATTCGTGCACGAGCGTCCAGTCGTCATGCAGGTGTTCGGTGTTCGAGAGGGAATAGATGCCGAGCTGTCTAAGCGCCTTTTCCATCGGATCGAAAGGGTCTATTTTACTTGCCAGTATGCCGAACTCTACGATCTCGTGGCAGTCCTCCGGCAAGGCCCCCTGGTCCCGGTCGCCGATATTGCAGAAACCGCCACCTGCAAAAATCTTTTTGACTGTCATGCTGTTCATGGTCAGCGTCCCTGTCTTGTCGACGCAGAGGACTGTGCATGCGCCGAGGGTCTCTACCGCCGGCACCCGGCGTGTCAGCACCTGCTGCTTCGAGATCCTCCAGGCGCCGAGGGCCAGGAATATGGTGAGCACTACAGGGAATTCTTCAGGCAGGGTCGCCATGGCAAGGGTGATGCCCGCGAGAAAGCCGTTCAGCCAGTTGCCCCTTGTAATCCCGTACAGTATGACGACGAGCCCGCAGAGCAATGTTCCGGCGATCGCGAGTCTGTTGACCAGCCTTCGCGTCTCTTTCTGGAGGAGGGTATCTTCTGTCTCCAGGGCCTGCAGGGACTTCCCTATTCTGCCGAGTTCCGTGTTCCCGCCGATGGCCTTGACCAGCGCGAGCCCCTGTCCCTGGACGAGCAGCGTGCCTGAATACACAAAAGGGAGGTTTTCGCCTCCGGGCCTGTCCAGTTCAGTATCAGCAGCAGCTGAAGTCTTGCGGACCGGCATGGATTCTCCTGTAAGCAGGGACTCGTCAACGGATATATTGATGCAGGACAGGAGCACGCTGTCCGCGGGCACGCGGTCGCCTTCGGAGAGGATGAGGATATCCCCCCGTACGACTTCGCGTCCCGCGACACGCCTCTGTTTCCCGTCGCGGATTACCATGGCGCGCGGACTCGAAAGGTCCCTCAGAGCCTCAAGGGCACGCTCTGTCTTCCGCTCCTGATAGAGCGTGATCCCCATGACTACAAAGACAAAGCCGAGGAGCATCATCGCCTCCCGTACGTCACCCAGAATCAGGTATATTACGCCACAGGCGACAAGGAGCAGGAACATCGGCTCCCGTACAACTTCAAAGGCTATCACAAAGATGCTGCGCTGTTTCGACGAAGGCAGTTCGTTGTAGCCTTCCTGCTTCAGCCTTTCAGCTGCTTGAACCCCGGAGAGGCCCGGGAGATCTTCGATATTTAGATTGGTTTTCACTCTTCGCTTTTTGGTTATAACTCTGTGTGCTCTGTGGTAAATGCTTTTTTAAAAGATCAGCATTCTTCCAATCAGAAAGCAGACAGGGGATTATACCAAATATTCGCAGCTTTATCGCAAAAAAGGAGTGCTGCTTTTCTTGTCTCATGCCTGGCTGTAGGTTATACTACAGTATCTTTCGAAACCGTAGAGGCTGACTGTTGAATAAGCAATGCGTTGCCTGTAAATTCGGCTATGATGAAAAACCCGGGGGGCAGAAGCCGTCGACCGGGACGGTCTGGTGCGGGAAACGTTCCCTGCAGATGGCAAAGAGCAGGGAAATGTCCTGCTTTGTCCCGCTCCGACAGGTGATCAGACATTGCGTGGACTGCAAAAAGGCGAAGATCACGCTCCCTTCCGGCAGCGCGCTCCAGTTGGGGAATATCTGGTGCGACAAGAAGAAGCTCGAGGTCCACAAGATGCGGAACATGGAGTGTTTCGAATAGGTCTTATCTTTCACCCGAGAGGCAAATGCGTTTCAAAATAGGTATGGATATAAAATTCCACTGATGCTTAAATCCTTAGTCTTTTTTTTTCGCAGATCCAGGGTGAATATTCGTTCTTTCCTTCTGTTAAATTATAATGTTAAAATTTGCAAGTTTAGGGTTTGCTCCTGACCTAAAATATAGAATAATTGCAGCATGAAGAAACTGCTGCCTGAATGGAGGGTGAAATGCAAAATTCAGCCTATCTGCATGGAGAAAACAGAAGACAGGATCAAAGGAAACCATTTGTGAGGACAGTATTGTATTGTCTTAGCGGGAATGAGTTTCCTGAACGGAAAACTTTTGACCGTAATGGCAGGGTTGTTGACATAAGCAGATCAGGGCTCTGTATCCAGACTGCAAAGCCACTGTCAGAGGGCAACGTTGTCTTCTTTGATGATGCGATTAAATATGCTGCCGGTGTTGTCAGATGGTGTGAAGAGACCGATGCATTATACAGGGCCGGTATCGAAATCAGGGCTGATGCAGGACATGCTTATGAGGAAGTCCCGGAAAAGTCCCTGCTGGTGAGAGAAGGGACAGAGGAGTATGCCGGAATTCTTGGTGCGGCGACCGAGAAATTTAACAGGGAAATGGCGGACATAGAGGACAAGTGCATTGTTCGCCGTGAAAATCCGGAAGCAATTCCGATGTTGATAAAGAATACTATAGACGAAATGATTCAGGCATGTGAAGCTTTCGAAAACAAAGTCGGGGATATAGAGGTTATTCGTTCGGCAAGAACCGGATTTCGTGAGAAGACGGACCAGATGTTTTCGAAAAGCTATGCCATGAACCGTGCGAGAGTCTGGCCGCAGGGATCACAGGGGGATTATAAGACCCTCGAGCTTGCCTATAAGAATATGCCTCTTTCCGAGGGCATGGGATATTATCTGGACCGCTTCATGCTTGATCTGCCTCTGGGGCACGCTGTTCGTGCAAGGATAAAAAAGCTCGAAGCAATGCTGAAAGACGAACTGCTGAAGCGGCGCTGCCCCTCTATCCTGAATATAGCCTGCGGCGCCTGCAGGGAACTCGTCGGGATAGTCCCTGAGATAATCGATTCAGGCGCAAAGGTGGTCTGCGTAGATAATGACAACGATGCCCTTGATTATGCCCAGGCACGGCTTGCCAACGCCGGATTGCGTGAAAATATAGAGTTTTATAAATATAACGCACTCAGGCTGTTTGATTATGAGATCGCTATGGAAGCTTATGGAAAACAGGATGTCATCTACAGCGTAGGGCTCTTTGATTATCTGCCCTCTGATTTCCTGGTGAAGATATTCAGCACGCTCTATAAAATGCTCAACCCCGGAGGAAGCTTCATGCCCGCCTTCAAGGATGCGCAGAGATACCGGCCGCACTATTACCATTGGCTCGTTGACTGGGACGGTTTTCTCCAGAGGAAAGAAGAGGATTTCAAAAAGATACTGGCGGACGCCGGGATACCGCTTTCTTCCATAACTGAGGTACGCGACGAAACCGGCATTATCGTCTTTTATCTGGTTACGAAATGACCCACCCCATGGCTGGAGGGGTGAAACTTGCCTGAGGAGATGAAGATGGGACCGCTCTCTGGCAGGGTGGCCATTGTTACCGGCGGGACAAGGGGAATCGGACGTGCAATAGTGCTTGCGCTCTGCAGGGCGGGTGCTGATTGCGCATTCACTTATGCGCGCAATGGCTCTCTCGCTGAAGCGCTCGCGAAGGAAGTCCGGGATCTCGGGCGGAGAGCACTGCCCCTGCAGCTGGATGTGTGCGATTTTGACGGCGCACGGGGTCTTGCCGAGGAGGTGAAGGGAAGTTTCGGGCGGCTTGATATCCTTATAAACAATGCCGGTATCACAAGGGACAAATCCCTCATGATGATGAGCAGGGAAGAATGGACTTCGGTAATAGACACCGACCTTACCGGGGTGTTTAATACCACCCGAGCCTGTATTATCACCTTCCTGAAACAGAAGAGTGGAAAAGTAGTGAACATCTCGTCAGCAAGCGGGGTCCATCCTCTTCCCGGACAGGTGAATTATGCGGCCGCAAAAGCCGGCGTTATAGGCTTTACCCGGTCCCTGGCAAAAGAAGTCGCGCCCTATAATATAAGGGTGAATGCGGTTGCGCCCGGCTTTATAGAGACTGATATGACGGCCGAGTTTCAGGAAAAATACAGAAAAAGGCTCAACGGCCTGATACCGCTTGGGCGGTTCGGGACACCCGAAGAGGTTGCCCGGGTCGTGCTCTTTCTGGTGGGGGAGGAAGCAGAATATATCACTGGAGAAGTCATCCAGATCGACGGTGGTCTGGGAATATAGAGAGAGGCGGGAAACGTGATACGGTGCGCATGAAAAAAGGCATGGGAATTGTCATCACAGGATTGGGAGTTCTTTCGCCTACAGGCATCGGAAGAGGTCCATACGGAGAAGCCCTGCTTCAGGGGAAGACCGGATTCAGGGAAATAAGTCTCTTTGACACGCGTCCTTACCGTGTGCGGATTGCCGGTGAAATAACTGATTTCGACCCTGTCCTGTTTCTAGGTAAGAAAAATCTGCGTACCCTCGACAGAAGTACCCTGCTGATAAGTTCTGCTGCGGAACTCGCTCTGGCAGACTCAGGGCTCAGGATTACGGAGCAGAATGCCGGTTCCATAGGGGTCTCTGTCGGAACGACGTTCGGGAGCCTCCACAGCATTTCGCAGTTTGACCGCGTCGGAATCCTGGAAGGTCCGAAGGCAGTGAACCCTTCACATTTCCCAAACACCGTGATAAATTCCCCTGCAAGTCAGGTTTCAATACGCTTCAGGATAAAAGGGTTTAATACTACCGTATCCACCGGCTTCTGCGCCGGTCTTGACGCAGTTTCCTATGCCGCCGATTTCATAACACTGAAAAGGGCGGATGTTGTGCTTGCGGGCGGGGTGGAGGAACTCTGTGAAGAAACATTCCTCGGGTTTCATTCGCTTGGCTGTTTGTCTGGTCTGGACGGCCGGGACCCCGTCTGCCGACCCTTTGACTTGGAAAGGGACGGTTTTATCTTTTCCGAAGGAGCGGCTCTTCTGGTGCTTGAAGAAGAAGGACATGCTCTGGACAGGGGAGCGGAGATAATTGCCGTCATCAAAGGGTGTGGACGCGCCTTTGACCCGGCGGCAGACAGAAGTTTTACTCATGCCGGAACCGGGCTGGCAGAGGCGATCAGGCTTGCCTTAAAAGATGCTGCCCTTTGTCCTGAAGATATCGGCTATATATCCGCCTGCGCCAATGCCACGAGGGGGCTTGACAGCTTGGAGACGAGGGCGATAAAAGAAGTATTCGGAAAGTATGCGCACGCTGTGCCCGTCAGTTCTGTAAAATCCATGATCGGGGAGTCATTTTCAGCTTCCGGAGCCTTTTCGCTGGCTGCGGCAGCGGAAGCAGTCAACAGGGGGTTTATTCCGCCTACTGTGAATTACAGGAAACAGGACCCCGAGTGCGACCTCGATTATGTGGCGGGCAGCGCTAGAAAAAAGCAGATAGACACAGCGCTGGTTACCGCAGCTGACCCGTTTGGCAATAACACTGCCATCGTAATCGGGAAGTATACATGAAAAAGCGTTAAAATATAATAAGGTTAAAATAACGGCAAATATTCTGGTTTGCCTGACCTGAACATTATGAAAAGGAGATGCTGATGCAGTTGAGCTTCGAGGAGATTAAGGAATTGATTCCCCAGCGGTTTCCCTTTATTATGATCGACAAGATCCTGGAACTGGACCCCGGAAAACAGGCGGTCGCTGTGAAGAACGTGTCCGGCAACGATATTCTTTTCCTGGGACATTTTCCCGATAAGGCGATCATGCCCGGAGCCGCGATAATAGAGGCGATGGCCCAGACCGCCATAGTGCTTTTCGCGTCCGGGAGAGAAGCCGGGAGCAGCGGGAAGAAACCGGTTTATTATTTCGGATCAGTAAAGGCGCGCTTCCTCAGCCCAGTGGTCCCCGGCGATCAGATAAAGATCAGGGTGGTCAATGTCAAGACCCTGCCCACAGGAGCATATGTGACCGGAGAGGCCTTTGTTGATGACAAAAAAATTTCAGAGGCGGAGCTGGTATTCAGCGTAAAAAAGGATGCCTAAACGTGTTGTCGTAACCGGACTCGGAGTCATATCCTCCATCGGCATCGGCTGGACTGAGTTCTGGGACAGCCTTTTGCAGGGCAGGTCAGGAATAAGCCCGGTGACTTCTTTTGATACGGCCGGCCATTTCACCCGCAACGCCGGAGAGGTAAGAAACTTCATCCCTGAGGATTTTATCCGGAAAGAGGAACTCCCGTCGTTCAGCAGGGCATCGCAGCTTGGCCTTGCAGCGGCACAGCTTGCGGTGAAGGACGCGAACTTTTTCCCTGAAAGCATGCCAGAAATGCTCGTCGGCGTGTGCATGGGCACTACCATGGGTTCTGTGCAGACCGTTGAGCTTATCGATGAACTTATTTTGCAGGACAGGAAGGAGGGGACTGGTGCTGCATTGCTGTATCAGGTCCCCACGCATACAACTCCGGCTTCCATCTCCAGGGCTTTTCAGTTACGCGGACCAAATATGATGTTCTCTACTGCCTGCTCAGCAGGGAATTATGCTATTGGCTATGGATTTGATTTAATCAGGCACGGCAGGGCGGATGTGATATTTGCAGGAGGCTCGGATCCGCTGTCAAAAGTTGCCTTTACCGGCTTTAATCAATTTTCAGCAGTAGCTCCTCAAAAATGCCAGCCTTTCGACAAAAACAGGAAAGGCATGATACCGGCAGAAGGGGCAGGGATGCTCGTTCTCGAATCCCTTGAAAATGCTTTGGAAAGGGGCGCTCCTGTATACGCCGAGGTATTGGGATACGGTCTGAGTTGCGATGCCTATCATATGACGACAGCTTCCGTTGAAGGTCTCGCGGAATGCATGAAAAAGGCCATGCGGGACGCCGGTATCTCGCATCAGGACGTCGACTATATTTCAGCCCATGGCACAGGTACAGCGGCAAATGACAGGAACGAATGCGCAGCAATCAGGGAAGTCTTTGGCCGGGATTATCAGAAGATCCCTGTCAGTTCGATCAAATCCATGCTTGGGCATGCCATGGGGGCTGCCTCGGCGCTTGAAGGAATAGCATGCTCGCTTGCAGTAAAGAACGATGTGCTGCCACCGACCATTAATTTTGAGACGCCTGACCCGGAATGCGACATCGACTGCGTTCCGAACAGGGCAAGAAAACATGAGGTGCATATCGCATTGAATAATTCTTACGCCTTTGGAGGCAATAACGCCTCCGTGGTATTTAAAAAGTTTGCCGGATAGAATGGAGAATACAGGATGACAGACAACGTGGAAAAAGAAATCGTATCCATTATTTCAGAGATTTCGGGATTCGAAGAGGAGGAGATAAGCCCCGAAATGAATTTTTTCGACGACCTTGAGGTTGACTCTATCAAGGCGATCGAGATCACTGTTGCGATAGAGAAAAAATTCAAGATATCGGTGAGAGATGAGGACGTTCCCAAGATTACGACGGTTAAACATGCCGTTGAACTGGTAAATATGTTGCTGGGTCAGAAAACCTCAGATGCCAAGAGCTAAAGAAAATGTGTATGACGCAATAATTATAGGAGCGGGCATGAGCGGCCTCGTCTGCGGGTGTTACCTTGCAAAAGCCGGCATGAAGGTGCTTATTGCGGAACAACACCATAAACCCGGCGGATACTGCACGTCTTTTACAAGGAAAGGGTTTACTTTTGATGCTGCTGCGCATTCTTTTGGCAGTTATCGGGTAGGTGGCAATATGCATACCGTGCTCAACGAGTTGGGTATAGTCAAAAAGATACATATAAAAAGGTATGATCCCCCGGACGTTATCATTACTCCAGACTATAAGATTACCTTCAGGGCAGACTACAGCAAAACAGTTCAGGAATTAGAGAATAACTTTCCTCGCGAGCGCGCTCAGATACATAGATTTTTTACTTTTATGGCTAATCCTCAACCTTTAGAAATGGCTGCTTTGAGAAGAAAAACATTCAAACAGTTATTGGATGAATATTTTACAGACGATAAATTGAAATCAATATTGTCCATCTCCCTGCTGGGAAACGGAGGGCTGCCGCCTTCACTAATGTCCGCCTTTGCCGGGGCGAAGATATTTACTGAATTTCTCATTGACGGGGGTTATTATCCTGAAGGCGGGATGCAGGCATTACCTGACGCTTTAGCTGAAAGGTTCCAGGAGTTTGGAGGAAGATTATTGCTCTCCAGTCGCGTTGAAAGGATCGCAGTAAAGGATGACACTGCATGTGGAATAATCTCGGATAAATGTGGCTCAATGTACGCAACATACATAATTTCAAATTGCGATGCCAGACAGACTTTTTTGAAGTTTTTGGGCAAAAGGCTACGGCATGAAAATTTTTCAGAAAAGTTAAAAAAGATGACTCCTACTCTTTCCATGTTTATTATTTACCTTGGGCTTGATACGTACTTTGACGCGCTTCCAGAACCCGGAACGACCACCTGGTTCATGCCTCATTATTCTGTTGAAGAGTTGTATATTTCTGCAAAGAAGAGAAGTATTCATAACATGGGAGCCTATCTGTTGCGCGTTTCACCGGACAAAAAAACTGTTTTGGCAATGACCAACACCTCTTTCAAAAATAGACAGTACTGGAGCAATAATAAAGCCAAATTTTCAGAAACGTTCGTAGCACTTATTGAACGGTCTACGGTCCCTGGTCTTTCGGAACATATCTCCTTTCAAGAAGCAGCTACTCCCTCTACCTTACAGAGATATACTTCAAACTTTAGAGGGGCATCCTATGGATGGGAAAGTACGCCTTCTCAGTTCGCGGACATGGATATGAGAAAACCTTCTTTTATCAAAGGCCTTTACTTAACAGGTCATTGGACGACTTATGCCCAAGGAATTGCCGGGGTGGTTTATTTGGGTTATGATACCGCTAAACTGATTCTGAAAAAGAGAAATAAGGCATTTTCTGATTAAAGGATATTATGGGATGGTAACGGAAAAAGAAAAATATATAAAAGATCAGATTGAAATATTAACGCAGTCCTGGATAAGTAAAAGCGGATTCATAGGTGCTGTCTTTTTCTTAATCCTTGCAGTGCTCGATTATTTTGTTACACCGGAGAATTTTAAATTATTTCTCGGTTACAGATTCGCTATTGCCGGCATATTAACTCTTCTTGCTTTCATCAATAATCTTAAAAGAAACATTTTTTTTCAAAATGTGATCATCATAACCGGCGTTACCTTATCAGCTTTGACTATTGAACTCATGATCCTTGCTAACGGAGGGCATACATCTCCTTATTATGTCGGGATGAGTCTGTTAATCATAGCTGTTTTGGGACTTATCCCTCTGAATTTCAAACTCACCATTTTAGTAACTTTTGTCATCTACCTTGTTTATTTGATCCCTATCTTAATCTTGGACACATTATCAGAGCCTATGACATTCTTTATGAATAATTTTTTTATGTGTTCTATTCTTATGCTTGGTTTTGTTCTGAGGTTTTTAAGCCAAAGGAACATAGAGAGTGAAATCAGTCTTCAATTTGACCTAGATCAGGAAAAGCGCAAACTGAGACAATATTCCACCCAGCTTGAAGAGTTGGTCGCTGAAAGAACGAAAGAATTGGAGATATCCGAGCAGAGATACCGGGAGCTTTTCGACAGCGCAAACGACGGCATTGTTGTTTTTGACGAGCAGGGGGTGGTGCTTGATGTGAACAGGCAGTTTTGCGCGATGTACGGTTTTGACAAGGGATCACTGATCGGCGCAAATCTCGATCTGCTGGAAATGGAAGCGAATCAGGATGACAGAAAGGAAAGGCTGAAGAGGATATTAAACGGCGAGGCCCTTGTCTTCGAGACATGGCACTGTAAAAAAAATGGGGATAAAATTATCGTTGAAGTCAGCTCTAAGGCTATAGAGATCAGAGGGGAGTTATATGTCCAGTCATTCCACAGGGACATTACGGATAAAAAGAGACTTTTGGAACAGCTGTTCCAGGCACAGAAGATGGAGTCAATAGGGATCCTCGCCGGAGGAATCGCACATGACTTTAATAATTTTCTGAGCGCAATCCTCGGTCACGCTGAATTGCTGAGCATGAACGAGGATCTTGACCCCACTGCAAGACGCGGGGTGCAGACCATCGAAAGTTCAGCGCGTAAAGCAGGGCAGATAGTCTCAAGACTTCTCAGCTTTGCCCGAAAGGGGAAATTCAACGCACTTCCTCTGAATTTTAACGATGTTTTGAGAGATGCCGTTGAACTTCTCGAACGGGTTATGAAAAAGAAGAAGGCAGTGCTGAAGCTTGAGATGAGTGATAATATCCCGATTGTTAAAGGCGACAGCACCCAGTTGGAACAGGTCATCATGAATCTCGTGATGAATGCTGCGGACGCTATGCCCGAAGGAGGCGACATAACGCTCTCGACTTCGCTGAAAAACGTTGCGAAAAATGACGTCAGTATTCATCCTTTGCTGCCCCCCGGGAAATATGTTTGTTTGAGAGTATCTGATACAGGCTCAGGGATACCTGATGAAATAAGAGACAATATATTTGATCCTTTTTTTACAACCAAAGGGCCTGGAAAGGGAACTGGATTGGGGCTGGCCATAATTTATGGAATTGTCAGAGAGCACAACGGAGTTATTACCGTAGCAAGCCTTTTGGGCAGGGGAACAGAATTTAATGTCTATCTGCCCGCAATGGAGTCGGGGTTTTTTGCCGAACTGAGCTGAACGTTTTTCATAATTTTGCTCCCTATACGCTCGTCCGAATAAAATGTTTCTTCTCTTCCGCCTCGCCTCCCCTGCCGTTACGCAGGAGGACACTCTTCAGTCCCGGGGCGCGGCAGTCGGAGGGTCGGCGGCGGATAAGTATTTTACCTTCCTCCCCAGTCCAATGGAGTGTTTCGAATAGTAGTAGAAATCGATAAATTTCTAAGGTAATATAGTAGGCGATAATTCTGCGACAGTATTTTTTGGGAGGTAGGGTGAGAAGGTGTTCTTAGAAGGCGCAAAACACGGGTCTTTCTTTTCCTGTTTTAACGAAAAGGACCTGAAGGTCATAAAAGCAGGCTGCAGGGAGAAGGCGGTCGCCAAAGGCGCTGTTATCCTCTATCAGGGCGAAGATAGCTCTGCCCTCTATTTTATTGTTGAAGGCAAGGTCAAGGTCTCTCTGATGAATGAGGAGGGCAAGGAAGTTATCCTCGATACTCTGGAGCAGGGCGATTTCTTTGGTGAAATGAGCTGCCTCGACAGCCAGTATTGCTCTGCTACGGTATCTGCGCTTACCGACGTCAGGATACTCTATCTCGAAAAGGAGGCCTTTCTCGCGATAATCAGTGAGAACCCTGATATGATGGTAAGCCTGCTCTCGGAGATGTCAGGCCGTTTGCGAAGGGCGAACAGGATGATCGGGACCCTGGCATTCCTCGATGTTGCAGGACGTATCTCCAGGATGCTGATCGAACTCGCGCGTGAGAAAGGCGAGCTGCTGGGGGACGGGTCTGTCATGATCGTCCCGCCTACGCATCAGGAGATGGCCAGCCAGATAGGATCGTCGAGAGAGGCTGTCACAAAGGCCCTGAAGTCCCTTTCAGACAACAGGCTGATCATACATAACGGCAAACAGATTATTCTCCCGCCCCAGCACATGTCATAACCGCTTTGCGCTTAACTCCCGCCTGAGTAGACAGTAGCAGTGACTTCAGATCTCTCTGGACAAGGCACGTGGAGGTTGAAAATAATAATGGGCGTTGAGGATGGACCTGTAAAAATGACAATAAAGGCATGTCTGTCTGACAAAAAATGTCAGCGATATGGAGAGGTATTGGAAAACAAAAAGCTGTTTTGTTTAATAACGGCAGGTTAGAGGATTAATTTATTTTAATAATTGGCATAAAATCTGCTGTCTTTGTGCTAGTATCGGTTCAAAAAAAATAGAACACAAGTCATAACTACTATTAGGGGATACTCAAGGTGACGAATGGACAGTAAACCCCCTGCATTTTGGGGACGCGGATTGCTTTTGCTATTGCTTGTTTCCTTCCTTTCTGCTGCAGTTTATTGCAACAGGGCATTCAATATTCTTTCTTCTACACTGACGGCTCTTGCCAGCAACAGATATTCAATTTCAGCCGGAACAAGCAGCGTTCCGGGCATGAGGGGGAAAATATTGCATTCTGTCGTGTCTTGCATCAGGGACGGCGCGGGATACTGGGGGCAGGATGCGAATCCAAAAGTGACGAAGTGGCTGAAATGGCGGAAAATGAGAGGACTCAGGTGGAAAAGAGCAGGAGGGGGTACGGGGAAAAAAGCGGGACGGATTATACGGAGTTTGGCTGATAGGTTCTCCATGGGTTCGATAACGGATGTTATACAAATTATGGCCCCCGTCTTGTTATGCATGGCCCTGGCCCTATTGGGGGGATCTGCAATCATGAGACATGCAGCTAAAGTGCCTCTGAAGTATGACAGGGCTGTCTGGATTGCAGGCAGTGCGTTTCTGGTCATTGCAGCATTTTTTGCGCTAGTCCGGGCCGGTTCAATTGCAGGAACATCAAAGGTCCCCGTGTCCCTGTTGAGCATCTGGATTTCTGTAGGATCGCTCGGACTCATGGTCTCTGGCTTTGGGGTGCTTTTTACTTTATTCCCTTCTTTTTTCCGTGGAGTCTCTATTGTAACAAGGCTTAAGCATGGATTTGCTATTGCAGGGCTTAGCATGGTCTTTATAGGGTTTGGAATATGGCTCGGGATGAGTGCTGTTGAGTCTAAAAACCGGCCGGCAATAAGTGCTACTGTGGTTTATTCTTCAATAAGATGATTATCCTGCCTCCGTACGATTAACTTACATAAGTCATATACCATGATGAGAACAAGGCAGAATATAGCATCCTCGCTCATTCTCGCTGCGCTCCGAGGCCTTTTGCCTCTTGAGTACATATATACATGCTGTCGGAATAGCGGCAAAAGAATCCGCTTCGATACCATATTCCGCCTTATTCTGCTGGCATTGTCTGAAATTTATGAACAACATGGGTTAATGTATTGCCGACCGTGGTAACTTTCGTGTCCTTGTCTTCTGTACTGTCCGAGAGGTACGCTTCAATATCAGACGAAAAAGGCAGCTTAAAGTTTGAATAAATCATGCGGATGCTGCAAATTAGACTATGATAAGAAACCCGGAGGGCAGAAACCTCCGCCCGGGGCTGTCTGGCGCTCGGGTCATTTCAGATGCATCGGCACGCTGGTTGAGACTACACCTTTTTTAAACAGGATAATCCCTTTTATCAGCAGGGCTGTCTGGTTATGGAGCAGGTGGTGCCACCATTTCTTCGGGACGAATTCAGGCAAGACAACTGTTATAATGCCATCCGGGTATTCATTGCGGACTTCTTCTATGTAATCAAGAAGCGGTTCGATTACCGAACGATAGGGAGATTCAAGAATAATGAGCTGGACCCCCATGCAGTGTGCGTCCCATTTGGCCATGATCTTCTCTGTCTCAACAGGGTCGAGGCATACATATACCGCAGAGACATCCTGGGAGAGGGCCTTTGCATATTTTATGGCGTTGAGCACGGCCATTTGAATGCCTGATATCGGGATGATTACGGTATGGTGCGTGAATACGTCTTCTTTTGCCAGACACGTGGTAGAGAGCTGTTCTGCGACAGAAAGATAATGGGCGTGGATCTTGACAGTAAGATAAACGAGTCCGGGGATAGCTATTATGACTATCCACGCGCCGTGGACAAACTTGGTGGATGCGATTATCACCAGGACGACAGCGGTGGTAAGGGCGCCGATGCCGTTTACTGCAGCGCTCTTCAGCCACCCCCTGCCTCTATATACAAACCAGTGCTTCACCATCCCTGACTGTGAAAGAGTAAACGCGGTGAAAACGCCGACTGCATAAAGCGGTATCAGCGCATGGGTGTCGCCTCTGAACATCACGATCAGCATCGCTGAGAAGAACCCGAGGATGAGTATGCCGTTTGAAAATACGAGTTTGTCGCCGCGGCTGCTTAGCTGCCTTGGCAGATAGCGGTCAGCAGCCATGATCGAGGAGAGCCTCGGGAAGTCCGCAAATGAGGTATTTGCGGCGAGGATCAGTATCAGAGCCGTAGAAAACTGGATGAGGTAATAAATAAAACCTTTTGAGAAAATGGCCCTTGCGAGTTGAGAAAGGACGGTCTCGTTTTCCTTCGGCATTATCCCGTAATGGTCTGCAAGGAATGTTATGCCCATGAAAAGAGACCCGAGTATCAGCGCCATCCAGATGAGGGTGATGCCCGCATTTCTTGATTCCGGCGGTTTGAAGGCCTGGACACCGTTGGCAACCGCCTCTATGCCTGTCAGCGCTGCGCAGCCTGAGGCAAAGGCCCTTAAGATAATGAAAACAGGCAGAATACTCGCTGAGTTCTCTTTATATTCAGGCGAAGGGGGATGCGGCAGACCGAAATATTTTGTGACCCCGACCCCTATGAGAAGGAAGAGAGAGCCAATAAAGATATAGGCAGGGACCGAAAATATCTTGCCTGACTCCCTGACCCCGCGCAGATTTCCTATCATGATTATTATTATGGCCAAAAGGCATAATTCTACCTTGAGATTATGCATCGAGGGAAAGGCGGAGGTTATAGCTGCGATGCCCGCAGAGACACTTACTGTGACGGTAAGCACGTAGTCTATGAGCAGGGCAGCGCCTGCAATCAGCCCGGGATATATGCCGAGGTTTTCCTTTGCGACTATATAGGCCCCGCCGCCGTTCGGGTAAGCGTGGATCGTCTGAAAATAAGACATCGCCACTATCGCGATCAGCGTGGATATTGCGATGGCAATAGGCATGGAATAATGGAGCATCGCCGTGCCTGCCAGCACAAGGGCGAAGAGTATTTCCTCTGTAGCGTAGGCCACCGACGACATGGCGTCAGATGAGAATATCGCAAGCCCCATGACCTTTGAAAGGCGTTCATGCTTTTCCTTGACAGTTTCGATAGGGCTGCCGATAAGAAAACTCTTGATGGACATCGCCTACTCCTTTTGTTTGGACACCGGGAATTTGCAATCCACAGTGACCTCTCCAATATCTTCGTCCCGGAGTTTGTCTTCAATATGAGAAATGGCTTTTTCGAGGGCATCTTTTCTGGACGTCGGACTTTTAACGACGATAATTGAAATATTATCTTCTCCGCTAAGCTTTCCGTTTACATAAACGATTTTAATCGTGCAACTGGTATCGCCTTCGGCTGGTTTTGTTTTGTCCGGTGACTGTCTCTCCAGCTCCTTTTCAAGTTCCTGGGGCATCGGTGAAACAGCGAAAGCTGTATTCGAAACTGAAGGAAGAATGAAAAACACCGAAAAGAGAAGCGTTGCCAGACAGCAAACAGCGATGTTTTTTGCTGAGGGACTGTCCATGAGAATACGTGTCATAAACATATTTTCCTCCTTCAGGGCAGAGGAAAATAAAAAACCGCCGGGCAGCGGTTTTAATTTCCGTCCTGTGCCCTTCCAAACGCCTACGAGGTTAGCTGACGGGCTCGGGCCTGGAAGTGCCCTATCCCCGGTTGACACCGGGAATTACGCCCCATGTTTTGGGTCCCCCGCATCCATTCTTTGAATGGATCTCGGCTGCAAATATATAATTTCAAAATAACTCTTCCGGAAGAATTTGTCAACAGCAGGGACCTATATCCTGCGCCGGGCCATATATTTTCTTGCTTCATCGGCAAAAAATACGACAAGCATGAACGGGACCAACAGGAGCCATATGTCATAACTGACCGGAGCTGTGGAGAAGATCCTGTTCCCCAGGGGATGATAGATAATGAAGGCACTGAGGAGTATTTCTACTGCAATGCCCCAAAGTACCATTTTGTTGCTGAAGATGCCTGCCATGAATACTGATTCGCTCTGTGTCCTGCACGCAAAGACAGTGCCTATCTGCATGATCACGATCCCCAGAAATGTTGCAGTAGATGCCTCTCTGGTCAATATGCTGTTTATGGGCAGCTCCATGCCCCAGTGCCAGCCGCCTCTCATGAGGACAGTGAAATAGGCAAAGAGCACGCCGATGGTGCTGATAAGTCCAAGGAATATATATCCCCTGAAGAGGACGTTTAAATCTATCAGGCTTTTTTCACGCGGTCTCGGAGGACTCTGCATGACATTTGATTCAGGTGGTTGAATACCCAGTGCAAGTGCCGGGATAGTCTCGGTGCCCAGGTCAATGGCGAGGATCTGCATTACGGTGAGGGGGAGCGGGATTTTGAAGAGGGCATAAAGTATGTAGGGGACAGCTTCAGGAGTTCCATGGGCAAAGATATAGGTTATGAACTTCCTGATATTCTCAAAAACAGTCCTGCCCTCTTCAACCGCGTTGACTATCGTGGCAAAATTATCATCCAGAAGAATCATGTCTGCTGCCTCTTTAGCAACGTCTGTACCGGAGATGCCCATGGCTATGCCGATGTCAGCCTTCTTCAGCGCAGGCGCGTCATTGACGCCGTCTCCGGTTACGGCAACACGCTCCCCTTCTTCCTGCAGGATTGAGACGACTCGCATCTTGTTTTTTGGCGCCATGCGCGCAAAGATGATCTCCTTTGCGGAGAGCTTTTCCCTGAGTTCTCTGTCGCTCATCTTCACGAAGTCAGCCCCCTCGATAACAACAGGCTCTCCTTTCACAAGGGCTATTTCGCGCGCTATGGCAACTGCTGTCCTGCTGCCGTCGCCGGTGATCATGATCACCTTGATGCCTGCACTATGGCATTTGCGGATGGCCTCAGTCACTTCAGGCCGCGGCGGGTCTTCAAGCCCGATCAGGCCGAGGAAGACGAGGTCTGTTTCGAGGGCTTGGGGATCAGGGGTTGGGGATTGGGAAACTTGCCCCTTGCCCCTTGCCCCTTGCCCCTCTTTGTTTCTTATACGCAAACGCCAGGACCCTTAGTCCCTTATCCATGAGCTGATGGTAGGCGTCTGTTGCCTTGTTGCGAAAGGCCTCGTCCATCTTTTGCTCGATGCCGTTCATCAGGAAATAGCTGCACAATGGCAGCACGCTCTCCATTGCGCCTTTGGTGAAGACATATTCTTTACCCTCAACGCTGTTCAGGGTCGTCATCCTCTTCCGGTCAGAATCGAATGGTACCTCTGAGATGCGTTCTGAACCGGGGTCGCTGATACGCTCTCTCGCAAGTTTCAGAAGCGCTGTCTCGGTCGGGTCACCTTTGTATTCATCGTCGGCAAACCGCGCATTGTTGCAAAAGAGAGCTGTCTGCATGAGCATGTCACTGACCTGCGGCTTATAATCCTTTGTCTCGATAGTCCTGTCATCAGTCCATACCCTGGATGCGGCCATCCTGTTCTGAGTGAGTGTTCCTGTCTTGTCAGTGCAGATTACGGTCACTGACCCGAGGGTCTCTACTGAGGTGAGGGTCTTAATCGAGGGCCTTCTTTTTTGCGAGTCTCTTGCTTCCCATGACAAGGGCGAGCGTTACTGTAGGGAGCAGGCCTTCCGGCACATTCGCGATGATCAGACCTATGGTGAAGATGAAATTCTCCCAGAAAGACCTTCCGATAAGGTGTCCCAGCAGGAAGAGCGCACTGCCCATGACAGTTGCCATGACAGCGATGAACCTCGTCACCTTGATGATCTCTTTTTGGAGCGGGCTCAGGCCTGGTTCGACTGCACTGGTGAGGTGGGCGATCCTGCCGAACTCTGTGCCCATGCCTGTTGCAAAGACGAGCGCCTTAGCCTGACCCGCTGGTCACTGTAGTGCCTGCAAAGACAATATTAAGGCTGTCGATCAACTCACCCTGACAGGGTTTGTCGTCCCTGAGACTGGCCTCTGACTCACCTGTAAGAGATGAATTGTTCACCTTCAGCATGGAGCTTTCTATCAGCCGGCTGTCAGCAGGTATCATGTCGCCTTCGGCAAGCAGGATAATATCATCCGGCACTATCTCCCGGGAATGGATCTCCTTTTCTGTTCCTTCCCTGATGACTTTGCACATAAAAGGGAAGGAGCTTTTTCAGGGCCTCAAGGGCCTTCTCAGCTCGGTATTCCTGGATAAAGGTGAAGATTGCGTTGATAAGAATTACGCCGATGATCGCAAGGCCGAGCGTTGCCATGCCCTCGCCCGGATGGAGATATTCGGAAAGGAAGGCGAGTCCTGCGCCGACCCAGAGCATGATTGCAAGGAAATGGGTGAACTGCTTGACGAACCGTTTCGCAAGGGAAGTCCTGCGCACCTCTCTGATTTCGTTGAACCCGTTTTCTGCAAGTCTTTTGGCAGCCTCTATTTCCGAAAGGCCGTTCTCCGAGCTTACGAGCTGTCTGAGGGCGTCTTCTTTCGAAAGGCTGTTAATCTTCACGGCGCGGTTTCAGGATGATAAGGTCGCAGGGCGTCTCCCTCAGGACTTCCTCAACAGGATTGCCCTTAAGCAGGGACGCCAGGAGACTCCGCTCGCTTGCGCCCATGATGATGAGGTCGTGTCGTTTTGCAAACGCCTCGATTGTGATGTTCCGTGCAGTCCTGCCCGGCAACAGCCTTCCTTCGTGCTCGACCTCATGACGTTTGAGGTAGCCCATGAAATGCGAGATATCGGGTGATATCCGCTCCTCCCATTCAGGAGGGGTGAGGTGGATTTCTCCGTGGAAGAACTTTGCTATCGGCTTTGGCGTATGGAAGACAAAGACCTTTGATCCAAAGGCCCTTGCCATATGCGTTGCAAAGCAGGCCCGCTCCGTGACATGGTCTATCCTGGCCTTGACCGGGACCAGTATTCTTTTGGGATGCACTCTTCCTGAATGCACAACGCGCACGAGCGCTACAGAGCAGGTGAGTTTGAGCGAAAGGCTCCGCGCTACGGTGCCGGTGTAGAACCTCTTTTCAATGTCCTCTCTCCTTGTTGAGGCAAAGACTATCCCGATATTCTCATGGCGCACGAGCTTGCCGATCTCAACAACCGGATCGCCTATTTCCGCGATCCTCTCTGTCTGGATATCCAGGTCCAGGGCCTCGTTATAAAGCCGGTTAACAGCCTCTTCGGCGGCACGGCGGTCATGCTGGGACATGTCTTTGCCGGCAACAAAGCATATATAGAGCCTTGCATTGACGTCTTTTGCGAGTCTGAGGGCGTAGCGCGCCGTGACCTCTGAATTAATATGTTCGTTGACTGCGGCAAGGATATTCTTATACATGGTTAAGTCCAGAATAGCACTGAAAAGGGCGATGTGCAATCTTCCGGGACGGCAAGCTTTCACTGTCAGCGATAAGCAATTAGCAGTTGGCTGTCAGCAAAAATAATATAATGAAGCTTACAGATGGGTTCGAAGTAGATATTATAGAGACTGGACAAACTTTTTCCTGCTTAAAGCCGATAGCTGATGGCTGATAGCTGATGGCTGATAGCTGATGGCTGACAGCCGACCTACTTCTGCAGTCTCTCCTTCAACCTGGTGTATCTCAGCTGCTGTTTGTTGTTCCTGATAGCTATGCCGAGGGCCTTTTTCGTGCCGATGATGACCACGAGCTTTTTCCCCCTCGTGATGGCTGTATAGAGCAGGTTCCTCTGCAGGAGCAGATAATGCTGGGTCAGGAGCGGCATCACGACAACCGGATATTCGCTGCCCTGTGACTTGTGGACAGAGACCGCGTAGGCCAGGACTATCTCGTCGAGGTCGGAAAAGTCATAGGTTACAGGTCTGGCGTCAAAACTTACGGTCATCTCCTGGGCCTCCCTGTCTATCGAAGCGATCCTGCCGATGTCGCCGTTGTATACGTCCTTGTCGTAGTTGTTCCTGATCTGCATCACCTTGTCGCCTGTTTTGAATGTCCGGCCGCCGCGCTGGAACTCATCAGAAGAAGCGTTCAGCTCTTTCTGAAGCGCTGCGTTGAGACTGGAGGCGCCGACAATCCCCCTGTGCATAGGCGTGAGCACCTGGATATCGTCCAGCGGGTGAAAGCCGAACCGGTCGGGTATCCTGTCCCTGCACATATGGACGATCATCTCCAAGACTTTCTCAGGCTCTTCGAGCTCCACAAAATAGAAGTCCTGGAGCTTCTCTTTGTCGGAGGTTATGTAGGGGAACTCGCCGCTGTTGATCCTGTGGGCGTTGATGATGATCATGCTTTCCTTCGCCTGTCTGAATATCTCGTTCAGTCTGACTGTGGGTATGCGTCCTGAATCTATGATGTCCTTCAGCACATTGCCTGCGCCGACTGAGGGCAGCTGGTCGATGTCGCCCACCAGGATGAGTGTGGTCTCAGGCCGCACCGCCCTGCTCAGATGGTTCATCAGTATCGTGTCCACCATCGACGCCTCGTCGATTATGATGAGGTCTGCATCGAGCCTGTCCTGTTCGTTCTTTTTGAAGCCGTTCTCCTTCGGACTGAACTCCAGCAGGCGGTGGATTGTCCTGGCCTCAAAGCCGGTCGCCTCAGACATCCTCTTTGCGGCCCTGCCGGTAGGTGCGGCAAGGAGCACCCTTTGGCCGGCCCGCCGGTATATCCTGATGATCGCGTTTATGATTGTTGTCTTTCCTGTCCCGGGCCCGCCGGTGATCACCATCACTTTTTTATCGAGCGACTCCCTGACCGCCTGTATCTGCTTTTCCGCAAGGTTGATCTTCAACTCCTCCTGCACGCCTTTGATCGCCGTGTCCCTGTCAAAGCGGATGAGGCTCTTTGCTCCGGCCAGGACTGCCTTGAGTGAAACAGCCACCCCGTCTCAGCAGCATAAAATTCGGACAGATAGACAGCCTTGTCTTCGATGACGATCCGCTTTTCTGATGCGATTTTCATGAGAGCGCTTGAGATGATGCCGGTATCGATCTCCAGGATTTTCATTGACTCACTGAGCAGGTCTTCGTAGGGATAATAGACATGTCCCTCATCCGCGAGCTTCCTGAGCACATACAGTATGCCTGCCTCGGCCCGCATCTCCGAGTCCTTCGGTATGCCGAGGTTCCCGGCGATCTTGTCGGCAGTGAGGAAACCCGATGCCGAATATGTCGTCCGCGAGGCGAAAGGGGTTTTCCTTTACGATCCGGATAGATTCCTTTCCGTACTGCCGGTATATCTTGGCAGCATAGGTAGAGCTTACCTCATGGCCCTGGAGGAAGAGCATCACATCCCGCACTTCCTTCTGTTCCGCCCAGGCAGTGCTGATCATATCGATCCGCTTTTCACCGATGCCCTCGACCTCTTTAAGTCTGTCGAAGTGGTTTTCTATTATGTCGAGGGTCTCAAGGCCGAACTTGTTCACAAGCCGTTTTGCCATCACAGGGCCTATGCCCTTTATCAGGCCGGAGCCGAGATATCTTTCAATCCCCTTTACTGTGGCCGGAGTGACTGTTTCATAGGAGACGACCTTGAACTGTTCGCCGTATTTGGGGTGTGAATCCCAGTCGCCTTTCAGGCGCAGGACTTCGCCGGGCGTCATGGAGACGAGACAGCCGACTATCGTGACCAGGTCCCTCTGCCCCTTCACCTTCAGCTTCGCGATTGTGTAGTGGTTCTCCTCGTTGCGGTAGGTGATCCGTCTCCAGCTGTCCCTGCAGTTCGATAGGCATGGTCTATTTTACCTAAACTGCCCTGTCCCTGCACCATCTCAAGCAGCCTTTAGATATCATTCCAGTCTTTAGGTCTGTTGTTCAGGCATGCAAATATTGTGATCCGCGGTAGCAGCTGAAGTGATTCTGCTATTATACTTGCAAGTCATTCGACAATAGGAGGACCTGATGACACACACAGAGAGTCTCATAGAAAAGCTGAAGAAACATCAGTTGATGGTAGCTGTCCGCACTGAAACCCCTGAAGACGCCTATAAGGCTGCCTGCAGCCTGCATTGAAGGGGGGATAAGGTTCGTCGAGATCACCTTCTCGGTGCCTGAGGCTGACGAGGTGATAAAACGCTTAAGCGCAGACAAAAGGGTGGTTGTCGGAGCAGGCACTGTCCTGAGTGTAAGGGACGTGAAGAAAGCGCTTAAGGCAGGAGCCTCGTACATCGTAAGCCCCAATTTTGACGAAGAAGGTGGTGCAGTTCACAAAGAAGGAAGGCGCGATGTCGGTCCCCGGCGCGTGCACGCCGACTGAGATTTACCGGGCGTACAAGGCAGGCGGGGACATCATAAAACTCTTCCCCTTTGTCGAGATCGGCGGCCTTGGTTTCCTGAAAGCCGTCAGGGGACCGCTGCCGTTTGTGAATTATATGCTCTGCGGCGGCTGCAACCTTGAAAATGTCTCCAAATACCTTGCTGCCGAGGCAGCGGGAATACTTATCGGTACAGCCATAATCAGGCGCGACCTCGTGGCGGCGAAAGACTGGAAGGCTATCGCCGGACTGGCAAGAACTTTTACCGCCAGTGTTGAAGATTTTGCAGGGACAAAGCTGACGGCTTCGTAACAAATACCCTTTTTACCGCAGAGGTCGCAGAGTGTGCAGAGGCCACAACCAAAAGCAGTCAACTGCAGGTGAGCAGCCGGGCTAGAAGATCTTTTACTGTCTCATCTCTTTGTTCTCAGCGCCCTCTGCGTACTCTGCGGCAATCCTTGTTTTTTTTAGTTTCTTAAGGCTGACTTCACATTAATATAGTCGATCATGTATAATTTCTTACCCCTTTCATGCAAGGCACGCAGGGAATCTTTTTGGGAGGTACCATAAAATGTTTCGTCCTCAGATAAAGATCCTCGACTGTACAGTCCGGGACGGCGGCTTGATCAACCAATGGCAGTTCAGTGATGATTTCGTAAGGAAGGTCTTTATCGCCCTGTCCCAGTCAGGCGTCGACTATATGGAGATAGGATACAAGTCTTCGGAAAAAAACTTTTCCCGAGCTGATAACGGCGCCTGGAAATTCTGTTCAGAGGATGACCTGAAGAGGATCGTCGGCGGCATCGAAAAGACGATGAAGTTGTCCGCCATGGCAGACATCGGCCGTATCGACTACCACGACATACCCAAGAAGAGTGAGAGCGCCCTGGACATGATCAGGGTGGCCTGCTATGTGAAAGAGGTCGATAAGGCTATAAGCCTGGCCCACCATTGCATGGAGAAGGGATTCGAGACAACAATCAACCTTATGGCGGTCTCGAAGGTCCTCGAACGAGACCTCGACGAGGCCCTGGATGACCTTTCAAAGAGCGAGGTGCCTATTATATATCTTGTCGACAGCTTCGGGGCTATGTATTCAGAACAGATCCATTCCCTGGCGAAGAAATATATCAGCGCGCTGCCGGGAAAGCAGATCGGCATACATACCCACAACAACCAGCAACTGGCCTTTGCCAATACGATCGAGGCGATAATCGCAGGGATCAACGTCCTCGACGCTACGATCTACGGCATGGGAAGAGGCGCAGGGAACTGCCCCACCGAACTCCTGCTGTCGTTCCTCAAAAACCCCAAGTTCGATATAAGGCCGATCCTCTCGATCATACAGGAGATATTTATCCCCATGAAGGCGCAGACAGAGTGGGGATACCACATCCCCTATATGATCACAGGCATTCTCAACGAACACCCGAGGAGCGGGATGAAGGCCATGGCTGCCGAGAAACTCCCCGACCTCAGACAGTTTTACGAAGACCTGAGGGACGACACACAGCTGGATTAACCAGAAACCGTGAATAGTGAATAGCCCGGAGTGAATCGTAAATGGATAGCACGAGACGGTCGGATATAAGCAAAGGCTTGCGTGTTTCGGTTGTGTTGAAGAAGGACCAGCGGACCGGGAAACTGACGGAGGGGATTGTGAAAGATCTTTTGACGAATTCACCTTCGCATCCGCACGGGATCAAGGTCAGGCTTGAAAGCGGCGATGTTGGACGTGTCAAGGGAATATTGGCCTGATCGCCGGGCTTGAAGGGCCTATGCCGGACCGCGACGGAGAGGCGTCTTTTTGATAGGTTGTCAAAACCGGATTTTTTGTAAAAAATCTTTTTTGCCGCTTCAGCCGCTGCTATGTAGACCGCTACAATAACTCCCATGAGGACAAGAAAAGAGACGGGCAAGGGGGTAAAGCTAAAAGCCTTCCGCCAATTGGAAGGAAAGGCAAATCAGCGCTGAGGATCGGACTTTTGAATTGAGAAAGGAGGAGATAAAGGACAGTCGCTTTTTTTGGGGTTTGAGGAGATTGGCCCCATACTGTGTGAAGCGCCTGCGTGCCTCTTCACCTGTCAATTCCTGCAAGGCCGTCTGCAACTGCTGAAGAAGTTCAGCAGCGGGGATACTTCAAAAAGGTGGTTGTCGGTTCACCGGAGGGTTCTGCTCCTTACAAGGGGAATTTACCTATAGACATAAGTCCTATGAAATTTGTCTTTCCCCGAAAGCTTTCGGGATTGCCGGAATGACAGTCCATTTATGCCTGTGCGTTTCATCTATGTCCTGATACTGAGACCTTCCTGAAATCGATGTATCCCCGTTCAACGTCTACAGATATCAGTTGCACACGGATCCTGTGACCGACATCAAGGCCCTCGAAACCATGTTCCACTTTACCTTCGACAGGGACCGTAAGAAGCCGGGCCCATGTGCCTTTGGAGGAAGCGCCGGTCACGATAGCGTCAAACTGCTCACCAATTCTGTGTTCCAGCAGCATTGCTGCCGCGGATTTGCCGACCTGCCGTTCCACTTTATTGGCGGCGTCTTCTTCTTCCGTGCAATGTTTCGCCAGGGCCTCAAGCTCATCGCCGCTATACGGCAAAGGACTTCCTCCTGTCGCGGCCTTCAACAGGCGTTGTGTGATAAGATCCGTGTAGCGGCGGTTAGGAGCTGTGGAATGGGTATAGTCCCTGACCGCAAGCCCGAAGTGACCGGGTGCAGTATCTCCAGGAAGTTCTGCGACGTATTCACCGGCCCCCATAAGTTTTATAACAGCCAGGGAGAGGTCGGGGAATCTGACCGGATCAGCTGCTTTAGCCCTGATAAGGAACTCCTCCAGCGCCTTTGCATCCGGCGTATTTGGAAGTTTGGACCCATGCTCATCGGCCAGCTCGACAATCCGCTCCCATCGTTTCGGAGTGCGGACTACACGGCGGATTGAAGGGAATTTTTTTGACGAGAGATACCTGGCGGTCACGCCATTTGCACCTATCATAAAATCCTCGATGATGTCCTTTGCCCGGTTCTTTTTTTCGACTTCGAGATCACGGATTTCATCGCCGTCAAAAACCGGCCTCGCCTCGACCGTTTCAAAACTCAGGGCCCCGTGAATATGCCGGAGGTCCTTCATGCTTTGCGCCGCCTTGTCCTGCAGGCGCAGATTTTCCTCAAGTCCTTTCACCGCCGCAAGAGCTTCAGGGACAATTCCCTCGCCTTCAAGCCACGCAGCCACGCTGTTATAGGCCAGCTTTGCGTGATTGCGGACATGCGCCCTGTAGATATCAGAGTCCTTTAAAGACCCGTCCGGGTTGATCATCATTTCAATGACGATTGCCAGGCGGTCCTCATTGAAATTCAGGGAAGTGAGGTCTGTTGAAAGCTTTTCCGGGAGCATCGGGAATATACTGCCCGCGGTATAAACAGAAGTAGTATTATGGCGTGCGTGCTCATCGATTGCCGAGCCATTATTAACAATAGCGTCCACGTCAGCCACTGCAACAAGTATCTTTACCTGGTCTCCCGGCATAGCTTCGGCAACGGTAAGCTGGTCCAGGTCGCGGGAATCATCATTATCTATGGAGGCCCACAGCAGGCCCCTGAGGTCGCGGACCTGCCCATCGTTTATTGCCGCAGGGGCCTGAATTCCGCCAAGTTCAGCCAGCACTTCGCTTGAAAAGTCAGGGAGCAGTCCCCTGTCGAGCATTGCCCTGTGGGCGATCCTCTGTAAAATTGAGCGGTGTCGCCTGTCATCGGTCTGCATAAATCGCTTACCTCACTCTTATGTTAATGATCACTCAGGCCTGGGAGTAATATCCAGGCTTCTGCATAGGGAAAAAGCCTGTTTCCGATTTAAGTCAGTTATTTCAGCGCGCTTTGGGCTGTTTGTCTTTCTTATCTCTCAGATCCTTTGCCTGTTTGCTTGATTTTTGTTTCTGGCCTTTTTCTTTGTCTTTTTTGCCGCCCTTGTCTCCCACTGTTTGCCTCCTTTGGTTTTGTCAGTAGATTCCCGTTATTCAGTAACCTGTCTGTCTCACGATGAATGCTACCAGAAGTATGAGCCGAAAGCAAGGCCTGGAGTGGCGGGCTGTGAAGCTGCTTCTGTCTGATGTAAGATAGAGAATGCATACCATATTATTGTTCGGGAGTTCGATGTCGTGAAAACACTCATAAAGGATGTTGCCCTTTTCACGGATGTCAGTGTAAGTCCAGGCCTGAAGCTGGGTGTGGGCGCCTATGTTATGGTCCCCGCTTCATTTCTTGAGGCCTCCCCAGGAGCTATTGGAAGACCCGAAATAACCGGGAGGATAAAGGTGCGGAGATTCGAGGGCACTTCATCGACAAGGCTCGAACTCCAGACTGTTTTATGGGCGCTTGCAGAGAACCGGCGTGGACCACGCGGAAGTCTGACAATATATTCCGACTCCCAGTGTGTTTCAGGACTTCTTAAGAGAAAACCCCGCCTGGTGGCTGGAGGGTTTCTTTCGAAAAAGACAAATCAGGAGTTGGCCAATGCTTCTCTTTATCGTGCGTTCTACGAATTTCACGACAAATTAGACTTCCACGTTGTTAAGATGGCCGGACATTCTCCATCATGTGTTCACGACACGTCTCACCGGATTTTCTCCTTTGTGGATAAGGAGGCGAGGAAGGCCTTAAAGGTTTGGCTGAAGGAGCTTGCTGAAGTCCGGAAAGAGACGAGCGTCTCCTGGTGTGTCTATGTGCTCAAGTGCAGCAACAATTCTTTATATATTGGAATGACAAATAATCTCAAGAAAAGGCTTGAGCAACATAACCTCGGGATCGGCAGCAAGTTCGTGAGATCGTGGAGGCCGTTTGAGCTGGCCAAAACGATATCGTGCAAGGATGCGGGAGAAGCGAGAAAACTCGAGTTTGATTTGAAAAGACTCACGAGAAAGAAGAAGCTCGAAGTCCTTGGGCTCTGAACTGGACAAAAAAACTGCAAATGAAGTTTGCTACGCCCCCTCCTGACTGCGTAAGTGAAGATAATGCCGAAGGTTGAGCTTTTGACCGGGCGCTTGCGGTCCGATAAAGCCACTGTGCGTCTCAATGATCTTCCTGGCTATGGTGAGTCCGAGCCCGGTCCCTTTGAAGTGCCGAATTCTTGTGCTGAATAAGGCTCAAAGACCATCCCCAGCTGCTCGTCGGAGATCCTATCCCCTGTGTCGCTGATTCTTATGACGGCATGTGACGTACCCTGCGGAACTGCCCGTCGTTTGTGTGTCAAAACTTACAATTTGAATCATCAAACCTTACAAAACGCAAATGCCGGAGCTGATATTCTTTTTTCCTGTCAAGGCGTATCCTAAATATACATGGTATGGATTTCTGTTTCGAAGGAAGAGGCCAATGGACAGGCTTGATGACAAAAATGCGATAGAAATAGCCGACAATATCTGGTGGGTCGGGTTTGCCGATTATGAGGCTGGTTTTTCGAATAATCCCTACCTTCTCATCGACGATGACGAGGGAGTATTTTTTGACCCCGGGCCTGGGCATCCTGTCTTCAGAGACATGATCCTGAACAAGATAGGGCAGGTGATTGACCCGGAAAAAATCAAATACATAGTTGTCCATCATCAGGACCCCGACCTGTGCGGCCTGATCCCTTTTCTCGAAAATGTCCTCCATCCGGATGTGACGATTATAGCTCATCCCAGGACTGCTTTATTCATTCCCTATTACGGCGTGCGCAGGAACATTCTGCCCGTGGGAGACGGTGACGTCCTCCAACTGAGATCGGGCAGGACCGTCAGTTTCTTCCACACACCCTACGTGCACTTTGCGGGCAGCATGGTCACCTATGACGACAAGACCGCCTCCCTCTTCTCTTCGGACCTTTTTGCGGTCTTCAACAGGGAATGGAGTCTGTATGCCGACGAATCCTACATAGAGCTGGCACGGACTTTTATCGAATATTATGTTGAGGGCAGGGAATCTCTCCGTTATGCGTATGAGAAATTGAAGCGTCTCACGATCAGGACGATACTCCCCCAGCACGGCGGCATCATAAGAGAAAACATCGACAGGTTCCTGAATATACTGAAAGAGGCCGAACCCGGCAGGATGCTGAGGGAATTAGACCGCAAGCCGTCGCCGGACCAGGAGAAAGAACTGGTGAGGGCGGGAAACGCATGGCTCAGGTTCTGGCTGCACAAGGATATCGAGGCAGACTCCCTGAACGATATGATGGACATGGCGGTCCAGGAAGGCCCGTCGACTATCTCGGTACTTCTGGATGTGATCACGACCAGAGCCTCTGAGCTTGGCGTCGCAAATCCTCTCACCTTCGGGAAACTTCACCGCTGGGACTCTATCCAGTCCGTCAAGAGCATACAGATCGTCGACTCGATAAGGAGACGGTTCCTGAGCAGCCAGTACTCTATGATGCACGGCAGATGATGTTTCCTCCAGTGTCATGCAGGGGCTGGAGTCTTTTAAGGCCAACGTGGCGGTGATGTTCGTGGACATAAGGGAATTTACGGACTGGAGTTCCCGGAGGAATGTCGACGAAGTCGTGCGCATGCTGAGCAGGCAGCTCGAACTTACCTCAAAGATCATAAACTCCAACGGGGGCCGGGTCAACAAGATATTGGGGGATGGGATACTCGCGTACTTTTATGAGCAGAATCTCCACCGGATCATTCCGATAGCGCGGATGATCCATGAAGCAGTCAGGGGGAATATGCTCCTTGACGTGGGTATCGGGTGCGACTACGGCGAGGTGATCATGGGTGACCTTGGAGAGGATAACAGGCTCGATTATACCCTGATCGGGTCAACGGTGAATTTCGCCTCCCGCATGTGCGACAGTGCCGGCAAAGGCGAGGTAGCGATGACTGACCGGCTCTATGAGAAGCTGAAACAGGCATCCGGAGATGGTGCCGTTCCGGCTTCAGTAGAGCGGATAAAAGTGAGAATGAAGGCGAGTGATCCGGAGATCGAGGGCGTAAAGTTCCCGGTCACTGTTTTAATCCACCCGACCCCGGCATAGTGTCCGGACTGGAAAAGACCGGGCTGATTCGTTATTCCCACAGAAGTTGATGATGTTAATACTCCGGGTGACTATCGTATATCTGCTTTTTCGCCGGCAAGAAAAAAATACGTCTGAGTTCTTAAAAGGCCAAGGACCGCGACTGAAAAGTTAAAGCATCTGTAAAAAAGGGAGTTCATATCAATATGCCTGGTCCTGCCAGTCTGCTGAGGTTTTTCGATCTGCAAAACCCTGCCGAGCACGCTGTCTTCGTGTATCTCCTCATCAAAGGCCATCAGCGCGTCCCCCTTTGTGGTAAAGCTGAATGTCCCGTCGTCTGTCTCTCTTTTAGTGAGTATGCGGTGCAGGACGGGCAGCTCATATCTGTTCCTGAAGAGTATGAGATCACCCTTTCTCAAATAAACGGAGGGTGTTTGCCTGATCGTAAGGACCTCTCCTCCCCTCAGAAAAGGCCTCATGCTCCTGCCGGTGACCCTGACACGGAGGTCAGCGCCATTCTGTAAGATGTCCTCAAAGAGCCTTAGAACATCGGGCTGATGACCTCTCAGCGAGAGCAGTTCCGGTTTATCGGAGGGAAGGTTATACTTATACAAATTTTTCAAGAAAATCCACTACCTCCCAGCCAGGCTTGAAATAGAGTTCATATGCCGGAACATGCATTACCAAATCTTCACAGAAAGAAAGAATGTCGGACATGACCGTTTCGTCATACCAGGGGATAGAAGTCACGGGCATGAGTTTTTCAAAGGCCTCTTTCGGAGTTATCTTTTCTGCCCTGTTTTCATTCCCATGTATAATAAAAAAGAGGCCGTGGAGAGGCAGGCTCCTGTTTTCGGCTATTCCGGCATCGCCAGCCCAGGGTGTACCAAAGCACCTGAAGGTATCACTGATCTTTCTGACGACCACCCTGTCATCACTTAATACAGCATGGTTTTTGGACAAAAAGATTTCCGAGATAGTGCTTTTCCCGGCGCCTGACCTTCCTGGAAAGAGGTACCCCTTACCACTCAAATCAACAGCAGTCGCGTGCATACAAGCCCCTTCCCTTTCCGCTAGTGTATACATGAGCAATATTTGGTCGAGTGGATAACTGATGGGGTTCATGAGCATTTTCCTGCCGCCAACTTCAGTTATTAATAAATCCCCGCAATAAACCGTTACCTTTTCAGGTCTGCGTTTAAAGCTAACCACGCAGTCCGGCTTACCTCCTGAAGATGCAGAAATATCCACCCAGAAATATTGATCTCCATCTCTGAGCATGGACCAGGAATCAGGAGTCTCAAAGACCTTTGTTAGTTGTCCGGTAGCAGGGAAATCTTTTATCTTTAGCAGGACATCTATGCTTTCTGCTCTTTCCCCTGAAGGTACTGTCTCTGTGATGAAAGGCACATAGGTCTTTCGGTTGGACAACTGCAGAAGAGGCATATCTCCAGAGCTTATGCGGAAATGAATGTCTGCGATAACAATATTCAAAAGCATATATGTCCTCAGGCGACCAATTACCCTTCAAAATTATGAACCTCCTGTGCTCCTGCAGGTGCCATGGCCGCACCCCCTGGTAAGCATACCGGGCGAACCTTTGACTTGTTTGCAAGTTATCGCCAGGACTTCTTCAGCAACAAGAGAAATTATTCGAAGCCTTGGTTTTGCATAGGGCAGCCGGTTAAATGTTTTTTTCTGGTTGTCCATTTTGATCTCCTTTCATTAAGCGATCGTTAATATATTGAAAACGAAGACTCCCCATTTGGCAGAGATATTCTGAACGGACATCTTCTACACCATGTTCGAGTCTGAAAAAGCCCGGACAATAACCACATACATTTATTTTAACACATCCTTTGCAGGCGAAGTCAGCTCCAGCCTTTTTATTTCTAATACGATGGCATGATATTGTCCCATACTGTTTTAAAGCCGACTCCGGCGGTGTCGTATCCCATATCAAGGGCCATCATGCAAGGGAAAAGGCAGCCGAACGGGTCTATATGAAAGGCGGTGAGGCCGGCGCCGCATCCATAGAGGTCCGGGCCGAAGCGTGCGGCCTTTAAATCTTTTGAAAAACTTTTTCCAGCTCTGCACTTTTCCCGGATCAGACATTTCCTTTTCTATGGCCTCCTCAGGAGTGACGCGAAGGCTCAGAGGAGTGTTGTCACCATCTATACAGGGTGATATTGCAGCATCAAAGCGGAAACTGACACCGAATTCCTTTGCCATATTTTCCATGGCGAAAAGCTCATGACGGTTTATGGTCATGAGGATTGTCTTGAGGTTCACCCTGACGCCGCGTTCAAGGAGACTTCTGATTCCCCGTATACATTTTTCATATGATCCGGGGACACGGGTAATGCTCTCATATACTTCAGCTGTAGAGCCATAAATACTTATCTCGACTTCAACCGGAGGGAGCTCACAAAGGAGTTCAACGGTCTTCTCTGTGAAGAGCGTACCATTCGTAAAAAGGGTGACCAGCAGCCCGTTTTCCTTTGCGTGACAGTAGATTTCCGGAAAATCCTCCCTCAAGAGGGGTTCTCCACCTGTGATCAGCAGGTTCATACATCCTGCTTCGGTTATTTCGTCGATTAAAGAACGTATCCTGGCGGCGCCCATCTCCATACCCTGAAGCGCCTGTCTTTTGCCCTGGGGTCCGAGATAGCAGTGAACGCAGTTGAGATTGCACCGGCGGGTCAGCTCAAGGCTCCCTGAGAGAGGGATGCGAAGCTGTTCAGCTTTTTCACTAAACGCCTTCAGATATTCTTCTGTGCCGGGCCATCCGGGCTCATGACATTGCATCGTCAGTTTTGCCACCTCCCCGAGCAGACCCTCTGTGATGAGTTCGGTCACAAAGGCCTCAATATCAGCGTCAACCTGTTCTTTTTCAGCGTCAAAGCATGCCAGAACATCGTTGCGGATATCACCCAGGCTCCTCTGTCCGTCCAGCCTCTCCCAGATAAACTCAGCGACCTCAGTGAGGGCGAACATCCTCTGCATGTCGGCCAGTTTCCCTGCAACCGGAACGAGAAAAAGCTCCCCGGCTATTTTACGCGAAACAATGTTCTTCGGTCTTTCGAAGACCTTTAACCAGATATTGTCCTCTTTCCCGGCAGACATGGTTTCCAGTTACCTCATCCTGAGAGCAGGGTCGCCCAGGATGCAGTATATGTCCATCATAAACAGCATTGAGCCCTGCTTCTTATACGTTGAGAGTGCCTGACGGACTGCGTCACCGAGTAGTGGTTTTTTCCCCGATAATACGGCCTTATAAAACTCCCGGTTGAGTACCCCGGCCCGGGTGTCATCCGAGAGTCCTGTCGCAGACCAGGTGGCGGCTATTCCGCCGTCTGGTTTCAGCAGCAGCGCCTCGCCCAATACGTCCTGGTAGGGATCGGAGAAATTAGCCAGACCGCATGTCATGGCAGTCATTACCGGCAGTATGTTTGCGTTCGTCAGCAAAGACAGATCATCGGCAGGGGGAAGGTCATCAGGATAATACGACAATAATCCCCAATTAGAAAGTTGATCCGGTCCGGCGTGCCCTACAAAATTAAAGAATGCAGCCCCGCCGTTTATGGCGCTTATGAGGGCCGCTTTTTTCTCCTCTGCCATAGCAGGGTCATTGAGGTAGATTTTGTTGACACTATAGGCGGACGGGAAAAGGCCTGCAAGCGTTTCGCTGTCCGCGATAAAGTCGCCTCCTTCATCAGGAGTGTCTGCCACGAGGACCACGCTTTGGTTTCCAATGTTGAGCTCATAGGTCTTGATCTTGTTGATGACGGTTTCCAACTCGTCCGGGCTGCTCACCGGCAGTCTCCCTATCGCGACCTCCGGCATATGGTCCCCGTTGGCATCCGCAAGGTAGTTGTCCGACATGGCCAGCCCAAAGGGGGTCGGCACCATTTTAGAGGGTATAAGGTTTCCGCCAAGGCCCATGTTGTCCTTGTAGTCCATACTGCCGTCGCCCGCCAAAACCACATAACGCGGAGCAGTGGTCCAGTTATTATGGGCATAACGTAAAAATTTTCTGATGGCCCCGGGACTCCATATCCCGAAATTGAATTCGTTCATTACGTCTTCCAGATTGACTACCATCGTCTGAGTCCCTGACCGGCCCTGTAGTCTGCAAGGCCCTGGGCAGTGGAAATAAGGCCGGCAGGGGCGATGACAATATAGTCGGCTGCATTTGTAGTTAAAGATAGAGTCGAGGCGACCACAGCCGCGGCAGACGCATTCTGTATCCCGCCTGCTGCTACCGCAAGGTAAGAGGTATCGGCAGAGGCAGGGTTCAGGCTGACCGTATAGGTCCCGGATTCAGCGCCGATAGAGGTGGCCGCTCTCAATCTCGGACTGAAGGAGTTTGTGATGTTAAAGACCATAATATCAGGTGATGAGAACCCTCCCACCGTGACGGGCCGTGCATCTTCTCCTCTGAAGAAGAGTCTGTCTCCTTCGGCCTCAAAGAGCCTCTGATAGGTCACATCGAATGAATCGATGAGGATAAAGCTTGAAGAAACTCCAGGGTCAGCCATGCTTTTCACCGTGATGGTATTCTCCCCGGACACCAATGCGGACGTTGCCGTAATTGTATGGGTTGTAATGCCGCTCCACCACTCCTCAGCTACCGGCTTTCCGTTGAGGCTGACCACAACATGGTGGTCATTGCTTATTCCGGCGTCAGAGCCGCCGAATAGATTGACCTGAAGGGTTGCCGTTGGTTCTGCACCTGAAATTCGGGGCACATCGAATTATAAGACCAGGGGGCGTCCGTATAATAGCTGCTCGCAAATATCTGCGACCAGAACCAGTAATCGGCATTAGGGTCGTTGAATAGAGTCTCCCACGGGTCAAGGTCCTCTTCAAAATGTACAGTGTCGGTAAAACTTCCTTCCCCGGCCAAAGGCTGCGGCCCGACGCCATTAACGACATGCATGAGTGTGCCTGTCCCCCTGTCGATCCAGTAGACGTTCTCCTTTGTGTAGACATTGTCTATGTTGTTCGCGTAAAAGTACAAACCCCGCATTATCTGCAGCAGGCAGATAGGCGACCTGTTTCCCGCGATTGCTCAGCGATAATTGTCCCGCATTGATCAGAGAAGAGACCTCATCCGGAGGTATTCCCAGCATGGAAGAGATGGCCCCCGCATCTATGTAGTATATACCTGCATCTGTAACAGAGATCTTTACTCGGTCTCCGACCGTTGCCAGGGCAGTCAACTGCTGCAAGGACTCCCTGCCTGCTCTGCGGTCCTTATCCAATTGAGGTGGATTGCGTTCCTCACGGGTGTAGTTCGATTCAGGGGAGGGGCTTGCGCCCTTGTTATCCCTGTTCATCCCGGCAAAGACGGTGAAGGGGCCATAAGAAACCTCGCGTCCAAAGATTTCGACTTCGACAAGTTTGTACGTATAAGACCTGCCCGGTGAAGCCCCGGTGTCCTTGATAGTGTATCTCCCGCCGCGATGAGGCCTGAGTATCGCCGGCAGCAGACCTGAATTGATCTGTTTATATTCACCTGTGACAGGATCGAGTCTTAAAAGATTAAACCCAAGGGTGTCCAACTCAGAGGCTGTCTTCCATTCCACTATTACCTGACCGTTTCTTTCAAAGGCCCCGAAATAAGAGAGAATCACCTGTGTTGGGATAGGGTTGAAAAATCCGAAATTGATGCCTGTTATGTCGCCTCCGCTGAGGTTTACGGTTTCCTGGCCGTCAAGAGTGCCGTCATACTCATATGTCTGGCGTGTATCCGGTCAGGACTCCGTCATTATCCGTGATCCTGACGTAATAAGATGTACCGCTCGGGACGCCATTGAAACTATAACTGCCGTCAGAAGCAGAGGCGGTTGTAGCCACTAACGCGTCGGCCCCCTGATCGTATACTCCATTAGCGTTGCTGTCGCGATAAAGATCGACAGTGACCCCGGCTATGCCCGGTTCACCGCTGTCCATGACGCCGTCTTTATCGGCATCTTCCCATAATCCGCCTGAAATACTGCCCGGGGTAGAGGCGCGATAGCCGAAGTCTATACCGAGGTTGGTGCTTCCTGACATGGTCACCAGCAGATGGTCCGCGGAAGTAGTAAGGGTGTAGCTGCTAAGGGCCGCCTGAGAGTTGTCGATCTGAACCCAGTAGGTGCCGGTTGAGAGGCCGGCGAAGAGATACCGGCCGTCTGAGTCTGTTACGAAAGTGGCAATAGAAGCGCCGTCGCCTGTCCCCGGCTCGAAGATGCCGTTGCCATTGTCGCGGTAGAGCAGGACGGTTACACCGGGGATGCCCGGCTCGCTGCCGTTTTGGACTCCGTCGCCAAGGGTCCCACCGCCTGCCCCATTATCGTTGAATACTGTGTCGCCGATGGCCCTGCTAAGGTTATAACCGAAGCTGGGCGGAGATGGAATATCTACATCGCCGGTAAGATTGATTACTTGCTTGGAGCCTGCCTGGGCACTGGCTGTGGTGCCGAAATAGTCGGTCAACTTGCCGCCTGTGTCGGTAATCTTGATTGTGTAGTCAGCCCCGCCATCGGCAACGCCGGTAAAGGTGAAGGTCCCGTCTGCAGCGGTCGTCGCAGTTGCTAAAACATTGAGGCTGGCATCCAGCAGATCAACTGTCACGCCGCTGATACCAGGCTCACCGTCATCCAGGACGCCAAAGTTGCCGGCATCGAACCAGAGCTGATCTTTTATAGAATATGTAGTTCCCTGATAGCCGAAGTTCGCATACACGATGGAGGTTCCGGAGCTGATATCGATGACAGAGAACAGGGCGCTGCCGCTGGGAGGAGACGTCCTTGTGTAACCCGATAGCGTCGTCTGAATCTCGTCGATATATACGATATAATCCTGGGTTCCACTGGCTGTCACACCTGTAAACAGATAGCTTCCATCCGGAGCGGTCGTCGTAGTGCCTGCTGCACCGCAGGCTCCGGAGGTGCAGAGAAGATCCCCGGCATCCTTAAGGCCATCACCGTTAACATCGCGCCAAAGCTCAACTGTCACTCCGCTTATGCCGGCCTCGCCGCTATTGCGTCTGTTGTCTGCATTCGCATCTGACCATACATAATTGCCGATAGTGGCCTTTCCAGCGGCAGAAGTATACCCAAGATCAGCGTCCCTATACGACTGACCGGCAGCAAGATTAAATGTGCCTGTCAGGTTGTCTGAGTGGCCGGCAGGGGCTGATTGCAGCAACCCTGCTGGAAGGGTGCCTGAAGTCACCTCCACATGGTAGCTGCTGCCGGGTTCCACTCCGCTAAAAAGGTAGTGACCGGTGGCATCTGTTGTGGTCGTCATAATAGGTGTCCCGAATTGGTCTTTCAAGGTTACCTCAACATTCGCCAAACCCGGCTCGCCGACGTCTAAAGCGCCGTTGCCGTTTGCGTCCAGCCAGACCCGGTCTCCCACTT
This sequence comes from uncultured Nitrospira sp., assembly GCA_963734475.1. GTDB lineage: Bacteria > Nitrospirota > Thermodesulfovibrionia > Thermodesulfovibrionales > UBA6898 > JAOUFP01. The sequence goes on from CAVTHB010000005.1 coordinate 911,279, forward strand.
CAGCGCTCCCGGAGGCCGGGTTTACGACGATATTGGTGACGGCGGCGCTGAGCGGCAGAATCATCTCGTTGCTGTTTACATAGGCCGTATTTGTAAGCCGGTTGATCCCTGTGGCCAGGGGATTGTCCACTGTGACGTCATATGTAAGAGTGAGTGAGTTGTCCGGACTGATAAGGCAGCCGGTTGCGCTCGACAGGAAATTGGGAGGACCGCCGGCCGCAAACGTACTGGATGTACCGTAAGTGATATCGACGTTGTCGACGGAGAAAGTCTTGTCTACGGCATCGAAGCCGCCGGTGATCCAGAAGCGGATGGTGGTATTTGCCGAGATATATGCCGAGATATCGTAGGGAGGTGCAACGTCAGGAATGCCGCCGGTAAAGGTTGCCAGCGTGTTCCAGCCTCCGGTCCCGGTCGAACTGGCCTGCACCACAACAGTATCGCCCGGGGTGAGGTTGGCCGAAGCGTAACCAAAGTTCAGATTGGCTCCGGAGGCGCCGGTCAGATCGGCTGTTCGCTGGATCTGAGCTCCTGGCGGCAACTACGCCAGTGTATGCAATATTTACATCGTCAATATAGGCAATGTCGTTGCTGTTACTCCAAGTATTGTCCGTCCGAAACCGAAGGGTGATCGTGCTGTCGCTCGGGTTCCACGCGAAGGTATTCGTCCTGGTTCCGCTGGCTCTGTCCATATGTTCCAGGGTAGTATAGTTTATCCCGTCACTGCTGTACTCCGTATCCAGGAATTCACCGTTGTCTATCCCTGCGTCAGTGAAATCAAAGGTGACGGTTATACTGGTTGCACCCGCTACGTTAGCTGTTCTTGTTATCGCATCATCTTGTTGACATCGGGCAAACTCCAGTCGATTATTTCCATTGCTGAGTCGGATCGTTCCATTACTGTATGCGGGGGCGCCTGCGTCGTTCTCCTCGGTCCATGCTCCGGACCAACTCCCGGTACCGCCATTGTAGGTGTCATTGCAGTAAAAGGGTCGGTCGCGTTGCCGGTGGATGACCCGGTCTGAAACCGCAACTGGCCGCCCGTTATCGAGTACTAACCCGCTGGCAGCGCCGCCGCCCAGGCTGTCCGTTTCAGCCCAGCTGCCGGACCAGTTCGCGTGGACCGGTTATTGGTGTAGGCCGCGGTTTCAAATTCGTCCCGGACGTTCTGCGCTACGTCACAGGTGACGGATCCGCTGTCTGCCACGTAGCCGACGCCCGCAGGCAGTGGGTCGGAGATAGCCATGCCCGTTTGTGTTGCTGTCGACGCCGCCGGGTTTGTCACCTGTACCTGATAAGTGAAACTGTCGCCAGGATAAAGCGGATCGGCCAGGGTCGTGCATGATGTGCCGAGGACGCATGAACTCTTGGCTACGGACAGGCTGCTGCTGGTTGCGCTATATGTATTAAAGGCAAAGGCAGAGGTTTTAAAGGTCTGGGGCAGACCGCCCACTGTTCTGGTGCCGGTGGCTTCGACCTGGTTCATCGTAATATCGCCCTCACTGAACGCCTGCGTTGTATGGGCCGTAAAGGTGATGGTAATAGCCTATCCAAAGTAACAATATCGCCGGCAGCCAGGCCCGCAGAAGCTGCATCGAAAACAATATTGGCGCTCCCGGCAGAGGAAAGATCTATTATGCGCTGAACACCCCGCGGAAGAGTCAACGGGTTGTTTCCCCGAAACCTCAGTTGACCGCCGGTCACTCTTACATAGTCAGTTCCTGTGCCGTTGTTTTCGCCTACTTCGGTCCAGGAGGCAGACCAGTCGCATGCTGCCGTCACTGTTATTGTAAGCAGCGGTGCCAAAATTGTCCCGGTATATGCATTGTGACCGCGCATTGGTGCAAATGGTGTCATATGTGCCGTCGCCATTTACATCGAACTGCACCTCCGTATTGTCCTGGGTCGCCTGGACAAGGGCATAGACACGGTCGAAGCTCCTGAAAACCGTAGAATCAGACGCATAAAGGTCTTCTCCAAACGGGAGGATGTACGTCGTCATCTGGGGCTTGACCGGATAGACCTCCATGGCGATGCTGAACACTGTCCCAACATCATCTATCCAACTCATCCGCGACACGGAAACCGCTCCGCCTGCCACGTAGATGCGGTCGCCGCCGTCATAATATTGGCCGGTTCCACGAGGGTTTACCGGTATGTTATTGCTTTCAAATATGTGGCTCTCACCTTTATTAAGCGTATATGTTTCGTCGGCTGTAGAAGGATCGTTCGGGTCGAAGTTGTAGCCGTTTGTGCATCCCCCTGAGCCAAGCGCAGTACCTTTACAATTCTCCCAGTGGTCGTAATAGACAGTGGTATTGTCCGACCAGGCGACGACACTTATTGTCGTGTGCCTGGCCGCGTTGGCACCCGATACAACCACAGGCGCGCCCGCGGTACCACCGGCTGTGCCGATGTTGGCCCAGATGTTGGCCATCTGGTTTTCATCGCCCGGGATATAGTATTCCGAGTAGCCTGCAGGAGCAGCAGCATGACTGTAAGTTGAGCAGGCCAGCAAGAGCAAAATACCTGAAAGCAGCTTATGAAAAAAACCCGTCGTTTTCAAAAATTTCTGTTTTGGATGCGCGTGCTTTGAAAAATATATGTAAGGATTAAACATCGCCAGCCTCCCTCAGCTCAGTTCATTAATGGAATAAGTGCCCGAACAGTCTGTTTACTATACCATCTACTTTAGAAATATTGGAATATTATTAAGTCCAGTATAATAATGTAAGGCAGTGAGTGTAAATCCTACCTTGGTAGGGGGTAATTAAGCAGACACCGGCCGGGAGCAAACTGCATTTAAAGCTGCAGTAGTAAATGTTTATAAGCCCGGCGTACGCATCATAAACAAACCCTGCGCTTGACGGTTCATAAAAGGCATCGGAGGCCGTATTGACTTAAAGGCAATCTTTCCAATAGAATTACTAAAATATGCGAAGATCTATTTTATTTCTTATCGCTGCTTGTTCCCTGATGTCGCTCCTCTCCTGTGCAACTGCTCCAAAATATGTTGGATTTATCGACAGTGACGGAATGGCGCTGGTGTCTGAAGGCTGGTTTTATATGGGTTCCGATAGAGGGGAGTTCAATGAGTCCCCTGAGCATGAGGTCTTTGTCAAGGCCTTCAGGATCGACGGCTATGAAGTAACTGCTTTGGATTTTGCCGGGTTCCTCAACGAAAAAGGGAACGCGGATGAACGGTTTTTTTCCTGCGATTCGCATTCCACTATAATATGCTTTACTGAAGAGGGGGAACAGACTGTCAGCTCCTCAGGGAAAAATGTTGTCCGTTTTGAGCCCCGTCCGGGTTACGCCCGTTATCCTGCTAACAATGTCTCCTGGCAAGGGGCTGAAGCTTTCTGCCGCTGGAAGGGAAAGAGGCTGCCCTCTGAAGCTGAATGGGAAAAGGCGGCCAGGGGAGATGACAGGAGAATTTATCCCTGGGGTGACCAAAGCCCTGATGCTTTGACCTCGAGGTATGACAAGGATTGGGAGAAAAACGGGCTTGATGTCCTCTTCCCGGTCGACGCCCTGCCGGGCGGACAGTCGAGCTATGGGGTATACAACATGGCAGGCAATGCCCTTGAATGGGTACACGACTGGTACAGGCAGAACTACTGCAACTTCTGTGATCCCAGCGGCGCGGACTATTCGGCGGCCGTCTCTGAAATACTCGGCCTGTCTGAGGGCGCTATAAGTTACAGCCGTAATCAACCTGACGTTCCTCCCATATATGATGCTGAAGGTCCGGCAGTCGGCAGCTTCAGGGTGCTCAGGGGAGGGTCCTGGTACGACAAGAGCGGAAACAAATTAAGAAGCTCCTACCGGTTCTGGCTTGATCCGCTCGAAAGATACGACTACACAGGTTTCCGCTGCGCGGTTGACGACAAACATTCTTAGTAACTGAAACCGGTCTGTATTCTTGGTGGAGGGTGATGATTGGCCCAAATAAATACTGACAAAACAGTTTTTTATGTATATAATTACAACATGCATAGACAAAGAACCATCAATTTAACAGCAGCTTTGTTTTTCGGAATGCTTCTGGTCTTGACATCACCAATCGCGGCAGCACCTCCTGTAAAGGCTAATGCCCTTGACTCCATACGCCTGACGAAAGATGAACTCCTCTGCGGGCGGATCCAGGATAAGAATAAAGAATAATCTGGAGATCCGGAAGGTAGTCAGGACAAGTATACAGATGGGTTATGATGCCTGCGGAGTAATCAAATGCTCAATCAAAGGCGGCGGGGATTTAAAAGAGGTCATTGGAGGGGCAGTAGAAGCCGGGACTACCAAGGATGTTGTTTCCAGATGTTCTACTGATGCCGGAGCTGATGCAAGGGAAGTCGCTGCCATTCTGAACAGCTTGTCGGAACCGGGGCTATGCTATGTCCTGCCGGAAGATCCTGCGATCATCGCCCCTCACCCGGGCGGCACTGCCGGAGGGTTTCTCAGCCCTTCACATTTTTAGTCAGACTTATTTTTTTTCTAAGAGGCCTCCGGATTAAGACCTGCCTAAATACTTTCAGCGGTTGTTGCGCGTCGGAAATGAATTCAAACCTGGTTTCAAATCCAGGCCGTTGCAAGAGAAGCCTTTGCCTTGTCCAAGAATTCACGAATAATTGCTTTTATTTCTAAAGGCGTTCATATATTATATAAAAGCATAAAAAATACTTCCTATGGCTGGGAAGTTTGGTCCGGGAGAAAATGGCGCTTAAGAACAGAAACAGATATGGCATTAATTGGTATATTGTGGGAATAAAGGCAAGTCCTCTGGTCTTCTTGAAACAGGTTTTCGTAATTCTGTTTTTGACTGTTGCTCTCCCTGTTTTGCCGACAGAGGTGAAAGCCGGCAATAACATGTCTGAAGACGAATTAATCCCGCTTGAAAAGGTCGAGGTACTCACTGTGGATTCCCGTGAAAAGGCGGAAGATCTTGCAAAGACACTGGAGGAAAGCGGATACCGGTCGATAGTCGAAACAGAGAAACTGGGAGGCAAAGAGGTCTATAAGGTCTTTATTCTGGTCCGTAAGGGAGAGATGATACCGGAGTCCGGCGGATTGTCACAGGGGCCTGCAGGGACGAAACCTGAGCAGGATAAAGAGGATGAAGGAAGCCTTCGTGGGACATCCTCGGCAGGCAAAACAGGCTTGTCCACGGCTCCCTCACCTTATCAGGGATTTATACGGACAATGTCCTTAACAGCCATGAACATAAAATAAGCGACTTCAGCACTGTGCTTTCGCCTGCGCTCTGGCTCGTACTGCCTCACACGAATGAGGACATCGCGCCTGCCGCTCTTTGCTGTACGTTCGCCCGGCGGGAGCCAGTTAAGCCGGCAGTGGCCTGATTTGGACTCTCATTACCAGGCCTTCCTTTACTACAGAACAGACATCCCTCTGACCTCATCGTCCGGTCATCTTGGCTACGGTACAACGCCCGCCCAAACGCTGGACAGCAGGCTTTTGATCAAAGGGAACAGGTTTTCTCTCCTTGCGGAAGACCATTATGAGTTTTCTTATCACGTACAAGAGGCAGGAGCAGTAGTCAGGAATGACGAGCGGGACAGATATAATTCAAATTATTTCGGTGTTGCTTTTCTCTACGACACGCAACACCGGCTTATGCTGAGCGGCGGATATTCGAATTTCATTACGACTTACCAATCTGATTTGAGTGATTTTATGAACAGGCAGGACAATGGTTTATTTGGGGTCCTGACCTATAAGCTGACTCCCAGATTGAGTCTGCTGGCTGAATACAGATTTTTCGATATCGCGTACGACCACTCCGGCGAGCTCGACAGCCGCGAGCACTATATTCTCGGCGGCATATCCTGGGACATCACTGCAAAGTCGAAAGGTCTCTTCAAGGCCGGTTATGTCGTAAAGGATTTTGACCATTCCCTTGGCAGTTCCGGGGACTTTAGTCTGGAACTGCAGCTTGACCATCGTTTCACCCCAAAGACCTCGCTGGTGGCAAGTGTGTACCGGAAACCAACCGAAACAGACCTCAGCGGCGCTGCCTTCTCTCTGACCAACGGGCTGGATCTCGAGCTCCGGCAGGTATTGACACCGAAGCTCACCTCGGCTGTCGGTTTTCTGGTCGAGGATGAACATTACAAACAATTAGATGGACTGACGGAAGAGGCAGACAGCACAACCTACCAGTGGAACGCGGCGCTTCAATACGCCTTCAGGAGATGGCTCAGAGGGACTGCCGGATATGCCTATACTATGAAAAACGCATCTATTTCGGAACTTGAATACAACAGCAATACACTGTTTTTCAATGTCATAGCTTCATTTTGATTTCTTTAAACCCATATTTTATCTTATAATTAACAAGAATGAAATTACGTGTTTATATTTTTATGGTCCTGCTCCTTCTTGCTCATCCCCTTGCTTCTATGGCTTCGGATGATTATGTTGTCGGGGCAGAGGATGTGCTCAAAATTACCGTATACAACTATCCTGACCTGACCACCACTGAACGGGTGAGCGGCGAAGGCGCCATTACCATTCCCCTGATAGGTGAGATAAAGGTTGCTGGAATGACTACTGACCGTGTGGCAAAGGCTATAGCCGAAAAACTGGCTGATGGGTTTATCGTCGACCCTAACGTCTCTGTTTTTGTTTTGGAGTTCAGGAGCAAGAAGGCGATTGTTATGGGCCAGGTGAACAAACCGGGGATATACATGCTCACCGGCAACACAACCTTCCTTGAACTGCTTTCTCTGGCGGGGGGCCTCACCAAAGATGCCGGGAGCAAGGCGACCATCAAAAGAAAAACCTCCGATGGGACCAGGGGAGAAGGGATTATAACCATTGACCTTAAAAAGCTCATCGAGGAGGGCGACACATCACTTGATGTCTCTCTCATGGATGGAGACAACGTATATATCGCAAAGGCCGGCGTTTTTTACCTTACAGGTGAAATCAAAACCCCGGCTGCTTACAAGTATGAAGAGGGGCTTACCTTAATCAAGGCGGTAACAATGGCCGGAGGGTTCACAGACAAGGCGTCCCCCGGGCGCGTCAGGATCATCCGAAAGATTGACAATAAAGAAAAGGTGATTCAGAAGGCAGAAATGGACGAGCCTGTGCTGCCCGAGGACATAATTATCGTACCGGAGAGTTTCTTCTGATGCCTGACGAAAAAGAAATACATCTGCGCAACTACCTTCGGGTCATTATAAAAAGAAGACATACGGTCTATACTTTTTTTGCCATTGTCTTTGCAATCACGCTGATAGTTACCTTTTCGACCACGCCCATGTATACTGCCACGACGAAAGTGCTTATAGAAAAAAATGAACGGGCCAAGATGACTGCACTGGACCCATATTCTATTGACTTTGACCCGGATTTTAACGAGACCCAGTATCAGCTCATCAAGAGTTTTTCCGTTGCCCAACGGGTGGTCAGGATGATAACGCCCGGCCCAGGAAACTCCGTGGCTGTCAGCCCTCAGGAGGAAAAAACCAATATTATTTCAGGCACGTTTCAATGGTTCAGGGGCCTGTTTTCTACGGTACTGCATATAGGAGGCCGGAGGCCAGGGCCGGTGCCGGCCAGTACTCCGGGGCAGGCAGGTACGAAAGAAGACGGACTTGATCCGAAGGCCTACAAGATGGCAAAAGAGATCAGCGGCTCCATCATTGTCAAACCCATTAAAAACAGCAAAATCGTTGATGTCAGCTATATGTCCCCGGACCCGAAGCTCGCCGCGCTTATCGTAAACTCGGTGGCAAGGGCCTATATGGACGAAGTGCTCGACATCAGAATGGGGTCGTCCCAGTATGCGCTGAAATGGCTCACGGAAAAGGCTGATGAAGAACGGGCGCGGTTGCAAAAGTCTGAGCAGGCCCTTCAGGAATATATGAGAGACAAAGACATCGCCACACTCGAAAACAAGCTAACCATGTTCCCTGAAAGGGTGTCTGAGGTTGCGACCAAGCTTGCTACTGCTGAGTCTAAACGCAAAGAACTCGAGACCCTCTATGCACAGGTGAAGGGGCTTGCAAACAATCCCGAGGCTGTTGAAAGCCTGCCTGCAGTCGCAGCCGATCCAACTATTCAGTCGCTCCGGACGCAGATTCTGGCATCGGAGCAGAAAATTACGGACTACCAAAAAAAGTATGGACAGAAGCATCCTGCCATGGTTGCTGCCATGGGAGATCTGGCGATCCTGAAAGAGAAGAAGCTGGAACAGATACGCAGGGTTGTTGAATCCATTAAAAACGAATATGAGCTTGCGAGGGCGAGCGAGGAGAATTTCCGCAGGTTTGCAGGGCAGACCAAGGCGGAGACCCTGAGTATCGGTGAAAAATTCATCCAGTACGGAGTCCTTAAAAGGGAAGTGGAAACGAGCAGGCAGCTTTTCGACGCTATCATTGCGAGGATCAAGGAACAGGGAGTAACTCAGGACATCCAGACGATCAATGCCTGGGTCATCGAAAAGGCCGAGGTCCCGGAGAGCCCGACCACCCCGAATACCGCAAAGAACATTCTCCTTGGGCTTATCGCCGGGCTGATGGGCGGAGTAGGGCTTGCCTTCTTTATCGACTATCTAGACAACACAATAAAGTCTCCTGAAGAGATCGATTCGAGATTCGCCGTGCCGGTCCTTGGGATGGTTGAACTCCTGACCCCTGAAAAAGGGGCCGTGGAGGAAGCAGTGAGCAGAGAGCCACGGTCCCACATCGCTGAAAATTACCGCGTGATCAGGACGAACATCCTCCTGTCTTCAGCGGAAAAACATCCGAAAAATATCGTCATAACCAGCACCTCTCCCCAGGAAGGAAAAACAGCTACAGCCGTCAATCTGGCGGCAATACTGGCCCAGGCAGGGGGCCCGGTACTGATTATGGACGCTGACCTGAGGAGGCCCCGCATTCACAAGATCTTTGGAATCGATAACAAAACCGGTCTGAGCACCTATCTTGCCGGTGCGTCCGATATATCGTTTGCTTACTCAGGTCTCCTGCCGAACCTAAGCATCTTACCGGCAGGACCGCTGCCTCCGAACCCTTCTGAGTTGCTGGCTTCAAACAGGATGAAGGAACTGATCGCTTCACTGGAGGAAAAATTTGATTTTATTGTCTGGGATACACCTCCCCTTTTCACCGTCGCAGAGAGCCTCGTCCTCTGCAAGATGCTGAACGGCACCATCTTTGTCACCCGGGCCGGAAAGACAACATACGAGGAACTTGGACAGGGGTTGAAGGCCCTGTCAGATATCGGTGCCCGATGCTTCGGGGTTGTGATCAACGGGCTTGACCTGAGGGAAAGCAACAGGTATTATCACCGTTACTACGGTTATTATTATGGGCCAACGGACGAACAGAGTCCCAGCCCGCCCGGCAAGGCCTGAAATAAGCGCAGCAGAACAGGAGAGCTGCAGGCAAGAAACTGACGCTCTGCTGTTTTACTGGACGACGTCAATGGTGTTTGCGCCCATGATTATTGAATGCGATTGTATTTTTCGTCTGAATTTCACCGTACCAGGACAGGGACCAGTATACAGTGGCAGGCATACCTTATAAGATCTTTCTCTTCACGATAATCTTTTCCCCTCTGGCCTTCGGGGCGGTCGAGCCCTGGTCGCTCTTCGTCATGGAGGCCTCCGTTTTTATCGCAATCTGCATTATGCACTTCGGACTGCGCAAAACAGAAGAGCCTTTTTATGAGGCGCCCGGCCTCCTCCCTCTTATGGCGCTGCTTGCTTACATGAGTTTCCAGCTTCTACCGCTTCCCCCCGGAGTGGTCAGGGTCCTTTCTCCCGGGAGTTACGTCCTGTACACAGACAGCGTCTGGCTTGGAAGCCCGGGACAGTGGGTCTCTCTCTCGATCAATAAAAAGGCCACGCTGGAAGAACTTCTCAGGTTTGCCTCATACACCGGCTTATATGTTCTGACCGTCCAGTTGCATGCGCACTCCAGGGTCCTCAGGAGAACTGCCGGGGTCATCACGGTCTTCGGTTCTGTCCTTGCTTTCTTTGCGATTATTCAGCATCTGCTGCCCAACAACAGGATATACTGGGTGCGCGAACTGACCCAGGGGGGGAGTCCCTTTGGACCGTATGTGAACCGCAACCATTATGCCGGTCTTATGGGAATGATCTTCCCTGTGATAATGGCCCTTTTTCTTTATTACAGGCCCAGAGGAGAGCAAGCCTCTTTCCGGGAGAGACTACTTGGCATTTTCACACACCCGCAGTCCAACATATCCATGCTTTTGGGTTTTTCGGCGGTACTCTCTGCCGCATCGATTTTCCTCTGCCTTTCCCGTGGGGGTATCGCCAGCCTCGTCATGTCCCTGGTATTTCTGGGACTTCTGCTAAGAAAAAGGTCCGGGATGAGCCGGAGAGGCCTGCTTCTGGCGTCGACGGTTATAGTCATATTCTATGCTGTAGGGTGGTTCGGCTGGGGGCCAATTTTTGAGCGTTTCCAGAGCATAAGAAACTCCCGGGGTGAGATATCGGAACTCAGACTGGACCTTTGGAAAGACAGTCTGAACATCATCAGGGACTTCCCCCTGACCGGGACCGGTTTCGGGAGCTTTATCAACATCTATCCTTCCTACCGGACAATAGTCTCAGGGGGGATCGCCGATCACGCGCACAATGATTACATAGAGCTGTTGACTGACGGAGGAGCGGTCTCCATGATATTGCTCTTTTGGTTTATTGCTGTGGTCGTTGTCAGATCATACCATACCTTTCAGCGAAGAAGAGACCCGTATTCCCTTTTTTTATACTCCGGCGTCCTCACCGGTATTTTTTGATACTCCTTCATGGTATTACTGATTTTAATATGCAGATCGGCGCTAACGGTCTGTACCTGTTCCTCATGCTCGGACTGGCTGTGTCGGCATCGCACACAAGGGTCCACGAAGACGGGAAACAGACCCTGCTCGGGACAATGCCTGATTTTTCCGCGAGGCGTCTTGTTCCGGCTGTCTCATATGTCGCGCTTCTTATCTGCGTTATCTTTTATTCCGGCCGTCTCCTCGGCACCTTTCTTTTCTCTGAAATACGGGAAATTCCTCTCAGCAGTACCATGCCAAGGGAAAATCTCCTGTCTGTCAGCGACACCCTCGGCAGGGCCTCATTATTTGATCCCCTCGAGTCTGAATATCATTATAGAAGGGCACTTACTGAGGCGTTCTCCTCAAATATTCCCGGAGCACTCACTGAATATGGGTCGGCTGTTGCTCTGGCCCCTTCAAACAGCGACTATCTGCAGAGTCTTGGGCTTTTCCACTGGAAAAGTGGCGAAGGTAAGATTGCCGGGGACTATCTCAGATCAGGAGTAATCCGGGACAGGGGAAACCCTGACGCGCGCAAACGCTATGGTGCGTTGCTTATAGAGCAGGGGAAAAGGGCTGAAGGAGTTAACATGTTCAGGTCCGCCGATTTGCTTGAGCCCGCAAAGACAAGGGAGAATATTACAGTCATGGTCCTCGCCGGGCTCTCTGACGAAGAAATCAGGTCTGCCCTGCCGGAACGGGCCGACGCTTATAGCATATTCGCGGATTATCTCGACAAGACCGGAAATTCTGAAATGGCCCTGAATACATACACGCTTGCCTTGTCTTATGAGGGCAAAGAAACGCGGCATTCTGTCAGGAACTTCAACGCCGCGTATGGTTTTTACGTCAGGAAAAGCCTTTTTGACCGTGCAGCAGCTGTTATGGAAAAGGCCGTTGAGATTTTCCCGGGCGACCGGACAGTCAGGCTGAGGCTTGCCGAGGCTTATGAAAAAGAGGACCTGAAGCCAAAAGCCCTTGAGCAGTACCGCGCAGTGCTGGCGATAGACCCAAAGAACGTGCAGGCACAAAAAAAGGTCCGGGAGCTGCAGTAAGGCAGAGTAATTTCAAAGGCTGTTATCAGGATCAACCTTAAGGCCGGACCGGTAGGTGTCGCGGGCGACTTCCAGGCACCATCTTACCGTGGTAAATTTCGCGCCTGTCCAGAGTTCTTTTGCGAAGACTTTCAGCACCTGTCCTTCCCGGAGCGGCTTGTCAGTAAAGATGCTCAGGCCGGTTTTGCTCTCATTCAGTATCCCGCCTTCAAAGACGTCCTCGTCTTTGTCATGGGCATACGTCCAGAGTATATCCCCGATGATCAACTCTCTTTCTTCGCTTCTTTTTCCACCATTGTTGTGCTTTGTCATGTCTGCCTGAACTCCTGCAAAATTATATCAATTGGGCCACTGTATATCAAGCTTCGGAAGGACTCAACCCAGAGAATCCCAGACTCCGGTCCATTTGTCCCCGGGCGGAGACTTGAGGAGAGAATCACATCTCTCTACAAACAATCTGCTGGCCTTGTCGCTCGGGTCCATTTCAGATGCCTTAAGAAACCTGTCCCGGGCCGCATGGAAGGATCCCTCCCGGTAAAGCTTGAGGCCCTCTTCGAAGGTGTCGTCAAATAATGTCCTGTCCCTGCCGGTCAGCTCGAATATCCGGATCATCTTCTTCTTCCCTTTTACTCTGACCGAATCGAGTTCCCTAACATTCAGCCTGCCTCCTATCTTTTCCAGGGTGAACTCGCTTATTATGATCTTGGAGCCATACAGTTTATTCAGCGGCTCCAGGCGTGCCGCAAGATTTACGTTATCACCGATAACTGTGAAATTGAACCTCTCTTCCGAGCCCATGTTCCCCGCCATTACAGGGCCTGTGTTGACCCCGATCCTCATGGAGAGCCTGTATCCGGGTATGACTATTTCATCCGCGAGGGTCTCCATGCGTTTCTGCATCTCAAGGGCCGCAAGGCACGCGTGAAGGGCCTGGTCTTCGTCCTTGACCGGCGAACCCCAGATCGCCATTATGGCGTCACCGATGAATTTATCGAGGGTGCCGCCGTGTCTGAAAAGGATCCTGGTCATCTCTGTGGCGTGCCTGTTAATTATGGACACCACTTCTTCGGGTTCCCTGCTCTCCGATATCTCGGTGAAGCCGGCGATGTCGGAAAAGAGGACCGTCGCGGTGACCCTTTCTCCTCCGAGTTTGAGGTTCTCGGGGTTCTCGAGGACTTTTTCAGCCACCTGCGGAGAAATGTAGAGGGAAAAAACATTTTTCAGGTAGCGCCTCTTCTTCTCAACGCCTGAATAGCTTGAGACGCCCGAGGCCGCGAAATTTAAAAAGATGGCGATAATCGGCGCTGTAATGGGTGCAAAAAGCCCCATTTTACTGAATACGTAATACGAGGCAAAGATATAGGCGGCAGTGACCGCCAGGTTAAGGCTTATGCTCTTCAGGGGCTTCCAGTTGTAGTTCAGCGCCGACAGCAGTGCACATAAGCCCACAATGAGCAGCACCGCCTCCGCGTCCCTCAGCGGTCTCACATAATCATTTCGCAAAAGGGACGCCAGCATGTTCGCATGGATCTCTATCCCCGGAATGACCGTGTCATCGCCTCCGTCAAGATAGTAGGGCGTGACAAACATGCTCTGCCCCCTGATCGAGCTCGGCGGTTCGAAATGAAGTTTATGGCCCCCCCTGTTCTGTCCGGCAGTTTCTGTTGCCGGATGAGAATATTTCCCGACCAGTATTATTTTGTCCCGGAAAAATCCTTCGGGAAGGTACAGGTCAGGATCAAGGGCCTTGTAGTATGGGACATAAGAAAAATGGAAGTCCGGGTCCATGAAATGCACCATCTTGCTATAGTCGGCTGCTGATGATATGCCGAGCATTTTTATTGCAGCCACTTCAAGGGAAGGCATTTCCGGGGTCCCCCAGAAGAACCGCCTCACCACATTATCGCGGTCAGGGGTTATGGACGACACTCCATAGAAGGCGCCTGCCTCAAGCAATTGGTCCAGGGGTTTGACGAGCACGCTCTGGGTGACGCTTTTAGTCTTGATGACTTCTATGTCAGCCGCAAGAGTCACTTTGCCGTACTGCCGGATGGCCTCTGCCAGGGCCTCGTCCTCTTCCGGCTGCGACGGATCGGCAAATATGATATCCATGATAATCTGTCTGGCTCCGGCCGCGCCCAGGGCCTTTATCAGTCTGCCGTGCCAGCTCCTCGGCCAGGGCCATGGCCGGTCGAGTTCCGAGAACGATTCTTCGTCAATGCCGACTATGACAATGTCCCCCGCCGGCGGCAGGGAGCCTCTTTCAGCGGAATATAGGTCATAGAACTTCAAATCGAAGAGCCTCCCAAACGGGGTGAAGTAAAGCAGGACAGCAAGCGCTGCGGTGAGGCCGGTGATTCCGAGGAATTTCTTCACTGTTACAGTCTGTATTCTATCCTGAGCATGACAGTAGTACCCCTGGCGGGCACTGCCTTGCTGAACCAGGTGTATGGATGGTCTATTGTTTTGTATTTCTGGTTGAAAATGTTGTCTACTTCAAAAGACACGAAAACCCTCTTTTTCAGGAACTCTTTCTGGACATAGAAATCTGTCCGAAAATACCCTTTCAATTTCATTTTATTCGCAAGGTCCGCAAATCTCTCCCCTATATAGGATTCTCTCAGGGTCATGTAGATCTCCTTAGGGCTGACGAAGGTCAGTCTTGCCTCTCCCGAATGAGCAGGTATGCCGTATAGTTCCCTGCCGCTCCCGCCGAGGATCGAGCTGTCGTTATAGTGATATCGCAGCGCGAGGGAAAAATTTCTGCCAAGGATCTGGTTCAGCGCGACCCTGCCGTACCAGAGCTGGGAGGTGCTTCCGTCGGTCAGCAGGTCGCTGAGTTTTTCGTACCCGCCCAGAGCCCTCACAAACGTGTTCTTGCCGAGTTCGTACTCTACGCTCGCCTCGACGTCTTTTGCCTCACTATAGGCGATATCAAAGGTCGGCGGCACGAGCCCGGCTGTCCCGACCGGCGCGAGCTCGCCGAGAAACGAGGTTGCGGACCTCTTCTGATACGCGACCCGGAGAGCCCCTTTTTCACCGAGGTTGTATGTGATCCCGACCCTCGGATTGATCAGGTAGCTGTCATTTGACATGGAGGAATAGACGTGACCGACCCAGAATATCGTGTCATCAAAGTCGAAACGGTTGCCGGGAGAATAATGCGTGAAGAACAGACCGGCATCCACGGTCAGATTACCGGTCACGGCCCATCTGTCATAGACATGGAATATTGTGGACCGTGTTGTATAGTGAAGGGAAGTGCTTTCGATCAAGAAAACCAGGGATACAACGGCCACCTGTCGTGTTCTGTATCTGAGTTTCATTATAGTCCACTCCGTAGGAGATCTGATGGTTGTCAAAAAGCGTTATCATGTGCTTGATGCCGACGGCGGCATTGAAGATCCTGCTTGTCTGGTTTGAAAAAGCCGAAAAATCATCTGTTAAATAATCATCTTCGAACCCGGGATTCAGGACATTGCTGTTGAACTGGGCGTATCTCAGACTGGCGAGCAGATGGGATTCAGGACCGAAACGCTTGTGATACCCGAGCTGGACCCAGTAGAAATTACCTTTTATCTCCTGGTTGTCGTCACCAGGAGCGATCCAGGGCAGAGCCAGTCCACACCGGCAACTGGAACCACTGTGAAGCCATCTGAGGGAACGCCTGTCTCTCCCTGCTATATCCCGCATCCAGATAAATATCGTGGTCATACCGGGGCTTGTAGCCGAGGGTAACTTCAGCGTCAAAGACCTTGTCCCTGCTGTTGTCGAGGTATCCGGTATCGTTATAGAAGCTTGAATACAGCCAGTATGTGAGGGGGTGCTTGCTGCCGAAATCCCCGCTTGCCGTGATATCAGCCTGCTTCTGTTCCGAGTCTCCGACGGCATAGCCGCCTCCGAGCGTCAGATAATGGCCTGGCTTGCTGATAAGTGTCCTGTATCTGTTGGAAAAATTGAGCGAATTTACATCGAAGATATAGCCCTGAAGGTATTCGCTTGAAGCAGGGTTGGCATATTCGTTGAATCCCTGAAGGGAGCTCACGCCGCCGATCTGGTCATATGCCAGCGCGACCCCCAGATGAGTAGTATTGCTGTAAGGGTTGACGAACAGCGCCTTGCGGGCGTAGTAGAGGGACCACTCGGAAAGATTGAGGAAATCAAGTCCGTAATTTACTGACATGGCCCCGTTCTTTGAGCTTTCAAGGAGGGCCTCCCCCGAGGCCTTTCTGTAAGGGAGGAGTTCCATTACCTTCTTTGATTCCTCTATCGCCTCCACAGGCATATAAATATCATTGTAAATGGTGCTTGCGAGCTGGTGGGGTGTGGAGTCAAGCGGGTCGCACTCCTCAGCCCTCCTGAGTTCGTCGAGCGCAGCGGTCACATTATGCCTCTGATAGTGGGCGATGGCCAGGAAAGAATGGACCTCGGAGAGGTTGGGTTCGAACATGCTCGCCTTGGACAGTTCTTTCAAAGCCTCGTCGGTCTTGCCCTCCTTCAGGAGTACAATCCCCACCCCGAGATAGGCCCTCGAAAAGGCCGGATCGAGCTCCAGCGCATTATCGAATTCAGCCCGGGCCTCGTCTATTCTGTTGATGTCGGCAAGCAGTCTTCCATATATATAATGGTTCATCGCATTCCACGGGGCCAGCGACAGGGCCTCTTCAATAAGCTTGAGTGACTGGGGGATATACCCCTGCTCTCTCAGGAGGTCCGCTAATTTCGATATTGCTTCATCATCGGCCGGGTTGAGGGCAATCGCCTTTCTTAAAGACCCTTCAGCGCTCTTTGAGTCGCCGGTGACCAGGCGGTGATAAAAACCGATCTTCTCATGTCCCTCAGATGCATTTGGGTTATGTTCCAGCAGGATGTCGATCGTCTTTTTCACCTCGTCAGGCTTGTTCAGAATGAAATAGATATCTGTTTTAAAGGCGAGGATTAAAGGGTTGTCAGGCATGATCGCGAGTCCCCTGTCGCACTCCTCAAGCGCTGATGAGAAATCACCCTGAAAGGTATAGAGATATGAGGAGAATATATACGGCAGAGGGTCGGCAGGATAAGACGCCTTTGCGTGCTGTAAATCGCGGGCCGCGTCTTCGGTCATGTTCTCGGAAATCGACAGATAAGCCCTGCCGAGGAGGGCCGGAAGGCTCTCCTTTATATCCAGGGACCTGTCAATAAACCCCCTTGCGTTTTCAGTCTCCCCTCTTTTCAGCGCAGCGAGGCCGAGTCCTGCGAGGGCCTTATAATTGCGGGGTTCTCCTGCCAGGACTTCTCTGAAGGCGCGGATGCTTTCCTCCAGCTTTCCCTCATTGAACAGGCCCTCCGCTGTTCCGGGCGCGGCTTCCCTGAATTTGAGATAACCCAGCAGTTTTTTCTCGGAAAGATAATATGTCCACTGTATGCGGTCTCTCGGGCTGATAACGAGGCTTTTAACAGGGGCCTCGTCTCCGATTACGACCCCCTGTTCATTCTGGCCCAGATTGACTGTTCCGGATTTGTTGGACATCTGGACATTCCCCTCCGAAACGATCACCTTTGATTCATTTTCCCTGACTGAAATGCTCCATTCTGTCCCCCGTATGGCCGCAGTCGCGTTAGGGGTCTCTATCATAAGACCATCACCGGCGCCTTTGGAGCGTGTCCAGACCTCTCCGGACTCAAGTTTGAGCAGTGTCTTAAATGCGCCGGATTTTTCTTTATGGGCTGTCACATCTTTGATGATCAGGGTCGTATTGCTGGCGACTTTAAGCTGGGTCTCTTCTCTTAGCAGAATAGACGCCCTGCCGTTCGGCCCTGTCTTGATTATATCTCCGACCACGAGCGTCTGCCTCGCTTTGGCGTCTTTGAAGGCATCTTCGGGAGTAAGTCTGACCGAGACCTTCCCTGTTACCAATACTATTTCACCGACAGGAGAAAGGACCTTTCTCTCCGAGGAATAAACAGCGTCCGGCAACGAAGTCAATAACAATAACTGGCACAATAAGGTAACGAGAAGAAAGTTCAGTTTTGCGCTTTGCCTTGCGGTTGTGCTCTTAGGTCCCTGGAAAGATACGGCTTCTTGTAAATGCCCTGCCCGACTGTTCGTGCCTCATCGCTCCCTCGTATTCCTTGGTATTTCTTTATTTCCCTGCCCCGGAGTTGTACTTCGGTAAAACTCACGATCAGGAAAGTCCTCAGCGATACCGCAGGACATCTCATCTGTTTTAAACCGATTTTAAAGGTTAAAAACTTCAAATGTCAATAGATTATTTGCGGCAAAATTATTTCGATTTCTTCCGGGTTTCAAATATCATGTCTACCGGCAGAATCCGGCCTGTCATACATTCCGAATTTGATAATTCCCCTTTTCCCGTGTTATTCTTCAGTACACGCTGAAAAGGCAAATTCCTATCAGCATGGGTCCCGATAAACATCTTAACATGGCCGAAACAGATAATTCCAAATCTCGCAGATTTATAATAAATTGGGCAGGATATTTCTATCTTTTCAACCTGCTCCTCTGCCTGCTTATCTCTTTACGCTATCTTAAATCCATAGACATACCCGAGGGTTTTTTCATCCATGCATTCACTGCCACTGCGTTTATCGGGCACTTCTCCTCCATTGCTTTATTGCCATACGTGCTGGCGATTATATGCGCGTTATTCTTGCCAAAAAGAGTGGTTGTAACATCCGTTTGCGTCACTCTCTACTCATTCCTGGTGCTGTATATAGCGATTGATACTATGGTTTTCCCCCTGTATAAATTCCATATTAACGGGATGGTAATAAACCTTCTGCTCGGCGGCGCAGCCGGGGACATATTCGAATTCAGCTTTAAAGACTGGTTTATCGCAGGTTCCGTTGCCGTTTGTGTTATTTCCGTGGAATTAATGGTTTCTGCATTTATATGGAAGTCTGCGGTCCGGAGGCAAAAGGGCTTTCACGGCCTGATAGCTGTTGTTTTATTGGTGATCTTTTTTGCTGAAAACTTTGTTTTCTCCCTGGCGGAATTCAGTCGTTTTACACCTATAACCATACAAAGACAGTATCTTCCGTTTTACAGGCCTCTTACCATGAAGAAATTCATCGGCCGGCATATGAATATATTCAGCTTGCTGGGCGTGTCAGACAGGGCCGGATCTGACGAGTCTGAAGTCGGGACATGAGCGCCACGCACGGTTTTATTCATTATCCCATAAGCGAGCCTGTCTGTAAGCCGCAAAGCAAGAAGTTGAATATTATCATGATAGTTGTTGATGCATGGCGCGCTGATGCTTTCACCAGCGAGATTACCCCGAATATAAACAGCTTTGCTGAAAAGTCGTGGAATTTCAGGGACCATTACAGTGGTGGAAATTCCACAAGGTCCGGCATTATGTCCATTTTTTATGGCATCCCGGCGACCCATAATTTCTGGATGAACCTTCTGCTTGAGCAAAAAGGACCTGTGCTTGATTCATCAAATGCTGAAGCAGGGCTATGATATTGAGGTATGCGCAAGCGCCAGCCTGAAAAGCCCTGAATTCAACCGCACGGCATTCTCGGAGGCAAAAGGCATCCGCCTTTCATCCCCGGGTAAAGCTTCCAGCGAAAGGGACCTTTTCATCACCCGGGAATTCATGGATTTCCTTAAGGTCCGCGGGACCGTGGACAGGCCTTTTTTTGCTTTTCTTTTCTACGATTCTCCTCACGCGGCTGATTTCCCTCCTGATTATCAGGCGCCTTTTACTCCTTCCTTCAAGATGAGCCGTTCGACCCTTTCAAATGATAGTGATCCGACGCCCTATTTCAACAGGTACAAAAACGCGGTGCACTTTGTGGACCACGAGATAGGCAAGGTGCTGGAAGCCCTTGAGAAAAGCGGCCTTGCAGACAATTCAATTATTATTATTACGTCGGACCATGGGGAAGAATTCAATGACAACAAAAAGAACTTCTGGGGTCATGGAGGCAATTTTACAGCCGCGCAGACCCATGTCCCTCTGGTAATCCATTGGCCCGGCAAAGGTAAGCGCACATTGACCCATCAGACCAGTCACCATGATATTGTCCCTACACTTATGAAGGACGCCTTTGGGTGCGATTCCGAATTTGCCGGGTATTCGACAGGCAGTCACCTCCTCGACGAGAAAAAACGCCCATATTTGATCATAGGAGGCTACTACGACTATGCGATAATGGAGCCCGGACAAATTGATGTAATAACAGACGGGGTGCTCCAGGTTAAGGATTACAAGTGGCTGGACATCCCGGGTTCCGCGCCAAACAGAAAAATTCTGTCGGATTCAACAAACAAAATGAGGATGTTTCTGAAGTAAGGGTTCCGACAACGATGCGTTGAAGCCAGCTAAGTTTCACATAATAAGGGGCCTATAGCCGTTATCCTCGGGCTCAAGCCCGGGGATTCCCCAGGGGTTCTCAACTTTAGGTACGAAAGACACATATTTTATTTTACGGACGGTCTTTTGAAAAAAAAGACCAGCAAAACACCGGCGATAAAACCCCCATATGGCCCCACCACGCCAGCCCCCGCCGGATGCGGGCAGACCTGGGCCACGGTTCCGAAAAGAGCTGCAGCAAAAACCACCACCCGAGAAAAAAGACCGCTGGAAGCTCTATAAACCACGGGATAATAAATATTGGAATGAATGTAAGGATCCTTGCCCGGGAAACAGCACGTAATATGCACCCATGACCCCGGCGATCGCCCCGATGCGCCGATGACGGGCATTGAGGACCCGGGACTGAAGTAGATATAGAACATGCTTGCCAGGACCCCCGCGAGCAGATAAAACACAAGGAAGCGGCTGTGTCCCATACGGTCCTCTACTTTACTGCCGAATATCCTGAGAAACCACATATTTCCCAGGAAGTGCAACCATCCTCCGTGCAGCAACATAGGGGTGAGAGACGAAAGATAATCAGTCAGCGGCAGCCTCCCGACGATTGTCGCTCTTTGTGCTTTGCAGCCACGATCCCGAAATAATAGGTGAAATTCTCAGGGAGGTCCTGCGGCAGGGTGGTTCTTTGAGTGATACGATCCCGCACAGGATTATCAGCATCCGTGTGGTTGAACGGGTAGGATGGGTTCGGGACTGTGTCTCTTATCGGGAACATGACCTTCCCTTTTGGATCAACAACTAAAATGCCGTCTGCTGTCGATTCTACTGTTGCGTTAAGGAGGAGAGCGAGTTGACCAGTTCCTGATGTGTTTTCTCGTGTCTTGAGATTTCATCTTCCAATTCGTTCAGATTGTTTTTGATCAGCTGTGTCTGTAAAAAATTCCTGCGATAAAACTGTTCGGTTGAATATCCTGCAAGCATTCCAATGATATTCGCGGAGACAAAAAAGAAATTATTGTTTATAAAAATTGGAAG
Source organism: uncultured Nitrospira sp. (assembly GCA_963734475.1). Classification (GTDB taxonomy): domain Bacteria; phylum Nitrospirota; class Thermodesulfovibrionia; order Thermodesulfovibrionales; family UBA6898; genus JAOUFP01. Next base: position 932,514 of record CAVTHB010000005.1, read on the forward strand.
CGGGAGATGTGACCTTTCAATATGGCCACGATATTATAAATAAAGACAAGAGTCAAAGAGACGGATACTGCGTATATAAACCGCAAGTATAACAGCGTATAAGTAAACATAATTACAAGTATCAACCCCGAGTAATATAAAGACCCTCCAAGAGGGCCTGCAAAAGATATCATTAGAATCAGACCCAATCCGCTTATAAGCATAGTAATCGCAGCGGATAGTTGCATGACTTTCTTGAAATAAGGTGAAAAAGTGGACACAAAAAAAAGCGCAAGATATGGACAAACTATAGCGTATCGTATTATCCATGCCTGGTGTTTGGCCTCTTGAATTGTATCCCACTTGGGTCTCGCATGCAGGGACAAACAGCTTATTAATAAGAAAAGCCGCCCTCTCTGCAGATTCGGACGGCCTTCAGTAAATGGTGGGCGATACTGGGATTGAACCAGTGACCCCTCCCGTGTGAAGGGAGTGCTCTCCCGCTGAGCTAATCGCCCCTAAGATCGAGTATTAAATGACAGAGTAAAGAGGGGTAATCAGGTTACGCCATTAATAATACCATAACTGCTAACCCCGCGACACAGAAATAGTTGAAGCCCAGTCTCTTCATCTTCTCGGGGTCGTAGATATTCCTCAGGTCGAAGAAATTCGGTGTTTTCAGCAGGGTCTTTATCTTTAAAAGCTCAAGATTCCTGAATTCATTCCATTCTGTCAGAATTACGACGGCATCGGCGCCTTTTACACAGTCATAAGGTCCCTTTGCATATTTTATCTTATCATGGAATACTGCTTTTGCGTCTTCCATGGCTATCGGGTCAAAGGCCTTCACCGTCGCCTTTTCCTTAAGAAGTTTTTCGATAATGGAGATTGAAGGCGCCTCTCTCATATCGTTTGTATTCGGCTTAAAAGAAAGACCCAGCACAGCGATCGTCCTGTTTTTAAGGTCGCCGACCCCGTTTTTTATTTTCTCTATCATTATGATCTTCTGTCTCTCATTGGCCTCGACCGCTGATTTCACAATGCCCAGTTCCATGCCTTTGTTTGCTGCTATCGTCAGCAGCGCACGCGTGTCTTTCGGGAAGCACGATCCTCCGTATCCTGGTCCAGGGTGCAGGAATTTCGCCCCTATGCGATGGTCCAGCCCCATGCCTTTTGCGACCATATGCACATCAGCGCCGACCCTGTCGCAAAGGTTTGAGAGCTCATTGATAAAAGATATCTTTACCGCAAGGAACGAGTTGGAAGCATATTTGATCAGCTCGGCTGTCTCGACATTTGTTATGACAAAGGGTGTCTCGATGAGATACAGCGGACCGTAGAGGTCCTTCATGATCGCCGCCGCCTGCTGGCTTTTGGCGCCGATCACCACCCTGTTCGGCCGCATGAAGTCTTCGATCGCAGAACCTTCACGCAAAAACTCGGGGTTCGACACTATATCAAAATCCACCTGCTCCTTTAATTTCTTTGAGATGATTTTTGTGAGCTTTGCGCCTGTCCCGACAGGCACGGTGCTCTTTGTAACAATGACTTTATACCCCTTGATATGTTCAGCGATCTCTTCGGCAACCGATTCAACATATCTCATGTCAGCCGAGCCGTCGCCGCGGGGAGGTGTGCCGACAGCTATAAAGATGACAAGCGAACTGTCGACCGCATCCTGTATCTTTGTCGAAAACCTGAGCCGGCCGTTCTTGATGTTCTTCTTGACAAGGCCTTCCAGCCCCGGCTCGTAAAAAGGGACTTCCCCTTTCTTAAGCGATCTTATCTTCTTGTCATCCTTGTCTATGCAGGTTACATAGATCCCAAATTCTGCAAAGCAGGCCCCGGTCACTAACCCGACATATCCGGTACCGATTATTCCAATATGCACATTTCCTCCTGAAATCCCAACTTTTAAGAACGGAATATTATACAAAAAAACAGATGATTAGGGGTCATAATTCCCCCTCCCACGCCTTTACGTATTTAAGAAACGTATAATAGCTGTAAAGCAGGGCGAGCAGCAGTCCATAAGCGCCGTCAAGAAACCCCAGCCTGAAAAAAAACATCTTTATAAAGGTGACGGCGGGTTTTACGGCAACAGAAAACATGCCCGGGCCGCCGGATGTTTTCCTGATCTCTCTTGCCGCAAGCGTAGAGTAGTTCTCCATCTTTCTGAGAAAATCCGCGATGGTCCGGTAGGTATAATGCTCAAGCGGGTTCTTTAAATATGCTGTCGGGCCGTCTATGATCACCTTTTCATGCACTTCACGGTCCTCAAGGGAAGCCTTGTCCTTTCTGAAAAGCCTGAGGGTATAATCAGGCCACCAGCCGCTGTGGCGTATCCATTTCCCGAGAAAAAAATTCTTTCTCGGCATGTAAAATCCATAAAAATCCTGAGGAACCGGAAAAGAGGAAAGAGAAGTCTTTTCAGTTATTTCCTTTTTCAGTTCAGGCGTGACCCTTTCATCGGCATCCAGGAGCAATACCCACGGCCCGGTCGCATAATCAACAGCCAGTTGTTTCTGGGCGGCGAACCCCTTCCACTCATGCTGAAAGATTTTGTCGGTATATGCCCTGCATATTTCCATGGTCCTGTCGGTGCTGAAGGAATCAACAATAATAATCTCATCTGGCATCCGCGATACTTTTCAATGCGTCTTCTATGTTCTTTTCTTCGTCTTTGGTTACGATAACAACGGAAACAGGAAACAATTTTTATCTCCCCGTGCGTTCTTTCTTCTGTTCAGCAATGACGCCATTATACAACTTCATAATCTCATCAGTATATCTCTTGAAGGTGAATTTTTCAGCGAGTGACCTTGCCTCCAGGGACATTGACTCCCTCTTGTTCCCCTCTGTAAGCATCCTGATCTTGTCTGCTATCGCCCTGTAATCTTCCGGCCTCTCAACTACGAAGCCATTTACTCCCTGTCTGATAATTTCCGCAGCTCCGCTATTTTGGGTCGTTATAACAGGAAGCCCGCTTGCCAGGGCCTCAAGATGAACATTCCCGAAAGGTTCATATATGCTCGGAAAAACAAAGACGTCGGACGCGGCATAATACTTCTCGATGTCCCTTCGGGGGCCGCAAAAGACTATCTTTTGCCGCCCCCCGGGGTTTTTAAACTTCTCTTCAGGACCTTTGCCCACAATCAGAACAGAGACAGGCGCGGACAAGGCTTCGACCGCCTGTATCAGATATTTGACGCCCTTTCTTTCAAAGCCTGAACCGACAAAGAGGACAACAAAATCGCTTTCCGACAGCCCGTGCTGCTTCCTGATACTGCTCCTGTATTTTATTTTGTTGTCAGGATGGAATTTTTCAAGGTCAACTCCGTTATAAATCACCTCAATGTCAGGAGCAGGGACCCTGTAATTTTCGATGATATTTTTTTTCACCAAATCTGATATGGCAAGTATTTTTTTGTACCTGTGCCCCCTGAATATCATCCGTTCGAGGGAAAGGACAAGCCAGTGGTATGGATTAAAGACAATAGAGAGTTTTCCCGCCAGTCCGGTCCTCAGCCATCGCTGTCTCAGCCACTCGATATGGCATCCGTCGCCGGCCCGATAGATGTCCTGATAAAGTGTTTTGTCATGGCTCTGGATAATATCAAAGCGCTGTTTTTTTAATAAGAAAAAGGCTTGATACGGCAAAGGAGAAATCCCTCAAAAAGGAATTGGCGGTCAAGGCCGGGACTTTATGGAAATGAATGTTTCCTGCCGGGTTGCCCTGCCATTGCATGGCATAGATATGGATTTCATTCCCCTCTTCTGCAAGCTGTGTGATGAGCGCCTGGGAAAAGCCCTCGGCACCGCCATGAAAGGTATATTTTTTCCTGATTATAGCTATCTTCATATTCCTGCAATCAGCATAACAAAATTATCCTTATAATACAGAATATTTTGTACTCCTGCCAGATGCCGCATTTTTCGAAGCGGCCGGCATGAAAACTAACTGCTGAGAGCACAGAGATGACCGGAAAGGTCATGTCCGGAAAAACTCTGTGAAGTCTATGGTTAATTCGGCAGCCTATTGCTGCTTGCAACTCCTCAAAAAGCTAGTAGACTTTAACCAAGGCGGGCCTTGAATATTCTTCAGGAAAGGAGCAGATTCGTGATATGAAAAGATATCCTCTTCAATGGCTTGTAATATTGTTCATTGTTTTTCTCCCTGTTTTTGTGTATGCCGGAGAATTTACGTCCGGAGCAGGAAAAAGCGGCCTCTCCTGATGGAGTCCGTGCTGCTTCAAGGAAGGGGAATCACAGGTCGCTGCCGATTCTGCTCCGGAGCAGAAGGCCCTGACTGCTGCGGATGAAGCAGCGCCAGCCGCTGCAACAGAACCTGATGGAAGAAGAGAATATGGAGAAAGTGACGAGGAAAAAGGCATAGCAGACCCGTTTGAGTTCCTGAACCGGGCAATGTTCAATCTCAATGACAAGCTGTATTTCTGGGTCGCAAAACCAGCTGCCAAGGCTTATAGCTTTTTTTGTTCCGGAGTGGGGCCGCGTCAGGATACGGAATGTTTTCAAGAATGCGGCTACGCCGATCAGGTTTGTGAATTCCCTTCTCCAGTTCAAGTTCCATGCTGCGGCAAAGGAGGTGGGTCGTTTTATTGTAAACACCACTGCCGGGCTTGGGGGCATGTTCGATATCCTCAAGGATAACCCGGACGCTCAGCCCAGTGAAGAAGACCTGGGACAGACACTGGGCTCTTATGGCATGGGCAACGGCTTTTACCTGGTATTGCCGGTCCTCGGTCCGTCTTCACTCAGGGACTGCATCGGCCTGGCCGGTGATTATTTTCTGGATCCGGTCAGCTATATTACTCCCGCGGTCGACAGTATCGCGGTCCGTTCAGGCGATCGCGTCAATGACATCTCGCTGAGGATAGGGGAATATGAAGATCTCAAGGAATCGGCAATCGACCCGTATGTCTCCTTCAGAAATGCCTATCTCCAGTATAGAAACAAGAAGGTAAAAGAGAGTAAGACGCAAGTTCAGCTATCGGCCTTCAGCGGGCAGCTTTCAGCAAGAAAAGGCCTGAAAAAGAATGCCTTCAGGTCCTGGCTAAACGCTTACAGAAGTCTGCATCATGATTCACTATTCACGTTTTTGGGACAAGCCATACCTCATAATCTTGTAGCCGATCTGCCGGGGGCTTATTCCCAGCAGACGGGCGGCCTTTGCCTGGACCCATCCGGTCTTGTCGAGGGCATCGAGGATTTTGGCCTTCTCAATCGTTTCGACGGTTGCAGGGAGGTCATCTTTCATCTGGGAAGAGTATTTTGTCTTTATGGACTGCTCCCTTATGTTCAGCGGCAGATCGGACTTGCTGATGACGCTTCCCTTGGCCATGACAACAAGCCTTTCAACCGTATTTTCCAGTTCTCTTACATTGCCCGGCCATTCGTATTCGGAAAACGCTTGAAGGACATCGGCAGAGGTCCTGACGGAGGAGTTGTTTTCCCTGTTATATTTTTTCAGAAAATAATCTGAAAGCAGACCGATGTCTTCTCTCCTGTCCCTGAGCGGAGGGAGGAAGATCGGCACAACATTAAGCCGGTAGTAAAGGTCTTCCCTGAATTTTCCCTCTGCAACAAGGTCTTCCAGGTTCCTGCTGGTCGCCGCGATCAATCTTATGTCGACCTTGATCGTCTTTTCTCCGCCGACCCTCTCGAATTCCTTTTCCTGCAGGACCCTCAGGATTTTGGGTTGGAGCATTACCGGCAGGTCTCCTATCTCATCGAGGAAAATAGTGCCTTTGTCTGCCAGTTCAAAACGCCCTTTCCTCAGTGTCATGGCGCCGGTGAAGGCGCCTTTTTCATGACCGAAGAGTTCAGACTCCAGGAGGCCTTCGGGGATCGAGGCACAGTTGAATTTAACGAACGTTTCTTTTGCCCTGGGACTCATATAGTGGATGGCCTTTGCGACCAGCTCTTTGCCTGTGCCGCTTTCACCGCGCAGGAGCACATTCGCCTTCGAAGGGGCCACCCGGTGAATCGACTCAAAGACCTCCTGCATACTGTCTGACTGGCCGATTATGTTTTCTATCCGGTATTTTCCCTTGAGCTGCTGCTTGAGATACTCCTTTTCTTCCATGAAGGCCTCACGCTCTTTTTCGAGTTCCATGTGCAGCTTCACTGATTGGGCCATCAGGGAAGCGATGATCTTCAGCAGGCGGAGGTCTTCTTCAAAGGAAATGCCTTTAAGCCCGAAGAGCCGGTCTACGCTCAGGACACCCAGCACTTCGCTTTTGAACTTTATCGGGACACAGAGAAAGGCGACATTCTCTTTCCTGATGATCTTCCGTGCGCCTGTTTTATTGAGGAACAGGGGCTCATCACCTATATTGGGGATAACGATCGGAGAGCCGAGTTTTGCGACCCGGCCGATAATGCCTTCCCCGAGTCTGTATCTCCCTTTTTTTATCTCCTCCTCGGACATTCCATGGGCCGCTATAATAGATACCTCGTCGTTGCTGCGAAGAGCTACAGTGCCTCTGTTCATGTCGAGGTATTCGGACAGGACCCTCAGCACACCCCTGAGGTTTGATTTCAGATTAAAAGAAGAGCCCAGGAGTTTGCTGATTTCGTAAAGGGCGCTCAGTTCTATGGTCTTGTTGTCTTTCAGCATATCTTTTCCGTTCCAGCATTAAAATAATATGTAAGCTGTCAGCACTCAGCTATCAGCAAAGGCACTTTGCGTCCCATCAATGATTATGCAAGGCCTCAGACAGCCCTTTTGGCATCAGACAGGGCTTTTTCTGCTAAAAGCTGACCGCTGAAAGCTGATGTCTCAACTATTCAATAATATTAGCATAATGCAATGATTTATTGGCTCAACGGCTTTTTTTCTTTCCGCGTAAGAAAAGTTACCCTTTTGACTAAGAACTCCTTCCGATTGTTAAGCCGCGGCATATAAGTTAAGCTCTAATCAAGAAAAGAAAACGAAATAAGGAGGACAGGACAATGTTAAGACATAGCGGAGGAGACAGGGTAGGGAAAGGGACATACTGGAACCTTGGCAACGGAGAGAGGGTCGACATCAAAGACGAAGGGACACTGCCGGGAGAGGCCAGGAAGACCTACTACAAGATGCCTGCGGCGGCGATTATTGTAGTTGCGCCGGTATTAGGGCTTGTGTATGCGGCGTTTCTGCCCTTCATAGGCATAGCGATGTTTGTGAAACTGGTGGCCCAGAAGATCGGCGGCGGGGCGATGGAGACAGTGCGGGGCAGCGCTTCCTTTGGATTCAGGCCGAGCGAGTCCTATCTGTCAGGGAAAAAGAAGGGAAAGAAGGATGAAGCCTCCAAAGACGCGGGTGATAAAAAAGACCAGACCTAAAGCTTCATAAGGCTGCAACGTTTTAAGACGGCTCCCCTCAAACGGGGGCCGTTTTTTTTATCCCATTGATCACCGCGACGGAACTGCCGGAGTGACATAATTGGAGAATTCCACACTGTGTCGTGGCACCGGGCTTCACCTGGCTGCCTAAAAAATAGGCAGCAGTGATCAAGAAGCAGGCATTTTGTCCCCATCCGCCGGCAAAAAATCCTTTGTTTTCAAATGGCTTTGATCTGGCAGGTTTGTTGCTAAAATAGTATGTATGACAGTACTTATACTGAAGAATACGCCCGGCGAAGGACCTGGAACAATCGAGGATTTTCTGGCCGGACATAATATACGCTACAGCATTATCGACCTTTCCTCAGAAGAAATCCCGGGGACGGATGATTTTGATGTCCTGGTAATTCTCGGCGGGCCCATGAGCGCGAACGACGCAGATAAGATCCCTTATATCAAAAAGGAAATTGAGCTGGTCAGGGCTTTCAGCGGGAAGGGGAAGAAGGTCCTGGGCATCTGTCTGGGCGCGCAGATAATGGCAAGGGCATTTGGGGCAAAGGTCTATCCGGGAACTGAAAAAGAGATAGGGTGGTATGATATAGAGATAGATCCCTCTGACGGCAAAGACCGTTTGATGGGAAGTACTTGCGCAGGACCCTCAAACCCGGGAATATCTGACGAGCATTAAGGTGTTTCAGTGGCATGGCGAGACCTTTGATATCCCGGAAGGCGCTGTCCGTGTAGCGAAATCTCAGCTGTATCCGAACCAGGCTTTCAGGTATGGAGAAAAGGCTTATGCGTTCCAGTTCCATATCGAAGTGAGAGAAGAGACGATATACGAGTGGCTCAAGGATGAGGCCGTTGATATGGCGACTCTGAAAAGGGACACGGGATTATTCTTCAAACAGTATCATCAGCGGGCGCTGAATTTTTACCGGGATTTTTTTGAGGCTGCAGCATAAATGCTTACTAATTTTAGTTAAATGGAGGTGAGACATGAAAAAAATTGAGGCGATCATCAAGCCCTTTAAACTGGATGAAGTCAAAGACGCCCTTAATGAAATAGGGATCCAGGGCATGACCGTGACCGAAGTGAAGGGGTTTGGGCGCCAGAAAGGCCATACAGAGCTTTATCGGGGTGCGGAGTATGTTGTGGATTTTATCCCGAAAATCAAGATCGAGATTGTAACATCGGACAGCCTTGCTTCAAAGGTCGTAAGTACCATAGAGCAGGTTGCCAAAACAGGCAAGATCGGAGACGGGAAGATCTTTGTATCTCCTGTGGATGAAGCGATAAGGATCAGGACAGGGGAGCACGGAGAAACAGCAGTATAAAACAGTAATAGAGATCGGTTTAATGCGTGATCAGTTTTTGCTCATAACTCATTACCCATGACTCATAACTAATAACTAAATTAAGGAGAGGAAAAATGACACCAAAAGACGTATTGAAGTTAGCGCAGGAAAACAAGGCTGTTATGGCAAATTTCAAGTTTCTTGATTTCCCGGGGATCTGGCAGCACTTCGCAGTCCCGATAGCAGAGCTGAGCGAGGCGGTTTTCGAGGAAGGGCTCGGATTTGACGGGTCCTCTATCAGGGGCTGGCAGGCGATCAATACTTCGGACATGCTTATCATGCCTGATGCTGATACTGCCTTTATGGACCCGTTTATGGAATATCCTACGATAAGCCTGATATGCAATATCGTAGACCCCATCACGAAGGAGTACTATACGAGGGACCCCAGATACATCGCCCAGAAGGCGGAAAATTATCTCAAGTCAACCGGTATCGGCGATACGGCCTATTTCGGGCCTGAGGCTGAGTTCTTCATCTTCGACGGCATACGGTTCGATCAGAATTCACACAGCGGCTATTATTTTATTGAATCGACTGAGGGCATCTGGAATTCCGGCCGCGAGGAGAACCCGAACCTCGGATACAAGCCCAGACACAAGGAAGGTTATTTCCCTGTGCCGCCGACTGACAGCCAGGTGAACCTCAGGACAGAGATGGTGATGGAAATGCTCAAGTGCGGCATCTATGTCGAGAGGGAGCACCATGAAGTTGCAACAGCCGGCCAGGCAGAGATCGACATGAGGTTCGATTCCCTGGTCAAGATGGCTGACAAAAACATGCTCTTTAAATACATCATCAAGAACGTTGCAGTGAGACACGGAAAGACCGCGACCTTTATGCCGAAGCCCCTCTTCGGCGACAATGGTTCAGGCATGCATGTGCCACCAGTCCATCTGGAAGAAGGGCAAACCTCTTTTCGCAGGCAACGGCTACGCAGGTCTGAGCGAGATGGCGCTTTACTATATCGGCGGGGTCCTGAAGCATGCCCATGCCCTGGCCGCGCTTACGAACCCGACCACGAACTCATACAAGAGACTGACCCCTGGCTTTGAGGCGCCGGTCAATCTCGCCTACTCCGCAAGAAACCGTTCCGCCTCAATAAGGATACCGACCTATTCCGCAAACCCGAAGGCAAAGAGGGTGGAGGTCAGGTTCCCTGATCCTTCATGCAACACCTACCTGGCGTTCTCGGCGATGCTGATGGCAGGTCTTGACGGTATAGAGAACAAGATCCATCCTGGCGAGCCGCTCGACAAGGACATCTATGATCTCGGACCGGAAGAGCTTGCGTCGGTCCCGACAATGCCGGGCAGTCTCGATGAAGCCCTCGACGCACTCGAGGCAGACCATGATTTTCTGCTGAAAGGCGATGTCTTTACCCAGGATGCTATTGATAAGTGGATAAGCTACAAGCGCACCAACGAGGTTGATGCCCTGAGGCTCAGACCTCATCCGTATGAGTTCTTCCTCTACTATGATATTTAAACTGCTGCTGCGGTAAGCGCAATAAAAAGGGAAAGGCCTTTGCCTTTCCCTTTTTATTTGTCCCAATGAACTCCGCGGGGGGTGGTATGTAAATATACGGAATGCTTCTTCTTGACTTCGTCTTTTCCCGGAGTTACGATATGACAGCTGCCGGTTGGACTTTTTTTGTCCATCAGGCGGTAGTCTGAAAGGACCGGAGGCAGAGGGATAAAGTATTCCTTTGCCCTGCTTTTTACTTGATTCTCTGCCGTCTCCGTTTTTGCGGCCGGGAGTCATTGCGCCACGGATGAACAGGTCATTTTCTCCTGCGGCTTCACAATCCGGTTCATCCTTATAAAAAATAATATCGGAGGGCAGGTATTGGCACGGGTAAGGGTATTGATTGTTGAGGACGAGGGGATAGTAATGCTCCATATCAAAAAAGCGCTTGAAGGTCTGGGATATGTTGTCGCGGGCGTTGCAACTTCCGGGGATGACGCTGTTGCAAAGGCGGGGGAGATAAGGCCTGACCTGGTGCTGATGGATATTGTACTGAAGGGAGCGGTTGACGGCATAACCGCTGCTGAAAAAATCCGCGAACTCCTCAATATCCCGGTCATTTACCTTACTGCACATGCCGATGAAAGCACGCTTGAACGTGCCAAGGTGACCGAACCTTTCGGCTATATAGTAAAGCCTTTCAGGGAGAGGGATTTATTCATCTCCATCGAGTTTGCCCTCTATAAGGCCAGGACAGAGAAGGAACTCCGCAGGGAGCGCGAAAATCTGGAGAGGCAGGTGCAGGAGCGGACTGCGGAACTGAAAAAGATCAATGATCAACTGCATGACCTTGCCTCTCATTTGCAGACTATAACCGAGGAAGAGAGAAAAAGGATCGCTCGTGAAATTCACGACGAAATGGGACAGACCTTAACAGCCCTGAAAATCGATCTGGCCTGGGTCAGCGAACGCTATAAGAATGACGAACCCTTCATGGAAAGGAAGAACTCCATGTTGAAGCTTGTTGATTCGGCCATGCATGCGGTGAGGAAGATTTCGACTGACCTGAGGCCCGGTGGTCTGGACCATCTCGGTATTTCTGCCGCCATGGAATGGCATGCGGCTGAATTCAGCAGACGGACGAACATTCCCTGCGAGTTCATCTCAAGCCCCGGGGATATCGTCCTGGACGAGGCCAGTTCCATAACTGTTTTCCGCATATTCCAGGAAGTGTTGACCAATGTGGCCCGCCATGCCGGTGCGACGAAGGTCAGCGCGTGCCTTGAAATGAAGGACGGAAAGTTAACCCTCAATGTCAAGGATGACGGACGGGGGATCACTGAAGCGGAGATTGACGACCGTCAATCGTTTGGCCTGATCGGCATCCGGGAGCGCGTGCGCGCCTTAAACGGTGATTTGAGGATAAGTGGCGTTCCAAATGGCGGCACTCTTGTAGAGGTAAGTCTGCCCCTCGGAGCGAAATGACAGGTCAGGAAAAATAAGCTCTGCCAATTTCACGGCAATCTCTCTGCTTCCCGAACAAGGCCCTTCCACGGTGCTATACTTTAAGTAGTTAACCGGTAATCAACAGGTCTTTTAAAAGACGAAAGGAGGAGTGTCGTGAAAAGGACATTATTTTTGGCCGCTTCCCTGGGATGGGCCATTTCAATGATTTCCGTATCCTCAATCTTTGCCGGAGAGAATAAGCTCGTCCATCTTCCTGAGCCGCAGACAGATGGCGGCAGACCTCTGATGCAGGTGCTGAAGGACAGAAGCTCTTCACGTTCATTCAGCTCCGAAAAGTTATCCGCACAGGCGCTTTCAAACCTTCTCTGGGCGGCGTTTGGAATAAACCGGCCGGACACGGGAAAGCGCACAGCGCCCTCAGCAATGGATCGGCAGGAAATTGATATTTATGTTGCCAATGCTGAAGGTGTGTATCTGTATGAGGCGAAAAGTAATGTGTTGAAACTGCTTATGCCAGGTGACATCCGCTCCCTGACAGGCCGCCAGGATTTCGTAGAGGAGGCCTTTGTCAATCTCATCTATGTGGCTGATTTCTCAAGAATGGGCAACGCGCCAAAAGAAGACAAGGAACTCTATTCAGCTGCGGACACAGGTTTTATCAGCCAGAACGTTTACCTGTATTGTGCCTCAGAAAGATTGGCGACAGTTGTGCGCGGGTCAATCGACAGGCGGGAACTGGCGAAAGCGATGAAGTTGCGGCCTGAGCAGAAGATCATTCTGGCACAATCGGTAGGATATCCAAAAAAATAACAGTGGCTTCCGCTGGTCAATTTATGTTGTCTGCGGAGTGTCGGGATGGAGTCGCCGGCGAGACGATCAAGATACCTTCAAAAATGAAATAGCTTTCAGGTGATAGCCCATGCCCCAGCCCTTTAGTCCACCAGTCGGTGGTCTTGCTCTTTCCGGACTCAGCAGAAAGGTTTAGGAAGCAGAGGCGCATGGTCTCAAGCAGTTTTTAAGCCAAGGATCTAAACATCTGTGCTGTTCAAAAATTCATAGCTGGTTCTTTGCCCTTCAATAATATCGCTGGCTTGCAAGGCCGACCACACTCACCTTCCAAGAGTGTATGCCCCGGCCTAAGAACCACAAATGCTCGCCCTCTCCGTTTTGCCTCATGATTGAAATTGCATTACTTATACACCTCCGCTAGCTCCAAGAGCCGGCAGGTGAAGGCCTGAAGTCCAAGATTTGAAGCACTGGAAACTTCTCCCTTCACCCTGTGCCGCTCTTCCCGTAGCCCGTCATTTGTCAGCGCTGACCTTTGTCGTCAGGACCTTTGTCCTCGTCCTCCGGCACTTCCAGCCTCTTCTGATGCTGCTGTTGTTTCTTATCCTGCTGTTTCTCCTGCTTCTGTTCCTTCATCTGCTCCTGTTTCTGCTGTTGACCATCCTGCTTCTGCTGCTGCTTATCCTGCTGTTTCTCCTGGAGTTGTTTTTGTTGTTGATGTTGCTGGACCTCAGGCCTCTTTTGATATTCTTCTTCTCTTTGATGTCTCAGTTCCTGCATCTCCTGTTTAGGTCGGGGTTGATAACCTTGGACGCCCCAATTTCCTTGTTTTTCCCAATGCCGATTATCTTGCCAGACCCTCCAGTTCTGTTGAAGGCGATTGTAAGGAATTCGTTCATGGTCCCACCGGTGCCCGTACCAATTATGGTCTCTGTAGTATCGTCTCCAACCCGGATCTACATAAAAATAAAAACTTGGAACATTGTCATAATAACCCCAGTCCCGGTCATAATAACTTGAGCGATACCAACGACCTTCCCATTGACGCCACCACCATCCGTCCCAAAAATAGAGGTCTGTATCAATGTCAGGAACGGCGTAAACGCCATCAGTGTCAGGTATGGCTATCACTTCTGGTGGTGATGCAAATTCTATAGGCGGCAGACCACCAGCATAGTCGATGCCGGCCTGAACTTCAAAGATGGCCTGGTTAACCAACTCGATAGCCCTAGCTCTGTGACCGCCTTTGTTAGAGTCAGCCTTTTGCAACTCTTCGTTGGCATCTTGTAGTGAACGTAACGCGTTCTCCATGTGGGGTTGTGCTCCGCTAACGACGCCTGCAAATAACACCGTTGCTACTGTTATTCCTGTCAGCACCATTTTCTTAACTTGCATTTTTTCCTCCTATACCCCTTGTTAAAAAAGCCAGGCAGTTTGGGGGCGCTGCCTAACAATAAAATAAGTGATGCAGAGCGGCGGCAAAGCACCTTCTTAATTAGCAGGTTATCCCTCTTTTTCACTGCGTTGCATACTGCAATTGTGTATCAATTGCAAAGATTGGCCGCTAACTATCATCATTTTATCATGCTTGGAAGCTGAGAACTACAGTAAGATATAATTTTATTTTCACATCTCATCAGTGTGAAATACGAATAAGCGTCATTCTGCTGCGATAGTTGCAGAATGACGCTTATTCGCACCTGGCCTTATGGAAAAATGTAAACTGGCACAAATGCCTGTGAGAAGTCCTTACACCTCTCAAAGCATTCATGTGTTGGCGCATTTAATGCCTGTAAAAGCTAAGAAAAGTTTTAATTTATCAGCACGGTTAAGTTATATTAAATAATCATGGATTGCAAAAAGATCATACGCGGTTTTAAAGACAGGAACATCCTGGTGATAGGGGACCTTATCCTTGACCATTATATATGGGGCAGGGTGAACAGGATTTCCCCGGAGGCCCCGGTCCCTGTTGTGGAAGTTACGAGAGAGGAATTCCTTCTGGGAGGGGCCGCCAATGTTGCCCATAACATCGTGTCCCTGGGCGGCAAGGCCTCGGTCATAGGCATAAACGGCCGGGACATCGCGGGTGAGGCCCTTATGAATATCCTCAGGCATAAAGGCGTGAACTGCGACGGAATATTTATCGAGAACAGGCCCACGACCGTCAAGACACGTGTCATAGCCCATAATCAGCAGGTGGTGAGGTTCGACAGGGAAGACAGGAAATATGTCGACGGGAAGATATTAAAGGGCATACTGGGATATATCAATTCTGAGCTTCTCCGGTACGATGCGATTATTTTATCCGATTACCAGAAAGGGATGATATCTTCCGAACTTATCAGGAACATAGTAAAAAAGGCGAAACCCGGAGGGATGTTCATAGCTGTTGATCCAAAGGTCGGACATTTTGACTTTTATAAGGGAGTTTCCCTGATAACCCCTAATGTAATGGAGGCTTCGAGCGGCGCAAATGTGGATATCAGGGACGACAGGACACTTCTCAGGGCAGGGAAGGGTTTAATGAAAAAACTCTCCTGCAAGGCCGTGCTGATTACAAGGGGAGAACAGGGGATGAGTCTCTTTGAAAAGAACAAGGTCACGCATATCCCGACAGTTGCCAGGAAGGTCTATGATGTGACCGGGGCCGGCGATACCGTGATATCCGCGTTTACCCTTGCCCGCGCCTCAGGCGCGGACATGGAAGAAGCTGCCGTGGTCGCGAACCATGCCGCCGGCATAGTCGTCGCTGAGGTCGGGACGGCAGTCGCAACTCCGGAACAGTTGCTGAAATCCTTCGATTAAAGAACCAAAAATAATGCAGACAAAGACTGAAGATTCATCACCTACCACTCTCCGCCCGTCACGGCCTGTAAAGGCGGTCGCCTTATATTCAGGCGGGCTGGACAGTACACTGGCGATACTGGCTGTCCTGAGACAGGGCATCGAGGTGAAGGCTGTCACTTTTCTGAACCATTTCGGCTGTGATATATCCGACAAGTCCTCATGTTCCAAAGACCCTTTTTCTGCCGCTGAAAAATTCGGGTTTGAAGTCAAGCTCTGCCATCTTGCGGAGAAGTTCATCCGGATCGTAAAGGACCCGAAGTTCGGGCACGGCAAAAATATGAACCCCTGCATGGACTGCAGGATCCTCATGCTGAAGGAAGCCAAAGAGTTTATGGAGATGACAGGCGCCGAATTTCTTATTACCGGAGAAGTACTTGGCCAGAGACCTATGAGCCAGAGAAGGGACGCGCTGGACATAATCGACAGGGAAACGGGCTTGAGAGGCCTTATCCTGAGACCTTTATGCGCGAAATTGATGAAGCCGACTGTCATGGAGGAAAAAGGCATCGTGAACAGGGACCTGCTTTATGATTTCAGCGGCAGATCCAGGAAGCCGCAGATGGCGCTTGCGGCTGAGTTCGGTCTTACGGACTATCCGGCCCCGGCAGGAGGCTGTCTGCTGACTGAACCGAATTACTCCTTCAGATTGAGGGAGCTCCTTGATCACGACTCAGACCCTTCACTCGAGGACCTCGCCCTTCTGAGGCTCGGCAGGCATTTCAGGGTCTCTTACGACTGCAAGGTCATTGTCGGCAGGGACAGGAGTGAAAATGAGATGATGCTTTCACTGGAGGCAGGGAAGGGTGTCTGCCTGAGGGTCGAAGATTATGCAAGTCCCATAGTCCTTGTGCGTGGAAGGACAACAGAAGAAATCATCCTGATTGCTGCATCCCTCTGCGCACGGTACTCTGATGCAAGACATCTCGATGAGGTCGATGTGAAGGTGAACGACAGCGGCAGGAGTTTCCTGCTGCGTGCTGAGCCGGCAGGCGAAGATTTCATCGGGCAGTATAAGATAGAGAAAAAAGAAAAGGAAAAGCGGCTGCCCCGAAAGATGCAGTTATCCTGAGAACGGCAATTCAAGGAAGGGTTTCACAGAGGTCCATGCTGGATAGTGTCTGTGATAAAGTCGTGTTTTTTGTTGTTTTCTGTCAATCCGGCTTGCCTGTGCCCGATGTTTGGGTATCCGGAATCTTTCTGAAGGATTAAAAAAGGGATTCCCGATCTGCCTACCGCCTGCCTGCCGGTAGGCAGGGACAGGCAGGCGCGCTTCACTTGTCCGCACTCGGGCGGATTCGCCGAGGAGAACGGGAATGACAGCTTTTTTGTGCAGCAAGTAGTCTATGCACAAATCCAAGTAATTCTCCTGGCTATTTTATCTCAATTTTCCTGACCTCCCTAGCCTTAAGAGGAGGTACGTATACCTCCTCTTGGGGCTAAGAGCCAACAGCAGGTGCCTTAAGCAGGGGAAGGGGGCGTTACTTTGAGCAATTGCAGCTGCCGCGCCGCGCGAGGTTTTCAGAGAGGATCTTAGTGCAATCCTTAACACCGATCTTGCTTGTGGCCAGCGACCCGTCATTTGTCTTTATTTCCTTCATGGCATCCTCTATTGCTGTCTGTACCGGGAAAAGACACGGAGTACTGTAAATCGCCAGCGACACACCTGCTTCACTCAGTTCGCTCAATGTGCAGGCCGGAGATTTTCCGCCGGCGATCTGGTTGAAGCATAACGGACGGTCCACCAGCTCCTTCAATTGGCGGATGGTGTCGAAGCTCTTCAGACCATCGACCAGGACAGCGTCTGCGCCGGCTTCTGCAAAGGCCTTTACACGGATTGCGATGTCCTCGGGATCAGAGCTGTCAGTCCGGGCCACGACAAACAGATCACGCCTTGTGGCGAGTACCTGTGCGGAGTTTGTCCAGATACTCTTCAAGCTCCATGATCTGTTTCCCGTCAAAATGACCGCAGCGGCGGGGCCGCTTCTGGTCTTCTATGACAACTCCTGAGGCGCCCGAGGCTTCAAGCAGCGAAACTACGTGGCAGGCGACCTCGGTGTCGCAATAGCCGTCGTCGATATCAACAAGTATATTGTGCTCCGGCAATACTGTTCTGACGCGCTGCACGAACGCTACAATGTCCGGCCATGCGATGAAGCCGATATCAGGAAGGCCGTAGTAGCTGGCTGCAAAACCGAACCCGCCTACGAATAGTGAGTCAAAGTGCCGGCCCGCAACAGACGCGGAAAAAGCATCGTAGATGCCGATAAACGGCGTGATGCTCCTGCTCCCCAGGGTCTCGCGCATACGTCTGCCGGCAGACAAAACTGTTTTATTTAATGAACTTGATGACATGTGTACCTCAGCCTCCATATAATAGATTTTAACACTGATATGCCCTGCGGCTCTCATGGCTTCTCCTTTTCGATCAGGTCGAGTATGTTTCCGATAGATCCGAGCTGTTCAGGATCAAAGCCGTTCGCAGAAAAATTAATGCCGTAGGTGTTTTCCAGATAGACTACGATCTGCAGGATCGCCAGAGAATCGATCAGACCCGAGGCAACCAGTTTATCGCTGTCGCCCAGGCTTTCGACGGGACGGCCGGCCTTCTGGATTGTCCGCAGAAAATTGACGAAACTCTGCCTTCGCTGCTCCCGCATTTCGCTCATGAACCGGCTTTTCCCAAGGATGCCCGGCAGATCAAGCGGCGACAGGTCCTGGCATGCGGCCTTGACCGCGTCCCGGTTGATCTTGCCGCGCGAGGTCCGCGGAATCTCATCGACCATCCACCAGCGCATCGGCATTTTTGATTCTGAAAGATGTGATTTCATCCATTTATAAAGGCTGCAGATTGTCTCATCGCTCCGGTCCTGAAGGACGACAGCAATCCCGACATTCTGACCATAAATGGGGTCATCGAGTGCAAAGGTGCAGACGTCATTGGTGCGGTCGAAGCGCTCTACCACCGCGTCAATGTCGGACGGGAACACCTTCATGCCGCCTTTGTTGATTTCATCGCGCTCCCGGCCCCGCAGCACAAGCCGGCCCTGATCATCGAGCACCCCGATGTCTCCGGTCATGAACCAGCCGTCAACAACGGCCTTTCCCGTGAGGTCATCACGCTGGAAATAACCTTTCATAAGGGCAGGCGTGTTCAACCATACATAACCCGGCTCACCAGGGGCGCAGCGGCTCTCCGGATCAAGAGTCCTTGATGTTTCATTCGTATGCAGGACCTCAATCACAGCTCCCCATCCCTGGCCGATCAATCCGTCCTCGGCAGGGACGTCCGCTGCAGACAGGCCCGCGACCCAGCTTCCTGTCTCTGTGATGCCGTAAGAGTTACACACATTTCTCGTGCCGGTCCATTTGCGGATATCTTCCCACATATGGGATGACAGGGGCGCTGACCCGCAATGCACCCGCTGAAGCGTGCCTTGCTGCGGCGGGCTGGGCCAGTTTTAAGGCGAGCCGCCAGATGGCAGGCACTGAAGACATGAACGTGATGCCGTGTTCGTCAATAAGCGTTCCCAGGCGCATGACAAGGTCAGGCCGGAACGGCTGTGTTATATACAGGTCCTGACCTGAAAGCCATGGGAAAAGACTGTTGCAGATCAGACCGTGCCCGAAGTGGGTCGGCAGCATGCAGAGAGTTTTTCTGAAGGCATCCAGTCCGAGGTGATCGCGCAGCGACATCCAGCGCGCCCGCAGCGAACGATGGGTATGGACAACCCCTTTAGGATCGCCGGTTGACCCGGAAGTAAAAAGAATGAGCGCGTCGCTTTCAAGACGGACCAGGCTGGCTGAGGCTTCGTCTGCGCCTGTTTCAGTGGTCAGTATAACGCTGAGTCCTGAGGCTGAAAGTGTCTTAATGATATCCGCGGACGTCGCCTCATCCACAACAGCGAGTCTGGGTGTGGCGGCGCGCACAAGGTTTTCGACCTCGAAGGCCGTAAGCCGGCTGTCGACCGGGATCGCGCAGCCGCCGAGCCGCCAGATGGCGATAAGCTCGGCAAAAAACTCCAGACAGTTGCCGAAGGTAATAAAAACGCGGTCATCAGGCGCCAGACCGTATTTTTGGAACCTGGCGATACGGCGGGCCACCTGCCGCCTGATTTCAGCCTGGTCCCAGCGCCTGCCGCTTACCGGTTCAATAAGATTTCCTACGCTGAGATCAAATATCATATGCAGTTTCTCCTTAATAGTTTTAAGTAAGTCCTATAAGTCCAAGAAAAAATTTCGTCACAGCAACAAAACGTCGCCGGCTCCTCCCTGGTTCCAGATGTTGATTATAGCAAAGAAGGTCCATACTCCGAAAATGGACAACCCCCGCCGGAGGAAGATGCGCGTACGCGGCTGACCTGCCCGCCGCTGCTCACGCAGCATCGAGATGAAGATGCCCGCACTCAGCAAAAAGCAATAAAACAACCGGGTATGCAATGAAACCCAGAGGCCGTGAAAATCCCCGTGCTGCAAGCTTTTCCTCCTTACCGATCAGGTGATAGTACATGTTGCCGACGAACGCCGCCATGTAAACCGCGGCAAACAGCCGCAGCCTGGGCCATTTGCGGAACCAGCCTATAAAGGTCGGGTAGAAAAAAAATTCCACCATGATTTCCTTGAAGTAGTAATAGTAGCGGTTCCAGAATTCGACCACGGTTTCAGACAGCAGGGGCTTATAAGTGTTGCGGAATACATAGAAGCCAAAAAAACGCAGGGTCCCTATGATTTCATGACCTCATATCGCATGCCTGAGCACATCCCTTATTAATTCGGCGTAGAGGCATGCCCAGCCCAGCAAGGGGGAGACAGTCTCGCCCTGCCCGAATAATCTGTTCACGTGAGGCAGGTCGAGTGTAAATCCTCCCAGGGCCTGCCGTACAGAATTGTCTGCACCGAACACCAGGCCATTCATAATTGCCATGACAACTCTCCAAAGGGCAGCCAGAAGGAACAGCCTGATTCCGGCAAGCTGGGCGCGGGCAAGCGCTTCCTCATCCTTTGCCTCATTCCGGGACAGATACTCCAGTCCCTTGCCGTACGGGGTGTTCGACCCTCCATAAGAAGGCCATAAATACATCAGGTGGTCTCTGAACCCGGTGCCGGCCATTTTCCCGCGCTTGGCCGACATAAGCATATACCCCAGCGCGCCACAGGAAAAAAGGCAGCTTGATGGCAAGCCCGACCAGGACTATACGCCAGATTCCGGACTCAGGAGAGGTAGTCCAGAGCACGATCAGCAGGAGCCAAAAGAGCGAGTGAAGACACAACTGCGGATTGCTGCGGATAAAAGAAGGCAGGGACGAAAATTTTAACGCTGTCCTGTAGCATAACCAGAAAATACCGAAAATGATGGCGACCACCAGGAACGAACTCAGGATATCAGGGGTGACCGCTGACCAGGAGCCGGCCTTCAGCAGTTCCCTGACCGGACGTTTCAGGGCAATCCATACTGCTGCCAAAGCCAGCAGAAGCCGTCGTCTCGAGGGGGTCAGCCACCTCAGCAACGGACCTGTCAGGCTCAGCCACAGCGCGATGATCTTCGGATTCTCATGAAATTGGACCAGCCGGCGAAATCCCATGCTGCCTTCGCCGGCCTTCGGCCCGTCGTGCTGTTGATTTGTCAAGCGTTACCCCGTACTCCTTAGTTTAGTCTGCAGGAACTTCTATTCTGAGAGTGTCAGACTGTCATCGCGAGCGGACAAAGTTCTCGCGTTTATAATACACTATTTCAATTTATGCAATCGAGCAATTTGGTGAAGGCGCTTCAAAAAATGGTTTTTTTAAGCCATGGCCCTGCCGGATGCTGCATGCTCTGCTCAACGGAAAGCTATTATCCTTTACAGTCTGACAGAAACGCCTCTTGAACTGAGGTACTCTTTTGCCTCTTTGACAGTAAATTCCCTGAAGTGAAATATCGAAGCCGCCAGTACCGCGTCCGCCTTCCCGTCAACAAGACCGTTGTAAAGGTGTTCAAGGTTGCCGGCGCCTCCCGAGGCGATGACAGGGATTGAGACTGTCTCCGATATGGTGCGTGTCAGTTCGATATCATAACCGTCTTTGGTCCCGTCTTTGTCCATGCTGGTAAGCATGAATTCGCCGGCCCCGAGCTCCTCCATCTTCTTCGCCCACGCGACTGCGTTGATAAGCTTCATTTTTCTGCCGCCGTGTGTTGATATCGCCCACACCATCCCCCTGTCCGGGGGGGATGGGAGGGGTAGAGATATCAAGAATGACATCTTTCATGGATGCGTCGCTGAACCATTCCTCGCCTGTTGCATCAGCCATGTTGTCAGCGACTCTTTTGGCGTCTATCGCGACCACGATGCACTGGCTCCCGAATTTTTCTGCCGCACGGCTGATAAAATGCGGGTCTTTTACGGCAGTCGTATTGATGGATACTTTATCGCAGCCTGCCCTGAGCAGGTCTCTTATATCGTCGAGGGTTTTGATGCCGCCGCCTACTGTCAGGGGCATAAAGACATCTTCGGCTGTTTTTTCGACAACATCGAGAATGATCTTCCTTTTTTCGTGGGAAGCCGTGATATCCAGGAAGATGAGTTCATCAGCGCCCTGCTCATCATAGAAGAGGGCATTTTCAACAGGATCCCCGGCATCGCGCAGGTTGACAAAGCTGACGCCTTTTACAACACGGCCGTCTTTGACGTCCAGGCAGGGGATTATACGTTTAGCGAGCATGGGAAAGGCCGTGATGAGTGAAGGGTAATGAGTAATGAGTAAAAACAAAACTAAGCATTTGCTTTGCCTCTCAAGTATTTTATTAGTCCCAAAAGCATTTTTCTGATTATTTCCAGTTCGTTCAGCAAAGAGTCATCATTAAAGAAACGCAGCCTTTTTGCAAGTAGTAGCTGAGTCTCAGCTTCTGCAAGAGATCCCAACGAGATATAAAGAAATTGCAGAAACTCTTTTTTTGAGCTTCGAGCAGAGCCTTCAGCTATATTACTTGGTATTGATACAACAGAACGTCTGAGTTGAGAAGTTAACCCAAATTGTTCTTCTTTTGGAAATTTTCCCGTAAGAAAGTATGTTTTTTCTGCGAACTCCATGGCATTTTTCCACACAGCCAAATCTTTATGAGTTTTAAAGTTATTGCTCTTTAACCCATCACCCATTACTCATCACTCATTACCCATCACGGCCTTTATCGCTTCTTTCAGGTCAAGAGAGCCGGCATAGATCGCCTTGCCTGTAATCGCTCCCCAGAGATTCTTAATCTTGAGGAGATTTCTGACGTCTTCAAGATTCGCGATCCCGCCTGATGCAATGACCGGGACATTCACTGTTTTCACCATAGCTTCCAAAGCAGGAAGGTTCGGGCCTGTCAGCATTCCGTCCCGGGAGATGTCTGTATAGATGATCCCCGCAACCCCGATCATCTCGACCCTTTTGGCCAATTCCCGGG
Source organism: uncultured Nitrospira sp. (assembly GCA_963734475.1). Classification (GTDB taxonomy): domain Bacteria; phylum Nitrospirota; class Thermodesulfovibrionia; order Thermodesulfovibrionales; family UBA6898; genus JAOUFP01. Next base: position 955,189 of record CAVTHB010000005.1, read on the forward strand.
CCTCAACAGTGCTGACCTCTTCCCAGCCTTTTACAGCCACCTTCCCGTCTTTGGCGTCGATGCCGATAAATATTTTGCCGGGGAATTTGTTGCAGGCTTCTGTCACGAACTGGGCGTCTTCGATTGCAGAAGTCCCTATGATGACCCTGTTTATGCCGGCAGAGAGCAGTTTGTCTACTGTTGATATGTCCCTTATGCCGCCGCCGACCTCCATGTCCATACTTACGGCCTTTCTGATCTCAAGGATGCGGGAATAATTTTTCTGGCTGCCGGTAAAAGCGCCGTCAAGGTCTACAACATGCAGCACTTTTGCGCCGCATGACTCCCATTTCTTTGCAGTTGCAGAGGGATTTCCCGAATATACTGTAACAGCATCCTTCTTCCCTTGCTGCAGTCTTACGCACTGTCCGTCCTTCAAATCTATTGCGGGAATAATCAGCATGTATTAATATAGCAGAACAGGACTGTATTTTTCAGGAGAAAATCTGCGTCTTTTCCCCAATAAAACAATATGGCGATATTGAGAAACAGGAAGAGCATTCCCTGCGGTCTGCGAATGAGCATAGGAGAGATTGAAATGGACATCTCTGTTTCTTTCCCTTGTGTTCCTGATGGTTTCTTCGCGGGGCGCTTCGTCGTTTACAGTACCTGAAAAGCTCGTTTTTGATCTCTCCTGGACCGGGTTGAAGGCAGGGACGTCGACTCTTGAGACAGTTAATGACAAAGGACGCACGAAGATTATTTCGACGGCCCGCTCTGCTGACTGGATTTCCCTTTTCTACACGGTTGACGACAGGGTAGAATCCCTCCTGAGAGATCGAACAGACCGTATCATCGATCTGCCTGCCGGAGAATTACCGGATCAGGTTGCGGGAAGGCAGACACAGACGTGACAAGGAATTGATCTTTGACCATGCGAACGGCCAGGTGACATTCATAGACCATCTCGGGCATAAAAAAAAGACTTATAAGATCGACGGGAAGACCTTTCGATCCTCTTACGAGCTTTTACTATGTCAGGGCTCTGAAACTGGAGGTCGGGAAATCGGTTTATGTGGACGTATTCGACAGCAGGAAGCTGTGGAACGTGGAAGTCCAGGTGCTGAGAAGGGAAAAGATAAAAACAAAACTGGGAGAGTTCGATACCATAGTAATAAAGCCCCTTATGAAATCCGAGGGTATCTTCAACAGGAAAGGCGATGTATATATCTGGCTCACAGACGACAAAAAGCGTGTCCCGGTGAAGCTGGAGTCAAAAGTGGCCATCGGCTCCATTACCGCAACCCTGACCGGAGGGACTTTTTAGCCTCATCCTGTCCCCGCCGCCTGTCCGCCGGATCTTTTAAATACACTCTCTTATTGTATATACTAAACACGATTATGAATATGCACAGAAAGATTATTGAGCTTACAAAACCTTACTGGCCAAGGATTCTGGGCGGCATCCTGCTGAGCTTTTTGCTTTCGGGCATATCAGGCGCTATCGCATGGTTCATCAAGCCGGCACTGGATTTGGTCTTTGTCCAGAAGAAATATGAATATCTGAAATTCATGCCCGCAGGAGTCATTATACTTTTTAGTATAAAGGGCTTTGCGGGTTTTGCCCAGGAATATCTTATGAAATCTGCGGGAATGAAGTTAGTGCGGGAAATGAGGATTAAACTCTATAATCATGTATTATATCTCCCTCTTGGATATTTCAACAGAGAATCCTCGGGCGTAATTATATCAAGGGTCATTTCTGACGTAAAAGAACTGAGCGGCTTGATTTCCGGTGTTCTTTCTACGCTTATCGTTGCAGTGCCGACGGTGATTTTTCTTGTGGGGGTCGCTGTTTACAGGAGTTGGAGACTCACGCTGGTAAGCATTGTGGTCTTGCCGGTGATAGCCTACAGCACGAGAAAATTAGGCAAAGGGATAAAAAAGAAAACAAAACAGGCGCAGAGGAAAGGGGCGGTACTGACACAAAAACTCGGCGAGACTGTCCAGGGCAACAGGATAATAAAGATTTTTAACCGGGAAGAAGCAATGGCGGACAAATTCAGGAATGAGAGCCAACGCTTATACCGGGACCGGCTAAAAGCGATAAGATTCAAGCAATTTACGACTCTGATTACCGATGCACTTACCGGTCTAGGAATTGCCTTTGTTCTGTGGTACGGCGGCAGCATGGTCGTCGGCGGGGTTATAACAGCCGGAGATTTTGCCTCCATACTAGTTGCCGTATATATGATCTTTTCACCGGTAAAAAAGACAGGCGAAGCCTATACCAGTTTGCAGGAGATACGGGCTTCCATGGAAAGGATCGATACCCTGCTGAATGCAAAGCAGGAAGATAAGGGTACCCTGCATATAGACGGCTTTAAAAGATCCGTCAAGTTCGAGGATGTCTCTTTTACTTATCCCGGATGCAATTCCCCTGTATTACAGGGCGTTAATTTAGAGATAACAAGGGGTGAAGTTGTTGCTATAGTGGGCCAGAGCGGTATGGGAAAATCAACTTTGATTGATTTAATCCCCCGTTTCAACAGGCGTTCGAGCGGCCTGCTTACAATAGACGGGACAGATATCAACGACGTGGAAATACATTCGCTGCGGGAACTCATAGGCGTTGTCAGCCAGGACGTTCTCCTGTTTAATGACACCATAAGGGAAAATATAGCTTTTGGAAGACCGGGGGCAACCGAAAAAGAAATTATTGAAGCTGCGCGGATGGCCTACGCCGATGAGTTCATCAATGAATTGCCGGAAAAATACAATACGGTAATAGGAGAGAGAGGGCTGAAGCTTTCAGGCGGACAGAGGCAGAGGATTGCGATCGCCAGGGCTGTCCTTAAAAACCCCCCGTTACTGATCCTCGATGAGGCGACCTCTTCCCTTGACTCAGTGTCAGAGGCCCTTGTTCAGAAGGCGCTGGAAAAACTTATGAAGGACAGGACGACCATCGTCATCGCACACAGGCTTTCCACGATTATAAATTCTGACAGGATTGTTGTTCTCGACAAGGGAAGGATAGCCGATATCGGTACTCATAACGAGCTGATATCCCATAATAATATCTACATGGAACTGCACAATACTTTTGCCGTGACAAAGTGATCTGTCGATGAAGGCCCGTCCAAAGTGATGAAAGAAACAGAGAAAATATCTCAAACCTAATGACAAAATGTCCGCAGACCATATACTCGATAGCTACGAAGATTGGGGGTCCGGGACTTGGCATTGTATCGTATAACGCTGTGAAGGCGCTTTCGGATGCCGGGTATTTAAAGAAGGCTGTCTGCTACGGGAATAAATCCGATATTGACAGGCGAAAAGTGCTGGCACTGCCCGGGAACCCGGCAAAACTTCTTTTTTTTCTCCCCCGGCACTATTACCGGCCCTTGAGAAAAGGGTTCCTTGATTATGTCACATCCAAGACTCATACTCCGGGAGGGCTGTGATGTATTTCAGGGATGGAGCAGCCAGGCGCTAAAGAGCATTAAGGCGGCCAAGAAGATCGGGGCCGCGGCTATTGTTGACAGCGGCTCGAACCACAGGTTTTTCAGGGAGGAGGTCCTGAACGAAGAGTACAGGAGATTCGGCATTGAGAGAAGTAAGGACCCTGATTACGTAAGGCGGTCTGTGCTTGAGGAACTGGACCTCGCAGACCATATCTTCGTTGTCACAGACTTTGCCAAAGAGACATACTTAAAGGCCGGTATCGACGCCAGAAAGGTAAGCGTTCTGGGACGGGGGGCCGACCTGGCGCGGTTCAGCCCCGGAACTGAAAAGGACGATGTATTCAGGGTGCTCTTCGCCGGAAGGATCGGGATCAGGAAAGGGAGTGCAGTACCTTCTTGAGGCCTGGAAGGGGCTTGGCCTGAAAAACGCTGAACTCGTTCTTCTGGGAAGTGTTGATCAGAATTTCAGGTCTGTTGTCTCTCGGATTATTCGGATCTAAAAAATGTTGTGTTTGCAGGCTTTCTGAAAAACCCTGAGACAGTTTACAAAAAAGCCTCGATATTCGTTTTTCCGTCTCTTGAAGAAGGCGGAGCAAAGGTGACCTATGAAGCTATGGCCTCGGGCCTGCCGCTTATAGCAACAGAGAACAGCGGCTCGGTGATGCGGGACGGCATTGACGGTTTTCTTGTCCCGATCCGGGACAGCAGGGCGCTCGGGGAAAAAATCCGGTTATTTTTACGAAAACAGGGAAGAAATAAAAAGGATGGGAATGAATGCCGCGGAACAGGTTAAACTTCATACCTGGCAGCGCTATCAGGAGCGGCTTATCGAAACATACAGGAGAATCTTTGCCTTATGAACAGTAACGTCTGTGATCGCCACAGGCGCAAAGTTGCTTAGAAAATCGGCAAATCGTGAATCTTCCGCACGGACATCCCTTTTGCGGCATCCACTATAACTCTTTTACACTGCTGAAGGTCATATGACAGGGCTGTCTGCATAATGAACATACTTATTGTCTCGCCTGAACAGGTCAAAGCAGGATGAGCGCTATATGGACGACAAGGGGTGGGCCTTTGACAGCGCCTTTCAGCGCCTTGGCCTTCATACACAGACCTTTTTCTACAGGAAGATGGGGAGACTGGTCCTGTTCGAAAGAAATAAATATCTGAGATATTTATGGCTCTCATATATGAATAGCAGCCTGCTGGACCAGGTAAGGCGCATCAGGCCGGACCTGCTTTTCCTGAGCAGGGCTGAAACTATTTATCCGGAGACCCTCTGGAAGATAAGGAAGAATACGCATACCCTCATTGTTAATGTTTTTACCGACAACCCTCTTTCCATAGGGAAGTTCGAGGCTATTGAACCGTGTCATTACTTTTTTGTAAAGGACACCTATGTGCGGGACACTCTGAGAAAAGCAGGGCTGAAAAATGTCCGGTATCTTCCTCAATGCACGAATCCGGATGTCTACAGGCCTTATGAGTCAGATGAAACAGAGAAGGAGGGATGTTCAGCGCAGATGTTTCGCTCGTCGGCTCCAGGTATGCATACCGGGTCAGGCTGTTGAAGGAGCTTGAAGATTTCAATATTGCGCTTTGGGGAAGAGGCTGGTCGAAAGTTTCAGATAAGAGGCTGCTGCAGTCTGTGAGAGGCGGCGACATACGGGGCCCAAGGAAGGCGAAGGTGTTCAGCGGATCAGCGATTTCGCTGAACCCCCACCACCCCCTGAACGACATCAGGGGGACGAACAGCCGGACGTTTGACATTGCGGCCTGCAAGGGCTTTCAGCTTTCAGACGACAAGGAAGACCTTAGGGACCTCCTGAAGCCGGGTGAGGAGGTCATATGCTTCAGGACGCCGGAGGAGCTTAAGAAACTTATCGGATATTATCTGTCGCATCCTGATGAACGAAGGCAACTGGCTGAAGCTGCCTATCAAGCGTGTTCTGAAAGACCATACGTACTACAACAGGGCTTGTGAAATCCTCGATATCATAAAGAACAGCCCCCCGGCTGATTATGCTGAAGCAGTCGAATGAACGTACTCCACGTAATATCCGCACTTCCTGTCGGCGGCGTTGAAAACCAGCTCTGCCTTGTTCTTAAACACTACGACAGGGACAGGGTTTTCCCGTGTGTCTGTTCCCTGAGCGGCAAAGGAGAAGTGGGGCCGGAGATCGAGGCTGCGGGCATCGAGGTTGTGAGCTCTCAATAAGTTGGGGCACGGTTTTGACTGGAGCATTGTGAAGGACCTTATGAGGGTCATCAGACAGAAGGGACATCCAGGTAGTGCGGACCCACCAGTATCACGCAAACCTTTACGGCAGGCTCGCTGCGTGGTTGTGCCGTGTCCCCTGCATTGTTCCGTCCGTACATAACGTCTACACGAGGGACAGAAAAGTCCACCGAAGGGTCTTGAACAACCTGCTTGGAAGGGTCTCTGACAGGGTGATTGCTGTTTCCGGGACAGTGAAAAAAGATATCATAAAATATGACAACCTTTCTGAAGAAAAAGTAATGGTTATCCATAACGGGATAGACAGACAAAGATTCCTGAATATAGATGCGGGCAGGGTCAGATCAGAACTGGGCATTTCTCCGGAGGCCGTTGTTATAGGGACTGTTGGGAGACTTACGCCGCAAAAGGGCCACAAGTATCTCCTTGATGCCATATCAAGTGTAGCAAAAACGTTTCCTCATGCAGTACTCTTGCTCGTAGGAGGAGGACCCGCAAAAGAAGATCTTATGCGCTACGCGGAATACCTCGGGATAACGGGGAAAGTCATATTTGCGGGTTTCAGGAAAGATGTCCCCGGGATGCTTGCTGCGATGGATGCTTTTGTTTTCCCTTCACTCTGGGAGGGGCTTCCAAACGCCCTCATAGAAGCTATGGCTGCTGGAAAACCGATCATAGCCTCGGACATTCTTTCGAACAGAGAAGTCCTTGAATCTGAAAAATACGGGATCCTTGTCCCTGTCGGTGACAGCAGGGCCATTGAGGCGGCAATCCTGTCTCTTATGCAGGACAAGAAATCTGCCGAAGCTTATGGTGCTGCTGCACAGGTGCGAGCGTTGTCATATTTTGATATAAATAGTACTATTAACCGTTATATTGATCTTTTTGAAAACGTCCTCGCAGGCAAGGAATCTTAATCCTGGAGGAACGGGGGACTACAGATGTTAAATAGGGCTCCGGTATTTATTAATGGCTTTAAATATGGCGGGACAAGCCTGATAATGAACATGCTTGGATCGCATCCTGACCTCTGTCTGCTCAGCGGCGAGACACAAGAAGTGTTCCGCGGCAATAAGAGTAGAAAATGTGAGCGAAGGGTCCGGAGATTGTTTGATGTCCCCTTGCGGTCTGCGTCAAAACCATACCTGCTGGAGCTTGATTGCCTAGACCGGCGTCATGATATATCTGGACCCCTGAGACAGTATATCGATCTTGTTTTCTATGCGGACAAGCTTATCAGCCGAAAAAACGTCTATAAAGCGGAAGATGTCAAGTATACCCTCGCGGAGAAAATTAAAACGCCATTTCTTGTTTCAAACATGAATGGAAATGTGCTCGCTACTGATGTCTTTTCTGCAATGTATCCTGATGCGACATTTATTGCCATTGTCAGAAACGGTCTGGCAATATGTGAAGGCCATGTCCGAAGAAATCATTCTGCGAAGGCTTTTGGGCAGATGTATGAAGCGGTTTGTCAAAAAATGATCCATGATTCTCAGACGATCCCCGGTTATCACCTTGTCCGTTTTGAAGACATGATCTCCAATCCCGCTGCGTTTATGGAAAAGATATACTCATATGCCGGTCTGGACGTGCATAAAGTCCTGAAGGTCAGGCTTCGGGCCAAGGCATCCATGGGTAAGGACGGGATACGCAGACATACCTTTGGCGGCCGTAAAGACTGGGAGTACGCATGGTTTCATGTCAGCGATATCAAAAACATTCTGAGAGGCGACGTGAATGAAAACCAGATTAACCGCCTGAGTGAGGAGGATAAGATAATTTTTCTGAACCAGACCAGGGAATCTATGAAGAGTCTGGGGTATGCGTAAAGGTGCTTCAGTTCGCGCAACGGAAATCAACTGGGATAAATTGCGTGAAAAGGGATAGAAAGGTGCTGCGATGAAGGCCCTTGTGATGGGGTATTTTTCTACCATTGGAGACCATGACTCACTTGAAGTTGTGAAACGCTGGATCAGGGACGCGGGAGGCGATTATACTGTCGCACCGTTTAAGGCTTCAATTCGAGAGCGTATCGGGGGGGCGATTGACCCGGAAAAAGCCAACCCCGGTGAGTATACTCATGTAATTATTGTATGCGGTCCCTGCTGGAAACCGTTTTACGCCCGGCGGGTTCCAATTGACACGCGAAAGTTCGCACATTGCCGCTTTATAGGGATTAACCTTTCCATGATTGAACCCCTGGCTTCATGGAACCCTTTTGACGATCTGCTCGAGAGGGACTCGGATCAGAACCAGCGTCCTGATCTTACTTTCCTTTGGGAAAGGCCCCCCGTTCCTGTTGTAGGGGTTTGTCTTGTGCATCCTCAGAAAGCATACGGGGACCGACAACTGCATGAACGGGCCAACTTGGCGATTCGGCGTTTTCTCAGTACAAGAGAATTGGCTGTCGTAGAAATTGATACGGCATGGCCTGCATTTCTCAATCAAACGGGACTTCGGACTCCTGCGGAGACTGAAGCCTTGATCGCGCGTGTCGATGTTCTGCTGACAACCCGCCTGCACGGAATGGTCTATGCTTTGAAGCACGGAGTTCCTGTTGTGGCGGTGGATGCAATAAGAGGAGGCGCCAAGTTAACAGCGCAGGCCCGGTGTTTGGGATGGTCCCAAATTATTGACTCAGAAAAAATAACGGACGATAAACTTTCAGTTGCCTTCGAGTACTGTCTGACGCCGGAGAGCAGGATCGAAGCCCGTGCATGCGCCGTTAGAGCAAGAAATCAACTGTCAAATATACAGGCGAGCTTTGTGGCGGCGCTCAAAGAGGGCGCTGGAACAGCCCACAGTTTGTGGCCGGTGCCTGAACAGCCTCAAAGAAAGGCTAAACTTTTGAGCCGTGTCTTTAGACCTGTTTTGAGGAAGAAGCAATAAAATAGTTGTAGAGAATGGATCTGCCCGAACGCGGTGTCTTATTGCTTTTACCATACACATTATGAGGACCATAGCATGATTACTTTTGTGACTTTTCACGTTGATTTTGACCGGATAAGTGAAGCTTATTTAAACAATTCTAAAATCCGTCTGAAAAAGAAACTGACTTTTATTAATAAGGAATTTGATCAGAGGGCCATGATAGCCACTATGTTTAAATCCGTCAGACTGTTTCACCCGGGATGTAAATGCATTGTCTTAACTGACAACAATACCGACAATTTTCCTATGGCTTCTGAGTGTGAAATAAAAAGGTTTGACATTGATCCGAGAAAGATTATTTTGAGCAGGCTTATTGCCCAGATCGAGTATTTAAAAAAATATGCAGTTCACGAGGATGTGCTCTTTCTTGATTCTGACATCATCGTGAACGCAAATTTGGAGCATGTCTTCAACCAGGATTTTGATATAGCGGTGACATTCCGGGAATCAAAGAAAGGCATGCCTGTTAATGGGGGGATGTTGTTTGTGTCGGGGCGAAGAAAAGAACGTTCATTGGCTTTTTTCGAGCGGGTATATGCTATTTATATGAATACATATGCGCACCATGATGTATGGTGGGGAGATCAATTTGCCTTGCGGGACGCGCTGAACCTCCGGGATTTTACGGCAAATACGGTTGTGGATGCCGATGGAGTCAGGGTACTGCTTCTCTCCTGCGATGAGTACAACTATCATCCGCCTGAGAGTTACCGATCAATTTTGGTTGAGTTAAAAAACAAAAAGGTGCTCCATTTTAAAGACATGCGAAAAAAGATGATGCATTTATACTGGAATATCTATCTGGCAGAAAGGGAGACCGGGGAACGTAAAATGTTTTCAGCAATCGGGCGTAAGCCTTTGATCCTCATATTGATAATCAAAGAAACGCTTCTAAAGCTCCTGAGAGGCGGGCGTTGAGCAAGTCATGGGTATGGCGGCAGCACTAATCCCACTTGACTCAGGGTTTACGAAAAGACAATGGGTAAACGCGGTTCTCGTACATCAGTTGTTGGCTCAGAGAAATAAAAGAGCGGGTCCTTGTTTTCAGGATTTCACCTTCCTTAGCCTCCTGACTCCATATATTCTCTTTGCAAGCCTTGTCACGAAGTATATCGAAAAGCATCGGGGTCGCCCGCCAGACTGTCGTTGAGCAGATATCTGCTGTCATGCCACCTGACTTCATTGCCTGCTACTGAAGCTGCAAAGCCGGAATTCACCGGGACTTCAAACAGGTTTCTTCCCCAGGAGGAATGGGGTGTTTTAAGCTGGAGTAATCCCAGAATAGTCGGCAGCAGATCAAGCTGGCTGCTTACAACCGGATTAATGCCCGGCTGAACATAGCCGGGTGAGTAAACGAGCATGGGTATATGGTGCTGGTCAAAAAGATTAAGTTTGTCGCGTGTGCGGGAATGGTCGGCCACGAAAATAAAGATTGTGTCCTTGAAGTAAGGCCTGGTCTTTGCCAGGTCAAAGAAAATTTCGAGCGCATGGTCTGAATACTTAAGGGAATTAAAATATTTGTTGGTCATGTCTGTGGGAGGATACGCCTCCGGAAAACCTTTTGGTATCGGAAAGGGCGGATGGGTATTAATGGTATATATTACGCCCAGAAAAGGGGTGCCGTTCTGGCTGTTGAATTCCTCATCCGCTTTACGCATGACGTCTTCATCGTGATAGCCCAGCGGAGAATTATAGGGAACAGACGGCGACAGATTGCGTTTGTCAATGATTTTCTTGAAGCCCATGTATTTCAGGAATTTCCTTAAACTATCGAAATTCAGGCTGGCCCCGTGGATAAAGAGGGTCTGGTAGCCGGCTTCGGCGAGGATCTGACTTAAAGGCCTCCAGCGGGTCTGATACACAACAGGTCTGTCCATAATCGGCTTTGAGGGGCTGATTGGGGAACGAGCATAAAACTGAAAATACGCCTTCCGCGGTCCTGACTGCCTGTGGCAAAAAAATTCGTAAACAGCATCCCCTGGCGTGGACAGCCCGTCAAAGAAGGGAGTAACATTTTTCTCACTCCCGAGACATCCGATATCCTTGCCTGACCAGCTCTCAAGGATAAAAATAACTACATTTTTTCTGTTGCCGCTCTCAGTCCCCTGAGAAATTCTGAGAAGAGGATAATTCTTATCAACAACGGGCGATTGTCCGATATCCAGAAGTTCCCGAACAGTGCGGACGTTTGCCTCCTCAGTGGAAAATGTAAACTTTTCAGATGGTAAAAAAGTTGAAGTGAAGATGGAATAAATCGGGTTGAGACATACGGCGTTTATGTATGGACTGGTTGAAATACAGGAATCCCCGAGTCTTAAGCTGGGGCTTTGGGGTCCGCCGCGTGCCGCTACAATCATCACTGCCAGCATAATTATGAACGCAGGAAGAGAATAATAAAAAGGTCGCTTCTTTTCCTGCGGAACAAATATTCTTCATGAAAGACCTTACTGATGCGGCCCGTCATGAAGGCTAAAGCCAGGCTGCAAAGTATTGAAAGCGCGGAGAGCAGCGGATGCAGTCTGAAGGCCCCGGAAACAATGGTTGGAAGCACGGTCCCGATATAGGCAAAGGCCTCATAGGTAAAATGTTTCCCGGCTTCTTCAAAATACTGAATGTCTGCAAACCAGAAAACCAGGATAAAAAATGCCATGGCAATAAAATATCCCTCAAAGATCCATTCTGTAAGACGCGTTTTTTTCAGGACCAGCAGATGGTATAGAAAAACAGCAGGAATAAAAAAATATGCCAGAATGGAAATGTCAAACCTCAGGCCGACGAACAAGGCCTCATAAGTTCACCAAACCCGTCCGGCTTCAGGAAAGTCCAGTTTTTTACAATGAATATTGTCTTTAAAAAGAAAGTCAGCAGGAGAAAATAGAGAAATATGACAGGAAGAAGCAGGGACTCCGCGGACAATATGTTGTTTTTTATTGATGTTTTTCTCATGTTGGATTGAGACTGATCATCTATTATAGAATAATTATCTTAAGCGTTGCAAAAGACGAACGCCGATTATCAGCGTATATGTGGTTTGGCAAAAAGATAATGTGTTATATTTAACATTAAACGAATATGGGCAAGATAAATATATTGCATATCCTCCAGAACTCGAATATCGGAGGTGTTCAGCAGCAACTCCTCAGCCTTCTCAAAGCTTATGACAGGGATCTGATGAACCCGACAGTATGCTGTTTTAAGACAAAAGGAGAAATAGGCAGGCAGGATGGAGAAGAGCGGGTTTGAAGTAGTGGATTTTCATGTCGAACGGCACTACCGCTTTTCTCCAGGGATCATCCGGCGGCTCTACACAGTGATGAAGGAGCGGGACATCCACGTTGTCAGGGCGCACAAATACAGTGCCAGCCTGTATGGCAGGATCGCAGCCAAACTTGCGGGTGTGCCGGTTGTCATAACGTCTGTCCACGGCAATTACCGCAAGGACCTGCGCTTCGAAAGGAAGATCGCAAATAAAATGCTGTCGCGTGTTACTGACAGGATTGTCGCCATGTCGGAGAGTATCAGGACGGACATAATAAAGCATGACAATATTGATCCGAAGAAGGTGCTGGTAATCAGAAACGGCGTTGATACGGTTATGTTCAACCCATTGGTAAATGCGGGTGATATCCGGGAGAAACTGGGCCTCAAAGACAATGAAACAGTCATCGGATTTATCGGCAGGCTGGTCCCTGCCAAAGGACTTCAGCATCTTATCGGCGCATTTGAGAACGTACGAACAGAGACCGGCCGGGTCAAGCTCCTGATAGCGGGCGGCGGCCATCTTATGCGAACCTCTCAGGATGATGGCACAAGAAAAGGGCCTTTCAGACGATATACTGTTTTTGGGTGAAAGGACGGATATCCCGCAGCTTCTCGGGGTGATGGATATTTTTGTGATGCCGTCGATCGCCGAGGGACTGCCTAATGCACTGCTTGAGGCCATGGCCGCGGCCAGGCCTGTGATCGTGACCTGTGCCGGCGGCATGGCAGAGATCATACAGGACGGCGTTAACGGTCTTGTTGTTCCTGTCGGTGATGAGACAGCGCTCTCAGGAGGAATCAGAAAACTTTTAAAAGACAGGAGTTTTGCCCGGACGCTGGGTGCGGCAGCCCGGCAGTGCATCGAAAATAAGTATAGTATAAGAGCGACGGCCCGGGCCTGGGAAGACCTCTATATTACATTGCTCAGGAAGAAAGGCGTGCCGGTCCCTGAAAGGACGGACGGAATTGTATAATATCCCGGGCGGACCTCCGGCATGAACAGGATCAATCTCCTCCATATTGTGCAGCATTCTACAGGGGGTGGCATTATTAAGCAGCTTTACAACCTGCTGCGTTACTACGACAAGGACATGATCAGGCCGACGGTCTGCTGTATGGGCAGCAAGGGGACAACAGGCAGGCTTATAGAAGAAAGCGGAATAGATTTTGTGGCCCTCAAGATCGGGCGCAATGATCGTCTTATTCCGCGCGCTGTCCGCCTGCTGCATGGATTAATGAAAGAGAGGCAGATCCACCTGGTGAGAACACATGGTCACGGAGCAAACCTCAACGGCAGGATCGCTGCCAGGCTCTGCGGAATTCCGTGTGTTCCATCCGTCCATAATGTTTACAAAAAAACAAAAGAGCAAAAGATCCAAAGGCGGATCATGAATAACCTCCTGGGCCGTTTTTCCGACAAAGTCGTCGCTGTTTCAGAGGCGGTCAGGGAAGATGTCATACGATATGATCATGTTGACCCGTCAAAGGTTTTGGTTATCCGCAATGGCGTTGATACGGAGTTATTCAGTCCTGCCGGGGCTTCAGGCGGCATCCGGAAGGAACTGAGTCTGGGAGTTGAAGATACAGTCATAGGGTATGTAGGGAGACTTGTCCCTGCTAAAGGTCTTGCGCATCTCATCGGGGCCTTTGCTGATTTGAGGAAGGGGATTGACCATGTGAAGCTGCTGATCGTCGGCCGCGGCGCGCTCCTTGAGTTCTCTTCAGAATATCGCTGTGGAAGAGGGACTGCAGGATGACATTATCTTTGCCGGCGAGAGGGCTGATATCCCCGCTGTCCTTTCCTCAATCGACATTTTTGCCATGTCCTCTGAACAGGAGGGGCTTCCGAACGCACTGCTTGAGGCCATGTCTGCTGCCAAACCTTCGGTCGTCACAACAGCAGGCGGTATGAAGGAAGTCGTGCAGGACGGGGTCACAGGCTTCATTGTACCTGTTGGTGATTCCGCAGCGCTGGCACGGGCGATGAAAAAACTCATAATTGATAAAGAGTTGTCCAGGTCTATGGGTAAAGCTGCCAGGGAGTATATAGAAAAGAATTTCAGCATCCAGGCTACGGTTCGTGTGTGGGAGAATCTCTACAGGGGTCTGGTTCAGAAAAAGGAATCAATGATATGAAGCTTGTCTTTATCGGTGGGGCACATAGAAGCGGAACGACGATGCTGGGCTCCATTCTTGGTGCGCATAGTTCATGTCTCTGTATCCCGGAAGCGCAGTTTAAGACCGACGCATACAGGATGGTCCACGGAAAGGACAAAGCCGATATAGCCGATGTTTTTTCCATGGTCAGGAACCATCTTCGCTTCAAATACTGGGGCCTCGAAGTTGGGCAGAAGGTCCCGCAGGGTGTTGCCTCGTTTCAAGAGCTTTTTTTATGGCTGGCACAGAGTTACGGCGATAAAGTACGAAAGCCGGGCACTGCAATTTGTGTAGATCACACCCCTTTGAACATAAAATATGCTGACATGCTCTTCGACCTGTTTCCTGAGGCTAAGATGATCCATCTGGTCAGAGACGGCAGGGCTGTGGCATCCTCGATCATGCCGCTTGATTGGGGACCAAACACCATTGACAGGGCAGCTTCTTCGTGGGTAAATAAGATTCAGCTCGGCTTAGGGGTTGAAGCACGCTATGGCAGCGAGCGGGTGAAGAGAGTCAGATATGAGGATGTTGTGTGTGATCCTGAAATGACCGTGACGGGAATCTGTGCTTTTTTAGACATTGCTTATGATCCTGTCATGATCGAGGGTGGAGGATTCCTTGTCCCTCCCTATACTGCAGGGCAGCATCAACTGGTTGGCAAGGGGCCCGTGGCCGACCGCGTGGATGCGTGGAGGACCTCGTTGAAGAAGCGTGAGATAGAAATTTTTGAAAACCTTGCAGGAGAATATCTGACGGAGCTTGGCTATACTCTCCATTATGGTGCAACAGCAAGAAAGATCACCTTGCCGGAAAAAATCCTGTTAATGTTGAAACACAGGTATCGCAAGAGATTTACGAACAGGTTGCGTCGCAGACGCAGGGTGAGAACAGGGATAGAGAACGCGGTAAAAGTTTTTGAGGGAAAGAAGCCGTGACGTGAATGTGCGGGAAGGATGAGTATTTATGAAACTGAATAAGGATGTTATAAAAAGAGCGCTTGGTTTCGTACTGAATCGCCGGTATGAGGGAACCTGCTGTGCGAGTAAAAGAAATCCTCATAACGGACACGCTCCGAAAGGACGGCCTGATGCTGAATAGGGCGCCGATTTTTGTGAACGGCTTTTCTTTTGGCGGAACCAACATGATAACGAACCTCCTCGCTTCTCACCCGGCCGTCTGCTGGCTGAGCGGCGAGACTCACGAGGTCTTTTACAGCAAGCCGAGAAAAAAGATGGACAAATGGGTCAGAAGGTTTTTTTATCTGCCTGTCCAGGTCTCATCCGGCAGTCATGTCTTCGGACGGGAATGTCTCGATGAGCGCGGCCGCCTTTCAGGACTTATGATGCGGTACGTTGACCTCTTCTTCTATGTCGACAAGATGTCTACCGACAGGAACGAGTATAAATCCGAGGATGTCAGGTATTTGCGGGAAGATGTGAGAAACTGCCGTTTCCTTGCCAAGAACGTCAATGGCGTTGTCCTCGCCAGCAGCCAGTTTGCGCAGATATACCCCGACGCCACGTTTCTGGCGCTCGTGAGGAATGGCCTGGCCCTCTGTGAGGGTTACGTGCGCAGGGGATGGACCGCGGAGGATGCGGGCAGGTTGTACGAGACCGTCTGCCAAAAGATGATACAGGACTCTAAGACAATTCAAAACTATCACATTGTCCGGTTCGAGGAGATGGTGTCTGACCCGCTGGGGTTTATGAAAAAAATCTATTCTTTTGCAGGTCTGGATGAGAGCAGGGTCGCAAAGGTCAGGCTGCAGGCGAAAAAGTCGATGAACGAAGACGGGACGCGGAGTTATACTTTCGGAGGATCCAAGGACAGGGAGACGCACTGGTTTACGCTGGAAGAACTGCGCAATTACGTCAGGAAGGGCGTGAACGAAAACCAGATTGACCAGTTGAGCCCGCAGGGCAGAGACGTCTTTCTCAGACAGGCGCAAGGATCGATGGAAATTCTCGGGTATTTATGAACCGGCTGCGCTCCGCCGGTAAATGTCAGGTTTATCTGCTGAAAAATTCAGACATCTTCAGAGAGGAATCCAGGAGTTTATTGCCCTCTTGTTTTAAGATATCCTTCTGATCAGCTACAAGACTGTAATCGGCTTTTCTGCGGAGTTCCAGCGACCCGATATTGTACATGGCAGTTGAAAAGACGATCTTGAACTGATCGTCAATAATCGCAGCATTGTCCAGGTTTGTTGATGTTATATATTGGCGTTTGGGGTTGCTGTCAAGAAGGGAAAGGCCCTGAGTGTATCGGTCCAGGGGGGAGATGCAGCCCATTGCCTCCATAACGGTCGGGACAAAATCGGCGTGGCTGGTGATTCTTTCGATGACACGATGTCCTGTTTTCGGATAACTCATGAGAAAGACGGTCTTTGTCTGGTAGTCGTCGAAAGTTGATGTATGGCCGAAAAAGCCGTTTTCAAAAAACTCCTCGCCGTGGTCCCCGGTTATGACGACGATGGAATTCTCCAGCAGCCTCTGCTTCCCGAGGGTCTGTATAATCCTGCCCAGGAGTGAATCATCGAAATACACGGCATTTCTGTAACGGTTTTTGAGCATGTCTATTTTGTCCCTGCCCGTGTCTTTGAAATAATTCAGGTCTTCTTTCAGCACAGGCCTGAACTTTTCGTATTCCTTCGGATAATTATAGGGCTGGTGCGATGCGTTAAAGAATAGAAAGGCAAAGAAAGGCTTTTCCGTGGGGCGGGTTGACAGGTAATCAATGAATTTGTCTGTCATGATGCGGTCCCGTTCAACATTGTCGGTAGTAGTAAATTTATCCTCGACGTATTGGGGAACCTTAACAAAAACCGTACTTCTGAATTCCGGGAAGGTCATGGACGTACCGGCAAGGATCTTGAAGTCATACTGCCTGTCAAGCAGCGTATTTATCAGGACAGGCGAGGTCCTGTGGGCGAGAAAAGAGCGCCAGTAGGTCCCCTCGATGCCGTACATCAGCGAGAATATCCCGAAGCGGGAGCCGTTGCCTCCGCTGTAGTGGTTATTATATATGAGCGCCCGCTGACCGAATTCCCAGACATTCGGCATAATCTGCCGGTCCAGGTTATCAAACCTTAGACCTTCGAGGACGATAACGATGATATTGTATTTTTTGTCACGGGCTGCGTCGAACCGAAGTTCTTCCTTGGGATATTGTAATTTTGCTCCGTCGCCGTGCGCCTTGATGCGATTTTCTTCGCTGAATTTAAAGCCGAGGTGCTTATGTGCGAACCTCTTGATCGTCAGCGGCATATACAGGGGGTAAACAGCTGCGCCTTTCGTGATGGTTGTTTTATCGTACAGGTCAGCGTATGCGTACATGCCTTTTTCGAATATGATGAGGGAAATCCCGAGCACAAAAGCAGTCCTGAAAGCCTTTATGAGAGAGGCCTTTCTGTTTTCCCCCAATTCTTTATGACGGCCGTTGAAATAAACGTTTATCAGGACTTCCACGAAAAGGACGCAGGACAAGAAAAACAGGAAGGTTAAAATGGTGCCTTTGCCCAGGATGACCGAATCCGAGGCTCCTTCCGTAGTAATGACATTCAGCACCAGCGCGTTGATATGATAATGAAAGATCGAATATATCTTAGTGTCTATTATGAGGAGCGTCTGCAAGAGAAAGAATAGGGTGGTCCTGATTATTATGTAAAAAGTCCTGGGAAGCAGCAGGGAAAGGCAAAGGGGAAGCAGGCCTATTATAAAGTTCAGGGAAAAATAATGGGCGGTAAAGGGGATTAAGCTGAATACCTTCGCAAAACCGCCGTCCGGATTGCTTAATTTCAGCAGGGGAAGCGATATTGCCATGGAGACGCAGGTATTGAGCAATACAACTGGGATGTATTCCAGGAAAAAACTCTGTGAGTACCTCCTGTTCTTAAAACGGTTCAAGAAAGACTCCGGTTTGCGGCGTAGTATTTGCGGGTGTGTCTAAGCATCTTTTCGCTTATTATATCACGCCGAGGGGAAATAAAAGGCTTTTCAGGAAGGCCTGCATATCAATAACCAGCTATATTACACAGCATGCACGGGTATATTTTGCATCCTTTATGACACATTCAAGAGCAGTTCCCTTGCCTTCTCAGGACAGTGATGGGGCTGTTAGTTTA